>CAXXKF010000001.1:0-1181404 GCA_963675685.2 Candidatus Auribacterota bacterium
GGGTATCTCGTTAGCAGGTATCCCGGCTAACATCCAGACGTTACTGAATACGCAGGCAGGACTGGATATAACGGGCCAGACGTTATCGAATATCCAGGCAGCGATACCAGCAGTGAACGCGCTTGCTACCGCAACAACGTTAGACCAGATATCGCAGGCAATAACTGATCTGCAGGGTATCTCGTTAGCAGGTATCCCGGCAAACATCCAGACATTACTGAATACGCAGGCAGGACTTGATATAACGGGCCAGACATTAACGAATATCCAGGCAGCGATACCTGCAGTGAACGCGCTAGCTAACGCAACAACGTTAGACCAGATATCGCAGGCAATAACTGATCTGCAGGGTATCTCGTTAGCAGGTATCCCGGCTAACATCCAGACGTTACTGAATACGCAGGCAGGACTTGATATAACGGGCCAGACCTTAACGAATATCCAGGCAGCGATACCTGCAGTGACCGCACTAGCCACCGCAACAACGTTAGACCAGATATCACAGGCAATAACTGATCTGCAGGGTATCTCGTTAGCAGGTATCCCGGCTAACATCCAGACGTTACTGAATACACAGGCAGGACTTGATATAACGGGCCAGACGTTAACGAATATCCAGGCAGCGATACCAGCAGTGAACGCGCTAGCCAGCGCAACAACGTTAGATCAGATATCACAGGCAATAACTGATCTGCAGGGTATCTCGTTAGCAGGTATCCCGTCTAACATCCAGACATTGTTGAATACGCAGGCAGGACTTGATATAACGGGCCAGACGTTAACGAATATCCAGGCAGCGATACCTGCAGTGAACGCACTTGCTAACGCAACAACGTTAGACCAGATATCACAGGCAATAACAGATCTGCAGGGTATCTCGTTAGCAGGTATCCCGGCAAACATCCAGACGTTACTGAATACACAGGCAGGACTGGATATAACGGGCCAGACGTTAACGAATATCCAGGCAGCGATACCAGCAGTGAACGCGCTATCCACCGCAACAACGTTAGACCAGATATCGCAGGCAATAACAGATCTGCAGGGTATCTCGTTAGCAGGTATCCCGGCTAACATCCAGACGTTGTTGAATACGCAGGCAGGACTTGATATAACGGGCCAGACGTTAACGAATATCCAGGCAGCGATACCTGCAGTGAACGCACTTGCTAACGCAACAACGTTAGACCAGATATCGCAGGCAATAACAGATCTGCAGGGTATCTCGTTAGCAGGTATCCCGGCAAACATCCAGACGTTACTGAATACGCAGGCAGGACTTGATATAACGGGCCAGACGTTAACGAATATCCAGGCAGCGATACCTGCAGTGAACGCACTTGCTAACGCAACAACGTTAGACCAGATATCACAGGCAATAACGGATCTGCAGGGTATCTCGTTAGCAGGTATCCCGTCTAACATCCAGACATTGTTGAATACGCAGGCAGGACTTGATATAACGGGCCAGACGTTAACGAATATCCAGGCAGCGATACCTGCAGTGAACGCACTTGCTAACGCAACAACGTTAGACCAGATATCGCAGGCAATAACTGATCTGCAGGGTATCTCGTTAGCAGGTATCCCGGCTAACATCCAGACGTTACTGAATACACAGGCAGGACTTGATATAACGGGCCAGACGTTAACGAATATCCAGGCAGCGATACCAGCAGTGAACGCGCTATCCACCGCAACAACGTTAGACCAGATATCGCAGGCAATAACAGATCTGCAGGGTATCTCGTTAGCAGGTATCCCGGCAAACATCCAGACGTTACTGAATACGCAGGCAGGACTTGATATAACGGGTCAGACGTTAACGAATATCCAGGCAGCGATACCTGCAGTGAACGCGCTAGCCACCGCAACAACGTTAGACCAGATATCGCAGGCAATAACTGATCTGCAGGGTATCTCGTTAGCAGGTATCCCGGCTAACATCCAGACATTACTGAATACGCAGGCAGGACTTGATATAACGAGCCAGACATTAACTAATATCCAGGCAGCGATACCTGCAGTGAACGCGCTATCCACCGCAACAACGTTAGACCAGATATCACAGGCAATAACTGATCTGCAGGGTATATCGTTAGCAGGTATCCCGGCAGACGTTACTGAATACGCAGGCAGGACTTGATATAACGGGCCAGACGTTAACGAATATCCAGGCAGCGATACCTCCACCGCAACAACGTTGATATCGCAGGCAATAACAGATCTGCAGGGTAACAGGTTATCCCGGCTAACATCCAGACGTTGTTGAATAAGGCAGCACTTGATATAACGGGCCAGACGTTAACGAATATCCAGGCAGCGATACCTGCAGTGAACGCACTTGCTAACGCAACAACGTTAGACCAGATATCGCAGGCAATAACAGATCTGCAGGGTATCTCGTTAGCAGGTATCCCGGCTAACATCCAGACGTTACTGAATACACAGGCAGGAATGGCAGGCAGGACTTGATATAACGGGCCAGACGTTAACGAATATCCAGGCAGCGACGCACTTGCTAACGCAACAACGTTAGACCAGATATCGCAGGCAATAGTCAGATCTGCAGCGGTATCTCGTTAGCAGGTATCCCGGCTAACATCCAGACGGGTCAGACATTAACGAATATCCAGGCAGCGATACCTGCAGTGAACGCACTTGCCACCGCAACAACGTTAGACCAGATATCGCAGGCAATAACTGATCTGCAGGGTATCTCGTTAGCAGGTATCCCGGCTAACATCCAGACGTTACTGAATACGCAGGCAGGATCACAGGCAGACGTTACTGAATACGCAGGCAGGACTTGATATAACGGGCCAGACGTTAACGAATATCCAGGCAGCGATACCTGCAGTGAACGCACTTAGCACCGCAACAACGTTAGACCAGATATCGCAGGCAATAACTGATCTGCAGGGTATCTCGTTAGTATCCCAGATAGGTATCCCGGCTAACATCCAGACATTACTGAATACGCAGGCAGGACTGGATATAACGGGCCAGACATTAACGAATATCCAGGCAGCGATAACGTCAGTGAACACGCTTAGTAATGCGAACGCAACCCTGGAACAGATACAGCAGGCAATAACGGCTCTGCAGGGTGCGTCGTTAGGAAACATGTCATCGAACATCCAGACATTATTGAGTAGTGAGGCTGGATTAATAATGACTTCGAGTGCGTTAAGTGATTTCCAAAACCTGATTAATCAAGCTGTCACTGCTACTTCAACTACAAGTACACCTACAGCGATACGTCAGGCTCTTGAGGCTATAAGAGATACTCAATACTCATCAATAGGTACTAATGCACAGCAGATTCTTCTCAATGCTATGGGACTAAATACACTAGCAGGACTTGATGCTTATATTAGCGCTATTTCAGAGGTTGAAAATGTTGTAAATCCAAATGCTTCAGCGTTGGATATCGTGACTGCTCTTAATAATTTGGATACAGGAAATTATAGTGCGATGGGGGCGAATGCGCAGAATCTTGTTTATAACCTTCTTGGTGTCACAAACTCAAATCAGTTAACGCCATTTATAAATACAATCGATAATGTCGCGACAGTTTTGGATGCACAGAATAATTCAGCTGGAACTATACGTCTGGCATTACAATCTATCGAAAGCGGTTACCAGGTATTTAACAATGGCGCATTACCTCAGGTATTGGTTAATCAGCTGTTGGGTGTTAATGGGGTAGCTCAAATTGCTACATTGATAGAAGCCGCCACAAGTATGGAAAGTGCATTTAATTCTAATGATGCGGCAGTGGTGAAAGGTTCATTGGAGAATGTTATTACCAAGATTGGTGCGATTGGTGGTACGGGAACTATAGCCGAGGGTATATTTACTTCTATGTTGGGTGTTAACAATATGGACGGCTTTACCAACCTGATTGAAGCACTTGATAATGTAATTGATGTTTTAAATGTAGGTAATGTGATTGATGCCTCCAATGCGGCTGATAGTGCTTCAGTTATTCTTGGGCAGTTACAGGCAATCCAGAATTCGACAGCTTCATTTGCAACTACGTCACAAGCGGCACAGTTGATTAATGGATTACTTGGAGGAGAACTGGCGACGTTGACTGATATGATACAAAATGTTGCCCAGGTATTGAATCCGGAAAATAGTACACCGGCAGAAATACATCAGGCGCTAAATTCAATCGAAAGCAACTATTCTTCATTTACCAGTTCAATATCTAATACATTGCTTAATAAGCTGTTGGGTGTGAATAATTCTACTGAATTAAATGACGCGATTGTTATGATGAGTCATGCCATAGACATTCAAGCAGAAGTATCTAAACAGGATCAAGCTGATTGGAATGTAATTGTTATACAAAATGCTATTAATGCATTAGAGGCTTATCTTGGTTCCGGTACATTAGTGGATAGGTATCTTGATTCTTTATTGAAAAAATATGGTGGCTATGAGCCATTTAAAAATGATGTGCTACCACCATTGCTTCCTACTCCAACAACAGAGGGTACTCAACTCGATGGATTTGATCTGTATAGAATGGAGCTTACAGAATATAGTCCACGAACAACAGGGAATAGCCCGTTTGCTGAAGAACTTGAAGCCGCTCTTGCTCCTCTTGGTGAGGGAACCATTACACCGGCTGCTGCTGAAACAATCATTACTCAGATTATGGGCGCTGAGAATATAGACGTATTTGCTGAAAATATAAATGATATTCTGATGCAGCAATTGATACCTCTTGGTATTTCACCTAATGAAATCGATCAGATTGCAAAGGGTATGCAGGCATTACACGCTGTTCTTGTTGCCAGAATGCAAAATCAGAATGTGTCGCAACAGGATGCACGCCAGATGGTTGATATTATTATGAATGCTGTTAATATGCAGGGTGTCTCCGAAAGTCAAAAACAGCAGATTAAACAGGTTGTTGTTGCGTTTACTATGACTCAATTGTTGAGTGTTGCAAGCCAGACTGGCAATGAGTCGTTGCGTGATCTGGTTATCGACTTGATGGTGGCTGGTATGACCGGTGATGCCAACTTTAAGAATGTTGTTATGGGACAAATGACTGGTCGCGATATAAATACTTCGAACGATGTTAACCGGGTACTCAGGATAGCAGCGGAGATATCTACTCTGAAAGAATCTTTGGCAACAATGGGTATTTCTGAGAGCGACGTACTGATATCGACTACAAACGGAATTGTTACGATCAATTTACGCCAGACGGTTACAGATGCAATTCAACTTACCAATGTTGATATGGCTGCACTGATTAGTCGTTTGAATGAGTTTAAAGATCAGTTGAATGCGATTACCAGTGAGTTCAATATGCAGGCGTTGGCATTGCGTGTGACTCTTAATGGCGCTCCGTTGAATCTGCAGCAAACTGTACAAGAAACTGTTGCACTTGCAGGAATTAATGACCTTGCCGGCGCATTACTGGGATTGGAGTCTACCGATCCAGTAGTACTCAAAGAAAGCCTGGCTAAACTTAATGCTATTATAGAGCAGTTGTTGACACGGGCTGATGCAAATGCTGAAGTCATGGGTAACGATATGCAGCTTGTAATGTACATTAAAGGTAAAATTGATACCTTATTGGCAAGAAAACAGGCTGATGCAAGTGGTGTTGCTTCGAGGCTTGAGTCTCTCAATAAACAAGCAGATATGCTTGCTGACGAATTAGTGGAACTCTATACACAAGTTGCTAACATTAGAAGTAATACCCAGGAAGCTCGTGTTGCTCGCAGAAAACTCGAAGCGTTTATAACTCAACTTGAAAATCAACTGACTGATATCAATAAGCAACTGGTAGAATTGGATGCTCAGGCAGCTCAACAGAATGCGCTGATAGATGTTTTTAAAGACCAGAGCAGTGCTTTGGAAATCAAACTTGCGCATTATACTATATTTAATAATGCATATAATAGTCAGATGATGTCTGAAGTTGACTCGAAAATAAAAGCCTATGAAGATCAGCTTAACGCAAAATTGCAAGCGACAGAAGCTTCTCAGAAACTAAGTGCTGCTGATGTTGAGGCTATGAGTATGTATCACTTTACGGTGGTCGAGAAACTGGAGGCGAGAAGACAGGCTATAGAACGGCTTATGGATCAGTACAAACTAGAGTATGGTTCAAATAGTAGTGAATTCCTTGCAGCTCAGCAACTTCACGATCAATTGAATCAGAAGATAAGCCAGGTTAAACAGACATTCGCCAACCACGTCATGCAATTGGCACAGTATGCTCAGAATATGGGTGAATTAGCTGACGCGGCACATGTATCACAGGTAGAAAAAGCAGCTCAGTTGAACAATATTTATAAACTGATTGATGTTACTCTAGAGAATATGAAAGATAGACTGCCCAATGATATGGTTGATAGTCTACAAAAAGCACAGGCAAACATTGCTCAGGATCTGGTTGCTGTTATGCAATCTGGTAAAGATATAGCAAATAGCAACATGAAAGACATCAAAGCTGATCTGGCACGCCTGCTTGATTTTGTATCACCAGAAAGTGGTGCTGATATAGCAAGTCTAAAAGCTGCGTATTTGAACGAGCTCTTCGGTCAAGACGCTGTTGCTAAACTTGATACGCTGAATGATAGATTAGCTAAGGTGTTAAATGAAGCAATCAAAAATAATCCGAATTTTGTTCAGGAATTTGAAGGTAAAAACTTATCAGACCGCAAAGAGGTTCTTAAACAGCTTATATCAGATCTGATGGCTGATGAGTCTACAAATGAAGCATTGACTAAGATGTTTGACAGTTTGAATGCTAAACTCGGATCGGATGCGAGCACTCATGTCTTGGATAAAGTCTTCAGTGATATTATACATAATGTTTCTCAACAGGAAACTCAACAGGATGTGACTGCTGAGCAGATGTATATTGCTATTAACAATGCGCTGCAACATGAAATATCTATAGCAGGTGTCTCATGGATGAATATGCTGCGTGCTTATAACGATATGCTATCCTCGTTGAAACAATCACCTGCACTTTCTGATTCGCAGAAAGCTGAACTGGCTGATCTCCAGACAGCTGTTCAGTCATCTTTGAATGCGGAAAGTTCACTGGATGGCAATTCATTGACCCATCTGATATCTGAACTTGGTAAAGTAACTTCATTGTCAAACAGACAGGATCTTGAATATGAAGCACAGTTGTTACGCGGTGAATCGGCTGATTTCATCAATGCGTTGTCGGGTATTGTTTCTACGCTTGATAAATATACTCCAGCTAGCACAAGTTCCGTGAAACCTGATATGAATATGAAACAAAACCTTGCTAAGGCTAAGGGTGTTATGGATTCTTATCAAGCTGAAGTTGCTAAGAATTTGGGTGTCGATACCGTGGATCCGGCAGTGCTTGAACAGAATATCAGGAAAGATGTACAGATTGTAAAAGATTCTACAGGTAAGGGTGGATTCAGATTCGAAGCACGGACTGAAGAAGCTAAGGCATTGGCTGATGAACTCAATAATGTATTGGCTTCATTTGAGGCGGCACGTGGCTTCAAATTACGACAAGATCAGGTAGCTAAGATGCTTGAATTTGTAAGCAATCCGCTTAAGGGACATGAAATTTTAACTGGTGGTGGAAAAACAAGTATCTTGATGCATATGGCAGCACTCGCAGGTCGTATACATGGACGCAGCAAGGGACTCATCATTCTTTCCGATGAGAACAAGTTGAATGAAGCTTATGATTCTGGTGTAAAGAAGATGTATGAAGAGATGGGCTTGAAAGTGGCGGTTGTCAAAGATACTAATGAACTTGACGAAGCCAAACTAAAAGAATTGAGTGAAGCAGATATAATTATGACCGTCATGGCAGTGCCTGGATTCTTGACACGCTTGTCAGAACAGGGTAATGAATATCAGGCAGAGGCATTTAAAATCATGACTACAGATGTCCAGATTGTTAATGACGAAATTCATACGGTAATTGGACAAAGCTTTATACTGAGTCAGGGCGAAGCACGTAAACTGGATAATACTCAGATATCAGCGATCGAATCGCTCGGTGAGTTTATGGATGCGAATGCTAAAACTTTGGCTGCGTTACATTATGCCGCTTTAGTTGCTGAAAATGTCGCTCAGGATGATACATTGCGAAAAGAAACGGTTAAACGTATGCGTGAAAAAGCCATCGCGGAAGCAAAAACAGAAAAAGCACGAAAAGCGCTTCAAGCTACGCCGCAAAAATTCACCAATGATCAGATACGTGATTTCATCCTTAGCGAAATGCTTGGAGATGCAGCAGCTATCACTGAACAGGGTGCAGTATTGGTATTGGCTAAAATCCAAGAATTTATGAAATCTAAGACAGGTCAAAAACTGAATGCTAAATCTGCTGGAGCTGCAGCAAATCAGTTGTATAACATGATAACTCAAATTAATAACATTGATGCATTGATGCAGCAAGCTGAAAACGATAAAGTTATTAAACTCTATAAAGATAGTGAAAATGTTGCGTATGTCGAAGGTCTTGATCTGTTGACTATCAGAGAAAAGATGGAAGACAACAAAGAAGTTTCGCTCAAACCGGTATTTAATCAGTATGTGAATGCTTTGTTTGCGAATGCTGTTGGTGCTTCGGATGTTCAGGAATTTACCAGAGATGATAAGTTTAAAGCACAACGTGCGGCATTCAAATCGTTTGCTACATTCGTAACACAGGCTGATGGTACACATTATGGATTGAGCTCTGATTCGACAAAGATTGTTCCTGTATCGTTTGGACAGCTTGATGAAAATCGTAAATTCTCTGAAGGGTACGAAGCCGGTGTAAAACAATTGTTCGGTATGCGTCAACAGGGATTGTTAGGTGACTTACAGCTTGTCGAAATCAATGATGAATCGATTCAGGGTAGTTATGAAGAGTTCCTATATGCGGCAATCGCTAATAGAAGCGGCCTTATTACCATGACTGGTACTTTGGGTATGGTAGAACCAATGCACCGTGCTTTGGGTGTGAGCGTTGACCGTAGCGTCAGTGTCGCGGCTATTGTGAAATACTGGGGTGGATACATTACAGAAGCCCGAGCACAGCTGATATCACGGGTACTTGGTATTACTACACAGGAAGTCTTAGATGCGCTCGGTAAAGATCAGTTCGATGAAGCAGCTCAATTGACTGAAGAAACAAAGATTGAAGGCGCTGCCAATGTCCGCGCTATCATGAAAGGCTCTATGACAGCAAATCAGAATGAACATCTGGTATATGTATTCCACACACAGTCAACCAGTACATCGGATTATCATAGTGAAGCGCTTCGTCAGCTTAATGAAATGAGACGTAAAGAAGGCGATGAAGCACGAGATGTATTGATTCACGTTGACAAGCAATGGGTACAATATAAGTGGAATAAAGACACTGATCAATATGAAATTGAAAATAGTAATGTTGACGAAGAGTATGTCAAACTCCGTATGTTGAAAAATGCTCAAGAACAATCAGCAGTTATTGTAACTCACTCTGGTGATGTTTTTGGTATGGACTTAAAGACCAACGGACAGACTCGATTTGTCGATGTGCTCGATACACAGTCTGACTTAACCACTGTACTTCAAGGTTTTGGTCGTGACAGGGGTTATGAGTCAGAAGGCAAAACAGCATTTAATAACCGTGAAGTCTTTGTGATCGGCCAATATGGACAGATGCATGCTGGTGATTTACTCGAAATGGTCATGAAAAACGAAGAAAAAGGTGTTCAGAAATCCTTGTTGGAAACTATCAACCGTACAAAGGACTTCCTTGTAACCAACACGCTTACAAATATGATAAATCGTGTTAAGAGCGAGCTTACCGATGAATCATTATCTAAGCTGGAACGTGCTCAGCTTGAAAAACTGGCGTCGATGTTGACGAATTTACGTACTAAGTTCACCAGTGAACAGGCTATCGATGACTCTATAAGCGAAAGTACACCTGATTTCGCTGAAGACAGCATTGCTCAAGGTATCGAACGTGCCATGAACTGGGTCAAAAATGCATTCTCCGGTCAGATGGATGAGCAATTCCAGAAAGACGTCGGTGGCGATATCTTTGATGCTATCAAGGGAGTTGGTTTCTCGCAGGAACTGTTTGGTATGCTCGATAGTATCATTGAAATGCCTAAACAGGTTGATGCTGATGGTAATGTAATGAGAAATGCGCAGAATAAACCTTTGTTAAAACAAAATATTTCTGTTCAAGATATCACGGATATCAAAGTGTCGGCACCTAAAGTCGAATTCCGTGCTGAAAATGATTTCTCTCAAATTGATTATAAGCAACATTCGTTGTATGGTGCATCATCAATGAATGAATTGCTAGCCAGCATTGCACAGACAATAAAACGTAACGAATTACCATTGTTTGCTGTTGGTGGTGGCGGTCAGAGGGCATTGATGAAACAAATAGAAGAACTCAAAGATCGTCAGGCTGAATCTCAGCAGGTGGCACGTGCTGACGATCTGGCAGCTCTTGACAAAGCATTTGCAGAGGTCGAACAGGATGTTGCACAGCAAGTCAGCGATCCGGCTGCTGTGATAGGCCATATGCGTGATACCGGAGTCATTAAAGCTGATATGACCGATGCTGAGTATCAGGCGCTGGTTGAAGCCGTCAAAGCCAGAGGCGCTGTTGACTTTGAACAACTGAAAAGCGCTATCACTGAAGAATTATTCAATACACGGGCATATAAGATGCGCGAACAAGTACGTTCTGCAGCCCAGAAAATTACAAGTGATATGGATGAATTGCAGAAACTGGATGCAATTATGCCGGTAATAGAATATATTCTTAAGGACAGCCCATCATTTGCAGCAGCTATTGACAGTTTGAAACAGGCTCAGCAGCAAGGTGAGGTAGTCAATGTCAGCGAACAGTTGGGTGACTTGTTCAATAAGATGAACGATATGTACGGCTTGAATTTGTCAATCGATACAGGTGTGGAAAATGGTATCCGCATCACGATGCCTGGTGCACAGAATGTTGCTGTTGATTTGAATATTGTTAACGGAACAGTAAACTATGTACCGCAAATTCAATCTTATATATCGGCTGTACTTGGATCTGCCACAAATACGGGCATGAAATCAAATCAGTTGGTTAACCTGTTACAACAAGCTCAGAAAGTGGGTGTAGGCCTTGATCTTGAACTCGAAGGTATCGGTACTAATAAGATGACTATTATCGATCGTGTTGAACAAGGGTTTATGGCTGTTGATGAATCAGGTAATGAATATCTGATTTCAGTTGGAGCTCAACCATATAGTGACCTGCAATTCTATCATGCAGTTGCTGGTAAGGATCTTGGTCTAGTCATTACACCACGGGCAGTCCAGATGTATGATCAGTTGCTCGCCAGAACACCTGAAGGAGCTGATATAGTCGATGTCGCTCCTCTGGAAGATGTGGCGCTACCGCTTGCTGCTCATGATGAACAGTTGGCACAACGTCAGTCACCGTGGACAAGTGGAGATATTGGTGAAGAATTTGAACAGGAATTGGATATTTACAGTGATGCTGCTATATTCATGACTCTTGTAAATAATCATAATCCGGCTGAAGCTATGTCTGACGACATGAAGGCAATGATGCGTGATTTGAGCACAAAAGATACAGCTTATCAGCAACGATTTATCGTCTACATGTTCGATCGATTCAAATTGATGGATGGTAATATTCAGGATCAACTCAAGTCGGTTATGAAACGATTTGTAAACGAACTGATGATTGCTAATGCTGATAGAGAATACAGTACGTTACAACCTATTGTGAGTCTGCTGTATACTCAGGTATCCGAAAATCTGGGTTCTGAGTTTGCGAAAGATATACGCACGCAAATCCTGATTAGTATGCTTGATGATCAGCTTGATTCTAACTTATTCGATCAGAGTGAATTTAAGGAAATGCTGATTGATTATCTCGTTGATATTAATGAGGCTGAGTCGCTTTCTGAAGTGCTTAAGATGTTGTCCGATGAGTTCCAGGGCAATGACAGAATGACAGAACTTATGGCTTTGACAGGAAGCGATCTTAATGAGATAGCTCAGCAAGCTCGTGATAAAGAACGCACTCAACCGTTTGAAATTGACGATTCGATGCGTAAAGCGTTACGATCCTCAATGTAATATTATGCAGCGATCACTTAAACAAAGCGCGAAATGTGATTTGGGTGGATATTTGTGTCTTTTACGTATGATATATATTTAAAATAAAGTGAAACCATACAAGAAGGTGAAAATTATGGGACTTTTTACCAAACAATGGACCAAGATTTTATCGGTGATTCTTGTTGAGGCATTGCTTTTTCCGGGGGGGATTAGCTTTGCAAAGAACTCTAATCGGTCCTCCCTGTTTATTGACGTGCCCGAAAGGGTTGGTCGAGTCAGCGATCATTATGCTGGTGACGACCAGCGAGTCATCATTCATATTGAAGACGCGCATTGTAATCTGGAAGCACAACAAAATATTTACCGGATTCTTGGGAATTTGTTCCATGCCAACCAATCACTTTCATTTATCGGTATTGAAGGCGCTGCCAGTACGGTAGATACAAAAGATTTTTCTGCTTACCCAGATAAACAGGCAAAGTGGGACGGATCATTTGTTTATATGCATGAAGGACGTATGAGTGGCGCGGAATTTTTTGCTATCAATCGCGACAAAGAAAGCACTAAAATTCCTGCGATAGAAGGTATTGAAGATCCCTATCTGTATATGAAAAATTATGAGGCTTTGGTTCAAGCCTTACCATTGGTCACACGTGCCAAAGAGTATTGTAAGTCTATCAGAAGTATTTTGGATACCCTGAAAACTTCTATTTATTCTCAGGATTTACGTGAATTCGACTTGGTGAATGCGCGCTATGAACATAAGGCAATCAGCTTTGGTGAATATTATATTTATTTGTATAGAAAAGCCCGACAAACAGGAATAGATATTTCTGCTTACGAAGATTTTAAGAAGGTTATGAATTCAATTGTTCAGGAACGACGCATTTCTATTCCCGAGAAAAACGCTGACGAAGACGCATTGAGCACGGAATTCGCGGAAAAACTCAACGAAAAAACAAAAGAAACATGGCTTGAGTTGCAGGGGCTATATGCTAAAGGCATGATTTCGGCTCCTTATTATTATAAAGAAATACAAAATCTAGCGGCTCAAAATGGTATCGATATTGACAAATATGAAGGATTGAAGCCGTATATAAAATTTTTAGAGATAAAAGCGAGTATCAATCAGGAAGCGCTTTTTGTCCAGTTAACCACTATCCGTGACGCACTGCAACAGGTGTTTGCCCGTACATCGCAAGAACAACAACTCGCATATTTATCGAAAAATATGGAAATCATCAGCCGGATGTTTAATCTGGAAATAACCGGAGAGGATTTCTCGTATTACCTTGAACACAAGGATGATTTCTCAATCTATAAAGTTACGGGCTTTATACGTACTTATGCTCCTCGCTATAATGTTTCCTATTTCATTGATCCGGATGTCGGGCTGATTGATCAGGGGTTGCCCTTTGTTGAGCAATTCTACACAATAGCTCATCAAAGGAATACAGTTCTCGTGAATAATGCCTTGTCGGAGATGGAAATTCTTGGAGCTAAAAATGGTGTTATTATTACTGGAGGGTTTCATACCCGTGGAATAACAGATTTACTTAAAGAACGGGGAATCAGCTACTATTCTATATCGCCAGAGATAACACGTATTCAGGAAGATAATCCTTATCTTTCATTGATAATGAATCTTCAAAAACCTTCTGAGATGCTTTTAACACAAAATAGTACACGCGGAGCTCTTGCTATTGCCTCCTTTATGGCTCGCCAGATGTTGATGGGGGAAGATAATCAGGAACCTCTAAAAAATCGATTGAAAATGTTATTTATTACAAATTCTGTAAAGAATTTGTTAGCCGGGCGTGTTCAAAATCTTATCGCTGGACAAATTGCAGATTTGTCAGCCGCAGATATATCAAATATTCAGAATGCCATCAACAGTTATATAAAAACTGCCGGATATAATAATTTCAAAATTACGGAAATCAGCAAAGACGGTAATTCGGTTAATATCACCATTGCCGTCACATTTGCAGATGGGACTGTGCAGCAGATTCCATTTCAATTTGCTCAAGCTCAACAGGTTGTCATAGCAGATCAGGGAACCGGACAGGCTGATATTGTACAGCAGGTACTTTCGCCTGAAGGTCCTATTGCACAGGCAATTGAGCTTCGACGTATGCTGAAGCTTGATGGTGGAACTGAAAGTTTAAAAAATACCCTGATCGAATCAGATATACAAGGAACACCGTTAGCGGAACTTTTTGAAAATGCTTTTCAAATTAATGGGTTATCTCAGTTAACTTTTGACGATATGGTGGAGTTTATCAGGGTTGCGGAACAAACAGGATTCCTTGAAACCGGTAAACCAGTCAAAGTCGGAGAATTTGTAGTAAAGGCTCAGAAAGTTGGCGAAGGTGCCAAAGTTAAAATTGATGTCATTCCTGCAGAACAGTTTACTGAAAGATATGCTCCGAATATCAATGTCCTGCAGGAAAGTCCATTAAATATGCCTCAGGCTGAGCTTGTGAACAACAAGTTTCCTCAGATGGAGGAAATTAAGCAGGCAACAGATGCTCAGGAAGTTCTTGCCCTCATTGATGCAATGATGAGTAATAATTTTTCTGAAGTTGATTTTCAGGATCAACAACAGGTTCAGGCGGTAGGTCGCGCTATTCGCGATATGATTGTGTCAGTTGTAAGAAATGAAAATTGGGCAGCAGATCAGGGCGATCAATTGTTAGATCAGCTAAATGTGTTGCGAAACGCTTTTCTCGCACAGGCTCAACAGGCCAGCGATGTTGTTATTGCGGATGTCGGGCTCGATATCGGAGTTGACCATGATGCCGTCAACTTGTTTATACAGGAAAAGTTGGCTGGACGCCCAATTGATGAAAATGGCGATTTTATTGCCGATATTATGACCCCTGCAGGTGAGGGAATATTTTTTATCGATGATATGAAAGATTTTGAGTTAGCTGGACACGCTGGTATTTCTCGAAACGCAGTTTATGCAGCTAATCCTATCAAAGCAGTTCACGAGATGACTGAGCTTCGTCTATGGAGATCATTTGCAAAAAATGTATTAGGATATACCGATGAACAAATAGAGCAGGGCGAGGTCAGAAATTGGATTCAAAGTATGCTGGCCACGGGTGGAGCGTCAAGACTGTTGATACAGAATCTGAATAAAAAGTTTCATGATCTAGGCAAGGATGCTGAGACGTTTGCCGCTGATTTTATTACGCCCACAGCATCTCATAATCAAGCGCTTGCTAATATGATATCATCTATTACTTATTCATTTATTGTAAGTAATCAGGCTGATATTGCGGCTATTATGGGCGGTGCTCGTCAGGGAATGGCTGATTTGGCAAATCAATGGGTTGCTCAACAGCTGGATTCTTTTGACAGCTTGGTCGGTTCTCTAAATGAAGGTAGGCGTGATGGAGAAACACAGGAAGCCTATCAAGGACGGAATAAAGGATGCAATCACTGCTTTACAGGATTTTTTACAGCAAACAGCCACCACTATTTCTATAATAGGTACTTCCCTAAATTTAGAACAACAAAATAGTTTCTTGCAAGGTGTTCAATCTTTGCAGGATAAACTGTCCGGTTTACAGGATACCTTGAATGTCGAGCAAATTAATCAGCAGTTGGACAATATATCTTCATTAATTCAGGCAGCACAAACTCAACAACAGCAGCTTGAACAAATAGATACTACAGTTGAAGGTATCGATTTAATCCAAAACAGATCAGGAATTACAACAGGCCAATTTGCAGGCCCTTCAGAACAAAGATTTTTATGATCGCGTTATCGCCAGTTCTTCACAAAATGTTCAGAATGGCTATGTGCGGGTTGCAATCATAGTTGATGCTGAAGGTAGAATTATCTCTATTGGTGGGGCACAGGACCAGATTCAGGCATTACAGCAAAAAATAGATGCGAATCAAGCCTTCGCTGTTGTCGCGAAAGTCAAAGTTGATCAGGCTCAGGATGGTCCGATGCTTCAGTTGAGTCTTCCTTCTAATGCTGCTCAGGCTGTGAAGGATCAGTTGCAGCAGATAGAGACATTATTCAATCAGAATGTTCCTAATCTGACTGCATTGCGGGTACAGGCTCAGGCAATGGATACAAATATGCAGGCGTTACAGTCAGGAGCTTTATATGAGGCTGCATCACAGAAAGCGCTTGATGCAGTTAATATAAAGAATGGTTATGTTCGGGTGAGCGTGATTGTAGGTACGGATGGTACAATTTTGTCGGTCAATCCAAGTCAATCTGATATGGCTGATTTACAAAGCAAATTAGATCTTAATCAAGCATTCCCTTGTTATGGCGCGTGTCAAAGTAGATACAGTTGACGGTCCGATGCTCCAATTATCTGTCTCTACTAAGGCTTCACAATCTGTACAAGATACCATGCTAAATTTACAAGATGCATTTAATCAGGAGATTCCCAGCTTAGATTTCTTAAAAGGACGCGCAGAGGAATTGGCTCAACTTGATGTAGGACAGGATGCGGGCTGGTCACAACGTGTCGTTGATCGGATTGATATTCTTGCATCACAGGCTGCTGCCCAGGGCAATTTACCACAACAACGCGCTTTGCAGGCTTTACTGAATTTACCGGATTCTAATTATTTGAAACAACAGTTGCTGCAACAATTAACTCAAATTGCTCAACAAGAAACATCTGTTGATGGGATTAGTGCTGACCAGTTGCTTGATATGGTTGCTTCCGCATTGCTTCATAATGGTGTTCTTACAGGTTATGATCGTGCTATTCCTTTACATGAACAATTTAACAATATAGAGCAATCTCTTAACAATACCGCTGAGAATGTGTTGCTTGCAGATTCACAAGTCCGGGCAACTTATTTTAGTGCCTTATACAATACTTTGAAAAATACTTCACAACGTCAGGTTGATCAGATGATCGAGCAGGGAATACCTACAATGCAGATCATTAAGATGATGGAGAATATGGATGTCTCTCAGAATTTGCTCAATACTCTCCAGAATAAAGCATATATCGCTGTTCAATTGCAACGCAAATACGAGCAGGCAGGATTATCACAACCATCACAAAATGACCTGAATTCCTATGTGGATATTGTTTATGCAAATTTACAGCAGGATAGATTGTCTGCGCTTGATGTAACTTCTTCCAAGATAGATCAGCTGGTTACTATGTTGTTTGATGGCGCTGTGTTGCAAACAAATCTTGCTCAAGCTCAATTACAAAACGATTATATTCAACCACTTATTGACGTCTTAACCACAGAGGGTGATATACAACAGCAGCTTGCCAGTGCAGTTCAAATAATTGAAGCTCTCAATAACAATACCCTGCAGGAACGTATATTGAGCGCAACAGAAATGCAGAAAATTAGTTCGTTGATACAAGATAAGATGACCGCCATCTTAAATTCGTCGCCAGAGGTACAAGTTAATTTCCTTGCTATTCTTGTAAAATCTCAGTTCCGTTATACCATTTTCCTATTCATTAATGAATGATATTGAGCAACAAATCAAACAGGTTGCAGAGAACATAATCACTAATGAACAGGTATCTGTACAGACAAAGCGTGCAGTTTTAGCTAAGATCAACCAGTTCTATGAAGCATTCGGTTATACTGCGGATAGCGCGTATATCTCTGAACTTGAATCCAACATAGAGTCTCGTCAGCCGGTTATTGATGCAACAGTTAACGCATCTATGGATGTAATTAGTTCACCTGAAGAGTATGTTCGCAACAGCAGTAAAATTACTTCAGAAACAGTTCGTATGAATTTACTTGATGTTATGCTTGATATAGATGCTGATACCACAATTTCGGAATCGGTTAAGCAGTCTCTTGTGACTGCGCTGATAGCATTGTATGAAAACGCGGGATTATCGCTAGAAAGTCAGAATAAACTTGCTGAAGCATTGGTTGCCCATGCGAGTGCTGTCAATCAGTTGGAAGGCTTGACAGACGCGGATATAACAGCATTGTTCAATCTGATTGCGAACATTCTCGGTCTTGCAAGATCTAACGAGCAAGTTGAAAATATGAGTCAGTTTGCGGATGTAATATTAGCTCAGGCGGTATTAGGCGGTGCTCAGGTAGTTAAGATTTTGAATAGTACCCCCATTCATCTGGCAGATTCGCCGGATGCTTTGGGTAGTGCTTCGGCAAATGGTTCGATTATTTTAGATAGAAATTTGCTTGGACAGACTGATGTGTTGGATATTGTTTTGATGGAACAGGTATTGGCAATTCAAAATCAGATTACTGATTCAGTTCAGGACCAGACTTTACTTTCTTTACTGCTACTTGATTATATGAATAACGTTTATGGTGCAGCTCAATTAGATAGGTTGGCTGATGATTTTGAGGTTGTCATGATGCAAAATACTAACCTGCCTTTGGGAAGGGTGCAAGATTTTGTGGATATGATAAATCTCTTTAAGTCACAGGATGGCAAACCTGAACAACAAATACAGGCGGCATTGGAATTCGTAATTAAACAGTCAATGCGTGAACAAGGTTTGACTACCTTGGATATCATTAAACAGGATAATGCGTTGAAATCGCAGGTTGCGCAATTACTTCCTATTGTTGCTCAATTACATGCAAATACCGATTTAACGAATAATGTGATCCCTCAATTACAGGATAATAAACTTGTATTAAGCTACGATACGGAACGCGGTGCAGGCATTGCACCACAGCAACAGTCGAAAATTGACGGTCTTGAAATCGTAATTCCTGCCGATCTGCAAGATCAAATTAATTCTTCGAGTATACAAACTATAATCTATGATGCGGCAACAAATCAGGTTCGTGTGGTGGTGGCTGATGAGTTGACTGGTGAACAAACATTGTTTGTTTTCGACACAACTACTTCAAAAATTAGTTTCCCAAACAGCTTTTGATAAAACACTTCCAGTTGTAGGAGCCAATCAGGTTATAAATGAGTTTCTCAATAACATAGGTAGAGCGATTACATCTGAAGGTGACCTTGTGGCTGGTATGCGCAATGGTGAAGTTGTCCAGTTACGAGTTGGTGGATTAACGCTTGGACAGCATATCAAGCAGTTGTTTGCTACGGAGCAGCAGGGATCGTTTATCGCAAATCTTATCAACAAATTGACCAATGGCCAGATCAATATTGTGGTTGCCGATCAGTTGCCTGCAACTCTTGGCGATGGTAATCAGTTTGCAGGTATGTATAGAGATGCAACCACAGGGCAGGAAACAGTTTATATTACTCGTGAAGCATGGGATAAGATAGCCCTTTCCGATAAAAAAGCCCCGGATAATAAGGCATATGCTTTGATAGGAGCTGTTATTCGTGCCGCAGCTTTGCTGGAAGGACGCAATCTTGATGTATCGGAGTTGTTTACAAAAGATATATCACAGCGGATATGGACAAATAATATTGGTCAGCAGTATGAGGCATTGTTTTTTAGCGAATTACCTATGGAACAGGCTTTAAAAACAAGAGTTGAATGATCAGATGGATCAGCTCGATAAACGTCAGGAAGCTGTTCAGAAGCGACGTGAAGAATTGGCTCAACAACTTGTAAATCAACGTGAACGTATTCAGCAGAGAGCAAGAGACCGTTTTGAAGATATACCACAACTTTCTATGCAGGTCGGAGATAAGTCGTTGGAATTTGAACAATGGACTGTTGATGAATTAGGTAATAGAAAATTTCTATATTTTTCATACGGCGACGAGGCAGGACAGCAGGTCGTTTTGGAACTTGATGCTCTTAACGAAACCGGACGGCGGTTAGGCGATATGGTCATTTCAAAAGTTGGCGATGAAATTCGTATCACTTTTACCCATCTCGGTGAACAAAATACTATATCCATTCTGACAGATTCAGCAGGTATTCCGAGCGGTTATTCTGTATCAAAAATTACTGAATCAGGTACGGTTGTGGAAACCTATGATGTTAATGGCAATGCGGTTAATAACTTTGAACTGATCAGGCCTCAACAACCGGCTGTTGCCGATGCCGCATTGACAAGTTCCCAGCAGATAAGGCAGCAAATAGATAAATTGCAGGCTGTACCTGCGCAACAACGCGATATGGATAAAATTCAGGCATTAAAAGTTCAGTTGGTAAACTCATTGCTTTCTGATCATGATATGTTTATTGACACTCAAGCTGAAGGGTATTCGCAGGCGGCATTCGATGAAATATATAATATGATAAATGAACGGGCAGACGTCTTGTCTCCCTACATATATTGAGAAAATAGTACTGCCCCTTGCTGAGAGCAAATTGTCGAGTGCATTGAAGCAAGATCAGGTGACTAATGTTGTAATTGAAAATATTGTTTATTCGGTAAATTTAAAAGATGGTTCGCTTACCTCCGGTTGAGCAAAATGCTGCTTCGCGAACGGGTGGGGTACAGATGCCGCTTTCGTATATCGAGGGAGATCGGTTGGTGATTTACGATACGCAGGGACGGCGTTATGAACTGGCTCTTGACAATTCACCTGCTGAGGCGCCTGTTCAATACACTGTCGGTCAGTTGATTAGTGTGGGCAATATTCTTTCAAAAGATATTCAGGAAAAACAACTGGAAATATCGAAGGAACGATCGGATGCCTTTAAAAAGCGTATTGAAACACTGAATAAAGAAATCGATCAATTTGCCAAAGATATTAAAGAGTTGGAACAACGACAAACACGTGCGTTACAGATGAATGATACTGTTATGCTTCAAGGTGTTTTTGTACAAATGTTAAGTACGCGTGAAGAACTGGCGCGAAAACATTTGGAAGCGATTACTCTTAGAAAGCAATATCTTGAAGAACAACGGCAAATCGCTTTGGTTAAATATAAAATGGCTATTACTGAACAGCAACCCGCACAGAAAGCAGCTTTGTTCAGGTCTATACAAAATGCTATAGAAACAGAGTTGGCTGCATTGAACCAGCGTGAAGTGAGTATTAATCAGTCTTTAAATAATTTAAATAATCAGTTGACTGAAGCACGGGCAAAACTCGAATCATATGAAGGGCGTAAAGCCGGCTCAAAAGCTGAGCAGGTTGTGCCGGTCATTACCGCAGTCGATCAGTATATACAGGATTATCTTTCTAATAATAAACTCGAAGACTTGATTAGCCAGATAACTGCGGAAAATCTTACTATTACAATTCCCACAAAAGATCAGGGTGATATTACCGTCAGCGCGCGTTTGATTCGTGATAGGTTGCTTGAGGGAAAAAATTACAATAATCTTATTGATTTTGTAAATGGTTTTCAGGGTACTCAGCAAGATCTACAAAAGATTCTTGATAGTGTTTTAATGGTGACATTTGATCGTGCCGGAGCATCTTCTATATCTGAAGGTTATGAAGGTGCTGTGATGTCTGCTGTTGCCGCTCGTGCCAAGGATGCCGGCGTTCAGGAAAAAAATCTCAAGGAAACTGCTCAGAAATATATCAATCAACAGCAATTCTCGATTAGCGCTGTTGGTAAGGAACGTGAATCCCTCCAGCTGAAACAGGCCGCAAAGAAAAACCTCCAATTTGCAATAGATCAATTACATGAATTGATCGGTAATTTATTATCAGAAGAAGATCAAGCGTTAGTTAACCTCTCAAATCTTGAAGATTCTGAGAAAATGATTAATGAATTACTCGATTTGATGGGGTTGGAAGAAGGATCATCGGATTATGCTGATATGCTCTCAAATCTTCAGAATCTAGGCGATGATCTGGTCCGTCTTTATTCTATGGCAAAAGCCCTTTCACTGGCGGATTCGGAATTTTCATCTTTGCTCGCTCGCGCGATAAAAACTCCGGACCTGATGGCTAATGAAATTATTAAGTTGGAAGGTATAACTCAAGAGGAACAAGCAAGTCGCCGCAATGAATTAGCCGGAAATACGGCTATGGAAAATCTCCAGCATTTTCTCATCTTAACACATATGGCCAAAACTCTTGTAACACCGCAATCAGATAATTTCCAGCAGGTGTATGATTTATTAAAAACCGGTGACACTGGAATGGATTATCTTCGTAAGTCACTGTTAACCGAATTGATTATCAGTCTTGATGTTGATGCAAAATTGAAATCTAAGATTGATAAGGAAGCTAAAGCAACTGGAAAACCGGTTACTGAAGTCCGTGCAAATCAGCTGCGTGCTGATATTGAGAAAAACGATCTTGGAATTTTAACTAAGAGGGATCAACTTTTACTTACACCAAATATTGCGGATCTACAACTGACATTGCGCGAGTCGCTGGTTAAATCCGGCAAATATACCGCTGATATACGCAAACAATTGCATGCTCGTACAGGGGATTTGCAACAGAGAGTTGCTCAGTATGATCTGATTCACGAAACAGTACCGGATGATATCATTGCAGATGCCTTCACTTCGGTTATGTTGGCATCGTTGATTGATAATGGCTATTATTTCCGTGACGTGCAGTATTTTTCAGGCGCGCTTATGGCGAATGGAGCAATTTTGAATGTCGGTACTGGTGAAGGTAAAACCATTACTTCGGCTTTGACTTTGTATTTGCATTCGTTGAGCGGTGAGACTGCGGTTCAGTTTCTTACTCAGGAATCGTTTGCGCGCAGTGATGCAAGCTCTGTCAAAGGTATTATGGATTTATTGAATGTCAAGGTTGATGTTGTTACCAAAGATACCAATCGTGCTAAGGTTAAAGAACTGTTCATGCGCAAGCAAGATCGCGATAAACTGCGTGAAGAGGATCCTACCGTATCTTCTCAGCCTCAAATAGTGTATATACCGTTTTCTGATTTTGCATTTATGCGTTTGGAAGATGTTTATTATGATGCTGATAAAAAGACCCTGCCTGAAAAAATGGCATACGCCAACTTTGATGAAATTGACGCATTGATCTTTGAAGGATCCTTGATGGATTTTATCAACGCGCAACCTAGTGACCCGTTGACGGAAGAACAGGTGCAAACTTATCGCTTAATATGGGATTTTGTACTTAAAATTCGAGGAGACGGCGCTTCTCTTGAGCAGGTAAAAGATACTGATAAAGACTTTCATGTTATAAGTGATTTGGTGCAAAGTTTCCAGAAACAGGATGAGAGCTTTTTATTCAAAGAACGACAAACCAGTGATGGCAATTTTATCGAATTGACCGATGGAGCGCGTGACCTGATACGCCAGTTACATGCAAAAGCTCAGGAACAAAATTATAAAATTCCGGATATTCGTGAATTTGAAGATATGGTCAAGATTACCCTAGAACAGCATTTCTTCCATAAACAGCGTGTCAACTGGACATTTGAAGCTAAAAAGGATGAAAACGGACAGGTCATCACCGATGCAAACAACGATGTCGTACAGGATATTAAACTCATCAATGCGCAGGGTGAACATACTAATCAGCGCCAGAGTAATCATCGCCATACTATCATGGAAGTATGGGCGAAATATTATCTCGGGGTGAATATTGACGTACTTGGAGACAGTGAGACAACAGGAAAAGTTGGTGGCGCAGATGTAATCAAGGCATTTGAAAAATTTACCGGATTTAGTGGTTCGATTGCTACTGAAGTAGCCCGGGCAGAGATGAAAAAATTGTTCGGCAAAGACAGTATTATCGAAATGGCCCCGTTTATCCAGAAGGTTATTAATCGTCGTGAGACAGGAGTGTTTAACACAAAATCAGAGCGTGATGCATATCTGCTCGATCAGGTAGAACAAATTTTCAATAAACGAGATGGAGCGCCTATTCTTGCCGGTACACGCGATTATGCTGAAGCGGAACAATTGTATACCATGATGTATGATCGCCTTGAAACTATGGCGGAAGAGGAAATTTCTGTATTAGTTGATGTGTTACCTGCGGATAAACAAGCTTCCATACGGGAAAAAATTAACCAGTTCCGTGATGCTAAAGCAATTCGTGCTGAAGGTGATGCGACTACAATGAATACCAAACGCGAACTGGCTTTGGAAATTGAAAGCGAACTGCGTTTGTTTATGCTTGATTCGTATATCAATGAATTGAACAACAAACAGGGGCGTCTTGATGAAATTGCTGATACTCTTGCAGAAAGAATAAGGATTAATAAAGATGATCAGCAGGCTATAGACGAGTTGGCAGAACTTAATAAATTGAAAGATGAGTTTGCAAATATTGTCGAATCGTTGCAAAAACATCAGGCAAATATTCAACAGCTCTATACTGATTTGGCAAATGCCTGGAAAGCACGTGATGCCGATGCAGCCAATACAATTATCTCTAAACTTCAGAATGAATTTGCTGGTATTGAAGATCAGAAGATACGTGTTATTGATGGTGTTCCGTCATCAAATCAGGACGAGTTTTTATATCTTGGTTTTGATCAGCAGACACAATCTCAGATTGAGTCATTACTAAATACGGTTGATCGTCTCTCAAAAGTCTACACTTTCCATGGTAATTCGTTTAAAACTGAAGCAGAGGAAGAAGAATTTCTGGAAATCGCCTGCGCCCGGGGGAGTGTCACTTTTGTTAATCCTTATGGTACTCGTGGTAAAGACTTTAAGTTGACTCTTTTTAAAATGTCACAGTTTAATACCTTTATGCAGGATTCTGTCGTTAAGAAGGCATTGCAAGAGTATTATCAGGCTAATCCGCAAGAACTTGATGCATTGATCGATTTACTCGAATTAAGCGATGACCAGAAAACCAGTTTAAAGAATATGGTTAATAAGAAATTTGAGCTGGGTATCTTTTCTATTCTCGAATCATTGGTTAAGAAACTCGAAGATAATCGTGATGCACTGACGCGTAATAAAGAATCACAAAATATACAAACATTTTTCTCTCGAATTACTGATGCGATAAATCAATCTGTCAGCAATCCTTTGAAAAAGACTTCACTAGTTGATCAGTTGGATAATATCGAAAAGAATCTACGTGCACAGTTGATTCACGGTTTTCAGGTGTTTGAAGTTGGAATTTCGTTGTCGGAACGTATTACATTGCAGTTGTTCGGTCGTGGTGGACGTGCTGCCGCGCCGCGTTCTGAACAAACTCTTATAGCTTTAGAAGCCGATGAAACTGAGATAGCGGTAAAAGCATTTAATGGTGTGGGTACACGAGAAGGAAAACAAAAACTCTTTGAATATATCAATGCACGTGAGTTACTGGAAAAAAGCAGGGAAGAAATTAAACAAACTCTCACGGACATGGGCATCACTGATGAACAGGCATTACGCGATACAATGGACACTATCCTTACGTTCCAGCGAGGACGGAAACTGGAACGCGGAATTCTGGCTGATTTGTCATCACAGATATTGGCTTATCTGGTCGATCAGAATGATTCTGATGCGAAAGATAAGACACGTAGTTTTGTCGAACAATTGCGTACTTTATCGCAAGAAGAATTGCTCTCTCAGGATTTTGTTGATCAGGCTGCTGCAGTTGGTCTTACGAAAGCTCATATAGACCAGATCATCACTGTTCGTTTTCAGGAAACCATGACAGAGGCTCAAGCAACTCTTGAACAGGCAATCATGCTTGCCAGGGCAAAAGCAGATGTGCGTCAATATATGTTGAGTGAACAGGAACAACAACTTGATGCAAATAAACTGAATGAACTCGTGACCATACGAGCTAGACAATTACTCTATGATTTTGATGCGGTGATTGCGGCTAATCCTGACCTTGCTGATAAACTTAATCGCACTAACTATACGTTATCCGATCAGGATATGGCGGCGATTGATAATCTGCGCAATTCTTTGGATTCCTATACCAATACGGAATTGGATATTGCCAATCTGTTTAGAGAAGCGCAGGAATATCTTGATATCATTGATTCTGAAAAACGTGTAACAAAATCGTATTTTGATGATGTTGAGTACCGTTTCTCACAACAAGCAGGTGTACTCAAAAGCGAACTGGAAAAAGATACATACATGACAGAAGACGATGTCCAGTTTACTCTTGCTTTGAATCTAAAAATGCTTGATTCGGTTTTCGCAAATTATCAAGAATCCAACAATTTTAACCAGCTTCAACGTGATCTTGCTATTCTTGGTATAGAAATAGATGAATCCGCCAAAGATTCCATAGATTCTCTAAAAGCTGATCTGACCTCAAAAATAGAATCCGGTTTGATAACCTTCCTCTATGACAACGCAATGGATGAGGCTTTCCGTGGTGCAAACGCCAAGTTGCTTAAGGAATGGTCACAAATTAAAAGCCAATATCAGAATGAATTGCGTCAGGAAATAGACAAAATCAAAAAGAATGGTTTGGCTAAAAAGGAAGTTCGTGAACTAGTCAATATGCCGTTTACGATTTATACACAAACCATAAGTGATATTGAAAAGAGTGATCTTGCTGGTGATGAATTGGCACAGGCAAAACAAAATGCTTTTGTACAACTGCAAAAAGATCTTGGTGCCTTAAATATTTCTATTACCGAAGCCGATCTTGAACAATTATCTAACTTCCAAAACGATGTAGTTAAACAGGTTGATCAGGGCAAGATCACATTAGATTTTGTCGTTTTTGGCGGTGTTTTAGGCCCTGAATTTTTAATCGCCAGCAAACAGCTTTATGATAGAACTTCTGAGATTCGCGATCAGTTCCAGAAAAATCTTGATGATCAGATCAAAAAAGTTATTGATAAATTTGAGGCAGAGATTGAAAAATCTTTCAAAGCTTTTGAGGATGGTATTCTCGATTCATACGCACAGTCTGTCATGGCAAACCGGAAACAATATGTTGAGCAGATTGAGAAAAGCGAGCTACTGGATGTCGGTACAAAGGAAAAGAATACCGCAAGAACGGTTGACGATGCTGTAGATCAATTATACAAGCAGCGTAAAATTGATTTGATGAAAAGCGAACCTAGTCAGGAAAGTAGATTGGTGCGTGTTGCTGATCGTGCTGTGAATTTTATTATGAAAAACATTTTCCGTCGTCAAAAGGCAGATGATCAGCTGATTACTCGACAGAAAGCTTCCAATAGAGTATTTGAAAAACTGGAACGGGTAGAAGAAACGGCTGAAATTACTCCATCGGCTATTTTCCCTGTTCAGGCTGTCAATCTTAGTCAGGACAATCGATCTATAGCAGATAAAAAAGAGTTGGTTAAACCTCAGGTTAAAGTGACTGCTCAGGATGGACAGTTGCAATATGAGAATATTGGCGATCAGGATATCCAACAGGCTGATCAAGTAATAGAAGGTGTTAAAGGTGCTATAAAGGTAACTCAACGCGAAGACGGTACGAAAGCCTTGGAAATTGAAATTGATTCCATGGATCAGGCCGCGCAGGCCATTATCGATCGACTTGAAGGATATGCAGCAGTTAAAGGCGGTGGTTTGGATCTTGATGCTATCATTATTAAATCAAATGGTGAGACAACTGCCACGTTGGAATTGGGTAAACGCGCTATTTTCGAATTGCAGAATCGAAAATATGCTCCACAACTTGAAAATCTACTTAAAAACGGTGGTTTAATTAAAGTCGGCGATAATGTAATCGTATTCGGTAAAAACAAAGCAGGGAAAGTGGAAGGTCATGATCTGGGGCATATTCAGGATGTCAGCCCTGAAATATTTACTGTATTTCAGATCAAACAGTTGCTCGATGGCATCGGTGGTATGCAGGGATTGATGATGATGAGCAAAGATGAGCAACAGGCATTTTTCCGTGACAATCCTGTTGTGCGTAGTCCGTTGTTCAGTAAAATTCAAATGGGTCAGGTATATCTGGAAAATGGCGTTGTTCTGGTAGGCGACAATATGTATAACAAAGATAATGTCGCCAAAGGCGCAATATTGATAAATGCCAAATTGGGCGATAAGGTTAATGTTGGCAGGAATTCCGTTATCATTGATAGTGAAATAGGAAAATATTCACCTGTTTCTTCGGATATCGGTGATAATGTTCAGATTCGTAATGCGAAAATTGGGCGTTACAGTAATATTGAAGATGGCGCTCGTGTATCTCAAGTAATTGTAAACGGTTTGACTCTTGGTCAAGATGCTGATGTTGAACGGATTAATGCTGCTACGCAGAGTGTTGCTGTGGGAGCGCGCAGTATTGTTATCGATTATGAATCCGACCAGAGCCTTGCTGTAGCTGACGACCATTATAAGCAGGGTGTCGATCAGGCAATGGGATATAACTCAGAGCAAATGGGCGAAATGATCATCAGGGATGGCGGTAAAGTTGTTGAGACCATCAAAAATATTCAAAATAAGCTCTTTAAATGGTCGAATCAGATTAATAAAAACTATCCTGAAAACAAATTTATGCAAGGCATTTCAAAGGCTTTGAATTTTGCAGGACGGTTAGTTTCGTCGATTACGCCTGAAGGGCGTCGTTGGGCAGCTGCACGCAAAGAACAGGCAGCGCGTGATAAAAGTATGCAGGAACAATATAAAGATCAGCGTGAGCGTTTACAGCAAGATTTACAAACACCGTATGATTTCTTATTCCAGCTTGATCCACAGGAAAGTTTTGCATCACAGGTTAGTCCTGAACTGGAAAAAATATCACAAGTTGCTGATGAGGATGCTCGCCGTGCTGCTCTGGAAGGCTATGTCATACGCAATTTTTCTCAATATTCCCAGCCAGTACAGCAACATTTGATCGATATATTATCAGGGGTCATTGATGAATCGTTGACCAGTGACAGGGATTTGATTGCTATACTTATTGATAAGTTATTCACTGATGTAAATGACATGATGGATCGTCTGGATTCTATGACGTCGCTTGAAGACATTCAAATAGCAGAAGGATTGCTTGATGTTCTGCGACGTGCGTATCCCGATACTAAAGTCACCAATACTGATGCGCGTGATATTGCGTTGAAAGGAGCGGAAATTGCAGCTCAGCAAGGTAATACCGAATTACAGCGTTCCTATTTGGTCAAAGCCCTTAATTTTAATGCTGTTTTACTTGAACTTGATGCCCAGGATGCCGATGCGTTACGCCAGGAAACGGAAATATTTGGCAAATTGAATATCGATCTGGAACAGATGGCAAATGCTATTGAAGAACAGTTCAAAAATGTACGTAGCGCTATCATAGCACAGCTTGACGCTGAACCATCGTTGACTGCAGCACAAAAAACTAAACTCGCCGATTATTTCCTCTCGTTGATTTCTCTGCAAACAAATGCAATACCAGTTGCTATTAATCCTCAAATTTTAAATCGTCAGGTTGGTGGATTTGGCGCTGCTAAAACTGATTTATATAGTTATGTAGCCGATACATCTGTCGATCAAAACGGATATTTAAATTTTGGACAGGAACGTTCTGATATCGAAGCGGATGCACGTGCATTGGGGCTTGATCTTGATGCTGTGCGTGCTCTTATCAATATTAGTGAACTTGATCCGAGTGCACGATGGAGTGGTTTGAGTGATTCATGGAATACGTTATTGCGCGATGGAAAAGAAACTTATCAGGATGAGTTTTTTGATAGCATTCGTCCTATATTACAGCGTTTTCCTGTTTCCGTACGTAACAAGGTTGCCGGAGCTATTCTGAAATCATACAGCAATGCCGGTAGTGGTATTGCATTACGAGATGATTTATTACGTGAAGCGGCGGCAATTCAGAAAGATATTGATTCCGGTATATGGACTGGAGATATTCTCAGAGATAAGACCCATGAAGCGCTGGCATTGATGCATATAGTTGCTATGATGTCTCCGTTTGACGTGGAGATACTATCGCAAGTAGCAAAACTACATGCAGACATGGCGTCTTATAATAATCGTCAGGATATCAATTCAATAGATCAGGCAAAACTTGAAGCCGCTTTAATTGATGCAGGAATTGCTGTTTCGCGCGTTCAGGCTGTTGAGATGGCTCAAGCAATAATTACTCAAAGGAATACAACACCTGTTAAATTCCTTGATGATATTTCAAACGATATATTGACTTCGCAACAAAAAGAAATGTTGCGCAATGCCAATATTGCCGGTTCGGAAGAAATAGCCAGATTCCATCGTTCAACGGCACAAGAAATTAACAATCGTGTTTTGATATTAGCCCGAGAACAGAAATTGGATACTACTGCCGCTCTTGTCATGCAACAGATAGATGTGCTGATGCATGATCAATATGTGCGTCCAGATCAGATGGATCCGTTACTTGAAGAATTTAAGAAAACGGTGGATAATATAAGCAATGCAAAAGAACGGACTGCCTTACAACAAAAATATGATTATTATTCATTAAAAACGACGTATCAGAAAAATCAACAGAATTTATCAAGTCAGGCCGAAGTCGATGCTCGTAAAGAGGCTCAGCAAGCTGTGCAGGATGCACTCAACAACATTGGAACGAAAAGCCCTTACTATGTTGATGCACAATTTATAAAAGCTCAAATGTTGGAGCAGGTCGGTGATATAACACAAGCGGATAAACTATATCAGTCGATTATGAAAAAATATCCTGAACGCGCTGCAGAGGCTAGTTCAAAACAGCTGGCTTTATCGACTAAACAGGGTGATTCAATAGAATTTCTAACACAAACTCGTCCTGAAACATTGTCTGACCAACAACAGGCTATAGAAGTGCTGGGCAAATTGCGCGATTCGATCCAGAACGGCAGTTTGTCTCAGAAGCCATCTTATCTGAATGATGTGATGCAGGAACTGCTGAATTGGCATACTGCAGTACAGCAAAACGGTTTATCCGATCAGATGATGTCTGAGATTTTACAGACTATTTCCTCGCTTAATCAGTATGTGGCATCTCTGGTATCGCAAAATATTTCTAATCCTGATAGGGCTCATGACGTAACTCTCTGGACCGCCATGCAGGATACAATTATCAGCGCACTGACAAGATTGCAGTCTGGTATGGCTGGTACTGAATTAGCGGCAATAGCTCCTATAATACTTAATCCGGAATTAGTTAATGCAGATGCTGAATATGTCGGATTTGTTCCTGTAGTTGCTATGCTGGGTGATAATATTGATTTATTTGCTGTCGATGAATCGGGAATTTTGAATGATCAGTTACAGCAGTATAAAATGCAGCAGTTAGCCGACTTTATAGCCTTATTTGCTCCTGATGCTCAGGTTTCGATGGTGGGTGATAAGATAATGGTTGCCGGTTTATCTGCCCAGCAGCTGTCTGTATTCAATGATATGTTTACGGATGCTAAAACGCTTGCTTTGAACCAAATGACACCAGTCCTTATTGATAGCTTACAAGAGTGGTTTTCTTCTATTGAAGCGGATCAACTTGTCGCTCACATTGCCGAAAAGTGGAATCTTTCTGATGATCAGGCTACTGCAATTGCAGAATTGAAAGGACAGGATGCGGCTGTTATATCTGAAGCCTTGGAAAATCTTATAACAGAAAAATTCCTGCAGAAATCTTTACAGAAGTATATGCTTGATCAACTGAATGATCAGGTGAATTTACTTACCGGGGAGAAAGAAAAGAAACTGGCAGATCGTGCCGCTAAGGTAGCAGCTCAGGCTCCTCAAAATGAGATTGACGCGATAGATCAGGCAATAGCATCTATAGATGCTCAGATTACTCAATTTCAACAGCTTGCCAATCTGGTCAGCGACAAAAAAGTTTTTGATACAACTAATTTCCAGTTAATCACAGCTACGTCGGCAGCTCCGGCTGAACTACCTGCTTTGGCAAATTACCTGAAAAATAATGATCTTGATTCCTATAAAGAAAAGATCAACGAAATGATTGGTACTATCCAAGCTGAAATTGATGCTATGGAAGCTACATTAGCGTCATTATCCAATGACCAATTGCGTCAGCTTGGACGTTTAAAAGAAACAGTACGAGAACTTAACTCATTGAAGTCAATTACCAGTTACGATGCTTTCAATAAAGCAGTTGCTGAAAATACGAATCTTATGCGTGATATCGTGAAAACCCTCATTAATAATTTTGCACAGGCAGAACAAAACGAACTTGAACGTTTACAGACTGCTAAAGGGGTAACATTGGCAAATGCAGCTAGATCCGCAAGTGATCTTTCCGGCTGGATGAATTTGTGGGAATCTATCACTGATAAAGCGTTTCGCGATACCTTTGCTGAACAGTTTCAGGAAGTTGCGAGCGCAAGAAATAGATTTTTGTATTTACAGAAATTAAATCAGGGTGCTTCCGAAACAGAACTTGCTCCTTTACGCAAAGAATTAGAACAGGATTTCATTAAAGCGCTTGGGCAGTTTGGGCAATATCTTGCACCGCAAGTTATTTCTATGATAGAGAGAACGAATGGCGACATACAACGGGCAGTTTCATTTGTACAACAGTCGTTTGGTGAGGATATAGCCGGACAGATTGTTTCATTCTTTGCCGGTCCTGATGCTCAACAACCTACTATAGGCGCTGTTTATGCTAATTACGTACAAAAAGTTTCTGATATCATGGCGTTGACAGTTGAGCGCAAAGCTCAGGAACTGATGCTGGATGAAGAAGGTATTTTTACTTCTGAGCAGATTTCTACATTACGCGATATGGGTATATCCGATCCATTCTCATTAAACGCCAACGAAGTCGCAATCATGAGAAATATTCTTGATAAAATGGACGGGCAGAAGCAAGTTCTCAATAGTTGGCTAAAACAACAGGATGGAATAACATCGCAGAATCGTTCTGATGTGCGCAATATCATTTTCGATATGCAGGGCTTGAATTTGGGGTCGTTATCTCCTTTGGAAACAAAAGTATTACAGAAGATGATTCCGCAGTATGATCTTTCTGTCCGCATGGATGCCAATGAAAATATCTATTTAATGCCTGGCTTGGATAAGCTGAATACTAAAATGATTGAATCTCAACTGGCAAAAGCTGGTGTTGTTGATGCGGCGGCATTGCTTAATCAAATTATAAATAGCGAAGGGTTACAGCGTGCCAATATAGTATTTGAGATGCCCTCAGCAGATTCATTATTCGCAGGTAGTCCTGTTTCTGAAGTAGAATCAACAAATGATTATATCGAGCGTTTTCTGGGTACAATGCTTGATTCAGTCGGGTTTAAGGCATTTGCTTCTCAAGAACCTAAAGCGGCTGAATTTATTATCGAATATGTAGATTCATTACGTGAACATCGTCCGCTCGAGTTGGTTGATCTGGATTTGGCAGGATTCCAGTTTATGGTAAAAGCCATTTTGCAGCAGCGTATTGTACAATTCCTTATAGAAAATCCTTCAGAACGTTCAAATCGGGTTATGATGGATACTGCCAGCATGATGTTTGACAGGGCTATTGATGTGTATAATATTGTGCTACAGGATAAAACCAATCTTGAAAATCGTGAATTTGTTGAGAAAAATCTTCAGGAACTCTCGACTATCTTCAGTAACCTTAAAGCTATCCGTAAAGCGATGTTCGATGAATACGCCACAACAGGTACAGTATCGGATGCCATGCTTGCTTCTGTTAAGGAAGTTTTGGTGGAATTGGAAACTAAGTTAGCTGAGGTTGTGCCTGCATCGGATATGGTATTGCTCGCTGATCAGCGTCCCGATCCGACAGATGTCGAAGCGATAGTTAATGCTATGAGTGAGCAGGAAATAGAGATTATGCAGTTGTGCCTTAGTAAGTTACTTGGTGTTACTGAACATTTAACACCGGATGCTGATGAGGAAACACACAACCGCGAACGACTTATCATCGGTAGGAAATTTTTCAAAGCTGTGGAATATAATAAAAACCGTGTTGACATGTTCATTGATATGCTCAAAACAATTGTGAATAAAAATTATTTACAGGAAGGCAATCAGAAAACAGCAGAGTATAAAAACAAGATCGATACATTGGAAGGCCGTATCGTGAGTTTTACCGACGCTCTTGCCGCTCGTGATCAGCAATCACCAGTAAAGCAAACGCAAACAAATATTGCGGTTCAGCCGTTAAGGACTCAGTTACTTGAAGATATTATGAGTGGTCTTGATCCAGAATTACAAAACAAATTACGTGCGGTATTTGACCAAGTGCGAGGACATGTCGGCGTGGATATCGTGCAGGGGACCATTAAAGCGGATCCTATAATCGAACATTTTATTAATCAGCTTGATGAGGTTAGTGCTGAAAACGTCAGAGAACTCATTTTTAAAGACAGGATGAAAGCATATTTTGGTCTGCTGGTAGAACAGGCGTTGAATTCTTATTTGCCTGATGAGACTATGTTCAGAGAAACATATCTCTTCCTTAGGAATAATGGTATCACTTCGCAGGAGCAAAGCCAGAATGCGCTTATGGAATTTTTTATCAATGTTTATACTGGTGCAGCTTTAAGTACCGATATGGCTGAATTGTTTGCTACAATGCCTCAAGCAGTTCAACGGGAATTATTGAGTTTTATGGAAAATAAAATACCTGCTCTCTCCGAAGTACGTATGCGCGATACTAATACCGATAAGCGGGTTGAACTGGTTCGTGTCTTGAAAAATAGAATAGGCGAAAACGTTTTTGAACTGCCAGTGTTGGATGCTCGTATCAAACAGGTTGTCCGAAACTTTTTGGTCAATGAAATGAGCGATGTGGTCAATGCTAAGCAGATGGATAATCAATATGTATTCGCGATTAATTTTGATGCTATCAGTGAAAACGGTAAAATATCGGTTAACGAATCGAACTTTATTTTGAAAGAAACCATTAAAGCACAGGAACAACGTGCGAAAGCTGAAGGTAAAGAGTTACGTTTTGCTGTTGTATCCGATAAATTTTCTTCGGAGCATATCATTAAGGAACTAGCTGCGTTGCGGTTATCAGAACTGGATGTTGACGTCTTTGCCAAAGATCTGGGCACAGGGGATAAATCGTTTAACGACTTATTAGCTATAGTGCAGGACAACTATAATGTTGATACTGATAATATTAAAATGGTTATTGGAGCCGGCAATGCTGATATTCTTCGAATAGCTACATCAAAAGGTATTCAGGTTATGGAAGTTAATCCAAAGGTTAATCTGGAAAAAACAGCGTCAGGTGAAATTCTAGCACAAACGTTGGTGGGATCACTCAATTTATTTGTCAAAGGGACATTGCATGGTTTTGATTCCATACCGGAAAATACGACAATATTGGGTGTTACGGCAATTAATGATGCCCATCAGCAGGATATGGCAAAACTCCTGGCGAATTATACAATATCATTTGATGCTGATTCAGCGTTTATTCGTGCATTACGTGCTCTGTATGGAGCGGATTTATCTATAGACCAGTTACGGGCAGCATTCCTCAGGTCTTTGTCGGCCTATGTTTTATCCAACAACCCACAGCTTGCTAAACAACCAAACATAAATGCGTTCAAACAACAACTTGGTGTAGTGCTATCACAGACATTGGCAAACGAAGCGCTGTATAATCAATTGTTTGCCGGTGTATTTGCTCAATCTATGCAAAGCCTTGTTCTGCAATCACCAAAACAAAAAATCAGTAATGCCTATTTACGTGAATTCGAGAAGATGAAGGTTGCAGAAGAATTTGCGTAATCTGTTGCTCACTTATCAATGTTCTTTACGTTGGAAATAGCGTATAACACTATAGGTGTGCAAAATACTCTATTCTTTATTGTAAATAAATTTTCTTCAATAACGATAAAAAGAATACAGTACTTATCGAATCATGGTGTATACTGCCACATATTAATCTTTTTGTCGAAGTGCTGCGGCAAAATTACTCTTGCGTTCATAATCTATTACTATATAATTATGATTATAGGATAAACAAGGAGGTATTGTTATGAGCAATTTGTTCGAAGATTATTATAAGATGGCCGACGGTACCATCAAACAGGTTAATCCTTTTACCGGTACCGAGGTGTGGACAGTACCCGGTAGGGGAAATAAACCTATCAGCAATACAATCCCTAAAACAGCTAAAAAGGTTAAAAAACAGTCTCCTGAAAGTTATTGTAATTTTTGCGAAAATTTATATCTCAATACTCCTCCTGAAAAAGCTCGTATGGTAAAGATGAACGGCAAATTTGTTACTTTAAAAGATGTTAAAGCAGAAAATTTGTTCGATACTGTAGCGGAATTTCGTCGTATTCCTAATCTTTTTGAAATAGTAACATATGACTATTGGGTAAAAAACTATTCGTACCAGTTATCGAAAGACGCGTTACAACATAAAAATGACTACATGGCATCTTCAGAAGGTGTTGAACATATTGTTAATATATTGAACCTGAAACTGAAAATATCCGGTTTTTCCGATGCTCAAATTAAAAATATAAGTCTTGAAGAAAAACTCCAAATGGCAGATGCGTTTTTCGGTGGTGCCCACGAATTGATCGTTGCAAAACGTCATTATATTGAGGGTGCTGATTATGATGTGGAATTATGCTCATCCGGTGAGTTGACACCGGAAGAACATTACCGTTATTTCCTGTTCACCATTGAAGCAATGAAAGATATTTTCGAGGGTAATCGTTATATCCGGTATATCAGTGTATTCCAAAACTGGCTTGCCAATGCCGGAGCATCTTTTGATCACCTCCATAAACAACTTGTAGCTATTGATGAGTGGGGAGTTGCAATTGAACAGGAACTTGAATTGTTCCGTAAAAACAAAAATATTTATAACGAAAAAGCTGTTAATTTTGCCAGTTACCATAATCTGGTTTTTGCAGAAAACGATTATGCTATAGCGTTTGTAGAAATCGGGCATCGATATCCTTCGATTGCTATTTATTCAAAGAGTAAAAACGCTATGCCTACTGAACATACTAAAGCGGAAATCCGGGGTATGAGTGATATAGTACATGCTTGCCATGCTGCGATGGGTAGTCAGATACCATGCAATGAAGAATGGTACTATAGCCCGTTTGATGCTCAGGAAAACATACCGTGGCATGTTTTGATTAAATGGCGTACCAACAATCCTGCAGGCTTTGAAGGAGGAACAAAAATTTACGTTAATCCAATAAGCCCGGAACATCTTCGTGATAAGATGGTTCCACGATTGTTTGAGTTGAAGAATAAGAAAAAAATAGAATCTTTTCCAATTGCATTTGAATGTCCGTGCAAGCCAAACTGTCTAAATTATCTTGATGGTAGTAAATAAAGAGAAATTCTATAACAATCTGTTTAGCGAGAAGGGAGTTGTAAAATGAAATCTTGGTTGGGCAGTCTTGTATTATGTGTTATGATGTCGTTAATAGTATGTAATTCATCGGTGTATGCTGATGGTTCACTTGATGGCAAGTGGAAAATACATATTGAGGTACTGAATGGAAGTAATAGAGGGATGCAATCTGACTATATCATGGAGATAACTCAGGATATCACCAATGGTAGAATCGACGGTAAAACTGTTGATGATTCCGATAAACAGATAGGCCGTGTAAGTGGATTGATCAAACGTACCATAGTTGAATTGGCATTTTCTTTTGAAGATGACAGGGCAATGACAACCATGCATTTGTCTGCGGACGGTACCATGATGGGCGGGATATTTCGTTTACGTAATGGTGGTGAAGGCGTTGTCTATTGCCTGAAAAAAGGTAATTAATTAATCATTACATTATTTAAAATATACTGTTATGAGCCGGGAGATTTTAAACAAAATCTCCCGGCTTAATTTTTGGCTGGATTAGATACAGGCAATTTGCTATTATTCACTTTTATATATCGAATCAAAAAGGATTTTTCTATGAATTGTTGTGCCGTAGTGGTTGCTGCTGGCAGTGGAAAACGAATGGGGGCGGACAGGGCTAAACAATATTTATTGCTCGGTAAAGTTCCTATTCTTGCATATACATTAATCAGATTATCAAAACTACCTCAGATTGATGGCATTGTATTGGTTGTGCCGCACGCTGATCGTGAGCAGTGTCGGTTGGATATTGTTGAAGCATTTGGTATATCCAAAGTGATTGATATTGTGGCTGGGGGGCTGCGCCGTCAGGATTCCGTTTATAATGGTTTACAAACACTGGAAAAGTATCAACCGTCGTATGTGTTGGTACATGATGGGGTAAGGCCTTTTTTTTCAAGTAAACTTTGTTCGCGGGTTATTGATGCTGCCAGCCAGCATGGTGCTGTTGTTCCTGGATTGCCTGTTGTGTGTACAATAAAAGAATGCAATGAGAATCATGAGGTCGTTCGAACAGTACCGCGGGACACACTTTGGGAAATACAGACACCGCAAGGCTTTTGCTATAAAAAATTGTGCGATGCGTATGCTGTTGTCAATGAACAATCGGCTGATGTGACCGATGATGCCATGGTTATGGAAATTGCAGGTCACAAGGTAGTCATTGTTGAAGGTAATAAAGAAAATATTAAGATTACTCGTCCGGTTGATTTGCCGGTGGCGCATCAAATAATGACTGATAAGGAATTTGTTTTATGAGAGTTGGTTTTGGCTGTGATATTCATCCTTTCGACCCTGAAACTAAATTGTTTTTAGGTGGGGTTTTTTTTCCAAACTGTGCAGGGTTGAAGGGGCATTCTGACGCAGATGTCGTGTTGCACGCTGTTTGCGATGCAATCCTTGGCGCTGTCGGACTAGGGGATATCGGCGAACATTTTCCTGATACTGATGCGGCATATAAAGGAAAAGAAAGTATTTTTTTTCTTGAAAAAGTGATGCAACTTGTGAGACAAAAGGATTTTTCTATCGGCAATATTGATATTACCATACTAGCTGAGGAACCGAAGATTAATCCTCGTAAACAGGAAATGCGTGCTATGATAGCTGAAAAATGTATGATTGAAACTGAGCTGGTTAATATTAAAGCGACAACTACTGAAAAACTAGGCGCTATTGGACGATCCGAAGGTATTGCCGCATATGCTGTAGCCACATTGCAATCAACAAGGAGTTCTAATGGGTAAAGTTCGGGTTCGGTTTGCTCCGGGTCAGGCGGGCCATCTACATGTCGGCAATGCGCGTGTAGCTTTGTGCAACTATATTTTTACAAAGAAATTCGACGGTGATTTAATTATTCGCATTGAGGATGCAGAGCAGGATAGAGGTGTTGAAGAAGCAATTAATCAAATTATTGCGGATTTACGATGGTTGGATATTGAGTGGAATGAAGGCCCGAATATTGGCGGTGTCTATGGGCCGTATCGTCGTTCTTTACGCACTAAACTATATCAGGAAAAGTTGCGATTTTTGATTGATAAAGGTTTGGTTTATCCGTGTTACTGCACTAAGGAAGAGTTGGAATCACAATGGAATCTTGCTATATCTCGTGGTCAGGCAGCGCGTTACGACAACCGTTGCAGGATGCTTGAGGAAGCTCAGAAATTGCAATACGAGAATGAAGGTCGCCGTCCATCGTGGCGTTTTAAGGTTGAACCTCAGGAATTGTCTATTTTTGATCTGATTAAAGGTGAAATTACTTTTGATACCGGTTTGATGGGCGATTTTATTGTTATGAAACCCGACCAAACTCCTACATCGCTTTTCAGTGTTGCGGTAGATGATGCTCTTATGGGAATTACTCATGTCATACGTACTGAAGATCATTTATCAAATACTCCCCGACATGTTCTTTTATTTAACGCATTGGAATACGAAATACCGCAATTTGCGCATCTCTCACTATTGCAAGGGATGGACAATGAACCAATAAACAAACGTGATTTGAATGATTTCTATTCCATTACGGGGTTGCGTGAAAAGGGATATTTGCCTGAAGCGGTTACCAATTATTTACTCAATATTGGCGTTTCAATTTCAGATGGGAATGAAATTATGTCCCTTGAAGAATTGATAGAGCATTTTGATCTGGGGAATATGAGTAAATCAGCTGCGACTTTTGATCTGGATAAGTTAAACTGGTATGCCGGCTATTATATTCGTCATGCAGATCCACTAAGAATTGCAGATTTAACTATGCCGTATCTTAAAGAACAACAGCTTGTAGAGGGAAACTTAACTGAAGACAATTATCAATATTTGACAAATGTTGTCGATGTCATTCGTCATAATGTTCATTGTCTATCTGATATGATCGACTATGCGTCTGTTTTTTTTCAGGATAAAATTGAACTTGATCCTGACGATGCCCGCATGATCAGATCTGATGATAGCAAACAGATATTGTTTGCGCTTGTTGACGTCCTTAGTTTAATGGAAGAAAAGTTGACCTATGACGATTTTAATCTCATTATTAAAGAGCTCTATACAAAAACGAAAGTTCGCGGTAGCCAGTTTTATCAACCTATTAGGCGGGCGTTGACAGGAAAGAGTCAGGGCCCCGAATTAGATGATATTTTTGTGCTACTTGGAAAAGAAAGAATTATTCAACGCATAACTACGGTGATGAAAAAATATGAGTACATTGACCATTCATAATACATTAACTAACAAAAAAGAACCTTTTGTGCCTCTTGAATCAGGTAAAGTGGGCATGTATGTATGTGGTGTGACTGTTTATGATCGCTGCCACCTTGGGCATGCCCGAGCTGTTGTGTTCTTCGATATTGTGTATCGTTATTTGCAGGCTATTGGATATGACGTTACCTTTGTCCGAAATTTTACCGATGTTGACGATAAAATCATTAATAGAGCTAACGAAGCTGGAATTAATTGGAAAGATTTAGCAGAAAAATATATCAAAAAATTTCATGAAGATTTTTCGCGGTTGCAAATTCTATCGCCTACCTTTGAACCTAAGGCTACCGATCATATTCAGGATATTATCGATGCCGTATCAAAGTTGATTGATAGTGGGTTTGCTTATGCAGTTGATGGTGATGTCTACTTCAGGGTGCGAAAGTTTAAAGACTATGGTTCCTTATCAGGTAGAAGTGTAGATGAATTGCAATCAGGCGCCAGAATTGATGTGAACGATCAAAAAGAAGATCCGCTTGACTTTGCAGTATGGAAATCATCTAAACCAGGTGAACCGTCTTGGAACAGCCCGTGGGGACCTGGCCGTCCGGGATGGCATATTGAATGTTCGGTTATGTCCCAAAAATACCTTGGTAGCTTTTTTGATATTCATGGTGGTGGGCATGACCTGATTTTTCCTCATCATGAAAATGAAATAGCACAGTCTGAGGCTTTGAGCGGAAATCAATTTGTCAAATATTGGATACACAATGGTTTTGTGACTATTAACAAAGAAAAAATGTCTAAATCGACAGGCAACTTTTTTGCCCTTGATGATATTTTCGAGCATTATGAACCGCGCGTACTACGTTTGTTTTTGTTGTCACGTCATTATAAAGTGCCACTCGATTACAGTACGGATTTGCTTGATGAAGCTAAACAATCATGGTCTCGGGTAGAAAATTCGGTTGGTCTCATAGAAGATGCTTTTACGCATCGACCGGTAAATACCGATGAAATAGATCAAGCTGCTTTTGAACAATTTAATGATGCTATGAACGATGATTTTAATACATCGCAGGCAGTGGCAGTGGTGTTTGATTTAATATCTGATATGAATCAATTGTTTATGGCAAATAAGATTAATGCTGAATTGAAAACAAAATTAAATACGGTGCGGAATATTTGTTCCATTCTTGGATTGGAAATCAATACATCAGATTTATGCCGAGTTACTATTGATGAAATAGAAAATGAAGATCTTAATCATGATTTGGATGCGTATCTCGATCAGATTCAGGATAAGCAGATTTCTGATGATGAAATCCGTAAGCTTGTTTCGATGCGTTTGCAGTGCCGTATGAACAAAGATTTTCAAAATGCTGACAAAATACGTGATATTCTTGGTGAAATAGGCTATCATGTTAGAGATACAAAGCAGGAAACAGTCTTTTTTAAAATATAGTACAAAGTGAGGATATAATGAGCGGAGTTTTTATCACGTTTGAAGGACCGGAAGGTTGTGGGAAAACTACTCAGGCACGTCTTCTGGCCGATTTACTGTCGTCTATGGGGTTCAATGTGGTTTGTACTGAAGATCCCGGCGGAACAAAAATAGGCGATAAAATAAGAAATATTCTTCTTGATCCTGATAATGCTGCTATGGCATCTACAACGGAACTTTTACTTTTTCTTGCGAGCCGTCATCAGTTGTTGCATGAAGTGATACGTCCTCAACTAGAAGCTGGTAATATAGTTATATGTTCCCGGTTTGCCGATGCTACTATGGCTTATCAGGGATATGGCCGTGGCCTTGATATGGATTTCATTAAGAACTTAAATGCACAGATAACAGATGGCATGACCCCTGACCTGACTATTTATCTTGATCTGGAACCTGCTGTGAGCATTGAACGTGTTAAAGCTCGTATTGCTTCAGCAGGGAGTCAGGATATAAAGTTTATGGGTGATGAGGTTGATCGCATAGAACAGGAAATGATTGGTTTTCATGAGAGAGTTCGTAATGGATATCTTGAGTTAATGCAAAACAATCCTGATCGCATTAAAATGATCAACGCTGATGACTCGGTAGAAAATGTGCAGGCAGACGTAAAGGAATTGGTGGTCGATGTCCTGGACAAAATATGATATCTGGAATACTTCTCTTGTTAAGCGACTGCTTGAATCGCAGCGGATTGCTCAATCGTATCTGTTTCTAGGCCCTGATCAGCAAAAAAAAATATGGATTGCAATGGCAATGGCTAAAGCCTTGTTTTGCCAGCAGCCCGGTGCGTCTTTTTGTGATTCATGCCCTTCATGCCGCAAGATAGAAAATCATAATCATCCTGATGTCTTTTGGCTGCGTCCATCCGGCAAAATGCGTGTCATAAAAATGGATATGGTTCGAAGTTTGCAGTCGAGTTTAGCGCTAAAAAGTTATGAAGGGGGTAGGAAAATAGCATTTATTCTTGAAGCCGATAATATGCGGGAAGACGCATCAAACGCAATGCTTAAAACCATTGAGGAACCTGTTGCAAACACCATACTGGTTTTGATGGCAAGTGATATAGAACGTATTTTGCCAACAATTATATCTCGTTGCCAGCAAATTTTTTTCCCGTTATCTACAAATCATGAAATACACGCATATTTGACAAATAAACAAGGTTGTTCACCTGATAAGGCCTCACTGGTCGCAGCTTTATCAAGGGGTAATTATTCACTAGCGAGTAGATATGTTGATGATGAGCGTCGCCAATGGCGTGATTTTGCGGTTACATCATTCATGGAAATGTTTCATGGTAATGCTGATATGTTTACCGTTGCAGTCAGAATGGAAGCATGGTTGAACGAGTTGGTCAAAAAGACCATGATGTCCGATGAGTTTTTGGAAGCGGAAGCTGGTGTGAGTGATGAAGATGCGGCAGAATTATTATCGGATATGGAACTTAAGGCATTGGAAAAGGGTGTTTTGCTTGATGAAGCACGCGAGTTGTTTCAGTTTTTTGAATCATGTATACGAGATGCCATTGTATATAAGGAAACTCATGATAAAGCTTCTTTGTTCAATCAAGATAGTGTTAATGGTATAGCTGCTATATCAGCGTCTTATAGTATACAGACATTAAAAAAATCCATGGAATATGTGGAAGAAGCGTATCGTGCTTTTTGCGGTAATATGAATTTACGATTTGTGTTAGAAATTTTATTCGATCGTCTGGGTAGTAGTGCCGAACTTGTATCATAACTTTTGTGATAATTTATGCTGAACCTAATTACTAGAGTATTGTTGCATCTTAAACGTCTGCATATCGTAATGATATGTGTAGCAATGTTACTTATAATAAGCAGTGCATTTTGTGAAGATGAAATCGAAACTCTTGACGGTTCGGTATTTAAAGGTAAAATAGTTAAGGAAGATAAAAAGTCGGTATACCTGAAAATAAAGACGGGTACTGTTTTGATAGACCGTGATATGATTAAAACTGTTCGTATGGAAGAAAGCTGGGGGATAGAAGATCATGTCGAACGGGTTGGAGAGCTACTTGATAATGAAGCCGACTTGGAAGATGAGCATACTCAACAGGCGATAATTTATTTCCCATTGACGTTGGGTACATGGTGGAAATATACAGTACGTTATACTCCTCGTACGCTATACGGCGGTCCGTTGGCGGATGCTAATGAAACGTATGAATTAAAATGGGAGATTACCGATCAAACACGCACAGAATCACGCTATTTTGATCAGTATGCATGGCATTTGCCTGATATATATCAGTTGACAATAACTCGTATCGATTCATCAGAATCGCCGGTTAGAAAAATGTTGTTCGTCGGCTCGCTCGAAGGCGATGCAGATAAAGCCTTTTTAGTGATGCTTGATCAGCAACAAAGAGATAGATTTTTTTATCAACGGGTTTTGCCTAAAAATCCGTTTTTAAAATATACCCGTCAATGGACAGATATTGGACAAGAGCATAATGCTACGTTTAAGGTAGTAAGTAAAATAGTCGGAGTCGAGGGTATAGATACTACATATGGCTATTTTGAAGATTGTCTTGTTGTCGAATCTACTCAGGAGGTAGAAAACCAGAAACTTCAATCACGGGTATATTGTTGGTATTCTCCGGCAGTAGGTATGGTAAAAATGGTGCAGGAAATAATTTGCCCTCAAAACGAAAATGATTCTCAGGAAAAAACATTTATTTTTCAGGAATATGACCTGATCGATTATGGAGTGAAATAAATGAATAATCAACGTAACAATAACAAACATTATAATAATCATTCTAACAATAAATCTGACAGCGACGAAAAATGGTTGTTTGTGCATATGCGTCATGCTGGCCGCAACTATGTTTGCAGACCGCCTAAAGATCTTGAAGTAAAGCAAGGTGAGTATTGTGTTGTAGAACTCGAACGGGCTGAAGATTATGCAAAAGTATTATGCTCACGGGTTCCAACCGTTGATGAACGAAAAAATACAATAGTTAAACGCGTTAAACGAAAAATGACAGATAAAGATTGGGAGCGAGTTGAAGATAACAAAAAGAAAGCAGAATACGCGTATCTTAAATGTCAACGACGGATAGCTGACCATAAGCTTGATATGAAATTGGTGAATGTAGAATATTCCCTTGATTGTTCGCGAATAATTTTTTATTTTACTGCTGATGGAAGGGTTGACTTCAGGGAACTTGTTAAGTCTTTGGCATCAGAGTTTAGAGCTCGTATTGAATTGCGTCAGATAGGTGTTCGCGATGAATCGGGGATTATTGGCGGAATTGGTTGTTGTGGCAGGGAATTGTGTTGTTCTAAATTTTTGTATGAGTTTGACCCTATAAATATCAAAATGGCTAAAGTTCAGCGTTTGCCCTTAAATCCTACAAAGATTTCAGGATTATGCGGCAGGTTGCATTGCTGTTTGCGTTATGAGTATAAATATTATCGCAAAGCATCAAAAATGTTTCCTAAAGAAGGATCAATTGTTTCTACCAAATCCGGCCAGGGGCGTGTTATCGATATGAATATCGTTAAAGAAAGCGTGCTTGTACAATTTGAGACAGGTACAATGACAGAATTCTCCCTCAAGGATATAAAAGTTTTGAAAGCGGAAAAGAAACCATCACAGATATCATCTAGAAAAATACCTGAAGATGTTGATGAAAAAGAATTAAGACAGCTGGAAGATATGCCGGACAGCGATTTTGATGACGATGATGACGATGAATAGTATGTAATATAAATAAGGAATGTTTTATGGATAAAAAACGTTTTTATATAACTACAGCAATAGATTATGTGAATGCGTTGCCACATTTGGGAACGGCATATGAAAAAGTAGGGGCAGATGTTCTTGCTCGTTATAAACGCCTTACCGGGCATGATGTGTTTTTTATGATGGGTGTTGATGAGCATAGTTTGAATGTTGCAAAACAAGCTGCAATTCGAGAACTTGATACAACGGTTTATTGTGATGAAATGTCAGCAAAATTTGAAGAAGTTTGGAAAGCGCTTGATATACAATATGATCGTTTTATCCGTACTACAGAACAAGCACATATATATGCCGTACAGGAATTGTTCCGTCGTATCCATGATAACGGGGATATTTATAAAGGTAAATATAGCGGTTGGTATTGCGTTTCCTGTGAGGCTTTTATCCCTGAAAAGGAGTTGGTTGACGGTGTTTGTCCGGTCCATAAAAAGAAACCGGAGTGGCTTGAGGAGGAAAATTACTTTTTTGCCTTGTCACGCTATGCAGATGATTTACTTGAGCATATTGAAAAAAATCCGTCTTTTATTGAACCGCAGGTTCGGCGTAATGAAATTTTAAATGTAATCAAATCAGGATTGGAAGATATCAGTGTATCGCGCTCCAGCGAAACCTGGGGTATTCCGATTCCTTTTGATGATAATCATGTTGTATATGTCTGGTTTGACGCTTTAATCAATTATATAACCGGCGCGGGATTCCCTGACGATACGGGTAACTTTAATTCAGTGTGGCCTGCGGATGTGCATGTTATAGGTAAAGATATTACTCGTTTCCATGCTATTATATGGCCTGCGATGCTCATGGCGGCAAAAATTCCACTTCCTAAACAGGTTTTTGGGCATGGTTTTGTCTATTTAAAAGGTGAAAAAATGAGTAAATCTGCAGGAACAGCTGTAGATCCTGTTTCCATGGCGGCAAAATTTGGTGCTGATCCTTTACGATATTACCTAATGCGAGAAATACCATTTGATCGTGACGGCGATTTTTTTATGGAAAATTATGAGGGACGCTATAATGCCGATCTCGCGAATGATTGGGGAAACCTGATTCAGCGGGTGTTATCCATGGTAAACAAATACCGTGATGGAATGCTTCCTGCATTTGATCCAGCGTTTTCAACGCCATTGTTAGATGAATGGAAATCTAATCATTCTGCGTTAATTGACTCCCTTGATGATGATTTGAATGAACTTAAATTTAATCAGATATTGAATAAAATATGGCAACTTATTCAACTCAGTAATCGTTTTGTTGAGGTTCAGGCGCCGTGGAAATTATATAAATCTGATCCTCAATCAAAAGAACTCGATAATACCTTGTATGCGTTGCTTGAAATGATACGTATCTCGAATATTTTGATTTTTCCTGTGATGCCAACAATATCGGAAAAAGTCCAACAACAGTTGGCAATCGATTATCCGTTTTCAATTGAGCGGGCGAACGAGTGGGGTGTATTTAAATCAGGGCATAAACTTGGCGCCATAGAACCTTTATTCCCAAAAGTAGAATAATCCTATTTATGACAAAACTCATTGATACGCATTCACATTTGTGTGATCCAAAATTTGATGCGGATAGACATGACGTTATAGAGCGAGCACAACAGGCAGGGGTTACCGGTATTGTTGCCGTGGCCGATACATTGCAATCTGTGCATGATGTTATTGAACTTTCATCTCGTTGTGAAAATATATATCCGACAGCTGGTATACATTGCCATTATGCTGAATCAGTAACTGCTCATGATCTTGAGCAGTTAACTGGAATTATACATAACTATTCAAGTATTGTAGCTATTGGCGAAACCGGAATAGATTTATATTACGGGAAAGATACCCTTTGTGCACAAGAACAATTATTTGAAGAACAAGTACGTTTATCGGTGGAATTTGGCTTACCGCTTGTGATACACTGTCGTGAAGCGGAAGAACAGATCCTTACAATATTGCGGCGATATCCTGAGGTTAAGGGGGTATTGCATTGTTTCTCTGGTGATGATGTTTTTTGCAGGCAGGTTATTGATCTTGGTTTATTTGTGTCTTTTTCTGGGATTGTAACATTTAAAAATGCGGAACAAGTGCGAAACGCGGCTTTATGCACTCCTCTTAATAAAATAGTTATTGAAACAGATTGTCCATATCTTGCACCACAGGGACATCGTGGCAAACGCAACGAACCGGCTTATTTAGTTAATACTATTGAGGCTCTTTCAAAGATATTATCAATTCCGGTTGAAGAACTTGCGCGGTTAACAACAGAAAACGCGCAATTGCTTTTTGATTTAGGGAGATAGAATAGTATGCAATCATATTCAATTGGTATAGACATGGGAGCTACCAGTATCAAACTGGGGTTGGTTGATGCTTCGCAATCTATTGTCAATCGGGCAAATATCCCGGTAGCGCATTATCGCTCTCCGAATGATTTTTTTGTTTCAGTCGAGAAAACCGTTACCTCCATGGTTGATGAGGCGGGCGTTTCTTTAAAAGAGGTTGCTGGTATCGGTATAGGGTTACCCGGTTGTGTAGACTCGGTTAACGGAGTTGTTCAGGATTTGACAAACATGCAGGGATGGCGCGGTAAAAATATCCCTATAGCCGCTACTATATATGAAAAATTAGGTATTCCTGTTCGGATCGATAATGATGTGAATATCATGACCATAGCTGAGTGGCTTATTGGCGCTGGTAAAGGATCTGATAACCTGATATGTTGTACATTGGGTACTGGTGTAGGTGGCGGGTTGGTTCTTGATGGAAAATTGTATCGCGGTAGTACCTTGACAGCCGGAGAAATTGGTCACACACCATTATTTTATATGGGGGAACCATGTAATTGTGGTAATCGGGGTTGCCTTGAGCGTTACGTTGGTAATGCTGCAATTGTCAGAAGGACACAGGATCTTATGAAAGAACGTCCTGATGACTGCGTTATTATTAAACATCTTATTGATATTGAAGGCCATGAATTGACACCGAAAATTATTTTTGAAGCAGCATTGGAAGGTGATGTCATAGCTTGTGAAATTTTTCGACAAACAGGGGAATATATCGGTGTTTCATTTTCGGGTTTAGTCAACGTGTTGAATCCGGAAAAAATTGTAATTGGGGGTGGTGTGGCAAACGCAGGGGATTTGTTGTTTGATCCGATTCGAGAGAATATTTCTAAATATGCCATGCCTGTAGCTACAAAAAATTTACAGATTCTACCAGCTAACCTTGGCGAGGATGCCGGTATATATGGCGCTGCTCTCTATGGTTCAGGTCATGATATATAAGGAGATATATAGATGAAAATTCTTGTTACCGGTGGCGCAGGTTTTATCGGGTCACATTTAACTGCACGATTACTTGATCAAGGACATTCTGTTTGTTGTATCGATAATTTTAATACGTATTATGATCCTAAGATTAAACGTGATAATTGCAAACCGTTCCTCAGTCATCCTAACTATTGCTTGTATGAGGTTGATATACAGCATATAGAACAGATGAAACCGATTTTTTATAAGGAAAATTTTGAGTTGATTGTGCATCTTGCCGCTCGGGCTGGAGTACGACCATCTATTGAGGACCCTGATCTTTATAACAGAGTCAATGTAGTTGGTACGACCAATTTGCTTGATCTTTCAAAAGAAACAGGAGTGCGGCAGTTTGTCTTTGGCTCCTCCTCCTCGGTTTATGGAATCAACAGCAAAGTTCCGTTTTCTGAGAACGACCGCATTGACCGTCCTATATCTCAATATGCGGCGACCAAGATTGCCGGTGAGATGTTGTGTCATGTGTATCATAACCTGTATAATATACATGTGACTTCGTTGCGTTTTTTTACTGTGTATGGTCCGCGTCAACGTCCTGAAATGGCAATCCATAAATTTGCGGAGAAAATTTATAACGGAGAACCAATTCCATTTTTTGGTGACGGCTCGTCTCGTCGTGATTATACGTTTGTGGATGATATTGTCGCCGGGATTTTGTCGGCAATCGAAAATAATTATCCCTATGAAATTTTTAATCTCGGTAATTCAAATACAATATCGTTAAAAGATCTGGTTTCTCTCATTGAAGAAAATATTGGTAAAAAAGCGATATTGAACAAGATGGATTTGCAATTGGGTGATGTTCCAATCACATATGCTGATATTACTAAATCTAGAGAGAAACTTGGATATCAACCACAAACTGATATTAAAGATGGTATACGCAAGTTTGCCGAATGGTTTTTATCTAAGAAGAAATAAGATCTATTTTAAAGCTATTAGACAGTACTTTTTAGTTGGGTTTTTAAAAATTATTTGTTAGTATTTAGCACCTGCATATAATAAATTCACAATTTGATTAATAATTATGAAAGGGAACAGGTTGTCTAGAAAATCATCTCTCATTCGGTATTCCTGTTATTGTTTGATTACTATCGGGTTGTTCATTTTTACAATACTTGCTGGTGCTGGATATTGTGATCCTGTAACCACCGATGCTTCCGATCAATCTTTATCTGTACAACCGCCAAAAACCGAAAAAGAAAAGTTGCCTATAGAAGTAAATGCCGACAATGTCGAATACCATAAAGAAAAAGAAACGGTCATAGGTACCGGTCATGTGGTGATTACCTTCAAAGAAGTTAAATTGGCTGCTGATAAAATTACCGTCCATATGGTTACTAAAGACGCATACGCTGAAGGCAACGTTCGTTTTTACCAGGGCGACCGATTGTATACAGCTGAAGAGGTCTACTATAATTTTGGTACTGAAGAAGCGAAGTTTATCAATGCTGATGGTCGCTTTAAACCATTTTATTTCCATGGCGGGATTGTTACAAAAGTTCCAAATAAAGCTGAATATCATGTCGAAAATGGATATGTAACTACCTCGGATTACCGCTTGCCAGATTACCGCCTTAAGGCAAAAGAAGTTCATATTTATCCGCAAGATAAAGTTATCATGAAAAATATTGTTTTTGAAGTAGCTGATATACCTGTCTTCTGGTTTCCATATTGGTATTATCCTCTTACGGAAAAAGATACTCCTTTTTCAATTGTGCCCGGACATTCTAAGAAATTTGGATATTATGTTCTCACTTCAGCTCAGGTGTATCGTTCTCAGAACTTAAAGATTCAGGTTTCAGGTGATTATCGCTCAAAACGTGGGCTAGCAGGTGGTGTCGATGGCGAGTATAATTTTAATGACCAGGTTAAGGGTGAGTTTAAAAGTTATTTAATGCATGATAAACGATTTGAGGAATATGAAGTCAAAATTGATGGTTCAGAAAGACGTCGTACCTATAAAAAGGATCGCTATCGTGTAACATGGGAACATGAACAACAAATTTTTGATGATACACGATTGCTAGGACAACTCAATCTACAAAGCGATAAGCAAATTATCGAAGATTTCTATCGCTCTGAATTTGAAGAGGTTATTCAACGTGTCAACTTTCTGGATTTAACGAAAGCGACAGAAACTTATCAGTTGGAAGCATATGTATCTCCTCGTTTTAACAGTTTCTTTGATGTGTTGGAACGATTACCGGAAGTGAGTTTTATAAGAAAAAATCAACCATTATTTAATTGGCCGATTTTTTATGAGTCTGAACTACGTCTATCTAACTTGCTGTTTAAATTTGACGAAGAAAGCCTTAATTTCGATGCAACACGCTTTTCTACTTTTCATAAACTATCTTATCCTTTATACATATCGGATATTTTTACTCTTGTCCCATATGTAGAAGGAAGATCAATTGCATATTCAGATATGAGACGTGGTTCGGATGATATCAGATATGTTTTTGCCACTGGTGTGGATTCTACATTCAGGGCATCTAAGATATATGATGTTGAAAGCGAAAACTGGAATATTCATGGCATACGCCATATCATTGAAAATAATGTTGATTTCCGCATGGTGCGTACAAATATTGATGTAGACAGGGTTTATCAGTTTGATTTGATTGATGCTCATACTCATGATACTTATTTTGCCTTTGAATTTCGTCACATCTTTCAAACGAAACGAAAGATTGAGACTATAGAAATTGAAGATACAAAATCTCCTAAACCTGTCATTAAACGAAAAGGAATCGAAGAAGTTTCTCGCGATTTAGTTGATTTCTCTTTACATTTTGATATTTTTCCTACTGGTGCGAAACGTGATTCCGTTGCGGTTGGCCATACAGCATCTCAATACAGCGATTTAGCGCCATTAGACTTTTTCTTTATTCGTAATATAAAGCTTGGCCGATCTTTTCTTGCCACAAAACGAGATAAATATATTTCCGATTTGATGCTTGATATGAAATTTCGCCCTTTTGAATGGTTGTCTACGCAATTTTCTGCGCGCTATGATCCCCATGAACGTCAGATTGAAGAAGTAATATGGGCTCTTGGCTATTATTATAAAGATAAAATCTCATGGGATATTTCTACTTCCTTTGTGTTAGGGGGCAGTACACAACTAAGTCATACATTTACTTATCGATTGAATGATGAATGGAGATTTCGAATATCTCATATTCTCGATTTTAATCGTGATAGTGATTTGGGTGGTCTCCTGCAACACGAACGATATACACTTATCAAAGATTTACATGAATGGGAAATGGCATTTTCGTATAGTGCCAGCAGGTATTATAGACTTGATAAAGAGGTAGATAGGTCATTTTTTGTCGTTTTTTATTTAAAAGATTTCCCAGATGTCCGATTGAAATTAGGTAATTAGTTTTAATATAAAAAAATAACACGATGTAAAAGGAGAGATTTAAATGAATATTTGCATCATAGGTACCGGGTATGTCGGCCTTGTTACAGGAGTATGTCTTTCTGAAGTTGGCCATAACGTTATCTGTATTGATAATGATAAGGAAAAACTAAAGAAACTACAAGCTGGCATAAGTCCTATTTTTGAACCTGGACTGGAAGAGTTGATGGCAAAAAATATTCAGGCAAAACGATTAGCTTTTTCCGGTGATATTACCGAAGGTGTTACCAAATCTGATGTAGTTTTTGTATGTGTTAATACACCACCTAAACCGAATGGACAGGCTGATTTAACCTATGTAGAAGGTGTAGCGCGTGAAATTGCCAATTGTATGACATCATATAAAGTGATTGTTGATAAAAGTACGGTGCCTGTTCGTACCGGTGAAAAAGTCGCGGAAACTATCAAACGATACAATAAGAATAATATTGATTTTGATGTGGTCTCAAGTCCTGAGTTCCTTCGTGAAGGGTCTGCTGTGAGCGATACAATGCATCCGGATCGTACCGTAATTGGTGTCGACAATAAACGAGCTGAAAAAATAATGCGTGAAATATATGCACCTTTCAATGCTCCTATTATTGTGACCGACATAAAAAGCGCAGAGTTGATCAAGCATGCATCGAACGCATTTCTGGCGACGAAAATATCTTTTATCAATGCTGTGGCAAATATCTGTGAGTTGTCTGGAGCCAATGTCGAAGAAGTTGCTGAAGGTATGGGGTTTGACAAACGTATTGGGCGCAGTTTCCTTAATGCCGGTATCGGCTATGGTGGTTCCTGTTTTCCAAAAGATGTTGCGGCTTTTATTAAAATCGCAGATGAGTTGGGGTATGATTTCCAGCTGTTAAAAGTTGTCGAAGAAATAAATCGTGATCAGATTAGTAGTTTTATTAAGAAAATTGAAGAAACATTATGGGTTGTTAAAGATAAGACAATTGGTATTCTTGGATTGGCCTTCAAACCTAATACAGATGATATGCGTAATGCACCGGTAATTCCTATTATACAACAACTTCAGAGTGAAGGCGCTAATATTAAGGTATACGATCCGGTAGCATCAGAAAATGCGCAGAAAATTTTACATAAAGTTCAGTATTGTAAAGATCCATATGAAGTCGCTCAAGATGCTGAAGCATTAGTATTAGTCACAGAATGGGAAGAGTTCGCAAAATTGGATTTTGAGAAAATTCGCAATTCAATGATACACCCGATCATGATTGATGGTAGAAATCTATATGATGCGGAGAAAATGGAAGAATATGGATTCATATATAAAAGTGTCGGAAGATAAACTTTTTATCGACATAGAAGAAGATGATAATAATCTTGAATCGGTTGACATCCAAGATTATATTCAAAGAATAGACTCTCGTAATTTGCAAATCGGTGTAGTCGGAATGGGATATTCCGGCTTACAAATAGCAGAAGCATTTGCCTCTTCTGGTTTTACTGTTACCGGAATAGAATTTGATCAGGAAAAAGCTCATCAGCTTAATACCGGCATATCAGCAATTGAACACGTATCTTCTGAATCGCTTAAAAAAGTGATAAAAGAAGACAGATTATTTATTGCCTCTGATTTTGATGTTTTGCCTGAATTGGATGTTGTCATTATCTGTGACCAGATGCCGACACGTTTGCCGAAAAACAATGACCTTTCGTTTATCATGGCTGTTATCGAAAATGTTATCAGTTCTCTTGATAAACCTAAACTCGTCATACTTGATCATCCTTCAGAACCGGGGACATGCCGGCAGGTGCTTTATCCCCTTTTTGAAGATCAACACAAGAAAATAAATAAAGATTATTTTCTGGCGGTATCACCAGAACGGGTTGATCCAGGGAATACTTCTGTACGTTTTCCTTTGGTTCCGCGGGTTGTCGCTGGTATGACTAATGAAAGTAAAACTCTTGCGGCAAAATTATTTGCGACAGTGGTGAAGACTGTTGTTGAAGTTTCGTGTCCGACATCTGCGGAAATGGTGAAGTTTTTTGAAACATCATATCGATGGGTTAATACCGCTTTGATCAATGAAGCGATGATTTCGTGCAATAAATACAATATCAGCATTTGGGAAATAATTAAAGCTGTTAGATCTAATCCTTTTGAGTATTTTAGATTTGTACCGGGCCCAGGTTATGGGGCGACATCACAATACAATGAAGAACCTTTTGTTCTCTCGGTACGTAAAAACATTACCGATATGCGTCATGATCTTATTGATAAAGCGATAGAAATTAATACATATGTATCAAAACGATATATTCTTGATCGTATTAGCGATCTTCTGAATGAAAAACAAAAGTGTCTTAATGGCGCCAATATATTAGTGATCGGGATTGCTAACAAGCGAAATGTCAATGAATGGAATGAATCGCCTGCGATTGACGTTATCATGCAATTGTTGGCAAAAAAGGCAAATGTCTACTATCACGATCCATATATTCCAAAACTAACAATCGATAAACGTGGTTTTTCTCTCAACTCTATTGCCTTAGATGACGAAATGCTATCTTGGGTAGATCTTGTGGTTATCCTAATGGATCATCAAAATGTCGATTACAAAAAGATTATCGACAAAGCTTCGCTTATATTAGATACGCGAAATGCTACGGAAAAACTGCGGGATAAAAAAAATTCAGTTAAATTGTTGTAACACAGGAGATTGTTATATGCCTATATTTCTTGTAACGGGTGGAGCTGGTTTTATCGGATCCAATATTGTTAAACATATTTTGGCAAATGATCTTGGGGCAGTCAGGATAATAGATGACTTGTCTTCTGGTAGAATGGTGAATATAGAACCTGTTCTTGATTCAATAGAATTTATTCAGGGATCTATTGAAGATACAGATTGTGTGGCAAAAGCTGTTGCCGGTGTTGATTATGTTCTTCATCTCGCTGCTATTCCATCGGTTCCTCGTTCGGTTGAGTTGCCTCGTAAGACCAATGATGCCAATATTACAGGTACATTAAATATGTTGATAGCATCCCGTGATGCGGGCGTAAAACGCTTTGTGTTTAGCTCATCATCATCTATTTACGGTGATTCTGAGGTAATGCCTAAAGTCGAAACGATGATCCCTAATCCTATTTCACCATACGGGATTCATAAGTTGACAGGTGAATATTATTGCAAAGTTTTCTATCAATTATATGGTTTAGAAACAGTGGCTTTGCGTTATTTTAATGTGTTTGGGCCCAGTCAGAATCCTAATTCTGAGTATGCGGCAGTGATACCCAAATTTATCACTATGGTGCTAAATGATGCATCTCCAACTATTTTTGGTGATGGTGAACAAACACGTGATTTCACTTATGTACAAAATATCATAAAAGCAAACTTGTGTGCTACTCAAGCTGAATTGGGTGACCAGTACGGCGATGTATTTAATATTGCCTGCGGGACGCGTATTTCCTTGAATGATCTGGTTGATTCAATCAATAAGATCTTAGGAAAAAATATTGCACCTACACATCTTGATCCAAGACCCGGCGATATTAAACATTCGTTGGCAGGTGTCGAAAAAGCTGAGAAAAAACTCAAATATACTCCTGATATCTCCCTTGAAAAAGGAATTGAAATGACCATTGAATGGTATAAGAAACAAAATGGATGATTTACTACAGGAAATTACCGATCAAATCGAAGAATATTTACGAACCCAACAAATAAATGGTGTACGTTATATTCTTCCTCAAGCAGATGTTGAACAAGTAATAATCAGTAATCGTGACAAAAAAAAGGCAAAAGCACAACAACCACCTGTAAAAAGTAAGGTCGTTGTTGCTCCTGTCGATCCAGTCAAAGAACTGCGTTCAATGGCTAATGATCTGTCGAAGTGTCAAAAGTGCATTCACTTGGCTCAAAGTCGTTCAAATGTTATATTTGGTGAAGGGAATCCGCGTGCGCAGATTATGTTCATCGGTGAAGCTCCAGGTGCTGATGAAGACAGGCAAGGACGTCCATTTGTCGGTAAGGCTGGGCAGCTTTTAACAAAAATGCTGGCGGCAGTAGGTATTGATAGAAATGATGTTTATATTGCTAATATATTAAAATGTCGTCCTCCCGGAAACAGGAATCCTGATCAGACTGAAGTTGAGCATTGTATAGGATACTTGTATCGGCAGATAGAGCTGATTGCTCCGAAGTTAATCTGCACTCTTGGCAGTGTCGCTACACAATCATTGCTTGATGTTAAAGAAGGTATTACTCGTATCAGGGGTAAACAATTCGATTTTAAAGGCTGCACCTTGGTTCCAACTTTTCACCCATCTTATTTGTTGCGAAGTACACATATGAAACGAGAAGCGTGGATGGATATGCTTCTCATCAAAAAAATCATTACCGAAATATGAGTTCTCAAAACACCTCTATACGTTTTCTCTATGCTCAGGTTGTCTTTGAACGTGCTATTGATATGGCATTCGACTATATTATCCCTGCGCATTTGCAGGATGATATTACGCCCGGTACAATCGTAAAGGCTCCTTTTGGGGCTAATGTTTTGACCGGATATGTTGTTGCGGTAAACGATACAACCACAGTCAAAAAATTAAAAGAAATCCAGTCACTATCCAGCAATCAATTTCTCACTGATAGCAATTTATATAGATTAGCACTATGGATGAGCGAATATTATGCATGTCCTCTTGGGTTAGTGCTTAAAGCTATATATCCACCATATTTACGTAAAAAACGCCGTAATGACGTTACTGTTTTGGTATCACTTGCCCAAAATAGAGAACAAGTTATAAGAAAACTTGATGATATTGCGAATAAGGCGAAGCGACAGGCTCAGGTGCTTGAGTATCTCATCAAAAAGAGGCGTGAGTTTGTTACGCGAGATGATATAAGGAAAGAACTCGATATCGATAATTCTGTTTTTACTGCGCTTGAAAAAAAGAAATTGATCGAAATGACTACAGAACAGGAGTTGGAGGCAAGGGAAGGCCGATTACAAAGTTATAAGTTTGTCGAACCTGTTAATACGATTAGTTTGACAGATGACCAACAGCGAGTTCTTGAGTATATAATTTCTTCGCTAGACAAAAAAATATTTGAGCCGATGGTGTTACATGGTGTGACAGGCAGTGGAAAGACTGAAATTTATCTGCGATCTATTCAGCACGTCGTCAAACAGGGAAATCAGGCTATTATGCTTATCCCTGAGATATCGTTGACGCCTCAGACCGAAGAACGTTTTAGAAAACGTTTTGGCGATATTGTTGCAGTATTTCACAGTCGTTTATCCGATTCGGAACGATCAAAAGAATGGAAAAAAATGCAGAGTGGCAAAGCAATGCTTGTTGTTGGTGCGCGTTCGGCGATTTTTGCTCCTTTTAAAAGATTAGGGTTGATAGTTGTTGATGAAGAACATGAACGTACATATAAACAGGAAGAGTCTCCTCGCTATAATGCCCGTGATCTTGCGGTATTGCGCTCAAAATTGAATAATATTCCGGTGATTCTCGGTAGTGCCACCCCTTCGCTTGAATCAATGTATAATGTATCAGAGGGCAAATATACGTTGTTGGAGTTACCAAGCAGGGTGGTTAATAGATCCATGCCTCATATCCATCTGGTTAACCTTCAGGAAGAGGTTCGGGAAGAGAAAAAATATGTAGTGTTTTCGTTGTTATTGCGTGAAAAAATTCGTGATCGTCTTGCAAAAGGTGAGCAGGTCATAATATTCCTTAATAGGCGGGGGTTTTCTTCCATGGCTATGTGTGATTCGTGTGGATACGTATTTGAGTGCCATGATTGTTCGGTATCGTTGACGTACCATAAAAGTGTAGATAAATTAATATGTCATTTTTGTGAACACATGCGTCCGGCTCCACGCTATTGTGACAAGTGCGGATCTAACGGCATCAAGTTCCAGGGGCTGGGAACACAGCGTGTTGAACGTCAGTTGCGTGCATTATTTCCCGAAGCGCATATTTTGCGTATGGATTCGGATACGACTGCTCATAAAAATTCTCATTTTGAGTTGCTCGGTCAGTTTCGTCGAGGTAAAGCGGATATTCTTATCGGTACTCAAATGATAGCCAAGGGACTTGATTTTCCGAGAGTTACCCTTGTGGGTGTTATACAAGCGGAATCGTCACTCAATATGCCTGATTTCAGGGCAGGGGAGTCAACATTCCAATTATTGACTCAAGTTGCCGGTAGAGCAGGGCGAGGAGAAGTCCCAGGCGAAGTGATCATACAAACATTCATGCATGAACATCCTGCGGTTGTTTGTGCTATACAACACGACTATCAACGTTTTGTCAAAGGCGAATTAACTGCTCGTGAACGTCTGGGATATCCGCCGTTCCGACGATTTATCAATATCATTGTAAAAAGTAAAGATCCCAAAAAAGGGCAATGGTTGGCTGCGGAATGGGTTAATGCTATGAAATATGATCTACCGGAAGGCACAACTATTAAAGGCCCGTTTCCTTCGATTATTCATCGTAAACGTGGCAATTATATATGGCATACATTGATTTCTACAAAACAGGTTATGCTGACCAATAAATGCATAAGGGAAGCATTGAAGAAATGCCACAAATTCAACGGTGTATCAATTGGTATCGATGTTGATCCATACTACATGTGTTAGATTTTCTAACGATAAGTTTTGCGTATTTTTTCGGAAACATCCTTAAATCCGATATCCACTTTATAGATCTCTTTATATTTTTCTACCGCCTTGTCAACTTGTCCTGTTTGTTCTAATACAGTGGCAAGATTGTACATGACTTCTTTAGTGAAAGCGTCCATTTGTCCTGCTGTAGAAAGTTCTTTAAGAGCTGTATTGAATTGTACTTCTGCGAGATCGAACATCTGTGTTTTGACAAAACATAATCCCATATAGTTACACGATTGAAGCTTGAATCGTGGCTCGTTGACTGATATCTGAAATTGTTTTATTGCGTCATCAATCGAGCCTGTTTCATACAAAACTCGTCCGAGTTGGTAACGGAGTTCCCGGTCGTTAGGACGTTCTGCAACCATTTGTTGCAAATATTTGATGATTGTTTGTGTGCGCAATTTTTCCAATTCATTGACTTGCGCCTGTGCATCTGCTTGTTGTTGGAATGTGATAATCGCATCATCGATTTTTAGTGTTTCCGCATTCATAATATTGCGGGTGATTGTGTAATCCTCGGGCGCAAGTTCATGTGCCTGATGATACCAGTCTATTGCTCTATCAAACTGTTTAGCCTGAATACAGTATGATGCCAGTTCAATAATGGTTTTTACGTTTTTAGGCTCTTTCTGATGTTGTTCTTCCAAATCCTGAATGATAATGCGTAAATCTTCTTCAGATTTGACTGCACGCATGCGTTTTTCCACTTTCTGGGCATAGTCGGCATCTTTTACCTTGGTAAGGAACGATGAGTCTAGATCGTCATACGATCCTTTTTCTATAGTTCCAAGTGCAGCAACATCGCTTAATCCCTTGCGTGCGTATTGATTTTTCTTATCGTGCTGGATTATTGCAGAGTAACATTCACGTGCTTTATCAAGCTCTCCCGCTTCATCTTTGTATATATCAGCCAGAGTTTTAAGATTTTTTAAATCAGACGGCATTAGGACTCTAATCGTTTCATAGGTATCAATAGCGGTTTCGAGCATATCCTGTTCTTCCGCGCATTTTCCGATCAGTTTGAAAACCGGGATATTTGCCGGGTCGTTGATAAGGATATGTTCAAAATGAATCATGGCCTGACCATATTCTTTTTTCGCAAAATTAAAAAACGCGAGTATGTAGTGAGGAACGCTCACTATATTACCGATCACACGAGCAAGCAATACAATTTTATTATTTTCCAGTTTCTTTTTTGCAATCAAATGCATCAGATGTCGTGCCTGCACAAAATCAGGGGTAAGCGTTACAGAGCTCATTAGCAGGCTCAAGGCATAATCGTGACTGTTTCTGTTAAAGGCATCTTTTGCTTTCTCAAAAAGTTTTACCGCTTTGTCTGAGGCAGTAGCCATGGCAAACATCCTTGTGAAGGTTGATGTTTTGATTATTTTAATAATTGAATATCATGTAAGTTATGTCAACTATATAACGTTAATTTTGTTGTGTACTTTAACAGTACAGTAAAAATTCAACACTCGCATGACGGTAAAAAAATACGAATATACACATCATTATATATACATTATAACGGCCTAATTTTTTATAACTTTATTCTACAAATAAAGATGAATGCAGAAGTCAAAATTTTTGCAAATATTTTGGCATATTAATTGCAAAATCACTATGTTGTTGTTTACCGGGCTATGTAATTTCACCTATATGATTTTCAAGCTATGCCTTTTCAAAAAAAAAGTATGTAATAACTGTATAAATTCTTAATTTCGTTAAAGTTTTTGGTGCGGATTGTCGATAATCTGCTATGTAGGCAAAGGACCGACATGGATGTTTAAAACGAAATCAAGGATGATTAACAGAGGGGTATTAAGACATGAATAATCTCTCGGAAAATGAACTGAAACAGTTCTTCGACCAACTGGATGCTTATGAATCTGAATTGCTGCTAAAAGCCAAACAGGATGAGTTTCTTGACCTGTATCATCAGTGGCTCAGTACGCAATCGGAAGAGTTACGTCAAAAAGTGAATACTCTTGCGGAAGAACTACAGGAACTCGATTCTTCATTTCAATTCAAAAAGATATAAGGATTGAGAAATAGATTGTATTACTTCTCGCTAAGTCGTTTTCACGATCGCTTTCTTACCAGACGAATGCCTTATTCGGGAATAATGACGACTGTGCATTTTTTGATTAAGTCTTTATTACAGAAGCGATGATGCTGCCAGATCGGCGAACATAATGCCTTTGCGAGTCAAAACATATCGTTGATTCTCAGCTCGATCAAGCAATCCTTCAGTCCGTAGTTTTTCTATAGCAGTATCAAGCATCTCATTAACATTTAAATCAGGATATCGCTTTGATAACTCAGGATAAAAAATTCCTTCCTGAAGAAGACGTATATTCAATGCTGCTGTTTCGCGCAGTGATTGCTCTGGCGTCAATTGTTCGTGCTCAATATACGGTGTTTTATTCTCTTTAAGCGATTTTATATACTTATCTATATCTCTGACTGCGCAGTAGCGTGTACCATCTATATAACTGTATGCCCCTGCTCCTATTCCTATATACGATTGATTTTTCCAGTATAATCGGTTATGGCGCGATGCGTAACCCGGTAGGGCAAAATTTGAAATTTCATAATGATCATATCCATTTGCGCAAAGGGTATTGATAGCATATTCGTACATGTCGTGCTCTAACGATTCGTCTATAGAGGATAGTTTGCCTTGATTATATTGTTGCGTGAAATATGAATCTTTATCGAACGAAAAAGCATATAACGATATGTGCTCGGGATGTAATTTGATCATTTCTGAGACATTTGTTTTCCAGTCATTCATGGATTGGCCGGGTATTGCAAATATCAAATCACAACTTATCGATTCAAAACCAGATTCCCGAAAAGCATTGTAGGTATTATAAGCATCAGTCGCTGTGTGAGGACGTCCTAAATATACTAGCATATCATCATTAAACGATTGTATACCCAGACTGATACGGTTGATTGGAAGACTGGCAAGCTCATGTATATTTTCTATAGAAACACTCGCGGGATTCACTTCTATCGTTATTTCAGGTTTTTCAGATAAAGAAAATTTATCGAAAATGGCCTCAAAGATAAGGGACAGTTGTTTTGTGGTTAGCAATGATGGCGTTCCACCTCCCATATAGATCGAATGATTAAGCAACTGTTTTGTCTGTGGTTTTCGCCTTGAAATCTCTGTACACATGGCATGGACGTAATCATCTGGAATCGTCTGATTGTGTAGTGGAATTGAGAAAAATCCACAGTATTTGCATTTTTGCAAACAAAAAGGAATATGAATATATATGCCGCTATCTATCATCAAATACGCACCGGTTAAAAGAAAACTGTTCTTAACAATACGGTAATTTGCTATGATGTTATCATTTATATCATGCAAATGGTGAATTATACGGTAGGATTGGGTTTCTATGAAGCGTTTTTTTTTATTGATGCTGTCGCTTGCCGCCGCAGGACTTTTTTATAGCAACATATATAATAATGAATTTATCTTTGATGACCATGATATCATCGTCAACAATAAAGCTATTCGTGATATAACCGACCTGCGCACTGTTTTAACTACCAATTACTGGCATGAACAGGCAAATGCCGGATTATACCGCCCAATGATTTTTTTACTCTATGCCGTAGATTATGCCTTCTGGGGGACAAATCCAACTGGATATCACATCACCAACGTTGTCTTTCATTTGCTGACCTGTATTCTTTTGTTTGGCATTGTTAGCTATTTTTCTAAAGATTTATTGGTGCAGGGGCTGGCGGTGCTTATGTTTGCCATTCATCCCGTACATGCCGAAGCTGTTACAGGTGTGGTTGGTCGTGCGGAAGTCGTGGGTACATGCTTTTTTTGTCTCTCATGGGTACTTTTTTTGATACGATATTGCACTGGCAGAGGAGGGATTGTGTCGCTCAGTATTGTAGGAAGCTGGGTTGCCTATTTTCTGGCTTTGGCATCGAAAGAAAATATGTTTGTTTTGCCGGTTGTACTCTTTCTTTCCATGCTTTTTTTTGATCGTAAGTTTTACTGGAAAAAGACATTCTTTTTCCTTTTACCTTATGCGATAGTTTTTATAATTTATATGACGTTACGTTTTAGCGTAATTGCTTCCATAGGACCTCAGGGGACAGAGCGATTTTTTCACGATACCGCACCGTTTGCCATATTTCTCACTATGCTCAGAGTATTTGCTTTTTATTGGAAACTATTGCTTATCCCAACAGATTTGCTTGCGTCTTACCGGCATTGGCAAGTTTCTAAGTCTTTATTTGATTGGCGGGTTCTTCTTTCTATTCCAATTGTGGCGGGTTGGCTTTTTTCTGCGGTATTGTTTTTCAGACAAAAAAAACTGTGGCAGTTTTGTTTGATCTTTATGTTGGTTGCCTTGTTTTCTGTGTCCAACATTATTCCCATCGGCGATATTATGGCAGAAAGATTCCTCTATTTGCCGTCGATCGGATTTTCTATCATATTTGCTCTTGTTCTATTGGCTCTTATACGTCATGCCCGGCGTTATATATCATTTAAATGGGGTGTAGTCTATTTGCTTATTGTGACATTGTTTTTTGGGGTTGACTTGATGGTCAGAAACGCTCAGTGGCGTGATGGCATATTGTTCTGGAAAACAACCCTGAAAGATATTCCCGACAGTTATTCTGCATACACCAACCTCGCGTTTTCATATACCGACAAAAAGATGTACAGCCATGCCATTGCCGCTGTTAATCGATCGTTGGCTTTGAACCCTAATGCGTATGTATCACAAAAGTTACGCGCACGCCTCTTGTATGATACTGGAAAATATGATGAGGCCATGAAACAAGCGTCTACCATGATTAAAACTGATGCGACGCAATATGCGGGGTACGATTATATGGCGTTGTCCCTCATGCGGGCCGGTAAGGCTGAACAGGCTATATCCATCTGTGAACGAGGAATTTCAGTTGTAAATAACAAACAACCGTTATATTATACCTTAATTCGAATTTTTTTGAATATGGGGGATGCCCGAAAAGCCTATGCAACGGCAAATCAGGCTATACACAACAGCTCAGCCGATCCTCAAGCATACATTAGAGCAGGGGAATGTAGCGATAAACTGGCTGATCCCAATCAGGCAATACAGTATTATCGCAAGGCTCTTGCTTTGGATCGCTTTAATCTGGAAGCTCTTGATAAATTGGCTATGTTATGCTTTAAACAAGAACAATATGACAGAGCATTGCATTATTGGCTTCGGGCGGTGAAAAAATATCCTGAAAAACAATATTTCTGGTATTATATAGGTCTTGCGTATGAAAAACAGGGGGCTGTTTCCATGGCAATATCCAGCTGGAATAAAGTAGCACAGTTGCCTGAATTTAAAGATAGAGTTTTTAAGAAAATACAACCATACACGCATTAAGGGATTTTTTATGATTAATGTAAAAAGGCAAAAATTTGAGTTGTTTCTAATAAGTTTTCTTGCGCTATTTTTACAGATGGCGTGTATCCGTTGGTTGCCTTCGCAGGTTCGCGTCTTGGCATATTATACCAATATAGTACTGCTTGCAGCTTTTCTGGGGTTGAGCGTGGGGTATTTGTTGTCTGCGAGACCGTTCAGATGTATATGGGGGTTTCCGTTTGCATTGCTGTTAATTATGGGGGTGAGCTACTTTTTTTCAGATGCAGAAGTAGTGCATGACCATAACTTGTACCTATGGCAAACATTTTTACAGCCGATTCGCAAAATATCGCTTCAGTGGTTGTTGCCTTCATTTTTTGTGATGGTCGCATTATTATTTATTCCATTGGGGCAGCAAACAGGTAAATTGTTCGATAAACTTCCGCCTGTTTCTGCTTATACCATTAATATCCTCGGAAGTGTCATGGGGATTGCCGTTTATTCCCTACTCTCATACAACCTGATGCCTCCGTTGTGGTTGTTTGCTGTTTTTATGGCACTGTACCTCTATTTTTTTAAGACTCGTACCAATAAAGTATTCACAATAGTTACTTCTGTGATTTTTATCGTTATACTTGTATGGGTGGGATACCTTGATAAAGGAACATATTGGTCGCCATATTACAAAATACAGGTTTCAAAATTAACTAAAAACGCGCAGCGTTCGGATGGTTTTAATCTGACTGTTAATAACGATTATCATCAGATGGCTTTGAATCTATCTGAAGAAAAAACCAAACAAGATAAAGGATTAGACGAATGGGCACGCCTGTACGAATTGCCGTTTCGTATCTATCCAGGAACAGTCGAAGATGCGCTGATAGTCGGGGCAGGTACAGGCAATGATGTTGCAGCGGCGTTGCGCACTAATGTGCGCCATATTGATGCGGTTGATATCGATCCATTGATTATCAAAATTGGCAAAAAGCAACATCCTGAATATCCGTATAATGACAAACGGGTATCTGTCCATAACGATGATGCACGGTCATTTTTTAAGAAAACCGACAAAAAGTATGATGTTATAGTATTCGGTTTTCTTGATTCGCACCAGTTGTTCTCGAGTATGAGCGATATCCGGCTCGATACATATGTATATACTGTGGAAAGTATACGCAAGGCAGCTTCGCTTTTGAAACCCAATGGTGTGTTGTCCGTTACATTTTGCGTGACCAAAGGATGGATTGGCAATCGCTTGTGGAATATCATGAAAGAAGCCACCGGCGAAGATCCACTTTTACTTTCGTCAGGTGAAGAGCCTAATGGGTATACCTTTGTATATGGAGCATCGCCTAGTCATGTGTCTGGATACACTATTTTACCCAAAGATTTTTTTGGTGATGAAAAGATAGAAGCCTCGCATGATGATTGGCCTTTTTTCTATATGAAAGAACGTAAAATATCGCGTGATTATATGGTAGTTATCTTATTAATGCTGATTGTATCCATTGCAATGATTTTACCTACAGGATCGGTTGGCATCGGGCGCTTTAAACCATCATTCTTTTTTCTCGGCGCTGGATTCTTGTTGTTTGAAACAACCAGCCTTATCAAAATGTCATTGTTGTTTGGTTCTACGTGGATTGTCAATTCCGTTGTCTTGACAGCCATTTTCGTTACTATTTTGCTGGCAAATTTGTATTGTGTAAAAAAATCTATTTCTTCATTGAAACCATATTATCTATTATTGTTTGCGGCGTTTTGCCTGAACTACTTTTTTCCGATACATATTGTTCTTCAATATGGAATGTTTCTTAAATTTATAGCCGCAGGTATATTGATCGGTTTGCCTATTTTCTTCTCAGGTATCATCTTTGTTTCCAAGTTTCAGCATGCCACGCAGCGTTCCATAGCTATGGGCTCAAATTTGATCGGGGCAATGCTTGGCGGTATATTGGAATATTCATCCATGGTGCTTGGATTTAAAAACCTGATGTTTTTGATTGTGGTTTTGTATCTATTGTCTATAGTTCAATTCCGTAAAAACGAAATTCCGCAGGAGTAGGTATGCGAATCCTGTTTGTCAGCGATCATGCCGGTGTGCCCGGTGGCGCTGAAAAATCTATGATTACCTTGATTCGAAAACTGATCGAACGCGGTCATAATATCTATTGTATTTTGCCTCAGCAAGGTGAAACATATCGTCTTTTAAATTCATACGGCGTGAACCTTAAAACTATTCCCATGCCTACTATAGAAAGAAGCTATAATATCTTTAAACTTTTATATTGGATATGGGCGTTGATATCATTCGGTTTTATTGCGGGATTGTGGTGCAGGATCAAAAAAATTGATATTATTCATGCCAATAAAACCCCATGTGTTTTCTATTCAGTCGCCGCATCTATGTTTGCTTGCTTGCCTGTTGTGTGGCATGTACGGAATTTTAACCGCCGGTTTGGGTTAATCGGTTCTATGCTTTTCAGGTATGTCGATGCTGTTGTGTGTATCTCTCACGCTATAGCAAAACCTTTTTTTGACTTTTTTCCTGATTTCCCAGAAAAAATACAGGTTGTTTACAATGGTGTGATTATTGATCCATTGAAAAAAATTTCTGTGCGGTCTGAAAATCTTTTCGATGAATTGAAAATTACTAAACCTGCATTTATCGTCGGTGTACTGGGAAGGATAACTGCATGGAAAAAAATTGAAGTTTTTCTCAAGGCAATGAATTACATTACACAACAAACTACGGCTCCTGTGTATGGTGTGATAATAGGCGATTGCATTACCTCTAAAGAAAAGCAGATGCGTGTTGACCTGATATATAAAAATTACCTGCTTGACCTGTATCAAAAATTGCAATTGACTAACCGTGTAAGCTTTCTGGGCTTTAAAGAAGATATAGAGACATATATGAGTGAACTGGATATTCTCGTCCTGCCGTCCGAAAACGAACCGTTCGGAAGGGTGCTTATTGAATCCATGTCGCTTGGAGTGCCTGTTATTGCCGCTGATTCTGGGGCAGTCTCTGAAATTATCGTGCATAACGAAACAGGAGTTCTTTTTCCGTGTGGAGATGATCAGGCACTTGCTGATCAGATATTACGTCTTTTTAATGATCCGCTGTTGTTGCGTAGAATTGCTAAAGGTGGTTGGAAACGGGTTAACGATCATTTTTCCGCTGACACATATGCGTCAAATATAGAAACTTTGTATCAATCTTTATTGGTGTAAGTTATGAAAATAGGTATTGCTGGTAATATATTATGTAAAAACAGGCGTGGTTTTGAAATATATTTGCGTCATCTCCTTGAACATCTTAATAATGTTGTGGATTGTTCGGTTGTTTTATATGTTGATCGTCCAATGGACGATTTTAAGCATCTTAAGAACATTACAGTTAAGGTGGTGCCAAATAAAATTAAAACTCTCGTTTGGCGAAATCTATTTTTACCGTTTCACGCGTTTAAAGACAAAATTGATGTCATGCATTTTCCAGACAACAATACGTGGTTTTTTCAATGGAAACCAACAGTGGTTACTCTGCATGATATCGCGCCTATTATCTGCAAAGAACATCATATTACCAGTCGATGGATGCTGTTAGTTATAAAAATAATCTATTTTTTTATCAAACGTACTGCCCGCAAGATAATTACGGTCTCGCGCAGTTCCAGAAAAGATATAGAACGATTCTTTGGCACTTCTGCAGGCAGGGTTGTGACTATCCATAACGGATGGGATGAACAGGGTTTTCATGTGATACCTAAAGATGAAGCTCGGCGTAAAATTGCTTCTATAGTTGCTCCTGATGATATCTTCATCTTATTTGTAGGAGGCATTGACCGGAGGAAAAATATCCGATCCATAGTGCAAGCGCTGGATATTGTTCGAAAACGATGGAAAAAAGATATTAAATTGGTGATTGTCGGCGAATATAGAAAGTTACGCGGTATTCCGTATGCCCGGCGTAGGGAAATTCTCTATGATCCTGCACTTAGGGAATGTGTTAAGTTTGCCGGATATACTGACAAAGAGACTTTGATTGCGCTTTACAATGCGGCATCTTTGTTTGTGTTGCCTTCGTTCTATGAAGGTTTTGGCATACCGGTTCTTGAAGCAATGTCTTGCGGTACGCCGGTTATTGTTTCCGATAGTTTATGGGGACGCGAAGTTACCGGAGAACATGCTTTGTTTTTTGATCCCTATGATGCCATTGATATTGCCGAGAAAATGCTTGTTGCTCTTAGCAAGACTAAATTGTCCGATCGGATGCGCAAAAAAGGTCTTGAACATGTCAAAAAGTTTTCATGGCGTACAACTGCTGAAAAAACGTTTGCCGTCTATCAGGAAGCCGCTAAAATAAAAGTGATGCCTCAGGATAACACGCTGTCAACTAATGCGTAACTCCAGAAAGGCTGCATGTCTATGAATCAACAAAAAATATTGCATGTTGTTCATCTTACTACAGATTCTGCTATTGGCGGTACGGAACGCATGATCCTCGCTACTGCGGAAGGGTTATCTAAACAACGATTTCGTTCTACTGTTGTGACTTTATGTGGAGGCGGTGTCTTAGAACAATTCTGTGCTGAGAAAGGTATTGCGTATCGTTCGGTTAACATGAAATCAAAAAAAGATTTCTTCGCTGTTTTTAGATTGTATAAAATTCTTAAAGATTTACGAGCAGATATCTTACATACATATCTATTTCATGCCAATACGCTTGGCCGTGTGGTCGGTAAATTCCTTGGCATCCCGGTGATTCTTTCAGGTCAACGTAATGTGGACATATGGCGAAGATGGTATCACAATTTGATTGATCGGTTAACTACCCGATTCTGTTCGGTGATTATATCCAATTCAAATGCCGGAAAAATTTTTCTGCATCAGGAAGTAGGGATACCTGAACATAAAATAGATGTCGTTCAGAATGGTGTTTTCTTGCCTGAGGTGGCTCAATCGTCGTCATCAGACCTCTTTACCATATTGAATGTCGCAAGTTTGACTGAGAAAAAAGGGCAGGAGTATCTCATAACCGCATTTTCTCGCTTGCGGGAAGATGGTATTTCGGCTAAACTTGTTATTGTCGGCGATGGTCCTCAGCGAGCCTATTTAGAAGATTGCGTCGTGACGGCAAAAATATCAGACATGGTAGAGTTTTTGGGATTTCAGGAGTCTGTTGATGCCTATTTGCGCAATTGTGATGTATTTGTTTTACCATCATTGTGGGAAGGGTTGCCTGTTGCTTTGATGGAGGCAATGGCTTATGGCAAACCGTGCATCGCAACGCGAGTAGGTGGTATACCTGAGCTGATAACCGATGGTGTCGACGGCGTTTTACTGGAGCCCAAAAATCCTCTAGCATTATATGAATCACTTCTTCGTCTTTATAAGGATGATGCCCTGCGATTGGTATTGGGAAAAGCGGCAAGAGAAAAAATTAAGACGCAATTTACCATGGATACGATGATTGCATCTATAGAGCGTATCTATAGTACATTACATAAGGAAATATTGAAATGAAATGCATTGGTGTTATTTCCGATACTCACATACCGGGGCGGGTTGACAGATTGCCTGTAGAGTTGTTGCATGCTTTTTCGGAGGTAGACTGCATCATACATGCAGGCGATATTATAAGTATGCCTGTTCTGGAACAGTTGCAAAAAATAGCGCCGGTCTATGCCGTGCATGGTAATATGGACCCCCATGATGTTCGTCGTCAATTGCCGGAAAAATATATTCTTGAGATAGAAGGAAAGCGGATAGGGATAACACACGGTGCGGGTGATCCCTTTACCATCAAAAAACGTATTTTAAAATTGTTCAAAGATGCATCGGTAGATTGCATTGTTTTTGGGCATACCCATCATGCTGAAGTGGAAATGCGTGATGATATACTGCTGGTAAACCCCGGGTCTCCTACCGACAGGATGTTTACCAAGCGACAGTCATTCGCTTTGATAACCATTGAAGACTCAGGGCAAATGACCGCCGATATAATCAATTTTTAAAACCAACAAGTACGGAGTTTTATTATGGATAGACTATGGGCTCCATGGCGCATGGAGTATATTGATACTGCAAAAGATACCGAAAAACCGGATCGGTGTGTTTTTTGCTCGGCACTTGATTCTGAAAACGATGCGGCTCAAATACTTGAGCGGCGATCAACCTGTTTTGCTTTAATGAATAAGTATCCATACAATAATGGGCATCTCATGGTTGCGCCGAATAAACATGTTGCCAGTTTGGATTGTCTCAATCGCGATGAATATGCAGATCTTTTTGAACTTGTTCGTGATATGCAAGCCACTTTGGATGCGACCATGCAGCCTCATGGATACAATGTTGGCATCAACCTTGGGCGTGTTGCCGGGGCTGGTGTGCCCGGCCATATTCATATCCATATTGTGCCAAGATGGAATGGCGATATGAATTTTATGCCTGTAATTGGTGATACAAAAGTGATTCCTCAAGCTCTTTCCGATACTTATTCGATGCTAAAAGCCAAGAAAACCGAGTTGTTTGATAACAAAAGGTAAACTTATGTATTCAAAAGTCGATTATATTAGTGTACGTAGCAAAGGAAATGGGCATATTATCGATGTCACACCCGAGGTTAAGCGTATTTTACTTGAATCGGGTAAACAAAACGGCATACTGTGTGTCTTTATTCCCGGAGCTACAGGCGCAGTGACAACTATTGAGTACGAGCCGGGGTTGATTCAGGATATGGCAGAAGTACTCGAGCAACTTGCGCCGAGACACAAAACGTATCATCACGATCAAACCTGGCACGATGGAAATGGTCATTCGCACATACGTGCGTCGTTGCTTGGCCCGTCGCTGGCAGTACCGTTTGTGGATGGTTCAATGACTCTTGGAAAATGGCAGCAAATTATTTTTATTGATATGGATGTACGTGCTCGATCTAGAAAATTAGTCGTTCAAATTGTCGGAGAATAGCATAAGAGGATAGTACAATGGCTGAGGCAAAAAATAATGTTAATTCGGATGTATCGTCAGTGAAAAAAGAAGAACAAATTGTTCAACGGATCGTAGAGTTGCTTAATGAACGCGGATACGAATATGAACGCGATGCCCGGCCTATTATATACTGGAAATACGATGTCAAATCATCGCGCGAATTAACAGTCAAGCAGAAAGAAGAAGTTCTTAAAGCTCTTGAAGAGGGTGAATTTGAACAGTGGGGAGCTGACTATAAGACGCAAGTTCTCGATAAACAGATGGATATCGTCAAGGAAATAGAAAAAATGAGCGGTGCTCCATCAAAAATAGAACTTGATTCGACTCGTAATGTTGCTGTTGCCACTGAGACAAAAGAACAACCTGCTCAAGAGTCTCAGCCTGTCAGCAATGAAGATAAACAAAAAGAAGCCGCATCAGCTACAGAGAAGACACCCTCTAAAATATCTCTCAAAAAAGATGAATCTTCTAAACCAGAACCGGTAAAAGATAAAACAGAAGAAAAGGTTTCGGATCAATCTGATGATTCGCAAGTTAGATTGCTTCCTAAAAAAGAGAAAGATCAAGAACCAAAAGATCAAAAGAAACCATTGATCAAAGCGGGGCAAGTCACTCTTGATGTCAAGCCCAAGAAAAAAGATGCACCAAACGATGAGAAGCAGACTGCAGAAAAATCAAACGATACAAAATCTAAAAAATCAGAATCAGATAAAAAAAGTATCGATATTGCATTACCTTCTAATAAGAAGGATGAAAATAAGCAGGACAGCGTAAAGCAAGATAAATCTCCTGAAACAAAACAAACACCGACAGCTGATGCCATCATGAATAAGATTCGTGGTGCATCTCAAGAAGATGATAGCCCAAAAACACAGGTTGCTTCTAAAGAGAGTGTTGAAGCAAAAATAGAAGAGCAAGTTGAGCAAAAAAACGATAAACCTTCTGAAGCTGAACCTGTTGCTTCTTCTGACACTGTTGAGATACCCCAGCCTGTCGATATACCGCAGCCAGTTGATACTTCATCTGTTCAGGATGAGAAGGAACAAAAACGTAAATTTAAAGCCCGTCGTTATAGTAAAAAAGATCAACTCACCGTTAATACTGGCAACGAAACGCCTGTTGGTATGGAATTGTCTGAAGCAGAGCGTATTGTTCAAAATAAGTTTTCAGAACACTATGAACAGGAATCTGTGTCGATAGTATCTGTTGCTATGTTATTTGTCAGTCTTGGATTTCTTAGTGTATCTGTATACACCAATATGATCTTATTGATGAATAAAGATATTCCCGTTTGGCTGGCAAGTTTGTGTAATTTGTTCACCTAAGGTTGATATTTTATTCTTTAGTTGTATCTGTATACGTATAAGAATGTTCTGGTTAATAATTCTTTTACTGTTCTCGCATTTATCTATTGATAACCCCATTCATATCCCGTATCATTATAGCATAAAATTTTTGGTGAAAAATTTAAGTATGGAGTTGTTTGTATGCAAGTATCATCGGATCGCATTCTAAATACATTTCTTGAATTGGTTAAGATTGACGGTGTTTCATTTAATGAACGCGCGCTATGTGATTATCTGAAATCTTATTTTGAGCCATATGCTGATGAGATTATTGAAGATAATACTGCTGAAACAATAGGATCCAACAGTGGGAATCTGCTAATTCGCATTAAAGGAACTGATCAATCGGCATTACCTGTTATTTTATCTGCGCATATGGATACAGTTAAACCTACTGAGGGAATTAAACCTATTGTAGAAGATGGATTAATTCGCAGTGATGGCACGACTATCCTTGGGGCTGATAACCGGTTAGGCATTGCCCTTATATGCGAGGCCGTACAGAGTTTGATCGAACATCAAGAGCAATACGGAGATATTGAAATTCTTTTTTCTGTTTGTGAAGAAGTAGGGCTGCTTGGCGCAAAGCAGTTTGATTTTTCATTATTGCGGGGCAAATACGCGTATGTCTTGGATAGCGGAAATAACCCTGTCTTTACACTTATCAATCAATCACCTTCAGCTATACGGTTTGAAATTGAGGTGACCGGTAAATCGGCGCATTCAGGAATTGCTCCTGAAAAGGGGATCAATGCCATCGCGGCAGCAGCAGCAGCCATCAGTAGAATAGAACAAGGACGAATTAGTCCTAATACGACGGTGAATATTGGTCTTATTGAAGGTGGCAAGGCCTCTAATATTGTGCCTGACCATGTGTACATTAAAGGGGAGACGAGATCGTATACAGCCGAAGACATAAAAACTCAATGGGATAAGATCCATACTATTTTTAATGAAGAAACCAGTAAGCTTGGCGCTTCTGTATCGTGTGACTATAATGAAGATTATCACTTTTTCAATATAAATGAATCCGCTCCAATTATTGCTCATGCACAACAGACAGCGGATGAAACTTTTTCTATTCAATCCTCATTTGGTGGTAGTGATGCCAATGTTTTTAATTCCCATGGTATTGAAGCGGTTGTATTAGGCACTGGCCAGTGGGAACCACATACACATGAAGAATATGTACGAGTTGAGGAAATGGGGCGTTCTGCCCAGTGGGTTTATGATCTTGTAAAATCGTTCACACGTTAATTCTTTATAGGAATCCGTGCCTGAGCGGGTTTGATCAATGTCGAATGGCAATGCGTACATTGAGGGACTTTATCTTTTTTCAATAACGTGAATGTTTTTTTACATTTCATGCATCTATAGATGACATATCCTTTTTCTTGTCCGCATAGAGGACATTTTACAGGTGGAATCAAGGGTTTATCTATAAATTGATGATCGCAATGTATACAGGCATATCTCCATCCGTAATCTGCAGGTGGGCCTGGTGTTTTTTTATGAGTTTCCTGATAAATGAACCAACCGATTCGTCCCCAAACAAGAATCATAACAACTAAAGCACCAATAATACAAACTTTGTACAATGAAAAATTGGGAAGTTTAAACTGGATTGGTTGCCGCGAAATCTGAATATTTTCAGTATTTTCAATTTCTTCTGATTCGACAAGTTCGATTTTTACGAGTGGTTCAAACGCGGTTGACCCACACATTGGGCAAAGAGTACCGGGTTTCCATATGATATGCTCTTGCTCACCGCATTTATGGCATTTAACATCTATTTTCTTTGCCTGTGAAGCATTCTTTTCTTGCATGACAAACTGTTGTTTGTTAGGCTTGGTGGCTTCAGATTTTGCTTGTTGCGCTTTAACTTCTTCGCTCATAGACAGAACTCTCCTATACTGTTTAAAATATCGGTATTTTTAAAAGAAAGTTTAGTTTCAAAGCGGGAATTTGACGATTTAATAAGTTGGAAATACACTTGCTACTTTGTAGACTTTAGGTATAATATTTTGCTTGATAAAATATAGAGGATATCCTGGATGAGCAAATCTTCAAAATTAATGATTATACTATTTGCGACTATTATGATTTTAGGCGCAGTGTTGCTGACTTATAATCTGGCAGGCCATTGCTTCTGGACAGATGAATCGTTTAGTTTGCGCATGGCGTCAAAACCATTCAAAGAGTTGATTGTATCGGTCTATCAACAAGATCCACACCCACCTTTATATTATATTTTTCTGAAATTTTGGGGAGTGATATTTTCTTATACGATCATTCCCGGTTTATATTTCTCAATTATTTTTGGATTTGCAGCGGCGTTACTGAGCTGTTATCTGTATTCCTTACTATTTGATACAAGAAAAGATCTATGGATACCACTGGCGATTATTGTGACATCTCCATTTTTTGTCATGTTTACCCGTATGATCAGGTATTATTCCTATGCAGCTTTTTTAGTGGTTCTTCTGTTAACCTTATTGATTAAGTTTGTGACATCTTCACGTCGCCAATGGTGGTGGTATCTTTTGGGATGCCATCTTTTGCTGATCTATTCAGATTATCCAGCTTCGACAATTTTTTTAGGTGAATTTTTTGGCTTATTACTGTTGCGCAAAAGGTTCCCCGGAAAATTCAAACAATTATTTTTATTGCTACTTATTACCTTTGTCTGTTTTTTGCCGTGGTTAAAGCAATTGCTATATCATGTTACCCATTTATCTTCGATATCTGTTCATGCCGCGTTATCAAGTGATTATATTGGGATAGTGGTGCGTACTTTTTTTTCTATTTATGATTTCTTTATCGGGCAATGTATTTATCCATGGCATATATACATCACATTACCACTATTTTTGTTGCATCTCACTGCTTTGATCGTTATTGCGACTCATTTGAGAAAATTGCCGCCAATATCTAGGGCTAAGGTGTTTTTGGTGATTATAGCAGTGCTTACTTCATTTTGCAGCGTCATTCTCTTATCCAGTAAAATAGTAGGGAAACAGAGTTTTATTTACATTTCTGTTAGAATGATGTTTCTATTCATTCCAACAATGCTTATGTTAGCACGTGGTTATACCTTGTTTGGGCGCAATAAATATATTGCATTGATTGTGGTGCTAATACTTAATATGTTTGTTTTAAATTCATATTATAATAAAAAATATTTTTTAAACCCATTGTATTCCATTGATTGGCAAAAGATTGTCGCGGATATAAATGAGCGGATTAAACCAGGAGATATTATCATTTCCGATGAAGCGGAAGTTGTACGCTATTACGCTCAACATGAATTACCTGATGGACAGTTTTTTTATGATGATTCAGATTTGAAAACTTTTATTTGTTCAAATCAACCGAAAAAAGAAACACAGAATATTTTTCTTATAGCTACAGAACGCGATAGTACCACGGCTCCTGAATTTGAAGATTTTCTTCTTAACTTCTTAATGAAAAATGGTGTAGTCTCACTGAGAAAAGATTATACACCGGTTTCCAAGACCTATTATAACATCAAGAAAAAACTAACAGGTCATGCGTATGGTCATAAAGTCCATATGTTTTTTATCAAAATATCGTTACATGATTTGGAAGATTATTTTTCGCAAGAATAAGCTATAGCTCATCCTGCAACTCTTTTCTTGAGTTTTTTCATTCAACACAGTATAGTCTTTATTAGAAACAATCCATATTGAAGGGTGATATGATGAAATTGCATAATGTACATAGTGTTGTCACATCTATTAATGAAATTAAACAAAAATATGGCAGGGAACTGGTTATTTTGGGCCATTATTATCAACGGCGTGAAATATTGGATTTTGCCGATTATCTTGGGGATTCATTTGAACTCGCACGTCGTGCTACAGCGCTTGATGACGCGAAATATATTGTTTTTTGCGGCGTACATTTTATGGCAGAGAGCGCAGCGGTACTTGCCAAACCGCATCAGATTGTCCAGTTGCCCGATCTTTCTGCCGGTTGCCCTATGGCAGATATGGCAAACATAGAAGATGTGGAAAAGGCTTGGACTGCAATGACTGAATATATTCCTGCCTCACAGATTGTTCCTATTACATATATGAATTCAACAGCATCTATCAAAGCCTTTTGCGGGCGGCATGGCGGAGCGGTATGTACATCGTCAAATGCTGATATTCTTTTCAAATGGGTTCAGGAACAAAATAAAAAAATCTTCTTCCTGCCAGACGAGCATCTTGGCAGGAACACTGCTCATAATCTACAGATTGACGAAAATAAAACCCTTCTTTGGGATCCTAAGTTACCGCTAGAGGATAAAGAACTTAGCAATATTAATAATATAGATTTGATCCTTTGGAAGGGCTTTTGCCATGTGCATACTTTTTTTACAGTTGAGCATGTTAAATATATCCGTAATAATTTTCCGGATGCGGTAATAATTGCTCATCCTGAATGTCCGCGATCGGTTATAGAACAGGTAGACTATTCAGGCTCAACCAGCTTTATGGAAAAGTTTGTGAAAGAAGCTCCTGCAGGCTCTACCATTGCCATTGCAACTGAAATTAATATGATAGACCGAATGGCACATCAGTATAAGGATAAACAAATTATTCCTGTTGCACGTTCGTTGTGCTCAAATATGTTTAAAATAAGTTTACCAAAACTGAAAACTACATTAGAACAATTGGGGCAATATAATATAGTCCGAATCCCAGAGGCCGACAAACAAGACGCATCTAAAGCTTTAAACACCATGCTGTCGGTGGTTAAGGCAGCTCAATGATGCAGCCATTTGCTGGCGATGTGAGTGAGTTTAACTTTGATGAGAAACATGCTGAGTTGATATAGCATGAAGTTCTCATTTCGTAACTGAACTAACTTTGCAAAACTGATATCATCTTTCATATTCATTCCCTTTCCAGGAATTGATAAAGCAACATATATGCCATTGCTATTATTTATCGGTTTAATAACGTTAATTTTGATAGAATAATTTATAGTAATATTCAATGAATTTTAATATCTTCAAATTTATGAGGAAGATAAAGTGACAAAAAAAATATTTTTACTCGATGGTTCTGCCATTGCTTATCGCTCGTATTTTGCTTTTATAAGAAATCCTCTCATAAATTCCAGAGGAGAAAACACAAGTGCTGTTTTTGGATTTGCCAATACCTTGCGTTCCCTTATTAAACAGCAGGATCCACATTATATTATGGTCGCTTTTGATCCTCAAACTCCTACATTTCGTCACGAACGATATCCTGCGTATAAAGCAACACGGGAAAAAATGCCTGATGAAATGCGTGAACAGTTCCCTAAAATATTTTCGCTTTTGGATGCCTATAATATTAAATATATTGAAAAAGATAGATTCGAAGCTGATGACATAATAGGTACTCTGGCAACAAAAGCTGCCCAGGAAGGTTTTGAAGTCTATATTGTCAGTGGCGATAAGGATTTTGCTCAGTTGGTGAATGACAAAATCAAGCTGTATAATATCAAATCAACCTCCGGTGAACCGGATATAATGGATTGTGACGGCGTCAAAGAAAAATTCGGAGTAACCCCTGGGCAGATTATTGATCTTCTTGCACTTATGGGGGATTCTTCAGACAATGTGCCGGGAGTACCGCAAGTCGGTCCTAAAACAGCGACAAAATTGCTTTCTTCTTTTGACTCCCTGAATGATATCTATGAGCATATTGATAACGTTAAGCCAGATAAAGTTCGACAGAAATTGCAGGATAACCGTGATAACGCATATCTATCTAGAGAATTGGTTACTATTTTAACCGATATGGAACTGGATATTTCTATAGAAGATTTTAACTTCGTTGGGCCGGATAAAAACGCAATAATAGAATTTCTTAAATATGAAGAATTCAGTAGTTTGCTTAAAGACTTTAATGTAACGCAAAAGGATGAAAATGTTGCCTACCATTGCGTGAGTACTTGGAAAAAATTTGATGAATTTGTCGACATGTTGAAAACAAAAACCGCTTTTGTCATCGATACAGAGACTGATTCAGTCAATCCATTGGAGGCAAACCTACAGGGAATCTCATTTGCTTTTGAGGAGAAGCAAGCTTATTACGTTCCAGTAACTATGGACGATGGTGAATCTGTTCAGATCGATCTTTTCCGTACAGAACAACGCAACGCAGTGCAGGAAATTATTGCCGTTCTTAAACCGATTCTTGAAGATGATTCTGTCAAAAAATGTGGGCATAATATTAAATATGACGCACTTGTTTTTCGTAAATACGATGTTTTTATGCAGGGGATCGCATTTGATACCATGGTTGCTTCGTATCTATTGCGTCCTACATCGCGTCAACATGGACTTGATGCATTGAGTTTGTTTTATTTCAATTTTAAAAAAATACCTATAACTGATCTGATCGGCGAAAAAAAGAATCAGATATCCATGGCTGAAGTACCGGTTGAAAAAGTAGCACATTATTCCTGCGAAGATTCGGATATTACTCTGCGTTTGCAACATTCACTCTCAAAACAACTTGAGTCTGCTAACTTGATGGAATTGTTTAATAACTTGGAAATGCCTCTTGTGCCTGTATTGATGGATATGGAAGCGGCTGGGATCTGTGTTGATATACCATTTCTCCAAAAAATGTCTGAAGATTTTGATACACAGATTGAAAAAGTGCAGGAAAACATTTTTGAGATTGCAGGGGAATCCTTTAACCTTAATTCACCACAGCAGTTAGGAAATATTCTTTTTGAAAAACTTGAAGTCCATAAACAAGCGAATATTCGTCCTAGAAAGACGAAAACCGGTTATCGCACTGATGTACAGGTATTGGAATCTCTTCAAGGTATACCGATTGCTGATCATATTCTTGAATACCGCCAACTGGCTAAATTAAAATCCACGTATATCGATGTAATACCCAGGTTAATAAATCCGCATACAAAAAGATTGCATACATCTTTCAATCAGACAGTTACGGCTACAGGCCGTTTGTCTAGCAGTGATCCTAATCTTCAGAATATTCCTGTCAGAACCGAGATAGGCAGGAAAATTCGTAAAGCATTTATTGCATCTTCAGAAAAAACAAAATTGTTTTCCGCCGATTATTCGCAGATTGAGCTTCGGATACTCGCACATCTTTCCAAAGACGAACGATTGATCGAAGCATTTTGTACGGGTGAGGATATTCACAGCAAAACAGCATCGCTCATTTTCGAAGTTCCTATGGATCAGGTTACCCCAACTTTACGCTCAAGGGCAAAAGCAATAAATTTTGGTATTGTTTATGGCATGGGGCAGACAAAATTGGCACGCGATACCGGTATTTCTCAAGCTGAAGCAAAACAGTTTATAGACTCTTATTTTGAGAAATATCCTGGAATAAAACAGTTTATAGATGACTCACTTGATTCTGCCCGCAAATATGGATATGTCACTACAATGCTTGGTCGTAAGCGAGAAGTACCTGAAATTCATAGTGAAAACTCAAGAGTTCGTGTAAATGCGGAACATATTGCAGTCAATACTCCCATACAAGGCACATGCGCGGATATGATCAAAATCGCCATGATTCACATTCATGATAAACTGAGATCCATGAAAACAAAAATGCTGCTACAGATACATGACGAACTTCTCTTCGAAGTTTACGAAGATGAAATCGATATCGTGCAACCTATTATTATAGATTGCATGAAAAATGCCATGCCTCTCGATGTACCCGTTGAAATTACAACAGGCATCAGTACCAACTGGATGGAATTAAAATAATTTCGTCAAACTAGTTTTTTGAGTGCATTCAAAGCCGCATCGTAGTTTGGCGGATTACCCATTTCGCTAACATATTCCACGTATTGCACAGTGTTATTTTTATCTATGATAAACACTGAGCGCGCAAGCAACCGTAATTCTTTTATCAATACCCCGTATTTGCTGGCAAAATCGGCATCTTTATGATCAGAAAGAGCTTTGACCATTTTGATATTGTTCGTACAGGTTGCCCTGTTGATCGCAAAAGGTAAATCCATACTGATAAAGAGTATAACTACGTCTTTAGATAATTGAGCCGCTTCGTTATTGAAACGGATAATTTGTGTTTCGCATACAGGCGTGTCAAGTGATGGTACTGCTGCAATAACCTTTATTTTATTAGAGAATTGGTCTAGTGTGACTGGTTCAAGGCTTGTTGATAAGACCGTAAATGACGGGGCTTTTTGACCTACTTCTATTGCGTCACCTAGTACGGTGATGGGATTTCCTTTTAAAGTAAAACCGGTACGTTCCATTATTTCCTCCTTGGTTAGGTTGCATGTTAGTATTTTAAAAATTCATTGTACATATAAACGATATTTTTTGACAACACAATATAGGTATAAAGTTCATTTGAATTTAAAAAATAGCAGATAATTCTGAACCAAAGCATCGTTTTGTATTCCTAAATTAAAAGATGGAAAAAATAGAGGTGTTATGGTTTTGATGACATAATTACTGTTATAGTAAGTGAATACAGCAATAGTGCTATTATTCAAGGGAATATATTATGAGTGATTGTGAGAAATCGAATATACAGGATAAGCGTTCTTTAAATAATCTGAAAGATGCTCATAGCCCATACTTATTACAGCATGCGGATAATCCGGTTAATTGGTATCCATGGTGTGATGAGGCATTCAATAAAGCACGTGAGGAAGATAAACCGGTCTTTTTATCAATTGGCTATTCAACCTGTCATTGGTGTCATGTTATGGAACATGAATCTTTTGAAGATTCAGAAGTCGCACGCCTGATGAATGAAACCTTTGTTTCAATCAAAGTCGACAGAGAAGAAAGACCCGATATTGATACAATTTATATGAAGGTATGTCAAATGGTCACCGGCAGTGGTGGATGGCCTTTGACTATCATTATGACACCGGAAAAAAAACCTTTTTTTGCGGGAACATATTTTCCAAAATACAGTCTATATGGCAGAATTGGAGTAATTGATCTTACATTGCGTGTTCGAGAACTATGGGGAAATAATCGCAATGATCTTTTGCAGTCCGCTAAAGAGCTTACAACACATCTACAAGAGCGCGAGAGCGTGTCTGGTGGGGAACAACCGGGTGTAGAAATGCTTCATGCTGCGTACACCCGGTTGGAAGCTTTGTTTGATCCTCAAAATGCAGGGTTTGGAAATGCGCCAAAGTTTCCAACTCCTCATTCATTACGTTTTTTACTAAGGCATTGGAAACATTCTGATTCTATCTCTTCTCTTCAAATGGTTGAACAAACGTTGCGTCATATGCGCTATGGGGGAATCTACGATCAAATAGGTTTTGGGTTTCATAGGTACGCAACCGATTCCAAATGGCTGGTGCCTCATTTTGAAAAAATGCTCTACGATCAGGCATTGATTTCTATGGTATATATAGAGGCATATCAGGCAACAGACGATTTGTTTTACAGAAAAGTTGCGGATGAAATTTTTACTTACGTCTTCAATGATATGACATCAGAAGATGGTGCTTTTTATTCTGCTGAAGATGCAGATAGCGAAGGTGTTGAAGGCAAATATTATCTCTACTCAAAACAGGAAATTGAAAAAATTCTCGACCGGGGCGATATTCCTTTCGCATTAGATGTTTTTGGAATCAAAGAAGATGGCAATTATAATGTCGAAACTACAGGACATAAAAATGGGCTCAATATTTTGCATATGGATGAATTAAAAGACAAACTAGCTCAAAGGTTCGGTTTGACCCAGAAACAGTTCGATGCAAAACTGGAAAAAGTCAGAGCAGTTTTGTTAGAACATCGCAAACAACGCATCCGTCCGGCAAAAGACGATAAAATCTTAACTGACTGGAATGGTCTGATGATTGCCTCTCTAGCGAAAGCGGCAAAGGCGTTTGATGAACCACTGTATGCACAAATGGCGCAGCAATGTTTAGACTTTATTTTGAAAAATATGCGTGATAAAAAAGGACGTTTGTTACATCGATATCGCAATGGTCACGCAGGTATTCAGGCACATCTGGACGATTACGCGTTTTTAATGTGGGGTATATTTGAGCTTTATCAGTATTCTTTTGATCCTAATTTGTTGACGCTTCTCATTAATATTCAAAATGACATGCTTGTTCATTTCTGGGACGACAAAAACAGCGGTTTTTTTATGACTTCTCATGATGCGGAAGAATTGTTGGCTCGTAGTAAAGAAATCTACGATGGATCTATACCGTCTGGAAATTCTGTGGCGTTTCAGAATCTTATGAGGTTGTCCGCTTTAACAGGTGATCCATCATACGAAGCAAAAGCACATAAGATGGCTGCGTTGTTTACACCGGAAATATCAAAACAACCGTTGGGCTACACAGAATTTTTGATAGGGATCAATTATCTACTCCACGAACGATATGATGTCATTGTGGTTGGTGATATAACTCAGGAACAAGCCAGGTCATTACTTCGTACTATATGGAAAAGTTTTATACCGGGTAATATTATGATCCTAAAGCCGGACAATATGGCTATCTTTGCAAAACATCAAGATTTAATAACCTATTTGGATTCATACAAGACAATTGATGGTAACGCTACTTTTTATGTGTGCAAAAATAAACAGTGCAGCGCACCGACTGATGATCCACACGAAATATTGCGTTTATTGGGCATATCACAATAATTAATTCAGTTGTTTTAATAATTCCTGAAAAGATTCGTTCTCAGGAAAATATTTTATTGCTTCATTCAGGTATCGGAGCGCTTTATCTTTCTTATTCCGTTGCAAATAGCTGATTATTATATTGTAATATGGTTGCGGATCATCCGGACTAATAGCACTGGCTGTGAGCCACGCATCGATAGCCCTCTCATGTTGACCAAGGTGAAAACAGCATAGAGCAAGGCTGTTATAAGCATTGGCATAATTATTATCCAGCTCTAGAGCTTTTTCCAGATAGGGGAGTGCCTGTTTGTAGTTATTCTCTTCCAAATAAAGCAACCCTACATTGTGATATGCCAGCGCTTGAGTGCTATCAAGCTGCAGTGTTTTTATGAACAGTTTAAGCGCTTCATGTTTTTTCCCTTGGCGAAGTAAAACCAGAGCCATATTATTGTTTATATATGGATTATCCGGTGCGTATTGGATAGCTGTTTGTAGATTTTGTTCTGCCTGCTCAATATCATTCTCCTTGAGATATTCCATTGCGATACCGTTATAAGCATTGGCGTTTTCCGGATCAATATCGAGTACGCTTTGCCATAAAGTGTTATTTGATTGCCAGTCGGTATTGCGCTTAATTGTTTTTAATCCTAATCCTGTAACGAATATCAGGAATAAGATAAACGATATTTTGCGGGATGGTATTTTGCTAAAAAGGTATGCAACTATACATCCAAATCCGGCAACGGAAAGATATAAAAAACGTTCCGCAAATAATGCCCGTAGAGGAATAATATTTGAAACCGGCAACAATCCCAATATAATCCACAAGAACCCAAACCGTATTGTTTGCGATGTTTTTTTGTTAATTCCACAGAAATATGTGCAAACCGATACAAGCAATACACACGCAACTGCGGTTGCTGTTAGTAATGACGGAATAACAGTAACTCTTGGCAGTACATTGAGTTTAAGAGGGAGTAACAGTTTGATCCAATACATCAAGAGTACTTTTGTCATTGTGGCAAATGTAGCGTCATATGATCCACCCCAGAGTTCACGCTGGGTGATTGCCCCGATAACGGTTGTTCTGATAATCAGATATGCTATTGATATTATGATGAAAGGAATAAGCCTCATGATAAGGGATTTGATTGAATCATTATTTGGCATAAACATGAATGCAAGCGCCATTAAGGGAATGACCGAGAGTGCCATTTCTTTCGAAAAAAGCGCAAGCGTATAAAACAGCAAGGCGTATATAATATATTGTTTTTTTAAACATTGGGTATAGCGAATCCATGCTATCAACGTTAGTATCGAAAAAATAGCATAGAGCATATTGCCTCTGCCTGATATCCAGCTGACAGCTTCAACCTGTACCGGGTGCATCAGAAAAATAAGGGCACTGATAAAGGCAATCATTGAGTTACGAAACAGCATAATAACACAGATATAAATCAGTATACCAGCTAGTGCATGAAGCAAGATATTAGTGAGGTGATATCCAACTGGATTTAACTTCCAAATAGCATAGTCTAAAGCGAACGATGCGGTCACTAATGGACGGTATACTTTGAATTGTCCTTCAGCGCCGGTAGATTGATATGTTTGCAATGATGTGAAATAGGAGAAAAAATGTGAAATATCCCGTATATGATGATTATGTACGACATAGGCAGAATCGTCATATACAAAGCCGTTTTTTAAGGTATTCGCAAACACTAATACCGTTAGAAGGATCAGTATAATGGATACCAGGCCAATATTGTCAGATAATCGGGTTGTTTTCATGAAATCCAAGAAATTAATGGTTAGTCTTATAAACTTCTTTATTCTAATGATCGATATCATATATTGTAAAGAAATAAACAACTTATCTGTCTAACTTGGTTCTAAATAGTTGCATGAAAGAAAAACTTTTCTTTGTTTGCAAAGATTGTTATTATAAAAGAAAAGGAGATTAATAGTATCATTTGATGAGAAGAATACACGAAATTTACGATTTTAGCGCACAACGCATCCAGAAACCCAAAACCGTATCGGCCTCGTCACAGCCGGAAGTCAAAAAGGTAGTCCTTGTTGCTCTGGAGTTACCCAAGCAACGCAGGTGGCAAACCCTGGAATCACTTCAGGAATTGAAGTTGCTCGCCGAAAGCGCAGGTTTTATTGTTGATAAACATATTATCAATAAACGTGAAGAAGCGTCGTCATCTTATTTTATTGGAACAGGTTCTCTTCAGTCTTTGCTTGACTATTGCAATGACAATGATATCCATTCGGTTATTTTCGATGACGATTTGACTCCTGCGCAAATGAAGAATATTACCCGTAAACTCGGTGATGTGATCGTTATAGATCGCACGGAGATTATTATCGATATTTTTGCCGCTCGGGCTCGCACTAAAGAAGGTAAACTGCAAATAGAGCTAGCGCGGCTTGAGTATATGTTACCGCGCCTGACCCGTCAATGGACACACCTTGTCAGGCAGGAAGGTATGAGCGGTGGATCTGTCGGAGTAAGGGGACCGGGCGAAAAGCAGTTGGAAATGGACCGTCGCCAGATTCGAGAAAGAATTCATTCGATAAAACGGGAACTGAAGCAGGTAGAAAAATATCGCTCGACACAACGTAAAAAACGGCAACGTCATAATGTGCCGGTTATTGCATTGATAGGCTATACCAACTCCGGTAAATCGACTTTGTTGAATAAATTGACCGATGCACATGTGATTGTTGCCGACAAATTGTTTGCCACACTCGATCCGACCACAAGGCGATTCGTGTTGCCTAATAATCAGCCGATTTTATTGATTGATACAGTCGGGTTTATCAATAAGTTACCGCACCAGTTAGTCGATGCTTTTAAAGCAACACTTGAAGAAGTCCGGCAGGCAGATTTGCTCATTCATGTTCTTGATGTAAGCGATGATAAAGCTGAAGACCGCTTACGCGTTGTACAGTCAGTCCTCAAAGAGTTAGACGCGGACAAAAAACAGATTATTACTGTCCTGAATAAAATAGATTGCCTTACATATCCTGAGAGTATACAACATCTGGAGCGTGAAACACAGCCATGTGTGGCAATATCCGCCAAAACAGGTCAAAATCTTGAAAAATTTTTTGAGGTTCTGTCGCAAAACACAAAAGAGTATCGTACTTTTGAACGGTTGTTCATTCCATATTCTCACCATAATTTAGTAGGTAAGATTTATAAAAATGGTAATATCCGAAAACGAAAAAATTGTGATACCGGTATTTACCTTGAAGCTGAATATGATAGAGTATTGCATGGTTTGCTTAAATCATTTATTGTTAAAAATCCGCTATAACTATTTTTCTCCGGCATAATTATTGCTTGTTAGTGGTATTATTTGTTGAATTTATAAATATCGCAAGCTTAATAAGAAAATATATTGCTTTTTGGAGTAAGGTTTTTTATACTGCAAACTTCACCGATTATATTTCTGGTCCTTTTTGGCACATGTGGCTCTGCTTTTGATGCGAAATTAGCATTTTCCTGATGATACCTTAATCTCTAAAAAATAATCAGAAACTTTTTACTATACAGGAGAGTTTAAAGTATGTTTAATTTCCTATCGAGTTTGTTCGCCTATGATATGGGAATTGATTTGGGAACAGCTAATACGTTGGTGTATGTTAAAGGACGGGGGATTGTTCTTACTGAACCTTCTGTCGTGGCAGTACAGCAAAATACCAATAAAGTTATGGCTGTTGGTGAAGAAGCGAAAAAGATGCTTGGGCGTACACCTGGTAATATTGTTGCTATCAGGCCTCTTAAAGATGGCGTTATAGCAAATTTTGAAATTACCGAAGCCATGTTGCGCTATTTTATTCGAAAGGTGCACAGCTCAAAAAATAATTTTTTGCCGTTTCATCCCAAACCGCGTGTTGTTATTGCCGTACCTTCAGGGATTACTGAGGTGGAAAAAAGAGCGGTGGAAGATTCCGCAGAACATGCCGGAGCACGGGAAGTACATTTGATCGAAGAACCGATGGCTGCTGCCATTGGTGTGGGGTTGCCTGTTCAGGAACCGACCGGAAATATGATTATTGATATCGGTGGTGGAACGACTGAAGTTGCGGTCATATCTTTATCTGGTGTGGTGTTCAGTCGTAGTGTTCGTGTGGGCGGTGATGAAATGGATGAATCTATCATTCAATATCTGAAACGTACATATAACCTGATGATTGGTGAACGGACTGCTGAAAATATAAAAATTAATATTGGCTCAGCCTATAAACTTGATGAAGAATTGTCCATGCAGGTCAAAGGACGCGATCTTGTCGCAGGGTTACCTAAAACCGTTACAATAAATTCTGAAGAGATTCGTGAGGCTTTGGCCGAACCCATATCCACAATCCTTGAAGCAGTGAGAATCGCTCTTGAGCGATGCCCACCGGAACTTTCCGCCGACTTAGTAGATCACGGTCTTGTTTTGGCTGGTGGCGGTGGATTGCTGCGTAATCTGGATAAACTCATTTCCGAGGATACCGATTTACCGGTCACGATTGCTGACGATCCGCTGAGTGCTGTAGCGTTAGGTACGGGCAAAGTCTTGGAAGAAATCAAAATGTTGAGCCGAATCAGATTGGAATAAAAGGGTTACAGTGCTTCTTTCCAGAAAATCCGTAGGAATTATTTTAGTCGTTCTGTGTCTGGTTATAGTCTTAAATCCCAAGTTTCCTTTTAGCAGAGCTATACGCGGTGTTATTGTTCAGGGATTTAAGCCGGTGCTTGTTCTTACTCACAAGTCGGTAAACTTTGTGAAACATATGCGCCGGGAGTTTCGTATGAATTCGACGCTCAAGCATGAAAATGCCCAGCTTAAGAATGAACTACGCCTCTCGGAACGAAAAATCGCTCAACTCAAAGAATATGAAATCGAAAATAATCGGTTACGTACATTACTCGATTTAAAAGAAGATGTACAGTACGAAACTTTGCCTGCCCGTGTTATCGGTCGCGATTTGACCGGTGCTTCTCAATTAATTATTATCGATAAAGGGACTAAAAGCGGTATCAAGGAAGATATGCCTGTAGTTGCGGGGCAGGGTGTTGTTGGTAAAGTAATAGAAACCGGTTTGTTCAGTTCTAAAGTTCAGCTTCTGATTGATAAGCGTAGCCGTATTGGTGGTATTATGCAGAAATCACGGATTGTCGGATTGGTAGAAGGTACAGGGCGCGGTTTTTTGGTTATAAATTTTTTACCTCGCGATGAAGATATTTATGTAAATGATCTGATATTGACATCAGGACTTGGCGGTGTTTATGAAAAAGGTTTGGTGATTGGTACCGTAAAGGCTATTCACGAGGCTAAATTTGCCTTATACAAATATGCCGATGTTGTACCGGCTGTATCGTTTAATAAACTTGAAGAAGTGTTAGTTATATTAAAACCAAAGCAAGATGCCTTATGATTGTCAGGCCGAATTATTATTCGCAGTATCGATTTAAAAAGAAAGTTGTCCGCAGTTCATTATTATTGTATCTGCTGATGTATTTTTTTGCGGCTTTACAGGCAAATATCAATCTTACAATTTTTGGGTATACCAATGTCATTAATTTACTATTGATTCTTGCCATATTCTTAATTATTGAATTCGATTGGAGTGAAGTAAGCTGGTATTGTGTTGTTATAGGGTTGATCCTTGATGCGTTTACCGTTTCCCAGTTTGGTTTGTCAGCAATTGCTTTATGGGGGATAGGCTATTTTATTTCTCGAATAAAGCAGACATTTTATATTGAATACATCAGTACCGGATTATTTTTATTGTTTATTCTTATTCTGGGGTATTGTTTTATATTTTGCATGTGGAATTATATTGCAAATCGCGTTACGCTATTTGTTGAATTTTATACTCAAATGGTTATGTCGAATGCCCCGCTGACATTACTGGTCATGCCTATAGTGTATCCATTGTTGAAGGCGTTGTTACATGGTAAGAATTCGTAGAGCTGAAGAACATTTCATAGGTCAATTTGAAGGACGCATTCAATTTCTCGCGATTGCGATTATATGTTGTTTTTTCTTTTTATGGTTTTCTTTCTGGAAAGTACAAATTTTACGTGGTGACTGGTTTGTTGAACTGGCGCGTAACAATCGTGTGCGTAAAATTATTATTCCTGCTCCCCGAGGCACTATCTATGACCGCAAAGGGGTTATTTTAGCCGATAATCGCCCCAGTTTTGATGTCGAAGTAGTTATTGAAGATATCCCGAAAAATAAGAAAAAAGATATTGCCCATGATTTGGCATCTATTCTTGAGCTTTCCGAAGAAGATATTTTGAAGAAAATTCAGATTTCAGGCCGTGTCCCGTATGTTCCTGAAAAAATCGTTCGTGATATAGACATGAATCAGTTGACTATGATTATGGAGCGTAGAGAAGATTTTCCCGGGATTAGTATTCAGCCTACACCTGTTAGGGATTACAGGTTTGGCTCTCATGCGTCACATGTTCTTGGTTACATAGGCAAATTGTCGCGTGACGAATATCAGCGTTTAAAAGACAAGGATTACTTCATTCAGGATTATATTGGAAAGATGGGGATTGAGCGCGAAACCGAACGTTTTCTAAAAGGTGAGCATGGAGGTATGCAGGTACAGGTAGACAATAGGGGATATACTGATGACATACTCGGAGTCAAGGAACCTGTACCGGGTAGTAATGTATATTTGACGATCGATCATCATTTGCAGTTATTTGTAGAATCGCTGATGATGGACAAAACCGGCGCTGTGGTTGTTATGGATGTTCGTAACGGAGATATTCTTGCAATGGCAAGTTTTCCTGAATATGATCCGAATGTATTTGTCAGGCCTACTGCATCACGCATCATACGTGAATTATTTCAAAGTAAACATAAATTTTTGATCAATAAAGCAATTCGTGAGCTTTATCCGGCGGGATCGACATTTAAAATGCTTGTAGCAATGTGTGCTATGGAAAGCGGAGGATTAACGGTTGCAGACAAGTATTATTGTAATGGCGCTTTTGAGATGGGTGGATTTACATGGAAATGTTGGTATCGAGGTGGTCATGGCAGCGTTAATGTTATTGAAGCTCTAAGATATTCATGTAACGTGTTTTTTTATAATTTAGCCCAGAAGATGATCGGTGTACATCAGATTCATGAATGGGCAGATAAATTTGGGTTTGGCAAAAAGACCGGTATTTTGCTCGATTCTGAACTTGCCGGGGTCAATCCAAGTAAAAAATGGAAAAAAGAACACCTTAACTTGCCGTGGTATCCGGGCGACACGATTAATTTGTCTATAGGACAGGGTTTTTTATTGGTAACACCATTGCAACTGGTATCATATATAGCAGCTATAGCCAATGGCGGGGAACTTATGCAGCCACGTTTGGTAGATAGAGTTGTTTCCAATACAGGAGAAGTGATACAATCATATCCTCGGGTAGTGAGAAATGAAATAACTATATCTGATAATACGTATCAAGTCGTCACTGAAGGTATGCGTGAGGTTGTTCAGCATGAGTATGGTACCGGTAAAAAAGCGGCTGTGGAAGGTATTCCCGTTTCCGGTAAAACCGGAACCATTCAAATGGGAACACCACAAAATCGGATTCATCATGCTTGGTTCTCCGGTTTTGCTCCAAGCGATGATCCGGAAATAGCTTTTATTATTCTTGTTGAACATGGAACATCAGGCGGTACATACGCGGCTCCTATCGCCAGTAAAATAGTAGAGTTTTATTTTAAAAATAACCCGCAGGTAATGTCTCAACATGAAAAGGGTTCGGAATGAAAAAACTTGGATTAATCAGTCATATGAATTATCCCTTACTGATTCTTACCTCATTGTTGATTGCCGTAGGTGTGTTTTTCATTTACAGTGCCTCATACCAGATTACACTTGAAACAAATGCTCAGGTTAACTATAGCGCAAAGCAGCTTGTGTGGACACTGATTGGATTCATGTGTTTTATTGCTATTATTTTATATGGTTATGACAGGATAATGAAATTATCATATATGTTATACATCGCTAATATTTTGTTGCTTCTTCTTGTTTTTGCCATAGGATCAACTAGATACGGTTCTCAACGATGGATACATATCGGAGGATTGGTTCTTCAACCTTCTGAATTCGCAAAGATTACAATTATACTTGCCCTTGCCAGATACTTGTCAGGTAATCTTCAAAATTATCGTTCGGTCTCATTTCTTGCCAAAGCAATGATTTTGACTTTTTTTCCGATGATTCTTATTTTACGACAGCCGGACCTTGGGACATCTTTAGTATTTATCCCGATATTTTTTGCAATGGTTTTTGTTGCGGGAACGCCTATAAAACATTTATTATGGTTTGTAGGCGCTGGTTTGACTGCAATACCATGTTTCTGGTTTTTCATTTTGAAAGATTACCAGAAAAATCGGGTCAGGGTTTTTTGGGATCCAAATTTGGATCCTACGGGTCTTGGCTATCAGGCAATTCAGTCTAAAATAGCCATTGGGTCAGGTGGTTTTTGGGGTAAAGGATGGTTGAATGGTACACAAAATCAACTTAATTTTTTGCCAAAACGGTATACCGATTTTATTTTTTCGGTTATTGGAGAAGAGTGGGGGTTTCTTGGTGTTAGTTTTGTGCTTTTACTCTATCTCCTGATCATGATTCTTGCTATTTATATAGCCTCAAAATCGAAAGATAGCTACGGCAAACTTGTTGCTTGCGGAATAGCGGTCATGATATTGTCGCATGTGATTATTAATGTAGGGATGACTATCGGTATTATGCCTATTACCGGTTTACCGCTGTTATTTTTAAGTTACGGCGGGTCATCTATGTTAACAGCAATTATTTCTATAGCATTACTTGAAAGTATTTGGATTAAGAGAAGATATGATTATTAATTTTATGAAAAGAAAACAGAAAAAAGAAACCATGGATACTGAAAAACCCTTGAGTCGCATATTTATCAATGTTGAACAGCAAGAGCAACGTATTGCTTTTATGGTAGGTGACCGACTGGAACAGTTTTATATAGAACGAAGTTCTGAAGAACCTGTGACAGGCGATATTTATAAAGGCGTTGTTAAAAACATTGTACCATCTATTCAGGCAGCGTTTATTGATATAGGAGTGGGCAAAAATGGATTCATCCATGTATCGGATTTAAAAGAGAATATTGAGTTCGATACCTTTACGCCACGTAAGGATTCCAATGCAAAGAAACGTTCAGGAAGTAGCGTTTCTATCTCTGATATCCTGGTTGAAGGACAGGAGATTATTGTACAGGTTACTAAAGAAGCTATTAAAACCAAAGGGGTACGCCTGACAAATGATATCAGCATTCCCGGAAGAAATCTGGTTTTAATACCTGCTCCGGAAAAGAACAATCAGCGTGGAATTTCACGAAAAATCACTGACCGCTCTGAGCGAAAACGACTGAAAGAGCTCTTAGACAAACTTAAAATACCCAAACAATATGGCATTATTGTGCGTACTGCGGGAGAAGTAGCGACACAGAAGAATTTTGAACGTGATATGGCCTATTTAATTAAATCGTGGGAAGAAATTGCTAAAGAGGTTAAAAAGAAACAAGGCCCTTGTTTGCTTCACAGCGAATTTGATATATCAATTAAGATTATCAGAGATTTGTTTTCACCTGAAATTGATGAACTTATCATTGATTCTAAAGAGGAATATTACAAAATAAAAAAATATTTTAAACATTTTTTCCCTGAGGTGAAAGCTAAGATTGTTTATTATCGCCGAAAGACACCTCTTTTCGATACCTATGAAATCGAAAATGAACTTTCTAAAATGTTTCAACGTAAATTTTGGCTTAAATGCGGCGGGTATATTGTGATTGATGAAACCGAAGCTTTGGTTGCCATTGATGTGAATACAGGAAGAAACCTGAGCCATAAAAATCTCGAAGACACTATACGGGCTACCAACATTGAGGCTGCTGAAGAAATAGCTAGACAGCTACGCCTGCGAAATATTGGCGGGATCATTGTTATTGATTTTATAGATATGTCCAAACGTGAAAATCGTAAAGCGGTTTTAAATAAACTTGAAGAAGCTCTTAAAAAAGATAAGGCAAAAACCAATATATTGCCTCTATCGCGGATTGGTCTTGTAGAAATGACTCGCCAGAGAATCAAGGAAAGTATTAATCAGGAACTATATGAGAAATGTGAACACTGTGGCGGTAGGGGATTGCGTAAGTCTTTATTGAGTATTTCTATAGAGGCAAACAGAAAGATCAAAAGACTTCTTCTTAAAACACGTGAACGACGCATAAAGATTATGCTAAATCCGACAGTTATGGAAGCCTTGCTGGAGGAACATCCTCAACTGAAACGTCGTCTTGAACGTAGTTTTCGAAAAAGAATTTATCTGGAAGCTGATGAATCAGTTGATCGAGAAAAACTGAAAGTCGAATTTATGACTTCTAAAAAAGTGGAAGAAATCTAGTCAAACCCTCTGACAGGCGATAGGAATATATGATTTCTAATAGAAATATTATTATCGATAGAAAATTTTTGACTAGAAAACTGTTTGTATTACTTTTTTTCTATTCTATAATTATTTTTGGATGTCATAGTCAAAATGAGGCATCTTCTAACGCTGATGAACTTTATGCGTTGCCAGTAGGTGACACAATAGTCAATATTGAAATCGCCGATACTCCTGACGAACGACGTGTGGGATTAATGTTTCGAGAATCGATGCCTGATGATCACGGCATGCTCTTTGTGTTCGAATACGAGCGTGTTCTTGCTTTCTGGATGAAAAACACTCGTATTCCATTATCTATTGCTTATATCAAGAAAGATGGAACAATTGCTCAAATACTTGATATGGAACCTTTCGATCAGCGGTCGCATAAATCTAACTGTGAAGTTCAATATGCTCTTGAGGTCAATAAAGGATGGTTTGATAAACATGGTATTGAGGTTGGAGATAAAATTAAATTGCCGGATAAACAGACTATTACGGAAAAATAGTTATTATGACTGAATCAATAATGGTAATAGAAAGTAATGAATCTGAAGAAAAGTTTTTTTACAATACCTTATTGATACATGGATATTCTGTTAAAATAGCAGCTAATCTCCAGCAAGCCATTGATGATTTTGATATTCCGTCTTTTGATCTTGTGATCCTTGGACACTTTACTGATTCGATTCCATATAGCGATGCAATAGCTTCTATCCGCAGAAAATGCAATTCCGCATACGTCCCCATTATGTTGATTACTGATTCTGATAAAGATAATAATGGTTTTGATCATGTCTATATTACAGCAGTAGATGATTATTTACCCCGTCCGTTCTCTGTAAAAATGTTGATATCACGTATACGTGCAATGTTTCGGATTGCACAACTCGAGAAAACATTGTCAACATGTCATCAGTCTATTGACGAAAAAGCTAAGATTGGCGAAAAAAAGTCAAATAAAGGCCGGTTACGAGTTAAACAGATGCTGGTCATTAATAAAATTTTAAATATTATCACCGCAGATATTAATATCGATGTCCTTTTCGGGGCTTTATCACGTGAAATACGCAAGTTAATATCCTTTGACGCTATAAGCATTATATTAAAGAATCCTTATCAGGATATCCAACGGCTTATATTACGTGATCCTCAGCATGAATCCCGGGTTATAACAAAAAATATATATTTGCTTGCGGCAAAAGGTCCAGGTAGAGTTTTTCTGACGCGTCAGATCATGATTGTCGGTGATGTACGCAAAGATATGGATTCACTGATTGAATACGAACAAGCTCTATGTCCTAATGTTAAGGGTGTTGTTGTTTTTCCGCTCATTTCAAAGGGAAAGTTGATCGGTACGCTTAATGTCGGGAGTACAAAACCCAAATCGTATCGTAGATATGATGTCAAACTTGTAAAAAAAATTCTTTCTCCTATCGCCAGTTCTATTGAAAATGCGAATCTTTATTCCGAGGTTAAGGCTCTAACAGAACAGTTACAGCAGACTGTCAATGAACGCAATGAAGAAATTGAAAAAAAGTATTATCAGTTATCTTTGCTCAATAAAGTTGGAAACGCCATGCAGGGTATGCATGAGTTGGATCGTTTGCTGCATCTTATTTTGACCTGTGTCACTGCCGGAGGCGCTATTGGATTTAATCGTGCTATGCTATTGCTGGTCAATCACGATAAGGGAATTGTCAAAGGAATGATGGGGGTTGGGCCTGCGTCTGCAGAAGAAGCAGGACGTATCTGGGATAGATTATCTAAGGAAAACTGGCGACTCGAAGATTTTCTTGCCCATTCCGATGAATATCCTTCGCAAAAAAGCGCTATAGATGAAATAACACGCTCAATATTGTTGTCTTTAGATAATGAATCCGATTTTATTGTACGAAGCATTCTTGAAAAAAAGACATTCTTAATTAACGATGCGTTGTATGAGAAACGGGTACATCCGATAATAAAAGAAAAATTGCATACAAACGAGTTTGTTATTGTGCCTCTACTTGCCCGTGATAAAGTGCTAGGTGTGGTTATTGCAGATAAATTGTTTAGTGGTAAGAGTATAGATAAAGACAGTATACAGCTTTTAACCATGTTTGCCAATCAGGCTGGTTTGGCTATAGAACGAGCCGATGCGTATGAAAAACTTACTGTTAAAATTGAAGAAGCAAAAGAAGCTTATGATGAACTGAAAGAAACGCAAAACAAACTGGTTCGTTCCGAACGTCTGGCAACAATAGGCAAGATGGCTGCGCATGTTGCGCACGAGATACGTAATCCGTTGACTACTATAGGCGGGTTTGCTCATGCGATGATGAAATTTTCACATGATATGGAAAAAGTGAAAAGAAATTCTAAAATTATTTACGAAGAAGTGTACCGTCTAGAACGCATTTTGCAAAATGTGCTTGATTTTACTAAGCCCGGATCGCCGGTTTTTGAGCTTGGCAGCATTAATGAAGTAATTGATGAAACAATTAATTTCTTGCAAGAAGATTTCGAAAATTGTAGCATTAAATTATGCAGAGAATTGTGCGGGGATATTCCGCCTATTTTGTTTGATTCTCAGCAAATCAGACAGGCTTTTATTAATTTGATAAAAAATTCTATTTATTCAATCAGTGAAGCTATAAAAACGGCTAATGGTGTTGATAACAATCATCAAATTGAAGTTTTTACAATCACTGAAAAAGAATATGTAAAAATAAAAATTATTGATACTGGGGTCGGAATGAGCCCCACGGTGATAGAAAATCTTTTTAATCCTTTTTTTACAACAAAACCTGGTGGATCGGGTTTGGGGTTGGCTGTGACCCATAAGATTATCGAGGAACATGGCGGTTTTATTGATGTAGTCAGTAAAGTTGGGAATGGATCGGAGTTTATTATATATTTACCACTGCGCACGGAGTTATCCAGTACGCTTTAGTTTAAGGAGGATCTCGACATGAACGAGAGGCTTTTACTGATAGAGGATGACACAAATCAGCAAATTCTTTATGAACAGGAGTTGACACAGGATAATTATCAGGTAGTTATTGCCTCAAGTGCTCAAGCAGCTTTAGACCTCCTTAAGGAACAGCAATTTGACTTGATTATCCTCGATATCTGTATGCCGGGCAAAGATGGCATTGAAGCATTATCGGAAATTATGGAGCTTAATAACAAAATTCCTGTTGTAATTAATACCGCATACGGAACATATAAAGAGAATTTTCTGACGTGGTCCGCGGAAGCTTATGTTGTTAAATCATCCGATTTAACCGAACTTAAAACAACTATCAGAGATATTTTAGACCGTAATAAGGCGGGAATCGATTGATTTACCGTGTAATGTAAATAATAAGGAAATAACATAACATGAAGCAGCAGGGTACTCTCCATTGGAAACAGTATTAAAAGATAATAAACTATTGACTTTTGTGCTTGCCGGTGGTCGTGGCGAGCGCTTATATCCGTTGACCAAAGACCGGGCAAAACCGGCAGTTCCTTTTGGCGGTAACTATCGAATCATTGATTTTACTCTTTCCAACTGTATGAATTCGAATATACGTCGTATTATTGTGTTGCCGCAGTATAAATCCATCTCTTTAAACCGTCATTTATTACAAGGGTGGAACCTGTACCGTTACGAACTCGGTGAATTCCTTGAGATTATTTCGCCTCAACAACGTGTCTCATCTACCTGGTACAGGGGAACCGCTGATGCGATCTATCAAAATATATATACTATTGAACATGATAAGCCTGACTTGATTTTAGTCTTGTCTGGAGATCATATTTATAAGATGGATTATCGTAAAATGCTGCGATATCATCTTGATTCAGGAGCCGATTTGACCGTTGGAGGTATTGAAATTGATGCTTCGCAATCTATTCATTTCGGAATAATCGGGATGGATGAGCAAAATCGAATGACTGGTTTCCAGGAAAAACCCAAAAAACCCATTTGTATACCGGGTAAACCCGGTAAAGCAATCGGCTCAATGGGAATATATGTGTTTAATACTGATATCCTGGTAAAAGCATTAAGCAAAGACGCGAAGAAAGATTCTTCCCACGATTTTGGTAAAGATGTAATCCCGTATTTGTATAAACATAACGCGAAAGTTTGTATTTATCCTTTTGTTGATGAAAACAAAAAACAAACACTTTACTGGCGCGATGTGGGTACACTTGATTCTTATTATGAAGCAAACATGGATCTTGTGCAGGTTGATCCTTTGTTTAATTTATATGATGAAGAGTGGCCGCTGCGTACTAATCAACCCCAGACACCGCCTATGAAGACGGTATTTGCGCAAATGAAAAAAGGGGGACGCTTAGGCGTTGCTCTTGATTCTATCGTGTCAGGTGGATGTATCATCAGTGGCGGACGAGTAGAAAGATCGATATTATCACCATATGTGCGTGTCAATAGTTATAGCGAGGTTTATGAATCTATTCTTATGGAAGGCGTTAATGTTGGAAGACATGCTAAAATAAAACGAGCTATTATTGACAAAGGTGTATCAATTCCCGAAGGGCTTCATATTGGGTATGATCTTGATGAAGACAGGAAAAAGTTTATAGTCACTGATAGCGGAATTGTCGTTATTCCTAAAGACGTAAAAATCTCTCTATAAAAAAAACTTTTTATAAAATACTTGCAATTATCAAAGATATTTATCATTATAAAAAACTATTGTTTTACATGATCTTTGTTTATATAGCGATAACTAATTACCATTCAAGGAGGAATAAGGATGGCAGCTAAAAAGAGGATTCTTATAGCAGCTAGCGAAGTGGTGCCTTTCGCTAAAACTGGAGGGCTTGCGGACGTTGTCGGAGCACTACCAAAAGAACTTAAAAAGCTGGGACATGATGTCCGTATAATTTTGCCATATTATCAGATGGCGAAAAAATGTAAAAAGAAAATCACTGATACCGGTGAAACCATTATTGTTGAAATAAGCGATAAACTGGTACAAGGTAAAATTTACACGAGTACTATTGATGATGTTCCGGTTTATCTTATCGGCAACGATGGATATTATGATCGTCCTGAACTCTATAGGACACCGGAAGGTGATTACCCCGATAATGCAGAACGCTTTATATTTTTCTCCAAAGCGATTTTAGAAGTTCTTAAACAACAAAAATTTAAACCTGATGTTATTCATTGCAATGATTGGCAGACAGGTTTAGTGCCCGTATTATTGAAAATCAAAGAAAAAGATAATTCGTTTTTTGCTAATACCTCAACAGTATTTACAGTGCATAATTTGGCGTATCAGGGAGTATTTTGGCATCTCGATATGCCGTTGACCAATTTACCTTGGGACGTTTTTAATCCTGAAGGAATTGAGTTTTATGGCAAAATCAATCTTATGAAAGCAGGGATGGTTTATGCTGATGTCATTAATACTGTCTCAAAAAAATATAGTAAGGAAATCCAGACTCCTGAATTTGGATGTGGCTTGGAAGGTGTTTTATCAAACAGGTCGGATGATCTTTATGGCATAGCTAATGGTGTTGACTATGATGTATGGAGTCCTGAATCTGATAAACTGATTACAGCAACTTACTCGCAAAAAGATATGGCTGGTAAAAAAGCATGTCGGGAAGATCTTTTGAAACAGTTCAAATTGAAAGACAAAAAAGGTGCTGCGATTGTAGGCATAATTTCTCGTTTGACTGATCAAAAAGGTTTTGATCTAATTGCCGAAAAAATTGATGCCATCATGAAATTAAATGTGATATTAGTTCTTCTAGGTACTGGTGAGGACAAATATCATGACCTTTTTAAAGCGATTGCGAAAAAATATCCAGATAAGATCGGTATCAAGTTGGGGTTTGATAACAAACTCGCTCATAAAATTGAAGCAGGGAGTGACTTTTTCCTTATGCCATCAAAATATGAACCATGTGGCTTGAATCAGATGTATAGCATGAAATATGGTACTATTCCTATTGTTAGAGCTACTGGTGGACTTGATGATACCGTCAAAAATTTCATCGACAAAACCGCTAAAGGAAATGGTTTCAAATTTAAAGTTTATACATCTACAGCGATGATGAAAAAGCTGAAGGATGCTCTTTCCGTATTTGGTTCTAAAAATTGGGATAAAATCGTTAAGAACGCTATGTCAGAAAATTTTTCATGGATGTCTGTGGCTAAAGAGTATGGTAAATTGTATAATGTTGCTATTGAAAAAAAAAAGCCTCAGCCTGAGCAGCAGCAATTAGAAATGGCAGTTCATTGATACGTGTAATTTCTTCATAGACTACACATAGAGTGGGTGATAGCTTGTCTGTCATCCACTCTGTTTTTTATGTAGGTGTGATAATCACAACCGGGAGAAATGATATGCCGGAATTACGAAAAGACCCGATAATTGGACGTTGGGTGATTATTTCGACTGAACGATCACGCCGTCCTATTGATTTTGCTGTTTCACAAAAACGATCTTCACCTAAGTCATGTCCTTTTTGCGAAGGCAATGAAGCTAAAACACCTCCAGAGATTTTTGCCTTCCGTTCTCCTCATTCATATCCCAATGAAGCAGGTTGGGAAGTTCGTGTCGTACCCAATAAATTTCCAGCATTACGTATTGAAGGAGATATGGGAAAAGCGGGTGTTGGTATGTATGATAAAATGAACGGTATAGGAGCCCACGAAGTTATCATTGAAACACCTGATCACGATAAACGCATGCACGAGTACAGTATCGATTCACTTACCAAAGTATTTGAGGCATATAAGATACGGTTACTCGATTTAAAACAAGACATGCGTTTCAAGTATATACTGCTTTTTAAAAATGAAGGAGAATTGGCCGGAGCTTCCTTGAGTCATTCTCATTCTCAGCTAATTGCTTTGCCTATTACTCCAAAGCGTGTTAGAGAAGAGTTAATAGGCGCACAGGAATATTATCAATACAAAGATCGTTGTGTCTATTGCGATATTATTCGTGAAGAGCAGAATCAGCGAGTACGTATTGTATATGAAAATGCGGGGTTTATATCGTTTTGTCCGTTTGCCTCCAGGTTTCCATTTGAAATTTGGGTAATGCCGAAACGCCATTACCCTGATTTTGAACAGATCACACCAGAAGAAATACCTATTCTTGCCGACATGATGACAACGACATTGGCAAAATTGTCTGTAGCACTCAACCATCCACAATATAATTTTATGTTGCGTACGGGACCTGTACGATGGATGCGTAGTGGATATTGGACAACAATCGATCTGGATTTCCACTGGCATATTGAAATTATGCCACGGTTAACCCGAATGGCTGGATTTGAGTGGGGGACAGGCTTTTATATCAATCCTACTATTCCTGAAGAAGCTGCCAAATATCTACAAGAGGTTACCTTATGAAAGAGTTGTCGCTTGCCTTTCTATGGCATATGCATCAACCTTTTTATAAAGATACTCTAACCGGTACATATCATATGCCATGGGTTCGTATGCATGCTCTCAAAGGTTATTTTGATATGCCCTCTATACTGGAAACTTTTCCTGAAATACACGCAACATTTAATCTTGTGCCTTCTCTTCTAAAACAATTGATGGATTATGTAGACCGATCGGCGGTTGATATTTTTATTGAAGCTACTTTGAAACCTGCAACAGAGTTGAATGACGCAGATAAAAAGTTTATTTTATGGAATTTTTTTATGGCTAACTGGGATACCATGATCAAACCGTATCCTCGTTACTGGCAGTTACTTTGCAATCGCGGTTTTGGCGTTATTTCCGATCAGGAGTGGCCGGTTATCATTAGAAAATTTTCGATACAGGATTATCGCGATCTCCAGATGTGGTTCAATCTAACTTGGTTTGGATATAGCGCGCGCAAAAAATATCCTAAAATTAAAGAATACATCAAAAAAGGGAAAGGCTTTTCCGAGAACGATAAACACAATTTGATCGAGCTGCAGTATGAAGTTATGTCACAGATTATTCCGTTATATAAAAAACTTGCGCAACGCGGTCAGATAGAATTGACTACAACCCCCATGTATCATCCTATATTGCCGCTTATTTATGATACACATTTTGCATACAGGTGTATGCCCGATTCCATATTACCTGGCCGATTTCAATACCCTGTGGACGCTGAGGAGCAAATTAAGAGGGGAGTCGAGTATTTTAAGTCGATATTTGGATTTCGTCCTGCGGGTATGTGGCCTTCTGAAGGGTCGGTTTGTCCTGAGATAGTGCCTTTTCTCGCAAAAGCTGGCATAAAGTGGATTGCAACTGATGAAGAAGTTTTGAAATATTCTCTTGGTTCTCAATCCAGAGTAGACAGCTTATTTCAGGCTTATCAGTTTGTGCATCAGGGTGATGATATATCTGTTCTTTTTAGAGATAAAGGGTTGTCAGATGTTATAGGGTTTACTTATGCCAAGAATCCACCTGCTCAGTCGGCAGCAGATTTCATGCATCATTTGGAAGATATTTTGCACACTACAAATATCGAGCATCCTGTAGTTGGGGTGTTTCTGGATGGAGAAAACGCATGGGAATATTTCCCTGACGGCGGTGAAGAATTTTTCAATCAACTCTATACGAATTTATCTTCGCACAAACATATTCATACTATGCGTGTTACAGATTACCTCAAGAATAATCCTAAGAGGCCTCAGTTGGATTATCTGCATTCCGGTTCATGGATAGACCATGATTTTCATATTTGGATTGCAGATAAAGATAAAAATCAGGCATGGAATTATTTACGGAAAACACGAGAGTTTGTCGACACATGGTTCGCTAATAATAAGTCTTGTGATAAAAACTTAAGGGAAAAAGTCGTTGACGAGCTGTTCATGGCTGAAGGCAGTGACTGGTTCTGGTGGTATGGAGAACCTTTTTCGACCGATAATGACGAAGAGTTTGACCGGTTGTTTCGTTTGCATTTGAGTAATGTATACAGGCTTTTGAGTACCGCTATACCGGGATATTTGAAGAATCCGATCTTATCACATCGTCCTGAACAGATTATAGAACAGCCCGTTGGCTTTATACATCCTATAATTGATGGGCGCAAAACTCATTTTTATGAATGGCAGGAGGCTGGTTTTTATATAGCAACAAAATCAACTGCAACAATGCATAAATCGGAGCTTTTTTTGAAAACTATTTTCTATGGTTTTGATTTAGAGCATTTATATTTGCGGTTTGATCCGTTTCATATTGAAATTTTAACTGATTCTTCATTAACCAATGCAATCATAGAAGTGGTTATCAGTACTACCAGCAAAGAGTTTGTTATCGATTTTCCATTTGAGCGCAATGATTCATTACGGTATGCGTTATATATCATCGGTAAAAACAAAAAAGAAAAAGTCGGGGAGTACTCAACCATTCAGGCTGATAGCATTATAGAGCTATCTATTCCTTTCGAAGACCTGAATTTACAGCCCGGTCATGATGTATCATTCTTTGTTGAAATTAAGCAGGACAATTTGTCTCTTGAAAAATATCCACATTCCGGCAATATATCTTTTTCTGTCCCTGATGAAGAATTCGAAAATACCATGTGGTCTGTCTAATTGCCTTAAAATCTTTCTGAGATATAAATGTTTTTCAATTTTCTTTTTCTTTGCATATAACTTTTCTGATTTATTATTCTGTTACAGGAATCATATTTACTTTTTATACAAATAAACAATATTCAGAATTAGCAGATAATTGTTTAAAAAATCCACAAATTTGCGTAAAAATCAAGGATCTTCACTTATAACTTTAATTGGAAGTTAGATATTACAATAAAGCTATAATAATCAGATATAAAGCAAATTAGATAAACTACAAGACTCTCAAAGCTAGTTTAATGAGAAATCTCAAAGTTAATTAAATAGATTAGATAAAAGATATAATAACCTAGATACTAATGAGATATAAAACATATATTAAAAATTGATATAATTAGCGCTCTGTTTTACTCTGGAATTGTTAATGGTATAATTATTGAACTAAAAAGAAGCGCAAGAGTTCCCATAAAAATATCGCAAAATCAATATATTGAATTTTTGTCGTAATAGAAAAGATGATAAATCAAAGAAATCAATAGAGTCCGATAATATATCTTATGTTAAAATACTGAGATTGGGTTTTAATGTTGGGGTTTGTTGGCTTGAGCGATGATTAGAAAATAATATTCCAACTAAATATAGAATGCATTTGCTAACAGAATCTTTTAGTTTGTTGTTTAATGAATTCAAATAGCATCTTGATGATGCAATGAATTATTATAATTGATTCAGTATTTGTCGTAAATGTTCTCTTGCTTGCTTGTGATGCGGATCAATAGAAAGGGTCTTTTGGTATTGTTTTAATGCTTTCTGGTAATCTCCTGAGGCTTCAAATGATTTACCTGCTAAAAAATTAGCTTCTGTATGTTGTGGGTTTATTGTTAGCAGTCGTTGTAATGCTTCCAAAGTTTTGGGATAATTTTTAAGATCCATATAGCATATAGATAGATTGATATATGCGTTTTCATTGTATCTATCAAGTTTTAGCGCAATTTTGTGTTCTCTAATAGCTTCTGTTAGTTTTCCATGATGCGCAAGTACTACGCCCAGATTATTGTGTGCGCTGCTGTCATTGGGTTGTATGCGTATTGCCTGACGAAATTCTTCTTCCGCAAGATCATATTTACCTAATTTAGCATATATGAGTCCCATATTCACGTGAGGCTCTATGAATCTTGCTTGTTTGTCCAGCGCCTTTTTGTAATATCGTATTGCTTCGTATAAATCTCCCCGGTTTTTTAGGGTGTTTGCCAGATTGTAATATGGTATGGCATCTGACGGACGTATTTCGATGGCCTTATGATAATGGTACATTGCCTTTTGCAGTTGGCCGTTTTCGTCATAAATACTGGCAAGATTATTATGAGCGTGAAAACTTTTTGGATTGATTCGCAATGTCGATTTCCATAGTCTATAACCGTTAGACCATGCGTAATTTCGACTCACAGTCAAACTTGATAAAGTTATAATAAATAACATCGTGATAACAAGAAATGAATATTTGAAATAGCGATATTTACTGTTGGATTGATATATAAATAGCCCTGCTGCTATAGTTATAGCGAAAAAGCCGAATGGTAGATATAAATAACGTTCTGCGATAATGTTTTTGATCGGAATAACATTCATTACCGGAATCAATGTGATAAAAAAAAGCACAATACAAATAGAAGGTATAGATATAGAGTGTCTCGCTTTTTTTCTGATAGAATCGAAACAGGCGCTGATAATAATACTGATAAATAAAAGCGCATACAACGATGAACTGATTATATATCCTTTTGTGATCTGTGTTTTTGGAAAATGATCTGCATAGTCGGCAGTTAAACCGAAGGGAAAAAATAATAATCTCAGGTATCGTGCTATCACCTGCTGCATAACAATCAGATTAATGGAAAACGAATTGCCCGGATATCCTACATGCTCTCCATAAGGATTATTCATAGCATAAAATCGAACCAAAAAGTAAAATCCGGTAATCATGAAAACTATTATATAATCGAAAGATAAAAATCGTTTCCATGAATTTTCTTTATATTGAGAAAAATAACTGATTATAATTAACGATGGAAATAACGTGATTCCCATTTCTTTTGAAAATAAACACAATGTACTACTCAAAATAATACACAGGTATTGGATGCTTTTTTGTTTGATTGGGTATTGGAATAGACTCAGAGTAAGCCAGAAAAATAATGCGCACAGTAAATCTTCCCTGAATGAAATACAGTTTACTGTTTCTGTCATCACTGGATGAACCGCGTACAAGACTGCTGCAATCAATGCGGCGTATCGGTTTTTCAGAAGAGAAACGGCAAAAAGATAAAATACCAATACCGTAACCAAATGCAACAATAAGTTAGTCAGATGAAATCCAAAAGGTGATAATCCCCATAGTGCGTAATCAATGAAATACGTGAATGTTACGACAGGACGGTAACTCCCCTCGCCTGAGAGAGTAAAATAACCTGTTCCCGATGGTTTAAAGTAGTCTTTTAAAAAGAGCACAGGAATATGCGAAAAATCTTTAATTATCTTATTATTAACGATAGTACTCATGTCATCGAATACAAACTGATTGTAAAGGGTGTTCCCGAACACAATCAACACGAGTAAAATGAGAATAAAAAATGGGAATAAAGATCGTGTCCTGCTCATTGGTGAGAGTCCTTTGTAAATTGCTGTTCAAGTTTGTGAGCTCTTTCCCAGAATATTTTTGACCGTTGTTCATCGCCTTGCATGGAATACATAATAGCGATATTTTTGTATAAGTTAATATTGTCCGGAAATTTCTGTATAGCATCAAGTCCTATCTCAATCCCCTGTTGGATATTGCCTTTTTTACAGTAAGCTACCGCAAGTTTGTTGTATATTGATGGTTTTTCAGGCGCAAAATTGATAGCTTTGCGTAGTTGCTCGATGGCGTTGTCGTACTCCCCTTTTGCATCATAAATGAGTCCAAGATTTTCAAAGTATCCGGCATCTGCTTTTTTGTATGCCAGTGTTTTTTTAAGAGTTGTTTCGGCTTCATCGTATCGATCCATTTTAACAAGCAATAAAGCAAGATTGTTGTATGTTTCCGGATGCGTTGGATCAAGGGTGATAGATTTATTAAACTCTTTTTCCGCCTGCTGTAAGTCTCCTATTTGAGCATAACAGTTTGCCAGATTGTATCTGTCTGTGGAACTGGCACGTTGTTCCAGGGCTTTGAGATAGTAGCTGATTGATTTTCGATATTCTTCGTGATCAAAATAATATGTCGCGAGGTTGCTTAAGGCGCGATGGCTGGTCGGTTCTACGCGTAAAGTCGACTGCCATAATGATAACGTGTCATACCAGTCTGCATTACGCGCAACAGTTTTGCAGGTATATAAAAAAATCAGAATAACTATCAAAATAAGAAATATTTTGTGAGATCGTTTCCAAAGAAATGTAAACAAAACAGCAAGACTTAGAGCAAGACCTGCCAATGGTACATAGAGGTATCGTTCTGCTGATATGTTGACTATTTTAATGATATTCATTACCGGAGAAAGAGATATCAGAAACCACACTATACCATAAGACCATATTTTTCGTTGCCTTAGAAAAAAATAACCGACAATCAATACCATAATCATTATCAATCCGGCTTGCAATGCAATCATATATGAAAAATCCCTCACAGCTGGTACTTGATGGTCTGCGAGCAAGTTCATAGGGTATATTAAAAGAGCTATATAGTTATAGAAAACTTTAAGCATGGTGTATATGTTTGTTATAAAATATCCACCGGGATATATAAGTGGAGTTTCATTGGGGTTGTTCATTATGCTAAACCGGATGATAAGATAAAATGATACTACTAATCCCAACATAACGAGAAGGCGTTTATACAGTCTAAAAGGTATTTTCTTAACATAAATTATTGCCACAAGAAGAACAGGATAAATCACAGCGGATTCTTTTGAGAATATTGCGATTGTGAATATCATGCATTGAAGAATGTCGCAAAGAAATTGTTTTGTCGGATTAGAAATTTTATCAGATTTTAAAAATACAATTAAGCCAGCAAGGATGCCAAGCAGAACCAATAAATCTTCCCTGAAACCGATTGCGTTAACTGATTCGGTTACAATTGGATGTACTGAAAAGAACGCGGCGCCGAATAATCCGGCAGTGATACTAGATAACAGCAGCGTTATAAGCGTATACAATAGCAGTACGTTTGCTATATGCAAAAGCAGATTTGTAAGGTGGCAGCCCATGCTTGTGCCCTTAAATACCAGAGCATCAAAGAAGTATGTTAATGTTGCTGTTGGACGGTAACTTGCTTCTCCGAAAGCATACTCTTTACCTTTCCCTACTATCTTGAAGTAAAGAGGCGAAAAAACATAGCGTATATTATGCAAGTTGAATACACGGGGATTTTCCGCGATAACCGAAGCATCATCATACACAAAATTATTTAACAGCGTATTGGCAAACGCGCTGGCAGTCAGTGTAACAAGAAGTATATATGGTAACAGGGATCTAAAATAGTTCACCCAACGAAGAGTACCTTAACCGTTATCTTTCGGTAAATTTTCTATACGATCAAGAGAGTTTAATATACGATTTTTTATTTCCTGATCGGGGTTAAGTTCTAATGCTTTATTGAAATATTCCTTTGCTTTTTCAAAATCAAGTTTTTCCATATAGCATACACCCATGTCGTAGGGTAACAAATAGTTCTCCGGAGCGAGCTTAAATGCTTTTCCCCATGCATCGATTGCCAAATCGAGTTGAGATTTATCGTTATAGCAAATGCCTAAATTGTAATAGGCATTTGAGCTATATGGATCGAGTTCAAGGGCTTTCAGGTGTTGTTCAATAGCAAGATCAAGTTTACCAGTATTACCGTAGACTACACCAAGATTATCATAGTACTTGGCCTGTTCAGGATTCAGCTCAATGGCTTTTAAAAATGAGGATATAGCTTTGGAATATTCTCCTCTTGTTCCATACTCTATACCCAATCCATTGTATGCTACATCATTTTGTGGATTAATACGGATTGCCTGCATATAAGCTTCTATATTGTCGTTTTGTGATGTTTCTTCTTTTCGTCCGCATGCAGTAAGACATATAGTTATACCTATACTTGCGATTATCAAATGTACCCATCGTGTATTCATATATCTATCCCCTAAATTTGAATAATTTTTGTATAATTATTGATTGTCTGCTTCGAGCATGTATGCATCTATATTTTTGAGATATTCTTTAATTTGTTCATTGTTTGGGTTAACTTCAATCACTTTTTCTAAATTTTTCTGTGCCATTTCTTTATTATTTAGATATTTGTACGATTGAGCAATGGTGTAATAGATTGACTCATCAACTTCCCCTGCCTGCAATGCTGTAAACTTTTCAAAATTCTCGATTGCTTCTTTATAATGTTTTGTTTCGTAATATGCTACGCCAAGGTTTTGGTATGCTTTGGCATATCCTGGGTTGATTTCAATAGCACGTTTAAAACTGTCGATTGCGTTATCCAACTGATCCATGTCTCCATAAGCACAACCGAGGTTTAAAAGCGCTGTAGTGTAATCGGGTTTGGTTTCTACGACAAGCTTGAATTGTTCTATAGCTTCATCAAACAAATGCAACTGGGCATAAATAACACCAAGATTATTTCGGACCTGATAATCACCCGGATCAATTTCGAGGATTTGTTTGTACTGTTCTATACGCTCCTGCGGTGTGATTTCGCTGACGGTTTGAGTATCGCTGAATTCTTCGTCAGAGAAAAAATCGTCTTCTTCTCGCGGGCCGCAGCCGTTAATACATGCCATACTTCCCATGGTAAGCAGCAGTACAATGGTTTGCCAGTACTTACGGTTGTTGGATGTCATCTGGTATTCCTCCTTTTATTCATGATATACTTACATTTTTTTACCCATAATTTTATAATAAAAAATAAGTTCTGAAGTAATATCTTTTTATTTAGCTTTGATGTTCCTTTCGTTCTGTCTTCAAAGCAAATCGGTATTTCTTTGACAGTGGCATTATGATAAACCACAGCATGGAATAACAATTCTGATACTATAGACGGGCCTTTCGATTCAAATGAGCTGAAATCAATTTTAGAGAGTAATCCGTGGGTGAAACAACGATACCCTGAAGAACAATCTTTCACGGGAAAACGAAGCAGCATCCTTATATATGTATTTGCCAGTATACTGATGATCTCTCTGGCTCGTGACCGTCCTGTTTCGCATCCTCCCGGGATAAATCGTGAACCTATTACTATATCATATTGCGACGCATATTTTAAAAGTTCGGGTAAATATTCCGGGTTATGAGAAAAGTCTGAATCCATTTCAACGATAAAATCGGCATCCATAGTTAGGGCTTTCTGAAACCCTGCAATACCTGCTACTCCCCTGCCACGAGGTCCATCTCGATGCACGATATGGATGCGCTTATTCTCCTTAGCCATATGCTCGACGATTGAGCCTGTCCCATCGGGTGATAAATCGTCGATAACCAATACTTCTATGCTATCATCCTGCTCGAGAATCTGTCGAATGATTTCTTGTATGTTTTCCGCTTCATTATAGGTTGGTAAAGTAACTACTGTTTTCATGGCATCCATTTTATTTTGAAAAATTCTATTATTTGGCAAAATCATACCAGATTATAAAGATATATGTACAATTTTTTTTTGAAAGCGTGTTGATATTAGATATATTTATGTTTAAAAAGTATAAGCTCTTGCTCTGCCGTTTTCTTTTGAGAATGATTTTGCAGTTTGAAAGGCGTTTGGATAACTTCCTTAAGCAGAATATGTGCCATAAATATTTTGCTGATAGCTTTGGATAAATTATCCGTTAGATTTATGCTTGACTTTTGCACACAGCTTCTTATACTATATCAACAATTCCGCTTTTGAGGGCGGCGTACCCGAGTGGTAAGGGAGTGGTCTGCAAAACCATTATTCATCGGTTCAATTCCGATCGCCGCCTCCATATACACTTTAATTAAGTGCCGGGGTGGCGGAATTGGCAGACGCAAGGGACTTAAAATCCCTCGGAACTTTGTTCCGTGCCGGTTCGAGTCCGGCCCTCGGTACTTAATTTTTATTCCCCAAATTATCGCAATATTTAAATTTATTTCTGAACCCATATATTCCTATTTGTATCTACCTTTTAATAATTCATTAGTTATTCTTTGCTTTACATGATTTATAAAAGGGAGGTTATCATGACTAGAAAATCGTTTAAAATGGGTTTTTTAATTGGCTATACTATCTTATTCATATCCGCTTTATTGATTTTATCCGAACAATCGTACTCTGCGGAACACTCTCAGGCTACATGCCCTGTTATGGGCGGTCCGGTTGACAAATCATTATATGTGGATTATGAGGGAAAACGCATTTATGTTTGTTGTGGAGGATGTATATCTGAGGTAAAAAAAGATCCTGGTAAATATACAGAACAACTGGAAGCAAAGGGAGTTGTCCTCGATAAAACTCCTGATGCTCATTAATATAACTGATTCCTCGAATTTGTGTTCTCTTTCTCCTCAAGACCGGCTTGAGATTTATTCTCGGGCCGGTTTTTTGTTATTGAATGTTTATTAATGATGAATTTATAAAAAGTCAATTTGACAGATGTGTATTTGATATAGTATAATGCGCGCGGTCGAGGGGCAGCTGAAATAAGCAGTTCTTTCTATCGAATTAAATATAAATTGGTTATATTGACTAACTGACGAGAAGGTCAAACGAAAGGAGAAAGCGGTATGGGGAAATTCGATTGTTTTGAATTCATAAAGGTTGCGGAACGTATTCGCGATAAAGCTATCACAGAGAAAAGAATGACCCTTTGCAATGATCCGGTGGAACTTCGCAAATTAGCTGAAAAGGAAGAAGGTGTTGTAAAAACTAAATACAACAACCTTGTTGTGGATAGTGAATGTTTTTCACGAGCTGCCAAATTCACAAAAAACAGTATTGATGCTGAATTCGGTAAAGAAGAGATGGAGCTGATAAGCAAATGCGAAGAATATCTTGCTAAAGAAGAATTGCTTAGCATGGACCGCGTTGTTGGTGATCCCCAGAATAATATTACTGTGCGTTTGACTTTACCAAAAAAATTCGCTCATGTTGCTTATGGTGGCGGAAATATTTTTTCTGTGCCTCGTGCAAAAATAGAAAAACCGACATATGAAGTTATCATGTTTTTTGATGAATCATATGAGCCGAATAAATCGAAATCATTGCCGGAAAAAGATATCACTATCAGACTTGCAATGTTGCCTGATGGCCGTGTTGTCAAAATAGTACGCAATAGCAACTATATAGGTGAATACAAAAAAGGTGTGTTTGCCGCTGAAGATTGGAATGCAAAAGCCCGTCGTGGCGGTATATTTCTGCATGCCGGTTGTCGTGAAGATTATTTGCAGGATGCTGACGGCGAATATCGTACGATCCGTTCATTGCTTATCGCTTTGAGCGCTAACGGTAAAACCTCCACTACCTGTAAAATTCTTGCTCGTAAAGGTGAAGAAAAATCATGGCTTGTTCAGGATGATGGCGGTACGCTTATGCCTGATGGTTCGTTCCATGGCTTTGAAGGTGGTGGTATCTTTGTTAAAACCGATAGTGTCACCCCCGGTGATCAGATTGAGACCTACTACGGATTGCTCAAAGATGGAACATTTGGTGAAAATATTCATGTATCTCCTGATGGTGATTTTGATTTCTTTAATGTCGAACGTACATCCAATGGACGGGCTGTTATCCAGCGAAAAGATTTTATGCATGCCAGCCAGCATATTAGTGTACCTAAGGTAGATAACCTTATTCTTATTACTCGTGGCTCTTTGATTCCTGCTATATCTAAAGTATCGGCTGCGCAAGCCGCAGCCCTTATGGTGCTTGGCCAGTCCATGGAATCATCCGCGGGAGACCCGACACAGGCAGGGAAAATCCGCAATGTCTTTTTCTATGATCCATTTGTTGCCGGCGATAGAACCGAACACGCTAACCTGTTCTATGAAATATTGAGCAACTTACCGCATATTAACTGTTTCTTACTTAACACCGGATCGATCGGTGAAGGCCAACATTTTCATGATATTTCTTTGCGACATACCATGAGTATTCTTGATTCACTTATCAGGAAAGGCCTTGATCAGCATTGGGTCAGATCGGAAACAGGATTTATGGTTCCCAAAGCAATTCGTGATGTCGATCCTATTTATATGCATCCTGAACGGTTATATTCTCATGCGGAATTCGAAGAACGACAAAAAGCGATCAACGAAATCCGGTGTGATGTAATCGAAAAATATGACGATGGAACTCTGCATCCTGATATTAAAGGTGTTTTTAAACGTTAATTTCAGTCATATTATAAAACTAAAGAGCTGTTCCACACAATGTGGAACAGCTCTTTTTTATTGTTCTTAGAAAAAATAGTTCTTATTGAATATATACTTGATAGAAGCGCATTGAACTGGATGAAGGAGCTTCTCTTGGTGGTGTTGCATCGTTATCTCCTTCATCTACCCATGTCCGAATATCTCCTGTCATTGAAAACGAGTCATTATCGGGATCAATAGAATCGCCTTGACTATCCAGTGATTGGAACCACCGTATTTTATATGGTGTAGACGGGTTGTCCGATCCACTCCATGTGACGGCAATATTTCCGGCAGGTAAAGATGATATGTTGGTTATAGCAAAACGCGATTGCGGGTTATTCGGATCTGTCTCTGCGGTAATTTCGTCACCATCCAGCATCCCATCGTTATCCGTGTCAGGGTTATGTGGATCGGTATTGTTTGAGTGTTCTTCCAGGTTATTTAGTCCATCGTTATCCGGATCATCATCGGCATCATTTAGTAGTGGATTCAAGATGTTTTCAATTTCCCAACCATCTGGCATAAAGTCAGAATCACTATCAGCTGCCAGTGGATTTGTAGAAAATGTAACATTGGTTATAGTCGCTTCTATATCCTTATTTTCGTTAACCTTAGGATACGCGACACAAAATTGATCTCCAATAACTGCAACATCAATATTTCCAACTGGTTGTGATGACAATTGAAAGGTTTCCCCTATTCTGTTACCATAAGAATCAAAGAAAGATCCGAATAGTCCCTGTGTCTCATTGCTTGACAAATCCAAACTATCCCATATCACCAGAAAATAATTTTTACCAGCAATTACATGTCTCAGTTCCTGATTGGCAGAAATTATAGAATTAACTATAAACTCTTTACCCCGCTTTTCCCCGGTACTTGAGATACATTGCGCATAGACATCTGATCCTTTTGTAGGGTCATACAAATTGTTTGTCCATACAACCAAATAGGTAGAGTCAGTAGCTGCTATAGATGGTTGATATTGATCGTATTGAGTCGTTGTATTGATTGGTATTTCATTTCCTATCTTAGCTCCTGTTGCACTGATAATTTGTCCGTAAATACCCCGCAGGCTTCCGTCTTGCCCGACACTATCCCATGCAACCATATAGTTGGTTCCGTTGGACGCAATATTTGGGTACCATTGACTATCAGTTGTATAACTATTGATTTGTATTTGAGAACCTATTTTGTTCCCCGATCCATCTAGAAGTTGTCCGAAGATGCCATGTGAACTCCCATCTTGTCCGGCATCAGTAAACCAGACGACCATATAGCCAGAGCCATTTGACGCAATATGAGGGTACCAATGGTTTCCTGATGTAGTGCTGTTGACCTGAATAGAACTTGCAATAGATGTCCCGTCACTTGCAAAAATATTTGCGGATATGATATCCCATGTACTGTCTCCATGATGGCTGCAACCAATAACCGCATACTCTGATCCATTATTGGCAAGTAGCGGTTTATCCAGTTTGGTGATGTAGCTATCTATGAAAAATTCGCTACCAGTCACCATGCCGTTATTATCCAGAATCTGACCGTATTTACCATCTGACTTGATGGTCTGTGATTTCCCTGCCCAAGCAATCAGATAAGAATCCCCTGCCTGTTCCGCCATAGGATAATATTGGTTACCGGTTGTTGTAGTATTTGCCTTAAATTCAGAACCTATTTTTTCGGAATCTTCAGCAAAGAACTGGCCATATATTCCAAGTCCATCACCATCCTGATTTGTACTTGACCAGCAAATCAAATAACGATCTGAAGACGAAGCTACTGCAGGGGTGTCCTGTGTGTTCGCTGTATAAGAGTTTACAGCAAAAGATATAGCATGAGCTACTTCCTGACCATCCAGCAGACCATCGTTATCTGAATCCGAATCATTTGGATAGGTGTTTTTTTGATATTCCATGATGTTAGTCAGCCCGTCATTATCCAGATCAAATAATGAATCGTCTATAGATGTATTCAATCCGTATGTTGTTTCCCAATCATCCGGCATACCGTCAGGTTCATTGTCGATGCAATATCCGGTTTGTGCTAGCATGCCCATCAATATAGCAATATACAAAAATACTTTTTTCATTCGTATACCCTCCTTAAATATTTTTTAATATTATACCATATATTTTAAGGAATAGCATACGATAAATTATTTGTCAGATTGAATAAGTTTTCGAAGAAAATTTTTTGTTTCTACTTTTTGAGGAAAATATTCGCTGAAGACATTCAGTAACTCTATGGCATGTTTTCGGTTACCCGATTGTAGATATGCCTGCGTAAGTAGTTTGACAGTTTCATCATCACCGGAATTAAGTTGTAATGCCGTTTCCAAATATGGAATCGCCATGAGAGGACGATTGGCATTGATGAATATCATAGCTTTTTCTCGATAAGTATCGAGAGCTTTTGCGTGTGTCTCAGCGGCCTTGTCACTGAATCCAAGTTGATTGTAGCAGTAAGCCATATTAAGATACAGATCAGGATCATAAGGGTCAAGCATTTGTTGTATCTTGTATTCTTCCAATGCTTTGTTAAAATCTTTCTTTTTGACATATAATGTTCCCAGGTTTTTGCGGACACTTGCATAATACGGGGCAAGCTGTACGATCACAGAGTATGTTTCTATTGCATCGTCTAGCATATTGAGCTCCCCAAAGGCAAATCCCAGATGGTACAGGAGGCTTAAGTTTGACGGGTCGGCTGCGATACCTTGTTTGTAATGCTTTACTGCTGTTTGCCAGTCGCCTTCCTCTTTGGCATCAATTCCTTTTTGAAAGCAAATCTGTGACTGCATAGATTGAATAATTGAATGATTGACAATATAAACACATCCAAATGCGAAAACACCCCAGATTGCGTATCGGACTAATCTATGCAATCTAGGTACTTTAAGTTTAGAGCCAGTTTCAGAATATGCTGACAGCATACCCAGTTGTACCCAAAAAATGGCGGACATCGTGTGATATCGCATATTTACATCTACTAAATTGTGAAGCATAATGCCGGCACTGGAAAAAGTCAGGCACCATATAAACGGGTGTAATGGGCTGCGTTTGTGTTTGTTTATCAATACATAACCAATATACGCCAAAATGCCAAGCAATGCGAGCAGTCCAAGTGTTCCTGTTTCCGCCCACACTTCAAGCAATTCATTGTGTGCGTGGCGGGTGGCATCAGTAGCTTTGAAAGAAAGAAAATAATCGTGTACCCTGTATTTGGGATACTCAATATAAAAATTACCAGGTCCTGTCCCTGTAAATGGGTGATCACATATCATATGAAACGTGCCTTCCCAAATATATGGACGAACGTCATCTTGAAGATGTCTGTTTATAGACTGATGTACAGAGGGTAGAAAAATCGTGATAATAAGTAATCCGGCCGCAATACCAAGCAATCTCAACGGTTTTTTAAATATCAACGCAAGAGCAAAAATACCTTGGATAACCAATACGAGTAGCGCTCCACGTGATCGCGTAGCAAGCAGGTTTACAAAGCACATACACCCTAGAGGAATAAGTATTATAAGATATAGGTATTTCTTGCTCTTGATATAGTGCATTATTCCATATAGGAGAAATGGAAATCCTGCGACAATGAAACCTGCATAGAAATTACGGTTACCGAGCATTGCAACAACCGCTTCATTATTAATACGCTGATGTATTCCGTATATACCGCAAATGCCAAGAGCTATAATCCATAACCAGCAAAAAGCATATGGACGAATTTTAGAGGCAGGCATGTGTGAAACCGTAATGAAGAGTATCGCATACGTTATATAAAGAGCAAATCCGGTATAGTCTATAGGTCGGTTGATGATATATGATATTGTGGCAAACAAAAGAAACAATATTAATAATCTATCTGTATTTTTAATGACAATAGTTGTTGATTTGAAAAACTTGAAAAGGCTTTTTGCCAAAACAACTATTGCTGTAAGAAAAAGGATATATTCTTTTAAAAGATATTCGTTTTTAAATGCACCCAGAATAGGTTCAGGATACACAATGACAGGGATAATCGATATGATGACAGCAAGTAGAAACATCTTATTCCGATTTCTTTTGGTTGTTTACAAAAATAAAAAACCGCCAGAGTATATTACACTCTGGCGGTTTTAAAATCAACAGTTAGTCGTTATATTAGTCGATAACAACTTGACCTGCAGAGAAAGCTGTTTCTTTGAAAGCATCATCTGATGCTGTAGAATCAACATATCTTTCACTAGTACTAATTGAACCACTTGTAGCGATCCATGTAACGTGACCATCAACAAAACCGAAGTTTCCGCCGTCTGAACGGTGATTTGATGCTGCATCGGTGAAATGAATGCGGCCTGTTGCATTTGTTGTGCTTGAAGGTTCGTCGCATAACATAAATGAGTCAGCAGGATCTGATTCTTTCATACCGGATACAAATGCGTAGTCGCATTCATTATCAGTTACAGGAGCGCCAGCTGTTGTGTTCATGCTTGGGCATATAAACATATTGTAGTCTTCTGTGTAATCAGGATACAATTCAACAGCCCAACCAGCAATGTCAGTACCGCTTGGGAATACTTCGCGGTGATCTGCAGCATATAAATGTGATGCAACAGCGATCTGACGCACGTTGTTCAAACATTTAATTCTACGTGCTGATTCACGTGCTCTGTTCAATGCTGGCAGCAACATACCTGCTAAGATTGCTATAATTGCAATAACAACCAACAATTCGATCAACGTAAAGCCTTTTTTTGTGTTTTTCATGTCCGTTCCCTCCGTTTTTAGGTTCGTGGGTTTTATTCACCCGGTGTTGTTTTTTGTGTATGCCTTTATTAAGCAATTGCTATGCCATACTGTTTTTTTACGCGATTTATAGTGTTTTTTAGCCTCAAAAATTCTTTATTGTAGTTGTTTTGTTTTTATATTTTTGCGTGAATTTCACGCAATCCTGCGTGAATTTCACGCAAATGCGTGTTTTACACGCATTATTTTAATCCAAGTTTTTCTAACTGATAACGTAATGAATGCCTGCTTATGCCCAGTATTCGAGCTGCTTTAGATACGTTTCCATCCGATTCTTCCAGCGCTTTTTCGATCATTTTCTTTTCAAATTCGTTCCTTGCAAATTGAAATGTAGAAGTACTGGGAGCTTTTTGCTGCAAAATGGAACCATGGGTAATATGTTCCGGTAAATTATGCGCTTCTATAATATCCGAATGAGACAGAATAATCGCTCGTTCCAGAGCATTTTCCAGTTCACGGATATTCCCCGGCCATGTATATGTCATGCAAATTTGTTGTGCTTGCTCCGAAAGAGTGGTTATTTCTCTATTCATTTTTATGTTATGCTTGTTGATGAAGTGTCGTACAAGGGCTGGAATATCTTCAATTCGTTCACGCAATGGCGGTACTTTAATATTAATGACGTTCAGGCGATAATATAGATCTTCGCGAAACTCTCCATTTTCAACGGCTTGTATGAGGTTCTTGTTGGTCGCGGCAACAACGCGTACATCAACACGCGACACATCTTCACTCCCGACGCGTGTGATTTCCTGTTCCTGTAATACTCGAAGTATCTTTGCTTGTAGTGCTATTTCCATGTCTCCAATTTCGTCAAGATAAATGGTCCCTTTGTTCGCCAGTTCAAATTTACCTTTTTTATCTTTTATTGCTCCGGTAAATGCACCTTTGACATGACCAAACAGTTCGCTTTCCATAAGCGTCGATGGTATAGCTGCACAGTTTACTTTTATAAATGGAGTATTGTTTCGGTGACTGTTTGAGTATATCGCATTAGCGATCAGTTCTTTACCTGTGCCGCTCTCTCCTTCTATCAAAACAGTCGAATCTGTCGGAGCAACCCGTTGTATAAGAGAAAAAATATTTTGCATTTTCGGGCTATTACCAATAATTTCACTATATCCATCGAGATTATTTGATTCTGCTTGAAAAGAGACTTTTGGTTTTCTGCCAATTATTGACTCAATGGTTTTAAGTAAATCTTCAGGATTAAACGGTTTGGTTATATAATCTTCAGCGCCTACCTTTATAGCCTCTACAGCCTGGCTAACTGTGGCATAAGCAGTAATGAGCAAAATAGCTGTGTCGCTATAGTCGGTTACAATTTTATCCAACAGCTCCATACCTGCCATTTTAGGCATGTTTACGTCTGATATGACAATGTCGTAAATCGTATCGCTCATCATGACTAATGCCTGTTTGCCGTTTTCACTGACATCACATATATATCCTGCATCATTCAGGATTTCCTGAAGAAGCTGGCGCATATATAATTCGTCATCTACAACTAATATTTTGATACCATCTGTCATGATACCGTTGTTTCCTCTTTTGCCATGGTATGTACAGGAAACGTAACCCATACATGAGTACCTTCATCCGATTGACTATCTATCTGTATCGTTCCGTCGTATGTTTCCACTATATTTTTAGCTACACTCAATCCGAGTCCAACGTGGGATTGTTTTGTTGTAAAAAATGGGGTGAAAATCACTTCTTTGATGTCTTCTCTAACCCCTATCCCGTTATCGTGGATATGTATTTCCAGTTCTTCGTCATCATTGCAAAGTGTATTAATGTGAATTTTAATTTTTTCATTATCGCGTTTTGCGTCTATAGCATTCTGCATGATGTGATAAATCAATTGCGCAAATTGATGTTTATCGATTAATAGTTCAGGTATACTTTCATCAAACATGCATTGAAACGCAGATGAGTTATCGTTGGAATCATCAAACTGCTGGACTATCCATTGTTCGATTTCATCATTTACATTAACGCGCTCAATTTTGCCTTCGGAAAATCGGGTATAATCAAGCAATTCACTAATGATCTTATTTGATCGTTCTACCTGCTGTTGCATTATATCGACATTCTGAAGAATTTTTTCAGGATGAGTTTCCAGATTTTTTTTGATCAGATATAGTGCATTATTCATGATTGCCAGCGGATTTTTAAGTTCATGTGCTGCCTGACTGGTCAGCTTGGATGCAATATGCAGTTTTTCCGACCTGATTGTGCGTTCCCTTTCGTCCTGCATACGTGCTATTTTCTTTTGAAGCAGGAAGTAAATACCCCAACAGCAAAAGCTAAACAACAACAATGTGCTGAACTTAAGGAGAAAAATTTCACTGAATAAAAAACTGAATTCCTGTTCCTGGGAATAGATAGCGCCTATATAACACAATATGCACGATATATTTATGGTTTGCTGAAACTTGATTTGAGGGAAATTTATGGCGTTTCTCAAAAAAAGACCCGGATAGAGCATATACAGTTCGCTTTCAATTCCTCCGGTGAACGAAATCAGAAAACTAACGTAGACATTATCTATCAATGATAGAAAAAATGCCGCCCAGCGTACCAAAGTAGGATGAAATTTCTTCCTGTTGAACAACAATAGCGACATAACAAAAAACAGATTTGCTATCACATATAACTTTAATTGAAGGAAATAATATGCTCGTTCCCGTGAAGGGTCGAGTGTGCGTAAAAAATAAAATGATACCGCGACAACCAATAGTTTGAGCGGTACCATAATATACTTTTCAAGTATTAAAATATGGCGGATATTCTGTTTTTTTAGTGCAAATGATAGCTTAGTTCGGCCTGACACTGGCAACATACTCCACAATATAATCTATAATACATGCCGCGACTTCTCTCTTGGGTTTGAGAGGTACATCTTTTCTATCTTTTCTATCGGAAAAAATAGAAACGACATTAGTATCCGTCGCAAACCCAGCACCTTGGCGCGTTATATCGTTTGCGACTATAATGTGGAGTTGTTTGTCGTGTAGTTTTGAGAGAGCGTATTGCTCCAAATGATTGGTTTCGGCAGCAAATCCTACCTTGATGCCGCTAAAGTTTGTTTTGTTGATTTCACTCAATATGTCCGTTGTCCGTTCTAATTCCAAAACAAGATCGCCGGGTTGTTTTTTCATCTTCTGTGAAGAAAATGTTTTAGGAGTATAATCTGCTACGGCTGCTGCCATGATGAGTATATCGTGATCTAAGATTTCATCGAGCACTGCACTGCATAATTCCTGTGCAGAAACAATTGGGATAATACGGGCTCCATCAGGATATTCAAGCGATGTAGGTCCAGTGATAAGTGTGGTCTTGTAACCTCTTTCAACAGCTGTCTGCGTAAGGGCGTACCCCATCTTGCCAGTAGATGGATTTGATATAAAGCGGACCGGATCAATAAATTCCCGTGTAGGGCCGGCAGTGATAAGGAATGAAAGCTTATTGTTTGACATATGGCTAATTTCTATAATTAATTATGTATGAGATAAAACAGAACTCAGCGTGTCCAGAATTACGTCTATATCGGCCAAACGGCCTTTTCCTACAGTACCACAGGCGAGCCTGCCTTCTTCCGGTTCTACAAATATCATACCACGTTCTTTAAGCACAGAAATATTCTCCTGTGTTGCCGGATTAGATAACATCTGATCATTCATCGCAGGTGCAATAATAATAGGTTTTTGACATGCGCAGAGAATACAGCTCAAGGCGTCATCGCATATCCCAGCCCGCAGTTTTGCTATAATATTTGCGCTTGCGGGAGCAATCAATGCACAGTCGATTGATTGAGCCAGAGATATGTGTACTGTTCTGCGGTATTCTTTTGTGCGTTTCCACAAACTGGTAATTACCGGTTCGCCTATCAGCGCTTCAAATGAGAGCGGTTGCACAAATCGTCTGGCAGACTGAGTCATAACCACTGTAGAATGGGCTTTGTATTCTATAAGCCTGCTGGTTATTTCACATGCTTTATATGCTGCTATAGAGCCTGTTACGCCTAAAAGTATATGTTTTCCGTTAAATGATATCATTCTTCCTCCAGCAACATTTCAATGTATGCCTCATTGCGTTTGACCGCTGCGCGTTGAGCAACAAGAATGGATTGCATAGTGTCGACTGCGTGGTCTATTTCGTCGTTAATGATAATGTACTGGTATAAATAACTTTGATGTATTTCTTTCTTTGCTTCTGACAGGCGTAGCCGGATAACTTCATCACTGTCTTTGCCTCTATTTCGCAGTCGTTGTTCAAGGATTTTCAGCGAGGGCGGTAAAATAAAGATATGAATAGATTCAGGAATCAGCTTACGGATAGATGCCGCACCTTGTGTATCTACATCAATCAATACGTTATAGCCATTGTTTAGTAAGTTGTTGACCGCATCCTTGGAAGTGCCGTAAAATTGATTGTATACTTGAGCATATTCCAGAAATGCTTCTTCTGATATCATCTTCTGAAAATTTTCTTTGGAAGTAAAATAATAATCTTCCCCGTCTTGTTCGCCTTCGCGTGGTGCTCGTGTGGTGGTTGATATGGCGTATTTCACCATATTGTTTTGCTTGAGAAATTTGCGGCAAATTGTTGTTTTACCGGCTCCTGAAGGAGCGGAAACTACCAGCAATAATCCACGGGTATTATTTTTCATTGAATGTTTTGTACCTGTTCGCGTATTTTTTCCAATTCAGATCGTACAGTGATCGTTTTATGTGAAATACTGACGTTATTGCATTTTGCAGCGATGGTATTTATCTCTCGAGACATTTCTTGCGCTATAAAATCAAGTTTCTTGCCTATAACACCACCTTTATCAATCGATTGCATGAAATGTTTTACGTGACTCTTTAATCGGACAATTTCTTCGGAAATATCTATTTTGTCGGCGTAAAGCGCTACTTCTTTTGCGACTCTATCGCTGTCCACAGCATTTTCAACCTGTAGCTCGTTGATTCGTTCCATCAGTTTTTCACGGAACTGCGCAACGGATTGAGGTGTTTCTTTCTCTATCTGTTCCGTTGTTTCGGCGATGGTTTTAATTCTTGATGAAATATCGTTTATCAGTTGTACGCCTTCTTTTTCCTGTGAAACAAAAAATTGTTCCAGAGCTTGATCGATCATATCGCCAATATTCTGCAAGGCTGTACTATCGTCAAAGTCAATCTGTTGGGATACCAGGATATCTTTATTATTGCAAAACATATCAATAGACAACTCACCCGGCAATTCAAATTGCTGTTGTATTTGACGTAGGGCGTCAATGTATGCCCCTGCATAATCCATATTGACCGAATAGTTGGCTACATTTGCTGATCCTTTTGTATCGATCGCAACCACCACACGGACTTTACCGCGTGAGACAGCATCAGTCAGCTTTTTTCGTAGTGCATCTTCACAAGAAGAAAACATTCTAGGTAAATTGATATGAAGATCACGATAGCGATGGTTCACTCCGTACATTTCGATAGTGATTGTACCCAGTTCCGTTTCGCTTGTAACTTTGCTAAATCCGGTCATACTACGGATAGTCATAGTGTTATATTCCTCTGCTGCCAGGTTTTACAGCCGGTATATTACGTAACCATTCAGGTAAATCGTATGAAGAATATGTCGTGATATCGAGTTTAAGTAAACTGAAAAATTCGCAATCAAATTCTACAGCCCCATTACTTCGGTCGATGATAGATGCTACTCCTACGACATCTGCCTCGGCTTCTTCCAGAACAGTTTTCAATTCTTTAACCGATTTACCAGTGGTAATAACATCTTCAACCAACAAGACTTTTTCACCTGGTTCAATTGAGAAACCACGACGTAAACACATTTCGCCGTCTTTGCGTTCTCCAAATATAGAACGAACGCCCATTCCTTCAGCAACTTTATATGCTATCACAATACCGCCAAGCGCAGGACCTACGACACAGGTGATACCTTTATCTTTAAAATGATCGGCGATATTCTTGCCTATTTTTGTTGCCAGATCGGGATGTTGCAGCAACAACGCGCATTGTACATAGTGACCGCTATGTAAACCGGAACTCAAAATGAAATGGCCTTCCTGATACGCTCCGGTTTTCTTTAAATTGTCCATTAATGTTTGTTTATCCATGGGTAACCTCTCTTATTTCATCAAAAATAGTTTCAGCTGCTTGTTTTGGGTTTTCCGCCTGCAAAATAGGACGTCCTATTACAAGAAAATTTGCTCCTGCCTCTACTGCTTCAAGTGGAGTCATAACCCGTTTCTGATCAGATTTTTGTGCCCATGTAGGGCGTACTCCCGGTGTAATCGTCAATAAATCAGGCGAAAAATATTTTCGAATCATACCAAGTTCATTGGGTGATGATACTACACCGTGTGCCCCTGATTTTTCTGCAATCGCAACCAGCTTTTTAGTGATTTCCTCTGCGGAAAGCATAATGCCGAAGTCTTTCTGTAAATCGTCAACATCAAGACTGGTTAATAGAGTCACCACAATAATTTTAGGTGATGGCACACCTGCTTTATCCGCTGTTGTGGATGCGGCTTCTACAGCCTTGGATATCATTGTAGACCCGCCGCTGGCGTGAATGGTCAACATATCAATCCCCATAGACACGCATTGTTTGATTGCCCCGGCAACGGTGTTGGGTATATCGTGATATTTCAGATCAAGAAAAATTTTCTTACCTGCTTTTTTGAGCATTTCAATAGCAGCAGGGCCTTCTTTTGTAAAAAGCACACTTCCTACCTTGTACCATTGCATAGTGTCACCAAGCAGGTCAACCATCTGCTGTGCTTTGACAAGATCCGGTACATCGAGTGCGAGTATGGGCATACCTTTAGTCATTATATTGTCTCCATGTGTAACCAGTAATTTCTGACAGTGACGAAAATTGTTCTTTATCCATATAATTGCACAAACCTTGATTAATTTTTGTAGCTATATCTGGTTCGATGAAATGCCACGTTCCTACTGCAACCGCATCGGCGCCAGCTAATAGAAACTCTACAGCATCTTCCCAGCATGATATTCCACCCATACCAATGATAGGTAAGTTTGTGGCTGCTCTGGTTTCCCATACTAGATTGATTGCCATAGGTTTAACCGGTGGACCTGAAAAACCGCCGCGTATATTGCCCAATACCGGCTTTTTGGTGTTTATATTGATTGCTATTGCAGGATAAGTATTAATGAGCGATATAATATCAATTCCGTTATCTTCAGCGGCTCGTACGATTTCTCCGATATCGGTGACCTGTGGTGTCAATTTAAGTATAAGCGGAAGATTGGTTTTCTCACGCACACCTTTGACAATATGCGCAACAGCTTTTGGATTTTTACCAAACGAAACCCCACCTTCTTTAACGTTAGGGCATGATACGTTTATCTCTATATAATCAACAGATTCATGTTCATTAAGTTTTTCGGTGATAAGAAAATAATCGTCCGCGGTTGTTCCATTTATATTAGCTATGATAGCGGTTTTATATCGTTTGATTGGAAGAACTTTTTTGTCTACAAATTCTTCGATCCCGTCATTTTGCAGTCCGACAGAATTAATTATACCGCCGGAAACTTCCACTATACGCGGAGGCGGATTACCAGCACGCGGTTTCGCGGTAATTCCTTTTAATGTAATTGCTCCATAATGTTCCGGATGCGCAATATCCTGCAGTTCTATTCCATACCCAAATGTCCCTGAAGCGGATATAACCGGGTTCTTCAGTTTCAATCTGCCTTTATCTACTTGTAATCTTGAGTCTTCACAACAGAGCATTGCCTTACACCATATTGAAAAATTTTTGTTTATCGATTCTTCGACTGTCTACAACAGGACCTTCTGTGCAAAGCCTGAAATATGATTCTCCATCTTGAGTGGAATCTGCCGCAGGAATAACACAGCTTAGACAAACTCCACAGCCACATCCCATATAAGATTCCAAAGATACCTGACATGGGATATTTTCTGCTTCAGCAAAAGAAATTATTGTCTTGATCATTGCGTTTGGCCCGCAGGTCATCACAACGTCACCATCTTTGGGTCCTTCAGTAAGATAAAAACGCCTAAGTTCTTCATTAACCAGACCTTTTTCACCTAGTGAACCGTCTTCGGTTACGAAGTAACACTCGTCTGCTAAATTGAGCAATTCGTTTTGAAAAAAAACTGTCTGGGCATTACGGGCGCCGTAAAACAATATTTTTTTTGCCGGAGATTTTTTATTGAACTGCAAATAGAAATATAACGGAGCTAAACCCACACCACCGGCAACAAGTATAACCCGTTTGGCATTATTTTCTTCAAACAATCCTTTGCCGAGTGGACCTACAAGATCAATTTCCTCACCTGCCCGACGTTGAGCAAGCCATGATGTTCCTTTTCCACATGCTTTAAAAAAAATCCCGATGGTCGAAGCATCTACAGAAAACACAGCCAGTGGACGACGTAACAACACTGATTCGCATCGCACATTGATAAAATGTCCAGGGAGTGCTTGTTGGGCAATTTCAGGACAGGTTGCCTCAAGATGAAAATAACCTGCACCCAAATCACGTATAGCGGTTATTGTTGCGCTTGTTTGATTCAACCTGATGTCCCCTATTTATTGGTATTCAAAAGGTGGTATTCCTGAATTGGTGTAACCGTTAAACCCTTTTTAAGAATCGATTCAATACCGTTGATAACCGCATGTGCTCCTGAAATAGTCGTAATACACATGATGTTGTGGCTTACAGCTGTTGATCGGATTTTTCGTTCATCGGTACGGGTCGTCTTACCTGATGGTGTATTGATTATAAGTGCGATTTCACGATTAATCATTAAATCAAGAATATTTGGACGGCCTTCCTGAATTTTGAACAATTGTTCAACTTCAAGTCCGTTGTTGCGCAATACTTTTGCGGTGCCTTCAGTTGCCACAATATGGAATCCAAAATCGGCCAGTTTTTTGGCGATAAAAGCAATCGTGCGTTTATCTTTATTCTTAACGCTGATAAATACTTTACCGGACAAGGGTAATTTATGATTTGATCCCATTTGCGTTTTTGCAAATGCCACACCGTAGTCATGAGAGATCCCCATAACTTCACCAGTAGAACGCATCTCAGGGCCAAGCAGGATATCAACTCCTGGGAATCGTGCAAACGGCAGGATTGCTTCTTTGACTGAAAAATATTCAGGCTGAATTGATTCCAAAAATCCGATTTCTTTGAGTGTTTTTCCTGCCATTACACGTGCCGCTATTTTAGCAAGTGGAATTCCGATTGTTTTACTGACAAACGGGATTGTTCGCGATGCACGCGGGTTGACTTCCAAAACAAACAGAGAATCATCTTTTATGGCGTATTGGATATTGATAAGACCCTTGACTTTAAGTTCTTTTGCAAAAGCAATGGTCGCCTGACGCGTCTTTTTAATGATGTCATTGGACAAGGAAAAAGGAGGAATCACACAAGCGCTATCACCCGAATGAATGCCAGCTTCTTCAATGTGTTCCATAATAGCACCTACAACAACATCTTTCCCGTCACTGACAGCATCGACATCGACTTCTATCGCCTCCTGAAGGAATTTATCAATCAGGATTGGTTTTTCAGGTGATGCTTCAACAGCAAACTTCATGTAGTTGTCCAGAGATGTTTCATCGTAGACAATTTCCATTGCGCGTCCGCCAAGCACATATGAAGGACGTACCAGTACCGGATATCCGATGGACTGGGCAATAGATTTTGCTTCTTCAGCACTTCTTGCAATACCGTTTGGCGGTTGCAATAATTTTAGCTTTTTAACCAGTTGCTGGAAACGTTCTCTATCTTCCGCAATATCAATTGAATCTGTAGATGTTCCAATTATGGTAACACCTTCCTGTTCAAGTTTTTCAGCGAGGTTAAGCGGTGTCTGTCCGCCGAATTGAACTATTGCGCCGGAACATTTTTCCTGATGATAAATATTCAAGACGTTCTCTATAGTCAATGGCTCAAAATATAATTTATCTGAGGTATCGTAGTCGGTACTGACAGTTTCCGGGTTGCTGTTTACCATAATGGTTTCATAACCATCTTCTTTGAGAGCAAATGCCGCGTGTACACAGCAATAATCAAATTCTATCCCCTGTCCAATTCTATTTGGACCTCCACCTAGAATCATGATTTTTTTACGATCAGTGGGTTTTGTTTCATTGATGGTTTCATAACTCGAATAGTAGTAAGGAGTATATGCTTCAAATTCTCCTGCACAGGTATCGACTAGATGAAATGTAGCAGTGATGCCAGCATCGATCCGCTGTTTCCTGAACTCCTTTTCGGTGATACCAAGTATATATGCCATCTGGACATCGGAAAATCCCATTCGTTTTGCACGTCTCACGATATCGTCTTTAAGAAAATCATTTTTGATAACGTCTTTGTTTTCAATTAAATAATCTTCAAAATCAACTATATCTTTTATATGATAGATAAACCATGGGTCAATTTTGGTTAAAGAACATATTTCTTCGCATGTCATACCGTTTTTCATTGCTATGCGAATGGCAAAGATACGATCGCAATTAGGAATAATCAATTTACTTCTGATCTCATCAGTACTCCATGACGGATCAGGACGGTCTGCACCAAGCCCAAAACGGCCTATTTCTAGTGATCGTAATGCTTTTTGCAGTGATTCCTTAAAGGTACGACCTATAGCCATTACCTCTCCGACTGATTTCATTTGTGTTGTCAGTACCGGGTCTGCATCTGGAAATTTTTCAAATGCCCAACGAGGTATTTTTGTTACACAATAATCTATCGTAGGTTCAAAACAAGCTGGTGTTTTGCGGGTAATGTCGTTTGGAACTTCATCTAAGGTATAGCCTACAGCCAACTTTGCCGCTATTTTAGCGATCGGAAATCCAGTCGCTTTTGACGCAAGTGCGGAACTACGTGATACACGCGGATTCATTTCGACAATTACCATTCTGCCATCTTTAGGATTAACGGCAAACTGGATGTTTGACCCACCGGTTTCGACTCCGATTTCACGGATAATATCGATAGCCGCGTTACGCATCAGCTGATATTCTTTGTCAGACAGGGTTTGCGCAGGGGCAACCGTAATACTATCGCCTGTGTGAACACCCATCGGATCAAAGTTTTCTATAGAACAGATTATGACTACGTTATCTTTCTTGTCACGCATGACTTCAAGTTCAAATTCTTTCCAGCCGATAACCGATTCTTCAATAAGAATCTCATCGATCGGGCTGTACTCGATTCCTTTACGTGCCATCTGATCAAATTCGGTCATATTATATGCTATGCCACCGCCAGCACCTCCAAGGGTGAAACTTGGCCGGATAATCAATGGATAACTGCCGATTTCCCGTGCAATTTCCCATGCTTCTTCGATAGTCCTTGCGAAACCTGATTGAGGTGTTTCCTGGCCTATTTTGGTCATGGCATCTTTAAATAATTCACGGTCTTCAGCTTTTTTAATGACAGACTGTGTTGCTCCGATCATCTCGACATTATATTTATCCAGAATACCAAGATCTGCGACTTCCACTGCCACATTTAAACCTGTCTGGCCACCTAGAGTAGGAAGAAGAGCGTCAGGGCGTTCTTTTTCAATAATCTTTTCTACAACTTCAGCAGTAATAGGTTCTATATATGTTGCTTCTGCAAATTCAGGGTCGGTCATAATCGTTGCGGGATTACTGTTAAGCAATACAACTTCGTATCCTTCTTCGCGTAATGCTTTGCAGGCCTGCGCACCGGAATAATCGAATTCACAAGCCTGACCTATCACAATTGGACCGGAACCGATAATTAATATTTTTTTGAGATCTTCTCGTTTTGGCACGTGTCCTACTTCCTTTCTTGCTTGAAAACTCTCATTTGTTCTATAAATCGTTTAAATAAATAACGTGAATCGTGGGGGCCTGCTGATGATTCTGGATGATATTGTACGGCGAATATCGGCAATGTTTTGTGTTTGAATCCTTCAACCGTCTGGTCGTTGAGGTTCAGATGGGTCAGCTCAAGATTGTTGGCCTCCAGTGAATCTATATCTATAGCAAAACCGTGGTTTTGCGTGGTAATTTCCACTTCACCTGTCGCAAGGTCTTTCACAGGGTGATTGATCCCACGATGTCCGAATTTCATTTTGTATGTTTTTGCTCCACGAGCAAGACCAAGCAACTGATGCCCAAGACAAATACCAAACATAGGATATTGTTCGGATAACTCCCGTACTGTTTTTATGACGTATGATACCGGTTCAGGGTCGCCCGGTCCGTTTGAAAGAAAAATACCGTCTGGATTTAGTGCTTTGATATCTTCAAGGCTGGTAGCTGCGGGAATAACATGTACATCGCAACCCATCATATCCAGAAGACGAAGCATATGTTTTTTTACGCCGCAATCAAACGCAACTACTTTGAAGTCTTTTTTATCATTGCATGTCACGAAGGGCTCGTATTTTTGATACTCTTCGCTAATACTTTTTTCTTCGTGCCAGGTTGAAGTAACTGAACAACTTACATCGCGCACGATATCTCTTCCTGCCATAGAAGGATATTGTTTCACTTTTGCCAGCAGTGTCTCCACATCAAAACATGATGTAGAAAGAATACCTCTCATTGCCCCGCCTTCCCTAATATGCAATGTAATAGCGCGGGTATCCATTTCGGAAACTATCATAATCTTATTGCGTTTTAGATAATCAAGCAATGGTTCTTCAGATCTGAAGTTACTTGGATGTTCACATAGTTCACGAACAATAAATCCTTCAACCATAGGTGATTTCGATTCTTCATCGGCTTTGGTTACACCATAATTGCCGATCAATGGGTATGTCATAGTTACGATTTGCCCTTTATAGGACGGGTCTGTAAGTACTTCCTGATAGCCGGTCATACCGGTATTGAATACTATTTCACCCATGGTTTCTTCGTTGTCGCTGTATCCTTTACCCCAGAATACAGTACCGTCTTCAAGTACTAAAATGGCTTTATTCATATCAGTCCTACTTTATCCTCAAATATTGTGTTGTTGTGAAACCGTAAAACACCTCCGACAAAAACGCTGGTAATTCTACCACGAACTTCCCAATCATGGAAGGGGGTATTTTGACTTTTTGAATAAAAATTTTCTTTATCTATTCGATAACTATCATTCAGATCAATTATTGTAATGTCTGCATCGAAGCCATCTGCAAGGCTTCCCGATGTTTGCAAATTGAAAATGGAAGCCGGAGCTGCACTCATCTTCTCTATCAGAAGATCAAGAGAAATTTTACCTTCTTCCACCAGTTTGGTATATAAAACAGGAAACGCTGTCTCCATTCCGATCAAGCCAAAGGGTGCTTTTGTAAAGCCGTTTTCTTTTTCATATTGGGCGTGAGGAGCATGGTCTGTCGCGATGGTATCAATAATACCACGTTTGAGCCCGTCAATCAATGTATCACGATCAGAAGCAGATGCAAGAGGTGGGTTGACTTTATATACCGCGTTGTCTTCAGTGATATCATCATCGCACAACACTAAATGATGCGGCGTGACTTCACAGGTTATATCAAGTCCACGTTTTTTTGCGTCTTCGATAAGCTCCATGGATTTCGTAGTGCTTATATGAGCTATATGCAGACTGCCTCCGGTCAATTCGCATAACACGATATCTCTGTATACAGCAAGATGTTCTGCTGCCGGTGGTATACCTGTAAGGTTGAGTCTTCGTGCTGCAGACCCATCATTGATAACACCTTTCCATGATATTCCAGGATCTTCACAATGCTGTATAATACGAAAATGCTGATCTTTTGATTTTCGCAAAGCTTCTATCATAAGCCTTGAATTGAGAAGCCATCCTCCATCATCCGAAAAAGCAACTGCTCCTTCAGTGCGTAATGTAGTAAAATCAACCAGCTCGGTCCCCTGTGAACCTATACTCAACGCTGCAACCGGATGAATATTTACATACGCTGCGTCTCTTGCTTGTTCGACGATATAATGAATTGTAGCTATATTGTCGGTTACCGGTATGGTATTAGGCATACAAAAAATAGTGGTAAATCCACCTGCCAGAGCGGCTTTACTGCCGCTGACAATGTCTTCTTTATACTCAAATCCAGGGTCGCGAAGATGGGTGTGAAGATCAATAAATCCGGGTACTACAATTTTATCTGTACAATCTATAACGGTATGTCCAGATAATTCTGCATGTGGGGTTTGATATACTTTCCCCTCCGCAATCAATAAATTTTGTTTTTCATGCGTGCCGGTTTTAGGATCTATAACCAGCCCATTCTTCAATATATATTTCATAATATTAATTGTTTTCCGGTTCAGTTGTTGATAAATCATCTATTGGCGCATTTATGTAGTCTGGATGTTTTTTGATTTCTTTGTCTTCAAAAGCGGTAACCTCAATCTTATCTGGAAAGATATCTACATTTACTCTTTTGAGTATGTTGCCCTCTGTTTTTTCATATCGCATATGATATGTATCCTGCATTGCGCCCTCATCTAAAAAGATTTTCGAGTAACCAGCATTAGATGTGTTGATTTCATACCATTTACATATATCTCTTGGTGTTGCATCGGTATAGTTATAACGAATTTTTAAAACCTTATAAATATTTAAGTTCCTGACACTATAATTTGGTGGAAGTTCTCCGGAATTTATTTTTAGTTTAATGGCTGCAATCTCCTCGGGATCAGTTTGTTTCGCAATAAATGAGTATGCAACGATGGTTGAGTAATGTGGGAAATCGCTCGCAAGATCTTCAGGAAAGGCCTCAAGTTCTGAATAATAAGGTTCTTTGATTGGTTTACCCGGAGGTATTTGTCCATCTGAAGTGAATTCTTGTGCTGATGCAAGAGAATTTATAGCCAACATCAACATGCTGGCAAACAGAATACGATAAAGTTTTTTTATTTGCATAACGCTTCTCCTTCCAGAAATGATTTGTTTTTATAAACTGTATCTTTACACCATGTATTATTGTCGCGATTAGGAAAATCCAAGTTGTAATGCAATCCTCTACTTTCTTTTCTGTTTAGAGCGAATTGAATTATCAAGTCGGCTACTGTTGCGATATTGCGTAGTTCTATTAAATCGTTTGTGACGACAAAATTCCAGTAGTATTCATGAATTTCTTTCTGAAGCAGCTCAATACGGTGTTTTGCACGTTCAAGGCGTTTGTTCGAACGCACTATACCAACATAATTCCACATAAATCTGCGTATTTCGTCCCAGTTATTGGACACCACAACATTTTCATCACTATCTACCGCGCTACCTTTATCCCACGCAGGGATTGATGAAATGGTGTGCGGATATTCTTTTTCTATATATTGTCGGGATGATTCGGCAGCATTATGCGCAAATACTAATGCCTCAAGTAAGGAATTGCTGGCCAAACGATTAGCTCCGTGTAAACCTGTACAGGATACTTCACCGCATACATATAATCTTTCTATACTTGTCAAACCATTCCAGTCACTGGCAACCCCACCGCAAAAATAATGAGCGGCAGGAACGACAGGGATTGGATCACAGCTCATATCGATACCGAATTCAAGGCAATTTCGGTAAATATTAGGGAATCTTCGCTTAATAAATGATTTATCTTTATGGGTAATATCAAGAAATACGCAGTCGTCGCCGCGTTTTTTGAGTTCGCAGTCTATGGCCTGTGCAACTACATCACGCGGAGCAAGGCTTTTCATAGGATGATAATTAGTCATAAAGTCAGTGCCATCTTTTAAACGCAATATCGCACCTTCGCCACGTACGGCTTCTGAAATCAAAAACGATTTTGCTTCCGGATGAAATAAACACGTCGGATGAAATTGCACAAACTCAAGATTCTTTATTTCAGCACCAGCTCTATATGCCATAGCTATACCGTCACCGGTAGCAATATCAGGATTAGTGGTATATAAATATACTTTACCCGCACCACCAGTTGCAAGGACCGTCACTTTTGCCTTGATTGTTACTACATCCTGTGTATTGTTGTTCAGGGCATATGCTCCAACAACAGTGTTTGGACCGGGTAAATCAAGTTTTTGTGTTGTTATCAAATCTATGGCAATATGATTTTCATATACTTCTATATTAGAATTTTGGCGTACGACATCAATAAGAACTTTTTTGACTTCCTGACCAGTGATGTCACCCGCATGCATTATGCGTCTATGGGAGTGTCCGCCTTCTTTACCAAGATCAAACTCATCTTGTTTTTCTTCACGAGTTGTAAACTGAACTCCGTAATCTATCAATTCCTGAATACGTTCAGGACCTTGCTTGATAGTTTGCTCTACAATATCTCTATGGCACAACCCTGCACCTGCAGAAAGTGTGTCGCGAATATGTTCGGCAAAAGAATCGGTATTGCTCATAACTGAAGCAATACCTCCTTGCGCGTAATTGGAGTTTGATTCTGTCATTTCACGTTTTGTCAGGATCATAACTTTTGCATGGCTGGCTGCCTTCAAGGCAAACATTAATCCAGCGATACCACTTCCTATAACAAGGTAATCAACTTCTTTTGTAGGCATAACGACAGTGCTTCTTTCTTATGTTCAACTATATGTTTCTATGAATTTACGAAATGATCTATCCCATGTCGCTTCGACATCATCTGGAAAACAACATGCAGGGAGCTGCTTTTGTCGAAGGTGATATTGTAAACATTCGCAACACAATCCTTTACGTGGACACGGCTCATAGGTGCAGTTGCAATGCTTCATATTATCTGATTTTTTACAATCCATAACGCAAGTACCTCCATAGTCAACTATTATAGCGAATATTCCCGGTCTATTACAAATGCGTTTTTTATATGTTCAACAGTTCGATTACCGTTAGAAGTGGTAACCGCCACGACATCAAATCGATAGTTCATTTCGTCATATCGATGTTTGCTTATAAAAAAGAGGGCGCTTTTAATCATGCGGTTCATTTTAAGGGGTGTAACTGCGTGTAATGCAGTTCCATAACGTCGGGAGGAACGAGTCTTTACTTCAATAAATACAATTGAACCCTTATCAAGGGCGACAATGTCAAGCTCTCCAAAAGGAGTGTGATAATTGCGTTCAAGAATACGATATCCTGCTCGCACAAGAAGTAATTCAGCCTGCATTTCTCCCCTGCCACCTAGTTGTTTGCAATATTTTGACATTATGATGCACTCCTCTCTAAGAGATTCGCAACAGGGGCAAATGTTTTTCTGTGAATACAACTTGCCCCATTTGCCATAAGCGCGTCACAGTGATCTTTAGTTCCATATCCTTTATGCTTGGCAAAGTTATATCCGGGCAACGCTTTTTCGTATTCCAGCATAATTGTATCGCGTATAACTTTTGCAATGATTGATGCAGAAGCTATAGATACACTACAAGAATCACCTTTAATGATTTTAGTCTGGCTGATAGGAATTTGATCTAGATTAAGTCCGTCAATAAGCAGATGGTCGGGTTGTTTCGGTAAATTTTTGATAGATTGCTTCATAGCAAGCTTTGTGGCTTGCAAAATATTGATTTTATCTATCACTCGTTCCGAAACAATTCCGACGCCTATTTGTATTGCCGGACATGCCAGCAGTTTTTCAAATAAAGTAGATCGTGCTTTTTCAGTTAGTTTTTTGGAATCATTAATTCCAGAAATATCAAATGAAACGGGTAAAACTACTGCCGCCGCAACAACCGGTCCGGCAAGTGGTCCTCGTCCAGCTTCATCAAGACCTGCGATATGCGATTTTCCTTTTCGCCGATACAATTCCTCAAATTGGAACATTGTATTATCGCTTCATCTCCTTAACACGAGCACTTTTGCCAAGTTTACCTTTTAAGTAGTACAGTTTGGCGCGACGTACTTTACCACGGCGTGTAACTTCAACATCAACAAGGCGTGGAGAATGCATCATAAAAACACGTTCTACACCTTCACCATATACCACACGACGGACTGTGAAGTTTTCATTGGCTGCGTTACCGCAACGGGCAATCACTGTACCTTGAAATACCTGTACACGTTCTCGGTCACCTTCAACAATTTTCATCGACACTTTCACCGTATCACCGATGTTGAACTGAGGGATTTCAGGTTTTAACTGTTCCCCTTCGATCTTTTTGATGATATCCATATCTACTTCTCCTTGTCTTTACATTTTATATTCTGTTGTAACTCTTTATATTTTAACCATAAATCAGGACGTATCTCTTGAGTTCGTCTTTTGGCCTGTTCAAGACGCCAATCATCAATCTCTTTGTGATTCCCTGATAAAAGCACCTCAGGTACCTTTAATCCCATGAACTCTGCGGGACGAGTGTAATGTGGGTGGTCAAGCAATCCATTATAAAATGAATCCTGTTCAACTGAATCACCACAACCAACTACACCAGGTATATGACGCGCTACCGCGTCTATGATCACCATGGCAGCTAAGCTGCCACTGGTTATAACATAATCTCCAATAGAAACTTTTTCTATTGGAAATAAACTACTTATTCTATCATCAATCCCTTCATAATGTCCACAGATAAAAAAAAGATGCGTCCGATTTGCAAGATCCTCCACCAGACTCTGGTCTAATAAAGCGCCATCAGGTGAAGGTATAATCATACTGCAATCAGTTGTTGCAATGTCTTTTATGGCTTTATAAAGCGGTTCTGGTTTGAACAACATACCGGGTCCACCGCCATAAGGCCTGTCATCGACTGTCCTGTGAAAATCAGTCGTGTAATCGCGTAAATTATGATATTGAATTGCGATATATTCCTGATCCTGTGCCCGTTTCAAGATGCTATCCTGCAACGGAGCAAAATAGGAATCTGGAAAAATTGTCAGTATGTCAATTATCATTTGCAACGCGTAACCGCGATACCCTCATTCTTGAGCAGGTTTTTTACTGTTTCCGTAGGTATGGCACCAACGCTCAACCAATGTTGGGCACGTTCTTTGTCAATATTGACCATTGTTTCCTTTTTCTTAGGATCGTAAAAACCTATTTCTTCAATCGAACGACCATCACGTGGTTGTTTTGAATCTACCACGACAATTCTAAAACAGGCCAATTTTTTTGCGCCCATTCGTTTCAATCTCATTACTACCGCCATAACTTACCTCCTAGTTTTTTCATTGTATGTGTTTGTGAAACAAATTTTTTCATCATTTTTTTCATAGCAAAAAAGTTTTTGAGCAGCTTGTTGACATCCTGCAAAGATGTACCGCTACCCTTAGCTATACGACGTTTACGGCTCATATCAATCAATTGAGGGTTGACACGCTCGCGCATTGTCATTGATTGGATGATTGCCTCAACATGTATAAGCTCTTTCTCGTCAACCGCCAGACCTTTCATATTACCCATACCGGGCAACATGCCCAATATGTTCTCAAGCGGGCCGAGTTTTCGTATCTGGCGTAATTGTGCCAGAAAATCGACAAGATTTAAATCGTTTTTCTTGATCTTTTTTTGTAATTCGATAGCCTGCTTCTCGTCAAACTGTTCCTGAGCCTTTTCGACGAGGCTGACAATATCTCCCATACCAAGGATTCTTGATGCCATACGGTCGGGATAAAAAACATCAAAATCACTAATTTTTTCGCCAATACCCACAAAACGAATCGGGCAACCGGTTGTTGATTTTATGGATAATGCGGCTCCGCCTCGGGCATCTCCATCTATTTTTGTTAAAATCACACCGGTTAACGATAATTTTTCGTGAAAAATTTTAATGCTGTTAACCGCATCCTGACCTGTCATTGCATCAGCAACAAACAATATCTCATCAGGTCTGATGGTTTCTTTCAGCGCGATTAACTCGTCCATAAGCGCATCATCTATATGTAAGCGTCCTGCTGTATCAAAAAGCTCCAGTGTAGCTTCGGTTTTTCGGGCATCTTCCATTGCCCTTGACGCTATTTTTACAACTTTTTTTTCGTTCTTATCAAGATATACAGGCACATTAACCTGTTTCCCAAGAAACGCTAACTGATCCATAGCACCGGGACGCTGTATATCCAATGCTACCATATAAGGTGAAAAATTTTTCTTGCGAAAATATGCCGCCAGCTTGGCTGCTGATGTCGTTTTGCCTGATCCCTGTAATCCTACCAGCATGATCCGGTTGCTTTTAGCTTTTAGCTCTACAGGTACCGGTTGTCCCCCCATAAGCTGAACTATTTCGTCATGAACAATTTTTACGACCTGCTGTCCAGGGGTGATACTATCAAGCACCTCGGTGCCAACTGCTTTTTCTTTGACGGTTGCTACAAATTGTTTCACAACCATGTAATTCACATCTGCTTCAAGCAAAGCGAGTTTTATTTCGCGTAATGCATCTTTTATATTTTTTTCACTTAACCGGCCGTAACCACGTAAATTTTTGAATACAGAGTTAAGTTTCTCCGACAACGATTCGAACACTATTACTTCTTACCTTTTTTCTGAGCTTCTTCTTTTTCTTTTTCTTCCTGTTCAGCTTTTTCTCTAGCTTTACGAATTTCTTCATCGCGCTGGCGATGATATGAATCGATAATAGACTGGCCTTTTTTTATCATAGCTTCGCCCTTTGTAATTTTTTTCTTGGCAATGCTACGAATTTTTTTTTCAAAAGCCTCATCTTCAAAGTTGGCTTTATATTTTAAATGTTTTTTACCGAAATTTACAAGCATTTTCCCTTCTTCGATCAATTGATACGCTTCTGTGACATCTTTGAAGGTATCCATGCGTGTCTTAGGCGACTTGGAAAAATTGATATCAGACAAATAATTAAGCACTTCATCACGCATTTCCGGCTTAATAAGCAACAAGTTGTCAAATTCCTCTATGGCATCATCCCATTGCTCTTTATTGACGTAATAGCGTGCAAGATCTAGAATCGCATCTGGATTTGAATCTTCGGTTATTCTTTCAACTTCTTTTCTTGCTAAAGTTATTGTGCCGTATTTAACCGACAATGTGAGGCTGTTACTCTTTTTCTCGAGTATTTGCCCTTTCATCATTCCGCCTCCGCTCAAATATATAATTTCCGCATATGATGATGATATTATTGTAGTGAGAAAAACGACTGCCAGACATGATAACAAAAAGTATTTTCTACTCATTCCGGAATCCTTTCTATTTGTGCACCGAGAGAACGGAGTTTCTCTTCCATTTGATAATATCCTCGATCAAGATGATATATACGATTGATGATAGTTTCTCCATGAGCAATCAAGCCGGCAAGCACTAATGCGGCACTTGCACGTAAGTCAGATGCCATCAATGGCGCACCGCTTAAAGGACGCCCTCCCTTGATGATGGCTGTTGACTGTTCAAGAGAAATATCAGCTGCCATACGATTCAGCTCCGCTACATGCATAAATCTGTCTGGAAAAATTTTTTCAGTGATGACACTGATACCGCTTACCGAGATCATGAAAGCCATCATTTGAGCTTGTAAGTCTGTCGGAAAACCCGGATATGGCAATGTCGTGATGTCAAGCGGAGTCAGCATTCCCTCCCTTGCATCAACTACGAGTGCATTATCTTTCGTTTCTATTCTTATACCCGATTGACTCAATATATCGGTCAATGCCCAGAGGTGTTCTTTTATAACATTTTCTATAGTGATATGCGACCGGGTTATTGCAGCTGCAAGAATAAATGTTCCTGCCTCTATCCGGTCGGGAATAATAGTATAATCAATACCCTTTAGTTTTTTTACTCCTTCAATCGTTATTGAATGAGCTCCGGCATGTTTTATTTCTGCTCCCATAGCGATAAGAAAATTAGCCAGATCAACCAGTTCGGGTTCGCAAGCAGCGCTTTCAATTACCGTTGTCCCTTGAGCGCAAACAGCGGCAAGCATGACATTCGCCGTAGCAAGAACACTTGAACCGAACCGACCGCCGAGAAAAACAATATTTCCGCGCAGCTCATCGGTAGATGCTTCCACGTAACCATGATTAATATTGATAGATACGTTAAGCGCACGCAATCCTTTTAAATGTAAGTCAATCGGCCGTTGACCTATAACACATCCACCCGGAAATGAAACAATTCCTTTACCAAACTTCCCAAGCAATGGTCCAAGTACACAAATAGACCCGCGCATTTTTCGTACAAGATCGTACGGTGCGGTATAGTTGTCGATTGTTGTAGGATCAACTGTTATAACTTTATTGTTTGTATCAAAATGACAGGTTGCTCCCAATGATTCAAGGATAGATAACATGGTTTTCACATCGCTTAACGGAGGGACATTGCGAATAGTTGACGGTGAATTGGCAAGAATCGTCGCTGCCAAAATAGGCAAAACGGCGTTTTTTGCGCCTTCAATTCGTACCGTACCTGATAGCGGAGATCCGCCTGTTACTTTAAGTCTATCCATTATCAACCCTTGCGCGTTGGTGTCTTCTAGCCCTTATGACTCGCGGTATTGATTTTAAATCGTCTATTACAGCTATATCGTAGAACCCTTGCTCCTGCAAAAATTGTACAACCGCTTGACGTTGATGAATACCTATCTCAAAAAACATCGCGCCATCGGCGACTAGCCATGAGCTGAAGTAGTCTACAATTCGTTCGTAAAATTCTGTACCCCTGTCACCGGCAAAGAGCGCCTCGTGAGGTTCATAATTAAGTACTTCCTTAGATAAATAACGATTATCATCGTTTGCTATATAAGGAGGATTAGATACAATATAATCGAACTTAGTTTCGGTTTTTCTGCTCCAATCCTGCAATATATCAGCTTTAAAAAACTGTATTTTATCTTCCACGTTATTACGTATGGCATTTTCTTTCGCCAAATCCAATGCTTCTGACGATATATCACAAGCAAATATTTTACAGGATTGACATTTTTTTGCAACAGCAATCGAAATATTGCCCGATCCTGTTCCCAGATCAAGTAGTACCGGTGTTTCTTTCCGGTAATATGTATTGATATCCGCTACAATTGCTTCGACAAGTAGTTCGGTTTCAGGACGGGGTATTAGAACGCCTTCCTTTACCAGCAAATTTGTATCGAAAAAATCGACTTCACCTAGAATATATTGTAAGGGACGTCCTTTAACCCGTTCTTTGAGCATCGCTTTTAGAGAAGTTAATTCTTCTGGAGTCAATGGCTTATCATATTGTAAATATAAGTCTATTCGCTTACAGTTGAACAATTTTGTCAACAAAAGCTCAATGGTAAGGCGAGGAAACTCTATTTCGTGTTTCCGTAAATAATCGTCTCCCCAATTAATTATTGATAATGTAGTCCATTGTTGGCTCATGGCGTGATACGGTATCCTTTCATCAGGAGCTTGCTGAACCGAAGTTTTTCTCGATATATTCCTGATAATTATATGCCAGAATCTCGCTGATAATCTGATCCAGTTCTCCGGTAAGAATATTTTCAAGATCGTATACAGTCAGGTTATAGCGATGATCGGTAACTCTATTTTGCGGGTAGTTGTATGTACGAATTTTCGCGCTGCGATCGCCTGTTGACACCTGTTCACGGCGTTCTTTGGCGCGTTGGGCATGTTCTTCCTGTTCTTTTATCTCAAATAACCTTGCGCGCAAGACACGCATTGCTTTTGTTTTATTCTTTAACTGGGATTTTTCATCCTGGCATTGTACTACAATTTTGGTAGGTATATGAGTGATACGAACAGCTGAGTCCATTGTGTTAACGCTCTGGCCACCGGGACCGGATGATCGGTATGTGTCGATACGCAGATCTTTGGGGTCAATATTGATTTCAATTTGTTCTGCTTCCGCTAGAACAGCAACGGTTACTGCTGATGTGTGCAATCTACCACTTGATTCCGTTGCCGGTACACGTTGTACTCGATGTACACCGCTTTCATACCGCATCTTTTTATAAACGCTTTCACCTGTGATAGAAAAGACGATTTCTTTGATCCCGCCAAGTGATGTTGGAGTCGTATCCATTGCTTCAACTTTCCACCCCTGAGTTTCGGCATAGCGGGAATACATACGATATAATTCAGCGGCAAATAAAGCGGCTTCTTCCCCACCTGTTCCAGCTCTAATTTCCACAATGGTATTGCGGTCGTCATTTTTATCTTTAGGCAACAACAACTCTTTTAATTTAAGCTCAACGTGTTTTTTCTTTTCTTCAAGAGATGCAATATCATGAGACAACAATTCAATGAAATCGTCATCAAGAGATTCCTGATCTTCACGCATTTCATAATTGCTTTCGAGTTCGGTCATGACAGTTTCATATTGACCATATACGTTTTCGAGTTCTTCAAGAAACGAAAATTCTTTTGTCAATGACTGATATCTGTCACGATCCCCGATAACGGCAGGATCGGCCAACAGTTTTTCAACTTCGACCTTACGCTTTAAAAATGTTTCACATGCTTGTATAAACATAAAAATACCCTCTGATAACAGACTGTTTGTTGTTACCTGAAGATTGTTGTCAATATACAAAAATACGGGGAAACCAACTTAAAGTTTGAAATCCCCGTATCAAAAATATCTAAATAAAGCTACTTTATGCCGTAACGTTTTTTGTAGCGTTCCAAACGACCGGCTGCATCGACAAAACGTTGTTTTCCAGTGAAGAAAGGATGACAATTAGAGCAAATACTTACTTTAATTTCTTTCTTTGTAGAACGAGTTTTTACCTGTGATCCGCATGCGCAGATTATTACCGCATCGTCGTATGCAGGATGAATACCTTTTTTCATCGCCTCAATCCCCTTGTAATATATATTTTAATCTTCTTTAACTAATTTAAAAAATGTTTAAAGAAAATATCACGAAAAAAAAGAAATTTCAAGCTTTTTTTATCATTATTGATTCATAGTCATTAAAAATTCCGCATTACTTGATGTCTTTTTAAGTTTTTCGACAATCAATTCCATGGATTCCACAGGATTCATGTTTGCCAATGCTTTACGGAGCAACCACATTTTCTGTAGTTCATCCGGATGCAACAGCAATTCTTCTTTTCGTGTTCCTGATTTTTCTATATCGATGGCAGGGAATACACGTTTGTCAACCAAACGGCGATCAAGGTGAAGTTCCATATTACCAGTACCTTTAAATTCTTCAAAGATAACTTCATCCATACGGCTGCCCGTATCTACCAGCGCTGTCGCGATGATAGTTAAACTACCACCGTTTTCAATATTACGTGCTGCACCGAAAAATCTTTTCGGTTTGTGTAATGCGTTTGAATCGACACCACCAGACAGAATCTTTCCACTGTGCGGTTGTACTGTATTATACGCACGTGCAAGACGTGTGATACTATCGAGCAAAATCACTACATCCGCATTGTACTCAACCAATCGTTTAGCCTTTTCAAGCACCATTTCGGCAACCTGGATATGGCGTTCAGGTGGTTCATCAAATGTTGAACTGATCACTTCGCCTTTGACGGATCGTTCCATATCGGTGACTTCTTCAGGACGTTCATCTATAAGCAATACAATTAGTTTTGCTTCCGGTGAGTTAATTGCAATACTGTTTGCCAGTCGTTGCAAAAGAATCGTTTTACCGGTACGCGGCGGAGCAACAATCAAACCACGCTGTCCACGACCGATAGGAGTTATTAAATCCATAACCCGTGGAGACAATTCTTTGGGGTCATATTCCAACATAAAACGCTGGTCAGGATATAACGGCGTTAAATTCTCAAACAGTATTTTATCTTTCGCTCTTTCAGGATCCTGAAAATTTATTGCTTCAACTTTCAACAAGGCAAAATAGCGTTCTTTATCTTTTGGAGGACGGATTTGTCCCGATACGGTATCGCCTGTCTGCAGGTCAAAACGTCGAATCTGCGATGGTGACACATAAATATCTTCAGGGCATGGCAGATAGTTGTAGTTTGGAGAACGCAGAAAGCCAAAACCGTCAGGCAGGATTTCCAGTACGCCTTCCCCGAACATCAAGCCGCTTTTTTCAGCTTGGGCTTTTAATATCTCGAAGATAATTTCGTGTTTGCGCTTATTGCCTGTCCCCTCTAAGTTTAGGCTTTTGCGCAATTTGTTCAATTCTGATACTGTCATTTTTTGTAGTTTTACAATGTCCATGATCTTTCTTACCTCTCCATTAGATCAACCTGGTGGGCAGGTTTATGGTGGCCTTTTTGGATTACGTTATTATAAATTAATTCTATTTGTTTTTCAGTTTCTTTAAGTGTTCCATTATTATTAACGACGAAGTGTGCAAAGCGTTTTTTTTCCTGATCGGGCATTTGGGCATGTATTCTGGCCTTAATTTCCTTTTCGGTCAAACCACTTCGTTGCTTAACACGATCTATTCGAATATTTTTATCAGCAACAACAAGTAACACTTTATCAAAATCATCCATCATATTGGCTTCTATTAGAAGTGGCACAAGAACAACAATACACTTTACATCAGTTTTTTTCGATAACGCATTTATTTTGTTTTGAATTTCAGTTCTAACTATCGGATGCACAATACTATTCAAACGTTCACGAGTTTTATCGCAATTAAATACTTGTTGTGCCAGCTTTTTTCGATCTATACCTCCGTTGTTATCCATAATTGACGGTCCGAACGCGGTGAGTAATTCTCTACGTAACGATTCGTCTGATTCATATAGATAATGCACGATAGCGTCGGAGTCAATAACCTTAGCGCCTAATTTGACAAATTGCTCGCCAACGGTATTTTTTCCACTTCCTATACCACCTGTAATTGCCAGTGTAACCGCTTTATTCATCATACTCTCAAGCTCCGTCGCATAATGCTTTGCCTTGTTGCCATTGTGCAGCAGCTTCTTCTTTGTGTCCCTGTTTCCAGAATATTGTACCAAGACGCATTCTTGCCTGCCATAATCCAGGATAAAGCGCAACGGCTTTTTTGTAACATTCGCGAGCATTATCAAATTCTTGCAAATCTTCATAATGTTTGGCCGTTTGAAAACACGCCTGCGCCTTTTTCATTTCTTCCGGTGTAACTATTTTAAAAACTTTATATTTTGCATTTTCAAATACTGGATAAAAATTATGTAGTGTATTGCAGTTACCCTCAAATTTACTTGCCAGTGTTTTCTTTTCTAATGTTGTATCAAGAGCTACAAAATAGGCTGGTGAATAGATAGATTTACTCCATGAAGTACCTTTATCATATATCACGTACTCAGCATCATGTTTGGAGGCAAGATCGTATAAAGGTTTTTCATCTTGCGCAAACAAACCGTATACATAATCTTTATAAATGCTGCGTGTACGTTCCTTTTCAAATTTTGGCTGAACTATGACTGCCCGATTCGCATAATTAACAATCGGACCTGCGACTGTAAAAGAAGCAAGAACTGGTATATTTGGTTTCGTATTGTCTTGTATCCACTGGATGAGGGAGCCGAGAGATTGATAATCCTCATTTCGCCCCATATATCGTTGATGTGCGACTGTCCGGTGATATTCTGTAAAACATACTATACATAATATACTACAACCGATAATTTGCAACTGTTTTTTTTCGAGCCTATTCCAAAACACTACAGGCAGAATACCGAAAAAAACACTGTAAACATGTATTCTCACAAAGAACAAGTATAATATGAAGAATAACGCAAAACAGTATATAATATACTGATCAATTGCGGAAAAAGATTTTCTGATAATACAAATTATCAAAAAAGATACCAGACTTATAAAAAAAACGCAAGAAAAAAATACCATAGTTTGTCCCATTGTTGCTGAATGCAATGCTGGTGTCCATAATACCCTCGCGTCAAAAGATAACAAATTTGGGTTTAGCGGTTTTATATTTAAAAATTGAAGTTTTGCTAACAACAGTTCTCCGAAATGATTGTAATCCGCTCCATAACCACTGGCATATGCTATAAGCAATGTAGTTACTATAATACCTGTTATATACAAACCGCGACGCAATGGCGAGAACTCTTTTTCTTTTGATGCGAAGATGGATTTGAGGTATAACAAAATCATCGGTATCGATATATATGCATGATGGTATCGCAAGTAAGGATTTGTTGTTGATACAATCAGTAACGGTATGGAAATAGCGAGTATCTCCTTTACTGAATATTTCTTAAACGTCATATAAAAAGCCAAAACATAGATATAGAGGTGTGTCATATCCCATAAACGCCATGCGACTGCAAGGAGTATTCCGCTAATAAAGTAGAAAAGTGTCTTTTTAGTTTTGAGTGCGTAAACAAATAATCCGACATGCCAAAATATCAGAGGCAAAGCAAAGTTTTCCCTCATGAACTCTTGTCCGGTACTGCGGATTACCGATGGAATACACACTCCATACCATATTGCCATTCCAAGCGCAATCCAGTATTTTTCACTACACACGAATCCAATAAAAAAAACAGCCAGCATTGACACGATGACAAAATACATCGGCATGAAATACCTGTGGAATTCCTCAAGGGATTGTTTGGTAGGATCTATTTCCTGCATCAGCTTATATAAATGAGCAAGCGCTACTCCCCCACCTATAGAAAATGTTTTGTATGGATTTACGCCGTATGGATATTCAATTTGTGCATCATGTTCAGGAATTCCGCCATCAATGGATAACCTGGCATACCTGAATAACAATGCGCTTTCAAGTGTAAACATCATCGTGTTTTTGTTGCGTGCCTGTTCTTGTTTCCATACGCCGATACGAAGTTGATATGCGACTACCATACCGGAAACAAGGATGAGCGATACAATAATTACACGGATGCCTGGATTGGATATAAATTGTTTGATTTTTTTTAACATACTAAAGAGAATTGTTCAGGTTACACACAGAACCCGGCTTGCGGGTTCTGTGTGGTGTGCGTATATGATATTTTTTTAATAACCCGATGATGCGAATTATTATAATCCTTTATTAGAGCCGTCGTCGTCTTTTGCGAGCATATTTCTGTGTTCTACGCCGGTTGGTTCGATGATTTTTGCGGTTACGAAGATTAAGAGGTTGATCTTTGTGCTTTCTTCACGGTCCATGCGAAAGGCTCTGCCGACATAAGGTATATCGCCTAAAAACGGAATTTTGTCATGGATGGTATCATTGCTTTCCCTGATCAAACCTCCCATAACGACGGTTTCACCATCATTGACCACAACAGTTGTTACGACATTTTCAGAATCAAAATGAGGTACACGAATTGGTGCATTTGTTGTACCGAAATTGATCCATGTGGCGATATTGCTAACTTCAGGTATAATAGTTAAGTTGATAGTTTTCTTATCAGCGCCGGCATTGGGCGTTACGCTAAGAATTATCCCTACTTTTCTAGTCTGGAAATCCCCTACAGATACTACTGATGGAGTAACCGCGTCGCCGTCATCATTAAAAGTTGCCTGAGTAACAGTAAATTCTAACGGATAAATATATTCGTCCACATCTTTTATGATTGCCTGCTGACCGTTTACGGTCGTCAGCTTAGGCGATGAAATTACATCTGCCATATCATTCTGGCTGATCGCATGGATGATTGCGCTAAACTGAGGTTCAGTCAGCACGCCTGAGAAACGCAATATACTGGTATCCGATGGATTTCCTCCAGTACCGCCAAAACGTAAAGCGCGGGTAAATCCATATGTTCCCGAAGCATTGCCTGGCAACTGGCCGTATGTTGGATCAGCAGTGTTGGCAAATACATTTGAATTATGATTGTAGTTCCAGTCCTGGGTAAGAAAGAATTCAAGGCCAAGTTCGTTCTCATCAGTTTCGGTAATTTCGATAAATTTCGCTTCAATCTGAATCTGAATAGGCGGTTTACTTATGTTCTTCAATACCTCTTCTATCAGGGAATGATTCGCTACCGTGTTGGTTACCAGTAGATTACTGGTACGTGGGTCAAGATAGACTTTAGAACCTGGAGGAAATGGAACCGCTTCACGTAAAAGTTGTGTGATATCACCACCTGTATCGATAGTGGTATTATTGTTGAATTCTTCCTGTTTGGTATCACCTTCGTATTTGATCTCATGAATGACACCCGAACCGCTGGGAAGCTGGTATATACGGGTAACCATTTCGACATCTTTGACGTCTTGAGCAATCCAGATAGCGTGATCTTCAACACGGTATTCCATGTTTTTTGAAATAAGAATGTATTTTAAAGCTTCAACCAATGGAATATTTTTCAAAGATATCGTTACTCGGTCATCAATAGTATCTTCAGCGCCTATAGGTGATGTAGCGCTTGCAAGGTGGCTCTCATCTAGAATGATATTCACACCGCTGATTTTTGACAGATACTGAATTACATCTCGCAGATGCGCATTGGTAAAATTGATTTCAGGAATAACTCTGTTTGCTTTTGCCAGTAACTGTTGTTTATCAATAGATATAATCGGATCAGTTTCGTATTCTTCTTGTTGTTCTTCTTCTTTGGGATCATGTTTTGGAGGTAACCACGCTTTTCGTACCGCAAGGATACGTTTGCGTTTAATAACTTCCGATTCTTCTTCTGCGAAAAGACGCATATCCTCGAGCATTTCATTGATCTTGATTCGTGCAGTCACATCTGGAGGATATGTTTCGATCATTTCTTCACAGCCATCTATGGCTTCATGATAACGGCCGATTTTCCATAACTCTCTAACTGCTTGAAGCATTTGGTTAAGAGCGTAATCCCGTTCTTTATCCACTTCATCCGGCCTGCGCCAAAATTCTATAAACTCGTTATTGAGGTTTTCCATTACATGTTGTTTGGATCGTTGCTTGCGGGCAATAACTTCGGCAACCATGTTAGCTTTTTGTTTGGAAACGCACTGATCCATTAACTCTTTAGCTTCTTTATTATCAGGATCTTTATCGAGAATAGGCGAAAGCATGTCTATTGCTTCCTGATATTTTTCCTGTTGATATAAAGTTTGTATTTTTTCTAATTGCTGTTGTGTTTGTTGATGCTCGTTTACCCGTTTTGCCGCGACTTGTTCTGCGATCGAAAGAGTTTCCTGATCATCCTGAGCAGTCACAAGAGATGCAAAGAAGGTGTGACCTAGTATTACGGCAGCTGTCAGCAATAGCAACGGCGACGTGTGTGAAAGTCTCATTATCGTATCTCCTCTATCAATTATAGTTATTCTTGTTTATTATTCGCTTTAGCTGCCCGCAGTTCATCTTCAAGTGCATTTCCATTTGGAGTAATTAAACGTGCGGTAACAAAAATAAGAAGATTGGTTTTATTGTCAGTTTCGCTTTCAACACGAAACGCTCTTCCAACAAAAGGAATGTCGCCGAGGAACGGTATTTTGTCTGTTCTGCGTGTGCGTTGCGTACTAATGGTTCCGCCCAGAACAATAGTGTCGCCGTCATTGACCACAACGCTTGTAGCGACATGGTCACTGCTGAATAATGGTTGCAACTGCGGTGCGTGTGTGGTTTCGGTACCATCTGCCAATCCAATATCCGCACCATAATCCAGCCATGTAACAAAACGGCTGACTTCAGGTACAAGCGTAAGATTGATGGTTTTTCGATCACCGCCTACATCAGGAGTAACGGTTAATATGACACCAACATCACGGCGGGTAAAACTACTTGCTTCCACTGCAGCTGGAGCACGTACAGTGTTATTTTCAATAACCGGAGGAATTACTTCAAATTCTTCTGGATAGAGAAATTCACGTACCGATTTAATTTCTGCCTGATGGCCATTTAATGTCGTCACTTTCGGGCATGTGAGAATATCGACATTCTGTCGTTGATTCAATGCGTGAAGTACCATGCGCATATCTGTTTCACCAAGGATACCACCTATGGCAAGGATGTTGCCTCGCGGAGCCGGTGAACCATTAATTGTTTCTGTGAGAAATCTTAATCCCGATGTAAAACCCTGAAGTGCTGCTGTAGTATCTTGTCCATAAGTTCCATGTGAAGCGTTAGCATTAAGTTGAATATCTCCATCTCCAACATTTGCGCCGGTTCCGCCGATGAAAAATTCCAATCCCAACTCTTCAGCGTCAAACTGAGCAATCTCAACAAAACGTGTTTCTATTTCTACCTGTACTGCTGGTACCGATAATTTTTCAATCAGATTGCCTATGGTATCGTGGTTCTCTTTTGTGTTAGTAACCACTAATGTATTGGTTCGTGAATCAAGATACATCTTACTGCCTGCTGGGAATGGAACGATTTCCTGAATAACATCTTTTATATTAAGAACCTCTTCGACTTTCGCGCCAGATGCAGGACCCTCATCTGATGGTTTTTCAAACGTAAGTTTGTTGATTGCTCCTTTACCACCGAGTAATTTATATGATTTAGTGATGAGTTCCGGAGCGCTGACATCGCGGGAAATCCAAACAGCGTAATCGTCTATCCTATAGCGGAGCTGTTTTGTCCGCAAAATATATTTCAGCGCGTCTATTAACGGAATATCACGTAATGATATGGTAACACGATCTGATGCATTAGCTGGAATCTCTTCTGCCTGTTCTACTGCTTCCTGATTTACTTCATCTTCGAGATTTGAATAATAATCATCCTGTTGCTCTGATTGTTGCTGATTTGATCCGACGTCGATTGATTCAGGTATCGCTGGAGGTGTCGTTTCAGCTTCCAAACCGAATACATCTTCGTCCATAATGATATTAACCTCACCTACTGTATGCAAGTATTGCACAACATCACGCAGATGAGCATTAGTGAAATTAATTTCAGGAATACGTTTTTGCAATTTTCTTTCGAGCTCAAGACGGCTTGCCGATTTTTGCCCTTCCTGTGCGTTTTCATTAGGATTATCTACGATTTCAGTTAAAGGATGACGGCGTTGTACATGAATCATTTTTTCCGTGTCAAGCATACGTTCTGAGATAGCATTTTCTCGTTCTAATGCCGCAAGGTGATCCATTTCGTCCAATATAGTTTTAATGGCGATTCGCGCGCCAAGATGATTCGGTTTCAAATCGGTAACCTGATGAAATTTCTCTATAGCCTCATCAAATTTACCTTCAAGATAAAATTGTCTCCCTTCAACCATCAAAGTGCGCAGTTGTTGTTTTAACTCCTGGGTGTCTATATCATCACGTGTCTCTTGCACTGCCGACTGAGCAAACACAGAAATAATGATACATACACTCAAACACAACACCATACTCGCTACTATAAGCAGTCTTTTTACAAGGACCTTTTCATAATCCATTACCATGACTCAGTACTCCTTTTATATTTAAGTTGATATGTGTTGTTTTCTTCGTCGACAACATCAACCTGTGTCGAGGTGATGTTGGTTATCTTGAATTCACCAAAAGAATCTCCATTGCGTAAATTAAGTGTATTGTTTGTCGTAGTATCAACAATTTGCACCCAGAGTTCTTTTTCTGTAGTAACTTTGTGGTATTGGAGTTTAATTGTATCTCCGCTTTCGGTTTGCATTATCAAAACAGAAACATCGTTATTTACTTCTACTCCGTCCCTGTCAGCCTTAACAATTTTCTTTTCAAAATTGATAATGGTGTATCCGCTGATATTCTCGCCTATTTTCTTAAAGTGGGTTGATGAACCGAAATTGATAACAAAACTATGGCTTCCATCAGGTAAATGCATATACCCATCAAACAAAAGGTCAAGGGTTTTCTTGTAAATACGCAGAAGTTTAAAATGCCCTATAGGATTTTCCTGTTCGGGCTTACTCATAGGATCATTTGGATTGGTTTTCTCCTGATATTCCATTACATTTGTAAAGGTATCACCGTCTTTATCGAGGTATGCATCATTTGCGTCGTGCGCGTTGAGTCCATATCGCTTTTCCCATGTATTTGGCATACCATCTTCATCAGTATCAAATTGATAATTACAAAATGGACATTCATCCAGTTTTGAAGATACCATCTCGCCGCATCCAGGACATTCTTTACGATCAATATCCGGTGAAAATGGATCGCGAACGTATTGTTTCGTATAATTAACCGGTTGTTTTAGTTCAGCGAATAACTCCTGGTATGTCTGATATTCTTCCTGTTCAATTTTTACCGCTTCAGAATGTTTGTTTATTTTTTGTCCAAAAAGTGTTGTCTGAAAATACGGCAATGTAAAGATCATGATGCTGATCAATACCGTACTGGCAGCAAGTAAAATGAAGAATACCCATTTTTCTATATTTTTTCTTAGGAAATGTAATAAGGAGATATCAAGTGCCATATTTATTCTACTTTCTCTTTATTTTAATTCTATGTAAGATATATCCATTGATACCTCAAGCATGAAGCCGAGATTGTTTTTCTCACGAAATTCAGTTTGAGGAATCGTGCTAATATTAAGATTATCAACCAGAAATATCGTTTTCTCTGCCTGAAGAATATCAAGAAACCTAACTAATCCTTTCATTTCGGTTTTAAACATCAATTTAAATGGCAATTCCTGTTTGTACTCAGATTTTTTAACAGGCGCTAATTTCCCCAGACTATCAATTCTCTCTATTTCTGACTCGAAACAACTTTCCAATAGGAATGTAATAATATCTAGTTGCAGACACAATGTAGGTATTTCTTTTTCTGACGGAATTTTATGTCCCATAAATTCTTTGAAAGCTATATCAAGTGGAATAACAATTTCCCGTTCTTCCGCTTTATTCTGTAGTTCCTGTTGTACCATATGTAAATATTGTTTAAATTCAAGAGCAGTTTTGTTGCTGTCTACTGTTCGTGCGTTTTTCATCATGCGGTATATGTTTGAATGTAAATCATCCAGCTTTTGGGCATATTCTTCGTAAGTTTTGATGTCATTCTGGTCAGGAATCTGTTTATTGCCGATTATGAAACGATTGTAATTCTCTCGCACCTGTACCATTTTCTTTTGGATGACATTATGCTCGTGCCATGTTGCCAGCAGGCGTCCAAAAATCAAGATCAATATAACCAGCAATACTGCCAATATTGCGACTAGCAGGATATTCTGTTTCCAATCTTCAAGCAATTTAGATATGTTCAAGATGGACTCTCCTTTACGACCATTATTTATTTAATGTGCAGGTCATCTCAAAACGCCTGACATCCTGACGCATTGCCCCCATCAAGCTGAGATCGTCAGCAGACTTAATCGAAACTTTCTCAAAAAATGGGGATTCTTCAAGCACATCCTTGATTGATGATATTTCGCCAAGAGGTGCTGTTGTTTCACCTGATATTTGCACATTATAGACTCTTTTTTTGCCTCGTGACGGGACAATGTTAAATCTTTTCAACCAACAATCTTTTGGTAATATTGTCTGTAATTCCACCAATAGCTGGTCCCAATATGTTCGTTCATATTGCAAGTTATCGAGCTTGTCCAGTTTTGCTACAACTCCTTGGACATTTTTCTGTGCGCTGTCAAATTTTCGTTGTTGAGATTTCATTTGTTCCAGGTCGGCCTGCAGGCTGTTAGTAACATTTTGGGCATAACTGACCCATTGTTTGAAATAAAATATACCTGTTGTCATCAGTATACCGGCAATGACAAAACAGGCTATAATATAGCTTTTTTTGCGAGATATCTCCCGTTGTGTAGCCATACGTTTAGGCAAAAGGCTTATTTCCATAAAACATTTTGTCGCCTTACGCATAGCAAGCCCAATTGCGTTACCTATTTCTGACTTGTGTTCTGTTGCGATTTCATTATATTCGCGCGCTATATCAATATTTTTGATTGTTTCAAGTTTGCGTACAGGTATATTGAATTTTTCCGTAAAAAATTCTTCTATGTTTTCTATTTGAGTACATCCACCCGTGATAAGAATATTGCGCACTCCTCCTCCGCCTGAATATGTTCGGTAAAATCCGATTGATCGCGATATTTCAGCTATCAGTCTTGACATAACATTACTAATCGCTCGTGATACTCGTAACCGTTCGGATGACTCGCCTATCATAGGCCCTTTACCACATAATATAACAGCAGATTCATGTTTGAGCTTTTCCGCTTCACTAAAAGACACTTTGAATTCTTTTGCTATTGCAGATGTAATGGAAAAACCTGCTATAGGGATGCTTCTAACCCATGTATAATCATTTTCGAGTACGATCATATCGGTTGATTTCGCGCCTATATCAAGTACCAGAGTACAACCATCTAACGAAGGTTCGTTAAATCGAATGCAATTGCATAACGCGAATGGTGAGGTGTCTATATAATCAACATATACTTTTTGATTTGCCAGCGATTCAACAAGACGGTTAATAAAGTCTTTTTTGCATGCAACAAGAACGATACTGGCTTCGTCCATTTCACCTTCGTCATCCCAATCTCCTATCAACTGGTAGTCCCATACTACTTCATCAATGGGAAATGGAACTTGCTGCTGTGCTTCGTATTGTACGATCTGATCTATCTTGCTGCGGTCAAGTGTAGGTAATTTGACAAAACGGGTGAACACTGATTGGCCTGATACTGATACCACTACTGAAGATGCTTTGATTCTATGCTCAGCAAACAATTGCTCGACTGTCTCAAATAGCTGTTCTTCACCATGGTTTTTGCTGTCAGTTATGTCGCATTCCTTAATAATGACTTTGCTTAAGGTCAGCCCTGCTTTTTCCCTGCACAGTTCAACCAGCTTGATCGAGTTAAATCCTATATCTAATCCAATAAATGTATTTTTCATGGGTCCTCATCAATCAAAAAGTGCTTTTATGTTGATGTTTTCTTCCATCATATCGTTATCGAGTATATAGGGGGTAAATAACCGAACTTTCAGATTACCTTCAAGGGGTTGATATTTTACCCACCATTCGTCTTGTGCTTGTTTAGGCATGAATCCTCTGTTTACCCGAATTCCCTGAAACCATACTTCACACATGACTTTTTCAGGTGTTCCATATCGCTCTATTGTTCGAGGATGGATATACATAAAAGAATTGTGCCCATTACCTTTTGGAATGCTGTCGTAAACAACATCACCTGTAAGGAGCGTATAAGCATCTTTGCCAGCACGATTTTTTAAGAGCACATAATATTTTATTTTCACCCCATCCGCCCATTGCGGTTCAGAATCAAACCTGACCCATACCTTATACCAGTCCTGACTGTAACGGCTTGCAGATACAGCGGAAAGAGCTCCACTTTCACTGGAGACTCTTACTCTTTTTGCCCTGATATCACGGATATCAAATAAATTTTTAGCTTCTTCATAAGAGATAGTGCCGTATTGTGCTAGTAATACACCGACAATCCCCAGTAGCAATACTATTATTACAGTACCTACGATTATGACTTTTTTCATCCGCTTCTCCTTCATGTATGAAAAAATGTATTTGTGATATAATTACACATTTGTTTTGGATGTATACGCGCACATGTTGAGGATATATACGTTATGTTCTTTATTTATTGGGTATTGAGACTGATCGTATTTCTTGTATTTTAAGCCGTAGATTGTACATCTCCATTAAGCATATTCAATGCCATATTTTGTTTGAGAATATATAACTTTGATCGAAAAAGACAACAATAGGACTCCATAAGAGATTCATTGTTAGGAGGTAAAGGGTGATGTTTAAATTGTTTTAAAATATTTATCGTAGCTTAATTATACATAAAGTTACCTTGAAGGAATTCTATAAAAATAGATCTCTGTTGCTCAGATTTACAACAACTATGACTGGCTAAAATATTTTTTGGAAAAATTTTCCGTGATTGTGTTGATTTTTCCCATCTATTGAAAATGAAATCCTCATTTTAATGGCGCAAATCAGATAATTTATAATGTTGTATTATCGAAAATCCCAATTGACAAAATGATTGCTTGGAATTAGATTGAATTATATGGTATAGCAAATTCTATTTTTTTGGAGTAATTCATGAGCAAATCATCCACTGGTAATATTAAAACAAGAAAACAGCCTCTTTGCACCGTTCTCATTCCGGTATATAATGAACAACATAATATTGAGCCGTTATTTCAGCGCATACACGAAGTTTTCAACAAGATTGATGTTGCTCTTGAAGTGTTGTTTGTCGATGATGGGAGCATTGATTCTTCGCTTGCTGTCATTAAAAAACTTGCCGTTCATCAAGATGTTATCAAATATATATCATTCAGTCGAAATTTTGGACATGAGTTTGCCACTACCGCCGGTCTTGATTTTGCCTGCGGGGATATTGTAGTTCTTATTGACGCCGATTTACAAGATCCACCAGAAATTATACCCGTTATGATTGATAAATGGCGTGAAGGGTTTTATGTAGTCTATGCGCGACGCAATATACGACAGGGTGAGTCTTTTTATAAGCGATTCACTTCATGGGTATTTTATCGATTATTACATAAACTCTCAGAAATAAAAATACCTCTTGATACTGGTGATTTTCGTTTGATGGATAGGCAGGTGGTTGATTCTCTCAAACAATGCAGGGAAAGAAATAGATTTGTACGCGGTATGGTCGCGTGGGTTGGATTTAATCAAACTGATATCTCGTATGACCGATCTCCACGTTTGTCCGGTAAAACCAAATACTCATTTTGGAAATTGTTTATTCTTTCTATTGACGCCATATTGGGGTTTTCGCACCTGCCGTTGCATCTGGTGAGTATTTTTGGGATTATCACTACGATATTCAGCTTGTTTATCGCTTTTCTTGTAGTTATGCACAAACTGTTTTTCGGATTGGATATACCGGGATATGCGCTTGTTGCAACGGGTTTGTTTTCTTTTTTTGGGTTTACTACCTTTTTACTGGGTATTATAGGGATGTATATCGGACGCATGTATTCGCAGCTGCAGATGCGTCCATTATATATTATAAAAGAATCTTATGGAATCGATAAACTATAGAAGAATACTATGGAACATGCCCTTTATGACGAAATGTTTTCTCAGGAAACCCTTCACTGGTGGTTTCTTGCCCGTAGAAATATCATTCTATCTCTTCTGAAAAGATATTTATCCAAAACCACGAATGATATTTGTGAGTGCAAAGTCCTTGATGTGGGGTCTGGATGCGGAGCCAATCTTGCTTCGATAAGCAGGTTATGTAATGCCACCGGTATAGAACCTTCCTTCGAAGGGCTGTCGTATTGCCGTAAACGACGGCTGCATGTGACCAAAGGATCATTGCCCGACAACCTGCCTGTTCCTGAAAACTTTTTTGACGCGGTACTTCTTATAGATGTATTAGAACATATAGACAATGACTGCGCTTCTGTCGCAAAAATCCATACTTTACTGAAATCCAATGGGATTCTTATGGTCACCGTACCTGCATATCAGTGGCTATATACTGCTCGCGATGCTATGCATCATCATAAACGACGGTATTCCAAAAAACAACTTCATGACTTAATCGTATCACAGGGGTTTGCTAAAGATATTGAATCGTACTATAACTTTTGGCTGTTCCCTTTTGCGTGTGTTCAACGTCTCAGTAGAAAAGTTTTGGGTGTGGACGAGCAAAAACCTGATCTTGTCGTACCGCCGCCTCTCATCAATAATATCATGAAAAAGATTTTTCAATCGGAGAGAGTTTTACTGCCCTATATGACCTTGCCTTTTGGGCTATCGTTGATTGGAGTGTACCGAAAAGCACAATGACGTTGTTAAACCATCATATGATCTGTAGTTTTATTACTCATGGAACGCAGATCTTTTTTTGCCTGCCGTATCATGTGCATGTAACGGAAAATAGTCCGAAAAATTTTCATTTTCGATGCTCCGCCTTTAAGATCATATCGCAGTACCATAGGCACTTCCGATGCACCTTTGGCTAGAGGATGGACTTTGATGAGCAATTCTGCCATGCAGGTAAACCCATCTTCTTTTATCAGAGTATCTCCGTATGTAGCATAAGCATGTTTTAATAGTGAACCGCGGTAAGCTCTGTATCCACAGGTATAATCACGGATTCCCTTACAATTGAAACATAGTTTCAGCAATGTAGATGCGCCGCTGCTGAGTATGCTGCGATATAGCTTAAGTCCCTTTTCCTCTCCACCGGTACAGTATCGAGATGCAACAACAACATCATTGCATTCTTCAATTTTCTTTTTAAGGTCAATCATATGATCTGGATTGTGGGTGTTATCAGCATCCATTGTAAAAACGATATCGTTGTCGGCGACAATTTTGGCAAGATGATAGATACCTGTTCTCATTGCCTGCCCTAATCCCTGATTGATTTTGTGCGGTAATATTTGGACTGCAAAAGGAGGCTTTTGTTTCGAGAATTGTTCTACCTTTTGAATCGATTTATCGCTTGAGCCATCATCTACCAGTACAACGGTTAGTGATTCACCAAGACGTGGCGCTACACGTTGAACATTTTCAAGAAGCGCAACAATAGAAAGTTCTTCGTTATACATAGGCATCATCAGGTACAACATTCTATATAATCCTCCGGTTTGGGAAAGTGTAAGTTTTATTATAATTGCTAAAGGATATCACATAACAGCATAAATCATCAAGCTAAATAGTTGTGGATAATCGGATAGGCAAAACTCCACCTTCAGGAACCTTTTCTTATTTGTAAATCTTATCACATTAAGTAGTTATATTTATATTACAAATACTCAAAAGCATGGTTAAGAATAACTTGTGGATAACTTTTTTAAGCAATTACAGCTGTGTAGAAAATGTAAATTGAGCTTAAGATAGAGGTTTTAATAGCCTGAGATAACATCTAAGTGTTTGGTTGTTATGATGTAGTGAGTTTTTGGAATTATATACGAGAGTATATGTGATTGATGATATCCAGTTTGGATGATTCGTTGTAAAGTACAAACCAATGAAAAAAATCTTCGCGTCCAAACCATGTTAGTTGTCGTTTGGCAAAACGGCGTGTATTCTGCTTTAATAAGTTGATCGCTGTCTCAAGAGAAATCGTTCCTTTTATATAGTCTGATAGAGCATGTATACCTAAAGCCTGTGATGCAGTCGGATTGTCGAGTATTCCCTCGTTTAGTAATCGTTCTACTTCCTCAACTGCCCCCTGCTCTATCATTTCGTCTACACGGCGGTTGATGCGATCATATAATAAATTGCGCGGCCAGTAGATTCCCCAGAGCGATAATTTGCCGAGGAATGGATGTATTGCTGGAATAGGCTTATTCCATTCTGTTTGCAGATCAGATATTTTTCTTCCGGTTGTATGAAACACCTCAAGAGCACGCACTACTCTACGTATATTCTGGTGTGGTATGGATTGAGCAGACTGAGGGTCGCACTCGCGTAATATGTCATGCAATGCCTGAGAACCCTGTTCTTCGGCAATCTTATTCATCTTTTGTCGAAACGATTCGTCAGCGGCAGGGCCTTCAAAAATACCGTGCAATAAACTTCGTACATATAGTCCTGTTCCGCCTGCTACAATGGCAATATTGCCTCGATTATGTATTTTTTTGATACAACGTAAGGCATCGTCGTGAAAATCTCTGGCTGAATATTGTTCTCGAATATCTGTAGTGCCAACAAGATGATATGGTATCTCACGTTGCATTGCTTCCGTTGGTTTTGCGGTAAGTATGTCGATTTGTTGATAAATCTGCATTGAGTCGGCTGACACTATTTCCGCACATTTTAGTTTAAGGGCTAACCGGTGAGCTATATCTGATTTTCCGCTGGCAGTGGGACCGATAATGAAAACCGTTTTATTCCCGTCGAAAATGTCTGCGCAGTTGTTCATAGGTCATCCTTATTATTGTGGGGCGACCGTGAGGACACGTATAAGGAGTACGTGTTTTAAACAAATCCTCAACGAGTTTTTCGAGTTCAAGATTATCGAGTTTATCTGCTGCTTTGACCGATCCCCTACATGCCATCATTTTTGCCAGTTTGAGCTGCCAGTCTGCTAAAGAGTCGGACTTGGTTTTCTGCGATTCCTCAATCAAGTCATCAAGGACGGCTGTAATTGATTTGCCTGATATAAATACCGGTAAAGCATCTATCAGAAATGTGTCCGATCCGAATTCGGTTATACCTATTCCCGCATTGCGCAAAAGATCAAGTTTCGCGACCAGAGCCTTTTTTCGGATAGGATCTACCTGATACGTTATGGGAAACATCATTGACTGCGATTCAACTTTCTTTTGATACATGGATTCCATAATACGCTCAAAATTGATGCGTTCGTGTGCCGCATGTTGATCGATTAGAATCAATCCTTCTTTGGTTTCAGCAACTATAAAACATTTCCCTACTTGTCCGACTACCCTGATTCCAGTTGCATCGTTAAATTGTGGTAGTGGTTGCGCTAATTGTTCGCATTCTTCTTGCTCATTTTGTTTATCTTGCGATTTGGTTTCTGCTTGATGTGAATCAGATACTGGATGTTCAGAAATAACTTTGTCATTTTCTATGATAGACTCTAGCTGATCCAGAAAATCGTCGCCAACAGTATCCGGTTGTGGCGAATTAGTTACCTGTGGTTGTTGTGTTTGGTTGACCGACGATGTTTCGGGTGTCGTCTTTCCTTCTTCCTGTGCAGGAAAGAATTTGGATGACTGCGATTCCTGTTCCGGCGACGTAACTTTTGTGAAACGAGGTATGTTGTATGAAAAATCTATCTTTTTTAGCTCTTCGCTTTGTTCTTTGATATCAAAAATTAATTTTGAATCTTTTAGAACATTTTCTATAGAACGTTTCAACATTGATTCAATACTGCTTATATGTGAAAACTTTATTTCTTTCTTTGTTGGATGCACGTTAACATCTATTATCGCCGGGTCAACCGTCAAATAGAGAAAAAATATCGGAAACCGACCGTTGGGTAACAATGTGCCATACGCTTTTTGTATAACTGATGATAACTGGTATGACTGTACAATTCTGTTATTCACGAAAATATACTGTCCTGAACGGGTATTCCTGCACAATTGCGGATGCGATATATATCCATAAAAAGTAAAATCGTCACCTTCGGAGCGAAACGGCATTAAATCGCTGCAAAAATCACGGCCGAATAATGTGGCAACCCGCTCGGCAACATTGTTTGTAGGTATTAAATTATAGATTTCTTTATTATCATCATTTAAGGTAAATTGTATCTGTGGTTGTGAAAGAGCAAGTTTTAGAAATATCTGATTAATTGCCATTTTTTCTGCATGATAACTGCGCATAAATTTTTTGCGCGCAGGTACATTAAAAAACAATTCCTTGATTTCTATGATAGTGCCGGGTGATATTTGGTCATCGGATACATCATAGACTTTTCCGCCGTCTATTTGAATGCGGGTTCCCATTAATTCATTTGGCTGTGCTGTTCGCATAAGAAATTTAGATACCGCGGCAATACTTGGTAATGCTTCACCTCGAAACCCCAATGTATGCAGAGAAAACAATTCCTGATCCGATGTCAGTTTGCTGGTTGCGTGGCGTTCAAGTGCCATAAGTGCGTTTTCACGCGACATGCCGCATCCATTATCCGCTACACGAATAGATTTCATACCGGATTTTTCAATACTCAGATCGATCCTTGCCGCTTCAGAATCAATACTGTTTTCAATCAGTTCTTTGCACACTGACGCAGGATTTTCAATAACCTCACCAGCGGCAATTTTATTGATTACTTTTTCATCGAGAATACGAACATTTCTAGCCATTGTCTTTCGCCAGTTCCTTCAGTTCATATAAGAGGTTTAAGGCTTCAAGAGGTGTCAGTTTGTCACATGTTAATTTTTTTAAGCGCTCTACAGCCGGGTTTGGTTTTTGTGAACCAAACAACATAAGCTGTTCCCCTTGTAAACCAAGCTGTTGGTCTGATTTAACAGTCCCCAGAGGTTGATGATGCTGTTCCCGTATGGAATCATTTTCAAGATCAGACAATATTTCCATTGCACGGTTAATCACCCGTCTGGGCAAGCCTGCTAATCGTGCTACGTGTATACCATAACTTTTATCGGTTCCTCCCTGCACAATTTTACGTAAAAATATAATCTGATCGTTCCATTCTTTAACTGCAATGTTATAATTTACGACACCCTCGATGTGATTCTCGAGTTCCGTAAGTTCATGATAATGAGTAGCAAAAAGCGTGCGCGCCCGTACTTCAGGAGTCGTACTTAAGTATTCGGCAACCGCCCAAGCTATACTGATACCGTCAAATGTGCTGGTTCCACGGCCGATTTCATCAAGGATAATGAGGCTACGGGGAGTCGTATTATTTAAAATATTAGCGGTTTCTATCATTTCCACCATGAATGTAGATTGTCCTTTGGCAAGTTCATCTGATGCCCCGACACGGGTAAATATACGATCAACAACTCCGATACTAGCATAATCTGCCGGAATGAACGATCCCATCTGGGCAAGAACTACCAGCAATGCTGTCTGACGAATAAAGGTAGATTTACCAGCCATATTTGGTCCGGTGATAATTAAAAGCTGATTTGATTCCGTATCGATCAGTAAATCATTGGGGACAAATTCACCTTTTGGTAACATAGCTTCAACTACCGGATGACGCCCATTAGTAATTTCTATTAAATCGTCACTCGTAACTGTTGGTTTTGTATACCCATAAGCCAATGCTGTTTTACTTAGCGATACAATACAGTCAAGCCTGGCTATACTTTTTGCTGTTTCCTGAATGGCGCGAGTGAAGGTCATCAGGTGTTCGCGTAATTCTTTGAACAGTTCCAACTCGATTTCTTTCATGCGGTCTTCCGCATTGAGCACTTGCGATTCTATTTCTTTAAGTTCTGTCGTGATAAAACGTTCACAGTTGGCAAGTGTTTGTTTTCGTATATAATTATCCGGCGTCATATCCAGATTGCTTTTCGTAATTTCTATATAATAGCCAAACACTTTATTATAGCGTACTTTTAGCGATTTAATGCCGGTTCGTTGAATTTCCTGTGCCTGTAAATCCGCCATCCACTTTTTGCCGTTTTTACCGATATCGCGTATTTTATCGAGTTCATCATTGAACCCTTTTTTAAAAACACCCCCATCTTTGATGCTTACAGGAGGATCATCGACCAGTGCGTTTTCTATAAGATATACTAGTTGAGGCAATTCCTGCATTTTATGGTATCTGTCTATCAAGAATTCGCTGGAGCATTTCGATAATTCTTCTTTGAGCTTAGGAATCTGCTGTAGTGATTCTTTTAACGCTATGCAATCTTTGGGTGACATTTGATTTACACTGCACCGGGCAATCAAACGTTCAAGGTCGCGGACTCGCTTTAAAAGAGAATCAAAATTGTTCAGTAGTTCTTGGTGAGCTATTAACTCACCGATTGCATTATGGCGTTGTTTGATCTTTTCTATATCAATCAGCGGCGAAGTGATCCATTCTTTAAGTAAACGTGTTCCCATAGGTGTTTGTGTGCGGTCTATAATGGAAAACAGGGTTTTGCTTTTTGAATCGTGCCTTATAGGTTCAAGCAGCTCCAGATTACGTTGCGAAATTGGATCAATTACCATGTAATCGTATAGCGAATAACATGATATACCCGAGATGTGTTCTAAAGCCGTGATAATATTTTGTTCTAAAAATGTCAATGCCGCCCCTGCCGCACCGATTACCGGGCTGTGATCGGCTATGCCGTATCCCTCAAGAGAAAATATGTGCAGGAATTGTTGCAACTTATCTTGAGCCGAGTTAGCCTCGAATTGCCAGTCTTCAAAGGTATTGATTGCGGCATCTACGGTGATACTTAATTTTTCCATAAACTCTTTGTTCTCTGCAACCGATTGAGCGAGCACAAATTCTTTAGGGCGCACTCTAAACAGCTCACTGAAGAGATCATGGTCATTGTTGATTTCAACAACCTTGAATTCTCCGGTCGAGAGTTCAACCAAAGCCAGTCCATAGACATTTTTAACTTTATTCAATGAGGCAAGATAATTACTCTGGCTGGCGGTAAGTAGATTCTCATCAATGGCTGTACCTGGAGTGATCATTTTAACGATATCACGTTTTACAATACCTTTGGACAGTTTAGGATCTTCAATCTGTTCACAGATGGCAACTTTGTGTCCCGCTCCAACCAGTTTGGGAATATATGCTGCCTGGGCGTGATGAGGAAACCCGCACATTGGGTATTTACCTGTTTGCCCACCATCTCTGGCTGTCAAGGCAATATCGAGAACCGAAGAGGCGATTTTCGCATCTTCGTAAAACATTTCATAAAAATCACCGAGACGAAACAGTAAAACAGCGTCTTTGGCTTTTTGTTTCATCTCATGATATTGTTTCATCATGGGGGTCATTTTAACCATTTGTCTGCTCGCCAAATAGAGTTAATGCCGTAGTTCGTTTGATGGTTACGTCGATAAATTTACCGATCAGAGATTCATCGCCTGAAAAGATTACCCGTTTGAAATTTTCCGTCCTACCGAATAATCGGTCGGGATTACGTTTACTTTTTTCTTCAACGAGAATTCTAAGAGTTTTTCCGACGTATGTTTTGTTGCGTTCTGTACTTATTTTTTCCTGCAAAGCAAGCAACGCACGGTTACGTTCTTCCTTAACTTCTTTAGGAACGTCATCGTGTAGTTTTGCTGCCGCGGTTCCTGCACGTGGAGAATATTTGAACACGAAAGACGAATCATAGCACACACGTTTCATCGCGTCACAGGTTTTTTCAAAATCTTCTTCTGTCTCACCGGGAAACCCGACGATAAAATCTGATGATACAGTAAGGTTTGGAATAAGCTTATATGCCAGATCTATCGTTTTAAAATATTTTTCGCGGGTATATTTTCTATTCATTTTTTCAAGTATTGTATTAGAACCCGACTGTATTGGTAAATGCAAGTATGGACATACTTTATCACATTCTGCCATAGCTCTGAATAATTTTTCTTCAGCATCTTTAGGATGTGAAGTTAAAAAACGGATGCGAAATTCGCCCGAGATTTCATTTAACATATAGAGCAGTGACGCAAAGTCGGTTTGTAAGTCTTTTCCATAGGAATTAACGTTTTGACCAAGCAGGGTTACATCTTTTACCCCATTTTCTACTAAGCATTTTACCTCAGTATAGATTTCATCAGGTAACCTGCTTTTCTCTCTTCCCCTTACATGCGGTACTATGCAGTAGGAGCAAAAATTATCGCACCCTCGCATAACTGCAACGTATGCCTGAAACCCTTTGACCGTTGATGCGCTGACTATAGGATAAGTGCTACGTTTGTCTTCGGAAGTGGATGCAGAATACTTTTTGCGCTCAAGCGCTGCTTCCAGCATATTGGGTAAATCAATATATCCATTTGGCCCGCAGACAATATCTATATCAGGATATTTTTTGTGCAGGGTAGATGCGTAATTTTGTGCCATGCATCCGCATATACCAATAATCAACCCGTTTTTTGAATTACGTTTTCGACGTGACAGCAGGCTGATATGATTGAAAATTTTTCGCTCTGCCGATTCGCGCACACTACAGGTTTGAAACAACACAATGTACGCATCGTCTGCATTATCGACCGGGGTAAATCCTGATGAAGCAAGGATGTCGCGTATCAGATCGGCATCATACAGGTTCATCTGGCAGCCCCATACTTTGATATAAACTGTTTTTTTATTCATCATTAATCACATATTGTCTGTTTTTGGTGTAGTAAGGTAACTTCTACCATTCCTGCAACTGAATTGGTCAGATATAATACATCAGCATGGAATAAATCATCAAGAGTGATATTTTGTTCCGAAACGTTTTCCGGATGAGTATCGATGAAAAATTGTCGATATGTCCCGTTCAATAACCCCGAAGAAACAGGTGGAGTTATGTACCGGCCGTCTTTCTTTATGAAAACATTGGAAATCGCACCTTCTGTGATATGTCCATGCTCATTCATAAAAATAACATCATAAAAGCCTTCTTGTCTACATGATTGATGTTCAGTTGTGTATAAATCCCGTATTGTTGTCTTATGATAGAGGAATCTATTTTTCGTAGTTGTTTTTATTTTACTGATAGTTAGAATTTTATTATCAAGTTCTTGATTAACTTTAATTTTGATCGATTCTATCTTAATGTTATTGAATTTATCGATGAGTAACCTGATTTTGTATCGTGATAATCTGTCAAAATCAGCAGTTGCTTGATTTAATTTATCAAGCAGTTCATTTTTATCATAATGAAACCCGAAATATTCGGCGGACTGTTCCAGTCGGTTCCAGTGATATTGTTCGAGAAAAATCTCATCATTTTCCCACAACATAGTTTCTATAATAGAAAATTTTTCTTGTGGTTTCGTGATGAACGAGGATTTCAGGAAACATTCTTTGTACTCCTCTATGGGTTCTGAATCCGCAACTATTCCGCTACCTATCCCCAGCGTAGCATTACTGTTTTGTTTATCAACGTGTATTGTACGGATAGCAACATTGAATTGAGCATTACCATCAGGAGATATATATCCAATAGAGCCTGTGTATATTCCCCTCGGTGCTTTCTCCAGTTCCCTGATAATTTCCATAGCTCGTATTTTTGGGGCGCCGATTACTGATCCGGATGGAAATATATGACGAAAAATATCGCTATATTGACAGTCTTTGCGTAACGTTCCGTCAACGGTTGATATCATTTGAAAAAGCGTTTCATAACGAACTGTTTCAAATATTTTTGACGGAATGATTGATCCGCTCTCGCATATTTTTCCAAGGTCGTTACGCAAAAGATCCACAATCATAACATTTTCAGCCTGATTTTTTCTACAGGTACTTAGTTTTCTTTTTAAGGCAATATCCTGCTTATACCATAATCCGCGTTGGCTGGTTCCCTTCATAGGTTTAACAGTGATTTCGCGTCCATTCGTCTTGAAAAATAATTCCGGTGACAAAGAAATAATCGAATGCTCGGGTAACGATATATACGCCCCATACCCCACGTTCTGAGATTGCTGTAGATTGCAAAACAGCCCGAATGCTGATCCGCTCAAGTTGAAGTAATGGCGAAACGTGAAGTTTGCCTGATATATATCCCCTTCTGAAAGATAGTTCTTAATTTTTGTTATTGCCTGGATATACTCATCTTTTGAAAGGTTGTCAGAAAAATCGCTCAGTTGATACGGATATGTTTTTGCGCAATCATCTAACCATTGCAGTGTTTGCGGTGGATTGTATGGGACAGACAAAGGTTTGTCAAAAACGCCAAACCAGATAAGCGGTAAGGATATTTCAGGTTTTGTGAAACGAAATTTTTCGAAAGCATACCCTGCTTCATAACTAATAAATCCTGCAACCCAGTACCCTGCATTGACCCAACGGTCTAATTCTTCTAATTTAGAAAAAATCTGATCGTAGCTGGTTGTTGTCACAACAGCATGAGGATTCGAAAAACAGAGTAATGGCTCGTTGCTATTTTCCTCGTGTGTCGATAAAAAGAGGAGAACCGGTTCGTTATGTGCAATTGTATGGGTAATAGATTCCAACATGGCTAAAAAATCCTTTCGGGCTACAAAGTATAGCAGAAAAAATCAATTAACCCAATAGTTTTAAGAGTGAAGGCAGGATACTGTTGCGAGTCAATATTGAGGAAAGCAGATCGACTGCAGGTGCAATATACTGAAGAAAGTGAGTTTTTTGTTTTTCCATTCCAAGATATCCGTACGCGCCCAACGCCTGCATGAGCCGCTGCGCCGCACATTGATAGTAACGAATCATAAAATCACTGATCGGTTCGCCGGTTTGTTCATGATAGGTATGGTAGTAATATTCGATGAGAGCATTACGTATTTCTTCAGGTAACGATACATATGGATCATATATCAATGATGCCAAATCGTATTCAGGCAATCCGGGGCGTAAGCCTTGAAAATCAATAAAATAGATTTTATCCTTATAGATCATGCAATTTTTTGACTGTAAATCACGATGAATTATTTTGTTAGGGTATTTTGTCAATATTTCTCTATGTCGCAGTAATTCGTTATTCAAATCAGCAAGCGACATGTGAATCTGTTTGTAGCGTATTAAAAAATTTTCGATAAAATATTCATGTTCCCATTTATATAGATGTTCATCAAACGGGATGGCAGTGACAAAAGGTTTTTCTCTAAAAAGCACATTTCCCTTTGAGTATAATGGAGCAATACCGTCAATTACCTGTTTATATAGCTCAAAAAGATTGATCTTCTCATCATGTACGATATTAAAAAGATGCGTTGCTCCCAAATCCTCAAGAAATATCCATCGTTTTGATACTTCCGTATATTGTATTCGAGGTACATTGATTGGAATAGATCGAAGAAAATTCTGTATATGGATAAAGAAATCATTCTCTTCTTTTTCATTGCCGTACACCATGAGTATTAATGATGTATCATCATTCGAAATCCGATAGTACGCACGATCCGATCCTTCCTGAGTCAGGAGGACAATGCCAGCTTGAATAACACCAAGTTTATTTTGCAGAATATGTTCGAGATATTCTTTATCCGAAGAAGAAAAATATAATGTATCAGATAATTGAGTGTGCATGCTGTCCTTCAATCTGAATTCCATCGGTTATTATGACATCATCAAGTTGACTGTTTGGTTGGATATGCACATCGTCCCATGCAATCACGTTACGCAACTTGCATCCATCGCCTACGAAACAACGGTTTCCCAAAGAGACAACACCTTCTGTAGTTACGTTAGCTCCGATGCGTGAAGAAGACGGTGCAAAGACAGAACCATCTTGTTGATGGATAGAAAAATCTTCATGGGCTTTTTTGTATTGCTCTATGGAGCCTATGTCATACCAGTAACCGGATTTCATTTGATATGCGTAAACAGGCTGTTTGGCTTTAATGAGTTCCAAGTATGTTTTTATGATAGAAAATTTTGTATCTGCTTCCATGTATTTAAACAGAGACTTATCGATAATATGAATACCAAGAAATGTATGCGTAGGTGATTTTGATAGATATGTGTTGCGGATATCGATTATCCTGCCATCGGAATCAAAGGTTATCTGTTTTGGGTCGCACCATGATGCGCAAACAAGTGTTGCCAGTGCGTTGCGTTCTTTATGAAACTGTATGACATCATTGATATCAACAGAGCACAAAATATCACCATTATACACGATGATCGTATCGGATTCGATAAGATGCTCCGCGTGTTTCAAGCCGCCACCAGTTTCGAGAATTTCTTCTTCATGGGAATATTGTATATTTATTCCCCATCGACTGCCATTCCCAATCATCTTTCTCAATTTATCTGCCTGATAATGCGTATTTATAATATATGATGATATACCAATCTCTGTCAGTTTTTCTATCGTATGCTCAATAACAGGTTTACCAAGAACCGGCACAAGCACTTTTGGACGAACATTGGTTAATGGTTTGAGACGTATTCCAAACCCCGCTCCGAATAAAAAAGCCTGCATTACTATTCTTCTATGTCGAATGTTTTGGTCGACAGATACCGTTCGCCGGAATCAGGCAGAATTACGACAATTGTTTTTCCGTCAAACTCACCCGATAGCGCCAGGCGAACCGCGGCAGCGGTTGCTGCTCCTGATGATATCCCTGCTAAAACACCCTCTTCCAATGCTAATTTACGGGTGAATTCGATTGCTTCGTCGCTGGACACCTGTTCTACTCTGTCAATGAGGGATAAATCGAGGTTGTCAGGTATAAACCCTGCTCCGATTCCCTGTATTTTATGTAGTCCCGGCTTGAGTGCCTGATTGTTGAGACACTGTGAAATTACAGGACTTTCGGCAGGCTCTACGGCTACCGATACGATGTCCTTTTTCTGTGTTTTTTTGATATATCTGCTTATTCCTGATATTGTGCCTCCGGTACCTACTCCACTGACAAGAACATCAATCCCTCCATTAGTATCTTCCCATATTTCAGGACCGGTAGTTTGTTCGTGAATCGCTGGATTAGCCGGATTTTGAAATTGTTGCAGAAGCACATATTTTTCGGGATCATTCTGGTAAATCTCATACGCTTTTTCAACAGCGCCCTTCATTCCTTTAGATCCCTCAGTAAGCAACAATTCAGCCCCGAATATTTTAAGCAACTTACGACGTTCGATACTCATAGTCTCGGGCATTGCAAGTGTAAGTTTGTAACCTCTGGCCGCACAGACAAATGCAAGAGCGATACCAGTGTTACCGCTGGTAGGTTCTATAACTCTTTTTCCGGGTGTAAGTACACCTCGTTTCTCCGCATCCCATATCATGGAAGCACCGATACGGCATTTGATTGAATATGCAGGATTACGTCCTTCGGTTTTAACCAATACTCTGGCTTTTGAATCTCCAAGCAACTTATTGAGTTGCACTAAAGGTGTTTTCCCTATTGAATATGAATTGTCGGTGTAAATCATTGATCATCCCCTGTTCATTAAATCTTGCTTAATGCCTGATCCATATCAGCAAGAATATCGTCAATATGTTCAATACCTATTGATAAACGGATATAATCCTCGGTTACGCCTGTACTAAGTTGCTGTTCAGGTGTCAATTGCTGGTGTGTCGTTGACGCGGGATGAATGACAAGTGTTTTCGCGTCGCCGATATTCGCAACATGGGATAACAGTTTAACATTATTAATAAACTTTATGCCCGCTTCCCTTCCACCTTTAATTCCAAACCCAACTAAAGCGCCTGCACCTTTGGGTAGATACTTATCAGCCAGTTTTTTATAAGGGCTTTTTTCTAAACCCGGATAATTAACCCAATTAACTTTAGGATGTGATTCCAAAAATTGAGCAACTTTTAAAGCGTTTTCTGCATGACGCGGCATACGCAGATGCAACGTTTCCAGTCCCTGCAGGAACAAAAATGCGTTAAAAGGTGATAAAGCAGCACCCATATCGCGTAGTGTCGTGACTCTTGCTTTGATAATATAAGCTATATTGCCTATTGGTTTAAGAGCTTCAACAAAGTTTAAATTATGATAACTCGGGTCAGGCTCAGTTATAAGGGGGAAATCACCCTTTGTCCAATCGAAGTTACCTGAATCTACAATCGCACCGCCTATCGATGTGCCGTGCCCACCAATAAATTTTGTGGCGGAATAGACAATAATATCAGCACCGTACTTAAAAGGATGAAAAAGATAAGGACATGTGGTGTTATCTATAATCAGCGGAACATTGTGTCTATGTGCCGCGGCGCTTATGCTTTCTACATCAGATACATCCAGACGTGGATTACCGATTGTCTCAACATACACAGCTTTTGTTTTTGCTGTGATTGCCTGCTCAATATTTTCAGCGGTAGGATCATCAACAAAATTGACTGTAATACCCAGCCGTCTGAGTGTGTAGTGGAATAAGGTATATGTACCGCCATACAGATTAGTCGCAGCGACAATTTCGTCCCCAGCCTGGGCAAGCGTCAATATGGATGCGCTAATGGCTGCCATTCCAGATGCAAACGCAAGCGAAGCCGCTCCGCCTTCCAGTTCTGTTAACCTTTTTTCAAACGCATCGGTTGTCGGGTTCATCAAACGGGTATATATATTGCCAAACTCTGACAATTCAAATAAACGCGCAGCATGATCGGTATCTTTAAACAAATACGATGTCGTTTGATATATGGGAACTGCTCGTGACAATGTTTCTGCATCTGGGTGTTGACCGCCATGCAATAAAATAGTTTCATCTTTCAATCGATCAGATGGGTGTGTCATGTCTATATCTCCTGCTCAAATATATAGTGTTGTATTATGTCAGGTTAAAGTAGCTTAGATTATTTTGACAATAAAGGGTTCATTATATATCAGGTTCACTAAAATGGTCTTCTATTATTTGAAGAATTTTTTTTGAGCTTTGCGAAACCCGTTCAAGATCTTGTTGTTGTTTTGCCGTTATGTCTCCATGTACTCTATTGAGAATCAAGGAAGTGTATCCCATAATGGCATTGAGTGGCGTGCGTAAATCATGGGAAAACGTGGATAGATCGTTAGAACGCTTTTTTTTCAGTTCTTCCAGTTCCTGAGTGGTAGTCCGCAGGTGTTCGGTAGAATATTTATAACTTACCAGCAGAAAAAAAAGCAGTACAATGCATACGGTATTTGATGCGAGAAGAAGAATCAACCATGTCATGTGTCAGCGCTTTCTCTTTTCTTCCGATATTTTCTTTATTTCCTGAATAAGTACTTCCGGTGACATCGGTTTGGCTAGAAAGGCATCGCAGCCGGCATCTATAGCGCGTTCCATTTCGTGCGGTAACGCCATGGCTGAAAAAGCAATAATTACCAGATCTTTATTCTCAGGTTTTAATCGTAACTGACGGGCTACTTCCCATCCGTCAATTTTAGGAATCGACATATCAAGAACAATAACATCAGGTTTATCCGATTCTACTTTGCTTAATGCCTGTTCACCATCAACCGCTTTTGAGATAGTATAATGCGCATATTCAAGATACGCACTCAGTATTTCCATGTTGTCTGCATCATCTTCCACAATGAGAATTTTAAGATTCATCTGCTTCCTCATCTTTTTTGATATAAACGGATACCGTCAGTTTGTTCGTTTTGTTATCATATGCCACTTGTAAATCATCTTCAAGCCAGTTAAGTAATGAACGCGCAACATTTGTGCTCAAATTAGTTATATTGAAAAATGTCGGAGAATGTATAAACGGTTCAATTAGCGCTCTGTATAAATCTCTGGCATCTATACCTTTATTAAATTGTAACGCAAATTCAACCACATACGCCATTTTCTTAGCGTGCATCGCTGATGTTATATTTATATAAATAGGTGTATCCTGCGTCAACGGATGATATACAATCCCGCTGAGCAAACTCGATATAATTTCATCGACTTTTTCCTTGTCTGAATAGATTTGTATATCCTGAGTTGCGTCAAATTCTACAGTCGCTTCTTTTTGCTCGCCGGACAAGACGTAACTGAGATTTTTTATCGCCTGCGCTACGGATTCCGCAATATTAAAACGTGTTTTATGAATTGTCATTCTATCGTACTGGATAGCGGATAATGAGGAAATGCGTATAATACCATCTAACCATTTAAAAGTGTGGTATACGTTCTTGCGTGCTTTGTTAAGTGCCTGCAATTGTTTGTCAGTCAGGTCTCCGTAAACATTATTTATCAATAAAGACAAAAACCCCATAATACTGGTCAGAGGTGTTCTTAACTCCGATGATAAATTGGTTAAAAAATCCAGCTTCAGCTGATCTGCTTCCTGTATTTGTTTCTCTTTTTCTTCAAGTTCATGCATAGCTTCCTGAAGTTGTTTTGTTCGATCTTTGACTTTCTTTTCCAGATTTTGATACAGATCTTCGAGCTGAATAGTCATAAGATTAAAATCGAAAGCCAGTTCTTCGATTTCATCAGTACTTTTTATATCAATTCTATGAGAGAGGTCTCCATCACGTATCATTGCTGCCCCTTTACGAAGCGTTTTGATAGGACGGGCAACTTGTGACGATAAAATCATCGCAAAAACGACTGTAGTGATAATGGTAAGTATCAACAATACAAGAAAAATCAGTTTGAAGCGGTTAATGCGCTCGTATACAACTGATCTGGGTACATACGATGTGACAATCCAATATTCATTGCGGTTATCCGGTTCCGGATAAACCCTATGAGTAACAAACACATAATTTTGCGTTTCTATAACTGCATCTTTGCTAGTATCCAGTAAAGGAGTACTGACATCAGTTGCAAAATCGTTGATGATAGACCATTTCATATGTATGTGTTGTTGGTTTCCCCACTCTTTGCCAGGGTCGGAATGGGCGATATAAAATCCTTTTTTGTTAATAATACAATGTGTCGCCGATTCATATCGGTCAACGATCCAATCCTTAACTGGCTTAAATAAGACATCCGCATGCAGTGCAATGGTAACCACACCGCGTTTTTGACCTGATATATCTTCAACTGGTGTAGAAAGGTACACAACTTTTGTGTACGGCTCTTGCAAAATACCGTTTTCTTCATTGAGTGTGACTTCAGACTCAAATATCTCGCCTAACTTTGCAGATATGCCCTGTTTGAAGAAAGGTGCGTCCTGTTTATTTTGCAACCGATCCCCTGCTATAACATCCCACGCATCAGGACGAAGAAAATTGACTCTGATCAACTCCTTGCCGTTTTCGTCACTATAACTGATATAGCGGTATTTTTTTCGTTTGCGTACGACTTCGATGAAATCATTATAAACAGGTTCTTTAAGAACCAGTTGGTATTCATTGGAGGCTGTAGCGTAATATTCGAGCATTCTTGCCAGATCGGGTAACCGGCTTGTATACAACAGATCCTGACGAGCGTCATAAAGCTCGGTTCGGATGTGATTTGATAACGACAATACATGGCGTTGCAATGGCGCCAACGCGAATTCACGAAGTGGTTTTGTTGATAAACGGATACTGAATAACCCTAAAATCAGTAATGGTATAATGGTTAAAACAAGAAAATACGACAACAGTTTTGTATGGATCGATATCGATCTTCGACGTTTGACTGGTGTGTGGGTATCGGTCATGAGTAACTCCAACACTGCGTTATATATGGTTGGTTTGTCTATATCTGAGTGCGTTTTAATAATAAGTAAACCGCTAATTTATGTCAATTAAATTTACTGATTACAGAGGAGATACAGTCAAACGTTCGTCTTCCAAACCGTCATTGCGAGAAGCGAAGCGACGAAGCAATCTCAAAAAGGATAGAAGCAATGACACTTTTTCGTTGTTCACAACTTAAAAATACGATATCGATTGATAGAAGCTAAATTTTGCTATCGTACGATAAATTTTTCTGGTCAAATCGGGGCTAATTGTATATAGTACGTGAAAGTGCGCCAGTAGCTCAGTTGGATAGAGTGATGGACTTCGAATCCAGAGGTCGCAGGTTCGAGCCCTGCCTGGCGTGCTTTTTTTATTGTTCAACTGCTCTTTCCCTTTTTCTTTAAATAAACAAAAAGACGACCAACTTACTTGTCAGTCGTCTTCAATAATTAAACTCAATTTTAATGTCTCTAAAACTTCTTGTGACGCAGATAAATGAATGCGCCTAACGCAAACAAGATCATTGCTCCGGGTTCTGGTACGGCATTGCGCAGGACCGTAAAGCCAACTAAATCTTCACTGATACCAAGCTGAGCGGCCGTTGCCGCGGTATCGATGTAATCAACATCCAGCATCTGATAGTAAGAATTAACCGCCGGTGGCTGAGAAGAGCTGAAAAAGTCCGCCGTTGCCTGAAATGTTGAACTACCCTCATCCCAGACACGAATTGAAGCTAAAATGTTATTGGCGTTTGGGGCAAAATCACCGGTTGAGTCTCCAAAAATAGCCAGCATTCCACCGTCGAAATCCAACCAGCAATTACCATAGGTATAATGAGAATATAGAGAGAAACTGCCTACACTATCGCGGTCGCTATCTACAACAACCAAACCTCCATCAGTTATACGCAATACACTTTCTGTCGCATTATATCCATTGCTCATATCAAGATTACCGGTAATACTGACTTTTGATCCTGCCCCGCTAACTAAAATTTCATGCCATTCGGTATAATACATGACAGATCCCGGACCAACGAGTAGATTACCCGTAACGTTAACATTTCCTCCACCGGATACATCTAATCGGTCGTGTGAACTCCAGGATGCGCCCATGGTTAATCCTTTAGGGGCGTTAAATGTTTGGCTGGCGACAACAGATAAATAATTATAGCTGGCATTTGGTCCGCCAATAGAAAACGTTCCGGTGTCAGGAGCAGTGTAGTCACCGCTTAAATACCACAAGGCTGGGTTGCTTGACGAACCTGAGTCGTTCAACATTGTAGTTCCCGGTGGAACGACTCCATCCGCAAAAACTGAAGCGGTCAAACAAAATGAAGTTAATACACAAGCCAAGAATATTTTTTTCATAATAATCCGTCCTCCATTTAAAGGTTGCTTGTGTAATTAATGAATTACGCCATAAAATTAATTTGACATCAAATAAAATTAATTATCAAGCTAAAAATGATATTTAATAAATCTAAATATAAAGAAAGTGTATTAAGTTGCTGATTGTAAAGAGAAGCGTGATTGCGATTTTTTCATAAAAACGAAATAAAGAATCTTAGCGCTCATTTTTTTGTTTCCAACTGTTATAATTTTTATGCCAAATATTCAGAAAAACCAGAATACTGATTTACTTTATCTGCGATCTTGATGAAATAGAGGAAAAATGCGAATATATTTTTGAGGAGGAGTTCGCTTGCTATGAAATGGGCTATTGATGCAATGTTAGGCGATGTTGCGCGCTATATGCTGATTCTGGGCGAGGATGTTTTATTTCGCCCTGACTATTCGGGAGAAAGATTTGCAGATATTGCTTATGACGAACACAGGATTTTTCTGACAACATCGTTGCGTAAATTTTCCATGATGCCAGACGTAGAGCATCTCGTCATTCCTGATTCACTCGATAATATCTGGGATAAATTACGATTCATAAAACAACAGTTTAAAAATTCTTTTTATTCCAAAAATCTGTTTTCCCGATGTTTGCTATGTAATATTTTGATTGTTGAAATCCATCCTGACGAACCGCCTGCAAACATTCCAATGCGAGTTTTAGAATCGTTTACTCTCTATCAATGCCCGAAATGTAAAAAAGTCTACTGGAAAGGTGGACACTTTGATCGAACAAAACAAAAATTACTGCAGGAGCATATTTTAGACGATTAAAGGTACAGCTGGTTACAGCTTTTCTTTTGCTTTCTGAAGGATTTTTCGCTCGCGTTTAGTCAGGCTATGCAAACCTTCACGGGATATTTTCTCAAGGATTGGATCGACTTCTTCAGATATATACACATCGCGCGGAATATCATTTTGTTCCTGACGTTTGATTACAGGACTAAATTTTGGCGTGGAAACATGTTCAAAAAACTCTCGTAAACCGAAAAAATTCTTAAAATATAAAAAACCGAATACAATACCACCTAAATGAGCAAAGTGCGCTATACCGCTTCCGGAATTCGTCAATGTCTGAAGAAACGTCAATGCCGCAAATGCCATAACAAAATATTTTGCTTTTGCCCTTATAGGTAAAACGAAAAACAAAAGTAACGTTATCACTCGTTCAGGAAACAGCATACCGAATGCAGTCAATACACCATATATTGCTCCTGACGCCCCAATTACCGGAGCTAGCGAATTGAACGCGAATATCAACGAGCACAATCCGGCAAAAATACCGCAGGCAATATAGTATCTGGCAAAAACTTTTGATCCAAGTGTGCTTTCTACTTCCCCACCGAACATCCAAAGCGCCAGCATATTCCAGAATAAGTGAAACACCCCGCCATGCAGGAACATGTATGTAAATGGCTGCCATACCATCAGTCCGAAAACAAACTTGCGAGGGACAAAACCGAATATTGGCGCTAAAAAGTCACTGCCAAATATCAGTTTCGATAGTGCCTGTACCAGAAAAATAGCCAAATTGATAAGTAACAAATATTTTATTACAGGGGTTACCGTACCACCCATACCAAGCGATCCGCCTTTTGACTGCGCGTACCGCCTGCGTTCCATTTCGAAATAGTCCATAGTTTCCTCATATTTTTCTGAAAATAACCTACTGATTGATTCGACGATTTTGCTTTTCTTCTTTAGATTAATCTTGATTATCAGACGCCACAGAAATGTCTTTCAAAGCATCTTGCAATGTGCTGATTGCTGTTTCATTTATAACAAAAATCAACGGATAATCTGCCATATAGCCGTATCGGATCGTTTCGTGCGAATCGCCTAAAAGCAGATCAATGTTGTCAGATCCTGTGGGCGGTTTTGCGCTCAGCTTAGTATGTATCTCAATTGATGGCGTATCGAGGTGGTGTTTTTTTAGATTTTCATCAGTTTTAAGATCAATAAGATTCTGCACGCAAATTTGTTCCAGCGCTTCAAAAATATTCTTTGCATCATCTTCTGTTAATTGCTTGTCATTACAAAAAAGAGTGCCATGTCGTTGTTGAATATTGTACTGAGTTGATTCTGTAACAACTGAACATTGGTTGATGAGATGTCTGTTAATCCGCAATACATTTTTTTGAGCAAAATCAACTACTTCAGACGGGAATACGGAATCTTTTTCGCTGGAAATGCACCGCAATGACTCGGTCATATTATCAACTACGTATTTTTTATGATCCGATAGGTCGTCAAAGAATGTATAGCTTATAGGACGTTCTTCTTGTTCAGTAGTGTTAAACACAACGGTGACAGCATTTATATCGATTTTTGATAGCAAAGTATCACGTTGTTTAGGATCGATAATATAATCATCAATTTTATAGGATTTTAGAATATCAAGCATGTCTTCAATATGTTGCTCATCTGCCAGAAGCATAACCGGATTTGTCACGTGCCATTGCCCATCACTATACTCAATTGTCAATTCCTGAACATCTTTTCTGATTTGTATATTTCTTATATTAGCTTTTTCGGGTATCGTTAGATTATGCGCGCTCAATTGCGACAATGTAGAAAATAATATGGGTGTTGTTTTACTGTCAATACCATATACGCATATCTCCAGATTATTTTTGACATAAGTTCGTTTAGTATCATCATATTCATTTCCAAGCAAGACAGAGACTTGTTTGGAGCCACCCGAGAGAGTTATTTTAACGCGCGGAGATTGAAAACCATATTCATTGTCTATAGTTGATGAATCGGTTAAATAATCGAGGATTTTTAGATTGTTAAGCGTGATTAACAACTCATTAATTGTTGTATCATCTGCTTTTCTTGATAATGGTTGCACTATATACCATGTGTTATCTGAGTGTTTCTGAAGTTCAATCTTCAGCTCATCGCGTTCAATTATGATCGAATCCGGAGCAAACGACCATTGGGGTATAACATGTTGTGTTCGCAAATCGTTTAAGGAAACATCCAGACTGTCTTCTATCATTGCATCAAGAATAACGATATGCTGTTCGCCTTCACCTGATTCATTAAGTTTTTTTAATCTTGTTAGAGCATATACTTGGCCTCCAACTGCTGTGGGGTTACCAAGCGCTAAAGAATAGCTATATGTGTCGTCAGAAAAATCGATACTGCTTGTTGGAGTATTTAGGCCCAGTTCCGATATATCCGCTTCTGAAACCTTAATTTCACGTTTAGCAGTTGAAAATTTAAGATCGCTCAACAAGGGAATAACCGTATCTTTGTTTGCTCGTAGTGATACTGGTTTTGTGAGTCGCCATACTCCTGAATCAGATTCTTTATTAAGAATAAATGGTGATGAAGAATCAGTATTTATTATAGAAATAAATGTTATTGCCTGCTCATCAAAAGAAAAAATTTGCTTCGACCGCGCTAAACGTTCATCAGTACTTGGTGCATGTCGTTCAAAAAAATATACAAATGAAAGCAAGGCGATTAGTATGATTATGAGTATGAGCAACGATTTAAAACCCATTAAAATTTCCTTCGCAATAGCCAGACAAAAATTCCAATAGATAAACTGGTCAGGGGCATAAACAATACTACAATATATGATATGGTTTTCATCTGAGAACTGGTAATTGTAATTGTTTTACGGTCAAATTGTTTGGCAGGTATAGCTACAGTGTCTTTTTTATGCAGAAGCCACGTGACCGAATGTATTAATAAATCGTTATTAGCCAGATTGACAATCTGAGAATTTGACAGAAAATCGGAATCTCCAAACACTACAATACGTGTGAAAGGTTCGTTCTGTAGTTCTATTGCCTGAGCTATAGGCACAGGGCCTGGTATATCGATATCTGCATTAAACTCAACCGGTTCCTGATCGGGATGTTTTTCCGCCCATCCCTTATCCGATGTTTCCACCAGAATACTGTTTGAAATGTTTTCGTTATATGCGCCTACTGTTGTTATCGATCGTGCTATATAAAACATCCCCATCATGTTTTTCAACGGAGCGGTTATCTGATGTTGATGTACAATATTTGAAAGAAGATATGCTGGTGAAGAAAATGGTACGCACTGTTGCGGATCAAAGACAATATCAGTACCCGCAACCAGCGAAAAATTTTTCAAAATAGTTTCCAGGCCTGTCGCGTCACCGGGATCAAGCATCATCAAAAGCGGATTGCCTTCATTTAGATATGTCTGAATCAGGTTGAGCTCATGCTCGGTTAATTTTGTTTGTGGCCCGGCAATAACCAGCAACTCGCAATCCTGAGGAATATGTGTCGCTTCAGGCAAAATAATGGATTTCACCTGATAATTATTATGCTGTAGTGAGTTGCGTACAGAGTTATATCCCATTTCGGATGATTCGTCATTGATATTTTTTTCTCCATGCCCTTCAGTAAAATAAATCGTTGTAGTTTCGCTATGTGTTACCGACAATAATGCCGAAACTACAGACTGTTCACCAATAAAACCTTTGAGAGATGGCTCCTGCTGATCATAAAAAGATTCCCCGTAGTCAAATTCAGCTAAGTCATTCAACACAAGTACACGAAATTTATCACCACAGGTAACTACAACATAATCTTCTGTACTGAGTTTGTATTTGTGAGCAAACTCTTGCACCCGGACCAGATCGCGGTCGATATCAATATACTCAACATCTATAGTGGGATTGATTTTCTGCATTTCCTCAAGTGTATACGAAATATAGGTGAACAAGCGGGCTGTACGCGGTACAAACACATAGATAGCAACGGGTTTTTCTATACCTAAAACAATATCGCGTGTTTGCTCTGATATGGAATAGATCTTGTTTTTTGTCAGATCAATACGTTTGTAATGCCGAAACGAAATATAATTCACAACGATAAGGATTGCCGTTAATACAATAACCGCGAAGGTAGTTATTGATCCAAATAAGAGCACTCGTTTATGATAAGAATCGTATTTCATTCAGCTTATCTCCAACGTTGCGAATCGAGCATTTTTACCGATAAAAAAAGAAAAAATACCGATAAACTTAGAAAATATACAATTGGCCGTGTATCTAGAATTCCTTGCGAAAACTTCATCATACTTTCCATAATGTTTATGTAATCAAGGATAGATTTCAATCGTTTAAAATCAATAAAATATGAAATGAAACTTAAAGAGAAAATCAGCAATCCCATCCCGAATGATATAATGGCCGCGACAATCTGGTTTCTGCTTATGGCAGATGCGAAAATTCCAATTGATATAAACACACTCCCCACTAGAAAAGTACCGAAATACCCTATAAGAATCCTGGTCCATTCAAGTTGCGTGTGTCCCCCGATCAGGTAAAAATAAAACAATGTTGTACACCACATAAACACATAAAACAGAAAAGATGCTAAAAATTTTGATATCACCAGTTGCCCTTCAGATACCGGTGCGGCCAGCAATACCTCAAGTGTACCAGATTTACGTTCCTCAGCAATACTGCGCATAGTGAGCAAAGGCGGTACAATAATCAGGATGAACCAGTAGTAAAAGGTACCAAAGAAAAAATTTGAAAATGGTTCGTTAAACGTATTTTGAGGATTACTAAACGCATTAACCAAAAACCAGAAGACAAACCCGTAAATAAGCAGAAACATGGTAAGGATAACGTATCCCATGATAGAATTAAAAAAACTGCGCAATTCACGCATTGTTAATAGATAGGTGATGCGCATCAGTCGTGCCCTCCCCCATCTGCAGGTTCGTCGGTCACTAAATGAATAAAAATGTCCTCGAGGCTGGCTTTCTCACGATGTAATTCCAGCAAAACACAATCCGTGGACACGGCAAGCTTAAAAAAAGTCTCTCGTATATCATCTTCTCCCGCATATTCAACTGAATATACTGCCTGATTATCATCGAGATACGTAGTACGGTTCCACAAACACAATTCCAGATTATCCAATCCTGCCTCAAAACGAGCCAAAGCACCCTTTAGCTCAAGAGTAATCCGTGATGTTGATGTGTGCATTGAGTTAAGCTGATCGCTTGATTCCATAGCAATAATTTTTCCGTGATTAATAATCACCACAGAATTACATGTCGCTTCAACTTCAGGCAGTATATGGGTGGAAAGAATGACTGTACGGTCAGTACCAATATTTTTTATAAGGTCACGCACCTGCCGTATCTGAGTAGGGTCAAGCCCAACCGTAGGTTCATCAAGAATAAGAACCTGAGGATCATGAATCAGCGCTTCTGCCAAACCAACTCGCTGGCGGTATCCTTTTGAAAGCATACCGATAAGTTTATCGGACACATCATGCAACATACAGGTATCAAATACATTACTCAGACGTTTTTTAAGATCATTGCTTCGAAGTCCTTTCAATTTACCACGAAACATAAGATACTCATGCACTTTCATATCAGGATACAACGGGTTGTGTTCGGGCATGTACCCGATAAGATGTTTTATCTCTTTGGGATGGCGAAAAATATCCATACCCGCCACAGTTACCGAACCGGATGTAGGCGCAATAAAGCCGGTGATAATACGCATAGCCGTGGTTTTACCTGCCCCATTTGGACCAAGGAACCCCAGTATCTGTCCACGGCTAACATCTAAACTGATACCCTTTAAAGCGTATTCACCGGAATAATTTTTATATACATCTTTCAGCGAGATCATAACGATCGTATTTAGTTATTACTGCGTGTACATCTCTTCAATAACATCGTCGTCTTTATGTCCCCTTTCTTTGAAAACAGGATATATTTTGCCTGCGACCACTTCACGCAATGCAATATTGATATTATCCTCGTTTTCCTCTTTTTGAACAAGCGGACGAGCATTTTTGTTGAGCTGACGAACACGTCGTGCAAGTAAATTGATAAGCACTGGTTTGTTTTTAATTACTTTAATTGCCTTTTCAATCAGATCTGATTTGTCTTCGAGAACCACGTATGATCCCTCCTTAGCTAAAAAACACTTTTGGGGAGAAAGATTTTTATACCTTTCTCCCCTTTACGTACAACTTATTATATTATAATATATTACATTCCGTATGCGCCACCCATACCACCGGGCATTGCAGGACCTTTTTCCGGTTCCGGTATATCGGTAATCAATGTTTCGGTTGTTAAGAGCAACCCTGCTATACTCGATGCATTTTGCAACGCTGTACGAGTAACTTTGGTCGGATCTATAATACCGGCTTTAACCATATCTGTATATTCATTTTTCCCTGCATCATACCCATATGCGTCTTTACCACCAAGCACCTGCTGAACAACAACCGATCCTTCAACTCCGGCATTGGTGGCAATTTGACGAAGTGGAGCTTCGAGCGCTTTGGCTACTATGTTCGAGCCTACTTTTTCATCACCTTCCAGTTTAATATCTTTGACAACTGACAAAGATCTCAACAGTGCCACACCACCACCGGGCACTATACCTTCTTCAACAGCAGCGCGGGTTGCATGCAGAGCGTCTTCAACACGTGCTTTTTTCTCTTTCATTTCAATTTCAGTTGCAGCACCGACATTAATTACAGCTACACCACCCGCCAATTTAGCAAGACGTTCCTGCAACTTTTCGCGATCATAATCTGAAGTCGTTTCTTCAATCTGTGTTTTGATCTGTGCTACACGACTTTTGATATCTTGTTCGTCGCCGGTACCTTCAACAATAATGGTGTTTTCTTTGTCAATGGTGATGCGTTTTGCACGGCCAAGATCATCAAGTCCGATATTTTCAAGTTTGATTCCAAGATCTTCCGAGATGAATTTGCCGCCTGTCAAGATGGCAATATCTTCACACATTGCTTTGCGGCGATCACCAAAACCAGGAGCTTTGACTGCACAGCATTTGAATGTCCCGCGTATTTTGTTTACAACGAGTGTTGCCAATGCTTCGCCTTCAATATCTTCAGCTATAATCAATAACGGTGCACCGGATTGAGCAACTTTTTCAAGCAGCGGAAGCATATCTTTCAAATTTGATATTTTTTTCTCATGAATCAGAATATATGGATTATCCAGTACACATTCCATGGCTTCCTGATTAGTTACAAAATATGGTGAAAGGTATCCTTTATCGAACTGCATGCCTTCAACGATATCCAGCGAAGTCTCAATACCTTTTGCCTCTTCTACAGTAATTGTACCGTCTTTACCGACTTTTTCCATAGCGTCAGCAATAATTTCACCAATTGTTGTATCGCCATTTGCTGAAATGGTTGCGACCTGAGAAATTTCCTGTCTATCTTTTACGGCATCGCTCAGTTTAGAAAGATATTCAACTACTTTTTCTACTGTTTTATCGATACCGCGTTTTAACCCCATGGGATTGGCACCTGCGGCAACCATTTTCAATCCTTCACGATAAATCGCTTCAGCAAGTACTGTTGCTGTAGTAGTACCGTCACCTGCATTGTCGCTGGTTTTCGATGCTACTTCCTTGACCATCTGCGCGCCCATATTCTGAAATGGATCATCAAGTTCGATTTCCTTTGCAACGCTTACACCATCTTTAGTGATCAGCGGAGCGCCAAATTTCTTATCAATGACAACATTTCTACCACGTGGGCCAAGCGTTACTTTAACAGCGTTACTAAGTTGTTCTATCCCCGAAAGAATAGCCTGACGAGCTTTCTCATCATATTTCAACTGTTTTGCTGGCATATTTTAATCTCCTCTTTATCTAAAAAATATCTTTTCCAACGTTAGATGGTAATAAATGGTATATAAAATACTTTATTTAGCCTAAAATTGCAAGAATATCCTTTTCAGGAAGCATAATATATTCTTCACCGTCAATTTTTATATCTTGACCGGCGTATTTTCCGATCAAAACAGTATCGCCTTCTTTCACTTCAAAAGGCAATACTTTGCCTTCATCAGTAGTTTTTCCTGTTCCCAATGCGATAACTTTTGCTTCCAACGGTTTTTCTTTTGCCGAATCAGGTAAAATGATTCCACCCCTGACTACTTCCTTGGGTTCACATCTTTTTACAAGTACTTTGTCTCCTAAAGGTTTGACGTTCATCAAACAAACTCCTTTTTATTCGATTTTGTTATACATAAAAAACACAATCATACAATAATTTGATTTCTTCTAAAAAATCACCCCCTTATTATAGTTAACAAGATTTAAATAGCAAGTCTATTTTAATTACAGATATGAGTTCAGGGTTGTTTTGCGCTGTATATAAACACGTCTCATGCCAACAGATATTTACATATTTATATAAAGCTATATATAAGTACTATAAAAATATATTTTAATCTATTTGATTAATATTTAGTTCTAGATAAAAGAGATTTTATTGTGCCATCATGACTCACTAAAGTGTCGTATGTGACAGCTATTGACACGATGGGGAGTGAGTTTTGTAACAGTAACGGATAGTCTACTCTAGTCCGTATTTTTCGAGTTTTCTGTAGAGTGTTCGACGGCTGAAACCAAGAGCTTCAGCGGCTTTGGTGCGGTTACCGTTGTTCTCTTTGATTGCTTTGATGATTAAGGAACGTTCGGTATCTTTGATGTTAAATTCAGATGCAGGAGGTTCATAATCAGGTGTACCGCTTGTAGAATTGTTTTGTATTGAAGTTAAAATCTTATCGGGAATTTCAGCAATAGTAATTTGGTCACCTCGGGTAAGAACCACCATATTCTCAATGCAATTGCGCAATTCGCGTATATTGCCAGGCCAGTTGTAGTTCTGTAAAATTTTGACAACCTGTGGGTCGATAATAAGTTGGGATCGGTTGTTTTCTTTGACGAATAAATCAAGATAATGTTTTATAAGGAGTGGAATATCTTCTTTGCGTTCCCTAAGTGGCGGGAGTTGAATTGTGACTACGTTCAGACGGTAATATAGATCCTCACGAAATTCGTTATTATTTACTTCCTGCTCAAGATTTTTATTCGATGCAGCAATAAGCCTGATATCCACGGGGATTGTTTTAATCCCTCCGACTCGCTCAAAAGATTGTTCCTGCAATACTCGCAGTAATTTAACCTGTACAGGAAGGCTGATTTCGCTCACTTCATCAAGAAACAGGGTTCCTCGATCTGCCAGTTCGAATCGTCCGACACGTTGCGACACTGCTCCTGTAAATGCCCCTTTCTCATGACCGAACAATTCACTTTCAAGCAAAGTTCCAGCCAGTGAAGCACAATGCACAGCAACAAACGAATTTGATTTACGTGGACTGAGCTGATGAATAGCATGAGCAACCAGTTCTTTTCCCGTTCCGCTTTCTCCTTGTATGAGCACAGTAGCTTTGGATGGTGCTACCTGTCTAATGAGGTCAAAAACTTTCTGCATTTTCTCTGATGTACCAATGATATTTTGAAGACCATACTTTTCGTCAAGACGTTGCTGAAGTTGTGTGTTTTCTTCTTTCAAATCGATATTATCAAGAATACGTGAAATAGTGATAAGCAGTTTATCCAGATTGATCGGTTTGGTTAAAAAATCCGCGGCACCACGTTTCACAGCTTCCACCGCAGACTCTACTGAGCCATAGGCAGTCAGAACGACTATAGGTGTGTCAGGAGCAATACTTCGGGCGTTAAGCAATAAATCCATGCCACCCATAACCGGCATTCGCAAATCGGTTAACATCAGGTCGACTTGCTCGGATTTAAGCTGTGCCAAAGCCTGTTTCCCATCTTCAGCAAGCAGGCAGTGAAAATCTTTCAGGCGCAAAAATTTTGATATACCCTCACGGGTATTCTTTTCATCATCAACTATAAGAATTGTTTTTGGTCTCATAATCCTGTCTATATTGATATGTGATTTATATATTTAATATAGATTTTACAAAGAAGTTATGATTGGGGCAATAATTTTTTACCGCGTTTTCGCAGAGGTATTTTAAGTTCAATAACAGTACCCTTAGTTTCTTCGCTCATGACCGATACCGAACCACCATGGGCATTCATTATTCGCCTTACAATCATCAACCCTAGCCCAGTACCTTCCTCGCGGGTTGTAAAATATGGATCAAAAATTTTATTGATCACATCGTTCGGAATACCTTTTCCTGTATCACGAACAAAAATTTTGCAATAATTGTCTTTTGTTTGAATAACTTCTATCGATATTTTTCCATCCGATGGAGTTGCCTGTATTGCATTCTTTATGACGTTTGTTAATGCCTGATGTATCAGTTCTTCATCATATAGAAATTGAGGAATATCATCCGCTACAGACAGTTCCCATTCTATGCCGGCCTTATTAAGTTCCGGTATAGTTGCATCTATCACATTTTTAACTGTTGAATTAATATCGTGTTCTCCTATCTGGAGCCTAAAAGGTCGAATAGATTTCAGAAAACGCTTTATTATATTATCAAGCCTGCCGATTTCCGAACGTGCCACATCTGTCAACTCCATCATTTCATCTTTTTGCGCGGCATCTAATGATTCTATAACCGTTTGGAGTAACTGCAGATGTATATCCAGTGAATTTAAAGGATTGCCTATTTCATGTGCCACACCTGCAGATAGCAGGTTGAACGTATTCATTTTCTCATCATTGAGTAATGCTTCAAGCTGGGTGCGTTTTTCGGTTATATCATTGAACACCAATATTTTTTCTATAAACATATCGTTGTGTGTTGATGGATGATTCATAATCGTTACGGATAACATAGTTTTTTGAGGGATTTGCAAGGTGAGTTCTGTTGAAATCGATTTATCGGTCAACTCCCATATCTTTTCTAAAAAAATGGCAAAGCGCTCGTCTGCAATATGTTTTAAGATCGGTTTTCCAATCAGATCATCACTGGATGTGCACAGCATAGTTCTTGCGGCGGCGTTTATCAGAATAACCTGTTTATATTCGTCAAGCACCAATATCCCTTCTTCAAGTACATTGAATAACTCTTCAAGAAAATGCCGTTCCTGAGATAACCTGAGCAGGTAATCTTCAAGATGACGCGATTCGATCTTCTCGAATTTATCTATTATTTTTTGGACGAAGCGGTCTTTATCATTCATGTGGTTTATGCTCAGCTCCAGAATCATATTCGTCAATAATATTGCCGACTACTTTTTCCATTATATCTTCAAGTGTCAAAATGCCAACGGATTTTCTATGAGTATCCTCGACAATTACCATTTGACGACCGTTCATTTGTAAATCCCATAATACTCGTACTATTGGAGTATACTCTTTAACATGAAAAGGTTTGATAATATATTTTTTGACAGGTTTATTGAGATCAGCATTCAATAGTTCAGCTGGGCGGATTACACCTACCAGATTAGTGGTGGATTGATCATAAACCGGCATACGTGAAAAACCACTTTTCTGCATGAGTTTCATCACTTCTTTGCACGATACAGAGGCTTCAACCATCACAACCTTATCCAGTGGAACCATAACATTTTCAACAACTACATTTTGAAAATGAAATATCTTTTTTATAATACCCGAATCATATTGCGATAAAATTTTTCGTTCTGCTTCATGTTCGAGAATATACAACAATTCATCCCTGGTCAGGAAAGGATTCTTTTTGCTTAGATTAATACCGCAAAGAGCAATAATCTTTTCCGACAACCATGAAAAGAGTTTTACCAATGGAAATAAGCAATAATACGCAAGTTGTAATAAACGAACGCCCACAAGGCTAAGGCGTGTAGCATGCAAACGTCCGGTTGTCATAGGAATAATCTCACCGAAAAAAAGTATAAGAGGTAACATTAAAGCAGTGGTTGCAATCTGGACAAACTCATCAGGTACCAGCATTGACATCATTCGTGAAGCAATAGCAGACGAAATAATAATCGCAAGGTTAACACCAACAAGAGTAGTAGCTAAAAACAGCTGTGGTTTTGCAAGGAATTTTTTAACTCGTTTAGCGGCATCGTTTCCTTTATTTGCCAGAAATCTAATTTTCAGCTTATTGCTGGAAATAACAGCCATTTCGATACCGGAAAAAAAACCTTCAAAAAGCAAGCACACGGCTATCATCAAAATATACCATACGAAAATCATAACCGGCGTTTCCCCATACGTTTTTGTTTTGCTATTACAGAACGGGTCACAATAATTTCCTCAATGCGGTTTTTCTTTACCAGAGATATAGTATAGGTTAAATCATTACCAGTATATTGCTCGCCTTTACAAGGTATGCGTCCCAATTTGCGTAACAAATAACCGCCAATTGTCACGCATAAATCATCTTGGATATCGGTTTTGAAGACTTCATTGAAATCTTCTAAACTCAGTCGGCCGGAAATTTTGATTGCGTGCGGACTGATTTTCTTGAGCGATAACAACGCATCTTTTTTGTCCAGAATATCACCGAAAATTTCCTCGAGGATATCTTCCATGGAAATCAATCCTTCCACTCCCCCATATTCGTCTACAACGATTGCAATGTGAGAATGAGCTTCGCGCATTTCATGGAACAATTGCGCAGCAAACTTTGTTTCCGGTACGAAATAAGGTTTGCGCAAGATACCTTTAATATGGTTTTGTGTTCCTTTTATAATGAGGAAATCTTTTATATACAAAATGCCTATAATGTTATCCATGCTAGACTCATAAATAGGAATACGCGAGAATTTCCCTCGACGCATAGCTCTGAATATAGTTTCCTTAGGAGTATTGACATCAAAAAAGACCATCTCAGGACGTGGAGTCATAATATCTTTAACATGCAGTGTTTGTAATTTTATGACGCCGTCAATCATTTTGCGTTCGTGCTCGAATAAAATTCCCTCCTGATGAGAATCAAGAATCATTGCCCGTATCTCTTCATGGGTTGATCGTAAATCCGATGCGATATATGTAGAAAGTTTAGTAATAATCTTATTTGATAGTGTGTGCAAAACTGATCTAAACGGTGTGACTATTTTATATAAGAATGCAATATATGGGATGACTACAAGAGCTAAAGAACGTGAAAAATTAACTGCCAGCACTTTTGGTATAATTTCACCAAACAGGATGATGGAAAAGGTCATAAGCAGAATGGAAATTTGCAGGCCGTATCCTGGGAATAACGATGTGGCCAGACGCTCCATATTCGAAGTTGCAAAAATATTAACAAACATGTTGCCGATGAGAATTGATATTAGCAACTTTGGCGAATCACTGAGGTATTTGACAAGTAGTCCGCCTTTATGCGGGTTCTCTTCCTGCAATATTCTAAGTTTACTTTTAGGTAACGAAAACAAAGCTGTTTCCGAGCACGAAAAAAAACCTGAAAGTATAAGGCAAATTAATAAAAGAATAAGCTGGAGAATAATATCCATAATCAAACAAACTCAGGTATGTGTATCCCGCAATTATTCATTACCAGTCAGAATTTGCAGCATTTGCGCGTAATACGCAGCTTCTTTATCATCCTTTAATTCATCACGGTAAAGATAATACAGGGCTTTGTAGGCATCAATATATTCAGATTCCAGTCGAATAGCTTTTTTTAGTTCGCGAGCTGCTTCAGTAAAATCTTGCATTTTATAATGCACCAAACCTAAACGATAATGTATCACCGGCATATCATCATCAATTGCAAGGGCTTGTTGAAATGATTCCATTGCCATTGGATAATCTTCATTTGCCGCATACAGGTCTGCTAACTCTATATACAACATTGGTTCGTTCGGCATCATTTTTATTGCTGACTTTATATGCGCTATAGCCTCGGCATTGAATCCTTTTTTCTGATAGACCCGAGCAAGATCAAGTAATGGGTCAATGGTGCTTGGTTGAAGGACAATTACTTCTTTAAACATTTTTATACTATTATCTACATCATCCATATAGTAGTACAGATAGCCCAAAGTTCTGTATGCTTCCCAATGGTTCTTATTTATTTCAAGGGCTTCCTCAAGTGTTTTTTTCGCCTCATCAAATTGCTTGAGTTCCATATACATTCTGCCCAAGGTCAAGCGTGCGGAATAATCTTGAGGATCAGCTGTTACTGCTTTTTTTAGAATATAAATACCTTCTTCATACTTATGTTCCAACAAGCGTAATTTTCCAAGCCACTCATATGCAGGCGCATAGTTTTCATCTATCTCAATACATTTACCGAACATGCTTTCTGCTTTTTTTAAGTTGCCCAGCAATACATTGATACCTCCTGTAATACGGTAGTATTCCACAACCTTACGGTCAAGAGCTGCGCCACCATATATATTTTCAAAAAACTTGACGTATTCAGCTTCATTGCCATACATGATCGCCAAATTGTAGTACACCTCAGGACTAAATGGATACTTATCTTTTAACGATTCTAGCAGTTGAATGCTTTCTTCGTTATTTTGCAATTTCATTTGTTTGATTGCTGCCGCATATCTCTCTCTGTCTTGCTGTTGAAAATCTATGGGGTGTTGAACCGATATACCTTCAGAGCTGGAAACATTTTTCAAGGTTAACAACATTGATTCCAAAGCCCGTTCGATTTCTCCAAGTTCAGCATAGCTCAGAGTTAATTCGTACAAGAGGTCAGGTGATGACGGATTACTCTTTAATTGCTCCTGTATTCCATTAAGACGTTCTAAAAGAGCTTTTTGAGCGTTTTCCTGTGTTGTGAGTTGTGCAGTTGTGTTATCCTTTTCCTGAGCAAAAAGAACTTGAACAGACATGCAACATACAAGAAGCGATACTGCAATCAAACAATTACGCATAACGACAGCACCTTTTATACGTTTTTAGAAATAAAATCGACTAAATTTGCCTTGGAAATCAGACCAATACTTCTGTCAGCTTCCTCACCATCTTTGAATAATACCAACGTAGGTACGCTTAAAATATTATACTCAGAAGCAATATTCTGGTTAGCGTCTATATCAATATGCACAAATTTAAGTTGCTCACCCATTTCTTCCGCAACTTCTTCTACGATTGGAGCCAAACGTTTACAAGGACCACACCATTCTGCTGAAAAATCAGCTAAAACAGGTTTGGAAGATTCCAGCACTTCATCATCAAAATTATCCATTGTGATTTCAAAAAGTGTACTCATAGATTAACTCCTCTCACAAATCTTTTTTCAATTTTATTTGGGTTACATGAAATTGTTTTAAATACTAACGAAAAAGAAAATGCTTTTCAATCTATTATTCTAAAAAAGTTAGTAATATAAATCATTTATTATTCCGATATTGTAATACTAAAAATATTATCTACATATACTTTAACCGGGATAGAAAAATTACATGGGCTTAAACATTACAAACATCCTTAAACAATTCCTGGCTCCAGTCAGGAAAAAAACTCTTCATTTCAATATTAAAAGCGGCCTTATTGCAGGCTTGGTTATTGGTGTACTTATTTCCACCTTTCATTATCTTAATTTATTTGAAAAATTAGAAGCCATAGCAATTGATTTGCGATTTCAGGTAAGACAAAATCCTCCTCTCAGCAAAAACCTTGCTGTTATCGGCGTAACTAAAAACTGTATCGATGATATCGGCGGCTACCCTATCCCGCGCGATGCTTATGCTGATGTTATCAAATATATCGCAAATGGCGGCGCAAAGGCCATCTGTCTTGATATTTTCTTTGACCTTCCAAGTAGTAATAAGGAGGCTGATGAAGAACTCGCTCAGGCAATCCGTGAAGCAGGAAACGTTGTTTTGCCAACATTTACGGCACAAAAAATTACAACACTGCCGGTGCGTGACGGAATGTATTCAACTGTTGCAATGCGTAACAATCTGGATATCTTCGCAAATGCCGCACATAGACGAGGACACATCAATATTATTCCCGGTTCAGATGGAAAAATTCGTTATGTTCCGGGGGTTATCCTCGAACAGGATACACGGGTTTTTCCTATGGCACTCGAGGCATTTTTGAGATACAAAGGCCTCTCTGATAATGATGTTGAGATTAGAGATAACTTTTTTAAAATTCAAGACATAAAAATCCCTGTTGATAAGCATAAAACTATGTTGGTTAACTATTTCAACCCCGAAAATGCCATTGACTTTTTGCATATCGATTTGCCAAGCGAAATGTTGGCGTCGGGAATCAGTTTCTTTTATTTCAACGATGTATTAAAAGGACATGTATCAAAACGTCTTTTCAAAGATAAAATTGTCCTTATAGGACAAACCTCGCATGGATTAAGTAACTCTGACGAATATATCACTCCTTTTGATGTCATGTTTGGAGCATTTATACAGGCTTCTTTGATAAACTCTTTTCTTACTGAAAGTTTTGTGCAGCGTCCTTCCGTCTTATTTTCTATAATCAGTATTTTTCTGATAAGTATTTTTTGTGCAGCATTATTCTATAATCTAAGTTTACCACGAGCAGGTTTGGCATGTGCAGCTTTGGTTGTTATTTGCTTCTTTGGTTCAATGATTCTGTTCAATCACACAGGATTTATCTTTGAAATCGTACCTGTTTTATTTGCGATTATTATGAATTTTGCCATTCATCTGATCAAAAGAATACAAAAAGCCTTGCGTCTTGTTTTGGAAAAAGAAGTTGAATTAGGGATTATTAACCGTGTCGGCGAAAAATTCCTAGATATTTATCACGTTTCAGATACACCGGAAATGGTGCTCAAAAATATTACTGATTCCATCCAGATTGAAGCATGTTTGCTCTATTTACGAAACAAAGACGACAAAAAGATGGTCCTTAACGCTGAAATCTTCAATAAATTCTCTTCGCCTCAAAAACGATTAAAAGTTGAATTCTTAGAGGCAATGCAATATTTAGGTACAGAACTTTTTAGCAATAAAAAACCAATATTGATAAATGATTTTCAGGTTACTAATAATATCGAATCATCCATCAAGTCTTTACTCCTGGTGCCATTGGTTATACATCGTGAAATAATAGGCATAATTTGTTTGTGTAATAAGTGGAATGTTCTGAAAAAATCAGTAGATAATTTCACAAATGACGATCTGAAACTCCTTAAATCACTTATTGCCCAATCCGCTATTTCACTTGAAAATTATATTTTATTCAACAATATGCACGATCTATTCATGCACAGCATTGAAGCACTGGTAGCGGCTATCGAAGCGAAAGACCCATATACTGCTGGTCATTCAGAACGTGTTACTGCAATTGCCGGGCTTATTGCTCAGGAACTCGGTTTAGACTCCAAAGATCAGGAAGATTTGCGTATAGCCGCAATTCTGCATGATATAGGTAAAATAGGAATTTCTGAACAAATCCTTTGTTCAAAACAACGTCTGACTGACGAAGAATTCACCATAATTAAATCGCATCCGGGCAAAGGCGCAGATATTCTTAAACATGTATCCGAGTTTGCTCATTTGATTCCCGGTGTACGTCATCATCACGAACGATTTGACGGACGGGGATATCCTGAAGGATTGGCTGGAGAGGAAATACCGCTTAAAGCCAGAATTATCGCTGTCGCAGATACTTTTGATGCCATAACCAGCAACCGTACTTATCGCAGAAAAAACACTTTTGACTTCGCTGTGGAAGAAATAAAAAAATGCTCCGGGTCTCAATTTGATCCCCAAATGGTAGAAGCGTTTCTTGCTTGTTATGAAAAACACAAAAATATTCATGGAAGCGCGCTCTATGACGAACCTTTGGAAGAAGAAATTACCGAAGAAGTTGCCGAAGAAAAATAATCAGTGCAGATAACGCCCAAACTTACTTTGTCGCCGGATAGCATTGATTGAAACAGCCATATTGAAACTTTGCACGCTAGGGGCGGCTACAACTTTTATAGTGCCTTCCTCACGAAAATTCTGATTAATACCAACTAACTCGCTATTCTTATTCAATAATGGCCCGCCGGTATTGGTGGCGTACATTATAGCGTTATGTTGAATCATATCCACTTCACCGTAATCGCTTTTGAAGCGGCTTATCAGACGATCCAAATTAGGAACACCATATTTCCGTTCCATATTTGAGCGCAACTTAATATTAACATCAATCAAATCACTCAATTTTGAATCAAGGCTCAATACTCTACCAGTTGTTATTGAATCTCTATACCCTTTCGGGGCACCGACAGCGATAATTTCGTCACCAGGTGTTAATTTATCTGAGTTGCCTATTTTGATAGCGGTTAATCCCTGAGCGCTGATTTTTATAATTGCTACATCCAGGATAGTATCATAGTCCACTATACGTGCTTCTACCTGTTGTCCATCACGTAACTCGACAGCCCACTGCTGGCGGGATGGATTTTGCGCAATATAATAATTTGAAATAATTATGCCATCACTGTCAATGATAACACCGCTTGCTGCGTTACCATATCGGTCTGAATACGCGTATTCACTACGCACAAGAACTTTTACGATTGCGTCTTTACTGTTTTCCGCAACTTTACCGATAGGTATTTCCTGTCGTTCCCGTTCGAGAAATTCATCGAGTTTTTCGTTGGTGATATCGCGCTGCTTTTGTAATTCTTCCCTAAGAACCTCGTTTTCGTCTTCAAGTTCTTTAATACGAGTTAAAAGTTGAGCGATTTCCTCTTCCCTGCGTTGTTCTTCCGCCCGTTGCCGCTCCTCTTCAGTCATGGATAGTTCATTCAAGCGTGCCTGCTCGTCACTTTGCAACATGCTTGCCTGCTCGTCGTCTGCCTGCTGTAGGAATCTATTGCGTTGCGCAAGTGGTATCCAATGACCATAAAAACGTACAAGTCCTTTTTGCCGTTGTTCTTCTTCGTATTGCAGTTTACTGCGACGTTCTTCTTCGGGCATCCATTCTATATTTTCTATATTTTCACGCGGGATGGTCAGAATATATTCTGGAGTCGACGGGCTTTCTACACGCAAACGAATACTGTCGTTAGCTTCCTGAAGTACAGTCCCTTCCAATGTCCGTTCGTTTTTCAGAAAAACTTTATCGACACCAAATTCTTTTGCGTCAACTGAATATTGGCTTACTTGCTCGAAAACCGGTTTTTTCTCAACAGGGTGTTCCGGTGTTTCCATTGATTGTGATGTCGAGTCAGTTGTTCCATCTTTGGAAGCTGCTGTTTGCGGAGGTGTTTCGCGGTCTTTAATTATAAACGATTTTATGCACGAATTAAAAATTTCCTCGTAATCGTCAAAATTTTTCATTAACGCCGAACATTCTATCTTATAAATCCTGCTCGCGCCGATGACAAAATACACTAAAAGTTTCTGGTGATAAGGTTCCTGTTCACCTTCAGGATGAATCGATTCTTTGAAAAAATACCGGCTCATGGTGATTTTTAATGCGTTCAACCCGTCAAGTTTGGTCACATCAAACCCGCGTATTTTATTAAGATACCCCTGCTTATCTTCCTGCATACCGGATATTGACGAATCGATAAAATCCTGATCGATCACCGAGGTGGTTTTAGTTGTTACCGATACTTTAATATATTCATGAAAATCATCATCCGACGGCTGTTGAAACATGCAGATCATAGCTAAATCGTGAACCGGAACCTCTTCCCAGTTTTCCGGAGGATTGAAACTGAACTGAAACTGATCGTTCTGATATGATCGTTTTCCTTGGAGTTCTGCAACTTCAACAAGCATTTTTTCTTTGAGTTTTCTTAACTCACTGATTTCTTTATCAAGCGTATTGCGGTCGATGAGTTTGTTTCGTTCTTCGGGGGTAATCCATTGTCCTTCAAATTCTACAAGCCCTTTGGCTTTCTGTTCTTCTCCAAACTCTTGGGCTTTATCAAGGACTTCAGAAGCAGCTTTTTTGATAAACTGTATATTTACGCGGTCAATTTTTATTTCCGAACCGCTTTCCACTGTGATTTTGACAAATTCGTCAGTTTCGCGAATGATAGTTCCTTCCAGAAGCCTGCCGTTTTTCAGGTAAACTTTATCGCGCGGCAGGACTGGTTGTCCAAAAGATAGTTGTGCTGTGTTGCATATCAATCCAAGCAACATAATGATAAATAATGTGTGTTTCATCATAGCCCGTATCGATCTTTATGTTGGTAGGTTAAGTGTAGTTAATAAATCCGTTGCGTAAATAACATCAAAAACAAAATTTTCTACATCTTGCTTAACTCTATCATGATCTATCTTTTTTGACGATATTTTTTTTACGGATGACTATTATTGTTGGAGGATAAAATCAAAAAGTAGCTTCCATGAGTCAGGATTTCTGGCAACTTCAAAGGTCTTATTTATAACCTTCTCCCCTAGTGTTTTGAATTTATCTTTAAGCATTTCTTTACTTGCGTCAGTCAATCCTTCCTTTATTAACTTCTTGGCGGTATCGATAAACCTTTTTGACTCCTCTGGAATTTCAGGATTGTTTTTAATTTCATCTGAAGCAGATTCTACGGCAGCTTGAAATTGATTTATTGTTATGTTTGTCGTGTTTTGAACACTTATACTTTGATTGTTGCTTTGATAATGATGCGAGTGATAATAATTATTATTCTCTATATTTATGTTTAAAATCATTTGCTGTGCATTTCCAAGAATTCTCTGAGAATCAGCATTATTTGGTAAAGCATATTTTGTTTTTTCAAGTTGTTTTAACTGGTTAACAACGTCTCTTGTGATCTGTTCAATTTCGTTTTGGTTGAAATTATGAAGATTTCGAATTTCAATTGTCGCTGTGCTACCATTGGGAGCTTCTTCTATTTTTCTAAGAACAATTTCATTTCCCTCAAAATTCTCATTCATTTTTGCAATAATGAATGGTAAAAGAGTATGTTGAGTGAGAGTATAATCATCGGCTTTGTAATGTATTTTGAACTGCGGGTATTCTTTATAGAGTCGTTCAAATTCACCGTGGGCATAGAAAGTGGGGACTTTCCCTTCCTCATCCCAGTATGCATATTCACAAACCACACCATCTATTTCCCAATGAGTACGCTCTGTGCCAAATAATTTTGCGCCAGTTAAATTTGCTTTCGAAAAGTTTGTCTTATAAAGATTCGAAAAACGTAAATCAGCATTAGTAAGATTAGCTTTTATGAATATACTTTCTGAAAAATTAACATCACAGAGATTTGAATCAGATAAATCACTGAATAAAAAATTACTAAAAGCGTGTGTACCTACATTAAAATTTGAATTCGATAAAATTTGATTAACACAGTTTAATCCGTAGGCTTCAAAACCAGAGAAAGAGAGAGGCTGATTATTCTCATCCTCAGCATAATCGTAAAGATATTCTCTATTACCAAATAAATGTTTAGTAAACCAATTAATACAATTATCTCTTTCTTTGTTGTTTAGTTTAGAAAAGGCTTTTGAGAAATCATCTTCATTTAATCGCTGAAATTCATTTGGATTATCTGAAAAAACAAACATATTAATAAATACATTTTTATCGTTGTCATTAAGTTTCAGAAACGTTTCTCGGATTTCTTTATCTTTGGACATTGTTACCCCCCTTAAATTTAGATAAAACTGATTTTAAAATAATATTTTAAAATCAAACTGTCAATAATTATGCTGCCGATAAAATAAATGATTGTGTGCATTATGCTTCTTTTTGCTATAGTATGTGTCGAAGATAGATAAGACAAAGAGATTTCAACGTTACGTATTTCAATGATTTTAATGCTTTTATGGCTGATATTCTCTGTCATGTCATTCCCGCGAAGGCGGGAATCCATTTTGATCCAATATTGTCTGAGGATGGATTCCCGCCTTCGCGGGAATGACATCCAAAGGGACAGCAACGATATCCAAAGATATAGGTGAATAATTGTTTTTGCCTTAAGAAACATTTCTTATAACATTTTAGGTTTATATGCTATGCAGATAATAACATCTCACAATAATCCTGATTTCGACGCGATTGCGTCTATGGTGGCGGCGCATAAACTGTATACAGATGCCAAAATGGTTTTTATAGGATCACCGGAGCGCAATGTCGAAAGATTTCTCAATGATTTTCCTGACATATTCCCCTTTTGTACGGAAAAACACATTGATATCGATCAAGTGACACATCTGATACTGGTAGATACTCAATCAACATCGAGAATCGGAAAATTTAAAAATCTGATCGGACAGGATAATGTAAAACTCACCATTTACGATCATCATCCAAAAAAGAACAAAAAACTTAAACCATCTGAGTTTTTCTCTGCCGATGCCGGTGCAGTCACAACCATGCTTGTGCAACGTCTGTTCGACCAAAAGATAAACCTGCGCCCGGAAGAAGCAACCCTGATGCTGATCGGTATCTATGAAGAAACAGGCGCGTTCCGTCATGTATCAACTACCCCTGCTGATCTTAAAGTAGGAGCAAAATTGCTCGAATACGGAGCGGATGTCACCATCGCAACAAGATATATTGTGCCTGAAATGGATTTGGAGTTAACCCGCGTACTGTCGCAATTTCTCGACAGTTTAGAGATGATAACTATCCGCGGATTCAAAATATTTTTCTCCACTGCATCTTTCAATAAATACATTAAAGATATTTCTTTTCTCATTCATAAAGTGAGGGATATAGAAAATATAGATATCATTTTTGCGTTAGCGCAAATGAGCGGAAAAATACATCTTATCGCCCGATCAAACCAACAATTTGTAGACGTGGGGAAAATCTGTACGCATTTCGGCGGTGGAGGTCACCCATATGCGGCATCAGCGGTGCTGCGTGACATCACTCTTGTGCGAGCGAAAGAAAACCTTATTGCCTATTTACATTCTGTCCTACGTGAGAAATATGTGGCTAAAGACATTATGAGCGCGCCGATTAAATCGATTCCTCCTGATACAACGGTTCGAGATGCAAAACAGTATATGGTTAAAGCCAATTTCAATACATTGCCTGTTCTCGATAACAAACAATTGATTGGAATAATCACCCGTGTAGATCTGGATAAGGCGTTGCATCACAAACTGGGTGATACGCCGGTGACTGAATATATGAGTACAAATGTGCTGGACATTATGCCGGACACTCCCCTTTCGGAAATTCAGAATATTTTTGCACGCAACAATATAGGCCGTGTTCCTGTAGTAAAGGATGATAAAATTATCGGTATCATTACCCGAACCGATTTATTGCGAGCATTACATAATAATCATCTGGATGCTGAAGTAAAAAGAATGGAGCCATCGCACGCTCCTATGTCGCATATCGATAAAACTAAAATAGCGGCGGTTATGCCGTCTGACATCATGGAACTCATTGAGGAAATCGGCAAACTGGCTGATAAACATATATATAATGTATATCTTGTCGGCGGTATTGTGCGCGATATTTTACTTGGCGAGAAAAATTTTGACCTCGATATTGTCGTTGAAGAAAACGGTATGCAGTTTGCCCAACTCCTCGCACAGCATTTTAAAGGATCGTGTACTCTGCACGCAAAGTTTGCTACCGGGGTGGTAAGTTTGCCATCTGGTATCAAAATAGACATAGCTACCGCCCGTATGGAATATTATCAGTCGCCCGGAGCTTTACCGGTTATTGAGGCGGGATCGATCAAGCATGATCTTTCGCGCCGTGATTTCACTATCAACGCCATGGCTTTAAAAATTAATGCCACCGGATTTGGCGAACTGATCGATTTTTTCGGCGGACAGCAGGATTTGAAAAACAAAATTGTCCGTGTATTGCATAATCTGAGTTTCATAGAAGACCCGACACGCATTTTTCGTGCAATCCGCTTTGAACAGCGGTTAGGGTTTTATATTGAAAAACATACTGAAAATTTGATCAGGCGTGCTGTCAACGCCGATTTATATAAATGTATTGCCTACGAAAGAATACGCGATGAACTGATTATCATACTCAACGAGCCTAAACCGTACCCTGCCATAGAACGCATTTATCAGTTTGACGAATTGCGCTTCATTGATACGGTATTTTGTGCAAAACCGATCAAAAAAGATATTTTCCTTCGTATTGAAGACAGTATCACATGGTTTAAACTAAGTTATTTCGATTTACCCATAGAACAATGGCTCATATATTTTATGGGGATGCTCGCCAATATAGATTATACCTGTGTTATATCAATTTGCGAAACACTCAAGATACAACGTAAACAAACCGAAGTTATTCGCACTACATTTCGGCATCTGAATTCCATTTTGGGTATATTGCTTCGTCCTATTTCAAAACAGAGCTTTTTATACAGGCTGTTGCAGCCTATCCCGATTGAAGGCTTGTTGTTTATGATGTCCGCATCAGGAAATACCGAGGTAAGGGAAAAAATATCGCATTATTTCACAAGATTGCGCAATGTTACGATTTCAATAGACGGAAACTACATAAAGCAACGTGGATTGAAACCATGCCCGGCATATACAAAAATCAAGCAATTATTGCTCTACGAAAAACTTGATGGCAAAATAAACAATTTGACTCAGGAACAACAACGTGCCGATAAATTAATTGACCTTTTTTTAGAGAAAACCTATAATTCACAAAGCTCGCATTAAACTGCTATTTTTATAAAAATTCAATAATGAGGTTGTTTATGGATACCGCTGATCAGCAGAAAATGGAATCGTTACGAAAGGAAATTGATACAATCGATCAACAGATTGTCGATTCTATCAATCGCCGTACCGATCTGGTCCTTAAAATTGGTGAGTTAAAGAACAAACATAACGCAAAAATATATGTACCTGAACGTGAAAATAAAGTTTACGAAAAGATTTTCTCCATAAATAAAGGCCCCATGAAAAACAAGTCGCTTGAGGCTATATATAGGGAAATTATGTCGGCGTCTCTGGCACTTGAAAAACAAATCACCATCGGATATTTCGGTCCTGAAGGGTCAAACACGCATCAGGCGACAATTCATAAATTCGGATCGTCACTGCCGTTTACACCGTTGCGTACAATACAGGATTTATTTAAGGCGGTAGAAACCGGTGAGTGCGATTACACCGTGGTTCCTCTAGAAAATTCCACTGAGGGCGGTGTCAATCATACATTAGAGATGTTTTTAGATAGCGATGTAAAAATATGCTCCGAAATTTTGTTACCTATCAGCCATAACCTTATGAATAACAGCGGGGATATAAAGAAAATCAAACGGGTCTACTCCAATCCTCAGGTGTTTGCCCAGTGCAGACACTGGATTCTGGCTCATATCCCGCATATCGACATGATTGAAGTATCCTCTACAAGCAGAGCTGCCCAGCTTGCTTATGATGAAGATGATGCCGCTGCTATGGCGCCTAAATTATGTTCCCAGTTATACGATTTGGAAATAATCCATCATGATATTCAGGATTTAGCCAACAATGTGACCCGTTTCGCTGTGTTATCTAACGATTACCCTGAAGAAACAGGCAACGATAAAACCTCTATAGTGGTATTTGTTAAAGATAAAGTAGGCGCTTTATACGATACTCTTTTGTACTTCAAGAGTCATGACTTAAACCTTACCCGTATCGAATCGCGTCCATCGAAAAAGCGGGTTTGGGAATATTTTTTCTATATCGATTTTGTCGGGCATTGCGACAATATCAAAGTCAAAGATTTACTTCGAAATCTTGAAGAACACTGTGAACTGGTAAAAATTCTCGGGTCATACCCGATCTACAAAGAACCACAAGATACGACAAAACATGACTTGCCCTGACTTTAAGAATATCTCGATTATCGGTATGGGGCTTATGGGCGGATCGCTCGGAATGGCTCTTTATGAACAATTCTCTCAATGCAGAGTTACCGGTATTGTCCGGCGCGAAAACGCTATAGATGGAGTTCTTGCCCATAATGCCGCACATCATTGTACTACTGATTTAAAAGAAGGACTCCATGATGCCGATCTGGTGATACTGGCGATCCCGGTAGAAAAAATATGTGATTTCGCACCAAAGATTGCTCCTTTTCTTAAATCCGGCGCGATTGTTACTGATATGGGGAGCACAAAAGAAAAAATTGTCATTGCGATGGATGAGGCACTTGGAGATAATGCGTATTTTGTGGGAGCACATCCAATGTGTGGATCTGAAATGACACGTATAGAACATGCTTTTGAAACACTATACAATGATGCATTGTGCATCGTGACTCCTGACAACAATACTGATTCCAACGCTACCCGTAAAGTTGAGCAGTTCTGGAAATCCGTAGGATGCCGTGTTATAGCCATGTCACCTTCTGAACATGACAAACTGGTTGCCGCAATAAGTCATATTCCTCATCTTGTTGCCGCAGGACTGGTTAACACCGCGGCGCAAACACGATCAGAGCACAATTCCTCACTGGATTTGGCTAGCTCAGGTTTTATTGATACTACACGTATCGCATCTGGATCGCCGGAAATGTGGCAGGATATCTGTACGTCAAACCGAAAATATATTATTGATGTATTGAAACACTTTGAAGATATTATGAGGACATTACGTATTCAGATAGAAAATCAAAATATTAATGAAATTTTGTCGTTCCTGAAAACGGCAAAAGATGCTCGAGATATAACAATTTCAAGAAAAAAAGGTATCGAATCATAATGACAGAGCATATTCTCAAAAGCTTTCCTGTAAAACAACCTGTCTCCGGTTCACTTACGATTCCGGGTGATAAATCTATATCTCACAGATCCATAATCATCAGTTCATTAAGTTCGGGGCAATGTACTATATCAAATTTTCTGATGAGTCAGGATTGCCTTAATACTCTCAAAGCATTTCGTCAGCTGGGTGTACCGATTGAACAAACCGGTGACTCACAGTTTGTTGTACAGGGACAGGGGTTGCATGGGTTGAAAGAAGCAAATAACATCATTGATGTGGGTAACTCTGGTACTGGTATGCGTTTAATCGCTGGTGTACTTGCAGCTCAGTCTTTTGTATCGGTTTTATCAGGAGATTCGTCACTGCATAAACGACCGATGCAACGAATCATCACTCCTCTTGAAATGATGGGAGCGCAGATTGCCGCAACTAATGGGCAGTATCCTCCACTTACGATAACGGGCGGTCATTTAAGGCCGATTGAATACAAGCTTCCTATGGCAAGCGCACAGGTAAAATCATGTATTTTGTTGGCAGGGCTTGCTATTGACGGTACAACCAGAGTCATAGAGCCGGCAAAATCCCGCGATCATACTGAACACATGCTGGCATATTTTGGCGCAGATATATCGGTTGACGATCTGACAATTACTTTGTGCGGAGGTAAAGATCTTACCGCTAAAGATATTGTCGTACCAGGAGATATTTCTTCCGCTGCATTTTTTATAGTTGCAGCAGCAGCAATGCCAGGCGCAAAACTTCGTTTGATTAATATAGGATTAAACCCGACACGCTGTGGTATTATCACAATATTAAGAAAAATGGGCGCTAATATCACGATAGAATATCCTGAAGATACAACATCCTCATCGGGTTGGAATGAACCCAGAGGTGACATTATTATCGAAGGGACTAATCTGAATGGAATTACTATTGCCGGTGATGATATCCCCTTGGTGATAGATGAAATACCTATTTTATGCGTTGCTGCGGCATGTGCGCAAGGCACCACTAAAATACGTGACGCAGCCGAGTTGCGAGTTAAAGAATCGGATAGGATTAGTACAATGGCGACTAATTTGCAAAAAATCGGTGTTAGGGTAACCGAATATGAAGATGGTATGGATATAGAAGGGGGGGCGTCGTTAAAACCAGCTCAAGTAGAAAGTTATGACGACCATAGAATTGCTATGTCTATGGCAATAGCCGGATTATTTCTTAGTTCCGGAGAGATTGGTATCAATGATACAAAAAATATAGATACTTCGTTCCCTAACTTTGAACAACTTCTCAGTCAGCTTAGAGCATTATAACGCATCGTGTAACACAATCGTTTATTACGGAGACTATACCGCTTTATGCTCAAAGAATTGCGAATTAAAAATCTTATTCTCGTCAAAGACATCTCGATCTCCTTTGAAAAAGGCCTCAATATTATTACTGGTGAAACAGGCGCAGGTAAATCAGTTATTCTCGGATCTTTGAAATTGATTTTGGGTGAACGGTCATCGCCAGATATTATACGTACTGGTGAAGATAAAAGTACGGTTGAGGCTGTTTTTGATATTTCTTCAAACAAACCTGCTCAGGTTGTGCTGGAGGAAGCCGGAATTGAGCTTGAAGACGATTTACTCATTATAAAACGAGATCTATATCGGGACAAAACGAACAGGCAATACATTAATGCATCGCCTGTCCCTCTTGCCCTGCTAAAAGATCTTGGAGTTTTTCTGATCGATATCCATGGCCAGCACGATCATCAATCGTTGTTCAATACCGATTCGCACAGGATGTTTCTCGACTGGTTTGCTGATTTGCGTTCTAAAGTTGAACAATTTCAGAATGATTTTCACCGTTATGTTTCGTTGGAAAATCAACTCAAAAAATTACTTTCAAAACAACAGCAAAACGAGAACAACCTAAAAGTTTGGCAGTATGAACTAGATGAGATCCAACAGGCTAATTTGTCCATCGAAGAAGAGGAAAATCTCGATCAGGAATACAGCAGGTGTGTCCATGCTCAGGAAATTCAAGAAAAATGTTACGCTGTTTATAATATACTCTATGACAGTGACGACTCTATCAAAGACAGGCTAGGTATGGTGATGCGAATGCTTGACGAGCTATCCGCATTCGATGAATCGTTTCAAAACAAAATTGATTTATGCGGGCAAATAGCTGCTTTGACTGATGAGCTTGCTCAGGAAACACGATCCGAAGCTGAACAAAGTGAAGTCAACCCTGCTTTACTTAAAGAGCTTGAGGACCGTATCGCAGTATTGGAAAAACTCAAGCGTAAATTCAAAATGTCAATAGCACAGCTTATAGAATATTCTCAACAATTGAAAAATAATCTGAGCGATGATACTATGCAACATGATAAAGTTGAATCGCTAAAGCATGAATGCAAAGCATTGCTTGATAATTTGACTCTTTGTGCACAGGAAATATCCACACAAAGAGCTATAAACGCGCCAAAACTTTGCAAAAAAATAGAAGATGAGTTCAAACAACTAGATATGCCCGACGCCCGTTTGCAGATTAATTTAACGCAACATGATGCACTGATACCAACTGGGTTAGATCATGTTGAGTATATGTTTGCACCTAATCGAGGAGAATCATGGTCTCCTTTGAAAAACACAGCATCAGGTGGTGAAATATCGCGTATAATGTTAGCGTTAAAGTCTACATTTGCTGCTGCCGATAATATCAGTACCATGATTTTCGACGAAATCGATGTTAATCTGGGAGGCAAAACTGCCGGTAAAGTTGGGCAAAGGTTATTTGCCTTATCACAGAACCATCAGATAATATGCATAACTCATTTACCGCAAATAGCCAGTTGTGCAAAAAAACATTTTAAAGTTGCAAAATCAATTGATGGTGACAGAACAGTTACGACAATATGTGCTCTTGATATAGATCAAAGGATAGATGAAATAGCAAGGATGCTTGGCGGTGAGCTTGTTACATCGGTTGCCAAAACCCATGCAAAAGAATTAATCGAAAACAATAACGGAGCAGCTCGCTATGAATGAAGAACAAAATCTGTTTCAAAAGTTTGAAATTAAGGATATTGTACGCGCGATATTCAAACGTAAAGTTTTGTTTATGATAGGCTTTATGGCTGTCACTCCTCTGGTATTCCCTGTCATTCTGGGATTGCCTAACTTATATCGTTCACAAACGGTAATTCTCATCAGGGATAAACGTAATATAAAAGTGTTGCAACATCAGGGAGATCTTGGAACTCCCATGAAAGAGCGTATCCGTACGTTTACCAGTGAGATTAAAAGTTGGAACAACATTACACGCGCAATGGATGCGGTAGGACTTTCTGATTTGGCTCAGACTCCCCTGCAGATGGAAATGCAGGTTAATGAGTTGCGCCGTAATTTATCCATCAATCGTTCTGGAAGTACCGCCTTGACCGATATTATCAGATTGACATTTGTACATCGTGATCCTGCCACGACACAAAGATTCCTAAATGTTATAACAACTAACTTTATTGAAAAAAGTTTAAAAGATCAACGTGTTGAAATATTCTCGTCAATTAACTTTCTAAAAGAACAAATCGCCAAATATGAAGAGCAATTGAAAGAATCACAAGCGAAATTACTCGCTATGAAGCGCGAACATATGTTTGACCTACCAAAACCATCGGTCACTCCATCAACATTGATTACCCTAAACCAAAAGAAAACTGATCTGGAATTTGCTCTCGAACAGGAATTGCAGGAACAAAAATATCTTGCGGATCAGATTTCGATTATAGAAGAAACCGATGGTGCAAAAAAGGAAAAATCTGAATATGAAGTTGATCCTGTTCTATCAGAACTTGAAAGAAAAATGGACAGGTTGGAAACATCAGTAGAAAATATGGAAATGGTCTATACCGATCAACACCCGGATTTAATGGAAACAAAACGAATGATTCAGGCAACTCAGGAAAAAATTGACGAGAGGAAAAGTCAATTAGTCGAAAAAGATATTGTCATTGAAAACACGACTCTTCGTAATCTGAGACATAAAAAAGAACAGCTTGATCTAAGAATAACCATTCTAGGACACCGTAAACGTAAAATAGAAAGTGAATTGCAAAAAGCGAGGGAAAAACTTGACGAGCTCCCAACCATCACAGATCGATATGCATTTTTGGTACATGAGAACAAAGCTCTTAAACGAGTTTACTATAGTTTGCTAGAAAAATTAGAAGCGGCAAAGATGACGCAACATATAGAATCTACCGAACAAGGTATTACTTTTGAGGTATTGGAACCTGCTCGATTACCGCTAAAACCTTTTAAACCAAATCGATGGCAAATTTTATTGATGGGTATTCTGGCCGGACTTGCTGTAGGGGCAGGCTTGGCTTTTGTTGTAGAATTTGCAGATCATTCATTTCGTGGTACCGAAGATGCACGAAACAACCTCCCTATTCCGGTAATTGGCGTTATACCGTCAATTGTTACTGCCCGCGAACGTCGCAGAAAACGGATTAAGAACTTTCTTTTTGGTTGTTTGTCAGTTATGTATTTGATAGGATTGGGTGTTGTTTCAGCTTACGTTTACAAATACTACCATTAATAATAGTGTAATTTAAACAGAAACACTATGTGATTATGTATAAAGAATTTTTCGGCTTCGAAATGATGCCTTTCAATACAACCCCGGATGCATCCTTTTTCTTTGCCAGTGAACAGCATAATGAAGCTCTGGCACGTCTTAAATATGCTATTACCGAGCGAAAAGGGTTTGTTCTTATATCTGGAGAAATCGGATCTGGTAAAACAACTATCTGTCATACACTTCTCTCGCAGTTAGGAACCTGTGTAAGAACTGCCCTTATCACCAACACTCACATTACAGGTAAAGAACTCTTGCGTGAAATCTGTACTGAATTTGAAATCGCTACCAGTAAAAAAACACGCCTGCAACTTTTACATGCATTAAATGATTTTTTGATTGACCAATTATCGCACGACAACAATGCTGTAATCATTATTGATGAGGCCCAAAATCTGACGCCCCGCGTTCTTGAAGAAGTGCGTCTTATTTCTAACCTCGAAACCGATAAAAGCAAACTTGTACAAATTATTTTAATGGGCCAACCTGAGCTATCAGAAAAACTCGAGTTACCACAATTAAAACAGTTAAAACAACGCATTGTTACTCGATATCATCTCTATCCCATTAGTGATGAAGAAGCTGAACGCTATATCTATCATCGTCTAAAAATAGCTGGCTCTAACAGCCATAAAATTTTTTCACACCGTGCATTGCAAGAAATCATCTTGTATGCTGGAGGAATACCTCGCCTGATAAATATTATTTCAGACCAAGCATTACTCCACGCATATTCATCAGACACTCATAAAGTTGATCTTGATATTGTACATGAGGTTATTGAAGAATTTGTGCCACCCCATAAGATCAAGGAAGCTGAGGAGAAAAAATCTTTACGCACTGAACTTGTTCCCGATAACCGTAAAAAAGGCTTGCAATCTACTGCTAAAAAAGATAAAGAAACAACAGTTAAAAAGGGATTTTGGTCAAAATTATTTAGCAGAAAAAGAACTTTATGGGATGACGATGAATCATATGACGATATCGATGAAGGAATTGTAATAGAATTCGAAGGAATAAATTTTTATAAAATTAATCAATTCAACAAGCGTTTTGGCCGATATTTATTGGGAAAGCCGGAAAAAAACAGGTTGACGGTTAAAACTGATTATTTCGATCACTTTCAAAGAGAGTTGAAAAAAGAAGGAATTTTTATTGAAACACCTGATTAAGCAACGTGACGCATTGCCGTACGAAAGGATGTGATACGATATGGGTAAAATCTCTGTTGCACTCGAAAGAGCGGAAAAAGAACGCAAAAAGCGTCGTAAAATACGTAAATATGTTGCCAAAACCTATGACGATTCAGGTATTAACCCTCGTGTCGTTGCATACTATGACCCGAACTCTTACATAGCTGAACAATACAAGCTGCTTCGTAATAATATTTTATCTTACAGTTATGAAAATCCGCTCCAAACTATGGCTATATGTAGTTCTTTACGCAAAGAAGGTAAAACAACGACCATTACCAATCTTGCTGTAACTATGGCAAAAGTCAAGGGTAGCGCAGATAAAATTCTATTGGTTGATTCCGACTTTTATGCTTCAGCAATATCAAAGCTTTTACATATCAGGTCAAAAGTTGGCATTTCTGATGTATTATTAGGGGAATGCGATTTGATGGATGCCATCGTAAAAACCCGTATCGATAATCTATGGTTCCTTCATTCAGGCAAAAAAATACACAATCCTATTTCCGTCCTTGATTCTCCCAAAATGGACGAAATGGTGCAAGCTATGCGTGAACAGTTCGATTTTATATTTTTCGATACACCTCCCATCATAGCTATCAATGACATTACCGTGTTGGCCCGACAGCTTGATGGTGTACTGATGGTTGTACGTACAGGACGTACTGCTCGGGAAATTGTCGAACGTAGTATTGGTGTGCTAAAATCGGCTAAAATCAATATTGTCGGTGCTGTCATGACTGATAATCAATACCACATACCCGATTTTATTTACAAAATTCTTGGCGGTAGCTTGTCACATTATTACTATAAAAGTTATTATAAGCGAAAATAAAAGATCGCTGTGCATAAGGACATATTCCATGTTGAAAAATATCTTTTTCATTTGCTTAATTATTCTATCAATGACTTCAACGGGATATGCCGAACGCGTCATGCTTGAAGGCGGTCAAATACTCGAAGGAAAGATTGTCGAAGAACATAATGATTTTATACGAATCAAATCCGGGTTTGAAACAATTCAAATCGACAGGGAAGATATTTTGTCGATTCAACATATCGATGCTCAAGAAAATGGTTCTTCTATAGACGAACTCTTACCTGAAGAAGATATGGATAATGCGACCAAAATGTCAAGTATTCAGTATTATCGGGAAACAGTAAAACTCCTAAATGAACAAATTAATGTGCATAAAGCCACTATTACTCTTTTAGATGAACAGTTAAAAGAAATGCAGCAGAAAGCTATTGAAAATGAAGCTGAATTAAAAAATAAAATCAAAAAACTTGAACAAAAAATTGAAGAACTAAGTTCTACAACTCAAGATTCCCGTTTTGAAGAATTACATATAATACATCCGAATAAAGAGATTACCATTAATCAGGGATACATAAAATCTGTCAAATTTAGAATTAGTGAAGATATTGATGGTTATTTTATTGGCGTCGAGTATACTCTTTTAAGTGAGTTTGTTCGTATTGAACCAAATTTTGTTACCTATTTTTTTGATAAGCGAGGACTCAATATCGCTACTGATAGCAATAACATGAAATTTAACATTATCCCCAGAGGGCATGAGGAAGTTATAACTAAAGGAGTGCCAATGCTTATCCCCAACACCCGTCCTCATTACTTTTTTATTAAGATAAATACTGATAATGAGGAGTAAACATATCCGTGAGTTTCGTAAAAAATGTTTTTTTGCTGTTGCGTCCAAAACAATGGATCAAAAACCTTTTTATTTTTGCTGCCCTATTTTTCTCAAAAAATGCTTTTTGCCCTTATCTGACGATAAAGTATTCGATCGGATTTCTTTTATTTTCGGGTATCAGCAGCTCCCATTATATAGTTAACGATATAATCGACCGCGACAGAGACAAATTGCATCCTCGTAAAAAACACCGGCCAATAGCAAGCGGTGCAATTTCTGTGCATCATGCTGTTATTATTTCAGCGATTCTCACCATTGTTTCTTTTACCGGAGCTTATATAATCAGCCCAAATTTTTTTCTGATAGGTCTTGCCTATTACATAATGAACTATTTTTATTCGTGGAAACTTAAAGGTATTGTTATAGTCGATATTCTATGCATTGCAATCGGTTTTGTGCTGAGAGTCCTTGCAGGATCTTTTATTGGTGGAATATATGTATCAAACTGGTTAATAATCTGTACCCTTATGCTGTCATTATTTTTGGGTTTTACCAAAAGAAGACATGAAATTGTTTTGTTGGACGATAACGCTAACAACCATCGCCCTATACTTGGAGAGTACAGTAAGATATTTCTCGACCAAATGATATCAGTCGTTACTTCATCGACTGTTGTGTTCTATATCTTATACACTGTTTCTACTGAAACAGTGGAGAAATTTCATACATCTAAGCTTATGTATACCACTATTTTTGTAATCTACGGTATTTTTCGATACTTGTATATCGTTTACAAAAAAGAACTCGGTGGAGACCCTACAGAAACACTTCTGACTGATATTCCACTGATTATCAATATTATTCTTTGGATTATCGCCTCAGGGCTTATTGTTTACAGCTCATAGTTTTATTACATTAACGTAATTCAAGTTACATACACCTAAAAACCAAAAATTCTTTCTTCAAATAGTTAAATTTTAAACCTGACCTGGTTGCCATAGACAACATATCTACACTTTTTATATATAAATTTAATTTACACATGACTAAAAGTAGTGTTATGGTTTTATATGTTGCCAGCCTTACTTAATTTCATATATTGAGTAAGTTTTCTTTTTTTATATAGAATATTTCTCTCTTTTTTTGAAAAACTTAAATTTTCCTGCTATAATACTAGATATAGAGTTATTTTTTCTTGAGAAACGCTTAATGTTAAAAAATTACTGGCTCGTAATCATTTTACACCAGTAAATTTGTTATACATTACTATTTTATGGTGTTGTAAAAGTAGGAATATTCTATTTTTGAGCTATGCCAACAGTGGCATATAATTGTAACATGATGTGCATTAAAGATTATTATACAAGTTTATAGATAAAATACCGATAATAAACACTGGTATAGTGTATGTATATATTTTGAGCTTTAAACTGTACGAATAAAATGTCTTTTTTTATTCTTACAGAATACTTTACCTGTTTGTCTAAATGTATTGTTGGTAAAAAATGATTAATTTTTATGTGTATTTAAGATAATTAACAAGGAGGAAACAATGCGCCCCAAAACACAATTTGAGTTCTGGTTGGGGGTAGTCGTCTGTTGGTTGAGCATGACAAGTATTTTATCTGCTCAAGACAACCTCAACATTCCGTTGAAAACCATCATGATCAGTCCAGACCTTTCTGTGGTGTTGGAAATCGACAATGAGGGGTTTTCAGGAACAGTTTACTACGAAACCTATTATACAGCCGAAGGCTATCAAGAGGATCCATACCTCAATTCCAATGTCAAATGGCGTCTCGTCGAAACAGGAACATATACCCCATCTGCAGCTCCTGCCTTTTTGCCTGTCAATGATGCATCCAACCTGCTTGACTCACCTACCGATTCCCATCCTACCGTCTCCTGTTTTTACGTTTTAGCTGCCTCTGCATGGGATACTGATAGTGACCAGCAACCTGATATTATCAATGATCAGGATGGTGACGGACTAAGCGACGCATACGAATTGCTAATTACTAAAACATCGCCATTTTTTAAAGATAACGATTCCAACTCTATCGATGACAACCTTGAAGACTTTGATTTCGACGGACTCACAAATGAACAGGAATACGCATTGAAGACCGATCCGTATGATGATGATACTGACGGCGATGGTTTGTCTGACGCTATAGAGTCTAATACCGGGTTATATTCGAACAACTCTGATACTGGTACCAATCCGATAGATTATGATACCGACAGAGATGGTTTAAATGATAATACTGAAGTAATTGATATACAATTTGATGGGTTTGAATCCGGCAATTTTTCTGCTATGGACTGGTCTCATAGCGGCGACATTTCATGGGAAGTTTCCATGGATGCTCCATACGCAGGACTTTATGATGCACGAGTTCCCGCTTCACTTGATCACGATCAATCATCTGTTCTGGAATTACATTTTGCTATTACCTCAGAACAGGTTTTCTCCTTCTTCTACAAATGTTCTACTCAAGAAGATGCTGACACGTTCCTGATTATTATCAATGATGAAATACAACAATCGGTAAGCGGGGAAATAAACTGGACTCAGTTCGTCAAAGTTCTTCAGAGAGGGACATATCATATAAGATTAATTTATCAGAAAGATGATGCGCTGGACAGCGGCGAAGATACAATCTGGATTGATAACGTTTCACTTTTATCCGGCACTGACCCAAATATTGCAGATATGGATGAAGATGGTTTGCTTGATGGTGAAGAGAAAACCGTGGGAACCAGTCCTCATCAAGCAGATACAGATTCCGATGGTGTCTCTGATTACGATGAGATCAAACTCTATCACTCCAATCCCCTTCTCGATGATACCGACCTTGATGGGCTTGATGACGCGTATGAAATCAACTTTGGTTCAGATCCAAACAATCCTGATACTGATGGAGACCAAATACCTGATGGTTGGGAACAAAACAATAGCCTTGATCCAAACACTCCTGATTCTATGAATGATTCAGATGGAGATGGGCGCCTTACCAATTATGAAGAATATATTTTAGATACTAACCCATGGAATGCGAATGACCCGGTAGTGATCTATGTAGATCCAACTGGAGACCAGACATATGGATCAGGAACTCTCGGCAACCCGTTCGGTTCCATTTTACAGGCTATAGAAAACTACGGTTCTTATAATAGCGCCGCGGCTATTTTTGTTCTTAATAATGATGGCACAGCCAAAGAGTATGATATCAATAATGATACATATGTTGCCAATGCAAGCTTAAATAGTATTTTTATTGATCAGGACTTTTATTATTACCTTTTCTATGGTTCATCCGGCACCAGTGATGTCTTTCGTTTCGCTATATACGGCTCATCGCCGGATAAAGTCACTATCAAATCAAAACATGGATATCCTGCGTTTAAATTCTGGTATGGCGATAGCGACTATTACGGTGACCCAGGTTATTGGGATTCGGTTTTAGGTGATTATGCTACTTCACGTATCCTGATAAAAAATGTGACTGTTGTCGAATCGACAAGCGCATTTGAATGCCATTATTCAAGCCCTGTCATGGTCAACTGTATCATGAAAAATAATCAGGGTGTGAATGGTGCAGGCGTTTACGCGGAATACTCAAATCCGGAAATCATCAATTGTCTTATTACGGACAATACAGCATTACGTGGTTCAGGTGTTTACATAACCGGTACAAGTGAAGCGGCAATTGTAAACTCTACTATTTCCGGCAATTCTGGACAAGAAGGTGTGGGTATCTTTATAGACGGTACTTCCGCTGATCCGATTATTATCAACTCGATCATTTGGGAAGAATCAGGAGACGATATAGCAAACGTCGCTTCTTCTATGATTAGCTATTGCGATATTGAAGACGGTGACTATGAAGGAACAAATGGTAATATTTCACTTGATCCAAAATTTGGTTCACCTCAATTCGGTAATTTTCATATACTGTATAATTCTCCATGTCGAGGGGCTGGAGATCCTATAGGTCTATTTTCTCCTGATATTCATAATGAGATTCGACCAGCTGATTCAACATGTGATATGGGTTATGATGAATTTCTCGATTCAAACGCCAATAATTTACCTGATTTCTGGGAAACCCAATATGGTGGCGGTCCGTACACAGCTTCAGCCGATGGCGATAGCGACGGGGCAACTAATGCTCAGGAAGCTGCGTATTTATCTAATCCGGGTAGTGCTAATTCTGATACCGACAGCGCTAATGACGGTCTTGAAATTAACACGTATCACACTAATCCGCTTACTAATACAGATACTGACGGCGATACACTACTGGATGTTGCTGAAGCTTCTGGAAACGGCGTCAGCAAAGTTACCGATCCGTATAACGCGGATACCGATGGGGATGGCATTAACGACTATAATGAACTAGCTTATAATCTTGATCCGTCCAACGCTGCCGACGCATCAGCTGACGGTGATGGTGACGGCATAACTAACTATGAAGAGATTTTTCTCGGCAGTGATCCGACTGACTATTATTCTCCGCAACGAATTTACGTAAACCAGGCAACAGGTGTTTATTCTTACGATGGCGGCGATTGGCCAGAAGGTACTGAGTATTCTCCCTATGCTTCACTGCAGGAAGCAATGGATGAAGTGCCCTTATATTTTGGCGGTTATTCAGCGCCAGTAGCATTTATTATGGCAGATGGCACATATGATATTTACTCTGATAATTATCTTTACGATTTTCAATTGAACTCTGTCATGGCTGATCAAGTATGGTTCAAAAACTCGTCTGGTTTTAATGATGTTTACCGATGCATCATCATGGGGAGTTCACCTGATAACGTTGAAATCATCGCTTTAGAAACTGATCCAGCATTTAAAGCATTATACGGCAGTGATCCGGCTTGCGGCGATCCGCCTGTTATTCTGAAAAATATTACGTTTACTGGCGGTACATGCGGTATTGAAGTTATTTTTTCTAAGAATGTACTTATATCCAACTGTATATCAACAGACAATTCAGGTACTTATGGCGTCGGTATATATGGCGAACTATCCACAATCAATCTTTTAAACACAGTAGTTTCAGATAACGTCGCAAGTGATGCTGGTTCAGGTATTTATCTGGTTAAATCCAATATGACTATGATCGGAGGTTCAATAAGCGAAAATAATGTGGTTTACTCAACCGGATCTTCAGCTATAGGACAAGGTGGCGGTCTATATGCAAGCGGATCTTCCCCTTTAACCCACAGTCTAACTTTGCGTGGTGTTCGTGTTGAAAATAATATCACATTTGCCCAGGGTGCAGGATTATATGCCGAATTCGTAAATCTTGAACTCGACAATGATACATTCACAGGTAATCAGGTTGATGTACAAAACAGTGGTTCAACTCGTGGTGACGGTGCAGGTATGTATTTAAAATCATTAAAATGCGCAATCACTGATACCGTTATCACTGAGAATGTATCGGAAAAATCTGGCGGCGGGATATATACTAAAGATGGACGTTACTACGAAAACGAAAACGACACCTACGGAACATATATTCCGATGCTTTGCGAAATCGATTCTTCGGAAATTACTGATAATATAGCTACTAATACAGGTGGCGGGCTTTTCTCTCAAAATAGCTATACAGTTGTAGAGAATTCACTTTTTTCAGGGAACGAAACATATTCATCTTTTGGAGCGGGAGCCGCTGCTGACAGCAGTACATTTATCATGGATTCATGCGATGTTGTGGCAAACATAGCGGGTACTGCAGGTGCAGGTATTCACACAAATGATACTGATCTAAACATCAAAAACACTACCATCAATTCTAATTCATCTTATTCTTCAGCTGGTTACGGAGGCGGATTGCTTATTAAAGGCACTGAACCCGCAACAGTTAAGGATAGTATAATTTCTGAAAATTATGCTCTAACTGGTGGCGGTGTATATCTGGACACCTCCAGTCCTCTATTGCAAAATGTTACCATTGATAGTAATACCGCCTATAGAGCCGCAGGTATATACTTAATGAACAGCGATCCAACTATTTCTGAATCAATAATTAAAAATAATGTAGCAGAATCGGAAGGTGGCGGTATTATGGCCTATTCCAGTATAGGAACTAATGGCTATCCAACCCGCGCTTCCGATCTTAATCTTATAAAGAGTATTGTCAAAAACAATGAAGCCAACAAAGGTGCAGGTATTGTTTTAGAATCTTTTACAATATGCGATATTCTCTACTCTGTTATTGATGGTAATAGCAGTGTTACTCGTACGGCAGGCGGAATTTGGACAAAATCGTCACAGTATGGTTATCCATTAAATATAAAGAACTGTGTTATCGTAAACAATACTGAAGATATCTTTGGCGTGTTTGAGCAGAACGAAAGCCCGACTATACGGTATTGTTGTATAGAAACAAGCGGTTATCCGACAAATGCAGGCAACATATCTGTTGAGCCTGCTTTTGTTAGCCCTGTAAACGATAACTACCACCTGCGGGCAACCTCACCTCTTATTGATATGGGTACTGCCTATGCTAGTTCAGGCACCGATATTGATAGCGAAACACGTCCTTATACAGCGAATACACTCCTGGATAACCCGTCGTATACCGCTCGTCCTTTGGATAACGCGTCAGATATCGGTATAGACGAATTCATTGATACAGATAACGACGGCATGCCAAACTATTGGGAAACTATGTATCTTGTTGATTTCGATAATGATGCTGATTGGGATAACGATGGAGTAACTAATCTTGATGAATACAATTATTACAGCGACCCAACAAAATCCGACTCGGATAATGATGGAATTCCCGATTACGCAGAAATTTTTGTATACGATACCAATCCTCATAAAGATGATGATACCGACGGAGATGGACTGCTAGACCGTGAAGAAATTTATGACCTCACGTACGGGTTAACCGGCTATGGTACTGACCCTGCTAACCCGGATACTGATCAGGATGGTATGGACGATAAATATGAAATCGACAACAACCTCAATCCAAATCTGGTTGATGCGTTGCTTGATAGTGACTCTGATAATTTGTCAAATTACGAAGAATTTCTCGTGCAGACCGACCCTAACAGCTCTTCAGAGCCTGTTACCGTTAATGCCAGCAGTTATGGATCAATTCAAGCTGCTATCGACGCTGCAACAGGACCTACTATTATAATGCTAGATAGTGATACAACATATCTGGAAACCATTACTTTAAAAGACGATATATTTATAATCGCAACTGATCCGCTATCAACTAAAATCACCAGTAACGGCATAGGGCCTGTATTCACTGCATCAAATGCCAGCCGATGCCTTTTGAAAAACATTACCATTGATAAAGGTGTTTATGGCATTTATGCTTCAGGCAGCAGTATAAATATTATCAACTGCCATATTAAAAACAATCTTGATTCAGGTATATATATCACAAGCGCAAGTAACGAATCACGTATCATAGATTGTAAAATTTACAATAACAAAGCTATTTATGGCGGTGGTATTTACTGCGGCGATGTACCCCTGACTATTGTAAACACTGACATTTACAATAATAAGGCGCAAGTTGGTGGTGGTATCAATGTTGCGCTGACATCTGCAGAAAAATCATTCCTGATTGCCAACAGTAATATTGTGAATAATACAGCTGCAAGCGGTGGTGGTATTGCGCGTACTGGTACAAGGGTGATTAATATTGAAAATTGTAACATCGCAGATAACAGCACCGAATTTAAAGGCATCTCTTCATCAGAAGTTTTCAATTCTAATATCGGTGATGGGAGTTTTCTGGGAATCAATAACAATATTTCAGAAACACCTGACTTTGGCGCTCCACAGTTTGGAAGGTTCAACCTGTCTGGATCATCTCCATGCATAGATACCGGTACATCTAAGGTATATTTCGCTGTCGACCCAGACAGTGAAATGCGCAATTCAGGAAGCGCTATAGATATCGGCAGTGATGAATTTGTTGATACTGATGAGGATTATCTGGCAGATGCATGGGAACTTAAATATGCTGCTAACCTGACAATCCTTGATAACGATGCCGACGATGACTCGGATACTATTCTCAATTCCATTGAGTATGCTTACTATACCGATCCTACATCTGATGATACAGATACTGACGGTTTAACTGATGCTCAGGAAATAAATGGTATTACTTATCAAAGCCAACTTATATACACTGACCCGATAGCATACGATACGGATGAAGACGGCATTTCAGATGGTGACGAAATCAACCAGCATGGCACTAATCCACTACTCCAGGATACTGATGATGACGGCTTAAGTGACTCATGGGAAATACAGTATAGTCTTGATCCGCTGGCTTACAATCCAGACGGAGATCTTGATTGTGATGGACTATCCAATATTGAGGAATTTGAATTAGGTACAATTCCAAATGATAATACCAGCCCGACACAGGTTTATGTTGATATTACAGGGGCGTACTCTGGCTCTTATACCTCTATCAATGCTGCGTTACAAGCCGAGTCAGGACCGGTTATTATTAATATTTTACCCGGTACATATGAGGAAAGCGTGGTATTAGATGCGTCTAATGAAAAAACCGCTTTAATAGGTACATCTCCTGATGCTGTAATTATAGATACAATCGCAACCGAAAGCGCGCTATCATGTACAAATATTACCTATGTGATTATAAAAAACATCTCATTACGCGGCAGTATGCATGGATTGTATTCACAAAACGCATTCTCTCGCCTTGTAAACTGCTATATTAGTAACAATGCTTCTAATGAAAATGGCGGTGGTATTCAGTGTACATATGGCTCGATCGATTTAATTGATTGTACCATTGCCAACAATACCACCAAGAATAAAGGCGCTGGTTTATATGGCTATTATACTCAGCTTTCAATGACTAATACAATTGTCAAACAAAACACCATTACCCATAGTACATCCTCTAACGGTGCTGGTATCTATTTATTCGGAACTGAAGCCGTTATTACAGCCTCAACAATACAGGAAAACTATTCGACCAGAAAAGGTGGCGGGCTTTTTGCAGATGATGGATCTGATGTAATCATTCGTAACTCTATTATTTCTAGTAATTTTAGTATAACTGGCGGTGGCGGAATTTATGCTACCGAAACTATTCAGCTTCTTCTGGATGGATGTTATATTCAAGATAATATCTCACAGAGTAACGGTGGCGGGCTCTGCCTTTCAAGTGCGGATTCTGTGATTTATCACACAACATTTGCCAATAACCGTGCTAACAGTACAGGTGATGGAATTTACGCCTACCCTGGCTCTGCAGTTACATTAAAAAACTCGATTTTATGGAACTATAATGATGACTTCGATGGTATTCAATCAACACAGGTTGAATACTGTAATATTAAGGATGCATCATTTGAAGGGTCAAACGGAAACATTTCTTCCGACCCATTGTTTGTAAATGCTCAAAATGGTGATTATCATATTCGACCCGGTTCACCTTGTATTGACGCGGCTATCACTATATCTGGTGCCGGCACTCTCGATTCTGACACGGAAACTCGTGGCGATAACGGATTGCCCGATATAGGCGCAGACGAAGTTGTAGACACCGATCTTGATACTATTGCAGATTTCTGGGAACTACTTTATGCGGTTGACTTGACTGTCCTTGATAATGATGGGGCTGATTCTGACAGCGACACCCTCACCGATGTTCAGGAATACCTGTTGGGATCCAACCCAACATCAACGGATACCGATGGTGATACGCTAAACGATGCGGATGAAGTTAATAATTATCAAACTGACGCTACCTCTGCTGACACTGACGGAGACGGGCTCTCAGATGCTAACGAAATTTCATCTTTCTCAACAGATCCGCTCAATATCGATACAGATGGCGATTTTATCGACGATAATTATGAAGCATCAACAACCGGATTATCACCCACAGATTCAACCGATGCCCAACTGGATCCTGATAGCGATAATCTCACTAACCTTGAGGAGTATTATCTTGGTTCCGATATTAATCTAAGCACAAGTCCAGCGACAGTCAATGTTACCACCAGTAATAATCTGCAAACCGTAATTGACTCTGCTACAGTGCCGACAAAATTTGTATTGGCAGCCGGAACATATTCCGTAGAGGAAGCTTCTGTATATCAATCAATATCATTAAAAAGCGGTACCGCTTTATATGCAGACCCTGCGTCAGCGGTAATCATCACGACATATGGGAGCAATCCTATTCTTGCTGCTGACAACATAAGTGGCGTGGTTATTAAAAACATTACACTATCAAATGGGACAACCGCATTGTCAGCTAATCAAACAGAAAACATCCTCTTGAGCAATTGTATTGTCGAAGATAATAGTTCAGGGAATGGGGCTATTGACATATCTCTAAGCAAAACAATGCTTTATAATTCTAATATTCGCAATAATACAATTTGCGGTATCTATGCAACTAATAGCTCAATCAATGTTATTGATTCTTTTATTACCGATAATGTTACCAAAACCAATTTGGCGGGTGGTATAGCAGTTTGTTATTATCGTCCACTAAACCCATTTGAAAAGAATATTATTCAAGGTTGCACTATCAATTCTAACACGCTTGCCCAAGGAAACGGTGGTGCTGTTGCAGTTTTGGCAGCTCCTTTAGAAATTATCGACACTACAATCACGGAAAACAAAGCGTTAAACGGCGCAGGTATTTACGCTTATAACGCCCAGTTGACCGTAACACAATGTATCATTAATGAGAATACCGCATACCAGGCAGGTGGTGCTATATACCTTCAAAGATGTAATGATGTTTTTATCGATCATATTATTTTACTGGATAATATCTCATACAAAAGCACTGGTGACGGAATTTCTATCAACAGCTACAGTGAAGGATCAATTACTAATTCCATACTATCTAACTATTTTGATGATATAAATGAAATCTCATCGGCTATTGTTATAAAAAATAATGTCATTATGGATGGAACCTATGCGGGTGTTGACGGCAACATTGATGACGACCCGCAATTTATTGATGCTGCCCACGGTAATTATCATCTTAAAAACACTTCGACATTAATTAACGCAGGTACAACTGACAGTTTACTATATCACGATATCGACGGAGAATCGACAATTGACGGTAGCGCTTCTGATATAGGTATTGATGAGTTCGTTGATACTGATACGGATAACCTCGCAGATGCATGGGAACTTCTATATGGCGCGAATTTAGCTGCCATCAGTGATGCAGGGCAGGATACAGATTCGGATACACTTTTAAACGGTGACGAATACAACGCATACAGCGATCCATCAATATCCGATACCGATGCAGATACTTTATCCGATGCAGATGAAGTCAATCTCCATGCTTCAAGCCCTACGTTAGCTGATACAGATGGCGACGGTCTGGATGACGATCTGGAAATAACAAATTCATGTGACCCAAATGCCACGGATACCGATCAGGATCTGATTGATGACGCATATGAAGTAAGCAAAGCATTCTTATCCCCTACTGATTCTTCTGATGCATCTCTAGATCAGGACACTGACGGATTAACAAATTATGAAGAATACTATCTTGGATCCGATCCTGATAATTATAATAGTCCGACACGTATTACTGTCTCAAGCACTATTCAAGCTGCTATAAATCAATCTTCAACTCCTAAAATCATTCTTATCAGCAACGGTAGTTTTAACGAAGATCTTTCTATTGAAGATCAACAAGGTGTCGTACTGTGGGCACAAGATCCTGAATTAACAACTTTGTCCGCTGCCTACGGGTATCCCTGTATAGCCATTACAGGCTCACAAAAAGTTATTCTTAAAAATCTGACATTATCTGATGCATCATCTTCAGGTATCACGTTAGAAAATTCTAGTTTGATGATATCTAACTGTATTATGGACAGCAATGTTTCTTACAGTAATGGTGGTGCGGTGGAAGCTTCATCGTCATCTATTATATGTTTTGATTCTACATTCAGCAACAACCTGGTAAATTATCTTGGTGGAGCATTTTATCTCGATATGTGCGATCTGTCGGTTTACAACTGTGAATTCATTAAAAACCAGTATTACGATGTTTATGCTCTATATTCCTCTGTATTAATTGAAGACAGCACATTATATAATCAATATAGTTTCAATGGCTTTAGCTACACCTATTATCGCCAGGCGTTATACGCAAAATCGTCCCAAATCACTATAAAAAATTCTACGATACATGATGTTATGTCAAGCGCCAAAGGTGCTGCAGTGTATGTTTATGAATCTAAACTCGATGCATCAAATATCACTATATACGGTGCAAACGCGAAAGAAAACGGTGGAGCAATATATCTCTGTAATGCTTTGGCTGATGTATTCAATTCTGTTTTCTTTAATAATAACTCCGATAAAAACGGTGCATGTTTTATGATTGATAGCGGTGCACGCCTCAACCTCTATCACAGTATTCTTTATAACAATGACGCTACCTATGGGGGCGGTATTTATAATCTCAGTTCAGCTTCTTCTAAGGTTATCAATTGTGTTGTCTGGGGTAATCACGATGATCTTTACAACGTATCCGCTACAATACTGGCCAATTCAAATATAAGTGACGGTGACCATGTTGGGGTCAACGGCAATATTTCAGAAGAACCAAAGTTTCGTAACGCGGATAAACATGATTTTCATCTGCTTTTCGATTCACCTTGTCGTGACGCAGGCATATTAATAACCGGTAATTCTCTGTTTGATATAGACGAAGAACAACGTCCTGACGATACCCTTGTAGATATCGGTATTGATGAATTTTGTGATTCGGATAACGATGGATTGCCGAATTTCTGGGAAACTTTGATGGGCGGCGATATAGCACCTGATTCAGATACTGATACCGATAATTTAACCGCAATTGAAGAATATTCTTATTTGACAAACCCAACCCTAACAGATACTGACAGTGACGGTTTGACTGATGAGCAGGAAATCAAGACTTATGGTACCGATCCTATATTAGACGCAGATAAAGATAAGGATGGACTTACTGATGCAGAAGAAGTTATAACATACTCAACCAATCCGTCATCTGCTGATAGCGATGATGATTTGATGCCGGATAAATGGGAAGTCGATTATGGACTCAATCCTCTTATTGCATCTGATGCACTAAATGATGGTGACAGCGACACGCTTACTAATCGTGAAGAATATTTCATAACTTCCGAACCGGATAACGCTGCCAGCCCGCAACTAGTATATGTTGATATTAATGCAGCAGAAGGTGGAGACGGGTCACAAAGTTCTCCTTATCAATCTATAAGAACAGCTGTTAACAACAATTCGTTATTATATGCACCACTATTAATCATTGTTGCTCCGGGTACATATAAAGAAAATATGTATATGTATAACAGAATATCCGTTCGCGGCGACTCACCGGAAAATACTTTTGTGGAATCTACCTTAGATTCAGCAAGTACTTTTTACTATCCTGAATGTGACAAAGCTGGTTTGTTGCTTAAAAATATGACTATCCGTAAAGGATACCATGCCCTAGAAGCTTCTGATACCGACCTGCTTATTGTTAATTGTGTCATCACATCCAATGCGGGTTCGCCAACATATGGTGGCGGTATTCAATTAAACAAATCAAACAGTGTTATAATTGATTCTATTATAGAAAATAACACCTGTACAATCAACGGCGGTGGTATATATACAAATAATAGCAATTTGCAGTGTATCAATTCTACAATCAAAAATAACACTGCAACAGTTCAGGGTGGTGGTGCATATATAAGTAATGCTGAAAAAGCTATTTTCGCTAATTGCCAGGTCGAATCAAATACAGCTCAGACTGGCGGTGGATTGCAGTTCTATAAATCGTCATCAACAGTTCTCAATTCACAAATCAAACAGAATACCGCAACCAGTGAAGGTGCCGGTTTGTACTGTTATAGTGGAACAAATTCGATTTACAACACAATTATAAATCAAAATATGAGCACCAGCCGGGGTGGTGGTATATATGGGGTTTATTGCGAGAGCAATATAGAAAACTCTGTGCTGGTCAGTAATAGCGCTGGAACAACGGGACAAAATGAAGGCAATGGTATATATAATTACAATGCTACAATCAGTGTTAAAAACAGCATTCTCTGGAATAATGGAGACGAACTTGGTGGATTCGACGGTTCTACCATTTTCAATTGCGACATCAAAGACGGTTCATACAATGGAACCAATGGAAACATATCAGTCGATCCAAAATTTGTCAATGTGGCATTAAATGATTTTCATCTCTTTTCCGACTCACTTTGTATTGATGCTGGAACAGCAGATACAAATGTGCCTAACGATGTCGATGCTGAATCTCGCCCAGCCAATGGGCTTGTGGATATCGGTATTGATGAAATGATTGACACCGATATCGACGGGTTACCAAATTACTGGGAAACAAAATATGGACAGGATTTTGTGCCGACAGCAGATGATGATTCAGATACATTAACCAACGATCAGGAATACGTATATCAGACAAATCCATTACTCTCCGATACCGATAGCGACGGATTACGTGATGATGCGGAATTATTCACACATCTAACCGATCCGAACGATGATGATACCGATGATGATGGATTGAACGATGGCGACGAGTTGTTGGTGTACTTCACCGACCCATTTATCTCCGATTCCGATAATGATGGCATGACGGATGGTTGGGAAGCTCAATACACCCTCAATCCAATGCTCAACGATGCCTATGATAATATGGATAGCGATCAATTAACCAATCTTGAAGAATTTTTGTTAGGCAGTATACCTAATGACAACACATCACCTGCACAAATATATGTGGATGATGACGCGTCCGCCGGTGGAGACGGTTCGCAAGGTTCACCTTTCACAACGATTCAGGATGCAATAGATACTATCGATGAAGACAGTACAGCTGTTGTCGTTATTGCAGCAGGAACTTATAGCGAAAACCTCGACTTGACCGGGGCAGGAACTGTAGCTATTGCAGGTGTTTCATCCGATACTGTTACCCTCAGTGCTCTTCCCTACAGCTATGCAATTACGTGTGCGGATCGTGAAGATATTTTAATTGTTAAAAATTTATCCATAGAATCCGGTAAAGGCGGTATCTATACTACGAATGCGCCACTGATGGTTACCAATAGTGTTATTACCCGAAACTACGGTTCAGGTATTATTATTGATGAGAATAAACAAATGGTAAAACTCATCAATTGTACTATCAGCCACAATAAAGCCACTTCCGGTGCTGGAATATGGTGTTACGCATCTTCGCCGGAAATTTACAACTGTGTTATCAGTTATAACGAAGCAAGCGAAGGTGCCGGTATATGGGCATCCAGCGGTTATTCCGATAAGGCTCTTGCTCCAAAAATTTATCATTCGATTATTATAAACAATACCGCTACAACTGCCGGTGGTATTTATGTTGGGATTTACGATCTGGCGCTACGCGTCTATAATTCGGTCATTTGGGCTAATGGTGACGACCTCTACGGAGGTACAAACGATATGTTACACTATTGTACGATTGAAGATGGCGACTTCACTTTTGGCGGCGATAATAATATATCTAAAAATCCCCAATTTGGTGCGGCTCAGTTTGGCAAATACCATTTGCTCTCAACATCTGAATTGATCGACGCAGGATCAAGTAATGTAGAACTGTCTCTGGATAAAGATGGCGAAACCAGACCATACAACACAAACTGCGATATCGGTATTGATGAGTACATCGACCTCGATAACGACGGCTTAGCGGATCATTGGGAATCACTCTACAGCGGTGATTATGATCCCGCTGCTGATGATGACAACGACACAGTCATAAACAGTATAGAAGTTCAGTATTACTCAAATCCGCAGGCAATTGACTCTGACGGAGACAACTTGACTGATGCGGAAGAAATTACACCTTACGGTACTGATCCTACAGCCGTCGATACCGACGATGACGGATTATCCGATTTTCTTGAAATCTCCTATAATTCAAATGCACTGGTGCGTGATACTGATGGCGATGGAATGCTTGATGGCTGGGAATTTGTATACGGCCTCGATATGTTGTCAGCTGTTGATAAAGATGCTGATAACGATAACGATTCTTTATCAAACTATGAAGAGCATTCATTAGGATCTGAACCTAATAATGTTGCCAGTCCCCAATTTGTCTATATAGACTCCACAGCTGATAATGATGGCGACGGTTCACAAGCTTTGCCATTCAATACCATTTCCGACGCTATAGAAGAAACCCAACCACCCTATCTGTTCCATTTATCAGGATCATTTACGGAAACTATGAACTTTGAAGACGCATTTATTCTCTTGGGCGATGGAGCTACTATTACCGGAAATTTAACTACCCAGCCGGTATTAGCCATTGATGGCGTAGGTATGGGTATTATTAAAAATATTACGTTTATTGGCGGAAAAGGCGGTATTTCTGTCAATAGCTCAACTATTCAAATAAGCGGGTGTACCATTAAAAACACAACATTAAATGCAACCAAAGGTGGCGGTGTTGGTGTCTTTGGTTCTGAAGTAACTATCACCGACACTGAAATCAGTAATTGCTCGGCATCACTATATGGTGGTGGATTGTTTGCCGGTGGTAACGATTATTCTTCTTCATCATCTGTTAAATTAGAAAATGTTCTAATCAAAGCTAATACTTCGGCATACGATGGCGGTGGATTGATGGCTGACAGCAAATCGGTCATAGTTGTATTAAATTCTAAAATACAAGACAACACCGCAAACCATTATGGTGGCGCTATCGGTTTAAAGAATAACGCTAATGTGAAGCTGATCAATTCGGTTGTCGCAGTCAACCATGCCAACTACTCGGGTGGCGGTGTATTCTCTCATGGCTCTAAACCTGAGATACTCAACAGCGTGTTATATAAAAATACCCGCACCAGCGGCCAGGGAAGCTCATTATACTTTGTTTCATCAAACACAGGATTTGTACGAAACAGTATTATTTGGAGCGACGATACTTATGACGAACAAGACGATCTTTCCGGTGTCGCGGAAGGCATTATCACCTATTCCGATGTTGAAGATTCTATAGCTGAAACCTTCAACAATATGTCTCTTGATCCGGAATTTGTTGATCCGGACACATATAATTTCCATTTACTGCCATCATCTCAAGTCATTGACAAAGGAACTGAAGAGGCAGAATATTCTAAAGATGTTGACGGTCAAACACGTCCTCGCGGAATAGCTGTTGATATGGGTATTGACGAATATTATCCGCAGCAATAATTTTCAATAGATTTCAAGAGGGGTATGGTTTTTACGGCCATACCCTTCTTTATTCGCAACAACAAAAATACCGTTGCGTCATCCGATCATATAGCCTATACTTTTCACATCACTAAACACATAACCACTTCATGAGGTATTATGAATAAAATACGCAAATTTTTAGCATGGACATTTGCGGTCCTGCTTATTTTTATTGGTGTGTCTATTTTTCTTAATATACGATCCTCAATGGTATTTTTATCAAAAGAAACAATGATTTTACCAAAAATAGAATATAGCGATACAGATCTCGATAGTATGAACAATATATTTGAGGTTCTCAAACATCCACAAGACCATCACGGCGAAAAAGTTATGCTAAGAGACACTCAGATTAATCTGATGTTTAAAGACAAACTCGATCTGGAAAATCGGTTTTATATTCATTTTGAAGAAAATAAAGCAAATGTCCGTTTTTCTCTGCCCGTACCATTTGTCAGACGCTTTGCAAACGGATCATGTTCAGCTGAAATCTCATATAGCGATACAGATTTTCACATTACGATTTCCAATCTTACTATTAATGATATTCTTATGTCAGATGCTGAGATCAACAGCCTCGAAAGCGTGCTCATAAACTATCTTGATAGAGATAAACGCGTAAAAGAATATGTGAAATTTATTTCTGAGGCATTTATACAGGATAATATACTTCACATCGAATTCATAGCAGACAATGATTTATAATATACTTATATAGAGGAGGTTTATATGGCGGGTAACACATTTGGAGAATTGTTCAGGATTACGACGTTTGGTGAAAGTCACGGTCAGGCAATAGGGGTTATTCTAGACGGATGCCCTGCAGGCCTGCCTATAGATATAGCAGAAATTCAGTCGCAACTTGATCGTCGCAGACCGGGACAAAGTGATCTGGTCACACAACGCCAGGAAAAAGATGAAGTTCATATTTTAAGCGGAACTTTTGAAGGAAAAACTACAGGAACACCAATTGGAATGGTTTTATATAATGTCGATATGCGATCACATGATTATGACAACCTTAAAAATTTATTTCGCCCCGGACATGCCGATTACACCTACTTAAAAAAGTACGGTATTCGGGATCATCGTGGAAGCGGAAGGGCATCCGCGCGTGAAACTGCCGCACGCGTAGCGGCAGGAGCTATTGCCTTAAAACTTCTAGCACAATATGATATTAAAATTACCGGATATCTTATTTCTGTTGGGTCAATCAAAGCAACCGATAGAGATTTATCGGTGATTGAAAAAAACAAAGTTCGTTGTCCTGATATGAATGCAGCACAGAAAATGGAAACGTACATTCAAGAGCTGAAAGACGCAGGTGATTCTGCAGGAGGTGTTATCGAAGTCGTAGCACAAGGAGTTCCCGTAGGGCTTGGTGAACCAGTATTCGATAAGTTAAGCGCTGATCTGGCTAAAGCAATGGTATCTATCAACGCAGTCAAAGGAGTTGAAATTGGCGATGGATTTGCCGCCACTGAACTCAAAGGTAGTGAAAACAACGACAAAATGACAACCGATGGATTTGCAACAAACCATGCTGGCGGTATTTTGGGTGGTATATCGACCGGTGCTGATATTGTTATACGTGTAGCAGTCAAACCGGCATCATCCATTGCTAAAAATCAGCAAACAGTCGATATCGATGGAAATCCGGTAGATTTTTCTGTAACAGGAAGACATGATCCATGTGTAGCTATCAGAGCGGTTCCGGTGGTTGAAGCTATGATGGCTATCACACTAGCTGATCATTTATTGCGCAGCGGCGCATCTAAATTGCCTGTAAGGTAATGTTATGCAACCCGATATAGATCTAAATCAAGCACCATGGAACGGGTTCTCTATTCAATATACAAACAACAGATATGTCATGTTTGCGATCTGAAAGTATAGGAAAAATGCTGGTATGTCTTTTCGACAGAATAATGGGTATTAATTGTGGCGAATCATTGGTGTATTTCTTACAGACAGGATCAATAGCATGAATATAACGTATGTTCTACAATCATTCCCTCAAACTTCAGAAACGTTTATCATAAACGAAATACTTGCTCTGCAAAAAAACAAACCGGATCTCAATATATCGATCATATCATTAAAACGTCCTAAATCTCCTGCTTCTCATGCCTCTGTAGCATCATTGACTATCAAATATCTTACTGAAACTAAAGTTGCTTTTTTTAAGATAGCGCTATTTGTATTAAAACAAATTTTTTCACATCCTTTTCGATCTATACAAACTATGTACTATTTCGCGAATGTACCTAGAGGAAATTTGTTATACTATTATTTGATACGATATTGGTATCTGTTATACATGCTCTTTCGTCTTGCATATATCCTTGAGAATCATCGAACAGACCATATCCATGCTCATTTCGGTAACAATCCCGCGCAATTTGCTATGTGCGCTTCACTACTGACTGGAATACCATATAGTTTTACCACCCACGCACGAGATATTTTTGTATATCATGAGATACTTACGGCTAAACATTGTTTTGCCGATTTTGCGGTAACAATCAGTCGTTATAACAAACTGTTTCTGGAGAAAAGATATAGCATCCCAACTGACCGTATAAAGATTGTTCACTGTGGAATTGATACTTCTTGCTTTGCCTTTAAAGCATATCCTCATCATAATGAAAAACATCTTAAAATCATATCGATCGGACGTCTTGTTGATAAGAAAGGATTTATTTATCTTATTAACGCCTGTAAGCGACTTAGTGAAATGAATATTTCATTTCACTGCGATATCATAGGAAACGGCCCATTACGTGATTCACTACAATCCAGTATAGATATCTCAGGATTACACAATCAGATAATTCTACACGGTGAACAAACACAGGAACAGGTGCGGTCAATGCTCGAAAAATCAGATGTTTTCGTCTTACCCTGTATTCAGGCTGATGATGGAGATATGGATGGATCTCCTATGGTACTAAAAGAAGCAATGGCAATGGGCGTTGTTTGTGTTTCGTCTCGAATATCGGGTATTCTAGAACTTATGCCAGAAAATTCGGGCATCCTAGTTAATCAGAAAGATGACCTTGCGCTTTGCGATGCCATCAAGTCAATCTATGGCATGACTATCGAAAAAAAGAATACCATTGCTAAAGCACAACGGAAAATTATAGAAAACAGTTTTGATATTAATAAACAGGCAGATCAATTGTATCGTTTATTTATGCACCTTCTTGATTAGATGAGGTAAGGTCATCATTCGATCGTGTGAGTATAAAACATACAGCATACCATGCGCAACAGAGATAACTCCCCAGAGAACTGAAAATTTGTTGATTTGTAAGATAATGTCTGCCCAGCGTTTCGTATAATACTGCAAGACGTTTATATAATGCCCAATGATGCAGCTTGAATTTCCTTTTTATTTTAAAAAGCACTTTCAGAATATCTTTATTGCGCTTAATCAAATCGATGCTGTGAAACTGGCTATTCGGGGCAATTCTATAATATCCCCTTGCATTTCCTGCATATACAACAGGATAATGATATGTAATGCGCAACCATAAATCATAATCTTCTGCAATATCAACATTCAGAGCTTCATCAAACGATCCTGTTTTGGCAAGGATAGAACGTTTCAATAAAGCCGGATGCATCTGAATGAAATTTTTCTGTATCAATCTGCTAAAAACGTGCCCTTCATATGGAGTACGCAGTGTATGGACACTTTCTCCATCATGCTTGCCTCCAGAGTATGTAAGGGTTCCATAACTGAGCATAGCTTTAGGATTACGCTGAAAGGCCCTGAGCAATTCTTCAACCACTGTTGTATCCCAGTAATCATCGGCATCGATAAAACCAATATAAAAGCCCTTTGCATGCTCGATTCCCCTGTTACGAACGTATCCGGGTGATCCATTATGCAGTATCTTTATATATTTTATATCTGGATAATTAGATTTCATAATCTCGGTTGTCGAATCTGTAGAACCGTCATCAATCACAATAATTTCGATAGATTTATAGGTTTGATTTATGACCGAATCTATACACTCGGCAATCGTTTGTTCCGCATTATAAGCAGGAATAATAATTGAAACCAGCAGGTTGGCGTTCATTTTATCAACCTATTGAAAACTGTTGCCAGTTGGCGGGTTAAATTTTTTCTATCGTAACGCATTACCATAGCATTATCCGGTTTAAAAAACGATTTATTATTGCGGTTGGAGTAAAATTTATGTACCAGCTTTGCTATCTTATCGTAATCATCAAGTGCGCACCATTCTCCGGCATTGCATTCCTGAATTATTTTGGTCAATTCCCCCTTTTCAGATAACGCCAGAACTGGTACTCCCGCACCAAGGTATTCATAAAACTTTCCAGGAATCATTACAACGCTTTCGCCCTTACCGGTAATCAGAAGCAACAGATTGGCGTTGCGCATTTCAGCAAGGCATTCGCGATGAGAAAGAAAATCCCTGAATTCAAAAATATGGCTTACCTTAGATGCAGCGACCATGTTTTTTTCATCCTGGTTAATTGCATATCCGATAAATTCGATCTTTATTTTGCTAAAATCTTTTTTGTGCCGTTCAATAAACAATTCAAGCGCTTTAACAAGTGGTTTTAGTGATCTAATACCATAAATCCTACCTGTGTGTAATATTGTAAAACGAGCGTCTTTAGAGAATGTAGGTAAATTCTTATAATCCGCGCTATCAAACCCATTTGGGATTACAAAACTTTTGCGCATTAATAGATCGCCATACTTGTTTTTATGAGTATTCAAACTGGCGTAGGTGTTGAATATAAGGCTGTCTGCCCGTTTAATGTATTTGCGTTCGAGTTTTTGTTCAATCTTATCTCGAAATCCGCCGGGCTTTACTTCTCTAAAAGGATTCTCGCAAAAAGCATCTCGAAAATCAGCTACCCATGGGATAGAAGGAAAATTTTTCTTGAGATAATAACCTATGAGATGTGTTGAATGCGGTGGTGAAGTTGTGTAAATCAGATCAATCTTTTCTTCTTCAATAATCTTTTTTGCCTGTTTAAAGGCAAACGGTACCCATCCAAGCATTTTATCGGGGATGCAAAATCGCGTATCCAGATAATGACGTACCGGCATTAGTCTTAGACGTTTCAGACATCTGAATAAAAAATATGGAGTTATTGCCCTAACTCTGTAGTGACGAATAGAGTCGGGAATATCATTGAACAGAGTTTCGTCTTTTACTCCGATCGTATTTTCTTTTGATGTAATAACAACGGGCTCCCAAGACAACCCCTGCAAATATTTAACAAATTTTACCGATCGTAAAACACCACCGCCGCCGAGCGGTGGATAATCATATGCAATAAAAAGAACTTTTTTCATAATCTATTGACCAATAACCTCAAATGACGCTTGTTCTAACAATGCACTTATATCTCTTTCCTGAGAATACCGATTATATGTTGCTTGATTGCGCGCGTTATCCGATAAAATCAGGTTTTCAACGTACCATAATCCGACTTCCGTATGTTCCTGAATAATAATGCTGGCAACATATTCCTCATCTGCCTCAACATAGGTACAGTGAAACGGTATTTTTCCCTGCCGTGATTTGCTTTGCAAAGATCCGCTGATATGCTGTATACCCGAAATATCGTCATACGCGGATATAATTATCTGTACCGTTTCGCCATAGACTACGGTTGCGGGATGAACAGTAATATTTTCCAGCAATGGAGGTTGTCCGTCGGAACTTTTTGAATACACCTCAACCTGCGCTTTACCCAGTAAATCAGGATGAGATTTATAGTAATAAGTTGTTGGGTTTTTTGCGGTATCTTCGAGTCTTAAATAATCGAGAATCCAATTACCGGATTCAGCATCTTGTGGTATATCTACAGATCCGTCGAACACCTTTAGTTCAGGTTCATAAGCACATGCAAACGACAATCGCGCGTTTTTCGACGGACTGGCGAATACACCATAAACACGTGCTACACCTGATTTATCGTCAACAGCATCAACCATAACATGAATGCGTTCGCCACCTGTTGCCTGAACAGGATCAACATATATTGCGTTGACTCTAGGTCCTGTTGTATCTGAATCGGTACTTTCTACAGTCAAACTAGTTGCAGCTACAATAGGATGCTTGGTTGTGTAATTCTGACTGTTATGAACAATATCCGTCAAACGAATATTTTTTACTCTCCATTGTCCTGATTCCGCATGTTCTGGAATAAGAAATGTACCCTGAAATGTGCCGTCATCCTGCATGATTGCGCAAGTAAATGAAATCATCGCGGTATCTGATGGGCTTTTCAGTATGCCAAAAACCGATTTTACACCTGATAGATTATCCACAGCCTGAACATTTACAGTGATTTCCTGAGCAGGTTGAGCTATTACAGGATCAAAGCGGATAGCTATTAATTCCGGCGGTTCGGAATCGGAATAATCGGGTTGGGATGATTCATACTCACCTTCGCTGACATCTGAATCAGTGGATAACGCAAGTTCTGAAGTATCTTGAGATCTATCTTGTGTCTCCTGCGATGAAATAGTGGACTGGGGCGTTTGCTTCTGTGTATCCATAGAGGCTTGCGCTGAACTTTCTAATGTTGTGGAAGATTCGGACACGTCATTACTCTGTATCATATTTTTTGAATTTTTTGCCCCCTGAGTTCTAATAGATGCCGACTGATCCGGTAATTCACGTCTCGGTTTTGATGTAGCATATGGCTGAGCAAGCTTTAACTCTATTTCTTCTTCTGATAATCCTTGTTTCGCATAGTATTGCCTCATCTGTTCTTCAGCTGTTAAAATACGTTTTCTTGTATGTCGTGAATCTTCTCTTTCTTTTTCGTTAAGAATTTCTCCACGTGGAGACGGCATGCGTGATGAAGTCACCTGAGAACCAGTGTCCTTTTGGAGTTCAGATTGTTGTGTAGCTGGTTGTTCTTCCTGTTTTGAACATCCTGCTGTAAAAACTAAGAACAACGCTGTCAGCGCTATAAATTGTTTAAACATCGCTCAATTATCTCCCTGTTTATTACCTCTTGGATGAAATTTCTGGTGCAATGATTTCAAGCGTTTGCGATCTACATGAGTATATATTTGCGTTGTTGATATATCTGAATGTCCGAGCATTTCCTGCACAGCACGCAAATCAGCTCCACCTTCGAGTAAATGTGTCGCAAAACTATGACGTAATACATGCGGATGCGTAATAGATTCAAGATTCACTTGTTTAGCCCGTTTTTTTACTATATGCCATATAGTAAATCTGCTCAATGGTTTTCCTCGTGACGTTACAAACAAATAATCGCTTTCAGAAAAACCACCTTTTTTTGCGCGCGCTTTCAAATAGCGGGTGATATGTTTTGCAGCCTGATCACCAACAGGCACATAACGTTCTTTATTGCCCTTACCAGTACAGCGCAACAGGTTGTGTTCCAAAGAAATATCTCTTATGCACAAGTTGGTTGATTCACTAACTCTTAACCCCGAAGAATAGAGCAATTCAAGTAACGCTCGGTCCCTTAAATCATTGTATGAGGAACCCTGTATATCCAGCAAGGCATTAACCTGAGCTTCACCTAAAAAGTCCGGCAATGATTTCCATAACCGTGGAGGATCGATCAATTCCGCAGGATTTGATGCTGTTAGCGTCATTGCCTGCAGGTAAATAAAAAATGTACGGATCGATACCAGCAAACGATTTATTGTTGTTGGTTTGAAATCTTTTTCTTTTTGCTCAAGCAGGAATTCGATTATATCATTATGGGTTAATTTATCTGGAAACGAATCTTGCTTCTCGCGCTTTATGAAGTCGAGAAATTTTATGACATCATTTTTGTACGCAAGAATAGAGTTTTCCGCAAGCGCTTTTTTTATATAGAGATAATCTATAAAACCCTGTAATAATCGGTTTTCATTCATTAATCATCGCAATAAATTCTTTTTCGGTTAACACCTGTATTCCTAAAGATCTGCCTTTTTCAAGCTTCGATCCAGGTTTATCTCCGGCAAGGATGTAATCCGTCGTTTTGCTGACCGACGATGATACGGTTCCACCCATTTTCCTTATTATATCAAACGCCTCATCGCGTGTATAGTGTTCAAGTGTACCGGTCAATACCAATTTTTTGTTCAAGAATGGATTTTGCGGTATATCCTGTTTGCCATGAGCAGAAAAATTGACTCCTGCTTCTCGTAATTTTTCAATTACCCTGTGATTTTCCTCGCGTGAGAAGAACGACAAAATACTTTCCAAAACAACATCTCCGATGTCTTTGACTATACCCTCTTCTTTTTTGTTTAGCAAATCTTCACGAGTGGTATTCATAAGATCATCCAGATTGCCGTAGACATCGGCAAGCATATCCGCCAACTGCACACCTACATGCCGTATTCCCAGTCCTACGATAAGACGGGGTAGATCATTGTTTTTCGTTTTTGCCAGAGCTTCATAGAGATTCTGAGCCGATTTTTCTGCCATACGGTCAAGTTGTGCGACTTTTGAAAAATTAAGCGTATATAAATCAGCAACATCATGTAGCATTCCTGCTTCGACCAACTGTTCTATCAGGCTTGTGCCCAATCCATCTATATTCATGGCATCTCGTGATGCAAAATGCTCGATCCTGCGTTTAAGCTGAGCATGGCAACTCAAACTATCACACCGCACAGCCACTTCACCGGGCAACTGCACGACATTACCTCCACATTCGGGACATTTTGAAGGGAAAACAAATTTCTCCTCACTGCCATTACGCTCTGCGGTTACTACTGAAACGACCTTTGGGATAATTTCGCCGCCTTTTTCAACCAAGACAGAATCGCCAATTCGGATATCTTTATTTTCTATTTCATCTTTATTATACAGCGATGCCCTGCTGACTGTAGATCCTGATATTAAAACAGGTTCAAGTACCGCAACCGGTGTCAGTATGCCTGTTCTTCCAACCTGTAAAATAATATCTCTGATTTTTGTCTTTACCTGTTCTGCAGGATATTTGAACGCAATAGCCCAACGAGGCGCTTTGGCGGTAACCCCAAGCCTATCAGCAGCAGCATACCGATTGACTTTTATGACAACACCGTCAATATCAAAGGGTAAAGTATCTCGCATCTGTTGAAAAAAGTCTATTTCATTAAGAACTTCATCAATATTCTTGCACACCTTGATCGGCTCATTAACCTTAAATCCCAATTGTGACAGACTTAAGCATGCTTCGGAATGAGAATCTGCTTTCAATATTTGCGGAGTCGCAATACCATGTACAACAAGATCCAGATTGCGTTTGGCTACTTCGCGTGAATCAAGCAATTTTAGTGTGCCTGCCGCAGCATTACGGGGATTGGCGAATAGTGATGTTCCCTGCTCTTTTTTTTGTTCATTTAATGCATCGAATGTTGCCCTGCTTAAGTATATTTCTCCTCTAATCGTCAATCGAGGTGGAAACCCTTCATTATCAGAAGTTAACAATAATGATTTGATGGTACGCACATTTGCCGTTACATCATCGCCTCGCTCTCCGTCTCCGCGTGTGATGGCTTGCTTTAATTGCTTGTTTTCATATACCAACGATATGGCAACACCGTCAATCTTCATTTCGACTGTATATTCTAGCGAATCTACGCCCAACAATTTACGGATTCTTGCGTCGAAATCACGCAATTCTCCTTCGGAATATGTGTTTTCTATGCTGAGCATGGGATATTCGTGCGCAACCGTTTCAAAACGGCTTAAAGGTTCGCCGGAAACACGTTTTGTAGGAGAATCCGGAGTAATTAGATCGGGATGCTCCTGCTCCATCTCTTTGAGACTATGCATCAAATGATCATATTCCTGATCAGTGATAATTGGCTGGGCATCTATATAGTATCGTTTATCGTGTTCACGAATTTCCCGGCGAAGTCGTTCTATTTCCTGCTGAGCCCCGGAAAAAAGATCCAACTGCTTGTCATCCATACAAGAACCGGCCTTTATTCGTATCGTTTGAGTATAACAACACTATCATGTCCACCGAAACCAAATGATTCCGATAAGACAACATCAACAGTTTGTTTGCGCGGGCTATCCGGCACATAGTCAAGGTCACATCGTTTATCCAGATCAGGAGATTTTGGATCCACAAAATCGACATCGGGATTCACCAAGTTACGTGTAGGATGAATGGTGTTACTCAAAATTGTTTTGATTCCCACAATCGCTTCAATACCACCTGAAGCGCCTATAGAATGCCCTAGCATCGATTTGGTTGAACTGACGGGTATCTTGTACGCCCGTTCCCCAAACACCTGTTTTATAACATAACTTTCGGTTGGATCATTCAGTGGCGTCGAGGTTCCGTGCGCATTAATGTATCCCACTTCATCTTTGGAGATGCCAGCACGTTCAAGAGCGGTATTCAGCATGGTGATCGCTGATGTACCTTGAGGATCTGGAATAGTTATATGAAACGCATCGCTGGTCATTGCGCCTCCCGCAATTTCAGCCAATATATTGGCGCCGCGCTTTTTGGCATGTTCCTCAGTTTCCAGAATCAAAATACCGCATCCTTCGCCCATGACAAATCCGTCCCGGTCTTTATCAAAAGGCCTGCTGGCTTTGTCCGGATCATCGTTTCGAGACGATACAGCACGCATCGCATCAAAACCACCGAATACGTATGGCGTCATGCATGCATCGGCACCGCCCGTAACAGCAACATCCATTAATCCATTTTGTAACATTGACATCGCAGTCAAGATGCCATGTGTCCCTGACGAACAGGCAGTTGACAATGCAAAACTCGGTCCGCGAATACCAAATTTCTCGGTTACCATAGCAGGTACAGTATTGGTGGGAATGAAAGGCAAGGCAAATGGGCTTATCCTTTTAGGACCACCATATTTCAAATGCAATTCATGGAATTTTTCGCAGACATCCATATTCTGGACGCCTATTCCAAGAACAATCCCCCATCGCTCCAAATCAGGAACATCAACAATATATGATAAGCGTCCCGAATCGTTGCGCGATACGCAAAATTTAAACCCGGCATCAATAATTGCACCGCGAGTCGCGGCTAACGCAAAATTGGTCACACGCCCATATCTTTTGACACCTTTATCGTTCTCAAAAAAATTGAGAATATCAAAATCGTCAACTGGAGCACCCACTTGCGATGAATATTGCTCCATGTTTACGTCAGGAAATACAATATTTTTTACAGCTGATTTCTTTTCAAGCAGTGCATTCCATAATGTATCGCTATCATATCCTAATGCACTGACTACACCTGTTCCTGTAACAACAATTTTATTCTTTTTTGACATCGATAGACCTCAACCTTGTGATGATAAATTTAATATTTTAATGATTTATAATGTACTATACAGTATCAAAATAAATGTTCAAGTGTCAATGTTTGTATAGACTATTTAGAATGGGAAGAAATAATCATATGTTTCTGACATAAATACGCTAAACAGGAAAAAAACAATGCACCTGTTATATCCGCTGTCAGATCATATAATGAAAATTCTCGTGTTGGAACGTACAATTGATGAATTTCATCACTTAAACCATATAAACCGGTCAATATAGCTGCTGAAAGGATTCGTAAAACTGACGGTAAATTTGGCTTGCTAATATATAAAGCGCAGTACAACAAAAATCCCAAAATACCGAATTCAACAAAATGCACGCATTTATCGGCATAAGTGAATGGGGATAAACCTTCCTTCAATACAAGTGAAGAACCTATAAAAATTACCGTCATCCATGTAATAACAGGGATCCATGGAGTAAACGCATTATAGGTAAAAAACTTCCAGCTATATCGCAAGAAGCTTCTGATAAGGTTTTTCATATATTATTTTCCAAGAAGTAATCTATTAGCGAGTATGGTTGGCAAACCTGCTTTAAGGATTTTTTTCTGTGCTTTTTCAATATCATACTCTACTCGCTCGAAATAAATCGTTTTTGTGCTATCATCGTAAATCACATAGCTTGATCTCGGATCTCCATCACGTGGCTGGCCGACGCTTCCCACATTAATAATAGTTTTTTGAGAGATGGTTAAATGATCCAGAAAATCAAACAAAGCACGGCTGTTGTATTGTTCCTGAAATATACATGGAATATGGGAATGTCCAATAAAACAAATTGTACTTTCAAGGAGTTCTAAGTTTTTCACAGCATCATTATCATTTAGAATATAATGCCATTTTGCCGGTTCGTCAAGAGCGGAATGGACAAGAGTCAGTTCGTCATGCCGTATAACCAGCGGTAAATCTTTAAGAAAATTTGTCTCATCTTCCGACAGCATTTCACTGGTCCACATTGCGGCCGTTTTAGCATGCAAGTTAAAAAACGATATGTCTGTCAATCCTACTGCGGCATGATCATGATTACCTGCGATACATACTGCTTTAATTTCCCATATTTTCTGGATACACTCAGACGGATTGGCTCCGTAACCGACAATATCGCCGAGACAAAAAAACTCTTTTGCCCCTTTACGTTTAGCGTCTTTTACAACCGCATTAAGGGCATCAATATTACCATGAATATCAGAAATTATTGCGTATTTCATACCATTCTATACATCAGGGTTTCTAGTATTAACAATTTTTTGCCTAAACAGACTCTTACATACTATAGTATTTCGGCAGTTTTATTAAATAATAAAATGAAATCTTTACCTATAAACAAATTTTAATGTAATAACTTAGGAATATTGAACGGAAAATTGGTTATATTTACCCAAAAACGTCGACCAATCTGTAGATTTATCGGTGATATATCTCCTTAAATGACTATCATCAATTGCATTGAGAAAGCCAAGAAGGACACTGTCATCACCTTCAGCACATAATTCAACCCGGCCGTCACGTAAATTCTTTACATATCCCGTCACATTAAAATTGCTTGCGATTGAGATAACTGTATACCGGAATCCCACACCCTGTACTCTTCCCTTGTAAAAAACAGTCACCTGTGATTTCTGCTTTTGCATGGATACAAAACCTCCATTGAAGCAATAATATGGCAGGATTTTATGGTCGGGGCGAGAGGATTCGAACCTCCGGCCTCAACGTCCCGAACGTTGCGCGCTACCAAACTGCGCTACGCCCCGACTAATAAGGAATTAGGCAATTCATCATTTGAGAAAATATTTTATCACAAATACTCCTAAAATCAAGAGTACAATGAATAAAATTGATAGAACATTGAAATATTTATCAATGAAAGTTTTAATTTTTTCGCCAAAAATATAAATCAGTATTCCTACTGCAAAAAATCTTGTTGCGCGACCTAGCACTGAAGCAATCATGAATGTCATGAAATTACTGCCTGATACGCCAGCTGCAATCGTAAAAACTTTATATGGAATGGGTGTTACCGCAGCGATCAAAACTGCCCAAAAACTTTGTTGCCGGAAAACTTCTCTAAGATGATTAAATGTCTCTTCAGCATGATAAAATTTAATTATCGGCTCCCCTACGGCATCCCACAACGCGACACCTATATAATAGCCAAGAATACCACCTAGCACTGATGCAATTGTGGTTATCAATGCATAAAAAAGAGCCTTTTTACGACGAGAAACTGATAACGCAATAAGTAAAACATCCGGTGGAATCGGAAAAAATGATGATTCCGCAAACGAATTAAGAATCAATGCCGGTGTTCCATACGGGGTATGAGCCCAATGTAATACCCAGTCGTATAACCTTCGCACCCATTTCATAATATAGGCCTCTTTTTAACTTTTGGTGTTTGTGATTTTTTGCGCGACAACCGAAAAATTAACCTAAAAAATCGTATCGTATCTCGTATTGGTGAAATAGTGCTTTTTTCGAGTCCGTAAATTGTCCTTACCGGTACATTCGCTACACGATATCCAATACGGGCAGATTTAATTAATATTTCAGATTCTGCATCGTAATTATTAGATTCTACGATGACCGATTCCAATACTTTTTTGCTGATTAAACGAAACCCGCATTGACTGTCTGGAACCCGCTGTCCGCACATCCGTGTAATAATCCATGATGTGAACCGATTTGTCAAGTATCTAATTGTCGGCATACCAACGGGGTTATCCATTCTGTTCCCTAGAATAATATCCGCGCGTGTTTCTTTCGCTCCTGCGATAAAATTAGGGATATCTTCCGGTGCGTGTTGTCCATCGCTATCCATCGTGAGAACATAGTCAATAGGTTTGGACGTAAGATAGGCAAATCCATCGTTGAGCGATGCGCCTTTTCCCTTGTTTTGAGGATGAGCGATATGCTCAACATTCATATCTTTTATAATTTGCAAAGTGTTGTCTTTTGATCCATCTTCAACAATCAGCAGATTGTCTGTATGAAGCCGAATACGAGCGACAAGATCACGTAAATGTTTTTCAACATTATAAGCGGGCAGTAGAACATAATATGTTACTTCTTTAAACTGCTCTTTCTTATCAGAACTCATACATTAATTTCCAACTCTTTTCTAAGATCGTTCAGCAATGCAGGCAACTCTTCAGGGGTGATTTTAAACATCTGGCCGTCAACACGTTTTTTTACTTCTATCAGGCCTTCTGTAACAAACGATTTACCTAATACTATTTTAATTGGAATACCAAGCAAATCAGCATCTTTAAATTTGAAACCAGGCCTGACATCGCGGTCATCAAGTAAAACATCGTATCCCTGTTCCTGCAGTTCTGTATATAACGATTCAGCTTTCTCTTTGACAGGTTCTTCTTTCGCATTGAGCAGCAAAATCATTACATGATATGGAGCAATAGAATACGGCCAGATAATACCGTCTTTATCGTGAGACTGCTCAATTGCAGCAGCTACAGTACGAGTAACGCCTATTCCATAACATCCCATAATAAAAGGATTTTCTTTTCCCTGCTCATCATGATACGTAGCATTTAGGGCTTTGCTGTACTTTTTGCCAAGCTGAAACACCTGCCCTACTTCAATTCCCCGGCATTCCTGCAACGGTTTTTTGCACCACGGACAACCGTCACCACTGACTGCCATTGATACATCGATAAACTCTTTGACGGTGTAATCGCGATCACGCACCACATTTTTGATATGGTAATCAGTCTCATTTGCGCCTGTAATCCCAATTGGCATATCTTTGAGCGATATATCGGCGTAAACCGGAACCGACAAACCTACAGGACCAGCAAAACCAACAGCAGCGTTGGTTGCGCTGACAACTTGCTCTTCGGTTGCGAGTTCGACAAACGGAGTTTGGAAATGCCGTTGCAACTTGGCGTCGTTGATTTCTCGGTCTCCCCTGCATAACACGGCTATGACTTTATCTTCAACGCTGTAGAGTAATGTCTTAATAAGATAATGAGGTTCGACTTTAAAAAATGCCGCAACTTCCTCTACCGTTTTCAGGTTAGGAGTATGGATTTTTTCTATCGAATCATCCGTAGATAGCGCATCGTGTGCTTTGGGTGCAATAGATCCTGTGGCGAATTCAGAACTGGCAGCATAACCGCAATTATCATCTTCACAGTAAAATAATGCTGACTCACCGGAATCGGCAAGCACGGAGAACTCATGTGTAGTATCGCCACCTATAGCGCCGGAATCGGCAAGCACAGGTTTGAATTTAAGACCGCATCGCGTAAAAATACGGTTGTATGTTTCAAACATAATATCGTAGGTTTCCTGTAACGATTTTTCGTCAGTATGGAAACTATAGGCGTCTTTCATGACAAATTCACGAGCACGCATAACACCAAACCTCGGACGGATTTCATCCCTGAATTTTGTCTGAATTTGATAAAGATTAACAGGCAGTTCTTTGTATGATTTGACTTGTGAGCGCACAAGATCAGTGATGATTTCTTCGTGTGTAGGACCTAATGCAAACTCACGGTTGTGACGGTCTTTGATACGCATCAATTCTTTGCCGTATACATTCCACCTGCCGCTTTCAAGCCATAGTTCCGCAGGGCTTAATATAGGCATCAATAGTTCCTGCGCTCCGCTCTGTTCATTTCTTCACGGATGATTTCTTCAACTTTGCGTATCACCTTTAAGCCGAATGGAAGATAGGTATAAATTCCAGCTCCCAGTTTACGCATCATGCCGGCTCGTATCATTAACTGATGGCTTATAATTTCCGCATCAGCAGGTGTTTCTTTTTACAGTGGGAATAAGTGCCTGAGTCATTCTCACGGTTTATGTTCTCCATTTTACTGAGTCATACGTTTTATTTCATCAAGTAAGCGGTCGACTAATTGTGATTCTTCGACCCGCTCCACTACTTTTCCTTTTTTAAACAATATACCAAACCCATCGCCACCAGCAATACCAATATCAGCTTCACGAGCCTCACCCGGTCCATTGACTTCACAACCCATGACAGCTACAGAAATATCAGCACGGATCTGCGCTAGTTTCTCTTCCACTTCTCTGGCAATATCAATCACCGGAATCCTCGTTCTTCCACAAGTAGGGCAACTGACGATTTCCGGAAATATTTTTCTCAGCCCCATTGAACGCAAAAATCATGTGAGCGACTTGTACTTCTTTGACAGGTGTATCGGTCAAAGAGACACGAATCGTATCGCCAATCCCGTCTGCCAGCAACAATCCCAGTCCAATGCTAGACTTTACAGTACCCTGCACCAAAGGACCCGCTTCTGTAATACCTAAATGAAACGGATAATCACACTTTTGAGCCATTTGACCGGTACGCATGAATTGTTGTCCACACATCGGATGATTTCAATGAAATCACTATATCAAAAAAATCCAAATCCTGCAGTATATTTATTTGAGTAAAAGCGCCCTGCGCCATCGCCTGAGCAACACGTTGACTATAAGGTAATGATTGATCAGTATTTTCGAGCCATTCTTTTGATAATGATCCCGCATTAGCCCCTATGCGAATAGGAACTTTTCTGTCTTTAGCCTCAAGGACAACTGTTTTTATATGTTCTGGATTCTTTATATTCCCCGGATTCAAACGTAACCCATGAATACCGGCCTCCAGTGATGCAAGTGCCAGACGATAATCAAAATGGATATCCGCAATAACCGGAATTGGAGACTGCTTTATGATAAAAGGCAACGCATTAGCTGCATCTGTATCGGGCACAGCCACACGTATAATCTCACAACCTGCGGCGTACAGATCGTTAATCTGACGCACGGTTGCAGACACATCATGAGTACGGGTGTTGGTCATAGATTGCACCGTTACCGGAGCATCACCACCAACGGCAACCGTACCGTAAGTGAATGGATCGGGTTTTTCGTCGTTCGATCATTTTCTTTATTAAATTATTTGCCTATGAGACGATGCACAATGTCATTGTACAATGTATAAATAATTAATGCCATCAATAAGATGAAACCGATTTTCTGGCAGGTTTCCATAATCTTATCGTTCAATGGTTTGCGGCGTATTCCTTCGATTAACAGAAATACCACATGACCACCATCAAGGACAGGAACTGGCAACAAATTGATGACACTCAAGTTTACGCTCAAAAATGCTACAAAATGACAGTAAATATCATAAAACCACTTTTTGCAAAATCGGCGGTTATTTTATATATTCCTACAGGACCGGCAAGTTCCCGAGCCTTTATCTTTCCTATTACAAGATAATACATTGAAGCAAACAATTCACCTACGGAAGCAAAAGCCCGTTTACTTCCCTTGGCAATAGCGACTGGTACAGGATATTTTTCCAACGCTGTGGCAGAATCAGGCTCAAAATAAACACCAATTTTATTGCCTTCTCCCACAACTTGTGAAAACGAGATAACTTTTGTCTGTTTAAAAAACAAAAGACCGGATGTGCGTTGTGCAGTGATTTCGGCAGTTTGATTGATCTTACCTGTAAGCAAGTCTCCAAGATCTGTTTCCGCCTGAACCTCTGTTCCATCTATGTCCACTATAACATCACCCGGAGCCAAATGAGGATATTTTTCTTCATCAACAGATATTATAACATTAGCTGCTGTTTCCAAACCGGGTAAAATACCAATTGTATCAGGAGTCAAAGTAACCTGCTGTTGTTCATCATTGCGCAGAACACTCAACGTCAATTTGCCGCCTTCGGCATATTTTACATGCTGGATTATATTGGTAAATGAACTGGACTGACCATTTACCGACAGAATAACATCATTCGCCTGCAACCCTGCTGTACTTGCCGGGCTATCCTCTATCACATCTTTAATGATCGGCTTGATATATGGTAAAACACCAATTCCCGGATTGGATTTCTGATCGTAATAACCCGGAGTAATTTTGAGTGAGACAACTTCTTCGCCCCGTTTAACATCGAATGTCAATTCCTTATCAATACTAAAGATTGTTTTACGGGTAATTGATTTCCAATCTTCAATTGGTTCCCCGTCTATTGACAATATAGTGTCGCCGGGCTGCAACCCTGCTTCCATGGCAGGTGATCCCTCAACTATTTCCCCAACAGTGGTACTGCGCATATATGCCGGAACGTTCATTCCATAGGCATATACGACTATAAAGATCACAAGTCCGAGCAGAAAATTCATCAATGGGCCTGCAACAACTACCGCAAATCGTTGCCATACTGTTTTATTGTAAAATTTCTGATCTTCCGGTACATTTACCTCATCTTCTGCATCATCGTCAACTTTCTCATCCGAATCGGAATTCGGCATATCTTCCTGCCCTGCCATTTTAACATATCCACCAAATGGTATGAGCGACAAACAATAATCAGTTTCCTTTATTCTGAAACCAATCAGGCGTTTCCCAAAACCTATAGAAAACCTGAATACATAGATACCAACTTTTTTTGCTACCATAAAATGACCGAGTTCGTGAATAAAGATCAATACACCGAGAATAATGATAAAACGTACCAGATTAATCAGCAATTCCATATATATCTCCTACCTGCTTGAAGCACGAACGACTGTTTCCACCTCATTTCGCGCCCATTCAATCGATTTCGATTAAACGTTCCAGAGAAGGTTTTTCTTCAACTTTATGGTGTTCCATGACCGTCTCTATTATATAAGGGATATCGACAAAACCTATCTTCTCCTTAAGGAAGAATGCAACTGCCTGTTCATTGGAAGCATTAAGTACTGCAGGCATTGATTGTCCAATCTTCGCCGCTTTATATGCAAGACGCAAACAAGGGAATTTTTGTTGATCCGGTTCCTTAAAAGTAAGTTTAGCGAGTTTTGCGAACGGTATTTTCTGGGCTATTGAACTGTTCTTTCGTTCGGGATACGTCAATGCGTATTGAATTGGGATAGTCATGTCGGTCACATTCATTTGTGCAATATATGAACCATCGTTATACTCTACCATAGAATGAATAATACTTTCAGGATGAATAATGATAGATATTTTCTCGGCAGGCATATCGAATAACCACATTGCTTCTATCAGTTCTAACCCCTTATTCATCATGGTTGCCGAATCGATAGAAATTTTTTGTCCCATTGACCATCTGGGATGAGCCAACGCCTGCTTGACCGTAACATTCTGAAACTGATCTTCAGGAAGATTCAAAAACGGACCGCCGGATGCAGTAAGAATCAAATTATGCACCCACTCCTTTTTCTGACCCGATAAACATTGAAAGAGTGCACTATGTTCACTATCGATGGGAATAAGGTTAACATTTTTTTCTCTGGCTAGATTAGTAATAATATCACCTGCGACAACCAGTACTTCTTTTGTAGCTATAGCGATATCAATGCCAGCCTGTATCGCCAAGTAAGTTGGATATAGACCAGCCGCTCCGACAATTGCTGAAACCAGTAACTCTGTTTCTGAATATGTTGCAACACGTTGTATGCCTTCATCACCGCATGCAACTTCAATTGACATAGGTAGATTTTCTTTAAGATATGCAAAATGTTCTTCATTCTGAATAGCAACCAATTTCGGTTTATGGAGTTGTGCCTGTTTAATTAATAGCTCAACATTTTTATTGGCAGATAACGCTACAACATTAAACTCATCAGGTAAACTATTAACCACCTTTAATGTACTTGTCCCGATTGAACCAGTTGAACCTAAAATGGAGATATTTTTCATTGGAGCCTCATTCCAAATTGAATATAATAATACATAATAGGAGCCGTAAACAATACGCTATCAAGCAAATCAAGCGCTCCACCCATACCCGGGATATATTCTCCTGAATCTTTGACGTCCCCGTTTCTTTTCAACATTGACTCAACCAGGTCACCAAGCTGACCGAATAACCCTAACATCAAACCGATAAGCCACGCGTTTTCTACAATCTGTTCAGGAAGCGGGGCAATCATAGCAATAAGCATTGCCATACAAACAGACCCCATTATACCGCCTATAGATCCTTCTACGGTTTTCCCAGGGCTAATCTTAGCAATCAGCTTGTGTTTGCCAAATACCGAACCAATCAAGTATGCAAATATATCACCGCTTTTTGTCACCAATAGTAACATGAAAATTATCCATCTTCCGTCCGGTTCGCGCAAATAATTGATTCTCACAAGATAGGAAAAAAGCCACACAACATATAAAATTCCGGTGATGGTTGTACAAATTCCGTGAATAGATAAATGTACATCCTGACGTATTAATTGAAGTAAAAACATCCCAAGCAATATTATAACAGTCGCAGGAACTATATATTGTTCAGGATTATATTGAAAAAAATAGGCAAAGAAGAGAATCGTATGTAACAGTACTCCTGTTACAATTCCGTATGTCCTGAGAAGTTTACTGCCTTCGCGGTTTGTAATGTACATAAAATCAAGCAATCCAAACGCAACCAAAAGGTTGGTAAAAATAAGGACAAGAAAGGCAAGACTACCGCGACTATAAACAACCGCAGCTATGAGTATCGGTACCAGCAAGAGAGTACTAAGCGTTCTTTTTATAAACATTATACCTTCCCAAAACGCCGTTCCCTGTGCTGAAACGACTTAATAGCTTCTATCAGATGTTCACGCCTGAATTCAGGCCACAAAATATCTGTAATCCATATTTCTGTGTATGAAATCTGCCACAACAAAAAGTTACTGACGCGCATTTCGCCACTTGTACGTATTAATAAATCAGGATCGGGTATACCTGCAGTAAAGAGATAATTCGATATTGTCTGTTCATCAATATTCTCAGGAGAAATCAAGCCATTTTGTACATCTGCAGCTATTTTCTGAACTGCAGTTGTCATTTCCGACCGTCCACTATAGTTGAGCGCTAATGTAAGAGTAAGACCACTATTTTTCGCTGTTTGTTCAGTAGTATATGCGATTTTTTGCTGCACAACCGGAGGCAAACCGTCTATCAATCCAATAGTATGGAACCGAATATTGTTTTCCATGAAAGTAGGCAACTCTTTAGTTAAATAATCTTTAAGCAGTTGCATAAGCTTTCTAACTTCCAACTTGGGACGTCCCCAGTTTTCAGTAGAAAACGCGTATAATGTGAGATATTTTATCCCGATTTTAGCACCAAATGTTACGATATCACGAATGGAAGTAATACCGTTTTGATGCCCATATAAACGGGTCAATCCCTGTTTCTTTGCCCATCTGCCATTACCATCCATGATAATTGCTATATGGGCAGGTATTCGATTAGTATCGATATCTTGCAACAGTTTGCTATCCATCCCAAAATTATTCAACAAATATGGTTTCTTCCCGTTTTGCCCCGATTGATACTATATTAAAAGGCACACCCAGTAATTCTGAGATTCTATCAATATACGCGAGGGCATTCTTTGGCAATTTATTATAATCTCTAATCTTATTGGTTGACTCTTGCCAACCGGGAAGCACTTCGTATACGGGTTCACAGTTTTTCAATACATCAAGATCTTGTGGAAATACTTCCAAAATCTCTCCGTTATAACGATAACCAGTACATATTTTTATTGATTCCAGATTATCCAAAACATCAAGTTTGGTCATAACCAGTGAATCAAAATGATTAATTAAAACTGAATATCGCATGAGAACCACATCAAACCAACCACATCGGCGTGGACGCCCTGTAGTTGCGCCAAACTCCTTACCCTGCTCCCTGAACCAGTCAGCAAATTCACCGCTAAATTCTGTTGGGAAAGGACCTTCACCTACTCGTGTTGCGTACGCTTTAGTCACTCCAATAACTTCATCAATCTTACTTGGAGCGACACCAGTACCTATACAGGCGCCGCCAGCAGTAGGATTTGAAGAGGTTACATACGGATAAGTACCAAAGTCAACATCAAGCATCGTGCCTTGAGCACCTTCAAAAAGAATATTTTTCTTCTTTTTTATCGCATCCATGAGTATCATAGGAACGTTTGCCAGATATGGCTTAATCTTTGCCGCATACTCCATATAGGTATCGAATATTTCCTGAAACTCAAACGGTTGACCGCCATAGACATTTGCCAACAGGTCGTTCTTCTCTTCTAGATTATTCCTGAGTTTCTCGGCAAACGTTTTCTCATTCATCAGGTCAATCATTCTGATACCCATGCGCGATACTTTATCGGCATACGCCGGACCTATACCACGCTTGGTTGTACCAATCTTCTTGTTACCTTTTTTAAGTTCCCGTAATTCATCAAGTTTTTTGTGATATGGGAAAATAAGATGAGCTATATCACTAATCTTCAGGTTGCCGTCAACTGGAATATTACGTGATTTCAAAAACTCCATCTCTTCGAGCAAAGCCTGTGGATCTACAACAACGCCATTGCCTATCAAACAAATGGTGTCCTTGTGCAATATACCTGATGGAATAAGATGCAAAATAAATTGTTCGTCCCCTATTTCTACAGTATGCCCTGCATTATTACCACCTTGAAAACGAACAACGTAATCACACTTTTCTGTTAAAAGATCAACGATCTTACCTTTACCCTCGTCACCGAAGAGGGAACCAACAATTACAATATTCGGCATAACCTTCCTCAATTATAGTTCTATAGATCTTACTTCGTTAATCGCATCGAGAGCTTGCAGTTCTTTGAGGACATCCTCTACTGCCGGCTGATCGATATTTATAAGTGTCAATGCGACATCACCATGTCTTCCCACAGTCATATCAGCTATATTGATACCATATTTCCCAAGAATACTACCAATATTTCCTATGACCCCCGGATAATCTTTATTAATTACATACAAAAGATTTCCATCAGGAATCGCATTGATGAAATAATTGTTTACCTGTATAATACGCGGCTCATTTTTTATTCCAAAGAATGTACCACGCAATGTCAATGTTCCCTTATTGGTTTGCAATATGGCAGTAATGGCATCGGTAAAGTCTTCTACAGAGTCGGATTTAGACTGTTCTACTTTTATTCCTCTTTCCTGAGCCATGTGCGCAGCATTAATGCTGTTCACTTCCTCTGCCATTGCTTTTTTCAACAAACCTTCAAGGAACGCTGCTGTTGGCAATGACATATCATGACCAGCAGCTTTACCTTCAAACAATATCTTCACACTCTCAATTTGTCCGGTAACAACATGTGACAAAAAACGACCTATTTTGCCTGCTAACTTAACATACGGCTTAATAACCTTAATCAATTCTTCATCAACCGAAGGAGCGTTAACAGCATTACGAATTACGCCATTTTTCAACGCATCTACAAGCTGATGCGCAATATCAATTGCCACATTCAACTGGGCTTCTTCTGTCGATGCACCCAAGTGAGGTGTTGCTATTACTTTGGGATGATTGACTAAATCCCAGCTTTCAGGCGGTTCTTTTGTGTACACATCCAGTGCAGCAGCAGCAACGATATCTTGATCAAGCGCTTCAAGCAGATCTTTCTCATCAATGATACCACCACGAGCACAATTGATTAAACGTACGCCTTTTTTCATCTTAGATATAGCTTCCGCATTAATCAACCCTCTAGTTCCATCGGTTAGAGGTGTATGCACAGTGATAAAATCGGATTTTTCAAATATCTCTTCGTTTGACACCAGCTCAACTTCAAATTTCTTAGCCATTTCAGGTGACATAAAAGGATCAGCGGCGAGTATAGTCATATTAAATGCGCGCGCACGTTTGGCAACTTCTTTGCCAATACGCCCCATCCCAATGATACCGAGTATTTTACCATTCAACTCGACACCCTTGTATTTTTTGCGATCCCATGCTCCGGATTTCATCGACTGCACAGCTTGAGGTGTATGACGCGCCAACGCAAGAAGCAACGCCATAGTCTGTTCCGCAGTTGAAATTGTGTTACCACCCGGCGTATTCATGACAACAATACCGCGCTTTGTGGCTTCAGGAACATCAACATTATCAACACCAACTCCCGCACGACCAATTACCTTCAAACTCTTTGCTGCTTTAATAATCTCTTTGGTCACTGTCGTTCCGCTACGAATAATCAAACCTTCGCAGTCTTTGATTGTTTCGCACAATTCCTCAGTCGACATACCCGATTTATTGATTACTTCAAAGATATTCTCTTTTTCAAGTATCTCAATACCTTGCGGCGAAAGTGGATCGGACACTAATATTTTCATGGATATTACCCCCTACTTATATAAACGCTTGCTGAACAGCTTTAACTCCTGCACCAGCCTCAAACGAATAACCTAATTCTTTCAACACCATCTCAGTTGCAGAAATCGAAATCAATACGTCGAAATGATTCATGTACCCAAGATGAGCGATCCTGAATATTTTGCCTTTGAATTCAGCCTGACCACCAGCGATAGTTACACCCTTCTCATCGCGAATTTTTTTAACAAATGCCCCACCGTCTATTCCTTGAGGAACTTTGACTGCGGTCAGTGTATTTGCCGGAGCTTTTGAAAACAATTCAAGGCCTATTGCCTTAACACCTGTTCTACAAGCCTTAGCAAGTTTTGCATGTCGGGCAATAATATTATCCATACCTTCTTCAACCATCATTGACAATGCTTTATGGGCACCAACTACTAAAGTGACGGCTGGAGTCCATGGAGTATCATCAGAATCGTAAGATTTCAAAGCTTTTTTGAGATTAAAATAAAATTTAGGAGACTTAGACGAGTCAATCATCTTTCGCGCCTTATCAGATACGCTCAAAAATGCCAATCCCGGAGGCAGCATCAAGCCTTTCTGAGAACCGACGACCACCATATCAACGCCCCATTCATCAGTACGCATATCGTCAGCGCCAAGACCTGATATAGCATCGCAAACGAGAATCGCATCTGTTTTTGCAACCACCGCTCCGAGCGCTTTAATATCTGTTACTACGCCAGAAGAAGTTTCACACAAAGTCGAAAAAACGGCTTTAACATCAGGATTTTCTTTCAGGATTGATTCTATCTGAGCGGCATCAACAGGAATACCCCATTCCTGAACAACTTCTATAACTTCAATTCCATAGGCTTTACAGATTTCACCAAACCGCTCTCCGAATTTACCACCATTTATAACAAGAGCTTTATCTCCTGACGAAAGAGTATTTACGATAGAGGCTTCCATTGCACCCGTACCTGAAGAAGCAAATGTAATCACAGGGTTATTAGTGCGCAATACTTGCTTGAGCAATACATTTACCTCGCCCATCACTTTCTTGAAGCGCGGTGTCCTGTGATGAAAGATTGGTTGAGCCATATCTAACAAAACTTCAGGGGGAACCGGTGTAGGACCAGGCGCCATAAGATATTCTTTTTTCACAGCATACTCCTTTCGTCAATGTTATGTAAAAAAAATAAATACACAGTCATGTACTGTTATTTATACCATAGGATTGAAAGCAAATATAGTATAGTAGAATATTGAATCCTGCAAGGTTTTTATGCAATTCTTTTCTTGCGGGAATCAAGCTTTTTTGTGATGGGGCCTTTTTTACCTTCTACAGTAGACTTGGTAATGCGGACATAATCCACATCGGAACGAGTCGGAATGTCATACATGATATCGAGCATGATTTGCTCCATGATGCCACGTAGTGCACGGGCACCCGTATTTTTCTTTATCGCTTTTTGAGCCAATGATGTGATCGCGTCTTTAGAAAATTCCAGCTGAACGCCTTCCATTTCCATTAATTTCATATACTGTTTTATTAGTGCGTTTTTGGGTTCGGTTAAGATCGAAATAAGGTCTTTCTCGTTCAAACCGGCAAGAGTTGTCACCACAGGTAACCGCCCGATAAATTCAGGAATTAAACCAAATTTGAGCAAATCTTCAGGTTCAACAAGTGGTAATATCTGATCTTTAGTACGTTCTATCTCTTCTGTATCCGCACCAAAGCCAATAACTTTATGTCCGACTCGTTTTTGTATTATCTTATCGAGCTCAGTAAAAGCGCCGCCACAGATAAAAAGAATTTTTTCAGTATTGACTTGTATGTACTCCTGATGAGGATGTTTTCTCCCGCCTTGCGGTGGAACATTAGCAATTGTTCCTTCAAGAATTTTCAAAAGCGCCTGTTGAACACCTTCACCTGAAACATCACGGGTTATGGACACATTCTCTGTACTGCGGGAAACTTTGTCTATTTCATCTATATAGATAATCCCCATTTCAGCACGTTTGACATCAAAATCTGCAACCTGCAACAGACGTAGTAATATATTTTCGACATCTTCACCCACATAACCTGCTTCAGTCAAAGTTGTCGCATCGGCTATACAAAACGGCACATCTAGAATCTTTGCGAGGGTTCTGGCAATAAGGGTTTTACCTGATCCGGTTGGTCCGATAAGCAATATATTGCTTTTTTCTAAATCAACGTCACCCGGCTCAGGTTTATTGGTAATTCTTTTGTAATGGTTATATACAGCAACGGAAATAGCTTTTTTAGCCTGATCCTGACCAATTATATATTCATCAAGTTTGTTTTTTATTTCAAGAGGTTTAAGCACCCGCATTTTAGAAATCTGTTTGCGGGTGCTTTCCTGAATTTCTTTATCAATAATAGTTTTACACAGGCCAACACACTCTTCACAGATAAATACCCCGGGACCTGCTATAAGCTTTTTAACTTCATTTTGAGCTTTACCGCAAAATGAACACCTGTGCAAAATTGATCTATTTCCGTTTCGCTTTGTCATAAAAATTCTATCTACTTTTTTGATTTTTTCGTTGATGTTGATATTTCTATAACATGATCTACAAGACCATAATCTTTTGCTTCTTCCGCGGACATGAAAAAGTCACGGTCAGTATCTGACGCAATTTTTTTCAAATCTCTTTTTGTATGATGCGCTAATATCAGATTAAGTTCATCTTTTAATCTTAAAATTTCTTTTGCCTGAATACTGATATCCGAAGCAGTACCACGCGCACCACCCCATGGCTGATGAATCATGATGCGAGCATGAGGCAATGCATAACGCATTCCGCTTGCTCCAGCTGCCAAAAGAACAGCGCCCATACTAGCAGCCTGACCGATACAATATGTATTGACCGAGCATTTCACAAACTGCATGGTATCATAAATCGCTAACCCCGCTGTTACAGATCCACCCGGAGAATTAATATATATATTGATGTCTTTCTGAGGGTCATCCATCGACAAAAACAGCATTTCAGCAACAACAATGTTAGCCATATCGTCAGTAATGGCATCACCGATAAATATGATTCGATCTTTTAAAAGTCGCGAATACAAATCATACTGACTAAAACTACGGCCTGTTTGTTCAATTACAGTTGGAAATGGAATAGCCATAAAGCGGGTTCCTCCTATGGGTTATTTTTCTGTAACACGCGCTTTGTCGTAGAGAAAATCGAGCACTTTATCTTGCAAGATTTGTTCCTGCATACCATAAATACCACCGGTATCAGTTAAATGATCTCTCAATTTATCAGGGCTGACGTTCCACGAGCGAGCGGTATAATTGATCGCTTGTTCTACTTCTGTTTTATCGACCCTAATATTTTCTTTTGAAGCAATTTCTGCAAGAATATATGATAATGCGACTTTTTTTCTGGAATCAGCCCTTAACTTTTCTTTCATTTTATCAAGTTCATCATCCGGCGGAGCCTGACGCAATTCACGTAATGCCGCACGAAATTCATTTTGAAACTCAGACTCAACAACTGTTTCAGGCAGATCAAAAGAATGTTTTTCCAGTAAATATTCACTTATCTGATCTTTACCTTCTTTACGCTGCATACTTTTTTTCTGATTTTCAAGCAATTGTTGAATTTCTTTTCGCAAATCGTCAACTGTCTCAAAATTGCCGACACTTTTTGCAAAATCATCTGTTACATCCGGCAACATTTTCTCTTTTATCTCAAGAAGCTTCACATCGACATTAACTTTTGCTCCGGCATAATCTTCTTTAGCGAATTCATCAGGCAAAGTAGTGGCAACTGTTTTACAAGTGCCTTTTTTCATACCTTCGACAGCGATCATAATATCTTTGAGGTAAGAATCACTCTTTTGCAAACACATCAACTTTGAAGAGCCTTCCTCAATGACAGTTTCACCATCTTCAGCAACTATTTTAAAATCGATAAGAACATAATCACCCATTACAGCCGAACGGTTATCTTCGACAGCTTCCAGAGTAGCCTGACTTTCGCGGATACGCTGGATATGATCGTCTATTTCTTCATCTTTAACTTTAATTTTATCAACCTTGACTTTAATATCGGTATATGACTTAAGGTCAAACTCAGGTTCAATTTCAAATTCAGCAGAGTAACTAAGTACCTTTGAATTATCGAACTCTACATTTTCTATTTTAGGAACATGAACAGGATTCAATTTATTATCTTTAATAGATGACTGATACGAGTCCGTTATCAATTTACTTTTCGCTTCTTCAATAACATCTTTATTAAATCGCGATACAAGTACTTTACGCGGAACTTTGCCAACCCTGAACCCCGGTATTTTTGCGGTTTTCTCCAGATCACGATAGATCTCTTCTACCGCGGCATTAATTTTTTCCGACGGAATCTCAACATTAATACGACGTTTGCACGGTCCTAACTTATCGACTGTTACTGTAGTCAAAACCACATCCTCCACATACTGGCTTAAGCTTTAATTAAATATATAATTACCATAAATAAAATATCGTTAATCTTTATCTATAAACAGAATTTTTTTGTTGATTTATAAAAATGTTTCTTTGGCAAGCACTGTCAAAAAAATGGAGCGAGCGATGGGATTTGAACCCACGACATCAACCTTGGCAAGGTTGCGCTCTACCCCTGAGCTACGCTCGCTCACTCACATTCAGACAGCTGAAATTGTTAAAAGTATGGAGGAAAAATCCTAATATTTCAAGAAAAATCTTATTATTCAGCTCATTTTTAATGATGTGAGATACAATACATGCTTTTATTAAGAAAATCAACATAAAAAATAATATTTTTCATAAAAAGTACTTTTTGACCTTATTTTTAATTATTAACAAAAAATCCTTCTACCCGACAACACCCATTTGTTACAAATATTTTTCAGATGTTGGAGCGATTATTGCTTATCTAGTTTTTTTTAAAAATTTACCATCATGTTGTTGAGAATTCATACCGTATGACGGGAGTTTACGACTATGATTATTTGCTTTAATTGTAACGAGAAAGTAAAAAGTATTATCGACACCCTAATTCAAACCGGTCAATATCAGGATTATGCTGGAGCTATTCAGGCAGCGTTAGAAAATCTTGTGCTCTTACACGAAAAACTTGACGGCAAGTCCCATATAATTCTTGATAAAAATTCAGATACCACTGAATCTATAAGTCCTTTTTATTCCTTCGCTCCATCGAAATCCTTTTTAAAACACGAACCACAATCTTTTGCAATTCCCGAAGCACTTACATTACCGGAATATGATATAAATCTTTCTTTATATGCGACTGAGCCGGAAGACAACTATAATCGAGGTCAAGCTATTGCTATAGACAAATGGATATTCGGTCAATACAATACATTATTGCCTGCAAAAGCAAGTTGCAGAGCGCTAGCCCGAGTGTTGCATAACAATACACAGGGGGTCAAATTACAAGATGCTGTCATACATATTACTGAAGCGGCGGCTCAGCTTGGCGATTATCTCAAACATCACGATACTGAATATGATCTAGCACGTGAACAGGCAACGTCCACCGCATTTCCTACAAGAAATGCGGGATCGGAAAAAGCCCGTTTGCGTTATGGACGTCAGTTTGTCGGGGCATTCAATCAAACATCCAGTTTAACCGGTTTGTTAAGCGACTTAAAATTTATCAATATAGTTAATGCGAAAGATAAGCGCATCTCTCTTACACAAGCGGGATTTAAATTTGCCGAAATTAACAACCCCATTTTGGATATGCAACAGGAACGCCCAACACAAAAATTCAGCAGAGAAGAAATAGATTTCTTCCTTGCCCATATTCATTATTCCGTACCAATTGAGGATTACGCCTATAGCACATTGCTGAAATATATCCAGTCAGGCAAAAATACACCTGAAAAACTGGATACTGTTCTGCAACGTCATGTACGGCGCGGAAAAAGGCAACATGTAAGCAAATCTTTTCTTTCTTCGCAACGATCAGGCGCAATTTCGCGAATGACCGATCTTGAACTTATTCATCGTCAACGCAACGGCGTAAAATTCACCTATCATTTAACTGAATTAGGTGACCAATTTCTACAGTTACACTTATATTCGAACACTCAATCGTCACGTTTAAGCAACATATTGCAAAGTAAGATAGTTTAAGATTGCCTGTAGATAACTCTGCACTTAGTACTTCACTTCTTTACAGATAAAAATTTTATTTGCTTTTTTATCTAGAAACGTTTTACAACTATAATAATGCAACTCTGTTTTTAATATTATAAATAAAAGGAGTCTTACTGACATGCGCCCTCTTCCTTTACTTTGTTTTATATTGTCAGTTTTTTTGATGGTAATGTATGTTGTCGATCTGATAGGCAGTGTTTCAAAAGCACGTAATAATCAAAACGCCGATTTCACACTTAACCTGGGGGATGCTGTCCATATAGAAGCAGGCAAATACGATTACACCGATGATATCAAACGTGCTTCAGTTACTTATCTTTTGCCGGCTGTTATTCTTCTTGGAGCAGGCATTGTGATCGATTCACATAGCCCCAAAAAACGAAAAGAATAATTTATTTTTAAATTATGAAAACACAACTTATAGACTCCATCATCCTTTTTCTTGTTACTATGGTAATCTACACCATTACCCTGTGCCCCTCCGTATACGTTGGAGACAGTGGCGAGTTGACCTCAGCAGCATTGACGCTTGGTATTGCCCATCCACCGGGATACCCGATTTATGTTATTCTGGGAAAATGTTTTTCCTTATTGATTCCCGGCGGCCCATCTGCTTTGGAACTAAATTTATTTTCCGCTCTTTTGGGCGCATTATCTTCTATTATGCTTTATCACGTTATGAGGATAATAGGCACAGGACGCATTGTCAGTATCTCAACAGCATTAATGCTTGCTTTTCTGAACCCATTCTGGTCACAAGCTGTTGTTGCCCGGGTTTATACATTGAATGCCTTTTTGATCTTATCCGCAATCTATTTTTTACTTCGATACTGCACTACCCGTGATTTCAAAAATATGTATTATTACTTTTTATTTCTTGGTTTCGGGTTGGCGAATCATCCTGTAACGATTATCACGCTCCCTGCGGCCCTTCTGTTTGTGATATGTGTCAAAAATGATCAAAAATTCCATCCGCTTTCATGGCTCAAATTTTTCTTATCCACTCTACCCGGTGCAAGTTTGTATTTATTCTTACCTTTGCGGTCTATGACTAACCCGGCAATCAACTGGGGAAATCCGGGGAAAGGCAAACGGCTGATGGATTTTATCATGCGAACAGAATACTGGGATCGTAAATATGTCCATAATATTCAAGATGCCATTGAGGTAGTATGGTTTTACATGGGCCTTGTTCCTCGCGAATTAATGTATGCAGGTCTTTTCTTCTTGTGTCTTGGTGCCTATATGCTATATCGCAAACAAAAATTGATTGGCTTGCTTTTTCTCTGTGTCTGTTTCTTCAATATTTTATTCATGATAATGCACGCCAGCCGATCCGATATTTTTTACTGGCCGCGATACATCATTCCGGCATTTATCAGTATCATCGCTGTAACTGGTATTGGCATGAACACAGTCATGCTATATTTTAAACGTATTCGCTGGTTACCTTTGATTTGTCTTATTTTACCAACAACGCAATGTGTATTTAATTATCATCTCAATGATCGTTCTCACAATACACTTGCCGAGGATATAAACATACATATTCTTGAACAATTACCACCTGATGCAGCTTTGATGGCACAGGGAGACAATGTCTTGTTTCCTATCACCTATTTCCACCACGTACTTGATATGAGACCCGATGTAAAACTTTTCGAAGTAGGGATGAACCAACTCTCTGCTTTTGAGTTTGACCCGAGAAAAAATCCAACATTTTTTACTCATTATAACGATTTAGGAGTCCCCGAATTAAATCTTATACCCGATGGATTGGTATACCAGGTCGTTACCAGCGACATGACTCCCCCGCCGATTCATAGTGCACAGGAACTCCTCGATACTTTTTCGCTCAAAACATTGCAACAGGATAAACCTGTATATTTAGATTATTTATCGCGATGTATGCTAGGAGACTATTATTTTATGATTGCTGCGAATGTTCATAGGAAAAGTTTTAAAGATGCTCTGCCGTTATATCGTAAAGCAGGAGAAATCGCTTATAATAATGACGTCGTTCATTACAACCTTGGATTAGTGTACGGGCGCGAACATAGATATTATGACGCTATGCAGGAGTTCAAAACAGTCCTTGAAATCGACAGAAAAAACATAAAGGCTCCTCAATATATAAATCAGTTTGCCGCCCTTGCAAATCAACAGGCCTCAGCGAAAAATGTTTCCACTGATCCTTTCGATCAACTATTCGTTCGCGCAGAGCGCCAATTTAAACAAGGACAACTAGATGCGGCACATAAAAGCCTCCTTGAATCACTAAAGCTTCGTCCAAACTCTGTTTCAGCACTCAATAATCTTGCAACATTGTATATTTTTCAAGGAAACTATAAAGATGCGCTATCCATTTACCAGCAGGTTTCCTCTATCGAACCGAACAACGTTGTAGCACAGAAAAATTACGCATGGCTTACCGGAATTGATCAGAAGATACAATCAATTACGCAGACTATCTCTGACAGTTCAGACGATTCGGAACGCGCAGCTATTATACAAAAATTAAGCGATGAGGCTCAGTCGTCGATCAATAGCGGCAACCCACATGAAGCCTTGTTTTTCCTGCATACTGCACTCACATACGATACAAATAACACCGACCTGCATAACAGTCTTGCACAACTCTATATTTCAATAGGGATGCCTTTTCAGGCAAAACCTCACCTGCAAAAAATGCTGGAACTCGACCCTGATAACGACACCTTAAAAATGAAACTTAATTCATTTCCAGGTACTCTAAACAGATAAGCCACGCAAAAAACTTGAAAAAGTTTGCTACTGCTGGTAAGATGACAAACCTTTCAAAACAATTCCAAACATATTATAATTAATCATTATTCAACTACAGGAGGACTAGCTATGCAAACTTTTGAATTCCAAGCGGAAACAAAGCAATTGCTCGACCTTATGATCCACTCGATCTATTCAAACAAAGATATTTTTCTCAGAGAATTGATCTCTAACAGTTCAGACGCTCTTGATAAACTGCGATTTGAATCGCTGACTAACGAGAATCTGAAGGATATGGCAAGCGACTTACATATTCGTCTTGAGGCAGATACCGAAAAACGTACTATGAGCGTCATCGATAACGGTATCGGTATGAGTAAACAGGAAGTTATCGATTATGTAGGTACAATCGCTCGTTCAGGATCGAAAGAATTTATTAAACTTCTTACCGAAAAAAAGAATAAAGAGATTTCTCCTGAACTGATCGGTCAATTCGGTGTCGGTTTATACGCATCGTTTATGGTAGCAGATAAATTAACCATTGTTACCCGCAAAGCAGGCGAAGATACCGCTACATTCTGGGAATCCGAAGGCGATGGTACTTATCGCATTGATGAAACTACGCGTGATGCCCAAGGCACGACTATTACCCTGCATTTGAAACCGGAAGACACTGATGACGAATTGCATGACTACACTCGCGAATGGAAGATTCGCGAAATAGTTAGAAAATATTCCGACTATGTTCAGTATCCTATAAAAATGGAAATAGAACGCACTGAGATTGAACGCGATAACGACGGCAAGCCGAAAGAAGGAGCAAAAGAAAAAACCATTGTTACCGACGAAACACTCAACTCAATCAAAGCCATATGGACCCGATCTGAAAATGACGTTACTGAGGACGAATATAAAGAATTTTACAAACATATAAGCCACGACTGGAACGATCCGCTTTCACATATCGTTTTCAAAGCGGAGGGTCTACATGAATTCCGCGGGTTGCTATATATCCCATCTAAAGCACCTATGGATTTATATAATCGAGAAGGCGGACAGGGTATCCACCTTTATATTCGACGCATATTTATCATGAATGACTGCAAAGAACTTATACCGGAATATTTACGTTTTGTGCGCGGTGTAGTGGATTCTGAAGATTTGTCGCTTAATATTTCACGTGAAATTCTACAGAAAAACCGTCAGATTCAGGTAATTCGACAAAAAGTGGTCGCCAAAGTACTCGAAAAACTACAGCAATTAAAAGACAATGATTCTGAAACCTACTTGAAATTCTGGAACGAATTCGGACAGGTTCTTAAAGAAGGCATTTTCCATGACACAAAAAATCGCGATAAGTTGCTTGAACTGCTTATGATGACATCAACGCAATCCGGTGACTCATTAACCACGTTTAAAGATTATGTCAGTCGTATGCAACCGGGGCAAGATACTATTTATTATATGACCGGCAAATCACAGCAGGCAATAGAGAATTCACCTCATCTTGAAGCTTTTAAAGAAAAAGGTTATGAAGTATTGATGCTCACCCAACCGGTAGACGAACTCTGGGTGCAATCAGTGTTTGAATATGAATCTATGCAATTGAAATCAATCGGAAAAGGCACGATAGACCTAGGATCCGAAGAAGAAAAAAAGCAGGCTCAGGAAAAACGTAAAGAATCAGAAAAAAACTATCGCGATTTACTCGATTTATTGCGGGCATCATTACAAGATCATATCAAAGAAGTACGGCTTTCAAGCAGGCTCACCTCTTCACCGGTCTGTCTTGTGGGTGAACAATCTGACATGACTCCTCAAATGGAAGAAATGCTGAGAGCCATGGGACAGGATATCCCTAAAACCAAACGAATTCTAGAAATAAATCCAGCTCATCCCATTGTTACCCAGTTACAGAAAAAGGTATCGGATAACAACAAAGACCCTATGCTGAACGATTATGCCGAGTTGCTCTATGGCCTGGCTCTTCTCGCTGAAGGCAATCAACCGCCGGATCAGGGAAAATTCAGCAAAACAATGGCTGATGTGATGACACGCGCATTATCTTAATTTTTCAAATTATGGTGCCGATATAGAATAAATGGGCGTGGAAATCGTCAAATTTCTACGCCCATAAGAAGATAAGATGTAACAAATATCCTCTTTCAGGTGTTGTATTATTGGTATTACAGAAGGTTTGGTTGTCATTTAACAGGAGTTTTTATGAAACGTTACATACTATTCATCGTACTTATCATCTTGATATCTACAGGATCAGCTTCTGCAAGGAAATGGAACGGACATAACTGGAACCAAATTAAAAGCGAACTTGAGAATGCTCAGTCGGCTGGTAACGAGTGGGAAGCATTATACTTCGATAGTATTCGTACAAACTATATCCGTGGTCTGCTTGATGCGGCATATTATCTCAACAAAGACAATATGAATTCCTATTGGCCAGATACTGATTTAAAAACTATTTTCACTGAATTGGACGAATTTTATACTGAAAAACGTAATCTGCGTATACCTGTTATTCGCGCACTTCACATCTTAGGGAAACGTCATCTAAAAGAGACTGAACCGGAAAAACGCTTCTGATATCTATTTGCCAGAATCTATCTCTATTCTAATATTGCTATTTTTATCGATTTTTGCTATCTTAACAGCACAAATGTAATAACGTTTGTATGGTGATAGGATTAATATGCAAAAAATATTTTATTCAATTACTCTCTTAACATTTCTCGTCTGGGGTTGTTCGCCTCTGTCAAACGCTGACCGTGATTTCTCTGTCTATAACAATATACTTAACAACCTTACATTACCTCTAACAACAACAGATGAATTAACATATTTTAATTTCAAAGAAAAAGATCAGCTATTTACTGTCAACTCAATTGAAACTCATGTTGTTATTATTGAAGTCCTGAGCATATATTGTCCTCATTGCCAAAAAAACGCGCCACAGGTTAACAGCTTCTACAATTCAATTAAAAATAATGATTCTGTAAAACTGTTCGGCATTGCCAGTGGCAATACAGCTATTGAACTCGATATTTTTACAAATAAATTTGATGTACGATTTCCAATTTTTGTAGATAAGGAAGGCATTTTTGCTCATAAGATGTCAGTTAAACATACACCTCATTTTATTATTGCTATCCGTCAGCCTGATGATACATTCAATATCATTTTTAGTGAGTCAGGCGGATTCGATGGGGTTAGGCAATTTATTGAAGACACTCCAGGGCTCATTGAATAAATACTGAAACCAAATTAAACGTTATCCCCTACAAAAAGAAATCATACGTTTGGTTCGTGCCTGCCATGAATATGTTTTCGCATCAACAAATGCCTGTTGAGTAATTTTATCTATCATGATGTCATCCCTTAATAATGCATTGACAGCACGAGCCAGATCAACAGGGTCTTCAGGCGTAAACAACATACCATTCAGTTCATTTCCAATAACCTCGCGTATTGATTCTAAATTAGAAGCAACTACTGCCGTTCCGGCCCCTATTGACTCAAACAATTTAAGAGGCGATGTATATTCACGCGCCATCACGTTATCCGGTAGCGGAATAACCGATATTTTCGCGGCAGTTAAATACCGGGCGACTTCGCTATGAGGCACAAACCCTACAAATTGTATCTTGTCGATCACGCCCAACTCCTGCGCTTTGCTTCGCAATCGTTCCAGATCTTCTTCAAAAGGAATTCCGCCCACTATAGTCAGTTTATCGTCAATATACTGCATTGCTTCCACAAGGGTATCAACCCCTTTCCATGGATATAGTTGTCCGATATACACTAATCCGCTTCTTATATTCGCAGAAGTGCTTTGATATTGAGACAGGTCTACACCATCAGGTAATACCGCTATACTGTCTGTAGAAACATCAAATAACTCACGTACACAATTTTTCAACCGTTCAGTAATAACCACTATTTTATTGGAATGAGTCATTACATATCGTTCTTTTCTTTCAATTCGCCGAAGCAATTTTTGAGGTACTGGAGCAGTATTGGGAAGCAGTTCATGCTGACGCTGTGCCATAATATAACTTACCAGATGGGTTTCATATATTATTTTAAAACCAAACAATTTTCTCCACGGTAACAACACCTTTGCCAAACCGAGATCACGCATCAGAAACCAATCGATTTTTCGTGTACACAAGAGCCATAAAATATATACAAGCACCGACAGGTAAAATGACTTATTCCAGACAAACGCGTGATCATCCCAGTTGATGACGCGTACTCGAATAATATGAAGATTTTTATGCGGAGTTAACCCATAATGAGCCAATATTTCGGCATCTGATATTTTTGTCGTGCGCCTAACCAACAGGTATACCCGTACACCCTGCTGAGCCAGTTCCCGACAGGTATGCGCTATCTGAACGGAATTGGCGCGTTCCATAGGAAACCGTATATTAATCGGATACACCATCGTCATAGGAGCAGATGATGTGTTTCTTTCGCCTTTCACATATTATCCTTTAAAAATTCATAGTTATTCTTCAAAACGGAATCCTACATCAGCTGGTAAACTAGGCGAGAAATGTCTGAGAGTCTGAGGTAAACGAATCTTTTCTTCCTCGGCGACTGCATAGAAGCTCACCACATTATCTCCGCAGACAAAATTGTTTGGCATCGCCCATTCCCCTACTTTTTTCCATGATTCAGGTAAATTAGGAAGCCATAAATCGTATACAATAGCTATTTTCACTCCATACACGTTTGCGAGTGAGTTTACCTTGCTGACATAATAGGTTCTGTCCATGCGCATTTTTGCGGTTTCTACATTGGCTAATCCCCATAGGTCCAGACAAACCATGTCGGCATAATAATTAACAGCGCCAATATCATTAAGCGCTATTGACTTCTTGTTGTAAAACTGTTTGACGAAACGCGCCATCTGGTATTGCTGATCATATATATTTTTACTCGCAACAGGAATTTTGCTAAACGAGTAGACAGTGCGCTTATCAAAAGGAATCACGCTAACTAATACGATGAATAATAATGCAATTAAGCTTCTATTGACCAACCGGCGGTTTATAGATTGGTTCCACCACATCAAAACAATTCCTGTAGAAAAAACACCCAGTCCCACCACATATGCTTCATAGCGAAAATACCATCCAATCTTTGCAAAAAACAGATGAAATACCAGGGTGCAGGAAAAAATCAGAAGTAATACAACTCGTTTTGTCCAAAACTTTTTATCATGATATAGAAAAAATACAATAAGTAAAACAGCACATACCATAGGACGAAGTAAAAACGGATTATCCAACCCTTTATTAATTGTTTCAATAATAAAGGAAAACAAAGCAGACAAAGAATACGCATCGGGCTGTTGTCCTTTCAACATTACGGAATTAGGTAAGAACATCCAGCCTTTGGCAACAGATATGCAGCCGTAGATAACCATTGGCAGCAAAGCTACGGCCCCAGTTACAAACGCTTGTAAAACCCGTTTGCGCAAAAGGTATATACAACATACAATGAACACTAAAAACAATCCCTCGAAACGGGACAATATGACTAATGGAGCCAGAACCAACAAACGTATCAGCTCGGAACGAGACGGTTTCTCTGAGGAAGCTAAATCAAGAGTTGCATAATAGGCGAACATTATTGTTGTCATCACATGCAATGTATGTTCCATACCCATGAAAATCAAGTGTGGGAAAGAGGTCAGCATGGTGACCGATAGTAACAACAAGGTAATCATCCATTTTTTGTCCGTTAATGTGCAAGCGACTATATACAACCAGACGAGTATACCTGTCGCAACCAGCAGATTAAGGATAAATGGGCTTAAGTCGTTGACCCCAAAGATCAGATAACATAAGGCTACCAAAACAGTCCACAAAAGTGATGACGATGATGACGTAAAAAAATGTCTGGTTACTCCCCATACTCCGTGATACGCGATATTCTTTGCCATTGCCATATGAATATAGGGATCATCAAGCGTATAGACAAAATTTCCATTGTTACCGCGCAATAACAGTAACATACACAACCAAACTACTCCATAAAACACACCTATCCCGATGAGAAGCGGCCAATGCTTTTTTAGCAATGTTTTGACTTTATCCATAAAAATCCTTCTTAAGGTTTAATAACCAAGCATAAAACTTACTTTAAAGCATAATAATATAGATCTTTTACGCAGGCAACGCTTTTTGTCTGTTCGGTATGACACAACTATTTTTCAACAAGAGAACGTAATATCTCAAGATTTTTGATATCACTTTCAATCCCGTCATCTTTTGGAGTCTCAAGCAACATTGGCACTTCTACAAAACGTGGATCGTTTAGGAGCATACGAAAAGGCTCAAGTCCAAGCGTTCCTTCTCCAATATGGGTATGACGATCTTTTTTGCCCCCCAGGGTGCCGTGGGTATCGTTTAAATGAATTGCCATGACACGCTCTACACCTAAAACTCTATCAAGCTTGTCAAAAGTTTCATTGTATGTTTTTTCTGTACGTATATCGTACCCGGCGGCAAACATATGACACGTATCTAGACAAATTCCGTAATGTTTCTGGTCATCAACCATATTCAGAATTTCAGCCAATTGCTCAAAGGTATACCCGAGGTTTGTCCCCTGTCCGGCAGTAACCTCAAGGAGAGTTTTAACCTTTGTTGAAGGATGTTTTGCGTAAAGCTGATTGAGACTGTCGGCAATGCGTTTTAATCCGTATTCTTCCCCTTGCCCTAAATGTGAACCGGGATGTAATACAAGCTTATCAAGCCCCAATTGTTCAGCCAAAAGCAGTTCGTTTTCCATTGAATCCATAGATTTCTGCCAATTCTCAGATGGATTTGCAAGGTTAATCAGATATCCCGTATGCACTATGATAAGATCTATCCCTGTTTCTTCTCTTGCTGCATTGAATTTATCTATTTGTTTTTCTTTGAACAACGATGATTGCCAACGATTATTGGATTTGGTAAACATCTGGATTGCCGTACATCCAATCGATTCACCCTCAAGTAACGCGTTCTCTACACCACCAGCTATAGACATATGTGCCCCAAGATACATATATTACCTCCTGCAAATTATAAACACTAATCAATACATTTCATTACATGCATCATAATACGAAACGATCCTAAATTCAATTGTATATATTTTTAGCAAAAAAATACTGGTTTCAATATTAGGAAAGAGTTATCATTTTTCTGTACTCAAACACACAACAAGGAGGTCAGTATGCGGGAATTTTTGGAAACAGCCAGCGCATGGATGATGACATCAGGAATAAAAATTATTATTGTTGCAGCACTTATGTTCATCTCTCTACAAGCCAGTTCATTGCTGGTGAATAAACTTTTTGATTCATGGCAACGTGGTTCTACGGATGGTGAACGTCAAAAACGTATGGATACCCTTAAAAGTATTACCCGTTCCATTCTGAAAGCTGCTATCTTTTTTATAGGAGCATTGATTGTAATGCAATTACTTGGTATTGCAATCGGTCCTATTCTAGCCGCAGCTGGTATTCTCGGATTAGCTGTCGGTTTCGGCGCACAAAATCTTGTTCAGGATATTATCAGTGGTTTCTTTATCCTACTTGACGATCAGATACGCGTTGGCGATGTAGTGCAGTTAGGCGACAAAGGAGGTCTGGTCGAAAAAGTCAATCTGCGTATGGTTATTATGCGTGACGCATCGGGAAATGTTCATTATGTCAGGAATGGGAGTATCGGTGTGGTAACTAATATGACTAAAGAATACTCACGCTATGTTTTTGACATAGGGGTTGCATACAATGAAGATATAGACGCAGTTATTGCTGTTCTGAAAGAAGTTGATGAACAAATGCGTCAAGATGCCGACTTCAAAAATGATATACTTGAACCACTGGAAGTTCTTGGTTTAGACAAATTTGGCGATTCAGCGCTTATTATCAAAGCCAGAACGAAAACCAAATGCCTCCAACAATGGCGTATTGCTCGTGAATTCAATCGTAGAATTAAAATAGCTTTTGACAAACATAATATCGAAATACCATTTCCACATAGGAAACTGGTTTTTGATAGCGATGCAAAAGACGAACTTTTAGCAACAGCCGGTTCAGGATCATCCAAACGAAAATTCTAATAATCCATCTAGAATTTTTATAAAGAAAGCATGGGATTGCAAGATTATCCCATGCTTTCTTTATATGTAACGATATATTACACTTAAATCATTTATTGATCTACTACATTACATTTTTACTTAATCTATTCATTTCCAATACCTTATTATTTATATTCATAACATACGATAACGCAGTATATTACATATCAGTAACTTCCATTATATCGTGAGTGGTATATATATTGCAATATATTGGGATAGAAGCACTAATGGCATGCAGCGTTTTTACGGAGAAAAACTCTGCCTTGATGTTTCATGGATGAATACTGTTTATGGTACCATGAGGTATTACTATGGACAGCATCCTGTCGGCTTATGCCGCGTTCAATAATCAAAGTGCGCAATACCAGAATATACTCAAATCATTGAGTACAGGGAAACGTATTAACTCCGCTTCTGATGACCCTTCAGGTTATGTCCGTAGCAAACTCCTTGAAAAAGAAACACGCACATTACAGACACAATCACGTGTAGCAGAACGCGAAATCGCATCGGCCCAGACAGTGAGCAGCAGATACGACCAAGCAGCAAATATTATAGCCGATATCGATTCATTATATGCGGGACTCAGCGATATCAGCACTGATGCCGAAAAGCAAGCAGTGCAAAATGAAGTTAATGACCTGACCGGTTTTCTCGATTCTCTCCTCAGCCAAAATGAAGGACTTGATCCGGCTGGAGGCGAAAATCTTTCTTCAGCAGACCTTGGGCTCGATTCAGTTTCGACAGATGATATCGGTGCGGCTCGTAATTCCGTATCTAATGCATACTCCACTATGCTTTCCCAAAATGCTTCGACAGGTTCACATATTAGATCGCAACAAGTGCAACAAGAAGTAAATCAGGTGAATTATGTAAATACCATGGCGCAAAAAAGCACAATTGAAGACGCTGACTTCATTGAAGGAGCCATTAATGCGCAAGCCGCATCTATTCGTATGCAGGCTTCCTTAAATATGTTTAAAAACGCTAACCAATTAACAGCTAACCAGTTTAATACCTTGTTTTAGGAGGGATTTAAAATGGATATGAGTATATCGGATCAGGCATGGGTGGCAATGAATGAATACGAAAGCAAAATCCCTAAACCATGGGAGTCTCAAAAAGAGAACACAAACAATCAGTTTTTATCACAGGGACATCTTGATACTGCAGAAAAAATTTTCTCAATGAGTATGGGGATTGGACAAAACACGGATATTTGGGCGTAATTTCACGTAACTATAGGAATGATTATGTTAGATGGAATAAATGCTTCTTTATCAGCTCTGAGCGCATTTTCAACCAGATTGGATGTCACAGCTAATAATCTGGCGAATATGCAATCGGAAAATTTCAGCAGTTCCGATACTGTTATGGAAGAAGTGCCTTCCGGCGGTGTCCGAGCAAGGGTACGCAGGCAAGGGCTGAGCGATCAGGAATCACAACAAGAAAATACAGGGCAAAACAATCAACCGTCACTGTATCCACAAAATAATAATGTCGATGTCATACATGATCTTGCGTCACTTATAGAGACAAAATTTGCGTTCACTGCAAATATGAAGGCTCTTCAAATGCAAAATCAATTACTACAGGTAGGGGTCCAGCTTGGTAATACTGTAGATACATTGGCGTAGTTTTAATAAGTTGATTTATCAATAAAATATCCTTGTTTATAGCACATATGAGCAAGGATATTTTATTGATGAAAGTGCCCCTGATGGATTTGATACCGCTGATATCCTTTAAACGCTATCCAACGGCTCTATAAAATCGATTGGTAGAATTATAATGCAGTATCCAGATAATGGTTAGTTGATAAAGCTCTAGGTTTAGGTTCTTCCCTCTTTTGCGGTCTAGATAAAACAACACCGGATAACGAGTAATACCCCTGACTTCGTTCATCGACAATATCAGCAACTGTTAATTCTGAATTATAGATCCACCAATTTACGGATTGATCGGGATGTATATTAGATAATAAGTCTAATGCGGAAAAAATATTTTCTTCAGGTGAAGCTTGAATCAAACCAAATTCTTTACCCACTTTTTGAACAACAGGATCGGTGCTAAACAATTTAAAATTAACACGACTTATCGAATACTGCATACGCAAATCAAAATATAACTGCCTGTATGCGTCTCCGGTACTATGTTTTCCAAGCATACCAAGCATTTCACGACTATAAAATTGACTTTCAGTACGACGCAACGATGCAAATAGTTTATTACCTAAAATGGCTTCAATCTGGCTCATTGTATACCGTTTTGAAAAAAAGACAAAATGAACACCCCTGGCATTATTACGATAAGCGTATAAGGCATTGCGTACACTTGCTGCCAACTCACGGCGCGCACGGCTATTATAGGCAGGTATTACTTTGGGAACCTCAAGAGTATCTATATCAACCAAAATAACATCATCTTCAGCAACATCAACAGCCATAAAACCTGATTTTTCCATGACATATCTCAAAAGTTCGCCATAATATGGAGACAAATCATAAGCATTCGCGATTGACTCAGGCTCTTCGCCATATTTACGAATAGCCCGAAATATCTGATTCCGGTTGATTATCAATGGATGAGGTATTACGGCGGAATTGGGAGACTGAGCAAAATAATCCAGATATCGCTTGAGATCTTCAATAGATTCATAAGAAAATTGCTCAAACAAGTTATAGACGGTACCAAGAGAATAATATTGCACCAAACTTCTGGTTTCACTCCCTGCTTCCGATGATTCAGAATCGTCGATTTTCGAATCATCGACTTCATCCTCTTGAGTCACATATTTCAAATCAGCTCGTTTTCTGCCTACAGGTGATTCTTCGATACCAAAGTATTCACGGGGTATTTCTGCTTTAAGACTGAATAAAAACTCCATAATATTATTTGTTGAACCGCTAAAATAGGATTGAAACTCATCAGAATCCAATCGGTTAGCAAATGCTTTTTGCAATTTTTTTATAACAATTGTTTTTTGGTGTGGTGAATTGCTTGGATTTTCAAATTGCAACAACTCGGCAGTTTCTTTATTTCCTATCGCATCATAATATAAATAAATAAGCATTGTTTTATACTCAACTGGAATAAGTAAATGGTTAATGCAATCTGCAAGTTGATGACGCAATTTTGACCGTTCTTCAGGCTGAAATTGTTCTAACTCGTCAAGCCGCTGTTTTAACTTTCTCTTCATTGTTTTCATGACACTATTTAAAGTTACTTCTGTAACGCCTACTTTCTCGGCTATAGTTTTTCGAACAGTTATGTTTTCACCGTAACGATAATATAATGTAAAAAACTGTTGTTCACTGAGGGTGTCAAGAAGAGCACTCAACTCACGCAGCTGGATTTCTGTGGGATGACTATCGGGTTTGAGCCATGCATATAAATTATTCAGAAATTCAAGATCATAATGATCATATTGATCATTATCGGTTACCTGAGATGATTCTTCTTCGGTCACCGGCACTTCAGGCACATGAAAACGCCCACGAGGTTGAACTAATTGCATCCAGTGTAAAAGATACTGAAGAGCAAACCTATTTGTAATAAGGATATTCTCAATATCCGGATTGTCAAGTTTAGCAAGCAGCGGCTCCCGTAAATGGCGTAACGCTATGATAAATTTTTTGTGATGGTTATCATTCGTCTTTTCAATCTCCAGTAAATCCGCTATCTGATCGTCAGTAAGAAAATCATATCCACGATAGACGAGCATAAATCGCTCTTTAGGATATAACTCTTCCATAATTTTTGACATAGACGAAAATATTTTAGCAAAACCATGTTGTTCGACTGTATTATAAAATGTTAGATAAAAATCCAAAGCTGGAAATATTTTTCTATATATCTGGGGAGATAATGTCTCTACAGTTATACCCGTTGCTTGAGATACTTCACCAAGTGTCATACCTGAAGAATACCGCAACATTAATACTTCTTTGTCACGTTCGTTGATAAATGGAATGTACCATTGTAATAATTGGCTCAATGTCTCCTGTTCGATATCATAGCTCATCTTATTCTTCACAATCCACTCAAGAACTTCCAATATTGTTTCCGGACGCGTAATCTCTTCTGTAGAGAAAGCGGATCGGGGTATTTCAAATAATAACCCTTGGAGCAAAGGCTCAAATTTCTTTAACGAATTAGTGGCAAGAAGATCGATGTCAGAATCATATTTCACCACAAAATCAACTGCATCAAACAATTCCGATTGTAATATCGAAAGATTTATCCATTTACGAACCCCGATTCCTGATGGGGTAAAACCATATTCTTCCCCTAGATCAGATCTGCTTTTTCCATCGTATAATCCACCTAGAATAATACCACGATCCATTAGCGGAAGGTTATTTACAGCTTTCAAAGTTGCCTGCGCCAGTTGATCTCGTTTTTCCTGCGAAACAAATTGAATAAGGTCTAAATAATTTTTGATTTTATTTCTGGCACTCTGCATGATAAATACAATTTTTTGCTGAGGATAATCTACTATTTCGGCAATTTCCATGGTATTTTTGCCTTCATAATAGAATAGCATCATCGCTTCTTCTTCAAGCGGCGATAATATAGCTTTATAATTTTCAAGGACATCTCGCACCTGTTTGGCATCAAGGGATATATCATAAGACTTAAAGACCATATCTTCCAACATATCAATCATATACATATCACGATCTTCTATTATATTGTAAAGTATCTGTCTGATCGTATCATCCAAATATTCTGTCCAAATTGCTTTTTCCTTCTCATCAGCCCCCATAGCCAAAACTTTTTTAGTAATAAATGCTATGATTTCATTACGATACATCCGCATATACATTGTAGAATAATTAATCCGCGCCTCAATTTCTTCATCTGTTACTGAACCAGCAAAACTCAACATAATGATTTCACGATCACGTGGATTTAACTCATCGACGATTCTAGCCGTATGATTTTTAAGCTTACGTAAATTGTATTGTCCTAATCGTAAGCTTAAAGCCATTATATTCGTCATTTTTTCTGTAGCTTGCGCCTCAATCTGTTGAATCCTTGACCTGCTTACACCTTCAATTTCACCTATTTGTTCCAAGGTCATTTCCTGTAGATAACGCAAAGTTACAATTTCTCTTTCTCGACTTGTCAAATATAGAAGAGCATCCCTCAAAAATTGTTTCCGCTCCTTTTCAAGTAAGAGTTCTTCTGGTGTTCCAGTCGCTTTACTTGGTATAAATGCTTCCAAAGATGAACTATCTGGATCACTGGTAATTGGTTGATCTAACGATAAAATACGATTACTAGACAATTCTTTGAGTCTTTCTATTTTTTGAACTGATGTGTTCATGAAATCCGCCAGTTCTTCATCGGTAGGCTTACGTTCATATTTCTTTTCAAACTCTCCCTCTGCTGAATATAGAACTCGTATCTGTGTACTCACCGAGGCTTTTATCCATTTTGATGCCGCAAACTGTCTTTTTATCTCATTCCTGACCGCTATTGACGCATAACCCGCAAAAGGAACACCTCTGTCAGGATCAAAATGCCTCACCGAATTTAATAAGGCCTGATGCGCAACGCCGAGCAAATCTTCAAATTCCATTGTTGAGCTATGATATTTAGAATGAAGTAAAAGAAAATTCATTTTTCTTGCTACTGCCTGAGCCACATAGTCATATTTTTCAACCAACTCTTTTTCAGATTGAGCATCACCACCTGCTACCAGTTGCCATAAATCATCTTCACTTGTAGTCAAAGGATGTATGTTGAAATAGCGGCCTATAGAAATTATTTCATGCCCCTTAGGTAAGCGTTTTTTAATAGCATTAAGGTGTAATGTATCTTCTAATGAAAGATCCCTTCCCAATTCCTTCTTTAAAAAACAAATCTTCTCACACTTGTGTGTAGCATCACTAATATGAAACATTTCTACCGGTAAATTTTCCGGTAAAACAACCTCTTCCTTTCCGTAAAGTTCTTGCACTATTTCATACATACTTTTCAAGGAGAGTGAAGGCTCAATCATAATAGCAGATACTCGATTAAAAATAGGATAGTTAATTAAAATAGAATCATCGAGTGCAGTTCGAGAAACAGAAAGCATTTTTGTTTCCAGAGGATTTTCTATTTCAGTATCTGAAATTTCAGAAGACTTCAATAATTCCATAAACAACTTTATAGATGGATGTTTCATAAGAGCATAACGAGTTATATCGGTATCCTGAATTTGCTCGATTATCCCATCGTTTATCAATTTTGATAGGATATAATACGCATCCTCTCTAGATAAATTCATTGTTGAAAACTTATTGGCGAGCTCTTTATATAAAGAATCAAATGTTAACTTTCTGTATTCCAATGATTCAAGAATAAGCCGCTTGCATAGATAATCTTTCAAGTGACATGATAAATACGCTGGATAATCCAAAAATTGTTCAGTAACTCCTGTTGATAACTCTATTACTTCAAGTATGTCTTTAGCTATAGCCCTATCAAAATAGAAAGAAGTGTCATTCGTACTGCAGCGTACTACCAGTATCGTTTTTTCAACATTTTTAGGAAAAACTAATTGCGCCACAATATCATGATCGGTTGCCGACACCGAACTAATATGCATAATTGAATCATAGCCGGTCATATGGATAATACGATTGATAGTTGAACACAATTCATTCCCCAGTGCTTCATAATCGGCTATAACACCTTTACGTTTTGCCGCATACATATTGTACAACTTCGTAGAGGCGAATAAGGTTTTTATTTTAACGCTCAAAACCAAACGACGATCAGGATGATAGGCAAGCGGCTCAGCAGCAAGCCATGAAGCAACTTTTAACGTGCCTGTATATGCCTCAATAAACTTATCAAGTGGGGTTCTGAAATCTGACAATAACGATAGATATGGTATTTCCTCAGCATTTTCATCACCCGACGGAGCTACAACTATATAGGAAACATCATGTTGCTTGAGGTATTCAGTCACGCCATCCACGTGATATCCTCCTGCAATCAGCACTCCTCTGCTCTGGTGTTTTTCTTTTAATAAATCCAGCATTCTTGCAGCTAAGGCAGATTCACGTTGATGAGCTATGGAATAAAATGTGCCAAAATGCTCCAGAATAGATTCATCAAAACCACTATTATCAAACTGCATTGCTGCAATGCGCCTGATTCCATCCGCTATTTTATCATATGAATACTTTGTGTAATATTTTCGAAACTGAACAAACATTTCTGGAGATACTTGAAGTCCGGCACATTTTTTCAATAGCGCGGTATAGTTAGAAATATCATAGGTAAATTGTTGATCTCCAGTTTTAATTAAGAGATCGTAGATTGACCGTTCAAGCATCATACATTCTTCAAGAATAGTTTTTTTATTTATTGTCGAGAAAAGTTCAACATAGGTGAAAAATTGATTTAATGTTACATATTCCTCATATTCGACATGATAAAACTCTATCAGTTTTTTAAGGTACAACATATATTCTGAATCAGAAACAGCATGAAGCTTATATTTAATTTCTTTTTCCATAAGCTCTCTTGCAACAGTAACAGGCACAACATGCTTTAATGCCCCCAGCAAAAATGCACGTTCTACATCAACCCGAGACATATCCAACGAATTTTCCATGTCGAGCAGTTGAAACATTTTCGTGAGATTTTCATAGGTTTCGTAAGATACTGTATAGATTTTAGCAGCGTTAAAAATCTGTTTGCAGTACGTTAAAAAATCAACCTCATTGTGATGAAATGGTTCTGTCAATTCCATTAGTTCTATCAGTTCAGGAGAGTATGTTTTGCTTTGCATAACAGCCACAGATTCAGTCAAAAAAGATATATAAGCCTGTAGCTGCTCATCGTATTGTTTGACACACTTAAAAGAATTTAAATTAACTTTATACAAATCAGGATCTTCTACACCAAACAATGATAAATTTTTATTAGTTGTATCATTTTCGCCTACTATTGCAAGATACTCTGCTCCATCTATTAAGCCATTACGAAAAAAATACTCCGCTACTGGTTCTCTAACATCGATGTCTGGAAAACTTGTTAATTCATCGGTTATAATCGCCCCGGTAGCACCTTCAGTACCGACTAGATTAATCCCATGGGTAGATATAAGAAAATCGAGAATATGTGTAATATTCTTTTGTGCGGCATAACTGGTGTGAATATCTTGAATATAAACAACTGCAGGTTTATCACTGCTGCCGTTATAGCGATCAGTTATAGTACCATATGACACAGGAATATCCAGATTGTCTGCGAAATTGGTTTCCTGACATACAACATGCTGCGATATAGAAAAATATAAAAAAAAGACTAAAACAGGCGTAATTGGATTTTTTTTATACATAATACCCAATCAATTTTATTTTTAATTGTTTATTTTTGTTATATATTATAGCATGTATTATGTTAATTTAAAAGATCATTGTCTTAAAGGTTAACTCCTTAATACTTCATTATATGTCTCGGTAATACCCGTGATTCCGTCATTCATTTTCGATTTTCTGTCAAACTCTGTGTTTTTTTGTATCTAACTGTACAACAATTGAAAAGGAGGTTGCAGTGAGACGTACTATTTATTTCATTTTATGTTTGGCATTGTGTGTTTGCGTGGTAGGTTGTAAAGCTCCGCCAAGTGAACGAACTACAGAGTTTATCCAGGCAGACAATATGGAAAAACGTGAAGATCTGCCATTTCATAGTGCGTGGGTACAAGAAGACTTCGATATGGGACAATATGAAAATATATATATTGCTCCTGTTAACACCTCATATATATTTCTAGACGAAAGTAACTGGTGGCAAAATTCTTTTAAAAGTTACACCGATCTAAAAAAAGATGTAGACGATATTGCAACATTCACTAGAGAAACATTTGTAAAAGCATTTGAGGAAGACCCTAACAAACGATTTAAAGTTGTTGATCAACCCGATGCAAAAACTCTAGTCCTTGAACTTGCTATTATAGAATTGACCCCAAATAAACCATACCTAAAAATTGCTCGGTTTGCTCCATTCGGAGCTGGTGCCGCTATAACCTTGCTCAATCAAACCAACCTCAGTACTGTAGCTTTTGAATCACGCATTCGCGATGGACAGAGCGGCACAATAATCGCCATGTTCGCAGATAGAGAGCAGGAGAAAAAGTATCTCCTGACAACAAAAAATCTAACATGGTACAGTCATGCACACGAGGTTATTCAAGACTGGGCAAACCAATTTGTTGCCATTGCCAATAGAGAACCAGGTGAAACAGTAAAGGATTCAGCTACTTTCGGACTTAAACCCTGGTAATAATACTATTAGTCACTAAATTTAATAAAAAGGGATACGTATAACGCGTATCCCTTTTTATTTGTACTAAATATATAAAATATCCATATGAAAAGATATGTGATATAATATACAGGAAATAAAACTTAATTTTTACTTAAAATATTCTTGATGCTTATGCAAATAAAATTTATCCCAACAATTTTACTGCTTTTATTCACTATTTCACCGCACCTCTCTGCCCACCCGACAATACAACAGATAGAGCAATGTGCGGACAATTACGATTTTTCCCTCGTAGAATCTTTTCAAGCCAATGATAAATCACCATGTATCATATATATAGAAGACGCTCACTGTAATTATCTGGCTCAACATGAAATTGCCCGTATTCTCAGAACTCTTTATCAAAATGAATTGTATGATATAGTAACTGTTGAAGGATCTCAAGGCCCTATTAATACCGATTTATGCGCTACATTCCCCATAGATACAGTCAGAAAAAATATAGCGGAACAACTCCTGAAAAACGGTATTATTTCAGGTGAGGAATATTTATGTATTTACGACGGTATTTCCATGCCTCTATATGGAGTCGACGATCAAACCCTCTATCAGTCTAATATTTCATACTTCAGAACATATGTCGGCCTTCAAAACGAAATTGAACCGATTCTCTCACAAATCCATGACGTACTGGAGCAATCAAAACAAGCAATATACAATCGTGATCTTGCCTCATTTGATACTGCTGTCGAGCTGTATAACGCGGGTGAAGGCGATGTCACAACGATCGTATCATATATTAAGCCTGAACAGATTGCAGGTTATCCGGTTGTCAGTCAAGCGTGCGAAATAATTAACCGACAAAACACCATATCGGATAGCATTTTAGATGCACAATGTAAGTCGATGATATTGCGACTTCTTGATTCTGACGACATAGATGTTTCTGATAAATCTCAAGACTTATACGCGCGATTTATCAATAACACTATCAAGTTTAAAGACTACTGCATGGCTATTACCGATCTGGCAAAACAAAATGCTTTAGACATTAATCAATATGATATGATTCAACAATATTTATGGTGTACAGATCAAGCCGTAGAACTCAATGCGAAACAATTTGATAAAGAATTACAACAACTGATAGCCGACTGCTACCGCAATCTATGCATCAATGACAAAGAAAAAGAGCTGTACCGCCTTGCCACTGATTGGCGAAAACTTGAGCGTCTTGTGCAGTTACAACTGGATCGAACCGAATATACAGGATTCCAACAGATAGACACAATTGCTCAGCTTCATACAATAACCGATTTCATTGCCCAATATGGCAATACATCCTTTTTAACTACTGAATCTATAACAATCCTTAATCGGGCAATCCATAATAATCTTGATTTTTATCGTATTGCTTCAAAACGAGATGAGGTTTTAAGTAGCAATACACTTGCTTTTATGAATAACAAAAACGCTGATACAGCTGTATTGATTTCCGGTGGTTTTCATACCAAAAGCGTAACGCAGTATTGCAAAGAGAATGAGATATCCTATGCAATATTGCGACCTACCAAGATTGCCGATTATGATTTTGATCAATACTCATCTGTCTTGTTGCGTTCCGAAAGAACCAATTATTTTACCGACCAACCACGCACTTCCGAAGAAAATTACCTTCGCGCGACATCGTTTTTCGCCCAGCACAGTTTTGATGATGCCCGCAGGGTTAGCGAATTCCGATCTGAAGTAGTATTTAATGCACTGATAGAAGCAATGGACAAAGTTTACTACAAGGATCTGTTTAGCATTGTCCGTCAGTGGCGAAGTGCTTATGTGCATGCGATTGCTCTTCGTCATGAAACTGATTCACCAGAGTATCACAACGCTTTGTCTTTATTTGATTATATGATTACCGATATGTTTGCGTATAACAAAATTATGGTCGATAACAATGCTTCTAAACTGTTTATTACCCATAACGGCTCTATCACCACACTATCTCGTGCTGAAGATGGAACAGCAATTATCAGCACTAATCCTGAACTCGATTTTCAATCCCGAATGGAAACATCCATGCGCTTAAAAGAAGCTCCTTTGAATCTTACCAACGCGGAAGTTTTTATTGCGTCATGGACACTTGCGGATAAACAATCACCACACTATAGACATGGTGACGCTCATTTCAGTATTAAATATATAGAAGCCCTTAACAAACGAGGCATAGCCCCTATTGTCATTTTACCTGATGATGAGAATGAACACGCTGAGACATTGCGTAAATACGAACCTGCCATATCAAATGACCAATATGAGTTTACATTCGCAGTTTTTGATTCTATGAGTGAAACATATATCCGGCTCGATAAAAACATGGTTCCCTTTGAAGAGATAGAACTGCCCGTTTCCAAACGAGCGGTTATAATCTATCTTGATTCCCAAATAGACTCAGAACATGATGCTCGACTTAATGCTATTAATGATCGATTCACCTCTTTATTTACAACCAATTCTCCCCCGGTGTATATACGTATTCCTACTGCAGGCACAACACCTTCGCAAATGCAAAATATGGAAACTATAGACCTTTTTATGAATCCGGTTGCCCGCGAATTGTTGCCTGATCAGGCAATTCAATCAGGATTTATGCTGGATGGAGAGTTACTCGCCATTGTCAAACAATTCAAAAAACATGGCACATCTTATATTCGGAAATCCATGATTGATAGCATCAACGAATCAATAAGCGCCAACCAACTGATTGAGTCACTTGATCAATTAGGAGAAACCATTGAATCTATCTCTGATCAACACTGGACATTCCGTTATCTTACAGAAAAGAACGACTCGGAGTTAGCGGCATTCATTCATTCGGCGCAACAGTATGCTGCTAAGCAAGTAATATTCACATTTTATAAAGATACACCAGAAGATAACCGCTATATTTCCTTTTTAAAATCGCAAACTTCTTTTATTGATCTTACTCGTGCGAACAACAATATTATCGATCCATCAAAATCGATTTTGATTGTTAATTTGCCTCCGGTTGAGAGTGTTATGTTCAAAACTCTTCTCGCGGCTTCAGACAGTGCAGTTGTCAGCGGCGAAAACTCTTTGACTGAAGGATTAGTCTTAAACAAACTCGGTATTGGTCCGACTATCTTGTTTAAGCCGGCTATTCCTGAACATTTGTCTATACTTACCAATTTACTACACAACACTGATAAAGATTTTATGCTTGCACCGTTGCAGAATTATGCGCAACTTGAAGATACAGACGGCAAAGATTATTTCGAATCTTATGATCCAAGACAGCCTTTAGCAGATGTTTCTCAATCAGTCTATGATGTGCTATATGATCCATACATATCCACAATCATGCGTGGCGCCATGAGTGATGCTGTGTATGAGTCTAACGGACTAAATACCCTTACCGATGTAATAGACGATATCAATAAACAGGAACAGACTGATACCATTATTGGAAACCACAATATCTCTCCTCAGGTTTTTGCTCAAGGTGTTATGGACGATTTTTTCTACGACGAATCCATTGATATCCAATCCATTGATAACATGAAACAGTTTGCAACTGAGCATATTCGTGAATTCATTCGCATCTATGCAAATACTATGATGTTAAATGATATTTCTCTTGATTTGATTAACCGGCGTATAACTGAATTTGCACGTTCTCTTTTGCAACTATATAAAACAACAACAACTGAATTAGGTATTGCGTCACGCGAAGAGTTGTCATCGCAATTTCAGTCTGTAATACAGGATAGCATTAACTCCATTTATATTCTGGATGGCGGGCATCTCTTCATGCCTGTTGTTATTGACGGCTCTCTGTATTATCGCTACGACCATGCTAACTTACGTGTTTTCGCTCCGGAACTGGATAATCCTGACCCCAGAATCGAAACACAATACCTAACCCCAAAAACAGCAAACAGGATGATGACCGATTTGCAGGATGCCTATTACATAAAGAAAATGGTAGACGCCGTATACAGCAATGTCGACCCATTCAGCCATTATGACAACGAATTACTTCCACCTACCTACAATTCAACTAATCCAATGCATGGAAATATCCTAAAAGGATATATAGGATTAGCAACACTTGATTACTTTAGAAACCTCATACAGAAAAACGCCACCTTTCTCGAACACCATTTTGGTATCGCCAATACCCGTACACTCAATGAATACATTCGAACTATAAGTACAAGGGGCAACATTACTGAAAATACAGCATTGATCAATGGCTATCTTTCGTTTACCACTGCTATTGTTTCAGAGCCAAAAACCGGAACAACCAACTTCTTCCGTGATGTGGAAAACTGGCAAACAGAATATGAAGATTATCTGAATGATATTATTCTGCAAAAAGTAGCGCGTGGAGACTACACACTCTCCATCCGCAGCGTTGGTAGCGCGTTAGGAAAAGAAGCTTATTCCATCGGATCGTTTCTGGAACAGGCACTACTGCAATATGCACGAGATAATGTATATCACAACATCACAAATATATCAGAACGAAATGCCCTGGTTGAACAGTGGGTTGATAAATGGGATATTAAGCTATTTGCCTTTGATAACAGCATTTTACGGCTCACCACAGCAAAAGAAGGCACATATGATCTTGACGATCAGGCTTTATCATTCCTCGCGGGTCATACAAATCACGAAAAATTGTTTTCAGAAGAATATTTCGGACATGACGAATTTCCTATTGTAAGGGTTAATAATCGCCTGCGTGGCTGGTTAGTTCCCGTATTTGTTGATCTCGATAAAAATCCTGAAGTCCTTAGTCGCTACCCTGCAGAAATAACATTTGCAATGAACATGATTAACTACCTTCGATACGCATCCATTTTTCTAACGGAACTGACAACTTCAACAAACCCCAACTATAAAGCTTTTGTCTCATACAACATCTCTTTCGACGACCCACCTATTGTCCACGGATTAGTCAAAGGGCAAGATCTTGTTATTCCTCCCAAAACAGTACCCTCAGCTGACACTATTGACCGTATCATAACCGGCGCTCACGTCACATCCACAAAAAATCTATCCGACTTACTTGGACTAAATGATGAACAGTTAGAACAAATCGTTGGCAAACCAGTCGATGCTAAGACAACGTCAAACTTCGACCGTGTTATCCGTAATCGCCAAAACAGGTATCTTATTGACAGCATGCTGTAATTGATGCTCTGCCAACCGTTATCTCTTTTCGGATTCTTTTATGTTTGTATTTTTATTTTAATTAGATTATTATTGCTTTTACATCTAATCAATAACACTCAATAAAAGGGAGCGTTACAATGATATCAAACATAGTCTTACTTTTTATCCTTATTGCTACATGCCTGCTTATAGGAATCACTGTCTACATCATTATTAATAAACAATTATGTTCTATACTTAATGAAGTAATTAAGTTGCCGTCATGCACGGCATTATATTCCCGTATATTGTTGATAGGTTTATTATGCACATCGATTGCCGCATCACTCGGCACCAACTTTGATATGAAAGAAGATTCCGCATTTATGGAATATGTGTGGCGGTTTGCTTCGGGATTATCTGATGTTTTTAGTTCGATATTTTGGTTTCTGGTGATCTATCTTATAGTTATTACAGTTATTATTGCGGTGTTAAGGAAAATGAAATGAGCAACGAAACGTATCTGATAGTTTCCTATTTCTGCATCGCCTTACTCTGCATTGGAATAGCTTTGGTTGTGCTTTTTGTCTTATGGCGACCTTTCCTGAAACTAATTTCATACATTCAAAACAGGTCATTTGCTCTCTTGTTGAGAAAAATCTTTTTGATAGGTATTGTGTTTCCCGCTCTACTCGGGTTCTTTTCTGTAAGTTTTAAAAGCTGTTCTGTAGACTCCTACGAAAAGATTATTGAGGAACGATCATATCTGATACAGAAAAATCAGGAACAAACCGCTGCCTCACTCAAATACATTACTCTTGCTTTATTTGTCTGGATGATAATGACATTCGGGGTCGTTATCGTTATCAAACAGTCTAACAAAAATATTACTTAAAAAAAGATTTCCATAACACAGGCGTCACAATCAAAATGGAGTTTATAGTGTTTGCCTGTTTCATCGACCAGATATAATGGTTCTTTAACTGATCGCGTTATTTTGTCTGCTTTATACCGCCTGCATAGACCTAATTCATATTTCAGGCACAATTTAGTAGTCATCACTTTTCTATCGTGCAGGTCGACACCTGATTCTGCAGCCTGTTCTATCTTCTCCACACCATGCCGTTTATAAAATGATTCAGCTTTCCGGTTGAGAACATTTCCTTCAAATGAGAGGACATTGGATATATACGGTATGTTGTTTTTTGAAATAAAATATTCCTGTCTGACGTTTCGTTTCTCACGCTCAATACGGAGTTTTTCTATAATCGATCGCCGAATCTCGTTGAGTTGTCCAACAGGGATAAAAACAATCTTGTGCATCGCAATATCAACATTGCGGCAGATAAATTCTGTATCACCCAGTTTTGCAAACTGTTTTCTTACGGTATCCAAAGCAGATTGCTGATTGCGGGCAAGATCGCCGGAAACAGGATATTTCTCTTCAATCTTTATTCCCTCTTCATCTTGAGCCGATACACTCAAAACCCCGTTTTCATATCCCAAAGCAAAAGCAACATCTATAGCGCGTTTAACATCTGCCTTAACTATATGAGAGACAAACTGATGATCGTAGTTCCGGTAGATCATCAATTCCTTTAATATGCCATTCATATTCGCAGGATAAAGCGTATTGCCCTCTACACGATTGATTTTTGTTCCCGTGAGTTCACGTTTTTCATTAAAAAAACAAATGCCGTCGCCATTGTGCAATTGGATATCAGAGTCTATAACAAAACTATTTTTTGTCGTTATGCTGACTGTTCCTATTGGTTCACCGATTGATTTGGGTGTATCTGGCGAAGTTATCTCATCATGTCGCCCATTCAGAAAATATGTTGTAAATCCTCTATTAAATGTTTTCGCGGGATCAGGATTAAAATCGATAATGCTTCTCCCCACTGATGTTCTAGAACATTTTTGTTCAGAGCAGACTGTATCTATTTTCTGACGGTAAAACGAAACAATATTGGTAATGTAAGCCTCGTCACGCAACCTGCCTTCTATCTTAAATGAGGTGATGCCTGCGTTGATCAGCTCTGCTATGTTATCTGATAAATTCAGTTCACGTAAGGAGATAAGATATTTGTCAGAGACAATAGCCTTACCTTGATTATCAAGCAGAGAATACTTCTTTCGACATGGTTGTGCACATTCTCCACGATTCCCTGACCTACCCCCTATGGCATAACTCATATAACATTGACCACTGAACGATACACATAATGCTCCATGAACAAAACATTCCAGTTCAATTGATGTCGAGTTTCTAATCTTTTGTATCTCATCAAGAGAAAGTTCACGAGCAAGGATTGCCCGCTGAAAACCTACATCTTCCAGAAATTTCACTTTCTCGGGTAAATTATTGTGAGCCTGTGTGCTGGCAAAAAGAGCAATCGGCGGTAAATCGATTTCCAGCAACCCCATATCCTGAACAATAATTGCGTCTACGCCTATATCGTATAGCGTGAAGATAAGTGAGCGTGCGGCTTCCAATTCGCTATCGGTAAGAATTGTATTGATGGTGACATAAACTTTAGCACGATATCGATGTGCATATACCACCAACCGTGCAATATCATCCACAGGGTTACCTACGCCTTTGCGCGCTCCAAATTGTTCAGCGGCTATATACACAGCATCAGCTCCACAGTTGATGGCTCTTATTCCGCACTGCGTATTCTTTGCCGGAGCTAGTAGTTCAATCAATTTATTTATACCAACAGGCATAATATTCCATTCCTGTATATCGTTTGTCTTTTTACGTAAATATCGGCTCACAGTATATCAAAGAACAAATCAAAATGAGATATTTTTTCATTTTAAATCGATAAAAAAAGGATGTTACAGGTTTACCAAAATCTTATTGAGAATGCCATTAAATATGCAAAACCTGATCAACATATAGGATCAAAAACAGAAAACAAATTAACAGTTTATTTTATTAAATACGATGGTATTGGAATCAATTCTGAATTTCAAGACCGTATCTTTGATGTTTTTGAGAAACTGAATGAAAATACTGAAGGGTCAGGTATAGGTTTAGCTATTGTAAACAGAATAATAACCAACCAAGGTAGAAAAATATGGATTGAATCCCAAGGCGATGACACCGGCACAACTTTTTGTTTCAGCCTACCCAATAAGCCATAAATTATTCGTTCTGATTTATCAGGTGCCGGCAAGTATCTTGTATCCCGCGAATCATGTACTGTATGACCCTATGGTCCATTCAATCAAAAACTTTCTTGCGCAAAAAAACGATAAACGTACATCCGAGTAACAATATGGAAGCCGGTTCAGGAATCGCATCAACATTAAACGATTCCATTCCATTGAATGTTGGTAATGCAATGGTAGAAATATCATCTTGATCAATAAGTGTAGGACCATCACCCAACCCTGTTGTTATGTTGTTACCAAAATAGATGTTATCAATTCCAGAACGTTCCACATTTCCAATTCCCCAAATCCAAGATACTTCAGAGATGCCGTATTGAGTATCCATGACTCCAAGAAATCCATTTACAAAACCAGTTCCAATTTTACTAGATAAAACATCAGAATAATTGAAGTGATATGTGGTATTAAGTGGATCGGCAGTAATAACTTCAAAATCTGTGCGAGATACATAATACATTGCTGAAAGAAAAAAACCAAACGCCTGCACAGGTGAATTAAAGTGTATCGTTATTGCCCCTTTCGTCCCACCTAAAAATTGTGTTGGGGATATCGCTTCACCGTAAACGTAATTCGAGCTATCATATACAACTGCTCCACCAAAATCACCACCAACTAACTGTGCATCAAACGGCTGTAAATATGTGTCAATTTCGGAATAGATGGTATAGGTTTCAAAATCGATTAATCCAAAGTTATGGTTGTCAAAAGTCATTACATTATTGAAGAGAACAGGAGCTGAATAACCTTGGGTTACTAATAATAGGAATATTGAGACTGTAATTATAATACATTGACGCATAAGACCTCCTTCGCAGTATTTATTTTCATAAGATATAATTAATATATCATATAATTCACTACATAACAATATGTTAATTTATCCGCTGACTAATTCTGGGGATAACACAATCATGCCAACCATAAACATGTTAAAAAATAAAAAGTACACCGTTGGGTACTCGAACCCCAGACATACTAAGAGTCGATCGATCTTGAGACTTTTTTATGACAAGATCAACTAGAAGAAACTGATAAATAAAGATTATTTCTTCTATCAAGCGGTTCGATTTGAGAATGGCTGGGGGAAATAGCTGATCAATGCAGGTGAAAGCAAGAAGCGGCGGGAATAATTCTCTATCCCGCCGCTTCTTGTAACTATTATTTATTAATATATACTCAGACTTTAAACTTATTAACCATCGAATCAAGTTTTTGAGCTTCCGAGGATAACCCTACAGCCGCATTTACGCTATTTCGTGCCCCGTCATCGTTCTCCTGAGAAATAACACTGACTTGCTCGACAGATTGATTGATTTCCTCAGCGCCCTGTGCCTGTTCCTGCATAGCTGTGTTGATTTCTTCAGAAACACGAGTGAGCGATTCCGTTGCTTTGGATATCTCTTCAGCACCCTTCGCCTGTTCCTGCATAGCGGATAACGTTGTCTGCGTAATACGGTTGACTTCTTCCATTGCCTTAGATATTTCTTCCGCGCCCTTTTCCTGGTCTCCGGTCTGAAGAGATACTTGATTGATCAGATTGCTTACCTCTTCAACAGATACAATCATTTCACCAATTATAATGTCAACCGACTCGACTAGTTCAACCCCGTGTTCCGCACTACTGTTAGCGGTTTTAATAAGTTCGGTAATTTCTTTGGCTGCCTCTGCCGACTGTTCTGCCAAATTCCTCACTTCATCAGCCACCACTGCAAACCCTCTACCGGCATCTCCGGCACGAGCTGCTTCAATAGCAGCATTCAGCGCAAGAAGATTGGTTTGCGATGCGATTCCAGTAATAACTCCAATAATATTATTAATCTGCTGAGAACTGGTTGCGATTTCGCGCATACCATTGACAGACTCTTTTACTGCCAAATTCCCTTTCTGTGCTTTTTCATTTACCAGTTCGGATATTTTCTGAACTTGAAGAGAATTGTTGGCAACCTCTTTTATGGAAGCAACTAACTGTGCAACTGCAGAGGTCGATTCATTCACCGCTGATGCCTGTTGTTCAACATTATGGCAAACTACACCAACGTTACGCGACATCTCTTCCACTGACGCTGATGTTTCGGTTACTGAGCTGGTCTGAAGTTCGACGTTTTTCAGTACTTCATTTATGTTGCGTGTCATTTGAGAGACAGCTGTGGAAGACTGATTGCTAGCCGCAGCAAGATCTTCCGAACGTTTAGACATCTGTGAAGCCGTGGCGCTTAGTTCTTCAGATCCGGAAGCGATTTCCTGAGCGGACGTAATAATCTGACTGACCATATCTCGCAATGACCCCAGAAACGTATTAAAATATCGAGCAAGTTCACCAATTTCATCTTTTGCGTCAATATCTATGGATTGGGTAAGGTCACCCTCTCCTTCAGAAATTTCACGTAATTTATCAACTACCCTCTTAATGGGTTTTACAATTAGCCCGGCAATGTACAACGCTATAAGTAAGCCTATGACTATCGATATTACAAGAACACCTACAACAGTACCTTTCATAGTGCTAAGTGATTTTTTTTGAACAGTTTCAAGACGAGAGTTTTCATTATCAAACTTACCGAATAGAGTACTGAAATTCCCCATAAGCTCTGATAGGATAGGCTGTGTTTCTTCGCGGTATATGGCTTTACAACTATCTGTTACTTCAGTGTTTAATGGTTGCCATTGATTCTTAATTTCGATAACTGATTCGTGTAGCTTATTATGCGGTTCTTGCATTGAAAGCAAACTGTTCTGTACATCTTTCGGCAATGATTTGAACTCTTTGCCTTCAAGATATTCCGAATACCACTTACCAAATTTGCATTTGGATGGGTCTGTTTGAGCCATAACTTCATCCTTATTTTGTAAAAAGATTTCAGCTATGGAGGCGCTCCATTTTAAATGATCTATTTCCTTACTCAATAAAAATTGGTGCAGATTAGTAAGCACAATTTTCTGATCAGCATCGGCCTGCTGCATATGGTCATCAATTTGATTATAAGTAGATTTAAAAATTTCAAGCAGTTCGTTTTTTGTTTTTTCAGTTTTGCAATCATAAACCTCAACACATTTATCATGAACCTCACTATTACTGGGCTGCCAGTGCTGCCGTATGCTTAGAGCAGACTCGTGAAGACGTTTATGTGGCTCTTCCATCGCCAAAATGCTTTTCTGTATGTCTTCAGGGAAATTTTTGAACTCTTCACTTTTAATTTTTGAATAGAACCATTTACCAAATCCACATTTTGTGGGATCAGTCTGCACAGTAAGTTCATGCTCATTATTTAAAAACATATTGCTTATTTGAGCGCTCCATTTAAGATGATCTATTTCCTTTTCAAGTGAAAAACGCGTTTCATTCAGGTTATACATCCGTTCATTGGCGACCTCTGAATATTTAGCGCTTTCTTTTAGTGATATGATACCCATCACTAACATCAGGACAAGGATAAGCCCGAAACCCACCAATAATTTTGTACGAATACCTAAATCTTTAATTTTCATAGTATTTTCTCCATTCCTATGCTGCTTACTCAATTTATTGTTTACATTCCACAACTCTACAAAAGAATTCACTTCTATGTTTGCACAAAAAACTGAACCTCATTATATGAGGATGTGTTGTATCTACTTGTTTTATCCTTTATATCTCTTGAGTATTTATAACTAATAATTTTAAAATTAAGTAAACTTATTCATTTGATTATTGCTATTATTTTAACTATTTCGACAGTAATCAAATTTAACTTAAGATAAAATTAGATATTCAGGAATCATTTGTGCTATATAAAACTCATATGCATTTGTAATAAAGAAGTTATAAAATTGGATTAATTATAAAAATGAGTGCTTTTATAAGGATTATATGAGGGAAACAACGCATACAACATTTCAACCGTAATGACTTTCTTCACATTAGAAATAATTAATTTTGCGAAATATGCGCGCACAACACCAAGTCTGGCACCCCAAAGATCGTACCAGTCGACATAGATCTTTATTAATGACTTAAACCATGAAAAAAACAATGAGCTTTTGTTTTCTATATCAGAATTTCCTCGTAAGCAATGGAAACAGGTATGCGAAAAAAAGAATAATATTTGAGCTTATTTTGAGGAGAAAGAAAAAGTACGCCTGACCATCGCCACTTTGAACTTTTTGTCAGAGGATTTGAAAGCTATTTATGAGTTGCGGAGATGGATAAAAAAAGCGAGTTAAATATTTTTCGTTGCTATATCTTAATAATTATCCAATTGAAATTACCATACATAAGAATATAAAGGGCAACATAGAGCTTAAAAATACCGACCAAGCTTCCTGAATGCTCTGAAACTTAAAATATATACGAAAATTTGCTGACGCCTATCCCGATCTTCAGCTTGAGCAACAAGCTGTTGCACAATTATCTTGGGGACATAATGTCGTTCTGTTAGACAACATCAAAGCAGGCGACAAACGCCAGTGCTATGCTAATCAAACCGTCGAGGATGGTCAAGAAATGTTCTTATGCATCAAATAGAAAACACTTTCAGTCATGAAATGATAGTTTTCGAATTAATTCCTTAATTGAAGGAATCAATGAAGGTGCAACACTCAATGCTTTTATTCCACACTGCAAAAGTTTTGCAACATATTCAGCTCGTCCAGCAAGCTCACCACACACAGAAACAGGAGTTTCTGATGCATCATCACATGCGATTTTCAACAATCTGAAGATAACATCTGAACTATCATTAAAATATTTTTCAACAGCAGCATTTTCCCGATCAGCTGCAAAAGAATATTGCGTTAAATCATTTGTGCCAAAACTCAAAAAATCAACATGTTTAGCAATTTCTTTTACCGAAAGTGCAGCCGCAGGGGTTTCTATCATAGCACCAAGTTTAGGAATAGAAGTAATTTCTAATTCTGAACTTAGCTCTATAAGATACTCTTTTACTACAATCACGTCTTCAGGAAGTGTTACCATAGGAACAAGAATAGAAACATCAAACTCTTTTGAAAGCTCAAGTAGAGCCTTTAGGTGTGTTATTAGAAGCTGAGGATACTCACGAAGATAACGAATCCCTCTACGCCCTAATGAAGGATTTGTTTCTGCAATAAACTTCATAAATGGTAATGGTTTATCAGCACCAATATCTAATAAACGAACATAAACCGGCAAATTTTTTGCTGCTTGTAAAACAAATCTCATTTCATTAAGAATGTCCTGTGTACTTGGAGGCTCAATGAGTCCCAGATAAGCCTGTTCAATACGATATAAACCGATACCTTCAGCACCATTTAGAATAGCTCGTTTGGTATCATTTGAATATCCTACATTAGCTAAGACAGAAACTCTAATACCGTCTTTTGTAATCGCTGGTTTGCTGGCATGTTTTTGAGCCAAATGCTGAGAATGTTTTTTTTTATCAATTTTTATCTGGAAAATATTTTTTTGGTTTTTATCGGGAGAAATCACAACATTTCCCGAATCAGCATCTACCAAGCTCCATTTTCCTTTATATGCATTGTTAAGCAAATTAGGAATTCTTGCAATACACGGCACATCCATTTCACGGGCAAACAACGCCGCATGAGATCCTATACTTCCATGTTCTAAAAGAATCGCCGCAATAGATCTGGAAGAAAGAAAGACTGTATCTGATGGCAATAATCTAGAAGCTATAAGAACACATTTTGGAGGAACATTCTCTAATGGATGAATAATTATTTTTGCCAGAGCATTTTGTAATCGATTCGAAATATCCTGCATATCATCACTTTTATTTCTGGCTATTTGTGATTCCATCAATAAAAATCGTTTTTCCCAGCGCAAAAATACTTTTTTTACAGCACTGCTCGCACTTAACAAATTCTCGCTAATTTCTTTCCTTAATTCTGTCTTCAATGAGACGTCATCCACTATAAGTTTGTGTACTCCAAACACTTTGGCAAGATTTTTATCCATCTCTTGTTCAACTTTTATCGATAACGCAAAAAGATCATCAGATATTTTTAGCATAGACTCATCAAGAAGATTAGTTTCTTTTCTGATATCTCTGTGACCAATTGTATCAGGAATATCTATCGGAAGCACGCTTTGGTGTATATAAATAAATCCTTCTGCTAAACCTGAAGAAATAGGAATCCCTTGTATAATTTCTTCTTCACTAGTCATCCTTTTCCTCCCAGATTGTTGTAAAAATAGAAACAACAGAACTTCTTTATTTTTCTTTTTGGGGTGACACCTTGATAACAATCTCAAATTTTGCTAAACATACGTTTACAAAGATCAACTTTTGCATGATTCCTTCTGCTTTAAATGTTGTCTCGCGGTTTGAATCTTTTGCAAAAATGCATCTTTCCTGAAGGAACGAGTCCATTTCCGGATAGTAACCCATCCTCCAAATCGAATTAAATAATTACGCCAATAGCGGTACCATCGCCGCCATCCCAATTTAATGTTGTGAAGATATGCCAGGATAGAAATGAAAGAAATAATATTGAGTCCAATCATGAACATATATTTAAACTGATAAAATGTACCCATGATTTTACGGGCGGCATTTTGCATATCCTGTGGTGTAAGCGGTGGATCTGGTTCAAAAATCGGAAAAGTTCCGTCATAATATTCCCAACCAATATCACAATTAGCATAAACCTTATTGCTCTGCATAAGTCTTTGACGCAACTCAGTTCCAGGCAATGGTATAGGTAACAATATTTGTACAGTATCGATTTGTGCTTCTTTAATAAATTTTTTATATCGCTTAATTCTTTCGGAAAGAGAAATCTGTGATGGTTGGTCGCGCTTTAATGGATACCCGAAAATAAACATACCGTGCACAAAAAATCCTTTTTTATGAAGAGACCGGGAAAGCATCACTAAATCCTGAACTTTCAGTTTCTTTTTCATAACTTTCAAATCTTCTTCAATGGGGGATTCAAATCCAATAGCTAATTTATTGATTCCGGCTTTCCTCATGGAAATTAGAAGTTCATTATCATATGCTTTATCCAAACGAATTTGAACAGTAAAACTTAAGGTCTTTCCAATTCTTTTTTGATACTCTTCCAGCATATTGCAGAGACGTATAGTCTCGTCCCGCTGTTGCCCAAAAAGATCATCCACTATAAAAAATTTTTTTGCCTTTCGTGTTTCAACGATAGAGCTGATGACTTCAACAGCTCTTTCAGGAGATGCATACCGTGGTTTTCCCTTTACGGTACAGAACTCACAATCCATACCGCATCCACGTATACGTTCAACAGGATATATATCAATTTTAGCATACCTCACGAGAGCAAAATCAGGGATGGGACGTGCATCAAAATCAGTAATTGGTGATCGCATCTGATTCCTTATGACCTTGCCATTTTTTTTGTATACAATTCCTTTTATGTCATCAACGCAAGAATTCCCCTGCAAAGCTAAAATGAGTTCTTTTATCGTCTCTTCACCGTCACCAACAACAATATAGTCAATACCGTTAGAAAATGCTTCATCTATTGTTTCTTCTGCAAAATGCTGACCTCCGGCAACAGTAATGACCCCCAACTTTTTATAAAACTGAGCGATCTTGTAAAGTCTTGGTATTAAGCTTGTCATCCCGCCATACAATCCAACAATATCAGCTGGCCTTTGTTTCTGGAGTATATCATGGTCAGCACCGCCATAGATACTGCGAGGCCCGAATAGCCTTAAGTTGTTTTCATCAATGACTTCTGCATCCCAAAAAGCTATATCATTGACAGTGCTCGCAATACAAACTGCACCTAAGGATGTCATTTTGTCGGATACAAATGAATAGATATTGAATGAGGGATATACTGGAATTATCATTCTAAAAAGGTAACGTTTTTTTTCAGTGGAAATCATCATTACCTCCTTCAAATTCTATCAAGTCTTATTGCAGGGATATATACAATAACTTTTATTTAGCAAACGAGCTAAACAGAATCATAGAAATCAATATTTATCAGCAAATCAAATTTTTTCAATAACTTAAGACCATTTTTATTTCTTTGAAAAAGAAACACCCATATTTTTTAGTTTTGAGCGGGAGTATAGACAGCGTTGCTCTTCAAATTTTTTGATATTGTAAAATAAAATGTTGCGCCTTTCCCTACTTCAGACTCTACCCAAATTTTGCCACAGTGTTCTTGGATTATTCGATTTACAATCGTTAACCCTACGCCTGTTCCTGAGAAACTTTTCTTTGACTCTAGCTGCTGAAATACATCGAAGATTTTTTTTGCGTAATTCATTTCTAAACCAATGCCGTTATCTTTTACATAGAATTCATGGTATTCTTTTTTATCAGCATATCCGATTTCAATTACTGGTTGCTTATCCTCAATTTTTGAAGAAAACTTTATAGAGTTTTGTAGTAAGTTTTGAAAAACTTCAAACATTTTAATTTTGTCACAACAAATAACGGGTAAGTTATCCTGTATTCTAAAATCAACATTCGAATCCTTAATTTCAAATTCAAGGCACTCTTGAACAGAATGAATTAACTCTGCTATTCGTACATCTTCAAAAGGGTTTAATAACCGCGAGATTTTGGAAAGTTTCAAAAGATCGTCAAACATATTGCTCATTTTAATCGAAGCCTTATGAATTCTTTCCAGATAACTTGTCATATTCTTCTCATTACAACCTGATAGCTCTTCTAAGGCCAATTTAGAATAGGATTGAATTGTGATAAGCGGAGAACGAAGATCGTGGCTTACTGTGTGTACAAAACAATCGAGTTCTTGATTAACCATTTCCAAAGATTTAGCGTGTTCTGCTAATTTTTCGGCTGTTTTATAACGCTCTGTGACATCTTCAATGACAAGGAGAATTTTTTGAATTCCAGATTCAGATCCCATGATTTGTCGAGCATTTAAAAGCAGTTTTTTTGACCCAATATTGGCTAAATCAATATTAACATCAAAATTGTCAAATTTTTTATTTGATGGCAAAACTTCCTCCAACAATTTTCGTAATGGTGGAATGTCCCATTGACCATGAGATAATTTGTAAATCAATTTATTCTCGGTGTCTTTCGGTTCGAGACAGAAGAATTCATAAAAAGACTTATTGGCGGATATAATTCTCAGTTCATTATCCAAAACTAAAAGCGGTTCACGTATAGTATTTACTATATTTTCCGTATAAGAAAGAAACTGTTGTAAGTTTTCCATATTTCTTTTTAATTCACTTATATCTAACAAGGTAATGACGACTCCATCAATCTTATTGTCCACAGTTATATAAGGGCGTATGCGGATGGAATACCATTTCCCAGTATGATCTTTAACTTCGCGTTCTTTTACGGTAAGAGTTTTACGAACACTCTTAATGAAAGATTCAAAATCAGGAATATCTATATTTGGTTTTATGTTTGTAAATTTTCTATCAATATCGGAAGGGATCAGATTAAATAGTTCTCCTGCCATACTGTTAAAACGACGAATACACAAATCGTTATCCAACATTAGAATAGGAATATTAATACTGCTTAGCAAATTAACTAAATCATTATTGGTCCTGTCTAACGCGATATTCCGGTTTGAGAGTTCTTCATTAATTGTAGCTATTTCTTCATTGGTAGATTGAAGTTCTTCTTTAGCTGTTTCAAGCTCTTCATTAGTGCTTTGTAATTCTTCGTTGCTCGACATTAACTCTTCGTTAGACGCTCTTAATTCTTCGTTTGTAGCTTCTGAATCTTCAGTGACCGCTTGAAGGTATTCCTTCATTTTTTCAATTTCCTGACTTAATCTCAAAATTTCTTTATCTTTGTCACTCTCAGAAATGGCAATATTTTTTTGCCTGACAACTCCACTTTTTTCTTTATTTAAGATGTTATTTTCCGCACGGAACACTATGAGTACACATTGTTCTTCAGTCTCAGGGATTATTATGGGATTGAATTCAATATTAATACAGAGCATTTGCTTATCATGTCTCAGGCAGATTCCTTCATTTATGATACTTTTTTTCTCTTTTTGAATTTTATTGATAGAAGTTCGCACTGTGACAAACAACTCTTCGTTAATCAGTTTCATGATGTTAAGAGTTGCTTTTCCCGCACTATGTTGAAGATAAATGCTTGTATCACCAAAGAATTGTATTATTTCCATATCACTGTTTATAAGGACACTTGGTAGGACATATTTTTTTAACAGGAGGTCATCAGCCTCTTTTTTGACATTAAACCCTGCTGAATACTGTTTTTGTTTAACAAAATTCTCTTTTATTGGAATACCATGAAGATGGATGGGGAATTCATACCTCAGAGGTTTGTTTGTTAGTTTCTTTGAATATATTTTGTTTTTTTTGTCTATCTGCTCAAAAAGAGATGAATACGAGTTGATAGACTCTGAAGGGCCCAACATCAGAAATCCTATAGATTGAAGGGCATAATGAAAAAGAGGAATTACTTTTTTTTGCAATACAGTTCCCATATATATCATTAGATTTTTGCAACTTATGAAATCCAGATTAGAAAATGGCGGGTCTTTGGTTATATCGTGCTTGGCAAACACACATATTTCGCGTATTGAATTCTTAATTCGGTATCCATTTTCTTCTTTAACAAAAAATCGTTTCAGCCTCGATCCCGATATATTTGACATGGAACTTTCTGTATATATACCTGAACGTGCCTGATCGATAGATTTGTCGCTGATGTCAGTACCGAATATCTGAATATTCGTTTCACATCTTGTATCGCCCAGAAATTCCATAAGCGCGATTGCGATTGAATAAGGTTCTTCTCCTGTAGCACATCCGGGAACCCAAATCCTGATAGCCTGATTTGCTTTTTTATTTTTGAGAATTGCTGGAAATACTTTAGTCTTTAAAGCCTCTATTTGAACCGGATCGCGAAAGAAATCGGTAACATTGATAAGAATATTGTCATATAAGGATTTAAATTCGTCAGGATTTTTATGTAGATACGTAACGTAATCCTCTATAGAATCTAATTTAAGTAATACAATGCGATGATTAATGCGTCGTGCAATCGTTGTTAATTTATAATATGTAAAATCAACACCAGTGTGTCTTTTAAGGCCATAAAAGATTTTTTTATAGACATCTTCCTTTTCAGCCGGAAATGTTAGTATATTGTTATTCTGGATATCTTGAATATAAGGATGTTGGCTAATTCTATTTAGTTCTTCAGCGATTTGTTCGGGTGGTAAAATAAAATCTATACATCCTGAAGCGACAGCGTTAAGCGGCATTCCTGAATGCTGAGCAGAAATTTTATCCTGAGCAAAAGTAATACCGCCTGCGGCTTTGAGTTCTCTTATTCCATTGACACCATCTGAAGCTGTGCCTGAAAGTATTACACCAATACCATTGTTACCTTGATCTTTGGACAGTTTTTTCAAAAAGAAATCAATAGGCATCTGGCATCCTCTCAACTTATGTGGTGATGAAAGAGTGAGCTTCATCTTTGAAATCCCCATATCTTTATTAGGGGGAATAACATAAATATGATCGGGTTCCAGAGGTAGATTATTTTTTGCTGTGATTACAGGGATATTGGTTTCTCTAGACAATAGTTCGTCCAATATACTTTCATAGTCGGGAGAGAGGTGCTGAATTAATACGAACGCCATACCTGTTTTCGGCGATAATTTATTCAATAACTTTTTAAATGCTTCCAACCCACCGGCAGAAGCTCCTATACAAACTACAGGAAAGGTCATATTAACATTAATTTCTCTTGAGATAGATGCCTCTGCTTGAACCATTTTTCACCTTAAAACGTTAATTTCATAGATTATCAATATTCTATTCTCCCATTTTCATTAGACACCTTATTAATTTAATAGTCAATATAAATTTAAAATGTCTAAAAAGTATTAGGCATATTCTATTTACTTAACAGTCTAATGCTATACATTTTAAATTAATTTAGTTATAAAGCTAACGGGATGATGTTCTGGGTATCATCTTTAAATACTTCAAAAAATTATCCGGTCTGTCCATATAGACATGAAACCCGGATGCCTCATCGTTAATCCATGGATAAAATTCTTTGCAGAGCTTGCGCAATTCATCAAGCCAATGACTGAATTCTTTTACTTTTTATTTTATATCTGACATGGGAAGGATATTTCGTTTGATTACTCCCCAGAATCTACCTATGGCGTGATCTAATACAAAAAAAGCCCACTCCAGACTTACCGTCCAAAGTGAGCTTCAAAATAAGTGGTACGCCCGACCATCTCCACTTTGAACTTTTTGTCCGAGGATTTGAAAACGATTTATGAACTGAATAAGCTGGTTACATAAAAAGACCGCTCTGGTCAACAAAGCGGTCTTTGATAAATCTATAGAATTTTATTGTAAATGGCTTAATTCAGTTAAGGTCTTTTTGCCCTACGCAGTAGCAAGCCACCCACACTTAACAGCACAAGTCCTACACTTAAAGGCTCAGGAACAGTTCCCCCCTCGTAACTTGCAACACGAAAACCGAGATTGTCGTGCTCGTCCCTCGCGCTGTAGGAGTTGCGGTGGGAAGCGGACAGGTAGATCGCACTGAAAGCCCACGAACCGCCACGCATGCCGCGGTACTGACCGCTTATCAGAGTCTCGTTCCATTCCCATACGTTGCCGCTCTGGTCATACGTTCCATAAGGACTTTCATTATCATATTCGCCTACTTCCGTAGTGTAATATGGGCTACCTTCGACATATCCGCCATCATAATAATTCGCGTCCACTCCCGCTACTGGCTCATCATCACTTGATGTCGCGTAATCATAATACTCTCCCGTTACCGGGTTGTAATACGCAGCTTTGTACCATTCATCTTCACTCGGCAACCAGTAATCAGCTTCGCTGTTCCGTTCACTGACAGTCGTCGCTCCACTAAACGTATACGCCCCATCCTCTGTTGTAGTTGCATCCTGCGCCCCGCTCAACTGTCCGTTATTCAGCCAGTTCACAAACCTCAGCGTATCATACCACGACACATACACTACAGGTCGGTTTTCCCAGCCCGCCTTCGCGCTATATTCATAACTACCCGAACTTCCCGAACGGCTTATGGCACTATATTGCGTCAAACCGTCCATACGACTATTATACAGACCATACGTATCGGTAGCCGCTACCGCATTTAAAAACTCCACATATTGCGCCGTTGTTACTTCCGTCGTTGCTATACTGTACTCATAACCAACCGTTCCGTAACCAGTCTGTGTGTCCGCCGCATTCCCCGCATTGCCGATTACCGCCCAGTCAAAACTCACTGCTCCCATTACGCTACTTGTACTCAACAACAATACTAGTAACAAACCATACCTTTTTACACGATGTCTTTTCATTACGATTTCCCTTTCTTATACTCTTTGTCAATAGATTAACATACTTTTTGCACTTTTACAAGTTCCTACAACCATTATTTTTTTTCTGCTTTACCTTGATTCTATACAAAAATACTTCAAAAAATTATCCGGTCTATCCATATAGACATGAAAACCTGATGATTCATCGTTAATCCATGGATAAAATTCCTTGCAGAGTTTGCGCAACTCATCAAACCAGTGACCAAATTCTTTGACTATTCGTTTTATCTGTGCCATAGGGAGGATATTTCTTTTGATAACACCCCGAAATCGACCTATTGCGTCAATATCGGAAATTTTTCTATATTTTGTAACTGGCTTATTTTTGAAGGTTTTTTGAGGCTAAAATAAAAGTACACCATTGGGGACTCGAACCCCAGACCTACTGATTAAGAGTTAGATTATGTTATACTTATTATGAACGACTTACGCTCAATGTTACGCATTTGTTACTGACCGGTTACCAAAAACAGTTTTTAAAGGACTTAAATATTGACTGGTTCTGGGAGATTTTTTATTTCTGGTAGGTCCACATATAAAGAATCTGTTTTATCCATCACGATCTCGATCTAAATCGTTTGAGGTTATATAGCAGTACCAGTACTCCACTGAACGACAACCAAACTGCACCCGGTTCGGGGACTGGAGTGGCAAATCCGTGCATATCGAGTTCACTAGCGAAAACGTTGATATCGCCGTTGATAACTTCGCCATTATCTATTTGCGGCGCATTTTTGACATATATCGTTATACCGTTAAGATCAAGGATCGCGTCATTACCTAGTATCAGGTGTGATACATATAGTACCTCGTCGCCCCCAATCCAGGGATGATTGTCGTTTAAATCTACTAACGTAAGTAAGGCATTATCAGCAAGGTTAATCTCATAGAAGGCAAAGTTGGCACTGAACGCACTCATGTTGTAACCGTAATCGCGTCCAGCAACTTCCATGAGGTTGTTCGAGCCGACGAACTCCAGTGTTATGTCGTTCAATCCGGTCATCTGATTAGCTTTTGTGCTTTCTATATCCACGATAGATATATCTCCGTCGAGCTTGACGGTCAAGGATGCGTCCCCTACGCTAGAGCACTGGCTGTTTGATCCAAACCTCAATTCATCCTGCAGTACAACGGTCGAACCATCCGATGTAACCGACTCTGATATCCATAATGTCGAGTTGACGATTAGGCTGCTGGCGTTGATCGTACCTCCCACAAGTTCAAGATGACCGTTAACGATGATATCGCCTGACCAAGACAACTTTTCGTCACGATCAAGCCATGAATTATCATTATCACTGGGATCCTTGCGGGATAGGAGCCCACCATCATAGAGGAAAAAGCGCTCGGACTCATAAATGGATCCTGACTCATAAATGGGTCCATTAACATCTATATTCCCCTTATATAAAGTAAAGCGTGCAGATGAAGCAATTACAATGTCGCCGTCTACAGAAAGTGTACCATTGGTCTGCGTAAATTCACCTTTAATATTCAGATTGCTTTTCACAAACATGTTACCATAGGATGCATTAGCAAGCTTCAACGAATCTGAAGTATTCATGTTATAACTTCCTGTTGATTCTATAGTCATTGTGTTATTGGCAATCACCGATCCGTGGTTGTGATTAAACGTACCAGCAATATTCATTTTCCCGGGATTCTCAGTCAACACTCCTGCAGTGGAAACATCCGGCAGATCTGTATCATAGATATCTTCAGGATCGACCCATTCTTTAGAGATATCATCATTAAGCAATAATGATCCTCCATTCAGGTTATAACTTCCTTTTTCTGCAACATTTAAGTCTCCGTATACAGTAGTTACTCCTTCAGATTGCACGAAAACCCCATATTCCTCTATACTAAAATTACTTTTTACGGAGTATAATTTATTGCCTATAGGTTCGGTAGTATACTGCAAAGTCAGACTGCCAGATTCAAATTTATAACTACCGCCGCTGTCAATAGTAACACCGCTAAAAACTGTAGCACTGCCCCGATGCTGGAACGATCCGGTGTTCGCCACTGTAAGGTAATCGGTCTCAAGGGATGCATCTGTCTCCAATTTATATAAGCCGGAACCCTGATCTCCATTAGAACCTACCAGCAGACTCTCAGTGCGAACCAAACCGCTGTTGTGGGTAACTTTGCCAATCGAGCCGCCGGTACCGACAAGCAGACATTGTGAATCTATAATAGATTCGCTACCGCTAATGGTAAGAGTACCTTCCGAGCCAACATCATGTCCTACGTACATATCAGTGGTCACAAGTGAACTGTTGGTCATATCCAACGTAGCGATTCCTCCATACCCTACATAAACATCGCCAAAAATATTTTGGAGATCATAAGTAACAAATATCGTTGATAACGAACTATTTGTCATTACATAGGCGCCATTTGCCCCAGCATCATACCCCAGATAAAGATTACCAACCGTGTAGTCCGAAGAAACCTGAGCATATGAAGCTTCAGAATTATATCCGACTACAAATTCATGCACGTCCGTTATAGCGCCTCCGACCTGTAGCTCCGCCAAACTATCAAGCCAAAGTGAACTAAAACCGCACAACCCACGAATATTATAAACACTAAACGTTCCGCCAAAAAGTTCCACATGTGATCCGTAGAGCAAATCTGAGTTATCAATCTGGGACGCCGGATCATCAGGATCGCATAATCCAAGTATAAGATCGTTATATACGGTTACAGATCCTCCGGTTTGTATAAAGGATGCATCCGCTGGGTAGCCAAGATAAATATATTCGCACGTCAAATCACCTGCATTCATCTCATATAATCCGGTTGAACCTACACCGGGACTTACAATGAGGTGACCAGCATCATTACTGCCGCCGTTTTGAGTAAAAGTACCGGATGAGGTATGCAAGCCGGTATGGAGAAAATCAAAGATCACTAATGGGTCGAGACCATACTCGGTCACGTCGATCGAGTTGAGAAACTGGTCATAATCAAGCAACCACAGTGTACTTGTTGCTTGACCGGATTGATCGATGTAGTCAAGGTTAACCAGCTCAGTCCAAAAAGCATCAAGATGCTCATCGGGGATAAGTGCGGCACAATCATCTCTGGATAAACTTAGTGCCGATCCAAGCGTGGTTGCGTCAGCAGATATTGAACCTCCGTTTAGAATAACTGTTCCTGTACCAAACTCCCCTATGCGTAAAAGTTGCGTAGTCAACGACCCGTCATTAACGGTAACTTGACCGTCTGAATAACTCTCTTTACCTACTGTCAACAGGTAATCGATATCCAAATTACCGGCATCTTGGGTGTATGTTCCTTTTCCGCCGTATCCTACGGTCATTTCGAATCCATGTGCCGTACCCTGATTGAGAATATAGTTACCCTGCGAATCCCGATTAAAACCAAGTGACATCGACTCAAATTCGTGAGATCCTCCATCCTGTTTGAAAGTGCCGATTCCTCCCTTGCCAATTACCACTTGGCGGGCAAAAAGCTGGCCGCCGTTGAGCCTATACGTTCCGTTAACACCAGTATCATATCCTACGATTAAACTGTTAGTTACATTGATCCCTTCGTCATGGATAAACGTTGCGTCAGCATTGTAACCAATATATTCTGAATATGGTGTATCCGCATCGAATCCATTGTAATATTTCAGATAACCGGATTTAAGCGTATAGGTAGTCTGCTTATCATAGCCGATAAAAAAATGCTTCCCAAAAATACTCTCGTCTTTCTGGGTATAATCATCAAAAGCAGCGTATGCCTTTTGTATTTCCTGATGTGAAGCCAACGGTGTAAGATTGGGAAAATTATTGACATAATCCGGAGTATCCATAATATACATTGGCGGATCAACATTAAATAGCGTGCGATATACATCGGGAGATACACCGATAATGTCAATAAACTGAATGTTTGATCGCATATTCAATGTACCAAATAAGCCGGGCGGTGCAATACTTCGAAATGGCAACCACGATACAACACTCGCAGGCTTCATATAAAATGGGAACATCGGTCCAGAAATGAACGGTAAATAAAGCATATCGTCTAACTGGAATAGATTAATTCCGGAAGCTGTATTTATGTTGAGAAATTCTTCTATCAGCTCCGAACCAGCGACTGCTGCTTCTCCTAGGTTAAAAGGATTATACACATCGTTTGCATCCAGCCCTGCAACGACAAGATATGTTTGTACTTCATCATCAACCGCCGCACCTGTTTGTTGCCTGCGGCTAGGAGCCAGTCGATAGAGCATTTCTTCATCGTAAAAGGTCTCACTATCGAGAAAACCTTCCTCTATCGATTCATCTTTTAATAACTCAATAGTTTTGGATGACGGGGTAAGAAATTGCATATTGTTGATCAATGGCATATCGCCGGTTATTCCGAACAGGTCAAAACAATATGCCCACACCAATACTAAAAGTAAAGGTACCGTGAATAAAATCTGTATCATTTTTTTAGATACGGTATATGATTTGTATTCAGGAATATCAGTTCGTTTCATTTAAAGCTTCATCCACGTTTGGTTGCCATAACACTGTTTGGGAAGACATACGTTTCAGCGCAGTAATCCTTTTGCGTGCAATCTGAACAGGCAACAGTTTTTTCGATGGTGCGTTTTCTATCGTTTTCATATAATTATCAAGCGCGTTATCTCTATCTTGAAGGAATTCGTAAACTACTGCCTTATGAAAAAACGCTTTATACATGGTGTTGTCAATATCGAGAATTGCGTCAAGTTGTGCAAGTGACTTATCGTATTGTTTTTTGTCTCGGTAGTGAAACGCACGATATAAGTATGGCGGTAGATAAGATGCATTCAACTCCGTTGCACGATCAAGGCACCTGAGTATCCAGCTATCCTGAGATTTAGTCAGATAGTACATATAACCAAGATTCGCTTGGGTACGATAACACTCAGGATTGACACGTTTTGCTTTTTTAAAAAAACTCTCAGCCAAATCAAATTTCCCCTGATGCATGTAGGCCAATGCCAACTCGCATAATGCACTGCTGTTTTCAGGATCCTGATGCACAACATATTCAAGATCAGGCACAGCGTCCGGATGTTTCAATCCATTATATGCAATACCCCGATTATAGTGAGCCTTAAGGTTTGTAGGATTAATTTTTAAAAGTGCATCATAGTCATTGATTGCCTCAGAATATTGCCGTAACTGCAAATAGGCCGAACCACTTAGATGGTACGCCAAAACTTTGTTCTCATTTTCAGATACATGTTTTTCCTTAAGCGACGTAATGTACTTTTTTGTAAGTAAAATGGATTTTTCATAATTTCCAAGATAATATAGAACGGTCGCCTGCCCTATAATACAGTAGCTTTCAGTCGGATCATAATCAAGCGCATGGGTAAAATCTTCATAGGCATGCTCATAATTATTCATTTTCATATGGAGCTCTGCCCGGTTAATGTATAGTGTCGGATTGCAAGGATCAAGTTCTATCGCTCGATCATACTCGGTTATAGCTGTTGCATAATCGTTTTGAAAACTGTACAGCAATGACCATCCCTGATATACATTTGGATTATCGGGTTGGAGACGGACAGCAAGTTGATAATCCTTCTCAGCAAGATCGAACTCAGAATAATGCAAATAGATATATGCTCTGCGGATTAACATATCAACGCATGCAGAATTAATCGCATATGTCTCTTCCGTGCGCTCCATTTTTTCGTACGCATTCTGATAATTAGCCAATAAAACGCTCATATGAGCATCTTTGAGCTCAAACCTATAGTTTTCTTTTAACTCGTGTGTATATTCATCCAGAGTGTTTCTACAGCTGTCGAGATACTCTTTATTTATCGCCGGATCAATCCGATGCATAATTAATCCCAAACCACTATCAAAATCGGCGCAGGCTTCATCAAACTGCTTATGGTTAAACAAAATCATACCTCTCATGCGATAACATTCGTAATCCGGTTCATGTGTATTCATATAATCTTGAAGTGCTTTGTATGCTTTTTCATCATAACTACCTTTAATTAAGCAGTATACCCGATTAAGCAATACGTTCTTATCATCAGGATTGGCTCTCTGGGTTTCTTCAAGAACGTCGGAAGCGCTATCATAGTTGCCAGACAACGTATATACATACGCCATCATTTGTGGATCGTAATCTTCTTTTTGTGAGATAGTGGAGGTTGTACAGCCTGTGTACAGAGCTATGGTGGTTACAAAAGAAAACAGTATACAGCACCTGATACTGCAATTTGTAGCTAATAAGATATTTGCACAAGTATTATTGCGAGATATCTTGTGAAATATCCAGGGTAATATGCATTCTAACCATACCATCTTCATTAGTGTCAAGACTTTCCATATCATCTGATTCGCTGTCCGGTCCAAGCAATTCTTTCGCGTCTCCATGGGTTTTCAGCACACTCATAAACCAGGCCAGATTTTTCTGTGGGATATCCACAATGAGAATGTCATCCGAACCGTTCAAAACGGACAACCTGTTTACAACAATACCTTTTACTTTGCTGCTTGTGACTAAATCAATCATCTGTTGTCGAAACGTGTCGATATGATCTGCAGCATCAAGCTGTTCAGCAATAACCTCCTCATTGGGATCATAGGCGAAGACTGTTTCGCCATACTCGTTGGTCACAGGAGTATAATTGATCTTTACACTCGATCCGGCATCGGCAAAATCCGCCGGATAAAACCGTTGAGATATAACAACCTGTAGTTCCACAGGTGTCTTAAGACCGTCCTTCTCCAAGTCTAATGCCTCTTCGTATTTTTGATTTATAGCAGTGTCTTCCGGATAATTTTGTTTTGCGGTGGCAATAATGGAAATTGCATCAGACACATGATTATTTTCCAAAGCCTCATTGAACTTCGCAATATACGTTTCAACCGACGGTTTAGTAGGCTGTTGCGGAAGAGGGACATCTTCGGCAGATTGTCCTTCATCAGCGAAACCCATGTCAGAATTGGCTATGGTCGTTTCCTGTGTACCGGGCTGAAGCAAATAGTCATCTTCACCTGTTTTAGTATTAGGTGCAGGAGGCTCAAGAAGTTCGTTGATTTTCCGAGCTACTGTCATATCAGAGATTTCCGGTTCGATTTCCGGTTCGATTTCCGGCGCGTTAGTCGGCGTATCGGGAAGAATCACGGTATCACCCTGCGGCCCTGAAGAATTAAGCTGGGCAATATTAACGGAAGTACCGGCAAAAGAAGGAGATGATTCCATGACAAGGTCAGAGTGCTGAAAAACCCCTAAATTATGCAATACAAGTGTCGAAACGACACCAAGAAGAATAACTGAAGCGGCTATTGAGAGTGGAAAAACAAATGATTTTCCCTTTTTTATTTTAGTTTTTTTTTTAGGGAAAGGAGTTATTGTAGAATCACCATCGTCTGCAGGAGGATCTTCCTTTCTGATGGACTGTAGAATTTTACGAGTAGCCATCAAAGATTCCTCAAAGCTAGGTCCTTTTATTTCTTCTTTCGATCGCATATAATGGAAAAGACTATTGAGTGCCTTGAGTTCCTCGTAAACCTTTGCGCAATGTTTGCAATTTAAAAGATGTTCACGTATTTCCTGAGCATCTTTTTCGGATAACTGTCCGTCTATGAATTCGCTAAGCATAACTTCTTTAGAACAACTCATCATACCACCCTGGAAAATCCATTTTAAAATATTTTATAAACATTCTACGTGCCCGATAGAGTCGAGGACCGACAGTTTTTGGATTTATGTCAAGTAATTCGGAAATTTCCTGATACGAGTACCCTTCGATATCAAGCATTAAAACATCTCGATATTTCTCATCCTTCTTATCCATATCCATACGATTTAAGACTTTCAGGATTATTTCAAGGATCATTTCGCCGGTTATATTAATAGCTTGATCTGGCGATATACCGAATCTTTCTAAAATAGAATGCAACTCGTTGTCACTATCTTCAGCCTGAGGATACTCCGGGACAAATATTTCGCGTTCCCTGTCTATTTTTGCAAAATAATTTTTAATGTCATTGCGCATTGCCATGGTTATATATCCTGCAAACTTTTCAGGTTCGATTTCGTTTATTTTACGAAACACCTTGGTACACGTTTTAGTAATCAGGTCGTCATGGTCATCACACCGGACACCATAAATCATACACATTTTTTTTAGCGTCTTCCAAAACCTAAAATACAACACAGTATACGCCATCTCATCGCCTTTTCGGGCGAGTTTCACCAGCTGAGCTATGCTCAAATCGCTGTAAAAATCCGGTGGTTCCAGCATTCTTCTATCCTTGATGACATATGAAATTAAAAATTATTCCAACAAATCTAATACATACAAAATAATAATTTTTGCAGAATACAAAAAACACTGCTCGAACAAAAATAACCACTAATGTGCAGCGTTATAGAGTTTTATCTTTTCACACTTTATAAACATTATATCTTTATTTTAGGAAACATGCAAAATAAAATATTTTTCAGATAACCGTTGACAGCAAAAAACTTATTCTACACGCGTCTGAATCCGGTAATATCTTAACGAACAGTTTTTCGAATTAACGCCGTCCATCTGAGGGTCAACACCCATATCTGTCCATTTTTTAGTACCGTCCTGTAATGTTTGAATATGATTTAGTGCATCTCCGTCTATTTCGTCCCATGTTTCTCGATCAACTGACCAGTATATAGTGTACTCTTTATCAAAAACATAATTCCAGTAAATGGCAACTCCGGCTTGAGTTATCTCCATTTTGGTAATACCGAAAAAGTTATTTGCGTCTAAAGGATCTGTCCCTGTTTGCAATTCAAATAAATCAGTATATCCGTCATTATCAGTGTCCTGCGCGTTAGGCTTTGTATGGTACATGAATATTTCATCATGATCGGAGAGCGTATCATTATCTGTATCGCTCAAATGCGGGTCAGCGTCATAGATAAATTCATCACGATTATTTACCCCGTCATTATCCGGATCAAGGAGACCGTCGTTTTCAAGCAGGTTCAATCCATGATCGACTTCCCATCCATCGTGCATACCATCGTTGTCGCTATCGTTGTTAATTGGATTTGAGTGATGTTCCTTCAACTCGCTATAATCGGTCAACCCATCGTTATCAGTATCCGCAAATATCGGCGACGTTGAATGATCGATCAATTCGGCACGATCACTCAATCCGTCATTATCGGTATCATCACTAACAGGCGAAGTGCAATGTTCATATTCCTCACTATTACTCAAACCATCGTTATCCGGATCATCCCCCGAATCATCTTTAAACGGATCAAGTCCAAATCGGTATTCCCATGAATCGATAAGTCCATCATTATCATGATCTTTACGATTTGGATCAGTGCCAACCACCTTGACTTCCTGGTAATCAGTCAATCCATCATTGTCACTGTCTTCTTTACGGGGATGAGTAAAAGACTCCAAAACTTCTTCCCTATCGTTCAGACCATCACCATCAGTATCAAACAAGTCGGGACGTGTATCATATATTTGGAGTTCTTCATTATCATATAATCCGTCGTCATCAGTATCGTTATCAAGTGGATTAGTGTTGTAGCTATTGCGTTCAGCATCATCGAGTAATCCATCATTATCCGAATCGCTATCATATACATACGAAATCTCCGGTATATCAGACTGCACAAGCTGCTCATTATCAAACCAGAGTAAAAAACCCTGATGCTCCTCAGTATTTATAATTCCGCTATTAACACCAAACTTCATACCTTCGCTATAGTCTTTTAGATACGTCACCGGTTTTTGAGCACCGGAATCTGTGAGATATTTACCATAATACCCGCTGAACTCACTCCAGGTAACAAAAATTGTTTCATTCTTTTTTACAACGACATCTATGGGTTTTTTATCTCCTTCGGAATCTCCTGAAATTTTGAACTCGTTGCCCATAAGATTACCACTGCTATCCATGTACTGGCCGTAAACCTGCCAGCTCTTACCGTCAAACCCTTCCCATACCACCAAGTATCTACCTGTTTTGTATGTAACTAAGGGGTTACGCTGATTGGTAGACGTAACCCGGCTGTTGATAATATACGAAGCACCTACAGGTTGGCCGTTAACCCCAACTCTGCGTCCATAGATAATGTTTTTACTGGTTTCATTGTCATATGTCTGCCAAATAAACATATATATGCTCCCGCTACTTGCAACGGCACAGATTGTTTCGAGGTTTGCGCTATCATCAAGCATATATTCAGGAACATACAATTCCCCATTTTCCCGCAGAAGACACGCACGAATACCGAATGGGTCAACTGATGATCGCATACTCTGCCATGCCACGAAATAATTTTCTTGATCACTTGTAACACAGGGACTGATGAAATTCATACCGGTCATTTCATTAATCTGAAACGCCGTAACCGGATTGCTATAGACATCAAAATATTGACCTAGTATCCTAGGTTCGTTGCCATATTCGTTTTTACTGAGCCACACTGATAAAAATCCATTTCCGTTTGATGCAATTGATAAGCCGGTGTTACGACGATCATCATATATTCCAACGACAATAGAACCACTTATATGGAAAGACTCTTCACCATCTGACAAACCATCATTGTCGGTATCTGCTACCCACGGATCACCGTGATTATAAAATTCACCAACATTGGGTAACCCATCATTATCAGGGTCGCCGTTACTGTCATCTTCAAGCGGTAATAATCCATAATCTATTTCCCAGCCATCCCACATCTGGTCCGAATCGGAATCATAGTTCACCGGGTCAGTATTGTATATGGTCAATTCATCATTATCACGCAATCCGTCACCATCAGTATCTGCATTGCGAGGATTCAGACATTTTAAACGATCCCAGTAGGGATAATACAGAAACTCATCCAAGGTGGACAACCCATCGCAATCATAGTCTATCGCTGTGTCATCGTTCTTTAGATCGGTTTTCATCTCGTATTCCCACTTATCAGGTATTGTATCTGAATCGGTATCTTCTAAGTTAGGGTTCGATCCAAGTTCTTTCACTTCAATATAGTCTGAGACTTTATCGTTATCAGTGTCATCGGAATTAGGATTGGTGTTGTATATATTAACTTCATCGCCATCCGAAAGAAGGTCATTATCACTATCGGGATCACTGGGATCTGTGTGTTTCGTATAAATTTCTTCTGAATCGCTCAGCCCGTCGCCGTCCGTATCGGCTAACTGTGGATCAATGTTGAAGTCGTATTCTTCCAGATTTGATACCCCATCATTATCAACATCATCGTCTGCATCATCGACTTTTGGGAGAAGGTCATGATCGACTTCCCATCCATCAGGCATACCATCATTGTCAGAGTCTGATTTTACAGGAATTGTCTTATACAAGAACACTTCATCCCAGTCGGTCAAAGTATCGTTGTCAGTATCAACGAGATTTGGGTCGGTGAAATACTCATTAACTTCCTCATTATCCTGAAGACCATCGTTGTCACTATCGGATTGAGTAGGATTGGTAAAACTTACAAACAATTCATAATAATCGTCGAGCAAATCAGCATCAGTATCTGCTGAAAATGGATTTGTACCATGAAGATCAATTTCATCACTGTCACGAAGACCATCGTTATCAGTATCAAAATTGGCGTAATGTGGAGTTAATTTATTAATGTATTCTTCAAAATCAGTCCATCCATCGTTATCAGTATCCAGCAATAGCGGGTCGGTCATAGTCAAACCTGTTATATAGGTTGCGAATATCGAATAGGAACTTGTTCTACTGTCTGCCCATGCAACCGTAAAACGGTTTTCATTTGCACAAGTGGCGACATACCGTTGCTCTGACGCCTCATATGAATTCATTCGCGACACAGCACCTATTTTATTACCCACCGTATCAAAGAACTGTCCGAAAACATCATAATTTACGTGTTCGTTTTTCCCCTCCCAAGACACCAGATAGAGAAAACCGTTGGAACATACTGAGACATGTCCCATATCCTCCATTGAAGAAACACATATCTTGAAGGCACTGCCGATTTTCTGTCCTATATCTGTGAGAATTTGGCCATACAATTCGTCATCCGCCTGCCAGGTAACAAAATATGTCGACCCGTTACTGGCTATCGATGCGAATCTATGTACACCGGCTCCCGGCGTGCTGATCTGAAGCTGATTGCCAACTGGATTACCATCGTTGTCCAAAATTTGTCCTTGAATCGATGAAGTTACAGAATCGATACTGTTCGTCCATACCACCAGATACGTAGTACCGTTGCTTGCGGAAGTCGGACTGGACTGATCACCTGTGACCTCAGAATTTATTGCGAAGCAATCTTTAATTACCATGCCTTCGTTGTCATACAAGTAGCCCACTACACCACGCCCATCACCATCATTATCAGTAAGGTAGTTAATAAGATAATTCATTCCGTCTGATGTGATTGAAGCACACGAAGAATCATTAATCTGCTTATACTGCGTATCAACTGCTATCGGATCGCCAGCAATAACAGCGTCACGTTTTAAATAACGCGCGTATAAACCTGTATTTTCATATGAGCTCAACCAGATACATAAAAAATTATCGCCATTCGATGCAATTGCCGGATACTGATTCTTGCCTTCAGGTGTGGAAACCAATGGTATTTCCGTATCTGATGTATACAAAAGATTGTCGTACACACGAGCACTGATAGTAATCGGAGTCTGAGATTTATCTTCCTCTGCCCAAACAACTACCCAGCGACTGCCGTTTGTAGCGACAGCGGGATAGCGAAGATGGACCTTTTTGGGATTGGTGGAAACACGAAAATCACGTGTGGTACGAAGCATAATTTCATCGCCGTCAGGAAGTCCGTCCCGATCATGGTCAGTGTGTAAAGGATCAGTTAAATATTCCATGATTTCGTCATAATCACTTATGCCGTCTCCATCGCTATCTTTCAATGTAGCGGATGTGCCTGCAGTCCACTCTTCTCCATCGGTAAGTTTATCTCCGTCAGTATCGTTGCACACCGGTGATGTCCCTGCAGCAACCTCTTCACCGTCTGGCATGCCATCATTGTCTGAATCAGCAGAAGATGGGTCACTTCCATATAACTGCTCATCTATGTTAGACAGCCCGTCATTATCATAATCGAACTGAGCATCATCTGTGTTTGGATCAAGATTACCGTATATTTCAAATCCATCATTCATAAGGTCAAAATCGCTATCGGAATTATTAGGATCGGTAAAAAACGTCATAACCTCATCACCGTCAGCGATTCCGTCAAAATCCGAATCGTAGAGCAACGGATCTGTAGTATGAATATTCCGTTCAGGCATATCCAGTAGCAAATCACCGTCGGTATCTTCATTTGTTGGATTGGTTTTTAATTCCAAGAATTCATAGAGGTCTGATAAGCCGTCATTATCGCTATCGCTGTCACGCGGTGATGTCAACGCGTTGACCATAGTGCACACAGTAGCTACAGAATTTGTACTCTGGTTGTATGCCACATGTATACTCATAGCTGTAAAACAAATAGCGGGCTCGACATATGCAGGTAGAGTTTTATAAGCGACATTACCTGCATCGGTTACGGACAGCCGCGGGGTTAGGGTCTGGTCAATAATTTCATACTGCACCACACTGCCTGAAGGATGATATTTAAACCATGCAATCGCGTAGTACATACCGTTGGATGCTATCGTAGGATTATGATAACTTTGAAATTCAGAGGTTTTATACACTGATTCATCATGTAATTTATTGCCTGTCAAATCAAATTGCTTTATCCGCAACTGTGCCGGATCGTCATTTTCAATTGACTGCCAGACAACACATATCGTACTTGTATTACTTGCCACTGACGGAGAAGTACTGTCTGCATCTGTACTGTTTATTTTTATAACGTCACCGATACTGATACCTTCATTGTCAAGTAGAGATCCATACACATCATGTAGACCGTCAGCTCGCTGGCGTTGCCATGCTACATAATATCCCCAGCCGTTGTAACATACCGAAGGTCTCAAATCGTCGCCAGGTGCAGACGATACTGTGAACCTGCGTATAACCTGTCGACTGTCTGCATCAAACAAACATCCCTGCAGATCAAAATCATAGGTTCCGAATACGGGATACACAATACAATATATGCCCTGCTGCCCTGCGCATAGCGCCAGAGGCTGAGCATGATACTCGTTTACCAGTGAGAATTCTTCATCTTTCTGATTTCCCTCATTATCAATAATCACACAGGTAACAGTGTCGCTTTGTTTGTTCTGCCAGACAACTAAAAATTCAGTACCATCTGTTGAAATTTCATTATACCACTGATCGTACGATTTGTGCTGATTGATCGTAAATTGTCCACTACAAAAGTTACCATTCGCATCAAACATTTTTCCGAGCACATGCGAAGCCATTCCATTGTAGTTGTCCGCATCCCACACAACCATACCCTTAGTATCGGTTGATGCGATAGAAGGATGTTGAGGGTCATGCCGTGAATCATAATATACATTCTGTACAGAGAAATACCTGGTTACTTCTTCCTGATCAAATAAACCGTCGTTATCACTATCATTATCGATAAGGCTGGTGAGATACATCTCTTTTTCTTCCAGATCCAATAACCCATCGTTGTCTGAGTCGATTGATTTCGGGTTCGAATGTAATTCCTGCAATTCTATACCGTCTTCGATACCATCCCCATCAGTATCAACATTCAACGGGTCTAGCCCCATCAAAAGTTCCTGAATGTCGGTAACACCGTCCATATCTACGTCGCTGTCGTTGTCATATGCATACACTTTGATCAGTGCAGTATCAGTCAATCCATAACTATCAGCAACTTCAAGAATAAAGGAGTAAGTACCGATCTTATCCTCGATAAATACCGGTGTGGGCGACTGATCGTTGTCGAGTTCAGCGCTGCTACCAGCTGGTACATGCATGACTGTCCACTCATATGTCAACTCATCACCTTCAGGATCGCTACTGCCTGTGGCATCAAGTTGTATCACCGCACCGGTTCCCTGAACAAACAATGATTTTTGGCCCTGTGCTTCAGGCGGATAGTTGACCGAGAATGATGCGTCTAGCGATGTAGCAACCGGATCGGTCTGATCAGTTTGAGCGAGTGCTATGCTCGTGGTGATACGCGCGCTATCAAAATCTTTGACGGAAACCTTGTATTCTACTGTTCCTTCTTCATGGGCGTCAAGATCGCCTAGCTGCCAGATAACCACATGCATCGTTTCGTCATCTTCATCACTGTCTCCATCCAGAGCAAGTTCAGCATTGAAAGATGTTTCCTGCGAATTCATTCCGTCAAGGTACCCGTTGTCACTGATATCCGTAGGGGAATCAAAGGTTGTAGCGTCAAGTACATCAAAGATTCTCAGGCCGGTCAAGGTTTCATCACTCGTATTAGAGTACGTAATGATATATTTTACAGTGTCACCTGAAGAATATTTTCCATCCGAATCAATATCGTCCCATAACAACTGGGTTTTCTCAATACGCACCGCCTGATTATTAAGGTCACCGGCATAGAACAAACGAGTGGCTTTATCGTTCTGCTCATTCTGTGCGTATGGCGGAAATATTTCGACCTGAATGATATGTGCACCGCCTGCCGGTATTTCCCAGTCAACGGTCGATACTACTGAACTTTGCAACTGCTGGACAGGAAAATCAACAAAGGTTTCGGCTATAGCAAACGACTCCAGAGAAGTACCCACCGGATAGATATCGTTGAAACGCACCATTACATTGGTAGTTTGATCTTGCGGTGGTGAAACAGAACCGGCATAATCGATAACCGCATACAAACCTACAATATCGCCCGGTTCAAGTGAGTCGTTATCAACTACGTCAAATGCTATATTTTCCGAATAAATCGTTACATCTCGATACTCAGTTACTGTCGCAGTAGTGACAAAACAAGATGTGTCGCATGAATCTTCCAGAGTAAGATCTGTTGCAAAAAAGTGGCCATCATATAAGCCTGTTTGAGCAGGTGCCAATACAGAGAAACCGACAGATCCACTACTTTTAGTCTGACCTGCTGACGATATATACGTTACGTCATTCTTTTCCAGTTCAAACGAACATTCTATACCTCTAGCGACAAAATCTTCTTCGCCTTCAATCTGAGGAAAATCATAATACACGGTTGCATACGCCCCGAACCACTGCGATGCATATAACTGCCGGTAAGTAGGAGTCTTAAAATAAAAAGCAGGCTCATAGTAAGGAGTTCCTACCTTTACTGAACGGGTCGCGGAATTATTCAATGTATTGTAATCTATAGACGAATTATCTAGCTCAACGACAACACCAATAACATGATATCCTTCATCCGCAGAGTACTCAAGAGTTACCGAATCGTTATCACCGGGCATAATGTTATTAATCGATTCGTCACCGATAATGTTATCGTTGTCGTAAAAATATACTGTCAATCCGTGAGTTTCGTTTGAGCCAAGGTTAAAGAGTTGCGCTGTGATTGTAAAAAGCTGGCCAACAGCCGGTTCTTCCGGATCAAATGTAATATTGCGCGCAAGTAGTCGCACATCGGTTCTCGTATCTGGAATAACTGTCAGGGCAGCCTCCAGCTCGGTAGTCACTGTATTGTCAGATACTGTGTACAGCAGGTTGTATACTCCTTCATCCTTAGGTACAAGTATGCGTTGACCAAAATGACCTGAAACATTTGTATGTGTCCCTGAATACACACTCAGCACTGTCCCTGTATCGTTATCGGTGACCGTGATAGTCGCCCGTGCTCCCTGTACTGGATAATCGGTAAGCCCCGGAACTACATCGAAATCATAATATGCTGATCCGCCAACATTCAGCCAGCTATTCGCCAGAGCCATCTTGTCACTGGCTTCTATAAAAATACGTGCCCCTTCGATCGTGGGATAGCCTATCTGTTGTACTTTGTTAGCCCTATTATTGGTATCGTTGTCGCCAAATGTTCCGTCAGGATCAACCACAATGCTATACAATTTGAATCCTTCCGATGAGGAAACAGGCAACGATACTAACTCTTTGCTGCCATTTGATACGGAATCTATCACTACCCTGCCGATCTCCTGATCGAATTCGTAAAATGCCACTGTCACCTCAGATGCCTCTACCTGCCCCATATTGGCAACAGAAGCGGTAATCACAAATTCTTCACCCGTATGAGCAGGAGAGGAGGAGAAACGTATATCCGATGCATCGACAACAAATTCTGAATCTAGCAATCGGTACACACGAACACGTATCGGTGAGACGACAAGGTTTTCATCCTGATCAACATCTTTACTGGTAACTGCGATATACCAATCGACGTAGTATGAAGAACTGTTCTCATCAATCATATCTTCAACAAGAATTGTATTTTCAGCCGTCTCGTAACCGGTGAACAAATCGGGTTGCACCAGTGTAAAGGGATTGCGTGAAGCATATACTTTATAGGTATCAAGTGTCGACCGGTCGGATATATGCGACCATGTAAGCAAAACATCGTAATTGCTTTGTTCTCCGGAAAGTGCCTGCGGATTAGGTAAAAGCGATTTACGAACAACCTCGACTCCACTGCTTTCGTTGCCGTCAATATCGAATGCGCTGACCTTAACCCGATAAACCTCCGCATCAACCTCGACTGATGTAACGGTATTTGCTACATCGTGATCAAACTCGTATCTTCCTGTAGAATCAAGATAGATGCGGTATCCGGCAAGATCGTTGGCATGATCAGTGGAATGATTCCAGCTGACTGTCATAGAAGTATCGCTCTGGTCAACGATATCAAGACCGGTTACATCGACCGGTGGAACAATATCCGCGGGTGTCACATGAATGTAAGGAGGTACCGTAGTACGAAACTGGCCGTCAGGACCAACACCTACAACTGCAATATAATATGACTGGTTACGCTGTAACCCGGTAAAATGATACTGTTTCGTACCCCTTGCCACTGTATCAAACGGAAGAAGTTGATCGAAATCAGTAGCATATTGTGATGCGTCAGTTTCGATATACACACGATATTGCGATACATTGTTCAAATCTTCGTTGTAAGACGACCAGTAAACCCTAACTTCGTCGCCTGCTCCTGAGGTATTGGATGTCAGATTTACAGACAACGGAAGCGGTGAGTAAAACAGGTTTATTTCCTGTGTTGCACTCATATTGCCCGCAAGGTCTTTCTGGTAAAATGATAACGAATTGTCACCCTGCTCCAGATACCATGTATACTCCCATGTAGTGGAGGCAGTATTAGAACTTACCAGCCAGTGATCGACTCCATCTATAATCCATACAGAAGCATACGGTTCTTTCGTGCCGCTCACAGTAACAAAACTCACCTCGGATGTCGATCCGGTTGGGCTTGTTATTCCCGGAGCAGGAGGTTGTGTGCTATCGATTAAAAAGGATACCTCATCGTAATCAAAGATACCCGTAGAATAGCCGCTAATCCTGATTTTTGCGTCTTGGGTATCTATCTGCGGGACAGTCCAGCTGAATTCAAGAGCAGATGCCACAACAGTCCCTTCGTTATCCCATGTAGATCCGCCGTCATTACTGAATTCTAGAAGCAGGTTTTCCCCGATAAAATCTCCGGCCGTCCAGCTGATAGTTACTTCGTTTCCGCCGGCAAATATATCTCCTTCGGTTGGAGCAGTGATATTCAATCCGGCAAGAGTCGGGTTGGTACCTTGCTCAACCTCAAACAAGTCGGATTTGCCATCACCATCTGAATCGGGATTAGTTGGATCGGTTCCGTATCCCCACTTGATTAGACGTGAATAAATACCTTTGCGCTCATCTCCAAGATACTCAAATGTGACAATAATATTATTGCCGAACGCTGTGATACCCGGGCAATACGTTGTTGGATAGGGAACTAAAGCAGAAACAGAGATTGCTTCGCCCTTATTATTACCTTGTGAATCAAGCACTTGAACCCTAACAAGACCTTTATAATTCTCATATTGGTATACCCACGCAACTGCAAACCCATCTTCAAAAGCACAAACTGTGGGGCTTGCATCCTGATACGGGTCATTGGGGCTGTTTATCATAAAATCGGGCCCCGTAGAATTACCATCACTATCTATAATTTGGGCATAAACGTTACGTTCACTATTATCTAACAAATAGTTATTCCAGACGACACAATATCTGCCGTTATTGTAGGCTACAATAGGTTTTTCTTGATTTCCGTATGTATGCTGGTTGACACGGAACTCATTGCCAATCGGATTTGCATCGTTATCAATTAACTGACCGCCTATTCCCGTCCCTGAGCCATCGCCTCTTTTCCAAACCACCAGATAATTAGTTCCATCTGTAGCAATAGATGGATCAATTTCAATCCATGAACGAGTAGTATTGAGAATAAATTCTTCCTTGATAATCACACCATCCAAATCATAAAGCGCTGCAAATATGTCCGTACTATCACCAGTAGAATTATCATCTTCCCAGACAATCAACTGAGATTCTCCATTACTGCATGAAACTGACTCAGGATCAATGAGATACCAATAAGTTTTTGCAACAGGGAATTGATTAACAACAGTATCCCCTGCTGTATCAATGGACATTCCATCAATCCGACGGAACCTATGCTTATAAGCATTATAATTTGTCCAAGTCAGCAAAAAATCTGATCCATTTGAAGAAATCGCAGGAAAACTTTTAATAGAATTCCAATCGCATGGAATTTTGATTTCAGGTGTGACAAAATTATTGAACTGATCTACAGTTCTTGCAAATAAGCCATTATACGAAAGCCACAAAATCATAGCATTTGTACCGTTATTCGCAATAACCGGTTCGGAATCGTATTGATGTAAATGACTATCTTCGTCTAAAATCCTGTTTAATCGTATTTTTGATTTGAGTAAACACACTTCCTGCCCATCGGTAAGCCCGTCATTATCGGAATCCATATTGTTAGGATCAGTACCCCGCTGTAATTCTTCTTCATCGGTCAGGCCATCGTTATCCGCATCATGTATGGTATTATCCCAAGCTGGATTTGAGCCATGCGTATATTCGTATCCATCCGACATACCGTCGTTGTCAGTATCGATCAAAGAGGCGTTAGATCCATAGAAAAATTCTTTACCATTGAGTAAGCCATCGTTATCATAATCGTCCAAAGCATCATCTAACAACGGATCAAGGCCATTCAAAAATTCCCATCCATCTGTCATGCCGTCGTTATCGGTATCTGCATCATCCGGTTGGGTGAAATGTAGATTCAATTCGTCATAATCGCTTAATCCGTCATTGTCGGTATCTGCGTATAAAGGATTGGAATCGGTAATATCAACACCATCAGCAAGCCCATCGTTATCGGTATCTGCATTATGTGGGTCAGTGCCGTACCCCCAATTGATTATCGATGCGCATATTTCGTAACCATTACCGTCACCGGCATCGCTTGCCCAAGTAACAATAAAATTATTACCATCAGTCGAAATGGCAGGACTAACCTGCATCCCCTGATTTTCAGTGCTTATGAGAAATTCTCCACCCAGTTTTTCGCCATTCAAGTCAAATAACTGTCCAATAAGATCCTGATCATCACTGGAAATCCGGTGTTGCCAGACAACCAACATACAGTTTTCATTCGATATCGCAACAGGATTATAGTCTGAACTGGCTGTATTAGAATTAATGCGGAATTCATCACGAATTATAGTTCCATCATTATCTATAATCTTTCCATAAATACCTGTACCGGCACCATCTTGATATTCACTTTGCCATACAATAAAAAACTGTAAACCAATGTTACACGCGAAGGGAACTAGTTGTTCCCTTTCTTTGAAAACATTAATAAAAAAACTATTAGACAAAAAAGACATATCGGGACCAAGCATTCTACCAAAAATATCATAATATTCCCAGTAATCCCATTTATAGGCGTTACCAGTTACGAAAAATTGTTCGCCGTTGCTCGTCAAATTTGCTTGGCTTCTATCGTTTAATTGATCTATCACCATAGATGGATTAGCTAATAAATCACCTGTGGAACTAAGGAGTTGAGTATAAATACCTGCCTCACTACGCCACACAACGCCATAGTTTCCCGCACATGAAGCTACCCTTGTATATCTAGCTACAAAATTATTAATTTTAAAATCATCCTTTATAATATTGCCTGATGAATCAATAATTTTAGAAAACACACCTCTCTGGCTTGTATCCTGTGTGTAAATAGCCCACACAATACAGAAGTTATCGCCGTTGCTTGCAACCCATGGATATGTCTGATCGGCAGTGGTATAGGAATTGACCTGAAATTCATCGCCCTTCGGAGTACCATTTAGATTAAGGAACCGGGCGAGTACAGCTGTACCATCTCCATCATAATCATCTGTCTGATAGACAACACAATACTGTTCGCCGTCAAAGGCTATTTCCGGACGAGTTTGATCGGCGCTGGAGAAAGTATTTATATGTATTTGCGGGCTAACAGTAGTTATTTCGCGGCCATCCGGTAACCCATCGTTGTCGGTGTCGATGATATGAGGGTTGCTATTATTGGTAAATTCATATAGATTAGGCAATCCATCGTTGTCAGCATCAAGCAAACTATCGTCGATGGTCGGATCGAACCCGTTGTCTATTTCCCACTTCTCCGCCATACCGTCACCATCGGTATCGGTGTTTAGCGGATCAGTTGCGTACAGATAAATTTCATCGCCATCACAGACTCCATCGTCATCTGAATCACTGTTTACCGGACTGATGCCATATCCCCAGTTTATTGTTGTGCCATATACTCCATAACTACTACCATCCTGACCGTAACTATTCCACAACGCAATATATTGATCTCCATCAGACACCATATCCCAGCCATACTGATCACCATTCGTATAACTGTTCACTCTAAACTCTTCCCCAATTCGCTGTCCAGAGTCATCTAATAACCGAGCATACACTCCAAAACCACTTCCATCCTGTCCAGAGCTGCGCCACGCCACTAAATATTTCTCTCCATCAGAGCATGCAAATGGAACGGTCTGCTCACCAATGGTATAATCATTTATAATTATTTCATGCCCGATTACCGATCCTTCATTATCTAAATATATGCCTCTTATTCCATAATTGTCAGTATCTCCGCCGGCACTTTCCCACACCACTAAATAATTCTTACCGTTACTTGCACCTCTTACATTCTGTTGTGCGGAATATTGTAAATCTATGTTCAGGAAAATTTCGCCGGTTAACACATGTCCTGAGTTATCATATAATCTTGCATACGCACCATTATTGCTTCCATCCTGATCAGTGCTGCGCCACACTACAAGATAATTTTCGCCATTCGATATTACAGAAGGTATTATCTGATTATTCGTTGTATAAGTATTTATCCTCTGCTTAGCTTTTAATATATTACCTTCATTGTCATACAACATACCATAAACATCACCATCATAGTCATATACAACAAAATAAGATAATCCGTTACTTGCTAAGTCTCTCCCCTTAAATGCCCCGTCTATTCCGCCATTAATTAAAAACTCGGAACCTATTTTATTACCAGACTTATCTAAATACTGTCCATACAGACTGCGATAGTAAATTCCCTGTCTTAGACTCTCCCATATAACAAGATAATTTGTCCCGTCCGAGGCAGAACGTGAACCATCCTGTACGTTGTAAGTATATGTATTTAACTGAAACTCAGGACAGATTGGAATAAATTCTTTATCATACAACCTGCAGAATATCTCGTTATTTCCGTTTTCATAACCGCCAGGACCTTGCCATGTTACAAGATAACCTGTATCAGATCTACATATTGAGTTTAACCTTTGATCGCCTTCAGTAGACTCATTCACTCGTATTTCCAACCCTGTGAGATTAAGGTGATCAAAGTAGTCACTAAGACCATCATTATCGGTATCTGCAACATTGATGTTTGAGCCTAATATATACTCGTCATCGTCTGATAAACCGTCGTTATCCGTATCTGGACTTACTAATAGTGGAGGTAAAATTGGGTTAGTCAAGTTAGCTACTTCGTAACCATCTAACATGCCGTCATTATCTGTATCAGAATTGAAAGGATCGGTTTGATAAAATACTTCTTTAATATTTATTAAACCATCATTATCTGCATCTTCATAAGAATCCGACAATAAGGGATTCAAGTTACTGTCTATTTCCGATTTATCGTCCAAACCGTCGCCATCGGTATCAGTATTTAAAGGATCGGTTTGATATATATTAACCTCTTCAGCATCATTCAAACCATCTCCATCGGTATCCGCATCGATGGGATTTGTATTATAGGTATATACTTCATCTCCGTCATAGATTCCGTCGTTATCGGAATCACTGCTGGTTGGGCTCGTGCCGTATCCCCAGTTTATTTTTGTTCCATATACTCCATAACTACTACCGTCCTGAGCGTTACTATTCCATAAGGCAATATATTGATCTCCATCAGACACCATATCCCAGCCATACTGATCACTAGTAGTATAACTGTTCACTCTAAATTCTTCACCAATTCGCATTCCGACGTCATCTAACAACTGAGCATAAACGCCCAAACCACTTCCATCCTGTCCAGAGCTTCTCCATGCTACTAAATATTTCTCTCCATCAGAACACGCAAATGGAACGCTCTGATCACCAGTGGGATAGTCATTTACAATTACTTCACGCCCTATCAGCGAACCATCATTATCTAAATAGATTCCCCTTATTCCATAACTGTCACTATCTCCGCCAGCACTTTCCCATACAACTAAATAATTTTCACCGTTACTTACACCCCTTACATTCTGCTGAGCGGAATATTGTAAATCTATGTTCAGGAATATTTCACCGGTCAACGCATTTCCTGAGTTATCATATAACCTTGCATATACCCCATTATGGCTTCCATCCTGATCAGTGCTATGCCATACTACAAGATAATTTTCGCCATTCGATATTACCGAAGGACTTCTCTGATTATTGCCTGCATAAATATTTATCCTTTGCTTAGCTTTTAGAACATTACCTTCATTGTCATACAACACGCCATAAACATCTTGCCCATTATTATAATTATCATAAACAACAAAATAAGATAATCCGTTACTTGCAACATCTCTCCCCTTTAATACATCTTGTCCTCCATCAATCAGAAAATCAGAACCTATTTTGTTGCCAGACTTATCTAAATACTGCCCATAAAGACTGCGATAATATTTTCCCTGCCTCAAACTATCCCATATAACAAGATAATTTGTCCCATCCGAGGCAGAACGTGAACCATCCTGTACGTTGTAAGTATATGTATTAAGCTGAAACTCAGGACAGATTGGAATAAATTCTTTATCATATAGCCTGCAGAATATCTCGCTCTCTCCATTTTTATAACCGGCAGGCCCTTGCCATGTTACAAGATAACCTATATCAGATCTACATATTGAGTTTAACCTTTGATCGCCTTCGATAGTCTCATTCACTCGTATTTCCAAATCAGTGAAATTAGGATGATCAAAATAGTCACTAAGACCATCATTATCGGTATCTGCAACATTGATATCTGAGCCTAATATATACTCTTCATCGTCTGATAAACCATCGTTATCCGTATCTATCTTTTCCAATATAGAAGGTAAAAGAGGATTGCTCAAGTTAGCTACTTCGTAACCATCCGACATGCCGTCGTTATCGGTATCAAAATTAAAAGGATCAGTTTGATAGAATACCTCTTGAATATTTACCAGACCGTCATTATCTGCATCTTCATAAGAATCCGACAATAAAGGATTCAAGTTACTGTCTATTTCAGACTTATCATCCAAACCGTCGCCATCGGTATCCTCTATTTTGGGATTGGTTTGATATATATTTACCTCTTCAGCATCATTCAAACCATCTCCATCTGTATCCGTATTGACAGGATTTGTATGATGGGTATATACTTCATCTCCGTCATAAATTCCGTCGTTATCGGAATCAGTGCTAGTTGGGCTTGTGCCGTATCCCCAGTTTATTTTTGTTCCATATACTCCATAACTACTGCCATCCTGACCGTAACTATTCCACAACGCAATATATTGATCTCCATCAGACACCATATCCCAGCTATACTGATCACTATCAGTATAGCTGTTCACTCTAAATTCTTGCCCAATTCGCATTCCTGCGTCATCTAACAACTGAGCATAAACGCCCAAACCACTTCCATCCTGTCCTAGGCTTCTCCATGCTACTAAATATTTATCTCCATCAGAATAGGCAAATGGCCCCATCTGATCATCAATCGCATAGTCATTTATAATTATTTCATGCCCTATTACAGATCCTTCATTATCTAAATATATACCTCGTATTCCATAACCCTCACTATCTCCACCAGCACTTTCCCACACAACTAAATAATTTTCACCATTACTGGCTCCGTCTACACGTTGTTGTGCGGAATATTGTAAATCTATATTCAGGAATATTTCATCGGTCAACGCATTTCCTGAGTTATCATATAGCCTTGCATATGCACCAGTATGGTTTCCGTCTTGCTCATAACTTTGCCACATTACAAGATAATTTTCACCATTCGAGATTACTGATGGAATTATCTGCTCATACGAGAGATAAGTATTTATCCTCTGCTTAGCTCTTAAGATATTACCTTCATTGTCATACAACACGCCATAAACATCATAATCATAGTCATATACGATAAAATACGACAATCCGTTACTTGCTACAGAAAATCCTTTTAATATCCCGTCATCAGTTCTTCCATCAATTAGAAACTCGGAACCTGTTTTATCGCCGTATTTATCTAAATACTGAGCACGAAGACTACGGCTGTAACTGTCTTGATTGAAACTACGCCATATAACCAGGTAATTTGAACCATCTGAAGCAGAACAGGAAACTTGTTGAATGTCCTCAGTGTATGTGTTTACCTGAAACTCAGGACCGATTGGAGTGAAATCGTTATCATATAACCTGCTAAATATCTCAGTCTCTCCATTAACATAACCAGCAGGTCCATACCATGTTACAAGATAACCGTTATCAGATTTACTTATTGAGTTAAACCTCTGGTCACCTTCGGTAGTCTCATTCACACGTATTTCCAAACCTGTGAAATTAGGATGATCAAAATAGTCACTAAGACCATCATTATCGGTATCTGCAACATTGATATCTGATCCTAATATATACTCATCATCATCAGATAAACCGTCGTTATCCGTATCTGGACTTACTAATAGTGGAGGTAAAAGGGGATTGCTAAAGTTAGCTACTTCGTAGCCATCTGACATGCCGTCGTTATCTGTATCAGCATTGAAAGGATCGGTTTGATAGAAAACTTCTTGAATATTTACCAGACCGTCATTATCTGTATCTTCATAAGAATCCGACAATAAAGGATTCAAGTTACTGTCTATTTCCGATTTATCGTCCAAACCGTCTCCATCGGTATCGGTATTTAGCGGATCCGTTGTGTACATATGAATTTCATCACCATCTTCGATACCATCTTTATCAGTATCGGCAACGAGTGGATCAGTTCCATATCCCCAGTTTATCAGGCGATAGTACACTCCAAAATCGCTGCCGTCTTGTCCATAACTTTGCCAACAGGCAATAAAAGCATTGTCGTCACCGGAAATAGTATAAGCACTGTCGTCGTAACCGACATTTCCCATCAATGACTGATCGCCAATAGTGTATTCATTAATACAGAACTCATCCCCTACTTTCCTCCCTCGTGGATCAATCAATCGGCCGTATACGCCCCATGAATTTCCATCTTGTCCATTGCTTTTCCATGTTACGAGAAACACCCCGCCTGCTGAATATACTGAAGGCGCGCTCTGTTCATTGGTTGTATAGCTATTGATTTGAAATTCATCAGCAAGAAAATTCCCTTCGTTATCCATTAAACGCCCGTATATTTCAAAAGATGCATTCTCATAATTGGGGCCGTGCCATACAATCAAACATGTCTCACCATCATACGCTACATCCGGCCATCCTTGACGACCGGTTGTATACTGGTTGACCTGGACTTCGCTGGTAAGAAATGATCCTTCGTTGTCCATAATTCTCGCGTATATTCCTGAACCATCACCATCTTGCCCTTCACTGTTCCAGCAGACAACATACTTACTTCCAATCGCTGCCATAGATGCCAGCCCCTGAGAACCTTCTGTATACTCATTAATTGCAAATTGAGAGCCATGTAAGTTCCCTTCATTATCCAAAATTTGGACTTCGGCATCATAACCGGAGGAGTACCATGGTTGTCTCGCGACAAGATAATTCTCTCCATTTGATGCTATAACCGGATAGATACCGCCACCTGCATTCACATTGTTTCCCAATCTATTGCCCCACGCATCAAAACGCTGAGTTTCTATGCCCTGACCAGAACTACTCCATGCCACACAATATTGATTACCAGCTCCCGCAACTGAAACCTTCTGTTGAGTATTGAGCACATACGTATTGACCATTATTTCACGGCTAAGCGGATTACCATTCAAGTCTATATATCGCCCAAAGACACCGCGCTTATCATAGCTGTTAATTGGCGGTTCCTGATCATCACTTTCCCAGACCATAAAATAATTCAGCCCATTTGTAGCAACACTCGGACTATCCTGCGCCAGGAGGGTATGTATATTGATACGATGTTCATCGCCAAACGAAAACACCTCTTTGCCGTCTATTATACCGTCATTATCCGTGTCCGGGTTGTTGGAATCGGTACCAATAGACAACTCCTCGGAATCGGTCAGGCCATCGTTGTCGGTGTCCGGGTCGGTTATCCTGACGGTTGGATTGGTGTTGTTATCGATTTCAGCTCCATCGGAAACACCGTCATTATCCGTATCAGCAACCTGTGGATCAGTCATATAAAAATATTCACGGGCATTGGTAAGAGTATCGCCGTCATTATCCACAGTTGCATCATCAAGTATTGGATTAAGCTGATGCAAAACTTCCCATGCATCATCCATACCGTCACCATCGGTATCCAGATTGTTTGGATCGGTGTGATAATTTAATATTTCATCTCCATCTGAAAGCGAATCCTCATCTGTATCGCTATTATCCGGCAATGTTGCATAAATATTTATTTCATCGCCGTCGCTGATACCATCGTTGTCTGTATCATCACATAGAGGATCAGTTCCGTAGCCGGGTTTGATAAGTTTCGCATACACATCATACCCACTGGTTCCCTTATTGTCACTTCGCCAGCAGACCATGTAGTTCGAGCCGTCATAGGCGATCTTGGGGCGTGATTGTTCGTACAAGGTAGTATCATTGATAATCAATGAATCGCCTATTTTTCTGCCGTAATTATCAATTTGTTGTCCCATGATTTCCGTAACATGCACAATACTTTCACTCCAAACGACAAAAAAGTTTTCCCCATCACTTACTACCGATGGACTGCCAGCTCCACCGCTGTCTCTGTTATTGATTTTGAATTCATGGCCAATAAAATTTCCTGTACTGTCGACAAATCTGGCAAATATCTGCGAATAATTCGTCGCATCGTAACCGCTCCAGACAATAAGTGCTCTTTCATCATTGCTGGCTATTGCCGGATAATCCTGATTGTCAGATCCAAATTGATTCACCTGAAACTCCGGACTGAGGAATACACCCTCGTTATCGATCAGACGGGCAAAAACACCGTATTTCGATCCGTCCTGTCCATCACTCCCCCATGTGACAATATAGTTGTCACCCATACTTGTAACAGCAGGACAAACTTGATAAGAAGTCGTATATGTATTAACCAGAAAATCATCGCCAAGCACACTCCCTTCCCTATCTAATAACGCACCATATATGCCTGTATTCGATCCTTCCCTGACTGATTCGTTCCATACAAACAAATAAGTTGTTCCATTCGAAGCAACAGCAGGTCGCTCTTGATAATCAGGAAGATATGGGTTAACTATAAAATTTTCACCTATAGTATTCCCCTGAAAATCGAATAATTGTCCGGTTATATCCCGTAAAGTCCCGTTTTTCGCATAACCACACCACATAATAAAATAGTCAGAATCCAAAGCAGTTCCTACTACAGTTGAACCCGGCCAATCAGCAGTATACACCCCCTGCTGGTTAAGAATATAGTTATTGACACGAAACTCCCTGCTTAGCATATTACTTTGAGCATCAAGAAATCGCGCGTATACGCCAAAAGAATAGCCAATACGAGACGGGATTTCCTGTTCATAACTACTCCAGCAAATCATAAAATTAGTACCATTACTGACAACAACCGGATCTTTTTGATCCAGGGCAGTATACTCATTAATGCGTTGTTCAGGATAAACGATGCATACCTCCTGCCCATCGAGCAATCCATCATTGTCAGAATCATCATCATTTGGGTCGGTACCGGCTGATATCTCTTCTGAATCGGTGAGGCCATCATTATCGGAATCAGGATCAACTATTTTGACAGTGGGGTTGGACGCATGTTCCACCTCGTAACCGTCAGTCATGCCGTCATTGTCAGTGTCACTTGCAAAGGGATCAGTCTGATAGAAAAATTCTTTGCCGTTAATAAGACCATCGCCGTCGTTATCCGCATCCGCATCGTCTTTGAGTGGGTCGAGATTATATGCACATTCCCAGAAATCGTACATGCCGTCTCCATCGGTATCCGGATTATTCGGATCGGTATGATAGAGCAATGCTTCCTGCCCATCGGTCAGGCCATCCGCATCGGTATCCGAATCAGTTGGTATGGTGTCATAGGTATAGATTTCTTCACTATCTGAAATTCCGTCGTTATCGGTATCGGCAAGAGTTGGATCGGTTGAGTATCCGGGATTGATCATTCTGGCATACACACCGTATCCGCTACCATCCTGTTCTTCGCTTTCCCAACATACAACATAGGTATCGCCATTGCTTGAACAACGGCTATATCTTTGAATCAAAGTTGAGTATGAATTAATGCGAAATGTATCACCGAGATTCCTACCCATTATATTGACCAGTTGACCATATATACCCGATGACTCGCCATCATCACCTTGCCCTGACCAGGTGATGATAAAACCTATTCCGTCACTTGCCATATTGGGGTATATCTGAGAACCATCCTCATACGTGTTCACCTGAAAAGGATATTCTTTAAGATTACCTTCGTTATCGATCAGTTGTGCATTCACTCCTTCTCTGGCAAGCATAGCTCCTTTAGAATTACCGGCAATTGATGGTTCGGTTCCAGTGATTATCTGAAATACATCGTCAGAGGCGGTACCGTCAAAACTTAAATAGCGACCATAGATACCTGGATTTTCCGGTCGATAGTCTCCCCATGCGACGAGATAACGATCCCCGATAACTGTAGCTGCAGGATGAAATTGATTACCTGTAATGACATCGTTGAGAAGTATCTCATCTGTCAGGAACGAACCGTCATTATCGATTAACCTGGCATATATGCCGTACCCATTTCCATCCTGTTGGCTTTGCCAGGCAATCAGATACGAATTTCCATTACTACAAATATACGGTCGATATTTGTGATATGTGGCTGACATGGCAACCTGAAATTCAGAGCCTATCTTCTCACCATCTATGGTTAGCAACTGGGCAAATACATTGTCATAAGTATCTGGTTTATCGCTCCATGCGACAAGATAGCTATCCCCATTACTCGCTACAGCGACAGGATAGGCAACAGTTGTAGAAGTAGAATTAATGACAAAATTATCACCTCGCATAACACCATCGTTATCCATGAACTGGCCGTAAACGTTTAATGTTCCGCTGGATTCATCAGGCCCCTGCCATACGATAAAATATCTTGATCCATCGTTGGCAACGTTTGGATAATGCTGATGACCTTCAGTTAAGGTATTTACGCGTTGTTCCGGCTGTAATATGGTGGTTTCTTTTGCGTCGGACAAACCGTCGTTATCAGAGTCTTCAAGATTCTCATTTACAAGGGGATCAAAATTATTGTCGATTTCCCATTTATCGTATAACCCGTCATTATCACTGTCAGACTCGGTCGGTATAGTGCCATAGATATAAGCTTCATCACCATCACTAAGACCATCATCATCCGTGTCATTATCAGCTGGATTGGTCGCATATCCAGGGTTAATCATGCGGCAATATACACCAAAATCGCTTCCATCCTGTTCTTGACTTTGCCAGCATACAACATAAGTATCCCCATTACTGGCACAGCTACTATATATCTGTTGTAATGTTGTATAAGAATTGATCTGAAATTCACTGCCTATCTTCATACCAGCTGAATTCAGCAGTTGACCGTAGACTCCATGCCTATCACCGTCCTCCCCCAAGCTTGACCAAGTAATAAGAAACTCACGTCCATCACTAGCTACCGAAGGAAAAAACTGAGCACCCTCTGTATAGGTATTAATTTGAAAGGTAGATTCACTTATATCTCCATCATTATCGATGATTTTTGCCGAAATATCATAACTCGTGGTGGTGTCAGCATAAAACTCATATGTCAAAATTGCACATTTTGCGTTCCCTGTAAGAAATGGCAGTCTTCCTTCTGCGATGAAAAATATATCTTCAGATATACTACCGTCAAAACTGATATACCTTCCATAAATGTCCGAGTTGCCCGGCTCAGAAATACCCCAGACAACAAAGTATTGGTTCCCAACAACAGTAGACGTTATACGGGAAGAATTTATAGAGGCAATGGTTTGAATGGATAGCTCATCAGTAATAAATGACCCGGTATTGTCAACCAAGCGAGCATGAATTTTAATTTCATAATTGTCTGTATTAAGGTTTTTCCATAGAACGAGATACGAGGAACCGTTACTCGACACAAATGGCCACTGAATTATACCTTCCTCTGACTCATTAACCTGAAATTCCGCTCCGACTTTTTCACCATCGTTGTTTAACAACTGTGCACGTATGTCATAATTATCATTATTTTGCACCCATGCAACAAGATAGCCAGAACCATTGCTGTCAACTGCTGGATTAAACTGACCGCCGGAGGTCATAGTATTTATCAAAAAATTATCGGTTCGCATGATTCCATCATTGTCAAGGAACTGGCCGTAAACATCAGTAGATCCATCGGATTCAGATACTCCCTGCCAAACAAGAAGGTATCTGTTACCATCGGTAGCAACACGCGGCCCTGTCTGATTTCCAGCAGTGGCGTCATTCACTCTTTGTTCGGGCAAGAATGACATGGTTTCTTTGGCGTCGGGTAAGCCGTCGTTATCGGTATCTGGATCAAACGGGTCAGAGCCATTTAATATTTCATCAGCATTGCAAATTCCATCATTATCGAAGTCTTCAATATTCTCATTTACAAGGGGATCAAAATTATTGTCGATTTCCCACTTATCGGATAACCCGTCATCGTCACTGTCAAAGTCGGTTGGTATGGTGCCATGCATATACACTTCGTCACCATCACTCAAACCATCGTTGTCGGTATCGGCAACAGTTGGATCGGTTGAATATCCAGGGTCGATCATGCGGCAATACACACCAGATCCGTCTCCATCCTGCTCATAACTTTTCCAGAATACCATATATGTATCGCCATTACTGGCACAGCTAGATTCTGCTTGCAGATCTGCCGTATACGAATTGATCTGGAATTCACTGCCTATCTTCATAGCACTCGAATTCACCAGTTGACCGTAGACTCCATGCCTATCACCGTCCTGCCCTACGCTTGACCACGTGATAAGAAAATCACGTCCATCACTAGCTACGAATGGCGTAGTCTGATTATCATCTTTATACGCATTCATTTGATAGGTATTGTCTCTTACAGATCCATCATTATCGATGATTTTTGCATAAATATCATACAGAGTGCCATCGGATAAAAAATCATAGGTCAAGATTGCACATTTTGAGTTTCCTGCAAGAAATGGCCTGCCATCCGAAATGTAAAAACTATCGTCAGACATTGTACCATCAAAAGCAATGTATCGCCCGTAGATGCCCGAGGGGTCAGGATTTAGACATCCCCACACAACAAGGTATCGATCCCCAAGAACTGCAGACGTCATTCGTGCAGAATAGGCGTCGGGGATGGTGGAAATGGATAGCTCATCGGTAATAAATGCACCGGTATTGTCAAGCAACCGCGCATGAATCTCAAGTCCATTACTAGTTGTATTAAAAATTTGCCATAATATGAGATACGAAGAACCATTATTGGACACAAATGACCACAAAATCTCATCAGTCTCCGATTCATTAACCTGAAATTCAATGCCGATTTTTTCTCCATCAACGTTGAAGAATTGTGCCTGTAGTCCATAGTTATCGGTATATTGTGCCCATGTAACAAGATAGCTAGAACCATTACTGTTAACTGCCGGACAAAAACAAATTGCATTGGTAGTAGTATTAATGACAAAATTACTGGTTCTCATTACACCGTCATTATCCATAAACTGGCCGTAAACATCCAAGTTATCCCCAGACTCATCCGGTCCTTGCCATACGAGAAGATACCTTGTCCCGTCGCTGGCAACACGCGGCCATGCCTGAGTTCCGGCAGTTACTTCATTTACCCTTTGTTCCGGCAAGAACGTGATGGTTTCTTTTGCGTCGGGCAAACCGTCGTTATCGGTATCGGTAGAATCTGAGAAATAACGCATTGCTACACCATCACCGCTCACTTCCAGACTTGCAATATCAACCCTTCCGCTGGCTCCAAGTGTTCCATCCCCAATACCCAAAGAATGCCACGCATTTATTCCTTTTTGTGTCAAATCAGTAAGATAATCCTTTAGATTACCGGATAAAATCTGTGAGCCGTTTGCATATAACGTGTAAGTATCGCTAGTTATCATCAACTCATAATTCACAAAGGATGTGGTATCAAAAGTTGTCGATTCTGCTCGCGGGTAGTCACCATAATCAGCTTGAGCAGTAAAAATCTCATCATTTTGAAAATACATAAGCACGCCCCATCCGTCTGTAGACAATACCCGCAGATTGAAACAGCCGCGCTCAGAATATTCGGTCAGAGTTTCAACAACTCTTACACTAAACCTTAAGATATACCCCTTGGAACGATCGAAGACAAATGTATTTGACAAATATATTTTTCTGGTTTCAATATCAGGTAACGTATCATAGCGGGTGAATGAGTCATTATCTTCGGTCATGAATATCTGACTGCCAGTTCCTTCGACATAGAAATAATCGGTTTGCTGGTCAATCGTTTCAGTACCGCTTGATGCGTCATAAAGAGTAATCGTATCAGCATTGAGTTGTGAATAGCAAAAAAATACTCCCAACAGCAGTAGACGCCAGGTCTTTTTCATCATTCTTCCTTTTCTTAGAATGTATAATCTCCAGTTGTACACTCATATTAATTATTCTTAAGTTTATTATTTTACCATAAATAAAGTTAATATTCAAGATATCAAACATTTTAAACTTCAAAAAATCAATGGGATATCATTATACACATTTAACAGCATCCGCATACAAGTTATTGACTTATTGCAATACTCTCCATCTAAAGCATTATGCAAATTTGCTAAAAATATTTCATCTGAGCAAAACGAGAAGAGACTCATAAAACATTTTGGGAATACATCAAAGAAAGCACTTCCCTGACATGCAAACAACACCGTATTGAAGAGCGTCCGCCGAAACCTCGACACTGAAATAGAGCGTGTAAGCCTGTAAAAAGTGTTACGGATTTTCCGTAACATTTCGTTATTTAAGCCCCATTTTACCTAGTTTTTGCGTAACACGGATACTTTCTGCTAATCGGTATAACTTTTGTAAGTGAACTGTTTTAAAGGGAAAGAAAAAGTACGCCGTCGGGGACTCGAACCCCAGACCTACTGATTAAGAGTCAGCTGCTCTACCAACTGAGCTAACGGCGCACTATTATATTTAGTGGTATAATCTCACTTTCGGATGAGAGCTTTTTAATCTATCAAATTCACATCACAATTACAACATTTTTTTCTACGATACTCTATCATGCACATTTACAGATAACCCCTGTGTTAAATCATCCTCATCCCAGTCTACCAATTCCAGGATACCAGCCATAACATTAGAGTTAAGCTTGTATTTTCGATTCTTGTCGTCACGCATAATACGTATGTTCGAGTCTCTAAGGAACACTATTACATCATTAATCGTGTCATACGAAACATGATCTTCAAGCACATGAATTAAGTCATCTATAAAAGCACGTTTAACCGGATCTTTACGTACAGCAAACTTTTTACCCAAGGCTATACCATCCAGCAAATGTGTGTTGATTTGCAAAATTTTATCTTGTATGTCCTCGTCAATTTCGTCAGCATGTATTTTGATATATCTGCGCAAATCCTGCGGGAAACTTTCATAGATTTTTTCGAGTACCTTCTGCTTGATCTGAAACGTCAACTCAGGCGGATAAGAAACAAAGTCAAAACCGAATTCATCAATACGTGCCGCTTCGTTCTGCGCAAGGAAGGTTTCGTCATCCAATTCAGACGAATCAAGTATCCTCTGGTCGCTGGAACGACGAGAACGTGATTCTGTATACGCAAAACTTTCTTCCACTTCAACCTTTTCAGCAACAAGGTCGCTGATCGATTCAAACTCATCGCCGAAAGTCAGGCTTAATTTATCGAGATCCTCAGCAAATTTGTCTTCGCCTATTTTCTCTATTAACGTATTTTCACCTTTTGAATTCAGTTTTTCATAAATGCCTTTTTTCTGATCCAAGGTTAATTTTTCATAAAATGACGCAAAATAATCGGTTTTAAAATACCGTAAAGAATTGTTAAAAGAACGTTTATCCATATCCAAGAATTTCTCTGGTGAAAAATCTTCTATCAATTCTTTAAAGTAGGGTTTTTCCTGTCTCAATAAAACAGCTCGTACCGGATCACGATATTCACATCGACCGGTTTGAGAATTAAACAGGTATATCTCCAAGACAAACGATCCTTCATAACGTTTCACGGTACATTCAACAGGTGTCGCGCCTTCAAGATATCCGATTAATGTCTGAACAACTTCATTTTGAATTTTTCCAAAATATAATTTTGAATCAGAAGTTAAGTATGTCCTAAATGAGTTAGGTTTTTGTGATAAATCTTTAACATACGATGCAATCGTATATCCTGATGAAACATGTTGAAAGCGCGAGTCGGTTATCTGATACCTGACAGGTACATAATCTAATATTTTCCCTTTGGAATTGATTTTAAAGACATCGTAAGTAGCATTCAATCGGGGACGAAACCGCACAAACGATTTGGCATTCTGTTTGATAGTAGGGCGCAACTCCAGATTGCTCCCGTTCTTGCGATAGTAACCAAGCAACGTACGTCCGTGATTATCCAAATAGACATCAAATTGAAATAAAAAAGGAATTCTGAGGTTGTCTTCATATTCAAGATTATATTCAAGACACCTACACGAAATAAGGCGTTGCAGTTTTCTTTTAAAAACACCATCACCTTCTTTTTTGGGAAAATATCGAACTACAAAGCTACGGTAAAAAAGATCAAAGATACTTTGCATGATTTTACTATATTTACGCGCGGTAACTCGTGTCAACTCCAACACATCGTGTTCACAAATGAAATCATAAACAAAATCCAATTCCCGATAATCTTCAAGGAATACAATAACCTTCTCAATTGATTGTTTTGGCAAACAAACCACAGCATTCAATAACTTCAAATTATGAAATAGCGGATCGATGGCTGAAGTTATATGCTTACGCTGCTTTAACTTAATTGAATAAAGTTTCAGCTCTATCTCAATATGCAACAGGTCAAGGTTCCTGAATAGATCTTTATTTATAAGCAGCACATTACGTTTATTCCGTTTACCTTTGCGGATAAGATAACTCTTTTTTTGACGTAATATAACTGCTTTAACATCACCTTTGATACTATCCATTAAGTTTTGCATACTATCTAATTGCATAGAGTTCGCATAAATACTAATATCATCCAAGCCAGTACGTTTAAAAAATTCCGCAAGATATTTCCGTTCTAAATTTTTAATTAAATATTGCAGCGTCTCAGGAGGTAACGTTATGACATAATCGCTGAAGAAAGATGGCTGAAGTTTTCCAAATGATGTAAAATGTTCGCTAATTAAAAGCACCAGTTTATCTGGTGACAACTTATCAAAAACCTCACTGTTAAGTTTTCGTCTATCTTCAAGTTTAATAGTGTTTATAATCGTATAAGCATCAGCAGCGGAATATTTAACAATAACAGTATTCAACACATCCGCATCAATATCCTTTATAGAGCGAAACATCTTGCGCTTTGATTCTTCGCCTGGCAGGCGCTTGAGTAAACGTATTAATAGTTTAGGAGTTAAGGTGTTAAAAAAGGTATCGAGGACATCCTTGTTCAGTTTGCGACGCTTATAGGTGTAGTGGTGCGATAAAAGCTTGGCCTGCCTGATGACTGAAAGGGAAAGATAATATTCAGGTGTCAGCGAAATATAATCTTTCGCTTTAATATGCAGCTCTTTGAGTCCCATATAATGTCCAATTTTTAAAGTGCAACATCGATTTAGTATGTTTACAGTATAGACATATAACTATAAATACTATGAACCTTAGAAAAATGCAAATTAAAATAAATCTTTTTACATGATTTTTTTAGATATGATTTGGTAGTGACAACAAAGACTCTACCACTTATGGATGGTTGTAAGATTTAGATTCACTCGCAGTGACTCTATTGCGCCCGCTACGCTTAGACTTGAAAAGAGCGTCATCAGCAGCTTGAAGGAAATCGTTAAACCCAAGATAATTATTCTTATAATATGTGGCAACGCCAAAACTTGCAGTTACATTAATTATAACATCTTCCTCTATTTCCAGTGAACTCTCGGTCTCGATTATTGACCGTATTTTATCAGCCAGATCATACGCCCCTTTAAGGTCTGTACATGGCGCTATAATGGTAAACTCTTCTCCACCGAAACGAGACACGATATCACCTTTACGTACATGCTGAACGATCAAATCAGCGATCATGCACAATACTTTATCGCCAACATTGTGCCCAAAGTAGTCATTAATCTGTTTAAAACGGTCAAGATCAAGGATAATCATTGATAATGGATAGCCGTAGCGATCCGCTTTTTCAAATTCTGATTCAAAAATTTCCATCAGATATCTACGATTGTACAGCATGGTGAGTGCATCTGTTTTACTCATCTTTTCAAGCATGGTATTCTTCTCTTTAAGACGAGTCTCAAGCGATTTTCTATCTGAAATATCAACCGCAATACAACGTATCCCGGTTATACCGCCTGAATAATCATATTGTACGGTAGCATCCAACGAAATAGATAACTTTGATTGATCTTTTGTCAGAAAAATACCTTCGAGACCTTTCAGACCCGACTGAGATTCACAAATAGACCAAAATTTATCTTCATCATAATTTAAAAGGATATCTTTGATATGGAAGCCTTTGATTTCATTCATCGTATAACCAAGCATCTGGGAACCTGCATGATTGCATTCGGTTATTATTCCACTACGGTTTATTGCGCAATACATGAAAGGAGCTTGCTCATACAAGTCACGAAACTTGGTCTCTGATTTCCTGATTTTTCCAATTATTTCATTCAAGGAAAACTTTTTGTCATAACTTATCTGAGCAGCCTGTATTTTTTCTCGAGTAGCGGCATCCCAATCTTTTTCTGGTTTGCCAAGCAAAACATATCTGCCTGGAATTTGTTTCTGAGATGCCGGTTCATCAAAATAAATTTCCTGTTCCATGTATAACGAACAAAATCCAGCGATATACCCTTGCAAAAATGGAGCCGCCTCTTCCGGTGTATTTTCAACGCGTAAGCGGAACTGCTCTGACTCAAACGCATTTTTTATACATAATTCAACTTCAAATACACCCTTTTCAATATCTATTGATTGATGATTGACTGAAAACTCTCCGAATCCTCGTTCACTCATCAATGCAAGAGAAACACTGAACCAGTTTTCTTCTTTTCCATCTATAGCACCCCCGACTTCCTGCACATGAATTGCGTCAGAGTAACCCTGTGTATATCCAAAACGATAAAACACTTCTTTACCCAATTCACCGCCAAGACTATAGAGCATTTCACAAAAAAGCATATGAAAAATATCGTTATCAACAATCGTTGCTCGTTTATTGTTGAATAACAGAATGCCTTCATTAGAAATGAGTTTCAAATACTTTGAAGGGATCGCCATTTCTGTTATTTTCTCCATTTGAGCCTTATCAGGTTATATACAATTACGTATTATCTTTTCGGCATCTTAGCACGAACTATTTACCTTTTTTATCTTTTCGATTGATCTGACGACATAAAAAACTTTCAACATCTATTCAATATTGTTTATCTAATATTATGGTTAAAAATATATTTCAGAGATTTTTTTGAATAAGAAGTGCAACATTTCGTCAATACATATGAAGACAATATTAGTGGGGGTATAACCCAATTTCTACAAGGAGGCTCATCATGCAAAATACACTACTCAAAAAAGTATCAATTATCACAAGTATTGGAGTACTGGCAATCGTTTTTCTCTATCATCCTACTTCAGTTTATGCGGGTGACAGAGAATGGGCAACTGTTGGAAAAATATTAACAGGAGTGGTCGGAGCAGGTATTGTCTATGAAATTATTGATTCTGATAACCATTACTCGGTAAGTTACTATCATTACGGGCCACCATCGCCATATTACCGCAGTTATTATGGCAGGCAATACTATAATCCTCGACATCACAGGCCATACCACCATCGAAGACCCTATTACAGGGATCGGTATTATTGCTATAGATAATGTTATAAAAAAAACAGTGGATAAAATTTCAGGGTTCAACCTGGATAATTTTATCCACTGTTTTTTGAACTGGTTTGATATATAGATATTTTATAGCAATGTGAACTAATGTTGTTTGACGTTCCAATAACTGAGATTGCATTTGCAATTCCTGAATACGTTTCTCGCTCTGTGAGATACCTTTTTGAATAGTTTCAGCAATACTTGGGTCCGTTATCGATGTAAGGCGTTTTTTTTGTTTATCCAAAATTTTTTCGTATTGAATAACCTGCTGTTTTATTGCATCTATTTGAGATTTACGAACGTCATCGCTAAATGTACTTCCTGGATGCGATACTTTAAGATAAACTTCATACGGCAAGTCTTTGTAGCCGCCTTCATCAAAAATCTTTGTTGCAATAAGCGTTTGCAATACATTTTTAGTGTAAAATTTTCGCAACACATCTCTTTCAAATAGCTTACTATAAAAGGTATATATATTTTCTACAGAGTCAGTTGTTTCAATATAATATTCAACTTTGACAATATCGGGCAATTTCGATCTGATTGCAAAATCTTCTTCTTCATTTGGTACTGTTGATGTCGAAAGTACAGTACCGAATGGATATAAATAACTATGGAACATAGGGAATGCTTCAGCTACCTGTGGTTTAATAGCGCTTTCGTCTATCATAGGGCCTTTTTGCAGACTCTCTTTTTGTGCTTGTGTATCAGTGCCTTTTTCTTCTTGTTTCTGGCATCCGCATAGAGTTATTAACCCTACACACAACAAAGCTGTTATCGATTGATTATATCTGTTCATGGTGTTCTCCTTATCGTTAATAAAGAGTAAAAATTTTTATTCTATTTGTCAAAATAAATTGCATATTTATATACTTCCATGCTATCAATATGGAGAATTTTTTCGTATAATTGTTAATTTTTCGAAATCACAGGAGTTTTATAGTGAACACTGAAGTGGCTACAACTACATCATCAATCAAACGAATTCAATCACTGCTTACAGAACTGGATCAAAATTCTCTTCGATATCAGGTGTTATCAACCGCGTTAGCGTTTAAGACCAACTGGCTTGAACTGGGAAAACATCTCTATGAAGTATATAAGGAAGAAAAATTCAGAGAATGGGGATATTCTTCTTTTGAAAAATATTGTTCACAAGAAATCGGTATCAAGAAAAATACCGCCGAGAAACTGACTACTTCATACTACTACCTCGAAAAACACGAACCCAAAGTCCTTAATCAATATAAAAGCAAAGAACGTCCTGAAATACCTGATTTCGAAACAGTCAACTGTCTGGCAAAAATTCGGGAAGACGACCATATCTCTGAAGAAAAATATGAAGAATTTAAGGAAGCCGCTTTTGAAGATGGCGTTAGCGATAAAGCACTTAAACGCAAATACGGCAGTTTTCTTAAAGAACTCGAAAAAGAAGAAGACGATACACAGGAAGGAAATGAAGGTATCTCAGAAAAAGATATCAAAGCACTTATTAGCGCGTTTGAACGTATCGATAGAAAACTAGAAGACCTACCTACTCTACCCATGGATATCAAAACAGATATACGAAAATTGCTTGCAAGAATTAAATCGTTACCAGGTGAAATGGATATATAACGTTTTATTGCGAAGAACAATTTTCTTTACTTCATTATATGCGCATGATAGTATTTTAACCGACAGGTAACATTTGCCTGTTGGCTTAATTTGTCTATTACTTCCACCCAAACAGTAGGGTATGTCTATATGATTTCTATTTACCGCGAAGAAATACGTGATTTATTAAACCACAACCGCACGCAGGAAGCTGAAGATATTTGGCTTCAGTTACTTGAAGATGATCCAATTGATTCCGAACTATTCCTCGCTTTGAGTCAGGAGTTCGAAAAAAAAGGGTTTTCTAAAGAAGCAAGCATGTTGCTCAACATGAGTATCCCGCCCCTTATGGAAGAACAATATATTGATGATTCTATCGCCATCATGAAACGTATAGCTCAACTCGCACCCAAAGATGAAGAAGCCCATGAAAAAACAGCGGAATATCTACGCACTATTTTTAAAGATAACCCTAATATAGATAAAATTATCGATGTCTCCGGTATAAATATAGCTATTAATCCCTTGCAAGAAGTAATGGACAAAATATTTAACTTAACCGCATTTGCTCCCGGCGACTTTTGTAAACATAAAAGCTGGGGAATGGGGAAAATCGTTGATATCAATTTTGACCTTCAAACAATCACTATCGACTTTTATGCAAAAAAGAATCATAAAATGGACGCCACCCTTGCTGTAACAGCTTTAGAAAAGATTCCCAGCGACCATATTTCTGCTTTAAAATATAAAGATCTCGAAAACTTAAAAGCATTGGCTGACAACGATCCTATCGAACTGATTAAAATTGTACTCAATAGTTTTGAAGATAAAAAAGCGACATTACAGGAAATCACAGATCTGCTTTCACCTGATGTAATTGAAGAAAAAATTTGGAAAAAATGGTGGGATAAAACAAAAAACCAACTAAAAACATGCACATATATCATGTCGCCAGAGCGTAAACAACGAGCATATACCTTACTCGACAAACCAGTCACTCTAGAAGATAAGTTATTAAAAAAATACAATAAATTGCCTAATTTGGAAGAAAAACTTATCTTCATTTCGACCCAGCTCAAAAAACAGCCCAAAGATATGTTTGCAGGGCAAATTTTAACTATCTTCAGTGACGATCTTGGTAAAATCATAGCAAATACAGCCGAATCGGCACCGTCTCTTGCTTTCGAAGCCTACTATACATTGGTCTCAATGAAATCTCTTATGCCTACAGCAACTGAGAAAAGCCCCTTTTCGACAAAAGAATTGTTCGAGAAATCCCAAAATATATCTAAACCGATATGTTCAATGTCAAAAATGGAATATCAAAAACAAGCGATTGAAGACATAAAAACCTGTTTTCCTGAAGAATGGACTTCAATGTATCTTGAGTTACTCAAAGATCTTCCCTTTGAGCTCATTGATGACACCATAGCCGAACTTTTAAAAGCCAATGTCTCTCAGAAAGAAGTACATAACGTTTTACAGTTTGCACACGATTTTATCGGTGATGCTGAAGAATTATTGTTCTGGATGGCAAAAAATATCGCGGCATCTAACCAGAAATCATTATGTCAACCATTCGAAAATATTGTTCTTCTGGAAAAACTCATTGATCTGCTAGACCTGCATAACTCAGGTGTTATTTCTAGTAGCGACCGGCTTTTTAATAAAATCAACGATCTTATTAAAAAATCTAATTATCAATTCGTCAATAAATTACTCAAACAAAGCACGACTGATCAGAAAGTACATGTTGCGCAAACTATTATGGCCTGTGCTTCGCTTGATAAGTCAACTAAACAATCAATAGTTGCAAAATTTATTATTGATTGTCCTGAAGTTAAGAACTTGATGAAATCTGAAACGACACAAACGGAGGCTATTTATTCATCTGAAAAGATGTTTGAGAAAAAACAAGCTGAGCTATACCATATTTCAAATGTACTGATACCTCAAAATGCTCGAGATATCAGTACAGCCCGAGCACACGGCGACCTTCGTGAAAACTTCGAGTACAAAGCCGCTAAAGAAGAACAAGCACGTCTATTGCGTATGAAAGAAGAACTAGAAGGCATGCTCACGAAAATACGTATTATCGATTACTCCAAAGCTACTGACAAGTCAGTATCTCTTGCGACAAAGGTAAAACTTAAGGACATTAACAACAATAAAATGGTAACTTATTCGATTCTTGGTGTATGGGATTCTATTCCGGAACAAGGGGTGATTTCCTATCTTACTCCTCTAGCCAAAGAACTGATAGGCAAAAAAGTCGGAGCTGAAGTCGAATTTTCTATCGGTGATGATACAAACCATTATACTATTGCTGAAATTATTCCTATTACTGAAGAACCATAAGTATATTTTTGTTTTTAAGGAGTAAAAGCGATGGGTGAAATGCTGGAGTACAGCGAAAAATTACCACATGATATTGGACTTTTATTGATCAACAGCAAACAAACACTTGCTCTGGCAGAATCATGTTCCGGAGGTCTTGTTGCTCATCGTATAACGCAGGTACCTGGATCATCAAACTATTTTGTCGGCGCTGTTGTGGCTTATAGCAATGAAATGAAAATACGCCTGCTTGGCGTAAATAAATCAACCCTCGATCAATACGGTGCTGTCAGTTCCCAAACCGCTCTGGAAATGGCACGGGGTATACAGTCCGTTACACAATCTACTTTTGCATGTGCAATAACCGGTATCGCCGGCCCCGGCGGTGGTTCTATTGAAAAACCTCTTGGACTCGTATTCATTGCCGTAGTCAGCGACAATAAAGAAGACTGCAAACAATTTCAATTTTTTGGCAGCAGGGAAGAAATAAAACTCAAGTCATCCAATGAAGCCCTTAAAATGATCTTGCATGCTGTTGAACATGATGGATGAACGCGACCTACGTCTATTTATAGCCCTAACTTTAACTGACACAATACGTTCAAATCTGGGACAAATTATCAAGTTGTGCGTATCCATGCCTGATAAGATCAAATGGGTTGAAGAGCATAATCTGCACCTTACTTTGAAATTTCTTGGTTCCACACCGAGTAACATGATCCAGCCAATATGCACTGCCATTGCCAACGCTATGAATAACAGAACACAATTCATCTATGAATTACAGGGACTCGCCTGCTTTCCCAATCTTGTTCGTCCTCGTGTTTTATTTGCCGGAGCTTCACAAGGAATGAAGGAATTACAAATAATCGCTAATCACCTTGAAGATATTCTTCTTCCTCTTGGTTTTGAAAAAGAAAAACGTGATTTTAAACCCCATATAACTCTTGGGCGATTTAAAACCAATCGCGGTAAACCGATATTATCAGATCAACTTCTCAAATTTATCGGATCCCATAAGAATACAACATTCGGCTCATTTACTGTAGAAAACATTATTCTAATGAAAAGTACTCTTACCCCTGACGGACCAATCTATACTCCGCTCTACACACAAGCATTTGCATGAAAATAATCATCATAAGAACTTTCTCTTGATAACCTGCGAGCGATTATATTATTGTGTATGTAACACAACTACTACTGATATAGAAAAGGGAGAGTGAAATCATGGCACAATCAGACAACAAAGTACTTGAGATCAATAAAGATAAAATGCTCGAAACAGCCCTGGCACAAATCAATAAAGATTTTGGTAAAGGCAGTATTATGCGTATGGGCGATAATCCCATTGTAGATATACCTGTCATTTCAACAGGAGCCTATACCCTTGATGATGCTCTTGGTATTGGTGGTGTTCCCCGCGGACGTATCACCGAAATTTATGGCCCTGAATCATCAGGGAAAACTACATTAGCGTTGCATATTGTGGCAAATGCTCAGAAAAATGGAGGAATGGCAGCATACATAGATGCGGAACATGCTGTCGATCCGGCATATGCAAATAAAATTGGTGTAGATACAGACAATCTGCTTATTTCTCAACCTGATTGCGGTGAAGATGCACTAAATATTGTCGAAATGCTGGTTAAGAGCAATGCCATTGACGTTATAGTCATCGATTCTGTCGCGGCACTGGTACCCAGAGCGGAAATCGAAGGCAATGTAGGCGATTCGTTTATGGGGTTGCAGGCACGATTGATGTCACAGGCTTTGCGTAAAATAACATCGGTCGTTAATAAATCTAAAACCTGCTGTATTTTTATCAACCAGGTTCGCGAGAAAATAGGTATTGTGTATGGTAATCCCGAAACCACAACTGGTGGACGTGCATTGAAGTTTTACGCGTCGGTTCGTATGGAAATCCGTAAAAGCGGTACCATCAAAGACGCTCAAGGTACAATCACCGGCGATCATGCTGCAGTAAAAATTGTAAAAAACAAAGTCGCTCCCCCATTCAGACGGGCGGAGTTCGATATTATTTACAATCAGGGTATTTCGTATGAAGGTTCAGTATTGGATACCGCCGTAACATATAAAGTCGTTGAACGCAAAGGCGCTTGGTTTAGCTTTGGCGAAACTCGGCTTGGGCAGGGTCGTGAAGCAGCTAAAGAAGAAATCAAGAATAATCCTGAACTGTTAAATCAAATTCTTGAACAACTCCATGGAATAAAGAATTCTGCTCAGTAAGAGGAGATTTTATAATGGCATTATCGAAACGTTTCTACCATAAACTTTTTATAGTCGCTATAATTGGTTTACTGGTATATACCAATATCGATCGAATCCGTAAGTTTCTGGCACAGGCGGACACATCTATATCTTCCGCAAATGCAGGAGTATACGATTTACAGGATAAGTTTATCAATATTGGTGAAAATATTTCGAAAGCCGTTGTTGGTATTTCTGTTACATCATACATAAAACCCCGGTATTCGGCTGATCCATATCAAAATGAATTATTTAAATTCTTCTTTGGTATACCTGAACAGGAGTTCCGTCAAAGTGGGGTGGGGTCAGGTTTTATCGTTGATCCACGCGGATACATTTTAACTAACGAACACGTAGTTTCAAAAGCCGACGAAATTACAGTCATACTTCCTGACAAACGAAAGTTCAAAGGAACACTTTGTGGATTTGACGTTCGATCCGATCTTGCCGTCATTAAAATCGAGGCGGACGACCTGCCATACATCGAAATGGGGAACTCTGACGAAGTCAAAACAGGACAGTGGGCTTTGGCTATCGGGAATCCGTTTGCAACATTTGATAATCTCGAACGTAATCCGCAACCTACTATGACAGCAGGTATAGTCAGCGCCATTCATCGCAACTTACCCACAGCCGATATGAGCCAGCGATATTATGGAGATCTGATTCAAACCGACGCCGCTATCAACCCTGGTAACAGCGGCGGTCCCCTAGTTGATATCGATGGCAGGGTTATCGGGATCAATGTGGCGATTTTAAGCAATACAGGTCAAAATGCCGGTATAGGTTTTGCATTGCCAATCAACAATGCAAAACGTATTATTGATAATTTAATCAATGGTGAAGATATAAAATACGGTTGGCTCGGTGTAGCTATCCAATCGTTATCAGACGATTTATTGCAAAAATTCGGTATTGAAGGACAACGCGGGGTACTCGTTGCCCGTGTTATGACCGACGGGCCTGCGGATAGAGCGGGTATCGCGCGTGGCGATATCATTCTGGAATTCGATGGCCTTAAAATTTTATCACCGGATGACCTGATTCGTATTGTAGGTACAACCCCTATTGATAAAGAGGTGGATGTTACAGTTTATCGTAACGGACAAAAGGTTATTTTGCCAGTAGTTGTTGCTGAACGAGGTACTACCGGTAAAACATCATCTGAACAACTACCTTCAGGTACAGCAACATGGCGAGGAATCACTGTACAGAATATTACAGATGAAATTAGACAACAACTTCAGTTGGAAGATATCGAAGGGGTAGTTGTAGTCAATATCGACCCACAATCGCTTGTAGGTTTAACAAACCTGCATCCCGGTGATATTATTGATGAAGTTGATCGCAAACCGATCAAAAATTTGGCTGATTTTACAGCTATTACTGAAGATAACCTGTCCGGTGACATTTTGATACATACATTTAAAGTCGGCTATATTGTCGTGAAAGAACCGAAGTAACCATGGCGAATCAAGTCAATCACGATGTTCTCAATCAAGCTATAAAAGCTATAACACGACGTGATATCAGCCGTAACGAACTATATCGTAAGTTACAGGATAAAGGATTTGACAGTAATGATATAGAGACTGCTATTTCATATCTTATTGAAAAGAAATGGTACAGCGAACAAAAAGCGGCTCGCGAACTAACCGAATCAAAAGTACGCTCTGCAAAGGTAGGCCCGGCATATATATCCCGTTATCTATATGGCAAACGATTTGAGGCATCTATTATCGAACAAACGGTTGATTCCCTGTTCGAGAGATACTCTGAAAAAGATCTGGCGCTTGACAATGCACTAAAAAAAGTGCCTAATCTGCAAAAAAAATATTCGAATGATCCGGCAAAAACAGTTAAAATACGAAATGCCTTATACCAGTATCTGGCTCGACGCGGTTTTTCCGGTTCGATTTCTGAAGATGTTATACAAACAGTGATGATAGAGGAGTAATAGAGTACATTATGTTTACACGTGAAATACGGGAAGCGTTTATCGATTATTTTGTAAAAAACGGGCATACCAGTGTACCCAGTTCACCGGTTATCCCCCATGGCGATCCGACACTGCTGTTCACCAACGCAGGGATGAACCAGTTTAAAGATACGTTTCTCGGCCTTGAGCAACGATCATATTCCCGAGCGGTTAGTTCTCAAAAATGTATCCGCGCAGGCGGTAAACATAATGACCTCGATAATGTAGGGTTCACTGCCCGTCACCATACATTCTTTGAGATGCTAGGAAATTTTTCTTTTGGGGATTATTTCAAAGATGATGCTATTTATTTCGCATGGGAATTTTTGACAAAAACCCTGCAACTTCCCAAAGACAAACTCTACGTTACTATTTTCAGGGAAGACGACGAAGCCGGAGAAATCTGGAAAAAAGTGAGTGGACTTCCGGCATCACGCATAATAAAAATGGGCGAGAAAGATAATTTCTGGAGTATGGGCGATACCGGTCCATGTGGCCCGTGTTCGGAAATACTTATCGATCAGGGAGAATCGTTTTCATGCGGCGATAAATGCGGCATTGAAACATGTGACTGTGATCGCTACCTTGAATTGTGGAATCTGGTATTCATGCAGTTCAACAGGGATAGCGATGGAACCGTTACTTCCCTTCCGCGCCCAAGTATTGATACGGGTATGGGGCTTGAGAGGATTTCAGCTATCATGCAAGGTGTTTCTTCTAATTATGCTACCGATGCAATCCTTCCGCTTATCAATGCTGTCGGACGGTTAACCAATATTCCTTACAACAAAGGCCCTGAAGGCGCTCCGTTTCGGGTTATTGCCGATCATATCCGTAGTTTAACCTTTGCTCTGGCAGACGGCGCTTATCCATCTAACGAAGGACGTGGTTATGTTCTTAGAAAAATTCTTCGTAGAGCTTATCGGTTCGGATTGAAACTGAATATAGATCAACCATTCCTGCACACACTGGTTGGCGAAGTATGCGCCATTATGGGATATGTTTACAGTGAAATAGAGGCCAAACGCAATGACATCGAACAGATTATTCAAAATGAAGAAGTCCGTTTTAGAGATACGTTATCTGATGGTATGAAACATATTGAAGATGTTATCAATGAGGTAAAACATAGCAATTCATCTACAATTCCTGGGGCTGACGCTTTCAAATTATATGATACCTATGGTATCCCGCTGGATATCATTGAAGATGCCGCACGCGATGAACGTCTTTCTATCGATATGCATCACTTCAATACATTGATGGACCAACAGCGTGTTATGGCACGTTCGGCACAAAAAGGCAATGCGTCTTCTACTGATATATCTATTTATGAATCAGTACAGGAATTGATTAGCAAACCTACATCATTTACCGGATATGAACTTGATACTCAGCAAACAATTGCCGCCTCAATTATTGAAGACGGTAACATAGTTGATGCCGCTTCAACAGGCGCTGAGATAGAACTTGTTTTAGAAGAAACGCCCTTTTATGCCGAATCAGGTGGACAAAAAGGCGATACGGGAACTATCACCAATGCCGAGGGGTCACTTGAAATTCTTGTGAGTGATACTATCGCCCCTATAGACGGCTTAACAGTTCATAAAGCTAAAATTGTGAAAGGATATCTCAATAAAGGAGATTCCGTTACAGCAACGATAGATGCATCGCGTCGCAACGAAATACGTAAGCATCATTCGGCAACGCATCTGCTCCATTACGCACTGAGAAAAGTGCTTGGCGATCACGTACGTCAATCAGGGTCACTGGTTGAACCGGATCGTTTTAGGTTTGATTTTACCCATTTTGCCGGTCTTGACGATACGCAATCACGTCAGATAACCGAGTTGGTTAACGATCTTATACAGCTAGATTTATCTCAGAAAACCGAGGTAAAGGATATTAAAGATGCAAAGAAAGACGGCGCTACAGCATTGTTCGGTGAAAAATATGGCGATACAGTGCGGGTAGTATCTTTCGGTAAAGTCAGTAAAGAATTATGTGGTGGTACTCATGTATCTGCTACAGGGCAAATCGGTTGTATGACAATTATTAATGAAGGGTCCGTCGCTACAGGTATACGCCGAATCGAAGCAGTATGTGGTAAATCAGCGGAACACTATTTTTTAGAGAACCAGCAACTTGTGAAAAATATAGCATCTGTTTTACGAGTAGGTCCGCAGGATATTATCGATAAAATAGAAAAAATGTTAGACGATAAGAAACTTATGGAAAAGCGAATTCAGGATCTGCAAACCCGGCAAGGAACTGACAGCATCGATACTATCTTAGCATCGGCAAAGCCGGTACACGGTATATCCGTTGTCGCTCATAACTGCGGAGAGATAAACAAAGATGCCCTGCGCACCATAGGCGATAAAGTGCGCGATAAGCTACAAAGCGGCATCATTGCGCTTGCAGCGTCATCTGATGATAAAGCGCTTTTCTTGGTTATGGTTACCAAAGACTTGATAGATCAAGGACATCACGCAGGTAATCTGGTTAAAAAAATAGCACAGGCCGCCGGAGGTAATGGTGGCGGCAGGCCTGATATGGCACAAGCAGGCGCTAATGATGTATCAAAAGTTGATGAAGCGTTGCAGGAGATTTTCTCCATTTTAAAATAAAACTCCCTAACCGAACGAGGTTTCCATGAGTAATGAAAAAAAGTCCGATCAATCAAAAAACAGACGCCGACGTATTCTGATCAACAAATCTTTACAGTTGCGCTATACGTATTTTGTCGTTGCTTTGATTATCCTGTACTCTGCGTGTCTGGGTTTCTACATGTATAAAAACATAAGATCAAACACGAATTTACTCATCGAACATTTCCCCGACAACCCAAAACTTGAAGAAAAATGGGACAAGTTTGACAGAAATCAGCTCATGATGATTATTCTGGCGATGCTTCTCAACACTGCAGTCATCACGTATACGGGTATTTTTTCTACTCATAAAGTCGCAGGGCCGATTTATCGTTTCAAAAAACATCTTGCGAGTATAAAAGCCGGTGACTTTTCGGTACGTACAAAACTTCGCAAAAACGATATGTTATCCGATTTAGCCGACGATTTTAATCAGGCCTCAGAGAAAATCAAATTGTTCATTGAAGAAGATATCGGTAAAACCGACTATTTCGCGGAAAAAATTAACAACCTCGAGCAATCAATAAAAAACAGTAGTGTAACCGAACAGGAAGTTGTTACAATATTGCACAGACTCTCTGAGGAACTAAACGAAGAAGCCGAGACAAAAAAGAAAATGATCGGTATATAATTATCACAGAAAGATTTTTTATGAATTGTTTTTCCAATCCATCATTAACAGATATAGATGCGTTTATTGCCAATGAGACTGTCTCTGCTCAAATTGAGCAAACAGTCGGCAATATAGTTAACGATATTCGTAAAAACGGCGATAAAGCCCTGTTTTCTTATACAGAAAAATTTGATGGAGCCAAAATTAATGCTCAAACTATAAAAATTGATCAGGATGCAATGCAACAGGCTGTTAATAAAATTGACCCTGCATTGTTAGAAGCTCTTGAGCACGCAAAAAATAATATTATTCAATACCATGAATGCCAGTTGCGCCCTGATTGGGAAATGGATGTAGGTGATGAATCGTTCATCGAAGAACGTAGTATCCCGCTTGGATGTGCAGGTATTTATATTCCCGGCGGTACTGCTCCCCTGCTTTCCAGCGTATTAATGACGGTACTTCCCGCCAAAGTAGCAGGAGTTTCTAAAACATACGTGGTCACACCTCCGCAAAAAGATGGCTCTGTACATGAAGGTATTCTTGCGGCATGCGCCTTATGCGGCGTTGACGCAGTATATACCGTCGGAGGTGCTCAGGCGATTGCTGCTCTCGCCTTTGGGACAGAATCTATCCCAAAGGTAGACATTATCGCCGGCCCCGGAAATGCATATGTCACTGAAGCCAAAAGACAGGTTTATGGACGTGTATCAATTGACATGATCGCCGGTCCAAGCGAGGTTCTGGTTTTGGCAGATGAATCAGCCAATCCCGATTATGTCGCTGTTGATCTGCTCTCCCAAATTGAACACGGCAAAGACAGCAAAGGTATTTGTATATCCACCAACCAATCATTTTTGGATAAGCTGAAAGATACTCTCGCTGCTCAGCTAAAAACTTTGTCGAGGCAAGATATTTTAAAAATATCCATGGATGATGGAATTGCGTTAATCCATGCGGAAACAGAAGATCGCATGATAGAATTAGCGAATTATATTGGCCCTGAACATCTTGAAATTATGATAGATAATCCGCGACACATTATTGATTCCATCAAAAACGCAGGTGTCATCTTTGTAGGACAATGGACACCTGAAGCTGTTGGCGATTATATCGCCGGACCGTCACATGTATTACCTACAGGCGGCAAAGCACGATCTTTTTACGGGTTGTCAGTGTATCATTTTGTCAAAAAAATCAGTGTTATCAATTACAGCGAACAAAAACTTAAAAATGTTGCTGGTCATATCTCTCTGATAGCTCAGGAAGAAGGGTTAGATGCCCATGCCCGATCGGTAACTATACGGTGTAAGCAATGAATATAGATATAGATAAATTATTTCGAAAAAATGTTATTAATATGGCGCCTTATGTGCCTGGGATTCAGCCTAAAGGTACAAACGTCATTAAGCTAAATACAAATGAAAACCCCTATCCACCTTCGGATGCGGTTATAGATGGCTTGAAGCAGGCAATCAATGCGCAACTTCGATTGTATCCTGATCCTGTATGCGATGATTTACGTTGTGCCATTGCAAAGGAATATGGGTTTGATAAAGATAATGTTATTGTTGGCAACGGATCGGACGAAATACTTTCCATGATTATCCGTGCATGTGTTGATCCGGGTGACCCTGTGTTGCTCATGTATCCGACTTACTCGTTGTACAACGTCCTCTGTATAGCGCAGGACGCAAAAATCATCGAATGCGATCTGACCGACGATTTTACGATTCCTGAAAGCGCATATTCTCAGAAGGCTAAGGTTTGTTTTATACCAAACCCAAATGTTCCATCAGGGAATTATCTGGATAAACAAGATCTATTGAAGCTCGCAGATTCCTGCGGAGGAATTCTGGTTATTGATGAAGCATACGTTGATTTTGCCGAAGATTCTTGTCTGGATTTATTGCAAGAACGCAAAAATATCATCATAACGCGTACATTTTCTAAATCGTTTTCGCTTGCTGGAATGCGTATAGGGTTTGCCATAGCTGATAAATCGATAATAAAAGGCTTGATGAAAATTAAAGATTCGTATAATCTAAATCGATTGAGTGCACTGGCTGGAAAACTCGCTGTTGAAAATGTAAGTGAAGTTCGCAGCCGTGCGGCATCAATTAAAAAATTACGTACAACAACAGCACAGCAGCTAGAAAAGCTTGGTTTTGAAGTATTAAAATCGCATACAAACTTTATCTTTGCAAAACCACTTGGAATTAGCGCAAAAGATTTGTATAAAAAATTGTTGGCTGAAAATATTCTTGTGCGATTCTTTGATCACCGCAGGGTTGATCAATATTTGCGTATTACCATCGGCACTGAAGAAGAAATGAAAATATTTATTAATACGGTTCAAAACATAATGGAGCAGGTTTAGAAGCCATGTCACAGAGAAAATCACAACTGGAACGCAAAACTAAAGAAACCGATATTTCCGTTGCCATTGAAGTCGACGGCAAAGGCACAAGTAATGTAGATACAGGTATCCCCTTCTTTGACCACATGTTGGATCTGTTTGCCAAGCATGGCACATTTTCAATCAATGTCAAAGCAACGGGTGATATCGATGTAGATTATCATCACACTGTCGAGGATGTAGGTATCACGCTCGGACAGGCATTTGATGAGGCTCTTGCCGATCGCAAAGGTATCAACAGATACGGATCGGCGGCTGTACCTATGGATGAATCTCGCGTTGAGGTTGCTGTTGATGTCGGCGGAAGGCCGTTTGTCATATTTGATGTCCCTGATGCTGATAAATGTATTAAAGATATTCCTATACAGTTATTTGAAGAATTTTTCAGGGCATTTGCTAATACCTGTAAAATAAATATTCACATACGGTCACTTTATGGAGTCAATGCGCATCATATTGTAGAATCCATGTTCAAAAGTTTCGCTCGTGCATTTGACCATGCGCTTCAGTTAGATAACCGTCTTGAAGGTAACATTCCATCAACAAAAGGTGTTTTATGATTACAGTTGTCGATTATGGTATGGGAAATCTTAAAAGTGTGGTAAAGGCATTCGAGCACATCGGAGCAACTGTTAAACTTACCTCGAAATCAAGTGATGTTGAAAAAGCCCATGCGCTTGTCGTTCCGGGCGTAGGCGCTTTTGACGACTGTATGCTTACTTTATCAAAGAAAAATCTTGATACTGCGATAAGACGTCATATCTTTAAAGGTAAACCATACCTGGGTATTTGCCTCGGACATCAGATTCTATTCGATACACACGAAGAAAGCCGCAAACATATACCGGGTCTCGGAATTTTTCCTGGCACAGTGCGACGGTTCCCTGACGATCTCAAAGTACCTCACATGGGATGGAACCAGCTTAAATTTTACAGAAAAAAATGTCCGTTGTTCAAAGGGATAGATGATGGTACATCGTTTTACTTTGTACATTCTTATTACACCGAACCAACCGACAGCAGGATTGTCGCGGCACGTACCGATTACGGTGTCAATTTTGCATCTATGATCTGGGACGGAGCACGGACATATTCTATGCAGTTTCACCCTGAAAAAAGTCAGAACGCAGGATTGACCATGCTCAAAAATTTTTACACCATTTATGGTCAGAAGTAAGAAAGGATTTGTTCTGATATGATTATCATTCCCGCAATTGATTTGAAAAATGGAAAATGTGTTCGCCTTAGTCAGGGCAAAGCAGATCAACAAACTGTGTACAGCGAAAATCCTCAGGAAATAGCTCAGCAGTTTCACGTTGCCGGCGCTAAACGCTTGCATGTTGTCGATCTTGACGGAGCTTTTGAAGGTTCTCCTAAAAATATAAAGCAAGTTGAAGCCATTAGAAATGCTTTTGAAGGAACTATTGAATTCGGCGGCGGTGTACGTACGGTAGATGATATTAAAACCTTGAAATCTATCGGGGTTGATAAAATCATCATAGGTACCATGGCCATTCAATCTGAAGAGTTTGTACAACAAAGTATTGATACCTATGGCGATATTTTTATCGCAGGAATCGATGCTAACAACGGATATGTAGCAGTCAAAGGATGGGTTGAGACCACCACCATAGAAGCTACTGTTCTTGCAAAGAAAATGGAACAGATAGGCATTAATGAAATTATTTTTACCGACATTGCACGCGACGGGATGCTGACAGGACCTAATATTGCCAGTCTGCAAAAAATGCTCGACGCGTTTTCCGGCACAATCATCGCGTCAGGCGGTATCAGCGCCCCTGCTGATCTGGAAAAACTGGCGCCTCTGGAAAAAGACGGGCTGAGCGGTGCGATTATCGGTAAAGCATTATATACAGGCGCTATCAATCTGGATGAGGTGATACAATGCTGGCAAAACGTATAATCCCCTGCCTTGACGTTGATAAAGGACGGGTGGTCAAAGGAGTTAATTTTTTAAATATTATCGATGCAGGCGATCCTGTTGAGGCAGCATGCCGATATGACGAAATGGGTGCTGACGAACTGGTATTTCTCGATATCACTGCATCTTCCGATGACCGTAATATCATTATTGATGTAGTCGAAAAAACAGCGGAGAAAATTTTTATCCCGCTTACTGTCGGTGGCGGAATCAGAAATCTGGATGATATACGTAATCTGCTCAATGCAGGTGCTGATAAGGTATCCATGAACACCGCTGCGGTCAACGATATCAAACTGGTTAAAAACAGCTCGAAAAAGTTCGGTTCCCAATGTATTGTTGTGGCAATAGATGCCAAACGACAGGGCGATCACTGGGAAGTTTTTATCCATGGCGGACGTACTGCAACCGGTATCGACGCTGTTGAGTGGGCAAAGAAAGTGGAAAAAGCAGGCGCAGGAGAAATTCTTTTGACAAGCATGGACTGCGACGGCACAAAAAACGGATACGATAACGAACTGAACTCAGCTATTTCTACAGCTGTAAGGATCCCGGTCATTGCTTCTGGCGGTGCGGGTAAACTTGAACATTTATACGATGCGTTCGAAGAAGGCAAAGCTGATGCGGTGCTGGCGGCATCGATCTTTCACTATAAAGAATTAAGTATTAGGCAATGTAAAGAATATTTAGCCTCGAAAGGAGTTACGGTAAGATTATGAGTTTTGCAGATAATTTAAAATACAATAGCGATGGATTAATCCCTGCAATCATTCAGGATGTTGACGACAATACGGTTTTGATGATGGCATACATGAACAAAGATGCAGTCAACGCTACCATGGAAACCGGAAAAACCAATTTCTGGAGCCGTTCACGCCAGAAATACTGGATCAAAGGCGAATCATCAGGACACACTCAGGACGTGCAGGAAGTTTACTATGACTGCGATGCGGATACCCTGCTTATAAAGGTAAAACAACACGGCGGCGCATGCCACGTGGGATATCGCTCTTGCTTCTATACCAAAGTCAATAAAGATGGTTCTACCGAAATTGTCGGTGAAAAAGTATTTGATCCGGACCAGGTGTACAAGAAGTAAGACGCGCATGCGTTCCTCTTCTCATCTATAAAGAATGATTTACTTTGCGATCTTCTGTATAGGGGCATTATATCGTTACTATCTAATCTTTGAAAAATTTGACCATTTTTCATCTGATACAGCGGTTATATGTCTAATGACAAAACATATTATGCAGGGGCTTGAAAAACCGCTTTTATTGCATGGACAATCATATCTTAGCGCATTACCAGCCTATATACTATCGCCTTTCTTTCATGTGTTCAATCCGACGCTCATGGCGTTCAAAGTATATATGCTGGTTATGTCGATGATCTTCTATGGGATAGTAATCCTCTTTGCAAAGTCTATCTTCAATAAACGGACTACACTTTTTCTAGCATTGATACTCATGTGCCCTCCTTATTCATTTATAACCATCCCCGGCTATTGTGTATATCATCTAATTATTGTGTATATTGCTGTATTCTTTTGGGTGGTATATAAATTTTATAGTAAACTATCCGATCTTCTTTTTTATATCCTAGGCTTAATGTGCGGATTCGGCTTTTATCTTCATCCTATGTTTTTATACTGTCTTACTTTTTTAGCTATTTTGCTTATATTCAAACAGTTTGAGACTACAGAGCATGTACCCATTAAATTCATATCTATAGAAAAAATGATTTTATGGTGTGTTTGTTTTTTTATCGGTAGTATTCCATACTGGATTGGCTTGGAACAAAACTGGATTTATTACAATCCGTTTCCAAAATATTTCACACCTCACTTCAGCAATATAACTGGTGCTATATATCTTTTTACAGATACTTTTCCAAATTTTTTTGGTCTTGATACAAACAACATGCTCTTAAAATATTTCGTAATTACAATATACGGCAGTGCCTATATAACCTTACTATACCACTTTTTCCGTTCCATTAAAAAAACACCTAAACCGATAGAATGGATTATCTCGTTATTTTTCATCATTATATCAGGCATTTTTCTATTCGCCTTTTCAATCAGTGAACACCCGTCACGACATTTAATCCCTCTTTGTTTCATTACACCTTTTGCAATGGTATTCATGTTGAGATCAGTTGCAAAAAAATCGCTTTTTCCGGCTATTCTTATTATATGCATGTATCTGATATATAACCTATATTCGGTAATATCAGCACCCTCAAATACCAAAGATTATTCCGCACTGCAACAATACCTTGAAGATAATAATTTTACGCGAGGATATGCAAACTTCTGGTTGACCTACAAACTCACTTTTTTAACCGATGAACAGATTATCCTGTCTCCAATTCACGGTGTAGACCGATATACGCCATATACCCATCAGATTGTCGAAGATACTAATCAGTTTTACCTTTTTGACTATGACGACAAAGAACAAAAAGAGATGTGTGATATTTTTGAACAGACTATAAAATCAGCCAGCATTTTTTATAAAAAAGATTTATTCAATGAATTTGTCATTTTTCATTCACTTAATATGCTCTGGAACCAGGAAATCCTTCCCGTAAAATATTTCAGACCCATCTATGAGGAATATTTTCAAGAAAGGCAGGAGGATAAAAATGTTCCATATAAACTATTGAAGTTCCAATTGGCATTGCCCCCCGGCGCTTACCTGTTCATCAACAATCTCTATGTTCAGAAAGCGTTATCCTATCCTGAAGAGACAAAATATGCCAATTTTCAAATTACAACAGTGCCTGACCAAGCAATCCTCTGTTCAAAAGACATTTTCCCCAACGCATTTAATGACAACAATAGCAATACATCTTCCGTAACAACATATTTACCACAAAGAAAACTTTTTACATTTTCAATTTTCACTCAAGATAAGCGTTCCCAGTGGCGTTATATCTGCATTTTATAAGGAGATGCCATGTCTACGACTACTATGCAAGCTGTTTGTTTTAATCAGGATTCAAACCCGCATCTTCAACATCTCCCTATTCCCAAACGCAATAGCCTAGAATGCCTTATTAAGATCAAAACAGCGGGAATTTGCAATACTGATCTGGAAATCATTAAGGGATATATGGGATTTAATGGGATTCTCGGACATGAATTCATTGGCGAAGTTATTGAGGCTGACTCCTCAAATCTGATCGGCAAACGTGTTGTTGGTGAAATATGTCTTGGCTGTGGAGATTGTCAGTGGTGCAGGCGTGGACGCAAAGAACATTGTCCCAACAGATCTGTTATTGGTATAGATAAAAAAGACGGCTGTTTTGCGGAATATATCACTTTACCAGAATCTAATTGCATTGTTGTCCCTGATTCTATTTCTGATCAGCAAGCAGTATTCATCGAACCTCTTGCAGCGGCGTTGCGTATTATCCAGCAAATACAATTTAATCCTGAAAACCGCGTGGCTATACTTGGCGACGGAAAACTGGGATTGCTCATTGCCATGGTATTCACTGCTATAGGTACGATGCCCGTAACATTATTCGGACATCATTATAACAAGATGAATATAATAGAACACCCATTACTCACTAAAAAGATTGCTATAGATACCTGCGATCATCAGCAATTTGATTACCTCATAGAAGCTACAGGATCAAAAAGCGGTTTTGCCGACGCTCTAAACCTTGTTAAACCGGAAGGAACCATAGTTCTCAAAAGCACTATTTCCGATTTATCAGATTTTAATCTTGCCCCGGTTGTGATTAATGAGATTTCAATAATAGGTTCGCGATGTGGTCATTTTCAGCCAGCAGTCAATTTTTTACAATCGCATTGCCTGCCTCTAGAAAAAATGATTAGTGCAACATATCCGATAGAAAAATGGCAGGAGGCATTCAGACGCGCTCAAGACCATGCGAGCATGAAAGTCCTGATTGCTTTCTGAAGCTTAGTCTACGTCAATCTTGCCTAAATCACTGGAAGCAAAAAGGGTATCTACATAATACGCCCCATCCAGATAATAATAATAGACGGTCACTGGTATAGGCAATACATAACGGTTTAATTCAGTGACATTAGTTTCTTTTCTATCCATATAAAAAACACTTTGAAAATCAAAAAGCAATTCAAGCATTGCACCATCATCTTGCTCTATATGATAAACCTCGCCGTCTATCTCCACCAAATGCCCTTTGACAATCATTTCTTCCTGAGCAAAAGCATAGTGTGCCCAACAAAAAGTTACTATAAACATTGTATATGTAACAATATATTTTAGCATTGCAAAACCTCCTTTTGCTAATTTGACGCCAGTTATGAAAAAACATTCACTATTTTATGGTAAGAAGCAGATTCTTCAATACAGCAATATTATCGGATGCCGCTTGTTCTCCTGCTTTGACGATTGGATCAAAATTCTTAAAATTAAGAAAATCAAAGTGTTCTATAGCAGGTTTGATTTCGAAATTGGTAAACTGCGCACCCACACGTGACATCTGGGTATTGGTAATATTCAATGACCTTGTGATTACCTGGAAAACATTCGGGGAATCAAGTATATTACGTAAAAATTTCCACTTACGCAATAATGCTCCTAATGAAAATGCAGGGCGTTCCTTTATTTCCACAAATTGTTCTCTGTCCGGGGTGACATTAACAGATATCACCAAATCGGCTTTATACTGATGCAACACATTTGCCGGAACCTTATTTATTACCGACCCATCCACCAGATATGTGTCTTTCCACGGTACAGGCCTAAAAATACCGGGTATTGCAGAACTCGCCATTACAGCAAGATGCACAGGCCCGTCATTGATAATTACTTCATTACCGGTTATAAGGTCAACACAAACAACATAAAACGGTATTACCATATCGCTGAAGGTTAGATCCCCAAAAATATTTTTTGCCACTTTGGCAATTCGTTTTCCGCGTACAAAAGACCTAATCGGTATGGTGAAATCAAAAATACTTGGATACTCAGCTAACTCTTTTCGAATTATTTTCTCGGTTTCAACTGCCGATCCGGTCATGCAATACGCTGCTCCTATCAACGACCCCATGCTGCTTCCCGCAACGATATCTATAGGAAAATGTTGTTCTTCCAACGATTTGAGCACACCTATATGCGCATATCCACGAGCGCCTCCACCGCCAAGTGCCAGTCCAGTAGTCTTGCCTGTTATCTCACGAGCCATACTTGCTATAACTCTGTTCAACGGCCCTGCAGAAAAATGGTTATCAGGATCAACACTCAATTGTATAAAAGAATGTTTCGCGACAGGAAAATTTCTGATTACCATATCATCCATATTTAAGTCTTTTTTAATATCATCGAACGACAACGAATCCGAGTCATCGGTAGGAAATAAGGCAAGCGTTGAATTCTTTATTGACCAGTCTTCCATCTTTGCAATTTCGCTGGTTTTTTCACCAAGATGAATAATTGCATCGGATTTTTTCTCACTAAGCAACAAGCACATATCAGCCTGAGATACAGCTTTGGCAGATAAAGCCGTAACATTCGAACCGACATTGAGTATAATAACATCATATATTTCAGCTACAAGGCTGAGTAGCTGCGAAAAATGATCGACATGGATCATATTATCGTCTGACCGTTCGCTAACTTGCAGGAGATAAATACCGGGCAAATAATCGTATTTTTTCCCTGATAGTTTTCGTTGATCCTGATGCTGATAGGATCGTTTTTTATGTGGCAACTTGCTTGCCAAAGTATCTTTATACGAATATTCGTACAATATGCCTTTAACTTCCTTCAGTTCTGCACCAATATCATGGGTCGATATATACGCGGCAAGTTTTTCTTGAGCCTCTACAAATCCAAAATTCTTGAGAAATTCCATATCAATATGTTGAATATCCAATATCAATACACGATCAAGACCTTCAAGAAATAATGATAAGCCAAGCAAAGAACTAATCCGCGCCGCAGTCTGATTATCATCGGCAAACACGCCCACTTTTTCAGGCAAGATTCTATGGTGTTGACTTATATTACGTTCTCGTAACCGCTTGGATAGTATCATACTTATTTTATAGGACAATTTGGAATAACGCTGAAGCAGTATTTGGAATTGATCACGGTCTAATGTCAAAAATTCACTATCCAACGATGTCCTGACAGTAGCTGATACAGATTCTCCAGTCATTAACGACATCTCACCAAAATAGTTGCCAGGTCCAAGCGTTGCGACAACCTGTTCTTCGTCATCTAGCTCGTTAGGGATCAAGACTTTGACTTGTCCGTATTTCAATATATAGAGGAGTTTACCTTCTTCATTGAATTTCAAAACATCGCGGTTGTTACGGATCTTGAGCAACTTAAAAAACGGCGCTATCTCATTTATTTCGTTATCGTCAAAATCAGCAAATAACGGCACTTTATGTAATGCAGATGCAAACCTATGCACGACAATTTACTCCCCAGCATTGTTTTTCGGTGCACGTGAACCGAGTTTTTTATACATGTACATGAGCATTCTACCCAGATGTATCTTCCATTCACCGCACTGTTCACATGTATAAACCAGATCATCAGGAAACGCTATTTCCTGCTCCATCTGCTTAAACAAATCTGTTTCAAGGCGAATAACAAACGTTTTATCATGCTTGCAATTAGGACAACGTACTGATGATTCTACTTTTTTAATTACATCGGAACGCTCTAAAAGTTGTTCTATCTCTTCAGTAGAACGTTTGGGAAAATTGGGGCGAGGTGGAAAGATTACATCAAAATCAACTTCACCTAAAAGTAGTTCATTGCTAAAATCCAAAAGATGAATCCGGTAATGCCCATGTTCCTTACAAGTAAACCGCCCTATTTTAAATATAAAATCAAAACCGTGATAATTGCCTTTATATGATTCAAGGGAAACCGGTTGTTTGATATCAAGCACAATTTTGTTACTTGGAGATATTATTTTCAACTGCAACAACAAACGTTCTTTTTCTTCCTCAAACGATGCGGGAATAGATAATTTGAAACCTGCAGCGACAAAAAAACCTCCAAGTGTACAAGGAAATGACTCGCTTATTATATTCCTTCTAACATTAACAAACGAAAAATGTCCTGTCTGGCTATCTCGTATAACCGTATCACAAACAAAAAAATAGTTCCGAATCAGCTTCTCTTTCATGTCTTTTCTATCCACTATAGGTACAGCAACAATTGTACATAAAAAAACGCATGCTCATTTACATATATATCAAGTGTGTGCTATAATAATGTTGTTAAAAATATTTAGTATCTTCAGTAATTTAATTGTAATGTAACCGATAATATTAATCTGCGCAAGTTTATTTGTTGCCAATTATGTACATATAAGGAAATCAAAGCATATGAAGCAATTTTTGACCGTTACTATCATGTGTGCTATTCTTCTCTTTCACCAATCGGCTTACACTGAACCGGATACATCTTGTCTTATTAATGAAGACCTATTGTTAAAATCAGGATCACTGGATGAAACATATCAATCTGATTCCAAACAATATATCGTTCATATCAAAGACGCACACTGTAATCCTGAAGCACAACGTAACAGCGCCGAAATAATCAGAAGATTGATAGAACAACATGGGTTTTCTCTGCTATGCATGGAAGGCGCATCAAATCCTCTGGATATTAGCGATCTGGCATCGTTTCCCGACAAAGATATTCGCGATGAGGTGTCACTTTATTTTCTTAATAACGGCAACATCAATGGGGCTGAATATCTGGCTCTTATAACTCCCGAATCCTTTCATATAGAAGGAATAGAAGATAAACAGCTCTACAGAGAAAACTATTTTGCATTTTACAAATCTCTATCATTCAGAAAAAAATCAATCACCATACTTGATTCGATGATTGTATATTTTGATTCACTTAAACCATTTTATTATTCAGAAGCTTTACTGCAAGTTGATTCCGCATACAATCAATTTTCTGACGGATCAATGACTTTACTTGAACTTTTCAATACAGTAACATCTACAGAAAACTCTATCCCAACAGATCAATCATCAAACATTCATATTCTTAATAAAGCCAGTCAATTACGACAATCTATCAACTTTGAACAGGCTGAAAAAGAAAAAAACGCCATTTTACGTGCTTGCGCGCAATATGCCTCCGATGCGGAACGGGAAAAAATCATCCAGACCAATCTTAAGTATACTTTCGGTCAAATATCAGCCGACGAACTATATACTTTTATCGAAGAGAAATGCGATGAGTATTTAATAGAGACTAATGATTACCCGAACTTTTTGGCTAGCATTCAGCTATCTAAGCTCCTTGCACAACTAGACAACGCATCCGTTATGCAAGATGTGAATACATGGATAACAAATGTAAAAAAAGAGATAATCGCCTCTGATACCGAACGAAAAATCGACACATGGTACTCTTCCCTGCTTATCCTTCGTCAGGGTTGTCAACTCACGCTTGCTCAGCATGCAACAAAAAACCTTATTTCTATGTACGACGGTTTTGCGCCTGATAAACTGTGGAATTTTGTAACACATGCTGCTCAAGATTATGATTTAACCGTTTCATTTCAAAAAAATGATATCGATTTTGTCAAAAATGCGCTCTCATACGTTTGTGATTTTTACTCAGCCGCTCAGGAAAGAAACGACAGGATTATCGAAAATACTCTCAGATCCATGCGCGACAACGGAGTTGACCGCTGTATACTCTACACTGGTGGATTTCACACTGAAGGGTTAACCAACCTTTTGCGAACCAAAAAGATAGCATACAGTGTCATAACTCCTTCACTTGCTGATGCGCACAAGGATGAACCATATTATTACCTGCTTTCTAATCAAAAAAATCCTTTTGAAATATCATTAGAACAAGCTATCTCCAACCAGACAGAAACACAAAATGATACTCTTGCTCTAGAATCAAAGCTGGTCCCCCCTGCTGAAGTTATGATCGATACTGCAGGAGTTCAGGCATTCAGGGATCAGTTGAAAACTTTTTATCTTGCAGGTGGAATCCAAAAGGCTCTCGAAGATCATAAATCAGTATTATTTCCGCTTGTAGCACCTCTTAATGAAAATCAGCTGGCACAGTTATCGAGTCAAATACAAGCCATAGCACAATGGCGTATTCGTAATTTTGCCGATCTGTCTGCACTGAACCTTAAACGAAATGAGTCAGGAAATATTGATCTTGAACTAACCATCAATAACCAGACTTATTATGTGCGCGACCTGATAGTCGGTAATCCGGCCAAGCGTCCGCCTTCCAAGTTATACTTGAGCCAACCTAACCATCTTTTGACTGTGGACATCAACAATACTTCTCTTGCCATTTTTGCTACTCCATCGACAGGTAAAGATATAACACAGGTTTTAGATTCCATCACCGATGAAGAAATCGCCATGATCATTAATCATTTTATAGATCAACCCAATCATACTCCGGAAGAATTACAACGTCTTCTTGCTCTCGATATAGAAAACCCTCAATTAGTTATCGATACATTGCTGAAAAATAATATTTTAGATACCAACGCTGACGGTAAGTATATACTGAATCCTGAACGAGCCGACGCTCTGAAGGTTGCCGCACAGCTGGCGGCATCTAAAATCAATGATTGGAAGACTATTATTCCTGCTCAATCAGCATCAATCTTTCCTGCTTCATTTAGCGATTTCATCAACAAACAGAAGATTTCCGAACTTGTTACACCAGGTGCACTATCTTTTCCGGCTTTGTTGTATATGGTTGAAACATTACCCGCTAATTTTTCGGGCACATCTGTCTTCCCAAAAAACAACTCTGAAAATTTTATTTTTTCTAAAGAACCCGTAATCGGTTCAGGCACTTTTCGACTGAGAATAGATATTGTAGACAATAACTACACACGAACAGTGATGCAAGAGCGTAACATCTTGCTTGGTAACGAATACGCAACAACAATCCAAAACCAGTTATTCGGCGTTATGCCACAGCAACAACAGGAAATTATTATTCAATCATTGCCATACTCTCCGACAATTATGCTGAACAATCCTGATGGCACCGAAACAGATATTGCGCAACCCAAAACAGAATCCCAGCCTTCAGTAACATGGCTTAATCCTGACCAGACAACATTGTTCTGGCATCAGATAGCTGAATCAAGCAACCAGTTTAACGAACAATCATTCAAAGTAAGCGGCGGGTTGCTTTTAGGTAAAAAAGTAGGTTCAAACTATATTGTATCTAAAATTGTGCCTTTCACTGACAAAGATTATACTTATCAGGATGCGGAACTATTTCGTCTCAATGAAAATAGTGTTGATAAGTTGATAGCTAAGAATGCGATCGATGATATAGTTGTGCTTGGTATGTACCGCAATCATTCACCACGCAGGCTTCTCCAAGACGCTCAACCTGGAGTTGATCGGCGTGACACTCTTGATATTTTTCCATTTAATTCACGGTATTATCGTAAGACTGTAGATAAAAATCCTATCGGACTTGTTTTTGAGACAAATCTTACAGATGAACAAATCCAACAGTTACAATCACAGCCATTGATCTCACAACTACCTGCAGGTCCTGCTGATGTAAACGCGTATTTTTACCAGCAAATTGATGGCAACCCTGTTGTTCTACATCAAGAACCGGCTTTGTCATGCGCTATGCCCGGTGATGTGCTGATTTCTGATTCTGAGCGCAACCTGTACCTGCGGCGCATAAAAGATAGTACAGATCAAACAGGCGAAGGCGAACGTGATATTGTTTCTTTCCGGAAACTTCCGAAAAACCAGGGATTTGTCCTGATTGCAGATCAATCTATTAACGAGGAAGATGTGTCGTTCTTTGTTCGATTTTTCAGATCTATAGAACAGGATATTGCACTTCTTTCCGACATAAAAGAAATTGTGATTAAAACGGGTATGCCGCGAGCTGCTCATGTTAACCGCGAAGACAAAATAATCGAACTGAATATAGATATGCTCGACTATCCGAATCTGATCCGATATCTCGCTCTTCCACACGAATGGAACCATCTTCAACTTGACTATAAGGAAGAAATAGAAGAGATTCTGGTTATTATGCTTGATCTTAATCGTATCAACAATCTCGCTTTCCGTGATGCAGACCAAGTTCAGAAACTATTAGAATCCCTTACTTCCTATGAATCTCCACATATGGGTAAACAATTGTTCTCACAAGTAGTAGAAAAGATAATCAATCACGTAAAAGATACGAATCGTCCGCTGGCGCCACTTGAAATATACCAATATACACGACAACTGATTCTATCAGACCCTGAATTAAAATCTATTGTCGGTACAGCATTAAGTGAAGTTAAAGGTAGCTACTTTGTAGGACGACTCAATCATATTTTGAGCAAAGACACAACAGAAGAAATTCCCCCACTGTTGCCCGGCGCAAACGACTATATCGTGTTTGAAGAGCAGTCGCTCGAAAAAGGACACGCAATCAACTCTAATATGATTGATTTTAGCAGATTACGCGTTCGGTATCTCTCAGGAAATGCTTTTCAGGATCAAGGCAAACAACTTTCAAAATTATACGATTTGTCATTCTCCGATAATATCGGCTATTTCGATCCACGAAAAAAAGAAGTCGGGATAAATATGGGGAATCCTTTTCATACCAATGAGGATGGTTCGGTCAACCATGACCTAGTACTATCCAGTATTATCCACCAGCGAACCCACTATCTGCTTCATCAAAATAAAGGTATTTTAGCCAAGTTACAATCAGTTATGGAAGAACGTACCGACCTGAAAGATGCGTTAATCACCTATTTCTTTGCTTTTAAAAATTTCGCGGCTTTCAAAGAAGGACAGGCGCTTGACGATCTGCGTAAAGATGTGAATCAGTTCCCTGAATCACCCGAGCAAGGCGAACAAAAGCCATCTGCGCCTTCATTATCCTCAATCCGTAAAAGACAAATGGAAGCCCTGCAACAAAACCCGGCGTATGCGCCAAATGGTGAAATAGACATTGAAAAAATCCTTAATGAAGTTATATGCAGTTCCAACGCTTATAGTTCTATTATTTTTATGCTTCATAAATATGAAGATATGCAGCGCAAATTTGAATCAGCCAATCAACCTGTACCATCTGTTGTGCAGGATAGGATTGCCACGCTGAAAAAATTCATCTTCGCGCCTGATCAGGTATTGTTGCTCAAGATGGCTGAAAACGCGCGTAAAGCTATGATCTCTATAGACAAAGATATTGAGGCGGCATTTACTATTCCGCAACAGTCTACACTACATGTTTTTCTTAAAGATACCAATGCTGATACAGTTGCGGAAGTGGATATCAATGCTGTTGAAACAACGGCGCCAGCTACACAGGAATCGGTTACGACACAGGCACAATCCGTTGATTTGATGACTGAAGCAACACCACTTAAACAAAGCAACGCATTTTTGACAACCGTACGAACATTTAAGAATCAAGCGCCTCCTATTCCGATTCAATATACAAAAGAACTTGCCCAACAAAACGCTGTCGATTTTTATGAGTACCTGCGTGAAAAACAACGACGAGATCCACTAACAGCATTGCCTGAAACCATCAATGTGATTGATCTCTATCTTGGTTCTCCGGGCTACGCGAAAGATTTTCTAGACCATTTTAAAACTATTGATACGCAGAATTTATTTTACAAGCGGTTAAGCTATCATATGGTAAGCCACTCGATCAGTTCAAAACATCTATTGAAGCAACTTGAAGATTCACACCAGTTGGATACTCATAAATCTATTCTGACATTTGATTACCTTGATAAACTGCCTGACGCGTCGACTCTTACCAGCGATGCAGTGCTGGTACGATCATTTGGTGATATTACTCTTTTTGAAGATGTCGCGCTTATTGAAAAAGATGGTGACGATTATTATTCTATAAACGGCAATCTGCAACTAGATCCATCTGTAGCAAAAAGTATTAATCTTAAGCAATGGCAATCATATGTACAGAATCCATCAACAATAACACCTGAATCAGGACAAGCATTACCGGATTCAGCATTTAATCAATTAAAATGGAATGAATCACGCTCACTGGTTGATATTGATGGATTTCCTTATGGGTATTTCGTTCGGTCATATAGTGAATATCATCCGACTAACAGGTACATTTATCACCCACAGTTACTGCAACTGGCTCAACAATCGTTGTCAAATATGTCACTTAACTTTGGAGGTTACTGGCAGATTAACGGTAACTCATTTAGCTCTGTCGACAGGCATATAGTACAGCCGGAACATGCTACGGTAGAACTTGACAGCGTATTCCTTGCAGGAATGATGCAATCACAGGGTGGTTTCTTACTTGAATCACAACGCCGTTATCTTGAACGCAAAACAAAACAAAAAGCTGTTTCTACTGTAATCGATGAATTACGCCTTGTTGATAGAAAAACTCTTTCGTCTCTGATACCGCCAGTGACTTTTGCAGACCTCAAAGATTCTGCACGTATTTTCAATACACGCCAGGAACTAACTTACCGCTCGCCGGATCAAGTTACTTATACCCGTTTTATCAGCGACCTTAAAAAGCTCGGATATATTCCGCAAAACACATTAATTGATATGCATCAGGACTCCGCTGGCATGGATGATTTTCTCCACAGCCTTACGGTAAACCTATCAAAATCGATATCACTTGACCAAATAGCAAAATTGTTGATCGAGCAGGCTAATGAGCCGAATGTCGTATCTCAAAAAGATCTGATAGATCATCTGATGAAACAGCCGTTTATTGTGCAAAATATGATTTCAGTAGATTATATTAAAAAAGCTCTCGATATCGTGTATACACTTGGTCAAAACCGTAAAAATTTCCATATAAAAGCTGAAGTCGCTTCTCCTGAGCGGGCTTCAATTGAACAGGAAACAGCAGTTGCCAGCCAGCCAAATGAACAAAAACACATAAGAATGCGTACTGTATCTCAAATCGAATTTGACGCGTATATAGAAGATATTCATCGTGATTATCCCCTGCTCGATTTCGGTGACGCACGAGGTATCGCTAATCCAATCACAGGCGAGGTTATCATCAACAAAGATCATCCCGCTCACAAAGATGACGATGGCGACGTAAACCTAGCTGAAATCCGACAGACAATCGTACATGAAAAAGCACATATGCTCATCTTTGCACGCTGGGATGAATTACAAGATATCGCTGATGATCTGGGTAACCGTTCTTATGAACAGAAAGAACTTATTAAATTGTTTTATGAATTCTATTTCGATGAAAAGATATCCATGGTCAACAACGATCATTTTGAACGATTGCGAACCGATCCGCTTTGGAGCGAAAATGGTCAAATAAGTTATGCCCGTATTCTCAGTGAACTGCTTGCAGTAGTCAACCAGTATCAGATGTTGCCAACATTGCTTAAACGGTTCAAAGATGCTCAGACAAAAATCTCATTGCGCGGTAAAGCGGTCCCTGCAAATCTGCAAAAAGCTCAAGGCTATATAGCAGAGATCTATAGAAACAAGCGGGCTCTTCTTAATTCAGCTGTTGAAGCACGCAATGTATTAACAAGGATTGATTCGCGTATAAACAAAAATTTTCTTTTCAAATCTACAACGCTTGAGCTACCCATCCTGATGGCAGAGTTGGAACAAACTGCTTTGCCGTTACCAAGCGCACCAATAAAAACAGTGTTCTCTAATGATGAACTGAATGATGCGATTCAGCGTACATGGGAATCGCTCGGCAATGGCAACAAGGAACAGGGACAATCGATAACCAGGATCAAAGGTTTTTCATTGTCCGAATTTAATGCAACACTCGATCGTATTGCACAACTTCCCGATGTTCCTTACACAACTAAAACTGAACTGGATAAAATTGTCGCTTATTATCGCGATGCACTTGATAATAAAAAGATACACCTATACCCCAACTCACCGGAAAGCTATACAATTCAGGGAACACATTTCACACATACGACTGACGATGGGAACATTGTTATAGCTGAAGGATATTTTACGTGGTTACAAGAAAACGGGAATCTCGATAAAGCACTAGCAGTACTGGGAGCACAACAGACTGGTGTTCCTATTTCTATTATTAATGACGCTTTTGGACAATTACAATCGATTGAATCAGTCCAACAAGATTTGTATGATAAGTTTATCAAAAAGAAAGATTACCTCCCTGTTATCGAGGCAATACTTGATTTATACGGTATAAAAATCACTGATATATCTCAACAAGCGCTCGAAACGATAATTGATCGTCACTCTGAAATACTTCAATTGCCCGGCATGGAAACTCATCTTTCTCATATACAGAGAATTATGAGCGACAGAGCGATACTCTCATATCATAAAGCGCCAGTGGGTGAGGCATTTTCTCTATACGCTCAAACCCTTTTCTCAGCACAGGATGTGGAACAATTGAGAAATACAGTACTAGACATTAGTTCCATCGTCTTACGTGAAACATCTGCGCCTGTTATTTTTCTGATGGATTACAAAGCTCTGACCGGTGGACTTTCACCACAAAATTTTGCAATTCGCGATTCACTCAACAGAATTCGTAGGGAAATAGAACAACTCGAAAAACGTAATGTGGTTATAATCGCTGTTGATCTTGAAGGATCATCCGTTGGTGCAGTAAAACAATCGCTCGATCTTGGACTTCTCCGTAAAGGCGCAACAAGCGATGATTTCGATTATGTTGTTTCGTATGACAAATCAGATGACTTGTTGGCGGCTATAGAAAACGAATATTCAACATTCCCTGCGGATATAGTACGCAAAAACATAAAAATACTTGGGCTCGAAGATAGCCCATTAATAAATGTTGCACAGGATAATGGATTTGCTTATCAAGCATTGCAGCAACAAACGCCGGAAATGTTTGTGGATGCTCCACGCAATGTTTTTCTTATAGATTACCTGCGCTCACTAGGGTTGACATCTTTCATCACTGAGGATGACGCATCAGGATTATCTCGTGATCTGAGATCATCGTTGCATATTACCGGTATGCAGACCCGTATAAACACCTCGGATATTCCTAAGCACCTTGCACCGGTCATCGATAGATTCGTACAACATATGGATGAATCACCAGAATCATTCAGATTCAGCGACCTGCTTGATTCGTTTTACATCCATGCTCCGCAAGTCGAAACTAATGAATGGAGTTTTTTAATTGCGTATTTGAAGGAACAATACAGCGTGCGACAATTCAGCCAATTGCTAAAAGAACTTGCCGACCGTCCACAGGATCAAGTTGATGCGTTATTCCATTTATATCAAAGATTGCAAGCAACACGCGACAGGCTTTCCGAGCAAACCACACCAACCCATCAACCATTGATTGAAAATTTTTTCACCAGTTTATCGCCAGCTGATGCGGCATTGCTCCGTGCACAGTCTGATATAATTGATAACCTATCAGCACGTTCATTGAATAATGTTCCTGTCCTTAAGGAAAATTTGCCGAACATTTTTCTTTCGATGATAATTGATACTACACAAATTAACGATTCTCAACATTTTGTACTTGAGCGAAAAATTGCAACAAATAATGCAATCCGTCCGGTATCATATCAACAATTTTTAAACGAATTACATATACGAGGAATTGAGCCTCAAATTGCGTTAGATCAATATTTGCAGGTCGAAATAGCGCCTCGTAAAGTAGAGCCCGAACTCAAAGGGATTATGGTAACGCAAAAACTTTTTGATGAATCTGCATAAGAATTTGAATATACGTTAAATATTTGTTGCTTTAACACATCAATACAATTAGAATACTTGAATTATGATCTTGCGGACTCTCTTTTACTCACTTGTGTTTGTAAGTCTTTGTATTCATCCAGCATTTTCCGCCGAACAGGTTGAGCTTTCATTTTGGCAATTTGTTGTTCCTGAAAAACAAATGCGCAGCATCCTTGACGCATTCGAGGAACAACATCCAAACATTAAAGTGAAAATGCAACAGCTCAACTGGCGGGATGGATTGGATAAGATTACTACCTCTTTTGCTGCCGGAACAGCCAGTGACGTCTGCGAACTTGGCTCGACATGGGTGGCTCAATTTGCTGAATCAGGGGCACTTTATAATCTTAGTGAACATATTCTTTCCAAACAATATGAGTATATTCCAAATCTACTTGAAACTGTTTCCTGGAACAAACGATATTACGGCATACCCTGGGTAGCAGGTACCCGAATCTTTTTCTACAATAAAACTCTCTTTGAACAAGCCGGCCTCAATCCGGAAAATCCTCCCAAGACATGGAATGAAGTTAATCGTTTTGCCCACCAATTAATGGCATTTTTTAGTAGCAGTAAAGACCATCACGACTGCTACCCATTCGCAATACCCATTGGTGAATATTACACGCCATGGCAAACATTTTTGCCTATCGTGTGGAGCGCTGGAGGATCTATTTTTGACGGTCAAGACGGCGAAATCCTTGCCGATTCCGATATAAATATTGAAATAATGAATTTTTATCAGGATCTTTCTCGCGTATCTCTTCTTTCCAAGCAAGCACATATCGATCGTAACTTTGCAACTGGTAAAGTTGCGATGATGGTTTCTGGAGGATGGAATCTTAATCTGATTCCGCGTCTGAATCCTACCCTGGACTACGGCGTCACTTTGATGCCAGCTTACAAAGATAAGTCTGTTTCATTTTTGGGCAGCGAGGTGCTGGTAATTTTTAGAAACACAAAGCATCCTGAAGAAGCTCGGTTACTTGTCGATTATTTATCCTCACCTGAAGTTCAAATGCAAATAGTTAACGTCGTACCGAGTTTTATTCCCTGTACCAAAGCGGGAGTGCTTGAACTTTATGCTGAAGCCGCTCCTTTTAGAAAAATATTTATCGAGCAATTGAGTATGGCGCATACTCCGGTAGCTCATCCAAAATGGGCTAAAATACAAAACTATATGTCACAGGCAATTGAAGAAGCTCTCTTTCAGAATACTTCGGCCAATAAAGTTTTGGAACACCTCAAACAAAAAATTGCAAACCTTATGATAGATTATCGCGGCATGACAAGCGGAAACTATTATAAATCTATTGGATACATAGTCTTTTTATGCGTACTGGCTTTACTGGCGTGCATTATGATGCTCAACATAATGAAAGTCCGCCAGCAAGACAGGGTACTCTATAAAAAAACGTTTCAGCTGTATCTCTTTTTATTACCCTGGTTATGTATTTTCGTGGTTTTTTATTTGTATCCGTTCATATACTCCTTCGTACTCAGTTTTACTGATTACAGTCCACTGAAAGGATATACCAGTTTCTGTGGCTTTCGAAATTATTTAACTGTTTTCAACGATCCTGAATTTAGAAAAGCATTGCTAAATACATTTATCTTCGCAATAGGTACCTGTACATCTTCGTTATTGCTCGCTTTATTCTGTGCAATGATCATATATCGTAAAGTATTTTTATACAGATGGTTGCAGATGGGATTGTTCGCACCTATATCCATTTCAGTCATCGTGGCAGCATCAATGTTCAGTTACTTTTATTCATCTGAAGGTATTTTTAATACGATACTTGATTTTTTGCATCTTCCCCGTCCTTTGCCTGACAACTGGCTTATCAATCCCCGTCTGTCCCTCCTATCTGTTATGATTATGAATGTCTGGTCCACCTTTGGTTTGTATATGGTGATCTTTACCGCAGGACTGCACGCAATCCCCCGCGAACTGTACGAAGCAAGTTTGATTGATGGCATCAGCTCATGGCAACGATTCCGGCATATTACTCTGCCTCAATTGAAGCCATTTATTCTGCTTGTTATAGTACTTAACACGGTTAAATCATTTCAGGTATTCCCTGAAATATTTGCAATGACACAGGGCGGTCCTCATGGCGCTACCATTACACTGGTTTACTATTTGTATAAAACCGGTTTTAACCAGTTTGAAATGGGTAAAGCATCGGCTGTTGGATATATTCTGCTGGCTATTATCGGTATCTTTTCGCTGATAGAGGTTTATTACCTGCGGAAGGAGAGCATCTATGAAAGATCTTAAACGCAATCGATCAATGATGAATCTGATTCTCTTTTTAATCATTTTGCCTCTATTTATTGCTGTAGTAGCTCCTTTTGTTATCATTTTAAAAATAGCTCTTCGACCCGAATCTCTGGCAACATCACAAGGCAATGAATTCCTGATAAAACCTTTTGAAGAAACTGCCCAGAAAGAGGATAGATGGGAAATACATAAAGGCACAATTGTAGAAAATGCCACTCTACTTAATGGCGAAACAATCTACTCTATTTCATGGTATTTTGAAGACAAGGACTCCTTTTTGTTATGGTCTCATCCATACAAACAAAACCTTTTGAACTTTGAAAATATTGTATTGGATCTGGCAACTACCGCACCATCACTGATTGTAGGATTCACCGATATATACGACCATAACGTAGTTACAACAGTAGATATTAACCCTGCCCTTTCCCGACACACAATTTCGATACCGCTTAACAAGTTTGAGTTAAATAAGATTGATGTGCAAAATATTAAAAATATTTTTATTCTTATTACCGATCCACCGGAAGGGAGTTTGTTACTGGAAAAGATTGTTTTCAAATACCTTAATGTCACCCTGGCAAACTTCAAAGATGTCTTGTCAACTGCATTCTTTGGAAGATATTTTATCAATAGCGCGTTTATCTCTATTTTCGTCATGCTGGGTAATATCATTTTCAGCATGATGGCCGGCTTTGCTTTCACCGCTCGTAGTTTTCCTCTAAGAAGGACTTTTTTTATGGCAACTGTATTAATGATTATGATTCCTATGCAAGTACTCATGATACCGACATTTATTCTTATTCAAAACCTTGGTTGGCTTAATACTTACAAAGCGCTTATTATCCCCTTTCTTATTTCCCCAATAAATATTTTTATTATGAAAGAATATATCGCCAAAATCCCCCGCGATTATGCCGAAGCTGCACTGGTAGATGGGGCATCATATTTTACTATCTTTTTCAAAATAATCCTGCCCATGTGTAAACCGGCCATTGCAGTTGTGGGTATCAATACATTCGTTACATGCTGGAACAGTTTTCTGTATCCATTTATACTTACAAATACCGCACAGATGAGAACGCTTCCGGTGGGACTAGCGTTGTATATCGGATTATTCGATCTCGACTGGTCACACCTTATGGCGGCATCGTCACTTTCTGCATTACCAGTACTTGCCGTATTTTTTTGTTTTCAGAACCAGATTATCGAGGGAATGCTTTACGGTCGTGCCCGTCACATCTAGTTGAAAAAGAGTTTCAATAAAAACAACTCATAAAATAATAATTTATTGCAAAGTTTATCAGTTCGATGCTAACATACTGAGAACTTTACATAGCGTTACTTAGCATTTGCACGAAAGGATTGCTTCGCTGTATGCAAAAACATGATCTGGAAAAAATACGCAATATAGGCTTCATCGCCCATATAGATGCAGGAAAAACTACTGTCACCGAGCGGGTTCTATATTATACACATAGAACTCATAAAATAGGTGAAATAGATGACGGTACGACTGTCATGGACTATCTGCCCGATGAAAAAAAACGCGGTATCACCATCACATCCGCAGCAACTACCGTACCGTGGAAAAATCATCGTCTCAATATCATAGATACACCTGGACACGTCGATTTTACTATTGAAGTAGAACGATCATTGCGTGTACTTGATGGTGCTGTTGTTATATTCTGTGCTCGCGGTGGTGTTGAACCTCAGTCCGAAACAGTATGGCGCCAAGCAGATAGATATCATGTGCCTCGCATTGCTTTTATCAACAAGATGGACCGTGCAGGAGCCAGCTTTTCACATTGCCTGTCTATGATGGAAAGCCGTTTGCACTGTACCCCCGTTCCAATCCAACTACCTATCGGTAAAGAAGATTATTTTGAGGGTTCTATCGACCTTATACGCATGAAGGCATTGTATAACTCCGAAGACGATGGCGGTGAAACAATAATCGTCAAAGATATTCCTGAAGAAATGCTTGATGAAGCTCATCATCATCGTGATATTATGCTCGAAAAACTTGCGGAACATGATGAAGCAATGTTCGAAAAATATGTTCATTCTGAAGAGGTAACCGAAAAAGAAATTCAAACCGTGCTTCGTAAGGTAACATTAAAGAACCAATTAATCCCTGTCCTGTGTGGCGCGGCATTACGCAATAAAGGAGTACAACCCCTGATTGATGCCATTGTCGATTACCTGCCATCTCCATTAGAGGTTCCTCCTATCGAAGGTGAAGATCCGACAACAGGTGACCCATTGATACGTAAACCAACTATTCACGATTCTCTCTGTGGATTGGTTTTTAAAGTTATTACCGATAAAAATTCACGACTTTTATTTATTCGCCTTTATTCTGGTATTATGACAAGTGGAGTTAATGTCTATAACTCGACATCAGATACTTGCGAACGGGTAGCCAGAATTTTCCATATGCATGCTAACAAAAAAGAACGAGCAGAAAAAGCATACTGCGGTGAAATCGTGGCAATCACTGGCTTACGCCAGGCCATTACCGGTGATACCCTTTGTTGCTCAGATAAACCAATCCTTCTTGAAAATATTGCATATCCAGATCCAGTTATTTCACTTGCTATAGAAGTCGCTACTTCTGGTAAAACAGGCGACGATTTGACTGATGCTTTAAATAAAATGGCGCAGGATGACCCTACGCTTCACTTTAAAACTGATCCTGATACCGGACAGATGGTTATATCGGGTATGGGAGAATTACATCTTGAAATAGTTATCAGTAGACTTGAAGAAGATTTTAATATTAAAGTTAATTCAGGTAAACCACAGGTTGTCTTTCGAGAAACCATCAAAAATACCTGTACCCATAAAGCAATTTTTCAGAAAAAGATCGCTGAAACCGATCATTTTGCCGGCATCACCCTTAAACTGGAACCGATGGAACGAAACGCAGGCTTTTTCTATAAGAATAATCTGAAAGACCGTGATCTTATTCCTAAAGACATTCAACAATGGATAGAAGAATCAATAACTTCAGCAGCAGCTTCAGGTGTCTTAAGCGGTTATCCGATAACCGATATTAAATCAACTTTGCTCGAAGTAGAATATAATGAAAGAAACTATTCAGACCTCGGTTTTCGTGCAGTATCCAATATTGCCTTTGCTGACGCAATGAGAAATGCCGGTCCAAGACTACTTGCACCGATCATGAAAGTAGACATAATCGTACCCGAAAAATATACCGGCGGTGTAATCGGTGACCTCAATTCACGAGGTGGTCAGGTGCATGAGATTACTTTTTATCTTGAACCGGAAGGACCGGTAACTCAAGATATACCTAAAGTCATTCATGCGTTTGCCCCATTATCAGTATTATTTGGTTATAGTACTGATCTGCGTTCATTGACTGAGGGAAGAGGTACATTTAATATGGAATTTTCACATTTCGGCGAAGCATAAACATTTTATAATATATTTATAAAGCCTCATATAAGGAGTCGTTATCATGGAATCAACTCTAATCGGTAAAAAAATTTCATGGGATCAGTTTGCTTCGCTTTCTACATCACAAAAAGTCGATTATTTCAGAAAAGATGGTCGTATTTACGATGTGCTTCTATCGCAACAATTTGACAGGTCATTACTTGAAGAATTGATTACCATCGCAAACGCTACTCGACGAATTGCTAAATCAAAAGAAGGTATGGTTTGGCTTCAAAGCTTATTGCCTCACAAAAGAGCTATGCTCTACTTTATTCAGCCATCAACACGTACGTTTTTATCGTTTCTCAACGCGTGTCATATTCTTGGTATTTCTATTTCGGAAGTACGCGATCCATCTACCTCATCTGAAGTCAAGGGTGAAACATATGAGGATACAATCCGAACATTTTCCAGTTATGTCGATCTAGTCATTATGCGTCATCCTAAGGAAGGTCACGCAGAAAAAGCAACCTGGGTATTGAACAACTCTGATCGTCCTATTCCCGTATTCAACGCAGGTTCAGGAAGAGATCAGCATCCAACACAAGCGTTGCTCGATATATACACATTACATAGAAATTTCACCGAACGAGGCGGGATTGACGGTAAAACTATCGTTATGGTAGGAGATCTTCAACGTGGACGCACAGTCAGATCTCTGAGTTATCTGTTATCAAACTACGAAAATGTCACATTGTATTTTGTAGCACCGGAACGTTTTCAAATGAAAGATGATATCAAATCGTTTCTAAATAAAAAGAACATTGTCTTTCACGAGGTGAATAATATCAATCATGTTCTCGATAAAGCTGATGCTGTGTATATGACACGTATTCAAGACGAACATGATGTTAATGGTGAATCAAAAAATTATGATTATTCCAACTTCCGTATAGGTCCAGAGCAGTTGCCACTGCTTAAAAAAGATGCCATTATAATGCACCCATTACCGCGTCGTAACGAAATTGACCCTCTAGTCGATAGAGATCCACGAGCCAAATACTGGCGTCAGGAACGCAACGGAATGTGGATACGTGCCGCTTTGCTTATAAAAGTTTTTGGCGTGGAAGAAAGCGTCATCGAATATTTCAATTCTACTATGTTATAATATGATGCAGATTAAAGATGTTGTTTTACAGCAAATTGCAGTAAATCCGGAACAATTTTGTTACGACTTGCCTCAAATCGTTTTTGCAGGTCGATCGAATGTAGGGAAATCGTCATTATTGCGATCTCTTGCTCAACGTAAGAAATTGGTAAGAGTCGGAAAAACTCCCGGTGTGACTCAATCTATCAATTTTTTTAAGGTCAATAACGAATTTTATTTTGTCGATCTTCCCGGATACGGCTTTGCTCGCACCCCTAAAAGAATGCAGATTAAATGGCAGGAATTGATCGAAAAATATTTCATGGAATCTATCAATATCAGGACAGTAGTATTTCTGGTAGATATACGTCATGAACCGACTGAAAAAGACCGCGCATTCTACGAATGGGCTAAATCATATAATTTACCTATTATGCTAGTCGCAACCAAGGTAGATAAAGTTTCCAATAATGTTGCCATTAATAATAAGCGAAACCTTATGCGTATTTTTGGGCTTGAGGAATCACAATGCCTGCTATTCTCAGCGACAAAAGGAACCGGCAGAAATAATGTACTTGCCGCTTTAGAAGCATCTTTGCCATAATATAATCTATTATGTGTGTATTCGGAATATTTTATTATGACTGACATTACCGCAAAAACAGACTTATCTGTTAAAAAGTCGAAAACAATTGTTGTCATGCCGGCATACAATGCTGAAAAAACTCTCGCAAAGACATTTCATGATATACCTCTCGAATCAGTAGATGAAATAATCTTGTGCGACGACGCAAGTACTGACAAAACCACTCTTATTGCGCAACAACTTGGAATAACCACAATATCACATGACACTAATCAGGGTTATGGAGCAAACCAAAAAAAATGCTATGAAGTGGCTTTAAAACGAAATGCCGATATCATTGTCATGATACACCCTGATTATCAATATGACAGCCGAATAATTCCTTTTGCTGTAGGATTCTTAAAAACAGGTATTTGCGACGTGGTCATCGGTTCACGCATTCGTACTCGTAAGGAGACACTTCAGGGTGGTATGCCAGTATATAAATATATTAGCAATCGAATATTGACCATTATTGAAAATTTAATCCTTGGTCAAAATTTAGGAGATTTTCATTCCGGTTTCAGGGTTTATTCCCGAAAAGTTTTAGAAAGAGTACCATTTATGCACAACTCTGACGATTTTGTTTTCGACAGCGAATTTCTTGCACAAAGCGTTTACTTCGGATTCCGCATCGGGGATGTCCCTATCCCTACCCGTTATTCCGAAGAATCATCTTCGATTAATTTCACGAGAAGCATCAAGTATGGCATTCAAACATTACTTGTCATGTTTAAATTTATTGCACAAAACTTACATCTATACAAATTCAGGCTTTTTGATTAATACATTAAGCAGGAAGTATTTTTTGTTCAACAATGACTTCTTCTTTCTTTTCTTCTTTCTTTTTTGAAAGATGTTGACGGGCAATAAGCTCAAAAGCAGCGACAATACAAAATTCATGATATAACAAATCTGCGTACGCCATAGAAACAAATAAGCCGCTAACACAATAACCCCAAATAGAAATTTCAAGCATATTGGCCACAGAAACAATCCAGCTAAGATCTTTACGACGATAAGCTGCTTTTCGTATACGCATACAAGTTCGTATAGATATAAAAATCAACATACAAAAAATTATAAATGCCGGATACCCATTATTCGTCAAAAACTGAAACAATGAACTATGAACAGCCCTACTAGTTCCATATTCACCATCCAAAAAATCATATTTATTGTATGCTGCATTATAACATCCAGGACCAACCCCGGTAATAGGGTTGTCGTTAACCATATCTATAGCTACTTTCCAAAAATGTAACCTACTCGCAGAAGATGCTTCTCGTTCTTCACCTTCATCCACAAATATGGTATTCAACCTATCCTTATATTCCTGAGGGATAAAGAAAAGACCTATAATCAATGCTAAAATCCCCATAAAAATCCATGTTGTAAACTTCTTTTTAGATCTTATATTAATCATAGTGACCACAACGACCAACCCCAAAAAGCCTCCACGTGAATATGTAAATATCACTGCAAGAAGAGTAAAAAAGAAAATCAGCCTAAAGCCTTTCTTAAACCAAAGGTACCGGGCATTGGTTATCAGATCATGCGTAAAATACAATAAGGGTAAAAGCATAACAAACGCTAATGCAAATGTATTATTATCTTGATACATTCCTCCCGGACCCTGAAGAATTTTGGCACCACCTTTAAGAATTGCCCACAATCCACATTTTCCGCCATAAAATCCTATGCTCATACAAAGCGTCACCAAAAGACCGATGAGACGCTTTTTTGTTATGACCAAACCTGTAATAAAAAAACCAGTGACAATTACTTTAGTGACATAATCAAACCAAAAGGCTGCATTTCCTTTATGGACAGGATCAAGAAAACTAATCAACAGAAATATCCATAGCAATATAAGCAGACGTGTTATTGTAGATCCTCTATATAACTTTTCTCCCCGCATTAACGCACCGAGAGCTACACATATAGCTAAAGTTAGTGATGGACGCATAGCTATAAACCAATTCGCTCCCCATGCCCATTCTTGTGCACGAATATAGGCAAACCAAAGATAGATACACAACCCGTAAAATGGACTAAAGAATGAACCGAAATAACCTGAAAATGTGAGAAGAATAACAAGCAATAAACGCTTCATTTTATTGATGGGTTCCTTTCAGTATGTATATCGACCATAGCGCAATAAATTTGATTGCTAAGCTCACAATATCTAGTTATAAAGCATGTAATGTGCAGATTTATTTTGAATTTTAAGGATGGATTTACGTGCGAGAGGGGGGATTTGAACCCCCACAGGTTGCCCCACTGGATCCTAAGTCCAGCGCGTCTGCCAGTTTCGCCACTCTCGCATTACTTTGTAATAATACGGTTATACGAAATTTTTGCAATAATAATTATTATATTTTTAAAATTTACCTGGCGTACTGCAGACAATACTGTGAGTATTACAACTGCATGATTGTTTTTGCCATATCAGCAGCATATACAATTTGCTGGGCGCATTTCCGCTTTTTAGCTATCTTTAAGCGTTCATTCGACGGATACGACTTATTTGATTGTACTATCGTCGTTCCCTTATATTCCTGTATCTTCTCTAAGCCCAATAACCCATCTTCCTGCAAACCACCTAATAAAAGACCTATGGTGTTTTTACCGTATATTTCCGCCGCTGATAACATAAACGGATCAATCCAATGCTTAAGAGACATGTCAAAAGGCAATGCCTCATTGACCAAAACACTGATATTTTTACCATCCCATGAATCCAGAACCGGAGTCCGGTTTGCAGAGATAATATACACGGTCGATGACTCTATCACCATAGCCCTACGAACTAGTTTGACTTTTAATGCGCTATTTACCTGCAACCTATCTACTAAAGCTTCAAGCAATCGGTTGTGTCCATTCATCAAAATACAAAACGAATTCTTATATGAGGAAGGAAACTGCGGAATCATGCCCAAAACAGTCGATATCCCCCCAAAATCCGACCCCACGACAACCAATGATCTATTTCTTTTGGAAGCCACTGATATTTCATCGTTGGCAAACGGATATAACCGCATTCTCAGTAAATCTATATCGAATTTTAATTTGTTATCAAACAATGTTTTGACAAATTCATTAAAAACATTACGTTCAGAATTCGAGCAGCCCGGACCACTGGAAAAAATTGCAGATGAAACCGCATCTACAGCACCCAATTCAATAGCGTCAAGCACAGATCCCATATCAGCAAAATCAGGTTCAAAATATGGAATCACCGCAATAGAATGTTTTTTTATCAACTGTGCCATAGACACCATTTCGTTACTATCGAAAAATCTGGATGCATTAATCAACATTAAACTACTTTGAAAAGAATCTATACTCAGTTGACTCAGCGATGAAACGACTACCACTGACTGGACAGGGAAATAACTGCGGAAATAATCCTCAATCTGTGTTGTTAATGTTGACTTATCATCTATAACTATTAGGGTATATTTTTTTGTTGTCATTTTTCCAGTACGACCTCATTTTCGGTTGCCAAATTGATTAATTCGTTTGGTTCTAAAATCAACATGATATTCCCGTCACCAAGAATTGTTGCACCTGAAATACCGCGGATACATGCAAGAAAATCAACAAGCGGTTTGATAACCACTTCTTGCTTTTCCAGTAATTCATCCACAATAAACCCGACTGATTTTGAACCAGCCCGAATAATAACAATGGATATATCATCATCTTGTTCAGAATTATCAGCAATACCTTTTGCTGCAAATGACCTTAAATCAAAATTACCAAGCCCAATAACCTCAGATAAAGCTTCAACACCTATTACTTTATCCCGTAAATTAATCGATTTACGTTTCTTAAGATATTTTATATGCTGAGGTTTTACCTTTACCGTCTCCGCCACACATTGCAACGGAATGGCAAAATAATTGTTTTCAACCCGTACCATAATAGTCTCAACTATAGCAAGTGTTAACGGTAATACCAAAGAAATCGTACTTCCTTTTCCCAACTCCGTAACCACATCTATTCGCCCATTGAGCTTACTGATATTGTCACGGACAACATCCATACCGACACCTCTACCAGAAATATTAGAGACCTGTTCTGCAGTACTAAACCCAGGCGCAAAAATAAGGTTGACCGCGGCTTCATGACTCATTGAATCCGCTTCGTCCTGACTGATAATTCCTTTTTCAATAGCTTTGCGTTTTAATTTTTCAGCGTCAATTCCGCGCCCATCGTCTTGAATTTCTATGACCACATTATTACCTTCGTGGAAAGCCCGCAGATAAATATTTCCTGTAGCTTCCTTTTCAGCCTTCACACGCTCATCTGCGGAATCCTCAAGACCATGATCGGCCGCATTTCTTATCAAATGCACTAACGGATCACCTATCTGCTCTATGACTGTCTTATCTAATTCAGTATCTTCACCAGAAATATGTAACGCTATATCTTTTTTCTTTGTGCGAGCCAAATCGCGTACAAGACGTGGAAATTTGTTAAACACCATTCCCACCTGCACCATACGGGCACTCATAATTTCCGCCTGTAAATCATCCGATATCCTGCTGACCATATAAGTTGCCTGCTTGAGATCTTTAGAAACATCAGGAATATTATATTCATTCTCAAGACGCCTGGAAATTGCAGTAAACCTATTTCTATTAATGATCAACTCCCCTATCAAATTCATTAAAGAGTCAAGTTTAGATTGCTCCACACGTATAGTGGTTTCCATGGCAATAGTTTTTTTCTGCTGAGATGATTTATCCTGCTGCCCCTGAGATGTTTCCTTAGGCTGATCAGCCCCTTTATCAGCAACTGCTTGCACCTGTTCTGCTTCTTCTTGCTTTTCATCTTCCTTAGGTTGTTCTGTGGCCAGTGCTTCTTCTTCATCAGTCTTCTCCTGTGAAGACTCAACTGCTTGAACAGGGTCAGAATTTGCCTCTGAGGAGTCATCTTTACTGGAAGGCATGTTGTTTACCTCAATCATAATATCCGCAACCAACAGCAAATCCAATTCTTTTTCACTTCCACTAGATTGTAATGACTCTATTGATTCATTTAAATATGAAAAACTTCTTTCTATCAATGATTGCAAATTCTTATTTGCCTTCAATGCAGAACGATCGGAACGAACCAATTTTTCAAGATGCTGACAAATTTCATGTATCTCTTTAAATCCCATATAATTTGCTGCACTTCGTAACCCATCGAATGCCCTGACAAGCAAATCAAAATCTTTATCTTCCAGAGATGATGATGACATTTTTTCAAGTGTGCTCTTAATATTGTACATATGTTGCTGGCTTGCACCCATGAAAATATCCAACGTCTCATTTTCGGGTTTTGTTTCTGAAACGGGTTTCGCTGACTCTACTGGTTTCTTACCCTTCGATGGTGTACTTGGTTTATCAGTACCTGATAAACCTTTCAGTTGATCAACAAGACCATCAACATTCAATAATGTATCCGTACCTTGCTCTTCAATTCCCTTCGTCAGCTCTATCAACATATCAAGACACTGGAAAAGCAGATCAATTATCTGAGATGATATTTTCAATGTTCCATTACGAATATCATCAAATACATTTTCCATATTATGAGCCAATTTTTCTATATTTGCACAACCAAGATATCTTGCGTTACCTTTAAAATTATGTATTTCTCTGAATAATGCGTTAAGTGTCTCCTGATCCTTATTATTCTTTTCAATAACCACAAGGTTGCTGCTAATGCTTTGAAAAATTTCGTTGGCTTCTGTCAAAAAAATACTCATTGCTTCAGGCAATATATCTGCCACACGGTCTTTTAATCCGTTTTTCTTAGATTCCTCGACAGGTGCAGGCGTTTCTTGTGCAACAGGTTCGCTGACTGGTGCAACTGCTGGCTCGCTCGCTACAGGAGCAGCTTCAGTTTTTGCTGCCGTTTCTTCTTTGGATTTTGAAGGAGAGCCTTTGAGCAACTCAAATTTATGCGCCATGGGTTCGACATCTACAGTTAAAGACTCATCAAAATCCGGCATATTCTCAGGAGCACAGTTCTCGACAGCATCATGCACCAATACCTGGAGTTCATCAATTAAACGAAGAAGAACATCCAAGCCCTCAAGAATGGCGTCTATAATATCCGTAGATACAGCCATTTTCTCTTTACGTAAATCATCCAGAACATTCTCCATTCTATGTGTCAGATGGGTCAGCTTTTTTAATCCTAAAAATGAAGCGCCACCTTTTACACTATGGACTGCTCTAAAAATTGCATTTAGAATTTCAAGATCATTGGGATTGTTTTCCAATGTGATAATATTATTTTCAACGCTGTCTAAATGCTCTTTGCATTCCAGTACAAAATCTGATATTAAAGTCGGATCAAGGTGTTCATCCATGGTCCCATTAAACTCCCGCGTTTAGTATTATCATCCAAGTAACATTTGTATATTGCCCAATAATTTAGTCGGATCCGTCGGCTTTACAAGATAGACATTAGCCCCAGCCTCAATACCTTTTTGCTTATCTTCTTCACTTTCTTCTGTAGAAACGATAATAATAGGCAACTCTTTGTAAAGATCCTGAAGGCGTAAGACTTTTATAAGTGTCAATCCATCCATTTTAGGCATATTTATATCACAGACGACTAAATCGTATGTCTCTTTGTATATTTTTTCCAGGGCATCAATACCATTTATAGCTGTCTCGACACTAAAACCATTTGAAGACAATATGAAAGATATTAATGTCCTGACTGTCTGAGAATCATCAACCACTAATAACTTATTACCCATCATTATACTCCTTACGCTTATTATTAAGATTTTTGATATACTAATGAATTATTTAAACGTACTATCTGAAATGCTGCGCTCAAACGCGCTACTGACTCAGAATGGCCAAGAAAGATAAATCCACCTTTATTCAAGCTATCGTGAAACATGCTCACGACCTGTTTGCTTGATGGCTCATCAAAGTAAATCAAAACATTTCGGCAAAAGATAAAATCGTAACCTGCCATGGTGCGCATTTTAATTCTATCAACCAAATTCAAATGACTGAACTGAACCATATTTTTAATTTCCTTGTTCAAACTCCAATCATTGTCCTCTGTTTTGGTAAAATATTTCATGCGAACCAATGGAGGAACATCTTTCAGGTACCGTTCAGAATAGACCGCTTGACGACAATCACGCAGTACTGTATTGCTGATATCTGTTCCAATTATTTGGACATGCCAACTATCTATATCAGGAACATGTTCCTTTAATAGCATAGCGATGGTATAAGGTTCACATCCCCTGGAACAGGCAGCACTCCATATTTTCAAATTGCGTGACCCCAACTTCTTCTTTTCTTCCATAATAATCGGCAATGTCCCCTGAATAAAACTCATAAGCTGTGGGAGTTCACGATAAAAATACGTCTCATTGGTTGTTAGTGAATCGACAAAAGCGTCTAGTTCTGTGCCCCTAATATCATACTTGATTAGGCGCAAGTAATCTTTTACCGTTTCACAGTTGGTTACTGACATCCTATTTTCTAAGCGTCGTTCTAAAAAATACAGTTTGTTTTCTTCAAAAAACAAGCCGCTTCTTTTATGAACTAACTCGGTCAATTCTTTATATTCTTCGGAGCTAATATTCATTACGAGCATCCTTCTTCATCGATAAATAATTATTGTTCTAATTTTCGAATTGCTTCATCTATCGCAAAATAGACGTCGTCGTATTCTTTATCCTTCATAGATTTCAATAAATCTATAGCAGGCTGGTAACGAATATCTGCGACTGCATCTATTGCAGCAAGACGAATCATCTCAGAAGAATCTTCCAGCGCTTGTAATAATGCTTTACCGGCTTCTTCACCAGTGAAATGTTTAAGCGATATCACTGTTTCATATCGAATATGCTCATCAGGATCATCCAGCATTTGTGCAAGATATGGTATTGTACGATTATCTTTCATGCGAGAAAGTGCTGATATTGTCGCGATTCTTACATAACGTTCCTCATCATTTAAACAAGGTATTATGTCATCGATAACTTCTTTACACTGCATCTTCCCATACATATCGATAATCAGTTTTCTGACTTCCCACGTCGAACTATTTAAGGCACTGAGGATATCAGAAACATAATTCTCAGGAGGATTTTCAGCCAATATACTGGCTGCCATAATGCGTGTCACTTCTTGTTGGTTATCAAGTAAATCAATAAGATTATTTATAGCTGTATCATCAAGTTGCATTACTTTTAACGATTCAGCAGCTACCCGACTTAATTCAAGCGATGTAGATGTCAAAAATTCTATCAAAGTTTGAATCGCTCCAGGATCCTGCTTGTTCACCAACGCACGTAATGCCGCAATCTGAACTTCTCGATTCACATCTGAAGTCAACTCGATAATCTTTTCAAGACCAACTGTATTCTTTGTTTTACCAAGCGCTTCAACGGCTTTACTCCGAACTTCAGGATCTTCATGGTCAACATAGGCCAACAAAATTCCACTAAGATCTTTATCGCTCATATCGTTTATAATACCGATCAACTGTTTGAGTTCCGTATTGTTTGATTTACTCAAATAGCGTTCCAGTTGTTCATGAGATATAGGTGCGAATGATAATAATGAGTTTTTAGCCTCGGCTATTACTTCCGTATGATGATCTCCCAATAACGAGAAAAGTGCTGCAATAGTTTTTTCATGCCTAACATGTTTTAATATTTTTGCAATACTCTTCTTTGTCTGTGGATTTTCGTTATTAAGAAGCGGAACCAATTTATCTAACACATAGGCAGAATCTAACGATTCAAATACCTCTTGACCCTCAACAGACTCTATTTTATCCAGTGCCCCAACGACAACCTGCTTCAAAGATACAGCTATACTATCTAGCATATCTATAAGTGGTTTAGCGCTCGATGGATTTTTAATTTCACCCAATGAACGGATGACTGACGCTATAATCAATGGATCATCTTGTTTAAGCATTTCATGTAATACTTTTATGCTTTTACTGTCGTGCATTTTTCCAATACTTTCTACAAGCATAAACTGTAACCATGGATCTTCTGCCGTATCCAACAGTTCTATCAATGCATCCAATGCATTTTTATCTCCAATATTGCCCAATGCCTCAACAGCACCGCAAACTACATTAATATGTTTGTCGTTCAAAGCTTCTATTATTTTTTCCGTTGCTTCAGGTGAACCAATTAACCCCAGAATGTCCACAGCAAATTTACGCACATCATGATCATCATCGTGGATCAATATTGACAACTCATTTATTGCATCTTCACCAATATGAGCAAGAATATCCGATGCCATATTACGCACAGATGCCCGCTCAGAGCGCAATAATGGAGCTACCTGACGTACCGCATCAGTACCACCTATTTTGATAATCGCTTCGACCGCGGCTTCCTGAACTGATATCTCTTCATCTTCAAAAAGATCAATCAGATGCGAGATAGCACGATCATCTCCCAATTCTCCCAAATCTTCCGCAGCATACTTTTTTGTTATGCTGTCAACTGATTTAAGATCAGATATAAGTTGTTGTGTTCTGTCTGCCATAATACGGACTCCTTGAGTGAGTAATTATATATGAAAATTTATACTCTTGATTTACTTGATACTAGATCTACTATCTTCTCCGCAATAGCCTCTCGTTCTAAAACAAAATCGACTGCACCTAAATGAGCTGCTTCACGGGGCATCCCATATACAACTGCGCTTTTTTCCGATTCCCCGATTGTCTGAAATCCTTTATCGTGCATTTTTTTCAATCCAGCGGCTCCATCTTTACCCATTCCAGTAAGTATCACCCCTGTCAAGTTTTTAACAGAAGAAGCTACCAATGAGTCAAACAATACATCTACTGAAGGCCTGTGTAATGTACTCGAGGGTTCAAGGGCAATTTCAATATTCTTAGCATTTTTGGACGCTGTCATATGATATCCGCCTGGCGCAATATATACATGCCCCTCAAGAATTCGATCAGTACTTTCAGCTTCTTTCACGGTTAAATTACTTACCGAGTTCAACCGAGTCGCAAAACTTTTCGTAAATACCGGTGGCATGTGCTGAACAACCATCACCGCCGCAGGCAACCCGGCAGGTAACTGCGGTATAATTTTCATTAGTGTTTGAGGGCCTCCAGTTGATACACCTATACCTACTATATGAGTACATTCCTTTGTAGATGTAACAGGTTTTTTAACAACTTCCGGTGGTGGAGCAACTCTACGAATTTTTGAACAATCTACTCTATAAGCCGCCTTTATTTTGGCTATGATTTCTTCTTTTTGCTGTTTTATATCAAGTGAGATTGTTCCTGATGGTTTGGGAATTACTTCTACAGCGCCATGTTGAATCGCCTCTATCGTTGTTTCAGCACCTTTTTGGGTTAAGGAACTGATAATGACAACAGGCAATGGATTCGTCATCATAATATGTTTCAGCGCTGTTAAACCATCCATTTGAGGCATTTCTATATCTAATGTAACGACATCAGGCTTAAGACTAGCTATTTTTTTCAAAGCATGCGCACCGTCAAAAGCTGTACCAATTACTTCTATTTCAGGATCGTCCGCTATCAGACGTGTTAGTTCCTGACGCATAAATGAAGAGTCATCAACTATAAGAACTTTAATCATAACTTTGGTCCTTTTCTCTCGTACTATCTCTTGGGTATGCTATTGATATTGTTTTATTCGGAAGAAGGGATACTTTCATTAAGTTTTTTTTGTTATTTCATGATTTATTTGTGAAGTATTTTTCTTTTCGATTTAATAAATCAACTAACAATTTCTAACTCTTTTACTTGACCAATAATAAATTCCATGCTGTAATGAATTGCTCCAAGCACTTGAATAGGAAAAAACTATGTCTAATAAGCTTAAAAAATTACTCAATCAAGAACAATACGAAGCGGTTACATCTATACATGGGCCATTACTGGTACTTGCAGGAGCAGGTACAGGCAAAACCCGTGTTATTACTTATAGAATTGCACACATGATTGATAAAAAAATCGATCCTGCGTCTATTTTAGCGGTTACATTTACAAATAAAGCAGCCCGCGAAATGCAGGAACGCTTGAAAACCCTTATTGGATCTGGAAAGAAAAAACCTTTCATATCCACATTTCACTCACTTGGCCTTTATATTTTACGCGAGTCTATCCATCATCTAGGATACAGAAAACAATTTTCAATTTATGATGAATCAGACCAGCTTTCCCTTATCAAAAAAGTCATAAAAGATGTATGGCCTCATCTGATTGACAAAATCAATGTTCAAAACACACGTAATGCAATTAGCAAATATAAAGACGGTTTAATTGATCCTGCTAGCGCTGCAAGCGATGCAGCATCTCCTGATCAGGTGGTGTATTCATCCATATACAAGGAATACCAACGACGCCTCAAATTGTACAATGCGCTGGATTTTGACGACCTTATTTTGCTGCCACTTCTTTTATTCCAAAAACACCCAAAGGTGCTGGAAAAATTTCAAGATCGTTTCCAATATATTATGATTGATGAATATCAGGACACCAACTACCCACAGTTTTTATTTACCAGAAAAATAGCGGAAAAATATGGCAATATATGTGTAGTTGGCGATGACGATCAAAGTATATACGGCTGGCGGGGGGCGGATTTTCGCAATATATTGCAATTCGACCGTCACTTTCCAAAAACAAAAATCATTAAACTTGAACAAAATTATCGTTCAACAAAAACCATTCTGGAAGCAGCAAACAGTGTTATTAAAAATAACGCATTACGCCGAGAAAAAGAATTATGGTCAGCAAAAGAAAACGATATGCCCATAACCTTAAGCGTATTCAGTGACGCACGAGAAGAAGCAGAATCCACGGTAAAAACCATTCTTGACCACAAAGTAAGACAGGCCAAAAGATTTCATGATTATGCTATCATTATGCGTACTAATCATCAGACACGCTTATTTGAGCAGTCATTACGTAAAAATAAAATCCCTTATATATTGATAGGCGGTACACGATTTTTTGACCGCAAGGAAGTTAAAGATATTATCGCATACCTCAAATTTATCCTGAATCCCAATGATGAAATTAGTTTGATGCGAATTATCAATACCCCGCCACGAGGAATTGGTATCACCACACTGGCTGCTCTAAACGATTATTGCCAGACCAACAAAATCTCTTTTGTTAAAGCCCTTTGTGAAACGGAAAAAATACCTTCATTAAATAAGAAATCAGCACGCAGTATACATGAATTCATGGAACTTATAGACGCATATCGCCAAAGAATGAATGATCCTGGTAACCCGTCATTAGTATCCACAATAAAAGATTTCATAAAAGATATAAGCTATGAACGAGAAGTAACCCGTATCAGCGAAAATGAAAACGAAATTGAATCTCGTATGGAAAACGTATACGATTTAATTGATGATATAGAGTATTTTGAAGAACACGAATCACAAAACAAATCAATCCGTCAATACCTGAACCAAATTTCGCTTGCACAAGACGAAACAGGCAACAAAAAAGAGCTCAGTAATGATACCGTTACCCTGATAACATTGCATAGCTGTAAAGGGCTAGAATTTCCCATTGTATTCATGGTGGGTATGGAAGAAGGGATTATCCCCCACTCACGCTCTCTGGATGAAAATCAAGGAGATATATCGGAAGAACGCCGTTTATGTTATGTTGGTATAACACGAGCACAGGATGAATTGTATCTTAGTTATGCACTTGGCAGAACAAAGTATGGAGAAATTGAGCCTAGCCATCCGTCACGATTTTTGAAAGAAATACCTGAATCCCTGATCGTCAATGCGGAAGATATTTATACACCTGAAGATGAGTCAAAAATCGCGCAATTTTATCTCGATAAAATAAAAAACCTTGTCAACTGATGAACGCCTACCCTATTCTTGAGTCTAAAGATCACAGACAACGAGGAGGTGTATTATATGAAAACAGTCGACGTAGTTACAAATAAGATTGTAATCATCGGAGCAGGACAGGTTGGAGCAACTACCGCATTTGCCCTTATGATATCTGGCCGAGCAAGCGAAATTGTCCTGATAGATACTAATAAATCAAAAGCTGAAGGTGAAGTGATGGATCTCAACCATGGCATCGCCTTCACTAAACCAGTGTCTATTCGCCTCGGCGACTATAGCGACTGCAAAAACGCTGACATTATAGTCTTAACCGCCGGCGCAAATCAAAAACCAGGTGAAACCAGAATCGATCTGGTACATAAAAACACTGCTATCTTCAAAGATATCGTTTCTAAAATTTTGTCTGTAGAACGCAATGCCATATTGCTGGTTGTTACTAATCCCGTTGATATTCTCACTTATGTAACCCTGAAAGTTTCGCGTTTGTCACCTTATCAAGTTATAGGCTCTGGAACTGTATTGGATACTGCAAGATTTCGTTCGTTACTCAGTCAACACTGTCAAATCGACCCGAGAAATGTGCATGCGTATATTCTCGGTGAACATGGCGATACTGAAGTGCCTATTTGGAGTAGAGTCATGATTGGAGCAAATTTTCTCGATGATTTCTGCGCCCAATGCAATAAAGAATGCGATCGAGAACAGACCAAGGACCATATATTCTATAAAGTTAAAAACGCGGCATATGATATCATAGAACGCAAAGGCGCAACTTACTACGCCGTTGCTCTGGGTGTTGTGAGAATTATTGAAGCAATCTTGCGCAACGAATCCAGTATATTAACTGTTTCATCGTATCTTGATGGCTATTGTGGACTAAAAGATGTATGCCTGAGTGTTCCAACGATAATTGGCAGCGAAGGTATTATTTCTCAAGTTCCCGTCCCAATGACTAATGAAGAACAGAAAGCGTTTACTGACTCCGGTAATGCAATGAAAGAAATTATTTCTCAGCTTGATATCTAAAACTTAATTTTATCGAAAATAAAAAAGGCGTTACCTCGAAGGTAACGCCTTTTGCTTGTAATAATCAGATAAATTTATCTATTTTCTGTCGATTTTTTCAATCGTCTTGAATGTTCGTAGAGTTCTTGAGTTGTCATCTTTTTCAGGAAAACCATACCATGCGCAGCACGCAAGCGTGGGTCTTCATTCATAACAAAATGATCACTACCCAATAAATCTTTGAGCATGACATACTGGTTTACCTGGATTTTTTGAGCTAACCCGGAAAACGGTCCATCAAACGCATATGATGGGAATGATGCATTTTTCTGCGATGAGAAACAGGATTCAAACGAATTTTCCAATGCTGATAAATTACCGATTGATACCGGAGTGTACATATTTGATTCGCATGGATGATACTTAAACCACACATTACGATATCCCAACACTTCGATATCAGTTATACCGGTTTGTTCCTCGTATAGCTGCAAAGCATGAGTAGTCGCCTGAAGCACTTTGTAATGTGTATCAGGACCACTCCCTTCAGGGTCAAACGCTAGTGTGACAATATTCGGTCTCAGTTCATGAAGCAAATTAAGAATTGGAATCACATCTCGATCAATAGTAGGTTCTTCAGTGAAGATATCCCCTTGGTAAAAACCAAGTCTCAAATGACGCACAGAGTTTTTGTGAAATCCAAAGTATGCCCATAAAAGATCAGCTTCCCACTCGCGAACCATACCTTTAAATTTCTGAATGTATGGCAAATCTTTCTTACCTGGATACTGTGTTTCAAAATAGTTGATAAGCTCTTCAGCACGTTCTTTTATATTATCCATGTTATCATCATCGAAAACGATCATTGCGTTGCGCAACATACGACGTGACTGAGCTTCTTCAACAGTAATCACTCTTTTACGAGCCACACCATCAAGATACAACATGGTCTCTGTATTTTTAGCAACCTTATTATTAGCTTCAAAATAACCGCTCGCATGTAGATCTATAAAATTACTTTGCGGCATGTATTTTAGCATTGTTTGCAACAAAGTTGATACATAGGAATTGGTTACCGCGGTAAAGCCGGATGTCATGTATGCAAAATAATGCTGATTTGTTGGGGTCTGCATCTGATGTTCAATATACGGTAAATAACCCAGCATGATATCGTCATGATGCGGTGCAGTATGTAAAAAAACTTTATTTTCATAATTGTGCAAACCGTTTTCTATACTTTTATTTATATGTTCTGTAGCTTCATTCACCAACTGTATGGCTGATTTATTGGACTTTTTGAGCAACTCAGTGGCAAAACGATCTTTTCTAAAATCTGCCTCAGTAAGCCTTTCAAGCTTTTTCTCACTAGCAAATCCAACATTCATGATGAAGCGATAAGAAGACTCTTTTGAAGCGGTCTCGTTACGCTGTAAATCTGCATAAGCACGTTCATCCAAACATGCAGCGGCACCTCGCGTAATATAAAAACGTCCACGCGGCAAACTCTGTAATGCTGAGGCAGGAAAAATATTACTTTTTTCAGTTTGTATAGAATCAGCAACAATGCCACTTTTTGCTTCACCAGCGGCAATAATAACTGCTGTTGCGTCCGGGTTATACGTAATGGTATTCAAACCAATAGTAATAACCAAGCGACCACGGGATACTTCAATACCACCAAGGTCGCCTGCTGCTGCTGCTTCTGTTTCGTAGTTGGTATGAGTCAAGCGAGTCGTACAGAAATGATCTGAACCACGGACATTAAAACCAATGTGACCATCAGGACCAATACCACCAAGGAAAAATCCTATACCACCAAGATCACGGATTTTTTGTTCGTATTCTGTACAAAATTGATCAGCCAGATCAATAGCTGTTTTCTGTAATTTTTCTAAATAGTTTTTAGGTTTGCGGTATCGCAATGTCAAATCTACTTTTTTATCCCTGAATAAATCAAGTACCTGACGATCAGGTTTAGAACCTATCTGAGAACAATCAAGCAACAACGCCTTTTCAGGATCAAGGCCAAACCCTCGCAAATAATACTTATTCACATAATAATAAAAACTATTATGCTGTTGAGGATTCATTGGATAAAACTCATCTATCTGTATGAAATACAAACTGCCCATATCCGGTTTTTTTGATGTATCAATGCCATTTCCTTCAAGATCAGCTCGTATTTCTTTGTTATCCCAGTTATTGAGATAGTGGTGTACCCATTTGATAAAATGTTCCGGAGTTTTACCGGTAGGCAACGATATCACACCACCTGGATTATTTTGAACCCATTCGACAAACCGCAATGCGCTCAATTTGCCCAAACGCGGAAAATTATCAACTATAATTGTAGGAATCTTTTCTTTCGGTTTATAGATCAGCTCATACGGGGTCTGTGATAGGGCGCATGCTTCAACAGGTGTTAGCTTGTATTCACTATACTTCTTTTGAATTTTTTCAAGATTCTTAATGTTTTCAGACTCTTTTGGGGTCTCTTTCGCCTTTTTCTTGCCGTTGTCAGCGTTCGTCATAATTTCCTCTTTCCGTATTTTTTATCTGTTGGTTTTAATGGCTTACATATGACACATATCTTTTCGCATACTTCGACGAATTAAAGAAAATGAATACTATATCAAAAAGGATGGAAGAATTGCAAGAAAATTATGTTATTTTATGCAAATAATGGGAATTTAACGAATTTTAAACATATTCTAGCACACTGTAAGCCAATGAATTTCGCTGTCGCTTTTCACGATATATTCACCCATTGACGCGGGAAGTAATAGAACATCTCCGGTATTTAATGCCAATTTTTTTTTCGCAGTATCATAGCTAATATATCCATTACCTTCAATAACAGCCAGGATTTTAAATGATCGGCCATCGCAGATGTCATGATAAGGCACGCTGTTATTATTATAGAATACTGAAAAAAAATCATTCTTGAATAATGGATTGACATTAGAATTCAGATCAAAAATATTAGAAGTTATTGTTTCCAGCTGAGGCAACCGTATTGACTGTAACCCTTTTTGGAGATGCAAATCTCGTGGCTGGCCGTCTATCCCTATACGCCCCCAGTCATAGAGACGATACGTAATATCAGAATTGCGTTGGACTTCAAAAACCAGACAATCCGACAAAAGAGCATGCACCTGTCCCGCCGGAATACTTATAATATCACCTCTCTTCACGGGAATATAATGAAAAAGTTTTTCATGTTCTTTCGTCAAGGTAGTCTGTGGATCAAGTGTCTGCAACAAATCGTCACAGCCATATTGTATGCTAGCACCGTCTTTGGCATGCAAAACACACCAGAGCTCGGACTTGCCGGAATCAGTCTCACGAAACTTTTCCACTAAATCATCACCGGGATGTACTTGTACAGACAATCTCTGTGTGGCATCGAGAAATTTTATCATCAGGGGAAATCTTCCGAATGAATCAAGAGAACGCTCTGTCCCTAATAATTCCTCACCATATTGCTTAAGGAGATTTCTCAATGTTTGATCTTTATATTCTCCGTTGATAACTACAGAAACATTATCTCCACGATCAACAATTTCCCAAGACTCACCGATCGGTTTATCGGCAGGCGCATCTTTACCTAAAACGGTGTGTAACTTTCTACCGCCCCATACTTTCTCTTTGTAAATCGGATTAAATCGTATCGGGTAACAATTCATTAATCATTCACCTTAATTCACGCAGAAACCGCTTTATATCGTCCGGTAATTTTGCTCGAAACAACATTTCTTCGCCTGTAACCGGGTGCACAAGACGCATAGCGTATGCATGCAATAACTGGCGAGGAGCATATTGCAAAAATTGTTTATTATATTTTTTAGACCCATATTCCTGATCTCCCAAAACTGGGAACCCAATATGTGCCATATGAACCCTGATCTGATGCGTACGACCGGTTTTCAAATAAACTTTCATAAATGTATAATCGTCACCGGATAAAATTATCTTATATTCGGTTATAGCACGTTTACCAGTATTTTCACGAACAGCCATCTTTTTTCTATGGACTGGATGACGCCCTATTGGTTCATCTATCACCTTAGGGATGCCCGGTCGAACAACACCTGCGACAATCGCGCAATAAACTTTATACATGGTCCTTTGGGCAAATTGATCTGACAAATGTTTATGTGCAGCATCATTTTTTGCGGCTACTAAAACCCCTGATGTATCTCTATCCAGACGATGAACTATTCCCGGACGGATAACCCCGTTGATTGTAGATAAATCAGCACAGTGATATAATAATGCATTAACCAGTGTACCACTCTGATGCCCCGCCGATGGATGAACTACCATGCCGGGCGGTTTATTTATTACAATGATATGGGCATCTTCATATATAATATTTAGTTCTATCGGCTGCGCAACCACTGCAATCCGTTCTTCCGGCGGTATATCAATGCTGATCGTATCACCATATGTTACGGTATATTTCGATTTAACTTTTTCTTCTTTTATCAGCACACAACCCGCTTTGATCCACTTTTGCATCAGCGATCTACTATAATCGGGAAACAATTGTGATAAAAAAACATCTAACCGCTGTTGCGTGTTACACACAACTGTAAACTCAATTCTAGAATTCATAAGGAATCTAAACAATCGACTTAGATTTTTGATTAGTCACAATATATGCCACTAATCCTGATACAAACAAAATAACCGATACTATCTGTGAAAATGTCAGCGGAATAGCTCCCAGTAATGGATTATCGCCTCGTATAAATTCTATCGTAAACCGTCCAACAGAATACATTATCATATACGACCACCAAATCTGTCCTTTGAACCGACGATGCCTAAACATAGCGAGCACAATAAAGAAAAACATCAAATTCATTGCGGATGAAAATAATTGAGTGGGATAAACAGGCAACGAACATTTATCGGCTTCAGTTAAAAGCCCCGCATATAAATGATCTGCATACGGGGGTGACCCTATAAGCTGTTCACTCACGTTACCGTCGCCAAAGGGAATCTTCTCTACTACGCGAGGAAAACGGACAGCAAGAAAACTAAAAAATGAATTTCCAGCAACCTTGCCATAACAACATCCATTAAAAAAACAACCTATTCGACCAATAGCATGTCCGATAGCCAGAGATGGTGTAAGAATATCAAGATACTGCAATATACTCAGTTTCTTTAACTTTAAAAAGATCACCGTGGTGATAACTGCTAACACCATGCCCCCATAAAACACTAATCCGCCTTGCTGGATAAATACAATTTCAATCAGATGTTGGCTAAAATACTCCCAATTTATAGCAACAAAACATAACCGGGCACCGGCTATTGAGGCAATCATAACATACAAACATAAATCCAGTACGTTCTGTGGATTTTCACCAAGTTTTTTAGCTCGATATGCGGCTAAAAATATTCCAACAAGAAAGGCAATGGCTACGAGAGTACCATATGTGTAAATATTTACTCCGCCAATCTCAAACAACTTATAATTCATGATTTTTCATCTTCCAGAGACTCGTTGTTTTTCAACAACATATACGTTAACAACCCGATTCCAACGCAAATAGCAGAATCCGCCACATTGAAGGCAGGCCAATGATATTTTGATAAGTAGACATCCAGAAAATCGATAACATACTGAAAACGGATACGATCAATCAGATTACCTATTGCTCCGCCAAGTATCAAAGCAAGAAATAATTGTAATTTAAGGTCTCGCTTCGCATACTTCAGAGCTAATGTCGATATAACTACTATAGTAACGAGTGTAAAAATGATAAACAATGATTGTTTATGAGCAAACAATCCAAAAGCTGCACCTGGATTATGCACACGGGTTATATTAAAAAAACCTTTTATGATGGGAATTGAAGCTCCATAGTCAACATTCTCGACTACAAGCCACTTTGTTATCTGATCAAATACTATGATAACAACAGCAATAACAGGAATCCACATTAACGGCGCCTTTTGCGCTCATGAGCATTAGCACAATCAATACACATGCGTGTATACGGTATTGCTTCCAATCTGTTTATAGATATTTTAGAAGAGCATTCACCACATTGGTCGTATGTACCTTCCTCTATACGCTCCAACGCATCATCAATCAAATAAATAATATCCTGCTCATTGGAATACAAGTCAAAGGTGAATTCACGATCAAAATTATCAGTGCCTTGATCGGCCATATGTAGTGAATAACCTGACAAATCACCCGCAGAATCACGAAATGAATTTCGTAAAGCATCACCCCGCAGGTGCTCTAAATCACCTAAAATTCGATCTTTCAAAACAAGTAACTTTTCTTTAAATTCCTGTAACTGTTCCGGAGTCATGACAGCTCCCTCCCTCCTGTATAAAAATCATTCATTAATATGCTTTATAGCCGTTACGCATCTGGAACAGATGTCTTTATACTCAGCATCGCTGTCAACATCTTTTGTATAGTTCCAACATCTAATGCATTTTTTTCCATCGGCTTTTTTTACCAATATTTTAATATTATTCATTTTTTCTGCCTCAAAGCACTGTTCATCCGCTCCATCTGTATTAGACACAAAAACTTCAGAAACGATGAATATTTCTTTTAACAGATCATTGTATTCCTGGAGTAAATTATAGACGTCAGGCGAACCAGCATAAATAAAAACACTGGCTTCAAGTGACGTACCAATAATTTTCTCCTTGCGAAAATGCTCCAGCACACGCTGTACTTCGGTTCTCAATTGCAGCAGGTTTTGCCATTTATCATCTATAGTTGAATCGATTCTGCTTTCTTCTATAGCCGGCCAATCGCACAAATGTATACTGTCTTTTTTATATTCAGGAAACATCTTGCAAAAATATGAAAAGACTTCTTCGGTCGTAAAAGTCAATATAGGAGCCAATGTATGCATCAATGTGAGCAATATCTCAAACAAAACCGTTTGCGATGAACGACGTTTTATGTCGTTTGCAGCATGGCAATACATATGGTCCTTGAGTACATCCAGATACATGGAACTCATATCGACAGAGCAGAACTGATGAATCGCGTGGAATATCTTATAAAACTCATAATTTTCATAAAGTTCTGTTACCTTTTGAGAAAGTCGGATTGTGCAATTCAAAGCATACCGGTCTATTTCCAAAAACTCGTTGTCTGGAATACTATTTTTAACCGGATCAAAATCGTATAAATTCCCCAATAAATATTTGAATGTATTTCTTATTCTACGATAAGCATCAATCAGTTGCGACAATATCGTTTGCGAAATACGAACATCACCGGTGTAATCCACTGATGACACCCAGAGACGTAATATATCAGCGCCATATTCTTTCATAATATCATGAGGCGAAACCACGTTGCCGAGCGATTTGGACATTTTACGTCCATCGCCATCAACAACAAACCCATGCGTCAAAACCGTTTTAAAAGGGCTTGTCCCGGTGCATCCAATCGCGGTCAACAACGATGATTGAAACCAGCCCCGATGCTGATCACTTCCCTCAAGATATAAATCAGCGGGATATCGCAATTGAGGACGAGCTTCTACTACAGACTGATGACTCACTCCTGAATCAAACCAGACATCGATAATGTCTGTCTCTTTAGTGAATTCGGTACATCCACAAGAAGAGCATTTTTGCGCTCCAACAAGGTCTTCGACCGATTTAAAGAACCACGCATCCGAACTATCTTTCAAGAATGCCTGTTCAACTTTTTCAACTGTTTCTTTAGTCAGCAACACTGTTCGACATTTTTTACAGTACAGTACAGGAATAGGAACTCCCCAGTATCGCTGTCGCGACAGACACCAATCCGGACGATTTTCAACCATACTGGTGATTCGCTTTTCACCTACAGATGGCAACCAGTTTACTTTTTTGATAGTATCTAAAGCATTTTTCCGCATGTCATTGCTGTCGACATTAATAAACCACTGTTCAGTTGCACGGAAAATAATAGGTTCTTTACAACGCCAACAATGAGGATATGAATGTGAGATTGATTCTGTCTGCAATAATGCGCCGATCTCTTTCAAATGATTTATTACATCTTTATTGGCATCAAATACCTTTTTGCCGCCAAATAAAGGCAAGTCGGTATAAAACGTTCCATCATCATTGACTGGTGATATGATATCTAACCCATACTTTAAGGCAGCCTCATAGTCTTCCTGACCATGACCGGGAGCTGTATGCACACATCCTGTTCCCTGTTCAAGGGTCACATGATCGCCCAAGATAATTGGAGACAACCTATCCATAAATGGATGTTTTGTAGCAACACCTTCAAGCTGTTCACCACGCCACGATTTCTTCTTCGAATATTTTTCTATTCCTACTATCTGCACAAACGAGTCAACTAGTTCTTCAGCAACAATAAAATTACCTTTTTCTGTTTCGATGAGCGCATACTCGAAATCCGGTTTGACTGCGATCGCAAGGTTGGCAGGTAAAGTCCATGGCGTTGTTGTCCATATAACAAAACTCGCATTATCTTCAGGAGCCACCAATCCTTTACCATCGGCAACATTGAAGGCAACATAAATCGAAGGTGATGTGTGATCGTCGTATTCCACTTCGGCTTCTGCAAGAGCCGTTTCACAGGTGCTACACCAGTAAATAGGCTTCAACCCCTGATAAATATATCCCTTAATATATAGATCGCCAAATACCCGAGCAATTGTTGCCTCGTATCGATTTGTCATAGTCAAATACGGATCGTCCCAGTCTCCAAAAATACCGAGTCGTTTAAATTCCTCGCATTGTATTTTAACATACTTCATCGCGTACTTACGCGCTTTACCACGAAACTTCACCTGATCTATCTGATGTTTCGTTAATCCAAGCTCTTTAAAAAGCTGATGTTCAACAGGCAAACCATGACAATCCCAACCCGGTACATAGGGCACGTGATAACCACGCATTGATTTGTATTTGATTATGACATCTTTTAATATTTTATTAAGGGCGTGACCGATATGTATGTGACCGTTTGCATACGGTGGACCGTCATGAAGAATAAATTGGTCACATCCACTACGCTGTTCAAAAATTCTATCATTAATACAGTCTTGACCCCATTGTTTTATTATTTCAAGCTCTTTCTGGGCAAGGTTTGCCTTCATGGGAAAGCCGGTTTGGGGCAAATTGATGGTCTTCTTGTACTCTACAGCCATAATTTCTTCTCTTGAGTTGAGGTTATGCCGATTTTATTCGCCGCATCTTACCAGATTACGATCATATCGTCAATAATGTAATTCAAAAATTTATTCTTTATGTTTTATCTAAGCATATTATAAGGGGAATATATTCGCAGTAAACAAAGCTCTATTGTAGAAATGTCTCTGGCAAAAACCGTGTTACAATGGATTGCAATTCTTTATGAATATTCGTATTGGTAGCCACTATTGTACGGTCATATAAATACGTATCAGCACCATGGAAATTGGTCACTGAACCTCCTGCTTCTTTCACGATTACAGCACCGGCAGCGGCATCCCACGGATGCAACCCTTGTTCCCAGTAACCATCTAGCCTGCCGCAGGCAACATATGCCAGATCCATAGCAGCTGCTCCTGCACGCCGTATTCCCTGACAATTCAACCGTACCTCTTTAAAACAGTTTACACACTGATCCATGACATCTTTATTTCGAAAGAAAAAACCTGTGGCAATAAGCCCATCATTCAGGTTTTGACAAGCTGAAACTTTGATAGGAGAATCATTCAGGTATGCGCCTTGCCCTTTCACAGCATGAAACAGTTCGTTCCGCGTCGGATCATAAATGACCCCCAAAAAAGGCTCTTCTCCTTCACACAGCGCAATGGATACACAATATGGCGGGAATCCATGGATAAAATTAGTTGTTCCGTCAAGAGGATCAATCACCCAATATTTTCCTTCAGGTATATTTTTGCCTGACGAACTCTCTTCAGCCATAATCGCGTAATCAGGATGGTTTTCCTTAAGAATTGTTTTTATACACGCTTCCGATGCTTTATCCACATCAGTTACGAAATCGTTTTCCGCTTTTGTTTCTATATTTAGCGATATGTGCCGGCGCGAGGAATCCTCAATCAGCATCCCTGCTGTTTTTGCCGCTAGTATTGCACTTTTCAACAAATCATCAAACATACACAACTCCCCAACTAAAATTATCTTCATTAGCTCATGACAAACGGGTATCATTGTAATGAAAATCGAATTCGAAGCAAGAGTTTTGTAAATGTAAGACTATTCTTCAGTCTTTTTAGTAGATTTTTTCTTTGCAGGAGTTTTTTTACTACCTGTCGTAGAAGTACGTGGTTTTCGCGTTGTTGTACTACCTGATGAAGCTGTCTTCGGTTTCACCGGACGTTTGCGAGTGGTAGTTTTCTTATCAGTTTTTTTCTCCGTGACAACGGTAGAACTGGAAGCTGTCTTTTCCTGTGATTTCGATGTCATTTTGGCGGTATCATCTTTTATAGTGTCAGACTTTGCAGGAGCCGTACCTTTTTTCTGAACAACAATAGAAGCCGATGATCTACGCCGCATACCAAATAAGGTACTCATCTTTGCCGTAGAACGCTTAACTTTATTTTCACTAGACTTTGCCTGCGATTCCATATTGCGAATGCGCTGCAGCTTGTCAATCAGCGAAATGTCTTTTTCTTGTTGCCATTGGGTATACGCTGCTTTACCCAATTTGAGACATTCTTCCCTGATTTTATATTGACGGTGTTTTAATTTACAGTACTCGTTGGTCAAATCCCAGGAAGTTGTTGAGACTGCACCAACCCATTTAGCGCATTTTGTGAGAAAATCGCTTGTCTTTTGACAGCAGACAGAAACATCCTTCTTCAGGTTGTCTTTTGAATAGTTCATTTTGGATATCCCCGGGGTTATGTATTAATTTATACCCGTACCATCCATAAAGATATTAGTAAAAGAGGCCTGTAATCTACGGGCATGACGTTCCGTATTGTAACAACCAGTCAAAACCATTGCCAAACCAGCAACGATAATCAATAGTGCAACAGCTTTCTTCATCTCGAGTCTCCTGTATTTTGATTAACGGTTTATTCTATCTATGTAGGTATCAGCTACAAACTAACCCGTTTTTATACATCGGAGACAAGATTTAAAAGTTTATTTTTTTATAGTAGCGGATTGCGTTTCACACTGCAACAAAAATTGTTTTTTATCCAGACCGGAAGAATACCCGCCCAATTTACCATTTTTGTTTAGTACCCGATGACAAGGGATCAATATTGGAACTCTGTTACGCCCACAAGCAGACCCAACAGCCCGCAACGCTTTAGTTCCCAGCTGTAACGCAATATCAGCATAACTGACTGTATGTCCATATGGGATGGATCGCAAAGCCTGCCATACTCGCCGCTGAAAAACAGTTCCCTCATCCATAACAATTGAATAGGTATTCCAATCAACTAATGCGCCTGCAAAATAATGATTAAGATCAGCCGATAATTGATGAACCAAGTCATTATCGTCATCAGGTTGTAGAATCGACTTATTATAACGCCCCGGCCATTGAAGCGAATATATAGCGCCATTTCGCAACCCTACACAAAATACACCAGCAGATGTCCGGCAGGGATGGTACGTTATCATATATGACCTCACGTTAATGTAGCGCTATAGGTTATAATGCCGGCAACAATGAAATGAAAATCAACAATATCAATGTAATCGATATTTAACGCGTACTGTAGTCGTTCGTTATGAAGCGCCAAAACGTACAAGCTCCATAACGGTATCAACAGCAAAAATGCTGTTGGTGGCGTAAAACTGTAGATCGATCCAACCACCAACAACGCGCTTGTTACGCATGATAAAATAAACAATCCTTTTAAAACTCGTTTGGCTCCCAAATAAATAGGTAATGTCTCAATGCCGACCATCAGGTCTTCCTGAATTTCCCGTATATCATTCAAGATCGATCTGATCGCGATTAAAGTTGCCACAAAGAAAAAAGCGGTAGTGCTACAAAATAATTGTTTCACAGAAAAAGTTTGGTGCAGACTGTTTGAAGAAAGCAATGGCAGAAATGCCACCATAACAACCCATCCAATAATAACCACAAAATCTTTAGAACCAGGTATTTTTGTGATCTTTTCAAATGATAGCTTTCCCTTTTTAGGTAACGGCAAACCTATAAATTGAAATAATGACCCAAATATCAAAAGCAATAATGATGCAATAAATGGAATCATCCCAAGATGAATATACGTCACATACAGCAATCCAGCTACAGCGCCGATTACCATAATTCTAAGCAGTGAACGGTTTTCCCTATATAGAAACAATTTACTCGAGCGGTCAAGTTTCAAATACGATTTTTTCTGCATACTGTTAACCGTGTATATCGAAAATATATATAAAAATGATACGATAAAATATTCTTTGCGAGAATACAAATGCTGCAAATAGCACGACGAATAACTCAACCAACCCGCGGCAAATGCCAGCAATATATTCGCGTTACGGATAAAATCCCACATAATAGTCATCCAACGTAGAAGCGATGGATAATTCTGCCGCTGCTTTTCTTTGAGTTTCAAAACTACCTGCCGGATCATCCAGTTCGGTGTCGAGGCGCCGGCGGTAATCCCGACTTTAGGGTATTTGCTTATATCGATTTCCTCCAGCTCGCCATCGGTCTCTATGTGCAATGTCTCAGTTCCCGTTTCCTGTGCAATTTGAGCTAAGCGACAAGTATTTGCGCTATTCCTGCCACCGATAACAATCATCAAATCAACTTCTTTAGCAATGACCTGAACTTCGTTTTGACGTTCTTCTGTCGCAGGGCATATGGTATCAAACAGTACACACTCTTTGCCGCCATATCGTTCCTGCAATGCTTGAGCTAACTGATGAAAGGTCTCTTTCTGCTGTGTGGTTTGAGCAATAATGCATAGTTTTTCAATGTCCGGTAAGCTCTTCAGATCATCAAGCGAGCTCACCACATATCCGTTCTTTTGGGCAAATCCAAGCAATCCCTGTACTTCGGCATGGCCTGCGTCACCAATAATTACAACCGTGTATCCACGGTTAGCATATTTTTTAACAATACCCTGAACACGCGCAACATCAGGACAGGTTGCATCGCAAATAGTGGCATTCATTGATTTTAATTCATCACGAACATCAGGCGGTATACCGTGGGCACGAATAACGACATGCTTGCCTTTTCCCTCATCAGGTTTCTTTATAGATTTGATACCAAGCTGGCGCAACTGTTCCAAAACCTGTGGATTATGAATAACCGGACCAAGCGTCACAGTTTTATTTCGTTTATCTTTTGCCACTGAAAGGGTTTTTTCTACGGCTCGTTTGACCCCTTTACAAAATCCTGCTGTAGTTGCTATTTTTATGGAACTCATACATTCTCCAGATATTTTTTACGCAGATACTCCATACACTCCCGTTTCACCTGCTCAACCGCTTCGTCAACTTCTTCGCCAGAAGCATCGACATTCTGTTTCAATACTTTTTTGTCATCAAAACCATGCTGTGCGATAGCACGAAAAATCAATTTATTCTTGTCAGCACGAGCAATATCACGTTGTTGCTGGATTTCTGCTTTAATTTTTTTAGCAGAATCACCGGCTTGCAACATCTCTTCCCCATACTCGGAAAGAGACAAAACCGGATACCTGCCCTGCTGACGCTCAACATATCCATCAATAATGAGATTATGTATAATACGCTCAAGATCCTCGCGTGTCCAGCTTGAAAAATAATCATAAAACTGTGCGCTCTCCAACTTCCATTTACGCACCATTTTGTTTTTTGATCCTTTGAAAATATCAATGAACATATTCTGACCAAACCTGCCGGAATAACGCCCGATCGTACTTAATATGGCAAGCTCATTTTGATTAAGGCCATCACCTCCGGTTGCCACTGCCTGATCGTTCACATGCGCAACTTTTACAGTAGCCTGTTCCGGCTGAACAGACGGTACACCGACTTTCATTATTTTGTCGCACACATCACAAGTACCACACTGAGCCTGCAACGTTTCAGTATCACCAAAATATTTAAGGAGATAACGCGGACGGCATCCATTACTAAAAGCATACCCTTCCATCTTTTTCAATCGTTGATATTCCCGCTCTGCCTGTTGTTCCAGAGATTCAAAATCAACAGGTAAATTAAACGGTTCAAGCCCGCGTTGTATCAGACGAATTCCTCGTCCTCTAAATGGAGCTCGGTACTCTAAAATCCCTTTGGATTCCATTGTTTTGATACTGCGCATCAGGCTGTCTTTCGGTATCTGACATTGTACTGCAAGACGGTCGGGATGAAATTGTATGCCCGCACGCAAAGCCTGATCGTAAATATCAATCATAGTCGCCAGTACCATTCGCTGTATTTCAGCACGTGGACCAAGTGTATCAAGTGCTTCATCTGCGTTTTTTAGCATAAGCAGTGATGCTTTATGGCTTCGTTCCGATAGCCGTTCAATAATCCCCGCTTCATCTAATATTCTAAGTATAGATGATATTGCCATTTCATTGACTTTGCCGGAAATATCTTTCAATAATTCTTCGTGAGTTTTAAGCACAATTTCTTCGCTATAGTCATCGAGAACCTCGTAAACCCGCTCTATAAGCTCGCGAGGGGGATAACTCCCCTGTATAAAAAATTCCTGTAGAAATCGATCGCGTGCACCAAACAACATGATACAGAATGAGCGCTTTCCATCCCTGCCTGCTCTGCCTGCTTCCTGATAGTATGCCTCAAGTGATCCGGGTAAATTAAAATGAATGACAGCCCGGACATCTTTTTTATTAATACCCATACCAAATGCATTTGTACACACAATAACCCGTATCGTACTATCGAGGAACCGTTCCTGATTAACTGTGCGTTCTTCATCTGTCAAACCAGCGTGGTAAGCAACGGCATTACATCCGTTCTCTTTGAGATACGCTGTGATTTTCTCTACATTTTTTCTCGTTGCGGCGTAGACAATAATTGTTCCGGGAATACGCTGTACAATTTTCAACAATTTTTCAATACGTTTGTTTTCTTTATCGATCCTATGCACCATAAAAAAAAGGTTAGGACGATGAAAACCGGTAACAATCTCGTTATCCGGTGAAAAACCCAGCAAACGGCATATATCGGCACGCACCTCTGTAGTAGCTGTGGCAGTTAAGGCAATAATGGAGCGAACTTTGAGCAATTCGGCAACCTTCTTCAACCTCAGGTAACTCGGACGGAAATCATGCCCCCATTCAGATATACAATGCGCTTCATCCACCACGAACAAATCAATTTGTATCGATTGCAATTGATAGAAAAAATTGCGATCATAAAATCTTTCCGGAGCTACATATACCAACCGATACTTGCCTTGAGTCACCTCATAAAGCCGTTGATTGATTTCTTTCGAGGTAATAGAGCTGTTGATATATGTGCTGGGAATCCCCCAGGAATTGAGTTGGTCAACCTGATCTTTCATTAATGCTATTAATGGTGACACTACCAGAACAATACCTTTAAAATACATAGCGGGTAACTGATAACAAAGCGATTTTCCACCACCAGTCGGCATTACCACCAACAAGTTTTCACCGCGCAATACACGGTCAATAACTTCCTTTTGACCGGGCATAAACGTTGTATAACCAAAATGTTCATGTAATAATTGCGATATATCGCAGGTTTCAAGAGGCATTTATCATCCCTTTGCTTATCTGAATTACGTAGTGTGATTCAGTATAGGGCAAAAAGATGTTTTTGTGAAATAAAAACTGGATGAACTATATAGATATTTCTATAACGGCATGATATTTCAATAGAAGGTAAAAACTACGATGCGGATATCACAATGCCTGTGCATAATCCTCATGTATCTCATATCGCTCAAACGGGAAATTCTTCATAATATAATCCATAACCATAAACAATGCGTCAAGATAACGTTCATGGTAGGCGGTACCTCTGATAATATTTTCACCATTCCCAATTGTTTTTGCATAAATATGATATTTGCTATTTTTATCTCGATATTTACCTAAAAAATATAGTGATTCAGGAATACCATTAAGATCAGAGTCAACATACAGATAACTACCGCGCCTGACCATTAACCCACGATCGAATGCAATACGGTAGACATAGGTCCTGAATTGCTGGTCGAAATGCTGTATTCCTTCGTTAGTCTCTAATATCTTCACTACTTTTGAATCTGTACTAGAACTATCTAAATGCGCGTCTTTGGTTGGATCTCCCGATACAACTACTACCTCCATTGGATCGTTTAGCGGAAGATACGTTATAAACGGTTTACCAAGCTCTTTTCGGCGAAACTCGCTGATCAGAAACTCTTCAATTTTTGGAAACAATTTTAGTACAAAACAATTATCAATGACTTTTGCCAATAAAGCGCCATCATGGGAAGACATATCTTTCATTTCAAGATCAACCGTATGAAATGATTGTATTAGACGACTTTCAGAAGGTAACGCATTAAAAATATGTTGTTGATAAGAGATAACATGATTCAAACGAGTAATAAGCAATTTTTGCTGTTCCGGGGTATATAATCCAGCTTGCGAGAAAATTGGACTGGCTATGCAGGCGATTAACAGTGAAACAAAACTTCTTTTAAGATAATTTTTCATTGCATGACCCCTCATTTCATTGATTAATTTCATGCAACATTTGTATTGTTGTTATATTAATAGAGAAAAATTTTATTTTTTCTCTGTTTTTTTATATCTCACTCATAATGAAGATATTTTTTAATGTCAAAAAGCAGGTCAATCTATTAATTTTGCGACTGTATAGTATTTACATTTTTCGTCAATTTTATTATCTATTTTTTAAAGATCTAAATAATTAGACACATAAAATAGAAAAATGTTTACAAAATAATGTTTCTATTGAGAAGAATTTCAAGGGTTATGCGCAGATTACACTAGCAGATTGTGCAAATTTTGCATAGGATCAAGCCGTATTATATATCTCGACATAAAACTAAATTTATATTAGTATTTTTTTATCTTTAATTCGCTTTTGTCAAAACGTTATGGCAGAGAATGAGTTCAGCAAACATTTTATAGTCATGTAGTCATACTATTTTCAAGAAAAACCCTACAACTCTGTGGGTAAATCAACAAACTCTACATTTACATCAAACTGTGTTTTCAGATGGTCAGAAAGAGCTTTCAAACCGAATACTTCCGTACAATAGTGGCCTGCGAATATAATAGATATACCAAGTTCCCGAGCCGTGTGATACGACTCCAACTTTGATTCCCCTGTAATAAAAACGTCTGCTCCAAGTTGTTGCGCATTTTCAACAGCCTGCGATCCGCTACCCGATATAATCGCTATCTTTTTTACAGGACGATCGGAAAATTTTATATAGCGGGATTTTTTATTTATCTTTTCGGATACTATGTCGAAAAATTGTTCAAACGATACTGGCGACGACAAAGAACCCATAGCCATCAACTGTTCGTATTTACCAACGTCGTATTGTTGGATATCCTGCAATTCCAGAACCTTGGCAATTTGAGCGTTATTTCCCCACACAGCATGCACATCCAACGGCAAGTGTGCAGCATACAGAGATATATCATTATTAATTAAAAGTTTGATACGGTTATAGATAATACCGCATACGCGTTTTATTGAACCGAAAATCAGCCCATGGTGAACTATTATCATATCGGCATTTCTGCGTACAGCTTCCTCAAACCCCTGCACACTGGCATCTACCATAAAAACAATTTTGTTTACTTCTTCTGCTCCTTGAACTTCCAGTCCGTTGGAACAATAATCATCTATTGCGGCAATATTGAGTTCCCTGTCAAGGTATGCCGTAATCTCATTAAGGCTTGGCATAAGGTACTCCAAGAAAATTTGCGAGTATTTTTTTGCCTACTCCGGTTAATATTGATTCAGGATGAAACTGAACACCCCAGACATTGTATTCTTTATGTTTGACACCCATAATCTGATGATCATCATTTGACTCAGCAGTAATTTCCAAACAATCTGGAAATTGATTTCGTTCTATGACTAACGAATGATATCTCGTTGCCTCAAATGGATTACTGACCTCATCAAAAAGAGAAAAATTTTTATGGCTTATCATGGACGTTTTACCATGCATAAGAACCGGGGCTCGATTGACAATCCCTCCATACACCTCGCCTATACATTGATGGCCAAGACAAACACCTAGTATTGGGATAGTTTGTTCAAAACGTTTAATGAGATCTTTAGAAATACCGGCTTCTTTCGGTGTACATGGACCGGGTGAAATGATAATCTTCTCAGGACGCAACCGTTCTATTTCATCGAGGGTAATTTTATCATTTCTATATACTACCGACTCCACACCCAATTCACCAACATACTGGACAAGGTTATAAGTAAAACTATCGTAATTATCTAAAATGAATATCATTATTCCCCATGCTCCAAGGTTTCTGCGAGTTGTACTGCTTTGAATAAGGCTTTCGCTTTATTAACCGTTTCGGTATATTCACTTGCAGGATCAGAGTCGGCAACCAACCCGGCTCCGGCCTGAATATATACGTTATTGTCTTTTAAAATCATGGTGCGTATTGCTATAGCCGTATCAAGGTTTCCATGAAAACTAAAGTATCCCACAGCTCCGGCATAGGGCCCACGCCGCAGATTTTCGAGTTCGTCTATGATCTGCATAGCTCGAATTTTAGGTGCACCGGATACAGTACCGGCCGGAAATGCCGCCCGTGCTAAATCGAACATATCACAGTCATCGCGTAATTTACCTACTACATCGCTAACAATATGCATCACATGAGAATAATGTTCGATTATCATAAAATCATCTTCAGGCAACCTGACACTTTTATATTCGCACACACGGCCCAGATCGTTTCGCCCAAGATCAAGAAGCATAATATGTTCCGCACGTTCTTTAGGATCCGACAGAAGATCTTTTTCCAAAGCTTGGTCTTCGGCAACATTTTTACCTCGTTTGCGTGTACCGGCAATTGGGCGCACTTCTGCTACACCGTCTTCAAAACGCACCATAATTTCAGGCGACGATCCGATAATATGAAATCCATCTAAATACAAAAAATACATGTACGGCGATGGATTAATCGACCGCAACGCACGATATATATTAAGCGGCGAAGCATTTGTTTTTGTCTTAAACCTTTGAGATAATACGACTTGAAAAATATCACCGGCATATATATATTCTTTTGCCTGCTCAACCGCATGCTGAAATTCTTCTTTAGTCATATTAGACTCTAAAATAGCGTCTTCCTCAGGAATACGAATATCACACGGCGACATAGCTACAGGTTCTGACAACGCATTTATAACGGAATCAATATCTTGTTTTGCTTGTTCATAAACTTCTTGTGGATCGGTATCTTCATCGATATGTGTATTTGATACAACCATAATTTTGTTCTTGGCATGATCAAATACTACAATTGTGTCAGTAATCATAAAGTATGCATCATCAAGATTTAAATCATCAGAGTTATCCTGTGGAATATCTTCAAAATAATGCACCATTCCGTATCCCATATAACCGACTGCGCCACCGATAAATCTTGGTAATTCCTCATGTGCAACAGGTTTGTAACGCTGAAGAATTTTTTTAAGATGGCTAAATGGATTATCGCCTATAGGCTCTTTGTGAATCTTGCCGTCTTCTTCAACTATCACTTCCCCCTCTGAAATACGTACAATTGCACGGGGGTTAACTCCTATAAATGAATAACGGCCTATTCGTTCACACTGCTCAACACTCTCTATAAGAAATACGTTTTTCGTCTTATTACGCATCAATTTATGCAATACAGATACAGGTGTATCCATATCGGCGAGTATTTCCTTATACACCGGTACCATATTGCCATATTGACATAGCTGTTTAAAATCTTCTCGTGAAGGCTTATACATCAGCATCCTTTCAAAAGATGGAAAAATTTTTCAATATATAATTTTTGAATATATAAATGATTATGTAAAATTACTTATTTGTCTGCATTACGTGCTTCTTGAAGTTTCAGGAAAAAATCTTTTTGGGGATATCCTAGATTTTCCAGTTTATTCAAGCACTGTTCAACTTCTTTGTAAGACTTCTTAGCAAAGTAACTATCTGCAAGGATTTGCCAAATAGCGGCATCATTAGGTTTCTCTTTGACTATTTCACCAGCCCATTCTATAGTTTTATCATGATTACCTGCATTACTGTACGACTCGGCTATCCTATAATATAAGGCCATCTTATTACTATAATCAGGATCAATTTGAAGCGCCTGTTCATATTGTTCAGCGGCTTCTTTGAATCGTTTTACCTCATACAAGGCATTTGCAAGATTATAGCGAGGCGTAAACAGTTTTGGCTTTATTTGTATTGCTTTTTTAAACGCTTCAATAGCGAGTTCGGGTTTCTCGACACGCTGATAGATCAATCCCATGTTATAAAATATTCGGGTTGACATTTCAGCATCAGGATTACATTTAAGCGCTTGACCATACTCTCTGATTGCTTCATCCATATATCCCCGTTGGACATAGACATAAGCCCTATTAAAAAAATCTTCGGGAGCTTGAGCATATAAAGACCAACAAAAACTAAAAAATGTGATTACAACTACTAGACATTTTTTCATCAAATCCTCCTTATCCGGGATAATTGACAGTTTATCACTATTTTCAAAAAAGTAAAACATTTTTTTAAAATATTTTGCTTATTTTAGGTATAGTTTTGAACGGATATCAGGTTGGTCGGGGTTGACTGTCAACGACCTGTTCCATGTTTTTAGCGCATTCTGTTCATCACCCATGAGGCGGTAGACAGCTGCCATATTATTTAATGCGATATAATAATCGGGTTGAAGCGATATTGCTCGCTCAAAAAAATCTATTGCCCTGTCATGCATTCCTTTTTTGGAAAGCAGGATACCATAAAAATTCATCGACTCGAAATCTTTTTTATTCAGCTCCAATGCTTTGCCGAATTGTTCCAGCGCTTCATCTATACGATTTAAAGAAAAGTATGCTTTACCAAGATTAAAATAAACGTACTGATTATTCGGATCCAAACGTAAAGCCTGATGATACAAGGCTATTGCCTTATCGTAATCATGTTGATCAGTCATATACCAAGACGCTAATTCATTATAATCATCAGCAAGATTTGGTTTTTCCATATTGAATCCAAGGATGGCGTAAAGCCCTGCTATACCAATCATAAGTAAAGAAAATATTTTGATATTCTTTTTCAAACATTTAAACGTCGCTACAACCCCATACGCCGCAAACAATAACAATACCGATAATACAGCAAGACGATAACGTGAATTTATGAAGTACATCAACAAAGTTGCGAAGTAACTCCATAAAAAACAATGCAACAATGGAATATAACGATTTAAAAAAAGACTAAGAATCATACCAATAATCGCCCACGGGACAATCAAATAAAAGGAGAGGAGCTTGGCACGCATCAGTGCAGAAAAGCGTTTGAAAAATTCTATATTCCGAAAATCGGCTACTTCTCCTCCCTGCCAGAATAAATATATTTTCTTGCCTAACAACAGCATAAACTGTACCGGATGATACAGAATAAACTGATTTGCCTTGTGTTTCCAATATGCCGATACTTCCGCAGGTGTTAAATCTCTGCCCAGTTCCTTTTGAGCTATAGCTCTGGAATTTTCATACATCTTATTCGATTGACGACCAACACCTGCCGGTGCATGGAACTTTCCGGTAGCTTCCTTATTATTGCCAATAAAATAATTCAAGCCACTATGTGCTGTCAAAGTAACATATTGTCCTGATATCATATAATTACGTAGTGTAGCAACACTTACTACCGCAAACATAAACAAGATCACAACAACAAATCGTTTTAGCATTATTGATCTGGAGAAATGGTCTTTTCTCAGGATATACACCAATGTCGTGACTATCGGGAACAACATTATCCCCGGACGGCTTAACGCGGCAATACCAGTCAGGATTCCCCATAGCACTGCCAGCCACCACGAAAACGATCTGATGAACCTCGCGGCGACAAACAAATTCAATGTATACAGAAAAATCGTTATGCTTGTGCCAATGATCATACCGTCATAAAAAATAAATGGTTTATACAATATAGCGCATAGCGAAGCAATCAAACCGCATAACCTGTTCATAGTGCAAGATCCGGTCAAATATATCAACCCACAGGTGCACGCGGCAAATACCATTTGTATCGCTCGCGCAGCAAAAAGGTCCACACCTAACAGTTTATAGACAAGAGCGAGGAAATATGCGTATAACGGCATACCTTGAAAAATATCATCCCCAATCCAGTTGCCTTGCGATAAACTAATTGCCCAAGAATGGTAAAACAGCGGATCAAGTGATCGCGGGATAAAAAAAGGATTATCTTTGATTTGAAACAAATACAACAGACGAATCGCATACGCACCGACAACAAAACATAAAAAAAACACCAAATCCAACTTCTTTATCTGTTCGATTTGATGAAATAAATAGTTATGTACCTTATTACGCACTGAGCAGCCTGACGTTATTTATTTGTTTTGTCGATATGCAATGTATCACTTTTCAGGGTAAGTTCCATTGATTTTACACGGGCTTGAATGTCTTCAGCCAACTTCCGATTGGTAGCCACCACATCGGCGAGAAGTCCAAACAAAAACATCTGAAATCCAACTGTCAAAAGGATAGAAGCCAAAATTAACGACTGTATATGCCCTGTTCCATCCCCAACAAAATAATAGAAAACAAATCGGGCGCCAAGCAATATACCGATAAAAAACAATACCCCGCCTACCATAAAAAAATACTTAAAAGGACGGTACAAGACACAAATTCGTGCCATCGTAGCCACGGACTGAATAATATAATGGGGTATGCTTTTAAGCAGGCGAGATTCACGTGTCTTACCATTAACACGTATTGGAACGGAGATAACTTTCAACTTGTTTTCCCCTGCCTGAATCAGCGTTTCTAAAGTATAAGTATATTTCGAAAAAATATTGATCCGTAATGCCGCTGTCTGTGAAAATGCCCTGAAACCAGATGTGGCATCAGGAACATTCGTTTGAGATAACGATCTCACAACGGAACTGCCTAACCTCTGAAGCTTCTTTTTTATCCATGAAAAATCTTTGATATCTTCAATAGGGCGTGCACCTATAACAATATCAGCTTCTCCAGACACAATCGGAGCAATGAGTTTTTCTATATCCGCTGCACAATATTGATTATCCGCATCGGTATTAACAATAATATCGGCTCCGAGTTTAACACACGCATCAAGCCCGGCTTTAAAGGTACTAGCCAATCCCCTGTTTCGTTTGAATGAAAGGACATGCGTAACACCGCACTTTCTGGCGATATCCACACTTGTATCAGTGCTACCATCATCGATAAGTAATGTTTCTATCGTGGTAATACCGGCAATTCTTTTTGGTAGATCATTAAAAACCTGAGGTAAGGTATTGGCTTCGTTGTAACATGGTATCTGTATAATCAGTTTCATTTAAAATCACCTTAACCTTATAGTACCCGTAACAAAAACCCTTTAAAATAGGATGTCTCAGGATGGTAAATGTTTACCGGATGATCCGGCTCCTGTCCGATTTGTGAAACTATCTGCACCATACGTCCCGCGTCTTTCGCCGCTCCAAAGACAATTTTTTGTAACAAGTCAATTGAAATATGATGTGAACAACACAATGTTAGCACAAATCCGTTTTTCTTCGCAACACGTATCGCATGCATATTGCAATCTTTATACGCTCTTGATGATTTAGTTACATCATGCTTGCTTTTGCATAATGGCGGCGGGTCTACCACAACCACATCGTACTGAGCATTCAGGCTTCGTATATATTCAAACGCATTGTCACATACTGCCTCATGCTTGTCTGCGTGTTGTTGACAGGAACCGTTTATTTCATCATCTAACATAGTACAGAACTTTTTAGATGATTCTACCGAAACAACCTTTTCTGCCCCAGATGCCAGCGCTTTTATAGAAAAACTTCCGGTATAACTGAATAGATTCAATATCGATTTTCCAGCCGATATACTCCCCAGTAAATCACGGGAACCTCGCAAATCCAAATAAAACCCGGTTTTTTGTCCTTCCGTGATAAACACAGGATACTTCACTCCATTCTCGGTTATATACAACTTCTCAGGCGGTAATTCTCCATACAAAACACTTCGCGTAACATCAATACCTTCTTCGTTCTTGATAACTGTATCTGATCGGTCATAAATCCCTTTAAATGTATCATCTTGAAAGAATACCTCTTGTATAGCATTTACAATCGTGTCTTTCATTCGCACAAGACCATAGCTGGATAGTTGCACTACAAGATATCCAGAAAAGGCATCTACATATAATCCCGGTAAAAAATCACCTGAACCATTACAATATCTCACAGCTTCGGCAGTAAAATTCATAGAATCGCGCAATTGTTTTGCGTCTCGTAACTTTGTTACAAAAAAATCGAGATTTAACGATACCTGTTCAAACGACATAATCCGTACCGCAATACTGGAAGCCTCATTATACAATCCCCTGCCGATATATTTTTTATCCGCAGTGTAAACGTCAACAATATCACCATTGTTAATACCTTCATCAATTCGCTTTATAGCACCGCTGAAGACCCATGGATGAAACGCCAAAACAGATTTTTCCCGCCCAGCTTTAAGATACACACAACCGTAATTCATCTAATAATCCTGTCGTAAAAAATTAAAATAGATTTTATATTGCACATTCTCAATACTTTTATTAACCTCATACAATAAAGTCAAGTAAGATTTTTCTCTCTATGCCAATAATCACCAAAATTAAACCTCAGGAGGATACCCGCATGCCCAAGATTACCCTTTTAGGAATAGCAGGTACGCTTATCGGTCTTTTTCTTCTCTTTATGCCCAAACGCTCAAATAAGCATGAAATTATGTCAGCTGGATTTATTGTATTAATTATCGGCATTTTGTTTCTTATCGGATCAGGAGTACGTATTATCGAAGCAGGACATGTCGGAGTCAAAGTATTGTTCGGAAATGTACAGGAAGAACCTTTAAATCCCGGATTTCATATTATCAATCCTTTGATAAATGTTATTCCTATGAGTACCCGTACTGAGGCATACACCATGAGCAGTATAACTCGCGAAGGGCGTAGAACCGGCGACGATGCAGTTATTGCTCTGACCAGCGACGGCGTTTCGATCAAGCTAGATATCACCTCATGGTATAGGCTCCAAGCTGATATGGCTCCGGATGTGTATAAAAATCTTGGTCTGAATTACAGTGAAAAAATTGTACGCCCTGCACTACGTACTGCTATACGTAACGCAACGGTTGAATATAAAGCTGAAGATGTCTACTCGTCAAAACGTCAGGCAGTGGTCAAAAAGATGGAAGAATTAATCGTCGCAGATCTTAAAGGCAGAGGCATAATACTTGAAAAAGTATTACTTCGCAACGTAATCCTTCCTAATCGTATTACTCAGGCTATTGACGAAAAAATATCTGCTTCTCAGGAAGCGCAAAAGATGGAATTCGTCTTACAAAAAGAGAAACAGGAAGCAGAACGTAAAGAAGTGGAAGCTCAAGGTATAGCCCGCGCACAGAAAATCATCGCTGATTCACTTACAGATGAATATCTGACATGGCACTACATCAGAACGTTGAGCGAACTTGCGGGATCAAATAACAATACATTTGTCATCGCCCCCTTTGATCAAAAACTAGTCCCATTATTTAATGTTTCCAATGAAAAAACCGATTAAATTATATGACAATAAAAATTAATTTCGGAAAAAGGATTATTTTATGGCAAAGGTGACCTACTTCGGACATGCAGCAACGGCTATTGAATCGGGTAATACCAAAATACTGATTGATCCTTTTTTTTCAGGCAACCCCGCATCATCGGTAAAAAATATTGCCGATGTATCAGCTGATTTCATAATAATTACTCATGCACACGCCGACCATATCGGTGACAGTATTAAAATAGCAAAACAATGCGGTGCGGTCGTTCTGTCAAATTTTGAAATTATAACCCGCCTTAATAGTACCGGCATTCATGGTGAACCACTGTATATAGGCGGTAAACGCGAATTTAAAACGGGATGGATAAAATTCTTCCCTGCATGGCACGGATCATCTTTTGAAGACGGCAGCTACGGCGGGCTTGCCATGAGTGTAATCGTTCATATAGATGGCAAAACTATTTATCACACCGGAGACACAGGCCTGACTGCTGAATTCAAAGTTATCGGAGAAATGTTCTCTATCGATCTAGCACTCCTGCCTGTAGGAGGAACATTTACTATGGATGCGTCCGATGCGGCTGTCGCGGCTCAATGGCTCGGGGCAAAACAGGTAGTACCAATCCACTATAACACATTTGAAAAAATACAGGTTAATCTGGATGCATTGCTCAAACCGTTTAAAAATGTTGTACCGGTAACCATCCTTAACCCCGGTGAATCCTGCACTGTATGACCTTATTATCTACTATGCCACAAAACTCAATCAAAAGATTCAAAAAACTTTCTTGCGCAAAACAACAACAACTGTACATCCTTTTAACAACATCAAAGACACATCAATATATGTGATATTGAGTTTATCGGCACTAATAAGCTCACGAATAGAATCTAAATAAGAATGACTTAATTCTCTACACTACTAATTTTATTTGACAACAATCAACTTACATGTTATATTATAGTTAACAATTAATAAAAAATCATCCATTACTAGAACAGCGACAGATTATTGATGATAGGAGGTAGATTGCAATAATATCTAATTGTAAGTTTGAGCAGTAAGTTAGTTGCAATAATATTAAGCATGAGGGGGATTCAAATGAAACTTTCATCAAAAATAGCATTTTTTCTTTTAGTTCTATCAATTTTATCTTTTCAATCAGTTTTTGCCATGAGATATAAATTATATGATCTGGGTGAAGATATGACTCCGCAACTTATGAACGAAAATGGACAGGTTGTAACTTATGAATATTCCGGTAGTGATTATAATTATTATTTATGGGATAAAAATAGTGGATATACACCGATTCACGCACCTGGCGGTTATTCGTTATCAATTTCAGACCTGAACAATAACGGTATGGTTGTAGGAACACTGTATGGGGATAATGACGAAACTCGTCCTTTCGTGTGGGATTCCACCCATGGACTACAAGATATCTTTGTTCCATCCCAGGAAAGCCATGGAATTTCTATTAACGATAATAATCAGGTTATCGGAGATTATTATCTGTATTCTTTATCAAGACCGTGTGGATTTATCTTTGATGTTTCCAGCGGAGAATTTACCGATATTGATAGTTTCTATTGGACTAAAACTTCTCCTCAAGCAATAACTAATTCAGGAGTAGTATACGGTAGTAGACTAGACGAAGTTTATAATATGTTTAAATATGATAGTGAAAACGGCCTGCAGGAATTCGGTTTACCACCATATACCCCTGGTGGCCGGACTGCAACTTTTACTGAGGTAAACGACAGCGGCCAGGGTACTGGCTACTATGAGAAATATACAGCTGAGAGAGCTTTCTACTACTCTGACACAACTGGTTTCATTGAAGTATACGTACCATATCATTATGATTACTATACATATTCCGTTGATATTAATAATTCCGGTCAATTACTCGGATCATATTATGATGATGACACCGGAGAGGGTGGAGCTTTTATTTGGGAGTATAGAGAACCGTATCCAGATTTTATAATGTTAAACACTCCTGGCGAAGGCAATATGATGCCTGAAGACATAAATAATGTCGGCCAAGTTATTGGTTTTATTGAGAATCCTATCACTTATGAATATCAAGCTATTTTATGGGAAAACGGTATAATAATGAGTATAGACTCTCTAGTTAGTGATGTCAGATGGTCATTTGTGTTCGCTAATGCCATAAATGATGATGGACAGATAATCGGAAAGGGCAGAAAAGATGGCAACGCCCATGGCTATTATACGGAACTTTATGAGGAATGGATATATATTCAGAGTGCCGCTAGCGCATTCGGTTTTACAGAAGCTGATATAGATAATCTTTTCGATTTATATCACACTCAATCCACTGCACCAATCATAATAGGAAATGATGAATGGTACTACACCGATAAAGAATTTGTAGGACGCTCTATCGGAGAGGGATGGTCTGAAGATGATTATAAATATATTTATTTAGGAAGTGGTGTAACAACTAATCCCAATTACGCGTATGGAGCTGGAACATCGGTACCAGAACCTGTAAGTATTATTTTGATGATTACAGGATTATTAAGTCTGATTATTAAAAAATACAAATAATTTCAGGCTAATTTTATCATCTCCTTAGAATCGTAAATATCTATGATACTTTAGGGGGGACTTCAATGTCTCCCCTAAAGTTCATTAAGGTTTACATACCTGATAAACATCATGTAAAAGTCAATTCTTAATACGAGATTAAGTTAAAATTAACTCCTAATTAATGTCACTAATAAAGCCCTCCGGAGAATAATGCACTGTATGATCCTATTCTACTTCTACGATGCAACATAACACTTCTAATAACGTTATTACACAAAAGAAAACCAACTGTACATTCTTGCAACAATATTAAAGACGCATCAGTATGTGGACCGGCAGTAATAACTCCAAACAGCAATGACTTAATTCTCCAGAGCTACTCATATTATTTTTCGATAATAATCAACTTACATGTTACATAATATAAATCTATAGCTAATGATTGATAAAAAACACTTAATGTAGGAATGAAGATGAAAAAATATTTATTATACTGGTGATACAGGCCTGATCATTGAGTTCAAAGTTATCGAAGAAATGTACTCTATCAATCTGGCACTCCTGCCTGTAGGAGGGACGTTTACGATGGACGCGTCCGATGCGGCAGTCGCGGCTCAATGGCTCGGGGCAAAACAGGTAGTACCAATCCCACTATAACACCTTCGAAAAAATACAGGTGGAACTGGATAATTTACTCAAAGCGTTTAAAAATGTTTTACCGGTAAGCATCCTTAATCCCGGTGAATCCTGCACTGTGTAATCCAGAAAATGTTTTATTTATGATTTTATCATGATTAGGCCTATTCCCTATCCTAATCGATAGCGCTTACGCATAATTAATCCTAATACTGCGCATCCTATAAGACAAAAAGAGAATGGTTCAGGGATAGCATCATTGGTTCCCACAAAATCTCCATATATACCCGCATCACTTCCATCTTGCCCATAGCTATGCCAAGTCACCAGATAATTTGTTCCGTCATACGCCAATGCGGGATTAGCTTGAATGTTCGTTGTATAAGTGTTGAGTTGGAATTCTGAATCTATGAGTTCACCTGATGTACTCACCCATTGACCGAATATGCCATAAGAGCTCCCATCCTGTCCATCGCTTCTCCAAATCACCAGATAATTTATTCCGTCAAACGCCAATACAGGCGTACCTTGCTCATTTGCTGTGTAAGTATTGATTAGAAACTCTGTCCCCAGAAAATCACCTGATGTACTCACCAGTTGTCCATATATGCCTGAACTACTTCCGTCTTGGCCATCACTTTGCCACGTGACAAGATAATTTGTTCCGTCAAACGCCAATGCGGATGCTCCTTGAGCGTTAGCTGTATAGCTATTGACCTGAAACTCTCCTCCTACAGAAGCACCTGATGTACTCACCAGTTGTCCATATATGCCCGCACCGCTTCCGTCTTGACTATCACTTTGCCACGTTACCAAATAATTTGTTCCATCATATGCCAACGCAGAATTGCTTTGAGTACTTGATGTATATGTATTAACTCGAAACTCAGTTCCCACAGCTACACCTGATGTGCTTATCCGTTGCCCGTATATTCCCCAACTATTTCCGTCTTGACCGTCGCTATGCCACGTGACAAGATAATTTGTTCCGTCATATGCCAACGCAGGATCACCCTGACTGTTTGATGTATGGGTGTTGATCTGGAACTCTGTACCTATAGAAACACCCGATGTGCTCACCAGCTGTCCATACACGCCCGCACCGCTTCCGTCTTGGCCATCACTTTGCCACGTGACAAGATAATTTGTTCCATCAAACGCCAATGCGGAAGTATTTTGGCTGTTTGCTGTATGAGTGTTGATTTTGAATTCAGAACCTACAGCAACACCTGATGTGCTCACAAGTTGACCATAAACACCCGCACTACTTCCGTCTTGGCCATCACTTTGCCACGTGACAAGATAATTTGTTCCGTCATACGCCAATGCGGAATTGAGTTGACTATTTGTTGTATAGGTATTGATCTGAAATTCTGTTGCGTATGAGTTACTTGAGATAAATAAAACTATCAACAGCACAAAAAATCTTTTCATTGTTTTCTCCTTGTTAGTTTTTTATGGCATTAGTCGACATCATTTAAATTAACAACATACACCCCTCATTGTCAAGTCTTTTTCTTTTATATAAAATAATGATTAGTTTCTTGATTCTTAACTTCTTTTTTATTTTACAATATATCCAAACTGTACTTAGAATATTTAGTTCTGAATAGATAAAATGTGATTAATATAAAAGTCGGCAAAAAGAATTGAGGGATATTTGGCATTGTACTAATTATATGCTCCACAGACAGAGAAAAGAATTAACTGTATTGAACTTATAATAGGTAGTTATAAATGAATTTTACGAGTCAAATGGAGTTTCAAGAAAAAGTGGAATTTATAAAGGTCACAAATTTTTTCTAGTTTAGTAAAAAAACAGCGTTCAATGCATACCTAGAAGTAACAAGGTTTGTTGGTCCAGGCGAGTAATACATCTACCTGAATAGCTTTGGCAATACACAAAGTAACAATTCCCCAGAGTAACACATACGCGCATATACGCTTATTTTTGTTACTCATAGAACTAATTGAGTCGTGAATATACACCACCATAAAAGCGGCAAACAGCAGCAACCACGGTACTGCCGGTAAAAAATATCGGCACTGAAAATTCCCCCAGAATACAAAGAACAACGCTATGATCCCAAAATAAAAGATCGGTATCAAGTGCTGGCCTTTTTGTTTGTATGGGTAAAAAACCACAGAGATATACGCAAAGATATATATCGGAAAATAGATGAATAAGCGTTTAAAATAAAAATACCAAGGTTCATCTGCGAAAAATCCCATTTTCCAGCTCGTCTCAGGCTCAAATTTAAATGATAATGCCCGAAGAATATACCCAAAATCATTACGCGCGATCAATACTATCGCTATCAGAAGCAATCCCAGCCAGAAAAACTTTTTTTGCACAATCGCAGGGACGGTATGCTTATGAGTTTGCCAGCGATCTTTCAGCGACCGTTTCCATAGAATAATTCCACCCACGATAGCAGCTGCCAGCAGTATCAATAAAGGAAGCAACTTGCCCATGACTTTAAATCCAGCCCGGATATCTTCAAATCCTTTGCCTTTTCCAAGAAAATGATCGAAACCGTAGACATCAAGATTCCAGAAGAACCACGGCATGAGCATTAGAATCATACAAGCAGGGATAATTATCCATTTCGGCATTTTCAGCAAATCGCGCTGGAATATTGCAGTAAACAATAAAATCGACAAAAACACCATGCCACCGGGATATTTAGTTAATGCCGCGGCACCGATTGCCAATCCGGTCAGAATATAAAAAAGCCAGTCGCCCTCTTTCTTACGCAAGGCGTACAGATAAAACAAACCTGATAATGTCATGTAAAAAGTGATTGTGGTATCCATCCAAATCTTTTGCGAGGTAATCCAATGTACCGGATCGATAGCCAAAAACAACGCCGCAAGCAATCCGACAAGAGGCGAAAATAATAAACGACCTATCAGGTACAATGCAATGATAGTCAAAACGCCCGTACTGATCGACACTTTCACTGCTTGATGAATTAAATCAAGATCTCTTGCCCCAAAACCATTGTGAATGTTGTAAGAAAACATGAGCATAAAACAATACATTGGGGGATGCTTAAACAATTTGCGGAACAAATAATCCGGTAACGTCCTGTATGGGCGTTGTTTGAGATAATCATTCGAATAATGGATTCCATTGTAGCAACTGATATCATACATAACCATATCACGCGCCATACTGACATAGAGAGCTTCATCAAACGTGTATCTTCCGCCATTTTTAAAGCCTTGATATCGTATAGAAAAAGCAACTATTACAAGAATAGCGACAAGCAGAATTTCATAAAAAGGATTTTTTTGTAACAATTGTTGCATTACAACCTCATATTATATTTTGTGTATCAATAAGTTTGTCTATCTTTTAGAATTTGTTGCCAGCGTTTTTGGGCAGCCTGATATGCCTCATCAAAAGTAACCTTTTGGTCATCTATCGTGAAATAGAATTCCCCGTCTTTGTTTTGATATTTATGGCAAGTATCACAAATAATGGTATCGCTGTCGATAAATGACAATTGGGTTTCACAGTCTATACATATAGGATTGCGGTCAACTTTACCGTCTAAAGTACCTACCCATGCAACAGAAGCACACTTAAAAATAATGTAGTCTTGACTATCTGTTTGGCCTCGTTTCAGAAACTTAAATATCGATCGCTTCTTTGAAGGGTATCTGGTGTCATATTTATCGTAATCATCAACAGCCAATGTAACACCTCAATTTTTTATTTTAAGTATTCTATTTATATACTATAGCGTTTTGTTTGATTTTTTATTACAATTTTTCTTACAATAGTGTCTATTATTTATGTATCGGTATACATTCTCGGATATATGATACGTATTTCTCCCCTATAGCTTCCCATGAAAAACCTTCAGCGGTTTGCCGGGCATTTTTCTTCATATTATTGATTGTCTGTTTGTCGCAACTAAAAAACAGATCCAGTCGTGAATATAAATCACCTTTATTATTGTGCTCAAACAACCATCCATTATATCCATGTTTGACAACATCTGAAACACCGCTTATCTGGCTTGCTATCACAGGTACACCAGACGCAAATGCCTCGAGAATAACCACGGGTAAGCCATCTGTCTCTCCTACAGCGTCTTTGGTCAATGGAACAACAACAACATCGCTTATAGCGTAATACGATGGCACCTGATCCTGATCTATCCAGCCGAGAAAACGAACATGATCGAACAAGCCTTTCTCGTTGACCCACTTTTTACAAGGATCTTCAAGAGGACCTCCACCAACAATAAGCAACATAAAATCATGATAATCGTTTTTCAAAGTCATAATGGCTTCAAGTAATACCTGTATGCCATGACGTTCAATAAGCGCGCCGACAAACAAGATTATCTTATGTTTTTTCGGTATCCCATGCATGCGATGCAGATTGACTTTTTTGCCCACAAACATAAAAGCATCGGTATCAACTCCCATAGGCACGATATCGTGACGAAACTGCGTGCCAGCTACTTTTTCAAGCAGATACCGTATATAAATACTGACCGGCAATATTATATCAGCATGTTTTGCTACGAATCTAGCCAGCATCTTGCCAAACCATCCCCATTGCGCAACAATACTCATTCCCGGGCCATGCAATGTAACAATATGTGGCTTCTTAAAAAAAATTTTAATGAGTGTGCCTAAGACAGCATGTGGTACCAAACCATGGCTGTTAACTACATCTATTTCATACTGCTTTATCACCTTCATCATCGAAAAAAATTCACTGAACAGATAAAATGGTATTTGCATAAACGCGAGAAAGTTTGTACGTGCAGTTTCAAGAAAATCATTGCCGCTGGTAAGCAATTGCCATTTGTACGGATAAAAATACCGATTGCGCAGTACGGTGACATCATCAAACTGCTCATAAAGTGCAGCACAATGAGAATGAGGAACCAACACATACACGTCATAATATGCCGTCAGTGATTGAGCGAGTTCAGCCACATAGCTGGGCATATGTGCATCATCTTTCCATCGAGGAAAGACATCTGTAACCAGCAATACTTTTCGTTTCATGAAGCCTTTTTCTCTGAGTTAACGCCTGTCGTTTTTTTCTTCCTAAACGACCGTTCTTCTCCTTTGATCAACCGCTTAATATTTTCATGATGCCGTGCCACGGTTACAATGGCAAGAACAGCTCCTATCGTAATAATTACCGGAGATTCATGCAGTAAAAACATAACACCCGGCAATGCCAGAACAGCTATAATTGAGGAGATCGACACAATATTAGTCAGCGCCAGCACAATAATCCACAAAAGCACAACCAATAAGGTAGACAGCGGTGCCATCCCCAGAAAAATACCACACCCGGTTGCAACACCTTTCCCACCGCGAAATCCAATATAAATCGGCCAGTTATGTCCTGCTATCACCGCTATACCGCATAATGCCATGCTTACATCAATAGGCACGCCAAAACGTTCGGCTACAAACCATCCATACTGACGTATACACCAAATGGGCAAAAATCCTTTGGCAATATCAATTACCAGAGTGATTATGCCCGGAACTACTCCCAACACCCTCAACGCATTAGTGAATCCAACATTGCCGCTGCCGTGTTCGCGAATATCCGTCTTTTTTAATATACGTCCCAAAATATATGCAGGAGGAATAGAGCCAATCAGGTAACAGGTCAGAATATATAACATCAAATAGATATAATTCATCTAACTTACCCTCTATTTTTGTTGTTTCGATTTTGCCAGAAGAATCACGGGCGACCCTTCGAAATTAAAGAGTTTACGCAATATGTTCACTAAATACCGTTTATAGTTTTCCTGTAAATATCGTCTATGATTAACAAACAATGTAAACGTAGGCGGTTTGATACGGGTTTGCACGGAATAATACACTTTTAAGCGATTTCCTTTTTGTATTGGCGGCGGATTGACTTCTAGCGCATCAGAAATCATTTTATTCAGTAACTGTGTGCTTATACGGCGTGAGTAATTTTCAAGTACAGGAGGTACTTTTTTAAACAACTGGTCTATATGAAGTTTTTCTTTCGCAGATATAAATACCACCGGCACATACGATACAAATTTGATTTTCCGCTCTATCTCTTTGAGATACTCTTTTTTTGATGTCTTTTTAAACAAATCCCATTTATTAATAACGAGAATCACCGCTTTACCCGCTTCAAGTATCATAGATATGATCCGTTCATCCTGGCGGGTAATTTTAGACTGCGCATCTATTACCATAAAAATCAAATCAGAGCGCTTGATTGCGTCTTCTGTTCTAAAAAATGCGTATGATTCAATATTGTTGTCGAATTTTTTCTTATGGCGGATACCGGCAGTATCAACTACCAGATACGGTATACCTCCGACAACAACGCGTGTATCGATGATATCACGGGTTGTGCCCGGAACGTCATCTACCATTGCACGTTCTTCTTCGAGGAGTACATTAAGCAATGTCGATTTACCAACATTAGGTTTGCCGACAATTGTTATTTTGGGGATATCTTCTTCCTGTTCGCCTGTTTCTACTGATACCTGAGGCAGGTAACTGACGGTTTCTTCAAGAAGGTCATCAAGCCCTAACCCATGTAAGGCGGAAACCGGATAAATACGCTCAAAACCAAGCCGGTAAAAATCGCCTGCCAGTGTCATTTCCTCAACAGTATCTATCTTATTTACAGCCATAACGACCGGTTTTGAAAATTCCAACAAATAACGAGTCACTTCCTTGTCAAACGGATTAACACCCTCTTGTCCGTCAACAAGAAATAAAATCACCTGCGCTTCCTCTATTGCATAGTGAACCTGACTGGATATACGTTGGCTTATGTTACAATTTTTTTCAAAGTCCAGTCCGCCTGTATCTATCAGTTCAAAAGAATAGCGGTCCCATTCCACTATTTCATATACCCTGTCACGGGTAACGCCACTTTGCGCATCGACAATCGATTTTCGTTTTCCTATAAGACGATTAAATAATGACGATTTGCCAACGTTAGGACGCCCGACAATAGCTACTTTTGGAATAACACTCATAATAATCAGATCTCTTTATAAGTTAAGCTGCCGCATCTTTATCTTCATGTGAAGCAGCTAATTGAGCCTCACGATACACATAGTTTGCACCTGACAAAATTGTCAGTAGAAGTGAAACATAAAAAAACAGTTTACAGACAGGATGCTCTATAAGCACGGCAAACAATGTGGCCATCTGTATAAATGTTGTTAGTTTACCAAGATAATGAGGCAGAAATAATGTTTTGCTTTTAACTACAAACACAACCAGAGCCCCTGCAAGAATGATAATATCCCTGCTGATGATCGCCACAGTTAACCAATATGGAATTTTGTATGCCAAACCAACAGGTAAGGTGAGTACAATAGTGGTCGACATAAGCAGCAGTTTATCAGCTATAGGATCTAATATAGTTCCGAACAAAGTTTTCTGTTTAAAAACACGGGCTATAAAACCATCTACAGCATCGCTGAGGATCGCCAGAATAAAAACCACAAGCACAGTGATGCGAATCGTTTCCATGGTATGTTCTGGCGCGGATAACAAAAATTTTTCACGGTGGCGTAACAACAAAAACACCACAAACGGGGTGCAAAACAACCGGAACAGTGTTATCCGATTAGCCCAATTCAGCATTCAGGCGCTCCCTGTTCTTGCAGAAAAGCAACCGCCCGTTCAAGACGCTCTATGGTCTTTTGTTTGCCGAGGGCAACCATTATCTCAAACAAACCCGGTCCGGTCATGACACCGGTCAATGCAACTCGTGTGGGATGGATAACCGCCCCGCCTGACACATTGTGTTCTTCAACAAATTCCCGTAACGCATGTTCGGTTGTTTCTTCTGTGAATGAATCGAGCCGCCCCAGTTTATCCGCGATATTTTGCAATAATTCACCAACTCCCGGTTTAAGTAACCGTTTTTTTACCGCTTTTTCATCGTACTCAAAAGCATCAGAAAAAAAATAACCGGTCATATCGCCGATATCACTGAGCAAACGGGTTCGGCTTTGCATCATTCCTAAAATATAATCCACTGTTTTTGGATCTGCATTAATATCACTGTTTTGAGCACACTGCAGGTACGGCATCACTTTTTCTTTATATGTTTCAAACGGAAGCTGGGCTATATAATTGCCGTTCATCCATTTGAGTTTTTCATCATCAAATACGGAATCAGAGGAGTTAATCCCTTCAATACTAAACGCTTCTATCAACTCATCCATTGACATGATTTCTCGATCATCCCCCGGAGACCACCCAAGCAACGCAAGAAAGTTTACCAGCGCCTTTGCTAAATAGCCTTCCTCCTCATACGCCTGTACAGCTGTCGCGCCATGACGTTTACTCAGACGCTTCTTGTCTTTTCCAAGAATCATCGGGACATGAGCAAATTTTGGTACAGGAAACCCAAGCGCTTCGTAAAGCGGTATCTGTTTAGGTGTATTCGAGATATGATCGTCACCACGAATGATGTGAGTTATCCCCATCAGGGCATCATCAACAACACAGGCAAAATTGTATGTAGGGAATCCGTCTGATTTAAAAATAACCAGATCATTGATCAGACTGTTATCAAATTCCATCTTACCGTGAATGCAATCTTCGACAACCACTTTTTCGTTGGGTATTTTAAATATGATAGCCTGATGTTCACCGCGTTGTTCTTCCGAATAATACGCCAATCCTTTATCAATAAGTTGCTGAGCATACTCACGGTAAATTTCTTTGCGTTCCGACTGAAAAAACGGGCCTTCATCCCAATTCAACCCCAGCCAGTGCATACTTTCGATAATACGTTCTACATCTTCGATGGTAGATCGTTCACGGTCGGTATCTTCAATCCGTAAAATCATGGTTCCATTGTTCTTACGTGCAAATAGCCAGTTAAATAATGCTGTTCGTGCACCACCAATATGTAAATATCCGGTCGGGCTCGGAGCGAACCTGACCCGGACTTTTCCATCATGAGCTTGCATACGCCATCCCCTTTTCCAATGCAGATTGATTGAGTTGCTTTAATGCCGGTTTGATATCAGTAAACACATCATCCATGGCATTGAGAAATCCTTGTTTCGTGACTGCAGGCAACAGTTGCAACATAAAACCGGACATCACCATATTACATACTTTTTCACTACCTAGTTCGCGGGCAATTTCCGTTGCGGGAATTGTATATATCTTATACGTCGCATTCTCAGGTAATTTATGAACAAGCGACTCATTACAAATAAGGACACCATTCGGTTTGAGATACGATAGGTATTTACGCAACGAGGGTTCATTGAACACAATCAATGCATCGGCAGCATCCACTATGGGCGAACCGATCACACCATCGCTGTATCTAACGGCACAACGTGTAGTTCCTCCACGTACTTCCGCACCATATGACGGATAATACGTTACCTGTAAATCTTCATTCATACCGGCATACGCAAAAATTTTACCGCATGCCAAAATCCCCTGTCCTCCAGACCCGGCGATCATTATATCATATTCCATAGAACAACCCTTTTATAGTTCCTTAAAAATTCCTGTAGGAAACTGATTTATTACCGTTTCTTCGATATGTTTTAGCGCATTAACCGGTGTCATGCGCCAATATGTCGGACATTGCGAAATCACTTCTACCATCGAAAACCCTTTGCCCTGCTGTTGGATTTCAAGCGCTTGCCGAATATATCGTTTGGTTTTCATAATCTCTTTCGGGCTGGTAAGAATACCGCGCGCAAGATATACAACGTTATCGAAATTCTGCAATAACTTGATCGCGTCAATGGGATGTCCGACATCTTTAGGATCTCGTCCATATGGTGTAGTCAATGTCTTTTGCCCGTCAAGCGTTGTCGGAGCCATCTGGCCCCCGGTCATTCCATACACATTATTGTTGGCAAAAAAGATGGTTATGTTTTCTCCCCGATTTGCCGCATGGACCAATTCGGTACAGCCGATAGCCAGCAAATCGCCGTCACCCTGATAAGTAAAGACAAGCCTGTCCGGTAATGAGCGTTTGATACCAGTAGCAACCGCCGGAGCGCGTCCATGGGCTGCTTCTGACATATCAAAATTCAAATATTCATAAGCTATAACTGCACATCCCACAGGAGCGACACCAATGGCGCTTTCCCGTTGTCCCATTTCGTCAATAACCTCAGCAACAAGACGATGTAAAATTCCATGACCGCACCCTGCACAATAATGTGTGCGTGCTTCGTTCAATATTTCCGGTACTGTATAGGTGGTCATATACGAGCTCCCATATTGGCAATGATCGAATCGAGTTTCGTTTCGATCTCACTAATCTTCATTAACCTGCCGCCGATCACTCCATGGAAATGTATTGGTTTGCTTTTACCTAAAGCCAAGCGCACATCTTCAATCAACTGCCCGGCACTCCATTCTACAACAAGATACTCCTGTGCGTGATCCGCTGTCTTTTCCAACACATCATAAGGAAACGGCCACAAAGTTATCGGTCTTAATAACCCAAGTTTTACGCCTTGTTTGCGAAATTTATCAATTATGGTGCGACACATACGAGCCGGTGTACCGTAGGCAACAATAATAAGATCAGCATCATCGGTTTTATACAGTTCAACATCCGTTTCGCGTTTCGCAATATCAGCATATTGCTTCTGAAGTCTTTCATTCAAATCAGGCAAAGCATCTACATCAAGGTATAATGACCGTGCTATATTAGGTTTTCTGCCTTTGCATCCAGTTAAAGCCCAGCTTTTATCAAATGATTCCGTTTCTTTCAATTCGTCTATCACAACAGGTTCGCGCATCTGGCCCTGCATACCGTCAAGTAGCATCATAACCGGCATACGATATCTATCTGCCAAGACAAAAGCCCGTTTGGTTAAATCGGCCGATTCCTGTACCGATGCTGGCGCAAGAACAATGGTACGATAATCACCATGCCCGCCTCCTCTGGTCGCCTGAAAATAATCAGCTTGTGACGGTGTGATATTTCCTAACCCCGGACCAGCACGCATGACATTTATAATCACCGCAGGTAATTCCGACCCGGCAAGATAAGAAATTCCTTCCTGCTTCAAACTGATACCCGGACTCGATGACGATGTCATGACCCGTTTACCCGTTGCAGAAGTTCCATAGACCATATTGATTGCAGCAAGCTCGCTCTCTGCCTGAATAAATGTACCGTCAACCTGCGGCATCCGGTACGCCATATACGCCGATATTTCATTTTGAGGTGTAATAGGATAGCCATAATAATAACGACATCCAGATTGAATTGCAGCTTCTGCTATTGCTTCGTTACCACATAAAAGAACTTTTTTTGCCATAATTACACATTTTGTTTCTTGTTGACTGTTTTATCGTCTTTGATAGTGATTGCCCAATCAGGACACATTTTTGTACACAAACAACAGGCGATACACTCATCTTCACTAATACAAACCGCATACGGATTACCGAACTGGTTCAGGTCATTACTCATTTTTAAGTTTTTTTTAGGGCACACTACTATACAAAGCCCACAACCTTTACAGCGGTCGCAATTTATCTTAACTTCAGTCATATCAACGTTCTCCTCCCCATTTGAGTTTCTGACGTAAAATCTCAAAATAGGATTTTGTCTCAAGAGAAATCAACTTTATGCTAGACGGAGCACACGAAATAGTTACCAGATCATCAGGCTGAATATGAAACACGCTCTGGCCGTCAATAGTTATTAAACCTTGTCCTTGAGAAGATTTCAATGAAATTTTTATCTTTGACTGCTTATTAATAATCAGCGGACGATTTGTTAATGTATGCGGACAGATAGGTGTCAGCAACATAACTTCCGTATCAGGTGATATAATAGGTCCTCCAGCCGAGAGAGAATGAGCTGTAGATCCTGTTGGCGTAGAAACAATTACTCCATCAGCCGTGTACGTTGTCAGGTACTCGTCATTGATCGATACCTTCAGAGGAATCACACGTGAAATCGATTCACGGGCAACAACCACATCATTAAGAGCCCTGTAGGTTGTATCATGACCGCTTATGGCGCATTCAAGCCCCATACGTTCCTCTACCGTATACTCTCCGGTAACCAATTTTGCCAGATCGTCCAAATATGTGTCTTTCGAAGAGGCTGTCATAAACCCCAGACCACCCAGGTTGATACCGAAAATAGGTATATCACTGTTCCCCACACATCTGGCAGCACACAAAATAGTACCATCACCACCAAGACTTATCACCATATCAACCGAGGTTGAGAATGAAGATTCAGGCGCATATAGATCATCTAAACGCGCGCTCTCAGCAAAAGCTTTATCGCTTATTAAGCAATCAATATCGTTTTCCTTAAGATAAGATACGATTTGCTCTATAAACGATACTGCAATTTTTTTTTGGGGATTGACCAGTAAGCCTATAACACGTGGTCTGGTCATTGTTTTACTGCCCACAACATATACTCCTTATTACCCTTAGGTCCAAGTATAGGCGACCTGACCTGCCCATTAACCTGTAACCCATGTTGAGTAAAGAAGTCTACCATATCTTCGAGGATTCGGGAAATAAGTTTTTCATCACGGACCACGCCATTTTTACCGACCTGATCTTTTCCCGCTTCAAATTGAGGTTTAACAAGTGCAAGCACCCACCCTTTTTCCTTTAAAATGGGTAACGCCGCAGGTATGACTTTTTTGAGTGAAATAAACGATACATCAGCCGATACTACATCAACCTGTTCCGGTATATCCTCCGGTTTAAGATAACGGGCATTGGTTTCTTCTATGACAACGACACGGTCATCGTTGCGTAACGACCAGTCAAGGATCCCTTTGCCAACATCGACAGCATAGACTTTCTGAGCCCCGCATTGCAGCAGGCAGTCAGTAAAACCACCTGTAGACGCGCCAAGATCAAGCACAACCTTTTTGTCGATACACAGATCAAAAGCGTTGATCGCCTCTTCAATCTTGTATCCACCTCGGCTGACAAACTTTTCCTGTTCTTTGAGTATAAAATTGATATCTTCGGCAACCTGCATACCAGGTTTTAAGGAAGGAATACCCTCGGCCCGCACCAACCCGGCCATGATAGCGCGTTTTGCGCGTTCACGGGTTGGATAGTAACCACGAGTAACCAATAACTGATCTATACGTTGTTTTTTCATATTATTCCGAAAGAGCAAACATGGATTGCGACGCAATCCTTTCAAGGAATGATTCTATACTTTTCCTGATACCTTCAGCGTCAAGACCACATAACCTGTACAACTCAGGCAGTTCTCCATGAGTTATGAACTCATCTTTAATTCCAAGCCTTAATACAGGTACTGAGTATATTCCCATATCCTGCAATGCCTCAAGTACTGCAGAACCAAATCCACCAATAAGGGCATTATCTTCAATAGTGATTATCGGTTTCTTGTCTTTGGCTATTGCTTTAAGCATTTCTGTATCGAGCGGTTTCACAAAACGAGCATTTACTACTCCGACATCAAGCCCTTCTAGTCTTAAACTATCGCATACTTCCTGGGCTATATAGACATGATTACCCAAAGTCAGTATATTAGCATCCGTTCCATGATGTATAATCTCAGCACTTCCAACAGAAATTTCTTCAACCGAACCCTTCTTTAAAGGAACAGGAATATTATTACGTGGGAACCGAATGGCAAATGGCCCATCATAGTTAATCGCTGTCTTCATTAGAGCCTTTAGTTCATTGCCATCTTTAGGCTGTGCAATAACCAAACGAGGTACATTACGCAAGAATGACAGATCGAATACGCCATGATGCGTCGGTCCATCAGTGCCAACCAATCCCCCACGGTCAAGCGCGAAGCATACAGGCACATCCTGCAGACAGACATCGTGTATAACCTGATCATAAGCCCGCTGCAAAAATGTTGAATAAATCGCAACTACCGGACGCATTCCTTCTTTTGCCATACCTCCTGCAAAGGTAACGGCATGTTGTTCGGCTATACCCACATCAAAAAACCTGTTCGGGAATTCAGCTTCAAACTTTTTAAGTCCAGTACCGGAACACATTGCGGCTGTTATGGCAACTACCTTCGTGTTTTCTTTACCAAGTTCCAGCAACGCATCGCCAAATACATCCGTATACCGCAATGCGGTCGAAGATTTTGCAGCTTTGCCTGTTTCTATTACAAATGGTGACGCACCATGAAACCATTCAGGATTATCTTCAGCAGGTTTGTAACCTTTACCTTTCTTGGTAATGACATGCAAAAAGGTCGGCTCAGGATTATCTTTGATACTTTTCATGATTTTGATCAATTCAAAAATATCATTTCCATCAACCGGACCAAAATATCTGAATCCCAATTCTTCAAAAATAATCCCCGGGACAATAAGGTTTTTAATACTTTCTTCCAATTTATGTGATGTCTTAAGGACATTATGACCAATCGAAGGGATTTTTTCGATCAACTGCCCAAGATCTTTTTTCAAGCGGTTGTAGATTGGCGCAGTAATAATCTTATTGAGATACTTGGACATACCACCTACATTGCGTGATATTGCCATCTCATTATCGTTAAGAATAACCATAAAATTTTTCTTAAGATGCCCCGCATTATTAAGAGCCTCATACGCCATACCACCAGTCAAAGTAGCATCACCAATAACTGAGATTACTTTACCGTTGATACGCTGCATATCCATTGCTGTCAACATTCCAAGTCCAACAGATATAGCCGTGTTGGCATGCCCTACAATAAATGTATCATATATGCTCTCAAACTGATTCGGAAACCCGCTGATCCCCTTGTATGTCCGCAAAGAACAAAACTGCTCGCGCCGCCCAGTAAGAATTTTATGCGCATATGCCTGATGCCCAACATCCCAAATAATTTTATCGTAAGGAGCATCGAACAAATAATGTAACGCTGTTATAATTTCAACCGCACCAAGACTGGATGCAAGGTGTCCGCCACGCATGGATACCACTTTAATAATCAGGTCACGAATTTCCTGACATAAAGTCGGTAATTGATCCTGTGGAATTTTTTTTACATCTTGTGGCGAGTTGATATCAAACAAATATTTTGTCGACATATGCTATCCTCTTATTGTTAAAACAACAATTCCTCATCTTCTTCGACAGTCTCCGGATCACCTAATAATGAACTATCCAAAGAGTCATCATCGGATGAATCGTCATAGTCATCGTAATCATCATACTCTTCATCAGAACCAGTATCTTCATCGACGATATCCTGAATATCCTGGCTGGAAGGAACATCTTTAAGTTTCGATTCTTCTTTAACAGGTTGTGAATCGCTCAACTTTGGCATATTTTGAGTTTCAACTACTGGTTCAGGTTTAGAAGGTTCTTCAACAACTTCCGTTTTAATCTCTTCGTTAACCTCTGCTGATTCAGATGGCTCAGATTGAGATTCTTTCTTATCAAAATCTTCTATTTCTACAGAACCATCGGCTCTTTTCTGCAAAATTTCGATTTTCTTTTCTGCAGACTCAAGTTTTCCTTTGCAAAAATGAGCTAGTTTTATACCTTCTTCATATTTCTGTAATGATTCGTCAAGCGATAATTCACCTGCTTCCATAGCACCGACAATGGTTTCAAGTTCCTTTATAGCCTGCTCGAATTTCATTTCTTTCATACTCACCTCACGTATTTTTAATATACTATATCTGTTATACTATACAAAACGAATTATTTCCATCTATTTATTTTCACCGGTAAAATATACCCGGTCAACAGTAGATGTCAGTTCACCATCAGTAAGATACGTTTTCAGTCTGTCACCGGGATCAATATCTTTTACAGATTTCAGACTACCTTTTTCTCCATATTTTGTAGTTATCGAAAAACCACGCAACATAGCTGATGAAGGGCTGAACGCATGAAGTTTTTCAGTCAACAGCTCAAGCTGATGCTGCTTCTTTGCGTTAAGATTTTTGCATGACTGATTGATTCGCAATTCACATTCGTCAACTTGTTGTTGATACTGACGAATGCGGTTCTGCGGTTCGATAAATACCCTGCTTTGCGAGAGACGCAAAAAATTATTTTTCAGCATACTCATGTAATGTTGCATGGTAGATGTGAGACGTTTTTCAAAGTTGTCTATACGACTGACAAACTCTTCTTTGCTGCCTACTACCAGCTCCGCCGCTGCCGAAGGAGTTGGAACACGTAAATCTGCGACATAATCGGAAATAGTCCAATCTATTTCATGGCCAACCGCCGATATAATCGGAATGTTAGAGTTAAAAATACTTCGAGCAACTATTTCGGTATTAAACGACCATAAATCTTCGATACTTCCCCCGCCTCGTGTAACAAGGATCACATCAACACAATTAAGACGATTAAGTTCATCAATTGCAGCTGCTATCTCGGCTGGTGCTTCATCGCCTTGTACCCGCGAAGGCGCAATCAATAGTTGGATATTGGAAAACCGACGATTAATCACATTCAATATATCACGAATAGCAGCTCCAGTTGGGGACGTCACTACGCCTATACGAGCGGGAAGCATAGGAATCGGCTTTTTATATTGCTTATCAAACAGACCTTCTTCGAGTAATTTCTGCTTCAACTGCTCAAACGCAAGTTGCAACGCTCCAACACCCCGAGGTTCGATCAACGTGGCTATAATCTGGTAGTTCCCGCCACGTTCATAAACACTTACACGTCCCTGCACCAACACTTTCATGCCATCTTCCAACTTAAATGATACTCGTTGTGCATTTGAACGATACATTATTGCCGATATCTGGCTATGTGCATCTTTCAATGTAAAATATAAATGACCCGATGCAGGTTTACGAAAATTAGATATTTCCGCCTCCAGCCACAACGGAGGAAACTCAGTTTCCAGAACACCTTTTATACGACCAGTTAATTCGGATACGGTATAAATGCGTTCTTTATTCTGAATATTTGTGTCTGCCTGACCATTAAGGTCATTAAGAATTTGTGCCGCGAGTTCTTCACGCATGATTATCGCTCCAGTCGTACAATATCACGGGCTTTACCCGTTGTTTCATCAATATCAATTATAACGCCTTGTAATAGTACATCTTTTTCAGCAACGGTAAATCGTTCGGGTAAACCAGTGGTAAAATGTTTTATTACAGGATGTACGTCACGCCCGAGCACAGAATACTGCGCTCCGACCATCCCTACATCAGTAATGTATGCCGTGCCATTGGGCAACACTTTGCAATCAGCTGTAGGAACATGAGTATGTGTACCGACAACTGCAGAAACCTGCCCATCCAGATACCATCCCATAGCTATTTTCTCTGATGTCGCTTCAGCATGGATATCAACAAGAATAACCGATGTTTGTTTCTTGATTGTATCTATCTCACGCATAACCGCCTGAAAAGGGTTTTCTATAGGATTCATAAACACCCGGCCAAGTAGATTTACTACACCAACAGATATTCCTGACTTCAACCTAACGATAACACTCCCCTTACCCGGTGTACCCGACAAAAAATTTGCAGGGCGGATAATGCGGTCCGTCTTATCTATCAACTTAAAAATATCTTTGTTACGCCAGATATGATCTCCAGAAGTCAACACATGGACTCCGGCTGAAAACAAATGTTCAGCCACATTTGAGGTGATTCCAGACCCACCTGCGGCATTCTCAGCATTGGCAATGCAGCAATCTATGGAATATTCTTTTATAATCTCAGGTACTCGTTCGCAAACAGCGTTACGCCCCGGACGTCCTACGATATCCCCGATAAACAATATTTTCATCAATATACCACGCTTTACTTGGCGTATTCAACACTACGTGTTTCACGAATCACCGTTACTTTTATCTGGCCGGGATATTCGAGTTCATCCTGTATTTTGTTTGCGACATTACGCGCTAGCACTATCGACTCATTATCGTTAAGGTCTTCAGGGCTAACGATAACACGTATTTCGCGGCCAGCCTGAATGGCGTATGCTTTATCAACTCCATTGAATTCGCCTGCGAGATTTTCCAGCTGCTCAAGGCGTTTGATATAGGCTTGCAATGTTTCCGCACGTGCACCCGGACGCGCTGCGGATATGGCATCAGCTGCTGACGCGAGAACACCAAATATAGTTGTCGATTCAATATCACCATGATGTGCTCCTATCGAATTGACAACAACCGCAGGTTCACCATGTTTTTTGGCAAAATCAGCGCCAATCTCAGCGTGTGGGCCATCGATTTCATGAGTCATCGCTTTACCAATGTCATGCAATAAGCCGATTCGTTTTGCTAACTGAACATCAAGCCCAAGCTCGTTAGCCATTACGCCCATAATGTTGGCAACCTCAACTGAATGCTGCAGTACATTCTGTCCGTAGCTGGTACGATATTTCAAGCGTCCGACATAATATATCAATTCAGGATCAAGACCGTGAATGCCAACATCAAAAGCTGCTTGCTCACCTGCTTCACGAATCTGCTCATCCATTTCCTTCTTGATTTTTTCAACGACTTCCTCAATACGCCCCGGATGGATACGTCCATCTTCAATGAGGCGTTCCAGTGTACGCTTGGCTATTTCACGACGAACCATGTCAAATCCTGACAAGATCACCGCTTCCGGCGTATCGTCAATAATAATATCAATACCGGTAGCCGCTTCAAGTGCACGTATATTGCGTCCTTCACGACCAATAATACGCCCTTTCATTTCATCGCTTGGCAACGCTACGGAAGAAACGGTTATATCGGTTACATGATCCACACAACATCTCTGTATTGATGCACTTATTATATTTCGAGCCATTTTGTCAGCTTTGGCTTTTGTTTCCGACTCAAAACGACGAATTTTAGCTGCCGCTTCCTGTGTCAATTCAGACTCAAGGCTGTCTAGCAACAATTTTTTAGCTTCATCCCGGCTTAAACCGGAAAGTGACTGTAACTTGTTGCGTTGTTCCTCGATAAGCTTCTGATATTGAGTTTCGAGTTCTTTAATTCGATTTTCCTTTTCAGTCAATTTTTTATCGCGCGCATTGACATCCAATTCTTTGCGTTCAAGAACGTCCACTTTACGATCGAGATATTCCTCTTTCTGCATCACGCGTTTTTCAAGATGCAAAAGTTCCTGACGCCGGTTTTTGGTTTCTTTCTCAAATTCAGTCTTTGAGCGCAGATATTTATCTTTCAGTTCAATTTCCATTTCGCGTTTACGGGCATTAGCGTCTTTTTCCGCGTCGTTAATAATTTGCTGAGCAATATCTTTGGCATCTTTAACCTTCTTTTCAGCCATATACTTACGAGCAAAAAAGCCAGCCGCACCTGCAAGTATAGCTACGAGTATCATCACAATATTCTGACTCATTTTCTATACAACTCCTTTTAATCTTCTGTAATTGGTTGATTTTTCTAATTTGCTGTTCTCAAAATTGTTTTTTCAGTAATCATCATATCCATAGTAATATCATGGGTATCGACTTCAATATGTTCTACAAGCTGAAAATCAAACGCTACACCAACTTTTAACACATCAGGACCGTTTTCAAGAAAGCGGTCATAACAACCTGCTCCTCTTCCAATTCGATGTCCTGCTTTATCGAATACCCTGCCAGGCACTAAAACAACATCAATTTCATCAGGCGATACAGGCTGTATTATTTTCGGTTCGAGTATACCGGCATAACCTACGTTCAACTCGTCCTCCAAACAACCAATTTCGCACGGAATAATAGTATTGTTTTTCGTATCTGTTTTTGGAACAACGAGTTTTTTTCCGTCAGCAACCACCTGCTGCAATAATTGCATCAGGTCTACCTCATCAGGCAACGCACAATATGCCATTACACATGTTGCCGATTTGAAAAACGGTTGTTCCATAATGCTTCGCGATATAATATCGCTCATCCGTATCCTGTCAGCCAGTGATACAGATGTTTTTAAAAAATTTTTCATTTGTTCTCTGAGGAGATTTTTCTCGCTTGATTCCACGTAGCCATCCTCTCCTGTAGAACGTTTTCAAAACCTTGTCGGGTTGGCACATAGAACCGCTCATCGCCTTCCCTGTACTGCTGTGCAACAAAATGTCCCGGAAAATCGTGAGGATATCTGTATCCGCTACCCGCTCCGAGCTTTTTTGCACCTTTGTAATGAGCATCGCGCAAATGATCAGGCACTCTCTCAAGCCGACTATTGCGTACTGCAGATTGCGCTTTGCCAATTGCAACTGTTACAGCATTACTTTTAGGCGCAGTTGCCACATACACCGTCGCCTCTGCCAGAAAATATTTCGACTCGGGCATACCTACAAACTCCAATGCCTGAAACGCAGAGACAGCCACAGTCAGTGCCTGTGGATCGGCTGTACCGACATCCTCAGAAGCACAAATCAAAATTCGTCGTGCAATAAAACGAGGATCTTCGCCAGCCTCAATCATCTTAGCCAACCAGTATAGTGCTGCGTCAGGATCAGACCCCCGCATACTTTTAATAAAGGCCGAAATCGTGTCGTAATGAGCATCTTCATCGTATCGAACGAACTTGTGCTGTATGGTATCCTGTACATCATCAAGTGTAATAATATGCTCATCACCAGACTCATTTGAGGCCGTAAGCACAATAACTTCGAGCATATTCAGCGCTTTACGAACATCTCCGTCAGAATTTTTCGCTATCTCATCCAAAACGGTATCCTGGACCTGTATACCGCGTGAACCAAGCCCGCGTTGAGTATCGTTAAGCGCCCTTTTAAGCAACGTAACAAGATCATCATGTGCAGCCATTTCAAATTGAAAAACATGACTCCGCGAAACAAGCGGCGATGTTAACGCCAAACACGGATTCTGCGTAGTCGTACCTATAAACCCAACAACATTCTTTTCAAGATGCGGTAACAAAACATCCTGTTGCGATTTATTGAACCTGTGAATTTCATCTACAAATAAAATAGTCCGTTGCCGATTGAGCATAAATGTTTTTTTCGCAGAATCTATAATGGCACGTAATTCCTGCACATTTGAGGTTACTGCGTTAACTGAAACAAATCGGCTACCAGTTGTTTTGGATATTAGCAAGGCTAGCGTAGTTTTTCCCGTTCCGGGCGGTCCGTAAAAAATCAACGAACCGATCCGATCACTTTTAAGTAATCGTCTGAGTAATTTACCTTCACCGAGTATATGTTTTTGTCCGACATACTCATCAAGAGTTTGTGGACGCATTCGGTAAGCCAACGGGTGAAAGTCAGTTTTACTCTCTTCTTTTGTGGCGGTATATTCAAAAAGATCCATTATTTTTTACCAGAAGCAACCCTGCCGCAATGCCGTTGGGACAACATCTTTGACACGCTTGTATGTACAAGTGGGTACCCTTACTTCAGCTTCAAATATCCTCGCAAAAGGCATGTAATCCACTGAACGTTCAGAGTTCCCGGTCTAATAGTGTTGGTGCAAAAAATGATTGTCCACTACTCGGACATGGCAGGGCTGCGTGAATTTATTTGATTAATCTGAAATGACATCGTCAATAGCGGCTATTGCCTCTGAAACATTTGATTCATAAAAATCTAATTTTTCGCGGAATGCCGCTTTTGTATCATATAACTCATTTGCAATATTTAAACACGCCAAAATTGCTAACCTGCCAACTGGTACCATAGGAGCTACCTTTTGTAATTCTGCGAATTTTCCATCAAGATATTTGGACACCTTGAGCAAACGCTCCTGTGGTAAATTACTCTCTATGGGATACTCCTTATCTAATATTTTGATAATAAACTTTTTTGTATCCATGCCCAAGGTAACAGTCCTTTTTATCTTATTTCTATTTCAATGGTTAAGATTATAGTTAGGATTGCAAAGTTTAAAATTTAGTTTCGTTAAAATTTTATCAGAATAGCACTACAAATAAAAGAAAATAATTAACGTAATTCACATCCAAGTGTTTTAACCACTTTTGCCGCATAGTTATTATGCACTTTGTCAACTTCGTCGTCTTTTAATGTCGATTCCTGAGATCTGTAACGCATACGGAAACTTAAACTCTTTTTGCCTTCCGGAATCGGGTCGCCCTCATACAACGACACCAGTTTCCAATCTTCCAGCAACATCGGTTCCAAATCGGCTAAAACAGTAGAAATTTTTTGAAAATTTGTTGTCGTGTCTATAACAACAGCCAAATCTCGTTCTACAGCAGGATATTTTGGTAACGGCGTATATGAGCCTTGTAGATTCATTGCATCAATCAAAACCTGGGCGTCGAGTTCTGCGACAAATGTATTTTCCGGAACATCCATACTTTCTGCTACCTCTGGATGAATCTGTCCAAAAACTCCCACTACTGTTTTTCCGATCACAAACTGAGCACTTCTTCCCGGATGCAGATAATCAATCTGAATGCGTTCGACACCACAATTTTTGATATCAAGTACGTCAAAATAACCGGCAAGCAATCCTTTAAAGCGATAAAAATCCCAGGGTTCCGTAGCCCCATGCCATGTTGTCGGTTCCAAATTACCTCCCACTGCAAGACAAAGCATGTATTTTTCATCTGCCTGTGTATCTGATATCGGTACAAAAATATTGCCTAGTTCAAAGAGTTTTACCGATTCTGCCTTTTGTTTTACATTTACAGCCACTGCATTAAGCAAATTTGGAATTAAACTGGTCTGTAAGGCTTTCTGCATTTCGCTTATAGGATTCTGCACACATACAGGCGGCTTTTTATCATTACTTACCCAACAAGGAAATTTTTCATTTACTGATTCAGAGACAAGAGAACAACTGAGAGTCTCATAAAAACCAGCTCCTACCAGTACATCGCGAGTGAAACGTGAATAAATTAATTTATCATTCACTTCGCATTCCACATATGTACTGCCGGGTTCCGCCATTGGAATTTTATCGTATCCATAGATACGAGCTACTTCCTCGACAATATCTTCTTCTATAGCTAAATCAATTCGATATGACGGTATAGCAAGTTTCAAATTTTTGTTATTTTGTTCAACAACATCTATACCCAATTCTTCAATAGTTTCAACTATCTGATCATGCGAAAGATCAACACCGATCAACGAAGCAATTTTCGCCGTATTACACGTAACAAATGTCTGCTCCGCCTCTTTGGCGTTATTTTCGAATAAATCTGATATAGAAGATGCGCTGCACAATTCCGCTATCAGGTATGCCGCACGCTTCAACGCTTTTTGAAATCCTACTCGATCTGTCCCACGTTCAAATCGGTGTGATGCTTCTGTTGACAAACCTAAAGATTTAGCAGTCTTACGTACTGAAACCGGATTAAAATAAGCGCCTTCCAACAAAATATCGGTTGTTGTATCCGATACTTCTGAAGAGGCTCCACCCATTACTCCAGCTACAGCGACTGGATTTTTCTCATCAGCTATAACGAGCATCGATGAATCCAGAACACGTTCTTTATCATCAAGGGTAAGGATTTTTTCTCCTTCCTGCGCCGTACGTACAACTATCTGAGGGCCTTTTAATTTATTTAGATCAAATGCATGAAGCGGGTGCCCCATTTCCATTAAAACGAAATTTGTTACATCAACTATCGTATTAATTGAGCGCATCCCAAGTTTTTCAACTTTATTGGCAAGCCAATATGGAGAGGGACCAACTTTCACGCCACGAATAATATACGCAGAATAATTTTCACATAAATCAGGATTTTTTATCGTTATAGGAATGACATCGTTGGCATTTTCAGAGACCTGAGATTTTGTTAGTGCAGGCTGGCTCAATTCATTGCCCGTAAGAACAGCTACTTCACGAGCAACACCAAGCATACTTAAACAATCGGGACGATTCGGAGTAAGCTCTATTTCGATTATCCAATCTTGAATACCATTGATGGCAGTAAAATCGGTTCCGGGTTTGAAAGATTCATCAAGAACCATAATGCCGCTCGCATCTTCACCTATCCCCAACTCCTTCTGGGAACAAATCATACCCTGCGATTCGACACCGCGTATTTTAGCGTGTTTTATTTTCATTCCACCCGGTAAAGTACACCCCTCAAGCGCTAAAGGAACACGTTGCCCAACAGCTACATTTGGCGCGCCACAAACTACAGTATATTTATTATCTCCTGCTACAAGCGAACACACCTGCAACTTGTCTGCCTGAGGATGCGGCTCCACTTCCATAACTTGAGCAACAACTACATTAGTCAACCCTTGCCCTAAAGGTGTGATTGAAGCAACTTCCAGACCGAGAAGCGTCAATTTATCTGCCAGTTCTTCAGGAGAATATGGTATATCAACAAACTCTTTTAACCATGAATAACTTATTATCATAACAATCTACTTTTTATTAAAATTGCGATAAAAAACGCATATCATTTTCAAAAAACAATCGTATATCATTGATACCGTAAAGTAACAATGCCGTACGTTCAATTCCCATACCAAACGCATAGCCCTGCACTTCATTCGGATCAAAACCACCCGATTTCAATACCTCTGGATGAACCATACCGGCACCGAGCACTTCAAGCCATCCGGTATACTTGCACACCCTACATCCTTTTGCGGAACATAAAAAGCAGGAAACATCGCACTCTAAACTGGGTTCAGTAAAAGGAAAATAGCTGGGACGAAGACGAATCTTAGTTTTCGGGCCAAACATTTCTCTGGAGAAATGACCGAGAACACCTTTAAGATCCGCAAAAGTCACATGTTTATCAACATACAAACCCTCTACCTGATGAAACAAACAGTAACTTCTGGCATTGATTGCTTCATTACGATACACACGCCCCGGCGCAATAATACGTACCGGAGGCTTACGCTTCTCCATAACACGTATCTGCACAGGCGATGTATGTGTACGTAACAATTTTCCTACGTCGATAAAAAAAGTATCCTGCATATCACGGGCAGGATGATAGGATGGAATATTCAAAGCGTCAAAATTATAATATTCACTTTCAATCTCAGGTCCTTCAGCTACAGAAAAACCAAGTGATTGAAAAATATCGATCACTCGCTGTAATACCTTTGTTATAGGATGAATTCGCCCTAAAGTGGTTGGTTTACCGGGAAGAGTAACATCTAATTCTTCTGAAGTAAGTCGCTGCAGCAACTTCTCCCTCTGAAAAGTGATTTTTTTCTTATCCAATTCTCCGAGGACTTCATCTCTTAAAGAATTTATAAGATCACCGACTGCCGGTCGCTGTTCAGGAGCAACACTTTTTAAATTCTGATACAGCGACGTTACAGCTCCTTTCTTACCAAGAAACTGCACTCGCAACTGCTCAACCCCGCCACCATCATGACAAGACACAAGCAGTTGCTTGACGTCAGCTTTTATTTTTTCAATTTGTGTTTTAATTTCATGCATCAGAACATCACATTATTTCGCGTTTTGCGCCAATGCAACTACTTTCGAAAACACACCTTGTTCATAAACTGCCAAATCGGCAAGTATTTTTCTATTCAAGGCTACATTAGCTTTTTTCAAACCATCAATCAAACGATTATAGCTCGTACCATTCAACTTTGATGCTGCAGAGATACGAGTTATCCAAAGTGCGCGAAAATCACGTTTCTTTTCTTTACGTCCTCTGTATGCAAAAGCCATAGCCCTGTTTGTAGCTTCAGTGGCAAGCCTTATCTGGCTTTTTCGTGCACCACGAAACCCCTTGGCCATTTTTAATATTTTTTTTCTGCGCCGTTTAGACGCAGGATTATTTCTTGCGCGTGTCATTGAGATCACCTCCCAAACAAAGATTTTTATATCATTAACTACATAAACAAAACAAATTAATTATATTATGCGTAAGGCAACAACTGCTTTACTTTTGGGATATCCACATCGGCAAGCATCTGACTGTTACGCAGATGACGTTTGCGCTTTGAAGATTTCTTAGTCAAAATATGGCTTGCAAATGGAGAATTCTTTTTAACTTTTCCGTTTGCAGTTACTTTAAACCGTTTAGCGGCAGCTTTATTTGTTTTCAACTTTGGCATAACATCCCCTTTATGTTTATTATTAAATATATTAAAACACTCAAAATCTCTCCACAGGATTTGAAATGCTGTATATACTACCAGATCATTTCAGGCATTTCAACAATTTTTATTGTCACCAATAAAAAATCGCTCAAACCGACTGGTATATTTGTAAGAATTTATCGGGGAATTATTTAGATTTTGTCGGACCAATAACGGTAACAATTGTACGACCGACATCTTTTGGCCTCATCTCTACAGAACCATATGGTTCTATATCCTGCAGAAATCGTTCTAAAATCTGAAAACCCAGCTCCCGATGAGCCATTTCACGACCGTGAAAGACAATGGTTACTTTCAATTTACAGCCTTTTTGCAAAAAATCCTGACCATGACGCAACTTCGTTTCGTAGTCATGCTGGTCAGTATTAGGCCGCATCTTGAGTTCCTTAACCTTGAAGGCATGTTGTTTCTTTTTTGCCTCTTTCACTTTTTTAGTCTGCTCGTATCGATATTTACCATAATCCATGATACGACAAACCGGCGGGTCAGATTGTGGAGCAACTTCAACCAGATCAAGACGCTGTTTCAATGCTCGTTCAATAGCATCCTGAGTAGGGATAATCCCTATCTGCGTCCCATTGGCATCTATAGCCCGAACTTTCGGAACCTTAATTTCTTCATTGATTCGTATGCGCTTCTCGCTAATACGCCCTCACCTCCTCACTCATTTACTTTTTCGCGTATTTCATATTGTATTTTATCTATAAATTCCGACAACGTCATAGTCATAAGCTGTTTTTGACGGCGATGACGAATTGAAACAGTTTTATTTTCAACTTCTTTACCGCCAACTACAACCATATAAGGTATCTGTTCAATCTGTGCTTTGCGTATCTTCTGACCAAGTTTGTCATCAGAAGAATCGAAATCACAACGTATTCCCTGCTCTTTCAACTTATCGTACACTTCCTGGCAATAGTTTAATTCTGTCTCACCAATATTGATCACCCGAGCTTGAAGTGGTGACAACCACACAGGAAAAGCTCCGGCAAAATGCTCAATCAAAACACCCATAAAACGTTCCATACTACCAAGTACCGTACGATGAACCATAACCGCAGGATGTTCTTTCCCATCAGAACCAATATAGTTAATATTAAAACGTCTTGGATTATTAAAATCGACCTGTATAGTTGGACCTTGCCATTCACGTTTCAAGGCATCAACCATCTTGATATCTATCTTCGGCCCATAAAAAACACCTTCACCGGGATCAACCTGATATGGCAAATCAAGTGATTTCAGTGAATTTTCAAGTGCGTCTGTAGCCCGCTCCCATTCCTCAATAGTACCGGTATATTTTTCAGGCCGCGTACTGAGATACATCTTATATTCAAAACCAAAAGTTTTCATCATAAACATCGCCAGCTCAATAACTCTGGTTATTTCATCCTGTATCTGATCCGGCAAACAAAAGATATGCGCGTCATCCTGAGTAAACCCACGGACACGCATCAATCCATGCAATACGCCAGAGCGTTCATAACGGTACACCGTCCCGAGTTCAGCCCAGCGCAATGGAAACTCACGATAACTTCTCAATTTCGTTTTATATATTAAAATATGGCCGGGACAGTTCATGGGCTTAACAATATATTCCTGCTCATCAATTTTGATAGGAGGATACATGTTTTCCCGATAATAATCCCAGTGACCACTTGTTTTCCACAAATCCACTTTAGAAACATGCGGAATATAGACAATCTCATAACCATGTTTGATATGCTCTTCACGCCAGAATGTTTCTATGATATTACGTATGCACGCGCCTTTCGGATGCCAGAAGATCAAACCCGGCCCAGCCTCGTCATGTACACTAAACAAATCCAAAGCCTGTCCAATACGACGATGATCTCGCTTTTTTGCCTCTTCAAGGAAATTCAAATATGTACGTAACTCTTTTTCAGAACCAAATGCCGTACCGTAGATACGCTGCAACATTTTATTCTTTTCATCACCACGCCAATATGCCCCGGCAATACTGAGCAGTTTAAACGCTTTTATCTGACCGGTACTTTCAAGATGTGGACCTTTACAAAGATCTTCAAATGTATCATGAGCATAAAGCGACACTTCATCAGCATCAAGATCATGGATCAGTTCAACTTTATAATCCTGACCTATATTTTTAAAATGCCCTATCGCTTCATCGCGACTCAATGTTCGTTTTTCAAAAGGAAAATTCGATTTAATGATTTGCGCCATACGCTCTTCGATTTTTTCAAGATCATCTGGAGCAAGTTTATGCTCCATATCGAAATCGTAATAGAAACCGTCCTCTATAGAAGGACCTATGGCGAGTTTAGTACCAGGGAAAAGTTCCATAACAGCTTGAGCCATAACGTGAGATGCGCTATGTCTGAGGGACTCTATATTCATATGTATGTCTTTCATCTCCTGTCTAACTAGTTTTTATTCATGCCCTAACTAAAATCATTAAGACACATAATAAAAATGGTGGGCGATACTGGAATCGAACCAGTGACCCCTTGCGTGTCGAGCAAGTACTCTAACCAGCTGAGCTAATCGCCCCCATAATTTTGTACACTATAAAGCCAGTGTTTCTTTTTTGTCAAGCTAATTTGTTTTCAAAAAATCATAAATAGCATAATTTTAAACATGCTAAAGCAAAATAATACAACACAATCTCACCCCTGTTTATAACAAACTATTCATTTTCCTATAAAAGATTCCATATCTCTTGCAAAAAAAATTTTTTATTCATAATATTTAAAAATTAAACTTTTCTAAATAATAAAGTATAGGAAACCGCCTTATTAAATTTATAAATCTCTTAATATAATGACCTTCTTTCCGATAAAATAATGACCATTTGTATCTATTGACACTTTTTATTTATCAAAGGGATCTATGAATATTCTGACAATAACCAGTATGTTTCCAAGTAAAGCACAGCCATTTCATGCTGTCTTTGTGCGTAACCGAGTAACCCGTGTTGCAAAACATTGCACCATGAAAATTGTTGTCCCTATCCCCTATTTTCCTCTGGTGGGATGGATGAAACGATACGCAAACCGCAAAGATATACCTAAAAAAGATATATTGGAAGGAATCGAAGTTTATTATCCACGCTTTCTGTCGATCCCACGTTTTTTTAAACCGCTTGACGGGGTATTTCTGTTTATCAGCTGCTGGTGGCTTCTTAAAACCAAATTGAAAGATTTCAAGTTTGACATTATCGATTCGCACCTTGCGTTTCCTGATGGATTTGCGGCAATATGGCTAAAAAAGTTTTTTAAAAAGCCGGCTACTGTTACTCTGCGAGGACATGATATTAACGATTTACCTCAATATCCGGTTCGTTTCAAGCAGGTCAAATACGCTTTGCGTAATGCAGATAAAGTATTCAGTGTCGCGAAAGCCCTTAAAGACGCGGCAGTCGATTTTGGAATCGATTCCGATAAAATTATGGTCAGTTCAAACGGTGTAGACCAATCACTATTCCGACCAGTCGACAGTCTTGCTATGCGAAAAGAACTGAATTTACCTTCTGATAAAAATATTATTGTCTCAGTAGGCCATTTGGTGGAACGAAAAGGGTTTCATATTATCCTTCAAGCTTTACGTATCATGCTAGACGCCGGATGTAATAAAGCATATGTGGTTATTATAGGTGGCCCGGGAGAAGAAGGTGATTTTTCAGGAGAACTAAAACGGTTGATCGATGAACTCAATCTGAAAGATTATGTAACCATGCCCGGACCACAACTGAATACCTATTTATATAAATGGTACAATGCTGCCGATATTTCGTGTCTTGCAAGTTCAAAAGAAGGTTGGGCAAATGTCCTGCTTGAATCACTGGCATGCGGTAAACCCGTTGTGGCCACTAATGTTTGGGGAACGCCTGAGGTCATTTCATCGCCAGATTATGGCGTGCTGACTGAGCGTAACCCAGAATCACTTGCAAAAGCGCTCACCTTCGCTATTGACAAGCAATGGAACCATGATGCTATTATTACATATGCTCGTGAACATACGTGGGAAAACGTAGCAAAACGTATTATCAAACAATTTGAATTGTTGATAAAAAACTAATCAGGGATTGAACTATGCCCAAAGCTGACATCCATGTAATGCAGGTCTTGCATACACTTGAAGTAGGCGGCGCTGAAAAACTCGCCTACGATATATCTAATCGTTTTGACGAATCGTTTTCTTTTTCCTTTTTCTGTCTTGACGCGCTCGGATATCTAAGTACCCTCATCGAACAGGAAGGCGGTAACGTCTATTGTTTCGGTCGCAAAGACGGCTGGGATTTTCATCTGATTAAAGAATTTGCCGAATTGTTGACTGAAAAGAAAGTCGACATTGTCCATGCGCATCAATATACACCTTATTTCTATGCAGTGTTGGCGTCTTTCTTCAGTAAACGCCACCCAAAAGTTGTGTTTACCGAACACGGCAGGCATCAACCCGACAAAGTCCGATGGAAACGGGTTATCTTCAACAAACTTTTCCGACCCGTAACTGCAGCGTATACAGGTGTTGCTAACTTCAGTAAAGACAGTTTAGCTACATTTGAAAAAATCCCAGCGGATAAAATTGAAGTTATTTATAATGGAATTGACCTTAGCCGTTTTCCTGACGACTGTGATAAAGCTAAACTTCGAAAATCGTTAGGATTTGAGGAAGACAAAACGCTTGTGGGAATCATCGCTCGTCTTGACCCGATTAAAAATCATGCCGTATTAATAGAAAGTATATCCCTGTTAAAAGAGCAATTTCCCGATATCCAGTTAATTATTGTGGGCGAAGGCCCTATGCAAAAAGAACTTCAGGAGCTGGTAAACGAACTTAATCTAGAAGATTATGTTGTTTTTACTGGATTGCGAAAAGATGTACCGCGCATACTTATGGCTCTTGATCTATTTGTACTTCCATCGACTATGGAGGCTATGTCGGTTACGTTGCTTGAAGCAATGAGCGCATCGCTACCCGTAGTTGCTACCGATGTTGGCGGCAACAAAGAAGTAGTTGTCCCCCATGTGACCGGCGAACTTGTACCACCGAAAGACGCTGAACAACTGGCTGGCGCTATCGAATCGATCATATCCGCACCGCAAAAAGCGGTACAGATGGGGAAAGCAGGACGCAAACGCGTTGAAGATTTTTTTACCTTCGAACAAATGATTGATAACTACAAAACATTATATCTCAAAATACTTGGTGAAAATTTTTGATGAGAAACGTTATCAAGCTGTGCCTCAATCTGATTTGCATTCTCTTAGTCATGCCTTTTTACCTGTGGTATCGTATAGAAAAATTTTTTATGCATGGTGATCATCCGTTACAGGGTATGAGCCAGTTTTTCTCTCTTTTCCCCGGATTGACAGGCAATTATCTGCGCCGGGCGTTTTATTTTCTCGCACTCGATAAATGTTCGTTAGACTGCAATATCTGTTTCGGCACCATTTTTTCCAGCGAACACGCACAGATTGGAAGACGGGTCTATATCGGCACCAACTGTACCATTGGTGACGTCAACATTGGTGACGATGTATTACTTGGCAGTAACGTGGATATTATGAACGGATCGAAACAACATTATATTGACGACATCAACATTCCTATCAGAGAGCAGGGCGGCGAATATCCCAAAGTCACTATCGGCGAAGATACCTGGCTGGGTAACGGCGCTACCGTACTATGTGATGTGGGCAAAAAATGCGTCATCGGAGCAAGATCATTGGTTATCAAACCTGTTGACGATTACTCTATTGCGGTAGGTTCTCCTGCCCGTGTAGTCAAAAAAAGGAAATGATATATTTATGTGTGGAATAACAGGCATTTTTCATCTTGACGGCAAACCGGTTGACAAAACCGTTTTGACTAAAATGAACGACACCATGTGTCATCGAGGTCCTGACGCTGAAGGTTGCTTTATCGATAGATTTGCAGGGCTGGGACATCGACGTCTGAGTATCATTGATCTGAGCGGCGGCAAACAGCCGTTGTGCAACGAAGATGAATCTGTCTGGATCGCCTTCAATGGTGAAATATATAATTTTATGGATCTGAAAAAAGATCTCGAAGCCAAAGGACATAAATTCAAAACCAACTCCGATACCGAAGTTATTGTCCATCTTTACGAAGAGTATGGCGAAAAATCTGTGGAACAATTACAGGGTATGTTTGCGTATGCGATATGGGACAAAAAACAGCAAAAATTGTTTATCGCCCGCGACCGCATCGGCATTAAACCGTTATACTATTTTTTCGACGGCAAAACGTTTTTGTTCGGATCAGAAATAAAACCCATTCTCGCTTACGGAAAAACTATCCCGCTTGATATCGATTATACAGCTATATATGATTATCTGACATTCGGATTCATACCGGATGAAAAAAGTATTTTTGCGCATATCCGCAAACTCAAATCGGCGCATACACTCAGCATCAGTATCCAACAACCTGTGGTAAGGACAAATGAATACTGGGATATATCGTTTGCCAATAAAACTCGTGCCTCGGAAGATGAGTTAATCGAACAGATTCTCGATCATCTTAAACATGCAGTACAGTCGCATTTGATAAGCGATGTACCACTCGGATCATTCCTCAGCGGTGGTATCGACTCAAGCGCTGTTGCGGCAATGACTGCGACTATCGTACCTGATCCGGTCAAGACATGCTCGATAGGATTCGATCATCAGAAATTCTCGGAGTTGCCGTATGCACGTGAAGTGGCAGAGCTTTATAAAACGAATCACGCTGAATACATTGTCACGCCCGATGCGCTTAGCATACTCGATACTATTTTGCATCATTATGACGAACCCTTCGCGGATACATCGGCTGTACCGAGTTACTATCTGTCTAAAATGACCCGTGAGAAAGTGACTGTTGCTCTGTCCGGTGATGGCGGCGACGAGAATTTTGCCGGCTATCGAAGATACATCTTTGATCTGGCAGAAAATCGTATCCGGGCAATGATGCCGGGCTTTGTGCGCAAACCATTGTTTTCTATGCTAGGAGCGTTGTATCCCAAGGCAGATTGGTTACCACAGGTATTCCGAGCTAAAACAACGTTTCAGAATCTGGCGATGGATCCTTTCGAGGCGTATTTCAATAGTATTTCCGTGTATTCAGAGTCTTTTTTACAACAAATTTTGAATCAGGATTTCATCAAAAAACTCGATGGATATTCTTCGCGTGAAGTGATGCGTCAATATTTTGATCGTGCAGACAGCAAACATCCGCTCGACAAAGTTTTGTATACAGAAATCAAAACGTTTTTGCCCGATGATTATCTTGTCAAAGTCGACAGGGCGAGCATGGCGAATTCGCTGGAAGTACGTGTACCTCTGCTGGATCATAAATTTATGGAGTTTACCGCGACTATTCCAGCAGATAAAAAACTCAATGGATTAACCACAAAATACATCTTCAAAAAAGCCCTCGAAAAAATGTTGCCCGACTCAATCCTCTACCGCAAAAAACAGGGATTCGAGATGCCTATCGAAGGATGGATACGCAAAGAGCTTAAAACTCCGTTCCATGATGTCTTATTTGCTAAAAATTCTTTTATAGAAAACATTATCGACCGGACGTATCTGGACAAAATCTGGCAACAGCATCAAAGTGGAATGAAGTTATACGGCAACAACCTGTGGCTCATCTTCCTGCTCGAATCGTGGCACAAAAAATATATTGGCGATTGATATATTTAGCTATCACCTATTTTCAGGTCATTACAAAGGAATCGGTGCCTTTATATTGCCGAGATAAATAGCAAGCAAAACATTTTTTAATTTACAAAACAAAGTATTTAGTGTTATTTTTATAAAAACATAATACTACAGCATGGTTGTTTAAAATGAACGAAAATTCAAATGATGAAAACATGTTGCAATCTTTGTCTTGTGAGATCATTTTCATTGATAACAACAACAATGAATTACCCTCTACAAAAGTAGATAAGGTCTCTAATGAAGAGACAACAATCGATAAAATCATCTCTCTAGCTCAAGATTATGTAACAATTTTACAACTACTTTGGCAATATACTAATGAAATTGGTTCAGTTGCCCAAAACACATCTTTATTAAATATTGCCCAATTACCTTTCTTAATCAAAGAATTACAGGAAAAGAGCAAACGACTCACGAGTAACACACCAATCGCGAATAGCATATTTAAGTTTTCTATTGCAAGCGGAAAAGAGATCAAAATAGATATTCCTCTGTATGACTTCAAAGATGTTAAAAAAATAGAAGATTCTTTGAAGTATCATGGCAAGGCCTTAAACTTATTGCATGAAACAGTGCTTCAACAGATGGTTAATGCTTGGGAAAATATTCTTGCAAAAGTATTGGAATGGAAGCTACAAGCTGATCCATATGGCATTTCTAAAAATCATACGATTACATATTCACAAATCCTTGCTTTTCCCAGTATGGAAGATGTAAAAAAGCATGTAATTTATCAAGAAATCAAAACTTTCTTAAAAGAAAACACTACACTAGAACAGATTCGTTATTTTAATAGAGAATTTAAAGTTGATTTAGAATCACAATTACCTTTAGTGGATGATCTTTGTGAGATAGTTTTGAGAAGACATGTTATCGTTCATGCTGGAGGAATAGCAAATCATGAATATTTGAGTCGTGTAAAAAAATTAAAAAAATTAAGCGATGAATTACCTAATTTAGGTGACAACTTATCTGGATCAGTTAGCTATATAAAAAAGGCTTGGTCAATTCTATTTTCAAGTGGAATAATTTTATTGCATCGTTTGGCTGTTAGTGAAGCTAGAAAAAAGAAATCGAAAGATGCTGAATGCAAAGCAGATGATATTCTTAATAATGCTGCATTTACTAACATAAAATATAGTCAATATTTTTCAGCTGAATTAATACTTCAATATGCTTATAATCGACATCTAGCGAATCCAAGGCTAAAGCTCATGATATTGATTAATCTTGCTCAAACTTACAAATGGCAAAACAGAAAAGATAAATGTGCTCAACTGTTGACAGAATATGATTGGAATTCTTGTAGTGCTGAGTTTAAAATCTGTGTAGACGCTTTGCGTGATGATTACAACTCATTTCTTTCTGATTTACGAATAGCAATGCAAGAAGGGTCTATCACAATCTCCACACTTTACGATTGGCCAATATTTAAAATTTTTCGAAAGAAACACTCTTTCAAAGATGATATAAAAAAAATATTCGAGTGTCATGATTTCAATGAAGATAATTTATCTAAGTATCAGCCATTATTGGATTTTGAATCTGACGACAAACTCGCAAAACTTAAGGACGTTAAGTTGGAATTTAACGTAGATAGTGACAAAACATAAAATTAAGTTTGGATAGTTTTATTCTTGCGTTAAATTGTATTCACAACCTACATTTAAAAGCGTATTACATAACATTACATTTCGACTTACCTTATTCAAAAAACCACCAATAATTGATATTTTAAGAAGAGAAAGATGGAATAGCTTAAGCAATATTATTTCGCAAATTAAGTTCCTATTGTTTTTCCTAATGTCATCCATTTTCAATATCATTAATTTTATATACAGAAATTTTAGAGCAAATATTAGAAGCGAATATATTTTTGACAAACAGCATTACAGGTGATATACTTTAATAAGATATTATGTTTATTATCTTTAGCAGGAGGAAGGCTTGATATGAAACGACTAGCAATGTTTATCGTGATGATATTTATGACCTGTCCAGCGTTTAGCGCAACAGTGTTTTATAATGCGCAGACAGAAACCGATTTACCGTCGTCAGGAGAGTTAGTGACCGTTGATGGAGGAACAGTTGTTTTTGTAAACGATGGGGACGAAAACTATACTCAGTTTGTTACAGACGATAGTAATGCGCAAAAAGCGTTTTATAAGTTTAACATGGATTCTCAATACAATTTAACCGACGGGTTTATTGTGAAGTTCACAGCTCGCGTTGTAGCGGATAATGCTGATAATAACTATGATCGCGGTGCAATTACTTTTCATGCGAGTACGTCTGATGATCTTGGGTTGTTGTTTCGTTTACAAGAAGATGCGATTATTTTAAATGGTGAAGGTAGCGCTGGTATCATCAATTCAGCCACACTCGACACGACTGAATTTGTCGACTATGAGTTAATCATGCAAGGTACATCATATTCTTTCTTTGCTGATGATGTTGAAATCATGACCGGTTCTTTGGTTACCTATGGGTCTCCACAACATTATATCCGTGTCGGCGACCCGACAACAGGAGGCGGTGGTATATCAGATTTCACCTATCTCGAAGTCCGTAGCTTAACCGAACCGGAAACTGTTGTACCTGAACCGATGTCCATCGTTTTGTTATCAGTAGCGTTAATGGCAAGATTACATAAAAGAATAATCAAGTAATTCAGGAAACAGCCATTGATTTATCAAAATACGGAGACTTTATTCATGAAACAATGGGGTTTATCTATTTGTGTGGCATTATTACTGTCATCAAGTTTTGCATCTGCCGCTACAATAACCGTAACCGATGTGGCAGGCGATGCATTGCTCAGTAATACAACCACAAACGCAACCCTAAATTTTGGAACTTTCGCTCACCTTAATATCTTCGAAAGTACAAATCATCAAACACAAGCAACCTATATTGCGTTTGATATATCACAGCAAACCATTGATGAACTGCAGGGAACGACCATCGATAACGCAGTTATCCGTTTATATCGATATCTGGCTACATACGACAACTGGATGAATGTCGATATACATCGTGTACCAACAACATGGGATGAAACAACCATCACATGGAATAATCAACCTATAAAAACAACCACCGACGATCCAAACTATACAAACGCCTATTACTACGAAACACAGTATATTGGCAATGATGAGGAAGCCGGATGGGTGGAAATAGACATCACAGGCATCGTACAAAATTGGATTGATGGCGATTATAATAATTACGGAGTTAAACTGGAAGTCAACGAGTCACACTATAACGAACTTATCTTGTTTAGTATGCGCTCATCTCAGTCTGCGATAAACACTCCAGAACTGCTTATTACATACCCCGACCCAACACCATTGAATACTGTACCCGAACCATCGACTATAATTCTGATGATTAGTTCCTGTTTAATATTAATCAAACGCCGTATGTAAAAAGATATACAAAGAAGGAGTTAATTTAAATGAAAACTACCTGGATATATAGCGTATGCATGACGTTGCTATTATGTTACGCAGCCAACGCAGCAGAAGTGACGTGGGACTATGCAGACACAACAGGATGGGATGACCCAATGTGGCAATACCTCTATGCCCCGGCTAGTGGAACCGTTAATCCTGATGATTACCAAACATTAACCATCCCTTTTTCTCAACAATTAAGAGGAGGTTGGCATCTGTCATCTATTGAGACCGATGAGAATTACTGGTGTGCTTTCTGGATACCCAATGTTGTTACCGCAATGCACCCTTCGAGATATTATGATTCCATACTGGCATTTGTCATACAAGAAACAGGCTCTTATACCGTCGATATTTCTACATCTAATCCGGGTGGATCGAATGGGCAGGTATTGTACCTACAAATAGATTCCGACGCAAACCAAGACTACACCAACGGGTTTCTTGTCGATGGAATACTAAATACCAGTGGACAATCTCAACATTTTCTTTATGAGAATATTTATCTGGAAGCAGGCGACCGGGTTTTATTGCGAGTCAACTTCTATGGTTCACAAATTTCTGATACTACATACATCAACAATTTTACATTAACAACAGAAATAGATGATGAAATTGCTATCCCCGAACCATTAAGTATTGTACTATTTTCTATTGCAGGCGCCGTCTATTTTCGACGGAAAAGATGATTTTGACAAGCAACTATTTGTCAGTTGCCGTTTGATCATTCGGATTCTGTATTTCCGGCTCAAGGCTGACAATCGGCAGTCCATCAAAAGTCAAAATGTCTGAAAATATACACCCCACGGTTTCTATCACTTTGCGGAAAGGTGTATTTCGCACATGCGCCCATCGCATATCCTCAAGCCCTTGCTGTGGAGTTTTCAAATTATATAAATACGGCAACTTGAAACCATCGTCTTTCGATCCCGCAGCATGAACGCGCAACCATGCTTCACCTGTTGGCATCACATCGGTAATATAACTTAATGACACCTGCGCATTATCAAATACTGTGGTGGTCAATTTGCGTCCTATCTCAGTTGTACCGATTGTGGCATCAGGGACTGCTTCCATTGCGTTGATGGTAGCCGCAAAAAGGTTCTCACCAATATTTAACATTGCCTGAGGAACTCCGAGAATAATATTTTTCACCAACCCATCGATAAATATTTTTTTACCGGCATATCCTATTTTCTGGAGTGTGCCTTCAGGAGCGTTTTCCTGATTTTCTTTCCCACCATTCAATCCATCTACCACATTTTGCACAAAATTTTTCAATGTCTTAAACAAACCGGTTTTTTGCGCTGTTTGCATTTTTCCTTCAGCGTCTACATATGTATATTTAGCTCCTTCGCCAATATTGTCCATAGCGCATTGAACATTTGCCACGGCGTCTTCTAAATCTTTGCCGACACGGTCTTCAAAATTACTGTGATCATAGTTAGGATTGTATTCCATCGATCCGTCAGGTTTCAGAAAATAAAAATCTCCACCTGGAATATTGAATAATTGATCTTGCTTATACAATTGTACAGCATTTAAACCACGGCTTTCCGCAGGAGTATACGCAGGAACATCCGGGTCACCCTGCTTTGTTTTAGGCATTCTTTGATCAAACTTAGCTTGCATTTCCCTGTATTCCCTGATTGTTTTTGCCCTGTAACGCGAAGCATTATATGGAGCGGGCCAGGAGCGTATGGTCTTATCTTCCGGAACTTGCTCGATAGATTCTTCTGTAGCTCTATCCAAACTTTGTGGCCTTTGTACAGAACCGCTGCGACTTCTAATCTGTGGCCATTCCAGATTTTCTTCCTGAATAGACGGCTGTTTCTCTTCAATATTAGATTGCGCCTTTCGCAAATTTTCCTCAAAAATATTACCGTCAATCTGATGTTCCGGAATTTTATTTTGTGGATACTGCGGTATCTGATTCACATTAGAAAAACCATTTCCCTGAACGCCATTAACCTGTAAATCACCCATAATACTTCTCCCGATCAATTATGCTCGTTTCGCTCTTAGAGTTTATTAAGCATAATTCATTCCAACGATTTTTTTTGCACTCAGCATTAAAATATCTTTGCTTAACGGGACCGGTTATTTATAATGATCATCTGGTATGATATCTGATTATACTTGTGAATATTTAACCACTATATTCTATCTAAGAGTATAACCGAAACAACAAAGGAGTCCACCTGTGCGTTTTTTTAAACATTGTTGTGTCGTTTTTTTGGTATTGTTTTGCATGCCACTATCTATTCTTTTTGCTCAGGACACCACACCTGACAGCACAAAAACAGAATCTGAAAACGATCAAATAATAGAAAGCTCTCGTAATAAACGCCACAAGGTATATACAAAAAAACTACAATCTTTAGATAATCAAATAGATTCTGGGAATGTCGAACTTTCCACCATATTAGAAGCCGCTCAACTGGCTTTAAATATGGCACAGCATGAAAAAGCAAGTAAATATTACAGGAAAGCAATCAGAGCAATGCGCGATAACGATAGTATTCCTGTTGAAGAGATAAGAACAGTCTATAAACAACTAATTTATCTTTATCAACGTGAACATAAACTGGAAATGGCAATCGTAACATTTAAACAAATGTGCGATAACGAACCTGACAATACCGAAATCAGATTTGAATTCGCTCAATTTCTGCAAAAAGCCGGGTTTCCACGCCGTGCGCTGCTCGAATATCAAAAGATACTATCTCAACAGCCGGATAACCTGCTTGTTATTGATAAAATCATGCAATTGCATGCTCAGGGATATCTCAGCAAAGAAGAACTTGAATCAATCATCCCTAAACACAATACACAATAGACACAATCAGATAGCACAATCTTAAAAAATTCTTAATAAAAAATGAAGAAATTATGTAATTTTTTCATATTTCTGTTGTTTTAGATAGATGTAAGTTGAAAGAGTTTTTAAAGTATAACACCCAATACGGTGATGCTAATCATGTTTAGTTGTGCGACAGTAAAAGAATATTTAACAAGATATTATGATCGCGAATGCTCTGACAAGCTTCATGCGCAGATCGAAAAATATCTTAAATCATCGGAAAAATGTATGGAGTGCCGGCATTGCCTCAAAGAGCTGGACGACTACGAATATGTCCGTTTAGCATTGTCGCATTTACCTACATACGATGCATCAAAGCAATATCATCGTTCTTTTGCAGATAAACTTGCCGCATGCAAAAAGGAACCGCAGACTATCGCATATCCCGCGTTTAAAAAAAAGAAAACATTTTTTTACGGTGCCATTACAGCAGCAGCAATGATCGTGCTTTTTCTGGGAGCATCTCTATTTACTACTTCCACGATTAACACAGAGTCAGGCGCCCCGGTTATTACTTATCTTAAGGGGAAAGCATATATCGCAGATGACACATCAACTCCCCGTCTGGCTATGTTACAACATAAAATCACTAAAGGTGACACCATAGCAACCGGTCCGCACTCTAAAATAGATATCGAAATGAAAGATAAATTCAAAATAACCCTGCGACCTAATTCAGTTCTTACTGTTGAAGAACTGACAGAAGAGGAAGATCATTTAAAAATAATATGCAGGCTGGGACGAGGCGGTGTTTTGGCTGATGTAACGAAATATGAAAACGCTTCTGATTTTCAAATATTTACAGACCTTGTAAACGTCGCTGTCAGAGGAACACAATTTTCAGTAGACACAGAAAACTCTGACAACAATCAAAAAGTTACTGTAGCTGTCATTGAAGGCGCTGTAGCAGTTAAAAATGCTCAGTCAGACGAGAATTCAGAAGAATATCTGGTCAGAAAAAACAACAAAATGATATTCGCAAAGGACTCTTCAGTCATGAAACAACAACTCAGCGACGAGGACATCGAATCGTTCTGGGAAGTTTATGAAATAGGAAACCGCACTACAGATATAAACTATCAAGCCACTTCGTCCGATAACAAGGATATCTATCGGTCACAAAATCAATAAATGACTCTGTGACATTTCCGATGGTCAGATTCAAACTTAAGTATTGCTTGCATTCTCTAAGAGTTTGCAGTATATATTTTTGAAGGCAAATCAGACACTGGGGACATCTGTTAGTTTTTAACAGGAAGGCATGACGTAATGCTTGATATGTTTTTTTATCTATACAGGAAAGAACTGATTATTATTGGCGGCGGGTCTTTATTTCTTATCACAACCTGTCTGTTTATTTTCTTTTTCAGCCGACGTTGGTTAACAAAATATTCTATCCAAAAAAATATCCGTAAAATCGAGTTCTATATGGCTGGCGGAGATAAATCGCCCGATTTATGTTGTGAACTGGGAAATAATTATTTAGACATCAACGATTATGCACATGCTGAATATTGGTTTAAAGAAGCTCTTGACGCAGACGCAGATAACATGGAAGCATACCTTTCTCTGGCAGAGCTTTATAAAAAATCTCAAGACTACAAAAAACTCCGCGACATTTATTATCGTCTCGCAGAACTAAATCCATACGACTACGATATATTGCGTGAATTAGGCTGGGCATTTTATTATTGTGAAGAGTTCGATAAGGCGATAGATGCTTTTATCGGAGTTAAAAAAATGGCTCCCGGTGATATACATACCCGATATTCTCTCGGATTACTCTACCTGAATCAGAACGACAAGATACGTGCTATTCAGGAATACCGCGAACTCAAAAAGCTCGACGAACATAAAGCCGATGACTTATTCGATTATATCTATCCAGAAGATCAGGGAATGGCTTTGGAATCCGCAGGGCTGCTCGATGACGATGGTGAAGAAAATATCACCTTAAAACAATCCATGGAACAGGAAGCACAACAAGAGAAAGAACAAGGTCAGGATAATCCGCAAGAAACTTCAGGGCAACGGCGACGAGTACGTACTCCATCCCAGCCACACACCAAACAGCGTAAACCGATTCAAGCAAAACCTGTTCGAAAAAAACCAACGGCGAACGCTAAAGCAACCGCAAATAATAAGAAAAAAACTTCCGAAGATGCTCAATAACCAGCAGATCTTTCTTCAAACCAGCTAAAAAAGTTGAATCCTGATTCATTACTATCTATAATATATACCTTAATTTGACATTCTATCATAAGGGATACGTATGGATTTTTCTGTAAACGAAATTTTTAAATCTATTCAAGGCGAATCTACCTATGCTGGTTTACTGTGCACGTTTATACGCTTTTCAGGATGCAATCTGACCTGCTCATACTGCGATACAATCGAAGCGCAGACAGACAAACAGGCTACCCCAATGTCATTAGATGAAATCATTCAGCGCGTCGAGATGCTTGATTGCCGTCTGATAGAGTTAACAGGCGGTGAACCTTTGTTGCAGGACAACATCATCTCGCTTACGAATATGTTATTAAAACGCAACTACACTATCCTGATAGAAACAAATGGTACGAGAAGCATAAAAGGCTTTGATGATAGAATCCGTTTTATTATGGACGTCAAATGTCCGGGAAGCGGAATGACTAATTCTTTTTTGAATTCCAATATTGAATTACTTAAACCTATCGACGAACTCAAATTTGTCCTCACTGATCGAAACGACTACGTGTGGGCTATGGACTTTATCGAAAAACATCACCTTATTAATAGATGCAATATACTGCTATCCCCTGTTTGGGCTAGTATCGCGTTACCCGATATCGCCAGATGGATGCGTGAAGACAATTTATCCGGTGTTAGATTACAAATTCAGCTTCATAAACTTATCTGGGGCGCTGAAGCTAAAGGAGTTTAACTATGAAACCAGCTGTTGTGCTTCTGAGCGGCGGGCTTGATTCGTATACCACCGCGGCGGTTGCTAAATCACTACATTATAATATATATGCAATAAGCTTTGATTACGGACAACGCCATGATGTCGAAATCAAGGCGGCAAAAAGAATTGCCCAGGATATCGGAGTAGAAAAACATCTCATTATCCCGCTTGATATTTTCAGTATGGTAGGTAAATCCGCGCTGACTGACGACATCGCCGTGCCGGAGAACCGATCAGAAGAAGATATGAGCAACGATATTCCAGTTACCTATGTCCCCGCTCGCAACACCGTCTTTTTGTCACACGCATTGTGTTTGGCAGAAACGATCCCGGCGTATGATATTTTTATCGGAGTCAATGCCGTTGACTACAGCGGCTACCCTGATTGCCGTCCTGAATATATCGCCGCATTTGAGAAGATGGCAAACCTCGCCACAAAAGCAGGAGTGGAAGGCAACCACATCACCATACATACTCCATTAATTAATCTTAAGAAAAGCGAGATTATCAAAAAAGGTATCGCGCTTGGATGTGACTATTCGCTATCGATAAGCTGTTATCAAGCCACGTCCGACGGAATATCCTGTGGTAAATGCGACAGTTGCCTGATTAGAAAAAACGGTTTTTCCAGTGCGGGTGTGCCTGATCCTACACGGTATTGACAATACTCATCAGCGTGAGAAAAATTTTGCCAGCCGATCATTGAATATCGTATACAACTCGTCATCATCTGCCAAAATAACGATTTTTTTGATGCTGGTTTTTCCAAGACAAAAGTCTATGATAGCCTGAATCATGTGCTCTGCTACCGTATAAGGTGACACCTGTGCGTGTTCTGTTACAAAAGGAATAATCGCAACCGAGGTTACACCTTTGCTCTCCGCCTGCTCCAAGGCTCCGGTTGTACACGGTTTGATAGATTCGTCGCTAATCCTCCCATCCTGATCAGAACACGCGCTGTGAATCAAGCATTCGTAGCCAAGCGATCCTGACGATGTAATAACACTCGCCCCTATTTCCGCAGGCCCCATCTGCATGGCTTCTTTTTCCACAACGGCTCCAGCTTGTTTCTTTATCGCGCTTGTGATCTCAGATCCCATCCAGAAATAATTGTTGGCAGGAAACACCAATGCTTCACACATAGGTTTCGAAAAACTTTCTTTTTGTATATCCAATGTTGCTTTACCTAATTTCACATGCATACGTCACCTCTCGTTCAGTATGTTTTCAGTCGTTTCTTTATCCATCATATCAGAATTATATTTTAAGATAATAGCCCATAAAAAGATACGATAAATTATTTTTTACAACTTTTTCAAGCTCAAAATCTTTGTTTTTTGCATTTTTATGCCTCTGTTCTTTGCATTTTTGTTAATCCATGCTATAATGAAATTAAGCGGACAACATAACCACAATTAAGGAGTCATTAGATGAGATTATTTGCGGGGAAACTTCGGTTAGGTCTTATTGCTTTCGGTCTTACGCTTGTCATTGATCAGGTTACTAAATTTTTTGTAAACACAATCAAACTCAGTGATCCTACATCCGCGAAATATCATATTATCAGCATGTTTGAAAAAATCTACGATGAAGCCGGCATGCACTTTTTTCTTATCAATGTACGGCATTATTTCGAAATGTCACAACTCATATTGCGAGTCGCTATTTTACCCCTTATCGGTATTTACATTGCATATTATATAGTCAAGCACCGAATTAGCTCACAATGGGTATTGCTTGGTATCGGTATGCTAACTGGAGCGTTGTTCGGAAATGCACTCGACATTATTTTTAGAGGTTATGTAATCGACTGGATAGGATGCTCGTTTTTCCTGAAAGCAATGGAATTGAATTACGCAATTAATCTCGCTGATATTTTTGCAGTTTGCTCAGCTCCACTTATTCTTTTCGGTATACGTAAACATAGTGTCAGCAAGACGCTTGTATTCAAACGTCATCAACCTGCAGCTGTTCCTGTATCTATTAAAGACGATACACATGCTGCATAAGATAAAATATTATGACACCCACTAAAACATCTCACCTGTATTTATTTATAGGTGAGATGTTTTTTATCTATTCTACGCAATATTCCATTATTTGAGCTTGACTCTCATAGAACAGATCATATACAATATATTCCTTTTACAAAAGGAGAGATTTTGCCATGAACGAGTTAAAAAATCCATTCGATCCGATAGAAGAGATTATAGAAGACATCAGTTGCGGTAAAATGGTTATTGTTACAGATGATGCCAACCGCGAAAATGAAGGCGATCTGCTCATGGCGGCATCGTTGGTTAAACCGGACGATATAAACTTTATGGTTACCCACGCACGCGGTTTGGTATGTGTGCCAATGCTGGATGACCGGCTGGATTATCTCGCTATTGACCCAATGGTACCTCGCTATCGTGATACTCATAAAACAGCATTCACTATATCGGTAGATGCAAAAGTTGGCGTAACAACCGGTATTTCCGCTCACGACAGGGCTAAAACAATCCAGATGCTGGTTAATCCGTACGCTACGAAAGATTCATTCATGACCCCAGGCCATATTTTTCCGTTACGTGCTGTCGAAGGCGGTGTTTTACGCCGTGCGGGACATACAGAAGCGTCTGTCGACCTTGCTAAACTAGCAGGATTGTATCCAGCAGGAGCTATCTGCGAAATCATGAACGAAGATGGTTCAATGGCTCGATTACCTGAACTGATCAAATTTAAAAACAAACATAAATTAAAGATGTGCTCTGTCGCACAGATAATAGAATACCGCCGTAAAACAGAAAAACTGGTACAGTGTGTTACACGTACCGTACTACCAACAGAATTCGGTGAATTTCAGATGCTGGCATATCAATGCGAAGTCAGCGGAAGTGAACACATCGCTCTGGTAAAAGGTGATCTGAATCCCAATGATAATATTTTAGTTCGCGTCCATTCCGAATGTCTCACTGGTGATGTATTCGGATCGCTTCGATGCGATTGCGGTATTCAGCTCCATAAAGCAATGGAACGTATTTCTAAAGAAGGCAGAGGTGTTATTTTATATATGCGTCAGGAAGGGCGCGGTATCGGGCTTGTCAATAAACTCAAAGCTTACGCTTTACAGGATAAAGGGCTCGATACGGTAGAAGCAAACGAACATTTAGGTTTTGCTGCGGATTTGCGTGATTATGGTATCGGAGCACAAATTTTGGTTGACCTCGGAGTTAAAAATATTATCCTTCTTACAAACAACCCTAAAAAAGTTATTGGTTTGCAAGGATATGATCTGAATATTGTTGATCGTATGGAAATAACCAGCGAACCGACAAAACATAATATCCGTTATTTAAAAACAAAAAAAGACAAACTCGGACACATGTTTTCATAAACAATACCCGGAGGAAGATATGCATATCTATCACGGTGATCTTGTATCGCAGGACAAAAAATACGCAATAGTTGTCAGCCGTTTCAATGAGTTTATAACTTCAAAACTGCTGGACGGCGCGCATGACGCCCTTGTCCGGCATAATGTAGACGATAACAACATATCTGTATTCTGGGTACCCGGAGCGTTCGAAATTCCAATCGTTACCCAAAAACTGGCAAGCGCAAAAAAATTCGACGCTATCATTTGTCTGGGTGCGTTAATTCGGGGTAACACTCCCCACTTTGATTATATAAGCAGTGAAGTTACAAAAGGGATTGCACAGGTATCATTACAGTTCAATGTTCCTATTACATACGGACTGATAACATCAGATACACTGGAACAAGCAATCGAACGAGCAGGTACTAAATCAGGTAATAAAGGAGTTGATGCGGCAATGAGCGCCATTGAACTGGCCAATTTGTTCGACATCGAAATATAACATATATATGGGAACACGACGCCGTAGTAGAGAAATAGCTCTTCAGTTTTTATATTCTTGTGAATGCAACAAAAGTTTCGACAAAGCCGAACTAGCCGATTTTATGGCATATATACCGGCTATACACCGCCTTCAGGCCGACGGTACCACAAACCGTCCTTTTATTAAATTCACACGCACATTGATCGAAGGCATACTAGATACCATGCCTAAGATTGACGAAATTATTCAACGCCACACAGCCAACTGGGATTTTTCACGTATTACCCTTATCGATAAAAATATATTAAGAATAGCAACATTTGAAATTATGTATATGGATGACATTCCTCCGGTAGTATCTATTGACGAAGCTGTAGATATAGCAAAAAAATACAGTACGCCTGACTCAGGTAAATTCGTCAATGGGATTCTTGACAAAGTCAAAGAGGAGTTCGAAAAATCCTCACCAAACAATTTGTAAATAAACCGATATATGCCATCGCGGTCAAATTCCAATACGTTTGAAACGCGCATATATCTGTATGGGATCTACGATGACGCAAAATATAGACTTACACCTTCACTCAACAAAATCGGATGGGACTCTAGATCCCATTGAACTTGTACGTCTCGCCGCAGAAAAGAATCTTGCGGCAATTTCCATCACTGACCACGATGCCATAGAAGGTTATTTTGAAGCTCGTGATGAAGCGAAAAAACTTGGGATAAACCTTATCCCTGGCGTTGAATTGAGTTGTGAGGAAGAAGGCAAAGATATCCATATACTTGCTTACTTTATCGACGGAACAGACCAGCGATTTCTAGATTATCTCGAAACAATGCGTAACCATAGACGAATGCGCATCTATAAAATGGCTGATAAACTTAAATTGCTGGGCCTTGATCTGTGCGCAGACACTTTGCTTGATGAAATAGATGGCGCTTCACCCGGCAGACCGCATCTGGCAAAAAAAATGTACGAACAAGGGCTTGTTAAATCTGTATACGAAGCCTTTTCACGATATATTGGCGAAAATTGCCCAGCGTATGTTAAAAAGTTTAAGTTGTCCGTGCAGGAATGTATTAATCTGATCCATACGATCGGCGGGCTGGCGGTCCTTGCACATCCCGCTGTATATCACAGAGATTATCTTATTGAGCGCTTTGTTGAAGAGGGACTTGACGGTATAGAAACAATTCACTCAGAACACAGTATCGGAGATACAAAACGATACCGCAAGATTGCCAGACAATATGGATTATTTGAGACAGGCGGTTCGGATTATCACGGGATGACACATGACCACCGTGAATTCGGAACTTTGCCTATCCCCTCTTCCATGCTTGAAAATATGCAAAAAGCGCTTGCAAAAAAATAAGGAGTTTTTTTATGGTAGTACATAAAATAGCCGCAGGATTAAAAAAAACCCGCGACAATCTGTCCTCAGCATTCAAATCGATTTTTCAGCCTAATGCGCCTCTTACCGATGATATTTACGAAGAAGTAGAAGAATTACTTATCCAAACTGATATGGGTATGGATACGGTAACCACACTTGTCAGCACAGTTGAACGACAGTTATCACGCAAAGAGAAACAAAATGTGTCCATGGTGTTCGATACACTTCAGCAAGAACTTATCTCCATGATCGATACTCATGATACTTCTCTTCACCGTGCTCAGTCAGGACCTACAGTAATATTCATAGTTGGTGTTAACGGTACAGGCAAGACAACATCTATCGCCAAACTTGCTAACCGTCTTCTCGCTGATAAGAAAAAAGTAGTTCTTGCAGCCTGCGATACATTTCGCGGGGCAGCCATAGAGCAGCTCGAAATATGGGCGCAGCGAACCGGTACATATCTGGTTAAACACCAACACGGTTCCGATGCCGCTGCCGTTGCATTTGACGCCATTGAAGCTGCAAAAGCACGTAATGCCGATTATCTCCTTGTCGATACTGCAGGACGACTGCACACCAATAAAAATCTTATGGAAGAACTGAAAAAGATCAAGCGCACAGTTGAAAAACAAATACCTGACGCACCGCATGAAATACTTATCACCATAGACGCTGTGACCGGTCAAAACGCTATACCGCAAGTCAAAACCTTTCATGAGGCGCTTAACCTGAGCGGTGTCATTTTGACCAAACTAGATGGCACAGCAAAAGGCGGTATCGTTATTCGTATCCAAAAGGAACTCAACATACCTGTTAAGTTTATAGGTATTGGCGAAGGTATGGACGATCTACTGCCGTTCGACAGCTCAGAATTTGTCCACGCACTTTTTGAGGTATAGAAAAATATGAACAATGAACTGCAACAGCATACACAGTTCATGAAGTTAGCAGTCCAACTGGCTAAACGAGCTACACGAGCAGTCAGCCCTAATCCACGGGTCGGAGCTGTTGTCGTATCTGGCGATACGGTTGTGGGTAAAGGATATCATAAGAAATCCGGAGGTCCTCATGCAGAAGTCTTTGCATTGCGACAAGCTGGAGAAAGAGCACGTAACGCTACCTTATACATTACCCTCGAACCTTGTTCTACACATGGAAAAACACCGCCATGTACTGATGCCATAATTGCTTCCGGAATTAAAACGGTTGTCATCGGTACAATAGATCCGAATCCAAAACACGCAGGCAAAGCTATCGATATCCTTGAAAACAAGGGTATAAAAGTTGTTCGTAATATACTTGAACATCAATGCAATGAGCTTATCGAAGATTTTCGCGTCCACACTTTAACTGCTATGCCGTTTACAATAGTCAAAATAGCTACTTCACTCGATGGAAAAATAGCTACGCATACCGGACAATCGAAATGGATAACATCGCCTGCTTCACGATCTATGGTACAGCAGATACGATCTAACGTCGATGCCATCCTCGTAGGAGCAACCACTGTTGTTCGTGACAATCCAAGCCTGACCGTAAGGCAAGGACGTAAACAATCGTTTCAGCCATACAGGTTAGTTCTTGATCCTCTATTACAAACACCGCGAGAGAGCAAACTCGTCACCGACGAATATAAAGACCGTACGATCATCATTACAGATGAAGCCAATATAAATACCGATGAGTACAATTTTTTAATAGAAGAAAAAATTAGACTGTTGCCTCTCCCCTGCTTAGATACAGCATTTTCAAACAAAGATATATTACAACGACTTGCGCAACTCGGTATTGTATCTCTCTTGATTGAAGGTGGAGGAACAACGGTTGGACATTTTTTTGACAATCGTCTTATCAATAAAGTATACTGCTTCATAGCCCCCAAAATTATCGGAGGACATACAGCCCCCGGTTCATTTAATGGGTTAGGGGTTGCTAATATTAATGATGCCGTTCAATTCGATCGGTTTGTATGGAAAAAACGCGGTGATGATATCGTTCTATGCGGTTATCCTCGCTGGACAACAACCTGAGATCTATATGTTTACCGGATTAGTTGAAAAAACTGCGACTATAAAAAATATTCGACCCGAAGGCGGTCATTCGATTCTTTCGATCACATCACCTTTTGATATTAACGACTTAGAAATGGGCGAAAGTATTGCTATCAACGGAGCTTGCCTGACAGTATGTCAGTTCTCCTCTGACACAATAAGCTTTACCGCTCAAAAAGAGACACTGGACAAAACATATCTGGGAGACCTCAAACCGGGTGATATAGTAAATGTGGAACGCGCGTTGACACTGGGTACCCGTCTTGGAGGCCATCTTATGCAGGGGCATGTTGATGAAGTGGGATACATTGAATCCAACGAACAAACTCAGACAGACTGGGTTCTGGCTATCCGCGCATCTGAATCTTTTATGGATATGCTCATACAAAAAGGATCTGTCGCCATTGACGGAATCAGCTTAACAGTTGTAGAGAAAAAAAAGTCTGTTTTTACAGTTCACATCATACCCCATACTTTATATAATACGACCCTACATAATAAAAAGAGAAATGCCCCGGTCAATCTGGAAGCGGATATGATCGGCAAATATGTACGTAATTATATTCAACAGATTGGCGGTTCTAATTCCGATCAATCGTTGATGCAAAAATTACAGGAAGGTGGTTTTATATAGTGAACGTGCGATTACTCAAATCTCCCGACCGTCCGGAAGAAGCAATCACCGTGGCGGCTAAAATATGTTATTCGGACAAAACATTCGAAGAAATAGAACAGCAGGTTAACCATGATTCAGCGTACAAGTTCGTGCGTATGCTCAAATCGCTCGGCCATGAATCTGCATTGGAACATGTGAGTTTCACGTTTGGTATCGAGGGCATATCCCGTGCGGCTACTCACCAGCTTGTACGTCATCGACTGGCATCGTATTCCCAACAAAGCCAGCGATATGTTTCAATGGAAAATGCCAATTTTGTTATGCCCGAATCTATCTCTGAAAATGCTCAAGCATGCAAATTGTTCAATTCGTGCCTTGATATGATAAAAAAAACATACAGCGAACTTAATGATTTAGATATACCAAAAGAAGACGCGCGTTATATTTTACCAAACGCATGCATGTCCCATATCGTTGTTACTATGAATGCACGTGAATTACTGCTGTTTTTCAGTTTGCGCTGCTGCATGCGTGCTCAATGGGAAATACGTGAATTGGCACAAAAGATGCTTAGCCTTGTACAGAATATTGCGCCGGTTGTATTTGAAAATGCCGGCCCTGAATGTGTGAGAACATCATGTCCTGAAGGTAAAATGAGTTGCGGTAAAGCAAAAGAAATGCGGCAAACATATGGTGCAGTAAAATCTTAAAATTGTATATTTAATTTGATTTTTTATATATTTTCCTTGACATTTATATCAAAAATAACGATAGTATTAAAAAATTTCAACATAGAAAGGGGTGGATGTTAGGTGCCTAAAGTAGTCGTAAATAAGAATGAAAGTGTCGATAAAGCGTTACGCCGGTTGAAAAAGAAAATCGACAAAGAAGGTATAATGAAGCAAATTAAGCAACACCGGCATTACGAAAAACCAAGCCAGAAACGGCGTAGAAAAGAAAAAGACGCTCGCAAGAAAATGGAAAAAGCCGCTCGTATGGCGTCATGATCCTTGTCAGCGCTTGCCTTATTGGCTGTCCGTGTAGATATGATGGAAATAACGCCCTTGTTCAAAAAGTTCGTAACTTATATGGACAAGGGCTTTTTTTTCCTATCTGTCCTGAAATCATGGCCGATTTACCGGTACCCCGTACCCCGATTAATATTCACGGTGCATCGGGATTAGCCGTGCTTAAAGGAAATGCAAGAGTTTTGGATATTGACAATAACGATCTGACAGAACGCATGGTTGCCAGCGCACAGCAATGTGTTGCTATAGCCCAAAAATTCAACATAACTAAAGCTCTTTTAAAAAGCAAAAGCCCTTCATGCGGGGTGCATCAAACGTATTCGCAACATGGACTGATACTTGCTTCTGGAGTAACCGCCGCGGCATTAGAACTTAACGGCATCCGACTTTTTGACGAAACCTGCGACCTGAAAACGGTATTATATGAAGAATAATCTTGCTCTGTCCACATCGTGGATCTCTTGGAGAGAATCGCGAATAGATAAAATGATTGAGGAAATCAAGTCATACGGATTCGATACCGTTGAACTCGATTTTGGCCTCACCATCGAAATGGTAGAAGAATTTTTGACCTATGTTCAGCGGGGCGAAATTTCTGTATGCAGCTTGCATAACTTCTGCCCCCTTCCTGATGATATCAGCCGTAAACACGCATCGCCAAATATATACCTTCTGTCAGACAAAGACCCTGATTTACGTAAAAAAGCTGTCGCAGCTACATTGCGTACTATTGATTATGCGGTCAAATTTGGAGCTCAGGCAATAGTAACGCATTGTGGTGAAATTCCTATCAAAAAAAGAGCATCAAAACTAATTCGTCTGCTCGAACAGGATAAGCTCGAAACCATGTCTTTTTCCAGAACCAAAGCAAAATTATTCAGGGAACGCGAACGATACAGGCAGGAATATATGCAGTATACGTTGAGTGCGCTTGATGAAATAAATGCTTACGCCGTAAAAAACAACATCAAAATAGGCATTGAAAACAGGTATTATCCTCATGAGATACCGGATCTTGAAGAAATTTTTTATATCCTGACCCAATTTGAAGGCGGAAACCTCTATTACTGGCATGATGTAGGGCATGCGCAGATGATGGAAAATCTGAAAATTTTCTATCATGAAGAGTATATATCAACATTCAAAAACAGGATTGCCGGTATGCACATCCATGATATTGTGAGAAGCTCCGACCACCGGGCTCCAGGCAACGGCACATTTGATTTCTCACGCCTTGCTCCTTTTTTTGAGAAAGATATTATAAAAGTCATTGAAGTGCATCACCCCACTTCACCATCTGAATTAAAATACGGATTAAAATATATAGAACAGTTTTCAGGAGAAAAATCCTATGAAGGGAACAACTAAGAAACATCTGTCACTTGCGTTACGCATTGTGGTTGCTGTTGGATTACTCGCATATTTATTCACCAAAATTGATATAGTAGATTTGTGGGACAAACTTAAACATGCCCGTATAGGGTTGATGGTATCAGCTTTAGCACTTTACTCAGTCATATGCGTGTTGGCTATTATGCGTTGGAATTTATTACTGCTAGTACATCAGGTACGGATTTCATATAGACGATTAACCGAACTGTTTTTTATAGGGTTGTTTTTCAACAACGCTATGCCCGGATTAACCGGTGGTGATATTATTAAAGCATATTATACAGCCAAAGAAACCCAGCACCATAAACCGGAAGCTGTTACCACTGTTTTTATCGATCGTATAGTGGGGGTCATCGGTTTATTGACGCTCGGTTTAATAGCGTTAATGTTCAACCTACAGAATCCTGAATTCCGAAATATCGCAATATTTTTATTTTGTTTATTTATTGCTATGCTGATTTTTACTCCGGTTTTTCTCAGCAAAAAAATCATGAAAAAAGTACCGTTCCTAAAACATTTGATTGAAAAACTACCGTTTGGTGATATGATAAAGAGGGTCTATCATGCGTTCTATAAATATAAGTCGCACAAAGCAGCTATCATTTATGGAATCATATTATCAATGATGCTGCAGGGTATCTTTATCTTTGCCATATCGGTAATGGGTACCTCCATAGGGATGGATATCAAACTCCAATACTATTTTCTCTTTATCCCTATTATCTCTACCATAGCGGCTTTGCCTGTTTCGGTATCGGGATTGGGGGTTAATGAAAGCTTGTATGTTTATTGTTTCGGACTTGTGGGCGCAACCGAAGAAAGTTCTCTTGCTATTGCCCTTCTGGGACGATTGATTCTGATGACATGGAGTATCCCCGGCTGGTTTTGTTATATGACAGCTGGTAAAGATAAACTTTCCGAGCAAGAAATAGAACAAGAAGTTAAAGGTCTTGAAGATCAGCTATAATAACCAGCATTGCTTTCTCAAAGGAGATTTTCTATGAAAGGTATTATTTTAGCAGGTGGTTTGGGTTCACGCTTAGCACCGTTGACAAAAATCACCAACAAACATTTGTTGCCCATTTATGACGAACCTATGATCTACTACCCTATACGGACACTTGTTGAAGCTGGAGTTAACGATATTCTAATTGTTACCGGCGGTAACAGCGCAGGTGATTTCTTGCGCCTTCTCGGTAACGGTAGAGACTTTGGACTCAAAGCTATCAACTATACTTATCAGGAAGGCGAAGGCGGTATCGCCGAAGCTCTCGGGCTCGCCGAACATTTTGCTGATAATGAGAAAATTATCGTTATGCTCGGTGACAATATTATCGAAGGAAGTATCAAACAAGCTGTCAGCGATTTTGAAAAACAACCCAAAGGCGCAAAGATTTTTCTTAAGGAAGTCCCCGACCCTCACCGGTTTGGTGTACCGATCATAGATGGCAACAAAATTACCGCAATTGAAGAAAAACCTAAAAAGCCGAAATCAAACTATGCCATCATCGGTATTTACATGTATGATGCTCAGGTATTCGACATAATCAAGACGCTCAGGCCATCCGATCGTGGTGAACTCGAAATTACCGATGTCAACAACGCTTATATCAGAAATAATATGATGACCTATGAAATCATCGACGGATGGTGGACCGATGCGGGAACATTTGAATCACTGTATCATGCCACTACACTTGTACATGGCAAAAAGAACAAGGATAAAAAATAATGCAGTGGTTGCTCATCGGTAAAAATGGCATGTTAGGTAGTGTATTCGCATCAGGAGATGTTCAACTGCCCGGTGATGTGGCGTTAACCGATATAGAAGATATTGATATCACCAATCCTGATTCAGTCAGGACTGTCCTTGACCGTGTCAAGCCCGATGCCATCCTCAACTGCAGCGCATACACCAATGTGGACGGAGCAGAGACTGACCGAGATATGGCGTATGCCGTGAATGTAGCAGGTGTTGAGCATCTCGCTAAAGAATGCCGTGCACGTGATATTTTTCTTATTCACTACAGTACCGATTTTATTTTCGACGGCAAAAAACACGAACCATACCTTGAAAATGACACCGCTAATCCCCTTAGTTACTATGGCTTGACCAAATGGCAGGGTGAAGAAAAAATACGCGAAATTTTGCCGGAAAATAAATATCTGATTATACGTACATCATGGCTTTTCGGACCTCGGGGTAAAAACTTTGTGCAACGTATCCTGCAACTATCTGAAGAAAAGCCTAAATTGGCCGTTGTAAACGATCAGCACGGATGCCCAACATATACGCTCGACCTTGCGCGCGCGACACGAAACCTGATTGACGCCGGTGCAACCGGAATATTTCAGGTTTCTAATCAAGGGATCTGTACATGGTTCGATTTTGCCCGTTTTACGCTTGATGTTGCAGGAAAACACTCCTATCAGGTAGATACAATCACATCAGATTCACTCAATATGCCTGCTACTAGGCCGGCATTTTCGCAAATGTCGACAAAAAAATATGAAACTACCTGTAATGCTACCTTGAGAAACTGGCAGGACGTTACACGTGAATACATTGAGACTTATCTCCTTAATGCGTAACCGCTCATATAAGATCAATCTGCGGAAAGGGTATTTCTTTGACTAAAAAAATCAAACTGGCACACGTCATAACCAGACTGATAATCGGCGGCGCGCAGGAAAATACTCTTTCGACAGTTCTCTACTTCATGAATCATCCAGAATATGAGGTAACCCTTATTACCGGACCGGGACTTGGGCCTGAGGGTACACTCGAAGAACAAGCCAAAGACAAAAATGTACCTATGATTATACTGAATTACCTGCGACGTAATATTAATCCCTTTTACGACATAATGGCCTTTTTCCAGATGCTCCGTTTGTTTCGTAAAAACAAATACGATATAATCCATACCCACAGTTCAAAAGCAGGAATTCTGGGACGACTGGCCGCACACTACGCAAAATGCCCCACAATAATACATACTATTCATGGATTACCGTTTCATCCGTATGAGAAAAAGTGGAAAAACGCGCTCTATATTTTTTTAGAAAAACTCTGCGCAAAAATTTCCTCAAAAATTGCTACGGTATCCGATACGATGCGGGACAAAGCTTTGGCTGCGGGAGTCGGGCATAAGGAGCAGTATACGACTGTATACAGCGGCATGGATATTAAAGCATTTGCCAACGCGCCACTGCAACGAGAAACCATGCGAAAACAACTAAAAATTAAACCAGATGAACTCGTGATAGGCAAAATAGCACGGTTGTTTCATCTGAAAGGACATGATTTTATCGTTGAGTGCGCCCGTTCGATTGTCAAACAATGTCCAAAAGCAAAATTTTTGTTTATCGGTGACGGTATTTTGCGCGACGAGTTGACTAATACTATCGCTAACTACGGCTTGACCGATCATTTTATCTTTACCGGACTGGTACCTCCTGATACAATTCCACAATATATTGCGGCAATGGACATGCTCGTGCATACATCGCTTCGTGAAGGGTTGGCACGGGCGTTACCGCAAGCCTTGGCGGCAGGTATACCAGTAGTCGCGCTCGATATTGATAGTGCTTACGAAGTGGTCATCAACGATAAAACAGGATATCTGGTATCACCCGAAGACAAACAGGATTTTATAGATAAAACGGTTAAATTATTATCCGATCCCTTATTACGTCAACATCTCGGTGCAAATGGAAAAAAGCTGGTTGTACCGCTTTTCAGCGTAGAAGCCATGTGCCATAAACTCGAAACAGTATATCAGGAATTTTTAACATGTGGACATTAACATATATCTATTTATTCGCTATATCCTTTATACTTAGCATTATTGCCATTAAATTCTGTAAACCGCTTGCTTTTAAACTAGATATGGTCGATCGCCCATCAAATCGAAGAATCCACACTAAAGAAACTCCCCTGCTGGGAGGATTAGGTATCTTCGCGGCTTTGATGTGCTCTATCCTTGTACATTATTTTGCCATAATATTTCTATACCGCACGCACGCAGAAAAATTTCTACCAATACTCACTCAGGTATTTGAACATGTTCCGGGAATGATAAAAGTCGGCTGGTCAATGTTGGGGATTTTTGTGTGTGGTTTCCTTATTTTCATGATAGGTATTCTAGATGACAAATTCGGATTACCGGCAAAGCTAAAATTTTATCTGGAAATTTTGATCGCGTTTTGTATTGTCTACTTTTTTGATATCAAAATCACGCTGTTTGTCAAAAATGAAATTTTCAGTTATGTTGTCACAATTTTCTGGATTGTAGGCATCACCAATTCATTCAACCTGCTGGACAACATGGACGGGTTATCTGCAGGTGTCGCCCTGACATCATCAATTGTCTTTTTTATCGCCTCAATCATGGCTGGCCAACTGTTTATCGGTCTGTTCCTTGTAGCATTCATGGGGGTTTTGCTTGGATTCCTGCGCTATAATTTTCCGCCAGCGAGTATTTTCATGGGCGATGCAGGTTCGTTATTCATTGGTTTTATATTATCTATACTCACTATCATGGGAACATTTTATATCAAAGGCAGCGCAACGTTATACCCGGTACTCATGCCGGTTATAATCCTTGGATTACCGATTTACGATACAATGTCCGTAATCGTCATTCGCACAAAAAACAGGGAATCTATTTTCAAACCTGATAAAAACCATTTTTCACACCGCCTTTTGCGCTTGGGTATGACTCACCGAGGTACCGCGTTATTTATATATCTTGTGACGTTCTGTGTGGCGATAAACGCAATTCTCCTGCCCCGACTCGAACAAATAGGTGTACTTCTTACCGCAATACAAACTGTGTGTATATTATCGATCATATCGTTTCTCGAATATTATGGAAAATTAAACACGGATAAACAAACCGATGACGACAAACCTGTCAAATAACAATCACCTGGATTTTTCGCGTCTATTGACACTTATTTTCATTATGTTTTCCTGTTTTATGCTGTTTATTATTCCCATAAAACTGGGATCACCATACATAGATGAGCTGGGGCTTTTTGTGCCTACCTTAATCGATCTTATTTTTTCATCATGGCCGACTCTTGCACTGTGCACACTGGCTTTATTGCTTATTCTAATTATGGCATCACATGTTCTACTGCGTCCGTTGTACATTTCCGAATTACAAAAATCACACTCATGATTCTGTTATTCGTTATGGCAAGTGGGTTCTCAATTACAACATCGGTTAACTCTCATGCAAGTACGGTGAACTTCTTTTTACTCTGTGCATCAATTACAGGATACCTTGCCGCAAAATATCTGTTCGATTTGCGCAACCCCGATTTTATCTTGCCGGTAATGATAGCTCTTGTATGCGGAGCAGTATTTGTATCGGTAAACGGAATTTATCAATACTACTATGGACTTGATGAAATGCGCGAAATGATCAATATCGACCAAATACGCAAAATGGCGCTTCTCTACAAAGATGTGGACCCTCAAAACTACGCATTATACCAACGACTGGTCAGCAACCGTATTTTTTCAACATTTGTCTACCCTAATTCACTTGCAGGTTTTCTATGTATGCTTATACCCTTTGTATGTGAAATGATACGCCAGTACAAAAAATCGTTTTTTCGCATTTACGGATGGATTTGCCTTATTTCATGCATCGTGCTATCGCTCTGGTTTTTTCTGCAATCATTGTTTTTTTTCATTCCTATAGCGATAGGATGCATTCTCCTATTTCCCCTAACCATGCTTGCTACATTATTCCTTACCGCATCTAAAGGCGGTATCCTTACCTGTCTTGTTGTTATGGGATTCTATAGTGTCATACTGTGCAAAGAATATTTCAAATTTAGAGTACGCACTGTGTTCATCATAGTGCTATCGTTACTTGCAGTTTTAATATTGTTTGAACGAACTATGCTTCCGGGGAAGCTTAAATCATTGGAAGCAAGGTTCGATTACTGGAAAGCCTCTGTTGAAATGATAAAAGAAAAACCTCTGTTCGGATACGGATTAGGTACTTTCGGAATTGTGTATCCAAAATACAGATTACAAGGTGCGGAAGAAACACAATTCGCTCACAACAGTTTTCTGCAAATATGGATTGAAACCGGTTTTATTGGCTTCATCAGTTTTATTTCTGTATGGTTGCTTGGCATCGGTGTATTCCTTAAAAAAATTTTACGCAACGGATTATCTTTTCCGCGGACAGCTGCAGGTCTTGCACTAATAGGGTTTTCGTTACATTCTTTGGTAGATTTCGATTTTTCCATACCAGCGTTATCTTTTCTTGCATTTTATTTTCTTGGTATTGTCGATGCACGTACTGCTGAGAAACCCTTTGAACTAGCATTGCATAAGAATAAATTGATTATCTTACTCATATGTGTGCTGTTTATCGCTATAAACCATAAAAATATCAGTAACTATCTTGATGCGCAGGCATATTACGATGCCGCCCGTTATGTCTATAAACAAGAACATGACACAACCCAGGCACTGGAACTGCTTAATACTGCTATCGAGAAAAACCCGTCTAACGGAAAACTCTATTTTCTGGCAGGCACAATATGTTTCCATGAAGATATGATAGATAAATCGATCCGCTTTTTCGAGGAAGCGGTAAAATACGACCATCACAGAGCCTCATATCACTATCAACTAGGCCTGGCGTACCAAAAATCTTCACAAAAAAATTATAGAGAAAAAGCAGTTATTGAATTTTCAAAAGCCATAGAGTATAATCCCCAGAAACAAGAGTATCTTAAAACATACCATGAAGTATTATCTGTGAGGTAAACTATGCAAATACTCGTACTCAACGGCCCAAATTTAAATTTACTGGGCACTCGTGAGAAACAGATTTACGGCTCGGTTACTCTGCACGATATCGAAACAGACCTTAAAAAAATTGCTCAATCACTCAATGTTGAAATTAGTTTTAAACAATCTAACAGCGAATCAACTTTAATTGAGGAAATTCACAACGCACAGGGTGTATTCGACGGTATCATTATCAATCCTGCAGCGTATACGCATACCAGCATTGCTATTATGGACGCACTTGCCGGTGTCAATGTGCCTGCGGTTGAAGTGCATTTATCAAATGTACACGCTCGTGAATCATTCCGGCATGTTTCGTACCCCGTTCGCGCCTGCATAGGACAAATCTGCGGATTTGGGAAATTAAGTTACGAACTTGGACTACGCGCTTTACTTAACCATCTGGGACAATAGAGTTCACAAAGATGCTTTACTGTTAAATCATTTGACAAATAACACAATTATTCTTAGAATTACACAATTTTGTTGAAATTTGACTGATTCTATAATGCAAAAAAGGAGGTTGCAATGGAGCTTAAAGAAATCAAGGAAGTGATTAAATTAATGAAAACCAACGATATCACTGATTTTGAGTTGGAAAAAGATGATTTCAAAATTGTACTTCGCAAAGAAAAAGAAATTGTAACCCAAAAATTTAACGACAATCCTATGCCAGCGTATTTCGCTCCGCAACACATGGCAGCGCCAATGCCGCAAGCTACAGCAGCAGTAGCTCCACCAAAAGAAGAAGCTAAAGCACCTGCTGATGACCCATCAGTAGACTATATCGTATCACCAATGGTTGGAACATTTTATATTGCACCATCACCTGAATCTCCACCATACGTTACTACTGGTCAAGATATTAAACCAGACGATGTTGTATGTATTGTTGAAGCAATGAAGGTATTCAACGAAATTAAAGCTGAAATGTCGGGAAAAATCCTCGAAGTTATGGCCGAAAATGGCGCACCTGTGGAATACGGTCAGAAACTGTTCAAAATCAAAAAGTAGTAAAGGTAAATACCTATGTTGAAAAGAATATTGATCGCAAACCGTGGAGAGATTGCGCTTCGGATTATTCGAGCATGTCAGGAATTGAATATCGAAACAGTTGCTGTTTATTCCGAAGGAGACGCAGATAGCCTCCATGCGAAAATGGCAGATACCGCAATTTGTATCGGCCGCGCTCCGAGCGCTCAGAGTTATTTACATATTCCAAGCATCATTAGCGCGGCAGAAATAGGTAATGTAGAAGCAATCCATCCCGGATATGGATTCCTGGCTGAAAACGCTCATTTTGCTGAAATCTGTGAAAGCTGTAATATACATTTTATCGGTCCTCGTCCCGAATCAATCAAATTGATGGGCGATAAGTCCCGTGCCAAAGAAACCGTAAAAAAAGCGAATGTTCCCACAATCCCCGGTAGTGACGGTGTGGTAAAATCAGCTGATGATGCCCTGAAAATAGCTCGTGAAATGGGATATCCGGTCATCATAAAGGCATCTGCCGGCGGTGGCGGCAGGGGTATGCGCGTAGCCCATAACGACATCAGCCTTGCCAACGCCTTCATGGCAGCTCGTTCCGAAGCTGAATCGGCTTTTGGTAATGCAGATGTTTATCTTGAAAAATTCATCGAGAATCCTCGGCATATCGAGATCCAGATTCTTGCCGACCAGTTCGGTAACACAGTTCATCTTTTTGAACGTGATTGTTCGGTACAACGCAGGCATCAAAAACTGATTGAAGAATCACCCTCCCCTGCTGTAACTCCTGAGATTCGCAAGAAAATGGGTGACGCCGCAATCAGAGCTGCGAAAGAAGTTCAATATTCCAATGCTGGAACAATTGAATTTTTATATGATAAACACGGCAACTTTTATTTCATGGAAATGAATACACGTATTCAAGTCGAGCATCCGGTTACGGAATTGGTTACCGGCATTGACTTAATCAAAGAGCAGATCAAAGTCGCTTCCGGTGAAAAATTGAGTTTCAAACAAGAGGACATAAAAATCAATGGCCATGCCGTCGAGTGCCGTATCAATGCGGAAAATCCGGAAAAGGGCTTTATGCCGTCACCGGGAAAAATCACTGGTTACTATGCTCCCGGAGGGATGGGTGTACGTGTCGACAGCCATGTTTATGCAGGATACACTATTCCGCAATATTACGACTCAATGATTGCTAAATTGATCACACATGGCAAAACCCGTGACGACGCACTTAACACGATGGATCGTGCATTGAGTGAATTCACAGTAGACGGTATTTTTACTAATATTAATTTCCAACGTGAAATCATCAATGAAAAAACATTTAGAAGTGGCAAATTTGCCACTAACTATATTGAGGAAATGCTCAAACACAGGGAATAACTCAGGAGGATATATCATATGACTGCAAAAACCAAGAATGCCAAAGATAGTAAATCTAATCTTGATAGTTATGAGATAAAAATGCCTGATGATTTGGATCAGGTTGGTGATAGTACCGTTATCAGCGACGACGTTATTGCTGTTATAACTTATATGGCCGTACAGGAAATCCCCGGTGTTATCGCTACTGGTGGTGGTCTGGTAGGTGATCTGGCCGAACGATTCGGCAAACGTAGCCTGGATCGCGGTATCAAGGTACAAACCAAGGGTGAAAATGTTATTATTGAAGTCAGTATCTTTGTTGAATACGGCGTCAAAATTCCTGAAATGGCTATTCAGATACAGAATAACGTACGAAAACAGGTTGAAGATATGGCAGGGAAAAAGGTAGTTGCTATCAATCTTATCGTTCAGGGTGTTAAATTACCTCATGCTGACGATAGGGATGATGACGAATAATTATGGAAGCGCTATCAACTTGCAACAATTATCAAAAGGAATGATATGATGAAAAAATTTCTGCGGTTTGTCTTCCATTCTGTGTTTGTTCTTTCATTTTTGACGCTTGGTCTCCTATTACTTGATTTGTATCTTGAACGTTTTCTATCGATATCATTTGCAAAGGAAGAGATTGAGCTATTTTTCTCGAACAAACTTTATATTTTGTTTGCAAGTGCTGTCTTTATCATTATTCCGTTCCTCTATTTCATTGTCAACCTTTCAGGACGGCGTAAAGAAACGTTTTTGCACTACAATACCGGCGAAGGCGAAATTATGATTTCCATTTTCGCCGTCGAAGATTTTATTAAAAAAGTAGGCAAAAGTTTTCGTGAAATTAAAGACGTATACCCGTCGATTTCTCTAAAAGGAAAAGACGCTATTGACATCAGGCTCAAAATTAAAATCTGGTCAGGCGTAAACAATCTTCCACTTGCACTTGAAGAAATACAAAAAGAAATCCGTATCCAGATTCAAAATATGCTCGGTATCGAAAATGTACACGGAGTTCATGTATTTCTCGCAAAAGATTCTTTTGCTCAAAGAGATATTCCTACGCGCCGACAAAAAAGCCTGAATTCGCCGGAGATTCGTATTGCAACACAACCTGTCGATATTCAGGAATCGGATAGCGAATCTGATTACAACCGTGATGACCGTGACTTTTAAAGGATGTCTGAAATGGATTCCTTTATTACTCAATATATAACCAGTCACCTGCAGGCTACAGAACGGGTGCAGGCTAAATTGACTGATTCTATTTCTCAGGCTGCTAATATCATTTTCGATAAAATTTCAAACGGTGGAAAACTCTTGATTTGCGGTAATGGAGGTAGTGCATCTGATGCACAGCACATTGCGGCAGAATTTGTTAACCGTTTTCGCAGGGAACGTTCTCCCCTGCCTGCTATCGCTTTAACTACAGATACGTCAGTTATTACCTCAATAAGTAACGACTATTCATTCGATCAGGTTTTCAGCAAACAAGTAGAGGCGCTCGCGCAAACAAACGATGTACTGCTTGCAATATCAACCAGTGGGACATCTCCAAACATCATTATGGCATTAAAGGCCGCTAAAGCTAAACAATGCGTAACCATATCGCTTACTGGCAAAACTGGCGGAGATATGCCCGCGCTATCCGATCTCTCTATCATTATTCCCGACGAATCAACACCAATTATTCAGGAAATGCATCTTATGGTTGAACACCTGATTTGTGATATCGTCGAGCAGTTACATATACGCCACACTAACCCAAGCGGTAATTGAGAGTCATGAACGATAAAATTCAAAATGCCAATGAGTTAGTTCCTATCCTTTCCGAAAGACAAAAACATGGCGACACCATTGTATTTACAAACGGTTGTTTTGATTTATTGCACGTTGGCCATATAACTTATTTGCGACAATGCAGGCAACATGGCGACGCATTGGTAATTGGTTTGAATACCGATCATTCCGTACAGCTCAATAAGGGGCCGTTACGCCCTATTGTACCGCTTGAAGAACGGGCAGAACTTCTTGCCGCATTGGAAATGGTAGATTATATTGTACCGTTCAATGAAAAAACACCGTACGAATTGATAACTACTCTACGTCCGAATATACTCATCAAAGGAGCTGATTATACTCTTAATACCATTGTCGGCAGAGATGAAGTAGAGAGTTGGGGCGGTATGGTTAAAACTGTTGAACTGGTTGAAGGTAAATCGACAAAAAATATTGTAGAAACTATTATTGAAAGATATTGTCCACATGATAGATGATAAAGTTAAAAGAATTATAGATGCAAACTGCAACAGAACTCGCGAAGGACTCAGGGTCATTGAAGAAGTCGGAAGGTTTTTTCTGGACGACAAATCCCTTTTTTCCGCTATAAAAACTCTGCGTCATTCTTTCTGTGAGTTGGAACAGGATATACGATCTCAGATAGATGGTATCACAGCAAGCCGTGACAGTAACGATGACGTAGGCAAAGAATATATCCCAGATATGGAAGGCAACCGCCAATCTATAGAAGCTCTTGTAGAAGCTAATTGCCGTCGAGTTGAAGAAGCAATGCGGGTTCTTGAAGAATTTTTAAAGTTGCTTAGTCCCCGTCCTGTGGCTGCAATAAAAGATTTACGTTTTGAAGTCTATACACTGGAGAAAATGCTCAAGCATGCTATCGCTCAAAAATAGACATCTCTACATTATTCTCGACACCATGTATATTGCAGAAGAAGATTTATGCCAAACCGCACGTGAATGTTGTGCCGCAGGGGTGGATATTCTGCAATTCAGGAATTATTCTCTAGACGATTCCCGCGCGTTTGAGATTTGTCTAAAATTAAAAGAAATCACAGTTTCCCATAACATTCCATTCATCGTCAATAATCGGCTCGACCTTGCCCTTGCTGTAGACGCTGACGGCGTACATTTAGGTCAGGACGATATACCAATACCTACAGCTAGATCAATTGCAAAACGATACGGTAAAAATCTGATTATCGGAGCATCGACTCATTCAGTTGAACAGGCACAGGCCACTCGCTTGCTGAATCCTGATTACATGGCTATAGGCCCCTTATTTGCCACAGGAACCAAACCCGATTACACTGCTATCGGGCTTGATGTGGCATCGCAGGTATTCAAGATAAGCGACCTGCCGGTATTTGCCATCGGCGGTGTTTCACTTGAACGCTTGCATACGATTACTGATTGTGGTATACACAACATAGCAGTCGTATCGGCTATACTTAAATCATCCGATAAAACTAGTGTTATTACCAAATTTAAACAACAGCTTAAAGGTGAAATCAATGGATAATAGTTTACTTGTTGTAGGATCAGTTGCGTTTGATCATGTACAAACACCCGCTGGGGAGCGTGAAGAATCACTCGGTGGTTCTGCTACCTATTTTTCGTACTCAGCCAGTTTTTTTGTACCCGTAAAACTGGTAGCCGTTATCGGCGAAGATTTTCCACAAGAACATATCGATATGTTGAAAAAAAGAAAAATCGACACCACCGGACTTGTACGTCAACCAGGTAAAACTTTCCGTTGGGCAGGAAGCTACTTGCACAACCTCAACGAAGCGGAAACATTGTCGACTGAACTTAATGTATTTGAAAACTTTAAACCGGAACTACCCGAATCGTATAAAGATACACCTTTTGTCTTCCTTGCAAATATCAACCCTGAATTACAACTTGATGTGCTAGAATTGGTCACAGCTCCAAAATTCGTTGCGTGTGATACCATGAACTTGTGGATCAATTATAAAAAACCTGAACTGCTCAAGTTGCTCAAAAAAATCGACTTGATTGTCCTGAATGATGCCGAAGCAAAAATGCTTACCGATAACGATAACGTTATCAAAGCCGCACGTACCATTCAGTCATACGGGCCGAAATCAGTTGTGGTTAAAAAAGGCGAACATGGCGCATTATTGGTGCATGAAGACGATCTGTTTATCGTTCCGGCATATCCACTGGCAACCGTTGTCGATCCAACAGGCGCAGGTGATACTTTTGCAGGTGGAATGATCGGTTACATCGCAAAAAGTGGTAAAACCGATAGTTCAACGCTCAAAAAAGCTATGGCTTACGGAACAGTTATGGCATCTTTTAACGTGCAGGATTTCAGCATGAACAACCTTTTCAACCTGACCGATCAAGCTATAGAAACACGTTTACAGGACCTGATTAAAAAATCGTCACTGCATGAATTTGTTAATCGTTAAATTATAGTATTGTGTAGATTCGATTTTTATTGACGAATCTGTCAAATCTACATAGTATATTGCGTATATTATTTACAAAGCGAGCGTAACTCAGTTGGTAGAGTTCCAGCTTCCCAAGCTGGCTGTCGAGGGTTCGAATCCCTTCGCTCGCTTTTTTTATTTATCCCGTGATGGACTGGGCCAAGTTTGTCTAAAAGCCGATGATTTCGTAAGCAGGATATTCTTTATCAAACACATACCCCAGTTTTTCAGCCAACGCAAGCGATTCTTTGTTATGCGCGTCCCAACTTGGATACAAATTCCTTTCCAAACATTCCAATATCAGTTTTGCGCCACAAACCAAAGCCAATCCCTTGCGACGCTCATCTTCTCTGGTGTCAATTTCCACTTCGATTCCGCCTTTATAAAAGGCATAGGAAGATGCTCCGGAAACAAGTTCCCCATCTTTCAAGATAGCAGTACCCAAGCCGTTTGCCTGATAGTCCTCATAACAGGAATAGTTCCCGCATAAATCTTTTGACCAGGCTAATGTTTGAGATTGGGTAAACAAATCCTTATCAATCATCCTCAACTTGTATTTATCAGGTAGTTGAGATACTATATTTTGCAGCGCACGCTTGTTAAACGCATTCTTATCTTTTTTTATAGCATAGCGCAAACGGCGAAAGGCTTTTTCCTGAAATACAAATTCAATTGCTTGTTCCCATTGTTTGTTCTGCGGAACCATAATAATATAGTCAGAATGGTGATTGGCGGGTTTGTTGCGTATGATCTCATGATTAACAGTACCGGCAAGGAAACAAATATCCCCAAGAATGATTTCTGAAGACTGAGGATTTTGCAAATTATCGACATAAGCCTCCCCCATACAATCCTGTAAACAAGACCAAATAAAAGTTTCCTGCCATCTGTCGAATAACGGCTCAATCGTTTCTTTATCTCTAACCCTATAAACAGCCATCTTCCCCCCATAAAAAGCTATCAGCAAAAACAGTATCAAATGTTATTAATATATTTAAGAAAACTTGCTCTCTCCGCTTTATTACAATATAGCACAAATCCGAAGCCTTCTCCAACGGGTTTGACCTGTCGTGGGCAGTTCGTATTATATGCGTTTGGTACCCCCGACAGAATTCGAACCTTGGACACGCGGCTTATGATTTCGCTTATTATAGGCTCGATTCTTTTGCGTTACGACTACTTTTTCGACTACAAAGTATCCATTATTCTCTTCAATAAAGCGCTTCAACGATCAAAAAACGGGGTATATCCAGACAGCTATTTATTTTATTACCATTCGCAACAAATTCAGACTGCGTTTTTAACCAAAATATAGTATAATATATATGTTATCTTAATTGTAATTTAACATATTTTTTAGGAACAAAGCTGACATGCCAAAAAAAATACGTTTACATCACTTTTGCTGTACTATTATTTGCGTAATAATCATGCACGTCTGCTCATTGTGCTGTGCAGTGGATAAAGAAGCAGATTTAAATTCCCTGATACCTAGTGAATATGGTTCAATACAAACTCAAAGAACTACATCAAGCGACCATACTTTCATCATTATCAATGACTTCCACTATAACTATCAGGCACAGCGAAATATTGCTCATATCCTCGACTATCTAATATCTGATTGTAATGTTGACCAGATTTTTACCGAAGGTGGATCAGGCAACTTAAACTTAACTCATTTACGTAGTTATGCTCCACAAAACACACGTCAAAATGTTTCACTAAATTATCTAAAAAAAGGACTTATCTCTGGCGAAGAGTTTTTGGATATTACCAGCACTTACGCATTCGCTATTACCGGTCTTGAAAATCAATCACTATACAGTGATAATGTTAACGCCCTGTTTGATACAATTGCTGTCAGCAATGAATTCGAACCATTTCTCACTTCGCTATCAAATAGCCTTGATGAACTGAAAGGCGAAATCTTTTCTAAATCGCTGTTACAATTCGATCAGAAACGCAATTTATATCAACACAGTAAAATATCAATTAATGATTATCTCGCTTACCTTCGTCCTGTTTGCCAGACATATGGAATATCTATAAATGATTATCCAAATACGAACAGTTTACTAGCATCTATCGATTTTTATAGCAACCTAAATGAATTGAGTTTGCGAACTGCAATCAATGATTACATCACTAAAATAGAAAAAAGCAATCCTGACCTTTACGAGAATTGGAATGACCTTCATAAAAAGGTGGTTTTCGCATCTCTCGACACCCTAATTGATCTCTTAACACAAATGCAGGAAAAGTCTGGTTGCTCGTTTAACGAACAATCTCAAGTCCAGTCTTTTTATGATATTCACCGCAATATGGATTCCATGGACATGCTTGCTGTGGCAGATGAACTTGACAATTTGGAAAAGCATCTTTATGACAACATGGCAACCAACGATGACCAGCATTTGCTTATACAAATATCTGAAAACCTTATTGTATTCAAAAATTTGTTATCACTGCAACTCACTCGTGCTGAATACCTGCATTATACCGATCACATCGATTCGTTTCAGCCGACATTATGGCCTGAACAACTACGTACTCTGGCTGACGATAATCTGATTTCATGCATTGTTCCTGATACACTATCTCTTACTATGGATAAATTAGATGCGATCGATCGTTTCTATCGTTTAGCTGTTGCTCGTGATGACTTTTTCATTCAACAATTATATGGTTATATTGAAGATGCGAAACCATCTATCTCTGTAGTTATTGTAGGAGGTTTTCACCGCGATTCTCTGATCGATTTTTTTGAAGCATCAAATATATCTTACGCAGTTGTATCGCCACATTTTACTAAAACAGAGGCGACATGCGACTATATTGATATTTTTAAGAACAAGACGACACAGCATCCTCTTTTATCATCAAACGAACAATTTCTTGATGTCCAGGCTACACGAGGGACAACAACCGAACTGGAACTCATTGATTCGTTACGCGAGAGAGCAAAAGCAGGCAAATGGACTCCCCCGCTGATAGAAACAGCTCTCAACGAAGGACGGGCAACCGCTATTTATGATCTTGTAGATATTGATCTCAATGAACTGTTTGCTTTACCAGAAGAACGTCTTGCTTACGAACTCTCTAAAGATATCGACGGGATCACTGACGACATGATTGGGGCTCTGGCTTCGAGATTACGAGGCCCTCCAGGTAATATCCTTAAAGCACGATTAAAAGCCGCTTATACATCAATACAGGACACTATAAGCCAATTTAAAAACAGGGAACGCTCCAAACAATATATGGTCGTCATTGAATCCTCTCAGAATGAGTTAGCATTTACACCACAAGACCCATCATTCCCAACAATACGTCCTATTTATACACAAGCCCCATATTACGGGCTCAATACTGTAGAATACGCAATGTCATCCCAAGAAACCGCTAAACGATTTCGGCGCCTGCTTAAATATGATACAAGAAATATAACTGAATCCGCGGCTATGCCAAGTAACAATGACCTTCGACTTCTCACCTTATTCTGGAAAGCAGTCAGGGCACATATAGAACACATTCCTCACAGGGAAATTATATTTCAACGATCAGTATCAAATGCTGAATCACGTTTTTTTGTATCGGAAAGAGACGGAATCATTACAGCCGAAGATATTACTAACCCTCAGAATTCCGAATCTATCCGCAAATCACAATTAAAAACATGCTTTAGTATTCAAGATTTGACACAACGGTCACGAGAAAATGTAGCTGTGCTACCGTTTTTTGTCGATGGTGTCGGATCTTCCATTCGCTGGATACATGCAATACGAGGGATTCGCAGAGACAATCCTGATGAATACCTATCTGTCTTATTGTTCGATATCCCAGCCAATCATGATTTTGTAGTACAACATTTGGAAGGTATTATAGATGAAGTAATCTGGGTAAAACCGATCAGTCCATTAGTCAAAGATCCGGCTAATTTGATAAATCAATTCAGACAAAAAGATTCATCACGAGTCTTATGGGAAGTACTAGTACAATATCTTATTGATGGAGATAGCGATATATCAAGGTCATACTTATTTGAAAAATTTCTTACCGGTTACGATTTTTCAACTCATCATCCTGACTTTAAACGGCCTGAAAGTAATGTATATGCTTCCGCCCATTTCGATATGAAAGAACTCGCATCATTCCCTGTATCTGAAGCTGATGAAAAAGTCGCGGATCGATTTTACGAACAACTGGGGATCGATCCGGAAACCGATATTGTCATCCCATTCAGCCTGCGTCTTGATATGAATCTTACGGAAGCTGTACGAAACACCAATATTTACGATACGATTCGCTTTGTCAAACTACTTAAATCGTTAACATACCAAAAAACAGGCAAACCCGCGAAAATAATCTTTTTTGGAAATTCCCCAAAAACATTCATCGAACAGCTTCTGGCAGAACTTGCCCGTATTGAACATATACCGACAAAATACTCATATTTTGAGCGTATCAAAACGCTGACATTTGATTTAGTAACTATCGGACGTGAGTTGCAAGACATGATCGATAGCGATCCTAATTTAATAGACTTCACTAATTCATGGCAACTCCATCATAATAGTTTTCAGGAAAAATTCACTTTACCCCAACAGGCAGCTATCCTGAAAAGAGGTGCGTTTGCTACCGGTACCAACTCAGGCGCTCTGGATATCCCACTGGCATGCGGAGTACCGGGTGTGCGTCTGACCGAATACCACTATCTTGGTTACAACGAGTTTCTGGCACGTGATTTAACTATTAATCTATATACCACTCAAAATACCAAGTCTACCAAATACTCTTTTGCCAGCATGGTGGCGGACAGGGCTGGGGTTGAAACCTATCTCAACTTTCTTACATCCCCACCACTGCAAAACGATTATGAAGCGGCGCGAGAGGCATACAGTACAATGCTAGACTATATCCGCGCTAAACGCTCTATCGGTCAGGAAACTCCAGATAAACATTATTACGTACAACGCCGACATACTCTTGAAGCAGGTATAAGTACCACAACAACCAGTTTAATGTACGATAAACCAGCACCGGTAAGCGTAGTTGGACTTGTCAAATCGCTTGGTCGATGGGGTGTCACCGGAGTAGATTCTTTTTATAAAATGGATCTTAAGGAAGCACGATCACAACTTCGCTCCAGATGCATAGATTTTAAATTCCCAACTTCAGCATGGACTCCCGATATTGATGTATCGCTTTTCTTCGGGCTTCACAGGTTTTCTGAGCTTCCTTTTACTAGAACATATATGGTCGCCATTGTGCCCGAAGAAAAACTCCCGTCAAAAGAAAATATGCTTAATAATCCATACATCTTCGAATACCTTGCCAGCGCAGACAAAATTTTTGTTTGGAGTACACAGCAATATACAACATTAAACGAAGTATTTCCCGAATTGAAATCACAGATAGTAATGGCTGACGAAGAGTTACCTCCATATACCCCAAAACAACTTTCATCTATACCTCAGGTTCAATCAGATAACAGAGCATATCAAATTATCAGGACCATTGAAAACCTAGGCGGTCAGGTGATGGAAAAACTTAAAAATGAACGCAGTGTGGAAAACCTTAAAGTTATCCAACGCGCTCTTAATCCGGATGACCGTTCTTTTGAAATCAGCCACATCGAGGATTTTAATTGGGGACGCGATCTGGTAGAACGTATCTATGGCTATTTTTACCGTAATTATGACGATCAGGCTATTGATGATCTAAACTACGTTGGGATATGGTTGATTTCCAGTTCTGGATGGAATATTGACGCACCAGTCCCCTTTCTACTTCGTTTCAACGATCATCTTGAAATTGAAGGAGAAAATATCAAACGCGGTTACGGCGCTAATCTTTTCCTTTCCAGTGAAGCTTTTTACAAAGCATACCTCGCGGTAGTCAAAGGCGCTCCAGTCGATAATTTGGCATCCCTGATACGTTTTCAGTCGCATGTTGTGCGTACTATGTCGACAAGAGGTTTCAGCGATGATACACATCGTTTATTGCTCGAAGAAATGATCGAAATGGAAAACAATCTTATTGCTTCCTTTATAAACGATTATAATGTGCAGTTTCAATATGTCGCCCCTGGCATCAATCCACGACAGCTTGCTCCAATGCTACAGCGTATGCAAGTCATAAATAAAGCCCGAAACACATTCGGAACCAGTTTATAAGTTACATAGCCTACAATCTTTCGCAATGATCCTACATTTTGAGTATTTGAAAAACAGTTTTTTTATGCTCGAGTTTTGCTTTTACGATTAATATGATACAATATTAATATACATAACTTTTTGTATTTCTGATAATTATCACTAAAGAAAGGGTTTAAGTATGAAGGTCAAATTATGTATTATGACATGTCTATGTGGATTATTAATTAATCCGATGGTAACGTTTGGAGCAAGTTATACCATAAAAACCCATTATTTGGGTCAAACCAGATATGATTTCGCTTCAGCATCAGAGACAGCACCTCTGCGAACCGAACTGCTGTCTTCATCAAATTTCGGAGCGGGAGGAACTGTTGAAGATATTGAATTTACTTCAGTTATCGGCACGGGTGATTTTTCCGAATCAAGTTTGGCTGACGCTGATATCTTTGTTGCCATATTTGCTGAAGGCTCATCAAGGTCTATAACTGCAACCGAAGCTCAAACCCTAAAAAACTTCGTAGACAGCGGGAAAAGTTTATTTGTTATTGCTGACTATGATTCCAGATCGCTGAATTCAGCTAATCTTCTGGGAACTCTATTTGGCGGTGTAACATTTAGTTCGTATAATACTGCCGGATCGACATCGATTACTGACCATTCATCTCTAAGTTTGATATCAGACGGCCCATTTGGTTCTGTTAACACTATTAGTTGGACTGCCAATGCTGTCCCTAACATCACAAATAGCGGTGACTCAACTATAATTGACTCAAATGCCATATTTTCAATTATTGCACCAACTGAGACCAGCGGATCAGTCTTTTTTTTTCATGACCCGGCTAATATTTTATGGCTGTATGCTACAGGAGATATTGAAGCACTCGCTCTAAATATGTTTAATTATGCCGCTAACAGTATTAACGATGGATCAACCGTTGTCCCTGAGCCTGCTTCTTTCTTATTACTTGGACTGACATTAATAGGATTAGCTCGCAAAAAAATCAGGTAATAAATCTGTAATTTTTATTTTTTACTATATCAGTTCATAAAATTTCTATTGAATCATAACGTAAAAGCCGGATAGATTAACTCATATCCGGCTTTTCTTTATTATATATACGATTCACAACTTATTGCGAAACTTCCTTCTGCAATTGTTCAAGCAATTTTTGAGATTCTTCTTTCTCTGGGAAATCTACGTTGATATCAATCGCTTTCTCAAATGAGAGCAGCGCACGTTCATTATTGCCACTAGCAAGATACGCCTTGCCAAGATGATACGCCACCGTTGGATTACTCGGTAAATACTTTGTCGCATTTTCAAGATTTTCAACGGCCTTTGGATAATCCTTTTTCATATACAAGATCCAACCATATGTATCTAATACCGCACCATTTCTCGGAGCAAGATCAACAGCCTGTTGCGCATACTGCAATGCCTGATCGTAATCTTTTTTGTTTTCAGCTAACACCCATGCCAAATTGTTAATCGCACGGAACGTATTCGGCTGTAATTCGAGTACAGCTTTATAAGTTTCAATTGCCTTATCTATCTGTTTGTTTTTCTCATATAAGACACCTAAATCAAGCATCAAAAACGCCTGATCAGGGTTGACTGCATTGACTTTTTCCATATATCCTATCGCCTCTTCAATATTTCCCTGCATTGCGTGCAATCTCGAATATCGTAAATTAGCGACAAAGGAATCAGGTGTTACTTTGAGAATTTGATCAAGCGCTTTCTGGGCTTTTTCCAAATCATTATCAGCCAAATAAACTTCAACAAGAAATGCCAATGGAAGAATATTATTTGGTACCAAATCTGCAACTTCTTTAGCCATATTCACCGCCTGCGGTGTCCATCCACGAGTACGGTAGACTTTCATCTGGTTGAGCATATATGTTACTTTTTTGCCTAACATAGGATCTGTCTGATTCAATTTGATTATATCCATATAGGCATTTCTTATTTCATCAGACAACTCAGGTATCTCGCCTAAAATTTCCTCTGCTTTTTCCGTGTCTCCTTTTGCGGCAAGGATATTTATCTGAATGAAATATAAAGAATAATTCTGAGGCTCCAAATTGATTAATTTAGTAAGGGTTTCATCAGCTTTATCGTATTCGCCATTGCGTTGTTGCGCTATAGCAAGATACAGCATCATATCTGTCAAATTCGGATCCATCTTCAATGCTTGCTGATATACTTCGATTGACTCCTCTGTCTTGCCCTGATCCATATAAATCAATCCCAAATCATAAGCAGGACGGAAGTTAGGATTCACCGCAAGGACTTTTTTGTATTCCATTTCCGCTTTTTCAGGATCGTTTATTTTGTAGTACAGTGTCGCAAGAAAAGAATGTAACTGTTCATTATCATCGTATTTCGGATTTTTCTGGAATGGTTCCAATATTGATAATGCCTTATCATATTCGTCCATCGCATAATACGATCCGGCAAGAGAAATATTGGTGCGTATATTCTGCGGGTTATTCTGCAAAATACGAGTATAATATTCGATGGATTTATCGTACTGCCCTTGCACAAAATATAAGTTGCCAAGTTCGGCAAAAACTTCGGTAAAATCCGGTTTCAATTCGATAAGGTTAAGTAATTCCTCTTCAGCTTCATCAAAACGTTGTACCGAGGAATATATCTTTGCAAGGTTCAAGTGACCGCCAATATTGAGCGGATCAATTTCGATCACTTCGCGAAACTCAATTATCGCATCGTCTATCTTACCCTGCCTTAAATAGCAAAAACCTTTGAGACTGTGCGCATTGACGTTCTTATCGTTAAGTTCCAAAACACGATTGCACAATTCAAAAGCTTCATCGACTTCGCCCCTATTGATTTTTAACGATGCGAGACTCAATATATCGGCAACGTTATCAGGACGATATTGAACAAGCTGCCCAAAATAATTTTCTGCAGAACTAAAATCTTTTTGAGCAATACTGGCTTTGGCAAGTATCTCGATCCCTTTCACATTGTTCGGGCTCAATTCCAATCCCTGTTTACACAATTTCACTGCGTCTTCTGCCCATCCTTCACGTAAATACGCGAAAGCAAGAGTGAAATAGGCAGGTACAAAATTAGGGTACCGCTCAATCATTTTTTTCAACTCACTGATACCCTGCTGAGGTTTGTCCATTTCCAGATAGCACAACCCTAGTTTGTAAAATAAATCTCCATACATTGGCGGCGGATCAAAGAAATTCTCAAATTCGACAGCCGCCTTTTCATATTCCTGACGGATAAAATGAACCGATCCTTTGACATACCGTGCTCCAGCAGCTTTTCCATTGATAGCCAATGCTTTCTGTGCTGTTGACATCGCTTTGTCAAAGTCGCCTTGTTTGAGATACAGTTCGCTTAGACGATTAAGCAATTGCAACGAATTCGGTTTTTCTTCCAACCCCGCCTCAATCATGGTGACAGAATCATTAAGTTTCTTGTTCATCTCATAAATCAAACTGAGAATGAGCAACGCCTGAACATTGCTTTTATCTATATCATTAATAACTTTCAAGCATTGTTCTTCCGCTTTTTCGTAATCCTTCATGATCATATACATGCTGGCCTTACGAATGTACCCTTCCGGCTTTTTGGGTTTGATTGCTATGTACTGGTCATAATCTTTGATAGCTTCATCATATTGTTCAAGTTGTTCATGAATAAGACCGCGAAACTCATACGCAGCATCATAATCTTCTTTTATTGCTAATGTCTTTTCTATCTCTTCAAGAGCTTTAGGGAAATTTTCCTGTTCAGCATATACCCGAGCCAATTGCAGATGAGTCTGATAATGTTTGGCATCAAGTTCCAGAGTTCTCGTAAATTGTTCTACAGCAGGATCAAACTTTTTCTGACGCGCCAGAATATTCCCCATTGTATAATGCAAATTAACCGCATTAGGGTATTTGGCCAACGCCGTATTGATTACGGTTTCAGCTTTTTCAAATTTACCCATGTTTGCGTAAATTAAAGCTTTTTTAATATATTTCTGTTGCTTTGATTCAGGACTACCACACCCGATGAGCATACTAGAAAACACAACCAGTATGATCAAACACGCCATAGCGGTTATAGTTTTCACTACAGTTGATTGAGATTTGTTACCCATGTTTCCTCCTCAGATTGGTTCATATAACTCAGATTGTAAACAATTAACAAATTTCGTTTCACTTTACCACAAGGTATTTTTTCGTGTCAAAATATTTGATTTGGGTGTCGGTTTGAGTTATGAGCTCAGATCACGTCAGGAAAAGAACGAAGATTAGCAATCCAGAGAAAATTAATTCTCCTGCACTATCTCCTCTACAAAGATTTACGGCACATTCAAAAAAAATATAACCGTATATTTGATGAAATATTTTCTAACTATATCGTGTATAAATCTTTTTTTCAATATATTTATGCAGAACAAAAATATGCTTGGCATAGACTACTGTAATACTATAGTATGTTATTATCTTTTTTTCTACTAAAATGTAATAGTATACTCAGAATTATAACCATAGGGGGAATTATGCTCAAAACACAACTTTATAAGGAAATTTCAGTTCCTGAATGCCCACTTGTAAAAAAAGGGAAAGTACGCGATATCTATAAAGCCGGTGACAACCTGCTTATGGTCGCCACCGACAGAATTTCCGCTTTCGATTATATTTTACCGAATCCCATTCCATTCAAAGGCGTTATTCTGACTCAAATTTCTAACTTCTGGTTCGATTTTGTACAGGATATCATACCTAACCATATTATAGCAAATGATGTAGATTCGTTTCCAGAACCATTACGCGCATTCGACGCATCCTTGAATGGCCGCAGTATTTTGGTCAAAAAAGCAACTGTATTCCCCATCGAATGCGTTGTCCGCGGTTATCTGGCTGGATCAGGCTACAAAGAATACATCCAATCACAGTCTGTTTGCGGTATAAAACTTCCCGCAGGACTGGATAACGGTTCCAAATTGCCTGAACCTATCTTCACACCCGCGACCAAAGCGGAAGAAGGCCATGACGAAAATATAACAGCCCAGCAAGCCGCAGATATCATCGGACAGGACAATATGGCGTTCCTGCGCGATGTCAGTATTCAAATATATACTAAAGCTCAAAAATATGCCCTAACCAAAGGGATCATTATTGCAGATACAAAATTTGAATTTGGCGTCATCGATGACAAAATTGTCTTGATAGATGAAGTCCTTACACCCGACTCATCACGGTTTTGGCCTGTAGAACACTATAAAGTAGGTGAAAATCCGATCAGCTTTGATAAACAATTTGTCCGCGATTATCTTGAACTGATCGACTGGAATAAAAAACCGCCTGTACCTGAATTATCCGATCAGATTATCCGCAAAACAGCGGAAAAATATCTGGAGGCATACACATGTCTTACCGGGAAAAGAGATCTTGCACTGCCTGAAGATCTTTACTAAAGAAGATATATCATTTTCATAATAAAAAAGCCATTCCGTACGATTGCGGAATGGCTTTTTTCAAAGACAAATTTTGCTTTATAAATACAATCAAAACTTTTTCCAGATTACCTTTTCTACCTCAGGCAATTCGTATAGGGAATCAACAATTTTATCTCCATCTACCTGTACCTCAAATTTAAGATGAAAGCGATAAACAGAGTGTTTTTTTTCTTTACCTCGTATTATACTAGTATCCATAACCTTACCACCGCATTCATTACAAATCTTTTTTATTTTATTCAGTTGTCCGCTGTCTGGATGCGTACGCACAATAAGCACTTGAAACGCCTCTGTCTTCATATATGTATCCATTTTCCCTAAAAACGCCAGAATGATATACGATATTATAGACGCTTTAATGGCAAGCATATACTCTTCCGAACCAATCACTACACCTAACGCAGCTGTTAACCACAAACATGCAGATGTCGTCAACCCTCGTACAGAATGATGCGCACGGATGATTGTTCCCGCACCAATAAACCCCATACCGGTCATAATACCAGCAGCTAACCGAGATGGCGCCAACTGGGCAAAAGATGACGATTTCATCAAAATATGAGCTGTAGTCATTAATATAGTTGAAGCAATACATACCAGCATGTGTGTACGTAAACCGGCAACTCGGCCGTGCCGTTGACGCTCTAACCCCGAGCATGCCACCCAATACAGCGGCAAGCAAAAGCTTATGGATTATCTGATCATGTAATATATACTGTATAACCTCTTTCATAAAAACATCCTTAGAATCTGATTATTACAATCACCTTTTTATCCCTTCGATACATAATAGAAAAATATTAGAATTTTTTAAATTCATTTTTTACAAAAAAAGCCGGCTTACACGTAACGCATAAGCCGGCTTCAGTAGTTTTATAGGTTATCTATATCACGGATTTTTAATGGCATTACTCTGTACCGAATCGCGAACCTGAGATGTAATACAGATCGCCATATTCATAGTTACCGCCTGTTTTCCAACTTGATCCGTAGAATTCCAGAGTCACGTCGTTAGTACCCGGTCCATCTATGATCAGCTGCTGACTTAGAATATAATACGGATATGTTGAATGACGTGTATACGTCAAAGTATAATCCGGACTTGCTACGTAATATAAATACAAGCCAGGTATTCCACCATCAGGCCTGTATCCATATCCATAAGTAGTATCACCTTCGGTAACAATTACCGAATATGATGATGGACTAGCGTCGGAATAGGTCTTTATCGATCCTGATGTATCATAGTAGTATTCCGTTAAACGCCCTGAGCTTTCCGTTACCGATGACAAACGCAAATAACCCGATTGAACTTCATAGTCACGTGTCATTCCAAGCGTAGCATCTGATATTTCAAAACTCACTAGAGATCCAGTTGACCAGTGATATGTCATCGTTGTACCGTCAACATCCGTAATAGATGACACTTCACCATTAGAGCTCAACATCACCAAACCATCATCAGTAGTCATGGATGTCAAATTACCGCTTGAATCGTATGTTTGCGTATGACCAGCGATGCTGACCGATGTCATCTGTCCTGCAGCATCAACGGTGGCATCCGTACCCGAAGCGAGTGTAAGATCATAACCGGTTATTGTACTGCCTGATCTATTTACGGTACATGTCAAGCCTTCAGCATCAACTATAGAGTTGACAATATAGAATCCATTGCCCTGATGAGCGCCATAGTTCATTGTACGCTGAACATTACCGCTGGAATCTGACCAAACAGTCTTCTGTAATACACCTGAACTGAAATAGCGGTTTATACCATTGAAACGATATACGGTAGTAGTTCCACCATCTTCGGTCCACTTATATACTTGTGTTAAATCCACAGTATTTGTCGGTGTAGTACCCAGATCAACTGTACTCAAATTTCCTCCACCTATCTGCTGAACCATAGGTGTTCCTTCCTGAGTATAATAAACATATTGAGGAGTTCCACCATCTGCCGATACGCGCATAAATCCTATTCCATATCCATTGGAAATTTCTTCCGCTGTATTTGATGACGTATATCCACTTGTGTACATCATTACTGAAGCACCGTTAAGTAATATTTGTTTTTCATACGCACCAGTAGTTCTGACACAACTCAAGAAGGCTCCAGATCCGGAGTTGTAATCTATAACTAACGATGTCGTTCCTGTATCATACCATTCATAATAAATACCGCTGAGAATCTGTGCATCGATATCACTAGGATCTGACGCATTGGTTATGTCTACACGATCAGCATTAGTAGTTAGAGTATTGACTATCACTGTTTCACCGCCAGATGACGTATATTTCTTGTAAGTCAGCTCGCCTTGTGAATTGACCTGTGTTATTAATAAACCAGCATTATAGACGTTATACGTGCCGGAATAGGTTCCATCAGTTTCAAACTCTTTATATTGTTTTACATAGGAACCCGTAGTCGGATTAACCTGGATATAGTTTCCATGATAATCTATGATACCTTCAGGATAAGGATTACCTTCATTATCATAGTAATAAGTACTACCATAATATTTGGTTTCGTTTGATCCTTGATAGGTACCATCGTTATCATACACATAATTCACCATATAACCGCTTCCAAACGTATTGGAAATAATATTTCCTTCGTTATCAAGCACCTGCATTAAGGCACCGTTACTACTGCGGTAATTTGGCGCTCCGTCGTAACCTGTGTCAGTCTCTGAGCCGTCTCCATCATAGACACCGTTTTTATTGGAGTTTTCTACATATACATCCCACGTACCATCGGCATTGTACAGGTACAGGTTACTGGTTGCCACATCTGAAGGATCATTATAGTCATACGATAATCCAGTACCATTCAGTACCATTCTGGCGCGCAATTTACCATTAAAATCAGCATCGCGTATTTCAATGATATCGCCGCCTGCATCAAAGATACGTGTTACTTCTTTAGTATCGTCCACACTCCATGTTTCAGTGTAGCTGTACTGAGTAGTTTCAGTTCCTTCATCCCAGATACCATCCTTATCAGTATCCACATAGCCTATCCTATTACCACTTGTATCGTAATCGTAGACGACACTGAGAATAATATTCGAGGTGGATTTGTAGCTGGAACTCTTGAGGATTTCCATGTATCCACGCAATTTATTGGCTTCATCAACAATCATTACAGCGTCATTATCATTTTCAGCACCACCCGGGATAAGCACTGCACGCCAACCTGATTCCGGCCAATTCATCTCGCTAATCGTTTTGACTTTATGCTGATAGATAATTGTCTCCGTTACCAAATCACCGTTTGTTTCACGTTCATATCTCGAGATAGATGTGATATCCTGAGTTTCGTAATCACGCTCTATTACCAATCCATCAGCCCAGTATTCCGTCTGGATCATTCTCCAGTCATTTCCACGGCCAAGCGGAACTATGAAGCTATAGGTAGTAATCGAATTCATTTCATTATAGTACGTTGTGTAGGTTGTCTCAGGATCAGTCGGATCACCATACCATACAATCTTATAACCAAGGTTATCTTCACGTACATAATTGCCCTCGTTATCGTAATAGTAGATATTGACTACCTTCTGGTTATCCGTAGTTTCCACCAGATTTCCTTCAGAATCGTATACCTGTACCAGACCGGTATCAGGGTTAGTTATACGTGTCCTGCCGTCAGGCAACACCTGTGAATTACGTTCAATTGTCTCGAGCAATTCTCCAATTGTTACATTACCTGTTTTGACCGGTGGATTACCATTGACCGTGATTGCATAGATCTCTGTCAAGATCAACAAACCGCTCATATAGTAGTCTGCTGTCATCTTATTCGCACTGATATCATATTGCTCAATACGACTCAACGTACCTTCTCTGTTATACTGATAGGTGACAAAGTCGCCATCGGCTGCGCCTTCCTGCGGTGTTTTGTTATAGCTGGTCGCTATGGTACCGTCATAGTTATATACTGTAATATATTGAATTTCGCCCTGGTTCCAATACGAACCGCCTGACCGGAATAATGCTGTATTGGAAATCATGTTATCGTTAGCATCAAATTTTGCGCGTGATTCCAACTGATCTCCAACACCGTCATTGTCCAGATCTATAAATCCATAGCGTTCTGTATCCAATGGATAACTGTAAACTATGTATGTCCAGCTTTGAGAGTCATTATCCCATTCACGTTTCTTAGTCAACTGTCCATCAGGATTGGATACCTGAATCTGCATATCGCCAGCGCCTGGATAATTATACAAGGTTGTAGTCACATAACCGTCATTATCCACTCCAAACTCTTTGTTGTACTCATCAACACGATACAACGATGAAGTCTGCGTTTCTTCATCATAACTCCAATATGTGGCGCTTAAAACGCTACCGTTTGTATCGTATTGAACTTTATTTTCCAGCACTGTATCGTTCTCTGACTCATACAATCCATTTTTCGCAACATCCATGTATCCCCAGCGAACTGTATCATCGTAGACATATACCGTACTTTCAGTGATAGTATCTGATTCCGGCGGACCATCCAGCAACGTTCCCTCAGTTGTTTGTGAAGCACGTACCAAACCTTCATTATCAAAGATTGTAAGTGAGTCACGCGTAAACGGACTGTTTATAGAACGCTGAGTGCTCCAGTTTTCCTGTGGTTCATCGTATGTCACGATATAGGACATTGTCTGGCCATCAGCTAGATAACCGGTAATAGATATGACGTCACCGTCATTATCAAATACCATTACTGATGCCAAATTAAGTTCGGTTGCGTCATGTACAGCATCTTTGCTTGTATCCACATATCCTACTCTCATCTGGTTGTCACCATCCTGAGTATAGGTATAGACCGTACTTTCGTCTACATCGTCTGGATCTTCGTAATTTCCCCATGATGCATTCAACGTCATCATCGCTACTAACTGGTTATCCGCATCGCTTATCTGGATCGTATCTTTTCCAGCCGGATCATTCACGATTCGTGTTACCTGATACCCTTCTACCGGCCAGTCAAACGTTGTCACTGACGTGATTGTCGTACCGTCGTCATCGTAATTCGTTATACTTACGTAATCGCCGTTGCCATCAAATTCTGCTACTGAATCAAGCAATGTTTCTGTACCTGAATCATGCTGCGCATTCTTATCGATATCGACGTAACCCCAGCGGACCAAGCCGTCGTAGACATACACTACACTCTCTTCTACGTCGTTTGGATCATCATAATCATCCCACATCTCGTTCAACGTCATAATCGCTACCATCTGGTTGTCTGCATTGCTTATCTGGATAGTATCTCCAGCAGCATCCAGTACCCGTGTTACCTGATAACCTTCCAGCGGCCAGTCAAACGTTGTTACCATCGAAATGGTCGTACCGTCGGCTTCGTAATTCGTTATACTGATATATTCGCCGTTTCCATCAAACTCTGCCACTGAATCAAGCAATGTTTCTGTTCCTGAATCATGCTGCGCGTTATGATCTGTGTCGACGTAACCCCAACGATACTGCGTATCATAGACATACACTACACTTTTTTCTACATCGTTTGGATCATCGTAATCATCCCACATCTCGTTCAACGTCATCATCGCTACCAACTGGTTATCCGCATCGCTTATCTGGATCGTATCACCACCCGCATCCAATACTCGCGTTACCTGAAATCCTTCCAACGGCCAGTCAAACGTTGTTACTGACGATATGGTTGCTCCGTCGTTCTCGTAATTCGTTATACTGACATAATCGCCGTTCGTATCCAATACTGCTACTGAATCAAGCAACGTTTCTGTTCCTGAATCATGCTGCGCGTTATGATCTGTATCGACGTAACCCCAACGAGTTAATCCGTCGTATACATACACTACACTCTCTTCTACGTCGTTTGGATCATCGTAATCATCCCACATCTCGTTCAACGTCATCATCGCTACTAACTGGTTATCCGCATCGCTTATCTGGATCGTATCGCCTGCGGCATCCAATATACGTGTTACCTGATATCCTTCTAACGGCCAGTCAAACGTTGTTACTGACGATATGGTCGCTCCGTCATTCTCGTAATTCGTTATACTTACGTAATCTCCATTCGTATCCAATACTGCTACTGAATCAAGCAACGTTTCTGTTCCTGAATCATGCTGAGCATTATGATCTGTGTCGACGTAACCCCAACGAGTTAATCCGTCGTATACATACACTACACTCTCTTCTACGTCGTTTGGATCATCGTAATCATCCCACATCTCGTTCAACGTCATCATCGCTACTAACTGGTTATCCGCATCGCTTATCTGGATCGTGTCGCCTGCAGCATCCAATATACGTGTTACCTGATATCCTTCTAACGGCCAGTCAAACGTTGTTACTGACGATATGGTCGCTCCGTCATTCTCGTAATTCGTTATACTTACGTAATCTCCATTCGTATCCAATACTGCTACTGAATCAAGCAACGTGGAGATTCCGTAAGTCCTAACGAATTACGAGAATGACGGAGCGACCATATCGTCAGTAACAACGTTTGACTGGCCGTTGGAAGGATATCAGGTAACACGTATACTTGATGCTGCAGGCGACACGATCCAGATAAGCGATGCGGATAACCAGTTAGTAGCGATGATGACGTTGAACGAGATGTGGGATGATTACGATGATCCAAACGACGTAGAAGAGAGTGTAGTGTATGTATACGACGGATTAACTCGTTGGGGTTACGTCGACACAGATCATAACGCGTCAGCATGATTCAGGAACAGAAACGTTGCTTGATTCAGTAGCAGTATTGGATACGAATGGAGATTACGTAAGTATAACGAATTACGAGAATGACGGAGCGACCATATCGTCAGTAACAACGTTTGACTGGCCGTTAGAAGGATATCAGGTAACACGTATACTTGATGCTGCAGGCGACACGATCCAGATAAGCGATGCGGATAACCAGTTAGTAGCGATGATGACGTTGAACGAGATGTGGGATGATTATGATGATCCAAACGACGTAGAAGAGAGTGTAGTGTATGTATACGACGGATTAACTCGTTGGGGTTACGTCGACACAGATCATAATGCTCAGCATGATTCAGGAACGGAAACGTTGCTTGATTCAGTAGCAGTATTGGATACGAACGGCGATTACGTAAGTATAACGAATTACGAGAATGACGGAGCGACCATATCGTCAGTAACAACGTTTGACTGGCCGTTAGAAGGATATCAGGTAACGCGCTAGTATTGGATGCGGGTGGTGATACGATCCAGATAAGCGATGCGGATAACCAGTTAGTAGCGATGATGACGTTGAACGAGATGTGGGATGATTACGATGATCCAAACGACGTAGAAGAGAGTGTAGTGTATGTATACGACGGATTAACTCGTTGGGGTTACGTAGACACAGATCATAATGCTCAGCATGATTCAGGAACGGAAACGTTGCTTGATTCAGTAGCAGTATTGGATACGAACGGAGATTACGTAAGTATAACGAATTACGAGAATGACGGAGCGACCATATCGTCAGTAACAACGTTTGACTGGCCGTTAGAAGGATATCAGGTAACGCGAGTATTGGATGCGGGTGGTGATACGATCCAGATAAGCGATGCGGATAACCAGTTAGTAGCGATGATGACGTTGAACGAGATGTGGGATGATTACGATGATCCAAACGACAGTAGAAGAGAGTGTAGTGTATGTATACGACGGATTAACTCGTTGGGGTTACGTCGACACAGATCATAACGCGCAGCATGATTCAGGAACGGAAACGTTGCTTGATTCAGTAGCAGTATTGGATACGAATGGAGATTACGTAAGTATAACGAATTACGAGAATGACGGAGCGACTACATATCGTCAGTAACAACGTTTGACTGGCCGTTAGAAGGATATCAGGTAACACGAATCCTTGATGCCTGGCGACACGATCCAGATAAGCGATGCGGATAACCAGTTAGTAGCGATGATGACGTTGAACGAGATGTGGGATGATTACGATGATCCAAACGACGTAGAAGAGAGTGTAGTGTATGTATACGACGGATTAACTCGTTGGGGTTACGTCGACACAGATCATAACGCGCAGCATGATTCAGGAACGGAAACGTTGCTTGATTCAGTAGCAGTATTGGATACGAACGGAGATTACGTAAGTATAACGAATTACGAGAATGACGGAGCGACCATATCGTCAGTAACAACGTTTGACTGGCCGTTGGAAGGTTATCAGGTAACACGAATCCTTGATGCTGCAGGTGATACGATCCAGATAAGCGATGCGGATAACCAGTTAGTAGCGATGATGACGTTGAACGAGATGTGGGATGATTACGATGATCCAAACGACGTAGAAGAGAGTGTAGTGTATGTATACGACGGATTAACTCGTTGGGGTTACGTCGACACAGATCATAACGCGCAGCATGATTCAGGAACGGAAACGTTGCTTGATTCAGTAGCAGTATTGGATACGAACGGCGATTACGTAAGTATAACGAATTACGAGAATGACGGAGCGACCATATCGTCAGTAACAACGTTTGACTGGCCGTTGGAAGGATATCAGGTAACACGAATCCTTGATGCTGCAGGCGACACGATCCAGATAAGCGATGCGGATAACCAGTTAGTAGCGATGATGACGTTGAACGAGATGTGGGATGATTACGATGATCCAAACGACGTAGAAGAGAGTGTAGTGTATGTATACGACGGATTAACTCGTTGGGGTTACGTCGACACAGATCATAACGCGCAGCATGATTCAGGAACGGAAACGTTGCTTGATTCAGTAGCAGTATTGGATACGAATGGAGATTACGTAAGTATAACGAATTACGAGAATGACGGAGCAACAATATCGTCAGTAACAACGTTTGACTGGCCGTTGGAAGGATATCAGGTAACACGAATCCTTGATGCCGCAGGTGATACGATCCAGATAAGCGATGCGGATAATCAGTTAGTAGCGATGATGACGTTGAACGAGATGTGGGATGATTACGATGATCCAAACGACGTAGAAGAGAGTGTAGTGTATGTATACGACGGATTAACTCGTTGGGGTTACGTAGACACAGATCATAATGCTCAGCATGATTCAGGAACGGAAACGTTGCTTGATTCAGTAGCAGTATTGGATACGAATGGAGATTACGTAAGTATAACGAATTACGAGAATGACGGAGCGACCATATCGTCAGTAACAACGTTTGACTGGCCGTTGGAAGGATATCAGGTAACACGAATCCTTGATGCTGCAGGCGACACGATCCAGATAAGCGATGCGGATAACCAGTTAGTAGCGATGATGACGTTGAACGAGATGTGGGATGATTACGATGATCCAAACGACGTAGAAGAGAGTGTAGTGTATGTATACGACGGATTAACTCGTTGGGGTTACGTAGACACAGATCATAACGCTCAGCATGATTCAGGAACGGAAACGTTGCTTGATTCAGTAGCAGTATTGGATACGAACGGAGATTACGTAAGTATAACGAATTACGAGAATGACGGAGCGACCATATCGTCAGTAACAACGTTTGACTGGCCGTTGGAAGGATATCAGGTAACACGAATCCTTGATGCCGCAGGCGACACGATCCAGATAAGCGATGCGGATAACCAGTTAGTAGCGATGATGACGTTGAACGAGATGTGGGATGATTACGATGATCCAAACGATGTAGAAGAGAGTGTAGTGTATGTATACGACGGATTAACTCGTTGGGGTTACGTCGACACAGATCATAACGCTCAGCATGATTCAGGAACAGAAACGTTGCTTGATTCAGTAGCAGTATTGGATACGAACGGAGATTACGTAAGTATAACGAATTACGAGAATGACGGAGCGACCATATCGTCAGTAACAACGTTTGACTGGCCGTTGGAAGGATATCAGGTAACACGAATCCTTGATGCCGCAGGCGACACGATCCAGATAAGCGATGCGGATAACCAGTTAGTAGCGATGATGACGTTGAACGAGATGTGGGATGATTACGATGATCCAAACGACGTAGAAGAGAGTGTAGTGTATGTATACGACGGATTAACTCGTTGGGGTTACGTCGACACAGATCATAATGCTCAGCATGATTCAGGAACGGAAACGTTGCTTGATTCAGTAGCAGTATTGGATACGAATGGAGATTACGTAAGTATAACGAATTACGAGAATGACGGAGCAACCATATCGTCAGTAACAACGTTTGACTGGCCGTTAGAGGGTTATCAGGTAACACGAATCCTTGATGCTGCAGGCGATACGATCCAGATAAGCGATGCGGATAACCAGTTAGTAGCGATGATGACGTTGAACGAGATGTGGGATGATTACGATGATCCAAACGACGTAGAAGAGAGTGTAGTGTATGTATACGACGGATTAACTCGTTGGGGTTACGTAGACACAGATCATAACGCTCAGCATGATTCAGGAACGGAAACGTTGCTTGATTCAGTAGCAGTATTGGATACGAATGGAGATTACGTAAGTATAACGAATTACGAGAATGACGGAGCGACCATATCGTCAGTAACAACGTTTGACTGGCCGTTGGAAGGTTATCAGGTAACGCGTATACTTGATGCGGGTGGTGATACGATCCAGATAAGCGATGCGGATAACCAGTTAGTAGCGATGATGACGTTGAACGAGATGTGGGATGATTACGATGATCCAAACGACGTAGAAGAGAGTGTAGTGTATGTATACGACGGATTAACTCGTTGGGGTTACGTAGACACAGATCATAATGCTCAGCATGATTCAGGAACGGAAACGTTGCTTGATTCAGTAGCAGTATTGGATACGAATGGAGATTACGTAAGTATAACGAATTACGAGAATGACGGAGCGACCATATCGTCAGTAACAACGTTTGACTGGCCGTTAGAGGGTTATCAGGTAACACGTATACTTGATGCTGCAGGCGACACGATCCAGATAAGCGATGCGGATAACCAGTTAGTAGCGATGATGACGTTGAACGAGATGTGGGATGATTACGATGATCCAAACGATGTAGAAGAGAGTGTAGTGTATGTATACGACGGATTAACTCGTTGGGGTTACGTCGACACAGATCATAACGCTCAGCATGATTCAGGAACGGAAACGTTGCTTGATTCAGTAGCAGTATTGGATACGAATGGAGATTACGTAAGTATAACGAATTACGAGAATGACGGAGCGACCATATCGTCAGTAACAACGTTTGACTGGCCGTTAGAAGGATATCAGGTAACGCGAGTATTGGATGCGGGTGGTGATACGATCCAGATAAGCGATGCGGATAACCAGTTAGTAGCGATGATGACGTTGAACGAGATGTGGGATGATTACGATGATCCAAACGACGTAGAAGAGAGTGTAGTGTATGTATACGACGGATTAACTCGTTGGGGTTACGTAGATACAGATCATAATGCTCAGCATGATTCAGGAACGGAAACGTTGCTTGATTCAGTAGCAGTATTGGATACGAACGGCGATTACGTAAGTATAACGAATTACGAGAATGACGGAGCGACCATATCGTCAGTAACAACGTTTGACTGGCCGTTAGAAGGATATCAGGTAACACGAATCCTTGATGCCGCAGGCGACACGATCCAGATAAGCGATGCGGATAACCAGTTAGTAGCGATGATGACGTTGAACGAGATGTGGGATGATTACGATGATCCAAACGACGTAGAAGAGAGTGTAGTGTATGTATACGACCAGTCAACTCGTTGGGGTTACGTCGACACAGATCATAATGCTCAGCATGATTCAGGAACGGAAACGTTGCTTGATTCAGTAGCAGTACGTTGGATACGAAATGGCGATTACGTAAGTATAACGAATTACGAGCCGACGGTAGCAACCATATCGTCAGTAACAACGTTTGACTGGCCGTTAGAAGGTTATCAGGTAACACGAATAACTTGATGCTGCAGGCGACACGATCCAGATAAGCGATGCGGATAACCAGTTAGTAGCGATGATGACGTTGAACGAGATGTGGGATGATTACGATGATCCAAACGACGTAGAAGAGAGTGTAGTGTATGTATACGACGGATTAACTCGTTGGGGTTACGTAGATACAGATCATAATGCTCAGCATGATTCTACGGAAACGTTGCTTGATTCAGTAGCAGTATTGGATACGAATGGAGATTACGTAAGTATAACGAATTACGAGAATGACGGAGCGACCATCATCGTCAGTAACAACGTTTGACTGGCCGTTGGAAGGCTATCAGGTAACACGAATCCTTGATCTGCAGGCGACACGATCCAGATAAGCGATGCGGATTACCAGTGAGTAGCGATGATGACGTTGAACGAGCCATGTGGGATGATTACGTTGATCCAAACGACGTAGAAGAGAGTATAGTGTATGTATCCGTCGGATTAACTCGTAATTCGTTATACTTACGTAATCTCCATGATTCGTATCCAATACTGCTACTGAATCAAGCAACGTTTCCGTTCCTGAATCATGCTGCGCGTTATGATCTGTGTCGACGTAACCCCAACGAGTTAATCCGTCGTATACATACACTACACTCTCTTCTACGTCGTTTGGATCATCGTAATCATCCCACATCTCGTTCAACGTCATCATCGCTACTAACTGGTTATCCGCATCGCTTATCTGGATCGTGTCGCCTGCGGCATCAAGGATTCGTGTTACCTGATATCCTTCCAACGGCCAGTCAAACGTTGTTACTGACGATATTGTCGCTCCGTCATTCTCGTAATTCGTTATACTTACGTAATCTCCATTCGTATCCAATACTGCTACTGAATCAAGCAACGTTTCCGTTCCTGAATCATGCTGCGCGTTATGATCTGTGTCGACGTAACCCCAACGAGTTAATCCGTCGTATACATACACTACACTCTCTTCTACGTCGTTTGGATCATCGTAATCATCCCACATCTCGTTCAACGTCATCATCGCTACTAACTGGTTATCCGCATCGCTTATCTGGATCGTATCACCACCCGCATCCAATACTCGCGTTACCTGATATCCTTCTAACGGCCAGTCAAACGTTGTTACTGACGATATGGTCGCTCCGTCATTCTCGTAATTCGTTATACTTACGTAATCTCCGTTCGTATCCAATACTGCTACTGAATCAAGCAACGTTTCCGTTCCTGAATCATGCTGAGCATTATGATCTGTGTCTACGTAACCCCAACGAGTTAATCCGTCGTATACATACACTACACTCTCTTCTACGTCGTTTGGATCATCGTAATCATCCCACATCTCGTTCAACGTCATCATCGCTACTAACTGGTTATCCGCATCGCTTATCTGGATCGTATCACCACCCGCATCCAATACTCGCGTTACCTGATATCCTTCTAACGGCCAGTCAAACGTTGTTACTGACGATATGGTCGCTCCGTCATTCTCGTAATTCGTTATACTTACGTAATCGCCGTTCGTATCCAATACTGCTACTGAATCAAGCAACGTTTCCGTTCCTGAATCATGCTGAGCATTATGATCTGTGTCGACGTAACCCCAACGAGTTAATCCGTCGTATACATACACTACACTCTCTTCTACGTCGTTTGGATCATCATAATCATCCCACATCTCGTTCAACGTCATCATCGCTACTAACTGGTTATCCGCATCGCTTATCTGGATCGTGTCGCCTGCAGCATCAAGTATACGTGTTACCTGATATCCTTCTAACGGCCAGTCAAACGTTGTTACTGACGATATGGTCGCTCCGTCATTCTCGTAATTCGTTATACTTACGTAATCTCCATTCGTATCCAATACTGCTACTGAATCAAGCAACGTTTCTGTTCCTGAATCATGCTGCGCGTTATGATCTGTGTCGACGTAACCCCAACGAGTTAATCCGTCGTATACATACACTACACTCTCTTCTACGTCGTTTGGATCATCGTAATCATCCCACATCTCGTTCAACGTCATCATCGCTACTAACTGGTTATCCGCATCGCTTATCTGGATCGTGTCGCCTGCAGCATCAAGTATACGTGTTACCTGATATCCTTCCAACGGCCAGTCAAACGTTGTTACTGACGATATGGTCGCTCCGTCATTCTCGTAATTCGTTATACTTACGTAATCTCCGTTCGTATCCAATACTGCTACTGAATCAAGCAACGTTTCCGTTCCTGAATCATGCTGCGCGTTATGATCTGTGTCGACGTAACCCCAACGAGTTAATCCGTCGTATACATACACTACACTCTCTTCTACGTCGTTTGGATCATCATAATCATCCCACATCTCGTTCAACGTCATCATCGCTACTAACTGGTTATCCGCATCGCTTATCTGGATCGTGTCGCCTGCGGCATCCAATATACGTGTTACCTGATATCCTTCCAACGGCCAGTCAAACGTTGTTACTGACGATATGGTCGCTCCGTCATTCTCGTAATTCGTTATACTTACGTAATCTCCATTCGTATCCAATACTGCTACTGAATCAAGCAACGTTTCTGTTCCTGAATCATGCTGCGCGTTATGATCTGTGTCTACGTAACCCCAACGAGTTAATCCGTCGTATACATACACTACACTCTCTTCTACGTCGTTTGGATCATCGTAATCATCCCACATCTCGTTCAACGTCATCATCGCTACTAACTGGTTATCCGCATCGCTTATCTGGATAGTATCACCTGCGGCATCAAGGATTCGTGTTACCTGATAACCCTCTAACGGCCAGTCAAACGTTGTTACTGACGATATGGTCGCTCCGTCATTCTCGTAATTCGTTATACTTACGTAATCTCCATTCGTATCCAATACTGCTACTGAATCAAGCAACGTTTCCGTTCCTGAATCATGCTGCGCGTTATGATCTGTGTCGACGTAACCCCAACGAGTTAATCCGTCGTATACATACACTACACTCTCTTCTACGTCGTTTGGATCATCGTAATCATCCCACATCTCGTTCAACGTCATCATCGCTACTAACTGGTTATCCGCATCGCTTATCTGGATCGTGTCGCCTGCAGCATCAAGGATTCGTGTTACCTGATAACCCTCTAACGGCCAGTCAAACGTTGTTACTGACGATATGGTCGCTCCGTCATTCTCGTAATTCGTTATACTTACGTAATCTCCATTCGTATCCAATACTGCTACTGAATCAAGCAACGTTTCTGTTCCTGAATCATGCTGCGCGTTATGATCTGTGTCGACGTAACCCCAACGAGTTAATCCGTCGTATACATACACTACACTCTCTTCTACGTCGTTTGGATCATCGTAATCATCCCACATCTCGTTCAACGTCATCATCGCTACTAACTGGTTATCCGCATCGCTTATCTGGATCGTATCACCACCCGCATCCAATACTCGCGTTACCTGAAATCCTTCCAACGGCCAGTCAAACGTTGTTACTGACGATATGGTCGCTCCGTCATTCTCGTAATTCGTTATACTTACGTAATCTCCATTCGTATCCAATACTGCTACTGAATCAAGCAACGTTTCTGTTCCTGAATCATGCTGCGCGTTATGATCTGTGTCGACGTAACCCCAACGAGTTAATCCGTCGTATACATACACTACACTCTCTTCTACGTCGTTTGGATCATCGTAATCATCCCACATCTCGTTCAACGTCATCATCGCTACTAACTGGTTATCCGCATCGCTTATCTGGATCGTGTCGCCTGCAGCATCAAGGACTCGTGTTACCTGATATCCTTCCAACGGCCAGTCAAACGTTGTTACTGACGATATGGTCGCTCCGTCATTCTCGTAATTCGTTATACTTACGTAATCTCCATTCGTATCCAATACTGCTACTGAATCAAGCAACGTTTCCGTTCCTGAATCATGCTGAGCATTATGATCTGTGTCGACGTAACCCCAACGAGTTAATCCGTCGTATACATACACTACACTCTCTTCTACGTCGTTTGGATCATCGTAATCATCCCACATCTCGTTCAACGTCATCATCGCTACTAACTGGTTATCCGCATCGCTTATCTGGATCGTGTCGCCTGCAGCATCAAGTATACGTGTTACCTGATAACCCTCTAACGGCCAGTCAAACGTTGTTACTGACGATATGGTTGCTCCGTCATTTTCATAACTGGTTATACTGACAAAGTCACCTTCATTATCAAACTCTGCAACAGAATCCAACAACGTTTCTTCTGCGTCTTTCGCGCCATCTCTATCTGTATCCTGATAACCCCATCGATACTGTGTATCGTATTCGTATACAATACTTTTTTCAACATTATCAGAATTAGTATACTCAGCCCATGGAGCATTAAGGGTCATTAATGCACGCATATTGTTTTCGTAATCAACTATCTGTATGGTAGCTTTACCTTCAGGTTCATTGACCATTCTGTAGGTTGTCCAACCATATTGCGGTTGATTGAACTCTATAACTGTATCAGCGGTAACACCATCATTCTCAAAAGTGGTTTGCGATGTCAAATCGCCGTAATTATCAAATTCAGCTATACTGTTAACAAGATCTTCACCAGCGTCACGTATACCGTTTTTATCTGTATCTATATAACCGACACGCAACTTATTTTCACCGTCCTGCTCGTATTGATATACGATACTCTCTAGAACAACACCATTTTCATCGATATCCTGTTGCAAGGTAATCTGGCTGAGAGAATCGTAGACTTGTTTCATTTCCCCATCATCATTTTCATTATAACTATGATAGGTTGTGTAGTCCGCTTCCGGGACATTATATTCTATTAATGTTTCTATATCATTTACATCCGAATTGCGAAGCATACTGACATTGATAAGCGCATTGTTTGAATCAAGGCGTGCTATACTGTTGATATCTCCTGTATACTGATCATCTATCCGTTCGGTTCTAATCTGCCAACCTATATGCTCAGAATCAGTTTTATAACTAAAATAATGTATAGTAGATTCAGCGGTATCATTATCATAATCGGTTTGTGTCAGGATACGGCCATTGGCGGCAAAACGCTGAATGACTTCGTCATCAGTCAAACCATCATGATCGGTTATATTTTGTAAATAGCCATTAACATCGAAAATTTGTATTGTCCACCCGTCTCCATGTTCGACAGATTCATCCACAGTGATTGATTCAAGGTTGCCGTTTTCCTGGAATTTTTGAATTGTCAGGTCGCCATCACGAGGAGAATCGTAATAGGTTATGGAAATCATGTCCTGATCGCTGTCAAGAACGGCGACAGTGATAAATTCATCATCACCGTCTTTTACACCGTTTCCATTGTTATCGGTATATTGAGACCGTATTTCACCGCCCGGATTATTCGGATCGGTATCATTGTCATAAAGAAATCCAGTACGTTCACCGGGGGTTTCAAGTACGCCGTCTATCCTTTCCTGAACAGTTTGCTGTGTCAGGCGGTCATTTTCATCAAAGACCTGTGTAGTAACACCGTCTGCGTTGTTAGTGGTAACCCGCCTACTACCGTCTGGCAGATACTCAGTTGTAATAGAGTAGCCCCCACCGGACCTGCTTAGCTCATTACCGTCAATATCATAGATAACCAATTCTCCATCAGCTGTAATGACTGTACGATCCTGTTCAGGGATATCGACATCAAATTCTCCGGTATCGAAATCGATATTAAAATCCTGAGCGTCGCCGTCGGCAGTACCATCACGGTCCTGATCGAAACGGAACTGATCCGGCTGACCGTCGTTATCGGTATCAATACCCTGGCCATCCGGAATACCATCGTTATCAACGTCTATACCCCAAATACCTGTTGTACTGTCATAATACGCATCAACAATACCATCGTTGTTAAGGTCGACCGGTTCATATCCGGTAGAAACACGTTTATAAATTTCTAAGCTTAAGCTGTCAGCTGCGTTATTGTTATTAACAGCATAAAAAACCGGAGATTCAAATCCTTCCACCGTAAAAGTAGGATCATCAGGACGTTCCTGAGATGCTTCGTATACATATACTTTAATATTTGATAAAGTCACCTGAAATTCCACAGCATACTCGACACCATACTGATACCCCACTACTGCGTCATTATCCATAGAACCTTCTTCTTCAACGCCATCATCAATGGTATAATAATCATAGGATAACTGCAAATTGCCGTCTTTAGTTTTCAATGACAATACTTTTTCAGAATATAAATAACCACCACCTGCTTTATTTTCAAATATTGTTTCATCAAACCCGATATTTATAAACGTTGTCCCATCTTCAATGGTAAACGTTAATTTATAACGGGGCAACTGGCTCAAATCTGACAAATCCATACGTAAAGATCCATCAACCGATATAATATCTTCCAATCCATAGCCGGTATCTTCAGTATCCCCACCGGGTACGGAATCGTTATCCGAATCAAAAAATGGATTTTCGGATCCAACTTCAAAGAGGGGCTGCAAGGTAGGCATAAAGGGGCTTTGGGTGGGTTGATCATCTTCCTGACCGTAATACATATTTTCAGGCACCTCAATTTCGGGTATGTCAGGAGCTTCACCAAGTTGATTGGATTCCTGCGCCCAACTCCAACGTACCTGACCAAACATAAAACTTTCTATAACCAATAAAACAATAAGCTTGCGCCAGAGTTTCTTTTTTTGAGAATACCAGCCTGTAAACAATGTTTCACTAATTGAGGATGAAGGTTTCATAAGTGCCTCCTTGTTTTTTCGTTTATCTATTTGAATATTAATCATTTTCATTATTTCCAAAAAAAGATTCAGGCACACTACAGGCTTTGTGCAGATACTTCAGAACAAAAAAATCCTTTGTCTTTGTTTGCTTTTACAGCCAATGTCGTGTTCCATAATATATTTATTAGTATTTATAAAAAATGCTCATCTACTATTTTAGCACTAAAATGCATTATTTTCAATAGCAGGTATCATATTTATTATAATATCTCCAAATATCGATCTAGTTCACTACCAGTTACAACATTAAAACATATAAGAAAATTACAAAAATTTTTACAATTTATCTGTAATGAGGAATCACTAATCCCCAAATGCAATAATTTTTTTAAAAAGATAGCAATATATTTTTCGGTTCTTTTTAACTTATTGTTAAGCAATTATTTAACCCGAAGGTTAAGCGGTTATCTTCTGAAGGCATCGCACAGAGTTATTTATATCTGTACAAAGTAGTTATATAACTTGCCAAATACTAGTAAATAATTTGGATAGTATTCGCAAATATTGATTAGTAAAAAGATAAGGCCGATTTTGTGGACAGTGGCTCAAGAAGCATTCTTTTTGAGCTGGGCAATAGCTTGTTTGACATCACCAGAAGCATAGACAGCCGATCCTGCTACACATATATCGACCCCAAGCTGTGCCATCTGACCGATGTTATCTTTGTTGATACCACCGTCAACCTGAAGAATAATCTCGTTGGGAGCTTCTTCTATCTTTGCTTTGGCAAGTGATATTTTTTCAACAAGATGAGGGATGAATGATTGACCGCCAAACCCCGGATTTACTGTCATAATCAATAACAGATCTATCTCGGGAATAATATGATCAAGTGTGCATAACGGCGTTGCAGGATTCAACGCGACGCCACATGGTATATTGCGATCCTTAATCATACGCAACGATCTATGTAAATGCGTCGGAGCTTCAACATGAATAGTCAGAATATCAGCTCCGGCATCGATAAAACGGTCTATATATTGATCGGGATTCGTTATCATCAAATGAACATCCAAGGGCAATGAGGTATATTTTTTAATCGCTGATACTGTTTTGGGCCCAATGGTTATGTTTGGAACGAAGTGCCCATCCATCACATCGACATGAATATAATCGGCGCCACCCTGCTCTGCCTGCTTTACTGCTTCACCAAAATATGCAAAATCACCTGATAAAATTGACGGTGCAATTTTCATAACTTTCCCCTTATATGATAAAAAATATGCAATTAGAAAGTAAACGCTTCGGTCAACTTTTTCTCATCTGAAATGGGACCGATTACTGCCAAATTCAACGCGTTGTTCTTGAACAATGTTGTCGATAATCGAGTAATATCATCAATGGTAACTTTTTGAATATTCTCATACATAGTTTCTATATCAACTATATTTTTAGTGCATAACATCGATTCACCAATCCACATCATGATATTCATTGTCTTTTCCAGACCAAGCGCCAATTGCCCGATGGCATACTTTTTACCTCGTTCAAGCTCGTCGGGAGTGACATCGCCCTTACACAACAACTGCAGTTCACGCAACATTAACTCCACTGCCTGATACACTTTATGCTCCTCTGTTCCAGCAGATATGACCAGTGATCCCGTATCTTTATAGCGGTCAACCGAAGAATGCACAGAATACGCAAGACCATGTTTTTCACGTATTACTTGAAATAATCGTGAGCTCATGTTACCACCCAAAATGGTGTTTAGAACTTTCAGGATATAGCGGTCTTCATGCTCACGATGCAATCCCCTTATACCAAGCGCAAGATGCACCTGCTCTGTATCCTTCTGACTGATATGACATATAGGAGATTCCTGCCGCTCCACAACTTCAAGTATTTCCGGAACTTCTCCATGTTTATCTTTAGCATCAATATATTTACATACAACATCATATACTTTTTTATGATCAATATTACCGGCAACAGCTATGACCATATTATGCAGCTTATAATACTGTCCTTTATACTCAACAATACTATCATTATTAATCGCATCAATGGTCTCCTCGGTACCAATCAACATGCGTCCCAATGGCTGATTTGGCCACATAATCTCACTCAGGATGTCATGAACATATTGTGCAGGAAGATCCTGATACATATTGATTTCTTCTTTAACAACCGGTTTTTCTCGCTCTATCTTATCGGGATCAAATTCCATATTATAAACCATATCCCATAACACATCGAAAGTTACTTCAAAATACTCACCTAATACTTTAGCATAATAACAGGTATATTCTTCACCGGTGAAAGCATTAAGTACTCCGCCAAGACCCTCTATTGCCTGAGAAATATCTTTGCCATCGCGTTTTGGTGTGCCTTTAAACAATAAATGCTCGATAAAATGGGAGATACCACTCTGAGGTTCGGTTTCATTCCTTCCACCAGCACCTACCCATATACCTACAGATACGGAATTCATATGCGGCATATGATATGAAACGACCTGTAATCCCGACGGATGCGTTGTTATTTCTTTCATGAGACTCAATTCCCTTCTTTATGTATGAGAGATTTTCGTAACATTTCGCCTTGTGATACTGCTGAATCAAATATAAGTTCGGCAGTTTGATTTGGATGAACCGAGGTTACCGATGCGTTATCATGAATAATTTGTGTTACACGAACCGTCCTATCATTATTGAAGTCAGGCCCTATAACTTCCAGTTGTTCACCCACAACAATCTTACTTTTAGGATCGACAAAACAGCGTTCACCTTGCGGTTGATCTAAATATGCCACATATTGATACGGATGGCAATATTTTCCACCCAAAGAAACACGTTCAGATTCTGGTTCACCACCAAAAAATCCAGAGGTATACTGCCGATGACTAATCTTCTGTAATTCATCCTTCCATAATTCCAGTTGAGAGGCTGATATTTCCTTATGATCACGCATCATATCAAGTGCCTGACGGTATACTCTGGTTACAACGGCAACATAGTATTCGGTTTTCATCCGACCTTCTATTTTCAATGCCGATATCCCCGCATCAGCCAATTGAGGCAAATATTCGATCAAGCACAAATCACGTGAATTAAAAATATATGAGTTGTCAGCGTCATAATCGAATTCAAATAACTCCTCAGCATGACGGCCACTCTTTTTCACCACATAATAATCATTACGGCACGGCTGAAAACAGGTCCCTTCATTCGACTCTCTTCCCTCGAGGTATGCACTTAGATAACATCTTCCAGCGTAAGCAATACACAACGCACCATGAACAAACACTTCAAGTTCACATGGAGATTCATGAGCAATTCCGGCTACCTCATCTTGCGATAACTCACGGGCCAGCACAATGCGTTTTACTCCCTGCTCTGACCAGAAATGTACAGACTGGCTATTGAGCGTATTTGCCTGAGTACTGAGATGAATAGGCAGATCAGGACAGATCGATTTTGCCAACCGCATTGTTCCCGGATCGGATATAATCAATGCGTCAGGTTTGAGCGATTTGACTTCATCTAAATACGAGTTTAATTCATCAAGATGTTTATCGCGGCACAACATATTGACCGCCAGATATATTTTCTTAGACTGCCCGTGCGCTAACTCAACAGCCTGGCGAATCTCATCAATTTCAAAATTACCGGCATAGTGACGCAAACCAAATTGTTTACCACTCAAATACACTGCGTCAGCGCCATATTGTAACGCGACAGCAAGTTTTCTCGGATTACCAGCAGGGACAACAAGTTCAGGTACGTTCATCAGCGATTCTTTCTATCAAGATAGCCTTGCAGAATCAATTGCGACGCAATACTATCCACAACTTTCTTGCGTTTTTTGCGCGATATGTCCGCCTCAATCAGCATTCGTTCTGCCTCACGGGTGGTAAGCCGCTCATCCCATAAATTAATGGGATTGATGATATACTCACGCATCAATTCAACGAATTCCAATATTTCTTTAGCTTTATCGCCAAGGGTGTTATTCATGTTTTTAGGTAACCCGATGACAATTTCGGCGATGTCATATTCCTTGATTATATCAAGCAATTGCAGGATAATATCTTTTTGCGATGTATTATTCAGTGTTCGGAAGACCTGCGAGATAATCCCCTGCTGATCGCTCATCGCCAGTCCAACGCGTTTTTCTCCATAATCTATTCCAAGGTAACGAGGCATATTAAACGAGATAATCCTTTCCGTCCGGTTGATCGGCCAACTTTTGCACAATCTTTTTTACATCTTGTGCTTTGTTTTTGTCACAAACTAAAATTGCGTCATCAGTGACTACAACAATCAAGTTTTCGACACCAACTCCGGCAACAAGTTTATCTTTAGAATAAATAATGCAATCTTTTGTATCCACGCCAACAAATTTACCCCGTGCTATGTTGCCGTCAGAATCAGGCTCAAAATGTTTGGCAACAGCATCCCAGCTGCCAACGTCATCCCAATCGAAACTACTTGCTGCCATGATGACCCGCTGAGCATTTTCCATGATGCCATAATCAACCGATATATTCGGCAACGTTGGATATACCGCACCCACAACACTCTTCAAATTATCGGTGCCGATTGCATTGCGTATTTTTTCGTATCCGGCATAAAGCTCAGGCATATAATCGCGTACTGCCGATAGAAACACACTGGTTTTCCAGACAAAAATACCGCTATTCCAAAAATAACTACCTGACTCAATAAACTGTTTTGCTGTATCGAGATCGGGCTTTTCTGTAAACTGGTCTACCTCTGAAAACACTGTTTTCATATCCGTATTCAAACCCGCGCCGCTTTTTATATATCCGTAACCCGTAGCAGGATGATCAGGCTGAATACCTATGGTAAACAATGCTTCTTCCTGCTGAGCAAGCTGTGCTATATCGGTTATGACCTGCGCAAAAGCATCAGTATTATGAATAACATGATCAGCAGGCAACACAACCATAATTCCATCAGGATCTTGTGAATCAATATATGCCGCCGCCAGGGCAATACATGCCGCCGTATTACGACCGCATGGTTCGGCTATAACATGTTCCTCAGGCAAATCGGGCAATATTTTTTTTATTTCCTGCGACTGTGCTTCGTTTGTAACTATCAGAATCGAATCGGATTGAGTCAACCCTGACAACCTGTCCACGGTTTCACGGATCATAGGTTTATCACCAGCAATTGCGAGTAACTGTTTAGGCGTCTTCAACCTGCTTTGCGGCCAAAAACGTTCGCCTTTACCTCCTGCCATAATCACTGCATAGATCATTCTATTCTCCCTGATGTAACGGTGAAACCAAAGATTCGACAAACTTAGCTACAGAGCAATGCCCATCTGTGGCCGTTCCATGCTCTTCTATACGACGTACAATCGCACTTCCTACTACAACGGCGTCACCATAGCCAGCTACTGATTTCGCCTGTTCCGGTGAAGACACGCCAAATCCTATTGCAACCGGTTTGTCGGTATATAATTTGATCAAACGAACTTTTTCTTCAACCTGTGGATTCACATCTGATCGCTCTCCGGTTACCCCTGCTCTGGATACATAGTAGATAAATCCGCTCGAGTATTGAGCAATCATCTTAATACGTTCTTCGATCGTGGTTGGAGCCATGAGAAAAATTGTATTCAGTTCGTATTTTTCCATTACCTCACGATACTCCTGCGACTCCTCTACCGGTAAATCCAAAATCAATGCCCCGTCAATACCTGCATCTTTCAGATCTTTCGCAAAATTTTCCATACCATACTGAAATACCGGATTCAGATAACTGAACAAAATAATCGGCATCGATACCTTTTCACGTACCCGTTTGACCATTTGGCAAATTTGTTTGATATTGGTTTTATGTTGTAATGAACGAATCATAGCTTCCTGAATGACCGGTCCATCCGCTAATGGATCTGAAAACGGCACGCCCAGTTCCAATACGTCAACCCCACAGGTATCTAATTCTACTATAAGACGTTCGGTAAACTCTAACGTCGGATCGCCTGCGGTTATATAGGCAACAAAACCTTTGTGACCGTTTTTTTTCAATACTGCAAATCTTTCATCTATTCTAGTCATGGCTTTGCTTTCTCTTTTGTAATTCCTGTTTCGCTACCTGCACATCTTTATCGCCTCTGCCGGACAAATTCAAAATCACAATTTTTCCTTTTTCAGGAGGATTTTGTATAAGATAACCTATAGCATGCGAGCTTTCGAGGGCAGGTATAATTCCTTCAAGTTTGCATAACAACGAAAAGCCTTCAAGGGCAACATCATCTGTAACTGAGGTATAGCTACATCGCTTCAGATCGCGCAGATAACAATGTTCCGGCCCTACAGAAGCATAATCCAGTCCGGCGGATACAGAATGCGTTTCAGTGATCTGACCATCGCCATCCTGCAATACATAGCTCAAAGCTCCTTGAAAAACACCTTTCTTTCCTCCCTGAAAACGGGCGGCATGTAATCCGGTAGGTATACCAAAACCACCTGCTTCTACACCAACCATTTTAATATCAGGATAATCTAAAAAAGGATAAAACAATCCCATAGAATTACTTCCGCCACCAACACATGCTACCAGCAAATCAGGCATTCTGTTCTCACATTCCTGAATTTGTTTTACCGCTTCCCTGCCTATGACAGACTGAAAATCGCGAACCATTTTCGGAAACGGATGCGGACCGGCCACAGTACCAAGTACATAATGGGTTGTATCTACATTGGTTACCCAATCACGCAACGCCTCGTTGATGGCATCTTTCAGAATTTTAGATCCCTGTTCGACCGCGATTACCTTTGCTCCCAGCAACTCCATCCTGAACACGTTAAGTTCCTGGCGTTTGGCGTCGACTGCTCCCATATAAATTTCGCAATCTAGCCCAAGCATTGCGGCGGCAGTCGCTGTTGCTACGCCATGCTGGCCTGCTCCGGTTTCGGCAATAATTCGCTTCTTCCCCATACGTACTGCAAGCAGGCACTGCGCAAGCGCATTATTGATCTTATGCGCACCTGTATGGCATAAATCTTCACGTTTCAAATATATTTTCGCGCCGCCAAAATGCTCAGATAAACGGGCGGCATGATATAACGGCGTTGGACGCCCCACATAGTCCTTCATTAAAGAATGAAATTGATCGAGAAACTTTGGATCTTTTCGGGCTTCCTCATAAGTTTTTTCGAGTTCTTCAAGCGCATACATCAGGATTTCAGGCACGAATTTCCCGCCGTAATCACCAAAGTAACCACGCTGATCAGGTACTTGTTGATATGTCATTGTCTACCTCATTTCTTTCGTATGACATTATTTATAAAACGCTTCATCGCGTCATGATCTTTTATTCCAGGTTCCAGTTCAATACCACTGCAAACATCTACGCCATACGGCTCAAAATTTTTCAATAGCTGACCTACATTATCTGGCTTCAAACCACCCGCTATAATCAGCGGCCTGGTGGTTTCCAAAGACTCCAGGATTTGCCAAGAAAAAGAAAGGCCGGAACCTCCGTACAATTCAGGATGATAGGCATCGAGCAGATATCCGCTAACCGAATATTCGTCTAACTTTGACAAATCATCCTCTTTTTTTATACGGAACGCCTTTATTGTCTTCACCTCCATAAATTGCGTACAAAACTCCGGTGTTTCATCGCCATGAAACTGTACGCTATCTATTTTACTGCGTTTGACTACCGAATTTATCCACTCTGTTGTGGCATTCACAAAAACTCCAACCGAACTGACAAACGGCGGTAACTCACGGATAATCTCTGCCGCTGCTTCAGGTTCGATGTAACGCGGGCTTTCCTGATAAAAATTAAATCCAAGCGCGCAGGCTCCATATTGAACCGCTGTCAAAGCATCATTCAGGCGGGTAATCCCACACACTTTTATACGAATCATCTTGCTTTTACTCCCTCAAACATATTCCAGAACGCACCTTGAATATCGTCATGTTTCATAAATGCCTCGCCGATTAGCAATGCATCAACTCCCAACTGATCCAGATAACAAACATGTTCGTTCGTATGAATACCGCTTTCACTGACCACGGTTATCCAATCGGGTATGGATTTTTGTAGTGATTCTGTTGTATGTATATCAACATTAAATGATTGCAAATCACGGTTATTAATTCCGATAACGGATGGTTCACATGCCAACGCTTTCTGCAATTCATCCATATTATGTACTTCCAGAATATATCCTAAATTAAGCTGGGCACACAACGCCATAAAATTCTTCAGTTGATCCTGATCTAAGATCGCCGCTATAAGCAATACAGCTGAAGCGCCTTTTAGCGCCGCTTCCTTTATCTGATACGCATCGATTATAAAATCTTTGCGCAGCAATGGTTTTGTTACAGTCTGAGATATTTTTTCGAGGTAGTTAAGCGATCCCATGAAAAACTTTTCTTCGGTTAACACAGAAATAGCATCGACAGGTAAGGAATCGTAAACAGATGCAATATCTAGAAAATCAAAATCCTCACGGATAACCCCTTTTGAAGGCGATGCTTTTTTTACCTCAGCAATGACTTTGACAGGGTCATCCCCTTTTCTGGATATGGCATCGAAAAAAGACATAGTCCGTGTCGACGGATCATATTGTTCAAGCTGTTTATCAATATCATAATGCGAAACAACGCATTGTTTTTCAGCCAGATCCTTTTTAATTTGCAGAATTATTGTATCGAGAATCATATTTGGTAACCTCTCTTGCGTTAATGAGCATTAATCATAACGCAAAAAGAAGAATAATTCAAAATGATTTTAGAAGGAATTTATAGAAGTGTATTGTTGCAAAATCGCAACCTCAATGAGCAATGATTAAAAAAACAGCCTTGCGCATCATCATAACCGCAATTGACGCTAAAAGAAGAGCCATAATTTTAGATAGCGCATTAGCTCCCGACTTTCCTATGCGGGCAACCAGATACTCTGAAAAATAAAATATCAATCCTGCCAACATAACATTGCATATCAATGAAATTATTGTCGGAACAACGCCATATTGGTCGGTGATAATCAGACAGGTGGTTAATACAGCAGGCCCGACAATAAGAGGCGTACCAATCGGAACAACCCCTAACCCCTCAGGAACATAGCGTCGCTGTTTACCGGTCTTCAACAAATCAATGATCGCAATGCAAAACAAGATCATACCTCCTGCCAGCATAAAATCGCCAACAGTAATTCCAAGCATCCTGAACAATGCTTTGCCTACTAAAATAAAACCGATAGCCAGCGTTATTGCTGTCCAGATAGACTGGTATATGATTTTCCTTTTTTCTTTCCTTTCTATGCCCTGTGTCAGCGATAAAAAAATAGGCAATACCCCAACAGCATCAACAGCTACAAACAGCGGCACAAAAGCCAATATAATATCTTTAATCATCAAACAACCTCTTTCTCAACGCTATCCCCTTTTTATAAGATAAAGCACATAAGCTATATAAGCAATAAGAAATGTCCAGCCTTCCCATCTATCAAGCACATGTTTTTTTCCTGTAAACATAAATATAAATAAGAGCACACTGGATACTGTCAAAACAAACAGGTCGAAGTTAAAGGTACCAGCTAATGGCAACGGACTGATAATAGAGGAAATCCCGAGAATAAAAAATATATTAAAAATATTCGATCCGACAATATTCCCAACCGCTAATTCAGAATTTTTCCTATATGCGGCAACGGCTGATGTCGCTAGCTCAGGTAACGACGTCCCTGCCGAAACAATAGTCAACCCTATAAATGATTGGCTTATTCCAAATGTAGCAGCTAACGCTACTGCTGAAGAAACAACCAACTTAGATCCAAAAAATAAGGCAATAAAACCTATAGCAACGTATATCAGGGATTTCACCAACCCCATTTCTATGACTTGTTCAAGTTCAAAGGATTCATGCTGACGGGCAATCGAAATTATATAATACATGAATACCAGGAAGAATAATATTAAAACACAACCATCTGTACGGGAAAGAACAGAACAACTATCTCCATCTAACGAGACATCATTTGCCAGAACAGCCAGGGCAATCGTTGCCAACAAACTAAACGGTATTTCCTTCCAGACCGTCCCGACAGTAACAGACAACGGCATAATAACCGCTGACATACCGGCAATAAGAAGAATATTAAAAATATTACTTCCGATTATATTACCAATCGCTATTGAAACATTTTTGTCCAAACTAGCTGTTATATTCACAAAAAGTTCCGGAGCGGATGTACCAAACGCAACAACAGTTAAACCTATAATTAAATTGGAAACATGTAGTTTTTTGGCAAGTACACAAGATCCGTTGACAAGGAAATCCGCACCTTTTATTAAGATAAGAAATCCTATCGCCAAGATGGGTATGGCAAACATAGAATAGCTCCCGTCATCAAAGAGCTGTATATAGAAGAGGGTGAGTGAACGGATTTGAACCGTCGACCTTCTGGGCCACAACCAGACGCTCTAACCTGCTGAGCTACACCCACCACAAATTTTCAACATATCATATACCAAGAGATAAAAAATAACAACTAAAAATTTCTTTTACAAAAATAGCAGGTTGTAAAAATATCTTAAAATCCCTTCGGATGCAAGTACTTTTTATCACAAGCATATAAAAAAGCAGGATGCCCGTTGCAGGCATCCCGCTTATTATTCAGATAGTTTCAGTTATATCAATCTTTAATCTTAAAATATACCGGTACTGAAGAACTTGGATTTCCATTAACATCAACAGCCTTTGCCGTGATGTTGATTACCTTACCTACTTTGCCATTCGGTACAACATAACTATATCCAAATGAACCAGTGTTATCAGTAAAGGTATACAGCAGTTGATCATCGACATATAACTGTACATACTTAATTGCAGCCTGATCATAGACATTGACAACAAAGTTGATGGTCTCACCTACTCCATAATCCTGAATATTATGGAAATCATCTATAACCGGCATGATATCCAGATACGGAGCACATTTTTCTTCATCAGGTTGTTTATCCCATGCAAAGGCATCTACCAGGACAATGCCTTTAGATTCATCAGAGAATATCTGAACATCAATATAACTGTTGTCTTCAGCATATTCTGCTACAGGTATAGTTACCTGTTTCGCATGAGCAACAATTTCAAGATCCTGTCCATAGTCGGCATCAAGCACGGTAATGTCAGACGCAGTCATCACAGGATACACTTTGATAGGCCCTGAAATAACCTTATCCGATTTATTGGTAAAGGTAATATAGTAACCAAATTGTGCCAAATGGCTACGGATATAGCCAGAACCTTTTTGTATCTTGATAAGGCCATTAACAATACTTTCTTTTCCATCTACCATACCGCGTACTATGATATCAAACTGGAACCTTGTGAAATTCGGATTATGCAGGGTCAATTCACATTCTACCTGGTCTTCCGGTTTCAATTCAGATTCCGATAAGGTGATATATGGATGCAGGACAATAGTCGATTTTTCCTCTTCCGAATCAATTGCCGTTATAAGTTGCTGACGGCCTGTATCATCAGTTACTTTCACCAATACCTTCGGGAAAATCTCTTCACTACGATATGATGTATCCATGATGTAAGAGACATCCAGTGTTAGATTTTCTACACCATCAGGCACTTGCAAAGATTTCTTAATCAATGAACCTGCATCGGTCAATTGAGCCATAAATGATTCTTCAGCAGCAGGAATGCCGGCAAACATCTTGACTACTTTGACATCCGATATTTTGCTAAATCCAGACAACGTCCCTAACTCAAACCCGGCGTTCTGGATTGGCGTTACCGGTACATCAACGTCAGTATCTTCAGCATCTTCACCATTGCTGCTGAAATAATATCCGCCGCCACCAGACGATAACGTTTCTGCATAGAATGGTATGTGAAGAATCAGACCACTATACTGATCTCCATATGGATATTCAAAAGCTATCCATGGAATATCGCTATCATCAAGTACAAAGTCAAGACCCATAATGCCGTATTGAGGGTTATCATAGAAAGATGATGCCTCGAGCATTTTAGTCGCATACATTGTTTGAGTTGGTGTTTGTTTGTAATATCGTAATGTTGATACAGCTTGTCTGCTGGAAGAATTGTCATTACGCTCCAATAAGATATTAACATCGGAAACTATACCTTCACTGCCATACGAATATGGATCAGAAGAATAGGTATATGTTTTCTCTACCGTTCCAGTGAGTTCCAGCATACGCCCGAAGTTCCTGTATGTAAGATCAAAGCTATAGGTGTACCCTTTATATGGATATTGATCTTCAATTAGGAGAGTTTGATTTTCGGTATCAAGGGTATAAAGCATGTAAAACCAATCCCAATTGTATTCCATATTATTTTCCATCAGCTGAATATAGACACCTTCAGTATCATTAGAGAACGTAGCTGAGGTAAGATCTGAGAAATCACGATACTGATACAGCATTGTATAGTCGGCAAAAATAACATGGATATCGTTACCAACAACTTTTAACGAACCAAAGGTCGCATCACCTACTGTGGCGTAATCAGTACTTCCTGAACTAAGTAAATCAAGTTCACCAGCCTGCAGCATTGGAATTTCTCCTCCACCGCTATCTGATGAATTGATATCATTTATATTCTGACCAGGAATAAGTGAATATTCAACAATCAACTGCTGAGGATCACCCTCAGAACCATCTTGATATGGATCAGCAGACGGATCAATGGTCATCAAATACATACCTTGTGTTTCATAATGAGTTTCTTTGCGATGCAAGATTACCAGTTCACCATCATCTTTAAACGCACATTCAAGATTGAAATATGGCGCTTCATCTGGATCCGGAGTATAGATTTGAGGATCGCTAAACAATTTTGTAGGAGCAATCATGGTTGCGCCTGTTTGTCCATTGACCATTGTGTAAGACATAACCAGATTAGCATTATATCCATCATGATATTCATATCCCATCATGACAAAGTGCAGGTTGCCATCATTATCCCTGTCAAAATCCATAATCCTAATTACATTTCCTTCGAAGTTCTCATTAAGTGCGTCACTATCATCAGTATGGGCAACAACTACCGGCGCAATAATGACTGTACCGTCATTCGCCAACTCTGTATAGATACAGCTTGAACCAGTCATAACATAATGATCGTCATTGTCGTATTCCATACGTAACCAGGCTAGATGAATGTTATCGTTCTCGTCTACCTTGATGCGTGGATTAAAGTTCAGGTAACCAGCCTGGTAACTGACTATTGTCTCCTCGTCGTAGTCTTCTTCTATCAGATCGACACGAGATAAATAAAGATCAGTAATGCCATATGAATAATTATTTTCAGGATCTGGCAGTGCATACACAAGCAATACTTCATTATCACTGTTGTATGCAGAATCAATATAACTACTCTTGGTTTGATAATAGAGATTTGATGCAATTGAAATCTCAAATGAACCACTCTGGCCATAATACTGATATAACAGGTTATACGAGTTATAGCTATAACCATTAAGCATCAGTACACTCATACCATCGTCAACTTTTACACTCGAGATTTCTCTGTAACCGCCATTTGGATTTCTAACCATCTGGAAGAAATCGTCTTCGCTGTCGTATGGATCAGTGCCATCAATCAACTGCTCAATGACATCACAGATATATCCTGAATCTGAAGAAGTTCCCAAACCATCTATACCAAGTGCTGCTTCTTCAGAATCACGTATACCATTATTATTCGCATCAATATATAAGGTTCCTGTAGCCGTGAAGTCGCCATAGTGGACAGTATACCCTATATTCTGGGTGTAATCCAAGTTCCTGAATATCTTACCATTAGAGAAGATAGCGGAATCAGGATCATCAAAGGTTACAGAGATAGGAGCCTTATCTATACCATTGATTCCCAAGCGTAATTCTCCACCATCACCATCGCCACTCCAGTCAATATATCCTGTCAAATTGACTGTTTCTCCATCGCTAAACGTACCATAGACTTCAAACTGAGCATTGTCATAGATCAACCCTGTTTCCGGAGTCAATTCAATACCTGACAACTTAATCACTGATAACGTCAGCGTTTCAGAAGGTGTCATATTTTCGACATAGTCATATGCCTGTGCAACGAAAGTATACTCATCTAGATCTGAAGTAAGCGGCAAAGTATAAGTAAATGTATATGGTGATGAACTATCACCATCAATTTCCTCACCATTTACTGCAAAACCAATACCTATTAGACCCAGATTATCCTCAGCACTGGCTTGCAACTCAATGGTATCGCCAGCGTGTATAGAACTGGTGGAACCGTTTATCCATATATTCACATTACTCGGTGGAATATCATCAGGATTAATTACGATGGTTATAGGATCACTTTCAGCAACATTACCAGTCATATCCACACCAACAAGCGTCAATACATGTCGTTCTTCTTGAGCTGTAAGCGGTAACAATAACTCTTCAAAGAAATCACCATCATCATTGGATGATGAAACAGCTCTACCGTCTATATTCAATTCTACTGTTGGGTTAGTACCCGAGACAAGGAATGGAATGTTGACAGCTTGAGCACCATCAAAGAATACCTCGCCATTGGCATCCGTCGTTAAATTAATATCAAGCGACAACGGATTTGTTTCAGGTAAACTTATGTAGTACATGGTTACCCTAGAATACAAGTCTGTACGAATAATAGTATCCTTATATATACTTACATCCAATATAGTTGAACCAGATATCGAACCTGCTATAATTCCATGGACTTTTTCCTGGCCGAGGATCGATACATCCAGAAGCGCTATACCGACATAACTATATGCTACAGCAAAATCACCCGCCACATCTATACCAGCAACAGGACCGGGTAATTCAGGTATATCAATGGTTCTGATTACATCCATATCAAGTGTATTGGCTGTTAGTCCTATAGCAGTCAAACCGCTAATGTTGTCTGCGACATAAATTGCATCCGACAGAACTTCAATATCACCAACTACAGCATATGCTTCTCTAGATGGATAAACCTCAAAATATGCCGCTTCACTCAAGTCAGTAAGATCAAATACGGTTATTGCACCAGAAGCATCCAGTGAGAATAAGTAATCTTCATTGATATCCATGGCGATAGATCCATCGTTATCAGCAAGTATACCTTTGAAGATAGGTGTTTCATAGTCAGCTAATGTAATATCATAAACCATAATACCATCAACACTGGTAACAAATAGGTTTGCACCGTGAACTAAGATCTTACCTTCACTTGCCTGTGGATTAAACCATCTGTTAGCTATGTTCATTGTAGAAGCAGAACTCGCTCCTGAATCAAGGTTGACAGCCTGATACTGCAATTGTGTTAATTCTATATTGGCATTATTGCTTATGACCACACCATACATATTCCCGTGTTCAAATGTATAATTCACCATATAGTATGGATAATAGATGCTGAATGTGAAATCCACACTGCTGAAATCTGTCCAGGTTGCATTTCCTTCGGTTCTGTCCGGATTCACAGTACCTGATGAACCAGAATCATCATAGTCAAATGCCAACTCGCTTTCACCACCATATCCAACGATAAATTCACCCTCGCCACCAGGCAATGCACCCTGGACATCCATAAACATGTCAAAGACATATAATGAGCTTTGGCGTGAAATTGTAATCTTATCATCCAGACATTTTGACGCACAAACAGAGGAACTTGAATATGATGATAGTTCCAAGACATCAAAGATCAGTGTTGTTGATACTTGTGTCATACTCGATGCCAGATCGGCGTAATCATATGCCACAACACCCACATTCAATGGATTATCATATACATCAGCAGGTATGTTTATAGTGGCTTCAAATGAACCATCGGCCTCTGGCCCCACAGTTAAAACACGATCGTTGTCGAGATATATCTCAACACGAGCAATCATCCTACTGGTGCCAGAATTATCGGTGGCATAACCACTCACATCAACGGATCCACCTCCGAATACTTCCTGGCCTACTACCGGAGCTGTAAGGAATGCTACCGGCGGAACTGTATCAGGCTCTATCGTAATCGTGATTGTATCACTGTAACCCATATTACCAGACATATCGTACGCACGAACCTGTATTGACATTGTCGTCGGAACATCAACACCCGGTAACCTCATTTCATAAGAACGTACGCCCGGCGATAATGTTTCATACAAGGCACCGTCAATAATTAAGTCTATAGACTCCACACCACGCGGTTCGTCAATTGAGAATATCATATTCAACATATGATATTCGACAAATGAATCATCATGTGCCGGATATGTTATCTGAACATCAGGAGCCACAATATCCTCGAAGAGGTAGTGTACCGATTGAACCACTGCAACTGGATCGCTAGCAACCTGATGTGCCAACACACTTCCGGTTGATAAATCTACCTTGGATATATCGCCTGTTGTCTTTGAGTAGACTATCAGGTTACCATCAATAAGTCTCATTTCTTCAGGTGCAGCGACTGTCCAGTAGTCTTCTACTTCAAATGTCTGCGCATCGACAACAGCAATGCGGTTTTCAGAAGCCAACGCTGCCAGCACTTTTACTTCACCGCCAATGGTTGTTGTTAGCAAGCCGGTAATCTTTGCTGACAACGGTATTGAAGACTTCAAGGAGAAATCATCATACTCAACTCCGCATGTATACAGATGCGATGTCTCAACACCTTCATTACTTGTTTGAAAAACACCCAAATACAATACAGTTTCATCAGGATGCAATGCGATTGCCGTACCACGGGCATTCTCAAGATAGATATCATTATAGTTATTATAGTAACCTTCTAACCAATCAATTCCTGTATAGATATATGCAATATAATTCGGATAGTCTTCAGGATCATCTTCCTGAATTCCTGATAAGAACATCTTAGCACCATCTGATGTCATCGCAATACCACTGATACCATCTACACGGTCATCAACCTCATCTTCATACTCTAATGCTTCCAGATCAAAAGTTGAGTAATAATCTTCATCCTCAGGTAAGAATATTGCAACCGATTTACCTGCCGACTCTGGTGTCAAAGCAATGCGATTCGGCTGTATCCACTCACCACCGTCCACATACTTTATCGAGTTTCCAGGAAGAAGAACACCAAGAAATTCTCTCCAGTCATAACTATCAAAATACGCAACATAAATCACTTCGGAACCTGGATAAACAGCCGCATCAACAGCTACAGAATTACTATTTGGCACAAGACCTTCTTCAAGCAAACTAGGCGTTAAGAACTGACTATCCAACGAATAGAGCGCACCAGCTGCATTCAACATAAAGAGTGTATCTTGCACAAGGTCACGCTCAACAATGAATGTCCTTGTTGCTTGCGATCCTGCATCACTAAGACCTCCGACATCAGTTGCCACTACTTTAATTTCATACGATCCTGCAAACAGATATGTCGGTATCGAATATGTAACTTCATACGGTGGTTGTGCTAAACTGTCTATCAATACTCCATCCAGGAAGAACTCAACTTTCTGGATCTCATTTGTAGCATCTGTGACATTGGCCCTGATCAACACAACACTACCAGCGTTAAATACATCATCCTGTTCGGGCAACGAAATCGTCGTTACCGGAGCTGTTGTATCTTCAACAACTGCAACAGCTATCGAGTCAGTCACACTCATCTGCCCAGACTCATCAATCACTTTGGCTTTCACTGAGAAACCAGTAATATCCAATGGAACATTGTAGTTGTACTGGAACGGCTCTGTAGTATCTACCGCAACTTTAGTACCATCGATATAAAATTCGACCTGGCGAATAATTACCTGAGACTGGACACTTGCTTTCAATTGCAGTTTTGCGCCTTCTGTAACTGAAGCAGGAACGTTCTCAAGTGATATCTCCGGCAAATTCAGATCAAACAGAGCAACATTCGCTGCATCAAGATAGGTTATTTCACCTAAAACATTAACAGACGCCAGTGTTTCTCCGTTCATATTGATTTTTCTCACCTGGCCACTGCTTGATCCAAGACTGACACCAATATAGAGCGACTTACCGTCTTCTGACAGGTCTACACCTTTAATTATATTACTATGTTCAAATATAACACTGCTGCTACCAACTTCAGGATTAATCATCAAAATCTGATAATCTCCACTTTGAGCAACCGAGAACACTCGTAAACCGACTGAAGTAAGACCACCAACCAGATAATCTCCAGCACCGGAATAGAATACATTCGCAACTGCTAACGACATCGTCTCTGTTGTCAAATTGACTTTGAACAGGCTTCCTTCACCACCTATATACAACGTCGTATTATCAGGCATACTGATAATTTCATACATATCACTGTCATCATTATCATATGCAATCTGATATACCGGCTGATAATTATCAGTCAAGTCATACCCTATAACACGCGGTTTGCCGGTTCCAGCTGAATCACGGTTGACTGCGAACAATATGTCGCCATCGTGAGATAATGTTAACCCACGAGGATAGTATAATGTACCATCTATCGATGTAATAGTGTGTACAACTTCAAGAGTATCCAAGCTCACAACTACTATCGCATGTGAAGATGAATTAGAAATGTAGACCTGCTGTCTCTTCTGATCATATTGCACGTCATACGGATCAGATATATCATACAATGCCTTAACAAGTACATTGCGTGTCTTATCGATTACCAATACCATCTGAGTACCAACAACAAATACATATTTGCCTGCGACACATACCTTGCTACTTGTTGGTATCGAAGCATTAGCTTCAATGCCTGTGTCACTCGTTGCGTACAGGTAACCAGCTGATGTGACGCTATAGACTGTCGACCTTCTGGAAATGGTATCTTTCGTGACCGAACCGTACAAGTAGTTGGAACGAGCACTGACGTTACCTGCTTTATCCGTTGCAAATGCCGATATGGTAAACAACTGTGCATCCTGCATATTTTCATCAAGATACAATACCAATGCGTATGGAGCTTCGTCTTCGACGACGGAACGTGTTCCAATACCTTCTTCTTCGATCACAAATTCTACCGATGCGACCTGTGTCTCATCTACTGGTTGTGAGAAGATCAATTGAGGTGATCCGAGAACCGTATTTTGCAGATCGTTCAACGGAGTAATCGAAACCGTTGGAGCAATCACATCGGCTATAACATTAAATGTTACTGTATTACTATCAGCAAAGTTCTTTGCCAAGTCATAAACACGTGCACGTATCGCTTGTTCCATAGACAAATCTTCTACTGTTACAGAAATTGTATATGGTGCAGTATCACTACTTGCTGTAAGTTCATCGTTCAGATAATAATCAACACGCCCTATACCCTGATTATCAGCTACTGTCGGAACAACCGTCACCAACTCACCGTTCTTGTAGACATCTGTCGCAGGTTCTAATGCAATACTGAGCGTTGGCGCTTCAGCATCAATCGTCATCGAACCAGAGACACGGCGGAACATACCATCCGAATCATATGATTCATAACTCCAATCCGAAGTATTTATAACTGTAAAGCCAGTATTTGAAGCATAGTACACGAAGATATATTTGCCATCAGAGCTGAAATCAGCATCCAGTGGCAAAGCTGGTACCGGTATTTCATGGAGTAAAGTATAGTCTTCTGCACCATCACCACCATTAATACTTCTTATCAGAACTCTAGTAGCATTAGTATCACATTGCACCAGGTACGGAGTATCGCCAACTTTGCCTATTGCGATACCAGATCCATACACGCTTGTGGACCATGAGCCAATAGAGTTCCGGGTTGTAGAATGCCGTTTATAAATATAATAGCTACCACGTAGTTGAATATACATATATCCATCATATTCAGCAATGTCATATCCATACAGCGATTCACTTGTATAGCCTATATATGAACCCTTGGATATATTGTCAAGATTTGACACATCAAATGAACGGGTATATCCATAGCTCGAATAGTTATATGGCGATACTACCCATAACCTCGTACCATCAGGGCTGAGAGCCATATTAGGACGGACATAGGTAGAGGTATACCCATATAAATGTCCTGTATAAGCATATGCCCAGACCGGATCTTCCGTTGTGTTAGGATCTGTTAAAATATCCATCTTAAGAACACGCAAATAACCATAACTATAACGAGAAGTGTACCGGCTCGCAGCAAAAACATACTTTCCATCATGGCTTATCATAACATTATACAAATTGCCATTTACTGAAGTATATACCTCTTTTATAAACTTACCATCAGGTAAACTATACACCACTACATAATTTGCGGCTGTTACCACCACCGCGTATTTTGCATCAGGTGTAACAGCAACATCCATGTAGTTTCCGTTCGTTAACGCACCCTCTTGATTAAATTTTGTGCTGTTACCACCAGGTGTAATCTCATAGAGTCCATGATCATTCGAAGAAACAGCAACCAATGAACCATATACAGGCGCGGTAACCATAATAGTGACTGTATCTACAGCTGATACATTACCAACACTATCCACCGCCTGTGCCTGTATTACCGTATTTTCCCCGATAACACCATTCTCGAAGAATATAGGATCAATCGGATAGCTCGAATATGGACCGTATTCACGTTCGTTTATCGTCACAAACACAGCCGCTATTCCACCATCATCCTGCATATCAAATGTAATTGCAAGGTCACTGTATAAAGAAACTTCCTGATCGAGTGTCGGTGTTAGTATAGTAAGAGAAGGATCACTCATATCCTCAGCAACAGCCATGGTAATCATAGTGGATTCATTGGCATTTCCAGCACAGTCAATTGCCCGTACACTCACAGATATCGACTGGTCTGGTCCGGTATACGCTGGAACTGTCAGCAGAGTATCAAACGGTGCATTATCAGATTCAGCGACAACCTCACCGTCAAGCAACAGTTCAACACGCGATACAGCAAAATTATCTTCCTGAGTTACTGATAAAGTAACTTTTTGGCCTTCAGTTGCAGTAGCACCTGATAGAGGAGCAGATATAGCTACTGAAGGTGCTACGTCATCATATAACCTCCCCGATCCCATAAGACTATAGTCATAGGTATATCCTGATACCTCATGAACAACCAGTTCTTCCAGAGTAACCGAATCTAACACTGCCACTTTATAAGGACTATTATTATTAGTAGTTGCGGCTACAAACAATTTCCTACCATCAGGAGACAACTGGACACTTTCTGACTGGTTTACAGAGACCGAATCTTCAAAAACAAATGTCTCAGGATCCATTTTCACTACATCATAGGATCCATTGTTATACATTCCGATAAATACTTTCGGGCCTTCCGGTGTATAACCAGCGGTAATTCCTCGATAAGATATGCTTGTCGTTGAACGCGGTATTACTGTTTCTATCTTCAAGGTCTCGAGATTAACAACAAAAATATTATAACCATTCGAATCTATGACATACGCATATGGTAATCCAGCTACTGATGTAACATATTCCGGTGTATACGAGGAGCCTTCATATTCTATTTTCACAGCACCAATAACCATACCGTTATTTGGATTCATGAGAGTCAGATAACCATAAGTACTATTGTAGTTGCATACCAAAATATACTTACCATCCGCAGATAACTCTACCTGGCGTGGGTAATACAGATACGTCGAATTCGATAGCTGAACCAAAAATTCCATTTCATTATGATCATGTGTGTCATACAAATTGATATAGCCATTCGAAGTCGGATAGGATACAAACAATAAAGAATTATCTTTATTGAGCGCCAAGTCGGTAGATGTACTGCCAATATCTATACTCTGTTCTGCAACACCTGTTGCCGGATCTATACGGTTAATCACATCTGCGCCTATTTCCATCATATAGATGTGTTTACCATCGCTGCTGATTTCCGGATTCATCGGGGTGTCGACTGAACTGACTGTTTTAATCATTTGGCCTGTTTTAGCATCGAAAATTACATACTGATCTGTCGCATACAGAGCTTCTACAACGACATCAAACATATTCTCCCGACCCAAAACTTCAACGCTGACCGGTGAGGTAGTTGCCATCAGATTATTACTGTCGTATGCACGAGCCCGCAGCTGCAATACATCACCAGGCTCATTATATGCACGGAAATAGAATTCGTAAGGTTCTGTTGTATCTTGTGCAATAACATTACCTTCATTATCTATTATTTCAACCCTGGCAACATGCGCGTTATCCGAAGCGGCAACTTTGAGGGCAACAAGATCATCCTGATATACTGTTGTCGGAACTTCGGTGAACGCAACTACCGGAGCCTGTACATCCGGCTGGACATTAATCAATACTGAGTCTGAAGCCATATTAGCTGAACTATCTACGGCAACAATTTCAACCAGAAGATCGTTCAAGACCACTTGTGTATCCGGCAATTCATATGCCACTTCATACGGCGCTGTATGCACAACATTAACCAAAGTGCCATCGACCTTGAAATGTACATCAGAAATAGCGACATTGTCGGTTATTTCAGCCGCGATCGTTATTATACCCTTCGCGAAGTATGTATCCGCAGCAGGTGATACCAGGTTAATCACTGGAGGCGTAAGATCTTCAATGACAGGTATACGAGCATAGCCTACGCCACTAGCGCCATAAACCATGTATATCGTGTTTAATCTTTGGAGCGTTGCTGTATCATAGATAAACAACTCATACGGATCATTGCTGCGAGCAAAGAACATATAGTTCCGGTTAGTATTTGGAATCGTCATACTGGTAATACTATAGTTTGTGGTCAAGAACATACCGTCACCACGAATAGTGTTAGTCGAAGGATCGATGATGTATAAATTGTCACTCTGATCAAAGGCATACAGATCATCATTTAAGCCTAATTCTATTTCATTGAAATCGGTATTACGTGGATTAGCAATGGTTCCCTTAAAGTTTCCAGTATTAAGATCCAATACATCAATACGTTCATAACTTGTTACCATGTATAACGTATTGGTTTTCTCTACCAATGCGATATCATAAAGATACACACCACCCATTGAATATATTTCATCAAGGAGTTCACCAGTTGCCAAATTCCAGATAAATATGTAGTACCGACCACAAACATACAGTCTCTGTCCATCTGATGATATAGCGATATCATTCTGATAATCTATGTTTTCTACTGATCGCCATAAAGCGACAGGAGTATCGGTTTCGGTATCTACTACAACCACTTCACCCCTGTTGAGCAATACATATGCATAATGATCAACCGGCGAGAATACAACATCCATAGAATAACTACCATAACTAGGATCAGCTGTTCCACCTCCCGGTAATGGGAAATTATCCATATTAATTTCGGTTACCGCATAGCTAAGCGGATTAATACTATACATAGTAAGATTATCTGTAGAGGTCACATATATCTTAGATGCATCATCACTAACAATGGCACATTCTGCTCCAGGCATAGATATTGTTTTCTCAACAACACCCGTTGCCAGGTCAACTATATTAAGAACATCACGATAATTGTCCGGTACAAATAGTTTTTCAACCACCTTATTACCAACCTGCACTGATACACTATCCTGAGCGGAGAATCCAGCACAGTCATATGCAATGGCTGAAATAGTCAATGACTGATTAGCCAGTGTATTAGGTAGATTATAAGTATACGTAAATGGCGGTTCAGTTAATGTTACTAATGAAGAACCATTTAAATACAGAGTAAGACTCGAAATCGAACCGTACGGAGTCATGTCATCATTAGCATCAACAGTTATGTTGATATTTTCCAAAACAGCAACAGATGCACCGTCTGCCGGTGATACAATAGTACAGACAGGAGCTGCTGTATCTTCAATTACCGTTAGTTGTATCGTAGTGGATTCACCAACGTTACCAAAGACATCCGTAGCACGTGCTTTAACTGAAATAATATCCGATACAACACCACTAACATTCATCGGCATTTCTACCGACATTGGATCTGCTGGCTTCGCTACAACTGCAATTTGCTCAAAACCAGAGCCAGTATCAGCTAATAATTCTACAGATCCAATAGCTGAATCATCACTTATAGAAACACCTACTGTCAACATTGCGTTCTGTGCTACATCAGTCGAGGCGACAGGTGCTGTAAGAGTAACAACCGGCAATGTGGAATCACCTGGTATTTCGATAACTTGCGGTGTTGTTTCAACAACATTGTCTGCCAGGTCTACAACTCGTAGCGAGATAGTTGTTGATAACCCGAACTCTTTTGGTAAGTACGGAATGCTGAAGGTGTACGGAGCTTCTCTGCGTGACGCGATAGCCACACCATCACGTATTAATTCAACTACCGCATGGTCATCATCGCTTACATCAGCTGTAGCAACAATACATGAATTTTCCAGAGAAATATCATACGACTCAATAACCGGTACCTCACCACCAAGATCAAGGTTATATTCCTGCAAGCCATACGATGAACTGGAAGTCATCACATAAACATATTCACCATAGGGGTGTATGTAATATGGAGTTCCTGAAGATGTACTGATATCACACTGATGTTCAAACGTATTTTTATTGAATACAGAGAATTGTGAATTATTATTGATAACATACAAATAGTCGCCATACATATCCATATGTCTTGTATACGTTAGACTATACTGATCCACAAATACCGGATTGGCTGGATCGCTTATATCAAACCACCACAATCCTGTTCCATAATTAGAGAAGAACATATTTGTGCCGTCTATCTTAATATCATATACAACATCCGATATGCCGATACCGGACATATCACCAATTAACTCAGGCGAAGTAGGATCGCTTATATCAAATATATATATATTACTACTGTAACCTTTATAGAGGTAATTACCTGTCGGATCAATTGCCAATGAATAAGGTGTAACACTATGAACAGACATTCCCTGTAATTCAGGATTATACGGATCGCTTACATCATAAGTTACAAATCCACTATTGGTCGCGATAATCATTGTAGAATCTTTAAGGACGAAGAACTGTCCTCCACCGGTTATCGGTGAACTCGACATGATTACCGGAGCTGTAGGATCAGAGACATCCATAATGGTCAATTCATAGTAATCAACACCATACAGAATATCGTCGATAACAACAAAATCATACATATAATTCCTGAAAGACTTTGAATAGATTTCATTTCCTGTATCACGATCAACAACGGTAAACATAGAACTGTTATTGCTTCTGAGGATGTATTTTCCCTGAACTGACATCTCATAGGTTACTCTATATATGTTTCTCACGAGTCCTTTATTACGATATAGTGCCTTTACAGAAACCGCGTCTGCCGAAGTCAAACCTTCCGCGTCTGCAACTTCTACACTAATATCCAGAGTCTCACCAAACATTGCATCAGGTACGTAGTAGGTCACTACAAGATCGTTTGGTTCTGCTGCAAGTGAACTGCTATAACTCGTATTGTTATAGACTTCAACAGAATTCACTGTAACAACAATAGAATCTATCGAAGGTGTTGTACCTATATCGTACAGATTAAGAGTGATAGACATATTCTCAGCAGCACCGACACCTTGACCTTCGGTTGGCGACTCTATTGAAACAACTGGAGCCAGGTTTTCAATATAGTTGATTGTATGTACATATGTTGCTCCAACGTTGCCTGAAGTATCAAACGGAGTTATGTTGAATACATGAGACTCCGGCTGAGTAACTTTGAATTCCAAGTACTTGCTGAAGTTACGTATATCTTCCGAGTTATTCGCTTGCTTAAACTCGTACTTATAGCTGTTATCCGGCTGTAAAACACCTTCTAATGAAGTAGCGAAGTTTGAGCTAGGAATCACTTCCCGTGGTTGCGAGTTGGAATACCATTCCAGTTTGATCATAGCATTACTTGTATTTTCCCAGTACTCAACCATAATGTCATGGTAACCCTGGGTCAAAGAAATTGATGTACTTGTGGAAGAGTCATACGAAGATGTCGACCAATCATAAGTTCTCTGAGTACCATCTATATAGAGACGGAAACAGTCATTATACGTTATATAGAATGTGTATGTTTCGTTATAGTCAACCCATAGCTTACCTGTCCAACGCACGGTAAAGCTGTCTATTGGAAGGCCAGATGGAGATCCAGCACCCCATGAAAAATCAATATTATGATCGACTTGAGTATATACCAGGTTCGCAAAACTGGCGTCACTGTAATATTCTGCCAACAAACCGTCTAAGGCGAAAGAAGCAAGGTTTGTGGTAACCTCAACACGATCTAATCCAAGATTATCACTAGCATCGATTGTCATCTCAGCCACCTGGCCTTTAGCTACAGCGTCAGTTGATGTGACTGATACAACCTGCGGCAGAACATCATCTACCTGAATATTCAAAGTAATCAGATCAGAGTACCCGACATTACCACTAAGATCCATTGCACGTGCCTGGAAACGTACCGGTCCAGCAGCAGAGGCAGGATACCACAATTCGTAAGGAGCGGTATGAGATTTTTTGAACGGTTTACCGTCTATCAGGAACTCTACCGTTACCATATCTTTGTTAGGTACATCGACTTTGATAGGATCATCTTCATCGATCAGCAACATGTCACCATTTGAATGTGATACGATATCAACCTGTGGAGCTTCAGTATCAAATGTATTAAATTTATATACTTTGATACCGTTTCCTTCGCAAGCAACAAATAAATAGTTTCCATATATATCAGCGCCACGGATAATACTTGATATCGGTAATGTTGCAATAGAAACAGGTGATGAAGTTCTGTTTGAAATATCAAAAATCTGCATACCTAAATTATGGGAAAAAGCAAACATCAAATCACCCATACATAATACCGCAGTCTGACTATTGTCACCGCCAATGGAGGTAAGCAATATGCGATTTGGTGCAGTTGTAGATGAAGCATTGCTCATATCATACATACGCATATAACCGCCACCTGTTGTAACGATATATGTATCATCTACGACCGCAGAATTCCATACTGGATAGGAACTGCTATAATATCTATCTACTGATGACAGGCTGTTCTGACCAACAACACTATCGGGATCCGATATATCGATCGACATTGCTCCATAGTAATAACTGCTACCGTTTCTCATACCCAGCAAGGCTTTTTTACCCATCAGAGCTAACGTATATCCTTCGTAATAACCACTAGTCTGAGAACTATAATAGTAACCGCCAAGATGCTGGAATGTAAATTCAGGATATGTCGGGTTAGTCCAGTCAAAATCAGTGATATCAAGTATCTGGAACTGATAACTATCAGCGGCTACATACGCATGGTTACCACGCGCTTGAATTTCCCAGACCATCCTGTTGTTATCACCAAAATCAAGAGTATCCAATGGCAACGGATTAGTCGGATCGCCAACAAAGTACGCACCTATACCTTCAGTGTAACGAGCAAGATAAACAACGTCACCCTGGACATCCAAACTCTTCGCCTGACTGGTCGCCAGAGCATAGGCTATACGGTTATGCAAATCAAGGGCCTGTAATCCGTTTTCATCATTTGCAACAAAACCCCAAACAGGATCAACTGTCATCGGCAATGAACTCTGATCAGCAGGTGTGTAACCAACACCAGATCCAACAACATAAATATCCTGAGCATCAAATGATGCACTGGTTGTATTCGAATTCGTATACGAATATAAGACAGTATCATCAACGGTAACCTCGCTGATAGAGAATCTGTTGTTCAATGTTACTGTATCAGTAAGTGTCGTGTTACCGCTCAAATCAGTAGCACGAGCAGCTATTGTTATATATCTGCCTCTATCTCCGTCAATAGCAAATCCCGATATCGAGTATGGAGATGCTGTCAAGGTCTGCAGTACTTCACCATCAACGATAATTTCGACTTCACTGACCCCACCGCTATCGGATACATTAGTTGTTATATTAATAGTAGTAATACCACCAACAACCGATGTACCATCAGAAGGCGATGTGAGCGTAATATTCGGGCCAGCTACGTCATCTACAACAGCGAATGTCACTGTAGACAGATGCGTACTATTACTATTGATATCCAATGCGTCTACGTAAATATCCAGTTGAGGAGCAGGATCACCCAATGGCAACATATAATCTATATGATATGGAGGTTTCTTGAACAGCATATCGATACCATTAACATTTACAGTGACATCGCGTAAACCAACATTATCACTTCCTGTCACATCAATCGAAACTGAAGTTCCTTCAAGAAGCGAACTTTCTTGTGTCGGATTTACAAGAGCTATCTGCGGAGCGATACTATCTTCCAGCACATTAATTGTTACCGCGTTAGCCGGATTGGTATAAACGTTACCACCCAAATCAATAGCATTGGCATTAATTAAAAGACTAGCAGGAGCACTGTTTGGTTGAGTTTGATAATCCATCTGGAACGGATAAGTATTATCAACGCCTATTACCTCACCGTTAACTGTGAACTCTACTGTGAGGCCTGTATTGTCATCAGCGTCACAGAATATACGAATAACTTTACCTTCCATGACTTCGCTGGCAGGAGTTACACTCAGGCTGTTGATCACTGGGCCTTCGTTAATACCGCTGACCAGCGAATAAATTCTCAATCCCTGATTTCCTGCGGCAACATAACAATAATTGGCTACAACATCAAGTGAATATACAGTACCGCCGGTTGTTATATAGCCGACATCTATCATCCGTTCAGGATCTGAAAGATCAACCATCACAACACCATTACCGCCATCAGCAACAAACGCCAGCCTACCTGCGACATCTAAGCCATAAATCTGGCTCAAACGAGCAGGATTACTCTTCTGGAATATAAGGCCAACACCTCGTAATGTCATATCAGACTGTAACGAGTATGCGATTAATCCTGTGCCATAATCTCCAACATACACAATTCCATTGTCAAGAAGAGCATCTTGCGCGTCATTTGGTGTATCCACGGTAAATACCAGCGATGGAGCAGCTGGATTACTAATATCTACAGTACTTACACCATAACTACCTTGAGCAACGATAGCAGTATCACCATACAATGTGATTCCCTTGATGTCCGACAATGAAGAAATAGTCGCATCCTCAACTTCAAATGGATATTCTGGAATCGATATATCTACAACTACTAACTCATTAGTGCCGTAATCGGTGATATAAGCGTATGTTCCAGCTATCTCCATATCAGTTGCACTAGAGAAAATAGCGCCCGTTGACCCAACTTCTGTCAACTGCTCATTATCATATTCATAAATAGTTAATTCATTTGGTGATAATGCATATACTAAATTCTGAACAACAGCAACCACATCACAACGTGTACCTGCTGAGGTGATTGAACTCACACTGGCTTTATCAGTAATATCAAGGACGTACAAACCCTGTGTGTATGCGGCAACAAATGCGGTGTTACCCACAACTTTAACATCACGAACATCACTTACTGAATCGTAATCACCAGCATGGGAAGAACTGATAATAATATCAAGCGTAACAGGCTCAGATATAGCAACCTGTCCGATATAGTCGATTGCTTTTGCCTTGACGGTAACAACCTCGTCACCTGAAACCGGTGGGATTGTTACTATACCGGAATATGGCACGGAAGCGTCTAATGCCGACTCATATCCCGCTTGTTCTACATCATCCAAATAGACGTAGAACTGTACACCTTGCATAGTATTGAAATCATCTGATGCCACAGCTTCTACATTCAAAGAAGCTCCTGATGCAATCAATGTATTGGCAGCCGGGCTGGTAATCGTAACTGTTGGAGGCATATCGTCAGTGACTGTTCCTGTGATTGTATGAACACCACTTTCCTGACCGGCTTTATCTACAGCATTGATAGACAATGTTACTGTTTCACCTGCAGAACCGGCAGGAACATGATAACGGAGAGGAATATTCAGCGAACTGCCAAAGCACATTGGAGTGCCATACGCAGGTCCATAACCTTCTGTATTATCTGTCACATAGTCAGTAGATACTAACGATCTACTACAACTGTACAGACGCAGGCTCTGATCTAATTTACATTTGTACATTCCAAGCGAACCTGAATCATGATTGTAAATATGGCCATAATAGTTATATTCAAGATCAATCCAGCAATTATGCAACTCAACAGTCATACCATTAGGACCGTAAATATGATATGCGTAATATGAACCGACAACACTACAACGATTCATTATTACCTTCAGGTTTTCCCTGCCTGATTCAAAGTAAACCCCGAAATACCAGTCATATGACATATCAAACGTTATGTTTTCTATGTATATAGTCTTAGGTACAGATGGATTATCCGGATTAACAGTCATAAGGTTACTGGAGGAAGCATAACGAAGCCGTACTTCATTCTCCTCAGGATGACTGGTATTACCGATCAGATGTACTATCTTATTAAGAGTAATCTTTGCCGTATAAGTACCTGGATCGATCAAAATGACATCATTTTCTTCGGCGGCATTGATTGCCGATTGAACTGATGTATAATCCCTACCTGAAGGACCTACTGTTATTACTCTGAAGCTCATAGTGGCATCAAAATCAAAATCTTTGAACAGTTCCAGACGCTGATTGCCGCCTGACGGAGTAGAAACATCCACTGTTACCAACGACAATGGTAAATAGTCACCTGTCGATGCCTGAATGTCATATGCAATACCATGTATTAACAGATAATCACCTTCTATGATTGTAAATCCATCCAGTGGTGATGTGAATGATGCGACAGGGTCAAGATCTCCGTAGACAGTAATTGTAGATACAACTGCTTGACCAATATTTCCGGATGCATCAGTTGCAGAAGCTGTAACGGTTAATTCGTCACCGTCATAGTCTTTTCCGACATTATATGTTTTTGTGAACGGCAGACGGTCGTATGTTACAACGTCAAGATAATCCTGACCACTCACTGTCACGGTAACCGATTCCAAAACATTATCTTCAATAACTGATGCCGTAACCGTAAACGGATTACCCGCTTCAATTGCCGATGGAGCCGAAAACGTTATTGTCGGATCGGCATCTGATAAAGTATAGAAGTATCTGTTTTCTCCACGAGACTCATTACCTTCCGTATCTGTTGCAAACAGATCGACACGCAACTGAGTTTGGCCCTGTCCAACTTCTGCTACAGCGATTGCAGGATGACCAAGTTTGTACGCATCACCAATCATCAAATCATCAATCCAGAATCTATCTTCATACGATTCGTCGCTGCCGGAACGGCCGTAGATAAATTCCAGTCTATTTGTACCTGCAGGCATTGTCCCAGAGAAGTACAACCAATCTGTTTCACCGTTTGTAGAGATCAAGGTTGTATCATTTAATTGAAAATAAAAGTAATTTCCTGTGCCACATGATACTTTATAATAGAACTCATAAGGTTCTGGTGAATCAAGACTGATAGAAACGCTGGCCGTACAGTCATCTGAGCCACCCGAATATTCACTGGCAACACCCATTGAATAGTTACCTGTATGACTTTCAGCATCAGAATGCTCAAAGGCTATATTATCAAAGTTCCATGGCAGATGTAAGCCAGTTTCAAAATCTTCATACCAGGTAAATTTGTCTTCATTCATGAAACTGGTTATTTCGCCACTATGTAACTGAATCAAAGTACGTCTGATAACAGTGTATTTCCAGTTTGAATTCGGAACATAGAATAGTATCTTTTCACTCAATGTCTGATTAAGTGGTAAACTCTCATCAAAGACTTCATACATAGCGCCATATTCACCACCAGCAAAAATAGTGTTTGTCTCAACTGACATCATACCAATTTGTGATGCACTAGCGCCCGGAGTAATACCAATTATACCTGTCGTTGCTGTCAGCTCAAGTCCTTCTGCGTTGGAGCTATTACCATCACCATACGCCACCTGGATAAGACCGTTATCATATAAGGTAATTTCATAGTGGTTAGATCCAAGAGTACCACTACAACCAAGATTGTATATGATTATTAAACGATCATCAAACTGACGCATACTTATAATATCTTCAAAGCCAACATTCATATTCCAATCTTGTAGTGAGAACAATGCCGCAATTCGTGGATTTGGACCGGCAAAGTTTTCTATTGTGACTTCTTCATCATGATCAGCAGCACCAAACGTCAGGTACCCATTCTTATGAATAAACACGCGATCATAGGTTACACCATAGAACGGGAATGTAAATCCACTAGGGAATACGTATTCAATTGGTGTTGTGTCGTCATACGCACGGTAAAATGGTCTTGGTTCAGCTTCATCTTTACCAATCATGTAGACAAAGTCATTATATACTTTAAGCGGTACAGTATCGCCTTCAAAAGTAAGGTTAGATACAGCAACATTATCAACCGCGGCTCCAAGCAACGCAATCGCGCCACTTTCAGGTAATCTTTCCCCAATTTCCGGCATGAACAGTTCTACAGTCGGAGCCTCAAGATCCTGCAGACGATAAACTCTCATGATAAAGAGTTGCGAATTAAAGTTAACATCAACTGTACGAACTCTGTAATCAATGTACTGAGGATCTTCATCACCAAACGGGAAGAGATATTCAACATCCAAACCAGTAAACGGAGCTGCTGATTTTGATAATAACAACACACTATTAACCGATACCTCAACAGAACTGGTTCCTATGTTGTCAGCAACATCAAAGACAACATGAACTGTCGAGCCTTCCATAAATCCTGCACCCTGGTTTGGTTCCAAGAAGGTTACCTGTGGAGCCTCCAGATCCTGTGTACGGATGACAGTATGTGTGACTTGTTGCGTTAAACCATTGCCATCAACTGCTGTTATTTCAAAATTAATTTGTTGTGGTTCTATTTCACCCAATTCCAACAGATGATTTACGCTCAAACCAGTGAATGGTGGCGTTGTAAAGGTATTAAGCAATACACCATTTACTGATACCGATACAGCTTCAACAAACAAGTTGTCAACTACATCAAAAACAAGTGTAACATTACTACCTTCAAGATATTCCGAGTTTTCAGCAGGTGACACAACTGTTATCAGCGGTGCGATTGTATCTTCAACAGTAGCTACCGATATCGGAGCAGTTAACGGACTTTCCATACCGGTCAAGTTGATTGCACGAGCAGTGTATTCGTGTAACACCCCAGCACTACCCGGTTCAGTAGCGTATGATACCGTATATGGCGATCTCGTTGTCACACCAATCGGATTACCGTCACATAAGAACTCTACTGTTATGTTACCCGGTGTTGAAGGAGTCGCAGTCAAAGTCATAGTATCACCTTCAACAACATCGGTTGAGACATCAAGAGTCACTGAAGGCACACTCTCTTCACCAAAATTCAGGCGGAATATTGAGATATCATCATATTCAAGCGCTGCAAAGAGATAATTACCAACTACTTTTACGCGTTTCGGCTTGTAATTGCTGTCAGATGTATCATAATCCGCTATAACCATAACTTCATCTATATCGGTTTTATCTGAAATATCATAGACATAGATGTTGTTCTCAGCGTTATCCAGCTGGAATAAATAGTTACCCACAATATCAAACCGCCATGCGTTAGGAGATGTATATGTTTGAGCAACCTGCGCATAATTGTTTTCAACAAATACATACAAAGTCCCCCATTCAACAGCAAGGTAAATATATCCGTCATGGATTGCTACGTCTCTAACTGCCTGACCGGAAACCAGGGTAGTAATCAATTGATGTGTATCAATATTATATATGTATAATCCACTACTGGTGGCTACATACAATCTATCTCCAGCAACTTCTATTTCATAAACATTAGAGTGCGAAAGCTGGTCAGTAATTTCAGGATATGTCTTATCTGCTAAATCGACAAAATATACGCCTGCGCTCAGATCAGAAATACATGCTTCGCGGCCTAATATCTTGATTCTGGTATCTGCATCGATACTCATCTTGTTGGCAAGCTTACCAATCTTGCTGTAGTTATTATTGACCGTATCAAAGTTGTATATTTCCAAACCTTCATTGTAACTCGTAACAAACAAAGTATTATACACCAACTGAGCATCATATATGGTGTTGTTGCACGATATCGTTCTTTCAAGATACGCTGGCAAGTAATCAAATCCAGTCGAGTCATAATAGTTGACCTCTAAATTTTGCGGTGCATTCAATGCACTGACACCTGCAACACCTATTATGGTTTCAATATAATCTATACATATTGCGCCAGGATTATAGAATTCATAGGTAGCCACGCCATCTTCATAACTCGGCACCATTGAAGCAGGCATAGCAAAAGATGTGTACGTGATACCACCATCAGATAATCCTGTATCACTAAACGAAACCAGTTTTTGGTTTGAAATCGTCGTACCATCGAGTTTCAACTGCATATTACTCTTTTCTGACGATTCAACATCACCAGCGAGTACGTTTACCCTTGCATACAACGGTTGCTGACCTGAAAGTGAAAATCCTTGTATTGCTGAGAACGTTTCGGTCACCCAGCTATCAGTGTATATAGGATCTGTAGGCATACCGTTGTTGAAATAATCATTCGGATAACTTACTGCATTATCTGCATCAAGATCAGGAATATAATCGCCTGCTTCCAATGGAGATGCAAAGCCAAAGCCATCCTTATCACCAGACAGGATAGATACCTCATTCAGAGCCTCAGTGGTGATATATATTTCAAAATCTTTCAGTTCATGGCTACTTCCATACGGTTGATATATACGAATACGACTGATGTCTTTGGGTTCCGCCAAATACCACCATGCCGTCTGTGGTGGATTGCCGTTTATCGCCCAACCATTACCTGACGTTTCTACAAGACCGTCATAAGTTTCGTTTAAAGTATAACCGCTTTGTTCGTATGTGGCTCTGGAATATGAGATTTCTGCAGGATCATCACTGACCTCTTCAAGAAATTCTATTTCACCAAGCACCATATTATGATTTGACGCAAAAGTATCGTTAACAACCAGTTTGATTTGAGCGGCATTGACTACCGTGTCAAATTTCAATTCCATGTAGCCTCTTCCTGGCGAGAACGGAACAACTACATGAGCGCCATCAATTTGCGTATTATTAATACCTTCGTAACGAATAACCCTGGCATTTGCGTATTCACCGGTTATCATGTAATTCCTGTTTCCAGTGAAGAACTCGCGGTCATCAGAACCGATATCGATAGTATTAACTAACAATGCCCCAAATTTAACATTGATGTAGTACAAGATAGTAGAGTCAGTATTAGCCACCGGCCGTTTACTATCGAATACCACAGCTTTTATTGCTATCGTCTCACCAATCTTGTCCGAAGGCATTGTAATCGTTGCTGTCGGAGCATACGAGGTAACGATTGAGCTTGGAGTTGCAATCTTAGCAACATGCTGTTCTATATCTCCATCACCATTTGCATCATATGGATCTTTAATCATATAGAATTCAACACGATCTATATCGACATCATCCGTTGCTGTTACACCAAATGAAGCGCGTGAACCGGCTGGAATCTTATTGTTTTCCGGTAATGTAGTGAAATTAATAGTCGGGCCACTATCAACCTGCATACTAACCGTTACCGGCTCGGAATACATTGTCTGACCTGAAATATCAACTGCTTCAACTGTTAATATTGCCTGATTTACTAATTCAGGATGTGTGCCATCAAGAACAGCTGACACTGAATACATTGTATCATCAATTGTCATTGTTCCTGACAAACCGGTAACTTCTTCAGTATCTATGGTTAATCCAAGACTTACACTATTTATTGTATGAGACGCGCCATCCAAAATAAAGTAGACAGGCATTTCCTCTACTAAAGTATTTGTATCATTGCGTTTTACCGGAACAACTACTACAACATTGTCTGTACCGGAATCTATGGTACACGACACCTTAGCCAAATCGTTATATTGTGTAATCTCAAGATTAGTTAAAGCTGTATAAGAACTTGTCGGTGTATACGTTCCACTGTAATTAACTGCCAATAACGGCATAGTAACTGCTGTGCTATACGTATATATACTATTACTCAATGAATAGCTGGTAATTTCTTTCTGCAACTCATGATCCACAAAATAACGCATGCTTGCCATACCACGATCATCCGTTGCTCTAGCTGTCACTGTAGTTTGCGCACCTTCGTATACCGTGTCGCCAGCAGCTGGACTACTGATATATACCGTTGGCGGATCATCTTCATCAATTTCAATAGCAACCGGATCTGATTGTGCAACATGTAACTCAGGATGTACTGAACCAGCATAGTTGTCACGTATCACTACGTAAATATAGAATGTAGTATAATCAAAATCGTGTATTATAGGTGTAGTAACTGATGTTCTGTAATATGATGCACCATATCCTGAAGACAAGCTGGTGTCTCTACCGATATAGTTATCATTATCCCACTCAGTGCCATTATAGGAATTCATATAGAAATCGCAATACTGGAACCCGCGATCATCATTCGTTGGGACACTGACCACAACATCGACATTAAACGTATTCTGTTCTTTTACACTCTCAGGCACGTTAATATCTGTAGTGGCTATCGTCGGTGGTTGATCAGGTGTAATCGTGACAATCCGATCTTCCGCGGCATTGAACCACTGACTTCTGTTGTAATCATATATTCTTGCACGTATAGTCATACTGTCAGCAGCTGCTGTAGTGAGATTTGGAGCGCTAACATTGACTGTATATGTTCTTTCATATGTACGCCCATAATTTGGTTGAGCGACAGATGAACCGTCACGTAATACCTGCATATACCTGAAACCACCTGTCTGGTCAGGATCATAACCATAAATTGTGACAGATGTGTAGTTCCCCTCGATTACCTCTGTCGAATCATCAGATGGATTGGTTATCGTTACAACCGGTACGATATCTTCAATAATATCAACAACGATCGGATCCGTAACCGGGCCGTATTGACCAATAGAATCTACTGCACAGGCTGTTACCTGCAATGTCCCCGGAGCTTTACCAAATGGTATGGTATATGTATGATCGTAATAACCGCCGGACACTGAAGTATCATCTTTAACTACTGTACCGTCAACCATAAACCGTACTTTGGAAACACCTACATCATCTGTGGCCTGCGCACGCATGTAAATAGTACCTGATTCAATACCGGAGTTATCACATTCAAACAATGTAACTGTTGGTTTTGCATCAAGTTCAACACTACCGGATACGATCTCATTACTACTGTTACCTGCCGCATCCTCAGCATTAACCTGGATATCTACAGGACCATCCGGTACAGAAAGCGGTACATTGTAGGTTGCACTGAATGTATATAGGTAATCATCAGTCGTGCTATGTGATAATGAAACCTTATTACTTGCCAATGTCTCTGAACCAAACATAATGGTAATACCATTCATCAGCCGGTCGCCAGTTAAGCTACCTTGAATAGTTACATTGACTCCTTGTTTAACGGAGAATCCATCTGCAGGAGCTGTTATTGCAATAACCGGTGCTGTTGTATCTTCCTGACGATTCAAAATGACCGGAGGTATGACCGATTCATTTCCATTAACATCCTGAACCAAAATCTCAACCACTATCTGTGAAGGAGGATTATCATCGACAATCGGTACTTCGTAATCACAGGTTATTGTACCAAATGGCGGTTCGTCATAGTATGCAATCTGAACACCATCAACGAGGATACGTGCATCTTTCAAACCAACATTATCTTCAAACGCCTCTGCGCTGATCTGGAAGATTTCGCCTTCCATGACCGTTCCATCATTTTCCGGCTGCAGAATTGTAAATGTCGGTGGTATTACATCAGGTACTGACGCGATCGTAATCGATTCACTTTCAAACGAATTTCCAGTTACGTTTATCGCTTTTGCGGTCAACGTATATACTGTGCCAGATGAATTTAGCGGAGCGGCAAAGGTAAACTCATAAGGAATACTCGAATCGACAAAAACAACATTGTCATCAATAAGGAATTCGACAACCGAATCGTTATCACTTAAGCCAGTCGCTACTACATCAATCTGGGTACCTTCAGTAACTTCAGCACCACTTGCCGGCTCGGATACATATAAACCTGTAGAAACAAAATCTTCACCATATTTAATTCTACGCAGTTCGAGTTTCGCATCTGAACGGACAAACAGAATATCGCCTAAAACAGTTGTTTCCGTTATAGAATCTGGCAACGTAAACAATCCATAACTGGTCCTGGCTGTCTCACTGGCATTTATCAGTTCCAGACTTCCATTTGTTGATCCTATAAATTCACGATAGCCCGCATTCGCAATTGACGCTGACGCCAATTCGAGATCTATCGTTTCTTTTACTAACATATCACTCTGATTCAGAACAACAAGCTTATTACCATAAACAACCTGTAATTCTCCATCTATTGCCAACAAGTCTTTTGCGACATCAGTACTGTTTACAGTTGTTAAGTCGGCAGATAATCCTTCTACCGGAACAAACGGATCAGTCACATCAACTGACAGAACCTCATTATTCATTGCAACGTACAATGTCGATCCGATAAGATCCATTCCGTTTTTCGTACCCGACTGCGGCACAGTGTAGATTACATACGGGTTATCCAGTGATTTAATACTTATTATCTGTACGTCAGTTGCACTTAAGACATACAGTATTTGACCGCGTGCTATAATCTTCTTAATACCAGATATGGATAATGTGCCTATAAGCTGCGGCGAAGTCATATCACTCATATCTATAACAGATAATTTATTGGATACTGCCGCAAACAAGTAGCCATTCTGATAAGTCAAAGCCGTAATTGCAGCTGTAAGCGTAATCTTGCCGTATTGACCAATAATGAATTTTTCTTCATTCGACTGTTTACGCATTACTTTACCATCCAGATTAGTAATCGGAACAAAGTTTGCACCATCATGACTGACTGCTAGATGCAATGCAGCAATACGAGTATTGACTATCGATGAATATTGATAAATCTCAACGCGTTTCAGGCTTGATAAGGCAGCGAACGTCAATGTCGCTTCTGAACCAGCGTAAGCAGCCCAACCGTTTTGAGTAGTTGTGATACCAAGATCACCATCAATCGCTTCTGCTATGTTATAACCTGATACATTAGCTGTAGCGGTAGTATAAACATAATTCAAAAGTTGATCAGATGCGTTGTATGCTTTAATTTCTGTAGCGACAAAATATGATCCGAATATATCATCAATATAGAAACGTATCTTTGAAACATTCTGGACTTCGTCAAATGTTAAGCTATACATTGATGTGCCTGCATCATATTCTACAGAGAACGTCGTGCCGTCGCTATCAACAGCATCATTTCGTAAATCTATTACCCTGACGTCCTTATTATCAGCAATCATAGCATAGTCATCAGCAGCCACAATACCTCTACCCGATGTTGAACTAAGGGTAACTGTATTTACTTCCGGCAAACTCACGCCAATTGCAACACCGATAGGTGCTGAAGTTGTTGATGTATAGCGATCATATACAACAGCTGTTATCTGAGCGCTTGAACCAAAGTCTTTGGCAGGAATAAGTACATCGCCCTTATAAACTGAACCGGATGACAATGCAGCATTACACTGATAAGCACCATCAACATACAACTCAACCAGTTCAACACCCAGATCGTCAGTTGCGTCAAGCGTCACTTCGGTCATAGTACCACCTATGAATGAGAAACCAGACAACGGATCAACAATTACAACCGACGGGGCCTGATCTTTCACCACATTGATGGTTAGCGTATCTATAACTTCGTGATTTTTAGTGTCAATGGCTTTCACAGTGATCGTCAACGTACGTGATGTTTCACCACTTGCCAATGAAGGCAATGCGTAACTGATAGTCTCTTCAAGTTCAGTATATGTCGTGCCTTCTACCGTCGGGAAATAACCGACAATACTGCCATTAACATAGTATTCGACTTTCTTAATACCAACATCATCAGTACCAACTGCGGTCAGATTAAGCTGTAAGTCTTCTATATAATCTCCGCCATCAACAGGATTAGTAATCTCAATTGTAGGCTCTGTATCTTCAAGAGCGATCAAAGTTACTACACGCGAATAACCAATATTCCCATCGTAGTCAAGACCCTCTGCATGTAGAATTCGTTCATCAGGATTGCTTCCTGACCATGCCGGCATAGTCATTGTCGTAGAATAGCTATAGTTACTTGATGTAACCCATACACCTGTTGCCGGATCGTCGAGATAAAATTTAACCTGGTTTACCCCAACGTCATCTGTTGCAATACACTCCACAGTAAACTCTTTGCCTTCCGTAATTTCTGTCAGAGCCAACGGCGAAGTGATATTCACATTCGGAGGCCTGTTTTCAAACAGAAGGATATGACAATTTGCCTCTGCAGCTGAGTCATCAGAAAGCTGATCTTTGTAATCACGTGCCACTGCTGTCAAAACCATTTCAGATAAGGTTGATGATGCAGGAACACTATAGGTTAAACTATATGTTCCACTACTTCCTGTTACAGTACCGATTGGAATACCGTCAGCATAAAAAGTCACATCCGAGACATAAACATCATCTGTAGCAGATACCTGCATTGTAAATGATCTACCTTTAACCAGTTCAGCATCTTGTTCCGGCGAATTGAAGCTTGTGATAACCGGAGGCTGATCGTCGATAACATTAATAATCACCTGAGCAATACCGGTTTGATCACGACTATCACGAACAATGACTTTGATCGTTTTAACCGTTGCACCACTTACCTCAACAGGAGCATTATAAGTATATTGGAACGGTGGCGTAGCAGTTTGTTCGAACACCTTGACATCGTTTACATAGAATTCAGCTTTCAAAGATGAATCTTCATCTGACGCTGAAACCTTGATCAGCGTCGAACGATTTTCTACCAACTGCATACCATTAGAAGGTTGTGTTATACTTACAACTGGAGCCTGGTCGTTGACGATAATAAAATCACGCGAGTATTCGGCACTTACATTACCCGCATAGTCATAAGCTATAACCCTGATTGTTTTTGTTTCCTCATTCTGGACAAACGGTGTACGGTAGTTATATTGATACGGCGATGTATACACAATAGCCACTGTATCATTATCCATCAAGAACTCAACCTTCTTGACACCCAGATTATCCGTAGCAACCGCGGTAACCACCACATTCTTACCTTCTGTAAGTTCCGCCATGGCAAGAGGTGTGTCTATTGATACCACAGGAGCTTCATCATCGTTTCTGATGTTCAGTGTCTTAGTCAGTTCCGTCACGTTTCCTGCATAATCAAATGCCTTTATCATGATTATAATGTCTTCATCTTCAGTGACACTCGGCGCAACAATATTCGTCGCATAAGGCGCATCGTATATCGTGCGTATCAGACTATTATTGACAAACATTTGAACATACGGAGTATCTTCCACATCACTTGCCTCAACTGCAATCTCGATCAAAGCGCCTTCAGAAAAATATTCTTCCTGTGGTGATACCAGTGTAACTTCAGGCAAATTACCTGTCGCAGGTAAAATCTGGAATGAGACAGCATTGCTATCTATGACATTACCATTAAGACTTATTGCCTGTGCAGTTACGGAGAACACTTTACCGATACCAAAGTTAATCGGGCTAACACCGCGATACTCGAACGGTTCACGAATATCTGTGGCAACTAATTCTCCATCCATATAGAAATTAACCGCAATAACACCAAACGCATCATAAACATCAGCTTTCACTCCAAATTCAGCTCTGTATCCGATAAACGTTTGGCTAGTAGCGCTAACGGTTGCATGTGGATGCGCTTCATCAAGTGGCAATATCCCGATCTGTAAACCTGAATAACCGTCCGCACCATACATTACATTCCTGTATGCCGCAACATCTGTGCAATAATCAGGTGTATCAAAGTTTGCCAGCAATACTGGATTAAGCGCGTCTGTTATATCATAGACGTACATACCATATATACCGGCAGCGACTATCAAGTTGGTACCATCACGATGCAATTTAATAGCATCTGATGTCAACAAGGTATTTACAGAAGCAGGATTCAAGTCGTCTGACAAATCAACAACCTGTACACCATAACCATTTACCGCTGTATAAGCCACATTCTGTTGTTCATATACAAGGACATCCCATGTTGATTTGCCTGAAGGAGGAGCTATCGCTTTTATGGTCTGGACATTTTCCAAATCTGTAAAATCAATAATCTGCAAACCAAGCAAACCGTCAGCTACATATGCCATAGTGCCAGCAATATCAACATTAAGGTTATCGCCAGGTGTTCCAAACTGACCTATAAACGATGGTTTCACAAATGTATTACCATTATAATAAGCCGGTTGCCAAATACCAATTGCTCCACCTGTCGTATACAGTTTATCTTCAGCATATTTTATACTGGTTATAGCACCAAAACTACTGATTGATGTTTTCAGTGTAACACTTTTAGGATTGGTAACGTCAACTACCTGCAATCCAACAAAACCATTAGCGATATAAGCAAAGCGTCCTTCGACTTCAATATCTTTGAGTTCCCCGTCGATTTCCAAGTCTTCGCTAAAAATCGGACTATTTGCAGTAGTAATATCAAATACGTTTAATCCGGTTGAAGGTCCAACCAAATATGCATACTTACCGGAGATATCGATAGCTTTCGCTTCACCTGCTGTTTCATAATCTGCCAACAGTTCGCTAACTGTCGCACCTTCGATAGGTATTTCGACTACTTTTCCCGAAGTTAATGTGGTAATAATTGCTTTTTCTGTAAACACAAGGCCATATCCCACCGCTGCTTCTGGTACAGCTCCGATAAATGACGGACTCGATGGATCAATAATATCAAACATTGCCAAGGTGTGTTCAGAACAACTCAGTAAAACATAATCACCAAACTTCATTATGCGCTGCGGTGTAAAACCAAAATTAGAGTTACCAATTGCAGAATCACTGCTTGTACTGATAACACGGAATCCGTTTGTACCGTTTGCGACATATGCGGCCCCATCGATTACAAGAAGATCACGTGCATCTAAACCTGACGAGTAACTAGCAGTCTGACTCAGGTTCGATCTGTTGAATATTCGCACATTACCACAAGCAACATACACGGAATTGACATCAACAGCAATGCCACCGGCGTTGCTTGTATTAGCTAGTGTCTTACGAATACGCAAGTTTTCAATGTTAGTAATATCAACAACTATCGCATTTGTACCTGCCAGTGCAGCAACCAAGTCATTAGCGTACACCTCTAACTGGACAGCTTTTCCTGCAATACTCAGTGAATCCAGTAAGGTAACATCAAATGATTCATCAATAGAATATGCACGTATCAACGAGCTGCCACCAATAAAGAGCAGATCTCTGGTAAGAGCCAACGAATATGCAGGAATATTGATTGTTTTAAGTATGGTGTCAGTTTCCAAATCATAGATAATCAAACCTTCCTGGCCACATGCTGCATACAATATATTTTCGGAAATAGTGGCATCCTGCAAGCCTTCCATAAGAGCAAAAAGCGGTACGGACGGCATTAAACTGAATATAGGTTCGATATTATATGTGTAACTCTTTGTCGTACTGTTACCGGACCAGTCAAGTGTAATACTATTTAAAGTGAGTTTACTTCCACGCACATTGGTCGGTACTGTATAAGAGATTTGTTTATTCAAATCATCGAAGACCCATCGTTTAACTTCAACACCGTCTATCGTAATCCATACGGTTGAGTTAAATATATTCTGATTGTCCGAAACGGTCAATTCATAGCGTAACATCGTACCACCTACGATCTTAGATGCCGCAGGATAACGAACAACGCTTACAGTAGGATCAAGTGTATCTGGTACGATATTAATTAAAGTCTCTACTTCAACACTCTCATTCCCTGTACTATCAACAGCTATTGCCCAAATATCTGCAGGGATAAGCAATTCATCGCCAATCTGCGGTACTGTCAATAAATACTCGTAAGGAGGTATAGTATCCATTGGGAATTCAAGTTCATATGTTTCGGTACGCATACCCATGCGTACGCCTTTTATCTGTCCGTCATCATCTGACGCATCTATCTGGATAAGCACTTTAGAACCTTCGGTAAAGCCTGTACCATTTGTCGGATATGTGATACTCACAACCGGGCGAATTGTCGCATTATCCTGTAAAATTGTTACCACCGAGCTAACCGATGCGCTAACATTGCCAGACATATCTTCAGCCACAGCGGAAATATTCATAGTAGAATTCGCATAAGCTGGAACTTGCAAATGTTTTAATATATACGGATACGAACTAATCGTTTCAACCAGAGCACCGTCAACACTAAACCTAACTTCTTTTATTTCCACGTCTTCAGTAACCGTTGCGAGTACATCTATATAAGCGCCCTCATATGCCTGTGAAACAGTATGCAACGTTACTTGTGGAGCTATGGAATCGTTGTTAATAGTTACATTCTTAGGAGTAGTAGAACGGACATTTCCACCAATATCACTCAACGTTCCCGTAACGACAACAAAGGAACCCGATGTAGCTGTAACCGGAACATGAACAGTTGTATTCAAAGCAAACACATCTGAAGTAACTGCAAGTTTGCCATCCAATTTTATGCCCAGAGTAGCTGCTATTGTACTATCAGTTGTAACCTGAACCGCTATTGTACCATTTTCACTTGCCGTAGCAGGTACTGTCAGGTTGACGATCGGTACGGAAACACCGGCATACGTGATGTTAACCACCTTAAGCATTGCTTCAGACATATCAACAAAGTATACATTTGTCCCCTCAACAGCAACTGAAGAGATCATGGAGCCCTGATATAAACCGATCAGTTCATCAGTAGTTCCATCTATGACAAGCAGACCTTTGTTTTCGTCAGCAGCAAAGATCAGATTTCCACTTACAGCTAATTTATTAAAGCTGATAACTGAATCACTGATAACTGATACCTGTTGTAAAGTTCCACTTATTGAATTTAACTGTAACTTGGTTATTGTTCCGTCAGCAAGCACAACGTAGAGCATCTGATTCAACATATCAAGGTCAACAATCCCCTGACCAAGATTCTTTTCCGCTTTTTTGACAGGTGATACAGGATTCGACATATCACGTACAACCAACTTACCTTCTTCAGATCCGGTAATGATGTATTTTCCTGTTTTCACTATCCTGGTGACAGCACTATCTACTGGATAGGTGTGTGCTAATGTAGTATTGGCTCCATCAACAGCAAATACTTTAATGCCATACGAACCATCAGCAACATAAGCAGTGAACCCGTCAAAAGCCATGTCGTATGCTTTCTTTAAGGAAGGAAGTGCGACCACTTCGCTTGCGGCTGATTCATCTTCAACATCAACAATCTTTAATCCTTCGAATCTATCAGCTATCACAGCTGTATCCTGAAATACTTGTGTTGTCATCGTGTAACCATCTGTCGGTATGCTGGACAACAAGGAAACAGCAGACGGATTCGATACATCAAGCAGCAACAATCCATTTTCAGCATCACTCAAATATGCGGTTGTTCCTCGTACTGAAATCTCAGAACCATTGTCGTTTATCGCATACAACGAAGATACCGAAGACGTTGCCCGTATAACCGTGTATACCTTTTCTATCTCACGTATGTTTGCCGATATATCTTGCAAAACCGCTTTGATCTTTAGTTGATCAGAATTGCCTGTTACATCCGGCACTGTAATAGAATGTAATTCCGTGTCATAGGCAATAGTGTCAATCAATGAATCATTAATATAAATCTGAATTGAAGAATCTTCAGGATCTATATCTTCCGACTCATCGGTCAACTGCATTTCGATAACAGAACCGGCTATTACTTTAGATCCATCAGGATACACGACAAGGCTCATTTCTGCTACAGCTTCTGTATCAGCGCTGACATTAAGATTTAATGACTGAATCAAACTCTTATTTCCACCGCTATCTTCAGCACGCACATGCAATTCCAGAGGAACAACACCAGCTTCCACTGACGGCATAGTGTACTCAAAAATAAATGGACGCGAAGTCAATTCCATTAATACCTCATCGTCAGCATCAAGCAACTCAACCTTTGCTATAGCGCCGTTGTCCTGTGCATCAACTTCGATATTAACTACACGGTTTTCAAGGAACGTTGCACCCGGCAACGGAGACACAAAGTTGACCTGAGGAATCTCAATATCATTTAATATTGAGAATGTCACAAAGTCATGTGTGCTGACGTTGGAACTCATATCCGAACCCCAGGCTTCAAGACGTACCAACGAGCCGTCATCATCAACCTGGCTTACCGTATAAGTAAAGCGATATGGAGGCTCGGTCAGAGGTGTCTGCAGCTGATCATTAATTTTCAGATTAACTTCAGCTATATCAATATTATCAGTGACACCCAAAACTATAGGCAATTCTATACCTTCAAGCACCTTAGAATCATTCAACGGTGATATAATTGCTACCGTAGGCGGTACCTGGTCGATAGTTACTGTGAGAGTATCGGTTACTACCGTTGTTTTACCTGAAGAATCTTTTGCAGTTATTTTAAATTCAGTATCAAATGCTTCTTCGGTAAATGGAAGCCTATAGTCAAAGCTATAGACTCCTGAATATGTATCAGATGACGGTGTAACTGAATCCAGTTTTACTCCATCTACATAGAATGACACATTGCTCGTCGGATAATATGAGGTAACCTGAGCAGTAATCGTTACACTCTCACCTTCACTCATAGAATCAGGCAATGCAGATATAATAACTTCAGGTGGAGGCGATGCCTGAACATTTAATGTCACATAATATGGATCAGATACATTATACTGATTATCAACGGCTTGAGCCATCAACACCATATCAGCCTGTCCGTCAACATCCGGTACTGTCATTGTTGCATAGACAGTTGACAAACTATGTGCTGTACCGTTCAAGATATACTGCATAGTTCTGCTTCTGATACCGGAATAATTATCTGAAGTATCACATGTTAATCTAAGCTGCATACCGCTGTAGTATACTTCTCCGTTTGTGAATTCTTGATTGGTATTTCTGTTGAGTACTCTGGCAGTCGGTTTTGTATTATCCTCAGTGTATAAATAGATGTTAGTTCCATTGAGTGTATTTCCGCTTAAATCGGTAATACCACTAGTTAAAACCGTGTAATAGCGTGCACTGTCTTGCAACGCTTCATCAGGCTTTACAATAATCGTAGTTCCAGTGAAACTGGTTTCTGTCCACGATACAGGAGTGCCCGATGTCGAATCACGCCTAATGGTTAATGTTTCCGATGTCAAAGTTGAGTGTTCAATAGGTTCGGAAAAGACCAGTTTTATAGTTGTATTAACCGAAACAGAGCTAGTACCACTCTTAGGTACACATGAATTAGTTACCAGAGTCGGTTTTGTAAGGTCTCTAACCTCAATAGCATTTTCGATGGTAATAGGTTCATCAAATGGTTTGGCTATTGTAAAATCATATAATCCTATTGCCCGTGCAGGAACTACAAATTTCAATTGTATATCACTATCGAAAGAGCTAATATCAAGTAGATCATCACCCAAATAAATTTTTGAATCAGGGGTAAAGCCGTTACCCTGTACGGTTATTGTTGTACCGCCAACATCTGATGCAACTGTTGGTGATATAGACGATACTGCAACAGGTCCACGGTAAATAAATGCATCATAAGCAATATCGGTAGCAGCATCGCTGGCATTTACTGTTACCGCTACACTCGCTTCTTTACCTATAGCAGGTGAAATGACACCCATTTCGTTTTCCGAAATATATTCTATAGTAGCGGCCTGCGCCCCAAAGAATACTTCCGTCACTTGTGCCACAACAGCGCCATTGTCATCTTCAACGAGGAAGCCTGTACCACTGATGACAACACTGTCACCACCTACCGGGCTACCAAGTCGCGGAGAAACTGATGTAATAGACAATTCCGGTGTACGGTTTACACGGTCAGCCGTTCTAAACACAGTTTTAATTGCGCCGTTCAGTTCATCTCCATTCAGTGAGGCTACATCTGCAAGATCAATACGAACTTCGTATTCCGATGATGGATCAATTGGATCATCCAGTGTGACTGTAATTTCAGTTCCCAATACACCAGAACTGGACGGAACTTCAACGCCACCTTTGTATACACTAACATCTGTCCCACTAACCAATAAAGAATCTTCTATCCTTGTTGGTAACATCACCTTTAGCGGAGTATCGCGCTTGATAATCTCACCGTTTGCCGGTTCTACAGAGGAGACCGTATTAAACGGAATATAAGCTGTATCAAAACCGTAAGAACTTCGCGCAACATATATAACTCCATCCTCAACCGTAAAATCCTGTATGTAACTCGTTGAGTAATATGTGATCCTATGCGCACTTGCCGGATTTGTTACATCATATATATGGATGTTGTTACCACTGTGTACATACAAGAATCCCGGCTTATATACGATGTTCGATAAGTTACTTGTAGTAAACATGTGTTTCTGGAGTACGATAAATATCGGGTTACTGATATCATAAATCTGTATCCCTTTTGTAGTTGCCAAATAAACACTATTACCATCAACTAATAATTTATTCGCAGTACCAGAAGTTAGAGACTGTCTTCCCAACACTGGATAATCACGTACATTACGCTGACGTACTTCAAGATAATCCACATTATTGATACGGTTAATCGTTATTAAGCGGTCATCGGTAAACGCAAACATTCGCAACGATCCTTCGGTTGGTTTAAACTGGTCAACTACCGACAATGTTACGTTACGTATCGGATCACCATACTGATTATATGTGTCTTCAACTTCCATGCTGGCTGTAATCAAACCAAGTGTACTAGTCAATACTTTTATAAAACCACCAACCTGGTCGTAGTCAAGAATAGTTCCTGATTCAGGTAAATTCAGTGTTGCTTTCATCTGTGGTGTATTAACATACTCAACATCTACAATCTTCAATCTATCGTCTGCAATGATACCAAGGAAATCATCATCAAATATTTTGAGTGACGTTAATGAACTGCCAACACCTAAGGAACCATTAACAACCGGTTCCGGATCGTCATACGCAAGCACACTGTAAATAATCAGTTTATTACTTGAATCATTCAGTGTATATGCATTATACATGTCAACTTCAATATCATATAACCGATCATTATAATTTCCTGATCTAGGAAGAATAAAGTCATAGGCATTGCTGAGGGTACTTGTTGATCCCGTTCCCATAGCGCCACCTGGAGTAGTTACAGATACATTTTTAGCACCGAGTAATCCAGTCGGTGTTGTAGCAATTAACTGAGTAAAGCTGTTTATCTGTACATCCAACGCAGGCTGATCACCGAATTTCACAATAGATCCAGGGTAGAATCCCTGTGAACCATTGATAGTCACATCGGTATTCCCAACATAGGTACCTGCTGTTGGTGAAATACTGGTTACTACCGGATCAGGTAAATAATTAAACGCTGCAAGAATACAATCGCTCAAGTCACCTGGGTTTAACACCTCGACTGCACAAGGTCCCGGCTGATTTGGCGGAGTAATAGCTTCAATCCTTGTTCCATTTTCGGTAATCTGAACATTCAGAGCTTCTACACCACCCATCAATACTTTCGCGCCGTTCACAAAATTCTTACCTGTAATTACAAGAGTATCACCACCTTCATCAAGACCCCAAACCGGATCAATTTCCTCTATTGTCGGCTGTAAGGTATTAGAAATACTCGCAGTAGTGAATATACTGCTAAACGGCGATCCTAAACCTTCATTCTGGAGGTTTCTAATATCCGTCGTCACAACTACTTTGTATGACGAATCCGGTGCCAGAGGATTAAGAGGAGTCAAAATCAACTCTGTTCCTGTGCGTACCGTAGTATTCAAAATACTTGCGGGAACGACTTCTTCTGTCGCCATATTATAAATATAGAAGTTATTGGAACTAATGGTATTCGGGTCCATCAATGTTGTAAAATAAACCTCAACGGTGGTTGTAACCGGTACCATTTCCCTGTAGCCAGGTACAACTTTCAATACACCAGCCGTACGAATAGGTAAAATAACTACTGTACCGTCACCATTATACTCAGTACCTACATATGCCGTATCGACATCAACTGATACAGATATTGCTTTTCCATCAACACTACCATAGTTGATCATTTCTGGATTTTCAATGTCATTGATATCCATAATCTGTAACTGGCCTGCGCCACATGCCAGGAAGGCAACAGATCCAACAACATCGGCACCGGTAACTTCATTTGTACGGTCACCAATACGTTCCGGTGTTATGTATCCAAGTGTAACCGGTAAATCACGAGCAGCAAAACTGATTACCTGTACTGTAGAACCACAGGCAACATATCCCAAATTACCGTTTACTCTCATATCATGAGCTTTACCGGCAAGAGTCACTTCACTGAGAATATTGAAATCAGATGTCCTCAGGTCAATAACCTTGATAACATGTTCGCCATTCGTTTTTTCCATAGCCACTAACGCGACTTCATCAGCAATACGGACCTTATACGGTATACCTTCTAACGTAAGCTGTTTTACCAAAATACTATTGGAGAACATTGTATAATCATAAATACGTAATGTTTTATTTTGATACGCAGCCATTACCCATTGTTCTGTAGCATCCGCACTCAAGCATGAAGAATATGGGCTGAAACGAATAATTTCCATAACATCAGGATTAGCCGGTAAATAAATATCCACAATATAGAACCCGACAGAACCTGCAGCGATAAACGCATACCTGTCTAGTACCTGAAAATCTTCTATCGTCCCCTTGGTTGAACCATACTGCAAGTTAACACGCCCTATTTCGCGTGGTTCAAGAGGTTCACTGACATCCAGCAACGTAAATTTCCCAGGAGTACTATCAATACCTGCTATTGCAAGGTTACCATCACCCTTAATTATTTTTACAGGGCCAAGATTTATCTGCGGAGGATAGGTTAATACACTGTATGTATACCCACCGGGCAATACATCGGAATATCCTTCAACATTCACAGTTACATCCGTCGGGCCATACTCGCCTGAAGGCACAATCAATCGAATGGTATTAAGATTGAGAATCTGTACTGCTTCAGCAGGAACATTTGGACCAAAGATAACTGTTGTACCCGGAATAAATCCGTTACCTTTTACAGTTGCAAAATTACCACCTTCGGCTTTACCGGTATTAGGTGTGATCGATTTGATCGTAATACGTGGTATAAAGACATATCCCGCATACAATGATTTAATCAGCCCATTCGGAGTAATCACTTTCAACGGAGCCGCACCATAATTTCTATTACCCAGAGGTGGTGCTGTACACGTTATAGTCGTACCATCAGCAGATACATTAACACCCGTTGCTTCACGACCACCTATGGTGATTGTAGAACCAGCAACAAAATCGGCCCCTTTAATAGTCAGCGCATTACCACCTTCCGGCAATAAATACCGTGGTGTAGAGTTGGTAATCGACGGCATTCTGTCATCAGCGCTCGGAGCTGTGTAAAATGTACTGGTAAATTCAGCCGACAAATAATAATCCCCGCCTCGTATATCACGTAATCCGGTTGTGGCACGGATCATGTATTCTGCGCCGTTGTCTAGTTCACCGCTACCTGACGCAGGTAAAACTTCAATATACGACGCACGGTCAGTAAACTGTACCGGATATCCAGCTAAATCAGGCTTAAATGCCATTGGTACATATTCCCAATCTCCATTTGCATCCTTCTTGTATAGCTGAACTGTATCGCTATCGAGATTCGGTGTATCGTCAAGCGATGTATTCACTGCAGTTGCAGGATTAATTGGACGCGAGAAGTAAATTCTGATCGGTGTAGTAACGTCAACCGTATCACCAACTGCCGGTTCAACACCAACTACGTTAACGATCGGAATATTGACTATATTAATATCCTTCAACGAACTGATATATGCATTGGATCCTTTAATCTCTACACCACTCATTGATTTTGCAACACCAGAGAAATACTCTATTTCAGGTGAAAGAATAATACTCGGATCATCTTCATCCTTTGGATAAATATCAATAACCGCCAATTGCTGATTGATAATAGAGAACGCCAAACCGCCAAGCACTTTCAAGCGTTTGTAATCAACAATATCCTGGACACTGTAAGTAGTCTGTTCTGGAATACCAAGTTCCGTACCGAGGCGCAAAGGCGTTTCCAACAAATTACCTTGCATATCATACATCTTGAAATACATATCTCTGCCAAGGGCTCCAGCTGCCTCAAGGATAAATATCGTATCTCCAACAATTTTGATATCACGGATATTTCCGGGAATCGTTATCTTATTAAGCGTATTCAGTTCCGGTGTATCAATATCAATTACCTGAATATAACTATCATCAGGCGAAAGTTCATTGTATACCGACACATAGGCCCTGTTACCCTGTATATCGATACCGGTTGCGCTTCCAAATGTAGGCACCTGATCGATCATAAAAGACTTAGATAAATTATACGCGTCAATTACAACCAAACCAGCGGCGTCACAAGCAACATAAATAAGGTTATCAAGCACTGCCAACCCTAACGGACGGTCAGGCATTTCGCATATCGCTTCCTGTATAGGTCGAATCGGAATAGAAATATCAAATACTTCCACATGCGGTGGTAGATCATAACCGGTTAATTTCTTATTTGACGTATCAATTTTAGGTACAGTCACATAGAGTTTCTCGTCATAGAACGATTTCACCATCGACCCAGTTATCTTCATATCGTTTGCATATCGTGGTGGGAAGTTTGGCAAATCAATAATATCATCCGGTGGTAAATCATAAGAGAACACACCAACCTGAGCACGATCTCCATTTGGATTCTGAATCCAGACTTCAACAAGACCCGGGAAGTCAGGCATAGGCGTTAATGTGGTGACACGCTGTAAACTATGTATATCGCTATCAAGGCCTTCAACCATACCTTCGAAAAATACCTGTGAAGAAACAAATTCAACTGTCGCGCCCGGAGCAATACAATTGGTTCCAGCACAGATATCTATTTTAATTCCACCTTCCATACGGCCACCAGTAGGATCCATAGCCAATACATCTTCTGTCAATGGATCAAGATAAAGCAGAACACCCATTAATAAATCTTGAAGCTGAACTGTTTCACCTTCGAATGTACCGCTATTAACAACTTTAACCGCAGCGGAACCTGCACCGTCTATCGCAGGAGCGACAACATGAATTTCAGTATTGCTGATATATGTTACATTTACAGGATCAATGGCTATGCCACCTATATATACTTCAGTAGTCGACTCAAAATTCTCTCCATAGATTCCTATAAGCGTACCACCTTCTGTTGTGGCAATAACTGAAACTGGTTTTTGAGGATCACTTACATTGGTATTGATTGAAGCAATCTTAGGCTGAGTAACGCCAAGAGGAGCAGTATAGAATCTGGAATTAAATTCCATAAGCATCTTACCGCCTTCCTGGTCAGTAATTTCAGCACTCAACCATATATAATATGTCTTATTCGGTTCCAAATCACTATCAAGCATCAACGAAGCGTACTCTGGCCCTGTCGGGAAAATATCATCCTGACGGGTAGCAATGGTGCCTGTCACGTAAACGTTTTCGCCCTGTTCATCTTCATACCAAACCTTATAATTCTGTGCGGTAATGAAAGCAGGATTGATATTGCGGTTGAAACGAATCCATATTTCAGAAATATCAACGGGTACTAATTCATTGTAATCAGGATACAGTTTACGAACATTACTAAATGGTGTTGACAGAATGTTAAGACCGTCATTCAAAGAAGCGACAACAGCACTATCTTCGACAACAGTAACATCAGCCGCATACTCTGTATTACCGGCGCTGACAACAGTTAAATTTTCTGGATCAGTAATGTCATATACCTGTACACCACCAGATTTCGCAGCAACAAAGAGTAAGTTTCCACGAATTTCAAACCTGTACGGTGTTCCCGGAACATGCATATCCCATGTTGTTAACCTGACAGTGTTAACCAGTTGCGGACTTGTCAGGTCGCTAATATCATATATGTATATGCCTTTGTTATGTTCTGTCACAAACGCGTAATGATCATAAAGCTGAAGACCTGTTCCATGATGTCCAAACTCAACTGTAGATAATTCAACAGGAATAGTACTGCTGATATCATATATTTTAAACGATCCTTTGTAATCCCAAGGAGGACAGAACTGACCACCCGCAGCATCGGCTGGGAATTCACTTCTGTTGCTAGCCAGTGATGGATCTAAATGCGGTTCACTTCCAACTACTTTATTCTTGGAATCCCTCAATGCTAATCGTGTACGGCCAGGTACAGTCTCAACCATACCGGTAGTCATAAAGAGTTTATCACCTCTTAAGGCAATTGCGGTCGGACTTTCATAAGCAATATTCAGTTCACCACCGAATAACTCGTCAAGAATTTCCTGAATGTCTTCCGCATCATCGCCATAAATACCACCATACGCGGCGGTACGATCTATTTCAAAGTTACGAATTACTACAGGATCGCTCTTTACACTGAAATCTATGATCGATAAAGGACCGCCTGATCCTTTAGGTGGACACGCTGGCGAAGGCGAACCGACACCGTGTATGTACCATGACTTCGGAGGTAACAAACTTAAACAGTAATTGTGTGACGGCACATCACTAACATTATATGCCAAACCAACATACGCCACATTATTTACAGTTGTTACATTCAAGGCATTAACACCTGTCATGCTTCCCATACGGGCATCATATAACTTATAACCACACCCAAATTCACGGCCAACAACCGGAGCAGATACAGGATCTTCTCCATCAAGTATGGTCAAACCACTTAACCCGTTGGCAACGAGGACAAGTTTATCACCTGAAAGATTTTCTGTATACACGACTTCACGAGAATCTCTATTACCTTCCAACATATTATAAGCCTTAAGCGGCTCACCGTCAAATCGCCTGCCTTCGTCGTTGTGATAATTACAGACAGTATCAATACCACTTCCATCTTCAGCTACACCACCATAGAATGACTGCAACTGGCCTAACCATTTTTTGTATTCCTGGAGATTAGGACCTGTAAATGATCCACCGCCAACATATGGTTCCAGAGGATCACTGACGTCAAATAACAGCAACCTGAATGAACCATGAAATTCCGGAAGACCTTCGGTCGAATAAAATCTATTGCCATCAGCTGATTGACCGCCTGAGGCAAATATCAATTTGCCAGCATTTGCCGGATCCTGTTGCAAATAAGATACAGCTGAATTCGCAGCTTTGGTTCTTCCAACAAGCGGTAATCCATATCCAAACCCATCAACCAGTTTGAAGCGCTCAAAGGCAGGCCCACCAAAACCAGGATTGGTAACCTGGACATCCTGAGGACCAAATGGACCCGCAGGCGCAATAGCCGTCATTTTCTTAACAGATATCAAGTTGATACTATAAACATCAACACCAGCTATCGTTATTTCACTACCCGGACTGACTGTTGTACCCGGAACAAATCCAGTACCAAATATCTTGATAGATGTACCACCCATCGGGTTGCCCCAATATGGTATGATTTTTGTCAGTGTCGGATCTAAAGCATACACGAATCCACCGTTTAAATATGCTTCCATATCGCCGGGTACTTTAACCCTGACTGTAGCAGGACCGGCGTCGCCTGCAGGAGTGACTGCACGGCACAAACGGGAATCTTCTATACTCAGATTCAGTGCCGGAGTGTCACCAACATACAATGTCATTCCTGCGATAAAGTTTTCACCAGTAATGGTTATAGGCGTACCACCTTCTATCGGTCCCATGTGTGGTAGAACCTCGGTTACTGCAGGAACTTTCGCGCCAGGTATTGTAGCTGTTTTAAATTTAGATACCCAATCACCATAGAATACCTGACCAAACTCATCCTGCAGATTCTTTTTGACTCGGATTTCATAATCACAACCTGCTTCAAGTTGACTATCGGTAAACATCGCAATTGTGTTGCCACCAACTACGAGACGTTCCGGAGTGAGCGGCAACATCTGAATACCAGTAGTCAGGTTATTCACCTGGAAGGTTTCATGTGTAACGTATACAGGATTAATTTCCTGATTAAAGTTAACACGAATCTGCTCGAATTCAATTGGAACCATCTCGCCGTTGTCAGGATAGAATGACGAAATACTGTGAACAGGATTGGTCAGTTTATACAAATAGTTTCTTGTTAAACCATAAATAGTTCCGAGAGTTTCCTCAACCCTAATGGTTACGCCTGAACTAGGATCTTGTGTGTATCCCATCATCACGGTAGAGCCGTCATTTTCAAGCTGAGATATATCGACCATACCGATACTTCTAGTTGCATATGCAGTTAATGCAAGATTACCCGCAAGAGCAACATCATAAGCTGGAAGCGGACCGCTATGAGTTTTATTATCCAAGCCTCTCCATGAAGTATTTGGCCCCACCCATGTTCCAATTATCACAGGATTATATGGATCTTCGATATTGACAACTGTAACACCTTCACTCTCACGCGAGAGATACAATTTATTGTCATATATATTTGCGTTATGAGCAGTCATATCCAACTGGGCAATAATCGGGAAATCAGGTCTACCAATATTAATAAAGTAAACTTTTCCTGTACCTGGTGTTACTGCACCAGTTGAGAAATCTTGTTCTCCTGTAAGCAAAACACATGTGTCGCCTTTTACAGCTATACCGTATGCCGGTTCGTCTGTCTCGATCCAGTCATTGATATATGGATTTTGTAGACTTGCAATATCAATAACAATCATACCGTCATCACCTGCAGCGGCAAAGATCAAGTTACCGCGCACCGCTATTTCGCCGACTACATTACCAACTTCTGTCTGAGTCGATACAATAAACGGCGCTGAAGGCTGGTCCGCATTAATGATAACAACTCTACCCATCTGAGATGCTTCAGTATGGAAATATGTTTCAGCCTGTTCATAAGGAGTTGACTGATATGACATGACAACCAAATCACGCTTAGGTATCAATTCCATACCCCTTGCACGTCCACCCAAGTTCACCATACCTACCAACTGATTCAAATTAGTGCGTTTATCAGGATCAATCTCAGTTGTATTTATGTTGATAATTTCCAACCCGGCAGATGTCATAACAAAAGCCCAAATATTCTCAAGTTTGAAATCAATAGCCGAATTCTTAATTCTAAAGCTTGAATCCAATCCCTTGATATATCTGAAGCCAGCTTCTAAAACATCATGTTTGTCTGGCTCGAAATACATTTTACCTTCATTATCATAGGCCACACCACCCGGATTGACGACGGTCACATCTGTATCACCTATAAGACCGTTTGGTGTTGTACAAACGATTTGAGTATATGAAATAACACGGACACTTGTTGCTTGTCCGTATACCCGTGCATTTGCTGGATCACTAGTACGGTTGAAATATACCTTAACCTGACTGGAAGGTATAAATCCTTTTCCTGTAATAGTAACTTTTGTACCACCCATTGCCGGACCATAATCAGGCGAACAGGTATATACTTTTATCTGTTCCATGTAGGCAAACAAACCGAAACGAATATCATACGCACTACCAGGATTAACCACTTTTATTGCAGCTGTACCCTGGAAGTTCGGCGGAGTCTTACAAGTAATAGTAGTACCATCAGTAGAGACAACTTCATCTGTTGCTGGCAACCCACCAACAAAAACACTGGCACCCTGCTGGAAATCCTGACCAACAATAGTTAAATCAGTACCACCTTCAGTCGGTCCACCATCCGGTGAGACTTCAAAAATAACCGGTTGTAGTGAAACTGCGCTATTGGCTGTTGAAAATGTTGTTTCAAATGGACCAACCAATGGGTAATCAGTAAACGCACTGCGTATTTCGCTTGTCAGTTTGACAACATAAGTTTTACCGGTATCCAAATTCGAACTCGGAGTATAGGTAAACTCATATCCCATAACAATATTAGGATCATACAACTCATTTATATCAGAAGGATCATATTCCCAATCACCCTCTGAATCAATAAACATTGTTCCAGGATATAACTCGGGGTGAATATACCACATACCATCAGGGAAATCTTCTCTATTGGCATGTGTGATTGAAATACCTTCACCGTTATTATCTTCAATTTGAATGGTTCCAGGAACAACGACATCATTTATTGCAGAACCGGACAACTCTGATAAAATAAATTTTCCATTCAAGCTTTCACCAGTCGCTTTGTTCCAGACAATCGGTTCAGATAGTTTAACACGAACCGGTGTATTAACAGGAACCGCAATTGAGCCGGCTTTAGGTGATATTTCAACCACATTGGGAATCGGTAAACCGACAACAATCACGCCTTCAGGTACATCCACTACAATTTTCTTATTTTTGTGTTTCTTTTCTTCAGCAACAATAATACAGTAATTGTCCCCGATTTCTATATCACGCGGGAATAAACCAGGCATCAAATCCATAGCATCAATCAATTGTGGGAATGACGGATTCGAAACGTCTATAACCTGTAAATAACCTTCCAGCATATCCGGCCAATTTTTCGGTGGGTTGTCAGGATCAAATTTAGCAGAACAGACTACAGCAAGGTTACCCAATATCTTCACGCCGTTTGCAAACTGGTCGCTGGAATACCCTAATAACTGTGAGAGAATCTGGTCAACTTCATTTTCATCGTCTACACCTGCACCAGTAAGATTAGTTGAATAATTCAATTGAGCGTTACCAAACAAATTAGGATCGAGAGAACTCAGTAATTTTGGCTGAAGTGGATTTCTAATGTCTATTACGTCCAGGCTATTTTCATAACCACCGGCATTATATGCCATGCCCCGATCAATAACCACAGGACAGTTACCATTTGCATCCAAAGTAACAACACCCTTTACAGGAAACGCGGGCGATGAAATATCGACAACCAAAAATCTTATACCACCTTTTTGCTTTCCTGAATTTTCGTCAATCGCGTAATTCGTTACAGCAACAACATATGCTTTTTCATTCTTAAGATATACTGACCGGGCATTAATGGTTGCATTTGAACCATTAACAACTGCTTTGGTCATCGTACCGACAACAGATGGGTTGTACTTATCACTTGCATCAACAAAATGAACACCACCAGAACCAGCGGCAACAATACCAAGTGAATCATACGAATCTATACCTTCAGCGCTACCGTCAAAATAAATACGTCCTGTAGATGTTCCAGATGGAGCGGCAGGATTCAAAACAACGTATGGCGCTGTAGGCTCTGTAACATCAATCATAACCAATTCCGGTTTGCCATTAGCATCCAGACCATTCAGCGGTGTAGTATTTGCAATCAAATACGCGTATATACGCATTTCACCTTTGTCAGGATCGTATGCTTCTGTAACCGAAACATCCGTAGGTTTCAACCAGACAGGCAGATCAATTCCACCAACAGGATACGCGTTTTCCGGATCTGAAATATTCATAATACTTAATGTACCGGCAACACTTTTCATCTGTGTTTCAAGATATGTTGCGCCTTCCTGGATAAGACGGCTTGTTACAGCAATATATGCATAATCGCCATATACATCAATACCTTTCGATATACCTGGGGATATCTCGGTCGGATCCCAATCGATGCTATCCGGAATGATATATCCACATAAATCGCCAGGACAGTCAAATGTTTCGATAAGGTCAGAATCGTAGTTTTCAATCATCTGCGATACAACCAATCGAGTATAGAGGAAACCTTCGGTCAATAAGGCCGAAGTTCCATCAGCATTAGTTACCAACACGTCTGCCGGACCGAAATCACCCTTTGGAGTACGGCAGCGTATACGTCGGGTACTCTCTACCACAACATCTGTACAGTCTCTTCCATCGAGTTTAACGCTAGCACCGGGAGCAAAACCATATCCAATGATCTCAATCATGTTATGACCGTCAAGTGAACCAACGGCCGGTACCAGGAATGATATCTCTATCGGAATTAAATACAAATAAAGGCCAAATTTAGTGTCTGATAAACCGCCAGGATTGGTAACAGTAATCGCAGCGGGACCATAGTTATTTGTAGGTGTAACACAACTAATTTCTTTACCATCTTCAGAAACTTCAACTTCTGTCGCGGCGAAACCACCAATCATGACCGTAGCGCCATCTCTAAAGTTTTCACCTTCCAGAGTAATTGTCTGGTCGCCAGCCATAGGACCATACGCCGGTACTGAACGGATAATTTCAGGTTGCACCGCATTGAGATTACGTATAGTTCTAAATTGACTTGTAAATGGAGTAATCAGATAATCCAATCCACTCAAATCCACGAGATCAGTTGTTATATGTACTTCATAATCAGTCGCGGTATCTAATGCCTGTAGCGGTGTAAATATGATATGCGGACCATCGAAGGTAAAATATCCGTCTATCAAAATACCTTCAGGATTAACATCACTCACACTGCTCAGGTTACGAAGTGTAATTGTACCGAGAGATTCACCTGTGTCAGGATCGACAACAGTATCAGGATTGATTTGATCATTAAACGTTATAGTCACTGATGTATCTACCGCTACGTGTTCTTCATCAATACCAGGTGAAATAGCGACAACATTAGTGTACGGTATCTGGAATACAAACACTGTTTCAGAAGTAGCAACCAGAACATATTCATTCATGGCTTTTACATCTCGTGCTTTGCCAGGCACTTTCGCGTTAGCTATAAGTTCAGGATTCAATGGATCTGTGATATCGACCACATTCAACAAACTCTCAACAAGTTTGCCTTCCTGATCTACCGTTTCCGTTGTCAAAAATGCTAAAGTGCCAAGTACATCGACTCCAAATGTACCACCGGAAAGATGATCGCGTCTTTCAGGCTCCAAATCAAGACGACTGAGTACTTCAGGGTTTGCCGGATTGGTTATATCTAAAATTGTCAATCCAGAATCAGGAGTAGCCAGTGCGTATGGAGCTTCACCAGCTATATATGCAAGGTTACCTACTATCTTAATTCTATTTGCTAATCCATATGTATCTATAGAACCAATTTCAAACAAGTTCGGATTACTCAAATCGATAACACTCAAACCTTCATAGCCGGATGCCATAAACGCATAGGTATCCTGCAAATCGATACCGTAGCTGTTTCCAGGTGTCACACGGTAGCCAACACTCATAGGTTCTAGCGGATTATCTACATTAACAACCTGTAAACCTGCTTCTCCAGCTGCCACACATGCCAACTTATCTATAACATCAACATCATTACATTGATCAAGCGGTAACTCAATCTTGCTCTTGTATTCCATAAAAAATGGATTTCGTACATCAATAATATACAAGTACGCATTCATCGAAAAACCGGAATCACCTGTACACGTCAAATACAAATAGCCTTCTTTTGTAACATGCATTGAGAAAGGATTAACATTACCTACTTCCAGCATACTGAACAATACAGGATTTTCCGGGGCACTAATAATATCGTAAATACATATTGCCCAAGTATCTTTGTGATATGTTGTTTCAGTACCACCGCCTTTGCCGCGTTTGGTTATGCGTGTTACATATACCGTATTATCTTCGGTTTCAACATTACGAATACCATTCAGTGCGCTTCGTGCGGAAATACCTATTTCAATACTAATCGGAATCGTACTACCTACGTTACCAGAAGGATCAACAGCAGTGGCAGTCAAAGTTACATCCTGACCTGGTTTTCCAAATGGTACAAGATACGTATAGTACCATGGAGCATGTTTCTGACGCGGATCAGGAACATAATCGGTAAACTTCGAAACACCATCAACATAAAATGTAACAGAATCCGTACCACCCAAATCAACTGAATTGGCGCGGACATCAACCTGAGTACCTTCAGTTATAATCGAACGATCTGCAGGATACCAAAGCGCAACATTTGGAGCCACGGTATCACGCAATGTACCAATAATACGTACGTTTGATTTTGTGCTCTGACCACGGTTATCATAAGCAATCGCGTATATAGAAAAAATACTATTTTCAGCGCCAAAAGGAGCCTCAAATTTACCACGATAAACATCGCCACCACCAAACACGCCGTCATCGGCAAGATTTGTGTAACGCGTGTCTACTAATTGTTTATTGACATAAAATTCAACTTTAAACACTTCAACATCATCATTACATGAAGCCTCACACATTACTTCCGAACCATCAAAAACAACAGCACCGTCAAGTGGTCTGCGCAATTCACATGTAGGTGGCATGTCTTCAGATACATGAATTGTTATAGTTGCTGATTCTACTTGTTGAGCTGCGGTATCTTCAGCTATAACTTTGAATTTTCTGGTTTCTCCGGCAGTACCATACTCAACACCAAAATACCAGTTAAACGGCAATACAAAATCAACGCCTTGAGTCAGGAATTGTCCATCTTGTTCTTCCTGAGCCATAAAGGTCGCTGTTCTGATATCTATATCATCATCACCAACTGCTGTTATAAGAATCTGCTGGCCTTCGACAACAGTATCACCGTTTTTAGGACTTACTATCATGATCACCGGCGGTAAATCTTTCACTATACCAACATTAACAGTGTCGCTCGACTTATTACCGGCTGAATCAAGAGCTTCCGCCTTAATTTCAAATTCTTTTGGGATCGGATTATTCGGATCAGAATAATCATAAGCCGAATCCTGCGGTACACCATAGGTAAACTGATATGGTGGTTCAAGATCAGTATGGACAGGAACACCATCCACATAGAAACGGACAGCTGTTACATATACATTGTCTTCAGCTAATGCACGAACTTTAACTTCACTACCTTCTATAACCTGCGAATAGTTAGCCGGCTCTTCTATTGATATAACAGGCGGCTGATCGTCAGTGATGACACGCACCATTACATGACGAGCGCTTTTAGTCTGACCTGCTGTATCTGTTGCAATAGCATCAATGTGAATTTCTTCGCCAGCACTACCAAACGGAACACGCCAATAAATTTCATACGGATGACTGACATCTGCTTTAATCAGTTCGCCATTAATATAAAACTTTACCGATACAATACCGACATCATCTATGGCAGCAGCCTGTACCAAAAGATATCGTCCTTCATAAATAGTATCGTTTTCAAATGGATATGCTATACCAATACTTGGCGGATCGTCTCCTATAACATGCAACAGTATAGGCACATCTTTACTTACATTACCGGTATTCTCAGTAAAGGTATCCACCGCACGAACATTGATCAATATATCAGTGCCTTTTGTTCCATTCGGTACATCATAGGAAAAAGTGAATGGAGGAGCATCCAATGACTGAACAATTTCATTATTGACCATAAGATCAACATAACGAACACCAACATCATCTGCCGCTTCAGTAACTATTGTCACACTTGACCCCTCGACTACTTGAGTTCCATAGCGCGGAGCTGTAATGTCAATGATAGGATTATTATCCGGAATAATATCGATCGGCGTCCAGGCCTGACCATAATTGGATGAGTGATCCCATACCCTTACAGCAAAATAATAGCGTTCCCTTGTTCCACCGACAAACTCATTGAAAGGCCTTCTATTAATACCTGTTATTCCCAATTCACTGAGGAATGGAACTTGGAATAAAAATTCCTGAGGCGGCATATCCACGCTGTACCATGAACCTACAATGAAATCCTTTAACGGGAAACCATCTTTGAAGTATATACGTTTACCAAGACCATTATTGGTCCAATCAATGTCCCCTGTATCCAAATCAACCCCGACTCCGGCCCAAACTTCAACAACACTGATACGTGCGTTATCACGGCCTTCAACACCAACGGTAATCGTTGTACCTTCTATAGCATCCCAATCAAGGATAGGACGATAAAAAGCACATTCCGGAGGTGATAAATCAGGCACTACGTTGAGTTCTTGTTCAACATATGTTGTGTTACCTTCTCCATCAGCTACTTCAACACCCACTTTAATTACGAGGTTATCATCAAGCAAACCAACCGGCAAATACACTTCCTGTTGGTACAACTTAGGACGTTTTTTATTATCAGGATGAACGTTATCATATGGTTCAGGGAAACTGAATACACCTTCCGCAACCTGAGGATCAAACGGCACAGGACGTCCGAATTCATCGTAAACATACGGATCGACTTCTGAGTCGGAATAACCGTATTTTGCTATTCTGATTTCTTCGCCTTTGGATAAATAACCTAATGCCTGGCCATTAATATAAAAACGAGCCCATGACAAAGAAAGGTTATCAGCCGCTACTACTTCAAAATTAATCGAGAATTTGCCCTGTACAATTTCCTGTCCATCTATAGGCGAAGCCATAGCAACATAAGGCGCTGTGTCGCTTACAGATATAACAGTAAGTTCATCTGCGCCTGTCTGGCCTTTTATATCAGTCGCGACAACTTTCAGGTTAAACGGGAAATTGTTGGTACCAAAAGGAATACCATAAGTTGATACTTCGGTATAGCTGACTTTTTGCTGGAAATATTTTGCAGCCACTGTAAACTCGTGAAGCGAGACCACATTATTATTGACTAACAACTCAACTTTTGCCAGGCCGGCATCATCTTTTACCAGAGAACTAAAGTTAACATTTGTTCCCTCAAGAACTTTAATTCCACCAAGCGCCTGCTGATTATGTGGTTTATTAAGTGTTCCACATAAAATATTCGATAAGGTCTTAATATTAACTGTCGGTGGACTATCAGGCATAACCGTTAATATCACATCAGCTGATTTCCCGATGTTTCCAACAGTATCCATTGCACGCATATTTAAAACGAGTGTGCTTCCTGCTTTGCCTTCAGGTATCTTTAATTCTATAGAGTTAGTGCTACCAGGCACAACAGCAGACTGTGCACCATCAACAAATAACATGTTTTTACTGACGCCTACATTATCAGATGAAGTAAAATTCACTTTAATCCAATAGCCTTCAACTATTTTATCGCCACTTGCATAATTGGTTATTGATATTGTTGGCGGAGATGTATCAGGCACATGATTAACACTGATTGGTTCAGCAACTGAACGATAACCTGCCGTGTCAATTGCGCAACCTGTAAAGCGTTCCGTATAAGGAGCACTATTCAACGGTACTGGTAAGTTTGGTAACGAATAGTTTTGTATATCGCTAAGACTCTCATCCAATTTGTTGCGATTATACATCGTTAAAGTCTGATCGGCAGGCAATTTCGCTACAAGATTATAATCGATTTCCACCTGAGTTGAATCTTTTGAAATATTGATCCTATTTGTACTCAAAGTTACTTTCTTTGCTATAGCTATAACAGGATCACCTTGCGAATCATAAGCGTTTATAGTCAACTCCAGAGAATCAGCTTCCTCAGGAATGCTTATATTAATTTCAAACGGCGGCGTATCCAGTTCATAATCGTTGGTTATATCCAGATCACCCTCTATCTGATCATGTGTTGCCATACCAATAAGAGCAGTTACATCAATAGTAGCAACATCAGCATTATCCGCAGGCATGAATGTTATATGTACTGTATCATCTTCTACAATACTTAAACCGGTATTTGAGAACTGCACCATTGCGCCGCTATCATTATCTACCGTTGTATAGTGTTGTAATTTCCATTCACCTATCAATTCATTTGTATAGTCATATTTTTCTATATGGATTGTGGATAATGGTATTTCAACCGGGAATACATCATATACAAACGCAAATGTATTTGCAGATTCACTCATAGAATCAAGAAGATGTGTTTCTAAATCTCTCACAACCGGCCTTCCACCTGTTTGTAAAAGGGTAACATGTGGACAACCGACATCATCGTCTGTTTTAGCCGTGACGCTATAAGTCAACTGTTCTGTAACTTCTGACCCATCTTTAGGTTGAGTAAAATATACCGTAGGTGCAAGATCCATCATGATCCAAACTTTTCTTCTTGATGATTCACCCACATTACCAGACTCGTCTTCTGCGAAACCCCATATTTTCATACGTTTACGCAATGTATCTGAAATATCAGGCGCTTGAAGTTCTATTGCATATGCTTTTGAATCACAATCCCACTCAGCTACGTACGTTGTGCTTTCAGAATCGAATTCAACTTTGACAGAACAACTCATTTCGGAAGCAGGCGTAACATTATCGTTAACTTTCAATTCTATTGTGAACATTGTATTTTCGACAATTTCTGCATCCGTTCCCGGTGTATAAATAGTTACATTCGGCGCTATTTCATCAGGAATAACTTTGACAATAACACTATTAGAAGGATCCGAATGGTTTCCAGCCCTGTCATATGCCTTGACATAATAATTCAATTCAGTATTTTCTGTACCTTCCGGTATCCCTGTTTTTATAGTAAACGTTGAATATGTCGTTTCATCAACTATAAGATAGCCGTATGACAACGGATTAGGTATTTTTGTAATCTCAACTCTTGTGCTGGTTATCTTTTGTGAAGAACTAACGTATACATCATCTCTGTATAATTTTATTCCCTTAATAGCTATATCGTCTGAAGTTTCCACAGTAAAGTTAATTTCAGCACCTTCTAAAAGGGTAACCTCACCTTTCGGTTTTGTTATTTCCGCAGTAGGTGGAGTTACGTCATTCTTCACATTCAGCGTCACCGAGGTGCTTCCAACATTACCGAAAGCATCGATAGCTTTTACGGTGATCGGCGCTTCAACATCCAATGCTCTACCTTCATTATCGTATTCCAGATCAACCAACGGAGCCTGAACAATCATTTCTATTTTTGTGGGTGTTTCAATTTTTAGTTTCTTATATATTTCTTTCCAGTCTGTAGAAAGAGGAAGGCTTTTCTCATCGTATACTATTCCATCTGAAATAGTTTGTACCTTTGCTACACCATAATCATCGTTTACGGTAAACTTAACATCCAACACTTCACCTTCCCAGTAAGTTGCGCCTGCTGATGGATAGTTAATACCAACAATTGGAGGATTATCTTTTACCAGAGATACATATATTTTATGCGAAGAATTATTCTCTGAAGTATCATACGCTGTCGCTTCTATGGAAGCCTCTGTCCCTGCTTCTGAAAGAGGGAATGTATACGTTTTTTTGAATATGGTAAAGACACCCGCTGAATCAAGCTGACCACTGTTCACTGTGTAAAAAGTTTCGGTCCCGTCAGCAAACGTGATTTTAAAGACAACACGATCAACCTCAACATTATCTGATGTTCCGGCCACCAAAGTAATTGAACGTCCACAAACAGTAAAACTTTCACCATATGGTTCAATTACACTAACATACGGCGCTTCTGTATCAAATGAAGCCTTTATGTTTACCGTATCGACCGCCGATTGCCCTGCCGAATCAAAAGCACGAACTTTCAACGTTATTGGCGTCTGTACAGCATATGTGCCCACATGGTAATCAAATTGGAACGGCTGTAAGTTATCTACTTGTAATATATTATCATCATTATCCAGCAATTCTACCCTGTTAAGGCCTATATCATCAATCACATGTGCATCTACAGTAATGTCAGTATCCATTATCACTTTTTGCTCTGGATAAGGTCTCAAGATTACGACCTCAGGTGGATAATCCTGAACCACATCTATACGCAATGGTATCGCAAAATTAATATTATCTGAATTATCAGTGGCTGTTGCCTCTATTTTTATTCTATCTCCGACATTAAGATAATCTTTATCGATCACATAATTTACAAAGAAAGTATTTAAATTTTCATTAACAATAACAATATCATTCGTTTCGTATTCAATTGGCTCAGAATCGTTATCGTTTTCTTTGCTTATGGTAATACTGACATGTTTAACTCCGATATCATCAAACCCTGCAACAGAAACCAACGCATTTTGAGTCTCCTTAAATACATCGTCATCCGTTGGAGATGAGATATGTATTGTCGGCAACGTACTATCCGCAACAATGGCTACAATAGTTTCTGTAGAAAGTGTCTTTTTGCCAGTAGCATCTGTAGCACGAGCAGTAAGGGTTATGGTTTCTTCGACTTTTTCAAGCGGAACATAATATTCTACAGTATATTCAGGCATATTATATATATTCCGTGTAGCAGTATCATCGGCACCCAACGGTTCACCATCGAGAAAGAACTCAACATTAGCAATTTTACCTGAATCATCAACAGCTATAGCCTTAATTATAACCGTATCGCCAGTAGTAATTTCGGAACCGGGTAACGGGTTGGAAATCATAACTTCAGGAGGTTCATTCGCAATGATAGTCACGTCATGTTCCTCACTAGAAGCCAACTGCCCTTCTTTATCAATGGCTTCCATGCGAACACGTAATTTTGTATACAAATTACCTGCAGGAACAGGATAATTATAGGACATCGTCACTGTACCAGCAGTTGCATATGGATTAAAGAATACCGCCATAGCGTATTCTTCTTTAAATGTTTTTTCGTAAACAACCTCATCATTGATATAAAATTTTGCGGTTGTTCCTAATTTTAATGTATCATCATTGACGCGGCCTGAAATATATAAGTTCGTATTTTCAATTATATCATCTCCATCAATAGGCGCTAATAAACGTATTGACGGCGGATAATCACGTTCAGCGCGTACAACAATAGCTTCACTGACCGAATAATTTCCCTTCTTATCAAACACACGAGCCGATACGACTACAGATCGCCCCGGTTCAATATCTATCGGATCAAATCTCATTTCCCAAACAGGAACAATCAAAGAGTCAGTCTCCTCGTCATCGTTATCATTGCCGAATTGAAGCGGCAACTGACTTGCATAGTTAATTAGTCCTGCAGAGACACCATCAACAAAATATTCAACGCTATCTATAACATCTTCATCACCTGTGATACGGAACGTCCACGTCAAAGATGTCAACATACGATCACCGGTATGAGGTACAATAAACCCAAGCGGTGCTGGAAGTTCTTCCAACTGATATAATACTTCATTCTCTAGAACCGTGAACGAATCGGGCAATGCCGACCTAGGCTGTGCAGTAATATCTATAGTAACTGTTTCAGCCCATGTTTCAAGACCGGATGTATCGATTGCTTTTGCGCTTAACAGCATTTTTGTACCGGCACGACGCTCAGGAGCCTGCAGTTCCAATTCAAATGGGTCAGAAGTTTCTTCTGCCACAGGATAACCATCGATATAAAATTCTACTTTTGTTATGCCAAAATCATCCCATGTATCAGTTGTTATGGTAAATGTATCACCTTCAGGGACAGCCTTAGAAGATGGAGCAATCGTAATAGTCGGAGGCCCATCAACAGCAGTAACATGTATGCTATCCTGATGTCCAAGGACTTCCACTGTAATATCTGCTTCACCAACTGCATGAGAAACAACTTTCCCTTCAGATGTAGCTTCGATTATAGATGAATCAGAAGAGCTATACTTTGTATTTACGGATGAATCGGTCAAATCTATTTCCTTCAATCCTCCCTGCCCATCTGGAACATAACCAAGTAATTGAAGTTGTTCTGAAATACCAACGTGAGTTAAATTAACTGTTTTTGGCAATAATGTTATAGATTGTAACTCCGTAGCTAACTCTACCCTGACTGTAATGGTATCGGTTTTTCCTCTATTTATCGCGGTAACCTGTGCAGTACCATCGCCTAAGGCTGTAATTACACCATTTTTATCTACTGATATTACCGGATTCTCTTCATCTTGAGTTACGTAGTATCCCGTAGCATTAATCGAATTCGTTATCTCGTGTTCCCCTGATTCTGAAAACGTAGCATAGACATGTAATTGATAGGTTTCCGCAAACCCAGTTAGAAAAACCTCAGATGGTTCTATATTTACTTCCAACAAATCTTCTTCTATAGAATTATTCAAATAATTAGTAAATGCCGCGGAAATTGTATTTTCGGCCATATCTCTCATTGATACTGTTACACGTAATATCGAATCTTCCGGAAGATCAAAATCTTCTTCCAACGGGAAAAAGAGTTCATATTCGAGTTTATCGTCTTTGATGCCATACGTACGTTTCTGGAAACAAAATGCCTCGCGTTTTACGTTATCCCAAACCTGACCCTTTTCTCTGAATGTCCGTAAAGAGACACCAATTATTTCTATATTAAACGACTTAATAAGATGCACATCGTTAAACAATATACCACCTATGATATACTGTTCATCTTCACGGTCATCATAAAACGAACAAACCGAGACACCTTCGAGATAATTGACGAACTCCTGGTATACAACTTTTTGAAGCGTTTCTGATTCAGCACCATCGATATCAGTAGCTTTCGCTGTAATTGTCAGATATGCGTCTTCAGGAATACCAAGGGTTTCATCAGCTCCTGACGGCAATACGATGTTTTCCAGAATAATAACCTGAAGACCAGTCTCAACAGGTTCAACAACCGCATCATAGACAAAAAAGTCACCTGTTGCCTGGACTTCCGCATCGGTTATTTCCGGGTTGTTCATCCATGTGTCAGAATGGGCAACCATGTGCACATTAACATCACGCACCCCTGTGTCATCTGACAAATGAATTTTCACCAGAAGACGTTCCGTAAATGAATTAAAGAACGATCCCAGTTCAATACGCTCGACAACCGGAGGTGAGTTTTCTCCAGGTGTATTTTCTTGTGCGCATACACTGACTGACAAACCCGACTCAAGTGTCATGATTACGCCAACCAGAAAGAACAGCTTGGTTAACATTCTACTCCAACACGGCATATTCATCGTAGAACTCCTTTGTTAATAATTATGGTATATTTGACTATATTCATATCTTTCATATCCTCTTTTATTTAATGTAAACAGTGACTTTTTCAATAAGATTATAAACGCTGTCATTAGCTTCAATAACAGTACTTGTTTCCGTAGAAAGCATAGTATTTCTATCTATAATCTCAATCAGCCAATATCGTGTCGTAAAACTGCTTTCACGCTCTGTTTCAAGGTAATCAAAATATCGCAATGTCTTTGTCATATCACCAGTATAAGCAGGAGGAGGAGGTATAATATCAAGGGTCATTGTTCTACCCGTTGTTTGCAAATCAAGAATAAACATCGATGGTTTTTGTACATTCGGCAAATATGTTACTGTCTCAACACCTGGAGTATGAACAGCATATCTGTTAGCCGGAGTTGAAGGACTTGCCTCAAGAAAATCATCCGGTACTGTTTCAGTCAAAACAAATGGAGCGCCAACCTGAGTAAGCTTAAACACAATACCCGGTTTACCTGCGCCGCCACCTGTCACTTGTGACCTATTATTAAGTTTTAGTACTACTTTTGTAGCAACCTTCTTATAATGGTCGATCGTTATTTTTGGTTCTTCACCTACAAAGAGTTGCTCCTCCGGTGTAGGTAAAGATGTAAGCATATTAGGATCCGCACTCTGATGGAATTGAGTAAAATCAACATACGATACAGTTGCCTCACAATGGCCAGCGCCGCATGATGAATACAGAATCGGATCAACAACAACTATTGTGTATTCTTTTCTATCCGTATTCTGCGCAGGTACAGGAGTTACCCTACGTGAATCAGTAGTTTGAGTACCAGTTGGGGCTGTATAGACACCTCTTCCACCACTGCGGCCCGACGTAGTACGAGTCACCGGCGCAGTATCTGTAGTCGTACTTGAGCTTGAACCTGAGCTCGTCTTGGACTGCAAATTAATATACATAAGATCTTTATCTTCCCATTCTCCATTTGCTGATACCGTTACCTCATATGTACCCGCCTGAGGTAATGATGGAGACATCCACGGTGAACCACCAGTTGGTTTTACAGATATATCTGAAACGCCACTTGGTGTTTTAACCTTTCCTTTAAGATCATAATTACCTGTTGGACTGGTTTTTCCATTAGCCAAAGTCGTACCGGTATATAATATCAATTTACTATCACATGTCGAAGCTATACCCTGATAAGGCAATATTTGTTCGGCAATTTGAGTACCAGTACGCGTAGGAATGGTATACTGGCGAGAGATATAACAATTAACATTCAGTTTACCAATAGTAATATTACAATACATATTAATATTTGATACGTTACCTGTTGTTTCACTCACCTGTGGCATAGGAGCTTTTGTATAATTATCCCCGACATATTTGACGTCACCTGCTGACACCTCACAGAGAATACGAATGTCATGCTCAGGATATATATATGAACGCCATGTATTATTCGCTACACTGCCATCAGCAGCATAAATCGGGCGTCTTCTACCTACTGCCCACATATTTGATTTTATTGTAGCGCCTGAATAACTTTTCCACCACTCGCCTGCTTCGCTGTTGGTTGGCGGAAATACAAATTTACAAGAAGCAACCGGATCACCGTCAACAAGACCAGAGGCTCCCCCCTCATACTGTTGAGCATCGCTATATACACCAACCCATGGAATGTCTGAAGGAGTAGCAGAAGGATTGGCTGTCGGTTGTCCATCATCGCCTATAAAGCGTATATCTCCGTTATAACCCCATACATCGACAGGCACAGGATGTGGATTTCTATAATTTATACCACTAAATACGGAATGAACCATTGTATAACTACATATAGGCAGATTTCGTATACCTGTCCTTCCTTCACGGCCGGAAACCCACTCTACATCAGCCGTACAATTGACATAGTATTCTAGTGACAAACATACCATCAACCACATAAGATTTGGAAACAGGTAATATCTCTGTGTACTATAAACCTTACCCCAAGCGTTCGCCGGCCTTGCCCGGAACTCATTGGAAACTTTACACATTAGACCGGGATAACCTTGTTTCGCAGCCCCCATACCGGGATTGTTTGTATAAAATTGCCAACCCCAAATCGATACACTATTCATCATATTCATAATTGACATAGCGACCAGCATTTCCATCATCAACCAGAGGAACTGATCTTCACCGGATCCACCGTAAAACTTCTTATACATAACATTCAGTTCATTTTCCAACGCTACATTATAAGCAATAGGGAAAATCGCAACTATCGTTAATTCATCAAGACCATACCCATCAGCCATTTCTAAAACCTTACCATCATCACTGGCAGTACCAATACCAACTTCATCCCATTCACATGTTTCCGAATTATAACTTACAACTAAAAAATGGTCGCCAGGGCTTATTCCTGTGTCACCACGATCGCTTGGGAATGGAATATTCACAGGTATTGTTTCACTACATTTTACACCAAATGGATGGAACCAGACTGCAGTTACCAGAGGAACAGTTAACGCAGGGTCTACTGAAGGATTCGGCAAAAACATTTCATGCATAGTCATAGCACTCAACGGGCCGCTGGTAGATCCATTAGGAAATTCCAGAGCTCCCGCAGGTACTGTCATTGAAAATCTATCAGGGACTACGGTATCCTCAATAGCGCCTGATATAGTATCATTAAAAGTAACAACCTGTTCAGTGTTACCATTGATATACTCAGTAGAAAGAGGATTAACCCGAGGTAAATATATTGATTTATTTAAAGTATTGCTTTCATTGGTCAGCACCATTATAGGACAACGATTTTGCCCAAATTTAATAGTATCCTCAACTATCGCGGTAGTTCCATCGATATCTAAAATTTGAACTCCTGCAGGTATTGTAGCACGCTCAATATAAAAAGCACCCAGTTTGTCTGTTTTTTGGGAAATATCAGTTCCAACGATTGATACAGTTGCATTATATATACCAGCACCAGTATCAGGATCGATTACCATACCACGTACTGTAGTAATCTCTGTATCAACAGTGAACACTGTACTTGTAGGATTCTGTAAAGGGAAGCCGACTAAATCGTGAATACCGGGAAGGATTTTCACCCTATATGTTATTCCCGGTTCAAGCAATGTGTTTGGCGAGAAAATAACTATATTACGATCTACAGCAACATTACCTGTTAATTCTTTTACCTCATCGCCTATATCATCAAGATATATGACTTTAACAGTGTTGTTAGATACCGTTTCAGGATCAAGACGTTCATCAAATTCCAGACGGACTGATGTACTGAACGGAACTCCTGTTTCACCGTCAACAGGATCAATTGCCTGTAATATAGGTCCTTCAATATCATAATAAACAATCCAATCCAGTGAAGTCGTATTTCCAGCGACATCTGTTGCTTCAAAAGAAACTGTATTCGCTCCTTCTTCAATGTTCAGATCAACTGAAAAATAACCATCATTATCATAAGCTACCGATACTTCACCCATCATCAATTGCGAGATACCGTTTGAATCGGTAACCCTACCACTTATAGTTACATTGGATTCCATGAATATCGCTTCATATTCCGGACTTGTAATAACCAAAGACGGCGGCGCAATATCAACATCCAGAGTAACTGTAGCAGTACCCATATTATTATTGATATCCCATGCGTTCACTGTTATTACATTAACTCCATCATGCAAAGCTGCGGTTTTCAAATAATACGCTGATGCGGCAGGGAACACCTCAGGTGTTGTTACCTGTTCGCCATCAACAGTAATCATACTGATATCGTTCGCATCTTCCACTGTACCTTTAACATCAATTGATTGACCGTCAAAATGCATCCCATCTTCCGGGAATATTATTGATATGATCGGTGGATTCATTTCAGTATTGGGATCTTCAACGTTAACAGATATTGGGAAACTATTGGTAGCCTTGTTGTTTACCTCATCAGTTGCCTCAATTGTAACGTTCATCCCATCAGTCAAATTCTCAAGGACCGTTGTAAGATAACCATTTGCGTCAATATTTAGCACTTTTTCAATTCCATTGACGGTACAGGATGTTATCTCACTTGCATCTGTTATATGTGCAACGAGTGTAACAGAATCGGATGGTAATGTAACTCCTGCCTCAGGAGCAAGAACCTCTATTACCGGAGCAGCTATATCGCGCGAAACTAAAACTTCCGCTGCTTCTCCAATATTTCCTGAAGGACGTTTTCCGCGGATCCTGATAACATTAATTTTATTAGCTTCTAAAGGAACAGTAATTGTAAAAAACATTGTGTCATAGGTCGCTACTTCAGCTACAACAGTACCACCAGGTATTACTGCCTGCACCACAGTAGTATCAGTAAAGTTTTCACCAGCTCCTTCAAATGTTATCTCGCTAGCCTTTGTTGGAGACTCTTCACTTGCCGAACTCAAAATTGGTTGAGAAGGGAAAATAGGATCATCTGTATCATACGAAACAACTCTTTCTGCCGCAAAATGGTTACCTGCGACATCAGCCAAACCTGTTCCGACTACCAACGTATGAGGCATAGTTAAATCGAGTGCATCTGTAGCAAGTACCGTTAGAATATTGCCATCTTCATTAACTGTTATCGTTGATGGTAATGCCGTTGTACCTTTCATGATTGCAATGGCATCAAATGTCGACTGATCAAGCTCTTCACTAAATACCAACGTAAATAAACCGGATGAAGGAAGAACAGAGCCTTCCGAAGGCATTATACTTGATAATGTCGGGGCTTTTTGATCTGAAAAAAGCGATATAGTCGTTGGGTCACTTGTATTATCTGCCCAATCTCTTGATCTTAAGGCAATAACATTGTTTTTGTTGCCCTGCAACGGTATAACCGCTTCAAAAGCTCCTGTATCATTATCGCTATCAACCAATAATGTTTCCGTCAACCCGCCGCCATTAACTACAATTGTAGCACCAGGTTCTGTAGTACCAGTAATGGTAACTTCAAGTGCCGTTGTTGGAGACTCTTCACTAACAGAATCAATTGTAGGTACATCTGGAGCCAGGTTATCTTCTACTTTGTATTCAACTGTCTTAATATTTTCAGGTTCAGCACTGAGATCCAAAGTATTGCCCGCGATATCCTGGATACCCTCAGTGATGCTCAATGTCACTTCTACGCCATCATGTAATAAATCCGTAGGGACAATACGCACTAACGCGTTTTGTACACTATTTGAATTTGGCATCAAGTCTAATGTCGCTGCTATAGGACCTGAACCATTAACCAATGTAATAGCATTAATAGTATCTTCCGATACTTCTTCGTCAAACTCAACTTCAAACACAGTGTTATAGGCAATTGGAGTTGTGGTTGCTTCATCAGGAGTTAGAGAAAGAATAACCGGACGTATATCATCATGCAAGACTTCAACCACAGATGAAGCTTCACTTTCATTGCCAGCCAAATCTGTTGCCCGTAATACAAACTGATTAACGGTATTGTATGTCACAAAAATCTCTATATCAATTTCCGAACCGACAGAATGAACAGGCGTTGCCGCAGGTGTATCGTCAGCAGCATGATATACAATTATATCTGTATCAGGGTCGGTTGTAACTACAACATGGAATGATGGTTCATTAATAACTACACCGGGAACGATACTTTTAACCACCGGTACTGAAGGCGGAGTTTCATCAACAGTGTAAAATACCGTTGAGTAAGATGTCTGCAAGTTATTACCAGCCAAATCTTTAATTGTATTCTCTATAGTAATGGTCAACTCTTCGCTATCAGGAAAATCCAATTCATCAGGCAATGTATAAATAACAACCTTGCCATCAGTGTTTTCTGCAATGCTCAACACACCTTCATATCTATCTGATTGAGAATCAGTAACATAAATTTTATTACCCTGATTACCGCTTAACGATCCAGTTTGAACTGCCTCGGAGAATGTTACTGTTATGGTATCGTGCAAACCTACATTGGTTGTGCCTTCGATAGGCATAATATCGGTTACCAATGGTTTAATGCCATCATACGTCACTGTGATGATCTTCTTTAAATCAGCACTGGTTTCCGTACTTGCGTTACCAGCTTTATCATATCCTACTATATCAATCTGATTATCAATATTCTGCTGTGTACTGGAAGCTATCTTAATTTCAACTTCATAAATACCTGTCGAAGCCACTGTAGCAGTCTTTGTTTGTATACTGCTTTGAGCAGTTATCTTAAATCCAGGTTCGTAAGAACCAATCACGCGAATCGTACTATTGTTGGTGAGGAACGCATCATTGTCTATCTCCACACCAGGAGTGATACCTGATACTGTCGGAGCAGTCAACGGTGGTTGCGTATCAAGTGTCACATGCAACGTCACCATGCTTTGATTTTGAGCCAGTGTCATATCGCTGGCCAATAATATAATTGTATGTGCCCCATCAGCACCCAAAGAAATGCTGTGAGTAAACGCACCGGTACCATCGTTATCATAATCGGCAGAAGGCATATCGGTATATGCACCGCCATCAACAGATATCATGAAGACGCCTACACCGCTTCTATCCAGACAGGATCCAACAATAACAAGATCACTATCATTAACATAACTGTTATCTTGAGGTGTGGTCACAACTAATTCCGGACCTTCTTCGTCATCACTTGGCTCAATATATTGCATGGATAAATTGGCAACTCGGGTATTTCCAGCTCTATCTGTAGCTGTAACAACCATAGTATACTGACCATAATTTCCATCGCCAAGATCTACCATAGCTGTTGCTACACCGTTAGCTATAGGTGCATTCAATGTACTAATTGTGCTGGTGTTGTTCTTAAGTTCAATAGTAACATTTTCGGTCAACTCTAAATCATCCGACACGTTAGCCGATACCAAAACTTGATAAGAATCCGTAATACTATATGAAGGTGATGTTACTTGCAATGTTGGACGCCGGTTATCATGAATGACAACCAAAGTTGATGGATCACTTAGGTTTCCTGCAACGTCACGTTGTTTTACCTGTATATTATTAGTTGTGTTAGTATTTAAAAATACGTTTTTCGTAAAGGAACCATCAGCGGCAACATTTTCCTCAACATCCAAGGCGCCACCAGTGAATACAGCTACTGCTGACAAATCAGCGGTACCATGAATCGTTACCCTGTCTTTATTGGTATACAAAGGTTGAACTGTAGGCGACGAAATTACAGGAGGATCACCGGCTATAGAATCGAGTATCAAATCAAGCGATATCGATGTCACATTGCCTACCTCGTCAGCACCACTAATATTCAATGTGTTTGTGCCCTGAACAAGCGCCCATCCACTATAGCTAAATCGTTCATCGACTACAGCCACAACATGTCCATCAACTGTGACTTCATCTGTACCCCTGGCAACACCGCTTACCGTCTTAGGTGCAGGATTATTTGTAATATCGCCATCTTCAAAACTGGTTACAAAAATTTCAGGACCGATGCTGTCTTTAATAATTCGAACGTAAACACGATATGAATTCTGTACTTCATCACGTGCACTAATTGTAACAACACCTTCCGACCCTTCATTAAGTGTCATCGTTATACCAGTTTTTGTGAAAGATCCGTCAGACCCAAGAGCTACATCAACACCATTAACACGTACTGTAGCTGTAAGATCATCTACCTGGCCAATGATATCCAATTTACCAATAGAATGATAAAATGTCACATCAGTTCCATTGACCGGCTTAGGAGTACCCGGTTGATTTGTCTGAGGATCATAAAGCGCAACTTGCAAAGTCATTGCAGGCGCTGTCAAATCGCTGGTTACAGTAAGTTGTGTCTGAGTCCCGTTGGTCTTACCGTTATTACCAAGCTGATCGACACCATAAAATGAAAGGAGGTTTTCTCCTTCAACCAAAGCATAATTAGCAATTGTGAAGGTCCCATCACTTGCTATAGTCAACTTCGTGTCAGTGCCACCGGATTTTTCCATATAAAATGTTGCGTCTGTTTCTTCAACCGAACCGGTTATCGTTATTGTTGATAACGCAACAGCATCGCCATCAACAGGGTCGGTTATAGTTACTACTGGCGCTGTAGTATCTTTATTGACCAATACGTAACGGGTATCTTTTAAACCTGCAACATTCTCAGCTTCTATAGAATAATAAAGTTCACCTTCCTGCAGAGGAACATCAATAATTTCAAATTGCGTGCCGGTAATTGTAGCAACGACACCACTACATGTAATTGTTGTCGGACTATCGTTATCGATAATACCTAATATATCTATTGTAGACTCTGTGGTGGTATATCCATTGTCAGGAGAAGTGATAAACAATGTCGGTGCGGTAATAAACGCTATATTCAAGGTATTTCTGTCTTCTATGTTACCGGCTTTATCTTCACTCCAGTATTCAATATTATATGTACCGGTTCCAGGTAAAAATATTGTTGTTCCCAAAACCGAAGAACCGCCATTAATACTATATTTTGTTGTTTTCAAACCACTGACCTGTATCGCACCATTTTCATCTGACGGGGTCAGAGTAATGGTTACTTCTCCGATGATAGTGCCATCATAGTTGTCAGTAGTCTCAGGTTTTTTAGTATCAATTTTTATCGTCAAGGTTTTACTTGCTTCAGTATTATTTAATGAGTCAACACTCCAGTATTCAATTTGATGAATTCCATCATCAGGCAAGCTTATCTGGTTGCCTGTCGCTGCAGAACCACCATTGATTCTATAATATGTTTGCCCCTCATTGCCTTCAGGATCAACCTGAGTCAATGTAATATCGACTGGATAATTGACCCATACATTATTTATATTGCCAACATTTGTGGTTGTCGTAGGAGCTGCTCTATCTATCATTACTGTATACTGATTAGTATAGCGAGGTTCCTTATTCCCTGCATTATCAATACTCCAGTAATTGACATAATAGGTACCTGATTGGGTAATTTGAATGAGGTTACCGGTATATTCTACACCGTTAATTGAGTAACGTATCTGAGCTACACCACTATCCGCATCAGTAGCGTTAAGAGGAATGGAAACACCGGTTGTGACCCAGATACCATCATAATCATAGACAGCTGTTGTTACAGGATCCACAGCATCAACCATAACATCTACACTCTGGTGAGCAGATTCGTTACCTGCCTGATCTGTCGCCCAGAAATATACAGAGTAGCTACCAGCATCTTCAAGCACTATTTCAGCCGTAGTAGATGCGACCGATTCCAACGAACCGGCATCACCGATCTGATAATATATAGCCTGAACACCGCTTAACTCAACCGATTGATCAAGATCATCCGCTGTAACAGTAATTACTGTTCCGCCAACAACCCATTGACCTGTACTTGTGAAGTCATGAATCACATTTGGTGCTTGAGTATCGAGTTTAACTTCAAAAGATTCGCCTGGCGCACAACTATTGCCCGCGCCGTCAACACTCCAACAGGTAATATCATATTCACCTGATTCAGTTATCTGTATAGATGAGCCAGTATACTGTGTGCCATTAATCGTATAATAAATTGCCGCGACACCACTGCTTTGTTGATTACCAAGGTCATCATTCCCCACCAGAGGAATATTTACCACCTGGTTCACCCACTGCCCTGCACTAGCATAGGTGTAGGATATACCAGGAGCAGTTTTATCCATCCAAACAGTAAAACTGTTTTCCGTTGATGCGGTATCTTCATTATCATGAGCCCAGAAATAAACTGTATACTGTCCTTCGTCAGTAATATTGATTTGAGCAACATCGCCGACAACTGTTTCTATCGTTCCGTTCTCACCTATCTTGTATTGAATATCTTTCACTCCGACGTTACCACTACTGGCTGTAAGAGTTACCAGTGTATCCGTTGTAATCCATTGACCGGAATGCTGATAGTCATGAGTTACACCTAAAACCTGATCATCTATTTTGATACTGATTTGATGAGGCGGTGTTTCTGTGTTTCCAGCATTATCAACGCTCCAACAGGTAACGTCGTACTCTCCAGCTTGTGCAATCTGAATAAGATTACCCGTGTACTGCGTTCCATTTATAGTATAATATGTATGAGCAACGCCACTGGCAGTGTCGCTTGCATTCAATGCTATATTTGCCGGCTGACTGGTCCACTGACCATCAGAGGGGTATGAATAAGTTGTCGTTGGAGGAGTTTTATCTATCCAAACTTCAAAACTTTCGTGTGCAGATTCATTACCCATCATATCAACAGCCCAGAAATATACCGGAGTCTGTCCTTCAATATTAAGCGGTACATCTACAGATGCCCCTGCTACCGTTTCTACTGCCCCGGCATCACCTATCTTATAACTGATACTCTGAACACCGGTTAGTTCAGTTCCCTGATAAACATCATCAGCACTAAGTGTAACCATGGAATCTGCTCCCAACCATTCACCGATATGGCTAAAATTATGGCTAACATTTGGAGCTTCAGTATCTAATTTTACAGTGATACTATGAACTGTTGTTTCGACGTTACCTGCCGCATCAATGCTCCAGCATGTAACATCATGGGTTCCCGGTTCGGAAATCTGGACTGTATTTCCGGTATACTGTGTGCCGTCTATAGTATAATGTACAACAACATTTCCACTACCAGAATCAGAACCTACTAACGATATACTAACAGGTTGGTTTACCCATTGACCATCTTCAGGATAAGAAAAATTCGTCGTCGGAGGGGTTTTATCTATCCAAACCATAACAGTCTTCTGCTGTTCGATATTTCCAGCATTATCTTCTGCCCAGAAATACACCGGATACTGTCCTTCTTCAGTAACAGATACATTTACAGAGGTACCCGCAACAGTTTGAGTCAAACCACTTTCACCGACTTTATATTTAATATTCAATACACCACTCAACTGATTGCCCATATAAAGGTCATCAGCGCTAATAGCAACAACTGCATTCTGTCTCAACCACTGACCATCAGCGGTAAAGGTAGAACTGGAATGAGGAGCATCTTTATCGAGTTTAACGATAACCTGATTGTGAGGCGTTTCTTCATTACCTGCATTATCTTCTGCCCAAAAAGTGATAGTACGAGGAACATCAGAAATAGAAAATGTCAGCAAACCGGTATATTCCTGCTGAGCGCCACCATTAAGTTGATAATAAATTGCTTTAACGCCACTGATATTGTCTGTTGCAGTCAATTGAACAGCGACTTCATTAAGGTTTACCCACTGATCATGATACGCATAGACATATGAAGACTGCGGAGCATCGGAATCTGCGATAACATCAGTCTCAACTCCCTGAACAGCCATAACCGGAGTAATGGATATTTGGTCTGGGTTACTAAAAACTAATTGAACTGCCTGAGATTCCTGTGAAAACAATTTAGTTGCAGGAACATCTACTTCAACAAAAGGTTTTCCATTAATATATCCCGAAAGATTTTGCAATTCCACGCCATCGTCGACAGAATCAACTACAAGCATCATCGGGCTTACTATAGCATGTGAACTATTATTAGTGATTGTTGCATTGTAGGTAGTGGTCCCTGCCGTTGCATTATTGACAGGTGAACCTAAAGTAACCGCTGCATTCGCCAATACAGGCATTGACTCATACAATGATTCAAATTCTAACGTAAAAGCAAGGGCATCACCCGTTGTATTCGCTACTGCCAAGGTAACCGCTGTAGACTGGCCAGCAGCTATCTGATTTTGCTCAGGAACGATTATCTGATAAGGCACTCCACCAACAACACCTGATTTGCTCTGCACAACGGATGCCATATCGCCGGTAAACGGAACACCCGCTACCGTCATGCCAGTAATTTTCATGCGGACTGGTCCCTGCAACGCACTCAAAGCCTGATTTGTTACATTGACCGAAAATTGATTAACCCCGGTTTGTACACCGAGGTCTTCAAGTAAAACATTCAATTGATCTGTAGCGTCGTAATAATATGCCTTGAACGCATGTGGTTTACTCGAGAAAGCAAACTTCGCGCGGGGCGGATCCGAAAAATACAACCAAATAGGATCGGACTCTTCACCGGGCGCCAATACACCACCAGGAATTTCATCTTCAACAATGACATAAGGTAAATCATCCATTTGACCATAATAATCTGCCAGCTCTACCGCGGCATTGGTGATACCATCAACCCCGAGACGTACCGGGCCGTAAATATTTTCGTTACCTATATTACGCAAAGCAACACGATATTCAACGCCACCACGCGTTCTATTAAGCCTGACGCTTATAATACGAATAGAAAGATTTTCAGTCAGCAACATACGAGGTGTAGTACCAAGAGCTGCAAACGTTGTTTCCTTCAGTTCCATTAAACCGTAATAGGATACGGTATACGTAAACTTGACACCAGCCTGATTATCAAAAACCAAGCTTAACGAAGACAATTCTTCTCCCGGATCAAGTACGCCATCAGGAATATCTGACTCTTCGATCTCTATGTACGGATGCCCATCCATAGTTCCATCGGGTGCATCAAGCGTCACCCCCGCAAGCGATATCGAATCAACAACGATCCGAATCGGCGGATATATGGGATCATGGGAGAGATTGATCACACTTATGTTATATGTGGTCTTACCTGTGCTCCGGCTATGCTGCCAGGATACCGTCCTGTAGCGTATTCGGGAACCTAATGATTCCATTTCTTTCAAAGGAACATCTGCATAAGCGGGGACTTGGAGGGGAGTTGGAGGGAAAAGAAAGAATCCTATTAGTACTACAAATAACAAAGCACCACATACAACCTTATTGGGATGCACTGACATGTTAGGCCTCCTTTTGGTATGAATTAAATTTTTTGTTTTTATATTTTCATTTCGTATTTCTTCGTACATAGCCTTGCCAGTCTTTTTTCTATGCAATATTTTATACAAAAAAATAGTCCGTATGCCCGTCATACAGACATACTACTAGCCATATATTATTTCTTTAAATCATACTTTTTTCTAACAGACAAAACCCTTGTCAGGGCTTGCGATACATCTATAATATGCATTTAGTCCCTTGAAAGTGATATACTTTCCAACTTATAACAACAAATATAATTATCGGAATATTACAAAATTTCTTTTCTATATATCGATTTTTTTTAAAATCTTCATTTACAAGCATTTTCTTTCATAGCTAATAATAGCCTTTGTCGTACCACACAACAGCTTGTATAGAATATATACAACAAACTCTTTTCTTAATCTCCTAAACTAATTATACTATGAAATAATTTAAAATGCAAATAATTAAATCTTTTTTTGAACTTTTTTTTTATTTACATTTTATTTTTATTTGTGTAACGGCAATACAAGATGATATAAAGAGGATTTTGCAGAAAATTTCTGTGCGTCTTAAAATTCCATTGACTGTCTCAGGCGATAATGCTATGAATCAACATCACATATGTTTTTCGCTACGAAATAAGTTTAGTTATAATACTATTAAGCATTTATCATGCCTCACATTTACTTTTTTGATTATTTTGGAGATTAGATGAATCATATAGAATCAATTGCTCTTTCAGCTTTGATGCATGATATACCACATATCATGCGACAACTAGAGATGGAAAATGATATTACACGACTCATTCCTTCATCATGGAAACAAGTTGAAAACTTATTTTCTTTTCTTTCTAACAATCACCTTCAGGCAGACCTGACTAACTCTGCATTAAACGAGAGTAAAATTTTTACCGAAATTGTCAGCGAAGCTGAATCTATATCCCTGGCAAAGACAGTTGACAATAATGGTATCGTATCACCCTTGAAATCTATTTTTTTCGGTATCCATAGTTCCGATGACAATATATCAGACCGATTTTTTCACGCCAGTGAATTATCTGAAGCTGTTTTACTTGATACCAAACGCTCAAAGAAAGATATTTATTTTGCCCCTTCCTACCTTATAACCTCCTTTCTTGACGACATCGAACGTACCGCCAACCATACGAATCGTCCATGTATAGACACATTATATTATATAATACGCAAATATTTCTGGGCTATAACCTTAACACACCACGGCAACGAATTTATGTTTTCTTACTTCGATCACGCAAAAATTACAGCCGCTGTCGCCTGTTGCTTATTCGTCTACCTGCAACACCAGCATAAACATATTTTCATAAGCCAGAATTCCCGTGTTGTGCGCGATACTATTCAGGATTACTCGGAACCTAGGTTTTTACTAATAAAACTATCTTCAAGCAACTTACACAATAATATTAATGTTTTACATAATATCAAAAAACGCTCTATCTTAATGCGCGCATGCAAAAATATTCTCGCATTATACGGGTTATATGATTTCTGCATTCTACAGGCAACCATCTCCAGCGCCATCGTTATAACCCCTAACCTGGATCAAGATAAACTACAGTCTACTCTAAGAGATGTGAATACAGAAATTTTTAATCGCTACGGATTCGAATCGGTTATCAATTATCAATGTGAGCCTATCCGAAAAAGTGATATCGTGCCTCATTTCAGCAGCAGTTGCAATGCTGCCGATCTTCTTTTTAGAAATATCAATTTGAACCAATCATGCATGAAACAAGATTTTAAATTTTGTGCAAACCATTACGATCAGCTTTTTGAGGCAGTTAAGGAAGATGATAACACTAATACAAATAACCAAATCGATACCAATTCCTATGACCATCCGGCACTGCTGTTTACTGACAATCCAATCGATAGCGATAAGCCGTTCTTTTCACGTATTGATCTCAAAAAAAAACCAACTGAAATAGCCGATCATCATTCGACTTCCTACCAACTAGGCACTACAGGAAATTTTTTGAGCAATATCAATGACTTCCCTGCAACATATGACAGAGCTTTTTGGCTTGATTCATACGATATGCAGGATGAAATACATTACCCATTAGTCATATTGCGACTCCAAACCGATAATCCTGCACCATATTTACCTGCTTATCCAGATTTATCGCACCTGAATACCTATTTTTCGCTTGGCGAGATACTATTGCAGACTGGCATCGGCTTATATCTCAATAAACGTCCGGAAACAACTGTTTACTGGGGGTGCGCCAATGAACTGTGCTTTCATGCGACTTTGGAATATATCCCAAAAACTTTAAAAAAAATTTATGACTTTATTAGCGAACACATTCCTGCACAACCCGCAACGTATTTGAAGGTATATCTTTCTTTTGACAAACATTTTTCATATAATCTAACCCGTCAGCCAATACCATCGCATGGGCATGGTTTGTATATGCTGGACAGCCATATTTCATTCGATCAGGCTTTTGAGCTTTTCGAAAAAAGCAATAATTTGCTAGAATTATATGAATCGATGCAACTGGAAGATCGCAGCGGTCTGGTTCAGTATATCCAATATATCCGCACCTACCGCGCAATACCGATAGATACATCGAATATCCCAATGACGAATTCAGGCGATATTTCAGATCAATTCTCGTCATACTTCGACCCGCTATTACTGGCGAACTGGATGAGCATGTTATTAACAAAGGAGCATTAAGGTGAACATAAAAACTTTTTTCAACATCGAACGCAAAGACGGGCAGTTGCAACGAGTATCTGCAACCGATAAATTTTTCACCACTTTGTTTGAAATTCTTGAAGGGCGGCGGTCAAAGTTTATGGGAGACCTTGCGCGTAACTTCGGGTTTTATTTTCGAAAACTTAACCTTGAACGGACTGATGCGCTCGTTATTACCCTATTTACTACTGTTCGGAATATCAAAATGCAAAAAAGCCCGGACAATATTAAATCACTTATTTACACCAGAGCTCGTATCAACCGCCTGATTGCTCACTACCGTACAGAAGAAGCGTTGATACTCAAGACTCTCTTTGAAAATTGCTACAGAATAGTATTTCAAACAAATAAACGCGAAGATATCGTTAAACGAGCACGGCAATTCAGCGTCTTCTTTGAAGAAATTCTCTTGAATATGCCGGTTAAATAACACCAAGGAGTTGTCGTATGAAAACACCGTTTATCAAAAAATTATTTATACAAGGATCAATAGAAACACTCACCGGACTGCACATAAGCGCGTTCAATGAAAATTTTTCCATAGGGATTATCGACTACTCTATCTTACGCGATCCGATAACCCATCAGCCGTTTATACCCGGCTCATCAATTAAAGGTAAGATACGATCACTACTCGAAACCTGTGTTGCATCACAAGATGATGCGCAGTCTCAGACCATTGCACAGCTATTCGGTATGCCTCAGAAACAATCTTCGGCACAACCTGCCCGCGCTTTGTTTCGTGACGCTCGGTTAACTGAAGAGTCTGTTGCTGTATCAATGCCTTTTGCAGACCTACCATACACGGAAATCAAGAAAGAAGCATACATCGACCGTACAACAGGAAAAGCTCAGCCTTCGCTCATAGAACGGGTTCCGGCAGGATTGTTTTTCGATTTTGAAATTATCGTAACTATCTGTGAAAATGACCCTGAACAGGATTTTATTCAAACATTATTCCAGGGGCTTTCATTGTTGCAAGACGATTATCTTGGCGGACGCGGTTCTCGAGGATATGGAGCTGTCAAAATACACATTAAAGACATTAATGTAAAAGATAAAGATTGCTACATTTCAAACAGTACTCCAAGCAGTTACGAAACAATTAAAATACCCGTAAATCTGCAATAGTCATGGAGCTTTTATGAGTCTTGTTCTCAATGGATATAAACTCTATTTTGACACACTCTGTTCGGAAACACCGTGCATACACTCGGATACCATCTACAGCATGATAGTCGGAGCTCTTTTAAATTTAGATTTACTTGAACCTGAAGATATACCATCAATTTCTTTTAGTATTTCTTCAGCTTTTTTATTCTACGATAATTTTCTTTTTTTTCCTATTCCCGCAGATTTTTCAAAGGCCAAAATACCCGACCTAACCTTGTTCAATAGTGATCCATGGCTTATGTCCAGCGACTTGTTGCGGGTATACTTTCATGGCGATGAGGCTTTGCCTAATTTATTTCACAGCGGTACTATCATTGCAGAAGAATCGCATCCTGTGCATCTGGTCTATCCATTATGTGAAAAAATGCGCACTAGCGCACAATCGATGAAGGCTATGCGATTTAAAGAAAAATCGGGTTTATACTTTTTATATCATATCTCATCACCGCGTGATAAAGATTTACTTGATGCTGCTATGCGGTATCTTTGTGATGAAGGAATAGGTGCGCGTAGATCTGTAGGTCTGGGCTCTTTTTCAGTGGAACATTTTTCTCAGGATTTTTCAGATATTACGCCGACAAAACAACTATTGCTTTCGCTATGCTCTCCTGAAAAGAAATTTTTTGACAAAAAGACTCAGAATTCGTCACATATAAGATGGATTAAGCGCACAAAGACGCCACATTTCTCATCACCACGTGACTCGAAATATTGCTACATGATGCGGGAAGGATCAGTCTTTTCTCAGGATCAGTCTGTTCCAAGCGGATCAATTGTCCGTTTTTTTAATGCAAATAAACGTTTATCTTTAGATACTCCGATATACCGTTTTGGTAAACCATTTTTTCTGGAATAAGATGATGAAACTAGCTAAACAGTCATACAAAATAACAACTCTCTCGCCAGTACATATTGGCTCGACACGGCAATGGCTGCAGCATGTCAACTATGGACCTTCGCAGGGTAAGGTCGATGTGTTTCACCTTCCGTCAATCCCATTGGAAGAATCGGAAGAAACATTTTTTTCGTCAGAACAGAAACAGTTTTTCTCAATTGCTGCAGAAATGGGCATCAATCCTATCATTTCTTTTCCGGACAAGGTGTTTGCCCATACAATCGAACAATGCGCACGCAATGCGTGGGGAAACCCGTTTATCCCGGGCAATACCCTTAACGGTTTTTTCCATAGCGCTATTTTAAATAATTGTTTTCCGCAACACTGGTACGACAAATCAACGACAAGCGAACTGCCTGATTTTACTAAGTTCAAAGTATACCCATCAAATTACAGTGTCCTTTTTGAAGATATGGAATTTCCCCAGACAAGTGCCGTAATATCGGATGTCAAAATACTCAACATGACCTCTGATCAATCGTATGGCTGGAAAAAATTCGGTCGAAATGACACATCACTCCCCCAGCCACGCACCGCGACATCTGACTATGTGGAAACTATTACCTGTGGGGAAACATCTATCGGTAATATCCGACTGCGTATCAAAGATGCTGAACCCAATGATCTAGATAGCTACCTGGATACTTTTGAGAAAATATGCAATGATTACGCGCAGGCGATCATTGAAAAAGAACTGGCTTTTTATAGCCGGTGTAAAATGAACGAAGGCTATAATTTTTATTTTGCCTTAAGCGAGAAAATAAAGAAAAATACTTCCGGATTTTTTATGTGTGTCGGTTGGGGTATCGGTTGGCAGGCACTGTTTGCGCCGCTTCATTCACCGAGGGCAGTCAAAAATATCAGGCAAAAACATGATTTGGGTAAGTCAAACCGTCAATGTCCACAATGTAAAAAGCAGTTGCGTATTGATCGCTTCAAAAAAAATCATCTCTACTGTTTAGGATGTAAAAAAAGCTTTTCTTTCGATTCAGTGGTTACTCAGTTATTCCCTGTTTTTCCTAAATCACGTAAATTTGTCATAGAAAACAATACTCCGACCTACCCTTTAGGATGGATCAGGTTAGACAGAAATGCCAATTTTGAAAAATCACGAAACCCTGAGACCCATTCCATAGAAATCCAGATCATGCAGAAAACTTCTTCTGTCGAACGTACAGCTTTCCTAACTCCCGAGGAATATCCTGATGGTAAAAGCCAGACTAAACATTTTAAAAAGAAAATAAAGATTCCCGAACGTGGATCATTCCCCACGGAATTCAATATCTTTTTCAATAAGGTTGCCGAGTTAGAATTCATCTTATCCATTACAGGCACCATCATAACAGATGACATAGATACCACAAAACTGTTACCTAATGATTCGGTAGATGAACTCTTGTTTAACTATTCCAGTGCAGCAAAAGGGATTGCTCTCGGCATAAAAACCGGGGCTCAGAATTTATCTCAGAAGAATTTTATTATAAATAGGTTATGGGAAATTATTGATAGTATGGTTGAAAACAAGAAAGAATAATAAAACTGTGCTCAATCACATTAAAGCTAAACATTACTTTATTTTCTTTTCTCATTAAAGATAGCTTAATTATACTCTTCTAAAGCTACTTTTGAAATACCACCCGCAAGACGGTCGTTACTAGAGCGCGATGTTTTGACTTCCGGTAAGGCAAAATAAAATGTACTACCTACACCAATAGTGCTTTCCGCCCATATAAAACCTTCATGTTGTTCTATGATAGATTTGCATATGGCCAGTCCAAGCCCCATATCGAGACCGCGGTTACCGGAATTTGAAGTGACATATTTTTCAAAAATACTGTGCAGTTTATCTTCTGGAATCCCCTCTCCAGTATCCTTGACACCCATGACCAGATAATCAACACCATCTTTGCGAAATCCATCAAGCAACAGTGTAATTTTTCCACCGGCAGGTACAAATTTCAATGCGTTGGATACCAGATTGGTCAAAACCTCATCTATCTTGGCAGGATCAAATTGCCAGTGTTTAATGCGTTTTTTGATTTCAAGGTTTACTTCAACCTCCTGAATATTTTGCACAAGCACGCAATCATCAACATATTGCTCAAGATATTTTGTAACATTAACTCTTTCCATAGACAATGTTATATCGCCACGGTCAGAGCGCAAAGAAGTCAACAATGAATTAAGCAGATGAACCATTTTTTTGCTTTGTCTATGAATGATATCCGCAAACTTTCCTGTGCTGTGCGGAATAACATTGTCGCGGATTAACGCGCTTGCTTCTGTGATAGGCATAACGATGTTACGCAGATCATGAGAACAAACGGACAAAAACTCATCTTTCAATTCATTTAGTTCTTCCAGATTTTTATTTTTTATAACCAATTCATCCTGCAACTGTTTTATGCGTAACATAGATTTAAGGCGCGCTACTACTTCCATAAAATCATACGGTTTGGTGATATAATCATCAGCTCCGGCATCAAGTCCATCAACTTTGCTTTTTACGTCATCCATTGCAGTCAGGAAAATAACCGGTATGAATGTGCTGGCATATTCGGTTTTGATACGCCTGCACAAATCGAGTCCATCCATTCCGCCTGGCAAACACAAATCCAGCAATACTACATCAGGAATTTGTTTTTCGATAAACAACAATGCTTCGTAGGCATCATAGGCTATTAGAGAATCAAATCCCCGGCTACTTAAGCCAAGCCTCAGCATTTCCGCTGTACGTATATCGTCTTCTACGACTAAAATTAATGGATTCTTTTTTTCATGACTCATATGGCCCGTCCTTGTTATTCGACACGTAAGAAACAATAACCTTCCGCCAGTCTACCGAGACAAATTATTAGCAATATTTGAGTTGGCCTGTACTAATTAAATACGATACGAAATCAATGATTGAGTTGTCATCTTCAGATACGTCAGTCAATGCTCCGATTAATTCCATTAAAGTTGTTGTCATTTTTCCCTCCCTTGATTATGAATTGTTCTTGTTAGTGAACTGTTTAACGGGAGGACATTAAAGCATTAACTATGCCAAAACAAGGGATTAGAAAAAATATAACTGATTTTTGTAATAAATTTCTATCTGACAAATTTAATTGAGGTCGGAAACATAATACTTGAAGGTGAGTATTTTTCCATGGTCGTAATGGCTTTTCTGATGAGCAACATGGTAATTGCTCGTTTTTTCGACGGTTCAGGCATGACAATTCTCAAATTATGACCAATGATCTGACATGCAATGTTCGATACGAGTGCTGGAGCGTCACAAACTACTTGTTTGCGATCAAACAGATCTTCTGAAAACAATTCATATTTAACCTGTTTGGATGAGGTTGAGTCTGTATTGAGTGAAGCATACATATTTTCCAGCGAATCGTAAAGGCTCATAACCAAAGCTATATCTTCGCCATCGATATGTACCAGGCTTTCCAGCAAAACATCTGCCGGTTTGTTTGAAATATCAACATATCGGTTTAAGACTGGTTGAGGCAGTAACCAATCAGGAACTGCTGATTTTTTAGGCAATTTATCGACTATTTCATCATCTGCCAGGATATGATACGCATGAGCCAGCGAAATAAACGATAACGATTGTCCTGACAAACAAACAATCTCTTCTATAAACTGCGCCAGCATTTTATTATCCAATGGCGGCAATTCTTCTACTCCGGGGTACATCTGAAAATTGAAGTTTTTACGATAAGTATCATAAACTTTTGGGAAAATATGGTTAAAATCTATCTCCAATAAAAATTCTTTTACCTGGCTCAAACGATATTTCATCAGAAGATTTTCAAAAAGAGATTTGTCCGGTTCGGGAACTTCTTCATCCGATTCCGCAAGTTTTATGTTAGCCTGATTAATCATGGCAACAGAAATCAGCCAATCGATCAAATCGTATATGCATGGGTTACCTTTGCTGGATTTGCTCAAACGGGCCTGCCAGTTATACAGCCAGACCGCAAGTTTCACCCCCGGTTCCTTAGACCGTCCTTCCAGCTGATGATGCCCGTACTGTTGTGTAATTTTTGAACGCTGTAGTTTTTCAAATTCATCATAGTTTCCTACGAAAAATGAATGGGGCGATTTATCACTGTAATTGTATAAATAATTTTTCCCAATAGATGTAAACCATACAAGCTGAACAGCGTCAGGTGAAAATTTTTCTTCAATTGCCATAAACGCCAAATGTACATAAAAACTCATATCCAAATGTTGAGTTATCAGATATTCCGGCTCATAGAGTTTTGAGTCATCAATATGCACAACAACAATACTTTTATTATCAGGTACAAACAAACGCGCACCATAAAACATCTCCTGCCCTGCGTTAACAGTAAACAACTGGTACTCATCGGATTTCCATGGATCCCACCCTAGTACCTTAATTAATTTCTCTATAAAGGTATTGTACACATAATCGCGTTTTACCTCGGTAGCATAACGCAGGTACCGTTTGTAGTCAGCCATAAGATGTTCTAACTGAGGTTTAATTCTTGAAGTATTGAAATTCATATCTTTTCACACACCATTAAAATGTTTCTTTTTGCAGTGTTCTAGTGTAATATACGTTTCTTGCGCTTGTAAATCTTAAACTTAAAATAACCGGTACTTTTATGAACTACCTGTTCCCAAAACTCGTCGGATTTTTCCGCGATGATCACAGTATCTATGTTGACGTTAAAAATGTGCCCGGTAAACACCAATCCATTCTCGTTGATTGCGGCAATAATCATACACTATCGATCAAAGAATTTGTACGATTAAACACCGTTCTTATATCCCACGCCCACATTGACCATCTGATCGGCTTCGATAATATCTTACGTATGAACCTGCGTGAAGAAAAAAGAATCCGTGTCATCGGGCCTGAACCGATGTCGACCATTATCCACCATCGCCTGCAGGGATATATGTGGAACCTCATTTATGATTCAAAATTCGAAATTGAAGTATGGGATATTTCACAGCGGCTCGTCAAAAAATATTTATTCCGTTGCTGTGAAGGTTTTTCTAAAAGACATTTTATCGAAAAAGTTCCGCTAGAGAATCCAATCATAGCTACAGATCAATACGAAATAAGACATATACGCCTGAATCACGATATCCCCTCCATCGGCTATTCACTCAAAGAGAACGACCGCTACCGCGTACGAAAAAAACGCCTGAGGGAGTTAGGGTTACCGGAAGGCCAATGGATCAAGAAACTGAAAAACAAATCGTTCAGCACAGACGATACTATGGATGTGCTGGGATCACGAGTCTCCATGTCATCGCTTTATAAACAATTGATCGTACACGAACCGGGTTTCAAAATCAGCTATATCAGCGATACTATCCTTGATGAAACCCTAAAAGACAAAATTCTGGATTTTGTAAAAAAATCAGATCAACTCTACTGCGAAGCGACATTTTTGCATGAAGATCTTCATCTTGCTAAGCAGTATTACCATCTGACAGCAAAACAAACCGGCTGGATAGCCAAGACCGCAAAAGTAAAACAGTTATTCCTCATACACTTGTCACTTAGATATCCCAATCCATTCATGTTGCTTAAGGAAGCTCAGGATGAATTTTCCAATACCCAGTTCCCTATTTTTTCAGAAACCTGTCTTGTTCAACGAAAAATTTAACAGACTAATCACCTCTTAAATTTGACAAACCTGAACTTACATAGTATACTATAGATATACTTTTTGTTAAAATTCACAACAAAAATTCCAGGCTCATCAGGGGATATTCGATATGAAAAAATGCATATTTCTATTTGTAGTTATGGCATTCGCTGTTTCTACCTCTGACACTAATATCTATGCAGGTCCTTATACTGAAGGGTTAGTGGGATATTGGAATTTTGAAAACGGAGGTACCGACCTTTCAACAAACAATAATACAGGATCACTCAATGAGTCAGCGCAATATACGACAGATCAGGATTTTTTAGGCCAGTCTCTGTATCTGTCCGGTGGATATTTCAGTGCTCCGTTTCATGAGGACTACAACTTTACTGACAGCTATTCTCTCGTGCTCTGGGTCAAAGAGGAAAGCACCTCGCTAGGTACTCTGATAAGCAGATGGGCACATGCATCATCCGAACGATCATACGAACTTCAGACAAACTGGGTAACCCTAAACAGTGTAACAAACATCTTCAGTTACGACGGCAGCGCCTTCGACTATAACAGAACCGATGCAACAGTAGCCCTCAATGAATGGTATCAAGTCGCAGTCACGTACGATGGCACACAGATGAAAATATTTTTGAACGGGATACCTTTTGCACCGTATTCATATTCCAATGATATCAATACCAGTTCCGCTCAACTGCTTTTAGGAGCCGTCGGATATTATGAAAATACGGTCGACACACGCTATCGCTTTTACGGATACATTGACGAAGTAGAAATGTTTAATATCGCTTTAACAGACGAACAAGTCATGAATGATTACTTTTATGTATTAACCGGTGAACTACCAACACAGACTATACCCGAACCAATATCAATCATTCTTTTGGGAATAGCAATTTCCAGCAGATTGATTGTTAAACGCTTAGGATAATAATTATACATTAACTTACAAATAAAATGGAGATTATCACATGAAAACTTTAAAATTTTTATTCGTCTGTATCGCTGGATTACTCTTTTTCACGCTACCACACGCAATAGCTGTAGATATTGAGTTAGTCAATATTGGCGACGCAGGCAATAGTGCGGATCCTGCCACAGGTTACGGGGCTGTTAACTATGAATACTCGATCGGAAAATACGAAGTTACCAACGCACAATACATTGAGTTCCTCAATGCTGTGGCAAAATCCGATCCTTATGAACTTTATTCTGATTACATGGCAAGTACATATGGCGGTATTGAACGTAGTGGATCATCAGGAAACTTTTCATACAACCTGAAAAACAATGATCAGGAATGGGCAAACCGCCCTGTCAGTTACGTAAACTGGTATGATTCAGTTCGTTTTATTAACTGGTTGAATAACGGCGCAACCTCAACATCAGATACAGAATCCGGCGCGTATACATTGACTGGCATATATACTGTCATAGCATATGATGCAAACAACCTCCATGACCCTTCTGCCACTTATTGGCTACCGAGCTACAACGAATGGTATAAAGCAGCTTATTATAAAGGAGATGGAATCGATTCAGGTTACTGGTTATATCCTACTCAAAGCGATGTTAAACCTGTTGCTGGAATTGATGCAAATTACAATAATGGCAGCTACGTAGATCCTGTATATGGATCGACTCCTGTAGGAGCATTCGATAATGATAGCTATTATGGTACATATGACCAAGGCGGCAATGCGTGGGAATGGAACGAAACAGGTGGCGATTTATATCGAGGTATGCTCGGTAGTTCATGGTTGTTCAGTTATCCAAATACCGATTTTCTCGCTTCAACATCTGGAGGTAGCAGCCATACACAAGATGAAACATATTACTTCCACGGATTCAGGGTTGCAAGTTCCCTCGACGGAACCTCTGATCAAACCGTCCCTGAACCAATGAGCATAGGGTTGCTGATAACCGGATTACTAGGTCTTTTTGTACATAAATCGAAAAAGTTTTAATTCATACTTAAATAATTCAATACAATATAAACTTATTCTGAGGGAAAGAACCATGAAAACCAGCATTACTGCATTCTTAATGTTAATCACCTTACTAATCGCAAACAACGGTTACTCACTTCCAAATCTATTCAACAACGTTATGGCATTTGATAACCAAAATTTTGGGCTGATCGATTTTGATGGAGATCAGGATTCATACGCTGCAATCAATACTTATTTATCAAATTATGATGCCGCTTTGACCGGCGGATCTTTCGGTGACGGACAAATTGTCGCATCATATAGTTGGGGACACGGTGTACCAACATCAAATTTTCTGGTTGGAGATAACGCTTACATAAAAATTAATTTCAACACCCCAATTCATGCTGTTGGGTTGTTCCTTTCATGGTATAATACCAATAGATATAACTTTAAGGTTACTCTTTCAGATGGAACCAGCTATTCATATAATGACATTGACGCGAATTTACCGTCAACTCCGTATGCAATAAACGGTTTCATGGGACTGACCAGTGATATTGGTATATCTTATTTTGAATATAACTTCAATAGCGACAAAATGGCTATTGACTCAATATATTTTGGAAATACCGTTAGTCTGGATGGTTTAGAAGAAGGTCCAAAAAATATTCCTGATGCACAAGCAGACACAATACCACTACCGAATTACAATGCTTCATCAAGTTCATCTGCAGTTCCCGAACCAATGACCATCGGATTGCTAATCACTGGATTAATTGGGATCACTATTAGAAAAAGAATCAATGCGTAACCATTAAAATTAAGGTAACTTATTATGAAAAACAATGCGGTGCGAATTCCAAACAAAACACTTTTTCTTCTATTACTATGTATTTTCCTGTTTTCATCAAAATGCACATTTGCAAATCTTGTCGGATATTGGCAATTCGACGGTTCAACACTTGATTCATCAGGCGGTGGCCATACGGCATCTACATACGGTAATGCCACGTATTCATCTGACTCACCTTTTGCGCAAGGACAATCAATGTACTTCGACGGAAATGATGATTATCTAATTGTTTCCGATCATAATGATTTTGACTTCACGAAAAGTTTTACGATCGCCATGTGGATTAAACCTACTCGATCAGGAATAGCGATTCTTCTGGACAAATGGGCCTCACCTTATGCATATGAGGTGCAATTGAATGATGATAGACTTGGACCTTGGGTGTGGACTGATATCGGATATTATGGAGCTTATATTCCATCAGGCATTACACTCAACGAATGGCAGCATATTGCTTATACTTTCGATGGAACATATCTATCGACATATAAAAATGGCTCCTATACAGGACATACGAATGCATCAGGTTCTATAAATGTAACATCTACATCCATTTTTATTGGTTCGCAAAGAAGTGGTAATTATGAATTTCAGGGTTATATGGATGACATCACCATGTATAATGAAGCGCTTACTGAAGGCCAGATACGGGATTTATTCATGAATACTGACATAAATACAGTTCCCGAACCGACATCAATATGTTTACTTGGATTAGGAATAATCAGTATTTTTAGAAAAAAATTCAAAGGGTTCTCAACACACTAATCGGTATTTTCTTTACACCAAGTATTCAGGTATCCACAACATATCTACAAGCCCGCTTCGGTGGGCTTTTTTATTTATATTAGATCATTGGTTTTATTGTTAACATATGGTATAATTATTATGTTTACGTAATAAAAGAGATAGAACCTGTGTTTTAAACTATAAAGGGATATTTTTGTCTTTATAGTAATATGGAGCCAGGATTCAGCCGATCTTAAAATATATTAATGAGCTGAACCCACGTGGATATATTTATATGAACAGAATCTCAACACGACTTATACGTAGCGTGTGTCTTCTTTCAAGCCTGCTATGGCTCGATTGCATGTTCTGCCACGCTCAGCCCTCGGATGATATTCCGATTGATGTTTTTTTGAAACAACACAAACAGCAATCGCATAAATATATTGTTCAGTTTACTGATCCACCCATTTCGCAAGCTAAACAAAATTATCAGCAGCAAACCAATAGCGAGACACAAGTATCAGCTGTCAGTTTATCAACCTTTTTAGAAAAGAAACAAACGAATATCAAAGCTACGCACACCCGTTTTCTTGACGATCTTTCCGATCACCTGCGCAGCAAACAGGAATCGGAAACCGGTTTATCTGCTTCAACCGATACTGAAGCCGATAACGATGCCGCAGACAAAATAAGACGCACTTTTTCGTACCTTATTAACGGTGTCGCAACTGAATTGGATGAAGATGAACTGGAGTTTGTACAGGAACTGTCGTATGTACAGCAGATTTATCCCGACCGTCCGGTCACACTTCATGATGAGGACAGCGACGCGCTTATCCATGCAGACGATTTCAGGCAGCTTACCGGTGCAACCGGCTCTGGGATTGTTATTGCCATTATAGATACCGGTGTAGACTACCTGCACCCTGATCTCGGAGGCGGTATAGGCCCATCTTATAAAGTTATTGCAGGATACGATTTTATCAATGAAGATAACGACCCTATGGATGATAACGGGCACGGCACGCACTGTGCTGGTATTGCCGCTGCAAACGGGTCGCTCAAAGGTATTGCTCCAGATGCAAGTATACTGGCATACAAAGTACTTAACACCGCAGGCAACGGTATCTTTTCCGATATCATAGCAGCTCTGGAAAAAGCAGCAGACCCTGACGGCAATGCATCAACAGATGACGCCGCCGATGTGGTGAGTATCAGTATCGGTGGATACGGCGACCCCGACGATTCTCTTTCTCTTGCTGTAGATAACGCCGTAGCAGCAGGTATCGCCTGTGTTATCGCTGCGGGTAACGAATATAATTATTATTCAATCACATCTCCCGGTTGTGCTCGTGATGCCATAACTGTCGGTGCAACTGACAAACAGAACGAAATCGCCCCGTTCAGTTCACGCGGGCCGACGAATAACGTTTTTCTACCCAAACCCGACGTGCTTGCCCCCGGTGTTGATATCAATTCAACGTTACCCGACGGCCAATACGGACCAATGTCAGGAACATCCATGGCAACACCTCATGTTGCCGGAGCTGTAGCGCTGGTACGACAGGTATATCCCTCGCTCGGACCACTCGAGGTGAAAAATCTTTTGAGGGAAACAGCTGTATCTATCGGTGAAGACGCTTTCACGCAAGGTAGCGGTCTGGTTAATCTGTCAAATATTATCAATGCGTCAGCAGTATTATCGCCAGCGGTCGCTTATATGGGTGATATCGGTGATACACAAACAACATGGCAAACCAATAAAACCCTGACCATAAAAAATATTTCTTCAGAAAGCCGTACTTTTTCCATGTCATGGGAATCAGATATGCCACCCGGAATGAGCGTGTCTTTTTCAAGTAATACCATCGTACTGGCTGGAGGCTCTTCAACAACAGTAACAGTCTATATTACAGTCGATACCACTGTTTTGCCTTCAGTAATCGATTTACCGTATATTTACGATGGATTTGTCGTATGCCAGGATACAACGACACTAAATGACTACCGGGTTCAGTTGATTTTTCATAAAGAACAACCGGATCCATTTGAACCCAATAATACTGCCGGCGAGGCATGGTCAACCACAGTCAATTCAACCCGCCAAATAGTTAAAGGTAACGGAAGAAGTAAAATAGACCCTGACAGCGGTTCGGCGTCTAACCCTGACTACGATTGGTTCAGCTTTACAGGACAGGCAGGCGACATTGTTACACTTGATGTAAACGCGTTCGATATGTCCTCATCACTGGATTCCGAAATGATTTTATACAACAGCAGTTTCTATATGGTTGACTGGAACGATGATTACGGATATCACTACGATCCTCTTTTAAGAAACCTTGTGCTTCCGTATACCGATACCTACTATTTGGAAATCAGCGGCGAATTCGGATCAACCGGAATGTATCAACTGGTCAAATCAAAAAAACCATCTGATATTTCATGGTTTACTTCTATAAGTTCTCTTACAGCCTTGCAACTGCTTGACGAAGGATCGAAACTACTGATCACTTCTTCGAGCAGCATCCAAATACTTGATACTACTAACGACGGGTTACAGTTATGGCAGATCAGCTCCATATCGCCTGTAGCAACCGACGCATCCGAATCAAGCGACCTTATTGCTTTGATTGATCAGAGTAGCTCAACATATCAACTTATTGCATTAAACACTTCAACATCCGCTGCGCAATGGCAATATACATTCCCGTCGAATCATATTCCATCTGATCTGGCGGTATCACGCGATGGAAGTACGATTGCGGTCTACTGTGAAGATTCGGAACTAAAACATTGTATTATATACGTATTCAACCGCCTGTCCAGTTTACCTGAATTTGTATACTCACATGAAACGCATAATATTTCTAATGGCGGATTCTCAATATCGGCTGACGGATCGCTGGTGGTTTTCAGCGATCTGGATACAACCTACGTTCTCGACACATCACTACAAACTCTCAGATGGTCGGGTACATACGCAAACAGGGCATATACCATTAGTAATGACGGCACGTATCTGACCGGATCATCCGAAGATACTATTTTGACACTCAGAAAATGGAACGGTACAACCTATGAAAAAGTATGGGATTTTAACCCCGGCAACAACGAACTTATATTCCGAACCGCTATTTCAGGCAATGGACAAACAATCGTCAGTTGTCAACGTATGATCGCCGGTTTCTACGGTCTGGACGACGATGGCATCATAGTCTATGTATTCGATAAATCATCCAATGTACCCTTGTATAGCTATAAACTTTTTAAAGACCGTGACAATACACCAAACGATGACCTCTTCGGCATTCCGGTACCCAATGCTGTGGACGAAATTGTCGTATCCCCTGACGGACAGGAAATAGCGGTCTCTCTCTGGGGTGCTGACCCGGAACAGCCCGAAATCTTATTTTTCAGTCCTGAGAACCCAAAACCAACCGGTGTTTTTTATGCGTTGGGATCAGTAAGCGATATATCAATGGTCAACGATACCTTCTGTTTTTATTCCGAAGGCAAACATAATTTTCATTTCTTCAGATTTTTTGTTGAACAGGAACTTGCAGGGCTTGATCTGGCAACATATCTCATCCCGGTTGCACCGTTTATCAAAGATGTGGAACATACGCCGCAACTTATTTCACCCGGTGATACACTGACAATATCGGCAAACATTACCGATACCGACGGCGTCTCGTCTGCAACGGTATCTATCTTATATGATAATGATACGCCTGTTGCGCAAGTGCCACTTAACGATGACGGAACGGGAAACGACCAGTCTGCCGGTGATAACATCTACACAGGATCATTCACAACAGACAGCGTATCGACACACAATTATTATTATATAGTTTCAGCACAGGATACAGAGGGAAATACTGCTCAATCAGATAAACAATCGTTCACTACAGCACCGTCTCCCCTGCTGTCAGTATTAACAATTATTGAAGGTGATACGGCATTACATCCAGGTACAAAATCAAAGTTATCGCTTACTATCACCAATTCCGGTACTGCTGCGCTAACCGAAGGTACGGCAACCATGTTTATTCAAGACCAGTACATGGATGCCTACTACAGGTATGCTATTGATATGCCCGCATTGGCTATTGGCGAATCGGCAAGCATATCGGAAAACAAATTGTATGTAACTCCAAAGTATACTGTTCCCCACGAATATCTGTTTTCGAATTCAATTACGATAGAAACCGATACGTTCCAAACCGCTTTATCTGTCGGTTTACCCGTAATCGATACCACTGCACCTTTTGCTCAAGACAGCAGTGTTGCCCCCAAGTATCTATCAGCCGGAGAAACCATTGTATTTACGTCAACAATATCCGATGGTTCTACGATTGTTGATGCACAAATGATTATCAAAGATCGTGATAACGATGCAATCATAGCAACAATTCCGTTATACGACGACGGATTGCATGGCGACGAATACGAAAATGACGGTATCTACGGTAACAGCTGGACAACCGACAGTACACCTCACGACTACGCTATACAAGTATACGCAAAAGATGCTTTGAACAATGAAAAAACTTATACCGACCAGACACTGTTTACCACCATCCCGTTTGTGGCGCAGTCAAACATTTTGCTGGTCAATGATACGGTCGATCAACCGGATCTTATCGATACCTACACGGACGATCTTGACGCATTGTCCATCGACTATGATCTCTGGGATACCCCAACACAGGATGAAGTACCATCACAGGTACTTGCCCAATATGAAAGCGGTATTGTGATTTGGGTTATAGGTATGACCTCCGGCAATTACCATGTCTCAACCGATGAGCAGGACAGTATCATGGATTACCTTGATGCTGGTGGTAACCTGATTATCACAGGTCAACAGGTGTGCTACTATCTTACCCTGTTGGGACAAGAAGAAAATACCCTGCTTAAACAATATCTCGGCGCAAACCTTGTCTTAAAGGATACGAACTGCATAGTTGTCGATGGTATATCCGGCAATGCTGTGTCGGACGGTTATTCGTTTACACTGGAAAATCAGGGCTACACCGGAGAAATTGATCCAATCAGCCCTGCGGTTACATTATTGGAATATGATACTGTCAATGGCGGAGGTGTGACGTATTCATCCGGTTCCGCCGCGGTTATCCATACATCAGAAAGTTTTCGATCTGTACTATTTGATTTTGATATAAGCGGGTTATCGGATACTGAAGACAGGCAGGAATTTTTAGAGAAATTCATAAACTACCTTACCAGCCCGAAGATCACAGACGTTACTGTAACGCCAACAGTTCAAGAACCGGGACAGGACGTACAAATAACTGCTGTCGCCTACGACAGCGACTCCATTCAATCAGTTCACGCGTCGATTCATGACAGCACCAAATCCACCGTATACGATATGATTGAACTCTTCGATGACGGCGCACATGGCGATGGTGAAGCCTCTGATAATATCTATGGCAATACATATACCACATCTACTACAGCGCGAAACCATTACGTTACCATATACGCAACCGACACGCTTAGCAACGAATCAGAATCCATCGAACCGGTTTATTTTTCGACACTACCTTATCCGAATCTGGTAATTAACGACATAACGCCATATTCGTCTGATCATTTCGCCCCCAACACACTGACCTATTTTGATATATCGGTACTCAACAACGGTACCCTCGCAGTCAGCAGTGTTGACGTGGTTATGGATACGGGCGATTCATTTGTTCAATATTATTCAACCAGTCAACAGACTGTATCGGCGATTAACCCAGGCGCTATACAAAGTACTTCGGGCGGTAAATTTTATATTAAGTTATCATCCAATGCCCCGCATGATCATGATGTAAAACTCAATTTCACGTTTACCGATACATCATATAATGAATATACCGCATCGTATACTATTACAGTACAGGATACGTTACCTCCTGTAGTATCGTCGTTCACACTGACTCCCCGCTCGTTGTCACCGGGTGGCACAACTACCATTTCCGCCAAAGTAATTGACGGTATGGATGTAGCATCGGTTGAGGCACATATTTATACCGTGGATGGCTCACAATCATGGGGTCTTACTCTTTACGATGACGGTGTCCACAGCGATTCTGCTCCTGATGATCTGTTATTTGCCAATACATTTGTAACCGATTCTTCTCCTCGTACCTACTTTATCGATTTGAGCATAAGTGATTCTCTAGGTAACACCAGCTCAATAGCGCCTATCGACAGGTTCACGACTATATCGTTTACGCCGCAAAACCAAATTCTTATTATAGATGATACTGAAAGTTTTGATAACGAGTACCAATGGTTTACCGACTATTTTGCGGTTGAACACGTACCTTTTGATGTATGGAAAACAACAGAGCGTGGTGAAATTCCCTATAGCATATTAGAACAATATCTAACAGGCGCAGTAGTATGGTATACGGCTAAAAGTACAACGCAAACCATTTCGGTTAACGAACTGAATAACATCACCGACTTTCTCGATAACGGCGGTAACCTGCTGTTCACCGGTGAAGACACGGTTTACAATATCAGCACCATCCACGGAGCTTCATTTTTAAACGATTATTTTCATATTTCATTTCTGAAACGTGATATCACCCTGAATTCCCTTATCGGTGTTGTCGATGATCCGCTGACCAACGGGTTGGCGTTTCCGTTAACCACCGATCAGATACCGGGTGAACTTTCCGTGTCGTCACCAGCCGAACCGATTTTGTATTTCGACCAGTCGGAAGGATCAGGTAACGTCATCGGTTACGGTATAACCGGTATCCGTATTGATACCGGAACATACAAAGCAGTATATCTGGATTTCAGTTGGGACGGTATTTTATCCGATCCTCAACGAAAATTATTTTTAGAAAACATTTTTACGTGGTTCGGTATAGATCAGACATCGTTTTTGTTGGGAGTAGAAACGTCACCTGCTACCATTGCACCGGGTGACCCGATGTTGATCAGTGCAACTATAGAAAACACCTCGTTTTTACAATCCGTTAGCGCTCAAATAGAAAGTATGGATGAACAACCTGTAAGCACTATCCTGTTATTTGACGATGGGACTCACGGCGATATCACTGCCGCAGACGGTATTTTCAGCAGGTCTTTTTTAACCATGCCATCGCCACAAATATATTATATAGATATACAATTAACCCGCACAGATGGCACTGTACTTGTGTATAACAACGCAGGGCGGTTTACCACTGCATCAGAACCTATGCTACTCTATTCAGGATTTCTTTATAAAAGTGATGATGCACTGCAAACAGGAAAAGTGAGTTATCTGGCAGTAGCTGTAAGTAATATCGGCAACAGCTCGGCACCAAACGTAACATGTTCTCTTACATTGCGCGATGAGTATGTTTCATATTATCGCACCTCAGCTGTGGAATACGGTACTGTTCCGCCCGGAGCAACAATATATGATCCATACAGCAGCTATTACATTTCACTTAACGCGGATTGTCCTAACAACTATCAATTCAGTGGTATAGTGACCATTAGAGATAGTTCAGGTTCTACAGCAACCGGTACGATTGAGTTTACCACTGCTGACACAACAGGCCCTGTTATCAATTCGATAACAGTATCACCCCAAGCGACATCACCGGGCAATACAATCCGCTTTTACGCCGATGTAAGCGATGGGGCAGGTGTCAACTCAGTACAGGCACAAGTATCCACATTTGACGGCACGATAGTTGACGTGGTCAGTCTGACATACAATGCATCGCGCGGGCAATATACTTCGACATGGACAGTACCGTCAACCGTCCAATATTACAAGATGACTGTTCTGGCGGAAGACATTTTGGGTAACCAGTCAGTTTCATCGCAGGAAGAATGGTTTACGTCTGATTCTTTTCTCAAAGAAAATCACCTGCTTGTGGTTATCCCCAAAGGAACAGTTCCTCATGAACATCCGTGTGTAACAGCATTGAAATCCCTTGGATATGCGTTCGATATATGGGATCGCGGGCTGCGCGGTGACATTACATCGTATGTATCCACGCAGTATGCGGAAGAAACAATGATTTACTGTGCAGGCACATTATCAAGTACAAACACAATATCCACAACCGCCCAGCAACGTTTGACCGATTTTCTTAACAACGACGGCAACCTATTGATATACGGCGGTAATTTGGTATATGAACTGACCGACGGAGGATATACGGCGAATACCCTCATAGATTCATTTTTCAAAGTTGAGTATGTATCGTATAAAATGTATATAAACTCTATCCTCGGTGTACCCGGAGGTATTTACGACCACGACACATTCACCCTCGGAGGCAATCTTGCCGGTGAAATTACCGTAACCGATACATCAGCACGAGGTGTGCTGAAAGTCAAGGCATCGGTCGACCCTGCTCAGGTTCAGCAATACGGCTATATTGCTACATCGGTAACAGGTACAGGCGACTCGTATCGTGGTGTCTTATTGAATTTTAATCTGGAAGATATCGAGTATCCCGAAAGCCGTAAAACTATCCTAAATAAGGCTATCTTATGGCTTCAGAGCGACCAAAGCGGCGTACTGGTAACCGATTTTTCTGTCACACCTTATCTGGCAAATCCATCAGAAACGTTTACGTTTCAGGCAAAGATAGAAGATACCTCAGGTATCAATGTTGCCCTGCTCTACATCTACGACGATACTGATACATGGATTACAACACTAATGATGTACGACGACGGCGCACATAATGATGGCGATGCCGATGACTCCATATATGCGAAAGAATGGACAGCTCCATCAACACCCCGATATTATAAAGCTGAATTATTGATACAAAATAATCTGACCAAAGATTACTACTTTCCCGATATGGGCAACTTCAGCACCCAACCGGTACCATGGGTACTTTTCGATGATGCAGTACCAACGTATTATACAGAGTTTGTAACTTCAATTACAAACTACTTCGATCTATACTTAAGAAACGATGGAACTGTTACTGCCTACGATGTTAATCTCACTATCAGCACCGATGACCCGCGAGTAACGTATATCACAAATACAACAACATACAGTTATGGTAATATAGATGCTGCAACGACAAAAAAACAAAACGGCTCGCGCCTCTCATTTCGTACCAGTACAGATTGCCCTAACGGCACCCAGATACCTTTTACCATAAAAATTTCGACTGCGTCATATTCATTCACCGATGAATTTACACTTACAGTATACGATCAGTCGGCGCCAAGCATCACCAATCAGGAAATAACACCTCAACAACCGGTTGCAGGAGGCACGCTTGATATATCCGCATCTGTTTCTGACAGTTCCGGTGTATCAAGTGTTATGGTGGAGATATCTCTGCTCAGCGGCGATCCGCTTATGGACGTTTCGCTCTACGATGACGGATTGCATAATGATGAACTCGAAAACGACGGGACATATGGGAACACTATTACTTTGCCTGCAACCCCCAATGATTTCGGTGTAAAATTTTGGGTTCAAGATACATTGGGCAACGAGGCATATTCATACACTGAGCTGTGGTTTTCTACAAAACAGTTTGAACAGCACAACAAAATCCTTGTTGTCGATTACCATACTACCGATCCCGCTTCGGATACTCCTATCGAAGCAAGCCTGACACGATTAGGATATGCTTTCGATAGCTGGAAAACAGCTTTGCGCGGCCAATGCGATATTAGTTTACTTGCCGGATATTCTGATGGGATCGTCATATGGGATACAAAAACCGGTGGTTATACCTCGTTCCCGCAAGACTATCAACAGCTTATTATAGATTACCTTGATAACGAGGGAAATCTGATCCTCGTTGGTGATCAAAACGTCTATTATGCATCCAATGGCGGTAAAGCTACCAATACACTCATGGACGATTATCTACACGTCTTATATATTCAGAGAAACGTGTCGCAAAAACATATTACCGGTGTTGAGAACGACCCAATCGGCAACGGCGTTGAACTCGACCTGAGCTCAACAAAAGCGGGAGAAATTGATCCACTGTATCCTGCGGAATCTGTGCTCTATCTTAATCCAGACGACAGCACTTTGTCTACCGGTATTGTAGGGGTTAAAGTTGCTACCGACTCATACAAAGCGGTCTTGTTTGATCTACAATTCGATGCGATCAAGTACACATCGCAACAAGATAAGTTACTGGAACAAACTATTGCATGGTTCCCCGCCGATACCGGATTAAAACTCATCTCCTGTAACGCTACCCCAACAGCGTTAGCGACTGGCGAACCGGTAACTATATCTGCGGAACTATCGGATACATCTACCGTAAGCGAAGTAACAGTCTACCTGACTGATAATGATGGAAATTCCATCGATACTATTACTCTTTACAACGATGCCACCCACGGTGATAACATCGCCGGCGACAGTATCTTTACAACTACTTACACTCCTGCGATTCCAGGTATTTCGTACACCATAGATCTATCATTGCAATTAACTAACAGCTCAACATATATGTACCCTGAATGCAGTGCATTTTATACCAATGCCCGATCTGTATTTATCTATCAAGATTTTACGTATCAAACGGGTTACGATCATTTCTCACCGGGCAACTTCACGTATTTTGGCATAACTATTCAGAATATAGGGACAGCAGCGGCTGACAACGTGCAGGCATCATTGAGTGTAGTCGATCCGCATCTCTTATACAATTCGACATTTGCGGTAAATTATGGATCAATGGCGGTCAACGAATCAAAAACAAGTGTGCTTAATCAATTCAGAATCCAGCCTGCATACTCATGTCCCGACGGATACTTTTTTACTGGTTATATTACCGTTACTGACAATGATGGCAACTCATCGGTAGATACTGTTATGTTCACCGTTGACGATACGACCGCTCCCTATCCCTCAACCTTAGCCATATCAGGCACTTATTTTCAGGTAGGCGATACGGTAGACATACAAACAACTATCCAGGAAGGAAGCGGTGTTTCATACGTAAACGCAATCATAGCAGATGCCGATACCGGCTATTCATATACATTACCACTTTATGATTCAGGCAACCATGCTGACGGCAACGCTAATGATTCTGTTTATGGTAACACCTTTATTATCCCGTTTACTCCCCGCGACTATACCGTACGAATTAGTACACAAGACCAGCTGGGCAACAGCAAGACATGGACAAGCACCAAACTATTCACTTCGATACCATTTACTGTCCAAAATCGTATCCTTTTGCTTGATGATGATGGCGGATCAAGCAATGTCGACCAATATTACAAAGACTTACTCGATACCCTCGGGTATCCTTACGATTACTGGGATTGCAATCTGCGTGGCGATGTCGATGAAACAACATTATTGCGCTACCTCGGTGGGTGCGTACTGCTCTTTACAGGAAGTAACACATCATCAACACGCATTTCAGCAAACGATCAGAATAATTATATCGCCTATTTAGATGCGGGTGGAGCAATGATTGTATCCGGTAGTGACAACAGCTATATGCTGACTTCTTATGGTGCACAATCCAATGCATTTTTGAACGATTATCTACACGCCCAATACCAGACACGTACCTATCTTCTTAATGATATTGAGGGAATATCAGGAACACTGTTTGATGGTGCGGCATCGACCTTATCATATAGCTATGCTGACGAATCAGATCCTGTTCCACCGGGAATATCGGTACTGACTTACAGCGGCGATTCACTGCCGTATACACAATCAAGCGCAAGCGCAGCAATCCAAACCGATACAGGCATATTTAAAACAATGTTATTTGATTTTAAAATGATCAACATAACTATACAGGCTCAAAAAGAATTTATCATGAGCCAAACTATCAACTGGATACTCGGCCCAGAGATTACTAATCCAATTATCAGCGACCTGCACTGCCTGCCCGGAGCAACGATCGATATCTCATGCTCAGTCAGTGATTCTTATCCGATATCAAACGTATTCGCTCAAATTGAACAACCCGATGAAACTCTTGTTATTGAAGTCATTTTGCTGGATGATGGCTCAGGAGCCGATCTCGTAGCAGGTGATGGAATCTATAGCGGACAGTATACGGTACCTGCCGGAGAATTCGATTATCTTATCGATCTGATAGCTTACAATACAAACAACAACTTTGGCAGACTGAATAATATATTATCATTTTCCACAAAGAGCATACCACATCTGACCGTTACCGATTTTTCACCTTCAGAGGGTAGTATTATACAATCGGGCAAAATGAATATTATCGATATCGGTATTAAAAATGTCGGCCCTGTAGCAGCTCAGTCATCAAGCGTAATGCAATCTATTAATAACATCTATATTGACGATTATTATGCCCAGAGTGTGTCCTATGGAGCTATCGCGCCTGATGCAAATGTATATGACAATCCATCGTTATTTTTCATAACTCCAAGCATTTTCACTGCCAATGGACAAGATGTACAGGTTACTATCAGTATGACAGCGTATGACGCATCGTCAAACTTATATAACTACGAAGAAACGTTGTCTATCACAATTATAGATAACGATGCACCGTTACTTATCGCCAGCAATGTAACGCCGCAAAATGCCCAGACCGATTCGCTGATTACCATTACGGCACAGGTGCAGGAAGGAACAGGTATTGACTCTATCGAGGCGGTCATTCTGTCCAACGACGGTACACCTATCGAAACAATAACTTTATATGATGATGGGCTGCATGACGATAATCAGGATAATGATTTTATATTTGCCGGAACATGGTTGACCCCGTCGCTGCCGTCAGACTATCATATATCAATCGTTACCTCCGATACACTGAGTACGATAAACACGTATACGCAGGTGTCGCATTTTACGACCGTACTCTTTGAATCACATAACACTGTACTGCTAATCAACGCAGAAACTGACAACGATACTCCTGTTGAGACGATAAAAACTATTCTGGACAACGAATCAATCGGATACGATGTTTGGGATACGAATTACCGTGGTTCAATTACCGACACAGCTGTTGCTCAGTATCAATATGGAGCTATACTGCTTATAGCTGGTACAAACGGTATAAACAGCTTGACTTATCAGGATTATACAACACTGCGGTCGTATTTATCAGCTGGGGGAAGCCTGTTTATATGCGGAGAAAATGTCAGTTATCATACTGAAAACGATGATGCCGCAAGCTTTTTCCTGAATCAATATCTATATGCCTATTCAGTACAAAACCAAACAGATTCAACCTACCTGACCCGCACAGCTACAGGCATCGGCTTACCTGATAGCGTTGAACTTTCAGCCACAACCCAAGCCGGCGAAACAGATGTTATCACGCCTGCTTTTAGCGTACTCACCTACGATACCACAACAGGTGGTGGACAGGTGTTATCAAGCGCTACAGGCGGTTTTGCCGTTGAGACCAGCATGTATCGCGCTATATGCCTTGATTTCGAAATCAATGGCATTGTATCCTCAGATACGCAGGAGAATCTTGTCACGCAGGCAGTATCGTGGTTGACCGACTGGGATAACGATGGACTGACCGATACGTGGGAAATCGATTATTTCGGATCACGAGAAGCACAAAACGGTTCATCCGATCCGGATTGTGACGGATTAACAAATGTTCAGGAGAAAAACTTCGGTTCCAATCCACTTTTATCTGATACGGACAACGATGGGCATTCTGACCGATGGGAACATATCGCCGGAACCGACCCGCTTGATCCCGCATCAAAATTTATCGTAGGAGAAGTTATTGTTGATAATGATGGCGTAACCATCAGTTGGCCAAGCGTTCCATCAAAATCATACGCTATATATTATTGTGACGAACTACCTGTATTTACTCTTATAGATATTGTCACAGCTACTGAGACGATGACATCCTACTACGATGCAGGTTCTCTCCCCGACCGACCAAACCCGTCGGACAAAACAACCGGATTCTATATAATATATGTACACGAACAATAGGATTATCGCTCTTTGCGGCGGTAAATAAAATTCCTGCCTATTTGTTTATCAAAGTCATAATTGTGATATATCAGCTTAAGTGACGTCTTAGTAAAACGATGATAGGTTTCATAGGACAATTTCTCTAGACTAGAATTAAGAACAACACGCGAAAACTGGCGCGTGGCAATTAAGTCATAAAACGCGTCGGGTTCCATTAGCCCCTGATCAATCAGTTTAGAAATGGCAAACGTGTGCACATATACTGTTTTGCCGGACATAACGAGTATTCCAGAATCCTCAGCTAATATTTTTCCTTTATCTTGAGCAATCTGGTCGTGAAGAAACGATAAAATCTGTTTGCGAGTATCATCCATCGCCCATGGAGAAAACAAACTTTGATTCATGTATAAATGTGTACCTAACAGTAGAATGACTATAAAAGTTCGGATAGATTTGATGGAACATGTTTCTATCAAATAGCTCGTTCCCATGGCGGAGATCAGAGAAACAGCGATTATAGACTCAAAAAAATAATGTGCCGATGCACCCTCTCGCCCAACTGACCCTAACCAGATAAAAGCAAGTAAACCGTACAATAAAAAATGACGGCAGCGTTTATAGCAAACAAAGAGACCCGGAATAAAAGGGATCCATATAATACCAGTATCTTTAGCGAACAATTTCAGTGAACCCAATAACTGGTCAACAATATAAGTATACGCATTGTATAATACAAGATGTTTGAAAAACCAACCATGTGTAATCAAGGTAATGACAAGAAAAACAGCTGCTCCTGATCCAAGGAACAGCAATAGTTCCTTTAGTCCTCTTTTTCTATCTGATATGATTAAACTAATATACGCGGCAAACGGCGCTGCCCAGAAGGAATGTTTTGTATATAAAGCCAACAGAAAAAAAACACCTGCCCACAAATGCGCTTTACGAATATTGCTAAAAAACAAATAAAAACCAAGAATAGATAAAAAAGCCGCCAGCATGTCGACACGATACAGCATACCGCTCTGATTTAACCACGGATACATAAAAAAAATGGTAGCCCCAATAAATCCTATAGAAGATTTACGGCAGTGCTGCCGGAGTATCAAAAAAATCATTATACCAATACCCAGTGTGGCAAGCATGGAGATACATCGCCCAACTAAAAAAACATTTGATGGAAAAGCAAACCAGTTGAGCAAAAAATAGACAGGCGGGTAGTTGGCTACTATCAACGGTAAAGTAGTCAAAGGTTTGTACAGATTCCCCTGACGCAACAGCTGCGCCATGTGAACACAAATACCTTCTCCATACTCAAGAAAATACGGATATGAGGCAAAAAGAATAGATCTCACTAAAAAGTAGACCGATACAACACCACAAAACGCCATGCAAACAGCGTTAAATACAAAATCGTTAACTTTAGCTTTAGCCTCGGTGTGCATAACCTGTCTTTCTGCTATACGATTCGATCATACTGTTGTAAAAAACGGCAATATCTGCATAAACAGGAACTTTTTACTCCAAATCACCTCAGAATAGTGCTTATACCTGCAACGAAACACGAGCATCCTGAGTTGAAACTATCTCTATTTTCCACAACTGGCATATATATTGCTTTATTTCTTCCAGTAGCTCGTACTCATAACAAGGAGGGCATTTATGTCAAACATAACATCAATAAATTCTCACGACGATTATTTGCAGAACACTCAACAGACAGCAGAACAAGAACGCAAACGCGAAATCAGTCAGGAAACAAAAGAGAAGGCTGTACAGGATGTACTCGACTCTGCATTGCAAAACGCCATAAAACGCGAAAATACCATTGCAGCCGAACAGGATGTCAGCAGCGCTGACGAAGCATCGTCACTGTTGGCTGAATTATTGTCGAAAATATCCACTTCTCCTATAGCAGATAAGGTCCATAGCCAACTTGATACAACTCGTATCAATGCCCTAATCAATAATTGATCTATCTGCAGGATATTTAAAAAGCCCTGGACATTTAAATGTACAGGGCTTTTATATTTTTACTTCGATATTAACTTTTCCGCTATCTGCACTGCGTTAAGCGCAGCGCCTTTAAGCAAATTATCGCTGACAACCCACATATTCAACGCATAGTTAACCGTATCATCTTTACGAATACGACCGACAAACGTTTCATATTTTCCAGTAGAATCTGTCGCGAGTGGATATTGTTCTTTTTCCAAATCATCAACAACAACCACATTCTCGGTTTTGGCAAGCAATTCACGAGCAAGGTCGACAGATATATCTTTCTCGGTCTGTACATTGACGGATTCGCTGTGGCCGCGTACAACAGGTACACGAACACATGTTGCGGTAACTTTTATTGAATCGTCGTGCATGATCTTTTTGGTTTCTTTAATCATTTTCACTTCTTCGTTGGTGTATCCGCCATCCTCAATACCGCCTGACTGGGGGATTCTTGGCAACGCGTTAAATGCTATCTGGTGCGGAAATACCGAACGGGTATAAGGTTTACCCTGAATAACAGCCTCTGTTTCTTTGATCAATTCCTGAATAGCTTTATGCCCCGCACCTGAAACTGCCTGATAAGTTGAGACAATCACTCTGGTTATTTTACCATAATCATGCAAAGGTTTGAGAACCTGAACCATCTGGATAGTCGAGCAATTCGGGTTTGCTATGATCCCTTTGTGTTTAAAAATGTCTTCAGGGTTGACTTCAGGTACAACGAGTGGTACTTCAGGATCCATACGGAACGCACTGGTGTTGTCTATTACCACAGCACCTGCTTTGACAGCATGAGGCGCAAACTTTTTACTGACGCTTCCACCTGCGCTGGCAAGTACGATATCTATACCCTCAAATGAGTTTTCAGTCAACTCTTCGACGGTAATTTCCTGTCCTTTGAAAGACAATTTTTTTCCTTTTGACCGTGCCGACGCGAGAAGCCTGAGTTCTTTGACAGGAAAATTGCGTTTTTCCAACGTCTCCATCATTTCCTGTCCTACAGCTCCAGTCGCACCCATAACAGCGACAACATATTCTTTTCCCATGCCTACCTCCTCTATCTTATATTTTTTCAGTTATTACCTGAGCTAATGAACATTCCTTTATATGTGATATTGAAAGATGTACCGCTGACGCCCCTGTCTTACGGCAACGATCCCACAATTCATCACTCATACGTATTTCCGGTGCGCCTAACGCATCTTTAACTACAGACATCTGTGTATATGGACGCCAACAATCCCACCCCAATGCCTGAAAACAAGCACATTTAGCGGCAAAACGAGCGCCAAGGCGTTCTGCCCAGTGGACACTACCCATTGCATAATTAATTTCATCTTCGGTAAAAATACGTCTCAAAATATCGATACCATATCGGTCACGCGCTTGTTGGAATCGTTTGTTTTCAAAAATAGAAATTCCGCACGATACAATCATGATTACTGACCAGCTCCCGCAACATACTTCTGGCGGTCCGCTATAAGATTTGAGACATGCTCGAAAACTTCATCTACCGATATATCGCTCATACATTTGCGAGTCAGGCATGACCGTTTCATACACGCACCGCACGCAAGTTCTTTTTGTATAACAACATGACCGTCACCATACGGGCCTGTTTTGACCGGATCAGTAGGACCAAACAACGCCACAACCGGCGTACCAACCGCTACAGACATATGCATCGGACCGGAATCATTGGTTACCAGACAATCTACCTTAGTCAGCAATGCCGCCAGTTCAAGCAACGAGGTTTTCCCTACAGCGTCTATCGGAGTATGATCCATTAACGACAATATACCGTCAACATTCTGGCGGTCAGCCGGACTACCTACAAACATAACTTGCGCACCCATCTTTTGATGCAGCATATCAGCAAGACGCGCAAAATGCTCAAAAGGCCAGCATTTGGTATCCCAACGGGCATTAGGGTTGAGCGCGATCTTCAACGAATCACCTGTTAAGTCTGCTGTTTTGCAAAATTCATCGATTTTGGATTCGACTGATGAACTCCACTGAAGCGGAAATGATACCCGATTCGGACATTCAGGTTCAAGCCCAAAATACCGTACTGTCTCAAGATACCGCTCTACCGCATGACGTTTTTTATCATGCACCATAATCTGATGGGTATACGTAAACCGGCTTCCTTCGCGTGCATCACTTAGCCCGATTTTCTTTTTCGCGCCTGAGAACAAGGTAATCAACCCGCTACGCATCAGTCCTTGTAGATCTATCAAACAATCATACCGAACTTTACGCATGGAGCTAATCATTCCGCAAAACTCGCCGATAGTCTTTATAAATCTCCGTTTGCGCCCCCATAACTTACGATCAAAAACATACACCGTGTCAATCAGCGGATTTTCTTCAAGTAATTCAACGTATTCACGGTTGACTACCCACGAAATACTTACATCTGGATACGATTTTTTTATTTCACCAACCACAGCTAACGCATGAAGCACATCACCAAGCGCGCTGGGTTTTATAATCAATACTTTTTCGCTACCGTTTAATTTCATGACTTCCCCTCCATACGCAACGACGCGGGAAACCCTCGCAGATGGGATATTATCAATGTCGATGCTAACCTCCATTTGTGCATCAGCCGCTCATTTTTGAATCCTGTGGCGACGGCGCATACAAAATACACTATCCCTTTTACCATACATTGTATAAAAATGACAAGCATTAGGATGCAATACGACGCAATTGAACGGTTTTTACGGAAAAAAAGTGACCGCGAATAATAATACTCTACCCTACTTGCAACCGGTACTTTTGCCGCTGATTTCCCCTGCAAGTGAACGATTTTCGCGTCAGGTACATGCATAATCTTATAACCTGCTTTTTTCATACGAAAACATAAGTCTGTCTCTTCCAGAAAAAAGTAGAACTGCTCGTCAAGCATACCGAGTTGATCGACACAAGAGCGCCGTATAACAAAGCACGCGCCTATGATCGAGTCGACTTCAAGCGGATTTTTATAATCCTTATATTTCGCCGGATATTTTTTTGGGAATAATCTTCTCAACAAACTTTTGTTGGTTAACTCAGTTAGTAACGTAGGAAAATTATCGAACGAATGCTGTTTTCTGCCATCTTCATAAATCAACTGCCCACCGCAAATAGCAGTATCAGTATGTTCATCCATAAACAATATCAAACGGTCCATAGCCCCATCGGTCAGCATGGCATCTGTATTTAACAATGTTATGTATCGACTTTTCGATGCAGCGATACCTTTATTGACCGCCCGGGCAAAACCAAGGTTACGATCGTTGGATATAATCTGTACATCAGGGAATGATGAGCGAACCATGGCTATACTATTATCGCTGGACGCGTTATCTACTACAGTAATTGAAAAGGAATGATGCGACACCGTGTCATAGATAGATTTCAAGCAGGCTTGCAACAAATGCGCGTTATTCCAGTTAACAATGACAAACGAAATATCCATCGAGAAACAACCTCAATACGCATTTTTGTGGGCAAAAAAGGTCATCATAAGAATTTTCAAGTCAAGCAGTAACGACCAGTTTTCAATGTAGTACAAATCGCACTTTATCCGTTCTTCCAAGGACGTATTACCCCGTAATCCGTTTACCTGTGCCCAACCTGTTATGCCCGATTTCACACGATGCCGACTCATATAATGAGGAATCTTACTTTTGAACTGATGTACAAAATAAGGACGCTCAGGACGAGGGCCAACCAAACTCATATCACCACGCAACACGTTGATCAACTGCGGAAACTCATCAAGATTAGTACGACGCAAAAAACTGCCTAACTTTGTTTTACGTGTATCGTCGGAGGTTGCCCAAACAGGGCCTGTTTCCTGTTCGGCATCTTCCCGCATGGTACGAAATTTGAGCATGGTGAACACTTTGCCGTCAATCCCCATACGTTCCTGTTTGTAAAAAATAGAGCCGGGTGAAGTTTTCTTAATCAAAATAGCAATGGTAATCAACATCGGACTTAGAACAAGCAAGCCCAATGCAGAACTGATTGCATCAAAACCACGTTTCACGAAATACCAGCCCGACAACAACGGTGTTTCCTTGATGCACACAAACGGCACACCTTCTATTTCCTCAATTGTCATTTTGCTCATCAGGATCTCAAACATATCCGGCATTATGCGAAATTTTACAATCTCCTTTTCGCATAACATAATAATCTTCATGAGAATATTATGCGATATTCCCGGTAGCGTAACAACCACCTCATCTATCTTGTGTTGTTGAATCATATCAGATATAACATCGGTCGAGCCTAAAATTGAATCCTGATATGGATGGGATTTATCGACTTCTTCGTCTTCACAATACACAAAGCCTACTGGATTGAAGCCAAGTGCTGGTTTGCTTTTCAATTTTTCATAAAAATGTTGAGCAGGTTTGCCCGTTCCGATAATCAATACATTTTTGAGCAGTAATCCGTGAGTTCGCATTGTTGCCTGAACAGAACGAATCATTATTTTGTCCACAACCAGCAAAAAAGCCAGAACCATAAAAGCGATTAGAGTCACACCACGCGAATACTGGAATTCACGATACAAATACGTACCTGACATGACAATTAAACCACCGATAATCACACCTTTAATGAGTTCATATATTTCACTCAAATGGAATGGGTCGGTCTTTGGTTTGTATACGCCAAGGCGTTCAAAAATAATTATAAACAAAATAGAAACAGGCAGCATCAGACGTGCGTATGCGCTAAAATGAGGTATACCTTTGGGAACTTCAAAAATTGTATAAAAACGTATATAATACGCAAAAAACATACTGAAAACTATTACCAGAAAATCAGTTATGACTGATATCGCGGAAAACAATGTATGTTCATGACGTCTTAAACTATTTAACATATACATTCCCTGTTTTGATAAAATTAGATTGATAAAAACTAAGTATTTTTTCAAAAACTTTTTCCGTACTGTACGCTTGCATCGATTCATTTGCGCGTATCGCTATGTCATTGGCGTCGACTCGCATAAAATGCTCTATAGCCTGAGCCAATCCCATACTATCACGTGGATTACCTACAATCCACCCGGTTTTTCCCTGATCGATAAGTTCCCCCGCGCCATTGAATTTTGTGGTTACCACGGGTATTCCACAGGATAACGCCTCAAGTACCGCAAGCGAACACGGATCGTAAAACGTGGGTTGAACTAAAATATCTGCCGCCGCATAATATCGCTCTATACTATCAATACCCGAACAAAAAATGCAAGACTCTTTCAGTATCTTATTGTCAATAACTGATTCGTAGCGTTTTTTATCACCTGCGCCAATTATGCACGCACAAACGGCATCACTACCTTGATCAGTAACAAGAATCTGAACCGCCTCAAGGAAATAACGAAGCCCTTTCAGCTTGAAGTTGTGCCCCACAAATAACAATAATTTCTGAGATTTTTTAATTCCCAGTTGATTGCGCAATGCATTTCGATAGCGGTTTCTGGATGCCAAAGAAAACCGCGTATGATCTACTCCATTGTAAATCAAATGCATTTTTTCATCCGCAATACCGTAATAACGCTTGAAATCGTTTCCAATCATTTTTGATATAAGCAACACTTCCGGTTGCGTTTTCTTGTGGAACTGTAGCCATTCTATGCAGAAAAACAATGCTTGTTTCGGGTCGAATAATCTAAAAAAGGCATAAAAAAAACGAACCAGCTTCGATTCGCTGGCGGCCATAACATTCTGACGAAATGATGCTCTATGTGATCCGCCATGAGGCTGAAAAACATCCATAGTCAAATTTTTACCCAACACCTGTACAACATCGAATTCATGTTGCTTGATCATCTTTGATGAATTGATAACAAAACACAAAGACCGTAACCAGCGAAACCATGTCAATACAGGCACACGATGAAATGTAAATTTTTCATGTTCGATGGTACTTTCACCATCCATGGCAAATACATGAACCTCGTGCCCCCTGTTAATCAGAAAGGTGACAAGATCAATCAAATAGCGTTCAGCGCCGCCTTTCTCAGGTCGGAAATGATCTATATTGAAAGCTATCTTTAAACGTTGTTCAAACATATCAGCGTACCTGCTCCCATGAATCTATATTTTTACGACGCAGCACTTTCGGAATATGACGCCGTATACGGTCGGTCTTTGCCTGTATGCGGTCAACCAGCTTACGGTCGTTTGTAGATAATTTGTTGCAACCCAGATATTCATGAATGAACCGCAAACGGTCTTTAAGGCGTATTTCAGGATACTGGGTCGTAAAATCAAGCTGAGACAAATCTTTTATTCGCCAGCGCCATTTCAATACTGTCAACGGAGCGATTCGTTGCAAATCTATAAGATATGTTGTCGCTTTACTAAAATCAGTCAGAGATTTTGTTTGAATCAGCAAATGGCCTGAATAAAAATCTTTATGGCAATATCCCTGTGTATGAAGCGTACGGGCAATCTGAGCTATCTGCCGAATCAAACGGTTGCGCTGTGCAAACTGTGTTGGCAGGCATCCCATCTGAATCAGTTTTTCCAGCGACAAGCAGTTTTCTATCTCATGCGTCACAAGACACGATCTGACAGGATTGGCAGAAAATCCCCACGCAACAAGTGTCGGCACAGGTATTCCCAACCGCTCGCATATAAGATGGCTTTTCCACTCTATACGCGCACGTTCTTTGATGACGTTCAAGGTACTGCCTTCGTGTTTCTTGATGTATAAGGTGCATCTGGTATTACGCGACACAAAGTTGATGGTCTCAACCGTTCTGCCGGGATTATCTGTCAACTTATCTGCATTGACTGGGAATGTGTACAGATCGTCAAACGCCTTGATCCCCTTCTCTATGAAATCATCGTAATAGCGCTCGTTCACAAATAAATGTCCTGTACCATCACTACTTATACATTCACGCGCTATGACCCCTTTACTGTGAGTACGACGCGATTTGATGCGGTCAAGACGGGTAGCTAAAGCTGATAACCACTTATCACGATTATTCTGGTCTTCCAGATATTTTTGCAGGAAAAGATCGGTTTCTTCGTCACTCAATACAGGCAATGCTGAAAAACAAAATGCCGCAAGGTCTCTGATTCTATCCTGAAACGATAACCGCCGTTTCTTTCGCAACCGGTGCAAATCTAGAAATGAAAACCGAACCGCTTCTTTAGTCGGTATTTTTGTAGGCACATAAATGTGTTTCAAGTATAAATCCGGATATGACAAACCACAACGATGCATATTGCGTATTGTATCTGCCAGTGACAACAAGACGCTTTTTCGAACAACCTTATCATCAGACGACGCAAACCACTCTTCTATACAGCGGGCATTTGGAATTTCCTCGGACAGGAAAAAAGAAATCTTCTCAAAACCAGCCACAGTCCGTTCACCATATGCTGCAAGTGGAATAGTATTAAAACCTTCTTCTTCGAGAATGCGAGCGTTGATCCACTCGGTTTTTGCTTCAGTACGAGGAAATCCGTATTCCAACACCTTGAGCAAATCGTTTTTCAACGACGGCTTATGAAATTGTTTCAGATAAAATATCTTATAGCGATTCGAACCTGATTCTTTTAATCTGAGACGGTATACACAGCGTTTGCTGTTTTTATCCATGATCTGCCCGTCTTCAAACTTCATAAACGAATCCAGAGAACCAAACCCGTATTGTGACAAAATATCTTTGTAACGAGGATTTATGACTACTGATTCACTCATGATTTATACCTTAAAAATTTGTCAACTTTATCTTTATCAAACGTATCGTCTAAGACCAGCCGGATGAACCGGATTATTTCCTTTGCGGAAAAATACTCTGTATTATCCAGACGCAGATACGATTTACGCAATTGCCTGAGATAACTCCATTTCATTGCTTCACGAGAACATCGTTGTGAAGTAATCGCTTCAAGATCAATGACTGATAAACGAAACTCACGCTTTCCTTTATCCCCAATGACTGGCTCAATTAAAAGATTTTTCAATTGAAAATCATGATGATGAATTCGTTCGTCAATCAACGCCCTGCACAACCCGGCAAGCATATAAACAACGCCCCGTCTTTCCAAAAGAGATAATTCCGCGCCACTATTATTGAAAAAATCCATCATTGTCTGAGCCTGATCCATACACTGCATGGCATAGTAATTTTCGTATAGCAACCCCTTACGGCGTATTTGCGCGTAGAAAACCGGTCTCGGCGTTTCTCTCTTATGCAAAGTCAATCTCCATCCCCAGTACCACGAACGATACGCCCGTGAATGCCTGAAAAGATTTTTCAACGGATCAAACCAACGTTTCACCTTGAACTTTTTAATAATCAGATGATTACCAGACTCCGTTACCCGTAACACTGCCGTGGTATTGGAATTTTTCAAAAACTCCGCATTCGGTGCGCTAAACTGCTCATCCAACCATTTTTGGGAATTGCTTTTAATTATATCAAAGAATGAAGAAGAGTTACGAGCCAAAACACCGCTCATTGCTCCATCGCGAAACGTCAAAAAATCAACATTGTTACGAAAACATCGTTTTGTCCGTTTTCGTATCCACTCAGCCATTGTTCGTTTCTGAAAACGCTCCATCAGTTCAAAATATTTATCAAACGGATGAGATAAACCATATTGCGCAAAAAATTTATCAAGGAACTGTCGCCACATCGATTCGCAAAATTTTTCATTCGGATAAAACGAACAGTATAAAAGCGACAAGTTAGTCATTATCTTATTTAATGACAAGCATTTGCAAGCCGATATATCTTTAGGATCGACAAAAAGCAGACGGTCATTCGGTTTATCCCATAATATATTTCCAAAATGCAAATCTTTATGAAATACTCCGTTGCGATAATTCTTCGCCAAAAATCCAGCTAACTTAGTAAAAAGATTGTTGCGCAATTTTTCGTTATGCCATATATCATCAATGACCTGCAATGGTTGAGCGTTATCCACAGTACGGGTGACCAGCACCACAACCTCTTTACCATCAAGTAACCGTATACGCGCCCAGCCGATTGTTTCAGGAAGAGCAACATTCTTCTTAAGCAAGTTTGTATGATGATAATACTCATGCCACGCTTTACAAAGAACAACTGTTTTTCTTATTATATTGCCTGTCAGGTCAAAAGATTTCACATAAAATGATTGTTCAGCTGACAAATCGAGCCGATACACTTCCCTGCCAACCGCTTTACGTACCAGAGTACCATTGCCGGCAGCAAAAGCATCAAGTATCGATTGCGTGATGTTCGCATCTGTCAACGTGGTATGCATCGCAACACCTTTTCGCGGCTTATTTGGCTTTGGATTCCCTGATCTCCTGTTTTACCAGAGAACTGGAATGATTTTTAGCGTCGCCTACAATAGCAATCGATCCACCATAACTGGCTACGGTATGCCGTTCAGGTACGGTATCTACTGTGTAATCGGTACCTTTGGCGTGGATATCGGGTTTCAGTTCGAGCAGGATATTGTCCACGGTGGTATCGCCAAACAGCAGAAGATAATCTATATATTGCACAGCTTCTAATATTTCTATACGTTCATCCTGCGGATAAAACAACTGTTCCAACCCTTTATTCGCTGCAATAGATTGATCGCTGTTGACTGCGACAACTAAGACATCGCCAATCGATTTTGCCTCGCGCAAACAGCGTATATGCCCTACATGTAAAATATCAAAACAACCATTGGTAAAAACAACGGTTTTGCCGTCATTTTGCAATGAAGCGACGATCTCTTTAAGCTCTGCAAGACTGCGCAGCTTTCCCATTGAAACACCTCATTATAAAATCTTTCATTTCTTCCTGATCGGTCGTTGCCGTACCGCTTTTCATCACCACAATACCAGCCGCGAAATTAGCCAGATACGATGCCTCAACCAGTGACGCTCCCGCAAGAAGCGCTAACGTCAATACACTGACAACCGTATCGCCCGCACCTGTAACATCGGTTACATCGTCCGATCCGGCGATAGGGATTTTCAGTGGTTCTTTGCCTGTCTCAAACAACATCATTCCTTCATTACCGCGCGTGACTAAAATACCCTGCTGAGGTTTAACCAGCTCTGCCAAACGTTTTCCCGCACGCAAGACATCAAGTTCGTCGTTATACGAAAGACGCGCCGCACGCAATGTTTCCGCCTCATTTGGAGTTATAACCGCGGCCCCTTTAAACTGGGCAAGTCGATAATGAGAGTCGACAACAACCAGCTTCTTCTTTGCTATATCATTGATATACTGGATAATCGCCGGGCTGAACAAATCGTAATTATAATCTGATACGATTAAACCGTCGAGTGAATCTATCACAGATTCCAACCGGCTGATAATCTTTTGTTCGCAATCGGCATCCATACGTTTTTGCGGATCATAGTCGATACGTACAACCTGTTGTTTAGATGTATGCGCGCCGCCTGCCATAACTCGCATCTTGGTAACGGTATGACGTCCATCCATAGAAACAATGCCAGCCGTATCAACCCCCTGCTCATCAAAATATGAACGCAAGACATCGCCGTTATCGTCATTACCCAATACTCCAAATGGATGAACATTCGCTCCGAGTTTCTGTAAATTATTGATCGTATTCGCGGCTCCGCCCGGCACTACTTTTTGTGATTCGAATTTGACAATCACGACCGGAGCTTCACGCGATAACTCGTACGGTTGGCCGAAAATAAACGAATCGGCTATAATGTCGCCGATGACGCCTATCGAAATATTTTGAAAGGAGTCGATTATACTCACATATCTTTCGTATGCAATATCAACCATGCTCATAAACAAGATCCCCTGCCTGGTGTTTTTGTTTGAGTAACCGATGCGCCGAGGCAATAACATCGGACGGTTTTATTATTTTCATACACTGATGGTTATACGGGCAAACACGCAAATGGCACGGTCCGCATACCGGTGTTTTCTGTAATACTATCTGGTTCTGATCATCGTTTTCTGTCCAACGGGCATCAGTCGCGCCAATCAAGACTACCGATGGTACGCCTAACGCTGAGGCAAAATGCCGTGGCCCTGTATCGTTGGTGACCAGTAGCGAACATCGACGAATCATAGCTTTCAAGCCGCCAAGCGATAAAATATTATCAGGAGATATATAACATGTTCCCTGCATCTGCGATGCGATTTTACGCGCTATATCACCTTCACCTGGTCCTGAGAAAACCACAACAGCTGTCTGACTATCTACTGCAAAATGATCGCCTACCTTTGCGTATGACTCAGCGGACCATAACTTTGAACCGCCAAACGCCGCTCCGGGATTTAATCCTATTATTTTCATATCCGGCTTAATATTGAGCCGTTTCATAAACTCTACTGCTTCACGTTCGTCATCATCGCTCGTATTTAATTTCATTGAGCGGGATATTGACGGTATCCCCAGACAATTGCCAAGACGATTATAGTAATCTATCATTGAACCCGGACGGTACCGGAGCGTTTCTTTCTCCGGATATGGTCCTTTTGATAACAACCAGCTCCGTCCGTCACGATGATACCCGATACGCTCTGGCATACCTGCCGCAACGGCTTCTAACGCTGACTGAAATGTGTTGGTCAAAAGAACAACCACATCAAAATTGCCAGATCGTATCGCACGGACATTTGCAAAAAACGCTTTTGCCTGTGCCTTTATCGATTTACTTTTTCGCGGTGCAGTCTCGATAAACGAATCTACCCAATCCGCACCGCTATACACTGACTTCACATACTTTTTCAGCATATACGTTATTTGCGCATCAGGATATTTTTTGCGTACCGCTTCAAGAAACGGTGTAGCCATAACCGCATCGCCAACCCAATTAGGACATCGAATAAGTATTTTTCTATATGCAGGTTGCGCCATTAATCGTTCCAATCGCTTCGCACACCGGTAAAGCTGTTATAACGGATATTATAATGTATTTTGCCATCCAATGTCAGTACTTTTGACAAATCGGCATCTATACGCCGTATATCTTTTTTGTAAGCATTCCATTCATTTTCAGACATTTTTTCGATTTCGGCAACAAGATTTTCATACATAGGAGCAACAGGTAAATCGGATGCCGCGTTGACATACCAGGGAAACGCGATACTCAGGCGTTTTATAAGATGCTGTATCTGAGGCGAAATATTGAGACACGATTCTTCGGTAAAGTTGGTCAGGGTTCTCATTTTTTCTTCGTTGATTAATCCCATATCATGGGTAATATGGTATGCTTCCGTATTGATGAACGGAAAGAAAATTGCCCAGCGGAACCGTCCGGGTTTGATTTTTCCCAGCAGATTAACCGTATCGTACAGTTCCTCATAACTCTCGCCCGGCAACCCCATCATTACAAACGCTGACGAATGCAGTCCAGCACGCTCTGCGGCTGCAAAAGCGTTGATAATGTTCTCATTGGTCATGTAACGGTGCATGACTTCTGAGCGTACACGCTGGTTACCGCTCTCAAGACCGAACTTCACTATCTGACAGTTGGCTGACTTGAGGCAATTTGCAATCTCATCATCAAACATTTTCACATGAGCGTTACAGACAAACGGTACAGAAAATTTTTCGCTATACTTTTTGCAAAATTCCTCAACATACTTTTTGTTGAAGGTAAACAAATCGTCATCAAAGATGAACATTTTTACGCGTTCGTACTTGGATAGGATATAATCGATTTCCGAAATAATTTCGTCAACGGTATGATGACGGATATAATTTATATTACGCTGATTCAGATCGGCTCTGTAGATCTCCACGATCTTGTGGTTCAAGCAGTATGTACACCGAAACGGACATCCTCGAGAGGTCAATAACCCGACCCAGCCATGTTTGGCGTCTATCATCTGCTGCATATCAAAAATTTCGTAATCTTTGGGAGGCAACTCTTTTACGTCTTTCAAAGGACGTACAGGATTTTTAATAATATCCCCGTTTTTGCGTGTCCAGATGTTTTCTATCCCTGTGGAATCCGTGCCCTGCTCTAAACAATCTGCCAGCTCAGCAACCGCCTCTTCTCCCTCTCCGACACAGACATAGTCGAATAAACCCGAATCTAAAACTCCTTGCGGGTCCATAGTTGCGTGAATCCCGCCGCATAACATGGGGGCTGAATAATAAGTGCGGATAGTCTCGGCAATTTCTTTGGCAAACTGATACTGATTACTGACAACCGAAAACCCTATCAGATCAGGTTTATACTCTTCTACATGTTTACGTATCAGGTCGTGATCGAGCGGAAAATCAAGTTTTTCATTGATATTCAAAAGGCGTACGTCATGACCTTCTGCCTTCAGCGTGGCGGATATGTACGCAAGCCCATAGTTGAAACCGATCTGCGCATATAAATTTGGATATATAAATAATACTTTCATCATCTCAATTTTTCCCAATAAAGTAAAAGAGGGTATTGTACCCTCTTTGCTAATTCCTGTCAATGAAACCATCTCACAATAGTCTACCACAGACGCTATATATGCCTACGGAAGAATAGGTATCTCTTCAGGAAAGACACAAAACTACCGAGAATATAAGATCAACAATATAACTTTTATAGCGATCATAATCCAGTATTTTTCTTACGAAATAATGATAGGCAAGCCAATAAAACCAAGGCTATTGTGGAAGGTTCAGGTATCGTATCGGTAGAAAATGATACAAACTCGATAAACGACGGATAGGTATCGTTAGTGCCGGTATAGAAAGTATCGAGAAGCAAATTTGCAGAAAGATCAAATTTGTATACGTTATGAGCAGCGTAATCATTGACATACAAAATATCGGAGGTTTCATCCAAAGCAAGTCCATACACATTGCCAGATTGACCAGAACTAAGCAAATCTATTTGATTACCATTTTCATCGAAAAAACAAACTCTATTATTAAGATAATCACTAATATAAGCATTATTCTCCGAGTCAAAAATTATATCCATAGGCATACTACATGCATCGGTAAAAACACCTTCATAGGTATTAGTAAAAATATTATATTTGAGAACGGTCCCTCCTGATTGAGTACAAACATACATTAATCCATCAGCTCCAAATCCAAGACCATGAGGCCTAAAAAGAGGATTGGTATTAGCAAAAACGGACACATCGCCATTAGTAGGGTCAACTTTAAGAATCTGAAAATTTGATGTTCCGTTATTGCTGGCTACGTACAAGTAACCGTCAGGACCGAAATCCATACCCATGGGATTAAGCATAGATGATCCCTCTGAAAAAACATCTATAAAGTTACCTTCTCTATCGTAACGCAGAATTTGATTCGAGTTGTAGCTGCTTACATACAAATTGCCATCAGAGCCAACACAGATACCCTGCGCACTATCTAAACCACCAGAATTTATAGTATCAATGATAGTGCCGCTTTCAGGGTCCATTTTGAGTAATTTGCCATCGTTCAAACCGCATATATATAAATACGATGCGGCGTGTAGATTAAAAACAAATAAAAAAAGTATTACTGTAAATAAAACGATTTTTTTAGACATTATCACAAATACCCTTAGATAAATTTATATTCACTTTGCTTTAAATAAAATATAGCACATATTTCCTCATTTATCAAGACACCAAAATAAATAAATACGAATGGGGCATGGATTTCCTGAATAAAACATAATTTTCTGATTATACTATTAAAAATGCTCCATCACTCCCCTAAATATTTCGTAATCATCGGGTGTAAACAGACAAAACACTACTTTCTGTATATTTTTAGATTGTTTCAGGAAACCAGCGGTGACATTGAGTATTATCTGAGCACACCGTTCTATGGGGTACCCAAATATCCCGGTACTAATTGCAGGAAAAGCTATGGATTTTATATCGTATTCTTCAGCCAATTTCAAACTATTGAGTGTAGCGTTGGTAAGTTTCTCATCTTCATCGCCTTCTCCCATACGCGGTCCAACGGCATGAATGACATATTTAGCATTAAGATCGCCTGCACCTGTCAAAACGGCCCATCCTACAGGTATAGAACCTATCTTGTTGCACTCTTTCTGAATTGAGGGTCCACCTTTTTTGCGAATCGCACCAGCTACTCCTCCGCCCAGTTGTAATTGCGAATTAGCAGGATTAACGATAGCATCTACCTCCAATTCGGTAATATCGCCTACAGTCAGTTCCATCACGGCCTGCCCAACACGACACTGCATATCACCCTCCTGAAGAATATATTAGCAAAACATAAGATTAAATTACTTATAGGATAAAATATTTTGCGGTATTTTCTATAAAAACATTTTACAAAAATATATCTTTTTTACTATACTCAAGACATGACACATTTAAAAGCACAAAAATCATCTTCTATCAATCGGGCACGCGGGCAATCGTCTTTCAAAGTAGATCAGCTGACCGATGCTGTTATGAAACGTGAAATCAACGAGTTTAAAAACACTATCGCTACGCATGTAAGCTCGCTTCTACAAAACTTTTTACCGGAACAAACGGTGGATCAGGTGAGAGAAGAACTCGTTGTGCATCATTATGATTCCGTAATCCAATCTATTATCGAAAAAATTTTCCAATATGCTCGCGGTGACATCACCTTACAATCTGAAAAAGAACAGTGGATGATGAAACAGGCATGCGATACCATTTGTAGCATTTTGTGGAAATCCCCATCAGACGATGTACACTATACGATCAACTGGACACAATGGGTTAAAACTCCGCTGGGGTTTGCTATAAAAGCCTGTTACTCACGATTGAAAGATACTCTCACCTGTGAAGAGCTGGGAATTTTACTGGGTTATACCCGTCAGGAAATATCGCGAAGGGCAAAACTCAATCTTCTTCCCCATAAACGTGTTGGCGGCAGTTATGTATTTTCTAAAAAAGATTTGATCAAAAAATCCATTCTGCCACAGGAACAAGAATACGCTATTTCATAAAAGGTTTTCTATAGATGTTATTGACTTCGCTTCTTCAAAACCCATTAGTATTTCTGGTTGTAGCCATCCCACTTTTGTATTCACTTGTCCTGCATGAACTTGCCCATGCGGTTTGTGCCAACTGGTTTGGCGACACAACAGCCAAAGACCGTGGGCGTATTACACTCAATCCGCTGGCGCATCTTGATTTGCTTGGAACTATATTACTGCTCATAGTAGGATTCGGATGGGCAAAACCTGTACCGATAAACTATGCTCGTATCCACCCTAAAAAAGCAGGTGTGATATGTTGTTCGCTGGCAGGGGTAACTACTAACTTTCTGATAGCTTTGACTAGTTTGATTTTGTTTAAATATTTTTATATCCGAGGAATTCCATCACACTCATTATTACTGCAAACACTGGTTATCACCGCCAACATCAACATCATCTTAGCATCGTTTAACCTGATCCCAATCCCACCTCTTGATGGATCACGTGTGCTGGCTGAACTTATGCCTAAAAATACCCAGTATTTTTTTTACAACATGGAACGCTACGGCATTATTATTCTCATTATATTGCTTAACCTGCACATCCTTGATCCAGTCATCGGTTTCATACGATCAGTATTGCTAAGTATAATCAGCCTTTTTCTCTAGCTATTTATATCCCAAAACACTTTTTCAACTGATTAAGATCTAAGATCAAAGCGTTGCTTGATTAACCTCATCATCCTTTTCGTTAAGAATGCCATGCGCAGGCCGATGTTTTGAAGGCTGATAACGAAACTGTATTGTGATCGCTTCAGCTATATTGGTAAGGTGATCAGCAACCTTTTCAAGGTTATTGATCAAATCAAGTAGCACAATACCGGATATGACATAATTTTTCCCGCGCTGTAAATGACGCAACTGCTCTTTACCCATAATCTTATAAGTAGTATTGATATTAGCTTCCATTTTGAACGCTTTTCTGACATTGGCAAGATCGCCTTTTTCCAGTGATTCTAAAAGAACATCAAACATACCGGTTACATTCGAATAGATGGATTCAACCTCTTTAATACCTTTAGGATGAAATTCGAGCTTTTGATCAATTACCCTCTCGGATACTTTCATTATATTCTCTGCATGATCGCCAATCTTCTCAATATCATTTACCGAATGCAATAATGTAGGCAACTGTTCAGACTGTTCAGGCGTAAGCGTCCTCTTAGAAATTTCTACTAAATATGTAGTTATTTCACCCTGCAGATTATCAATAGTATCCTCAAGTTTAGGCAGCCCTTTGATAAGACGCCGATCTTTTTGAAAAAACGCCTGACTGGAATCGACAACGGCTTCCTTAGCAAGGGATAACATTCGAAGCATTTCTTTTTTAGACTGTTCTATAGCGATTTCAGGTGTTTCAAGCAGATGTTTTTCAAGGTAACACGGTTCAGTAGAAGCTATCTCTTCACCCGGTAACATCATTTTTACCAGTTTTTCCAGAAATGGAATCAACGGAAAAAAGAGAACAGCGTTGATCACATTAAACATCGTATGAGCATTTGCTATGTTACGTGCAATTGTGGCTGTCGTTATTTCCCCTGGTGTTACATAATCTACAAGGTTTATAAAAAAACCGCTACTGGTCAGCAACGCAAAATATGCTGCGCCTATAAGATTAAACGTCGAATGAGCCATTGCAACTCGGCGCGAAGTCAAATTAGTACCTATAGAAGCAAGCCATGCGGTAATGGTCGTTCCAATATTATCACCCAAAACCAGATAAATAGACGCTTGAAAATCTATCAACCCATTCGACGCAAGCGCAATCACCAAACCTATAGAGGCACTACTAGATTGCACTATCACAGTAACCAACGTTCCTACCATTATCCCCAGAAATGGATTATGTCCCAATTTTACAAAAAATTCTGTTGCCATCGGTGAATTTTTCAGCCCTTTGAGTACAGAACCCATTGTAGTCAATCCAAGAAACAAAATTCCAAATCCCAGGATTACCTGTCCCCAGAATTGCATTTTTTTTGTTCTTCCAAACAGGAACAAAACAGCGCCAATACCAATGGCAGGTAATGAATATGCTGAGATTTTAAATGCTATAATCTGAGCAGTGATAGTCGTTCCGATATTAGCGCCTATAATTACCCCTATAGCCTGACGCAACAACATAATACCGGAATTAACAAAACCAATTGTCATGACCGTTGTCGCGCTACTCGATTGAATAAGAGCTGTTAGCGCACAACCCGACAAAATACCCATCAAGGGTTTATTGGTAAACAATGTTATGATTTGACGTAACCGTGTACTGGCAACCCTCTGCAATCCTTCAGATAAAAAACGCATGCCAAAGATAAATAAACCCAATCCACCAATCACACCAAACAATAAGTCACGGCTCATTTGAAGTAGTTCTCCTAACATTATTTTATTTGTTAATCAGCCAATTTTTAACGTCTTTCTAACATTTAATTTAAAAAAAATAAAGTTTTTAATTCAATTTTTATTGTTCTTCACCTGAAATACAGTCATAAAAAAGCTGGTTATTTAAATATTAGCATTCAAGAAGTTAAGATATAAGCAACTAACAAACCCCATCAAAAGGATTCGCAATATTAAGGTCTGACCTACATCCTTCAAGAAACAATTCAGGGATGGAAACAGAGAAAGTTTTTGAAGTTGAGCACAACAACCATTTCTTTATAACTGTAGCTATAATTCGTTGATGATCAAAGGCAAGTTTGGGCAACTTCTGTAGGGGGTACCATCGTGAGTCTTTTGCATCACTGGCTCCTTTTGGAAGAACGTCGGTTGATTGAAACCCACTATAGACTACGCTGATTGTCCTACCCCGTAGGTCACGTTTTGGAGTGCCTACGGTACACATCTGATATAAGGAAGCCGCTTTGATGCCGGTTTCCTCAAGCAACTCACGATACGCGGCATCTATCAGATCTTCATCCATATCTACAAATCCACCGGGTAAAGCCCAACAACCTCCATAAGGATCGTTCAAACGTTGAACAAGAAGGACACACGGTATATTATCTTTCATGCTAAAAAGCACCACATCAACAGTAACCATTGGGCGTGGATAGCGATATATATAATTGCCCATAACCGGCATTCCTTCCTGTATAAGATTAATTGTTTCAGAATATGATTTATATTATGATACTAAAATCGTATATTCAACAATAATAAGGAGTCCAATAATGGAGTATGACGCCATCATAAAGGAAATGCACGAATACGCAAATACCGAAGCTGCTGCGGGAATGGCCCGTTTTGGAATACAAGGCGAGCAGATTCTGGGAATATCAATTCCGACACTTCGTTCGATCGCAAAAAAAACAAAAAACAATCACATACTTGCACTAAAATTATGGAAAAGCCCTATTCACGAGGCAAAAATACTAGCCAGCATGATAGACTCCCCAGAATTAGTTACCGATGATCAACTTGAATCATGGGTCAACGATTTCGCATCGTGGGATATTTGCGACCAAACATGCAATAATTTATTCAGAAAAACATCCTTTGCATATCAAAAAGCTCACGCATGGTGTGAACGGGAAAAAGAATTTGTCAGGCGCGCCGGATTTGTTCTTATGGCAACTCTTGCTGTTGGTGATAAACAAGCTGACGACGCCTCATTTGAAGCATTCTTCCCTCTTATCTGTAAACATGCAATTGATCATAGAAATTTTGTTAAAAAAGCTGTCAACTGGGCCCTCAGGCAAATCGGTAAACGCAATAAACACCTGCATGCACAAGCTATTTTAATCGCACAATCTCTTGAATCTCACCCATCTGCCAGCGCACGCTGGATTGCAAAAGATGCACTGCGCGAATTAAAATCACCAAAGATCATTGCCCGCATCCAATAATACAGATAATATTAGAGAATAAAAAATTGTGACCGGAGGGCTCAATTATGATTTAATTACTAATCGCCTCTGATATTATTAATGTGTGATATCTAAAAAATGCATTTATAATAATCATTGAGTACGCTATTTGGAAGGATAAATAATCGAACAAACCGTCTACTGATTCATAATGACATAACAATTTTATTGATTTTTAGAATTTTGTTGACATACCAATCGTTTTCACTATAATATTTAAACTTTAAATTTGAAATTAAACTATTTATAACGCAATAGGTGTAAGGAGTGGAGCTATGTTTGCAATCATAGAAACCGGAGGAAAACAATATAAAGTCTCCGAAGGCGACAAAATATTGGTAGATTTGCTAGAAACCGGTGATCAGAAAAAAGTCGTATTTGATTCTGTATTATTAATTTCTGAAGGAGATAATACTACCATCGGCCAGCCGACTATAAAAGACGCTACCGTTGAAGCAGAGTATCTTTCAGAAGAAAAAGGCAAAAAGCTGATCGTTTTCAAAATGAGACGCCGCAAAGATATGAAGAAAAAAACCGGTCATCGTCAGAAATACGCAATGGTCAAAATCAAAAAGATTAATGCGTCAGGAGCAGCAAAACCGGCTAAAGCTCAATCTGCTCCTAAAAAAGACGATACTACTAACGAAGAATAAGACATAATATTTAATATAATATATAGATTCGGAGGTGCATAATGGCGCATAAGAAAGGGATGGGTAGTTCTCGTAATGGACGCGATAGTCATGCGAAACGACTCGGAGTAAAAAGATATGGTGGTCAAACTGTTACCGGTGGAACAATTCTCGTTCGCCAACGTGGAACAAAATTTCATCCAGGTAACAATGTTAAACGTGGTAACGACGATACACTTTTTTCTTTGATCGACGGCGTGGTTCAATTCGAGAACAAACGGACTATCAGCGTTTATCCAGAAGCATCCAAAAACTAATATACGATTCACGGAATGTTTACCGATCGAGTAACGGTATATCTCAAAGCTGGTGATGGTGGCAACGGTTGCGCAAGTTTCAGACGCGAAAAGTTTGTACCTAAAGGCGGTCCTGATGGTGGGAATGGTGGGAAAGGCGGTGATATTATCTTTCAGGCCGATCCGAATATCTCTACCCTGCTCGATTTCTATTATCAGCCACATCTGAAAGCCCCGCGAGGCAAACACGGTGGTAGTGTCAATAAAGCCGGTAAAAGCGGCAAAGACATTACAGTCAAAATTCCTGTGGGAACACTGGTAATTGATCCTGCGACAAAACGTGTTTTGCATGATTTTGTCATTCCTGATGAAAAAAAGGTTATGGCAAGCGGAGGTCGTGGAGGTCGTGGCAATGCTTCCCTTAGAACACGGAAAAATCCATTGCCTAAAGAAGCTCAAAAAGGCCATCCCGGCGAGGAAGCCACTTTATTTCTGGAACTTAAACTCCTTGCCGATGTGGGGCTTGTTGGATTTCCGAACGCGGGTAAATCTACCCTGATATCACATATGTCAGCGGCTCGTCCAAAGATTGCCGATTATCCTTTTACTACATTAAGCCCAGTACTGGGCACTGTCAAATACGATGTCTACAAAGAATTCGTCATAGCCGATATTCCGGGTATCCTCGAAGGGGCTCATGATAATGTGGGCCTGGGGCATACCTTTTTACGTCATATCGAGCGTACCAAAGTACTGGTGTTTGTTCTCGATATGGGATCAGATGAAAAAGGCGATCCGGTAAAAGCTTACCGGATTCTTGAAGATGAACTTAGATTCCATAAACCTGATCTTATCGCTAAACCGCGTATCGTAGCAGCGAATAAAATGGATTTACCAAATGCCGAAGAACGGCTACAATTGTTTTTAGAATCCGGCGTACATGATAGAAATACCATATTCCCTATTTCCGCTATTGCCGGACAAGGGTTAAAAGAATTACAAAACGCTATGATTCAAAAAATCGACGAAATAAATAACGAACAATGAGACAATTGATTACCTATTCTCAACGCATTGTTGTCAAACTCGGGACCGGCCTGCTTACAACGCAGGACGGCAATCTTGATCTTGACATTATAGAAAACCTTGTCAGTCAGATCGCGGCACTGATAGAACAAGGGCGTCAAGTGGTGCTTGTCAGTTCAGGCGCTATCGGAGCCGGCTTTCCCCTTCTCAATCAGGATAAACGCCCAAAAACACTGCCGCTTCTACAGGCATCGGCATCGGTCGGACAGGCAAAACTGATGCGCCTATATGACGATTTGTTCAGCACACATGGTATTACCGTTGCGCAAATACTGCTTACTCGCGATGATTTAAAAATACGCAAACGTCATTTAAATATTCGTAACACCCTTACTACGTTACTGCAACATAACGCACTACCAATAATTAATGAAAACGATACGGTTTCCGTCGATGAAATCCGTTTCGGAGATAACGATTTATTGTCCGCACTGGTATCGAATTTAATTCAGGCAGATCTACTCATTAACCTGACCAGTGTTGACGGTCTTCTTGAAAAAGCTGAAGACGGTACATTAATACCTAACAAAATTATTCGTCAGGTTAAGGGCGTACCAAAATCCGCTCTTAAGCATAGTACCCGTGCGATATCTAAACTGGGCAGTGGCGGCATGGACGCAAAACTAAAGGCAGCACAAATTCTTACTACATCCGGAGAATTTATGGTTATTGCCAACGGCCGGACTGAAAATATATTAGCAAAACTTCTCGCGGGAGAAGAGCTGGGAACACTGTTTGTCCCTACCACATCAAAAATGGAATCGCGCAAACGCTGGATCGCTTTTTTTCATCAGGCTAAAGGAAAAATTATCGTCGATCAGGGAGCGCAAAACGCCCTTCTCTTTAAAGGGAAAAGTTTATTACCCAGCGGCATAAAAGATATTCATGGAACTTTTTCTATAGGTGATATTGTCTCTGTTCAGACTGAAGACGGTGAGGAAATCGCCAAAGGACTGGTAAACTATTCTCATAGTGACGCAAAAAAAATCGCGGGCCATCACACCAGCGATATTGAATCACTACTTGGAGAACGCTCATACGATGAAGTGATACATAGAAACAATCTCGTTATCACCAGGATGGTTGATGATGCTACGCAACCCAGGGAGGAAATATGAACTCGCAGGTACAGATAAGCGATATTCCAGCATATGTCAAAACCCTTGCACAAAACGCTCGCAAGGCGGCAACAAAACTGATGCGTATAGATACAGCACAAAAAAATCAGGCGCTTGAGGCAATGAAACAATTGCTCGATAAGCGCAGAAACGAAATACAATCGAAAAACAAACTCGATCTCGATAACGGACGCGCAAACGGATTATCGCAAGCTATGATTGATCGTCTTGAGTTGAACGACAAACGCATTGACGGCATGATACAAGCTCTCGATGACCTGATCAAGCTTAATGATCCGGTAGGTGAACTTTTGAAATCAACCACCCGTCCTAACGGGATGAAGATTAATAAGGTACGAGTACCTATCGGTGTTATCGGTATTATTTACGAATCACGTCCAAACGTCACTGTTGACGCGGCGTCGTTGTGCCTTAAAACAGGAAATGCAACCATATTGAGGGGCGGTAAAGAAGCCATCCATTCCAATACGGTACTGGCAAAAGTTCTGCAAGACGCGCTTATACAAGCAGGGTTGCCCGGTGAAGCAATACAGCTAATAGAAACCACCGACAGAGCGGCTGTGGGCGAACTGATTACACAAAACGAACTGATCGACCTGATTATCCCCCGCGGCGGCGAAAGCCTCATACGCCGTGTGGTTAAAGAATCGACCATTCCGGTAATCAAACATTATAATGGTATTTGTCACTTATATGCCGACAAAGATGTTGACCAGCAACAGGCGCGACGCATCATCGTAAATGCCAAAGTGCAACGACCCGGTGTCTGCAATGCCCTTGAAACATTGCTGGTGCATGAAGCTATAGCCAATACATTTATTCCTGCAATATGTGACGATCTCGAAGCGCATGGCGTAGAAATACGCGGCGATGAAAAAACACAAGCGTTATACAGCAAAACCATCGCGGCAACTGAAGCCGACTGGTTGGCGGAATATCTGGATTTGATCCTTGCGGTCAAAGTAGTAAAAAATATCGACGAAGCCATGGCTCATATAGAAACCTATGGATCACGTCATTCAGATGGAATTTTGACTACCAACGACGCCGCGGCAAAAGAATTTTTGCTGGCGGTTGATTCAGCGGTAGTTTTTCATAACGTATCAACTCGTTTTTCCGACGGAGGCCAATTTGGTATGGGAGCTGAAATCGGTATATCAACCGACAAACTCCACGCACGTGGCCCAATGGGACTTGAAGAATTGACCACCTATAAATATGTTGTCACAGGAGACGGCCAGATACGTGAGTAATACGGCAAACAAAATAGGAATTTTCGGCGGTACGTTTAATCCGGTGCATATAGGACACCTGATTATAGCACAGGAAATTATGATGGCAAAAAAACTCGATCAGATTCGTTTTCTGCCTAACGCCAATCCGCCGCATAAATCTAAAACAAAATTGATTGACGCGTCCGACCGTTTTGCTATGCTAAAATTAGCAATTGAAGGATACGACTCGTTTGTCGTTGATGACTACGAAATGCACCATGATGGTTACTCGTATACAATCGATACCATGTCGCATTTCGAAAATGTTTTTGAAAATACACAACTTTATTTTATTATAGGGGCTGACAGTTTACTTGAACTGCCGCTCTGGAAAAACGCACAGGAGCTCGTCGACCGATTTTCGTTTATCGTAGCATTACGTCGAGGAGCCGACCTGAACCGCACGGTATTTGAACAATTGCCGTTTGAAAAGCGGTTGCAGGAAAAATTAAAAGATAGCATAGTACAAACCCCGGTGATCGACATCGCATCAAGTCAGATCAGAAACCGTATCGAACAAGGTTTGCCGATACGATACATGGTCCATGACAAGGTAATGCGGTACATTGAAGAACACAATTTGTACGGGGATGCTACAAAGGAGGATTGAACCATCGAAGCTGTAGATATTGCAAAACAATCAATTAAATTCGCACTTGATAAAAAATGTATTGATCCGTTGATTCTTGACTTGCGCGGTATTTCTTCCGTAGCCGATTATTTTGTGATCTGTAGCGGCGATTCGCACCGCCATGTCAAAGCGTTAATAAACTCAATCGAAGTTGAAATGAAACATATAGATATACGTCCGATTCGCAAAGAAATCAACTCTGATTACTCATGGTGTATTCTTGATTACGGCGACGTACTGATCCATGTATTCTACACAAAAACCCGTGAAATCTATAATCTGGAACGTTTATGGAGTGATGCACGGGAGGTTGCCATATGATCGATGTGATCAAAACTCTTGAAGATAATATTACCGGCTATTCTAAATGATATTGCTTCTGAACTGAGTGCATCGATAGATTTCGATACTTTGAATCCATTGCTTGAGTACCCACGCGACAAAAGTCACGGCGACCTGGCTACAAGTTCGGCTATGAAACTTGCGCGTGTCTTCAAAAAAATCACCGCGCCAAATAGCGGAAATGCTCTGCGAAAAGATACAATCTCATAAAACCATAGCATCTATGATGGATGGGATAGAGATAGCCGGGCCGGGATTTATCAATTTCACCTTATCGCAATCCGCTGTGACATCTATTCTCAGTAAATTAATTGAACAAGGCTCTGAGTATGGAATCACTACACAGCGCAAAGGTGAAAACGTCATTCTGGAATTTGTAAGCGCTAATCCTACGGGGCCGTTGAACGCGGTTAATGCCCGTGCAGCTGCTGTAGGGGATGTTTTAGCCAATATTTTGCAAAAAGCGTCTGCCAATGTACATCGCGAATTTTATGTCAATGATTTTGGTAATCAGGTCGATCTGCTCGGTAAATCGGTAAAAGCGCGTTATCAGCAGGCACTCAATATTGATGTGGAATTTCCTGAAGACGGGTATCATGGCGAATACATTATCGATATGGCAAAAGACCTTATTCTCAAACACGGATCTTCCCTACTCGACAAAGAACCGTCTTTTTTTGCAGAACACGCAATCAGCCATAACGTATCCCGCCAGAAAAAGGATCTGGAAAATTATCAGGTCACATTTGACAAATGGTTTTCCGAAAAAACGATTCACGAACAGAATCTGCTGGAATCTGTGTTCAAGAAATTACAGGATACAGGTTTTATTTATGAAAAAGAAGGCAAACAATGGTTCGCGGCAACTCGCTTTGGAGACGATAACGACCGGGTGATGATCCGCGATAACGGTATACCTACCTACTTCATGGCGGATACTGCGTATCATCAGGATAAATTTGATCGCGGTTTTAATCATCTGATCGATATCTGGGGGCCGGATCATCATGGATATATCCCTCGCATGTCGGGTGTATTGCAGGCGCTCGGGCATCCGGCTGACTCGTTCACTGTACTGATCGTACAACAGGTTAACCTGATTAAAGACGGCCAGCCGTACAAAATGTCAAAACGGGCGGGAAGATTTATCCTCATGGAAGATGTGCTCGACGAAGTTGGCAGTGATGCCGCGAGGTTTTTCTTTGTCATGCGTACCAGCGACAGTCAGCTCGACTTTGACCTTGATTTGGCAACAAAGCATACTGCCGATAACCCGTGCTTTTATGTACAGTATGCTCATGCGCGAATTCATAGCATCTATGCCAAATATGAAGAACAGGGTGGCTCAATCGGTGACATCGAGTTTTCTTCGGTTGACCTTTCATCGTTAACCGCTCCGGAAGAATTGGACATGATAAAAAAACTGGGACAGTTTCCACAGGTACTGGCATCTTGTGCGCAGACGCTTGATGTGCATCATTTGCCGTATTATTTATATGACTTGTCGTCATTGTTCCATAATTATTATAATCTGGGTAAAGACCGTCCTGAACTTCGCATTGTAACCGATGATGAAGCTGCGACACGCGCACGTCTGGCTCTGATAACCGGACTGCGAATTGTTATTCACGAAGGATTGAAACTTCTTGGTGTTTCTGCTCCTGAATCGATGTAACCGGGCATTATTATTGCTTTTTACATATTTTCTAAAGAGGCATCTTGACGAGATGCCTTTTTTTATGGCATTAATATAGTGTAATTAAACTAACTTTTTGATATACAGGTAGTATGAATATTTATTGCAAGCGTTACAATCATTTCAAAGACATCCTTGTCTGTAAGCTTTCATGTCCTTTTGAGAGGAAATGTAAAGAATTCCAACAACTCTATCTTGATAAAGGTAGGGAAATCCGTTGGTTTGTCTACAAATACATGCAGAAATATCCTGATAAAAACTATAAAATATATTTAGTACCTAAAAAAGGGAGGAAACCAACAATGAAACAGTACGTATGTATCCGCGAAGGCAACGTGCAAATCTTAAACGAAGAAGAAATCGTCGAACGTACCAAGCAAGGCGAATTTTTTCAAACCTATTTTGAAGTAGGGCGCGAAATGGAAATCCAGATAAAGCTGGCACCTAAAAAAATCGCAGGCGCAACAACAGCCAAGAAAAAAGCGAATAGCCCTAAAAACTAATTTTATTATTCAGGAGTTACCAGAAAACAACACCATTCATTTTCCGAAAATGATGATTTAATTTTCAAACCAAGTTGTTCATAGGCAGACTTAACCATATCCGCTTTGGTATACAAAATTCCGGTCAGGGCAAGTAGTCCGTCGCTTTTGACCATTTGTGATATCACCTGAGCGTGCTCAACAAGCAACTCGGCATATAGGTTTGCCAATACCATATCATAGGTACGGGTTGGCTCGAGTTTATTAAGGTCGAATTCATCAATTTTTACGGTAGATTCGACCATATTTTTTTGCACCATTTTCTTAGCATGTTCTATTGCCATATGATCTATATCAAACCCGTAGACCTCTTTTGCCCCGAGTTTAGCGGCGGCAATACATAAAATAGCTGAACCACAACCGATATCCAAAACTGTGTCAAAACGATCTGAGTATCGTTCCAGCACCTCAAGGCAAAAACGTGTTGTAGGGTGTTCCCCCGTACCAAAGGCAAGACCCGGCTCGAATTCTATAATGATTTCATCATCTTTTGCTTCCCATTGTTCCCATGACGGTTTGAGCACCAAACGTTCGCCCACGACTATAGAACGGAACTTGGCTTTCCAGATTTCTGTCCAGTCGGCTTCTTCTATAGTTTTCATAGTTACCTGCGCCGGAGCTGTGTTAAGCCCTAAAGCATGCAACTGGGCAAATAGTTTATCGAAGATAAGTTGCAGAGATTCAATATCGGGTTTTTGATCAAAATAGATGTTGCAGGCAGTGGTATCCGCTTCGGCCTGCTGATCGAATACCCATCCTGACGCTCCTTCGATGTGGGTTTCGATAAAAGCATCCAATGGTTCTTCACATTCAAGTGATGTGATAATTTCAATGATGTATTGTTCTTTGGGATCAACGGTTTGCTTATTTTCACTCATAATATACCCTTTTTTTTGCTTTTCTTTTTATTCTATCAGATTTATAGTTCAAAGTGATCATTATTTTTTGTCCATTACAACAATCCATTTTGTGACAAAAAAAGGAGAAGATCCCATGCCTAAAAATACTGTTGTTATTCTCCACGGCTACAGTGATTCATACTCAAGTTTCAAACCACTTGCAAAATTCTTAAAAAATCAGGGGTTTAATGTTGTAGATATCTGGCTTGCTAATTACCTGAGTATGTATGACGAAATTACCATATGGGATTTGGGTATAGCAATGCGCCGTGCCCTTGAAGAAAACAATATACCACAAACTCGGCACAGTTTCGACCTGATTGCTCACAGTACAGGTGGTCTTGTGATACGTGAATATCTCTATCAGGTATGTTATGAAAATCCCAAAAACTCCCCTGTTAAACATTTAGTGTTTCTTGCGCCGGCTCACTTTGGATCGCCTCTAGCTGCAAAAGGACAATCTATTGTAGGAAGATTTTTTAAAGGATGGAAATGGGACGGCATGTTCCAGACAGGCACGAGAATACTTGATGCCCTTAAACTTGCATCCCCTATAAGTTGGCAAATGGCGAAGCGCGATTTGTTCAATTCATCCAATCGTCTTTTTTCGCCAAACAATATATTTGCAACCATCCTGATTGGTACCGATAAATCAAAAAAGGCTCATCGTGCAATTATCCATGAAAATGGTTCAGATGGAGTTGTCAGAGTAAGCACAGCGAACCTGAATGCACGGTATCTAAAACTTAAATTTATCGATGAGAACGAGTTCCCTGAAGTACAGGAAGTTAGTCCTGAATACGATAAAATAGCATTTGGAGTGTTGCCTGACCACGATCATTCAAGCATAACTAAACCGGATGATACATCTCACGGCTCTCTCGGCTACTGGATACTAAAAAGCCTGAGCATTACCGATGAGAATGATTACAATAAACATGTTGCTGATTTAGCAGATCAGACAAACAAGACCTTTACCGATCCAGCATATACGTCCAACGACTGCTATCACCAATACCAAACTCTTGTCACCTGTGTACATGATCAATTCGGTGAAGAAATACCCGATCACTGCATAGAATTTTTTCAGGAGAAGAGAGATCCACTCGATAACGTCATGGTAACTTTTTTAGGTCAGGTACTAGAAAAAACAACGGCGTTTGAGAAAGATTCCAGCCTCAGATCATTTTTATTTGATATTAACGATCTATATGATCTATTGCTGTCTTTGGGGCGTCAGGTTGAAATGAGCCTCAGTGCCAGAAAACTGAGCAAACACATATCATATCTGGATCCAAAAAAATACATCACCGTAGCAGGTCCAAATCCTGATCAACAGTGGCTGGTGAGACCGAACACAACACTATTTGTGGATATAGAATTACCTCGACTACAGGACAAAAATGTCTTTACTCTCAAAAAAGGATAAAAGTGCATTATAAATTGCGGTAGACAAACCCTTTTTTGATTGCTTCATCTCTGGAGTAAAAACTTTTCAGGTCAATCAAAATTGGATTCTTACGCATTTTTGATTTAAGTACATCAAGGGTTATTGCCTTAAACTGATCGTGCCCGTTAATCAACAGCGCGCAGTCAAATTGCTCGATCTCATCAAAATTGACGTTCAGCACTTTCTGGTTTTCAGCCGCAATAATACCTTCTTCCAGCAATGGGTCGCAGGCAATGACATTTACGTCAAAATCGCGTAGATATTTAACCACATCAAACGCCTTGCTATTGCGTCTATCCGGTACATTTTCTTTAAAGGTAAGCCCCATCACAAGAACGGTAGTATCTTTAAAAATGCGGCCAATCTTGTTCAGCTCTTTAAGTGCCATTTCAGATACAAATTTAGACATTGCATTGTTGGTTTCTCTACCTGCAAGGATCACTTTAGGATGAATTCCCAGGTGCACCGCCAGATAGGTCATATAAAACGGATCAACACCAATACAATGCCCCCCTACCAAACCCGGAAAATAACGATGAAAATTCCATTTTGTACATGCAGCATTAATAACCTCACGAGTATCAATACCAACTTTTTGGAAAATGATCGACAATTCATTTATCAATGCAATATTCAAATCCCGCTGTATATTTTCGATAACCTTTGCAGCTTCAGCAGTTTTTATATTGGGCGCCTTATATACACCCGCAGTAATGACGCTTCCGTATACCTGAGCTACAACCTCAAGAGTATCGTCATCCATGCCGGATACAATCTTGACAATTTTATCGATTGTATGTTCCTTATCACCGGGATTTACACGCTCGGGGCTATATCCGATTTTAAAATCGACACCGCATTCCATGCCCGATTCCTTTTCCAGAATCGGTTTACAGATATCTTCGGTGACTCCGGGATATACAGTACTCTCATACACTACGATGGCATTTTTTGACAAATTGCGTCCTACCAAACTTGATGCAGATTGAACAGCCGTCAGATCAGGTATATTAGCTTCATTTACCGGTGTCGGAACCGCTACGATAATAAAATCGCACTCTCGAATTTTCGAAGGATCAAAGACATAATCAACATCACTGTTAGCAAGCTCATGTGAACTTGTTTCATTGGTTAGATCAATGCCCGCACGTAACGCGTTGATTCTTTCTTTATTTATGTCAAAACCTACAACCCTATGTTTTTTCCCGAAAGCAACCGCTAACGGAAGTCCAACGTATCCCAAACCAACCACACAAATTTTTCTATCCATTGATGTCACGGGAATTTCCCCTTTCGGTTTTATCTATAAATTTCATATAAAATAATGATCGGTCAACTATAGCAAAACTTTATATAGCTTTAGCTCCTTCAAACATCTCTAATCCTACAATATATTGAAAAAAGTTCAATAAAAATACATCGATATGCTTTTTAAGTATATCGATGAGTGAAATCTATTGTACTAAGACATCTATTTTGCTACATTAATTGTAATTTATATATATAAATACTTACAAAGGAAAGGGCATTTATGAAAAAATTACTGGTTACCGGCGGAGCAGGATTTATCGGATCAAATTTTATACATTATATCTTGGCAAAATATTCTGATTGTAGACTTATAAACCTAGATTGCCTAACATACGCGGGCAATTTAGAGAACCTTGCAGTTGTCCAAAATGACCCAAGATATACCTTTGTAAAAGGCTCGATAGACAACTACGACCTCGTATGGGATATTCTACAGAAATACAATATAGATGCTATTGTTAATTTTGCCGCTGAATCACACGTCGACCGTAGTATTCTTGGTCCGGAAATTTTTATCGAGACCAACATCCGTGGTACTCAAGTACTACTGGAAGCAGCACGGAAATTCGGTATATCCCGCTTTGTGCAAATTTCTACTGATGAAGTATACGGATCACTGGGCGACGAAGGCAAATTTACAGAAACAACGCCCATATCACCCAACAGCCCATACTCCGCAAGCAAAGCCGGAGCAGATATGCTGGTTAGGTCGTATTTCAAAACTTTTAAAATGCCGGTACTTATTACACGTTGTTCAAATAATTACGGACCGTTCCAATTCCCTGAAAAATTGATTCCGCTCATGATAAAAAACGCACGCGACAATAAACCGCTTCCCGTATACGGTGAAGGAGCGAACATACGCGACTGGATTCATGTCAAAGACCACTGTTCAGCAATTAATCTTGTACTGCAAAATGGAAAAGACGGCGAAGTGTATAACATCGGCGGCGAAAACGAATGGAAAAATATTGATATCGTCAAAGCAATTCTTGATATCCTTGATAAACCAGAATCGTTGATTACCTTTGTTAAAGACCGTCCAGGCCACGATTTCCGATATGCAATCGATCCGTCAAAAATTAAAAGAGAGCTGGGGTGGAACCCTGAATACACTTTCAAAACAGGGTTGGAAGAAACCATCAAATGGTACATAGACCACCAATCATGGATTGATGACTGTACAAGCGGGCAATATCAACATTATTACGAAAAAATGTATCAAAATCGTTAATTATTCCGGAATCAATTCTCGATATACGGCTTCTGTTTGATCAGCAATCATATCCCAGTTATAATGATTGCGCACATAGGCTTGTGCTTTTGCCGCCATTTTAATGACTTCTTCAGGTTGGGTAATAAGATAATTGAGCTTATCCTGTAAATCTTTAGTATCTTTCGATTTAAATGTATATCCGAATGTCTCGGTTCCTCCAGTTATGCCGTCTGGTTCGACTACTTCCCTGTTTTCAGAGATATCGCTGGCAAGCAGACATTTACCAAAACTCAACGCCTCAAGTGCAACAATTGGCAATCCCTCAAGTTCCGAAGGCAATACAAAAAAGTATGCGTTCCAGAACAATTCAGCAAGCTCCTGTCCAGACGTGTTTCCTGTAAAAATTATTCGTTGATCATCTTTTGCCCGTTCGTGCAACTGACTTACATAATCATCGGAATGGCTTGATCCCCCGACAATAACCAATTTTTTAGCGGTCTTAAGATTTCTAAACGCATCTATCAGATAGTGGCATCCTTTCTCAGGTACTAATCGACTTATAAATACAATGTATGAATCTTTGAACAAATCATATTTTTCCTTTATGATCTCAGCTGGTGTCACGGAAGGGATATTGACACCATTAGGGATATAGTTCACTGACCCATTATAATACGAGTCATAATATTCTTTTAATGTGCGTGATACTGTGATAGTCCTATCCGCAAAATGATAAGATGCCCATTCGCCAAACCGCAAATACATCGACGCCCAACGACTCCATTTTTGACGTTGCCAATCAAGGCCATGAACAGTACAAACTACCTTTGAACCGCATATCCAAGGTATCCATGCTACCGTGGAAGGGCCGATAGCGTGATAATGAACAATGTCATAACGCTTTAGCAAAGCATGTAAGGATGAAAATGCACAATGAACTATTGCATCGAGATGTTTGGAATGCACTGTGGGCAGACGTCTTAACGTCATCCCCTGATAAGTGGTATCATTATAGCCATTATCAAGCATATAGTACGGGCGGACATATACAGATACATCATGCCCTTTATCAGCAAGACGGCGACCAAGCTCCTCGACATGGCGCTCTACACCTCCGTAAACCGCAGGTATCCCTTTTTGTCCAATCATTGCTATGCGTAATGATTTGCTCATATAATGTACACTACTTATTCGATTTTGGAATTTAAGGCTTTAAATTGCTCAAGATACGCTTCATTGGTAGGTTCCTGCTCAAGAGCGTATTCAAGAGTTTCATAGGCTTTTTGGTGTTGCCCCAACCTTTTAAGCAACAATGCTTTCTTAAACATAAAATCGCTTTCATAAGGATTATAACGTAGGGACGTATTATAAAGATCTAATGCCTTTTCAGTCAGATTACTATGGCTATCACGACGAAATACCGCCATAGAAGCGTTAACAGCCGCCATTTCCGCATATATTTTTGGATTAACAGGATCAAGTTTGCTAGCTTTCTCTAATCGCTCAAGAGCTTTATCCCAAAATATATTTGATTTCAACACCGCTCCTTCACGGGCATACATATCTGATTTTAATATTCGATAACCCTGCAGAAATGCACCGGTTAAACATAAAGTTACTCCTATTCCTACCAGTAATAGCAATAAAATATTTTGATTGATCCATCGAAATCGCCAGGAAAATTCGTTTAAAAACTCATAGGGTATCGAAGAAACAACAATCAAGCCTGCAATCACCATAAAAAGCATTGCATTGCTATAAATATGATTATTAAAGTCAAAAATGGCGTGGACAAATACAGTTACCAGGGCTCCTAAAGCTCCAAGCAAAATAGCCTGATTATCGGGATAGTCATAGAACTTGGGAATCAATGTTACCCTTAACAGTAGATATAACATAAATGCGGCGATAATAACAGCACCAACAATACCGTAATCGACTAATGCATTCAAATAATCATTATGAGTATACGTAACCATACATTTCAAATTTGGATTTTTGTAGGGTGGGTATCGCCATGCGAATGCACCAGGCCCATACCCAAAGACAGGCGCTTCTTTGATAAGGGCAATCGCCCCATCCCAGATTTTCATACGTGTGGTAATACTTGTATCAGCTCCTGGGCGTATAGTCAGAACACGCTCTTTAACCGGAGGTATAAATAATGCGCACATAGTTAGAAGGATTGCTATAATAATGCATGGTAAAACCCAATTTTTCCCTCGCGAATCTTCACGTAAAAAAGCCATAACAAAAATGGCAATAAGGCCTGCCGTACCAGCTAACCAACCACCGCGGGAAAATGTCAGTACCCAGCCAATCATGGTCACAATAGATGCATAACCAAGCAATAAACGTATTCCCATGGATAACCTGGAAAATAAACAAAGCGCAATCGCTATTGGAAAAATCATCTCTAAAAATCCAGATAAATGATTTGGACACACCCATGTTCCACTTGCTCTGTTTGCATATTGATCCGGCTTTGGCTCAACTACAGATCCAAAAGCAGTCTGGACATCAGTCTGTTCGGCTAAAGTCAACAGTTCTTCTTCTGATTGATTAAGTTGTGTCAATTCAGAGCGGAAGCCAATACCTGTTATATCGGTGTAGTGCTTAAAATATTGCATTGCTCCCAATGACGCAAGAACAACAGCCCCACCAAGTAATACAAATGATATAGCATATTGATATTTAGTACGATGAAAAGAATTTACGATTACAATAAAAATACAGGCATAATCAAAAATCTGAAACAATTCGTTGCGCGCATAATATGGTATATCGGAAATAAAATAATACATTGTGGCATAGATTACAAAAGCTATCACAAACAAGACGGAATATGACTTCAGTAACTGAATATTACGGGTACAAATCATTTTTAATACCCATATAAATCCGATGAGAATAGCAAATAAATGCCCAAAATAAAATGAAATGGTTTTTACACCGCCAAAACTTGCCGCATTAAATAAAATAAAAACCGATATCAATACCAAAAGAAGGGTATTGAAAAATTTTTCTAAACGTGTCTCTTGTTTCATAGTAATATCTTACCTAATGGTTATGGTATAGGGTTTATAAGGAAGTTACGAAACTACTCGTAGTCAGGAAGAAAAGAAAAGTCTCAGTCTTAAAAGATAGTTTCCGGCACATGCACAACATCACCAGGCTGCAGCATGACATCTTCGCTCGCATCACCTTTTTTAATGATCTTGTCAATGTTAACAACAATATTTTCTTTTGTAGTTCCGTGTGACCTGATGACAACTACTTTATTTTTTGCCGCGTAATCTGTAAATCCTCCCGCCTGTGTGACGGCAGTCAATGCTGTAACATTACCAACCATAGGATAGGCACCAGGCGCTTTCACCTCGCCAAGCACATAGTAACGCCGAGATAAGACAGATACAGTGATATAAGGATTCTTAAGATATCCATCTTCATATAATTTCATCAATTTCTGTTCTATTTGACTTGTTGTCATATTTTGCACTTCAACTTCACCTATCAGCGGCATAAACAATGTTCCGCGGGGCGACACTTCTATCTCTTCCTGATTTAAATCAATATGACGATAAAACTTTATATTAAGTACATCTTTAGGTTTAACCTGATATCCTGAATATCCTGAAGACGCATCCTGGGCACTTACCTGTCCTTGAAAGACTAGCGATATCATAATAATGAAAATTGATACGATACTAAACATTATGTTTTTCATGGTCATTAAACCTCGTTATTTTAGACTTTGGCTTCTTTATCTTTTTCATCAGCGGACGATTCTTTTTTAGATTTTTTCTTTGAAGGAGATTCCACATATCCGCGTTCCTGATAATATCTATAGTTATGATGATAATAAAAGTAATCTTCCCTCTTCAAGTTAACCTCATTTAATACAGCTCCGATTAACTTTCCTTCCGCTGTTTCAATTGCTTTAACAGCCCTAAAGGCAACTTCTTTAGGGAACTTTCTATATCCCAGCACCAACAAAATCGCATCTACTTCACTTGCAAGAATCGAACTATCACTAATACCCATAATCGGTGGAGAATCGAATATAATCAAGTCAAACTTTTCAGATAACGATTTAATCATACTTCTGATGTTCTTAAGTTCGAAAAATGAATTCAAGTCAACAGTACCTTTTCCACACGGTAAATAATACAAATTCTGCACCGTCGTTTCTTGTATGACGTCAATATAGTTGCCATTATTCGCAATAACATCAACAATTCCTGTGGCAGGAGGGTTTATTTCCAACGCACGGTAAATACTAGGCCTTCGCAAATCGGATTCAATTATCAATACTTTTTCTCCGCTATGCGCTATCGTAATTGCGAGATTGACAAGCGTTGTGGTTTTTCCTTCACCCACACCACCGCTTGTAATCATCATACTTTTAGTCTTAGATTTCTGACGATAAAACTCTATATTGGTACGCAATACTCTATAAGCTTCATAATTAGCAGAAAACGGACCTTCATTAAGCAATACACCAACTTTCTGGGGAATGACTCCCAAAATAGGTAATTGCAAATATTGTTCTACATCGTTGATCGTCTTAACTGAAATATCAAAGTATTCTAAAATAAACGCCAACGCGCATCCCAAAATCAAACCGGCTACAATACCCAAGACAATGTTCATTGGTTTATTGGGTTTTGCATACATTCCTTCAAGCGGCGGAACAGCACGTTCAATAATCTCAACACTGGTTACCGGTAAACTCTCGACAACATCCTGTTCTTTCAGGTTTTGTTTGAGCATCATATACATCTGTTTATTGGTTTCCACCTCTCGTTCCAGACGAATATATTCGAGTTCCTTGTTATCGAGTTCTTTTATTGTTTCTTTCGCTTCATTTACAACATTAAGGAGTGCCTCTTCACGTGTTTTAGCGACTGTATACTCTGTCTCTAATCCATTCATAATCCCTTGAATTTCAGCAGCTAGCCGTTCTCTTGATTCTTCAACACGAGATTTCGCCTCCAAAATAAGAGGATGTTTCTCACGATATTCTTCACGTAAAGCGGAAAGCTCAATTTCAGCTTCCGCAAGCGTATTTTTCAATGTAGCCAAATTCGGATAATATTCTTCAACCGCGATCGCATGGAGTTTCTGTTCATCAGTCAGCTTTTTCAATTCTTTGATACGAGCTTCTTTTTGAAGTCGTTCTGTTTTAGCCCTTAAATAATCGGCATTAAAATCGCTCAGCTGTTGCTTATCGATATTTATACCTTTAACAATACTGATATCTTTTTCACGTTTAATTTTTTCAAGTTCAATTTCTGATTCATTAAGTTTAGAACGCATATCGTCTAGTTCTTCGCGCAATTTTTGGACAGCATCACTCACTTCACGTTGACGCACCGACAAACGCTGATCCCGGTAAACTTCGGCTATCTTATTAGATATTTCCGGAGCTAAAAATCGATTCTGATGGAACACAATCACTTCCAGCAAATTAGTATTCCGGTATTGTTGTACTTCAATAAGACCTCGCAAACCTCTGATAGCCTTTTCCATTTCAAGGCTCTCGCCAGAGCGAGGAGACAAACGTTCCTGAAGATTTAACTCTTTAACTACTTGTTCAAGAACGTCTTTGCTCTGAATGATTTCATATTGCGTCTGATAGTAATATGGATCATACGTATCCATTCTCTGTACAGTATTGAACAGGGCAATATCCGGCCTTTCTTTTTCCACAAGTAACTTAGTAGATGCTCTATACATAGGCGTCTGCAATACAAATGTCCAGATGGATACTGTTATAATAATAATGAAAAATGCGGATGCGACCACATCTTTACGTTTCATTATGATCTTCCAGTAATCCAAAAACTGGAGTTCTCTCATATTATCTTTCATGTTGATCTGCATAACGCCTCTCCACTTGGTCTTGTATATACTATAACAATTAGATTATTTGTCTATACACTATATATCGTCACTTATAATAAACTTGTTACTCAAAAAAAACAGCAAAAGGAGTAATTAATTTGCCTGTTAATTTAGTAATTAACTCATGAAAACTTGTTTTACATAAAGGTTTCGGTGCCAAAGCATGCATGCGAATCAACATCGATAAGTAAACAAGATTTGACTTATATTCGCTGTATCAGCAGTAAATTTTAGAAAACAGCATTTATACCTGTAAAGACCTGATTCCGCTCCCAAGTTGAGCCATTAAAGTCGGAATCAAAATCTGACCTTCTATAACCAAGTTCATAAAATAACCATGGGGTTACCTGGTAACTAAAAACTGCACCCATTCGAAACGATTTAGTTTCTGGATTGTCATAACCAGTACGCTTAGCCACATATGGCATAACACCCCCAGGAAGCAAAGCAAGGTTTCGAGTATTTACTGGCTGAAACACCCTGCCATCGTAGTTGTCAACACTATACATCATATTGAAATCGAGACTAACCTTAGGCATAAAACGCCATGATACCTGCAATGAAGCTGACTGTGTTGTCGCATCCTCATAATCTTCCTGCTCCGTTGCCTGTACCACATAGAGGTACCCTAATGTCACCACCATATTTTTAAAATAATTTGATGTCAGACGTACCTGAACATACGGATTTTTCCCTAGCTTTGTACTACCTTGCTTGATAGGACCGTATACAGAAGTACCTACAACCTCCCCAGTGGGAGCTGTTGGTATTGCGTCATAGTCATAACCACGATTGGTACGGGTTGGCGCTTCGTATTTTTTAAAATCCACACCTGCAGTAGCATCCAAAGAGAAAAATTTACCCAAACGGTAATTCAATCCACCAAAAATCATGTGTGAATCGAAATCTGAGTTTTCACGATAACGATATCGTTTATCTGTAAAAGAATATCCACCAATCAAAATTGTATCTTTATTAAGAATATATCCCGATTCAAAACCAACTTTATTTTGCAGGTAATCAAATGTCAAACTCTCTGCATATGTATCAAAATCAAGAAATTCAAGACCATATTTGAAAGTCGTATAAAAACTACGTGTAAAATCATATTTAAGAGCCACGTCCAAGCTGTTAATCTCAAAACTTCCATTCTCTTGTAAGACCCAATAGCCATCGCCAGTGTCTTTTGCACGTTTGATAACCCCAACTTGCTGGCGAGTATAATTATTTTCCATATCAAGTGTTAAACGGGGAGAAAAACTATGTTTAAAACGTGCTGTTATATCATGAGCCACATCTTCGTTATCATATGGGCGCGCCCAAAAATACGCTAAACTATACTTATAATCAACTCCTATATATGTCTGATCCAGAGGTACACGAAATGCCACTTTAGGCTCCAAATACCATACGGTACTTTTGATCCGTTGGTTAGTAGGTCCTCTTCCTCCGGATGAGCCACGTTTTGCGGATACATTATCATTGTACTCAAGACGTGTACGAATCGATGGCGTGAAAAATTTACCTCTTTGACGCTGTGGTATCAACTGATCGTATGCAGCAAACAAATTACTGACAAAGAACATTCCGTAGACAACACCCAAAATTGTTAACAGAATAACACTGGTCTTTTTTGTGTTCATCTCTTTCCCCTTTAATAAAGTTATTATGCATTATACTCAACTTAAATATTCTATTTAACGAAATCAACAATAATCTGTTCTTCAAGCTAATATAAAAATGTTATGATAAATAGAAAATGACCATTTACGAGGTAAGGAGACAAGAACAAAACAATAATATCTTAAGATTATTTCACTATAGTATAAGTAAATCAAATTCGCAATTTAAAACACGATCTTTGTTTGATTTTTTTAGTTTTTAGTTATATCTATCGCAATAACAACAGCAAATTTCACGCCAACATAACAATCAATATTGCTGAACATTTCTTTTTGCGATTACCGGAAACACATCACTGACAAATGTATGTATGACATTTTCCGCAGCTTTTTCTCCTTTAGGCGTAACCGGTGTTGACACTCTAAAAAAAGCCCATTGGTAATTCTTACCATATACACAACGGTCAAACCCCATCAAGGAAACTCGTTTCCAGTGAGCCGCAGTTACACGGTTATTACCCATAAACCAATACAAAACAATCTCCTTCTGGACAATATTCTTCTTCCCATAAGAAATATCAAGACGCTTTGTTTTCAGCTCCTCTAAAGGATGTTCAATCGAAACTGATTCTGTTCTAGTCGCATTAATCGCCCATCCCTGTGCCGGATAACAGACTTCAGGACGATGTATACTTCTTCTATCTTTGCCGGTAAATACAACAACCATATAAACCGTGCCCACTGAAGGTTTCTGATAATATCGCTTCACAAACATGGTATCCTCAGGCAAAAACTTTTTTTCGACTTCTCCAACGGGTACTTCTTTACTTTCCCACCCCTTGAATGCCGCTGGAATTGTCTGAGGAGTCAAAGAATCACTTTGATATGTTTCCACGACAGAAAAAAATCGTACTGCAAGATACGCAGCCAACAAAATTACAATGATAACTGTGGTTTTTTTCCAGACCAAGATAATAATCTCCCTATACCGGTCATTGTAAGCAATGCAAATGTGAATAAGAAAAATCCTGAAAAGCTATGAAAGATACCCATAGCCGTTTCAGCCCCAAATGCGGTTGCAATTAATCCGAGCATGATAATACGAAACACATTCGCGACAATGGCTATGGGAAACGCACATACTATTAAAACAATGCGTTTCCAATATTTTTTTTGCGTCAAATAAGCGAACGCTACTGTCAAAGCACTCAAAGAAACTAACGACTTCAAACCACTACACGGTGCAGCAACATCAAACTTAAATATACCAACCATATCTATTTCTGTACCTTCACGTATAATTCTAAAACCAAGCATATCCAGCATAAAACCCGCCCACTTTGAAGCAAAAATACGTAATGGAACCCCAACTGCGCCATCTAAAAAATCCAAAGGCACCATAAAAATTAAAAACAAAATGGGAAACATGAGTTCTTTTGCCATTTTTTTTCCAGCCATATACATAGTCATACCAAGCAACATTATCACAAATGCAATTATAGAAAAACGCTGCCAATCGCCACGCTGCCCGATATAATGCAATACCATTGCACATGCTATGACAGGGATCCCCCATAACGAGGAACCCTTTTGGATTTTTCTTATAGTTTCACGTTTGAGCCAAACGACATAGGCAGAGACAAGCGGAACAAACGGACCAGGGCTATAACTGTTATACAAATTTGTCTTCCACTCGCCCACCATGTAGACAAAAGGCTTATAAAATACCAATCCGATAAAAGCTGTTAAGATACATAATGCCGCTATATCAGATTGTTTCCAATTAGATGGAGAATCCTTTGTCACATTCATAGCAATCCTTTTCTCTCTGAAAAGCTATTCACCGGTAGCCAGTTTATCAGGATTCAGACAGACAGCATCACCTTGACGAAAACGCTGTGCCCAAGACCAACCGAACCGGTTATCCTGTGGAGCTTGATTGTATCGCACTAGATAAGAATAAAATTTCAACCAGATCCTATTGTCATCCTGAGGATAACGTACGGTTAACGGAGACAAATAACAGCCGTCTACCTGGCCTGCCCGTTCTACTACCCCTTCGTAATCATTCTCACCCCATGGCAACCAAATCGAAACCATGTTGCCATACCATGCCGTTGCCCATGGAATATCTGAAATCACCACTGTATCTTTCTGAACCTTATTCGAAATCTCAATTATATTTTCTTCCCAATATTTTTTAGTCTCGCGTGACGGATCTTCCTTAAAAAGCTTTGGCATAAAATTCCAAAATAGGGGAAATATATTTATCATTACAAATAAAACAATAATACCTAAACGCAGTAAAGCATCGATTTTTTTATGCCCCAGGAGTTCGTTGAACAATATTATCGCAACCAGAATAATAACCGGAAAAAATGGAAGCAATACATTAGCCCCTGGACGAAACAACGCCGACAAAACAAGCTGAAAAACAAATAAGCCCAAAAACAACCATTTAAATCTTTCGAAATTACTTTTAAATCCACCCGCAAAAAGTCCAACTAGAAAAAATCCGCCTATTAAATTACCAGTTATCGAAAGCAATTGAGTATAGTTTAGCCTCAACCCAACACCAAATTTGCGAATCAACAAAGGTAACGGCACTATTAAAGAATCCTGGTTGTCCACAAGTGTCCGCCAAAACATATTACCTGGCAATGCAAGGGTAAACATTTTATATTTGAAAAATTCCAACGTAAAAAAAGGATTTCCTGTGAGACGGTAATTACGAATTAACCAGGGAGAAATTACCGCTATAAACGGGACAAGAAACATCAATACATGAAGCAATCTAAGGTTTTTTGCACGAAAGAAAATATAAGCTATCATAATAAAAGAAAACAAACCAAAACTATATCTAGTCAAATAACACAAGCCTAAAACCGCACCTATAACGGCCGGCATAAACAGGTTTTCACCATCGTAATACGATACCAATAGCATAAACAAAAGAAAAACACATACCAGCATCATATCAGGTAAAGCTGATATACTTTGCGTAAGAACGACTGTATTAGTTACATAAAATATCATGGCAAGATGCGCCATCATACCTTTTAAAAACCTGTTGGACAGCCAGAAAAACAACGGAATACTCAACAGAAAAAATATGCCCGACCCGAAAATAATCAGTTTCCCATCAGCTTCACCCGCTACAAAATTCTTTTCCTTAAGAAGTTTCATAACAGTACTCATGTATAAAGGATATAAAGGTGGAGTTGTTACCTCTGGATGATTTTCGAAATACGGAAAATACTGTAAACTTAGAGGTCGAATAAATTTCGTTGTAAAACCTTCACCATGAGCAATATTCCTTGATATCTGAACATAATCCATCGCATCTATCTGGCTTATCCTTATCGGATAAGTGGTCAACAGCGCATAACTCATAAAAAACAATATAATACCTACAGTCATCCACACAGCCAAACGAATGATTCTCTGTCCAAAATCATCTACACCAACCACAAAATCCTGTATCGTTTTTTCCATCGGTTCAGCCATACAGTTCTCCTTTAGACGCTATATGTTATAGTATGTTATAAAAATATTTTCTATTTACTAGATTTAAGTATATTTAGACAGACAACGCAAGAAAAATCATCTTTGAAGCGGTATTCTATGTCCCAGGACGGATCATGAAAGATGCATTAACGAATATTATCTTTTTATGGTATCGACAGTTGCCAAAAATTTTTCACTTTTAGTTTCCCCCTGTTTTATGAAATTCTATTTCTTCTACAGATGCGTAGTTTGAATCTGTTACAGTAATGGCTATTTCACAAGGTTGTTTTTTAGATGGCTTGAATAAAAGCACTAAGCGATGATCGCCTTCAGACAAAGATACTTGCTCACAAATAAAACCATACTTTTCTTCACCTGAGTATGAAATAATTTTTTTTCCATCCAAATAAAAATCAGTTGCACACAGAGTCAACAAACGAAAAAAGGGTTCACAACCTTTAGTGGCAGTAAATGTTGTTTGCGCAATCCAAACTTGATCCGTTTTTTCATTGCGGGCTACGGCTTCAAGCTTATTGGTAAATGGATTTTTACGATACGTCCTCCAATGATATAGTTGTCCACCTATAGCAAGAGAACTCTTTAATTCAGACTGTAATATACTTTCTACAAGCGTTTTATCTTCAAAATACATATCTGGTATTTCCTGAATCACCTGCCATTCGGGAATATAATCCAAACGTTTACGAACTGCTCTAAGAATATCCTGCCACAGCTTACCCCAAAAAGATCCTTTAACTATTTGCGATTTTAAAGCATCATACTGAGCTTGATATAAGTCAACCAATTTCTCTTCATATTTAAACATCTCACGCCTGAGCGCCAAAATTGACGGATAATCGCTCATCCAACTCAGGATAAACTTTTTTGAATATCTTTTCTGAAGGCTTATGCCAAATATCTGTTCACAAATCATAAGTTGATACAGACGCTCCAAATACTCTTTCGCCTGATTATACGGAATAGTATTTTCTACTTTCAACTCATTGATATTTAAATATTTTTCCAACATATTCTGGGCAGATCCAAAATTAAGTAATTCTAGTTCTTCAATCACTCTACGCATCACATCAAAAAACTCATTTTCTTCCGATTTAACACGAAATGACGGACAAAACAACGGATCTCCTATAAAAATTAATTTCCAGGGTTTAACCCGATTCGACGGCAGTGTACTTTTTTCCGCTGTTGCCCGTGCGAAAGGAATGCCATCAATAATACGAGTAACAATGTCATAGGAGACATTAAACGAATCCGCATACGGTTCGCTGATTGATCCGTAATAAGCAAATGCTCCATTAATAAGCCAACGCCCTGCAATTGTATCTGGATTAGTCGGGTCGTTTGCCGAAGAGCTGTGAGAAAAATTAATCGCTACAGGCAAGGTGTCTGGAATATCATCCATTGTCCCCCCACTCCACTCTGAAGGATACCCTGCGGCATTGACAAAAATAAAATCATAGGTATTGATTGGATTGGTCACACTTCTCCAATCTTTAAAATCGTGAAACCACACTGAAGGGATTTTTTTACGCATTGCATAGCAACCAAGTTTGAGCGATCTACCCCATTTCTCCGGCCATCTATCAAAAAATAATGCGTCGGTCGTGTCGAGAAACAAACTGCACATCGCCTGATACACAGCCAAACCTTTGCCTAAATCCATCAACCTTCCGGTATATGCGTAAGGCCTGATGGCGTCAGGTGTTTCCCTATTGATGGCATCGTCTAATGAAAATCCGTGATTGTATTTGATCGGCATGTCCAAGGCGAGAGTCAAAGTATCAATGCCTCTACCCAAACCTCGATACTCAAATTCCCATGAATCAAGATGCTCTATTATAGCTTTACGGATCTGCTCTTTCACTTCAGTTGGATATGTTCCAAACAATGGTGCCGCGGGAGGATCGTAAAAATCAAGAACCTGACGATGATGTGATGCTAACGCCAACCCGCCAAGCAATTCAGAAGATGACAGGCTGGTAACAACAACACCTTTGGGTTCAATAGAATGTGAAATAAAATATTCACGAAGGTCATCGGAAGAAGCATCTTCTTTGATACTATCGAGGTCACCTTCAGCAAACGAAGCCAACAGCGCCCGGTAGACCAACGATTGATCTATGGCTGGCAATTTTTCTTTGTCAGCATAGACATAATGATTATCCCCATCATTATAAACACGGGCAAATTTTTCTACATATTTATCTGCCCCAACAAAAATCGGAAACCGTTTTTCAGGTGTCCATGTGCTCAGATAATACAAAAATGTTGGTCTATCTGGTACGATAATGATTGGTTTACCGCTCTCAGAGGGTTTCACCTCCTGTTGCGGTGTATCCTGCTTACGAAGCGACATCGTGGCATCCCCCAGATTTTCTCCGGCAATGAGTAAAATCACAAAACTGCACAATACGAGCACGAAAATATAATGTTCGGCGAAGAATTTTTTTATCAATGTATATCCTACAGTCATCACTAGTTGGCTTATGTTTTGTTTATTTTATCAACATAATGGATTCAAAAATACGTCATAAATCACATCAAACCAGAGACCGGCGGACAATAGTGAATATCGCACAACTGCTTAATTTTTTCGATATCCTACAAACTGAGCAAGTTGTTTGAGAAACTCACCTGCATCGCCAAAGCATTCCAAAGACGAACAAGCTTCTGCAATGGCCGAATCAAGTTTTTCTTTCGATGTATCTAGTCCAAATATCGCCGGATAAGTGGCTTTATGCAATTTCTGGTCCTGACCGACCTGTTTTCCCAATTCTTCCGTTGAACCGGTTACATCAAGTATGTCGTCACTGATCTGAAACGCAAGCCCAATAGACTCAGCGTACTGTGTCAACAATGAAAGCGCAGATTCATCGACTCCGGCACAAATTGCGCCTAACCGTACTGAGGCAACGATCAATTTCCCTGTCTTATGAGCATGGATATACTGCAATGTTTCGATATCGATCTGTTTATTCTCGCTGAGCATATCCATTACCTGCCCCCCGATCAAGCCCCTACTTCCGCATGCGTCTGCAAGTTCACGTACAAGCATGGAACACAATTCAGTTCCTTTATAAGAAGCAACCAGCGCAAATGCCTCGGTTAAAAGAGCATCGCCTGCCAATACGGCTATTGCTTCACCGTATTTTTTGTGGCAGGTTGGCATACCGCGCCTGAAATCGTCATCATCCATACAGGGTAAATCATCGTGAATTAACGAATAGGTATGGATGCATTCCAGCGAACATGCTACCGGCAATACGGGAGCAATATCTTCATGAAACATATTATACACTGCAGCACATAAAACCGGGCGCAACCGTTTGCCACCCGCAAACAGGCTGTAGCGCATCGCTTCATGTATTTTTTCGGGATAAACAGTCTGTGCAGGTACTGCCGTTTCCAAATATGATTGTACTTGTGTAAGATATTCGTTATACTCTGTTTTAAAGTCGGTGCGATTCATTACGGTTCCTTTATTCACGATCATGTACTCCCGGCAACTGCCGATTCTGTTATTAGACCAAAGTTATTTATTGTTGCGATAATAGTAATAGAAACCAACCGCCGGCGCAACCGAATTTTACAGAACACGGTTCTACAACAGGTAATGAGAAACTGTGAATACCATTAAAACAGCACAAAGAATAATATATTATCTTGCTCGTGATAAAACGCTTTCGTATTATTACTCTTTTTTTATCAAAAATTTATCACGATCAAGATCAGATATGACCGAACTTCAAAACCGATTAATCAATAATCTGGTCAAACATGCCTACACATATTCCCCCTATTACCGTTCAATCATGGTTAAACACGGGATTACTCCCGGCGATATTATCTGCAAAGATGACTTACGCAAACTTCCGATACTTACAAAATCCATTATGCGAGAAAATTTAGATACCATTAAGACCACAGATTCATTCGGAAAAAATCTTAAAAAAGATACATCAAGCGGTTCAACGGGTAATCAGGCGATACTATATAAATCACCATATTATCAACAAATGTCAAACGCCGCACTACTGCGATGTTTTTATATGACGGGTTGGGACAGAGACCACAAATCGGTCTGGTTATGGAACGATATCTTCGACCGTAAACGCCTGAGAGAAAGTATAAGAGCAAAAATAGGACTGCTTCTCAATCGCATTGTGATTATCGACACCATACAACGACAAGAATCCGATTTCATTCAATATATCAAAAAAACCAATCGTTTCAAACCGCGCGTTATGTTCGGCAATGCACGTATGATTCGGGAATTCGCGAAATATGTAATCGCAGAGAATATCAAACTGCCGTCTATCCAACTTGTAGTCACTTCGGTGGAAAAACTCGATAAGCGACATATGATTTCTAAGGCATTCAACAACAGCCCGGTTTACGATCTTTACTCAAGCCGTGAATGCCACGGCATGGCAGTAGAAGTGCGTGAAGGAGTGTTTGCCGTCGCTGACGATCATGTGGCAATCAATCTGGATGACAACAATATGTTTACCATAACGGCACTTCATTCTTACGGATTTCCTTTGATAAACTATCAGATCGGCGACAAGGGAATTATCTTATCCGAATCCACAAATGAACAGACACCAGAAAAAAATCCCTTTTCCACTCTGGTGTTGAAAATAGGACGGTTCTCTGAAGATTTTTTGACCAAAAGCGGAACTCGCGTTTGCGGAACAGCTTTAATGACCAATATAGCATCGGCAGAACTCAACACCCTTGAACAACAAATCATCCAAACCGGATACAACAATTTCCTTATCAATTATGTACCCGGCAAAGATATTAATCCGGAATATCAGAATATTTTGAGAACAATGCTAAAAAAATATTTTGGAGATGATTGTTCGGTGGAATTTAACGCACTCAAAGAAATCCCTCTGGAACAGAGCGGCAAAAAACTTTTGTGTAAACGTACATTTCTGCTGGATAGTTAACTATATTGCCCGATCGCATCACGGATATAGGCAACGGCCTTGCCTAATCCATCTTCCGATCTGATTTTTTCACCAAGGACAGCGGCGGATTGTTTGATGTGTTGATCATCCAGACATTGACGTATTGCGCCAGCTAATTTTTCTGACGTCAATTGTTTGATTGGAATTGGTTGTGGACCCGCATGATGTGCAGCGACTATTTTCCCCCAAAAAGGTTGATCTGAAAAAAATGGACATACTATTACCGGTCTGCCAGCCCGTAAACCTGCCGCGACAGAACCTGCGCCTCCATGAATAACCACAGCACTCACCTGTGGGAACAGCCAGCTGTATGGAACATGTTCAACACAAAATATATCGTCAGCGGATTCGGGAACAGCCATAGCGCCCCATCCTATAGCAATGACTGCTCGCTGGCCAGCTTGCCTGACAGCCTCAACAACAGTTTGGGTAAGACCTTGTGGATCGCTATACCCCATACTCCCAAAACTTATATACACAGGTGGAGGCCCGGCGGCCAGAAATGACACGAGGTCATCGGGTGGCATCCAAGCGGAATGATCAAGAAAAAAGTATCCAGGCATAACAGCATGATCAGGCCAATCCGCAGGGCAGGCAATCACTGACTGACTGACCTCATGAATTACCGGAATAGGGTTGCCGTTGATATGCAAATATGAATCAAAAAAAGATTTTCTCCGCAAACCCAACTCATCTTTACGCCATTTATTGATAACATTATGATATGAGAGTAATAAAAGTTTGGAAATATTATAACTTACCTTGTTTAATAATGCACCGCAATTGTCAAACGGCAGTAACGGCAAGGGAAATTCTTTTGTAGGAACCAATAGGGGCGTTGGCAAAAAAAGAAATGCCGGTATCTTCTTTTTCTCCGCTATGTGATATCCGGCAAGCGACTTGGGATGATATATTATCGCGTCGGCATCACTGGCAACCTGCCATGCTTCATGCAGAGTTTGACGAATTACAGGAACAAAACGACGTTTGATATTACGCCAGCTACGGAGAAATGTAACAAACAGATTCTTGCCATGCAGGCTCCCGATCTCCCCGGATTTCATAATTTCCTGATAGTCCACAGATATTTCACGAAATGAAACATCCGTTTTCCCCACCATATCGGCAAAATTTTTCCCTGCCGAAAAGATGACGTCATAACCGGTCTTTTTCAACGCCACAGCTAACGCTAAAAACGGTTCAATATCTCCACGGGAACCTTCTGTTAAAAGCAAAATACGCATGAATTATATATCCTCTATGTAGCATCCGCTTCGATTTCGTTTCTTACCTTGACTCCAACATCAGGAGTATTGGTTACAATTGCAGAAATATTTGGCTGTAGCAATAAACGCTTAATTTTATCCTTGTCGTCAACGGTCCATACTATAATTGGTAACGGAGTGTTCTGCAAGATATCTTCTTCAACAAGCCGCCAATGTAAACAAAGATAATCTGTTTGCTTGCACAACTGCACAGGATCATTCATGCAACGATATAATTCATCGTGTTCATTTTCCGAAAAAAGCATTCCTGTCGCAATATCCTGATTATTAAGATGAATCGACTGGATCATATCCCGATCAAACGATGTTATTATATAATATGTCCTTTTAAATAATCCTTTATAACGTAAAATTGTTTCCAAAATCTGCTGTGCATATCCGTTTTCTTTAAGTTCAATATCAAAACTGATATATGGAGCAAACCGCTTAATTGTTTCATCCAATGTGGGTATATAAAAACCAAGCCGATTGGCAACCACCTGCATCTGAGCATATGTTAATGAATCAACAGCAATATTATCTATAGATGCGTCGTGAAAAACAACGTGCTCCATATCTAAGGTCGTTCGGACATCAAGTTCTATCATATCCGCATCCATTTCCAATGCGAGGGTAAATGATTCCAGTGTATTTTCATGAATATATGCCGACGCGCCTCGATGTGCCGCAATCATTTTTTTATACATTTTTATCTCACTTTTTACCAGTCATTTAAGACCTTAAAATTATATATTTTACCGATTAACATAATTTATTGTTTGCACTCTTCTAAAATTTCAGTAGTATACACACGTTTAGAGTCATTTTTCTAATTACCGCCAGTAAACTTTTGTCGTTCTTTACGCTCCAATTTAGAGAGAAATAAAACGACATATTTTTATTGCGTTTTATGAGGTATCAGGATATATCATATAATTTTTATATAAAAAAGTAATCTATACAAAATAAAATACGATAAATTTTTTATTGAATTTTATAAAAGGCTGTGTATAGTGTATGACTGTACATTATATAGCTATCAATAACTTAACTATTTGACATACTTAACGTTATCACATTAAACAATAACATTTCAGTCGTTTTGTAATAAAAAAGGAGATTTTAAAATGGAAATTTTAGAAAGTATTGAGTTAGAATCATATTCAGGTGGTCATCTTGTACATAATGACGATACAGATACACTCATGGTAGACAACGATATCCTTGAACATGATTTCATCGTGTTCGCTCAAAATGACGGCGATGACGAAGACGAAGATTTTGATGAAGAAGACTTCGATGACTATGAAGAAGATGATGATGCAGATGAAAACTTTGACGATGATTTTGATGATGATGATATGGATGACGATATAGACGATATCGATATTGACCTGGATGAAGATTTTGATGATGACCTCATAATCGATGACGACGATCTCGACGCGGACATTGATGATGACCTTTCGACTAATTATGACGATGAAGAAAATTTTGACAACGATTATGACTACAACAGTTATGATAAGAATGACGATGATGACGATGATGATGAAGATGAAGACTTTGAGGACGAAGATTATGATGACGAAGACTTTGATGATGACTTTGAGGACGAAGACTTTGATGATGACGACGATTTCGACGATTTAGACGAAGATTACGATGATTTTGAAGATGATGATTACGATGAATAAATAATTACATAATATTTATAAGGAAAGACAAGGTTCTTCTTGAATCATAAAAAAAGCGATACATTCAACGAAAAATCGTTATTTTTGCAATCTCTTGAGTATATCAAGTATTGTTTTTCTTTCTGCGTTGATTTACGAGCAGTCGGTATACAAGTTGCCGGCCTGTTGATTGCGGGATTCATTTTGACAGTTTTTTCCACCATTAGCTCTAAAATTCCCACCATCCAACTATTGTTCAGGGTGGTGGGTTATTTTTTAAGTAGCCTGCCTGTTATTTTAGCCATGACTACATCAACAACTCTTTTTCTTGAGGAAAAGTGTAACGGCAACCAGACAACCGTCAAGTCGGTTATCAATATCACACAACAACGACTGTATAGGATTTCAATATCACTCTTACAAGCTCTCGGGGACTGTAGTGGGGTCTGTCATATTATTAATAATATGCGCCCTTTTTGTAAAAGTCCCCTACCTAGGTGAATTTTTATGGCCATTTGTATACATAATTTATATTGTAGCGGCCTGTCTGACTATCGTCTTGTGTATTGCTCTGCTTGTTGGTATGCACATATTGCCTGTAACACTCATACTTTTTCCTGATAAACAGTATTTGTGGCATCATACTTTTAAACTGTTAAAAAAGACATTTCCCGACTGGATATCAGTATTCTCTATTTCTTCAATTGCAGCAGCAGGGCTATTCGGTGTTTATTTTATCATCACTGAAATAAGCATGTTGTTTTCACAAGCATTGCTGGCTGATAAATTTTATTCATTAATAAGCGCTATTCCCCTGTATCCCGGTTATCTGCTCAACCCCATAACCAATCATTTTTTGCCATTTGACTTTGTCAATCAACCACATATGACTATTTCCACTGGTGCTTTTATTTGGGCATTGGTCCTTTATTTTATATTTTGTATTGTACTGGGAATTTGTTTTAATATACTCAATTTTGTCGGCGCAACCTTCCTGCAAGCACATAAAAAGCTGTATTCATCGCAATAGCAACGGATTTTCTCCGCTTTTCATCATGAAAATATTTATATTTTGATATGCCTGCTAAAACGGCATACAATTTGCTTTATTGTTGGGAAACCATCATAATTTTATAAAACAAAGGTATGAAGACCGATGATAGAATGTGGAAATTGCGGCGAAAATAATCGTCCGGGCGCCATTTATTGCCGCGCTTGCGGAGGGCGTTTGCTTGATCCGCAAATATTGCATAAAGAAGAGCAAAAAAGACTGCAAATCAGTAAATCACGTTTGGAGAAAACTTCTAACAGCCCTATCAACCAGCTGATAAAAATTCTTATTCCACTTATTTTACTGATTTGTGTAGGATATCTGATTATTCAACCGGTTGAACCAAGCCGCCATCCGAGTTTATCCGATCGCTTTGTCAAAAAATTCGAGGAAAAACTCATCCGCTTGCAAGACAGCTACAACAACACAAAGTTGTATAGGATTGCAATCACAGAAGAAGAATTAAATTCGTTTCTCAAACTGAATATTGCCAGTGATAAGGAAACATCGTTTGACCTGCTGCTTGATGAGGGGTTACTCATTTACTTCTACCGTAAAGTTCTCGGCAAATCTTTAACGTTAACTATTTACTGTGGAATAATGGTTGAAAACAATCAATTCCGTCTCGACGTACTGCAGGTTAAATTTGGCAAATTACCGGTACCATCTTTCTTTGTCGGTTATCTGGTCAACTCAATATTTTTGAAAAAGTTCGGGAAAGAAATGGCCGCGCCGCCATACATTACCGGATTTGAGTTTAGCGAAAATCTTATGTACATCAAGTACGATCCATACTCATCTATATCCGGGGGACGACGATGGAAAACAAAACACTACCCCTAACGCAATAGATAGCATGCTTAAAGCGGCTAATGAATTGTATAACAACAACAATTATCGTAAAGCTCTTGACCTCTACAAAAAAATAATCAATCAATTTCCTGACGATCCACGTATACCGGCTCTGAAAGAGTGGTGTACTGAAATAGAAACAAAACTCATCAAAAAGTAAAAGTATATTGCTATGAAATTAGTTGTTCAACGAGTTACACAGGCACAGGTTACCGTTGAAGGTAAGTGCGTAGGGCGTATAGCCAAAGGGTTACTGGTCTTTCTTGGTATAGCTCAGGGCGATACCGAAAAAGAAGCAGATTATCTGCTTAACAAGGTTATAAATTTGCGTATTTTTGAAGACGATCAAGGCAAAATGAACCGTTCTTTGATGGATGATTCTCTGGAATTGCTTGTGATATCACAATTCACACTCTATGGTGATTGCAGAAAAGGAAGACGACCAAGTTTTACCGACGCAATGCGTCCGGAACGGGCAGAACAATTATATGAGTATTTTCTAAAACAAGCAAAAGCGGAAGGCATTATCGCCCAACAAGGCATATTCGGCGCTCATATGGATATATCACTGATAAACGATGGCCCAGTAACACTTATAATCGAGAGTATATGAAAAAAAGCTATTTTTTTCTTATTTTTATTATATGTCTTATAGTACAAGCTTTTACTGGGTATTCATCCCCTGTCCGTGTAGCGGCATCAGCATACCCCATTCTGGTAGAGGCTGACGATCAGAAAACTGCAAGCGAGCTGATCTTTTTCAGCGATTCATTTCTGTCATATCTGCGGGACAAGTGGGATATTGTTCCAATAGATTTACCGGCGTTAAAAATCATTGCATCGCATAAAACAGGTCTATCTGCACAAACTGATCCGATGACTTCCTCGCGAACATTTGCAATCGATCCTGAATCCGATGATTGTTTGCGGAATCTAAGTGTATATTTATGCAACCAATTCATTAGAAATATATTTCATAAACGACTAAATTATAACAGTGAACTGATAATTCCCCGTGTCATTCCTGAAGGTATTGTCGGGGCATATTTTCAAATAAAAATTGATTCGCAGTTCGCACCAATCCACCGCATGTTAGCCGATGGTAATACTATCCCTCTGGAAGTAATGCTGAAGGTCGACCGGCGGTTATCGTCATCAACCATGGAACAGTTGTTCGTTTTGCAGGCAACATATTTTATGGAATACCTCATCACTACCAACAACGGCAGAAATTTATTTAAACAATTTTTATTACAGGCACAATCAGATTCGCAAATGGCGCTATTATATGTTGCTCGATCACACGGTAAAAAAAATACTACCGAGCTTGCAATCGATTTTTACGAATCGACCATTCTGAATCGCCCGGCATATAACGTCGTTTCCCCCTACAAATATTTCTCAGCTAAATCATTGCAGATGTTATTGGAGGAAATACTTGTATTTCGCTACTCCTATACAATGTCAAACGGCGTTGAAAAACAGGTTACAGTGAAAGCAGGTGATGTGAAAGTTGGTGATACACCATACATCACTGCACAACAAATCGAACAATCCGTTTTTCAGCTGCGGCTTTTAAAAAGTTGCACGGCAGAACATAATCATCGTATCATTACGGCTTACATCAAGGCGTTAGAATATCTTAAGGATAATGATTTCAACAACTTTTTAGATCAATATTACCTTGCGTCATATAACATTGCAACCACACAAAAGGAAACCACTCTGACACCATGAGTAAAGATAATCCGTTTATCCTCTTAACAAATGATGATGGCATACACAGCAAAGGCTTACTTGCCCTGTATCAGGCACTAAAAGAACTTGGCAGAGTTGCCGTTGTAGCGCCTCTCATAGAACAAAGTGCTGTTGGACATGCCATTACAATATCCGATCCACTGCGTGTAACTGAAGTCAACTATGATAACGGAACCCCAATGTACGCTGTACACGGCACACCGGCCGACTGCGTTAAAATAGCAGTCAGGGCTTTGTTTCAGGAAAAACCCGACGTGGTTATATCCGGTATCAATATCGGATCAAATACCGCCATTAATATTTTATATTCAGGGACAGTATCGGCTGCTACCGAAGGCACGATTCTTGGAATTCCATCAGCGGCAATATCTCTGGCATCATTTAACTTTGATGATTTCTCTGTCGCGGCACACATGGGAAAAACAATTGGCCGTCTTCTTCTGGAAAATTCGATTCCGCCTGACACTGTCTTGAACATCAATGTTCCACCAGTCCACAAAGACGATATAACTGGCATACAGGTAACACGCCAAGGTATTTCCCGATTCAAAGAATATTACGACAAAAAAGTCGATCCGCGTGGACATACATATTACTGGTTAACAGGTGAAATGCGGGAACTGGACGAAAACAACCCTCTTACCGATACCATGGCATTACGAAATAATGCCATTTCAATCACCCCCATAAAAATTCAGTTAACAGATGATGCATTTATTGATATAGTACAATCATGGGATATTTCACTATAACCAACACACGCACAGAAAGGGGTTTCCAGTGGTCAAACAATACATCATGTGGGGATTATTTATAGTCATTACGGCATACATGGTCTACGAACTTTTTCTCGGGAAAAAGGATGATATCGAGATTCCCGAACCGGAACCGGAAACCGAAGCCGACCGCGAACTTGCGGAACTTGCTGAAAAAAGTGTGATAACTGATGATTTCGAAGATTCCGTTGAGCATCAGGAATACGAGATGATGGACAAAGAACCTGATCCAAACAGAAAACTCGTACGTGTATTTCTCGCTGATTCCCCTGTACAATCGCGTATGATCGAAATGAAACTTGCTGATTCCGGTATAGAATCGGTCATCGAGCCGATAGGTGCATCTATTTTCCCTCTGGACCCCGATTCCGGTTCTGAAGAATCTATCCTTGTTGACGAACAGGATGCTGAGGCAGCACAAGAAATCATCAGAAAATTTGTTGAGGATGAAGAAGCCCAAAAAAAGGCGCCTAAAACATCTGCCGATGATGACAAAGAAACTGATACGGATACAAAATAGACAGCTTTTTGACAAGGTACCTACATGAACATTGCCGCCATAGACTTCGGCACAAACTCAACACGACTGCTTATCGCCTCATGCTGTGATAAGGATGGTTCTGTATATGTTAATCCTATAGAATGCCAGGCTAACATCACACAACTTGGCAGTACGCTACACAGTAACCGGTTAATTCAGCCCGAATCTATTGATGCCGCTACACATTGTCTTTCTACATATAAAAAGCTTATTGCCCGGCATAACGTCTCTCATGTATTTGCCGTTGCCACTAGTGTTTTTCGTGATGCACACAACGGTATGGAGGTCAAAGACCAGCTCGAACGTGTCATCGATTCCCCGATATCATTATTGAGCGGTGAAGATGAAGCACGGCTTATGTATGCTGGGATCACTGCCAATCGTAAAATCGATCAAAACACACCTGTTCTCTGCTTGGATATCGGCGGAGGCAGCTGTGAAGTTGTTCATGCAATCAATGATAAAATCACCAACGCGATCAGTATGCAAATCGGTTGCCTTCGGACAAAAAAACAATTTTTTTACTCCGACCCGCCCAGTACGGACGAAATAACAGCGTTTATCAAACATATTCAAAAAAATGTTCCCGGATCATTGATAAATTTGCTTAATAACCAACCTCTTTTCTTCGCCTTTGGCGGTACTGTAACTACACTTGGATTAATATGCAAACAAATCTCGACAGATCGCTTGACAACACTGGAAGGAATGACCTTATCTAAAGCTGATATACAAACATTTCTCAACAGCATATCTATGTTTACCGAACAGGAAATTGCCAAACGTTATGGAAAATTTCTGGACAAAGGCAGGGAAACGGTTATACGATCAGGAAGTATTATTTTTTCTTCTTTGATGACTTTATTTAAACAACAAGAAGCGATTATGACCAATCAGGGCATCCTGTTCGGCATTATCCGCACACATTATAACACACTGAAACATTGATACCATTTCATAAGGAGATCTATATGGAAAACCTCATATGCGGCTTTTTAGGACGAATAGGCTTACCTGAACTCATTGTTATTCTGGTAATTGTGTTACTCTTGTTCGGAGCAAAAAAATTACCGGAAATAGCCAAGTCGTTAGGAATCGGATTACGGGAATTTAAAAAGTCAGTCAATGATTTGGGTAACGATGCAAACACTAACAAGACAGCTCAGCAATCATCGGATAAATCAGAAGAACATAAAGGTTGATCTACCCTCAAGATGAACAACTCAAAGCATGCAACCATATCCGATGTTAAACGACCGCTGGTTGAACACCTGGATGAACTAAGGTCAACCATAATTAAAACCCTCATCTCCATACTTGTGGCCACCGCTATTTGTTTTTATCTGACCCCACACCTTATGGAACTGCTAAAGCAACCTCTGCTAAATATGCTTCACACCTACTATCCAGACAATCCCGAGAACCACTATTTACTGCGCAGCCTCCATCCGTCAGGTGCATTTATGGTGGCAATGAAAGTAGCTTTTTCTGCGGGATTTATAATATCACTTCCTTTTGTGTGTTATTTTGTCGGAAAATTTCTGATTCCTGCACTTAGCAATCACGAAAAAAAATTGCTTAAATATATTTTTTTGGCAGGTGGAGGGCTATTTCTAGTAGGCATTCTTTTCTGCTATTATATAGCATTGCCGTTTTCACTGCGTTTTCTGTGGAACATGGCAGACTGGATTGGCATAACAAATGACTGGACTATAGAAAATTATATCACCTTCACTACACGCTTCCTGCTATTATTCGGATTCACCTTCGAAACACCTGCTGTAATCTTATTATTTGTGCTTGCTGGCTTTTTGAGATATCAACACCTAAAAAAGTTTCGAAGATATGTGATTGTAGGTATTTTTGTAATCGCAGCTATTATTACGCCTCCTGATGTAATCACACAATTGATTCTTGCACTCCCACTTATACTCCTGTATGAACTCAGTGTAGTCGGATCTTTTATAATTCAAAAATACCATACAAAAAAACACAGCCTCGCCGGATAGTTCTTTGACACACTTTTTTATTTTCGTATTAAAAGATGTCGACTTTAAAAATTATTTTTTTATTTGAAACAAAATAGTCTTTATACTTGTCTTTATCTAGCGAGGAAAGAATAAATAGCTTTATATAGAAAAGATTACCGAATCTTTTCTGAAGAGAATATAATTTTGTATTATTTTGATTTTTTATTTGTATTTTTCACAATCAGTATGCTATCATTAAAAATAGGAAGTGTTATATACTTAAAATATTGTTTTTTTGATTTTTTATTTGTATTTTTAATATTTATCTGATAAGATATTATTAAAATCATGAAAATAAATTGTAATATTTTGACTATTTATTTTGTTTTAAACTTGAATTTTATTTTTTTGATAAATTAAATAACTATAAATGAGGAGTACAATCCTGTGAAAAAGGTAGCCTGTAGTCTAATAGTAACAATTATATTGCTTGCTTTATCCGTGCATAGTTACGCTAATGTTACACTCGGCTTTACTACGAGTCCAAGTCCATCATCAAGCAGCTTTACTATTTCTAATCTTGGCGGTTCATTGCGTAATCTCTCATTCGGCAATCTCAGTATAACGACCGCTTCCGATAATGGGACTACCATTTCCGAACTTATCGGAGAACAAGTTGTTCTTGATGATGTTACAATTGACTTAGGCACAGAAAGCCTTGTCGGTATGTTTGGAAGTGCTGGTATCTATTCCTATGATTTAACATCTCTTATTCTTGATGGGTTTTCTATTGTCGTAGGAGGAAATACTGTTTTTGAAGCTGATGTTTCTTATCAGACACTCGTTACACTCGGTAAATCAGGTACCATTGACTATGATGTCAATTACAGTTTAAGCAATCTAAGGATTTATAATACTTATATAAGTAATTCAGCAACTGTGGCTTATCTCTCACAATACCTCCTCGGGGCTGATATGACTCTTACTCTTGCAAGTGATCTTTTAGACTTGCATGATGGTCTCTATGGCACCCAAAATATTAATGGTGTTGTTGGTGGTACTGCAGTGCCTAATCCTGTTCCTGAACCCTTTATGTATCTTATGATGGGATGGGGAACCATTATGTTATATACGTCGCGAAAAGTTAACTCTAAATGTAAATAATCTCTATATACTGATAACGAACTGAAATAACACGAGGTGCATAATGAAAAAGAGCGTATTAGCTAGTCTTGCAGGTGTATTATTCATGGCATCATGGATCGGGATGGCAGATGCATCAATAACTTTAGAATTCGGTAGTGGTGTTGGCCTGACTCATGGACGTCTGACACCTGTAGGTGGAATTACACTTGAACTTGGTGATCTTGAACTGAAGAATTTTTCTTCAATGGATCCCCTGTATAAAGCAGCTGTTGATATGAGTGATATTGCTATTGATCCAAATCCAATCTCTACAGTAGCTGGATTCGTCATGTATGATGCCTGGGAAAAAACAACTATCAGTGGTTTTGCTCTGTATGCTGATATTGCCGGTGACGCAGCTCTGGAAACTATATTGACTGGCGATCTTCATATTGATTATCTGATAGTCAACCAGTCTGTTGGCGCTATTGATACTCTTGAAATTGCTGTTGATATCGATAATATTCAGCTTGTAAACTCTTCACTGTGGACGACTGTTCCTTCAATCCTTACAGATCTAGTTAACATCGGTGAAGCCGATCTGGCACTCAATATTGTGGCATCAGGACAAATTGACTTGAATGCTGCAATCCAAGGCAGCAATTTAGTTCGTGATATTGTTGTGAGCGGTACTGTTAGCGCCGTTCCTGAACCTGGTGTATTAGCGCTTTTTGCATACGGACTTGTTGTTGCAGTTCGTTTTCGCAAACAAAAATAAAGTTATAATTTTTAGATATTAGATATAAAAAAAAAGCGGGTAAATTTGCCCGCTTTTTTTTATGATTGAAGTCTGATAGTATATAAATAGTAATAATTCAATAGACTATATCAAATAAATACTCCCAAAACGCCATAAATCTTTATCTTATTTGCCTCTTTTGTCAGAGAATATACAAAGCCGTACATATGATAAGAGGCAGTATCAAAAAAATATTATTAGACTATGGGACAAGTTTCTTATCCTATGGCTTCTTTGAGCATCTGATGAACCAACTGCGGGTTTGCTTTGCCTCTGGTAGCTTTCATAACCTGACCAACGAGAAACATAAACGATTTTTCTTTACCGCCTTTATAGTCTTCAACAATCTGTGGGTTTGCCTCGATAACCCCTTGAATAATGTTTTGCAATTCATCAGGATTACTTATCTGAACCAGGCCTTTTTCCTTAATGATAACATTCGCTTCTTCACCTGTTTCAAACATCTCCGCAAAAACTTTTTTGGCGATTTTCCCGCTGATAGTTCCATTTTGAATGAGATTCAGCATATCAGTCAACTTCTTTGGATCAACCACGCTTTCCTTAATCGAAATTTTACGATCATTCATCTCACGCAATAACTCGGATTGAATCCAGTTGCTGATCATTTTATAGTCTTTGCAAAGTTTCGTACATTCTTCGTAGTACTCTGCCAAAGCCTTGTCACCCGTCAATACTTCCGCATCATAATCTGATATACCGTAAGCATCCACAAATCTCTCCATACGAGCGGCAGGTAATTCAGGTAATTTAGTGCGTACTTCATCTATATCCGCATCCGTCAGAACAACCGGAACAAGATCCGGTTCAGGGAAATAACGATAGTCATGTGCTTCCTCTTTACTGCGCATAGAAAACGTCATATTTTTGTCGGCATCCCACAAGCGGGTTTCCTGCACAATTTTACCGCCACAAATCACTTCTTCTGTTTGACGTTCTATCTCATAGGTCAGAGCTTTTAAAACACCACGGAAAGAATTCATATTCTTGATTTCCGTTTTAACGCCAAACTCTTTTTGACCTTTAGGACGTATAGATACATTGGCATCGCAACGCAAACTACCCTCTTCCATATTACAATCGCTTATATCCAAGTACTCTACAATACTTTTTAACGCCACCAGATAGGCATACGCTTCTTCAGGTGAACGCAAATCAGGCTCACTGACGATTTCAAGCAACGGAATACCTGTACGATTAAAATCCACACCGCTGCTGGCAGTGGTATCGGAATGGACAAGTTTGCCGGCATCTTCTTCAAGATGCGCACGGGTTACTCCGATCCGCTTTTCTTTGCCGTCCACATGAATCATGATGTATCCGTCATAGCAAAACGGCTTGTCAAACTGAGATACCTGATAGTTTTTTGGCAAATCGGGATAAAAATAATTTTTTCTATCGAATTTACTAAATTTTGATATGGAACAGTTGAGCGCCAGACCACATAATACTGCGTAATCAAGCGCCTTTTTATTCATTACCGGCAACACCCCCGGATGCCCCAGACACACCGGACAAACCTGCGTGTTGGGACTGGCACCGAAATCGGTTGCGCATGAACAGAATAACTTTGATTTTGTCTTCAATTGGACATGTACTTCAAGGCCAATGACCGGTTCGAACTCCATTATGTTAACCTCCTTTATACAAGGGTTGGTTTCTGTGAATGAAATGCTGTCTGCTGCTCAAATGAATACGCCGCACGCAATATGGTCGACTCATCAAAAGGACGCCCTATAATCTGCAACCCTATGGGCAACGAGTCGCTAGACAAACCACACGGTACCGCGATACCCGGCAATCCCGCTAAATTCAACGAAATTGTAAATATATCTGATAGATACATGGTCAGCGGATCGTTGATCTTCTCACCGATTTTAAACGCCGGTGTAGGCGAGGTAGGAGTTACAATGCAATCTACTTTTTCAAACGCCTTTGAAAAATCCTGACGAATCAGAGTACGAACCTTCTGTGCTTTTTTATAGTACGCATCGTAATACCCCGAACTCAATACATAGGTTCCAAGCAAAATACGCCGTTTTACCTCTGCACCAAACCCATTCGATTTTGTTTTGCAATATAGATCAATAAGGTTATCAGCATCTTTCGCACGGTTACCATAGCGTACACCGTCGAATCTTGCAAGATTGGCGCTTGCTTCGGCGGTAGCGATAATATAATATGTCGCTATTGCGTACTCAGTATGAGGTAACGAAATTTCGACTGGTTCAGCTCCGAGTTCCTTAAAAATCTCAATAGCCTGCTTTGTCGCTTTCTCGACATCAGCATCCATGCCGTCTAAAGCGTATTCTTTTGGGATACCAATCTTAAGCCCTTTGATAGTTTTTTTCAACTCAGACATATAATCTGGAACATCTTGCTTGATTGATGTGGAATCACGATGGTCATATCCGCTTATAACCTGCAACAGCAAGGCGTTATCCGATACAGACTTGGTTATAGGGCCTATCTGATCGAGCGACGAGGCAAATGCAACCAATCCGTATCGCGATACCCGCCCATACGTTGGTTTCATGCCGACAACACCGCATAAAGCCGATGGCTGGCGTATCGATCCACCCGTATCAGATCCTAGCGCAAGTATTGTCTCATCAGCGGCTACCGCAGCAGCTGAACCACCGCTTGAACCACCAGTAATACAATCCTGATTCCACGGGTTACGCGACGGTCCGTAACACGATGTTTCACACGATGACCCCATGGCGAATTCATCCATATTGAGCGATCCGATAATGACTGCGTCAGCTTTCATCAATTTTTCTACTGCCGTTCCTGTGTACGATGAATAATATCCTTTCAAAATATTCGAAGCACACGTCACCGGACGGCGATAATAGAGAAGGTTATCTTTCAAGGCTACAGGAATACCGGCCAGCAATCCTAAAGGTTCCCCGTTTGCACGCCGGGCGTCTATGGCTTCAGCCTGTTTTAAAGCTTCTTCTTTATCCACATAGACATAGGCATTGATTTTATCATCAACCGATTCAATCCGTTTAAGGACCGACTCGACCAGCTGTCGCGAGGATATTTCTTTCGAATCCAACAGCTTGCGCAACTCGCATGCTGTAAGGGCAAAAAGGTCCATTATGATCTCCTTATGGTGAATCGTTCTATTCTATAACCGGCGGTACGTTATACAAACCGTCTCTAAGTTCTGGCGATTGTTCAACCGCGAATTCAGCGGTTTTACACGGTTTTGCCTCATCTTCACGGAATACATTCTGTACCGGCAAAATATGAGCTGTAGGTTCGACCGAATCCGTATCAAGTTCATTAAGTTTATTAACATACTCAAGGATACTGTCGAGCTGACGTGTAAAATTATCTTTTTCCGCATCCGACAAACTTATGCGGGCGAGTTTCGCAATATAATCAACATCTTGTTTCGTAAAAGCCATTGTTGTATATCCTCCTTCAGGGTAACCATTTTGACTTCAATGTATCGGGATAGATGTTCCATAGCTGATCTGTTATATCTACAAATTGCTCCAGCCATATCTGCTCCGGACGTATCTCCGGGCTAACCTCAAGCTGCTGAAGCATATTTTCTATCCATGTCATATCCGGTTTCTGCTCCCATCCTTTGATCACATGGGCGATACTATTTTTTACCATTTTTCTGCGTTCAGTGAAACAAAGTTTCACGCAATGATGAAAAAAAAGCGGGTTCTGAGCAGTACATGGGCGTTCATCATGTGTCATAAAATGTATTATAGACGACCATACACGCGGAGACGGAAAAAATGATGTAGGCGGAAACGACTCCACAAGATATGTATCGCCATAATACTGCAAGAACACGGTTATTGCGGAATACTGCTTGCAACCAGGTAGCGCAACAAGGCGCTCTGCTACCTCTTTCTGGATGGTAAAAATCATATCCGAAATTTGGAATCCACGTGTAAGCAATGTAGTTATAATAGGTGTGGTTATATAATAAGGCACATTCGCCACGACTTTCAATTTACGACCATCCGTCGGTATCTGGGCTTGTATCTGTTCAAGCGTTGTCCGCTTTAAAACATCACCTTCTATAAGAGAAATTTTTTTCTGATGACCAAAATGAGTAATCAGCAACTGCCCCAGCTGAGGATCAATTTCAACAGCTATCACCTGAGAACCTTGAGCAAGCAGCCGTTCTGTCAAACTACCCACCCCAGCACCTATTTCTAGAACTACATCATCAGGCTGTAAATCGGCTGTTTGGATTACAGTATCGAGCAGACTTTGATCTATGACAAAATTCTGCCCATATTTTTTTTTGAGAAAAATATTGTTTTTCTGGAGATATGGAATGAGAAATTGCCTGTCTGATAATAAAAAATCATTCATCGGTTTTATGCCTGCTAAACTCCAGCGCCAGCAAGATGGCTTCGCGCATACTTTTAGGATTCGCGTTATTTTCACCTGCTATGGAAAACGCTGTCCCATGATCGGGGGATGTACGGATGATAGGTAACCCCAACGTAGCGTTGACACCACGGTCAAACGCCAATGTCTTCACAGGTATCAATCCCTGATCGTGATACATTGCAACTACGGCATCAGCCGACCCATGTAAGGTATCCCAAAAGACCGTATCGGAAGGGAAAACACCTATTGCCTTTATCCCCTTTTGCAACGCTTTAAGCACTGCAGGAGCTATGATATCGCGTTCTTCTGTACCGATATGCCCTTCTTCACCTGCATGTGGATTTAAACCGCAAACAGCTATGCGAGGACGTTTAATTCCCAACTGCCGCAATGCATTATGTGTTATTGCCAGGACATCCAATATCCTCTGTTTAGTCAACTGCTCAAAAACTTTTTGCAATGGAATATGGATAGTGACCAAACTCACACGTAATCCACCTCCTACCAGCATCATAACATATTTATCTGTATCGGTAATCTTCGCGAGAAAATCGGTATGCCCTTGCACATCGTAGCCAGCTTCGATTACACCCTTTTTGTAGATAGGCGCAGTCACCAGCGCATCTATCTTTTTATCTAGGGCAAGCAACGCGCCTGTACGTACCGACTCCATGGCAACTCGTGAACCCATGGGAAACGGTTTGCCGGGAAAGGTCGACACACTTTCTTCCGCTAAAACCTCAAGTACCGGAACAGAAGATTCATCACGAATTTCAGATATATCATTGATCGAATACAAATCTATATTAAGTTCGTATCTCTGGGAATAGTACTCGAACACCTCCATTTTACCGATCAACAAAGGTATAAATGACTCATCACGCAAATATAAATTTTTTAAAATAATCTCAGGACCGACTCCCGCAGGGTCGCCCATAGAAATACCCAGAATGGGCAATGATGCTGTCATAGATTTCTCTTTCCCGGAACTCGATGGATATTAGTGAGTTTTATATATTTCGATGAACGATTTCTTTTTAATGCCATCCATCCATTCATCCCAAATATCTCGTGCTTTTTCTTTCAGAAGCCTGTTTTGGATTTCATCCTGCACTTCGACAAACGGTTTGACGCGTTCTTTCTTTTTCTGTTTGACCTTGATAATGTGGTAGCCAAGCGAGGATTTGATAAGATCGCTCACCTCGCCTACCTGCAAACTGAACGCAGCCTTATCTATCTCAGGGATATGCTGGCCATGAGCAAGAAATCCGAGGTCACCACCACGAACGGCATGTGGTCCCTGTGAATATTCCCGCGCCACTGCTTTAAAATCTTCGCCTTTATTAATCAAATCCAGCACCTTTTGAGCCCTGACACGGTCGCTTGCATCATCACCGGTAGAACGTATAAGAATATGCAGTACATGCACTTTTGGTTCTTCGGCAAAGTCATCCTCATGCTCTTTGTAATAACGTACTACATCGACAGGCGAAATTTTCTGCTGTGCTTTATGGCGAATATGCATGGTAGTTTTGCTGATCTTTAAATTATCCTCTATACTGTTTTTGAGCTCATCAATATTCATGCCCTGCGATTCCAGAAAAATTTTAAACTGCACATCACTGTCAAAATCTTCCTTGATCTGCTCATATCGCTCGTCAATTTCTTCCTGGCTGACCGTTATTTCCTGCCTTTTTGCTTCCTGAAGGATCAGCTTGTTTTCTATCAATTGTGTCAGCCAGTATTCCTCTGCTTTCTTCAAATTTTCCAAGAGTTCCGCACCGCTGTACGATTGTTCATATTTCGCAATAATCGGTTGAAGGCGTTCGTTTAGTTCGGATAACGTTATAATATCATCGTTAATCCGTGCGACAATGCCATCCTGCTCAGCAAATGAACGTGTAACGTTAGAAATCATCAAACAACTTATTGTAAAGCATAATATAGTTCTTTTAATGCAGTTCATAAACGGTCTTCCTCTCTTCTGGTATCTCTCTCAATTGCGGGCGTTCATTGTATCACAGGAGCCAAGTTGTTGCAATATCGTTTTTATCTGCCCCGTAATTTTAATTTTGTCCTTATGGGTGACTCTGTAATACTTAAGACCGTCTTCAGTAACAAAATATTCACCTGCCTTTATAAGCAGCTTCTCATCTTTGATTTCTATAGAATCAATCTGTTTGTCAGCGGCCATAATTTTTATACGTACACAATCTAGCAACAAAATCACCTGCTGCGGGATTGTGCCGTAGATATCATCCAATTCTTTTTCCAGCTCGTCCAACTGTTCCAAGTCGAACATATCCTGCAGTCTGCTGTATATTGCCATTCTCTGCGACTCAGAAGGTATGTATTTGGAGGGAATTTCAGGTTCAAATCCAAGGCGCAACACAACTTTTGGAGCTTGCGGGATCGGCTCTCCCTTCAGATTGGATATAGCGTTTTTCAATAATTTGCAATACAGATCGAAACCAACTGCCGCTATGTGCCCATGTTGTTTATCACCAAGGATATTTCCCGCTCCCCTTATTTCAAGGTCGCGCATTGCAATCTGAAAACCTGCGCCGAGCTTTTGATGCGTCTCTATGGCATCAAGGCGTTGTTGTGCCTGCTCATTGGGTATTTTGTACGGAGGAACAAGCATATAGGCATACGCACGGTTTTTATATCTGCCCACCCTGCCGCGCAACTGGTACAAATCCGCCAATCCGAATAGATCTGCACGGTCAATAATGATGGTGTTCGCATTAGGGATATCCAACCCTGACTCGATGATGGTGGTGCACACAAGTATATCCACATCACCCGCACGGAAATCGTCCATCACAGCGGCTAATTCCCGTTCAGGCATTTGACCGTGACCAATAGCGATGTTTGCATCAGGGAAAAACTGGGATATCTTGTCTTTTATTCCATAAATAGTTTTGATCCTGTTGTGTACAAAATAGACTTGTCCTTCACGATTAAGTTCACGCCCGATTGCCCGCTTGATCCATCGCTCATCAAACGTTGCAACATACGTTTCCACAGGTAAACGGTCTTCAGGAGGAGTATTGATGGTACTCATATCACGTGCTCCGACCAGTGCAAGGTACAAGGTACGGGGTATTGGCGTTGCAGTGAGAGTGAGCATATCGACCAATCGACGAAGACGCTTGAACTGCTCTTTATGGCGTACCCCGAAACGTTGTTCTTCATCGACAATCACCAACCCCAAATCTTTAAACTTCACATCGGGTTGTATAAGTCGATGCGTACCGATCAGAATATCGACAACCCCGTTTGCCGCATCTTCAAGGACTTGTTTCTGCTCGGATTGTGTTCGAAACCTGCTGAGCATATCTACCCGCACAGGATAATCCGCCATGCGCTCTGAAAAAACTTTGTAGTGTTGTTGTGCGAGAATAGTTGTCGGAACAAGCACGGCAACCTGTTTACCGTCCATAACCGTTTTGAACGCCGCACGGATGGCTACCTCGGTTTTACCGTATCCTACATCACCGCAGATGAGCCTGTCCATTGGGCGTGCCGATTCCATATCATCCTTGATGGCCTCGATTGCCTTGAGCTGATCCTCGGTTTCTTCATATATAAATGATGCTTCAAACTCACGCATCCACGCGTTGTCTTTGGCGAACTGATATCCTTCCAGCGTTTTTCGAGCAGCCTGTATTTCCAGATACTCCGCAGCAAGATCCAACACCGCTTCTTCAACTGACTTACGTTTGCGCATCCATGAATTGGTGCCGAGCACGTCCAGCTGAGGCGGTTTGTCGTGACCGCAACCTATATAACGCTGGACAAGATTCGAATGGATCAACGGTACATACAACGTTGATTTGTTGGCATACTCAAGTACAATCACCTGCCGTTCTTCCCCATCCTGCTTGATACGCTGTACGCCCTGATATTTCCCGATTCCATAATTCGTATGTACCACCAGATCACCCACGTGCAAATCAACGACTTCACGTAAAGGGGCGGTTGATTTATATTTCGATTTTCGACGCGTGGGACGGCTTCGGTATCGGCCAAAAATTTCCTGATCGGATATGATAGCAAGCTGATTTTCAGGGAACACAAACCCGCCGCTGATATGACCGATATGTGATTGAAGATTGGTCAAGCGGTCGAATCCTTTATCGTGACAAATTTCAAAAAACCGTTGTTTCTCAGCTTTATTATTAAAACTCAACTCAATAGAGTATCCGTCATCAAGCAGAGTATTCATATCTTTCAATCGTTCATCTATACGTTGCGCCGGACTCAAATCTTCTTCTATCTCATGCGACAGAAACGATGGTGCTGATGTACCGAATAACACCTGATGCCCTGAAATAAAAAAGGGTTCCGACGCATGCAATTCGTCACTTATTATGCCGCGTTTGAAATCGGTAAGTTTTTTATAACATTCACTTAACGTCAAAAACATGTTGCCGTGGACTGATGTAAATTCTGTTAGCTGGCTTAACTTTCGAGTTATGATTGCGGGTTCATCGATCAGGATAACCGTATCTTTAGGCAAATATTCGAAGATAGGGACAATCTGCCCGCGTTTAAAAAAATCATATTCCTCACATGGAAAGATTGTTACTTCATCGGCATGACGTTCTGACAACTGTGTTTTGGGATCAAAAATGCGGATAGTATCGACAGTATCCCCCCAGAACTCCATACGATACGGAAACGAATCGGAGAGAGAAAACACATCGATAATTCCGCCTCGTACGCTGAACTCTCCTATTTCCTCGACACGATCAACACGCTTGTACCCTTTATGAAATATTTCACGGGTAATATCGGAAAAGTCGATGGTATCGCCTTTTTTCAGGTTGATGATCGATTCCTGAAATATTTTAGGGTCGAGCGCCTTTTGTATAACCGTACCAATTTCAGCAAGTACGATGTCTTTGCGGATAGACGGCTGGTTGAGCATCCGATGTAACACGCGCATACGCTGGCTGGAGATATCTTTGTGCGGGGGTGTCCCCTCCTGCGGCAATACATCCCATGCGGGATAGGTGCTGGTGGTATAGCGATTTAGTAATTCAAGGTCGAAATAGAGCCGTTCCTGCTCTTTTGCTCCGCAGGTGATGATAAAAACCGGTGCATTGGAGTGCCTTTGTATCTCGTCGATTAGTAGGGCTTTTGCAAAATTGCAAACTCCTGCAAAGACAACACCCTGACCGGCATGGAGTTGTTCGAGAGATTCGGCAAATTTTGGTAGTTGTGTAAATCCAGCGTCAATTTTCATTCGATGCGCTCTTAACCAGTCTGATTATACTCAGGAAGTTTTTGAAAATACAACACAATATTTAAGGAAGTTTTATAAAGTGAGGATTCATACCAAATTCAAAATATTTTTGATTTAGTTTACTTTGATTAAATCAATTAACCCAAAAACAAACAAATTGGCAAGAACGCTAATACAAAGAGAGATAATTATTACTATCCATATAGTCTTTCTACGCTCTAATAATTTATTATGGTGTACTTCCCAATCCCCCCATTCAAAAACATTTACAGGATAACACTTAAACCAAAGATAGATAAAAGCACATATCATAATAAGTATAGGCACTGCAATAAAATAGGTCTTTGGGTCTGCCAAAAATTTTTCGTAAGATCCTGTATTTTGCAATGAAGATAACATATACCTATAGATGAATTCTATTTGATCTTCTGTAGCATTGGTGTTCTCGGCAAGTTGTAATAATTGACTCTTGATTTCAGGAGAAAGTTTGAAAGGTGAATTTTGTTGAGGTAATATAAAAATACTGGTTAAGAGAAATACAATACCCACTATAAATATTAATAAAATGACGTCGGGAAATTTTTTTAAGTAATAGATTAACCCAGAAAAGAGAGTTCTCTCAACCTGCTCTTCAAGAGCCCCCGCAGCTTCATTCAACCATGTTCCATTTTCACTTAAACCTTCAAGACGAACTGCTGAATGCCAAGATTGAAAAGTTTCATCATCGAAAGACAAAGAAAGCTGATAATCGTCTAACTTTGAACTATATTCAATGTAGAGGGATATGATTTTGTTATTTAGAGCATTATCCAAGCTAAAAACTTCCTCAAGAGAAAAAAGTGTTTGTTGCCGTCCCTTTGAAAGCTCTATGATAAATCGTTTCTGGACTGGTTTATTCTCTTCTTTTATCGAATCAAAACGATCATCAAAAACTTCAACAATTCTACTTAATTTTGTTCTTGTAAGAATAAATGGGCGTGAGTATTTTTTAGTTATGAGATATTTTTGATCAGACATCAACGTCTCCTCATGATGCAGAAAGTACAAAAGAAAATTAATCAGGATATAATCTAAGAATTATATTATAAAAAATAGCATACAATTTCAACATTTATATTAAAATTCAGGTTTATTTAAAACAGTAATAAATAGTCCCCGCTGCTCAAAATTTTGACTAACAAAGAAAAAACAACGTGTTCTCTCAATATTTAAAACTCCACAATTATTTTGTAAATGAATCACTCTGCTCCAAAACGATCATCGGAATAGTGCTGTTTCAAGCCGTGGGTTTTATCGGCGAGCCAGCCTTCTCTGCTGGTCTCGTGCCAATCGAACTTACGGACATAGGGTTTGATATCAAGTAACGGCGTACCGTCGATAACATCAATGTTTTTTATATGCAGGATATTTTTGTCGACACCAATCAAATCCACTACAGAAAGCCCGATGGCGTTCGGGCGTTTGGGCGCTCTGGTAGAAAAAACACCGTGCGGGGTATTATCCAGAAACGGTTTGACAGTCAACGAATAGTCTTTCGATTTATGGAAATAATAAATCAGATAGATATGCGAGAATCCATCCAGTGATTTCAATCCATCGATGAAATCGGGATAAACTTCAACGGTGCCTTCCGCTCCTTGTGATAACGATGTCTGAATCGGCATGCCCACCGCGTCTTTGAAGGGTGAATGAATGATACCTATCGGTGAATATATAATTTTGTCTTCCATGATGAAGTGCTCCATTGTTTAAGGAATCCGGCTTATCTTCAGAATAAAACAAGTGCAGGAATCTGACAAATTAAATTTCGATCTTTATAGTCATGTCATTCTCGCGAAACCGGGAATCCATCTTATTTAAACACTTTACGAGGGTGGATTCCCGCTTTCGCGAGAATGACATGACTGGGAGGATACGCATTTTAAACGCTTGAGATCATTGAAAAGTTTGCATGTATGTCTTTTACTAATTTTGTCATTGAAATACGTAACCTTTACAAAGAATGACATCCAATGGTGAATATTAGTCGTAACTTTATGAGCAAACAATACATTACAAGAAAAGTAGCAAACTTAATCAGAATAGATTGCTTCGTCAATCGGCTATACCTCTTTCCTCGCAATGACGCCCAGAAAGCTAAGCCGTCATTTCGAGAAATGAAGCAGCATCTGAATTATATATTAATCGGCATATTTATACCACAGACACTATATGCGGTGTTGACCGTATCGCCTATGTGTAGTAATATGTATGGAATACAGCTAATTCAATGCGTTAATCAATCAGAACAAAACGTTTAAGGGAGCTTTTCATGGAACAGACCGTATTTTATCTCAGCCAAAGTGACCTGCCAAAACAATGGTACAACATCCAGGCCGATTTACCGGCGCCGCTGTATCCGCCAATCAATCCTGCTACGAATAAACCGATATCGCCTGACGATCTATCGCCCATATTCCCGAAAGCAGTTATAGAACAGGAAATGTCGCAGGAACGATGGATTGATATCCCCGAACCGATCAGGGAAGTTCTCCGTATATGGCGTCCAAGCCCGCTGGTGCGTGCGGTTAATCTGGAAAAAGCGTTAAAAACTCCCGCTAAGATTTATTATAAAGATGAAAGTCTCAGCCCAGCTGGCAGTCACAAACCGAACACTGCTGTGGCTCAGGCATATTATAATAAGATAGAAGGCGTCAAACGTATCTCTACAGAAACCGGCGCAGGACAATGGGGCAGCGCTCTATCATTCGCAACCAACCTGTTCGGTTTGCAGTGCACGGTGTATATGGTTCGTGTAAGTTACGAACAAAAACCGTATCGCCGAACCCTCATGCATCTGTGGAACGGTGAGGTTTTCCCTAGTCCAACAGACAAAACTGAGGCAGGACGCGCTATCAGAGCGAAAGATCCTGATACGCTGGGCAGTCTTGGAATCGCTATCAGTGAAGCCGTAGAAGACGCTGCCAAACACGCCGATACAAAATATTCTCTGGGCAGTGTGTTAAATCACGTTGTCATGCACCAGTCAATCACCGGTCTTGAAGCTAAAAAACAGTTCGAGATGGCGGGTGTCGAACCTGATGTGCTCATCGGATGTGCCGGCGGCGGCAGTAACGTCGCAGGATTTATCTTTCCGTTTGTCCCGGACAAGCTAAAAGGTAAAAAGATACAATTCATCGCAACCGAACCGACCGCATGCCCTACCCTTACCAAAGGACCATTCCGCTATGATTTTGGTGACACGGCATGCCTGACACCTCTGATGAAAATGTATACTCTCGGACACAACTTTATTCCGTCAGGAATCCATGCAGGCGGATTGCGTTATCATGGTATGTCTCCTCTGGTGAGTCTGTTGTGTAACCAGAATATAATAGAAGCACAGGCATACGCGCAAAATCCGGTATTCGAAGCGGCACGCCTGTTTGCTCAAACAGAACGGGTTATACCAGCACCGGAAACCGCTCACGCAATCAAAGGCGTTGTAGATGAAGCTATTCGTTGCAGGGAAACCGGCGAAGAAAAAGTAATAGGGTTCCTTTTGAGTGGGCACGGTCATTTCGATCTTTACTCATACGATAAATATATGGAAAACGGCCTTGAGGATTATGAGCATCCGGATGCCGCGATCGAAAAATCGATCAGCGAATTGCCTGATATCGATTACTCGCTGGAATAACCTTTTTTCAGTTTAAGAACAGGTACGCCCTCTGGCATAGATTGATTAGTATCAGATGACCGGGTCAGTTTGCGTTGTTTCTTGTATGCGATGAATTCCTGCCATTCATCATGTGGGACGAGAATGTATTTTTTTGATCCCGACTTGACTTTGCGTGCTCTGACGCGCTTAGTATCATCATTACTGCGTTCCGCTTCTTTTGCCTGAACAAGTTTTTTGGCTAACGACTGGCGTTTCTCGTGGGCTGATCGTATGATAGACGCATCAGGAAAAAATATCCGTTTGATAATCGAAATCAAGGCAACCAGTAACAAAACAGCCAGCCCAATAATTATCATTGCTAAATGCACATGATCTATGCAAAAATGAGTAACCTGCTTTATTTGCAGAGGGACTTGAGCAGTAACAAATGCTGTTATTTCATTATAATCCATTTAACACCAAACTATTAATAAATATTGTCAATTTTATGTTGCGTTACTATAGCAAGTAACCCAATATACGTCAACGGTTGAAAGAATGCAAAAAAAGACTACTATACTACTTCTAACGGAATTTTTTGTCGTTTTATTAAGTTTATTTAGTTCTATAACGGTATACGCTAACAGCGACCGTTATATCTGGCCCATTGAAATTGTGGGTGATATTTCGGGTAATTTTGGTGAATGCCGGTCCGATCATTTTCACGCGGGACTAGATATAGCGACAAACCAGCAAACCGGTTATAAAATGTATGCCATCGCATCGGGATTTGTTTATCGTGTTAAAACATCGGCCGGCGGTTACGGTAAGGCGCTGTACCTGAAGCTAGATGACGGACGATATGTAGTTTATGCCCATTGCGAACGATTTATTCAACCCATCGATCAATATGTCCGTCAATTGCAAAAAAAAGAAGGTACGTATGAAATCGATTACTATGTGCCGGAAAACCTTTTTACTTTCAACCAAGGTGATATTGTCGGTTTCTCAGGCAAATCGGGTGATGTCGCACCTCATTTACATATCGAATTACGCAACGAAAACGAAGACCCGATCAATATACTAAGCCATGGTTTATCACTAGCTGAACCCGACACCAGCATACCGGTTTTGTTTCACCTTGCAATAAAACCAGCTACGTACAGTTCCTTTGTAGATAACAGTTTGAATCAGAATATCTATCCGTTGACACAGGTAGATGAATCAACATATCTCATCAAACGCCCTATTTCCGTATGGGGTAAACTTGGTTTAAAACTGAGTAGTATCGATTACGATAATACAGGCCAATACCGGCTGGCACCATATGTCACCAGTTTACAAATTGACGGCAAAACAGTGTATACAGTCAAACTCGACCGTGTTTCATATAAACAAGACTACCACGACACTTATTATCTCTATGACCGTGAGTTGAAATATATGGTTTCTCATAACGTCAGCGGCGATTATATGCGGTTGTTTACACTGCCGGGGGCAAACCTCATAAACTGCAGTAAAAGCCCTACTGACGGTTATCTGCGTTGCGGTGATTCTACCTTGTCAGGACAGGATAATTTTCTAGCAAACGGAGATCATGACGTTGCAATACATGTCGCGGATCAGGCTGGGAATACAGCCACTGTGAAATGTACATTGCGCGTGGAGTATCCGGCGATCATTGCGCAGGCTATGGGTGCGGCTTCCGGTACGTCATCTATCCCCTTGCAGATCAGTCCGCAAATTATTATGTATGATGATTTTTTCTCGATACTGCTATCCAGCAACCGTCAGCCTGATCGATTACCCGATATTACTATTGAAAACAGAATTGTTAAGATGGAACCGAAACAGGTGCTAATCAGATCCAATACTGTTATGGAATATGTCTTTGTACCAGAAAAAGCCTTTTCTGGTATCAGTATCATGAATATCGCGTACGATGAGACCGCAGGCAACAAAAAAATACTTAAACGATCTTTTCCACTGACTTATATACCAGCTCAATCAACACCCAGTTTGGTTGAGTTTAAAGTGGTCGACCTGCGGTTCCAGTCGACACACCGGGCAATTGTGCCTTTTATCGAAGCCATACAAGATACGCCGGAACAAAAACGTGTATCTTTAAAAAAGTTGAGTGCCACATACCACATCCGTCCAAATGGGTTTCAATTACGTAACCCCGCGACTATCCAATTTAAGATTACCCAGAAAATACCGGGTATCGCAGCGCTATTCGAGTGGATTGATAATCGATGGCGTTTGCTCTATCCTATCGATACCCCTGAGAAAAACGTGGTGGCGGCCAAAATCAATCATTTGTCAACATATGCGGTGTTTTCGGATAGCCAACCGCCCAAACTTACCTTTATCTCGCCTCAACAACGAAACACAAGAATGGTTCCCGGAGACACAATTGTGTGTAAGGCCGAAGACGACGGAGTGGGAATTGCCTACAAATATATATCTATGACCGTCAGCGACATCAAAGTCCCTGCCGAATATAATTTCGATTCTTCTTCTATTTCGTATACCATAGATGATACACTACCCACAGGAAGTAATGAAGTCATTGTCAGCGCACGCGACCGCCTTGGCAATACACAAACTATTAGTACAACTATCAATATCGAGTGAGATCTATGACTGTCGATTCCATTCTGGAGAAGAATCTATTCGCAGAAAATTTTAACGCCTTACAGCGAGAATACCCTAAACTTGCAGAAACAATCGACTCATGGATGGCTGATGAGCACAATGTGGAGAGACTTAAAAACTCTATCGAGGAAATCTGTGCTAAAGAAGAGACCCAACGCTACACTTTTACTGATCAAGCAATTCGACAACACGATGTGATATTCCTCTATGGCATGGGAGGCGACTTTTTCCTTACCGATTTGGCAGATCAACTACCGAAAAATACCACAATTTTTGTTATAGAACCAGATTTATTTGTGTTTATCAAAGCACTCCACTTTTTCGATATCTCTCTTTTGATCAAACGCTGGCAAGTTAAATTCATCATTAATGCAGATATTGAATCATTTTATAAGCAACTCAATCAATATTATTATCCAATAAGCAATTTTGTGGAACTCCAACACCCGGTTAGGCATGCTAAAAATACCGATTACTTTGAATCGATTTCAAATTCAATCTCGCAATTTATTGAAAATCGTAAACCTGCTTCGACAACTCAAAAACAACTCCGGTTTCTTGTTTTTTCAGGCACTTCCGGCGTGGGTTGGCCGTATATCATGCAGGATGTCATTGCCGCGTTACACGGGCTTGGGCATCAGGTACGCTTGTTTCATCTGGATGATACAAATGTAACCACAGAAGTACTCAAAGAATTACGCGCGCATCGGCCTCATTTTATTATTATGCTCGACGCAATCGGCCTTATGCCCGGTTTGTTCGAAGCAGAAGAAATTCCATATATATCATGGTTTTTCGATAATCCATTCAACTGGCTGAATAAAAAACATGTATCCGATTATTATCATACCTTTGTCTGGGATAAAACATATGTGGATAACCTTAAAGATATGGGATTTAAACATGTTCATTATTTACCTTTAGGCGCCAATGAAACGGTTTTTTCTCCTCGGGCATCGCAACAACAGTGCGATATCAGCTTTGTAGGCTCGTCATTATGGAAAATACCAGACCTGCCATTCGAAAATAAAGCGAAGCAACTCTTTATCGAGTTGATCGCTAAACTGCTATGCAAAACACCCTGGCTATCTATCTGGACAATCATTGATGCTGTAGTGAAAGAATACGGTACATCATTTACACTTGATGATCCGGAACGTCGAAACGAATTCGAGTTGTTTGTGCAAAATTACGCACGTACTATCTATCGTAAACAGATAATTCAGGCAATTTTACCCCTCAATCCATGGTTATACGGAGATCAGGATTGGAAACGACTCATTACAAAAAAAGGTGGCGTATATAAAGGAAGAATTAATAACCGGATCGATTTACCTGTGTTGTATTCCAATAGTGCCATAAATTTAAATATCACGGTGCCTCAACTGCGTGATTCATTCTCACACCGGGCATTTGAAATCCCCGCATGCGGAGGATTCCTGCTTTCCGATTACCGTCCTGAAGCGGAATCTTTCTTTGATCTGGATTCAGAAATTGTATGTTTTAAAACCCTGGGCGAATTAAGTGATAAAGCAAACTACTATTTACGCCATCCTGAAGAACGTCAACGCATTGCCGAAAATGGCCGAAAAAGAGTACTCGCGGAACATACCTATACACACCGTCTAAAGAAAATGATTGAATATTTAAACATATGACAAATGCATAGTTTTACGGTGTATTATTTTTTTGTAACTCCTTTCCTTGTATTTACACAATCTCATCAATTGCATTATTTTGATTAATTTTATCATTTTTTTATTAATATTTTACTTATTACTGACGATAATCTTATCGGATAGAACATGTTAGCAATAAATAAATGTTCTTTACAGATAGGCTAAAAACAATAGTACGGCTTGAATTTATCTGCTACAACTTGGGCACGGAGGAAAAGCAATGAAACAGAAACATTATTCGTATTTAGTCATCATGCTACTATCGCTATGTATGCCGATTTACGCTTTCCAAATCGATGGAGATCTCTCCGACTGGGGTGTAACCCCTGCATCAGACTTAAATGCAAACATTGGTATCGCCAGCTGGATAGAAGATTACGTTGGCAGTAACGGTTATGTCGGGCCTGCATACGGTGGCCAACCGTATGACGTCGAAGCTCTGTATGTTGCTGTTGATAATTCCAATATATATTTTGCTATGGTTCTGGGTATGCCTCCTGAAGGATCACATGGCGTACCTTATTCCAGCAATTATTTTTATCCCGGTGACCTCGCGTTTGACCTGAACGGTGACGGAGAATTCGAATATGGATTAGAATTTACCGGGCATTCCGATAATTCACCTAATGGCGGTCCTGCTAACGGCGAATATACCTATGAACCTGAAAAGATAGGTAATATATATGAGGTTAGCAACAGTCAGGGATGGAATCAGGGGCTTGATATAAGTGGTTATACCGAAACCGAACTTAATTATCGCCAATCACAATACCTTACGCTGATTGGTAACACCAGCGTTGTATATGTTCAGTCAGATGACCCTGAACATTATGTGGTTGAAACAAGTATTCCGCTAGCATTGCTGGAATATGAAGTAGATAGCAACTGGTTGTTCCATTGGACTATGACATGTGGTAATGATATAGGTGAAGTCACAACATTATATTCACCGTTTATTCCACCAACACCATCTGTTCCTGAACCATTTTCATTTTTGTTACTTGGAATATCGATAGCTGGAATCTACCTGCGTAGAAAATAAGACCATTGATATAAATATAAACTTATGAAGGCTGTTTCGGTTCTCACTGCGACAGCCTTTTTTATTTACTAATTATATCCGGTATATATGCTATATGAAAAGAAACGGATCATCGCACTATTTCGAGCAATAGATTGACAAGTAAAACAATAGAGATTTAAATTTGATTTGAAGCTAATGTATTATCTACTAAATTATATTTATTGAGATATGGGATCATCTCATCTGAGGTAGTGATAATCTTCTTAATTTTTTTTCGGGCACGGCATAACCTAATACCAACATTAGCTTTAGTACAATTGAGAATATCACTCGCTTCCTGATACGAATAACCGTAAACTTCGCAAATGAGCATTACTTCTCTATACTTTAACGGTAATGCCTGAATCGCCTTTTCTATTATCTTCGATAACTCATTTCGTTCCGCATGGTTATCTGGTTTTTCCGCATCATCGGGTATTATATCGATAAGCTCGCTGTCACTTTCTTCCCCGATGAGTTTTGTATATAGTGAAATACCAAGATATTTTTTGCGGCGTTGGCTGCGCAACTCGTTCTTACTTAAATTAGTCGCTATTTTAAATATCCACGAAGACAGTTTTCCGCAGGGTTGGTAGGTATCAAGATGCCGATACACCTGCAAGAAGGTTTCCTGAGTGATTTCTTCCGCTTTCTGAAAATCGGAAACAATCCTGTTAACATAGTTAAGGATCTTTTTAAGGTATCTCTTATGAATGACATCAAAAGCTTTAGCGTCGCCATGTTTAGCTTTAAAGATCAATTCATCATCCGAATATTCAGAATATATTGCGTCAGTCATTCCATAGCCCTTATTTTATCCTCCCCCCTTTCTTATTATTATAGCACATTATTTTTATTTTACAAGTATCCTTTTGCACTTTTGAACACACAAGCTATATATTAACCGATTGACATTCTGTTGTTTAAACCTTATTTCAGAGAGATAATAAACATTACAATAATATTCTGGAGTATGCAAGTTCTCGAGAAATTGCATACATATTAACAAACTCTATCAGTATATTATCTTCCGGCTAGTGGAGAAAGGCGTAATTCGATTACATCCGTTCAGACAATAATGCTTTGACAATGTTTTCCATGTCGTCAGCATTTCTGAAACCAATATGTTTGTCACGAATGTTGCCTTGTTTATCAATAATAAACGATGTTGGAATGGCATTAATCTGGCCAAACTTTTTGGTGATATCCCGATCAGCAAGCAATACAGTATAATCAATGCCTGTCTCTGAGACAAATTTCTTGACCGCTTCCGCCCCGCCTTCATCAAGTGAGATAGCCAGTATTTCAACATTTTGGTTTTTATATTTGCTATAAACCTTTTTTAACTCAGGAATCATCTGACGACACGGAGGACACCATGTTGCCCAGAAATCGACAATAATCACTTTGCCTTCAAGATCGGTTGATTTGACAAGTTGACCATCAAGATTAGGTAACTCGAACGAAGGCGCAATCCCCATAGATACAAATTTCGATGCCGCCGATTGCTGGGGCACTGCGGGGGTCTTTGAAACAGCTTGTTGAACCTTTGCCTCACCTGATTTTGCCTGAGAAGCGGCTTCTTTCGGCTGTTCTTCTTTTTTACCACATCCATATACTAACAAGCCCATGGATACCATAACAACGACCAGTGTAAGTTTCCTGTGCATCATCGGATCTCCTTTTTATTTTGCGGTTATATGCTAACACGAACTTTTTTCATTATTGCCTTATTCTTCAGATTTTGAAAGTAATTTTTTCTCTTTTCTTTTTATAAGTACGATATTTCGTATATAAACTATAAAACCAACGCTTTGTCCTAAAATGAAAACCGGATCTTTTTTATAAATAGCATACGACAATAAAATCGAACTGCCTATAATACTCAAATACCAGAATGCCGCAGGAATAACACTTTCCTTTTTGACCTCAGAAACTATCCATTGGAGCAAAAACCTCGAAAAAAAAGCTGCCTGCCCAATAAATCCTATTGCCAACATGACATCACCGGTCTGTATACCGCTAAAGTTCATTACTGTCCTCCTTGTATCGCAATCGCCGTTTTATCATCCATTTAACGGCAACCAAATCGTATAGGGAATGAAACAGCCTGTTTCCTATTGCATACTTGGATTTACCTGTATATCGATGTCGATGATTCACATGCACTTCAGTTACTTTGTAGCCATCAAGCTCCATCAATACAGGGAGAAAACGGTGTAATCCGTTATACATCTCAAGCCCTTGTAGGCATTCATGTTTGAATACCTTTATACCACAGGCAATATCATGGTACCTATCGCCGGTAAACATACGCCGCACCCTATTGGCAATCTTGGAAGACATTTTCTTAACAAATGTATCTTTGCGATTTTTCCGCCACCCACAAACCACATCGAAATGTTCAAGAACTTTGAACATTGCAGGGAAATCAGCTGGATCATTTTGCAAATCAGCATCTAGCATACCCACAACATCGCCTACAGCATTCTTGAAACCAGCATCCAAAGCGGATGTCAATCCATGATTACGTTTAAAACTGATGATCCGTATATGTTGTGGATCAGCCGCTCGCAGCTTTTTTAATAAATCCAGACTACTGTCTGTACTGCAATCATTAACACATACTACTTCATATGATTTAGCTAACGGTTGCATGGCTACTGTAATCTCAGCCATAAGTTTTTCAAGATTGCCTTCTTCGTTATAGACAGGAAGGACAATCGATATATCAACGGGTTTCAAGCATCTCCCCCTTTTGTGGCGCGGTTATTAATACCATATCATTATCTTTCTTTGTAAAATTCGGATATTGCAACACAATCTGAGACGATGCCAGCGACGGTATTTCTCGAAAATCTTTTTCCTGCAAGAGAATGTATGATCGAGCCTCATCTGTGCTTTGATCAAGAAATGCGTGTAATTGTTCAACTTCGTTTAATTCAGGGATATTTCCCCTGTCAAAATAAAAAACGATATAGGGACGTGAATATCGATAAGACACCAGTTTGTCATTTGGCCCCATAATCTCATTTAGTTTGCCACATAAATCTACTGCTGAATTCCGATTATTCAGTATCGGCATCAATATAAAAAATATTGTCATGATAATAAGCATAGCGGCTAATGGCGCGATAAATATTTTCTTGACACCAAACTTGTCTATCAGTTTAGTTATCCATTGGCGTATTACCAACGAACGCCGTATATAAATAGTAATTGCCAACATCACAAACGGATACAACGGTATCAGATAGTATGAGCGTTTTGAACCGCACAAACTGAAAAAAATTAACGCCGGCAAAAAGAATGAAACCGGATAGCGGTATGGCTGCAATGTTCTGTTTTTCAGCACATCCCATATGAAAAAGGGTATAAAAATACCCCACGGTAACACATATAGTGGCAAGCGGATCATAAAATAGTAAAATGGGCGTTTATGGTCAAATGCCGACGTATAGCGCGTAACCGTTTCATGATAAAAGACCCCGAACGAAGAAGTAATACGCGATTTCACCGCAATCATCCATGGTGCCACAATCAACACAAAAACAATGGCGCCTACAATCCACTGCATATGCTTGAATTCTTTCAGCTGACGCGTCCAGATAAGATACGTTAAGATACCCAGCCATGGTACAAAAATCCCAACAGGGCCTTTTGCCATAACCGCCAGAGCACACGAAGCGTGCATCAATATATAGTAATATTTTTTTCCTCGAGACGATGCCGTTAGACCAAACGTAAAAAACATTATTGTTGCCGTGACAAACATAACCAGCATCATATCAAGTGCAGCAGTGCGTCCCTGCCATAAAAAAGAATGTGACGTCGCAAGGCATAAAGACGTGATTAAGCCTACCCTATCGCCATACAGGCGCTGTCCAATAAGAAACGTCATGATTATTACCAGCAACGCCGATAATGCCGCGGGTAGACGTGCAGCCCATTCGCTGACCTTTCCGTCGTTGAAATATTTAGATAGCACAGCAACAGACCAGAAATACAACGGCGGCTTTGTCAAGCGGGGTTCATCATTCAAATGAGGTATAACCCACTCACCCGACCTGAGCATCTCTCTGGCAATTTGAGCGGTGCGTCCTTCGGTAGTCCCCCAGAAATGGCGAAAGTTCAAGCCGAAACAAAACAAAATCAGCCCAAATATAACCACATATAAAAGATATTTACTTGATCGTTTCGTATACTCCATGCTCATGTACCGTTTATTTCTTCAAGGGCGGATTCAACCGAAGATTGTATTGGCAATATGGTGTGAAGTGCTGTCATTTTGATAATCTTCATCACATCAGGTTGTACGCAAACAACAAAAAACGGATATTCAAATTTTTTCATATGGGTAAACAAACTCACTAAAATACCAAGCCCACGGCTATCTATATATTCCACCTGCTCCAAATCAATGATAACTGCGCGGTCTACCGATGTAATCTGATCATGCACTACATCTAAAACTTGTGCACAACAACTGGCGGTCATTTCGCCTTTTACAACAACAAGGTAATAGTTTTCTTGTGTGTTTACACTACATTCTAATGACATAGGTAACCCTTATACTTAAAATTAAGCTGTTTCTACACGATAAAGAAGATACCCGACAAACCCCACCATAATAAGCGTAGTTATGCTGGATATAGGAAAAATGCGAGAACTTACTATAGGAATTATAATGTCAAGAGTCAAGCCCAAAATAAAAATGAGCACCCCGCCGGCAGCCAGCAAAAAGTTGGACTGTTTAAATAGATAATGCCATTTGCGGTCATAAAATGCCACTGTCGTTCTCAGCATATGCCCGACAAGCATTACAATCCCCCAGATAATATAACTGATAAAATACAGAAACCACCCCAGAAAACTATGCATAACATAGATGATGCTCTTGCTCGATGAACCATATACGTTCAAACGTATAGTGCTTACTACCAACTTAGGACCCAAAGAATCCACAACAACCAGAGCGGCAAAAAATAAGGCAGGAAGTATCAGAAGCAACCGCCGGGGCAAGCTTATCTTTTCATTGGTAAAACACATCACGAAATAAACAAATAACGACGGTAAAATCCATTGCCCAAGCAATGACAAACGGAATAATCCGATTAATATTTGGTTATCATCAATGGTCACTGTCTCAAGAATCAATTGCATATACCAAAAACATATCGAGATAACCCAAAAGGAAAAGGCTCGGTTAACCCGGTGAAACGCGTCCCCGCTACGCGTCAATAAAAACACCGTCAACGCTAAATTAATGATAAATGGAATCAGTAGAAAATATCCTTCGGTTTCCATGGTATAACCCCATAATTTGTTTAGATCTCGAAAAAACCCTCTGAATACGATACCTCAGATTTAAAATCGTCAAAATAACCGCCGTCAACCAGCGTACCCTTTAAATCGTATTGTTCGATAAACAACGGGACACCAGTACTCGTATCCACTTTGATTTTAGCTCTATTTTGATTGTTAATCACTTCATATACAATATAGGAACCCGTTTTTTCCAATACCCTGACAGTATGGGCAATATCAAGCTCTCTGACTAGCTTCGCCATTAAATCGCCCATCGTGGACTCATAAATCGGATAATTAAAATCAGCCATACCTAAAGAAGAATCAGGGTTCACCTCGATAACAAATGGTAACCATGACGGAGCCGCCTTCATGACGCCATCATTATAGACAGCCAGCTGGCCGCGTAATTTCTTAGGTTCCAACCACTCAATACGTATTTTTTTAGGTTGCTCAAAATGGTACAGCATCTCATTCTTGCGCTGTTTACGCTTTTTATAGGTAATAGAGGTAAGTTTATACTTATATGTGTTAAATTTGAGAATTTTTTGCGCTATAGACTGTAATTCAGATACAACGTCCTGATCTATCTCAGCACGTAACGGAACCGCTCCAATTGTAATAAGCAGCCAAATACTTAATATAAAATAGATTATATACTTTTTCACTTGATACCCCAGCAATGCGCCCCCGTATTCCTGAAAAATATTTTAAATCTATAAAAAAATGTACTTTTTACTGTATAACGTGATACAGTACCATGTATCTATCATTAAAACCAACATTATTTTATAGTGCACCAAGTATAACATATACATCTTTGAAAGTTACCATCTTTTTTGTCAGGAGGAAAACCGTGCAGTGCCCATTTTGCGGATTCATGGAAGATAAAGTTGTAGATTCTCGCCTATCTCAGGAAGGACGATCTATACGACGTCGGCGGGAATGCCTCAACTGCCAACACCGTTTCACCACCTACGAAACCCTCGAACGAGCTAATATACAAGTGATAAAAAAAGATAACCGTCGGGAACCATACGATAAACAAAAAATTCTCAACGGATTGATGAAAGCATGTGAAAAGCGACCGGTGAGTCTGGAAAAGATCGAAAATATCGCATCGGAAATCGAACGATACATAGAAACTAAAAACCTGCGTGAAATATCCACTCAGGCAATCGGCGAACAAATTATGGATCATCTTCAGGAACTCGATGAAGTAGCGTTCGTAAGATTTGCTTCTGTATACCGTCAATTCAAAGACGTCACGCAATTCATGAACGAAATTGTCGGTCTGCTTTCTGAAAAACGGACAACAGAAAAACCGAATCCGTAACCCTCAATTCTACAATCAGATACTAATTAAACAGCGCCATTCAAAAAAAAGCCCGCATTTAGCGGGCTTTACAAAACAGATTCAAATAATATCAGAATTAAGCTTTTCTCGCACGTCGCAATACCAGACTAACTATGCTTAAGAGTAGAAGTACCATACTCATAGGTTCAGGAATACTGCTGCTGAATGGATCATATTCATACGATAAAGAGCTGGCTATGCGAAACCCTGCATCGCTGTATCCTCCCCCCGGTGTATCGCTAATGCGATAAGATGACGGCAAATAACTGGCATCTCGAGCATATGAAGATCCACGCAAAACACACTTATACCCATCTAAATCTTCAATCCATTCCCACACGTTACCACTCTGGTCATACGTACCATATGGACTTGCGGAGTCTTCGTATGCACCTACTTCTGTCGTATTATATGGCTCTCCCAGTGCATCATTATAATTCACTGAATTCCCTGTATCGCTTTCAGGCAAATTGTTATTTGGCAGAGAATCGGTACCAGTAGCATAATCGTAATAAACGCCATTGATTGGGTCATAGTATGCCGCTTTATACCATTCGTTTTCATTTGGAAGCCATACTTGTGCTCCATCCAGACGCGCTATGTCCAATCCACCCAGCGTCATATCATACACGCCATACTCGGTGGTAGAAGCATTTTGCAATCCTGTCGGCTGACCATTTTGCATCCAATTGGCAAAACGCAATGCATTATACCACGATACAAATACTACCGGACGATCTCCATATCCAGCATTTGCTGTATAAGTATAGCTTCCTGAATCTCCAGAACGGATTATGCCCTGATAAACACTGCCATTCATACTCGGATTATACAACCCGTATGTATCCGTTGCCGCTACTGCATTGAGAAACTCCACATACTGAGCTGCTGTTACCTCCGTTGTAGCAACACGGTACTCATATGCTACTGCCCCATAGCCAGTGTTATCCCCTGCATTGCCTGCATTGTCAATCACGGCCCAATCAAACTCTACTGCTCCAGCACTTGACACGCTTAATATCAACGCTGCTACCAGTAACCACATGTTGCTCTTTTGAGACTTCATACTCTACTCCTTGTTCATTTGCTCATCTCTGTTCATGCTCTCTATCAGTTCCTTATATTTGAGGATATAAATGGTTAAATTCCTCTTACGGATAGCTTAAGAGCTTAATTAATTCACTACGCCCATTTTATGGCTTACACCTTCTATGTCAATAAGTTATCATGTCTTAGATAATCATTCAATCTTTTTTTAACCGCTGTATTATGTGGATGAGAATTTGTAATTTCCGATAAACAAAAAAATGCCATCTCCGCAATAACGGAGATGGCATTAATCTTTTAATCTATATTATATATCTATTTTTTATTCACTGGCATACGAAGTCATATCAAGCAACTTTGCATTTTTCTTAACTACATCCATCCATTCCTGGAAAATCATATATTTTTTCTGGAATGCCATCTGCTGTTTTTGCTGATCCAACTCTTCTTTAGAAAGATCGCTGAGAACAGGACGTTTGTATTCCGCAGGTTTTACAATAACAATGCCTTTACCGGAATCTATCGGATCACTGATAGCGCCAACAGGAATAGAAAACAATGTTTTTCCCAATTCCAACCCATACCCAATGGCAGGATCACCAGCATTCATATTAAAAGGTGTGCTGGTTTTCGGATCAAGCCCAATTTCGGTTACCGCATCTTCAAAGGGTTTCTGCTTTGATTCCATAATGGAGAATATTTTAGAACGTGCATCCTGTGCATCTTTTTTAGCGAGATCGGATGCTTTTTCCGATTTATAATCACGCATTACTCTATCTTTAACTTCAGCTAATTCAGGTAATACACCGCTTCTGCGGTCGATAGGACAGGCTATCGCATACCCTGCATCAGTCTTAACTATATCGCTGACGTTAAACAACTCCAGATCAAAAGCCTCTTTGTGAAAATCACGAGAAGTACCGATACCCGGAATATTATACGATGTTGAAAAATATCCCGTTTCCTTTATGGTAAGATTAAGTTCATCAGCCGCTTTCTGCATTGATTCGAGGTCATCGCTTTGATAATAAACTTCTTTTATCGCTTCACGTGCCAATTCATCGGCTTTTTCGTTTTTGATAGTGTCAATGACTTCCTGCTTTATTTCTTCAAACGGATTGACTTTTTCTTCGTTCACTTCTTCCACTTTGATTATATGGAATCCAAAACGGGTTTTTACCAGCTCAGGGTAAATTTCGCCGGCTCCGATTGAAAAAGCGGCATCTTCAAACGGTTTCACCATTGATCCCGTACCAAAAAAACCGAGGTCACCGCCGCTTGATCCTGTCGGACCTTCGGAATATTGTTTTGCCAATTCGGCAAAATCATCACCGGCTTTGGCTTTTTCGAGAACTTCGTTTGCACGACTTTTAACCGAAGCGAGCATTTCTTCATTAGCTGTTTCCGGTACCTTGAATAAGATGTGGCGCGCATGCACCTGTTTTTCTTCTTTGAACTGGTCGATATTCTCTTCGTAATAAGTTTTTGCCTGTTCTTCTGTGACCGTAATATTCGGCAAATAGTCGGCAATCGCAACCTGAATATATTTAGCATTTACTTCATTCGGTTTGCGATAATCGTCTTTATTTTCTTCAAAGAAAACCAGGAGTTCTTCGTCGGTCGGCTCTATCTTATCGCGGTAGTCGCTGAATGGGAATAAAACATAATCCACGACCAATTCGGTATTTTTTAGATCGTAATCCAGCTCAAATTCTTCATCGGTAACTTTGATACCGCCCAACAATAAATCCCTGAGACGTTCAATCTTGATAGAATCACGAGTAGCTTCTTCGTAACCGGCAGTACTGATTTGATTGTGAGTCAATACGTCGATATAAAACCGTTTGTCGAATTTACCGCCACGTTGAAAAATGCGAGTAATACGATCCGCCACTTCTTCATCACTGACGACGATGTCATATTTTTTAGCTTCATCAAGCAATATGATGCGGGTCCATGTTGCATCGTTAACCTGTTCCGGTTCAAGTGTTCTATCAGCAAACAGGGCATCCCACAATACAGCCAATTGAGCTCTTCTGTATTCCGGATACGAGACCTTCCGTCCGTTTACCTCACCCAATACTCTCTGTTTTGGCGCACGCATGATACTACCTATGCCCCATAAGGTAAACGCAGGAATAATACCTACCAGTAAAATCGCGAAAATCAGTCTCATTTTGTTGCGGAAGAATGTTAACATACTATGCTACTCCCTTTTATAAATTTATGTTTAATGTTGTATCAACTCGATAATAGTTGCTATCGCTAGGGTTACGACGTACACAAGCAACACCGCAAGACATACTTCGGGTTTGTATTGCTCATACAAAGATACTAGCCTGCGCAACCCGCCTTTTGAGGCATCATTGACTGATGCTGATGCTTGTTGTGAGACATCAGTTGATTCCGGTTGCCCGAATGATTTGTCTTCCATATTCATATCGGTCATAATAATCACCTTATACATACGTCGGCTAAAAATGAGTCTTATTTACTCTATTGTGCCGAAATTTTTTTAACTGTAGCTCAACTATGTGTTTTTAGTCAAGCATCTTTTATTATGCAATCCATATCAATTCGAGTTTAGAACCCAGTTATGCTCACTGCCGTTCATGAGGAATTACTTTTGATCCGGATAAAAAAACTGGTATCTAAGGAGTTACACCGCTTAGACATAGCGTAGCTTGACAAGAATTCCAAATTCGTTTATGATACCGCTTTCATCTAATAAGGAGATTTTATGACCGGTAAAGAGAAAATATATGAGTTTGTGCAAAGCGATGGCCAAGCAGGTATACCCGAGTACCGTATACGGAAACCTGAAGCGCCTAATTACCGTTTGCATATACTTCTGTTCGGATTGACTTTCATGACTACCACCATTGCCGGTGTCAATCTTGCGGGATTTAGCAGGTTTACCAGCTTATTCCAGCTGATCAGCCATCCTCAATACCTGCTCAAAGGATTGCCATTTTCCCTATCATTGATGTTTATCCTTATGATGCATGAAATGGGACACTATGTAACATCACGTATACACAGGGTAAAAGCAACACTGCCCTATTTTATCCCCGCACCAAATGTGATTAACATGATCGGTACATTCGGCGCATTCATCAAAATGAAATCACCCATATACGATAAACGCGCGCTATTAGATATCGGCGCGGCAGGGCCAGTATGTGGATTTATTGTATCGATACCGACCCTGATTATCGGACTGAAATTATCTCACATCGCTCCGGCATTGCCGACTGGCGGCTTTAATATTCAGATTGGATCATCACTTATCGTGCATATTTTTGCTCAATTGTTTACCCCCCCTGTTCCCGCAGGATTTTATCTTGACCTGCACCCTGTCGCGTTTGCAGGCTGGATAGGTATGTTCGTCACCTCGCTAAATCTTATTCCTATAGGACAGCTCGACGGCGGTCATGTAGCCTATGCAGTCATGGGTGAAAAATATCATGCAATGACCAACATGATTCTGATGTTTCTGGTACTTATGGGGATTTTTTTCTGGAAAGGATGGTTGATGTGGGCAATCATCATTTTTTTCCTGGGCAAAAAACATCCACCTTCCCTGAACCCTTATCTGGAATTGGATAAACCACGCAAAATTCTGGCGTGGATCGTCTTAGGTATCTTTTTCCTGACATTTATACCAGTACCGTTTCGTATTTCCTAATCATGACAGATAAAGCCTATTGACTCACGATAATCGAACGTAGTATTGTATCATTAACTATACAAAACTCTATTTGTTCATAATCAGGAGACAACAGTACTATGAACCAACGTATTCCTATTGCAAAAGAAGCATTACCTTTTATCATACCGGCTGTGGTGCTTACTGTTATATTTTTCTTCATACATTTGTACCTTTGTATAGCCGGAGTCATTATCTGCGCGTATATCCTCTATTTTTTCCGAGATCCAAATCGTAGTGTACCTGAAGGTGAAGGACTTATAGTATCCCCTGCTGACGGTAAAGTGGTGGGTGTAGATCAGGTGATCGAAAACGATGTTTTCGGCGAACGTGTCTGGCGTATAAGTATTTTTCTCAATATTTTCAATGTTCATGTTAACTATGCGGCCATAGAAGGCGATATAATATATCAGAAATACAAGCAGGGAAGCTTTTTACCTGCAAACGCCCAAAAATCGGCAATCGCCAACGAAAGTAATACAATTGCGATCAAAAACAACAAAGAGCATACTGTTATTGTGCGACAAATAGCGGGCCTCATCGCCAGACGAATCGTCTCGTATTGCAATATCAACGATTCTGTTGAAATGGGACAAAGAATAGGCATAATACGATTCGGATCTAGAGTCGAGCTTTATATGCCTCTTTCATGTACTGTGAAAGTAAAAACTGGTGACAAAGTTAAAGGTAAAACATCTATCCTTGGGATACGAAAATGAGCAATTCAAAAGTTTTACTGCCAAATATTGTTACGGGATGTAACCTGCTGTTTGGTATTTTCTCTTTAATGCTGGTTTTAAATGAAGATTATGTCATGGCAAGCATCTGTATTTTTATTGCCATGCTATTTGATTTTCTCGACGGACAAGTGGCACGATGGCAACAGGCGACTTCGCAATTCGGTATGGAATTCGATTCGCTCTGCGACCTTGTCTCATTCGGAATAGCCCCGGGTATGATGGCGTTTGCAGCCTATATGCGTGAACTCGATGAACTTGGCATTTTTATTTGCTGTGTATACATGCTCGCTTGTGGTGTACGCCTTGCCAAATTCAACGTACTGGCGTCAAAATCTACCGGTAAAAAAAGCTTTTACGGACTCCCATCCCCTGCCGCAGCTGGATTCGTATGCAGCACATTCATGATGCTTAATAAATTTGAAAATCCTCTTATGATAAAACTATTTCCCATAAGCATACTTGGAGCAGGAATACTTATGGTAAGCAATATCAAATATCCGGTACCTATGGGCTTTTTCTTTTTCCTCAAAAATCGTATTACAGGATTGCCAAGGGTGGCGCTACTGGGGTTTTTCGCTTTTTTATTTATTCGGCATGCGGAAATACTTATCTATGGAATTTTTTCAACCTATCTTGTCACCGGTATTGTGCGCAGCGTATTGGCAGCACAACCCGCGCGATATGCTGCACCAAATGAAGCACAAGGTGAAGCGGTATTTCAAAAAGATCACAATCATACAGTCTAAGAATATTATGAACTGTAATTGCAACCCCGCCAACTTATTTTCTGCTTAAAAACTATGACATAGGCAACATGCAGCAATATGAATGTCACCATTATACATCCCACCAAATGTGAAACGATGTACCAGCGGTTAGACTTAGCAACCCCGTACGCCTTTACAATAGCATAGATCATAAAAGCATATACACCAATAGCGGCAATAACAGGCAAAGGGTGCGGATACAGTGTCAATGCGGCGACGATCAAACCATATGGCAATAAAGAAAATATCACCATAAGTAAAAGGCTTATCACAACAAATGATAATCGTTTTTGAAACCCATGACAGAAAATGCGGACCCATCCATTCCATATCTGCTTTAGAGACGAATACATGTGTGTCTGATACAAATCAGGCCCCCACAGGACCTTCAATCGCATACCAGCCTGTTTAATTTTGCGCCCAAACGCCAGATCTTCAAGAAGCTCGTCCTTAACGGACTCATGGCCCCCTATTTTATGATATGATTCCATGTTAAAAACCATTAACTGTCCGTTGGCATAACCAAGCGGGCTTTTTGTGTCATTCACCGTTTCCATAGGATACCAGATCATCAGCATGCCGCCGGCAACAGGCATTATGACATTTTCCCAGAAACTATTGGTAACCAGATGTGGATTAACACTAAGTAAATCCACCTTATTTTTCATCATATAGATAACAATCGATTTTAAACAATGAGGATGATGATAGGTATCCGCATCAGTAAAAAGCAAAAATTTGCCTTTAGCTTGCTTAACCCCATGAACAAGGGCATGGTTTTTGCCCGACCATCCATCAGGACAATGGTCTATGTTAATCAGGTGTACGCGTTGGTCGTGTTTTGCTATATCCGCAACAATCAGAGCCGTATCATCGGTTGAGCGGTCATTAAGTACAAAAACCTCAAAATGTTTATATTCCTGCGCAATAATTGACTGCAGGCATTTGCCGATATTCCCCTGTTCATTGCGCGCTGGAATCACAATCGACACCAAAGGCGGTGTCCCAACGACCTGATCGTGATTGACATCAAGAAAATATTCGCGTCGCGATATTTTTCTTATATTCATATAGCGATGAACCCACCCCAATGCAACTACTCCGACAAGAACATAAAATACAGGCAACATAATATATTATATCCCCTTATTACAAAACTATTAAAATATTTTCATCGATTATACATCAAACATACAGACACGAAATATACAGCGGATAGGAAATTAACTCGACAAGCAGTGTAATATTACACAATTCCATACATGCTAAATAAAAGTGTTCCAAAAGTCAACACAATAAGCGGTTGCTCCAAACGTTCAACTGCTATTTTATGTTAACTTGAAGGAATTGAGCATAATGTGTACCATTATAATAATCAAAGACCTACATAAAACTACACTTACATCATACTTACTCTATTCTTTTTCTTGAATATAGAGAGTCATGCCGATGCAGCTCCCTAAATGACACGCTAAATTGATTTTTTCATATTGACATTATGTATTACTTTGTATTACTTTTCTCTTTACACCAAGGAGGAAATCATGAACAAAGGCAAAAAAGCAAGTATCATTACATTTAAAGCAGATGAATCGTTACAAGAGGCATTAAGCCATATACCCAACAGGTCGGAATTCATCAGAGAAGCAATCCTGACAGCTCTCGATAATATCTGCCCGTTATGCCAGGGTAACGGAATCCTGACCCCTGATCAGAAGAAACACTGGCATATTTTTGAACAGAATCATCATGTAGAAGAGTGTGCAGACTGTCAGGCCCCCTACATCATGTGTTCATTAAATGATACAACGCCCAAACATCCCAATAACGGTCATTAAGGAGTATATATGCTACGCAAACTCTTCCTCTTATATTTAATTTTGCTCACAATAGCCAGTTACACTAATCAAACATATGCGCAACAGGCAAAATCTGATACCATACAGGTTTTTACCGCCATTGACCCTATTGCCTATATTGCAAGAGAAGTAAGTGGTAGTTGCGCTCAGGTAAATGTCCTTATGCAGAGCAATCAAAACCCGCACACCTTTGAACCGACTCCAAGACAAATGACGCAACTGGCAACGGCACAGCTCTATTTCAAAATAGGTATTGCTTTTGAAGAAGAAGTATTGAAAAAATTTCAATCTAATTTTGCAAATCTTCGTATCGTCGATTGTTCAGAGGGGATAATCAAGCGGCATATCGAAGACCACAGTCATCACCATCACGAGGAAAACACTCATCACGACGATGACCATGAGACGGATCAGGAACACCTCGACCCGCATATATGGTTATCTCCTCCAAACGCTATATTGATCGCCGAAAAGATACGACAGGCATTTACTCAAGCAGATCCAGATAATGCAAAAATATATCAAGCTAATTACGATGATTTATCGAAACGCATAACCGAGGTGCACACACGGTTAACCAATCTGCTTAAACCATTTGAAGGCCAACGCCTGTACGTCTTTCATCCGGCATTCGGCTACTTTACCGATACATACGGTATTGAGCAGGTTGCCATCGAAACCGGCGGTAAATCGCCCACACCAAAACAACTTGCACATATCATTCAACAGACAAAAATAGATCATGTGAAAATTATCTTTGTACAACCTCAATTTGAAAAACGTAACGCACAAGCTATCGCATCGGCTATCAACGGCTCGGTGGTGATCCTTAACCCAATGGAAACAAATTTGTTGGAAAATTTCATACGTATCGCTGACAGCATTGAAGAAGCATTTAAACAATGAAAATCGTGCTTTAGCATTGCATGGATTTGTACCCACTGATACAATGCACACAAAAATCAATTATCAAACTACAGGTGAATATGCCATCCACACCAATGATCCAATTTAACGATGTCAGTTTTTTTTATGATTCCAGACGCGTACTGGATAGCGTTTCAGTGTCTATAAATCAGGGCGAATCTGTCTGTATTATCGGTCCCAATGGAGGCGGCAAAACAACCTTTTTAAAAATGATCAACGGATTGCTAAAACCAACCTGTGGTACGATAACCGTTTACGGACAAACGCCAGATCAGGTCGCTCACAGGATTGGCTATACACCGCAGTATATTTCGTTCGACCCCATGTTTCCTATCACCGTGCGGGAAACAGTGCTGATGGGACGGCTCGGAACACGTTTAGGCGGCCCATATACCCGTGAAGACAAAAAAGCAGCCAGAGAAGCACTGGAATCAATGGATGTCTTGGAGCTGGAAGACCATCCATTTTCCTCTTTATCTGGTGGACAACGCCAACGAGTACTCATCGCCCGTTCTCTAAGCTGTAAACCTGATATTCTTCTGCTCGACGAACCAACTGCCAATATCGATGCCATTATCGCAACCAAATTGTATGATACCCTGCAACACCTGAGCAGACATATCAGCATACTTATGGTTTCTCATGATATACGAGTTGTATCTACTATGTTTGACAGGGTACTGTGCGTTAATCATACCGTATGCGAACATGCGACAGAACAGATAAACGACGATGGATTAGCCAATATTTACCATGGACATATACGTATGGTACGCCACACACCTTACTGTATGCCGGGAGAACAGACTAATGAGTGAATTCTTCTGTGCGTTAAAAAATCCTGATCTTGTGTTTTTACGTTATGCCCTGCTCGCAGGTTTGCTGGCAAGTGTGTCTTTCGGTATTATGGGAACCTATGTTGTCGTTCGCAGGATAAGTTATATTGCGGGTGCAATATCACACTGTGTACTCAGCGGAATCGGCATAGCTTTATACCTTCAGCACGCTATGGGCTACGCATGGTGTACACCGCTTTTAGGCGCATTTTGCTCATCCCTTATTGCCGCTCTGGTTATCGGGATAGTGGCGCTTAAAGCAAAAGAACGGGAAGATACGGTCATCGGCGCTATCTGGTCTACCGGTATGGCAATTGGCTTATTGTTTATCGCGCGCACACCGGGATACCTTGATCCGATGAGCTATCTTTTTGGCAACATTCTTCTTATTTCCAAGACAGATGTATTGCTCATTGCACTGCTTGATGTGGTAATCGTATCGCTGGGGCTATTTTTCTATAACAAATTTCTCGCTGTTTGCTTTGACGAAGAATTCGCCCGTACTCGTAATGTACCGGTCGAACGGTATTACATTCTCTTGCTGTGCATGACTGCTTTGACCATCTTTTTGCTTGTCCGCGTAGTAGGGATCATAATGGTTATTGCCCTTTTGACGTTGCCTGTAGCTATCGCGGGGTTTTTCTCGAGGCATTTATGGCAGATGATGATTATCGCTACTGTGGCGTGTATGCTTTTTATAACCGGAGGACTGGGAATAAGCTATACTCATGACCTGCCTACCGGCCCGACGATTATTATACTTGCCGCGGCAGTATATTTACTGATTGTACCGGGATCACGGTTACTTAAACATAAACGGTCAAAAAATGACTCAAAACAAATCAATAACGATAAAAAATCATGAGCACGAAAAAAACTTTTTTCTCGTTTACCACCACTGAACTGATTCAGATATTTTTTATCTTTGCTACACTGACTTGCATAGTCTTTTTGCATAAATCCGAACAATTTATTACGTTTGGAATTACCTTTGTCGCAATTGTCCTTGAGGCATTGCCATTTATGCTAATCGGGACACTCCTTTCAGGTATCATCGAAGTTTTTGTACCCAAAGAAACAATCACGCGTTTTATCCCCAAACAGTCGTGGCTTACCATTTGCATCGGTGCAGCACTGGGAATCCTGTTTCCGGTATGCGAATGCGCTATTGTACCAGTCGTACGCCGTTTGTTACGCAAAGGTATTCCGCTAGGCGGAGCAATAGCATATCTTCTTGCCGGTCCAATTGTTAATCCCGTTGTTGCGGGTTCAACGTTTATTGCTTACTCACTGTCGTGGAAGGTCGTTGTGTTACGTCTTGCATGCGGGTACGGTATTGCTGTTGTCGTGGGTTGGATGATGGACTTTTTCTTTACTCGCAAAGAAGCTTTACTGCCGGAGATACATTCGCATAAACCTCATGAGCATAACAATCATACTGAAGACCGTCATTCTATAGGAAAACGTTGTGTCGACGCTATCAAGCACGCAGCGGATGAATTTTTTGACATCACCCGTTTTTTAATTATTGGCGCTTTTTTTGCGGCACTACTGCAAACTATTGTTTCACATAAAGCTTTTGCCGGAATTATGATACATCCGATGATATCTATATTGATGATGATGATTTTAGCTGTATTACTTAACCTTTGCAGTGAAGCCGATGCGTTTATCGCCGCATCGTTTAGGGCTACACCAGTACCATTTGCCGCACAGCTTGCTTTTATGGTGCTCGGCCCGATGCTCGATATCAAACTCATACTCATGTATATGCGTATTTTCAAACGAACAGCTATCATTACGCTTGCTGCGACAACATTTTTAGTTACGTTGGGAACTATGTTTTTTATAGGAATTTTTCTATGACAACCCACAACAAAAACACAATTACATCGTACCTTGCAACCCGGTTACCGGGTATGGTCTTTTTCATATGGGCATATGCGCTTATCTGGCTGGTGTACAAAAATCATTACAAGGCATTTTTACAACCTTTGTTAGCGCCATTCCTGATTATAGCATTCGTTATTTTCGCCATATTCGCGATTATTTGTTTCTTGCGCAAACCGGATACGCACTCATGCGATTGCGAATGCGAACACCACCACATATCCTTTAAACAAGCCCTTATTTGTTCATTGATACTGCTTCTACCTATCTGCTTTTTGATGATTGTCTACGATAAAAGCCTCGGTTCCTATGCGTTAAGCAAACGCTCAGCCGGAAATGAAGCATATATCACAAGTGATAATTCCCCTACAACTGACACACCAGCAGAGCAACCTTCCCTAACAACATCAACAACCGAACCCACAAGTATTTATGCAGTTCTAAAAAACTGGGAGGAATATGTCGGAAAGGAAATAACCATAGAAGGCGCGGTGATGAAAAACGAGCAGTTCGAAGCAAATCAATGCCTTGTCTACCGATTTCTTATCCAATGCTGTGTCGCGGACGCGCGTCCGATAGGAATCATCATTTTTTCAGAAAACGTATCGCAATTGAACAATGATGACTGGGTACTCGTCACCGGTATTTTTGATATCCAGGAATTTCAGGGAAACCGCGTAGCTATTATGAAAGTAACCCGTTCAAAAACTCTGCCACAGCCCCCTATAGAACATAAATATGTATCTCCTTTTTAGTAAAATCTAAAAAGAATATATTTTTAATGCAACCTTTAAAAAAATTTAATGTCTGTCATTATGTAATAAAGTACCGGCAAAATTTGTTTAAAATCAGGAAGGAAACTTGTTAAAAGTTGTATTTCATCAAAATAAAGTGTATAATTAAGATATCATTTAAGATAACCAGTTACACAAAAATGAAGGGAATTTCATCAACATGAAGCATAATAGATTGGTAATAGGGACATTGCTTTTTAGTATGTTATATGTGGTTTCTCTCGGATTTGCTCAATCGGAAACAGACTGGCCTAAAGCAGGTTATTCTGTTTATCTGGATAATGACGGAGATACAGTTATTATACGAAATGCCACGGATGAATATGTTGGTCGCATGACACTGTACGCTGCTGGAGCAGATTATCATTATCCTTCAAATGTAGAAAGCAGTTATCTGTTCGATACCACAGCAACAAGCCGTCTGGCATATGATGACGCCAACAAAAATGCTATCAAAGATGGCGCCGCTGAAAATTTCAACCAATATGCAGATGGTCCATTAAATTTAAACACCACAGTCAACTACGCGGTTTATGGCTCCGAATACGACGGAAATGGCGCATTAACTAATGGCTATGTTAAATTTTCTTTTACTTCACCGTACACCCTCATTTATCCGCCATTTGAAGAATGGTTTGTTGTGGGGCTTGTTCAAAAACAATCGTTTTCCGAACCGATAAATATTGAAAACAGTACAATCAGTTTTGACCTCATGACAACTCGACTGACAGCGGACGTAGAGGATGTCCTGACAGTGGAAGTTTGGGCTAAAACGTATAATCCGAACACTGGCGACCCTGTTACCGAGCAGGCAGATTCAACCATGCCTGCGGGATATCTGCCATGGCGTCTCCAGAACCGCCTTTATCAAGTATATTATAAAACAAATCCGCCTTTATATGATTTGCCAGCAAACAGTACGTGGCAAACCCTTGAATTTAATACAAGCGATCTTATTTTTAACGGCTACAACGACCGCCACTGGTATGTGCCTGATTTCACTGATGTACTTAAATGCAATATTACTGTACTCCAAGTTGATACCACAGGAGATTTGAGTCCCAACGATTTTGTCGCAGAAGGCGATATCTATATTGACAACATCAAGCTTGGTAACGAAAGCGATGTAATCAGCGAAACCGTACTTGATTCTTCAATAACCTTATTATCAGCTACTTCAGACTCGTCACATCCATCGACATTTTATCCCGGAGATACAGTCAATATAACACTTCTGGTGAACAAAACCGGAGATTTTAAAGATATAGAAGCTACCCTGAAGGTATATGACGGATTATTCGACGGGGAAGGATCAATCATACCAAACCTTCTCTTTGACAGCACGACAACAGGTGAAACATATGAAGGGTTAGCAGGACAAAATCAACCTGTAACATACACGTTTTCATTCAGGATACCGGGTACAGCACAAACAGGTCCCTATTACATACTTGGAACAATGATTGATTCTGACACCTCAGCAATACTCGATACCACTGGTCCCGACCTGTCAATGGACGATACAACAACAAAAGCATTTATAGAAGCCTTCACCGTTAGCGATCATCCGAGCGGAAGCGGTCCTGTAGCCATATTCGATGTCGATCCTCCTGTAGTGCCAATCGAAGAAACAACTCCCGGTGTATATACTGTAGATTATACACTGGATGCTTCAGGCTCATTCCATATCGAATCACCTACTTATGAAATTGTTAGTTACGAATGGGATACCGATAATGACGGCGTATTTGAAACAGGTACCGTACAACTTGATGTAAACGAGACACTTTCTTCTTTTGATCCTGAAACTCCGTCATTTGTATACCCCATTTCACTGCGCGTGAGTGATAACGACACACCGGCAAATACAAGTACAATCACTAAAGACGTAGTGTTCACTCAAACAGGAAACATCACTATTACAGCACAACATACAGATACGTCGTCCATGGACAATGCTGTTTGTTTGATCTATGATTCGACATATACTTATCTTGGAGACGCATACCGCCGTGTTACCGACGCATCAGGTCAGGCAACATGGTCAAACTTACCCGTTGGTACATATTATTGTGAAATATATAACGCGGAAGAATCTCCCTTCGACATGTTCACACTGCGCATCATCGACCAATTAGTCATCACTGCCGGAGCAACGCAAAACACAACATTAACTACCAACGCACCGGCATTGAATACAGTTTCAGCGCTATATCTAGATACAGGTTTGCCACTGGGTGAAACCGATCTTTACTTAGCGGGCACATCAATCAAGCTCGAATGCTCTGTTCAGAACCAAACCGACTTTGAACAAACATGTTCGCTTTCAACAATACTTGATCGAGACAAAACAGGAACACCAGATATCACTGTCAATGACACAGAATTTCAAACTATTGCGCCCGGCGAAACCAAACAATTTTCTATACAATTTAGTATTCCTGAACCTAAAAATGGTGCTAGCTATGATTCATATTATTACGCGGTACGTGTCAATACCATCTTAAATGCCTCGAACCACAAAACCGATTACAGTAATTGGGCGCGAGCAGGTTTAGTACAAAAACTTCCATCTTCGACTGAATATTCCGATCCTTTTGCTTTTTCAGGTTACCAGTGGCATAGCCGCTCATCAAGCTGGAGAGCAGGTTTATCGCATAACAATACATGGCTAGATAACGACGGTAACCTTGTGTTGCAATTAAAAGATTATTCCGGTGTAGGCGCTCAGGTTGACTCGGTCAAAGATTCATTTCATTACGGAACCTACAAAGTCCGCCTGACTACGCCCACAACACCGACTGAACTGCCGTATGGAGGACTATTTTCTTTCTTCTTCTATTGGACTCCTGAAGGTACTGAATCGCAATTGAATGAAATTGACCTTGAATTGCGTACGCTCGATATTTCATCGAATGACGGGGTTCCATCTACTCTGGCGGCATTTTCGGTTCATAATAAAGATACCTCAATTAATAACTATCTCTACACAGTTACTATCTTTTGCCCTGTAGCTAATATAGATCAACCTCATGACTATGCCTTCGAGTGGACAGAAGAAAGCGTGACGTTTTTTATTGACGGCGAAATAGCTGTCGACAATGAAGGTAATCCAGCTATCATCGACAGTACATCAATCGTCAATGCCGGATCAGATGAAGTAATAGGTTCTCCGCTTGGCGACCGTATTCCATACCATAAAGGCACTATGATGCTTAACCACTGGTGTGATGAGGCAACCAACCCATGGAGCGGTATTATACCCCAGGGTACGGGCGATATGTTTGGTACATTCTATGATATATCATACATGCCCGCCGCACGAATAAAACTAATTACTCGATCCGATTCATATGCGAAACTCCATATTGAAGCGCTCGACTCAACCGGACAAATCGGTATCTATTATTCAGATGAACCTGATGGTACCTACACGAGAATAGGCGGTATAGAAACAGTCAACGGTCAAAGCGATTATGAATATATCGACACCGATTCTGACGATACGACCACACGTTACTATAAACTGTATTATGAATAATTAACATTCCGTTTAGCTTACTTCAAGTATGATTCATGAATATGCTTATGGATACGTGTATCAATTAATACTTGATTCCACAGACAAAATCTTTTATAGTTGCCCTGCATCCTGAAGGCAAACTAATCAACCATAAAACACGGAGGACTTAGATGGATTTAAAAGGATCGCAAACTGAAAAAAATATCCTCACCGCTTTTGCAGGTGAATCACAAGCACGTAATCGCTACACATATTATGCAGGACAAGCTAAAAAAGAAGGATTTGTGCAGATCGCAGACATTTTCACCGAAACTGCTGATCAGGAAAAAGAACACGCAAAACGTTTATTCAAATCCCTTGAAGGTGGCGAGGTAGAAATACAAGCAGCGTTTCCGGCAGGCGTTATTGGTACGACTGAAGAAAATCTTAAAGCCGCTGCCTGCGGGGAAAACCATGAATGGACTGATATGTATCCTTCATTCGCTAAAGTTGCCCGTGAAGAAGGTCTTGAGCATATTGCCCGTTTGTTTGACGCTATTGCCATCGCTGAAAAACAGCATGAAAAACGATACAACGATTTACTTGCCAATATTAGAGAAGGAAAAGTCTTTAAACGTGATAATGCGGTCATTTGGCGTTGCCGTAACTGTGGATATCTCCATGAAGGTACTGAAGCGCCTAAAGTTTGTGCCGCTTGCGCTCATCCTCAGGCACATTTTGAAATTCTCGGTGAAAACTGGTAATTTCTAAATAATATATCGATTATAAAAAAGACCGGATTATCCGCATGGGAATCCGGTCTTTTTTATTTTCACTTCGCGAACCACAATATTTTTTGGAATACAAAGAAATCTATGATATCATAATTTATAGACATTGTAACAACTATATAGAATAGTTTACGCTATAGAACAAAGAGGCAATATTATGAAATTTTTAAAAAGCTTTTTATTTTCGATACTTATCACAATTCTTTTCCACTCGGCATCATACGCATCTCCTAACCAATACTATGAATTTGAAAACAATCTTGATGATTCCATGGGCAATATCAACATGACTATGCCATCCAATACGGATAATCAACCCCAATTTGTTGACGGCCCAAATAACAGCGTTCTCAGCTTGGATGGAAATGACTATCTGGTAACCGCCAATACCAATATCAGTTTTGGACAGCTTACAGTTACAGGATTTTTCAATAGAACGGGGTCAGGATATTCGACTATTTTTTCAATGGCATACGTTGGTAACACTCATTCCGCTTTGCCAAGTGAAAATCTTGATATATCAATCACCTCAAATGGTGCATTCAGGGTACATGCACGTGCAAATACTAATTGGCAACCTGATTTATTGACCGATTCAGGTTTAATACAAAATGACCAGTGGTATCATTTCGCCTATGTCTACGACATGTATGCCGGATCAAACGGTACTGGCACCCTGTATATTAATGGCGAGCTTGTGACTTCTCTCAGCTATACATATAGTCAACCAACTTGGAATATGTCGCATGACAGCAGACAATACATCGGTACATACAATGAGGGCACTAATGGTATAGACAACTTTGCAGGTATGTTCGAAGGTCAAATCGATTCGATCAAAGTATACCACAGCGCACTTACAGGAACAGAAATAGCCACCGAATTTGCGTCTTATGCAGATTACAATTATACAGCTCCTGTTATCCCTGAACCGTTAACATTATCGCTTTTGAGTATCAGCGTTTTCGTTATACGCAATCAATTCAAAAAATAAAATTAAGATTTTTTATCAGTCTTCGGTTTTGATGAAAATTTTTTTGCCGCCGGTTTACGCGTCGTCTTAGACGCAGTTTTTGATGTGGTTTTCGGCTTCGCTTTTGGCTTTGAAACTTCTTTCTCTTTCGGGGCTTCTTCTTTCTTCTCTGAAACAGTTTCTGCTTTAGTTTGCTTTGGGGCCTCATCCGTTTTCTTTTTGCTGGAATCAACACTGTGCGACTTAGCATAGTCGATAGCTTTTTGTTTCAGTTCCCGGAACTTCTCCGATGCGGCGGTTATTTTTTCTTCCCATTCCGCATCGGGGGTCTGTCCTTCTGTTTCACGCAGGAATGACAGGATAATCGAGACCATGGCAAATGGATTGAAAAGCGTCAATTTCAGGAAATATGCACATACAATCGCTAACAGAAAAAAGAATACACCAAGTGCAGGCATAAGCTTGGCGAAAATACCGAAAAACAGCATACATGGAATAAACAAGACAAACCAGCTAACCACATTAATGCCAGTCAAAACTATTGCATGCAACAGTACCGACTTCCAGTTCATCGTATACAGAACTATAGCTGCTGCTGAATGTTTCCATACATTATCGCTTTTCTGCTTGAATGCATAACACAATACCGCTTCATCAACATAAGTAATGCTGAAATTGACAATACTCTGTAAGATTTTTACTAACGCGTGATCTTCCGAAATCGGTAACCAATATGTAATACGGGCAATTGTACGGTTAATTGCTTTAATAACTCCTTTGATAAGCTGATCCAAAACAAAAAGTAGGGAAAATTCTTTGAACATATCTTTTACTTTCTGCTTGCCATACTCTACCTGATCGGACGTAGTGCCAACTTCCCCGGTCTCTATCAGTTCGGTAACTACTGCAATATGAGCTGATTTGACCAGATGTAAAATGTAGTTGCGCGCTATCACAAATAACCCGTAAAAACCACCAACACCTGCAAGGATAAAAAATAAAGCCAATATGCTGCTTATATCACCAAACATTTTTCTAATCAGAAAAAACAAACCGAATAAAATTAAAAAATAAACCGCGCTTATACCTGCCATAGCGCCATATATAGCAGCGCGGGCAACAATAAAGGGGGACGTCTTTTTCAAAATAGAAATAGCTTCACTAAAATATAATTGCATTTTTATATCTCCTTGCAGAAATTAAATTGATTATAGAACCTCTGAAAAACAAAAAAACGTCATTGCTAGTAGCAAAGCGACGAAGCAATCTCAATGCGCAACGAGCTGAGATTGCCACGCAAACTGCGTTTGCTCGCAATGACTCAAGCGCTGTTCGCTATTTTTCAGAGTCTCCTTAGGATTAAAATCCAATTTCTCAAAATCATAACGGAATACGAAAAAAAAGTGAAGAACTTTTCTATTTTGAAAAATATAGGAACCAGGCGGCACAGAAAAATGCGTAACCCAATTTTCCGCATCTTTCCATGCCACCAGGAAAGGAACTTTTTAAGCCGATTGCAGTGTCCTAGATGCACCTAATAATACTAAAGTAGCATCGTCAGCCATAATCTGTTCGCGGGAACGAGAGAAGAAGAGATACCACAAATCTCGTTCCTTATCATCGGATGCCGCCTGTAACCGAGCACAAAGCCACGGGCCGAGTATATTGCCGACCATGCTATATTTACCTGAAAAAACAATATAGTCAACACCACCCATAGCCGCTATTCCCGCACCACACGCAAGGAGCATCCGGTATTGCATCAAATCCTTCGCTAATTTATAGTCATCACTCGATTTCCAAAACAATTCTTCCAGCGAGATAGATTTTCCTGTCAATCCGTATATACCGCTTTGACGAGTGAGCATTAAATTTATCTGCTCAGGCCCCCATTTTTTTTCCTGTGCGAGTGTTATCGCAATGCTCGGATCAATCTCTCCACAGGACTTTTCACTGGGCAACCCTTCCAGAGGCGTCGCCCCACTGGTTACCATCACAGGACGGTTACCGCGTACCGCGGCTATCTCCGGTCTTGACTCCAAACAGATGGACAAGATACGGGGCGCAGCGCTAACAGCCTTCTTGCGCTGTATTCCAACAATGTAGTTAGATGCCGCCTGATGATAGATACCGCTATATCCATACCGTCTGATGCCAGAAGCGTTCATCAATGTATTATCCAAAGCGTATTTATGTTCCCGTGCCGCAAGATTGACAAAGAACGATGTCTCAAAGACAGCCACTACAGGAACACTGTCAAAAATACGCTGACATGCTTTTATAGCATCAATTGACCGAGGCAGGTGTAACGGCGCCCGGGGCGCAAGGTTTTCCAGCTTTTTGATGACCAACCCATCTACCAGACATGGACCCTCGAAATCTGATGCCCCGAACACACAATGAACTGCTATCACCTCAAGCAACTGTGGATCGACACAATGCCTACTCATTTCATCAAACATATACTGTATAATCATATTCCATGAACGCATTCCGGCTTTCACGTCTCTATAAGGCAATACACCCTGAAACATAATTTTGCCAAACTCAACATACGCGTAAAAAACTTTGTGTGTTTTTGGTATCAATACTAATGTATTCATGACGCGACCCTCCCCACTGCATTCAATTCAGAATGTTGTAACGTTCCATATGTACGCCTGCTGATTGCCAGTTCTTCATTAGTGAGGATAACCAGAATACGAACCTTGCTGTCGTTTGCTGAAATATCAACTGGATAAGATGTAACATTATCATTTTTATCCGAATCAATCTTAACCCCGAAATATTCCATATCAGTGCATACCGCCCATCTGACCAGAGGTACCGTTTCGCCAATCGTATCGGTAAAAATTATCGCGTCGGCATTTTGTACTACTGACAAATATGATCCAAGATATTTTCGTATACGCCACAGGTATACCTGTGCAGTCAAATCGGGTTTCGATGAAGGATCAGTATACTGTTTGGCAGAATTGAAAATATCTCTGATATCAGCGGACATACCTGACATACCAAGCACACCACTTTGTTTGTTCAATAATTTTTCCACACTCTGGATATCGCCGACATACCTGCCTATCAATCGAAGAGCCACAGCGGAATCCAAGTCGCCGCATCGTGTACTCATTACCAATCCCTGCAATGGCGAAAACCCCATCGTATTATCAACCGACTTACCATTTTTGACAGCACACAGGCTGGCCCCGCCGCTACCTAGATGGCAACTCACCGCATTCAAAGAATAAATATCTTTTCCTAAGAAAGCCGCCGCCTCTTCCACAACAAACTGGTGGCTGGTACCATGAAAACCATATTTTCTGATTCCCATTTCTTTACTCAAATCGCATGGTATGGCATATGTTGAGGCATAATCAGGTATGCTAGCATGGTACGCCGTATCAAAAACAGCAACCTGTGGTAAATCGGGATACAATTCAGTGCACGCCTCCATAAGCCGCATTGCAGGTGGGTTATGCAATGGCGCAAGATGTTCGATCGACCTAAGTTCTTCAAGGACAGCCGAGTTAATTTTTGTAGGTTGATCAAACAAAGTTGCGCCATGCACCACACGATGCCCCACAGCATGAGGTGTCAACTGAGAATCAGCAGTTAATAGTTTCATCACTTCTTTAAACGCCATAAAATGATCAGACATCTCCACGGTATGTACCTGTTCCTGCCCGTCAATTCTATGAAAAATCTTAGATGGTTCTGCTGTCTTAGGCCCGACACGTTGCGCTTCACCACCAGCAACTACTTGCTCAGATGGCATGGCAATCAATTTATACTTCAAAGATGAACTTCCACAGTTAAAGACCAGAATATTCATTGTTTCAGCGCTCATTATTATTCACTCCTTTCGGTATTTGCCTGTCCGCTTATATCTCGTCAGACGTCCATCCAAATACCGAAACACCTATCAGGCTGTGTACAATCACTGCTGTACCGTAGGCAACTTCTGAGAGTTTATCAATAGATACATACTCATTGTGGCTATGAGCCAGACTTTCTTCTCCGGGACCATACCCGATAGTCGGTACATTGTATTCTTTAACAAGCACACTGCCCGCTGTTCCCATACGCAAACGGTCGAGTTCCCATTTGCCGGGACGGACCACACATCCCGCAGCAGACAAGGCATGGCGTGATCTATCCATAATCGGATGAAACGGATCAGTCGACCATGCGTTCGTTATATGACGTACAAGCGAAGCGGTTCCATTGTACATCTTCTGTTGCTCCTGACGTACCTGCACATCAACCGCTACACCGCCTGTGGGTTGGGCGATCAATTGAGCATTCTGTTTTATCTGGCCTATCACCTGATCAATGTTCTCCGATTCACGTACGCGACGAGCCATACGTATAGTCGCCCTGCGGCATCCTTTGTATTCATCATACGAAGGCTGTAAGATTGATACTTCTTCGAGTAATTTTTTATCAGTAGTACTATGAGTCTTTTGATCAAAATTCATTTCATTCATGATCTCATGTGCCGCATCGTCTACATGAAATGGATTTGAGCCTTCTACACGAACTTCAATTTCTACCCATCCATCATGACCATAATACAACCCCATGTCACTCGGTTCACCAAGTATTGCGTAATCTGGTTTCAGGTTCAATTTGGGCAAAGTTACATCCATCAGATGCCTTACTCCTATACTCAACCCATTCTCTTCAGCAACCGTAGCAGCCACAACCAATGTGCCTTCAAGCGGCAGCAAACTTCTTTTCAATAATGCTCCAGCAAATATCTGCGCTGCAAGACCACCTTTGCAATCTGCAGCTCCGAGTCCGTATAGTTTATTATCTTCAACCTTGGCCTGATATGGTGGTATATCCCATGTTCCGCCATCACCGGGAGCAACAGTGTCCATATGACAATTTAACAATACAACCGGCTTATTTTCTCGTCCGGCTATAATGCCTATCACGTTCCCTACGTCATCGGTCATGACGTTGTCAAAACCGATTTCTTTCATCTTTTGAGCAACAGTGATAGCCACATTTTCTTCATTTAAGCTAGGGCTTGGCATGCCAATCATCTTTTTTGTAAAATCTATAAGATCATCTTGTAACGCATAATTTTGTTCCCGCAACATGGTGTACATAGTGTATCTCCTTTTTTATCATTTCAACTTTGATTCAAATGCTTTTTGCTTGCATACTATCTGTTAATCAATTTGCGTACCAATCTTTTATTTTATTTATTATCATCATTATATAAGATACTTACAGCTTTAACTTATTTTTATTAATTTTATTGATTTATTTCATACTGAAATGATATTCTTTCATTTTGAAAGGGTTTATATCCATGAAAGCATATGACATTAAGCTCGATGAACTAGTTGATTTTTCAGAAGGACTACTAAGCCTTCAAGGAAGAAGGCTTGTTTTGCATGACATGCATGCGTTTGCGCATTTGCGTAAAGATTTAATTGAAATGCTCGGGCTTGATATGGCACGACAGGTATTGACTCGTTTTGGCTATTTCTGGGGCCAGGCAGACGCGGCCGCAGTAAAACGTCTTCTCAAAATGGATTCACTTACCGAATGGCTCAAAGCCGGAGCACGCATGCATACCCTGCAGGGAGTCGCAAAATGTGTTATCAACGAGATAGAACTGGATGAACAAGCCGGCACTTTTCATATGGATGTACAATGGTACCATTCGGGTGAAGCCGATGAGCACCTGATAGGATTTGGTAAAAGCGAGTATCCGGTTTGTTGGATACTTGCAGGCTATTCGAGTGGATACTCAACATTTTGCTTCGGTAAAAATATTTATTTTATCGAACAGCAATGCAGGGGCAAGGGTGATGCAATATGTTCCGGAATCGCAAGAGATGAGCATTCATGGGGAAACGAGATAACACCATACCTGCGTTATTTCCAGGCAGACGACATCAAAGGTAAAATTCTCAGCCTTAGTGATGAACTGAGACACAAAAGTATTGAACTGGTCAGACAACGTCAGAGAATCAGCCGGCTGGAACGTATCAAAAAACCGTTCTATCTGGAGGTAAAGAGTAAAGCGTTCATGGATGTTATCGATCTGGCAAACCGTATTGCCCCATATGATTCCTCGGTACTTATTACCGGTGAAACCGGTGTCGGTAAAGAAGTGCTGGCACGCTATATCCATGGTTTATCACACCGTCATGACAAATCGTTCCTTGGTGTTAATTGCGGCGCTCTGCCAGAGACATTGGCGGAAAGCGAATTGTTCGGGCATAAAGCAGGTTCATTTACCGGAGCAATCCATGACAGAATCGGTTTATTCGAGCAAGCCGCTAAAGGAACTATTTTTCTTGATGAAATCGGAGACGTATCACAGTCAATTCAGCTTAAAATACTCCGTGTCCTTCAGGAACGAGAAATTATGCGTATTGGAGAAAGCATATCACGCAAAGTTGATGTTCGAATTATAGCGGCTACCAATAAAAATCTCGAACAGGCTATCGCGAATGAGACATTTCGCGATGACCTATACTACCGTCTCAGTGTGATAGAAATCCAAATCCCTCCACTTCGTCAACGAAGAGAAGATATTTTATCCCTTGCACGATATTTCGTAAAACGCTATGCCCAAAAGCTTAAGAGGCCTAATCTAAAACTTGATCCCGCTTGTTTGGAATTTCTATTAAAATATCAGTGGCCGGGTAATGTTCGTGAGTTGGAAAATGTTATAGAACGGGCGTCTATTTTATCCATATCCGGTACAATAACACCAGATAACCTGCCATTACAACTTGTTGAGTCCACACCAAGACCAACCTACATTAGCGATCCATTACAGTGTACGCTAGAACAACTTGAACAGGAACACATAACAACGGTCATGAAATTAGTGGATGGAAACAAGACAAAAGCTGCACAGTTGCTTGGTATCAGCCAAACAACCCTATGGCGTAAACTAAACCAAATGCAGGATAGGCAGGATGGCTCATCGGGGAAGGGCTAATCCCATGGCAACAAGCTGGTCAACAAAACTATCATTATTCTTATAGACAATCCCCTGCATGCCAAGCGATTTAGCTGTAACGACATATTCATCTATATCATCTATATACACGCATTCAGAGAAATCAACATTCGCATGTTTTCTGGCTATTTCAAATATACTTGTATCGGGTTTTGCCATACCTTCAATATACGATAATACTTTTCTATCTGAGAAAAAAAATGACATGATATTACCATAGCTTTTACGGATATTAATATAATGCAGATGATTTGTATTGGAAAGCATCACGAGCGTTAACTGCTTGCGCAGCAATGCGAGTGTCTCGAACAATGAATAGTTAGCAGTAAAAATATCACCCCAAAACTGAGAAAAATCATCAAAAGTCAAATCACTATCCTTTAGCTCGAATAGATCTATAATAGCCCTGTAAAACTGATCATCGGTGAGTTTTCCAAGTTCATATTGTTCGCGCAAATCAGTTGATTCAATCACCTGCTGAACTTCTTCTGGTGGTTTGTAACAAAACCTGCTCAGGGCATTGTATGTCTTTGTACGATCAAAATAAAACAAGACATTACCAAGATCGCAGACCAAGGCTTTAGGCTTTTTTACAGAATTCAAGGAGGCATCACTCGTCATATGCAATCAAGAAAATTAAATCTGTTCAAATGCTTTTTGTGTGATAACTTCCATACCGTCATGTTTGAGCAGGTATGCCGCGTCTTCAATGTTATCAACATGAAATACAATCAATGAATTGACGATCGCATACATTTCATGCACATTGATATCGTTGGATTTTAAAATATTCAACGTACGGGCAATACCTCCCACTTCATCAGGAACACGAACACATAAAACTTTCTTCTCATGAACTACAAAGCCGTGATCTTTAAGTAAGGCAATAGCATCTTTATGTTTATTTGGAATGACACGTAATATACCAAATCCTGTGCCTGAATCGGAAACGGCAAAACCACGGATGTTAATGCCCTTATCAGCCAGCAATTGGGTTACCTCATAGAGGCGGCCTACTTTATCTTCCATAAAAATAGCAAGTTCGATAATACTCATAACCAACTCCGGGTTAATATGTTCAAATAATTATTGATAGAGTTCCTGCTGTGTTAATGTCTTTATGCCTTTTGTCTGTAATAGCTCCATAGCTTTTTCGATTTCTTCCATACGTATGATAATTACAGCCTTATTTTGTTTGCGTTCAACAAACGCATAGGCATACTCAACATTCAAATTGTTATCGTGCAATGTTCGCAATACAAGTGACAACTGTCCCGGTGTGTCATTTACCTCAACGGCTATGACATCGGTTATCTCTACCGTAAAATTGTGCATCTTTAATAAGTCGCATGCCCGTTCCGTGTTTTCCACAATCAATCTGACTATACCGAAACTTTTGGTTTCTGCCAGTGACATTGCCCGTATATTGATATCGTGTTGCGCCAAAACTTCCGTTGTCTCAAGAAGGCGGCCGACTTTATTTTCCAGAAATATTGATAACTGCTGCACTTTCATTAACGCCCCCTGTGGTTTAGAGCTATAAGGAATCTATTAGTCATTTCTATTATCGATTACCCGCTTTGCCTTGCCCATACTGCGCGACAACGACCTCGGTTCAACGAGCGATACATCGACTTTCAGCGAAAGTACCGATTCTATTTCACGCTGAATATGCTCTTGTAAAGCTTCCAGTTTTTTGATCTCATCGGAAAAAAAGTCTTCATTGATCTCTACCTGTACCTCAAGCGAATCGAGAGAATGTTTTCTGTCTACAACAAGTTGATAATGCGGCTGTGCTCCCTTTATATCAAGCAATACACTTTCTATCTGCGACGGGAACACATTGATACCGCGAATAATAAGCATATCGTCAGTACGACCTTTAAGTTTACTTATACGCGGCAAAGTTCGCCCGCACACTTCACATTTTTCGTATGTAATCGATGTAATGTCGCCAGTACGATACCTGATTAGAGGTAATGCCTCTTTTGTTAGTGTAGTAAAGACAAGTTCACCATCCTCACCCGGCGCTACAGGGTCGCCAGTTATCGGATTAAGTATTTCAGGATAAAAATGATCAGCAAACACATGCAGTCCGTTTTTACCGGGGCATTCCTGCGCCACACCAGGACCAATGATCTCGGATAACCCGTAGATATCGAGTGCAGTCATATTCCATAGGGCCTCAATCTTATCGCGCATCTGCTGGCTCCATGGTTCAGCGCCAAGAATCCCAATGCGCAACGGGCTTTTACGTGGATCAATTCCGCGGTCTATGGCTTCTTCAGCCATAAATAACGCATATGATGGAGTACAGGTAATAATAGTCGTATTAAAATCATGCATCAACTGCAATTGTTTCTGTGTATTCCCCGACGACATTGGAACCACAGGCAAGCCTAATTCCAACGCACCGTAGTGCACCCCCAGTCCACCGGTGAACAAGCCATACCCATAGGCATTTTGAATAATATCGCCGCGTTGGGCGCCCGCCATTGCAATTGATCTGCCCATAACTATTGACCACAGTTTAATATCGTTTTTTGTATATGCCACAACCGTCGGTTTACCGGTTGTACCAGATGACGCATGAATCTCATTGACCTCATCCACAGGACAAGTAAACATACCAAAAGGATAATTATCGCGTAAATCGATTTTGACGGTAAACGGTAATTTCACTATATCATCAAGCGTTTTTATATCAGCGGGTTTCACCCCTTTTTCGTCAAACAACTCTTTGTAAAAAGGCACCTTCTCGTAAACACGTTTTACCAGATCGATAAGGCGTTGCTGCTGGAGCTTGCGCATATCATCAGGCGACATGCATTCGAATTCTTCCTGCCATATCATGGGTACATATCCTCCCGGAATATTTTTATTTAAACTGTTTTATCACGATTATCAATAACACGAACGGCTTTCCCCTGGCTTGCCGGTAAGGAACCCGGTTCTACCAGTTCGACCAATGGGTTTATCAAAATTTCTTCACGCAACTTTTTGATGATAGTTTCTTTAAGTTGCGTCAGTTGACGCAGATCTCCTAGAAATAACTCGGGATTAACCTCAATACGAACCGATAATTTATCTAAGCTTCCTTTCTTCGATAGAATAATCACGTAGTTTGATCCAACTTGTGGCATCTTCATCAAAACTTCTTCTATCTGTGATGGATACATATTAACACCGCCGATAATAAGCATATCATCCGTGCGACCCTTGATACGTGAAATTTTTCTATGCGTCCTGCCGCAGGGACACTTTTCAGGATAGATAAACGCGAGGTCACGTGTTCGATAACGCAAAATCGGCATTGCCTCACGGTTTATCGCAGAAAGAACCAGTTCCCCTTCTTCCCCATCAGGCAATGTTTTTCCTGTTTTAGGATCAATGACTTCCATATAGTAATTGTCTTCCCACAGGTGCATACCTTCTTTTTCAAGACATTCAAAAGCGACACCGGGTCCGTTCATCTCGCTTAACCCATACGAATTGATTACATGAATATGCAAACGTTCTTCAAGTTTAATTCGAGTCGCTTCGGTGTACGGTTCGGCCCCCATCAATGCAATACGTAATGACAATGTATCTGCCAAATTACGTTGTTCGACAATTTCAGATACATGCAACGCATAACTTGGAGTGATGTGTATAGCGGTGGTTTTAAAATCTTTGATAAACTTCAACTGACGTTCCGTATTGCCGGAACCAGCCGGTATAACCATTGCACCAAGGCGTTCAGCGCCGTAGTGTAAACCAAGCCCGCCCGTAAACAGCCCGTAGGTCATCATATTCTGAAACACGTCTTTGTCCGACATACCAATCATGCACAGACAGCGGGCAAGCAGTGAAGTCCAGTTGTCAATATCATTTTTTGTATGATAGATAACGGTAGGCGTACCCGTTGTGCCGCTTGAAGAATGCATACGCACAACATTCTTCATGTCCGTAACAAGAAATCCACACGGATAACTGTCCCGTAAATCCTGCTTGCTGATGAACGGCATGTCTTTCATCTGTTCAAGCGAGGTCAGGGGTTTGATTTTGTATTTCTTTGAATCATAGAAAGCTTTATAACTCGGCGTGGCGGCAATTCGTTGCAATGCCGTGTTAATTCTGTCTAACTGCAATATTTCCAAGGATCTACAATCGATTGTTTCTAGTGGTTTATCCCAGAACACGGCTAACTCCCTGATTTATTGTTTAGTTTTTCTGCTCCTGTGATACTCCCGCATTAAACGCATCAAGATTTTCTTCTACAAATTCTTGTGGCACTTTATCTTTTATAACGCCTTCCCATATTTTGCTGTCAACGGGAAGATGGCATGAAAGTTTACCCATTAAGAAGATATTTGCTACCTTGGGATGAGGAATTAATGCTGAATCTTCATCACTGACAGAAATAATCGTTCCTCCGGATTTCAAAAACGGTTTATTACGTTCGAGTTCAGTAGGATGAAATGCAACTAGTATGTCAGTTCGTCCATCAGGAATAAGCGGCGAATAGACTTTGGAGCCAAAACGGATATCACTTTTAACACTACCGCCGCGCTGGCTCATTCCATGTACTTCGCTTTTCTTTACATCATATTCTGCTTTAAGTAATACTTCGCAAGTTATCTCACTGGCAAGAATGATCCCCTGACCACCGATGCCGGCATACAAAATATTTGTTGTATCTATATCTTTTCGCACGTTATCGCCCCCACTTTACAAACATGAACACATAATCCGCATCCGTTACATAGATGCATATTTATCTCTGGCGGCATCTCAGTACTAATTGCCGGACAGCCGATATTAAGACATTGTTTACACTGCACACACAAATCAGGATTCACCTGCGCGACAGCCGGTTTAGGTGTTTTATCTTTCAAAACACAAACACGACGCAAGACTATGAGCGAGACTTCGTCGGTCTCTATCGACTCGCGCAACGCATCTTCTATTGCCGTAATATCGTATGGATCGATGACTTTTATCATTTTTACGCCTATTGCCTCAGCAATCTTTTCGGGCATGATGCTCGCTGTAGGTTCGCTCATAATGGTCATACCTGTACCGGGGTGATCCTGTTGCCCGGTCATGGCTGTGGTACGGTTATCGAGTATCATAACTGTTCCAGCACCTTTGTTGTATACCACATCGATCAATCCGGTTATGCCTGAATGAAAAAATGTGGAATCACCAATAACGGCAACAACTTTCCTGCGTTCTTCAGGGGGAAGAACCTTGGTCATGCCAAGCATAGCACCTATACTTGCTCCCATACAGACGCAGGTATCAAGTGCGGATAGCGGAGGCAACGTTCCCAGCGTATAACAGCCTATATCTCCAGTAACAATCATCTTCATTTTCTTGAGCGTAACAAACGCGCCACGATGTATACAACCAGCGCACATTACCGGCGGACGACCTGGTGCTGAAGGAGTGATGTCGAGTGCTTCCCCTGTGATAATTTCACGCACACGATTAGGCGTAAGTTCATCGGTTTTAAACTTATCCGGTTTGCCTTTGACCTCAATACCCATTGCTCGTATATCATGATAAAGTAGTGGTTCAAGTTCTTCTATCACATAGACTTCTTTATGGGATTCACAGAATGCCCTGATCTTATCTTCACATAACGGATAGGAAAACCCCAGTTTCAATACAGATGCTTTTGGAAACATTTCTTTGACATACTGATATACAATGCTCGAACATATTATACCCAGCGAATCATCTTCACCCTGCTCAACTCTGTTGAGAGGTGTTTCTTCCGAGAACTTTTTCAATTTTTCAAGACGTTCTTCTACAATCACATGACGTTTTTTAGCGTATGCCGGAATCATGACAAATTTTTGTGTATCTTTCTGGAATGAGTATTCGCGATTCAACTGTTCTGGTTCTTCAGTGGCAACAATCGTCTTCGCATGGCATACCCGTGTTGTCATTCGAAGCATTACAGGTGTATCGAACTGTTCGCTGATGGTAAAAGCCTGGCGGGTAAAATCTTTTGTTTCCTGACTGTCCGATGGTTCGAGCATAGGTATTTTGGCAAAGCGTGCATACGTGCGATTATCCTGCTCATTTTGAGAACTGTGCATACCCGGATCATCGGCAGATACAAGAACCAATCCACCCTTGACACCGATCAACGACAACGTCAACAGCGGATCACTGGCAACGTTAACGCCGACATGCTTCATAGCGACTAATGTCCTCGCACCGCAAAAAGCAGAACCACACGCAACCTCTAGCGCCACTTTTTCGTTGACTGACCATTCTACATTGACATCAGGATACATTGCCAGCGCAGGACTGATCTCACTGCTGGGGGTACCGGGATAAGCGGTACCGACAGCTACACCAGCCTCATATGCTCCCCGCGCAACGGCTTCATTTCCCGATAGAAAAACTTTCTGTTTCGATGATTGTTCCGTCATAAGTATAGGGATCCTTATGTTATTAATATGTATTAGGAAAAAGTTAATTGTGGTTCTTTATATTAATCATGATGGACTGATAACGTCAAGAAAATTCACATACATTTATTGCCATCATATTGGAAATAATAAAGTTACATAATTATGGCAGGATATTTAGGACATATTTGTCGGCATCGAATTTACGGCATAGTCCGGCAGCATTCATGTAGCGTATTTTACCAAACACAGACCGCTCTTTCCACGCCCTGTCGTGTTTGCCAAAACACCAGAGAATACCTGTAAAACCATTAGGATCACGTCCGTCGAGTTCGTATTTATCATTGAGATACAACGCGATATCGTATGCCTGACGGGGAGATTCACTCCACTCGATTATTTTTTTACCCCAGTACATCCGCATGTAACCGTGCATCTTGCCGGTACGCACCATTTGCATTTGAGCAGCATTCCAATAGGGATCATGAGTTTGCGCTTGTTCAAATTGTTCCAGTGTATATAGATAATCACGGGGGTCATTAGCATGTTCAAAAAGGGTTTTATGTGCCCATTGAGGTAACGCTTCTATTGAGTCATAACCAGGATTATAATTAACGAAATTCATGCTCAATTCACGCCGGACAATTAACTCTTCAAGATACGAATTTACAGCCGCTCCTTGATGTTGACTAACCTGTAACGCAATATACAACGGTGATATTTGCCCGAAATGCAAATAAGGGCTCATATTAGAGAGCATATCCTGTGTTGGATCATTTCGTAAATCATCAAAGTGCTCCAGCTTATGATCGATAAATTGCCGCAGAAAAATCTTCGCCTGTGATGTCCCGCCCTGATAGTCCTTTACTGGAGCAACAGAAGTATCCAGCGAACACCCTGTGAGGAACTGATCGATTTGCGAAATATCTACCGAATCAATATCCATTGATAGAGAAGATGTTTTCAACACAGTTTCATTCAATGGCTTAAGAAACGCATCCAAGTTCCGATGTATCTTTGCACGGATTGTTGCCGCAGCATACTCTTCTTTCGGTGATACAGTCTCAACCGGAACGACAACATCGCTTTCAACCTGCACCACAGGACAATCCACATGCACAGCTACATACCGACGCCACTGCTTCTGAATACGCAGGTATCCTCTGTCGATAACCAGTAAAGCAGCATCTTTTGCCATTGCCACAGCCCCTTCATGTGGCGGTTCATGGCGTACCACAAACGCGATTCCACGATCTGACAAGGCATTTTTTACCTCGTTCAGTCCTTGAAGCATAAAATAGTAATGACGTAGATTGGCACGTGGAAAATTATCGGTTATACCAAAATAAACGATTAGTGGTTTGTTGATTTCATTTGCCTGCCTGATGGCAAATTCAAGGGCATGGTTATACTCGACACGTTGCGATGCCTGCATCCAATACAGGACATACGAACCGTGTGATCGTTTCGTCTCATTAAGGAAATTTATACGCTCTTTGTGGATCATTGCACCATATTATGTTGTTGCATGAATCGTGGATCGCTCCTCGCTATCTGAACGCCTTCTATAGCGCTTTCTTCGGTATCATCCACTTCCATTACAACATCATAATCGATGCCTTGCGTATCTTCAAGGAATTCTTTGAAGCGTGACTTCGTAATTGATTGGCTGTGTCTTCCGACCCGTTCACCGGGCCATTGTTCACTATATTCTATTATAGGTATGCCATCTTCTGACGCCCATGTTTTCGCAACATGTTTTACTATCGTATTGATTGGCGCATTACTTGGATTAATTTCATCGTGCAAGATATCCAGCATTACAGGGACACCGGTTGCTTCATGCAAGGCAATACAATCGGAAACGTCATAGTTGCGTTCATCATTTTCGATAACAAGGCGGCGGGTAATACCTGAATTCAACCTGCCAATTCGCTCTACAAAACGCTCCATACTTTTTTCTTTATCGCCATATATTCCACCAACATGCAAAATAATTTTTGAAGATGCATCAAGCTTCATTAAGTCCATAACCTGAACATGATATAAAATTTCCAGCGCACTTTTTTCAAATATAGACTCATCTTTTGTATTGATATACGTCAACTGGTCAGGATGCATACAAATGCGCATATTATGTTTTTTAATAAAATCACCCAAAGCTGCAAAATCTTCCTGAAAATGCTCCTGCCATGGATAGCTACAAATCGGATTGGATGCATGGGGTACAAGATCTGATGATATTCTATATATCAATAAATTATATTTTGCGTTAAATTGGAGAATTTTTTCGAGAGATTCTAAATTCATTTCTGTTGTTCGTATAAGTCGTTCTTCTGAATACGAACCTAGTTCAAATGATTTTGCTCCGCTGCAATCCAATGTCCAATTTTTGCAATAGTATCCAATTTTCATAATCAACCCCATCAATTTTTTATAGCTTAGATGAGTTTACATCTTAATTATTCGTTGTCTTTGTATTATTGTCGTAATTTCTGAATAAAATTTAAGGGAATTTTTAAATTTTTCACATATACAACGCATTAGAACTCATAATGATAAACTAATGGCTGGTACTCATGCAAACTAATCAGTGACTGAACAACTATTCACTACAAGCTCATAAAAATTTTTCGACCGTATGAAATTCCCTATGACTTAAGAACAATACTTTAATCATCAATGAAATCAAGATAATTCCCTGATCTTAGCGAGTACCGTTTCAACATGTCCGGCAACTTTCACTTTTTCCCATATATTAACGATTTTACCTTCAGGATTGATCAGATAGGTTGTTCTAACAACTCCGTAATATTCCCTTCCATACATTTTTTTAAGTTGCCAAACACCATACTGCTCTAAAACCTTTTTTTCGGTATCACTGAGCAACATGACGGTCAAATTCTGTTTATCCGCAAATTTTTTATGGCTTGCGCATGAATCGGGACTGATACCGATTACCACAGCATTAAGTTGTGCGAACGAATCAAGCTCCTTAGAAAACTGTATTGCCTCAGTTGTACACCCCGACGTATTGTCTTTAGGGTAGAAATACAGGACAACCCATTTCCCCTGAAAATCGCTTAATCTGATTAGGTTATCATCTTTATCCGGTAAAGAAAATTCGGGCGATTGTGTTCCAAGTGTCAACATTTCTCCTCCTTTTGTACATATCAGTTAAAAGTTTTATGTAATAAAAAACTATCATTTTGTGTTTATAAGCGCAATATTACTATAACTTGATGTATAAAAAAGTGTGTAAATTGAGAATTAAGGTTAATGAAGGCAGGAAATGTTTAACCAGCAAATTTGCTGGTTAAAAAAATCAAAAAAAGGGTACAACTCCAAGTTTAACCAAAAGAAAAGGAGATGTACCCATGAAGCAACTAAATTTCAAAGGAAATTCTATCACTGAATGGCAAAAACACAAGAGATTTTATAGGGAAAACTTCTGGCAGCATCTGGAATCACGTAATATGGAGTTGAACAAAATCGCTATCCAGGAGCTCATTTACGAAGATTTCAACATCCAAGTTGGAGCGGAAAAATATAAGAGATCGAATAATCGCAAATCATATCGTAATGGATATCGAAAAAGAAGTTTTGAGATAGTGAACGGTTACATAACTGATCTGACAATTCCCAGAGCCAGAAAACTCGACATCAGGTTCTCTATTTTTGATAAATGGCAACGTGTTCAGGATAAAGTTATTATCGCGATGACTAACGCTTATCTTTTAGGAAAAAGTTCTGCTTGTGCGCAGGTCATTGCTGAATCATTTGGTCAATCAAAATATTCAAGGAGCTTCTTTCAAAGGTTAACAAAACGATTCGAGAAGAAACTTGAGCAATTCAAATATCAATCGGTTGACAATTGGGAATATGTGTTTATTGATGGTATGTTTGTGAAGGTTTTTGATACAAGATTGAAGAAGAAAGTGGTTATTTTTGCGTACGGTATGAACGATAAGCGGCAATCTCAATTATTGAGCTGGGTTATCGCGGATCAGGAAGACGAAGTCTCTGTAAGAGGTTTGCTCATTGATCTTAAGCGAAGAGGCTTAACAAAACCTCAGTTGTTTATATCAGACGAGGCAAAAGGTATAGCGTCAGCTCTAAAACTAGAGTATCCGCATACTGAAAGACAAATTTGCACTTTTCACAAAGTCAAAAACATTCAATTTCATCTTAAAAATAGAGAAAACCGTAAATCAATCATGAGAGAAGCAGCTGATATATATGAGGTTTCTAAAAATAAGTCGCAAGCGGTTTCACGTTTGAATTTGTTCAGGAAAAACTGGGCTCATATAGAACCTAAAGCTGTAAAATTGTTCTGTGATAACTTTGAATATACCGTTAGATATTTTAAATATCCTGATCATATGTGGCGATCCATTAGAACATCAAACCCAATTGAACAATTTATTGGCAAAATCCGTGCATGGACTTCTAAATTCAATTATTTCCATGGCAAGGCTAATTTAGAGTTAGCTATGTTTACATATTTATCTTTCAAAAAAGACGAGCTTGTACCCGATAAAATTTTACCTCACTTCAAAAACTACACACTTTTTGTTGCATGATCTACTATAATTAATTTCCTAAAGACTATTGCAATTTTGCAACTATTGTTATAAAATATTACTATAGAAAGTGATATATTTTCTATAAAGAGCATTTTAATTACATAAACACAATAAAATGCCGAAAACATACTATCTAAATGTATGATTTTCGCTTTAAAATATTATGAAAGGCATACAATAGCGTAATATTATGCTCAAAACTATTAAATGTTTTCTCTCAGCAGCTGTAGCAGTCTTTTTACTGACGTTTTTACAAATGACATTATGTCAAGCAAATGACATACATTCATTTCATATTAACGTCTTATTGGGAGATATCAATTCTCCGCCACAGATAGCAAATATTCTTGTTACAGGTAATTCCGGTGACATCAGCATCAATTTCGATCTGATCGATAACGATGCCGATCTATGCTCTGTTGTGCTAGAATATACCTCCGATAACGATACACCTCTATGGACAACAGCTACAATCAGCGGTGATATTTCAGATCTTGTTCCGGGAGAAGGACTATCATTAATATGGAATTCCGGTACCGATCTACCTCAGGCAAATGGGGAGAATTACTGGATAAGAATCTCTGCCTCCGACAGCTCGGCTACAGGCGATTGGGAAGAATATGGCCCGGTTGCCGTTATCAATACATACTCCATAGCGTCAATCGCGTTCGATCAAGTCTATTCTCCACAAATCAATAATAACGGACTGATCGTGTGGAGCGGCGATTTCATCGACGGAGATATAACCAAAGCTACCGATATTTACCTGCGCGACGAGGCTGGCACAGCAACACTAACCGATTACATCTATTATGCCATGTCACCTAAAATAAATGAAAGCGGTGCAGTCATCTGGACGGCACGAGACGGTTACGACGGCATACCAGCTACGGGTAATGACTACGAAATCTACCGTTTTGACGGTACATCCACCGCTCAGCTTACCGATAACGCTCAAGATGACCTGACACCTGAAATCAACAACCTTGGACACTCCGTATGGACAGGATACAACGGAGTATATAAACAGATATTTTTCAACGACGGATCCTCCACCCTACAGATTACCTCATCAACAGATGATAAGCTCAATCCACGTCTCAATAATGATGACAGCATCGTATGGACAGGATGGGACGGTATCGACTGGGAAATTTATCTCTATAAAGACAACGTGATAACACAAATCACCGACAATATGCTAGATGACAACGATGCCCGTATCAACGATCTGGGACAGATCGTATGGTCAGGCTATGATGGCCATGATATGGAAATATTCCTCTATCAAAACAGTATAACAACCCAAATTACTGACAATAATTATGACGATCTCTATCCGCAAATCAACTCTCACGGAACAATAGCATGGCTTGCTAAAGACGGTTTTGATAGCGACTTATACCTCTACGATGGTATATCGACTACACAGGTTACTACACAAACAGATAACGACAGCGCACCTCAACTTAATAACAACACCGATATGGTATGGTCTGGCGGTAGCGGTTCGGAATCGGAAATTTATGTTTATCACAATAATACCATTACTCAGCTTACTCACGATGCATACATAGATGTTGATCCAACGCTCAACGACAGCCGTTTTGTTGTCTGGCGCCGATGGAATGGTACGTATTGGGAAATTATGCTGGCTATACCGGCAAGCGCTCCGGAAGTGCGACTTATATCTATCGAACAGGTCTCAGACCTGATCAATCTGGTGTGGTTTGTTAACCCACCGTCAACAAATTTCAAAATTTTATGGACAAACGACCTGCCCGGCTCAATGACGTGGGATACCATCGACGGGCCGGCGCTTGACGATATCATAGATCACGAAGACGGCATTAAATCATGGACAGACCGGGGTACAGACCCCGATATGAGTGCACAGTCACCGGCGGATGTAGACCACCGGTTGTATAAAATTAGTATCGAAGAGTAACCTTATTCCTGTTTTGGAAAGGAAAAAAGAAACCGTAAACTAGAGTAAACAAAGGAGGTGATGTTGTTTCACAATCGCAAAGAAGCAGTTCATCAGTTGCAAACAACAAAACTTAAAAGGAGAAACACAATGAAAAAGTTATTTTCTTTCGCAACAGCTCTAATCATCATGGCAGGTATCGCTTCATCAGCATTAGCTCAGACCGAATTTGATATTATCGTTCAATTAGGTGACGGTGCCAGCATCGGATTGTTTTCTGATTCAGATTGTACAATCCCTATGACCGATCTGACTCTCGATATGACCGGCATTACTTTCCCATTCAACAATGCTGTTCCTTCAGACAACGACGGTTACTATGATCCTCATGCAATCGCAAAAACATACGTCAAAGTCAGTGCTTCAGGAACAGGTTGGGCAGTTATCACATACACAACCAACAATCCTGACAATTCTGGTTTGCTCAATACAGTTGACTCATCAAAAGATGTTCCGCTCAAGTATGCTGCAAGCAACAGAGTAACCTGTCCTGAAATCGGCGCCGTATTGACTCATGATGATTTCGTTTCATATACATGGTTCACTAACCTTTCAGGTACCGGTGACGAGTATGCTGATCAGGATTCAGGCACACAAACTTATATGCAATGTATTGTTCCTGGCGAAGTATCAGCATCAAACAATGTTGTTGACATTACACTCGTGATGGGGTTGACCATCAGCCGTACAACTCCTGGTTCTTATGCAACTCACATTGCTTTTGAAGTTGTCGGTAACTAAGTTACCTTTCTAAGAAAGTTTTTTCAGGGGGCGTTTTTACCACGCCCCCTTTCTTTTTAAAAAAATTATGGAATTTTATTGCTTTTCATTCGTATTATATACTACATACTGAATGAAAAGGAGGTCACTACATGAAATTGCGATTGCTAACTGTAACAGCACTTATTCTTTTTACAACAACCGTATGGGCACGATACTCCGTACAGCCTAACCGCTTTGAAGGATCTATGCCCGCAGGCGCGACGTACCAAAATGAATATACCATCTCTAACTCACTGGATATTCCATTGACGTTGCATGTCAGATGGAAAGATCAGACTATCAATCCACTTTCAAACGACTGGCTGCAACTTTCAACATCAACAATTGTCCTCAAGGGCAAAGAAGAAAAAAAACTGCCCTTTACCGTTACCATACCTGAAAACGCCACAGGTGAATATAACGCAAGAGTCATTTTCACCCCTGATCCAATTACCGCCAGAAAAGGCGCAATGCCTCTGATGATTAAATATAATCTGGCAATATATATGGTCGTAAAAGGCACTGAAAACTATAATTTTACCGTAGAAAAAATAGAATTCTCCAACGCAAAAACAGAACTCACCAACGAACCGGCTTTCCAATGCAGTACGACATTATTCAATAGCGGTAATGTTCATATACGCCCGACAGGGACCATCAGACTTATTTCTCAAGATACTGCTGAAGAATATACCCTCAAATTCAATAGCAATGAATGGGCGTTTTTGCCTGAAGAAAATTATACATATACAGATAAACTCGATTCAGGCACACTTCCTGATGGAACCTATGACGTCAATATGGAAATCACAGCGGGCACAGACGACAAAATTAAAAGCTACTCAAAAACATTTCAGATAAAAATATCAGGGAATGATGTATCCGTAATTGAAAATAAGTAATACTACATGAATGATGATTTTTCTTAATCCCCTTGTATTTAGTTAATTATAATGTTATAATTAACTAATGTATTTGAATATAGTTTTTTATACAATGGGATCTAATATGAAATTACGACTATTATACATCTTTTCTTTTATATTGCTCTGTTGTGCTTCACCAGCACTGGCAATCAACTACTCTATAGAAAAAATCGCTTCTATTACTCCAGGCAACAGCTGGAAATGGGATATCAACGAATCCGGTCAAGTTACTGGATGGGATTACACCACAGAAGGATACGAAAGCGCATTTGTATATACTCCCGAATCAGGAATTGAGTTTATAGGCACTCTCGGAGGTGACAGAAGTCTTGCATTCGCTATAAATGACAATGGTGTTGTTATGGGAGGAGCACGCACTGAAGAAGACATTCACACCATGTTCAGTTGGACAGAAACATCTGGCATGACAGATGTTTTGCCAGGCACATTAGGTGCAACATATAATCTAAATAACTCTGGCAACCATGTCGGTCAGACATGGGTTAATGGTGTAGGACAACGTGGATACACATATATCAACGGAGAATATAACACCCTGAGTACATTGGGTGGTAGTTCAAGCGTTGCACAATCAATAAATGAATTGAATGTCTTCGTAGGACATTCTACTGATGCAAATGAACTGAAAAAAGCATATATCTGTACTGACGGTTCAACAATGACTCCTCTGGGAACTCTCGGTGGAGACGAAAGTGTTCCGTATAAAATCAATGATAATAACCAAATAGTTGGTTGGTCACATAACCCACAAGGTTATCGACAGGCCTTTATCTGGGAGGCTGGAATCATGACTTCCTTAACTGATTTCGGCGGAAATGAATCAAATGCCGCATCAATCAATAATAATGGCGTTATTATCGGTTACTCAAAATCATCCGATAATGTGTATAACGCTGTTATGTGGATAGAAGGCCAAATATACAACCTCAACGATTTTCTATCGGAAGATTCAGAATGGACACTAGATAGAGCTCATGCAATCAATGAACTTGGACAAATTGTCGTTACCGGTACTGCAGATGGCCTCAAACAGTGGTTCATTCTAAACCCAACAGCGGATGTTGTTATCCCTGAGCCGACAACACTCTTTTTGTTATTGTGCAGTCTGATTGGATTAAAAAAACGATTCCTTAGCTGATGATTATATTCCATAATACCGACAACCATCGAAATAATTTCACAACCTAACTAACTAAAACAAAGCATCTTACCAAACACACAGATATATCTATCAGCAAATCACTAATCTTTTTTGTATGCTGTAGCGTCTATATTCCTGTAGTATATCGCTATATAAAAAAAGGATTATGCCGTGAATATATTAAGAAAACTTAAAAAAATTATTACCAGCAGACCGCTTACCATTGACCTGCTTACTGCAATGGCAACGCTGCTTATCATAACTGTCTGCATAATAACATGGTATTCATATATTCAGGGACGGAGGGCAGTTTACCAGATGATGGATATGCTGGCCAATTCGGCGGCCAATATTGTCACCGAACGCACTGTGCATTTTCTGGAACCGGCAGCAATGATGGCACAAATGACCGGGCGCATCACTGGCAGCGGTAATATTGACTTCTCTAATAATCTCCAACTAGAACGTATGTCAAACTATATGAGCGAAGTATTGCATGTTTATCCCCAATTATCCATGTTCTACTACGGTACCGAAGAAGGCAATTACCTGATGAATCAAAAAATGCCCGACGGTTCCCTATCGACACAAATAATCAAACGCACAACACCAAATCCCGGTACAACTAACTTCACACGTGATATCAATGGCAACATCATAAAGCAAGAACAAAGCACAAGCATAAATTTTGATCCGCGAACCCGTCCATGGTATGTTGGCGCAAAAAACACAAAACAAAATTTCTGGACCGATGTTTACATTTTTTTCAGCAATCAAAAACCGGGTATTACCGCATCGTTTCCTGATATCGACAAAAACGGTGCAGTGCAAGCAGTTGTAGGAGTCGATATCAGTTTAGATTCGTTATCCGAATTTCTTTCAGGATTGGCTATAAACAAGCAGGGAACTGCTTTTATTGTTAACCGCAAACACGAACTGATTGCCAGCTCAGATGAAGCGGTGGTTGAACAGATCAAAGATTCCTATCAGCTAAAAAAAATATCGGAGATAAACGATCCTGTTCTCAGAAAAATTTACACCCATTACCAGCAAACCGGTGAGCATAGCTTTGCAGTGTATCACGATGACCACCGCTATGCTGGTGTACTTATACAATTTCCATTTGTATTCAAAAAATGGAGCATCGGTATTTTTATTAAATCAAACTACTTTATTGATATCCTTGATAATTCAAACACCATTGTAGCAGTTATTTCGCTTATTATTCTAATTATCGCTTTACTCGTTTCAGTACTGCTGGCAAGTAGTATTTCGCGTCCCATTATGTATCTGGCAGACGCGACTAATCGGATAAAAGAAATGTATCTGGATGAACCGGTCATTCTTAAATCGAATATTCGCGAACTGCAAACAATGCATAACGCCATCAACGGCATGAAAACAGGACTCAAAGCTTTCAACAAATATGTCCCTTCGGAACTGGTACGAGAATTACTCGGATCCGGTCAGGATGTTAGTTTGGGAGGAGATCGACGTGTTCTTTCAATTCTATTTACCGATATAGAAAACTTCACTACTATCTCAGAAACACTACCACCGGAAACAGTGATGCTTCACATTTCAACCTATTTCTCAGAGCTGATAGATATACTGATTTCCAATAACGCAACAGTCGATAAATTTATCGGCGATTCCATCATGGCATTCTGGGGAGCACCAAGGCCAGATGAAAAACACGCATACAATGCTTGTGAGGCAGCCTTACTGTGTGTCAATAAATTACGAATTTTAAATAAACAATGGCAACGCGACGGCAAACCACCTATGGTTACACGTTTTGGTATCCATACAGGCGAAACGGTTGTAGGTAATGTTGGGTCGGAACAACGTATGAACTATACCGTACTTGGTGACAGTGTGAATATCGCCAGCAGGCTTGAACAGCTAAATAAAAGTTATGGAACATCAATTTTAGTCAGCCAACCTGTATTCGAAGCAACACACAATAGTTTCTTGTTCCGTACTCTGGGCAATGTGACGGTCAAGGGGCGGTCTTCGAAAATAAAAGTCTATGAACTACTGGATCATATCGACAACAACAACCAAACTATCAAAGTCTTATGTTCTGATTTTCAAGCTGCAATACAATTGTATGAAGATCAGAATTACAAAAAAGCACGTGCGATGTTTGTAGAAATCCAGCGAAAATATCCTGAAGATAATCCAACCAAAATTTTTATTGAGCAATGCGATCAAATGATCGACAACCCAAAGGGCTAAGATTGTTCTATGCAGGGTTCGTACTCTCCACCCTGCTTTTCTCAAACCGGATAAAAAAGGCAAGCAACGCAGGAGTAACAAACAACGTAAATATGGTAGATAACGCCAGTCCACCAAGAAGAACACTACCCAATCCACGGTAGAGCTCGCTTCCCGAACCTGTGGCAATAACCAGAGGGAACAACCCGAATATACTTGTCGTGGTACTCATAAAGATCGGACGGATACGAGTGCGCACCGATTCAAAAATAGCTTCTTTGCCAGTGAAGCCTTCATAGCGAACATTATTTAACGCCTGATACACAATCAAGATAGCGTTGTTCACCACAGTACCAACGAGGATAATAAACCCGAGCATGGTCAGGATGTCAAAAGACTGCGGTGCAACAAACGCGTCAACCATGCGCAAGCCAAGAAAACCACCTGCACTTGCCAGCGGTACGGTAAACAAAATTATCAACGGATAGAGAAAATTCTCAAACAATGCCGCCATCAGCAAATAGGTTATAACAATCGCCAGCAGAAAATTCCACTGCAACACCCTGCGGGTTTGAGTTAGCTTATCGGCATTACCGCCCACGGCAACGGTGACGCCATCCAGTTTTCCCTGCTTTTGCAATTCTTCTATAATCTGACTTTGAATAAGTTCCATGGCCTGTTCTAGGGCTATAGATTCAGGAGGTGTAACCTCAAGACGCACATTTCGCGATCGTTCCAGGTGATCTATCTGCGTCATACCTTGATCGTATTTAAGGTGAGATACATCTTTGATGCGAATCAGATTGCCAAATTTGTTAGCTATAAGGCTATCCTGAATATCTTCAGGGCTTTGGATGTTATTTGAATCACTACGAAGAACCAAATCAATTTGTTTCAATCCTTCAGGTTTGTAATCATCTATTTTTCTTCCGTCCATAAGGATGTCTATATAGACGCCCAATTCTTCCTCCGTTAAGCCATTGGCAAGCAATTTTGAGCGATCGGGTATAATGTTGGCTTCTGGATACGATATTTCCAATGATGGAACAGGACGTACCTGCGAATCCGGCATCTGTGCCGAAATCGCGCCAAAAAGTGTCCGTGCTACCTCAATAATCCGATCGATATCGTGACCGGATATATTCACGTCAATGGTCCTTCCCTGCCCTATTTCCGTCTGAAAAATACCTGCCTGAATGCTCACCCCGAATATCCCGGGTAATGAATTCATGACACTGTTGAACAACGGCATCATCTTGCCTGCTTCGGTTTCATGTTCTGAAATACCGCCGAACAGGGTGATTTCGTCGGCTGCAACATAAAAAATGTTTTTGATTTGCGGGATGCCGTCTTTATAATCTTCTTTGAAGTATGGCGCTGTCTGTTCAAAAATATATTTACCGATTGCATCACGCTTTTCCACCGAATATCCCGGCGGTGGGATCATGATATTTAAAATAAGGTTTCGGTTCCCCTGCGGTAAATACTCCGCTTTGGGCAAAAGCATCTTAATCAGTAACGCCGAAAACATTGTTAAAATCACCACTGTCAGCGCACATGTTATCCAGTTACGTAACGATAAACGAGAAAGGAACATAATCAATCGTACAACCATATTAGGTTGATTGTTATTGCCGTTAGCGCCACGATCCAACTTAGCGTTAATATGAAAACGTTTGTTCTCGGATAACCCGAACAACTTGTCGGTAATGGTTGGAATAACTGATACCGACACAAAAAGGCTCAATAAGATAGAAAACGTAATCGCAATTGCAATATCCCGGAACAACTGCCCTGCTTCTTCCTGAATAAAAATAACAGGTACAAACACCGCCACTGTGGTTGCTGTTGAAGCCAATACCGCTCCCCATACCTCTTTAGCGCCGTCATACGAAGCCTGAAATGCCGATTTACCTAATTTCCTGTGGCGGTCGATATTTTCCAACACCACAATTGAATTATCTACCAACATACCCACAGCAAACGATATTCCGGCCAAACTAACAACATTGAAGTTGCGCCCGAATATCCACATAAAGATGAATGTTCCCACAGCGGATATAGGAATCGCAATCGCTATGGTGATTGTTGAACTGATAGACCGTAAAAACAACAGTAACACCACAATTGCCAACACACCACCAACCATCACATTGTTTATAACAAGATCGATAGCGGTATTAATGTAAGGAACCTGATCGTATACCCAGTCTATATACAATCCTTTATCTTTTAATAAATGTGCGTTGAGATCCTCTACCACCTTTTGCACGTCAGCAGTCAGGCTGAGAACATTCGCCCCCTGCTCCTTCCGAACACCAATGACTATGACCGGAGTACCGTTATGCATAACTGAAACCGATTCTGTCTCGTATCCGAATCGTGTGGTGGCAACATCTTTGACAAATACCCGGCGTGCTCCGTCATCTCGTAAAACGACTTTCAACGGATCTTCGACACTCTCATACTGGCTGACAGTACGGATACGGTAATCTTTTTTATCCATACCGAGAACACCTGCAGAAATATTTGTGTTGGCGCTCGATATACGCGACATCAAATCGCCTATGGTAATTTCGTACCTACCCAGCTTAACCGGATCCATTACTACTTCCAGCTGTTTCTCGCGTCCACCGAATACAAACAACGAACCTACACCCGGTACACGTTCAATGTACTGGCGAACCTCATCTTCAAAAAACGTTTTGTATGTGCGTATGTCATTTTGGTTCTCAGGTGACGTTTTAAGCATCATCCAGATTATAGGAGACGATCGTCCACCGGAATCGAGCGTCGGACGTTCTGCATTTTGCGGGTAATCGGTCACTTCCTCAAGTTTATTGGATACTCGCAACATAGCGTCATCAAGATTGGTTCCGACTCGAAATGTAAGTAAAATATTGCCAAGGCTGTTGTAGCTGGAACTTTCCATCTCAACCAACCCGCGTACACTCTTGAGTTTGTCTTCCTGTTTTTCTATGATATCTTTTTCGATTTCATATGGGGTTGCGCCAGCCCATATAGTCTGCACAGAAATCTGCGGTTGTTCAACATCAGGCGTCAACTGCACCGGCAATTTTTGTATACCTACAAACCCGAACAGCAATATCAAAATCACCGCAACAGCAATAGAAACAGGTTTTTCTATAGAATAACGAATAAGATCCACTACTGCCTCTCCTCTACAACCTGCACAGGCTGACCTGGTTGCAAACGATCGTTACCGTCGACCACCACCGGCATACCAGCCATAAGATGTGGTCCTTGCACACCCAGATATTCACCGTCATAGACAACCACTTGTACCGGTATTATCGCCGCAGTGCCCTCGTTAATGGAATAAATAAAAGTCTGCCCATTGAAGGTTACCAGCGCATCGCGTTTGACCATGGGAATGTTCATTTTCGGTGAAGATGGTATCTGGGCAGTAAGCGACATATTCTGAATTGCTTTATCAAAATACGGGATACGTATCTTTAGCCAAAAAGTTTTACTTTTCAAATCAGCAACCGGCACAAAACTGTCAATCTCACCTTGAAATTCTTTGTCCAGAGGATCGATAGAAACTGTGACTGAACCGCCAATAACAAAATATTTTATAAGATCTTCAGATACACCAACTCGCGCTATAACATCATCTGTAGAGGCTATTTCACAAATCGGTGAATCGATGGAAACCCATTCGCCCAATTCTTTATATTTCGCAAGGACAATACCGCTGAAAGGCGCTTTTACAATACTCTTGTCAAGTTTCAAATTAAAGCGTTCAAGTTCTTTCTCAAGACGCTCTTTTTGTTTAAGCAATTTTTTATGGCTGAAAAATTGCTCATCAAACGCTTTTTCACTGCTGGCGGCACTTTTGAACAATTTATCCAGACGATCAAGATTTTTTGCCGCTTCCTCCAGCTGAACCTCGATTGCGTCAAGCTCTTTGCGGCTAATCTCGATATCTTTGCGGATAAAATCGGTATCAAATTCTACAAGCGGATCGCCTTGTTTGACCATATCGCCTTCTTCAAAATGGTGTTTGACTATCAATCCAGATTCCTCAGACGAAACTGAAGCCAGGCGGTTGAAATCTAATATGCCTACAATAGGTGTGGTTTTAGCAATTTCCTTTTCAAATATATCCTGAATTGCAACCTTCGCCGCAGGAGGTTGCTGGGCATATCCGTTTATATAAACAAGCACCGTCCACACCATTACCAACACACACGCCAGACGTTTCATAATCCCCTCGTAATCTTTAATTTATTTTTTGATTATTCCGTTTATAAGTTACCTGCCTGATTACATACCCATCCCCAGGCACAGCAATGCATATAACAATAGAATAGACATGCTAAAAAAGCAATGAAGTTTTATGAAGAATATTCTATGCAGGATACTTGCTCAATTCGAGCGATAATTTTTCGGCAAGTTCACTTTGTTTGGATTGCAACAGCTCATACTGACGCGCTGCCGACTGTTTATCACCAGTATGAAGATAAGCCAACCCCAACGAATAATTTAAGACGGGGTCGTCATACTGGCAATTAATGATAAGGGCTTGTTGGCAAGCTTCGAGCGCTATATCATAACAACCTAAATCGGTATAACATATACCCAGATTGGCATACGCTTCGCTATATCGTTTATCAAATTCTATCGCCTTTTTGTATGATGATATGGCATCTTTGCTCTGCCCTAATCGGCTATACACAATTCCCAACTCGTTATAAATTTCAGGGTCTTCCGCATCAATATCAACGGCTTCCAACAACGCGTCGAGAGCTTCGTCATACATCTCCAACTGGCAAAACAGCATACCGAGATTATAATACGCATCGACATCATCGGGGTCAATGTCTATGGCCTGTTGATATGACTCTCGCGCCTCTTTATATCGTCGCATCTGGGTATAGGCTAACCCTATATCATTATAGGCTCCGGTTGCTTCGGGATCAATCTCAATAACCTCTTCAAGCGCCTTAATTTCATCTTCATATCGCCCACAACGTCCGTACACTGCTGCCAATTCAAAATACGCATCGGGATTCATCGGATCAGAGGTGATAATAAACTGATACTGTTCGATTGCACGATCCAGCTGACTGTTACGCGTAAAAACTCTGGCAAGCTCGATTTGTGCATCCTCAGCATTTGGATCGAGTTCGACTACTTTCAACAACGCTTCTTCTGCCAAATCATACTCTTTGGTTTGCACATACAACATACCGATATTAAAATATGCGGCCGTGTATTCGGGATTACATTCTATCGCACGTTTATATGAGCTGATAGCATCCAGCGTTTCTCCCTGATGATCGTACGCATATCCAAGATTATAATGTGCCGCGGCATAATCGGGGTTCAATTCGATGGCTTTGCGGTATGTTTCCATCTCTTTTTTATATCGTCCCATTTCACCATATATTACACCCAGATTAGTCAGCGTTTTAACAGGATCGTCACTGCATTCAACCGCTTTTTTGAACAATGGTACGGCTTGATCATATAAACCAAGTTTACTGAAAATAATGCCCAGCCTGTCATACCACTGAGGCGAAGAAGGATCCAACTTGATTATCTGTTTATAGGTATCGATTTCTTCCTGTGTTTTGCCAAGTTTATCGTATGAACGTGCCAATCCCTGTAAGGCTTCTATCGAGTTCGGATTAGATTGTTTGGCAGCGCCAAATGCTTTCAATGCCTTTTTCCATGCCCCATCTACCAGGTACTGGTTACCTTGCTCTATAAGCTTCTGTCCATCGTTCATACAAGTACACTCCTATCGGCTATCAACGTATTAAAATTTGGCTGGATTATAACAAATAGTCTCATTATTCTTATCGTATAATCTAGTAGAAAATTGAGCCTAAATATAGGTTTTATAGAGCTTATTTTTTATGTAAAATGTCAACACTTTGCACAGCAAACAGATACATGACATATCCCACAGTAAAATTTTTTTTTGCAAATTTAAAATAATTTACGTACTCTATTTTGAATCGATTTACTTCAATTTTATTCTTAAAAACTTTTTAAGGCCTTAGCATTTTGCATTTTACAATATAACATGGTATAATTTTTATTACATAACTGGAGTTAACTTATAATAATTATATAATTTTAGGAGCTTTGTTATGAAACGGATAAGTTATGTTGTTCTACTAATACTGCTCACCTGCAATGCCTACGCCATTGATTTATACAACGGCTCAAACGGTAGTGGCAGCGAGAAATTGAGCGACCAGGGATGGTTGTACCTTGAAAACCCTTTGTTTTCTTCTGACGCTACGATGTCTGCATCCGGCGGTTCAACAATTCTCGATACAACGACAACCATGTCCGATCAAGCAGGCTTTTTTACTCATATTCCCGGATCATCGACTCCAAGCCATCCGTCAATGCAAGGAATTACTCTGGACAGATCAACCGGCTATACCCTTGACTTCGGATTGCAAGTAACCAATGAGTCACACTCAAATAACGATAGGTCCGGTTTCAGCATCATTGTGTTAAGCAGCGATCTGATGGGTATTGAACTTGGATTCTGGAACGACGAAATCTGGGCTCAGTCGGATATTCTCTCTGACGGGGCACTTTTTACTCATGCCGAGGGAACCGGGACATTCGACGTATCATCACTTATCGACTATTCACTATCTATCTATGCAGATACCTATACATTGTTTGTAGGATCTAATCCTATTTTAACAGGAGCATTGCGTGATTATTCATCTTTCGGTGCCCCCTATTCGACAGCGAATTTCATTTTCTTCGGAGACGATACATCATCCGCTTCCGCAACCAGTTCTATCAGCTATGTTACTCTTACGCAATCATCTTCAGCGGTTCCCGAACCGGGGTCGGTATTGCTGTGCCTTATGGGAGCAGTATATTTTTTCACGAAAAAAAGAAAATAAATAGCTTGCTCTTAGCTTATCCCTTATAAGTATTCACATCCGTGCAGACAAATCTCCCTGACTAACCATTTTGCATTTATTTCCTTACTATATTAATGCCAACCATATGACTAACACATAAATTTTATCGCGAACACCCATTATTTTATTATTTTTATAAATTTTATTTTTTTGTTTATTTTTTCTTTTCCCAGCGATAAAATAGTCAACACATCTACAATACATTGTTTTAATCCTTTTATAAGTTTTAAATTAAAAACAAGGAGGCTAGATCATGTCACGGATGAAATGGATTTCAATGTGTTTATTTTTGGTCGGGATATTTTGTCTCAACAGTTCTGCATCAGGACAAACGAACTCGTCCCTTAGTGGTAACATGGCGCAGTTTGATGTATCAGCGACTTTTACATCTCAGCAAATGTGTCCTCAATATACGAATTTGCTTCGTGGCTCAACCTACTGTTCTATTTCTACACTTAACGATACACAGGTTCAGGTAAGATTGCGTATTGAGACAGGCGAAGAACCGTCAGGTTTGAGTACATCATGGTATCCAACTTATATTAGAAGGATGCTACCAACTGTTGATTATCCGGTTATTATTACAACTCCAAATACCACCGTTGAATCATTATCACAATGGATGAACCTCAAGACGCGTCGAGATCCATCTCTGTCTTTTCAATTGACCGCAAATCAATTTCTGGATACGGGCATAGTATATACAAACGCCGAAACGATAAAAGGAAAAGTATTCCTGATAGATACCACCCAAAATAAACCAGTTATATACGAATTTGCGGATATCATTTTTCCAGCACAAGCAGTGACAATGTCAAAAACTTCATCCGACAACCTTAACATTAGACAAGGATGGCAGCTTACCAGTTCGCTTGTTATGCTGAACAATATTCAGAAAAAATTGCTCAGACAACTCATAAGTAAAAAACTGATTATTCGAGGCCGTAGTGCTAACGAAGTAAGTACCAATTTTAAAGCCTTAGAATGCGTACAACCTGATGTACAAAATTTTATTTCGGCAACAAATACCCTGCGTGCTTCAATTACCGATTTGTATAAAGAGTCATCCGGTAACGCTTCGTCTTTTCGCAAACTGATCCGCAGTATCGATAAGTCGATTAAGCAACAGAGAAGAACACAGACATTACCAGCTATATCCACAATGATATTTCTTGAAAAAGACCTAAAAAAGATGACAGAAAATGAAGAGATTCCACAAAACGACCTCCCTGGCCTTCTTGATAATGTCAGCAAAATTTACAAATGGGTTATTTCTGCCAACTCTACCATTGCGGATTTGACATTCACCACATCTCCACCGGTTTTTTCATGGAGCGTTACCTGGTATGTAAATCAAAATTTCATCTATCCTACATCAGATGGTGTTAGCGAACCTAACGGCTCACAGGATTATCCATTTACATCAATAGCACAGGCATTTGAAAAGTCTGATGACCTTTCCATAGGTGATTTGACCCTTTATGTATATAGCGGTGTTTATAACAGCCCGCTTATCATTAATAAACCAACAACATTGAACGCTGTTTCCGGAGGTCTGACCATCATATCTGCGCCGATTCTAAATCTTAGCGCGAACAGATTAAATATCAATGGGTTCTATCTTGTCGGAGCCGGATCACCAGGTGCGGTGTTTGTTTCTCATTCCGATGCAGTAACTTCTATTTCCAATACGATAGTACAGGATGCCACAAGATTCGGTATTTATCAGTACGGAGGCGAATTGATTCTGGATGATGTAAGCGTCTATCGTACACAAACAGAAACTGGCATGCAAATTTTCGGATCAGGCATATGCTTGCGAGGCGGTGTACATGCATCCTTTACTGATGTTATATCCGATACGAACCAATCATTTGGTATTTCTATACAAGATACGGATACTTTATTAATCGGGAGTCGCCTAACAGTTAATAGCAACACACTTAATCCTCTATATGCGGATGATTACGTTGCTGATCCAGCAGCTGATATCCAATTCAGTGGCATTGCAGTTAGACACAATGCTGTCGCTTCGATTTCACTATTGCGCATGGCACAAAATGAGGGAGAAGGATTGTTTGTCGACAGTGGCGCTTCAGTGAGTGTCAACGATGCCCGAATTATTAATACCGTACGCTATGAACCGGAAGGCGGCTGGACAGGCGGCATAAGCCATGGTAGTGGTTCAGCAGTTCGCGTTACTAATGACGGCTACGTCAATATGACAAACTTTTTATTGAGTGAATCCGATCTTGCTGGCGTAGTTGTCGGCGTGGGTGGTGAAATGGATCTATCGTATGGAGAAATCAGCTATAATCCTGTTGGAGCGGCAATATTTGACGAGACTTTCAATTACGTTCGATTAACAGATCATGTACGATTTGTAGAAAACGGCACAAATTTGCAAGCAACATCATTGCCAGTTCCCGAAGTTCCGGATCTGCCATGAGCATAATATAATTTTATTGATATACCTAAAGATTCGCTATCTTTATCAAAGGCAATCTGTGCCTGTGATCTGATAGAGTTTGAATCAATGTCTAAATGATAAAACTCTCCAGATTAGAAGATTTCTTTTTTTGAAACACGACAAACTAAATTCACTATACGGAATCACCAGCATAAACTCAATTCCTACTCATTACTGAGTGATATTTTCGCTTATCTCCTTTAGAACAACAGATTCCATAAGAAACAGCGAAATAAAAAACTACTACTTTTCAGCACTCCAACAATTCTTTTTTTCAATACAAAAGTTGCTTTTTCGTTATTTTCATGTTAGACTTTGATTAGTTTTTAATTTAACAAATAATAGCGGGGTGACTTTTATGCGTCGAATTATTTTAGCAAATATATTCTTTTTATTACTGATTTTTATAATCTTTTCGTTATGCCTTCAGCAAACAAACTTTATGCTTGAACTTGCCAGAGAAGACTATATTGTTGAAAATTTGACGTGCATTACCTATTTTGGATCAGCTTTAGCCTTTTTGGCATTACTGATTTCTTCATGGAAAAGGCATCATTATTCCGTGCTAACTTTTTGCAATAAATATAAATTCTATTTTTTCTTTTTGGCATTTACTATTTTTGTTGCAGGAGAAGAATGTAGTTGGGGACAACGTATTTTTAATCTGGAAACGGGTGAAGCTCTAAAAAACATCAACTTACAAAATGAGATCAATTTCCATAATATTTCTATTGGAAAATTTGATTACAGTTTTCAGTATTATTTCATCATTTTATTTTTCTTCACTGTTGGTGTGTTCATACCACTGATTGATCTACAGCCAACTGTTCATAAGTTTCTACGTAAAATCAAGTTTCCGGTGATGAATCTTTCTCTGATAGCACTTTTCATTGCGGTTGTACTGGCTACGAAATTATGGGCAAATCTCTATAATGGACCTGAAATAATATCTGCAGAAGGCAAATCCAGCCTTGATTTATTTGAAGAGTATAAAGAAATGATCTCAGGAATAGGTTTTTTGCTCTATCCACTACTAATTATTAAGGCTAAACGCAATAGATTAAGGCATCACACGCAACCTTCATTTAGTTGATACACCTGGCAAGAAGCTATTCATGCGCAAAAGTATCCACATATAGACAATATGGCTCCAAGGATAAACGCAATAGATGCGTTCACCATGAGAAGATGACGGTTACGGATATACAACTGCATCAAGCCGCTTAGTGAATGAAGCTATTCATGCGCAAAAGTATCCACATATAGACAATATGGCTCCAAGGATAAACGCAATAGATGCGTTCACCATGAGAAGATGACGGTTACGGATATACAACTGCATCAAGCCGCTTAGTGAATTTGGAAACAATATCAACCACATACCTTTCACAATACTGCTCCATCCTAAGATGGTTATCAGTACTGGCCAACCTGAAACCCATATATTATGAACCTGTACTACTACAAGACCAAAAACAAAAGCTAACATGCCTCCAAATAAAATCAAAATATGGCTTTTACAGTAGTCTTCCATAAGCTGTTGAAAAAATCCTCTGTTAACTACTATACTCAAGGCAATAAGCAAAAAATACGGACCCATAATTTTAGCAATAAACACTGAAGTTCCCATCTGCATCTCCTTTCCTTTAATTGAATTGAAATGATTATATCTTTTACCACTATATGGTTAGATGCCGAAAATGATAATGAGGTGCAGATCATTTAATCGTCGATTTGAACAGCCCGTCGTAATATCTGGTAAATTTCTGTATTATCGATAATTTGAGTACCATCATAACAGCTGCCTTTATAGCGGTTGAGCAATTTTGCGGCATCACCCTGCGCATAAATGGTAACCAATTCGTTGGTATGGTCGTTCGTATGGTATGACACTTCACCATCTGGATACGTATAGGCATACGGACTCCCCTCTTGGCCAGGCAAATCCCCTTTCTGCAGGGCAGGAGCATTGCTTAACCGCATATAGCTATTAGCATGATCCGAGGTAATAATCAGCAGTGTATTCGACCAATCGATAGCATCGTCAGGGCGGTCGATAAAATCTATAACTGTTTTCACCGCTTCTTCCAAATCCCACATAGAGGCGATCATCCAACGAAAATCGTTATAATGATTTGCGGTATCCACGTCGCCCTGTTCGATCATAAGAAAAAAACCGTCATTATCTCTGCTGGCAACAGTCAATGCTGCAAGAGCACAGTCTGAAAGTGTAGGATTTTCTTTAGTCGACCGCATTACCGAAGGTGCGCCAGGAGTATCAGAGGCTATCTGCGGTTCAAAATATCCTTTATATCCGCCAAAGAGCCCAAATAGCTTTTTATGTTGAGTAACAGCCTGCTGCGCAGCATTGCTAATAGTAAGGCCTCCATCAACTCCTAGTTGCCGTTCTGCAAAAATATATTCCCCCGAAGTTACCAATGTGGTGTATAACGACTGGGATAAAAAACCTTCGGTGATGTCCCATGTGGGATTATTGCGCAATGGATGCCCACCTCCGATAACAATATCAGGTTTGATAACGGTAACGATTTCATCCGCAATACCAAACGAGCCATCGTTATCAAATCCTGTATAATAGTGCTCACGGTTTTTATTATGACTGACAAATGCCGCTGGTGTAGCGTGACTAAATGGCATTGTACTGACAACTCCTATAGAAAATCCTTTATGGATACGCATTTTTTCAGCGACAGTCAATAAAGCGCCGTTATCAGGATCACCGGGTAACCAACTGATATTCCCTTCGTTGGTTTTGAATCCTGTTGCCATAGCTGTTGCAGCTGAGGCAGAATCGGTTGCGGGAAAATATGCGCTTAAATCGTATCCCGCAAGCTCAGTCAAAAAATAGCTATCCTGACCTGTTAGATCAATAGGATATGGCGCATAGCCTCCCTGTAAAGTATCATATCCAATTGAAGCGGCATAAGATTGCGCATCATATTCAGGAAGTGACGCATTGAAAGCATATCGGCTGTAGGTATCTACATCCCAAGTGGTAACAAATCCCGAATACGGAAATTCATGCCAGACAAGTCCGTAATCGGTACCATAACGATACCTGCTGGCGGCTATCTCATTTTGCAGGTGCATGCCATCACCAATAATCAAGATAATGTGTTTAGCAGTTGGTAACTGGGCAGTTACTCTGTAAAAACGTTGTGGCACCTGCCCAGGCAGGTTTCCCTGCATCTGAGGATCACGACCACGATCAACCCACGTTACAGTTCCCTCAGTATTATGCGAAATATCTTCCTGCAGCGCAGGATAATCTACAGCATCCCAAGGCGAATCCAGATTATCTTTCCAATATATCTTATAGTTAGTATAGGAATTACCGGTAAACGTGATAATATTAAAATTGGAAGAAACCGCATCGGGACGAACTGATACAATATTACACACGATTTCTTCTCCATATACGGACGAAATCATCAACGTAACAAGTAAAACCAACTTGTATATCGATAATCGATTCATAGAAAAACTCCGGTAAATTAGTTTAATTATAGTGTATCACATATTGGAGTTATAACCAAATAAATCACCGAGCAAAGAATTAGATAGGAGGGAACTAATTGAGGGTTAGGAAATAGCTATTACTCGGTCAAGTCTAGTCACTGTAAAAACATCCATGATAGAGTCATTCGTATTGGTTATTGCCAAACGCCCGCCTCGTTGCGATAAATCACGGTGATATGACACAAGTTTGCCAAGAACAAGACTGGTAATAAACGTGATAGTTTTAAAATCAATTGTTATATCAAAAATGTTCTCCTGATATAATTTCTGAATGGCTACATCAAGTTCATTAACTACATCCAAATCAAATTTCAAATCATTTTTCAGAAAAGATATCAAAGCATTGCCATCACATATTCCAATTTGAATTATATCTGCCATACAAAAATCCCCCAAATAATTTATTTTATTTCTCCATACATTAATATCGGTGTTATATACCCAAACTTTATGCGCATAAAAATACGATTATTACAAATCAAACAAACACAGTCCCCGCTTTATCCCTATAACATTCAAGCTACAGCAGACATGCGTGATTTTCTTATATCTGGATGACATTAACAGATTATTAGAAAAATTCAGATTCCCTAACCATTATTAAAACAATAATTAAACATTCCTTAAAATTATCCTCACATTTATATCGATAATAATGCGCGGTTGAGGTAGGTGTCGGTTAATGCCTCATAAAATTTATTAAAGGAGAATCAAGTATTATGAGAAAATTGCTACATATTTTTTGTTTAAGCTTATTATTTATCAACTATGCAGTACCAAGTATGGCATCAACAAAAGACGAAAATCATTTTAAATCATCAATATCTCAGGAAGAAGATTTGTCACCGGAAAAATTTTTCTGTGAAAACCGTGACATTTCAGAAACTGAAATCAACCTCTATTTTAAAAAATTGTCTGAACGGTACAGTTCTATCCGCGAAGATATAAATGAATGGGTCTATAAGCAAGGAAGAGTTTGTGGAAGAAATTTAGCGCTGGATGTTGATATGCAGAATCTATGGGCAAGTTATCAACCCTGTTCTAACTACTACAGCCAGTGGCTTGCAGGTTACAAACGAGTATGGCCGTATGACGCGTCTCTTGGACTGTTCGCTGTAATGGTAGAAAACGATTTCGAACGCGCTACTCTTGGTGCATATAATTTTATGGATGTTATGCGTGCTGAAAAAAAACAGGGCTACAGAGGCTTATATCATTTCTCATACAACACTGATGGAGATGATTTTATCGACCCTCGCGAACCTCAGGGAGCAACACAATGGGTACTAAAATCATTATATGTTTATATGCTGGAAACCGGTGATTTAAGATTTTATAAAGAGCTTACCATGCATGTAATAACTGATGTCCTGCCATTACAGATAACCACACCCGGTTATCCCGCCTACGGTTTGCTGCGACAGGGATACACTCATCCAGACGGACTGGGACAAGGCGGCTATAATATATATGAAAACCTTGAAGACCTCAACATGCTGAGCCATCGGGTCAATCTGGAACATAATGCCGATTTTATCGATCTTCTGCGTCTGATGTGCCTTGCCTATGATAAATATAAGGATTCAAAAGCGGTGCGTGAAACCACCGGTCCAGAGTTCCGTGACGAATTACGTAAACGCCACGCGCTTGTTATGCAAGCGGTACAACGCCTGCGCAAAGACGCTCATTTTCCAACCGCATTCGATGAAGAAGGCAACGCCAACTGGTCAAGAGCAATCGACCACTATACATGGTTATCCCATACATTTATTGATGTAAAAAATAATGACGATATCCCGTGGGACAGCATCAAAATCCTTTATGATGAATTCTCTACCTCGATTAAAAGTATTGCAATTAAAGAACGTGACCGTGAGGAACGTGTTGCTCTTGAAAAACCGGCTCGTGGTATATTCTTCTTTCAGCAGACATTCGGAGATTGTTTCGTCTCTATCGACGCTGAATCACGTGAAAGACTGGAAAAAATGATCCAGCCCGAAGCAACCGCCGGAGCAATTATCATGCTGATGGATTTTATTCGTGCTACCGACAACCCGTACCGACGATGGTTTGCCCTGTCATTCATGTACGAGCTATTCGAAGGGCTTGCTGAAGTTCATCAAGCATACAAAAGCATTCCTTATTACAAAGGTGGTGGCATGCCATACGCGACTGAATTTATCTTCGATTACTTCGGACCGGATCCAGCTATCGCGGCTAGCGCCACATATCAAATAGCTATTGCCAAATTAGAAGAAGATTACCGCTACTTTCTGGGAGTCCCGGCACCTGAAGGTTTCGAAGACGCTTTATTGGAACGTGTTGACCCGTCAACATTGCCTGATCCTATCCCGCTTCCAACGTATCTGACTGAAGTACCATCGGAAGTAATCAAAAAAACAGGTACAGCCGACGAACTTGCTCAAATGATCAAATTTAAACAGGTTGCCGTAAAAAATGGACAACTGTACCTGAACCTCCAATATCCTGAAGAATTATTCCATGATCTTGAAGTTATCGTATTTAAGAAAACCGACGTGTGGTATGTACAACCCAGAAGCCTGGAATTTTATAGCGCAGGACAACGATTACCTCGTAGCGGCGTGCTAAAACAAATTAAAACTTTCGACGATCAGCTCGACAAAAATACCCTTGTGGTTATCGCACGACGAGGACACGGGTTACGTCATGACTCCGCGTTACTGAAAGATGAATTACGCGCATTTTATAATTGCGGTGATTTCATTACTATGTCCACAGTAAAAGATGATATCAAACTTGATCTACCGAAAGGTAATGATTCTCCACTTGCACGACGTGTATTGGATGAAGAAGATGAACAACACGAAAATAAACCTATCTATTGTTCCCCATCGTTAACAAATCGTATCCGCCAACAATGTGTGTATCGTTAATCTATTTTTCTTGATATTAGCTAAAATTGAGTGTTGCAATTCGATGCCCTCATTACGTATACTGACTACAAACAGATTAACTGTGAGGGTACTCTATGAAGTCGGATTCTCAAAAAATAATAAGCGCATGCCTGCTGTTTGGTGTCGTTATGGCAGTGGTTTACATACTTGTTATAGGAAGTAAACTGCTCATTCCTTTGGTTATTGCAATCATTATATGGTATCTCATCAATAGTTTAACGGTTGTATACCAAAACATACCGTTTTTGGGATCACATCTTCCTCAGGGTTTATGGTTGAGCATTGCTATTGCCACTATATTAGTTTTACTGTGGGGTATGTTTTCTTTGATTAGCGCAAATATTGCTGGTGTAGTAAGTGCGGCTCCCGTATATCAGGAAAAACTTGTTAAACTGATCAAGCATACTATGGATTTGTGGAATGTCGACCAAACACCTTCTGTGTCGCAATTGATTAATACCATCAACCTCGGCAAAATAATTCCTCAGTTTGCGACAATGATTACCTCTATGGCAGGCAATGCCGGTATTATTTTGATCTATGTAATGTTTCTGTTATTGGAACAAAATAGTTTCGACAAAAAGTTATCGGCTCTTGCTCAAAATGAGGAGAGAGAAAAAACCATCCGCAAAATGATTCGTCGTATCGATAACGATATTCGAAGTTATATTGGCGTCAAAACCCTGACAAGCGTTTTGACCGGATCACTAAGTTATATCCTTCTAAAATACATCGGTGTTGATTTTGCCATTTTTTGGGCATTTCTTATCTTCATTTTTAATTATATCCCTACCATTGGCTCTATTCTGGCAACTGTTTTCCCGTCGATTATGACTCTTATACAGTTTGACACCTTGTATCCTTTTATTCTTATTACGTGTGGGGTTGGTTCACTCCAATTTCTCATCGGAAATATTCTGGAACCGAGGATAATGGGTAATAAACTCAATCTAAGTCCTCTGGGGATTATTTTATCACTCTCATTATGGGGCACTATATGGGGGTTTACCGGTATGTTCCTTTGTGTACCAATTATGGTGATACTCACTATTATTCTCGCGCATTTTCCCAAAACACGCCCAATAGCTATTATTCTCACAAAAAACGGACAGATTGAATAAACCTATTTCCGGCGTTTCGAGAGAATAAACCGACAGGCAATTCCTAATCCAAACAATACAATACTGATTGGTTCTGGAATTACACCATCAGTCAACTCAACTCCAAGAAGTACTAGTGGAGCAGTTTCTACATTTTCACGGATAAGTACATAATCCATGTACCATGTTTGTTTTGTCCATTGTGAATTAATTTTAAACGAAGCATTAGTGTATGAATTCGAAGTCGGACAGGTTGCTTTTTCTGTTAAACTGGCGTAATCATCGCCGGCGTAATAGGTTTGAGTATTGCCCAGAATAACATCTTGGAATACCTGAAAATCCGAGGTTGAATGAGGCCATAAATAGTATAGCCATGTAGTATTATCCATTCGCACAGAATTGGTTGTAGGATTTGCCCCGTCAAGATCGTGTACAATTCTATTCCCATTACCCCAATCGTTTTCGAGTACAGCTGTACCCAAAGAATGAATATACAATTGCCCCCTACCGTACAAACTTGACACCTTAAGAGAATATTCACGGACGCTGTTTCTGGTAAACAGGTCGGTATACATGACACTACCATTGCCGTTATATGCAGGGATCACCAGCGACCCATTTGAAACACTGTAATAATGGGTATTGCCATACCAGTTTGATGATAACGATGTCCCTGAAAAATCGTCATACAGCAAATAGACATTGCTGTAATCTTTAGGAGCATCTGCGGCAGTGCTGTTACCGTAATAAACGAAATATTCGCCTGAAGACGAATCATTCGCTCCTTTGGTGTTCTGCAATTGGAACCAGATATCGTATCCGGTCGATGCCTGCCTAATATGGCGGTCCAGCTCGGTATATGTACTGCCATCAAAATATACAACCCTAACGTCTTCAAAATCCGATTTCACTTTACCATCGGCAACCAGTGTATCCAGATCCATCTGAACATGAATACTGTATTCTGAAGAAAGCGCTGATCCAGTCGATAGGCTTATTTCAGTCTGATAACTGTAAGACGAGTCCCACCAGCTTGCCAGTGCCACACGGCAACAAACAAGTGAGCAGACAAAACATAAAAATGCAAAACGTGTATTCATAATCCCCCTTATTAACTTATATTTACAACATATTGTACAAAATTCTAAAGCATTTTTAAGGTTAGCAAATGATCATAAAATTACTTTCGTTTTGTGGTTATCCATTTACTCAAAGCGCATGCCAGCATAATGAACGTAGTTGGTTCTGGTATTACACCGGATTGTTCGTCCTGGTATATCTCGAATTCATGTCCTTCAACCCACGATGAGCTATTGGAAATTTCAACTTTAACAAGTTGTCCCACAACTTCATCAAACGTGAATTCAAAAGGGGTAATAACACCACCGCTAAGAGCTAGCGTCTGGGTTTCTATAAAATTAGAATCAATATAAAGAGATATTGTACTGCTTCCAGCCGAAACAAGATCGTAGAAAATAACTTTAGATATCGACACAGGTGCTTCCAAATCCACCTGTGCCCAGCCTGAATAAGACGGGTTTAACCAGCACGTTGCTGTTGTGCCGTCAGTAAGGTTTTCTGGAACGTAACTAGTGTAGTAATTATTGGCTGTAACAGGTTTATTCTGTGAAATAAGTATATATGAGGCGTTTACATTATTTACATTTAAAACCATAAAACATATTAGCAGCAGTATGCTTTTTTTCATGCCTAAACCTCCATAAATGATATCATCTTCATATAATAATAAAATAGCATATATCCGACAATTTGTCAATACTATAAAAAGCTATATAAAATATTATGCTTTTATAACGAAAACATGAAGATTGTTATTCCATCTTGCAAGAAGGATGGGTTACTGCTATGATATCTCAAAATACAATACTTATTTCATAATTTCAGGATATATAGAAGAATGAACGAACAAAATCAAATATCGGAACAATCTCCCGGCACTATTCATGTTGCCCTTGCAGGTAACCCAAATGCGGGGAAAACTACTATTTTCAACAACCTGACCGGAGCACGCCAGCACGTTGCCAATTATCCGGGGGTTACAGTCGAAGTTAAAAAAGGCGAACGAAAAGTCAAAGGCACAAGCCTTCATGTGGTCGACCTGCCGGGAACATACAGCCTGACTGCATACAGCAAAGAAGAACTGGTTGCACGTAACTATATCATCGAAAACCAACCTGATGTTATCGTGGATATCCTCGACGCCTCCAACCTGGAGCGCAACCTCTACCTGGCTGTTCAATTTATGGAACTGGACGTGCCGCTGATACTGGTTTTCAACCAGAGTGACCTTGCACAAAAAAGAGGTATTACCTTTGATATAAAAAAGTTGTCAGAGTTGCTCAATACTCCAATTGTGTTATCGGTAGGCAACAAAAATATAGGAACCGAAGATCTGGTCGATACCATCTTAAACCGTGCGTCTTATGCCAGAGAAATTTTTCATATAAGTTATGGAAACGATATCGATGCGGAAATCACTGAGATACAACAATTGTTAGAATCTAGCTGCTCGCTGGACTTTGTTAAAACTAAATCTAAATGGTTCGCAATAAAACTGATAGAAGATGACGACGAAGCAATAAAACTCATTCAGGTAGACAAAAACTCATCAGACGATATCCTCAAAGCAGTATCCGCAAGCCGAGCTAAAATAAAATCTATCTACGGATCTGACCCTGAAGTAATCATTGCTGAACGACGCTACGGATTTATATCAGGCGCTTGCCAGAGATGTATAAAATACTCTGCTGAACAACGTCATAACATATCGGATAAAATCGATCAGGTAGTAATCAGCAAATCATTCGGAGTACCCTTGTTTCTGGCAATGATGTACATCGTGTTTTTCCTGACTTTTAAAGCGGGGGCCCCGTTCATAGGATGGCTCGATACCTTTTTTAACTGGCTGGGATACTCCATAGGACAACTCTGGCCGGAAGGATCACACAGCATCCTGAAATCACTGCTGGTCGACGGGATTATCGGCGGTGTCGGAGGCGTTATTACGTTTCTCCCCACTATCTTGCTCTTATTTATGGCAATATCTATCCTTGAAGATACAGGCTACATGGCCCGCGCCGCTTTTATCATGGATCGAATCATGAACAAAATCGGATTGCACGGTAAAAGTTTTATACCGCTATTAACCGGATTCGGTTGTTCAGTACCTGGTATCTTAGCCACTCGTACGCTCGAACATGAACACGACCGACTGACTACTATGCTGGTCCTGCCACTTATAAGTTGTGGAGCCAGATTACCAATTTACGCATTGATTATACCCGCATTTTTTCCGCAACAATGGCAAGCTCCCATACTCTGGATAATTTATCTTATAGGAATACTCCTTGCTGTTGTGTGTGCCAAACTCCTGCGGGCAAGTCTTTTTAAAGGCGAACAAGCTCCATTTGTCCTTGAACTGCCCCCCTATCGGGTACCAACTCTAAAGGGTGTATTGATCCACATGTGGGAAAAGGGTTATCTGTATTTGAAAAAAGCGGGAACGCTGATCCTCGGTATGTCAATCATCCTGTGGGTGTTTTCTACATTCCCCCGCCCATCAGAGGATATGAAAGCTGGATTGTCGGACAACGAGATACATCAACTTGAGATGAAACATTCGATGGCAGGACGGTTTGGCAAAACAGCTGAACCGTTGTTGCGTCCTCTTGGATTCGATTGGAGAATCGGTACAGCGTTAATCGGCGCGCTGGCGGCAAAAGAGGTGTTCGTCGCTCAACTGGGGATTATCTTTGCGGTTAGTGAAAATGAAGAAGGCTCGGAATCGTTACGAAAAAAACTGCGCAACAGTTTTTCTCCGCTCAGCGCGTTCTGCATCATGATTTTTACACTCATAAGCGCACCGTGTATCGCAACATTTGCAGCTACACGAAAAGAAAGCAACTCGTGGCGATGGGCGTTTTTTCAGTTTTTCGGTTTGACTGGGCTGGCGTATATCGTAACATTCATCATTTATCAGGTAGGCAGTTTCCTGACAACTCTTGTGTGAGGTATTTTTTATGGCTATACTCGAATGGATAATAACAATCGCTATTGTATTGACCGCTCTATTTTTCGTGGTGAGATCGTTCTATCGAACAAGCACCGGTAAAGAAGGATGCGCCGGCTGTACCAGTACAACCTGCGCATCACGAAAAAATGATAAAGAATCTTCTTTACAACAAAAGCCCCCTGAATAACATTATCTTCATAAAAACTTATACGTAGACATAAAGGCAATAAAAAATATTTTTATACTTGTTTTCCCTACTAAATTTTTTAGAAAATATTTTGTTATAAAAAGTATTTTGTTTGACATATAATACCATACTTTGTTATATTATTTATGATAGCTGTTAATCATTTTAAAGGAGGATAGGCAATGAAAAAATTACTAATTTCATTACTAATTGGCATTTTTGTACTCTCCGCTTTATCTGTCCATGCTGCAGGCGGCAAAAATCATGGAGACAAGGGCAAAGGCAACGTTATACGCAACGGTGCACCGAACGATTAATAGTATCCTCTACATTTGTACTTATAACCGCGTAATATTTTTAGATATTACGCGGTTTACTATATCCAAAAATTCTTCTTAATAACTTTATCACAATGTAATCTTTAATTTTCTATCACATCTTGCCTAAATAATATGTAAAGTCTTTTACAAGCAAATAATCAATTAATCAAGTTACATCTTTCTAATATAACGTTAATTTCACATTAGCGATTGAGTCCATAGCTACGGACACACACTCCATAATTTATGTCATTCAATAACTTTACAATTCGCTTCTATTAAGAATGTTACAACTCAAATTAAATAATATTAAACGATAACTGCTAAAAAGCCGATATATTTTATATACGATAACCAAAATAGTTAAAGGGAGATCCAAAAATGAAAAGAGTGAAAGATTGGAATTTCGGTAAAAAACTATCAGTATTAGTAATTGTCCTGATGTTAGTTCCCACATTAGTTGTAGCATATTTCAGTTTGCGGGTGGCAACAAAAGAGCTGGTTTCCTCTGCAGACAGCGAACTGGATAAAGTTAGTTTACAGATTAAACGTCTTTGCGAAACACAGCACAGTTTGTTAGTAGAAAAACTGGTTGCAGATTTAAACGTCGCGCACAAAGTATGCAGCACATACGGAAAACTTAGTATCGATGAAGGCAACAAGATAACCATGGAAGCCGTGAATCAGGTTACTAAAGCAAAAGAAACCGTTTCTTTGCCTACATGGCAGTTTGGTGATCAGAAAGTCAATAACGATTTTACAATTGTTGACGAAATACAACGACTTGCAGGAGGCACCTGCACAATCTTTCAAAAAATACCGGGTGATAATTTTCTTAGAATATCAACAAACGTCAAGAAACTTGATGGGAAAAGAGCTGTTGGAACTTATATACCATCATCAAGCCCTGTAGCACAATCACTCTTGAACAATAAGTTGTACAAAGGAAAAGCATTTGTTGTAAACAAAGATTATATAACGGCTTATGACCCTATCGTTGATAATAAAGGTCAAGTGGTGGGTGCATTGTATGTCGGTGTACCCCTTATGAACGACAAGCTAAAATCCAATATCAAAGAAATTGTTATTGGTAATAATGGCTACATTTTCTGTTTTGAATCTAACGGAAAAGTCGTAATCCATCCAAGCTGGGAAGGACAAGTCCACAAAGACGATCAAGCAATTTCAAGCGTCCTGGCAGCAAATAATGAAGATGGAACTATTGCATTCCAAGATCCCCAAACCGGCGAACGAATCATACAGACATACAAATATTTCCCGGATTGGGGATGGTATATATGTGCTCGTGCATATGAAGAAGAATTGCTTCACGCCATTTCACAGTTACGCTTTGTCCTGGCATTTATTGTTGTACTCATACTTGCCATCGGCGCATTTTTTGCTCTTATTTTCGCTAAAAAAATCAGCGGATCAATGAAAAAGCTTACCCAAAGAGCTGAAGCCATCAGTCATGGAGATCTGAGTACCATAGATATCGTCAACGATTCTGAAGACGAACTCGGTCAGCTGGCTCGCGCGTTTAACCAACTTAATAGTAATCTCAAGGAAATGATCACACAAGTTAAGACAACAAGTGACAGCGTTGAAAATAATGCATCAAAAATGAATACCATTTCTAAGAAAGTACTCGACAGTTCAGGATCACTCACACAGACATCTATAGAAACCAGTTCCGCTGTTGAACAAATAACGCGTAATATTCAGGAAGTACTGCGTAATATAGCAACACAAACAAGTGCTGTATCAGAAACAAACAAATCAATCGAAGTCATGAATAAAAATGTGGATCAAGTAACACATAACGTACAGAACCAGGCTAGTGCTATCAATGAATCTACCACAGCTATTGAAGAGATGGCTGCATCTATCAAACAGATCTCCGAAAATTCTCAAAAAGTCAATGACATCACCCAAAGCGTCAATGGCAAAGCACAGGAAAGCGATCAAGCAGTGAAAGAAGCGGTAACCGGAATGCGGGCTATTGCGGAAAGTTCACAGCAAATCAACAATATTATCGGAGTCATTACCGGCATCGCATCACAAACAAACCTTCTTGCCTTGAATGCTGCCATAGAAGCTGCTCGAGCAGGCGAAGCGGGTAAAGGATTCGCTGTGGTTGCAGATGAAGTCCGTAATCTGGCGGAACAATCAGCACAGGCCGCAAAAGAAATAACCGGCCTTATTAAAGATGCAAATACTAAAGCCGATCACGGAGTACAACTTATCGAAAGTGTTAACTCCAGCATTGATGAAATGATTGTATCAATACAGGAAGTAAGCTCATTGATCCAGGAAGTTACAAATTCGACTACCGAGCAGGAAACAGGCGCACGGGAAATTGCCAAAGCTATGGAACATCTGAATCAAATTTCACAAAGTATTGTAGATGCTTCCAACGAACAAGCTCAGGAAACTCGTGACATAGCCAAGGCTATACAACAACTGACTGTAATATCGGCAGAAATAAGTACTGCAATGGAACAACAATCTCAAGGGACAGATGGTGTCAATCAATCTATCAACCTTGTCAGCCAGATTGCTGAAGAAAATAAATCCGGTGCCAATGAATTCTCGGAATGTTCTAATGAACTAGCTAAAGAATCTACGGCATTAGGCAATATAGTTTCACAATTTAAACTATAAAAATAGTTTTATCTCCTAAAAATGCGCCAGACTTTTTATGGGATGGCGCATTTTTTTGTTATATGAATAGACTTATACGTCTTTCACATCATAATTAATTAGTATTTCTTCCACATCAAGCTGTTATCTCAGCTACGAGAATAAAATGAAAGACGCATACTAAGAAGATATTGACAGATCGTATTAATTTCAGCACAATAAGACGATTAATATTGAAACAAAATTAATTCAGCGTTTATTACCTGAAAGGAGTTGCATTATGCGCATCAAAGATATTTTTGATATCGCCATCGAATTTGGCAAACAAAAAGACCCTCGCGGGAAAGAAGGTGTAGAAGACGAACTCAAACGCCTTCAGGAATCCTATGATTCTATGAGTGAAACTGCTAAAGAATCATTCGATAAAAGCCGACTGACCAATCCCTATGCCGACTCAGGCATTTTGCACGGAGATCCTGAAAAAGAAGTTAAAACGCTTATGCTGGGAATCGATATAGAAGTAGGCGAAATAGTTCTCGCTGATCGCCTGCGCGAAAAACGCGGCGGCAACCTTGATTTGGTTATCGCTCATCACCCAGAAGGGCGTTCTCTCACAGGATTTTATAACGTTATGTATATGCAGGCTGATATATTACATAAATTCGGCGTACCTATTAACATAGCTGAATCACTCATTGAAGAACGTGTAAAAGAAGTTGAAAAAGGTATTATGCCGCTCAACCATCATCGTGCTGTCGACAGCGCACGCCTGCTTGATATGCCGATGATGAACTTACACACGCCGGCTGATAACTGCGTGGTAGATTTTCTACAAACACACCTCGAAGAAAAAGCACCAAGGGTTGTTCGAGATGTTATAAAAATCCTTGAAGAAATTCCCGAATATAAAATTGCCGCTGAGAACAATACTCCTCCCAAAGTGATTTGTGGATCTGAAAATCACAGAGTTGGCAAAATTTTTGTCGATATGACCGGCGGTACTGAAGGATCGAAGAAAAACTACGAAAAACTGGCTATCAGCGGTGTTGGAACCATTATCGCAATGCACATGACCAAAGATCATATAGCCGAAGCGGAAAAAAATAACATCAACGCCATTATCGCAGGACATATATCAAGCGATAACCTCGGCCTTAACCTGCTTCTTGATAAAATTACCGAAAACGAAAAACTGGAGATCATCCCCTGTTCAGGATTTTATCGAGTAGAACGTTAGTATGAATTTTGCCAACGATCAGGATAAAGATTTTATCCGCTCACGACTTGATATCGTCGAGCTAATCGAATCGTATATTCCTTTGAAAAAAGCCGGAGCTAACTATAAGGCTAATTGTCCGTTTCACAAGGAAAAAACTCCGTCGTTTGTAGTCAATCCGGCAAAACAGATATATCATTGCTTTGGTTGTCACCGTGGAGGCGATATCTTTAGCTTTGTCATGGAATGGGAACAGATTACGTTTCCCGAAGCCATACAACGGCTTGCAGACCGTTGCGGCTATACCCTGACCGGACAATCATCAGATGAAGCTCCCATCAAAAAATCAAAAAAAGACCGCTTATACGATTGTTTATCCACAGCAGCATCTTTATTTCACTACATACTCTGCAACGACAAGCGCGGGCAACACGCCATGGAGTATTTACAACGTCGTGGAATCAGTGAAGATACTATCAACCTCTGGCGACTGGGGTTTATACCGTCAGGAAGTGGATTGATCCGTCACAACCTCCAAAAAAAAGGCTTCTCTGAAGAAGAAATGCTTAAATGCGGATTAATCAAAAAAGATGAGCGAACAGGCGCGCTCAAAGATAGATTTTTCAACCGCCTCATGTTCCCTATCTGTGACCAGCAAAACCGAGTTGTTGCCTTCGGTGGAAGAGTCCTTGATAATTCTGAACCTAAATATATCAATTCACCAGAAACTTCACTATATAGAAAAAGTAAAGTTTTGTATGGATTCTCACACGCCAGAGAGTCAATCAGAAACGATAAATCAGTTTTGATTGTCGAAGGATATTTTGACGTTATTCAGTTGCACCAATCCGGAGTAACCCGTGCAGTAGCTCCATGCGGTACAGCGCTCACCGAAGAACAGCTCACATTTCTCAAACGCTATGTAGAACAAATGGTTCTGGCATTTGACTCCGACCAGGCAGGTATTAATGCTGTAGTAAGAAAACTGGATCCTATACTGGAGCAAAGTATCAATGCTAAGGTCTTATCGTTACCTCCCGGTGAAGACCCTGATAGCTATGTAAAAAATTTCGGAGTGGAAAATTTTGAAAATCTTATCCAACAAGGTGAACCTTTGCTCGATTTTCGACTCAAACTATTGATAGATCAGTATGGCCTTGAGGATGAGTTTGCCCGAACAAAAATTGCTCAATCCATGATGTCGTTAATCTCGAAAGTTTCCAATAAACTTTTGGCGGAAACTTGGTTAAAAAAAATTGAAGAGAAACTTGGATTTTCTCAAAATGCATTAAGAAATGAGCTCAACACAACTAAAAGAAAAGAACTAAAACGTGCTCAATATAATACACAACGACATGAGCGAAAACAAGTTGAGCAAGCGCCAGAAAAGCAAGCTATACCGCCGTGGGAAAAAGAACTCATGAGAATAATTTTGTCACACGACGATCTACTGCTAGAAAAAGCAAAAAATGTGTTGCAAAAAAAATATTTTTTTAGTAAAATTATTGCCCGTCTTTGGGAAACAATTGTCTCAAACGAACAATTACCACCTAATACTCTTTCTGACACTATGTTAGAAAGGTTTAGAGATGACAATGAGGTTCGTACATTGATAACAGAAATTATGTCAGGCAATGTAGAAGATAAAAATTTTGAAATTGTTTTTGAAGACGCTTTTAAAAGGACCAGAAAAGAATATATAGAAAGACAAATCAACTCGTGCATGGAAGCTTTAAAACATGCAAACACTGATGAGGCTTCTTCCTTACTTCAGCAATTGCATGAGTTGAAACAGGAAAAAATAAAGCTCGGGGTGTTTTAACTTCGAGTATTTTTGTATTTGGAACGGTTTTCCGATTATGCAAATCGGTTTCACATTAAAAAGCGGGAGTGAAGAAATTTTATGACCGACAAAGAAGAACGCAATAGACGAATCAAGCAACTAATTCAACTGAGCAATGATAAAGGGTTCTTGACGTATGAAGACATCAATGAAACCCTGCCTGAAGATGTTGTATCCGGCGATGAAATTGATTCTATTTTAATATTGTTGCGCAGCATGGATATCGAGATTATCGACTCCGATACTCGTGGACGACTGCGTATTAACGCTGAAGCGGAAGAAGAATCCGCGGAAACTCAGGCGAAAGCTGCCCGCCTTGAAGTACTTGACGATCCTGTAAGAATGTATCTCAAACAAATGGGACAGGTTCCCCTGTTGACTCGCGAACAGGAAGTTGAAATATCAAAACGTATCGAACAATCAGAACAACAGATAAAAAAGCATATTTTTAAATTTGGCTATTCATACCGCGAAGGCATTTTGCTCGCAAAGCGCCTGTTGAATTCCAAGGAACGTTTCGACAGGATCGTACTCGACAAAAAAGCCAAATCGCGGGAAACGTATTTAAAATCGTTGCCCAAATATATCACGCATCTTGATGAACAATATAAAATCGCGATAGATAAGTATCAGGCAATGCATAAACCAAGCACAACTCCTGAAGAGAAAATCAAAATCAGGGAAGACATAGCTGTAATTCATGAAGAACTTCAGGTAACAATAAAACGGTTTTATTTCAAACAGTCAGCAATCGAATCGTTTTCGGAAAAGATAGAAGAAGTTTATTCCAAAATTTATGAAACTATCGAAAACATAAAAAAACTTGAAAAACGAAAAGATAATTTTACCGCCAAAAAAATCAAAAACGAAAAACGACGCCTGCGCCGTATCGAAATATATTCTCAAATGCCTTACGATGAATTTTTACGCACAGTAAAAAATCTTCGTAAATGGATCAAACGATCCCATGACGCTAAAAAAGAGATGGTCGAGGCTAACCTTCGCCTCGTTATCAGTATAGCTAAGAAATACACCAATCGCGGATTATCCTTTCTCGATCTTATTCAGGAAGGTAATATGGGCTTAATGAAAGCAGTAGAAAAATTTGAGTATCGCCGTGGATATAAATTCAGTACCTATGCCACATGGTGGATCAGACAGGCAATCACGCGCTCTATCGCTGATCAAGCGCGTACAATCCGTATTCCTGTTCATATGATAGAAACTATCAATAAACTGGTTCGAACATCCAAAAAACTGGTACAGGAAAAAGGTAAAGAACCTATTCCTGAAGAACTGGCAGAAGAGATGAGCATGCCGGTCGAGAAGATCCGTGCCATCTTGAAAATAGCACAACATCCAATATCGCTCCAAACTCCGGTTGGTGATGGCGAAGACAGCCATTTCGGCGATTTTATCGAAGACAAAGGTATCGAATCGCCCGATGAAGCAACCGGCTACACATTATTGCGCGAACAAATGGAAGATGTCCTCAAAACACTGACTCCACGTGAACAAAAAGTACTCACATTGCGATTCGGAATCGGCGACGGTTCACCACGAACCCTCGAAGAAGTCGGACGAGTATTTAATGTTACCCGCGAGCGTGTCAGACAAATTGAGGCCAAGGCATTGCGTAAAATGCGCCATCCGATTCGAAGTAGAAAACTCAAAGGTTTTCTCGACGCGCTTCATTCGTAAGATATAACAATCACGCATTCAGTCTTATGTGATCGATAAAAGTGCGTTGCAATAACGAAAATGTTTGACATTATCCTGTCTTTCCCTTATAAGCAATAATAAATATACTATAATTATTATTATGGGCGATTAACTCAGTGGGAGAGTGCTACCTTCACACGGTAGAAGTCACTGGTTCAAGTCCAGTATCGCCCACCATTCAACCACTAAGAAAAGAAAAGACAGGTTCATGATAAAAGATATTTTACGACTACTGGACATCCAAGACATTGATCTAAAAGTTTTCGACTTAAAAAAACTACAGGTTGAGTTACCCGAAACCCTGAAATCCCTCTTTGAAGATATTGATATAAAAAAGAAAGAACTGGCAAACGCGCAAAAAATCCTGCAAGACTTACGTGCACACCAGAAAAACCTCGAAGTCGAAGTCGAGAGTAATAAACAAGCTATTATCAAGCATAAAAATCAACTTGCCCTGCTAAAAAGCAATGAACAATACCGTGCGATGGTCAAAGAAATAGAGACCGCAGAGAAAAAGAATGCATCTATCGAAGATAAAATTCTTGAAGATATGATGAAAGTTGAAGAGAAACAAGCTGGCGTTAAACAAGCGGAAGAAAATCTCAAAAAAAGTGAGCAAACGCTTCAGAATGAAGAACAAAGAATCAAAGACCGAATCGTACAAGTCGATGCCGAAATTAATAATCTGCATGATAAACGCAGCGAAATTGAGCAAGAAGTCACCCCTAACATATTATCGGTTTACAACCGTACTATACGGAATAAACAACCCGCAATTGTACCAGTGCATGGTAACATATGCCAGGGATGCTATATGAAATTAACGCCTAATGTTGTCAATGAAGTACACAAAGCTCACCAACTCATTTGCTGTGACAACTGTGTACGCATTTTGTACTATATCCCGGATCAGAAATAACTTATTCGTCTATCAGGCGATACGGGAAAAGCAAATATACATTTCCATTGTGTTATTGTGAGATTAATACACTCTAAATTCCTTTTACTGACATATGAGGAGGCCGTATCGTGCTAAGGAAAGCAAAATCATACAAATTTCTCACCATCATCGCCTGCACATTAAGTTTGTTATTCATTTTGGGATTGACTATCCGTCCGCTTTCTAACCACGGTGTCTGGACCGATCTGACTATTGGTAAAGAGATACTGAGTTCAAAATCAATACCTCATGAAGATATTTTTTCGTTTGCCTCTTCAGGACAAAAATGGTTTGATGAAAACTGGTTATATCAAGTGATACTATACTGGTTATATTCATTCGTTGGGATATCCGGCCTAATCCTTATCAAAGGTTTACTGCTTAGTGGTATAGCCCTTTTGTATATACGAATGAGTTATAAACGTCGCTGGAACCCTGCGATCACAGCGGTAATACTTGCCGCAATGTTTTATCTTTTTAGAGAAAAATGGCTTTTACGAGCCCAAACAGTAGGCATTTTATTATTTTTGCTGGAAATGGCGATACTAAGACAATATCAGTCGTTGAGAAAAAAACGGTATCTATGGTGTTTCCCGCCTCTTTTTCTGCTATGGGTGAATATACATGTATCCTTTTTTATCGGTTTGTTGACTCTCATTATTTTCTGGGTATCGGAATTTTTCAAAAAATATATGCGTAAACAACATTTACAATGGCTCGGACGCTCATTGCTATGGACACAAATTATTGGGATGTTTTTTATTATAGTCCTTTGTGCACTAGCAACCCTATTTAATCCATACGGCAAGGAAATATACTCTTACGCACTTCAATCACCATCGGTAACCATGCTATACTGTGTTATGAACTGGCTTTCATTCGAACGCGTTTTTATGCTCAACATACCTTTACTGGTACTACCTGCTTTCACTTTTTTAAGTATGTTTTTCGTGCCTACACGAAAAAGTGATATCACTGATGGCGTACTACTGGTAGTTCTATTTCCTATCTGCTATTTTTTAAAACGATTTACCATTTTCCCTTTTATCTTAACGTTACCATTGAGTCTAAAATATATCGGTTCAATGATTAATATGATTCTATACGAATTACGCTTTAACAAAACTGCTATTCGTATTGCCAGCAGCTTGATTTATGGATCCATTTGTATTGCCGGTGTACTGTTCTTCGGAATCAAATACCTGTCTGCCGGACAACTACATAATTTCATGAATCCAAATTCAAATCTTGATTTTTATCCACAGCAAGCAGTGGAATATATGAAAAAACACGAAGTCAAAGCAAACATTTATACTCCATTCTTCTATGGAGGCTATTTGCTATATAATATGTATCCGGAGTATAAACATTTTATTGATTACAGAACATTATTTATAGGAGGTATGCCTCTGCTTGACGATTTAAAAATACGTCAGGCCGAGATAGGGTGGGAATTCATTGTCGATAAATATCATATTAATACCATGTTGTTGCGCTATAACCCCGGTGAACGTTATTTATTACGGGAACGCGACCAGTTCCACGAAAAAGTAGTTCACTCACCAGACTGGCGTTTAGCCTATTTTGACGATCATAACCTCCTCTATATCCGATCTCATTATGAAATATATAATTACGATAAAGACCGCTTTTTCCTTTATTACGATCCTGAAGATATCTGGAGCGTCGCCACAGCAGATGAGCTGCATACACAAATGATTAAATCCGACCTGACAAGGCGTATTTCTATGGATCCTCCTTGTGCATGGGCATACGTTGCTCTTGGGGTTATCAGCATAAATGAAGGTGATGATGACAAAGCCGCCGACTATTTCGCAAAAGCTGCCTCTATCCGTCCTAATAACAAAAAAATTGCTCTCTATAAATCACTCTGGAATCAGAGGCTTGCAAGTAGTCCGCCTGTTGCAATAACATCCTCAAAAAATCCAAAGCAACAATATGATGAAAAGTTACAAGAAGCTTTTACCCTCATGGTACTTGGACGTTTTGAAGAGGCAAAATCATTCCTGCAAACTATAGCAACTGAAGATCCTTCTACTTATCAGGCATATGTTTATCTCACTTTATGTCAACAAAAACTGGGTAATTACGAAGATGCCTTATACGCATGCCAAAAAGCAATGCTCATGAAACCCAACGATACCATGGTGGGGTATTATCTATCCCGTTGTTATCTGCAATTTGAGATTTACGATCAGGCTGTCAAAAAAATCAAAGATGCCATTCAGTTCGACCAGAATAATTATCTATACTGGTATACTCTGGCAGAAGCATATTATCATCGTGGCAACTATGACGATTCCATGCGCATGTGCCGCAAAGCAGTAAAATTGCGTCCGCATTTTGTTGAGCCATGGGTACTTGCCGGTGAATTGTATCGCCACCTAAATATGTACGATAATTCACTGGAAGTATTGAACAAAGCTATGATACTTGAACCATTTTCGGATAGAATTTACCTGTCGCTGGCCATTACTTATATCGCTAAAGAAGATTACGAGAATGCCATCGATAATCTAAAACATATTACAAGTCCCCTGTTAGGAAAAGATCCGCTGTACCTGTTCACCAGCGCACAAATTGCCGCATGGCAAGGCAATAACGACCGGGCACTTGATCTTATGGCCAAGGCAATTGATATTGGCGGTGAAGATTATAAAACCAAAGCAAAAGAAACACGTGAATTTAATTCTCTGTTATCTGAACCACGGTTTATAGAACTTACAAAATAATTTGTCGCATAAGCTCTGATCTATATCATGAGTCATTATATTATATGCGAGTGGGAGGCTGGATGGCTGCTTTATCTTCGATAAAGAGGAAAGTCCGAACTCCAAAGGGCAGAATGCTGGATAACGTCCAGGCGGAGTAATCCGACGGAAAGTGCCACAGAAAATATACCGCCGCTTCCTTGTGAACCGGTAAGGGTGAAATGGCGAGGTAAGAGCTCACCGCGACCCGGGTAACCGGGTTGGCAGGGTAAACCCCATTCGGAGCAAGGCCAAATAGGAGACAATAGGGCTGCCCGTCCTGTCTCGGGTTGGGCCGCATGAGGTGCGGAGTAATCCGCATTCCCAGATGAATAGCCGTCCTCGACAGAATTCGGCTTACAGGCCTCCCACATGTACTGTTACTCAACTTTGTACTGACAACAACGAGTCATCCTTTGTATGACACCACCTTTGATTCAAATCATATGCAATTTCGGCGATTCCCATTATTGCCGTGGGTAACCGGTTGTTTTGTCGCCGGGTTGCTTTGGGGATCGCTTTGGCATAACATCTCACCTCTCTACTTCTTTCTTTTAACAGCAACAGGATATTGCAGCGCATACTTCATTCGTCATAATACTACGCGGGTCACCTTGATCCTTATCAGTTCGTTTGTGTGCGGTATAGCTTTGATGAGCAACAACACACAATCACTGCACAGGCAAAACGCAGCGTTTTCGCCATATATCTCTTCACATGATGACGTCACGCTTGAAGGGCGCATCTGCGGATTTCCAACCGTGCAACAGATCATCAATACCCGTACAAATACAACCTGCTGGCGAATACGTTGTTACTGCAAGGCAAGAACGATACAACCCACCATTTCAATACCTACTAAACTGTTAATTGATACCATTGTTCATGAAAAGCCAGATATACCACAACTGGGTGATACCATCCAAATCAGCGCACAGCTATCTTACCCACGGGCATTTCGTCTGAACAGATGGCTTACCTATCGCGATTACCTTCTCTCACGAAATGTACTGTTTATCGCTAAAAACAAATCAGGTTGTGAAATCATCAAAAGCTCACGATTATTGTCGTGGCTCAGAAAACTTCGTTTAGCCTGTCTTAACAATCTGGAAGCAGGTATACAACAAACCGCTGAAGCTGAATTAATCAAAGCAATGATCTTAGGTGTCTCTCCTCAAATAGAACGATATGTACTCGATCGATTCGCAGAGCTGGGAATTATCCATATAATGGTGGTATCAGGTTTACACGTGGCCTGTTTATCATTTTTCTTGCTGACGATACTGCAATTATGCGGATTGCCACGCACAACCGCACGTATAGCGCTATTGCCTATCCTAATCATCTATCTCTTTCTGGCAGGATGCAAAGTGTCTATCGTCCGGGCTGTTGTTATGATTATCTTTTATTTTGCCGCAGATATGTTCCAGCGTGAACGAAACCCATTCCACGCCTGTCTTGTCGCCGGAGCTTTACAGCTGTTTGTGTTGCCGCGTCTTATTTTCGATCAGGGATTCCATTACTCGTTCCTTGCTCTTTTCGGACTGCTCGCAATCTATCCTGTCTTACAGCTACAATCAAAAACTATGTTTACTCGAAAAATAGCGGCCTACCCCCTATTGACCTTAAGTGTCTGGATACCTGTTGCACCCTTGATGACATTCCGTTTGGGGATTTTTCTACCTCTCGGATTTCTGTTAAGCACCATCCTGATTTTTGTAGTACAAATAATGATCGACATCGGTATTTTATCAGTACTGCTGGGGTTTATATGGCAGGATATATCAATCTTGCTGAATTACAGTAATTTTATGATCGCAAAACTTGTTTTTATTGCCGTACGTGTGATCTATGAGCGATTCGACATCCATTTTTTTATAGAACCTGCTTCTATATTCTGGTTGGTAGCGTATTTTTGTGCTTTAGCGGGGAGTTTAATATACATCAAGAACAAACGGGTTAAAGCTGCTGCTATCCTAAGTATATTTTGCGTTATTATGCTTTTTGCAGTGCTCCGATAAAGTCTATCTACTGCATTTCCGTTAGATATTTACGATAGCGTAACGGTACGAGCTGTCGTTGCAGTTTCTCGTTGGTGCGAGCCTTGATGGCTATGGATTGAAAATATTGTTTCCATAGCGATTGATAGTATTGCTCATCATCGGCATGTTGTGGATCATAATGCAACTCGATATCAGCGACAAACCAGCGGTGGGTATCATACATGAGCGCCATCTTACGGCTTGTATCATGGATCATAAACCGCTGATCTGGCAATCGTTCAGCAAAATGTTTTCCTATAATAGGCAATATATTGTGATCAGGGCTGATTCGAGCGTAATACATACCGTCATTCAATTTGGCAAAGCGCACAAACCCATGCATACGATGCGCCTCGGAGCCTACTTTTCTGGATAATGTATGTACCTGCCGTATACAGTCATCGGTAATATGCTGATTCAATGACTTGCCAACCTTTATACCATATCGCATATATTGCAATATCAACATTTCCCGCTGTGGTGCGCCTGAAAGAAAGGTATAGTATATATGCCGTCGTGCTATTTTGGGCAATTTCGTTTCCAGAAATTTTCTACATTGCTGAAATTTATCACGGTTATAATCGACAACAATATCATCTGAGAACAAAGATGCCTGTTCCTGCGGATGATCTGTTATCAGTTCGACATCGTCGGAACTATGCAGGCACTCCCATATACAACATAATAATCCGTCAAACGATCCGTCATATATATAAATAGCCATTATAGTTCTCCTGTAATCACCGATGCTGTATCTGGAAACAATGATCCGAACAAATCTAGCTGCAAGGAACTGTTTTTTTTCTGCTGAGCATCAATCGTCAATCGATTATAAATTGGAGATTGATCGCACGATGTATCTCCATGATATTTCCCGTTAACGGTTATGAAATACTGCGCCCGTTTCAAGACGACGCGCAATTTGATCAAATCTTCATATCGTAATCGCCGAATTTTACGGGCTTTCATGATTTTGCGCGCGGATTGCACACCAATGCCCGGCACCCGTAAAAGCATATTATAATCAGCACGATTCACCTCGACAGGAAAATGCTCCAGATGATTCAACGCCCATGCTGCTTTGGGATCAAGTTCTGTGGATAAATTCGGGTTAACCGGCGAGAGCAATTCATCTGCCTCAAAATTATAAAATCTAAGCAGCCAATCCGCCTGATACAACCTGTGTTCACGCAACAATGGCGGTACAGGTAAAGCAGGAAGATTACTATCATTATTAACCGGTATATAGGCAGAATAATATACCCGTTTAAGGGTAACCTTTTTGTACAACCAGTCGGTTAGCGTAAGAATCTGTAAATCTGACTCAGGTGTCGCCCCAACAATCAATTGCGTACTTTGTCCGGCAGGGGCAAACACAGGCGCACGCCGGGTTTTCTTTTTCTCCTTACGATATATATCTATCGATTCCTTGACCTGTTTCATAGGGGTAACAATGGCATCGAGCTTTTTCTGCGGCGCCAGTAGAGATAAACTTTTTTGTGAAGGCAACTCAATATTAACGCTCACCCTGTCGGCATATCGCCCTAATTTATCGATAAGTTCCTGCGATGCACCTGGAATCAACTTAATATGCAGGTAACCGCTAAAGTTGTGTACGTTACGTAATAGATGAGCTGTTTTTATGAGCAATTCCATAGTATAATCGGGATTCCTGACAACGCCCGTGCTGAGAAACAATCCTTCAATATAATTTTTGCGATAAAATTCGATGGTAAATGTACAGATTTCTTCAGGAGATAAAATCGCACGCGGAGTATCATTACTGCGCCGATTGATGCAATACGCGCAGTCATAAATGCAGGAGTTGGTCATCAGAATTTTTAGAAGAGATATACATCTACCGTCAGCCGACCAGCTATGGCACACTCCCCCGATAGACGCCTTGCCCAGCTTTCCTCGCACATTACGGCTTGAACCGCTTGATGAACAGCTGGCATCGTATTTGGCGCTATCTGCGAGAATATGCAGTTTATCGAACATTTCCATGAGTAACCCTGTATGGCTAAAGTTATCCATTTGATAATCCCACTATACAAAGTTACTTTTCTAAAATCAAGAAATTACCGTATATTTATTTGGTGTTTCAAGGTAAAGGAACGCCTTCTGTAAAAATCTTTCTATATCACGGCAAGATTTCTAGTCACAAAAAAAAGGGGAACATTTCGTTCCCCTTTTAAGTTTAATATGTAAACAAAATTTATTTCATTCTTTTTCTCAAAAACGCCACAACAGAAGATCCCAATAACACGATGGTCAATGGTTCCGGCACTGTATTAAGTGTAATATTGCTGATTTCAACTGTTGAACTCGCAAAAGGCGCCAAATCACCAATACTTATTGTACTGGGAGTGCCAAACATACTTGAACTAAAAACCGGATCGCGCAAATCATCATCATATTCGCCTAACACCAAACTTCCGTTAATATAAAGTTCATAGCTTGTTCCGCTGATGTAGATATCGTAATCTGTCATTGCAGCCGTAGTATCAAAAGTAAAACCTTCAGCTTTTGTCACGGGATTAGAGATGTTAAAAGCGGTGTATACCCAGATTTCATCTTCCCAAAAATTAAGGTATATACCTTGTGAATCGCTGGAAGAAAGACATATAGAAAAACCAGCCTGATCCAGTGGACTTGAAGAATGATCTTCTGAATCAATTCTCATAGAAATGCTCAACATGTATCCCTGAGTTCTATCTAAAGTAACTGAATCCATCTGGTAGCCAAACCCGCGGTAGATATTGCTATCTGTACTGAACGTGGTTACCCCACCGGTTGCAGTATGATAATCGGCTCCACCATAGGTTTGGTTGGCATATAAAGAAAGATATCCTTGTTCGTCAGGAGTTTGCGTACCGCCATTAAGCGAACCATCATACAGTGTGTACAAGGCTGCATAAGCCGATGTCGAAATCAACAGTGCAATTACTGCGGTCGAGGTTGCAATAAATTTCATGTTTTTCTCCTTCACTTAGCTTTGAAAAAATTCAATATATGTTACAAAATTTATATTTTCTGACAAAAAGATGAAACTTCAATTTAGATATATTCCCCACATATGGTTTTATTATAGCGTTATTTTATATAAAATGCAAATTTATTTTTAATTATTTTTATTTTTTAATTACTTGACACTTAAGACTTTCACTCTATCTTAACAATTTACAATACATTTTTATTTCCGAGATCAAATCAGATAAAATCCTTGCATCGAAGATACACAACGTGCTATATATTATCCGTTTTATTTAAAAATCAAGATATGAGCGCCCGTAGCTCAGTTGGATAGAGCAACGGACTTCTAATCCGTAGGTCGCTGGTTCGAATCCAGCCGGGCGTACCACTTCCCTAACCTCAACTTGAGCTTGACAAAACCTCATTTACAATCGTTAAATATTTTCTCTTTTTCTTTGTTTTTACCATAATTTAGGGGTAATAGTTGGAGTTTTTGGTTGGAGTTTTACCCTCAGTATGTAAAAGTTTCGGCTTGCTTTTTTCGATATTCGTCGACTGTCTGAGCATAGCGTCTGGTGGTTGTTATATCAGAATGCCCGAGGATAGATTGAAGTGTAACCAAATCTTTTTTCTGCATATAAAACATTGTAGCAAAGGTATGCTTCAACTGATAAGGCGTAATATCTATATGCATTATTTCCTGAAGTCTTTTCCATTGCCTCCGTGGAAATTGTTTCACCGGAAACAATCGATCATCATCCTCCAACCGGTCCAGTAATGGTTGGAGATACTCATTCAGCACCGGATTATACGGAATTAATTTATATTTTCCAGATTTAGAGGTGTGGATTCTAATCGTATTCTGGTCGATTAAAACATCTTTTTTGCGGATCTGAAACAATTCTTTTTCAAACCTCACACCACTGAACAACTCTATCAATATCATGTATCGAATAGATACCTTTTCAGAAGGGATATCTTTCTCAAACTGATCACTCGCTGCATAGGCAACAAGTTTTTTTGCTGTGTCCGGATCCAAAAATTTCGGAAATTTGACGGGTAATTTTGGTGGATCCACTTTCTTGGCCGGATTGGATATCAAAAAATCTCGTCGTACACACCAGTTTAAGAATGCTTTAATGGCTATATAATCATGACGTATCGTGCCATTTGAGACTGGTTGATGTCTATGTTCATGATAATTCAATTTGCCGTGTTTGCGGGCATATAGGTAATTGTCTATTCGCATTGCTGTAATATCACGCAATGTACGTATATTCTCGTGGGCAAAGAATTACTGGATGCGGGTCCGTTGAGTTTTCCAGTGGCCTTCTGTAGTACGAAATTTAAGATGATCTATATATTGTTCGAAACTTTTTGTTATAGACTGATTTTCAGGTAAAACAGTCTATCCTCTCGATAACTCTTGTTCGAGTTGATGTTTCATCTGGTTGGCAATTTGCCAGATCTTGGTTCGCGTAGATTTACATCGTTTCCGGCCAGTTTGATCGTACTAGGAGAGATACCAAATATTGTTTCGCTCTTTATATAAGCCTGCCATTATGTCCAGCAACTTCCTAATTATAAGTATTTTACCATGCTTAATATTCACTATAATAGAAAGCGTCATTCGATGTAAAGAAATCTATTTTCATGGTTAAGATTCAGCGGTTATTAGGCTCAATAATACACCTATCCAACCTTTTTCAAACTATGCGGATAAAGTATTTATTATCTAATAAGCCCGGCAATACTCAAAATTATTATGTTATTAATCATTAGCTATACATGCGGAATATAAGGGCATAAAAGTAAGCTTCTGCTCTGGGTATTCTTTGTAAGTACCACTATAAAAAACAAGCCCCTGTGGACAGTGTTTGTATTTATCTAGCATCATATGCAAACTTTTTAAACTTCCACCCGCTCCCGATTTTACTTCTACAGGATATATTTTCTGCTCACGAACCGCCAGATAATCAACCTCGGCTGTGCTTCCACGAGCATCGCGTGTCCAGTAAAAAAGTTCGGAATCACTGTTCGCAATCAACTCCTGAGCAACAAACTGTTCAGCAAGTTTACCGCGATACATCGCTAGAAGATTATCCTGTTTCAATTCCAAGTCTACTGGAACCTTACAAATGCGCTGTAACAAACCAATATCAAGCATAACAGCTTTAAACTTCTTTTGATTCGCAGTTGCTCCCAAAGGCAAACCGGAAGGATCACAAGCAGGAACTTTATGGATTAACTTCGCTTTCACTAACAAGTCAAATCCTTTATGATTCATCTGACTTGAATGTCCCGCGTTTAAACGAGTATATTTCAACTGTTCCCCAATACTCTTTGCGACATTAAGAAAAACCGCATCTAGACAGGTAATATCTATTTTAGGGGTATATTTTGAAAAGTCATAACGATAGGAATCAAGAATTTCAGATTGGACAGCAAAAGTTTCTATCATTGATTTGGAATCTCTGTACACTTTGACACATTCCGGCATTCCCCCAACAAAGAAATATGTTCGCAACTCATCGAGAATCTTTCTTTGTATTGTCTGATCTATTTCAGCTGGAGACTGTAGAGTATACTCGGCCATAGTCTCCTTGCCTACTGCAACTAGATATTCATAAAATGTCATGGGGTGCATATGAAGATATTGTACTCTACCGACAGGTACGGATATTTCTCCAAACGCAAACTCTAATAATGATCCTGCAGCTACAATATGAAGCTCTGGTATTTGCTCATAAAAATAACGTAACGCCATTATTGCACGAGGACACGCTTGTATTTCATCGAAAAAGACAAGCGTCTGACCGGGAATGATTCTATCCCCTTCGAGTTCCAGATAAGATAATATTTTTTGTGGATCTAAATTACCCTCAAAATAAGTGTGAAGATCACGACGTTTCTCAAAATCTATTTTAATAAAACTATCAAAATGTTTGGCCAGAAAATTTTCAACAAGCCACGTCTTACCTACCTGCCGTGCACCTCGAATTATAAGAGGTTTACGCCGTGGCGAATCTTTCCATTGTAAAATCTTTTTTTCAGCTGTTCTCTTCATGGAACATGAAACCTTTCTTAGCATCATTTGCAGTTTTATTATTTACAATGCAACAGACAACAACAAAAGTCAATGATGTTTTCACTTTAAAAACGTAATTATTCAAGGTTGTTCACATGATATACTATAGATGAGCTGTAGCACAGATGGTGCTTGCTTTTAATTTATGCTATGGTCGTTTGATAAAAAATTTCAAAAGAAAAACTCCAAAAGAAAAGAGAGCTATTGAGACAGGTTCGGGGACGGATTCCGCAAAATAAATAGGACCAGACAACCCTAAACATTTTGGAACCGGATCCAGTACTAATCCGTATTGGAATAGAGTCTATTACAGCTTCATAAGTATCGTCGTAATCTGGCAAATAGTAGGTATCTGGCAAGAGATAAAAAAGAAATGTTGTATCGGCAGGTACAGGATCATTTGTTCTAATCACTGGATATTCTACAAAAGGAATACTTGTTGTATAATTATGCCCTATTGAGTAATATTGTGTATTCAATGTATTATATGCATTATCAAAGTCCATATATACATTTAGATACTCCAAATGAAAATTTAATTCAACATTCGTAGTCATTTCAAGTACCCACAGATTATTAACGCCAAGTTCTGTATCCTCATATAAATCTAGGATAATAGAGCCATATGAAGTGGTTACTGCAGAGAATGAAGGGGTACACAAGGTAAGTAATGCAACGGCAATCAACAGTAGTTTCTTCATGGTTGTCTCCTGAATGGATAATCTCTTGACTAGCAATACTAATTATACCACATCTTTTCACAAATTTATATAGTTATCAATATTTTTTCTGTAGAAGCTATCTGATTTGGAGAGGAGCTTTGAGTGGCGTTTTATTGATTGAGTATCGCTGTGGCCATCGATGGAGATAACCAGGGTTTTGATTATGCGTTTCAGTTTGCTGATTTTCCGTGAATGCATAATGATAAACACTAGCCAGGGTATACTGGGATGATGGAGAGCGTCCGCCGTTTACCCGGATAGAAGGCGTACAACAGCACCGCAAACTTATTTACTATGTTTCAAAGTATGTAGCGAACGCGCCCCTTTCACCCATCGTTCCAATTCATAAATGGCTTTCAAATCCTCAGACAAAAAGTTCAAAGTGGCGGCGGAAGATCAGGCAAAAAGACGCAAAGCTATGACTATGGAAATGTGGGATGAAAAACTCGATGCGTTTTTATCTTTCAACGAACGGGAATTACTGACACACGCAGGAACGATAAAAGCGACGGTTGCTCAAAAAATCGCCGAAGAACGGTATGAGCAATTTGACAGTAACCGTCGAAAAGCTGATGCTGAAAAAGCTGATACCGAAGATATAAAAGAAATTGAAAAAATGGTAAAAAAGTTAGAGAAACAAAAGCACGACTAAAAGACTTTTCATTTCATATACATCTACGCCCTTTCACCCATCTTTCCAACTCATAAATCGCTTTCAAATCCTCAGACAAAAAGTTCAAAGTTTGACTGGTCGGGCGCACCACTTCTCCAACCTCATTTTGATCTTAATTTATACATATTAAAAACAATGACACCAACTATTACAAATAAGTATTTTTCGCCTTTTCTTGCTATTTATGCGTTTTTTTGGTTGGTGTTTTTTAGCGGGTTATATTGTTGTGCTTGGTGGTGTAATTGCTGGTTTGCTATCTGTGTATATATATTTTGTTGTGTTTATACTACTATGCCATAAAATATCTTGTAATGCCTTTATATCGCCTGTTTTAAGATAGAATTTAATTGCAAATGAATGTTTTAATTTATACGGGCTAATATTGGTATTTAATTCATAATAAAGGGAGAAGGCTGTTTAGGCTTAAGATTTACTCTAAACAGCCTTCTTAAGCTGATATATTTTACGGATTAAAAACTAACCTGAGCCCTAACGCCTCCTACTACGATGGTTTTATCGCCATTTTCAGCGTCACCACCATAAGGATCCCATATTACCTGTAAATCTGGGCTTATATGAACATATTCATTCAACTGGTAACGATAATACAACTCAAGATGTTCTTCCGAATTAGCCTTCAAATTTTCTCCGGCATCTTTGTAATCGTCAGATGGAAAAATCTGACCGAAAGCAACACCTAAGAAATCATTTTCTCTATGCCAAAAAGAACCGTTTACCTGAGAACCTATACTCCAAGACTGCTCAATAGAAAAATCTTCACCTTCTGCGTACATCTCCGGTTTTTGCCAGCTATAACGAAAGAATACACCAACTGAATCTGTAATTTGCTGATCAAAACTCAATCCAAATCCATAATTTTCTTCTTTATTATCTGTAGAGTCAGACCACCGGGTAAATTCTTTATCGTTTAACCATCCGTATATTCGATAATTGCCGGGCATATTGAGTAAATTAGGTTTAAAGTTGATTTGACATGATAAAAACATATTATCAAAAACGTCTTCCCAGTCATCGTTTGCGTCCATAGCCATTAATTCAATATCTACCAGTTCAAGCGGTTCAATCGCCATCCGAGCTCCGAAACTATTGTCATCGGGAAACATAATAGCAGGGGAATTTCTAAAAATGTGCCCTAAAAATTGACCGCATTCATCGTTGGCATATTCGTTGGTATCTAAATAGCAAGTAGGGTCTATCTTTCCAATTGTCAGCGTAAGAGGTATAAACTTAAAATAATGCTCGTAGTATACTTCCGTAAGTGAGATACTATTATCAGAATCGTCAGCATCTCTGTTTACGTTTGAGAATACGACAAGTTCGTCTTCAACGCCTGAACCGTCACCCGTTTCAAGATGAACAAATGCGAGCCCGAAATCGCTAAATTTCTGTTCTATCTCAAGATCTACGGAATACGATGCATCAGTAACATCCTCTTTATCATCGCCGTTGGCATTATGTGTACTTTGTATAACAGTTGTGATTCCTCCTCCTATAGATAATCCTTCAAATAGTTGTTTTATTTCTGAAAGGCTATCTTGCATTTCACGTGTCTGCGCGATATCCTCTTGTTGTTTGTCTAACCTTTTCTCAAGGGCAAGTATCCTTCTTTTTAATTCAGTCATTTCTTTATTTTCGTTTTCTGCAAAAGCCATATTGCTATTAAAAGCGATTGATGCAATAATAATAAAACTGAACAACCTTTTTAGCATAGTACTTTCTCCTTAACCGATGCCTCTGGTTGTCCAGTCGTATATTTTTGAATCAAACTCTGCTTTTACAGTCGTTTTTGAACATTAAAACGTTTTTTTTCTCTTTTTTCTATTTGCACTATCTGTGAATCATGAATTGTTATTACTACTTCTCCATAGTTTACGCCCTTAATAAATTTTAATATTTCATTAATTTTGTTTTCGTCTTGAAATCTTCTATCAGTCAATCTTAATTCTCCCTCATAATTTCTCCAATTTTCTTATTTATTAATACAGAAGCAGCTTTTTCGATCATAGAATAAAAATCAAAAAACGCTTCTTCAGATAAATGCAAGGTTACTCCTTTAACATTGATGCTTACTATTCCGCACGGAGTTCTATAAACATTTCCAAATCCATTGACTTTAGAAAGTTCGGAACATTTTTTCATTTTATACCTCCTTATTTACGTTAACTTTTCTGCTGCAATATATTCTGTTTTTCATTTTTACTTTCACAACTATCTGACTCGGAACAGTGCTTACACGATGCGCAGGAACAACCTTCCATATTATATGTCTTGAAAAAAGTTTTGATTTTTATGATCAAAATAAATAAAGTTATTGCCAATAGTCCTGAAATAATTATTTTTTCCATGTCATACTCCTAATAATTTTCCCCCTTGATAAACAATAAAAGCCACGCTCCACGCCATAACAGTTGTCCAGAAAATCAAAAAAGATGTCCATTTCCAGCTTGAACCGGATTCTCGATAGAAAACCGCCATCGCTACAATACATGGTAGATAAATAAGCGAGAACATCAAAAACGCAAGTGCTTTTAACGGTGTCCATGCCGGATCCTCACGAAGAGAATCTTTCAGCGAATCAGCTTCTTCAGGATCAACTTCACCAAGACTGTAGATTGTCCCAAATGTGCTGACAACAACTTCTTTAGCAGCAATTCCGGCAAGCAAAGCAACTCCTCCACGCCAATCCATTCCAAGCGGTTTTACAACTGGTTCAATCATTTTTCCGATTCTTCCGGCAATACTTTGTTCCATTTGTTTCGCGGCGGCTACCTCTTCGCTTACAGTTTCAGAAGCGTCAAACTGCGGAAAAGTAAATCCAGCCCATATCAATACAGAAATCAAAAGAATAATAGAACCGGCTTTTTTGATATACATCCAGCCTCTTTCCCACATTTTCAACAATAACCCTTTCAATGTAGGTATTCTGTACGGCGGTAATTCCATGACAAAATGAGCTGGCTCACCTTTAAATACATAATTTTTCAGCACCCATGCTGAGAAAAAAGCTATGGCAACACTTAACGTATACATAAGAAACATAATATTAGCCCCATGCTTTGCAGGGAAAAACGCTCCGATAAATAAAGCGAAGATTGGAAGTTTCGCTCCACAAATCATAAACGGTGTTACCATCATTGTTACAAGACGGTCTTTTTTGCTGTCCAGAGTTCTTGTTGCAAGTATTCCAGGCACAGCACAACCATTTGTCGATATCATCATAGGAAGAAATGACTTTCCATGAAGACCAAACTTGTGCATTATTTTATCCATCACAAAAGCGGCGCGCGCCATATAACCTGTATCTTCAAAAAATGCGATAGCGAAGAACATAAAAAGGATGAGTGGGAAAAACCCCAACACTCCTCCAACACCACCGATAACACCATCAACAATAAACGACTGAATTAATCCCTCGGGAATTATCGATACACAAATTCCCGACAGCGATTCAAAGAATGACTCAAACCATCCGACAACAGGTTCCGAAAAACTAAAAGTGAACTTAAATATGCAATACATAACGAAAGCGAAAATGGGTAATCCTAAAAATCTATTAAGGATAACTTTGTCAATCATATCCGAGACATCGCGCCGTTCTTCCAGAGTTTGTTTTACCGCCTGATTGACAACTCCACTAACAAAACCATAACGCCGTTCAGCGATTAATACTTCCACATCATCTCCAAAATGTATTTTCAGATGAGTTCTGCTTTTATTTACCTGATTAATGATCTGGGTTCCTGAAGGCAGTTTTCCTGCAATTTCAAGAAGCATGGGATCGTTTTCAAGAAGCTTGACGGTCATCCATTCGAGTGGATAACTTGCTAATTCACTTTTATGTTTTTCTAAAATACGATGAATCTTTTCATATTCATTATTGATTTCTTCACCATAATCCATGTGTCTTTTTGCGGTTTTTATACGATTTTCGAAAAGAGCGATTATTGTTTCTTTTAATTGATCGATGCCTTTATTTTTGTTGCCAACTGTCTGCACAACAGGTTTACCAAGAAGCCTTGACAACTCAGCATGATCAATTATGTACCCTTTAGAATGAACAACATCGCTCATGTTCAGTGCCAGAATGACAGGTACGTTGAGTTCTGAAAGCTGGGTATAAAGGTATAAATTTCTTTCAAGATTAGTAGCATCAATGACATGAACAATAACATCCGGTTTATGTTTTAATATAAAATCCTTCGCTACGATCTCATCTTCAGATTGAGCTGAAAGACTGTATGTACCGGGCAGATCAACAAAGTTTAATTCATATCCATTATAATTTGTTTTACCTTTTTTCTTTTCTACTGTGACACCCGGGTAATTACCCACATGTTGGCGTGATCCGGTAAGATTATTGAATATTGTAGATTTACCTGAATTCGGATTTCCCGCCAGGGCTACTAAAATTTCCACTTTCATCAATTCATCTCTCCTTTACAAATATTTTTTCAGCCAGTCCTCGACCTAAGGCCAATCTGCTACCTTTAATATTCACAGTCAAAGAACCTAGCCCAGAATTATTAATAATTTTTATCGATTCACCGGGAATTAAACCCATATCTAAAAGTTTCTTTTGTGAACCATATCCACCGTCGATATATAGCAATATGACACTTTTCCCTGATTCAATAGTTGTTAACCTGCTCATTAACCATCAACCTCGACAATAATTTTTTGCGCCTCTTCTTTACGTAAAGACAGGTGATAACCTTTTATTTTCACATCCACCGGATCTCCCAATGGAGCGACTTTGATTATTTCAAAGAGGCTACCGGGAATCACCCCCATATCAAGTAATTTTCTTTTGAGATTTCCGCAATTCTCAATTTTTTTAATTTCACCTTTAACCTTTGGTTTTAATTCACTTAGATAAGTTACATTTTCCATATCCATCCCACCGTTTAGAGTTATCAAAACATATTAGACATCTTTAACTATGTTAGACTCTTCTAACATTTTTTGCAAAAAATATATAGTCAACACTAATCAGTTAATTTCTTGTGTCTCGCAATCGCATTGGATTCTTTTTCCTGTTTCTATATAAACTTCAAATAATTGCAAGATTTTAGGTTTTTCAGTTGACAGACCCTCTTCCAGAAACTTAAAAAACTTTGTCAGTCTCAAAAATGTTTTTTTACTTATTGAATGTTCTATACAGCAAGCTTCTTTTTCAGCTTCTTTAGGGTCAAGCAATAAAAATTCTGTAAGAAATCTAAAAAGAATATTATGTTTATCCTTAATCTCTGAAGCAATTTTATCGCCTCTTTTGGTTAATCCTACATATCCGTATTTTTCATGTACTACCAGATTTTTATCAGTCAATTGTTTTATCGCCGAGTTTACGCTGGAACTTTTAACATTTAGCTTCTCAGCAATTTCTCCCACTCTGGCAACACCATTTTCTTCTTTCAAAGTATATATGGTCTCAAGATAATCTTCCATAGTTGCGCTTAATGCTAAAGGATTGTTCATATTTTTCCTTTTTAGATTGTTCTTATATTTTTAGACTAATCTAAATTTTAAACAAAAAAAAGTCAATAATTATTTTTCATCAATTTATCGGTTATCATAGTATAAACTCAATTTTTCCGATTTTTATTTGGCACAACACATGGGATAAGGTCAGGAGTAAACCAAAAATGTATATATCTATCAATAATTTTCCTCTTGGAGCTCTCTGACTTGGAGAGGAGTTTGTAATGCCATTTGATTTATTGGAAATTCGAATATTTAGACATGATTTAACTTCAACATAGATAATAATGGAATTGCGAGGATCGTCCAGAACAGGGAGGGCTACAGCGAATATTACAAACTGTCATTAAGTATATTGACATATCTGTATTAATATAATACCATTTCTAGCAATTTACTAATGTTAAGCGACTAAGGAATTAGTTGCAAATCACCTTCAATAAGTAGGCTGCAATTATACAGTAAACATGTAAATATCAAAAAATAATACTACTTGTGAAATATGCTAAGTAAAATAAAAACATTAAAAGACTCTTCTGTACTGCAAATCCTTGTGTTCATTATAACCTTGGCAGTTTATATTCTGACACTATTGCCGGGTATAGGGTATTCGGGCGATACAGTAAAATTTCAATTTATCGGCAAGATACTCGGTACACCGCATACGACAGGATATCCCACATATATAATTATAAACCATTTTTTTGTTACTTATTTTCCTTTCGGCACACTCGCACTTAAAGCAAACTTGCTGTCGGCCTTATTATCGTCAATTACATGTCTAATGCTTTTCAGGATTATGTTAATATTGGACATAAACAAAATAAATTCTTTTATCATATCCACGACTTTTGGTTTTTCCTATACTTTGTGGTCGCAATCTGTTATTGCAGAAGTTTATACATTACATATTTTGTTTATCTCATTGACGCTGTATTTTTTTATTTCATGGCAGAAAGATAAAAATATTCTGAATTTTTTGATTGGATGCGCTATATATGCTATTTCCTTTGGGAATCACCTGACTATGATTACTATATTTCCTGCCTTGCTTTATTTAGTATATGCAACTGATAAAAAACTGTATTTCAACTGGAAAATTATATTTCTGGTTGCGTTGTTTATCTTCTTAGGAGCTTTTCAATATTCATATCTTTTCTGGCGCTATTACGATCCATCTACTAAGTATATTGAGTTTCAAGCACCTGATTGGAGTACTTTCTGGTGGACTATTTCAGGAGGCGACTTTAAATCACTTTTATTTTCTTCTCCCATTTGGAAGATAATTTTCATACGTATTCCTGTTTTTACTTTTTATTTTCTCAGGGAATTTTATTGGTGGATACCCGTAATCTTTATTGGAATCGCAGGGCTAAAAAAATGGATAAAATTAAATATCTTTTTCATTTTATGTATCTGTGGAAATCTGTTTTTTGCGCTTAACTACAATATCGACGACATATATATCTATTTGCTGCCTACATATTTTATTTGTGCAATTTATCTAGGAATTGGTATAGACAAACTGTTTTTATTACCTCCTAATAAACACACAAAACTCATAAAAAAAGTATTTTATTTAACTCCGTTCTTGTTTTTTCTTCTAAATATCACGTTTACAAATCAAAGGTTTAATACTGAGGATAACATAAGGACAGAAGAAATTCTAAATACCGTTAATAAAAACGCGCTCATAATTTCTCCAAACTATCCTATTTCAGAATATTTTTGGTATTATTTATTCGGCATGGATTATCAGGAGAAAAAAAATTTATATCTAATGCACAATTATTCAGAAGATAATATAGTAAGATATATAAATAATTCCAAAACTTTTACCCTGACTTCAACAGAAGAAACTGTACCTGATAATTTGAATGTTTATATGATAGAATCATATATCAGCAAGAATAGATTAAAACATTTTGCTAAGACATTTCTTGTACGGTTTGATAATTATTTGGATAGAAAAGGTGTAAATTTGCCAAAAAAAATAAAGAAAAGAATATATAAAGCGGATATTGAAAAATTAGAAGAAGAAAAAAAGATTGAGCGTCTTAGAAATAGAGGATTAAAGGTAGAGAAAATCAAAAATTATATATATTTGATAAAAAAGTGATATTTATCCAGGGTACCACTTCCCTAACATCATTTTTTGTTTTTCTTAAATATTTATTCTTAAAATAGTTGGTGTTTTAGCTGCTTAACCTTATCCCATCTGTTGGTCAAATATCTCGCCAAAAACCAAAGTTGATTAACTAGTTAAGGTTTAGCTCAAATTTTCTATCACCGTTAAATTTCGATACTCAAGTTCTTCATTAGTTACACTATTGCATGTTTTTAAATTACTAATACCCACTTTTATCTTTCTTTCGTTGACGTTTTCTTCTTTTATGTTATTCTATAAATGTCTCTAACTCATAATTTAATGCTATTCAGGAGAACATCCTTATGAAGCTCACCCAAATTATATTTGTATTTTTCTTACTGACATTGGCTAGCCACACAGCTTTTGGACAAGGTGTTGTCCCTCCGGGAACTACTGAAATTGGTGAGCAGGGAACAGCTGCCAATCCTATATTTTGGACGCTAGACGGCGATTTTACTGCTGCGAGCGATTTTACCATAGGTCACAGCGCAGGCTTTAACAGCGGTAATTACAATATATTAACTGTTACTGATGGTCAAACTTTTACAGCTGAACAAGGTTTCATCGTTGGTCCGGTTGCATCCGATTACAATTGTCTGGATATTCTCGCAGGGGCAGCAGTTGATGTTGCGGGTAATATGCGTATCGGTACAGGAAACATCTCATATTACAGCACTGATAATAAAATTAAAGTGGCTGGAAGCTTGACTGTTGGGGGTGACTTTAATATCGGTTCCCGCACAGCTCATTCAGGAGTTTTGAGCATCTTAAATGGCGGTTTAGTTCAAGTTTTCGGGGATTTTAACCTCTATAGCCATTGGTCTTATACAAATAGCTGGCTAGAACTCCATGGTGGGATTTTAGCTCTCGCAGGAGATAGAACTGCCGATTTTGCTCAAGGTTCTGCTGTCTTAGCTTCTATAAAAGTCTGGGATGATATATCTGGCGAGTTCCAAATCGTCGCTGATTACGATGGACAATCTAACACTACTGTTGATAACGCCTATTCCAGTATGCTTAATGTTGAATACATTGCTGACCCAAATGATGCTCTTTTTGGATATACCGTTGTAAATGCGGTACCAGAACCAACAGTAATGGCACTTTTTGCATTCGGGGCTTTTGTTGTATTGAGACGCAAAAAAGCTTAACCTGAAAAACACTCTAATTTTAAGCTATCGATAAACTTCCAGTGTGTCTGTCTGATTCTCGCGTAGCTGAGAATATATCATTGAAGTATCGTGCTAATCTCATGTTGTCCTCAAACAGAAAACATCGTTTAAGAAAGATGCTCAATAAATGAAACGTCTTGCACTCATTATAGGTAATTCAGACGGTATCGGTCTTGCAGTTACGAATCAATTATTGCAACAGAACTGGCGAGTTATAGGATTTTCAAGAAGCGAATCACACATCAAACATCCATTTTACTCTCACTTTGTTGGTGATGTACAAAATCTGGCATTGTTCAACAAATTTCAAGATGTTATTCATAATGAGGATTTGATCGATCTATGTCTCTATTGCGTAGGCATTGGTGAATTTTTAGATCTGGATTCGTTGAGACAAGAAGAAACTGTGATCAACGTTAATCTCACGTGCATGGTGAAATTTATTACAGCAGTTATACCCAGAATGATTAAACAAGGTCAAGGACACATTATTGGGCTTTCCAGCATGGCGGATAAGATGATATCCAGTCACGCTCCGAGTTACAGTGCTTCAAAAGCCGGATTCTCAAATTATTTGGAAGGGCTTGCGTTTGCACTGAAACCTAAAGGTGTGCATGTAACCAATGTCAGGTTTGGATTTGTAGATACGAAAATGGCAAAAGGAGACACGAAACCATTTCTGATGAGTACAGGGCGAGCCGCTCAACATATATTTTATTGCATCGATAAAAAACCTATTCGCCATACCGCTCCGAAAGCATTAATTCCGATTGTAAAAATCATCAGCTGGCTTTCTGAAATTAGAATATTATTCAATCGATAACTTTTCTTCTTTTAATTGCCTTGCGTCTATGATCTAAGGTTTCGCTGTTTTGCTATATCTTAAGCCGAATCATCGTATTTTTTTGATCTAGCCTTTTCCGATAAAAAAGTGTTTTTTATTCTACAGGCTATAAACATATTCTTACAAATTTGTTTTCATTTGACATTCTGCTTGTTATATGCTATTTTATTAGTAAGTGCAAAAGACTACATTTAGAATAGAGGCTCAACGATGAAAATTTATTTGCTTACTATTTATATATTACTTTCTATATTACCATTGAGCGCACAAACATCAGAAGCAGCAGTAACATTTGACTGGGCAATCATCGGTAATCCAAGCAACACAGCTGACAATACCGGTCATGGTTCAGTATCATATGAGTACAAAATAGCTACAACAGAAGTAACTACAGCACAGTATGTGAAGTTTTTAAACTCTGTAGCGGCTACAGATACATACGGTTTGTATCAGATTAATATGACTAATTCAACTTATTACAAAGGGATAACCCGAACGGGAAATTCGGGAAATTATGAATATAGCGCAAATGCTGGCTGGGAAAATCGGCCAGTAGTGTATGTATCTTGGTATGACACGCTGAGATTCGCTAACTGGTTACATAACGGACAGCCGACAGGATTGCAAAATGCCAGTACAACAGAATACGGAGCGTACGATATGTCTTTAGGCGACTCTGTAGTACGTTTGACAGGAGCAGATTACTGGTTGCCTTCTGAAAATGAATGGTATAAAGCGGCATATTACGACCCTGATACAGGAGTCTATTATAATTACGCTACCGGCTCAAATATAACTCCAACAGCAACACTTCCGACAGGAGATACGGGAAATTCGGCTAATTATTATGATGACGGGTTTCTGTTAGGTAGTCCGTATTATAGTACGGAAGTGGGAGCATATGATGAGTCAGAAAGCCCATACGGAACCTATGACCAGAGCGGCAACGTTTGGGAATGGAATGAAACGTTGTTAAACGATCAATATCGTGGCTTGCGTGGCGCTTCGTGGTCTAGTCATTCCCACTCCCTACCTGCAACCAGTACCAACAATGTAGACTGCCTTCCTGATGGCGATCTCTTTAGCATCGGGTTTAGAGTTGCAAGTTCCTTAACTGCAGGTAATGGCGAATCTATTCCTGAACCAACATCTATCATCCTACTGGGATTGGTTATAGGCAGTTTGGTTCGCAAAATAAAAAAGTAACCTTTTGTATATTATATGTAAGTATAAAGAAACGGAAAGCGAAAAACTCTCCGTTTCTTTTTTCATAGCGTTTATATCAAGTTAGCACTGGTATTTTATATACGACTATCATATACTTTTGCTATCCAATTTTCTTATCCCTTAGGGATAAGAGCCCTTGAATACAAAAGGATATTTATTGATGAATCAAAAAACATTAATTATAACAGCTACCTATAATGAAGCTGAGAATATTGGACCGCTCATTAATAATATCCTCAATTTATATAACAACTGCGATATTCTCGTAGTAGATGATAATTCCCCTGACGGCACAGGCTCTCTAGTTAAAAAGATAATGCAATCGGAACAACGTGTCCATCTTATAGAGCGTGCAGGCAAAATGGGCTATGGTTCAGCCTATGTTGAGGGATTTTGCTGGGCACTGAAACAACACTATCAATACGTTATATCCATGGATTCCGATTTCTCTCACGATCCATCCCATATCAAAGATATGCTGGATAAAATAACCTCATACGATGTTGTCATTGGATCACGGTATATCCCTGATGGCGGCACTAAAAATTGGGGACTGCACAGAAAAATATTGAGTAGGACTGCCAATATATACGCGAAACTAATACTGAATATTTCCGTACGTGATTGCACCAGTGGATTTCGCTGCTATCGTAGAGAAATATTAGAACATATCGATTTTACAAATATTGAATCGGATGGTTATTCGTTCCTCGAAGAAATACTATACTATTGCAAATGTGCTCAAGCCTCGTTCTCTGAAATTCCTATTATATTTAAAGATCGGGAAATGGGTAAATCCAAGATAAATAAAAATGAAATTATCAAGGCAATCTTAATGGTGCCACGCCTTCGCTTTCGAAAAAAATAATACTTCTTCCATTATAACTACTCCCATCATCAAATAATTTTAACAGTAACAACGTAAATTTAATTTGACATTTTTGTAGATTTTCTTCTTAAATAAACGTAGCATATAAAATAAAACCCTATATGGAAGGCTTTATGAAAAAACTCTTCATAGAATCTGTCGGTATTATCCTCACTGCTGTGTTACTTGGCCTGCTGACCAACATGATTAATCCAGCTGGCATCCCCATAATCGGAGATTGGTCAGAACAACCGGCTCAAGAGAACGCAGGCGAAATTACAGTTATCAATGTCGAACAGGCATACAAAATCTGGCAATCTAAAGATGCCGTTTTTATCGATGCACGTACACCTTCCGACTTCGCCATAGACCATATTCCCGGAGCCATAAATCTTCCGCGTGGCAATACTTCTGAATATTTCACAGCCATACAAACGACTATCAAGCCGGACACGAAACTTGTAGTCTATTGTAGTAGCAAAGATTGCGAAGATAGTTCAGTCATTGCTAATTTTCTCAAAAATAATGAATACACTTCCATCTATTTATACGAAGACGGAATAATTGCATGGGACATGCACAATTTCCCACTGGAGCAATAATCTATGACACAAAAACTTAATGTATCTACCATAGTATATTGGACATTACGCGTTTTCCTTGGCGGATTATTCATCTTTTCGAGTATGCATAAACTCTTTGATCCATTGGGGTTTGCTAAGATTATATATAGCTATCAACTAACGCCCCACTTTCTTATCAATTTTGCAGCTATTGTTATGCCATTTGTAGAACTATTATGTGGATTATTACTCATATTCGGAGTATTTCGCATCAGTACATTGTTTACCATTGAAGCCTTGCTTATCTTTTTCACCATACTTATCGGTATCAATATAGTCCGTGGTATCGATTTCACATGCGGATGTTTTTCTAACTCGACTGAAAAATCTTTGTTTAATCAGCCAATAGTTAGCTTTGCAAAAAATTTTGTTCTTCTTGCCATCGGCGGCTATCTTATAAAACGCGAACAAACGCTCATAAAAAAACGATATCATTCACAATAAGAGGACACTATGGAGTACAGTGAAGGTAAACAAGGGCGTATATTTCTTATCCGATTCGATCACAATGAAAATATTATTGAGGAGTTAGAAAAATTTTCTACCAAAGAAAATATTAAATATGCATGGATTTTTTGTCTTGGAGCGATAAAACGCGCCGACATTGTCTGTGGTCCAAAAGAAACAACGGTTCCTCCCCTTCCAGTCTGGCACCAGATAATTGAGGGGCACGAAATTATCGCTATCGGGAACATTACCATGCTCAACAACGAACCGGCTATTCACCTGCATGCCGGATTAGGGCGTGCGGATAAAGCTCGAATCAGCTGTATTCGTAAATTATCGGAAACTTATTTAACTATCGAATGCCTTGTCATGGAATACATAGACATAACAATTCATCGTCAGGAAAATAAAGACATGGGCATAAATACAATCCACTTTTAATTTCAGGCTTATTATGGATACAAAAAATCAATGCACATCGCATGAAAAACAAATAGAATTACTGCACGAAATTTCCAAAGCAATGACTCAAGGGCTTGACCTCAAAAAATCTATGCAATCTATCCTTGAACTGCTGGAAAAATATATGAACATGAAGCGCGGAACCATTGTATTGTACGATGTGGAAAAAGATCTGCTGACTATCGAAGTTGCACATGGTATTTCTCCCGAGGACCAACGTAAAGGGAAATATCGTATCGGAGAAGGTATTACCGGTCAGGTAGTACAAAGCGGTGAAGCGGAAATTGTTCCTCAAACAAGTAAAGATCCTCGGTTTCTCAATCGTATGGGTATTCGCAGTAACGAAGACGTATCGTTTATATGTGTTCCCATCAAAACAGCGACAAGAACCATCGGCGCACTCAGCGTTGATATCAAATATCAAACAGAAGCTTTTTTTAAAGAAGAAGTACGCCTGCTTAATATCATATCGTCCCAAATAGGACAAATGGTGCACCTGCACAACCTGATCGAAAAAGCCAGAGAACGGTTACTCGTGGAAAACAAACAGTTACGACGAGAACTGCATCATCGCTACCAACTCAATTCTATTGTTGGAAGCAGTAAAAAAATGAACGATATTTTCGACATGATTACACAAGTCGCCCCCACCAATACAAATGTTCTGATCCGAGGCGAAACCGGAACAGGGAAAGAACTAATCGCTCACGCAATTCATTACAATAGTTCTCGTGCCAACAGGCCGTTTATTAAAGTCAATTGCGCGGCTTTCCCTGAAACATTGCTCGAAAGCGAACTGTTCGGGCATGAAAAAGGGGCGTTCACCGGAGCGCTTAACCGCAAAACAGGACGTTTCGAATGGGCGCATAACGGCACGTTGTTTCTTGATGAAATAGGCGAACTACCACTCTCAATCCAGATAAAACTGCTGCGCGCTTTGCAATTCAAGGAATTTGAGCGACTCGGAGGTAAAGAAACCGTCAAAGTTGATGTACGCATTATTGCCGCAACAAATAAAAATCTTGAAGAAGGACTGCAAAACGGAACTATCAGAGAAGATTTTTATTACCGAATTAACGTCATATCCCTTTTCGTCCCTCCATTACGGGAACGTAAAAGCGATATCATCCAGCTTGCGGATTATTTTCTACTCAAATACTCAAAAGATAACAATAAATCCATAAACCGTATCTCGACTCCAGCAATCGACCTGTTGATGAGTTATCACTGGCCCGGCAACGTACGTGAACTGGAAAACTGCATAGAACGCGCGGTTGTAATGTGCAATGAATCTACTATACGCGTTAACCATCTTCCCCCATCATTACAGTTGGCACAAACAGGAACCGAGTCAGCACGTACAAATGAACGTACCCTTTTACCGGTAGCAGTGGAAAACCTTGAACGTGAAATCATTATTGAAGCGCTCAAATTACATAAAGGCCATCAGGGAAAAGCGGCCGCGGATATCGGCATAACCGAGCGTATAATGGGATATAAAATAAAAAAATACGCAATCGAGCCTAAAATTTATTCACCATCGATACAAAAGTATACAAAAACTGATTAATGCCGATAACTATTTATAGGAATTTATTGATCATTAGCAAAACCAGTACAGAAGATGAGGTACTCGATGAAAAAAATATTTGTGCTCGATACAAATGTTCTGCTTCATAATCCCAAATCACTCCTTGCATTTGAAGATAATATTGTTGTATTGCCAATCGAAGTATTGGAAGAACTTGACCGGTTTAAAAAAGATCACGATGAAAAAGGTAGAAATGCACGTATCGCCATCCGTACCGTTGATAGTCTCCGGGAAAAAGGAAGCCTGCAAAACGGTATTACTCTTGAAAATGGAGGTACTTTGCAAATAGTTACCAGTCAGAGTTTCAACGGTAATTCTCTGGCAGGACTACCTCTTCATGAAACCGATAACCGGCTTATCATGACCGCTTATTTATTAAAGATTCATAACGAAATGTCAGTCATATTTGTATCTAAAGATATCAATGCGCGCCTGAAAGCTGACGCGTTGGGTATTAAATCTGAAGATTTCGAAACTGAAAAAGTTGATATTTCTGAATTATACTCAGGTTGGCAGGCACACACTATTGATAACTACCCGGAACACGTTGATGACGGCATGCCGTGGCATAGCGAACACCCACTTATGCCTCACGAATTTGTTATGCTCGAAGAAAAAAATTCACCGGGGAAACATCTCATTACAAAACATGACCCGGCAACAAACAAATTATTTCCCCTGAGAAATCATGTTTCTTCCATGTGGGGTGTTACCCCACGTAATGCACAGCAAACCATGGCGCAGGAACTGCTGCTTGATCCGAGAATTCCGCTGGTATCGCTGGTTGGACAGGCAGGCACAGGAAAAACATTGCTTGCATTGGCTGCCGGATTGTATATGGTTGTCGAGAAAAAAGTTTACGACAGACTGCTGATCTCACGACCGATTATGCCATTGGGAAAAGATATAGGTTATCTACCGGGTTCTAAAACTGAAAAACTGGAAAACTGGATGGAACCGATTTTCGATAACCTCGAATATGTATTATCAGTTATGCGTAAAAATTCACCCAGCGGATTTATTACAATGAAAGACCTTATAGACAATCAACTTATTCAACTTGAAGCACTTACATATATGCGTGGACGCAGTATACCTCGTCAATATATCATTATTGACGAAGCACAAAACCTCACTCCCCATGAGATCAAAACCGTTGTTTCACGATGTGGGATGCACGCCAAAATGGTGATTACCGGTGATCCATACCAAATTGATAACCCTTATTTAGATGCAGGGTCAAACGGTTTATCCTATTGTGTTGAGCGAATGAAAAATCAGAATCTTTTTGCGCATGTTATGTTGCAACGCAGTGAACGAAGTCCGCTCGCTTCTTTGGCAGCGCAATTGCTTTAAATTTGAAAATAAGCTATTCAATAAAAAAAAGCCGTACTTTTTAAGTACGGCTTTAATATTATATAAACTACTTATATCCAGTTTTATTTTCTATTTTTCTTCAATCGTAATGCAACAACTGAAGCTCCACCCAGCAATAAAAGCGATGCCGGTTCAGGAATCATTGGAGGATCTGGAAATGTCGGAATCGGCAATTCACCAAGCGGACCCGCAGGACCACTCAACAACTCGGCAATAAGATATTCCGGTGGTGAATTACTGGTTATAAAAAACACCGCACTTTCATATCCACTTGATAATCCTGGAAAAAAGTTCAAAGACACATTTGGTGTTGGTGGATCTGAATCAAAAGAAGCAGAAGTAAAATTAACTATTGATGTTCCTGCAGGTTCTCTTTCACCAGCTAAACCATCATCAGTATCAAGATGGGTCAAATCGAGATCTGTATCCAAGTCAACATTTAAAATATAACCTGCACTAATAACTAAACTAGGATCCAGTTTCAGAGAAAATGATGTACCAAAGTTTCCCGAATAATTTTCTACCTGGTAGTAGTAATACCAAGTACTTTCTTCAGAATAGGCAACATAATCGCCTTTTGTTACAATAGCACCTTGATTTTGTGATTCAACTAAATCAAACGCAAACTTAAATGAGCTTTCACTAATCTGACTTGTCAATGATGACTTAGAGACAATCCAGTCAACCGCTGCAGTTCTTCCATCGCGATTTAAATCACTTTCACCACGTAACGGAAACGTTGCAGTATCCAAATCAGGTAGATCAAGGCTATACGCCGTTCCTGTTCCTAGCAATAAGCCGATCATGCAAAATCCAACTAGCCTTTTCATGGTTTTACCCTCTTTTTTATAAAGATTGCTTTTATTTGTAATTTAATGGTACGCATATATATATAATATAACAAAAATCAACCTTAAGTCAATAATATTAATTCAAACAATACATTTTTGGGTCTATAAAATTTCTTTAGCGTTACAAGTAAATTTTGCAAACGTCTTCATCTGGAAATATATAGACTCTATAAAGACTATATCACAATAGATCAAAAAAGTCAAATTATTTATTTATTTTAATAATCTTTTTTTATTTTAGAGCTTTGACATTGGTCAGGTTAAGCTTGTAAACATGTATAAAAATTGACGTATTGATCAAAACATATCAGCGTGTAGATGGTCGTGAGGATATCCATGTGAGTTTAATACATCTAGCACAGAGGTAACCATAATTTCAGGTCCACAAACCCAAAAAAAGGTTTTTGCAAATTCGAAAGAATATTTATCAACAACGGTATGAATATTCCCTATTTCTCCTTTCCACGTTGAGTCACACATTGTATCGGATATGGCGGGAATAAAATGAAAATGTTCTCCCTCTCCAGAGCGTCGCATGTATTCATCATAAAAATATAATTCATCACGGCATCGTGCACCATAGAATAAGTATATTGTATTCCGTACCTTCTTGTTATAAAGATCCTTAAGAATAGATATGATAGGCGCAATGCCACAGCCACCCGCGATAAACACCAATGTCGGCAATGGTTTAATGCCAAGATATTTATCTGTACAAAATTCGCCATACGGTCCAAGTATGGTAATTTGATCATCTTCATTTAGTTCATTATGCATATATTCCGAACACAATCCTCCGGGTACACGCTTAACCAACAGTTCGATCTGAGTAGGATCATCCGGCGTAGATGTAATAGAATACGAACGTAACTGATCTGTATTTGGTATATGTAGTTGAACATATTGTCCCGCGTGAAAGCTCATTACCTGAGGATTTAGTAAAGCAAGAGTTATCTGCTTGAGGTCTGGCGCGACATCATCAATTTTAATCACATTAGCTTGAAATTCTCTCGCCAACAAAATATCTTCTGGAACGCTGATTGACATGTCAGTTCGAATTTTAACCTGACACGCCAGGCGAGTTTGCGCCGCTATCTGAGCTCGTGATAGCGACAATTTCTCAAGAGGCAACACCGCCCCTCCACCATCATGGACGGTAACCCTGCAATAACCACACGTCCCATCTCCGCCACACGAGGAAGGCAGGTATATTTTTCGCTCATCCAAACACGACATAAGTGAACGCCCTCCCTCAATGGTAAACGAGCGGTCGAGCGCGTTACTTATCTCTATCCTGCAAGGACCGTAATACCCAAGATATTTATCCGCAACATACAATATTATAGCAATCACCAGGCTTAGCGATATCAGAATAATACATGCGGGAAGATATTGTGCAATCATTGTTATCCTACTATGTTATAATGAAATCCAACCGGAAAACCCTAAAAAACCCATTGCCATCAATGCGGCAATGATCATTGTGATACCTATTCCCTGTAATGGTTGTGGAATAACAGCAAACCGCAGTTTGCGACGAATAGCTGCCATTGCCACAATTGCTACCACCCAACCAACTCCACATCCACACGCAAAAACAAGACTTTGTATATATGAATATCCTCGAATCATTGAAAACAGGATTACTCCCAATATTGAACAATTAACCGTTATCAACGGCAGAAATACACCAACCATCTCATACAACACAGTAAAATATCGGTCGACTACCAGTTCCACAATTTGTACCAAGGCGGCGATAATAATAATAAATACAGCGTACTGTAAATACTGAGCATCAAAAGGTTCAAGTATAAAATACTGCACTGGCCAGTTGATTGCAACCGTGCCAACCATTACAGCGGTCACGGCCATGCCCATACCAAGAGCGGTTTCAATATCTTTGGAAACCGACACAAAGGGGCATATACCCAAAAAATAGATGAGTACAATATTATTTGTTACGATAGCCGCGAAAAAAATAACAGCAAGGTTCATATATCCTCCTTAACCGTCACGCATGACCGAGTAATCCATACAAAAATCGCAAGTATAATAAACGATCCCGGACTCATAGCCATCACAGCCCATGGTTGCCAGCCTTCCCCCATTACATGAAAACCGACAACCGTGCCAAAAGCAAGCAATTCCCTCACCATCGCTATAGCAACAAGTGAGAGCATATATCCTGCAGATACAGCAAAAGCATCCGACACGGCTTCCCATGCACGACTTCGAGCCGCAACGGTTTCCATTCTGCTCAATATAATACAATTGGTGATAATCAAACCGACATACGGACCCATCTGATCTGATACAACCGGATACCAAGCCTGCAAAACACGATCAAAGCAAATAACCAGCGTGGAAATAATAAGCATATATACCGGCAACCGTACACGTCCATGCGTAACTGAACTGATCAATGATGCTATCAACGAACTCAGTATACTGATACACATCACCCCGATACCCATTGCAAGCGCATTTGTCACACGTGCCGTTACCGCTAATGCTGAACACAATCCAAGTCCTAATACAAAAATAGGATTCTGAATCAACAAACCATTTCGGATTATCGATGTTAAAGGTTGTGATATATCATGTCGCCGATCAGTCACACAATTCCCCTTTTGATGTCAATAATGATATATGTTGATTGATTATTCGCTCAAGCGCTTTGCTCGTTTCTGTAGCGCCGGTAATGGCATCGACTTCACATTCCACATCCGGGTCGGCCTGTGGCTTTATCACTATTTTAGGAACAATTTTTTTACCGCTAAAATTTTGGAGGAAATCAGACTCGGTTATTCTTGCTCCCAATCCCGGGGTTTCGTTGTGCTCCAAAACAGATATTCCCATAATGCGGTCTGCATCTAGATTCATGGCAATGAGCAGTTTGATCTTACCCCAAAAGCCTGCGCCTTCAATGAAATATGCCCTGCCAAGCACAACTCCTGAAGTATCCTTATACGCAATATATTGTCCATCAGGACTTGCTGAACAATTTTTCTGAAATTGTTCCATGACCGTATCGGGCGTTGAAGAAAGACCAAACACATCAAGCACCGCTGTATATTCTTTGATTTGCCTATTACGCTTTATATAGGGTTCAGTTATCGCAACTGTGACGACAATTAGCACACTGCATACACATGCTGTTATTGTTAACGTCAACCAGATCGATTTTTTAGGGTTCATCTCACACCTCGACGAGCAGTACGATAACGCATACTCAATATGATATAATCTATAAGAGGCGTAAATATATTAGCGATTATCACCGCAAACATAACGCCTTCAACATAACCAGTAAACGTCCTTATCAAAACAGTAAGCATGCCAACCATAACACCGCATATCCATTTACCAATCCGCGTAGCTGGTGTGGTTACAGGATCGGACACCATAAAAAAAGCGGCAAATAAAAATCCACCACCAAATAAATGAAATAAAACAGGAGCACATTGCTGAGGATAAATGGTATGCAAAACTACGCTACTAAGCAATAATCCGAATATCGCCGCAATCGGCAACCGCCAATTTGATATACGGGTATACATTAAAAAAAGCCCGCCAAGAACAATAAACGGTTTGACAGTTTCTCCTATACAACCTCCGATATTGCCCCAGAAGATGGCTGCTATATTTGAGATTTCTCCTGACCGCTGAAAGAGCGTTAGCGGAGTAGCTCCTGTAACTGCATCGCTAATCCATACCGAAAACCCGCCCATACCTGCTGTATCCAATGGAAGTACCCATGTTCTTGCTATCAGATCGGGAAACGCCAGTGAAATAAACAACCTGCCAGCCATAGCAGGATTGAAAATGTTTTTGCCTGTTCCCCCAAATACCTCTTTAGCGAAAACAGTACCAAAAACTATCCCCACTGCAACAACCCATAAAGGAACGTGTGGAGGCATAATAAGCGCATATAACATACATGTGACAAATGCCCCCTCATGGATTTCATCCTGACGACGCACAGCGGCAAAAATCGCTTCTGTTCCTACTCCAAAGATATACGAGACAGCAATAACAGCGACAACACGCAATCCATACAAATATATACCCGCTAAAGCACATGGAAGAGCTGCCATGATAACAAAAAACATATATCGTTTCAAATCGACAGCATCATGGATAAAAGGAGCATGGCTAGTTGATGCGTCAGACCCAAAGAAAAACGAATCGAGCGAATTTACAATAGGTCCAATATATCTATTTTCTTTCATTTCAGATGATATCATATAGCATAATCCCTGTTGTGCATCAGATGTGCGCATTCTGTATAGACGGACTTTTTTGCCTCACGAAGCGTGGTTGCCAGCGGAATCTTAGAAGGACATACATAACTGCACAAACCACAATCTATACAGCGATCTATCTGTTTTTCCAATGCTTCTTCGAGCAAATCATGAGTGACATCGTTATATAACAAATGCGGATACAAACCAGCCGGACAGACCTCGGCACAGTAACCACAATTGATACATGCCCTAAGCGATCCTTGTGTACCGGTAGTAAGCTTTTTAGCTACAGGTATAACGCTTGCCGCAAAAGACTTTGTATATGAATCAAGATCTCTCCCCGGACGCAAAAACCACATAAATGAGCGCTTTATCGTTTCCGGTACAATAGTCAAAGAAGTTGTAGAACGTGTTAACATATATGATGAGTCCGTTATCTCGTCACCCGTTAGTAATCCTCCTGCAATGATCCGTTTTCCCTGTGTATCTATCTGCAGAAATGACAACAGATCTTTCAAGCATGTACCGACAGGCACTTGCATTATTGTTCTTATTTCCGGATCAGCACAATATACAGGCAACAAGATATCAGTTGGAGGTTGATGTTGACATAATGCACGCCCAAATAATATTAACGAAGGCATATCGAAAAACATCCTTTCCGATGCAGCCATTCCATCAATAGCCGATACAGGTTGACCAGTAATCATGCTCCACTGCAAAAATCTGTTTTCAGACGGATATTTAGGTGGAACTACTGCAATCGAACACTTGTCATTCAGAGAACATAAAGAAGTGAATTCTTCAATTCTTTGTAAATCACGTTTCAAACAACATATTGTAATATGTGAGTTAGTATAGCAATCGCTCAAAAAGGTTATCGCGTCAACGCATACCCGAGTATTATCATGCAACCATGTATTAAGAGCTACCGCAACAGGTTGTGTATGCACAGCAGATATAACAATATGCGATATTTCATCAACATTTGTTACCTGTGAGACGCCACCCAAAAATGCGCTATATAGAATATTTTCGCGCATATGATTGGTTTTAGTGGAATATGAATCTAAAATATGAGTCGATATTTCTTTGCATATTTCGACACGCTCATCATTAACCACCGTAACCCTGCCGGTCATACTTGCAAAAACAGGAAAATCATTTCCATCAGAATTACTTTTAGAGGCAATGCGATCTCCCTTACGCACAAAATGACCCTGTCGCACCTGTACAGCCATATTCCCAAAAGCAATGCTAACAGATTTCGGTTCAAAACGTTGTAAGCTAATTTCACCATCAAGACAAAGAAATCGTTTAAAGCGATATCCACCCTTAAACGATAGTGTTTTATATTTAGCCATAAATTAATCCATCAGTTAACGCGATTAAATTATAAATTTATATCTCCATGGTATATTAAACAAATTGTCTAATTCAAGCATTTCCTGATACGGACTTTTGATATCTTACATCAATTAAGCAAGATAAAAGCAATTTTTCATCTTTCGGCTAATGTCAAAAAAATTTTTGCCGATAAAATGTATACCAGTTTATTAACAGTCTAAACGATACTTGTAAAATGGTGGGCCTGTGAAAAATACTGAGTTTGAGTTAATAGAACAACTTCATGAACGATGCAACCTTCTAGCTCGACAACATTCCTTCTTGCCACTGGCGCAGGAACTTATACAATCATTGAACATTTTTATGGATATAAACTATTTAGCAGTGCTTATCCGTAACGATGATCATATTGTGCGTAAATCACTTGAGAAAAATCATATTATAATCGGTCACAATACTGTTTTTCATAACACCATATGGAAAATCATACAAAACGGTATTATAGATGCTTTTTCAGAATCTTCTATTAGTGAAGAAGATGTGTTGAAAGATTTTCTGGATGTTACTCTCGATGTGGTAAATCTGGGCAAAAACAAACCGGTAACCCATAATCCGGAAGACAACCATATTCTACATGCACTCCCTCTGGCAATACATGATACTCCCATCGGTGTGCTAGTTCTCATTGATAACAAAGAACGACTACTTACGGACTATGAACAGCGCATCATCGATTTTTTCATCAAACAATTCTTAATCAATTTTGAAAACCGCATGTTGTCAACAGGATTGAAAGAAATAGCTGTCAATGACCAACTGACAGATACTTTCAATAAAAAACATTTCCTTGATCGATTTAAAAAAGAATTCTCAAGGGCAAAACGTTTCTATACGCCACTAACTATGCTTATAGCTGAAGTAAAAAATCTTAAGCAGATCAATGATCAATTCGGACGCAAATGCGGAGACCGCGTAATGGTCCATGTCGCGGATATTTTTAAAGAAACCATACGCTCTATAGATCTGATAGGACGCAATAAAGAAGCTGAATTTATCATGTTGCTGCCCCATACCAAACCAGACGGGGCGGTTACGCTCATAAAACGTATCAAGCAACAGTTGCAAAATGGATCCATCAACATCGCAGGCAACAAAATACCTGTCGAGATGTCTTATGGTATATCGTCGTTTCCCGACAACAGCGCACTTGATCCTGACGAATTTCTCCGCTCAACTGAAGAAGCCCTGAATCATACTCGGTCTCTCGGCGCGGAAAGTTTTTATGTCTTCTCCCGTGATTCAATAAGCTCGATCTCATAATAGTTCGCTTTTATCTCTAATCATTATTGCACAACAAAAGCAATTGCCTGTTGCCATGGTCTTGTAGTATGGTAAAAGTTACAGCATACGCTGTTTTTCCAACCATCGATTTGCTATATTATTTCATATAACTATTACGAGGAGACTCGCCATGAACCGAACACGTATTCACACTATCCTTTCCACAATAGAACCGGGCACAAATGTAAATGTGTGCGGCTGGGTACGAACTCGCCGCGATTCGAAAGGCGGATTTTCTTTCATAGAAGTTAACGATGGGTCATGCTTTAAAAATCTTCAAATCATCGCTGATCAGAACTTATCAAACTATTCCGATGAAATTTTACAGTTAACCACCGGATGCAGTATCTCCGTGCAAGGAACACTTGTTGAATCACCTTCCTCAGGACAACGCGTGGAGATGCAAGCCGAATCGATTACCGTGATGGGTACAGCGGACGCGGAGTCATATCTACTTCAGAAAAAACGCCATTCGTTTGAGTTCCTGAGAACAATAGCGCACCTGCGCCCACGAACCAATACATTTGGAGCTGTCACTCGTGTACGAAATACACTAAGTTATGCGATTCATTCTTTTTTTCATGAACGTGGGTTTCAGTACATTCATACACCAATTATCACCGCCAGTGATTGCGAAGGTGCAGGCGAAATGTTCAAGGTCACTACTCTTCCACTTGAAAATATCCCGAAAACTGATGGGAATGTGGATTTCTTACGTGATTTTTTCGCGAAACCCACAAACCTTACTGTCAGCGGGCAACTGGAAGCGGAAATTTACGCACTTGCATTCGGTGATGTATATACCTTTGGCCCTACTTTTCGTGCGGAGAATTCAAACACATCCCGCCATCTTGCGGAATTCTGGATGGTAGAACCTGAAATGGCCTTTTGCGATTTGCAGCAAGATGCCGCAACAGCTGAAGCATTCCTTAAATACATTATCCAACAGGTACTTGATAACTGTAAAGATGACCTCGAATTCTTCAATAAATTTATCGAAAAAAAACTGATCTCAACCCTTGATCATATCGTTTCATCAGAATTTAAAATGCTGCCGTATACCGATGCGATCGACCTACTGCAAAAAGCTGATAAATCGTTCGAGTATCCAATAGAATGGGGAGTCAACCTGCAAGCGGAACATGAACGCTACCTCGCTGAGGATTATTTTAAAAAACCGCTTATTTTGATAGATTTTCCACGATCTATCAAACCGTTTTATATGCGATGCAATGACGATGGCAAAACCGTAACAGCTATGGATATCCTGTTCCCTGAAATAGGCGAAATTGTCGGAGGTAGTCAGCGTGAAGAACGATATGACATACTGGAAGCACGCATGGAAGAATGCAACCTGAACAAGGATGACTACTGGTGGTACCTTGAACTTCGTAAATACGGTTCAGCCCCGCATGCAGGATTCGGACTGGGATTCGACAGGCTGGTACAGTTTGTGACAGGCATGAAAAACATTCGCGATGTCATACCATTTCCACGGACACCGCATAATGCTGAGTTCTAAAATTTGATTTGAATTTTTTTTCACATGGTTACGACTATTACTATGAAACCTTTTTATATACTTGTATTTTCTAATGAAGAGTTTTATACTGTGCAAAAATCATAAAGTTATTAAACACTTTTACGGGGGCTATATTATGAAACGAGTACAATGTTCACTCGCAATAATTATTGCGCTAATAATTTCCATTGCCGTACAGGCTCAAGAAGTCGCACGCCACAAACCGCATATCATTACCAGTACAATGGATATTGCTGCCCTTACCCGTGCAGTTGTCGGTGATGGTGCTGTAGTAGAATCCCTGATGAAAGAAGAAGCCGACCCGGATTTCGTTATTCCTGATCCAAAGGTAGTTTTCAGATCAAAACATGCTGATTGCTTATTGCGAATCGGCGCAGACCTTGAAGACCGCTGGATTAAATCTTTTTATGCAAAAACCGAAAACCAGCAGCTAAAACAAGGAGCTTCCGCCAATATAATTCTTGCCCCTGAAGTAACATTGCTTCCAGTATCATCTGCCGACGGAAAGACAGAACCGATCATACATAAACAAGGCAACCCTTATATATGGCTCGATCCGGCAAATGGCGTACGACTAGCAAAATATATCTGTAATTATCTGATCGTTATGTTTCCTGAATGGAAAGAAGATTATACATTTAACTTAAAGAACTTTATAAAAGATTTAGATGCAAAGATGTCTAAATGGCAAAAAGCAATGGAACCATATAAAAATGTGAAATTTGTTGCTTATGGCCATCAATTTGACTATTTCGCCAAACGCTTCAACCTTGATATAGTTGATTATATCCAACCTGCTCCAGGCGTGCCTGCCACTGATGCACGAATTGAAGAAATTATAAAGAAGATCAAAGACGAAGAGATCAAATACCTGATAGTATCAACCAATGTAAGCCCTCAGAATTATCAGCCTATTATCGAGGCGACTGGCGTAATACTCATCGAACTGCCTGTATCGGTTGGCGTAGACTGGATTGAAAGTTATATTCAGTTGTTCGATTATATTACCGGTATTTTTCATCGTAACCTGATCATAGAAGATCAAGCCGAACAAAATCAGTAACCCATAATGAAATCATCATTTCTGCCCACAAACCACACAGACATGAAACAGCGTGGTTGGGATACGTGCGATATCATCATAATTAGCGGCGACGCATACGTTGATCATCCCTCATTCGGATCAGCTTTGATAGGACGTTATCTGGAAAAACATGGGTTCAAAGTAGGCATCATTGCTCAACCTGATTGGAAAAATCCTGACGATTTCCTCAAACTCGGTTTACCAAATCTATGCTTTGCCCTTTCATCAGGCAACATGGATTCTATGGTCGCTAATCGTACCAGTTCAAAAAAGCGACGCCACAATGACTCTTATTCTCCCGGCGGTAAAGCTGGTCTTCGCCCTGACCGCGCACTGCTTGTATACTGCAATGTGTTGCGCCAGATCAGCAAAGATATCCCGATCATTATAGGCGGAATTGAAGCCAGCCTACGTCGCATAGCACACTATGATTATTGGAGCGATTCAATACGTAGATCTATTCTGTTCGACACACGCGCTGATATTTTGGTATACGGTATGGGTGAACGCCCTATGCTCGAAATTGCCCGGCGACTTAAGCAAGGCTCATCAGACCTCCACAGCATACCCGGTACAGCGTATATCAGCCACGACTGTCCGGATGACGCGTTTGTAATCCCCTCTTATGAGTCTGTATCAGCAGATAAAAAAACTTTTTCGAAAGCACATATGATGGCGGTGAAATATTTTTTGGAACGCCCTTCATATCCTATGGCACAACAACATCAAAACAGATGGATGGTGCACAACCCTCCGGGTGCTGTATTCTCGGGTGCAGAAATGGATGATATTTACGATATACATTTCGAACGCGCCTGCCATCCAATGTATGATTCGGATGGCGGTGTACCCGCATTTGAATCGGTCAAATGGTCTATAACATCACACAGAGGGTGTTTTGGCGGATGCTCATTTTGCGCATTATTTTTTCATCAGGGACATATCATTCAGCGCAGGAGCAAATCATCTATACTTAAGGAAGTGCGCCTCCTTGCCGCAAACCCTGCTTTCAAAGGTTACATTTCCGATATCGGCGGCCCGACTGCCAATATGTACGGGCTTGGATGCTCGTTTCATGAAAAAGGTACCCACTGTGGCAAACGGGATTGTCTCGGACACTCGGATCGCCCCTGCCCCAATCTAAATCTGGATCATGGCATGTATCTGGATATGCTGAAAGAAGCGGCTAAGGTATCGGGTATCAAAAAAATTTTCATATCCACGGGAATCAGATTCGATCTCTTTCCCGACAAGCAAGAACAAGCACTGCTTAGAACAATTTGCAATCATCACATCAGCGGGCAGATGAAAGTCGCGCCAGAACATGTCAGCGAATCGGTTCTGCAGTATATCAACAAACCACCTGTTGAGCGATATACATCGTTCCTTGAGCATTTTAAACAAGCGAACAAGCGGTTAGGGAAAAAACAGTATGTTATCCCCTATTTTATTACATCACATCCGGGGTGTTCTGAAAAAGACATGTTGGAATTAGCTTTATTTCTTCAGAAACAGGGGTTTGTACCTGATCAAATTCAGGATTTTTTGCCAACACCAATGACTACCTCGACCTGTATGTACTACACCGAACACGACCCACGATCAGGAGAGAAAATATACGTGGCAAAATCGGAGAAAGAACGTTCTATCCAACGGCGTATTTTGCATTTCCATAAAAAAGAAAATCGCCAGTTGTTCAATAAGCTGCTTGCCAAACATTTCCCTGAAAAATAAACAATGCGGTGTTCCTCTTATTCGAAGAACACCGCATTGTTTATGTTCTTGGGTAATCGTACTGAACGATTAATTTTTTACCAATACCAATTTGTATAACCGATTGCTAATTGTATCAAAATCACCTGAAGGCATATCGGGATCGGCATTAAAATCTTCAAATGTAATAATGCCCGAATCAACAGTCACATCGATTAAAGCCATACCATTAACCTGATTCCATTCGGTATCACCGACACTTTTCCATAAAATCTGGTAAGTATCATAATTTGAACATGACCATGAGACAAGACATGATGTAGTTCCGACATCACAGCTTATGACTTCTCCGACAGGTGGATTTGTGATAATCACTTCCGGACCCGGGGTAGGATCCATTGCATCAAGAATAACTGCTTCCCAGTCACTGCCAGTTGTGGTAGCTGTGTTATTTTCGTCAGTATCTACAGGTTCACCTTGAGTATTCGTTACACGAACCAATCCCCATCCATAGGGAACAGTTTCAACGATAGGAGTTTCATTTTCCGGTTCTGAACCAGAATAAAATTCTGTTGAATCCAACTGATCAGGGTTACTTTCTTCGCCTTCTTCATATGCTTTTCCGTAAAGTAAGCTATCAACGATAACACCATCAAGCCAAATACGTAATCCTCGAACCGGATGCATACTTGTCGGAGTCGTGGCCAATAATCCATCTGCATAGTACAAGTTAGGCGTTACGACTACTGTTTCGCCGCCAACTTCTGTTGAGACGGTTGCCGTTGTACTGATCAAAAAGCTATTATGCGCTTTTATAACGCTGTTTGAAGAATCTACCAGCGTACTGATCGTGATTGGAGGTATACTTCCGGTCCAACTACCTGCGGGCGAAGATGCCTGCAATGAAAGACTCACTGATGTTAAATCAATGTCGTTATCTGACGTATTGTACAGTTCAACCCATTGGCTTCCCAAATCTGAATAGTACACTTTGCTAATCACCAGCGAATCAGAAACAGCAAATACCGGGACCACCCATAAACAAATCAGGATTATAGAACCTAAAAAAAGAGCGACAGATTTTCCCTTCATAATGTGTAATCCTCCAAATTATCTATTTATTCCTTAATCTTCTCAATTTATAGTATTATAACACCAGTTAATAAAATTAATTACATATTTACTTATCTATTTTTTACCTTACTATTTACACTATAACATAAATATTAAGAAAAAGCAAATCGACGCTATTTTTTATCTATTTTTACTTTTTGTATATCTATAATTGTTAAGGTACTACAAAGATTATCAAATAGCCTCTATCTGAATATAATTATTTTTCATTTTTGGTAAGCTATTTTGCTTAAATAACCGATATATGTTTGTGAAGAACGATAACATAATCAAAAAGAATAGTTTGCCATGAAGACGATACAAAAGGTACTCAATCAGCTCGAATCAGGCGCCCAACTTTTAACGCAACTTAGCGATTTAATAGGTGACACCTGGGAGAATACAGGAAGCGAAGTTGATAATCAAGATCAGTATATCTCTCTAATTAGCCAGATATTACGGGATTCTGAAGATATTGCTCGCAGTTGTGAAAATTATCTTGCCAAGATGGATTTTGTCGAGAATAAAGTCCTCGAAAGTTCGCAGGAAGTTGAGGAAATTATCAGGGGCAAAGACAGCCTGTCCGAAAAAAATAAAATTACCAGTTCATCTATAGAAGAACTCCAAACATTTTCTTCACAGATACAAGATATGGGAACTGCTGTAATTCAGATTTCCAAGCAAACAAATTTACTTGCGTATAATGTAGCTATAGAAGCAACTAACACAGATGATGAATGTAAGGGGTTTACTGTACTTTCGGAAGAAATCCGTAATCTGGCCGATACATCCGCATCTTCAGCCAAAGATATTACGACGCTCACCCGTGAATTGCACATGAATCTGCAAAACATAATCACTGATGTGCAACAAGCAGGTGATACCGTTACTACGGAACTTGAAAAAGTGAAACAAACTATCCTGACATTCAATTCTATCAATGAAAAAATGATCTCGTTATTTCATAACGGGCGTAAGATGAAAAATCTAAGTAGAGATGGCATTTCCAGTTCACGCGATATTACCAGCCAATCGGAATGGCTGTTTTCTCTGCAAAGCCAGTTAAACTCGAAACGCATGTATTTACTAAATCTCATCGAAAAAGAGCTGGCACTACATGCTGACAGCATAAACATTGGCAATAAAATTCTTTCACAGAAAGCTTCATCAAATCAAGCTATCCAGTTTGATTTTGCCAATAAATGCAAAGAAATAAACGAAAATGTTCAGGAAATCGAACGAACCATTGACGACTTGTTTCATACATTACAAATTATCGGAACCGCGGGATCACATTTCAAAAATTCTCTAAAATCAGTTGGTAAAACCGTTACCTCAATAAACAGTATGTCAAAAACCGATGAAGAACAAATTCAAGATTTAACTACCGCGCTTCAAACCGATTTTTCTCAGGTAACGACCATTGTTAATTATGTTCAAGATATTTTGCGCGCCAATGCAGATATTGTTCATAGATTCCATACACTAAACGGTAACTCATGGAATATTAACCATATTATCGATGTGCTTATCAACCACACAACTATGACGAAAATGCTTGCTCTTAACGCCGCTCTGGAAGCTACTCGCACCGAAGAAAACGAGCATGATTACGATGGTGTTGTCAGCGATATGCGAATGCTGTCGGAACAATCCGGTACAGCGGCTACAGATATCAAAAAGGTCATGCATCAGGTGGAATATTTTATTGCCAGAGTTCTCTCCGGTATTAATGAAACCATCTACTCAAGCACAGATATACTCGATAAAACAAAACGATTTATCAAAAATTTACAGATTATCCAGCGGGGAATGCAAAATTCAAGCGATTATCTGATGGAAATATGTATCTTCTCCGGTATGATCTGGAAAAACATAGAGGAAGCAAATAAAATCATTTCGAAATGTGAAGCCATACAAACAGAATTTTCAAAACAAAATGAGCCGTTACGAGAAATGGCAAAATCAATCCGGTCACAATTCGAAGAGATTGTTCCTCTACAGTAATAACACGCTTAACCAAGTTTAGATATGTTGCTATGGAAAAAGATCAGCGGGCTTCTATTTCAGATGAATTACGAGAAAAAATTCTTCAGGTAAAGACTAAACAAAACGAACTACTTGAAGTTGACGTCACTATGTCTGAAAAAGTCGATTTTACATCGATTAAAGCCATGGAATTTATTGTCGGAATTGGTGAATTTATCGATTCAATCCCTTGCCTGTTTTCGGAATCAATTGACGAAACTAATCGTTTTTACCGTTTTTTTTATACGATACCTTTAGGTAACCGTAAACACTTTGAAGATCTTATATACAACCGATTTTTTAATGACGAAGAGCTTGAAAACCTCTCTATAACCTTTACTCCTGAAGAATTTAAGACACCTCATCTTTATCGGGTTCCCAAAAAGGAAATAAATCAGCATCATATCATGCATATAGAATTCAACAAACTCGATAAAAGCAACAAACTTATTACCGAGCTCAACATATGTACCGCCCGATTTCAAGATTTACAGCAACAATTACGGCAGATTTCAAATCAATCGGAGTTAGATGAATTCGAAAAACTCTTTTCTAATGCGACCCAATCTCTGATTGAACTGACTACATCGTTGCATAAAAATTCAATCAATATGCAGATGCTTCCTTTGCACACCCTGACAGGAAAATATCGTCGTATTGTATACGACTACTGCCAGTCAAGCGGCAAACAGATCAAACTGGAGGTCAATAACGCATCTATTCAGCTTGATAAGAGAATTATAGATAAGCTCGACGAACCACTTGTGCATATTATACGCAACGCTATGGATCACGGCATAGAGTCGCCTGAAGAACGGGTAAAAAATGGTAAAACGCCTGAAGGAACAATAACCATTACAGGCTCAAACCGTGGAGAAAAAGCCATTATCGAAGTTACCGACGATGGTGCAGGACTTGACCCAGAAAAAATACGCGCCACGTGCCTTAAAAAAAGTCTTTTCAGCGATGAAAAAATTGGCGCTATGCAGGAACACGAACTTTACCAATGCCTATTCATGCCCGGATTCAGTACAGCTCGTATCATTACCGATATTTCCGGACGTGGAGTCGGACTTGATGTTGTGTATACCGCAATCAAAGAAATGCACGGAAAAATAAACTTATACTCCACACCCGGTCAAGGAACGAACATAAAACTAACCTTGCCGGAAACATTATCATTGATAAAAACCATTTTTGTTATATCCGGCAGGGAAACATTTGCTTTACCCTCAAAAAGCATTATCAAAATATTAAATTCATATGAGATTGATTGCACTGAAAACCACCCGACTGCATGCCTGACATACCAGGAGCAAACAATACCAATATACCCTCTTAATCATCTTTTTTCCCATGAGGCATATATTGATGACGACAGTCAGGATAACTCATGCATCGACGACAGTGTCTTTATCCTTGCAAAAACAGAGGACAATATCATCGCCCTGAAAGCCGACCGTATTGTAGATATGCGTGATGTAGTAGTTAAGCCATTCGGTTCATACCTCGGCTCAATACCGGGATATGGAGGCGCAATCATATGCGGAGATGGTTCGATCGTTTATCTGATCGACACCTCAAGCATCCATGCGAGGATTGATGAATATGAGCAACGATAATTTTTTTGATACCTATATAGCCGAATCCAAAATGCACATAAGCAATATGGAAAAACATATTCTCGATCTGGAATCAAATACTGAACGCACACCACTATTACAGGAAATTTTCAGATCAGCACATACTATCAAAGGATCATCGGCAATCATACGCTATCTTGCAATTAAAGATGTGGCGCACGCTATGGAATCACTCCTGCAAGCTATACTCGACGATACTTCCATCTATTCTAACGATATTATATCGGCACTTCTGAGTGCCTGTGACTTTTTAAATGCAGCCCTGGAAAAATTACCCGATACCAACTACGGCATGAACGAAAAAGATGATCTGTGCGATACCCTCTATCGCCTCGTGCCAGCAGGTGCCCAGAAACTCAATACAAACGAAATCACTTCCAATCACGACAAAGAACAAGAAGAGATTACAGAAGCAGAAAATTTTTCTAAGCCTTTTCATCTGATTTTCGAAAGCGCAGGTATATTTTTCACCGCCCCTGTGTACCACATCAAAGAAGTTCTAAGAAAAATTCCGATAAAGCCGATACATATCGTAGAAGAACAAATATTGGGTATCGCCAATTATCACGGTGAGATTTTGCCGATAATCGACTTTAACCGAAGGTTCACCCTCTTTGGGAAATCTCAAAACGACGAAGAACGTATTGTTGTTTTTAAACTCGGAGAAGCCCTTTTGGGGGTAAAAATTGATGCTCTGATTAAGTTTTTTTTGCCGGAACAAAATGAATGCCAGAAAGAAACAGACTCACTTCTGAGGCTCTTTTGTGACGGTTACTATAAACTAGAAGATACACACGTTCATATAATCAACATTGATACGCTTTTTCATAGGAACAGAAGCTAAACCTGGAGAATTGTTCTGATGGCAAGAGATGTGGATAAAATACGAGTACTTGTTGTTGATGATTCCGAGTTTGTGACCCGTAAACTCCAGGACATCATGGAAAAAGCTAATATGGATGTCGTCGCGGTAGCCAATAACGGGATTGATGCCCTTAAAATGTTCAAAGAATACAAACCCGACATCATAACCATGGATATCAATATGCCTGATATGGATGGTTTATCCGCCCTTAAACTTATCCATCAAATCGATCCTGATGCCAAGGTGATCATACTCAGCTCCATGAGCAGCAGGGATAAAGTTATCGACGCAATGCGGGAAGGCGCAAAAGGGTTTATCACCAAACCATTTGTGTCTGAAAAAGTGATCGCTACTATCAGCAAGACACACTATAAAGGCTAATTTCATCTACATACTTTTCCATACTCTTGTTATTTTTTATTGCCCCTTTCAGATTTTTTACAGATAATGTATGATACAAACTAGACATACCTGTTAAAGGAGGAAACGATTATGCCACTACTTATATGGAATGAAACTTATAGTGTCAATGTTGCGGAAATTGACAGACAACACCAAAAATTAGTTGATATCATCAACGAACTTTTTGACGCAATGAAAATAGGCCAAGCCAATACTGTTATAGAAAAACTTCTTAACGAACTTCATGATTATACAAAAAAGCACTTCAGCTATGAAGAAACATACATGAAAAAATTCGGATTCAGCGATTTGGAACGACAAGAACAACAGCACCAACTATTTATCGATAAAGTTAATGATTTTATTACTCAATACAAGGCAAATCGTTTATCTCTGTCATTAGACATGATGGGCTTCCTCAAAGATTGGCTTGTTAACCATATTGTCAAACTGGATAAACAGTACTCTTCCCTTTTCAATGAAAATGGTATGAAGTAAATCTATCAAGCAGTAACTATTAAAACCATTTTTACATATATAAAAGAGCGGAGTTCTTATGAACTCCGCTCTTTCGTGGACAAAGAAGATTTATATAAACCGGGTGTCAATAAACGTAATATGAGTCAACTACCTCATCAACTGTATATGTGGCGCTGTAACCCGGGTAATACACGCGCCGCACTGTTGTTGTATACGGGGAAGAATAATATACCGTACGTGGATATCCATAGCTATAAACGCATGACGTTCTTGGTCTATGATGATATCTGTTATAATGATGATGACGATGATGACCACCTCTACTTACAACTACTTCCCATGCTGATGCCATTGAACATAACCCTATCAGTGTTCCTGTCAGAAGTGTGATTGCCATAATCTTTTTCATTGTTCTATCCTCCAGTTTGGTGTTTCCTGCTTAGCAGGTCTTTTTCACTTACGCTATATCTATAACGCACCAAACGTGCCAATTTATTCAATATATCATTATTTTTTACTTTTTGATCTCATTTTACCAGTTATTACCACATAACTTAATGATAACTTATTTTACTCATATATCAAACTTTTTTACCTTGATTATATTTTTGTTAATTTATTTTACTTTTTAAGGTATTCTTCGTAGACACGTGTTGCAGCTTGTTGAGCACCGTCAATAGCACAACGAATCGTCTTAGGTTGGTTTGTGATAGATGAGGTGAAGGACTTCAGATGCGGTTGCCATACACCGGCAAAAAAATCATTACGAGGAATCAGACAGGACGGAATCAGCGGTTTGAGTCCTTCTTCTAGAACAGGGTATTCTCGAAAATCATCCCGTGATATATACATAAGTGGAGTACCGGTAGACACACACTCAGCTACCGTACTGAAACCCAATTTTGATATCACCGCGGTAGCAGACGCTACGAGACTGGGATGATCTATTTTTGTCTTATATGGTAGGAATATATAATTATCTCCACGTTCATATTGAGAAGCGAAAGCAATGAAAAAATAATCTTTATGCGCCTTCATGACTGTCAGTGCATCTAAACTTCCCACCTTGAAACCACCGAAAGAACATAGTATCAGCGGGCGGGTTTCATCGACAATCTTCAGTTCACGGCGAACTTGTTCAGGTGTAAATGCTGGAGTACGCGATACAAGCGGAATATCGACTATATTTCTGAAAGCGGACAAATCTCCCGCGAAAGGTAATCGTAAAAGCATATCGGCTTTTTTATAGCCATTGCGTATATCTTTGATCAAATACTCGTATTCAGGATATTCTTCAAGGTACGGCTCAAATATCCAGTCCCATGAAAAATTTCCTATCGCCACAACCGGTATACACGCCGCAGCCCCTATATAACATGCAGCAGGAGGGATATCTGCAAGGATTAAATCTATACCTTTGGCATGCAAAAAGAGCACTTCATCATATATCAACTGTTCACGGGATTGCACAAACTGATCATAAGCGGTAAATGTTTTCTTTTTGTCCAGATTAATAAAATCTGACTGATATGTACCGGTATCAATCCGTACATCACGATACATCACCGGACGAAGGAGGTTTTCCTGAAAAATCCATTCCGGAGCATTTGAACGAATATATATATTCACATCGCCATACTGATGCTGTATAGCCTGTATCAAGGCAAGATCTCTTGTCGCATGACCAAAGCCATGCCCGGATATATAAAATGCAATATTTTTCTTATTATTTGCCTGCATGCATTATTTACACGGTTAGATCGTTAAGATTATCTGATAACTTTTTTAGATACGCGGCGAACTGAAGTAAATCGGTCTCGGAAAAATTTGCAAAAGCTTGTTCTTCGATAAAATAACGGGCATTGACAATCTTTTTCAGAATTTGTTTGCCTGTATCACTAAGCGAAATAACCGCAAAGCGTTTATCCTCTTGATTCGTCGTCCGCGTTACCAGTTTATCCTTTTCAAGTTTTTTCACAAAAAAGGCAACATTCGTTTTTTGCAACCCCAAATGCTCACCGATATCTTTACAACTCAATCCATCGGCATATTCCTGCAATAACATAAGTGTTCTTAGTTGGTTACGCGTAATTCCATGACCGGACAAAAATTTTCCCAGAGCAGTGCTATCCATTTGATAACCGAGTTTGAAGATCATCATAAAAATAGCGTCATAGAGCATATGAGCATCCATAGAAAACCTCCTTAACGACGCCCTGATTCCTCCAGGCGTGTTTTTCGTATACCGGCATAGGTCACGAGTGTCTCAACAATCATCCACAATTCAAGCAACAGGATAATACCACCTATAAATACCAGATGCCATTGACCTGTCTTTATAAAGACCATTATATTATGAATCATAGCCCAACCGGTAAAAAAGATAATGATGAGCATAGGGATAAAAGTAACTTTGCATGAAATCTTATTTCGTACCAGATAAACCGTAACCGTAAGTAACGCAAGCCCAGCCAGCAGCTGATTTGATGTACCGAATAGCGGCCACAACAGTAAGCCTCCTTTTCCACCTCCCTGTGACAATGCCAGCAATGCCGCCGATCCGACTGCAACAATGGTGGCGCCATGCCTATTCTTTAATGGAGCGATATTCGAGTCTTCTGCGAGTTCATTAATGATATAGCGTTGAATACGGGTTGCCGTATCAAGAGTCGTTCCCGCAAACGAGGCTACGAGCACTCCCATCAGAGTTGTTCCCATTGTATATGGAATACCCAACGAATGCAGCAAATTTGCGGCTCCCTTTACAAATGCACCAACCTTGGCACCCAGTCCCTGTACTGCGGCCCAACTGGAATAGTAGTGCGACCATGCTGCCACGCCACTGAGCATTTCACCTGATTTTGTGTGTAACATCATCCCAAGCCCGGCTGAAACAGATATCAACACCAACACTGCCATAATTCCCTCTACAAGCATTGCTCCATATCCTACAGAAAGGGCATCATCCTCACTCTTCAACTGCTTTGAAGTAGTACCGGAACTTACCATACTGTGAAAACCCGAAATTGCGCCACACGCAACAGTAACAAATAAAAACGGTATGATAGGAGGCGCACCATGAGGGTTCAGATTAATCGCAGGAGCAACTAGCGGAGCACGTGATGCAAATACACCAAGAGCCAACAATCCCAAACCTATGAACAACTGGTATGAATTAATATAATCCCGTGGCTGCAACAATTTCCAGACAGGCATAACAGATGCCACATAGGTATACATCAACAAAATAATTGTCCACGTTGTCAATGGCGAGATGCCGAATAATTGCGGCATTTTAAGAGGACAATAACTGCCTATAGCAATAGCAAGATACATCAATACAACTGCCCCAATACTCATTACAAGCATCTTACCGGGGAAACGCCGTATCGCATACCCCAACGAAACAGCAATAGGTATCTGTGTCCATATAGGTATGACTGACTGGGGAAAAAGCTCGAATAAGACAGCCATCACAAGACAAAATATCGCGACCACAATCCACAAAGTAAAAAATATCACCAGAGAAAAAAGGATACGCACCCGTTCATTGATTAGGCGTTTTGATATTTCTCCCACAGATTCGCCCCGATTGCGTAACGATAGGACCAATACACCAAAATCGTGTACAGCTCCCATAAATATCGACCCGAGCAAAATCCATATTAATGCAGGCAGCCATCCCCATATAACTGCAATCGCCGGTCCGACAATAGGCCCTGTTCCGGCTATTGAAGCGTAGTGATGCCCAAATACTATCTCACGACGTGTCGGTACATAATCAACATTATCTGTGAGTTCACAGGCAGGTGTCTGATTTTTTGTACAGATCGAAAATATTTTGCGGCCAAGGTACCGTCCATATATACGGTACGCAATAATGTACCCCACAATAGAGATTACCAGCAGAATAATCGAATCCATAACTGCCCCTTATACTTAAGATTATTTTCAATGAACTATACTATGATCATTGATCACATGTAAAGATATTTGCATACAATTATTCATAAAATCAATAATCACCTATATTTAAGATTTTAGGCTATATTCACAGGATATTTTCTTGACTTAATTGCTTTTTTTCGGATATGGTGTAAGAAGAATTATTTTATATTTAAATCTTACGGTGTCTACAATGAAATCAATTTTCTTCTCATTATTAATATGTATACTGAGCGCTCTTTTTACCGGATGCGCAGAACAACAAGTTGCACAAAGGTATGATGAGGCTGTTTCTCCAGCAGAAATCAAGGCTATTGAGAAGGCATATACTCTCGAACCTAATAATGATGCTTTACGATTACAATTAACAAAAGCATACATACAAAATCAACATTACGTCGAAGCACGTTGTATGCTATCTAAAATTCTCGACCATGACAGCTCATCTATAGAAGCAAATTACCTGATGGGGTTAACTTACAACAGACAAGACTTATATGAAGAAGCAAAATTGTTTTACGACAAAGTCCTTGAACAAGATCAAACACATATACCAACCATTTTTAACCTTGCTGTTATTGATGAAAAAACAAATAATTGTGCTCAGGCAAAAAATAAATACGAAAAAATACTCGCGCAAAACCCAACTGATGCTGACACTCATTACAATCTCGCACTCCTCTATGATATTAAATTTATAGATTCGAAAAATGCGCTGTATCATTATCGTTTGTATCTGAACAACGCGCAGGATAGCCCATTATTTAAACAAAGGAAACCGCTTATTCTTAATAGAATAAAAGAACTTGAATTTATAGAAAGAGAGAAAAATATATGAACGCTCGCATTCACGTAGCATATATTACCATCTTGACCATGCTAGGGATTGCTATAACCCCTGTACACGCCGATGTACGCAACCCCAAAGAAGGCTATAATGTGCTGGATACACTCTTATTTGTACCGGCAGCAGCTATTCAGCTGATCGCAGTAGATATTCCCTCAGGATTTATGTCGCTTTTTAATCCTGTACCCGGCAAAATAAAGAAAAATAAAACTGCGCTCAAGCAAGCTGACTGGCTCAAACGATACGAAGCGGTGAAAGCACTATCAAAACTGAACGATGAAGATGCCTATGCACTGCTTATTGAATCTCTCACCGATAATCATACAGCTGTCTCCATAAGAGCTTATGAGGCTCTTGCTCAAATTGATGATGAATTACTTCTTCCAATGCTTATCAAAAACCTTGAGTCACACGATCCGTGGACACGCAAGCTGACACTTGATTTACTGGCAAAATCACAAGATCCCGATATTATTAAAAATCTGGTTTTTCTCGCTAACGATGAAGATCGTGAAGTACAACTATCGGCGTTACTTGCTCTTGAAGAGATATCCGAGGAATCACTAATTTTTCGCTATTTCCCTGTTGCAGAAAACTTGGAACCAGCAGACAATATTGTCAACTGGTGGTATACGCGCGGAAAAATTCTTAAAGATATTAAAGCCAACCAATAACATCCTCTTATGATGCAGTGCTTATGGAATCCAAAATTAATGAATTTATAGAAAATATTTCGTATCGTTTTATCAACAGGGCGTTGCTCGAACAAGCTCTGACACATCGGTCATACGCAAGTGAACAGGATAGCTGTTGCGATGACAATGAACGTCTGGAATTTCTAGGTGATGCCATAGTTGGCGCCTGTGTCGCGCAGGAATTGTTTTGTCTTTTTCCAAATTATACCGAAGGACAGCTATCTCTCATAAAATCATATCTTGTCAGCAGCAAAGTGCTGGCACAATTAGCAGATCAAATCAATCTCGGAAGCGTGCTATATTTGGGAGTTGGCGAAGAAAAAACAGGAGGACGCATGCGTAAACGTCTTCTGTGCAATACTTTTGAAGCAATTATCGGTGCTATTTTTCTCGACAGCGGATACCAATCGGCATATCAATTCTTATGGCCGCTTATGCGCCCCATACTCGATAATCTTGATACCGGCATGATCAAACAAAACGTCAAAAATGTCCTTCAGCAACACTGCCATAAGCATTTTACCAGCCAACCAAAATACGTTACAAAATCAATTGTGGGACCACCTCATAAACGAACTTATACCATCGAACTGTACATCGAAGGGAATATAATCAGTACCGGTTGCGGTTCGAGTAAAAAGAAGGCAAGCATAAACGCTGCTCATAATGCGCTTACACAATTAAAGGTACTGCCTAAATAACTATACTATTTCCTGATCATTGCGTTGATCGAGTGGGTTATCGGAATTCTGGGAGATAATTTGCTTAAGATTACCAATTCGTTGTTTCACATCTTCATTGGCAATGGATTTGAAAAACACTTCCGTTGTAGCAAGTTTTTCAGCAGCTTCCTCGAATCGTTTCAATTGAACCAATGCCGTAACGTAATCAAGCATGATAAGACCGTATTCAAGATCACTTTTTTTGATTCGTCGATACTTGAGGGCATTTTCGAACAAAGGTAAGGCCTTTTTATATTTCTCCTGTGACATCATTGACTTGCCTTTTACGTAACTTATAAAATTTGAAACCGGTATAGACGATTTTTCACCATGGGCAAACTTTTCCATAGAATAGATTGCTTTTTTAACCGACTCCACCTCGTCACGGCTTATATAATAAAGCGCATATAACCCCCAAACCTCGGCAAGCAATTCGGTAAAATTTAAGCGTTGGGCACGTTCCAGATTTTGCTGAAGCATCTTATCAACATCATTGAACCTGCCTAAATACATATATAGCCTGACAAGCTGGTTACAAAAAGTTATCGCGCCTTCAGCATCACCTGAACGATCCTTTAACTGGCTTCCTTCAATAAAATGCTTTTCCGCATTCTCAAATTCTCCCAATGACGTGCTGGCAAACGCCATATTCATACTGGCAAAGGCCATACCTGAATAATCTCCTATCTGCTCACGTACCTTAAAACAATCTTCGTGATACTGATACGCCTTTTGAAAATCATTAAGATTGAAATGTACATTACCAAGACCATTAAAAGCACGGGCAATACCTGACTTTTCACCAATCTTTTTGCTGATCTCAAGACTCTTGTAATAATGCTCAAGAGCTTCTTCATATTCCTCTTTTGCCAGATAGACATTTCCCAAATTATTGTACGAAGCCGTTATAGCGGCCTGCTCTCCTATTTCCTCGCTTATATTGAGGCATTGCGTATAATATTTTTCCGCATTCTCATATTCAAAACGGTTATAATAAACGTTACCGATGTTATTGTATGAATATATAATACCCGACTTATCGCCGATTTCTTCCCTGATACGCAAACATTTATGCAAATGTTCCAAGGCCCTGTCGTAGTCGTTCTGGCGGTAATACACGCTTCCAAGATTATTGTACGAATTGGCTATAGCACGCTTATCATTAAGCTGGATTGATATATCCAGACTTTTTGAATAATAAACAATTGCCGGCGCAAATAATCCCTTGGCATAATATACAGTACCCAAATTTTTATACGCTTCCGCCGATACCAGTGATATCGTTTTATCCTCAAGACGCTGGATAGCCTTTTTCGCCAATCGCTCGGACTCATTGAAATCACTCATGCGGAAATAAACATACGACATGCTGGTTTCTATGCTGGCAAGCGTGTGATCGCTGTCTGTTTTATGGAGGGCATGTTTGAAGTATTCCAGTGCTTTTTCATAATTGCCCTTCTTGACGTACACTTCGCCAAGATTCAAATCGACTTCATAGAGATTTTCATCCAATTCCGAAGCTTTGTTGAGCCAATGAAGTGATTTATCATATTCTCCGATGATATTATGAAGCATACCCAGAGAAAGAATACTCGCAGTATAATCTTTGGCATACTTCTTCTTTTTTTCCTGAGCAAAATTCTCATAAAGCTCAGAAGTCTTTGCAAAATACGATATGGCTTCATGTACGGCATACGACGCTTTCACTTTCTGCGCGCATTTATACATATAGATAAACGCTTTTTCTTTGTTCCTGCTAAAATAATATTGCTGGGCAAGATCCTCGTAATGATCTTCAAGATCATTGGTATACAATTTTTCCATTGCCCCGGCTATAGTCAGATGCAACCGTTCACGCTTGCTTTCCCGCAAGCTGTAATAGAGAACCTCGCGCGTCTTGCAGTGGGTAAAAGAAAACTTTTCTTCGCTGGTAGAAAAATCTTCTTTTATTATGTTGGCATCCATACCGCAATCGAGAATATCCTGTATATGCCCTTCGTTTTTATCAGTTATCAATGACAACAATTTCAATGAGAATTCCTGACCAACAGTTGCCGCGATACGCAGCAACTCCTGCAACTCTGCCGGTAATTTTTCTATACGATCGATAACAAGGTCACGAATTGAAGACGGCAGGTTAATCGATTCAGTCGGTTTAAGAACAATAGCGTTATCAACAAATTCCAACACTTGATTCTCAATAAGCGACTTGATCAATTCCTCAACAAAAAACGGGTTACCCTCGGTTTCACGAAACACCAGTTCTACCAGTTCCTTAGGATATCTATGCGGACTAAATATAGCATTAAGGATTTCTTCGACATTTTTCTTGCCAAGTGGCATTAAATTGAACCGCTCAATCTTAAGGACACGACTGATACGATGAATCATATTTGCCATGACGCCACGCTCAATATTACCGTCAAGTATTTCTTCAGGACGATAGGTCAAGCAAATCAATATATGGCTATCACGCGCATTGCGAATCAGGTAGCTGAAAAGTTCAAGCGATGCGGTATCTGCCCAGTGGATGTCATCAAGGAACAAGACGAGTGGGCTTTTTGCGGCAATCTTTTTAAATATCTGATAAATACCGTCAAACAAACGATATTCATCCTGAATCGGTTCTAGCGTCATTGACGTTTCAATACCAAGGCGTTTGATGTCAAGCGTAGGAATAACTTTGAGGATCTCCACTTTTGCCGATTCAGGCAAGGCACGAACAATGGAATAAGCGAAATATTCTTCACGATCAATAAAGTTACTTAACGCTTCACGAATCGGTTGGTAGGGCATCGGAATACTGGTATCGAAACAGGTTCCGTTTAAAAATTGAATATTTTCCTGTTTTATCGAATTATATAATTCCTGAATAAGACGGGTTTTGCCTACCCCTGCTTCTCCGTTGACAAGACATACCTGTAACCCAAACTCCGCTGACGTCCTATATAAGGTAATCAGACGCTGCAATTCGTCACTACGGCCGATAAACCGTGGAATTTTCCCATCAAAAATGATCTCGGTAATAGGCGTATCTTTGTAACCATCACCAAAACAAACCCTGTTTCTACCTGCTTTTTTAGCAGAATACAACCCGTGATCAGCCGTTTCGATTAACTCGGTAGCAGTTTCACCGTCATCGGGAAACGTAGAAATTCCAACCGATACGCCAACTGTGAACGTACCGCTTCCTTTCGGGTCCAGAAACGATAACTGCTGGGTTTCTTCCAAAATACGCTGTGCTACCGGATACGCGTCTTCCCTGTCGGATTCAGGCAAAATGGCAATAAATTCATCACCCGCATACCGTGTGACGATATCCATCTCACGGACACTTTTGAGTAGCACTTTTGCCACAACCCGCAGTACTTCATCACCTTCCAGATGACCATATGTATCGTTAATCTCTTTAAAATGATCAACGTCAAGTATCAACAGGGAAAATGGTCGTTTATTTCGCCGAGCTTTGCTGATCTCCTGCGACAGACGATTGAAAAAATACCGCCGGTTCAGCAAACCGGTCAGCTCATCGGTAATAGACAAACGCCGTAAGCGTTCTATCTCGGTAAAATCATAATTTTCAGGATTGTTATACGCCATAATACTCTATACAGATGTGTGATTTGCGTACTATTGCCCGCAAACATAACCCAGTTAATTATTATTACTATACACTATGATACAGCGTATTTCAAATATGAGGAATATTTCACTACGCCCTTTTACTGTTTTTTGGGAATGAACATCATTAATATACCGTCTTGCATGATATAACGTGTTCCGGTATTCAAACCTGGACCCGGTAATTCTATCAACCCGCTAAACTGGCTTAATGCTAGCTTTTTCTTAAGTTCTTCGTCATTAAGATTTGTCATGGACGCATCACTTTGTTTAGCTTTAACCACTAATTCTGCATCATTTACTTCCATAAGAACTTCATCCGGCATCAGGTTAGGCCATTTAACAGTTACAACATAGCGATTATTTTCTATGTCATCCTCAACATTCATTAAATAGATTTCCTCCAAATCACCAGACATCTTAAGTCCTTTATTAATACGATCCGTAAGGGTTTCGATTTTATGTATACTATCGGCTATCCCCTCTTTTAATTTTTCAACATCTAGATCTATCTTCACAGGTTCCTCAGGTATTACAGGCTGGTCAGCAATAGATTGCTGATTATAATCGTCATCCACAACTAACTGAAAAACTTTCCACGCAAGAAGCCCCCAAACACCTACAATCAATGTGGATACAATAATTATTATTGTCCATTTACGAACTTGCTGTGTCATGTACCAAACCTCCATACCATATATTGCAATAATTAAAATTTATACCTATGTTTATAATATATGGCAATTCAGCCAAATATATCAACGAGTTTTGCCTATTTTTTTGATTAATACCTTTTCAGTTATTATATACACGTTTAGACTTCTCGGCAGGCCTTTTACTTTTTTGACAAAAAAGTTGCGTAAAAAATACCTTCATGCAAAAATAAAGATAATCCTAACCAAGATTTTTATACTCTAAACTTATGCAAAATAATAGCAACAATGAGAAACATAGCGACATACAAAAAACTGGAATTATTTGATTGAAATCGACCATAGCGCATATTATAATATAGAATAATTAATTTCGATCGCTGTGACTAAATTTAAGAGTCTATACACGCCAGGAGGCATAAATGGAATTTGATGATATAATGAAGAAAAGAATAATGGAACTTGAAGAACTCCTCAGAAAAATGCTGGAGAATTCAGACAAGTTTACAGAAATACGCGAATACCTCTCCAATAATGGTTATAACGCTGTACTATGCCTTATGACCATGATCTATCGACCTGATGAAAATTTTGCTATGCCATTCGATGACGATTTCTTTGAAGAAGAAATCGATGAAGAACTTGAAGCAGAATTTAACGTTACGGTTTGCGAAAACGACAAGCTCTTTTTCAAACAAATGCAGGATAAGCTCGATTATTAAATGATATTTTTTTGAATAAAGTAACAACTGCAACCAAGGTGGAATAACGGATGAAAGAGTTACTTAAATCGCCGTCTAATTTACTTACACTTATTAAGCAGATCAACACGTTACTCAGTAGACGCTACGCAGTCCAACATATTTTGCATTGCCTGATTGATAATATTCATCATAAACTTGACACGCGCTACGCCGCTATCATTCTTGCTGATCCGGCCACAGAAAATTTGCAAATAAAAAACGCACATGGACTCAGCCAATCTTTTCTAAATCATTATCAACGCATTATGGGCACATCAATAACTGGCAAAATGATGCTAGGTGCGGAAAATATCATGATTAACAACATAGATCCAGCTTCAGAGGAATACGCGGATTTAAAACTTGAAAACGATTTCACATCCGTAATCTCGGCAAGGATTTCTGCCCATGGCAAAACATACGGTTTTATTATCGCCCAACGCACCACAGAGGAAGCATTTTTGACCGAAGATATGCTTCTACTCGAAATCGTTGCGCAAGCAGCCGCAATAGCGCTGTATCAAGATCAACTGGTTATCGACAATAAAGAACTTACCGTGATAGACAAAGAATCCGGTACTTATAAGTTCAACTTTTTCTGCGAACGCCTGCTTCAGGAAATAGAACGGGCTAAGAGTTATAATGAATATATTTCCGTTCTTTTGATCGATATCGATAATTTTAAAGAATTTCATCGTTCGTACGGAGCACAAGCAGCGACTGAGTTGCTTGAACACCTTATTACTGTCATCCGAAAACATTGTGTTGGACTGGATATTATAGGACGATATGGGCAAGATAAAATTTTAGTTTCCCTCATCAATAAAAATGAAGAGCAAGCTGCTGAGGTGGCAGAGCGCATCAAAAAAGATATGTATGAATTTGATTTTTACAGGTCACATAATTCTGTATCCATAGGTGTTTATTGCTGTTCATACGATGACATCCAAGATATACATCGCGTTATTGATTGCCTGGGAATTACTTTATTTCACGCCCAATATAACAATGGCAATCAAGTATGCAAATGGAGTAATTGCCTGTATGGTTTCCCCAGATGATATAAAAAATGCTGACAAGGACATTGAATACGGATTCATTGAAGACGCAAAAAGTTTTTTTTCCCAATTACTTATGAACACTACCGATCCTGTGTTAGAGCGTATAGCTGAAAACCGTCTGGAATTAATTTCTAAACGCCTCAAAGAAGCTAAAGACTGTTGCCAAATATGCATAGAACATATTAAAGCAGATGACAATTTTCTTGTCTGCACACTGCTTATTGTTTACAAGCTTCAACATTTACAGGCTGTTATAAACGACATTTTTTCAGCATCACATAAACGCAATTACTCATCCGATTCTTCAATAACTATCCATAAACCCGCTTCACAAAAAATAATTGTGGAACTTTCAGGCTACGGACCTGATGAACGATGCGACTGGTGCCGGCTTTTCAGGAAAAATCTTATTTATTATGTTGGAAAATATAATATGCTACGTAGTGGTCATTGTCCGCTCGGAAGGGAAATTTAACGGACAAAAGAAATTATAAAGCAACTACCTTTTCTTCTTCAACTATCTTGTTTATCCGACTCACTAACGTATCAATATCAAACGGTTTACAAATAACACCCTGGATACTGTACGAACGGGCTTCGTCAAGCAAAGCGGATTGATTATCACCTGTTAAAATAATTATTTTAACATCCGGTTTGATATTGCGTAAAATTCGTATGGTCTCTACACCATCAATGCCCGGCATCAGCAGGTCAAGTAACACCAAATCAAAATGGCTGTTTTTGAAGAGATTAATCGTTGTTTCCCCGTCTTCAGCTTGCACAAGATTATAACCTTCAAGGGATAAGATATCACTTAACGCGTTGCGAAAATAATCATCATCATCAGCAAGCAATATTGTTACCGCTTGTGGATACGGATGTTGTGGCATCCCTTCATCATGGGAGGAACGCATAATTTTACGACCGGTAATAGCAGCAGTACTTTTAGCTGCGCTTGATTTTTGTTTTTTAGGCAAAACAATAGAAAAAACAGTACCCACGTGCTCAGTACTCTGAACCTCAATCGACCCCTGATGATTCTCTATAATTCCCATCGATACAGATAAGCCTAACCCGGTGCCAGGTGTCTTACTTTGTCCATATATTCCTTTTGTACTGACAAAAGGATCGAATATTTTATCCAAATATGATTTTTTTATACCAATACCATTATCGCTTACTTTTATCAAAACGTTATCTCCGCAATCAAAAGTAGATACCGTCAACTGCCCGCCAGTTCGTTTATGGCTCAATGCGTCCTTCGCATTCACAAATAAGTTCAGGAAAACCTGACCCATCTGACCGGAATCGAAGACTATAGCTGGTATATTTTTGTCAAATTTCTTAATTACCGCGATATTAGATTTTCTGAAATCATTTTCCATTAAAAGCAATACTTCATCAATAGTCGCATGAAGGTCAGACAATTCTTTTAAAGGAGTGATTCGCCGAGAAAAACTCAATAAACTTTCGGTAATAGTTTTTGCCCGCTTGGATGATGTCAACACAACATCAATCAGCTTTTTGACATTATTGTCAGTAGGTTGTTTTTTGACAAAATCCGCATAGGCCTGCATAATACCAATCAAATTGTTGAACTCGTGAGCGACACCACTGGATAATTCGCCTATAGCGGCCATTTTATCAGACTGAATGAGTTTCATATTGGCATCACGTATTTCTTTAAGCGCGACATTAACCTCGCTTGTGCGTTGACGTACTTTGTCATTGAGCTGTTCGTTGTATCTGCGGATTTTTTCCTGAAGAGTCTTATGCTCGGTTATGTCGCGTGAAACTCCCATAACCTCAATAACTTTCCCCAGGTCGTTATGAATGGGAGTACAGGTCATAAGGTGATTTTGCCACATACCCTCTGCATCACGTATTTTATATTCGAGATTTACTATCTTTACAGATTTTGTAAATAGCCTGTGCAGTTTTTCTTTTAAAATGGCCAAATCATTGCCCTGCACATAATCAAGAAGCGAACTTCCCAGAGTAACCGATACGGGGAAACCAAGCATGTTCTCCCACTGCGGATTTAAAAACGTAAACGTGTAATCAGAATTACAGGTAAAAATAATCTCTCCGATATTTTCGACAAAAAAACGGTATTTCTCTTCAGACTCAAAAATCTCGCGCAATCGGTGTTTGATCTTATTTTTTTCCGTAATTTCAGTTGTATCAGTCTGATTATGAGTAACCACATCTTTCATGATTTCTTCAAGTATGTGGCGGTCACGGTACTGAATTATTTCATTTTTAAAGGTAAGGTCGCTGACGTGATTAATCAGGAACGTATATCGCTCATGCGCTTCAATAATTTCTGAAATACAGGAGTGAACATTGTCTTCAAAATCGTCTTCAGATTGATCGCACTTAGGGTGAGAGTCTTTGTGTAATGTAGGATTCCCGTGTACCATCAGGTCTTGAAGATAATGGTGTAAATTTTCTCTCAAGAGCTCCCTTGGATTTTCTCTCATAGGAAGTAAATTACTCCATTTGATAAAAAAAGGTTCACATGCAGTTTATTACATGCTATACATAGTGAGTACTGTTTTAAGGTATGGAAAGAACAATGTGTTGAGCACAATTACTAAGTAAAAAATTATATTTTCACAGAATAATTATTTATTCTAATCTATTTTTAAAAAATTTAAACAATAAATGCAAGTCTTTTTATTATGAAACGTAAAAAAAATAAAAATTTTTCACCATTGAAAGAACGACTGAATGTCCTTCACGAAGATGAATCTATCATCGTGATCGAAAAGGCTCCTTTTATTTTAGCACAACCAATCAAAGATTCCCCAGAGCAATCGGTCGTACAATTGATCAGATTATACTGGAAGTCTCAAAACACACCAAATGGTTATTTGGGTATTGTACATAGACTAGATAAAGAAACATCCGGCCTGATGGTTCTGGCAAAAAACAAAGTAGCACATAGAAGGTTGCACATTCAATTTTCACATCATAAAATTGCGAAACGCTATCTTGCGATTGTCGACAATATACCACGGCAATCAAAAGGAAGGTTGACCGGCTTTATTGCTCGAGGCCAAAACGGACGCCGGACAGTCAATGCCGAAGCTGAAGGCAAAGAAGCCTTTACACGCTATAAAACCATCGAAACTTTTACGGATACAGCTTTACTTGAACTTGCCCCGGAAACAGGACGGGCTCATCAAATAAGACTTCATCTGGCACATATCCGTTGTCCGATTATGGGTGAATACGTGTATACAAAATCAAAACAACGGGTTGGTGGCTTTAATCGTGTAGCGCTACACGCATCTAAACTGACTTTTTTGCATCCTAAAACCACAAAACGCGTTTCATTTGAATCCCCACTTCCTTCCGACATGCAAAAACTGATCGCATCGCTTAAAAAGAAGACTCAACAAGAAACTGTATGAGCACGCATACACCTCGATATCTCAACCTATCAGATCGACAATGGAAGGATAAAATTGATGCAGGGTTAGCCATACTCGAGCAATGCTCTTTGTGCCCAAACAAATGTAACGTTAATAGAGTTGAGGGGCAGACAGGCCTGTGCAATACATCTTTTTTTCCCAGACTTGCCTCAGCATTTCCCCATACCGGCGAGGAACCGCCTATATCTGGGCAACACGGCTCAGGCACTATCTTTTTTGCGGGATGCACTATGCGATGCGCATATTGTCAAAATTATCCGTTTAGCCAACTGTCACTGGGAAATGAAGTTCCCTTTGAATTTATAAAAGACAAAATGCTCGAATTGCAGCGACAGGGATGCCACAATATCAACTTAGTCACACCCGGCCACGTTATTCCACAGATGCTTATCTCATTGCACCAAGCATACCAGGAAGGATTACGATTGCCTGTTGTCTATAATACATCTGGATATGAATCTGATACAGCCCTTAAACTGCTTGATGACATCGTAGATATATACCTGACGGATATCCGATACGGAAGCAACACTTCAGGGCAAAAATACTCAGGAGTCAAAGAATACGCCACCACGGCACGCAACGCTGTCATCGCTATGGCTAAGCAGGTGGGGCCCCTGCAATGCAATGATCAAGGTATAGCGTACAGCGGATTGATTATCCGGTTACTTCTCCTGCCCGGATTGCTTGACGAACTAAAAGATACCATTCGCTTTATAGCTGAACAACTGGAGTTTATCCCCCACATCAGCTTGATGAACCAGTATTTCCCAACATGGAAAGCCTTAGAAAATCCAGAGTTAAACCAGCAAGTTGCCAGCGAAGAATTCGATCAGGCATTCCATTTTATGCAACAATACGGACTTACCGAAGGTTGGATACAAGATCATCCCAAATAATTTTTACAGCAGTGTTAAAATATCTTTAACAGGTTTTCTGTTTTTCTCTTCGTATCTAAGCGGTTCTTTTGGATATCCGAGAACTACCAGTGATACCAGCTCATATGAATCAGGAAAAGCAAGAAGTTCTTTGGCTTTATCCATATCATACGCAGCTACCCAGCAGCTTCCTATACCCTCTGCTGTAGCGGCGGCTATCATTTCTGTCAAAGCTATCGTCACATCAACCCATGCATACGGTTTCCCATCAGATTTGCGTTTCCATGACTGATCCGGTATGGCACATCCGGCAACTACAACAGGTGCATCGCAAAACCCAGATTTATTAAATACCGCGTTAAATGGTTTACGTAAGTCATTCTTAATGACATAAAAATGCCATGGTTGTGAATTCGCAGCACTTGGCGCTCTTCTGAGTGTCTCCAGAATACGTTCCAGCTTGAGTGGTTCTATAGCCTTAGTACTAAATTCACGAACGCTTTTACGACTCTGCAATACATCATAAAACAATGAGACATCCTTGCATGTTTCCATATCAAAATACCCTCCATCTTAATTATAAAGCTTGATATTCCCTTAAAAAGTAACTAATTCTATGCACATCGCCAATATTTCTGAAAAATTTTCAATCTATTATTTAATAATATTTTTGATGTGACGATATAAAAAATAACATAACACAGTGACTAATTACTACTCAATATAAATAATAAGGAGCAAAAACAATGAAAGTAATTGTTGTGGACGATTCTTCCACTATGCGCAGGATCATAAAAAACACTCTTACACGTCTGGGATATACAGACATCATTGAAGCTGAACATGGGCTTGATGCCCTGACCAAACTTGACGGTGTTCAGATGATTTTCACAGACTGGAATATGCCGGAAATGGATGGTCTGACATTTGTAAAATCGGTTCGTTCAAGCGACTCGTATAAATCAATTCCAATTATTATGGTGACTACCGAGGCCGCTAAAGAAGATATCGTCGAAGCAATACAGTCAGGTGTAAACAATTATGTTGTCAAACCGTTCACGCCAGACATCCTGAAAAGTAAAATAGAAGCGGTGCTAAACCGATAAATTTACAAATGTAATGGAGTGAATATAATGAATGTTGAGTATTTAAATCCTTTTATTACTTCCACAGTCAATGCCTTAAGCACTATGGCATGCCTTGCCCCAAATAGAGGTACTCCCTATTTGCGAGGCAACGGAGAAAAAATTGAATGCGATATATCCGGTACCATAGGTGTCGCCGGTGAAGCCAGTGGGTCAGTCACCGTAAGTTTTACTGAATCGGTAGCCCGAAAAATCGTTGAGAATATGTTGGGTATTGAGGTCGACAGCATCAACGATGACGTTAAAGACGCGGTCGGTGAAATCGCTAATATGATCGCAGGTGGCGCAAAAGGCGAATTATCTCAAAAAGGTTATTCATTTAAAATTGCACTGCCTGTCGTTTGTATAGGAAAAGATCATTATACCGAGTACCCTAAAGATATACCGTGTCTGGTTATACCGTTCAGTGTCGAAGAAGGACCATTCTACGTAGAAATATGTTTAAAAATTGATGCTTAGTAAATAATTGCCGATCAAGGCATTTTTTTCAATATAAACACCGCATGCAGACATTGTATGCGGTGTTTTTTTATCGATATAAACGTGATTAAATGCTCAAATTACATACATATTATAAAGCATAAGCTGGAACAAGTTTGATTTATACGCAACAGGAATGCAACTTGCTTTAATTCTTCACGGTGTTGCATGCATCGGAACAAAGGAGCTTACCATGCGTAGAATATGTATGTTTTTGTGTCTTATGATGTTGCCATTTGCTACCGGGTGTGGTTTAGTGCAAAATAGCGTCAAAACATTCTACAATCTAACTGATAGGACTTTTGTCGCTACAAATTATTTCATACATCCTGAATTTGAAGAGTTTCAAATTAGACGTGTTATAGTCGCTCCATTCACCAATGAAACAGGCTATCATCAGGCACAGGATATTCTTGAGCCTATTTTCATATCAGAATGGCTAAAAGTTAATCGTTTTGAAGTTATACCGGCAACCGGAGAAGCACGCGACCAACTCGCCAAATTCGATCTGCGTGAAAAAGGCATGTTCTATAAATTACATCTCTATGATCTGGCAAAACGATACAATGCCGACGCGATTATGTTTGTATCAATTACCAGCTATTCCCCTTACGATCCATGCCGAATTGGAATCAACGCTCAATTGATACACACCTATTCAGGTGTCGTTACATGGGCTCTGAATGAAGTTTATGACGGGAGTCAACGCGATGTGGAAAACCTTGCTACACAATATTACTACGAACACGTACGATTTTCGCATCCGCTTGAAGATTATCAAATTATGATGATTTCACCAAGATATTTTGCCCAGATGGTAGCGTATGATGTTGGCGGAACCTTTACCGATTATTTTATCCCTGCACGACTTGATACTACTGTCGTAAACGCAGTAAACCTTGATAAGAAAATTTCACCAAAACCACTTTATCCCAGATAGATTAATCAGACGAAATCCAGTTCTCTGCGTAACGGACGATCCATCAAATCGACAAAAGCTTCCATGGCATTACGGTTTTCGTATAAAATCTCGTAAACTTTTCGGGCAATAGGTATATCAACATTATACTTTTCCGCAAGATCAACCACAGAACAAACCGTTTTCACACCCTCAGCAACTTTTTCCATTTTCTCAGATACCTGCTGCAAGGTCATGCCAGATCCTATCTGTTCTCCCAAGCCCCTGTTACGGCTATGCCGACTTGTACAGGTAACAATTAAATCGCCCATACCCGATAATCCGGCAAATGTCATGGGTTGAGCGCCCATGGCCACACCTAGACGAGTCATTTCCGCAAGTCCACGTGTCATAAGCGCCGCTTTGGTATTGTCGCCAAAACCAAGCCCATCACTGATACCTGCGGCTATCGCAATGATATTCTTAAGTGCACCCCCCACTTCAACACCGACTATATCGTCGCTGGTGTATACACGAAATCTATCCGTGGAAAAAATCGACTGCACTAATTCAGGAAGCTCGTCTTTAGTGCTCGCCGTGACTGCCACTGACGGAACGCCAAGCGCAACTTCTTCTGCATGAGTCGGCCCCGATAAAACAGCCACATCAAGCTGCGGCAGTACATCATGAATGACTTCGGTCATGCGAAGCAATGTCTTATTCTCAATACCTTTTGATACATCAATAGCTACAGGTTCCGTTCCAACCGATTTTATAGCGCCCTTCAGCGATAAGCAGGTCTGGCGCATTACATGGGACGGAACAGCCATGACAAGTAATCCCGCGTCTTCTATGCACTCCGTCATATCATTCGTTAAAAGTATCGACTCCGGAATCTTTGGACCGGGAAGGTATTTTGTGTTTTCGCGTACCTGTTTCATGTGCGCGATATAATCATCAAAATAGCCCCATATACGCACTGAATTCCCAGCTTCATTCAAGAGTAATGCCAGGGCAGTACCCCAAGCTCCATCACCTATAACACCAATTTTATGTATATTCATGTAGTTCACCTGCACTATCGCGGTTAGCTCTTACTGTTTTAAAAGGTCGAGCAACTTTTCAAGTTTTTCCAATAGGTCATCGCCATTACGAAAATCAACCTGTAAACGATCTCCAATCCTGCTTCGTTTGAGAAGAATTTCTTTATTCCAATATGATTTGAACGTTTGATCAACCCTACTTGAATTCTCAAATAAATTGCTAATTTCCTGCAACTCCAGCTGACGATTGTTTACTTCGTCAGCACGTTTTTTGCGCGAAACAAAAAACTTAAGTTCATCAACAGTCATATTATCACGGATTATTTTTTCAAATACAGCTAAAATCTCAGATTCCGAAGACAAACGCAACAGTACCCTTGCATGAGCAAAGGTTATCATGCCGCTGGTTACTGCTTTGATCACCTGCGTAGGCAGAATCTCTAGTGTACGTATATATTCACTGATAATAGACTGGCTCTTACCCAATGCACGGGCAAGTTCATGCTGCGAGAACTGAAATTGTTCTATAAGTTTTCTATATCCAATAGCCTGTTCGAGTGGAGTCAACTCGCGGCGATTCAAATTATCTACCATTCCCTTTAAGGCAGCATCCTTATCGCTGACCTTGTCATATACCACCGCAGGGATTGTATCAAGCCCAACCTGCCTCGCGGCTTTAAGACGCCGGTGACCTGCAATCAAAAGGTAACCATTTGATACCTTTTTGAGCATGAGCGGATTGAGAATCCCATTTGCACGAATAGACTCTATCATTTCAGTCATATCGTAATCTATTTCCACGCGCATCTGAAATAAGCTGCCGACAATCTTATTGACTTTTATGTCTTGGATTGCAAGTTTTTGTCCAAACATATTTCTCTCCATATAACCGAGTTCTCTGATATGTATGGACAGATACTACTACAAACCCACAACTATTGTAAAGGAAGAAGAAATCGTTAAAATTGAGAAGTATTAATTGAATATAAATGCTCTAAAAGAAGCTATTTTGCCATTGCAATACGGTATTTACCGTCGAGATATGCGAGCAAATCGGTTTGCAGGCCATCGTAGATCATATTCTTACTAAGATAAGTTGCATCGCGTTTACTGCGTGCCAAACGATGCAGTAGAATACGTATCTCCCTGTGCCCCAAGTGAGGATACTGTTCTTTCAATAATGATGCGTATCCAGCTAAACGTGCTGAAGATATAGATGTACCTTTTTCAAAATACCATGTTCCGTCAGTTGCTATTTCTCCGGTATTTCGTGCATAATCAGCCCGGTTGCCCCACAAATTTACCGCACCAGCACCGATTACATCGCTCATATTGGCAGGAAAACCGGTTTCACTAATATCAGTTGCACGGTACACCAAATTATCCGATTTTACCACAAACCCGGTTTTGCTACCGCGATTACCTACTGCTGCTATGATAGTAACCCCATGTTGAATCAGGTTACTGATCGCAAGGCGTACTTCGTCACTTTCTTCAGTTGTAAATGAAAGATTAATGACATCAATATCATTCTCAAGACACCATTGCAATCCACGCGCAACAGTATGGGAAGAAAAATCGTATTTATGCGTGGCTACTTTAACGATAACTAATTCGCTTTGGGGATTTACCTCACGAATAACCTTTGCCATAAGGGTTCCATGCCCGCTTGGGTCATCAAAAGGTGAATCTTTAGTAAAACTCACTCCCTTGACATCAGCAAGAGCACAGCCCGTATCGAGCAAGGCGACTCGGGTTGTGGCCAGGAGGTTTGACGTTCCCAATCCAAAAGTTCCGAGACAACCGATAATCCAGAGTAAGAAGCACAAGTTTAACAATCTCATGCTCATTACATCGGCAATGAATTAACTTACTTTAGAAATTACACACAGAATACTCAAAAAGAGTCAACAGCTTGGCTATCAAAGCATTACAAGGCATCTTCACTTATATTATAACTCGATGATGCAAGGCGTTGAAATTTCTCAACCGTGGAGAGTGCGCGTTTCAAATCAGTGCGTTTTTTCTTATCCAACGTGTAGGGATTGATAAAATAATTCAGGTTGTTTGATTTGCCTCTCAAAAAATCGACCTGTAACGTTATCTTTAAATAAGTTAGAAAAATGTAACTTTCAAGTAATTCTTCAGAAAAATACGGTTCGAAAAGCTTCATATCTTCCAGGGTCTTTATGCGTTTCATGGTATTGGTTTCCCACACATCATGTTCCAAACAAAATAAAAGAGTGATCATGATAAGCGGAAGCCAAGCCTGAAACTTAATATTGAGCATATCTTTATATTCACCGCGTTTTTCTGTCTTAAATTTTCTAAAAATCGTCAGAGCTATCGGCATCAAGACAGTTGCTTTGGCGATTGCCTTAAACGAAGCATTATACATTTTCAGCACCTTTCTGGCTTCCGTTATAAAAGCCTGTGCCAAAGGATAATTTCCTCCTGCGTACTTCGCGTCAGTTAAAACTATAAGATCAATAAGATTTTCAGAATCAACAATATAAGTATGCAGCTTGGTTCGCCATTCAGCCAATGTACCAAACCATTTTTCATTGGTAGGCATAATGTTGCCTTTACAGCGGCTAAAACCGATTATTTCAAGATTATTCACCATGCGTGCGGAAAATTCTTCATAATACGCTTTATCATTCTTATTTTTATATACCAGAAGATTATCCTGATCGGTGAGTAATGTTTGTTCATCACGCCCGGTACTGCCCATGCGAATCCAGGCAAATGCGTTCTCAGGACGGGCAAGCGACTTATCCATTTCCTTTTTTGTAAATGAAATTACTTTCAAGGTCAGTTTGTCACGGTATAACGTGCACCGCTGATGCACATCCATTACAGAATGGGTTTTGCAAAATATATCCGCTGATATATTATTTAAAGACTGGTGGATACGAACCAGATCAGCTATGCAGCTTGCACGCTGTATTTTTCTAAACCACGCATTATACCTTAACTTCAATTCATGCAGGTCATGATATTCTTGCTGCCATTTATTGGTAATGGTTTGCAGAAAATTCAGCCGTATCTCAGATGATGTTTTGTCAAAAAGGTGCTGGTATTGACGAAAAAAGTCATCCGCCAACCGATGCAACAAAACAGTGTCTATATCTTCATTTACAAAAAATTTTAATTTTTTCATCCAAGTACCTTTGAGTAAAAAGAGTGTTGCAGTATACAATAAAAACTATATGTCATTCAAGATATTTTCACTCAAGACTTCTATATTGCTCACCTCCACCTGAATAATTCATATACAAAACGGGGACAAGAAATTTTCCTTGTCCCCGTTTTTGTGAAATATAGTATTTTATTAACTACGTTTTCGCTTTTTTAAGTATATTCCCGCAATCCCTGATGCTACCAATGCCATACTCATTGGTTCAGGCACAGGATTAAGCGGAATCGGCACAAACCCTTCCGGGCCCAATGGACCTGTTAACAACTCTGCAATAAAATACTCCGGCGGTTGAAAACATGTCACAAAAAACACCGTACTTTCAGATCCAGAAGCCAATCCTGGTGTAAAATTCAGCGAAGCATTCGGTTGAGGTGGCGATGAGTCGTAGGTTGCTCCGGTAAAGTTTACGACCGATCCGCCGCCACTTTCGTTTTCACCAGCCAATCCAGGGTCGCTATCAAGATGCGTTATATCCAAATCGGTATCAAGATCAACATCAAGTATGTACCCTGCTGTAAGCACGGTACTCGGTTCCAACTTCAACGAAAATGAAGTCCCGAAATTACCGGATGTATTCTCTATCTGGTAATAATAATACCAAACCGAATCATTTGCGTATGTTGCGTAATCACCTTTAGCTGTTCCAGCATTAAGGTCGAATGCAAACCTGAACTGCGATGATGAAATACCAGTAGCCAGATCGGTGTTTGAGACAATCCAATCTACATACGATGTCCGCAACACTCCGTTTACTCTCTCCAGATCGCTCTCTCCACGCAGTGGATACGTAGCTGTATCCAGATTAGGCAATGGTAATGCGTAACTTAATGATATTGAAAATAATACTATTATTGTTTGTACTGCTGTTATTAACTGTTTCATAGGTACTTCCCCCTCTTCTTTAGGGCTGTTACTGATCTACGTTAGCCTTCCTTGTCTCTAAAACAGTTCATTCTCCATGTACCTCCTTTATTTTTTTAGGTTATTAGTCTCACTCCGACACATATGCCGGAAACATCTCTTGTCAAAATATTTTATGCGAAAATATTAAAGGTCAGATAACCCCTAAAAATAAAAGTTCAGATATTTTTTTCAAAATAATTATAATTTTTAAATTATCCTGCTCAAAGAAAAGAAAAATATAATTATCAATATGCCAATGTGATTAAATACGCTGATAAATAAAAATAGATTTAAGGAGACTCTGAAAAATAGCCGAACAGCGCTTGCGTCATTGCGAGCAAACGCAGTTTGCGCGGCAATCTCAGCTCGTTGCGCATTGGGATTGCTTCGTCGCTTTGCTCCTCGCAATGACGTATTTTTATTTTTCAGAGGTTCCTTAACTGAGGACAAGAAATTGGAGCAATTTGTATAAAATGTTAGGATAGGTGCAGAAATGTACCACGAGATATAGATATTCTCTATTATCTGATTTTATTATGAAGGATAATTATCTCATCTTAAGACTATTTATGTGTCCGCTTGAGATAAAATAATACACCTACTGATGAAAGCAACAACAACCATGTTGTAGGCTCAGGAATTATAATAATTGGTGGAGCGTATGATGGCACAGGTAAATAACCTAGTGGACCTTGTGGCCCAGCAAGTAATTCTGCCAGCAAATATTCCGGAGGAGTATGGCTCGTGAGAAAAAATAATGTACTTTCTTTACCGGGAGAAAAACCAAAATCAAAATTAAGTGACGCATTCGGTGTCGGTGGATTCGGGTCAAAACTAGCTGATGTGAAATTTTCAAGCTGAGCAGATGTATCATCATATTCACCACTTAAACCAGCATCAGTAGATAGATGAGATAAGGATAAATCCGTATCAAGATCGACATCCAATACATATCCTGCTGTGAGCACAACTTCACTGCGCAATTCTACTGAAAACGATGTAGCAAAATTTCCACTACAATTTTCTATTTGAAAATAATAAAACCACGTACTTCCTGCATAATCGGTATAGTTCCCTTGATCCGCAAATGTTGCAAAATTATATGCAAACTTAAAATCACTTTGTTTTGTTGAAGAAACCAGATCATAGGTAGATATAATCCAATCCACGTGGCAAACCCGGCCAGATCGCTCTAAATCTGACTCACCTCTAAGGGGAAATGATGCTGTAGCCAAATCAGGCAATACTGATAAAGCTTTAGATTCACAAGAAATACAAAGCACTGCAATTATACTATACAAAAATAATAGCTTTTTCATATCAGTCACCCTCCGTCAAAATTTTTCTTGAGGATAAAAATCAAGATGATTTATATATAAAACACTATTATTTTAAGAATATTACAAATTATCTAAATTTTCAAGGTTTTTTTTGATTTTATTTTTTATCAATATTCATTTTTTATGAATAACAAAGATAAAGAGAGAAAAGAATAAATAAGTATACATCTACATTCAAAGCAGTTACGCAAATCCACACACACCACACAAACTGTCTCAATTAGACTTCAAACTTCATTCAAAATTAATCTAAAAAACTAAGATATGATCAACGACGCGATTTCTCGCCTAACCTGTGAATTCGACGACCGCTTCTGCTTGAAGTTTCTTCCTCATCAGCTTCAGAAGTATCAGGTGCCAATTCTTGCGGTTGTGGTGCAGATACGTTTCCTGTGTCGCTTGATGGCGCAGGTGCCTCAGCAGCAGGTTCCGGTAAAGGTGGAGGTTGTGGGATTGAATCACTCCCCGTTGTAGGAGCAGTGTTTTGTTCTGCGTTTTGACGTCGTTCTCGCAACCTTTGCAGTTGCTCTTTGCGTTTCCGTATTATTTCTTCGCGTTTCTGGCGTATTTGATCTTTCCGTTCTTCAGGCGATCCGCCTCCAGTGCGTTGTTCTATCAAATCTTCGCGGCGTTCTTGCTGCTGATACCACTGATCGTTTTCCTGAGCCTGCTTAATCGAGTCCTGACGTTTTTCTTCGAGACGTTCTTCCAGCTTTTCCAGATCACCTTCTGAAGAACGCTCTATTTTTTCAACTTTATCTTTCTCAAAACCAACAGCCCCAAAGCCAATATCAATCTTAATGCTGGTTTCCGTTTCTTCCACTATTTTGCCTTCTAACTGCCGTCCGTTTTTAAGGATAATGGTATCAGAATAGACAAATGTTGACATAAGTAAAAACACAATCAAGCACGTAGCAAAACTTAAATGTTTCATAATAGGTTCCTCATGAATTATGTTTGCAACTCATCCATACAATATATTCGGACATAATACTATCGCATACATGTTAGTTATGTCAATGTTCTTAACAGGAATCCAGCCTATTATCATTGTTACGTCAGAATATGGTAAAAAATTCACTTTCTTTTTCGTACATATAGTTTCTCTATCGGTATATAGCATTCATATGTTATAATAAAAAGTATGTATAAATATAACAAGTGAGTTATGAAAAGACGGTTATAAAATATGAATATTGTTTCAAAAAAATCATTATTTTTCACCATCCTGATAAGCATGCTGGCTTGTCTTTCTTTTCAAGCACCTTTAGTTGCTTCTCAGGACTCTCAAGCCGAAAACACATTTCCTTATGAGCTTGGGGCGATAACGCATGTTTCCCAAACAACTACCGGACGTTCTATCATACATATACAAGACGCACACTGCTATTACCCGGTTCAACAACAGATCGCTAGAATAATAAGCTATCTTCAAAAGCATGACAACATCGAATATGTCTTTATTGAAGGAGCTGACACAAAACTAAACACCAGCTCCATAAGTTCTTTTCCTGACGATAAAATCAATCTTGCCGTAGCCGATTATTTTCTAAAAGAGGGCAAAATAACCGGAGTTGAATATCTTTCTATAACCAGCGACAACTCCATTTCTGTACAAGGTATTGAAGAAAGAAAACTTTACCAAAAAAACTATGAGCTATTTGCGCAAGCACAATCAATCAGTGACGACATCATAACACACACACAATCAATAAAAAAGCAACTTGCCTCAATCAAACAAACTACGTTCTCATCGTCATTGTTGCTTTTAGAGCAAAATGAATCTGCATATTTATCCGGAGACAATACGCTGCGTCATTATATTCAATATCTTATTGAAACTGCTAAAAATAACAATATTTCATACACGCAATATACGCATCTGACACAATTAATCGATCTGATCAGTGTGGAAAAATATCTCAACCATCGACAGATAGAACAACAAAAGAATGAACTCATCGCTTTACTGCAAGCGCAATTATCGGATGAACAAAAAGTTCGCCTGCTTGACGCGACACTAAACTATTCACTCCAAAAACTTGATTCACAAAGTATGTTCCAGCTTCTGGCACAATTCAGCAGTGAAATAGGAATACAAATTGGAGAGTTTGAAGCGCTAGCTCGATATATCGATTATCTGGATGCGTCAAACAAGATCGATATCGGTATGGCCGATAGAGAAATATATATTCTCACAGATTCTATCAAAGACCGTTTATGCACCTTACAGCTTCAACGCGATTTGATCCAAGCTGATAGATTTCTTCAAACCGTCACCAACATGAGCAAACTATCTTCGTCAAATGACGAAATAAAGTCCTATCACGATCAGCACAAACAATTTATTACGATCATTTCAAACATTGCCAATAATGCAAGCGATATCAGACATCCAGAATATCTCGTAAATCAAGCTCAACGGTTACTTGATCGATGCCGATGCTTCGAGTCATTTTACGACATCGCTCTTAAGCGAGATTCCGTCTTGGTTAGCAACACTATTGCATTTATGGAGCAAAATGATATCAACAAAGCAATCCTGATTTCAGGAGGATTCCATGCTCAGGGAATCTGCAACTTGCTGGCAGAAAACGGATTCAATGTCGCTACAATCAAACCCAGAACACTCGACATACGCTCAATACCCTCGCAGTACACCAGCAATATTCTTGGCAAACGTAATGCCCTCGAACAATATTTGTTGCTTAAATGGAATACTCTGGCAGTAGCGGTGAGTTTGATAGAAGGTACTCCATTGGCACAGGAATGGAAAGCCGATGTCTATCGCAGAGAATTCAACATCATGCAGCTTGTCCTCAAACTTGCAGCGATTCGTGAACAACTACAGACAAAACTCGGCATCACCACCGCCGACCAATTGACCGATGCAATTGCTGCCACACTTGCCTCACAACTAAACGACCAGGCACAATCTTTTCTTGAACTATGGAAAGAACAACACCTTGCCCAGACGGGAAAATCTCATCCTTTTGCTCAAGCTCTGTCAATAAAAGTCAAACCGGTAACAAATGAACTTTTTCTAACAATTACCCTGAATGACGAAGATATAACATTTCCTATCAATAACCGATTAAGCATATCGCCCGGCGCTATTGTCAACACATACCTAACTCCTGAAAAATTCGCTGCCATAGTTGCCGGTAACGCTACAATTCGTGAATCAGTTCTGACTATTGATCAACTGCGCGAGATGAGAAAACGAGTCAACCATCTCCTTGTCGACTCACAACCAGTTGCACAACAAATAACCGACGAAGATACATTACTGCTCGCCACCATTATTAAGGCGGTCATGACGTCACAATCACCCATTGTTGCCAAATCGGCACAGCAATTAACCGATACGACGGAATTCCCAAAAATTGCCCAGATCGTGAACAAGGCTATTTTCGAGAGGCAGATGGAACAGCTATCACGCCTTCTCAGTTCACACCTCAGCTATGAACGGCTAACACAGCTTACCAGATATGGATCAGCCTCACCTTTGCATGTACTAATGCGAGAAGTCAAACAGATGGATCCACCATTATCAGCTTTTGCAGGATATACCATAGATCATTTCGACATGTTTTCCCCATCAGACAACCGTGAAGATATTGCTTCAACGCTATTATCATTACATGACCAATATCTTGCCGAAGATATGACCGGCACCCATCAGCCCGTGGACGCTTTAATAATAAATTTTCTGAGCAAACTTATACACGCATCCCTGAAATTCGGCGACGCAATCCGTCCGCACGGAATTGCCTCGACTCTTGCATACAGCCTGCATCCTTTTGATGATGCTACAATAGACCAGATGAACGAAATACATGAGCTGCTTGAACAGGAAAGTATTTACTCAACCAATGAAGTCATTATGTTGTTGTTTTATGCCCATTGGCTTAATCCAGAAGCAACGCGCGTACTCATACAAACACCACTTTCATTTCAAAAAATGATCTCCCTGCTAAATTCAGAAGAATGGAAATCTATGCGCAGTAATCCTTCACCTTATTCATTTGGCAGGTTTGTGCGACGTTACGCACATCTTTTTAATCAACCAACCATGGTACAGCTATTCGCAAGGGCATTACCACCTGATAGCCCACTTCGATCCGCTCTTATCAACATTGCGGAAAAAGGATGGGATTCTCAACAAAACGTAGTTGACCTATTTGGCGATATCGCGGCAAAAACTAAGACAGCGTATGCTCTCGTTTCACAAGATAGTGTCACCTTTGATATGATCTTGTTCACACTACGTGCTGAACTAATACCGGAACTCACCACAACGAACATCCAGCAACATAGGCAAGGCGAAGCCTTTATCGCGTCATTCGATAAAATAGACCCCTTTTGTAAAGATCTGTATGACGAATCTCTTTCAGAAACATTTTTTGAACAGGCAAAACTCGCAAAAAATATAAATATCTTTACAGCTGATCTCAATTTTCCTTATCCAGTCGATTCAATCGAACTTGATTCAGGCATAAGACTTGACCAAGACCGATACAGAAGTATTTTGCAGGCGCTTATCCAAAACAGTAACGGGCCAATAATGTTATTTTGCGACAACAACAATCTACAGGAAACTCAAGACTGGGTGCGTAGCATCAAACCAACATCTATTGTCATCCTTCTTCCGTATGATACCAAAGCCCGTGATCTAGCACTGACTGGAGAAAAACGTTTATCCTTTGTGGGATACCGTTTAAACCTCATAGATCAGCTGAGCCATAACTACCGTAACCGGCTTATTCTATTCGGATTACCGAAAGATAACTTCTCGTGGTTTGACAATTTCTCGCGTGATACACTATCCATTGACCATGCACTCATAATTGCAGGCAATCTAACAAATGATGAAAAAAACTCCATCGCACAATACACCGATCAGGATGCGCTATCACTATTTATACCCAACAGAGAACTTGACGACAAGACAGTCACCTCGCTTATAGAAAACCCTGCATTTAAATATACCCATGCAATACACTTACTGCAAAATAACAAGGCTACTGTCAGCCACAAAAATATTTTCGCATTAGCCTCGAAACTATCTATACAGGATATGGGGCATATCTTTGCTTCTGTGCATAATATGCGGTCCGCCCTACTTTTTTCTGTAATTGCACAAACCGATTTTGAAAAAATACAGTGGATTTTAAGTCGTGTTGATGCATCACATCTGGCATCAATTGTGGCACTTTCACAAAAACTGGGATTTAAGTTTTCTCCAGATCACATCACTGAAAAATTTTCAGAGAGACAATGTTTGGAAATCACTCAAGAACTAGCAGCAATTTCTCCTTCAATCACAAGCAACTTGCTGTTTGCTGTCTTATCGGCTAATACTAATCTGGGGACCCAAATATTCAATACACTTGCCCATGATAGTGACCACCAAGAGGCCATTGTGCCTATAGCTAATGATCTAATATACGCATTTGCAGAAAATACACCCGATCTGCTTGAACTGCTTCCCTTTATTAATTCAGATATTACACCTGCATGGCATAAAGCATTTGTTATATCTCATGCGCTAACACTCATAAACTCCGGCAAGCCACTGCAACCGTATATTTATGCTATAGTAACTACTTTCAACGAAGATGGACCATTCGTGGAATGGATACAATCAAATATTGCTAACCACCCAGAACGGGTTAACGACTGGTTGGTTGTGGTTTCTTTATTCCCTGAAAGCGATGACCTTAGGACAACTCAACTGCTTACATCGGCTATTAAAACCGATATGCACATTTTAACGAGCTATCGCGAATTCATCGAAAAAGTAGCGTCACAGAAAGAACCATATAAACATTTACGCGAAAATGCGGAAACGTTTCCGCTAGTCCTTAAAGCGGTTAACGCTACCTTTGCCCAACCAATAGAAACCAAAATGTTTGTATTTCATATCATCCCGTATATAAATGAATTTGTTCCACAGGGTATGTCTATGAAAGATATATTCGACCGCTTTGTAGAAAAAATGGATGTTCATGGCGTATTGACTGAACCGGGCATACCTCTTTACGCAATATTGCCTGCATTGATACTTGCAGAAAAAGATGTGCAGATACTCGAATCTATCAAAGAATTTTTTTCAGGATCATATATCAGCGGTTCATATTCCATAAAACAGAGGTTGACTTCCAACTTCCTGCGAATTTTTGATCACCTTAATCAAGGCAGTATATACTCTATGGTCAATCCAGAATCACCTGATCAGGAATTGTTTATTGAAGCATTACGACTCGAGACTGCACCTGACCGGCGACGAGAAATTTTCGAATCGTTCGTTGAAAACCGTCAATTCTATGAAAGCCTCCTAAAACGATTCACAATCGCTGCCAAAAAGCAACGTATCCTCAAAGCAGTAACACATTTTACCAACACAAAATTTACAAAAAAAGATCAGAAGCTGTTTCCTGACATACTGGATTTCCTGTTTATTCTCAGCGATAACTATCACATTTTACAGGAAGATCCAAATCAAACCAACCTGGTATACGACAATCTCATTGATTCTATAGATACTTATCACAATGTCAGGGCACTTTATGAGGATGTCATGAAACTGTTTGCACATTTCATACAGCTGGATTTTCCTGATATTTTTGACGAAGAATCTGATATTATCGAAAAACTTCCACGTATTGAGAAAGTAACCAACTATTGGCTATACAGAAGCGATCTGCAAGCTGAAACACCTCGAGGAAACGAACTCCTACGACAAGCCATAGAAGGATATCTCAAAAACGGTTTAAGCCTCAAACATATCAAATATGGCGGAACTGAAGAAACGCAAAAGCAACTCGCCATTTACGAGGCTGTCTTAACTCAAAATCTTCAAAATTCTATTTTGGCGGCTGATCCCCGTTTAACTCCTGACACAGCATTTGCTCATGCTCGTGAACAAGCCCAGGCTTATATTTCCGCATGGCAACGTGACATGGCCGACCGTATTGATCTTTCAAGCTATCCTGAACTCAAATCAGAGGAAACCATCGTAGCATGGACATCCGATGAAGTACCTGACTGGATGCAGTTCGGTTTATCTGGCGGAGGTACATGTTTGGCTCCAGGGAATATCAGTTCTTATACCAAAAATCTTCCCGGCTATATATTTTCCGCACTGGTAACGGGCGGACTTTATTTTGGAAAATACAAAGGTGATATTCGAGACAGAGTTAACCAGGCTCTGATACCGGTTGTCATTGATCAAACCCCACACATGTTTGTTGTTAATCAATTTTACTACTCTTCAGGTGGGCCGATAGCGCATGATATCGGACTGGCTTCGCTCATAGCGGCTGTTCGTAACGCCGCGCAGTTTGGCGCATACGGTGTTGTCATACCTACAGGCAGCCCACAGGCTTCATATCTGTATCAGATGGAAGATTTTTTACAGAACGATTTTTCTACTGTAGTTGAACGTCGAGATGCCTCGGGAAAAATCATCGCAAGAGAGCGCGTCACCATTAAATCCATGCAACAGAAAACAGCTAATCTGATTGTACCTCGTGAACCGAACCAATTCCGTTACTTTGATGCTTCAAAAGCTTGTATAGGTAGCTTTTATGAAAAAATGAATGAAAATTTTTCATTTGTCGATTTTAATTTATCTGTTCCTCATGAAATTGCAGGAATTCAATTTGACGGGCTTGAAATCGAAACACCATCTATCATGCTTGTCATCGAAAAAGAACCATTGCCTCTTGATACAATCGATATTATTTCCGAACGGCAGGTAGAAATTTCACAAACCGTTCAAGATTTTATTTCACAGGGCAGGTTGATGGTTTTATCCGAAACTAAACCGGAACTGCGTGAAAGATTCGAAACGCTCATAACCACAGAAAAAAGCACCGGTAAATATTTAAACCAGCTACTATTTCTATCGGAACAACTATCTCAGGAAATTGAAGAGGACTACATTGATCGTTCCTCTAACCTAAAACACATGGTTGTTTCCATATCTCAATGGGGACTCCCTGTTGCGAGAAAACTAACTAATATGCTTGATGGCGTTGATTATGTTACCGTTGAAATAGATACCTCAAACAATGTCGTATCAGGTGCGTCCCATATAGACCCTGATGACCGTGGCACTGTATTCCTGGTAGATGAAGGTATCCTGACAGGTTCCACAGCGGTTAAAAATATCGAAACAATACTGCAAAGCGATATCGCTTTGCCGGAAGAAATAGTGTTTGTCGCCCTTACCGCCGACCCTTCTGCTATAGAACGACTCATGAGGATTTATCCCGATCTTCGTGTAGCAGTTGGGACATTCGAATCGCGGGTTGAAAAAGATGGCGCTGTCGTCTCGCCACTACTGACTACTTTGACAGATAAAACCATGCAAATCGACCTATCTGCTCAAACACGAGTCAAAGTAAGCGGTGTTGAATATAAACTACTTCATAAAGTTCAGCGAGGCGACTCGTTTGTGGCATACCTTGCAGAATCGCCTGCCGGCGAACATGTTTTCCTCAAAACAACTGTCAGTAAAGATGAAGGCGAACGTTTTTCGCATATCTGGGATCTCGTTAAACAGCAACCCAAATTCCTTGGGGTACCTAAAGTTCATCAATACGACGAAGAAACAGGTGTTCTGGTCTTGTCACAAATTTCAGGACCGACATTACGCGATTATATTCTGGAATCAAATAAGAACCCAGAAGATTTACTTCTGGATGTTATGGATGCACTCAATGATATTCTTGAAGTTGCCCGTTTTCTCAGCGGTAAAGGCGTTTTATATGTCAACATTACCCGTAATAATGTCCGACTCGACCCTGCATCGGGAAAATGGTTTATTACCAACTACTCTCCATTCCCTTACCGCGTACAACCGTTGTCCGAATCAGGAGTAGTTGAGCAAGTTGGATGGATCATTGCTGAAATAGCAAAACAATTTGAAGATAAAATTGCGGAAGATGACCAATACGCTCATTCTTTATATTCATTACTTCTAGCATTAAGCAACAACATTCAAAATGAACACATCACTACCATAGATAAACTAACCGAAGCTGGAACCAGCATCAGGCACGCACTGTTGTCCGCTTCCGAGCTAAACGCCTTTTTTAAATTTCAAGGTACAGATTTAACCGCTTTTTACGCATTGCTTTCGGACGACAAAGCAGGTCGCCGGATTATGGATAAACTCCACAACTCCCTCAGGTCTAAGGAAATTTCTCCGGCAACAATACGAGGTACACTTGAATTGATCTTAAAAAGCGATAAAATAGATACTCTCTTCAAACAACAATATTTTGAAGAACATTTTGACAGCCTGTTAAAGGAAATTAGTTCTATCTCAACACAAGAAAAACCAGCAGTCTTTATGCACATGCCTGACTATAAAGCTTTTTTCACAAACCTAGCTTCATCTGATCCGCTTAGCCTTCAAGAAATCAGACAGCTTGCCAGCGAGACAAAAGCGATCGAATCTAAATCATCTGCCTATCTTCTTAGAGCAAAAGAAACTATCAATAGAGGACAAAATATTGTTTTGGCAGGAAATCTGGAATCAGTTAAGTGGCTATTTAATATGCTGTATAAAGAATTGGGCGAACAGTCGGTCTCATCTGTTTTTATAATACCGGAACTGTCCAGGACTCCCCTACCACACCCTTTACCAGCCAAGCTATTTTCTCAAACGATCATTGCTGCTGATCATCTTGTCTTTCACAGGACTGTAACAAAAAACTCACAGACAATCATTTTTAGTGAAACCTCTCTTTTAGAGTGGATTGATGCCGCTATACAGGCACCTCAAATTCATACATTATCGGATAATGACCTGAGAATGGCCGATCACCTGCGTTTGCGTATGCTACATAATCCACGCCTTAATATATCTATAACCGATCCTGAAGGTAACAACGTTGGTTTCCTATCGGGAACAACTTTGAATCTACCTGATATTCAAGCAGTACAATCATTCCCTTCTACCACAGACAAGGCTAATGCTCTATATTATTATTCATTAAATACAACCAGCGACATCAAGGTACAACCATGGTTTAATGAAATGCTTATGGAAATCGAATACCAAATGGGGTTAAAACTCCAATACGCCGAGTCATTTCAATATTTTCATCAGACTTCACTATTGTCTAACATGATACAAAATAATTACATATCAGGCATCGCCCCTATTATCGACATCACAGCGGCCATTGAAAAAATACACCAGTCAAAAGACGTTTCCGTATTAGAAGAATTGTTCCCGAATGCAGATCCATCAATGAAACCTTATATCAAAAACGCAATACAAACATTATGGACAGACAGTGCACCGCTGCTTAAAATGCTCACCCAACAGGGCGAGAAACAGTTTATCTCTTCGGTACTGATTACAGTAATTGAACAAATTATAATTAATAATCCTGATTTATTACCTGATACCGGCATATATACAACTATTTCCAAGATACTTGGCATAGCGCCCATGCCACTTATAAACGCAGTGGCATCACAAGCGTTACCACGCGACCGGCAAACAGAGATTGATGACCTATACAATCAATACGTGCAAAACGTCCAAAATGAGTTACCGCAGATCAACCCTCTTTCCAAAGAAAAATTCCAGAAATTAACAGAAATGCCAGACGGAACTGATGCCTTTGATATATGGATCAATCATCATTATCCTGCTTTTTCCGATTTGTGGAATCAGCAAAAAATACAACATACACTCTCATTTACTACGGATTTTCTGGAGATATTCGGAACAGCATTATTATTGTTTGCAAATTCATCAGGCAGGACACTAATGGATACTCACCTCCAGCAATTATTACTGCAAAGCGGAGGCATTGTCTTTCAAATTACCGACTCAGACTGGCTTGATCCGTATAATGTGTCCGATGTAATTAACGCTATGGGAACTTCAATATTGTTACGCATTCCGTATCTGATAGGCTCAGAAGAAGATTATCTTTTCAGCTGGTTCAATGAACATACTGCAAAACAACTGCGAACCTTCCTTGATCAGGTTCCTGAGCAAGTAAAAGAACAAATAGTTCTCAGGCTTATCAGCCTCAATCTGGGCACTTCTTACAATACACAACTCGATATGACTGAAAAAGAGTATAACCGATTTGAAAGCATCGAGTTAGTAATGAAATCCATTTTAAACTCACCAATCACCACCCAACGACAAGTCGACTTGATTCTTTCAGCGCTCGATGCCACCGGAATACGACTGATTACACGGTTTGGTACATCAAAACACTTTTACGTTCTAGATGCAGATCTGCCAATGCCGACAGATTTTCTATCCAGTCATTTAACTGATCCTGACACTGTGCTTCTTCTTATCGGTGACTCTGATAATGTTACCGCCTTTTATAATGAACTCGGCAGAAGAATAGCGACTATTAATTCTGAAGAAGTTATTGCCTTGAATCAACGGATTATCGGACTACGCGAATTTATCAGTGTATCCCAGAAAGAACCGTTGAAAACAGCCGGTAGGCTTATACCATTTGCATTACAAGACGATACACGCGTTACAACCAAACTGAACACATTGCCTCTGGTTGAATTCAAAGATCCACAACTAACACCTCTGTTTACATCATCAGTTATCAACCAGCGTTTATCCGATATGCTTGGAGCAGGTGGTGTATTAAGCCAGATAGTACAGCGCCATAATATATCTATCGACGCAATACGCGAGTTGAACATAATCCCTTTTGATTCAGTGGATACTGATGTTTTTCTAAAAATATCTATCACTACTGACGATGCCCAGTTCGATTCATTAGCGCGTCTTACCTTGCATGAGCAAATTGACTGGCAAGGAATAACCACCATGATGCAACGCGGCGATATGGATACTGCATCCGATCCACTGTTAATGCCAGTGAATATTCTGACACGCAGAAGTACCTCTTTATCGCCGGAATATATACTGGAAGTAGCCTTTTATACAACACTTCCCAATAACACAGCAATGTTTACCAATCCACTGACAATACCCCAGACTAATATGCGTGAACAATCGTTACTGCGACAAGCTGCTGAACGAATAACCCGTTTATATCTGCAGTACGGGGTGATTCCCGAAACCAACGCTCCTGTCTTCCTACGTGATGATACTATGGATACACCACGCATTTATTTGATAACCGACATAACTCAAATGATGCCAGTGATAAACGATTCTCAATTTCTTTTTTCACTTTTCAAGCAAGGTGATGCCCAAAACATACATGATATTTTGTATGGAATACTGGATGCATTTGATGGAAATATAGCGGCTTTTTCAAAATTTACGTCCGTTTTACAGAAAAATGATTTTGAAAGACTTGCCGCTGACGCCATCATCCGTTTCGCTCAAAATTCATTCATAAAAAATATTATGCCACCAACACTCCGGCAGGATATTGCAAAGAAAATTGCAGAAATCGTCCATTCCGGTTTCAATACTGACAAACCTCTTGATCTGAGTCCAGCCTTCACTTCTATTGCACCGACTGAACAGACGAACCGTTCTATTCAAGAACTAAATGATTTTACCGCTCGTATGCAATCTAATATCCACTCTGTGAAAAACAATATTGAACAATTCACCAGCCGCTATACCGATATGTATCTACCAGGGATTGCCACGTTACAACTTGATCATCTCCGCTCATTACAAATCGAACGAATAGAACAGGGTAAAATGCTCTCAGCAGAAGATATAACGGCAGTCATGGATAAAATTAGAGCGACCAGACAACTTACTGCTTCACAACTAATTATGACAAAAATTGCTGTATCGCGACAAAGGTTTGTCGCATACGTACAACTCCCTGATGGCAGATCGATTAAGAATCCTGCACACAACCCGGCCTTGTTGGAATCCCTTGATTCGCTTATGTTTCTTATGCGCAGTGATCCTGCAAACATATCTAAACATTTACCATTGCTTGCTAAAAAAGCCGCTTTATCAGACACAATGTTTTATTCACTAACCTTACCGCTCTATGACGTAAAAAAACAAACAGCTATGTTTGGGCAAGTTAAACTACGTGTTTCGCAATTGCCATTACTCTTACGTGCTGAAACAGTTTTTTTATCTCAGCAAATCGCTTTAATAGGTAATAGTTCGTCTCTAAATTTTCAACTATTTGAAGCAATCCAATCATTATTTAACCTCCCTTCAGTTTCAACAGCACAACTACTGAGCAGAGTATATGGCAATTATCATACAACAGATCCGGAAGCGGTTAACACGACCATAAAAACACTCCTGCAAACGCAAGAACGCTCGTTTGCCGTTGATACCGCAATCAAAGACAATAATATTATTGTTAACGAATATTCTCCATCACTTACCTTTGATATGCGCCAAATTGACGATATAGGATCGTTTTTATACCAATTTACGCTAATTTTCGATACTGACGCAACACAACGCATTTCTCCACGAGTTGAAATGCAACTCTTGACCGATAATTTTCCATCAATAGCAACATCTCATCAAACCGCTTTTATAGAACTGTTGCACGAGGTAATGCGTCTTCGCATACTGCTTCGACAAGCCGTGTCAGGTAAAGAATCTGATATTGAAGCATATTTCAAGCATGCCAAAAATCTTGGTATCACAAATGAAGCACAACAACTTTTGTTGGATGAACAACTGAGAACTCCATCATACACCATTTGTGCACAGATCATGGATGCTATGGCGCAATCAGGCGGTATGCCGCAACTGGCGGATATGCTTGACACAGTCAAAAATGGTAATGCTGTTGACGAAACCAAATTCTATATTCTGACAGATATATACAGCTCGCTTGCAATAGAATATTTTTCTAAAAAGATAGCCGCTCTCGCCGCAACCGATGACGTAAGTTTAGATGTTGATATGGGTCTGATAAAATTTGCTTCAGACCGCTTAGTAGAACTGGGTGAAGACCACTCATTCGTACTCGATATGCTTGCCAGCGCAAAAATTCACTATAAAACATTCGAAAGAGGTACACCGGTAGAAACTATCATAGCGTTCACAAATCAGGTGAAGTCGGATTACCCTCTATTTGCACGTGACCTGTCGAACCTGATCAATACGCAACCTGCTCTTGGCGCTGTCGTGGAAGAAGACACTGTGCCAGATCCGCTTAAATACCGTTTACCCAGCCGTCAACGTTCTGTCATAGAATCTTCTTTATAATAACCGCCTTTTTGCGCATTGCATTGTATGATTGACCATGATATCATCTCTGTGTTTGCAGATAGACAATCTTTCTAGAATTGCCATAAATAAACAGAGGTGTTCAATGGATGCTCTGACTCTTTCGACACAATATACTCCGAGAGGCGATCAGCCGCAGGCAATCGACAAGCTGGTTGCCGGTATCAATAAGCAACGCAATCATCAGGTGTTGCTAGGTGTTACCGGATCAGGCAAGACATTCACCATAGCCAATGTCCTTCATAGAATAGACAGGCCGGCGTTGGTTATTGCCCATAACAAAACCCTTGCCGCTCAATTATATGAAGAATTCACCGAGCTGTTCCCCGATAACGCGGTCGAATATTTTGTCAGCTATTACGATTACTATCAACCCGAAGCATACATGCCTCAAACCGATACATATATCGAGAAAGACGCGTCTATCAATGAACATATAGACAAGATGCGCCATTCCGCTACACGATCGCTGTTGACACGCCATGACGTTATCGTGGTGGCCAGTGTGTCGTGTATTTACGGTATCGGATCGCCGGAATCGTATCATAAAATGATGTTGTTTCTCGAAACCGGTATGAACATATCTAGACGAGACATCTTGCACAAACTGGTATCTATTCAGTACAACCGCAACGATATCGATTTTCATAGAGGGACATTCAGGGTTCGCGGCGATGTTATCGACGTTTTCCCCGCATACGAAGAAGAAAAGGTTATCCGCATAGAACTGTTCGGAGATTATGTAGACAATATCCTTGAGATAAACTATATCGACGGCAAAGTACTGCGCAGCCTGCGCCGAACCGCCATTTATCCGGGTAGCCATTATGTTGTCCCCAAACAAGAGTTGGAACGAGCGATAAAAAGTATTGAGGAAGAGCTGGAACAGCATCTGGCAATACTCAAGAAAGAAAAGAAATATGTGGAGTTTCAACGGCTTGAACAGCGAACCCGTTTCGATCTGGAAATGTTGCAGGAAACCGGTTATTGCTCTGGTATCGAAAATTATTCGCGACATCTGGATAACCGTAAACCTGGCGAACCGCCTCATACTCTGCTCAATTACCTACCTGAAGACGCGCTAGTTATTATTGACGAAAGCCATGTAACCATACCGCAGATAAAAGGTATGCAGCGCGGTGACCGATCACGTAAAGAAACCCTTGTTAATTACGGATTCCGTCTGCCTTCAGCGGTAGATAACCGGCCTTTGTCGTTTGAGGAATACGAAAAGCGTGTTGGACAAGTGATTTATGTATCAGCTACTCCTGCTGATTATGAGCTGCAAAAAGCAGGCGGCATTGTTGTTGAACAGATCATTCGTCCTACAGGTTTGATTGATCCACAGATTGTCATAAAAGAAGCATCTCATCAGGTAGACAATCTTTTCGAAGAAATTCAACCTGTTATAGAACGTAAGGAACGTATTTTGGTTACCACCCTAACTAAACATATGGCGGAAGAATTAACCCGATATCTGGAACAACGGAACATCAAAGTGCGTTACCTACACTCCGATGTGGATACTCTGGAACGTATCGAGATCATCCGCGACCTGCGCCTAAAGAAATTTGACGTGCTGGTGGGAGTAAACCTACTTCGTGAAGGGCTGGATATACCGGAAGTCTCTCTGGTGGCAATTCTGGATGCTGATAAAGAAGGATTTTTGCGGTCTGAAACATCGCTTATTCAGACGTGTGGACGTGCAGCACGTAATGTCAATGGACGCGTGATTATGTATGCTGACGTCATGACCAATTCCATCCGGCAGGCTGTATCTGAAACTGAACGCCGAAGAAAAATACAAATGGCATACAATACTGAACACAATATTACCCCGGAAAGTATCAAAAAGAGTATTAAAGATGTGCTCGCATCAATTTATGAATCGGATTACGTGACAGTCAAGGCGGATAAAGAAACCGATCAGGATTTCCATTCGGAAAAAGACCTGCTGGCATTCATAGCCGACCTTGAACGCCAGATGCATGAAGCCGCAAACAAACTCGATTATGAACAAGCTGCCCGTATTCGGGATCAAATTAAAGATCTGAAAAAACTGGAAATGATAAAATAACGGCACAGAAAGAATGACCGAAAATAAACATCATATATCTGATGAATTTTTAGCACAAATACCCGAGCAACCCGGTGTTTACATTATGAAAAACACCGAGGGACAGGTATTGTATATCGGTAAATCGAGTAACCTGAAATCCCGCGTAAAGTCGTATTTCCGCAAATCAGGCGATACTCGTTATTCAATCAGGTTCATACAGCGACACGTGACCAATATTGATTTTTGTCTGACCTCAACTGAAAAAGAAGCGCTGATACTGGAAAACAACCTGATAAAAAAACATCATCCACGCTATAATATACGCCTACGTGACGATAAAAACTTTTTTCATATACGTATCAAAACAGATGAACCTTTCCCCCGTCTCGAACTGGTCAGAAGCCGAAAACGAGATAATGCCTTATATTTCGGTCCATACTCGTCAAGCAGGCAACTGAAAGAGACAATGCGTTACCTCCAACAGATTTATCCTTTGAGAACCTGCAAAGACGGTGTTTTTAAGAATCGTTCCCGCCCGTGTTTGCTATGTCAGATACGTAAATGCTCCGGCCCGTGTACGGGTAATATTTCCGAGAAAGATTACCGACAGATGCTTGACGAAATCATCATGATTTTTCAAGGACACAAATCGGAACTGGTCGATTCGCTTAAGAAACAGATGCAACAGGCGGCTGAAGCACAGGATTTTGAAAAAGCTGCTCTCTTGCGCGATAGAATTTATGCTATTGAACAATCTCTGGAGAATCAAAAAATCGTCAGCCAACAATATGTCAACAAAGACATTTTCGGTATCCTATATAACGTCAGCCAGCTATCTATACATATTCTTCAGGTACGGAGAGGAAGACTGGAAAGTTCCCATCAATTTATCCTGCCGCATAATCAGGTACCTGAAGAAGAACTTGTTTCGTCGTTTCTGCAACAATTTTATCAGGACAGACCCGTGCCAGACACTATCTGGCTTAGGCAACTACCTGAGGACAGTTCGGTACTTGAAGAATGGCTAACTGAGCAGACCGGAAAAAAAGTATCTATCTCCACACCGCAACGCGGCGAAACCGTACGCCTGCTTGATATGGCAGAAAAAAGCGCACGACAAAACCTCATTATGAAAAAAGAAAAAACGGACGATCTTGTATTGATTAAAAATAAATTGCATCTGACAAATCAACCACAGCGTATCGAATGTTTTGATATTTCAAATTTTCAGGGAGACTGCGCTGTAGGATCTAATGTTGTGTTTGTAGACGGTCAGTCTAAGAAAAATCTCTACCGACGCTATAAAATAAAAACTGTAACCGGTCAAAACGATTTCGCAATGATGCACGAAGTACTCAGCAGAAGGCTTGACAGAGCAGTCCGAGAACAAACTTATCCAGACCTCATTATCATCGACGGCGGAAAAGGACAACTGGCATCCGCATATGCCGCATATGAACAACGTGCGCAAACCTTACCACATATCGATTTCGTGGCACTTGCCAAAGAAGATACAACGTCTATTCCGGTAAAAAAAGAACGTATCTTTTTACCACACCAGAAGAATCCGATTGTTTTACGTGAAGGATCAGAAGAAAAAAAATTTCTGGACCGTATCAGGGACGAAGCACATAGATTTGCCATAACATATCATCGTAAGCTTCGTAAAAAAAAGAAGTTAACATCGCAGTCACTATCTATTCCCGGTATTGGATCAAAACGGGAACAACTGCTTACTACACACTTAGGCAGTATCAAAAATATAAAAACCGCTTCGCTGGAACAATTATTGCAAGTTCCAGGAATAGGACAGGATACTGCTGAAAAAATTTTCGGATTTTTTCATCCTGAGCTTATATGAGGGGATGCTATTTCGCGCAAATTCTTCATTTTTACAATAATTGTCTTGTACGCCTAAAATATACCGTGGTATATTTAAACAACGTTGTGGACTGTTTTTGTCTTTTCCCGATCTAAATATATTAATATACTATAAATAGCATGAGCATTAAAGAAAGAAGGAGCCAAACATGAACAAAAGAATCATACCCGTAATACTTTCGGGTGTATGCTGTTTAGTGTTCTCCGGGTGCAGCGAGATTAATAACGCACTAATAAAACCACCAAGGGTGGAACCGCGTGTTATAGTTCCTGAACCGTATGAAAGTGAAGACTATGAACGCCCCATGAAATCAAATATCCACGGGGAGTATATCATCGAGCCGTCCGATGCAGTCCGTATTGTTGTGCGAAATCATCCTGACTTATCAGGCGTACAACTTGTCAGGCCGGATGGCAAAATCACCCTTGAATTGATTGATGAGCTTGTTATTGCGGGTTTGACTCCTACTCAGGTGGACGACCTGTTGACCGAAGAACTGAAAAAATTTATCAAAGATGTGAATGTATCTGTTTCAGTTGTCGGGTTTAACAGTAAAAATGTCTATTATATCGGACCTTCAGGTAACGCTATTCAACTTCCTTATACCGGCGAAATGACGGTTCTTGATCTTATTTCGCGTATCGGTGGTGTTCCTCAAACCGCCGCACCAGAAAATACTCTGGTTGTACGCGGAGACCTTGATGAACCGCAGATGATCAAAGTTAACCTGAAAGATATTATCTATCGCGGTGATTTTAAAGACAATATTCTGTTACGCGAAAGCGACGTTGTTATATTACCGGCTAACTTCTTCTCCAAGGTCAGTGATGTCGTAGGCAACTTCACCAGAGGCCTTGACGCACCGGCTCAGGTTATCAATTCTGTAAATGGAAACATGGAAGCAATCCGACAATTTGACCAAAACGCCCATAGCTGGGATGTTGATACTCCTTGGGATTTTCATAGAGGTCGAGAAGTTAGTGTAGGCAATAATAATAATAATGACAATACTAACCAATAAATCTTTTTTCTGTTAATGGAGTCTAAACTCATATAAACGAACAAACAGATTATTGTTCGGGAGGGAGGTACATATGAGTTCACAGAAATCTATATCTTTTTTGTTTTCTATCATTTTGATGACAGCTACATCGATTATATGGGCTCAGGATTATGGTGACAGCGGCTCGGACTCCTCGTTTGATATTCCATTGTATGATGGATCTTCTGATACCAGTACGGACAGTTCTTCCGATGATTCATATGATGCATATTCTACGGATTACTCAAACGAACTCCCAACCTACCAATCTACAACAGGTGAATCATCGATTACCCGTGAAATCCATAGCGGTATATCTAAAAATCCTTATGACTATTCAATCCAATCCGTTGACTATACTGGACGTCCTGTAGAAAATTACACAGGAACAACTGGTTTCCAGAATGACAGAATGTTCTCAGGCCAGGAGCAATCACCAACCAGCGGAGAACGGTTGTACTATAACCAAGCAGGTCAAACCGTCGGACGTGCAGAAACCGATGGGAATATACGAAGGTTTTATAACCATTCCGGTTCCTATACAGGCTATTCAGAGATTGATGGCAACAGAACACAATATTACGACGCACGAGGCGCGACAAACGGTTATTCTGTTCAGGAAGGCAATATAACCCGACATTATTCGCAACACGGCGATTATGTAGGGTACTCCATAGATCAAGGTAACATCATTCTGCAAAATGATAATAAAACAGGGACGAAAACCCGTTCTATCAATCTAGACCAATAGTTGGCAGGATACATAACCGTATGGACGAAATAAGCAAATATGATCCACAATCACTTATTGCTCCTATATTGTCCGGCGAAAATAATAAAGAAGACGCAAATGTTGTATTGCTTTTATCGTCCTGTTTGATTGGTGCCAACAAACGCAGACTCGGCGAACAACTCATGCATTCTTTTTTATATTCACTCACCGAAATGCCGCCTAACATACACAGTATAATTCTTATTAATGAAGCGGTTAAATTGGCTTTCAATGGTTCCTCTGTTATCGAACCATTACAGCTTCTCAGCGATGCGAAAATAAATATTCTGCTTTGTCAGAAAAGTGTTTACTGTTACGGTAGTCCGTCATCAATCGCGGTAGGAATCACTGCCAGCATGTACATTATGGTCAGTCAGTTATTATCAGCGGGAAAAGTCATCAGCCTCTGAGCAATTTTGATAAAAATATTTAAGCCACGCCTTTAGCAACAAATTCTTTGATCGATACCTGCAATTTACGAATACCAAAACGCGTGAGGCAAAAATCATATTTTACAGGATCTTCGGGCATCAATTTCCGGAATGCTTCGGTAGCCTCCAATGCGCATCGCAATGAGGCTTGTTTGCGATGAGTCATCTTCAATTCAACGCACATACGATGCATATGTACATCAAGCGGTACAATCAGCTTAGACGCATCAACCGCATCATGCCAACCGCCAGGATCGACCTCATCAGACCTGACCATCCAGCGCATAAACAGGTGTAAGCGTTTACAAGCACTCCCTTTTTCAATACTCGGCAACAAACTGGATGGAGCGGGGGAATCCATATGATTGCGTATTGATTCAACAAATGTGGATAGCGCAGATAAGATGGTTTCGTCCTGCTCTGAATATCCTGATAAAAAACAGGTCTTAAGATTCCCATATTCAGCTGTGACGCGCTTAATGGCAAGCAATAATTCAATCAACTCGGTATCAGTCGTAAACCGATGTTTAAACCCGGCAAATGTCTCTTTTATAGATTTTTCCGATTTTTCTTTCAGATATGCATAAGGATTTAAACCAAGACGATTGAGTACAACCGAGAGGCTTTTGAGTATCTGTTTAACCTGCCCATATGCCAAACTTGAAGCAATCAAAGCGACTATTTCCCGGTCATAGAGATTGTCATAAGAATAGAGCACTTCCAACGGATCAGGATGCACAAACTCACGCCGGTTGTATTGAGCATAAACTGAATCGAGTATCATTCGCATGAAAAGAACCTTAGTTTTTCAATTCCTGTAACGCTTTGCTGATGAACAGAACGTGCGTCATTTCTTCTCTGATAATAGTATCTACTTTTTCCCTGCCGAGCCCGGGTGGTACAAACTGCTTTAACCCCAGATAATATATAATCGATTCCTTTTCTCGTGCCAGCGCGGTTTTCAAGATATCTTCCATTGTTTCTTTACCGGTCAACTGGCTTGCAGGATCGTTAGTTATATCAAAGACATGACCGTCAGCCATAGCATGTATATACTGAATAGACTCCTCATCGGGATCAAAATTTTTAGCCAGATGCAACTCGTTTTTAACCTGATCCAGCAGGGCTAAAAAAATTTGTTCATGCTTAATTTCCACTTCAGCAAGTGTTTCTAACAAATCTTTTATACTTTTGTCCTGGGCAATTTGAGCACAACGCTGGTAAAAATAAGTACCATTGCGTTCAATCTGAATAGCGATTTCAAAAATCTCATTGATATTAAACTTTGTAGTCATAGTACTCCTCCTGTTTCCGGCTTCATATCGTTTTGGTTATTGTAGCGATTTTCACAAACAGGATCAACACATAAAAAAAACTGGTACAGGAACATGACTCATCCCTGTACCAGTAATATTATCATATGTTCAACACATCTATTCTCTTCTGCCAAGTTGTGCGTCAAACATAAATAAAGCGCCCGGAGCATCTTTAATCATTTTCAGTTTTTCAACAATGGCGTTTGCCTGATCTTCTTCTTCAACTTGCTCATCAACAAACCACTGTAAAAAACTGACGGTAGCATGGTCTTTTTCAGCCTGTGCCAGTTCAAGAATCTTATTGATACTGGAAGTTACCATTTGCTCATGCCCATAAGCTTCTTCAAAAGCATCAATATGAGATTTCCATTCAGCCTTTGGAGCGTCAATAGATTTAAGAATAACTTTGCCACCGCGCTCAAGAACATAGCCATAGATTTTCATTGCATGTCCAACTTCCTCAGCAGACTGTTTGCCTAACCAAGCCGCCGCACCGTCAAAATTTTTCGCCGAAAAATCAGCGGACATTGCCTGATATAGGTATGCCGAAAAAAGTTCTTTATTGATTTGTATGTTCAATGCTTCTTCTATTTTTGGATTAATCATTGTTATGCCCTCCATAATCCATGTTTGTTGCAGTATTCTCTGGCGCTTACCTTGGAGGACGTCTCAAGCTGAAACGTCGCTACAGGTTCATCTCCAGGATTCAGATGCTGACGATACACTTTTCCATCAGCGAGTATCTCAATCCATTCGATATAATGATCGTCCTGCATAGGATGCAACACCGAACCGACTTTGACTGTTACCGTGTTGCCTTTTTGTTCTATTACAGGAACATGTTTCTCTTTTGCGGCGTCAACTGTGTTTTCGGTATATTGTTTCATCGGTTTTCCTTTACATTCTGGTGCACAACCACCATCGTGGACAACCTCAACAATCAACCCACAGTCTTCACATTTAAAAACATCCAATTGTTTTGCCATAAATTCCTCCTGAATTGTTTATGCGTCTAAACTAAGAGTTACTAATTCCGTTGTTACTCCATCAAGCAAATCCAGCTTGCGGGTCATTTCATTATGTTTTTCTTTATCCCCTACCAGTTCGAGTATAATCAAACCCGTCTCCGAACAATTATCGAGCACACCGTCATGAATACCAAGACGTGTCTTGATTAAGCATCCCCAGGCAGTTAAAACTTTCTGAACCTGCACCGCAGAATCTTTCCTATGACTTTGTAATATCAACAAAACAGTCTTTTCCATTTGGCTCTCCTTTGCACAAAAAAGTTTAAAAGTATTTTTTAGTATGCCTAGCCGATACCGTAGAAATACAACAATTCCAATCTTCCTGACAAGAAAATTTTTAGTATTTTGGGTTATACTTTAGATTTCAATCACCAATGCGAATATACACACCGTCAACATAATGATAGCGGGATAAACGATAATCACACCAACCGCGAAGGTCACGGTCATCGTATTCATAGATGTAATATCCGTCATACGGATAGTCGTATGGATAGGTGTAAAAATAACTGTATGTCTGATATGTACTATGCTGTTCTGCTTCAATACGTTTTTGTTCAAGCATCCATTCACGTTTATCGGATATTTGCTGATCAGCAGATGCCCTGATGGCTTTGCCAACTTCCGGATCAATCTCCGGCGGACCCGCTACTGACTCCCCCGCTGCCGACCAACCAGGCGGCGGTGGAGGTACATCAGCTTTTTGTTCTTCCTTATATGACTCTGCCAGTTGCCTGCATGTATAAGCGTTATCAGGATAATTATATTTCTCATAGATAGTTGAGAGCTTCAAACATGCCTGTGCGTCTTTACGACGTTTAGCAATGGTGACTGCATAGGATAAAGCATCCAGTGCTTTGGAATCGTCATCCAAAGCAAAACTCAATTTTGCTACCTCGGTTAAAACATACCAGTCCTCACTCTTGCTCGCTATCGAATAAGCCCTGGAAATAGGAATAGAAGCGTGTAACGCTTCACGACGGTCAGGAGGCAACCCCATAATGCCATAAGCAAGCGCGAGTTGAGCCTGAGAATCATAATTTTGGTCCAGAAGGTCTGAGGCAATATCTAGAAAATTTTTTGCCTGAGTAAAATCACCACAGACAATCAATCCCTGAGATGCTTCAATCAAAGATCGCCAATTATCATCATTAGTTGCCAATTCACCTGCCTTGACAAACATCTCTTTGGCTTTGGAGACATCTTTATCAGAAAGATACGCATATGCCTGCCCCATCGAATTATCGACAGCATTTTGGTTATCCTGTGCGAATAACGCTAATTCAAGAGAACTAACTAACACAACTATCGCCGCTAACAATAAAAGCATATTTTGTTTCATCATACCCTCCTTGACGATATAGTATTTTTAAGTAATACCTACAGGTTTGACGATATTATGGTGTTCATTATTTCATAGAATATAGTTTCTATCTATATATTTTTCCAAAAAACATAAAAGTTGTGTTATTTACTTGCGATATTGTGCCTATCACGTATAGTATACATATCTACTGTTCATATAAATCAAATGATCCGGAGCATATGAAACCAATCACCTTAACTACCGATTTCGGATATGACAGCTGGTTCGTGGGCACCATGAAAGGAGTCATACACAGTATCAACTCCGATGCCACAGTTATCGATCTGACCCACGGGATCAAAGCCTATGCCATACGAGAAGCAGCTTTTACACTCATGGTAAATTACCGCTATTTTGCTAAGGGAGCAATACATGTAATCGTTGTAGACCCTGGTGTCGGCGGTTCACGCCGTCCAATCGTGGCAGTAAGCGAATCATACATTTTTATCGCACCTGATAACGGCGTCCTGACACCTGTGTTGCTGCAGGAAACTCCATATAATGTTTATCATGCAACCAATACTGATTATTTTCTAACACCAGTAAGCTCAACATTTCACGGTAGAGATATTTTCGCACCACTAGCGGCACATATATCTAATGGCATCGATATTAATACTATAGGAGAACAAATTAATGATCCTGTAATGTTAGATAATTTCAGCTTTCCAGATACCACGGACTCGTCATCAACACTGCTGGCGACTATTATTCATGTCGACCACTTTGGCAACCTTATTACTAATGTTCCCGCAGAAAGAGTTACTGAATCCATATCTGTCAGTCTGAGTGATAATTCTATCACTATTGCCAGGTTATGTACATCGTTTGATTCTGTTTGTGCAGGAAAACCTTTGCTGGTCGTAGGTAGCAGTGGATTTCTGGAAATTGCCGTTAATCAGGGCAACGCATCAGAACAATTTCACATTCAAGAAGGCGATACTGTACGTATAACCAATACAACTTAAACCGGAAGGAATACGTTCTATGGCTACAAAAAAGAAGTGTGGTATTACGTTAGATTTCACCAATGCTCTGGCATCGGTTGTCGGGCATGAACATGGGGTTACTGTCGATGATCTGAATCACTGCAGAAAACAGATTGAACAAGCCCATGCCACTGTTGAAAAGGCAAAATCCAAAGGAAATATGGGGTTCGCAAAACTACCGTATACTCCCGAAAAAGAACTTGATAAAATTATTGAACTCGGCACACAGATCGCACACGATTTTTCCGATTTTGTTGTCCTTGGTATCGGTGGCTCAGCTTTGGGTAACATAGCCCTTCACAGCGCGCTTAACCACCCGTTTTACAACTTAAATAAAAGTGAATTCCGCCCACGACTTTTTGTACTCGACAACGTTGATCCTGAATTGGTTGGAGGCGCGTTAGATGTTTTACCACTCGAAAAAACCTTTTTTAATGTAATCACAAAATCGGGCACTACTGCGGAAACTATGTCGCAGTATCTGATCTTTCAGGATATGGTAAAAAAACATCTGGGCGAAAAAGCATTCCAACGACAATTTTTGTTCACTACCGATAAAGAAAAAGGTGTGTTACGTAAAATCGCAAATGACGAGAATATCCGCACACTAACCATACCTGATGATGCGGGTGGACGATTCACTGTAATGTGTCCGGTCGGATTACTCTCAGCCGCAGTCACCGGAATAGACATCAAAGAACTTATGGCAGGTGCAAAGGCAATGGACGAACAATGCAAACAAACCGATGTATATCGCAATCCGGCCGTCCTATACGCTTCGCTTCTCTATATGATGGATACCATTAAACTGAAACCTATGGCTGTTATGATGCCTTATGTACAGGCGCTTCGTGATCTGGCAGACTGGTATCGTCAGCTACTGGCTGAGAGTATCGGCAAAAAAGTCGACAGACAAGGCAAAGATGTTTTTGTTGGGCAAACTCCAATCAAAGCTCTGGGTGCTACCGACCAACATTCACAGGTTCAATTGTATAAAGAAGGGCCATTCGATAAATTTATTACGTTCATTGGTGTCAATAAGTACAGGGAAACCATCGATATTCCATCGGCCTACAGCGATATCGAACAGCTGTCATATCTTGGCGGTAAATCACTCAACTCACTCATACAAGCCGAACAGAAAGCAACCGAAGTGGCATTGGCTCGCAGCAACCGTCCAAGCTGTACAATCACCCTTGACGAGCTGACCCCATTTACACTTGGCGCTCTTATGTATATGTTGGAATACCAAATCGCTATCGCAGGTGAGCTATACAATATCAACGCGTTTGATCAACCCGGTGTCGAGGAAGGCAAAAACCTTACTTATGGCATGATGGGAAGAAAAGGCTATGAAGATCAGAAAAAACTCGTCGAAAAGGCATCAAAGAATGTCAGCGACGAATCAAAACTAGTATTTTAACAACTAACTTAATCATGTACAAAAATAGCCCTTGGGAATACATCTCAAGGGCTATTTCATTTTTATGTAAAATTATCTAAACAAGTTCTTTTTTTAGCCAAAAATCCACCAATTAACTGAAACATCTTGCTGGTTCCGGTACAGGTGTTTCTGTAACATAACATAACATAACATAACAAGGCAGTTCGATTCCACAACCAGTGTTGTTATCACACCGGCTCTTCCATGGCGGCTAGCCGTATATGAGGGATAAGTCGTGAACTAACACTTGCGGTATTGATACCAATATCGAGTAGCTTTTTGATATAATTAGCATCGCTCGCAAGCTCGCCGCAAATCGACAAATTCTTACCTGCCTGATCCGCAGCCTCTGCCAGCGACTTAAGAAGGTTCCAAAATACTGCTTTATCAGGATTATAGTCGTAGGCGACCAACTCGTTATTGCGGTCAACCGCAAACAGGTATTGTATAAGATCGTTACTTCCGATACTCGCAAAATCGGCTATTTCCAACAACTCTTTGGCCAACAAACATGCGGAAGGTACCTCGAACATTAATCCCTGATATATTGTTCCTACATCAATATCTGAAACAGACTCTGAAAACATTTTTTTAAGCGTTAGCAACTGTTCTACACCAATTACCATGGGATACATAACATACACAGGTCCATATTTTGAAGCACGAGCAAGCGCACGAGCCTGTTGACGGAAAATGTCCGGACGCGCTATCAAAAATCGGGCACCGCGGCATCCCAGGTATGGATTGCTTTCATGAGGAAGATTGAAAAACTGAGTATTTTTATCGCCACCAATATCAAGCATGCGGAAATAAACCGGTTTGCCATTCATTTTTTTAACCACATGAGAATAGCGTTCAAACTCCTCGTCTTCACTTAAAAGACGCCCTGAAGAAAACAGCTCAAATTCCGTGCGGTATAATCCTATTCCTTCGGCATGCATAGCCACCGCTTCATCAACATCACCAGCCAGATTTATATTGGCAAAGACTTCAAAATTCTCTACCGGTTTGATAATACGGTCTTTGCCTGGCAACACTACACTCGACTCACGAGCCTGATGTATCGTTTCCTGTGTAGGCCAAACCACAACCTCCCCGGTATCTCCGTTCAATAATATTTCTGTTCCACAAGCGACTTTTTCGAGAAATCCATGTATACCGCTAACAGCAGGTACCCCGAGGGCACGAGCCAGAATAGCCGCATGTGAAGTTACGCCTCCACGTTCCGTAATGAACCCCTGCACATGATCGAAATTAAGTTCTATGGTAATCATGGGTGTCAATTCTTCGGTGGCAACAATTCTGTTTCGTCCCTGGTTACATGCTCCCAAACCTTCGCATTTAAATCCAGGAGAAGTATCGCCAAGCGCATCGAGCAGCCTGCGTTTGACTTCACCTATATCAGATGCTCGTTGACGTATATACTCGCTGTCAACCGCAAGCAACTTTTGTTCATATTCATCAAAAGTTACATTTACCGCCGATTCAGCAGTGATTTGTTTGCCTGTAATAAGATCAAATAACTGCTTTTTCAGCGATGCGTCTTCCAATATCATTTTTTGTGCAACGAATATTTCAGCTTCTGCCGAACCAATGTGCCGGTCTACTTTTTCCTTAACCTCAGCTAATCGTACAGAAACAGCTTGCGAAGCATTTTCGAGACGAACTATCTCCTTCTCGGCAGGCAGGCTGGATGCTTCTTCAACAGGTACGTCATGATGCCTTGAATCATCAAAAAGACACACTTGCGCTATCGTTATACCACCACTTATAGGTAACCCTTGAAAACGTATTTCTTCTTTCGACATTTTTCCTTTGCCTTATCTATTTATATTACAATCACTTAAACTCTAAGTTAAATTTAGATACATATTGTATACATAAAGCTCAATAAATAAACATTTTTTTTAGAGTTATACAATTTGAGGAATATTAATAGATGTTTGTTCTCGTATAGATTCTTCCGCACAAAGCGCCAGCGCTGTTGCATAGTATCCCTCATAGGCACCACTCGATGTATGCAAATGTTCACTAATAGCTGTAAGGAAACTATCCATCTGCTGCTGCATTCCATCAAAACTATGCAATTCATAAGAAGGCGGTTCTATTATTTTTTCCATACTAGCATTGCGCAATATAATCTTACGCTGAAAAAACCCTGCTTCAATCATACCATTTGTTCCTATACAGCCAATCCACCAGTCGTCACCTCTCGGCGCAAAGCGGCATACCTGTAACGAACCAACCACTCCTGAGCTGTAAGCAATATTCACCATTGCCGCATCGGTATTATTCGTCCCTTGTCGTGCCATATGCCCACCCATGGCATGGCATGACTGTGGGTATCCGCCTGCCATTGCCTGTAATAAATCGAATGAATGGACTCCCCACGCATTCAGCATACCCCCAGAACGATGAGGATCATTAGTCCATGTACCACCACGATATGCCCAGTCACTGCCAAAGAGTACCCTGTTCCAGACAATTTTGGGATCACCGATAATCCCATCCTCTATCAACGACATTACAGTCGAAAATAAATTGCTGTACCTGATAACAAACCCAGTATGAAAAACAACATCGCTTTTAGCGGCACATTCTACTACCTGCCGGGCATCATCAAGAGTATTTGATATCGGCTTTTCGCAAAAAACATGTTTACCAGCTAATAACGCTTTGCATGCCAGCGGGGGATGAAATTCAGGAGGCAAACACAAAAGGACAGCATCAGCCAATTGCGATTCGCACAAATCATCAGGATTATCAAAAATATGCACTGGCATACCGCGCTCTTCCAAAATGTGAATAGCATGATTGCGATTTTCCTCGCCACGATTATAAATGGCAGTAATAACAACCTTATCGCGTCGATTAAATAATGATGGAAAATGCGCAGACCGGCAAAACTCGCCCGTACCTGCTATTGCGAGACGTATCATAATTGATCCAATACAAATATTACTTTTATATCAAAATATCTTACTATTGTTCTTAAATAAGTCAAACTGTGAGTGTTACTAATACAACCAAGCTTATAATGAAAATAATGAAAAGATTTTTCATCTCAAAAAAATGTTTTTTTGTTAACTTTTCAGACGACAAACCGAAAATATATGATAGCATAAATAATCATTTATATAAATCTGATTTTATGATTTATCTTAAAACCCTAACGATACGGAGGATTTTTTATTATGGCCAAAGTTGATACAGAAAAAGAACTGCAGCTGGTAACCTTCAGATTGGGCAAAGAAGAGTATGGTGTTAATATCGAACAAGTCCGTGAAATTATACGCATCGTCGAAATTATCCATGTGCCTAAAGCGCCTACATTTGTAGAAGGCTTGATAAACCTGCGCGGCACCGTGGTTTCCGTTATTGATCTGCGCAAACGTTTTGAAATTACACCCAGCGGTGAAAAAGAAGCCGAAAGAATTATCGTTGTTGAAGTTCAAAGCAGAACCATAGGTGTTATTGTCGACTCAGTACTTGAAGTGTTACGTCTTTCCAGCACAAATATTGATGATGTACCGCCAACAGTATCCGGTGTCGATACAAAATTCCTCTTTGGCGTCGGAAAAATCGGTGAAAGATTAATGATGCTGCTCGACCTCGATAAAGTTTTAAGCACTGAAGAACTCAAAGGACTCGATCAGTTAAAATCACAGAACAGCAAGGCTGTTAAATAATAACATAATTGTTATTGCAATATATCTAAGGGAGAAATCAACAGGTTTCTCCCTTTTTTTATCCCCAATATGAGTTTGACATCCCATATATTCCTGCTACAATACGAAATACATCATAACCTCAAACAATTAATAGCGACACATGAAACGACTACTACGATTATTTTATTTGATACTACCACCACTGCTGGTATGGGGATACATCATCACACTGCCGTTCTTATGGGATGATGAAGGGATCATTGTGCTCAACGCATTTATGGGATCTCTGAAAAGCATCTCCTTGGTATTCAGCAAAAACTATTTCATTATTTTTGGAGAACAATCTTATCGCCCGTTAGTTACCCTTTCGCATATTTTTGACACCATAATCTGGGGCAAAAATGCAACAGCACATCACCTTGTCAATTTAGTACTGCATATCTGTAGCGTACTGCTCGTATACCGCTTACTGAAGAAGTTAACTATCTTCAAAACAACAACTACACTGCTTGCAACAATATTATTTGCAGTGCACCCGCTTCATCTTGAAACATTAAGTGTTGTAGCATACAGGGCAGACCTTTTAATGACACTATTTCTCGTTATGGGGATGTTGTGTTATCTGCGTATAAAAACGACCGGCAGTTTATTAGCCGGCATAGGTATGATAATCTGCTTTACGGCATCGCTTTTTTCAAAAGAAACAGGAGCGTCGCTGTTACTGTTAATACTTGCGTATGAATTTTTTTGCAAGAACGATAAAGAACGTAACATGCCGGCTTTTTTCTTTTTCGGTACCCTTGTTATCATTCTGGGCGCATATCTATGGTGTCGCTTTTTCTTTCTTGTGCACCCTCAGGATTATCTACGTTCAACAACGTTTACAGAATCGATACCACTTCCGATTCGTCCTATTTATATCGCATTGCTTGCCATTAGGGTGGGGATTTGCCCTGCCCCAATTATCATAGAATTTGCAAATAAAAGCACGTTGTACCCGCTTGTTATCCAAGGTGTTGCCATACTAGGCATCGGATTATATATTTTCAGAAATGCATGGGGCAGCAAAGCCGTTCGATACGCTTGCGCTTTAGCCTTTATCCCTCTTCTCTCTGTTTCGCAGGTGTATCCACTCGAAAATTTCTTTGCATCACGATATATGTACTTGCCATCAATCGGATTTTCATTATTAATTGCACTGGCTGTCAATTCGATACTCCCCAGACACAGGATAAATGTACTTCTGGGGCTTATGCTGGTAATTTTCTTTTCCTCTATGAGTATAAGCGGATTAACATTTTTCTCATCGCCCACTGCCTTTGCCCGCAAGCTTATTGCTGATTTGCCTGAATCGTATAAAGCTTATAACTATTTGGGAACTATCGAACTAAAAAATAATTCGCTCGATTCGGCAATTGCATTTTTCAAACAAGCGGTCACGATCAATCCCGATTACTACGAAGCGACATATAACCTTGGTGCAATCTACCTTAAAACCGATCAATTCGATCTGGCAGAACCCCTCATTAAACATGTCATCAAACTGAATCCTAATCGCAGTGAAGGTTATTCACTGATGGGCGATCTTCTTTTTACCATCGATCAATTGGATAAAGCGGAATCGTTTTACAACAAAGCATTGCAGAACAACCCGCTCGATATGGATGTACGCAATAATCTGGGTATTTTATATGAAACACAAGGAAGACTTGATGAAGCGGCCAATCTGTATCTGTCGATACTAAAAGTAAATAAATCGTTCCCGCTGGCATGGGCTAACCTTGGCAATATCAATATTGCCCGTAAAGACTACGATCTCGCATGTCAAAGTTATTTGAACGCATTGGAGATTGAACCTGAAAACGCGCAAACATGGTATAACCTTGGTAACGCATATTTCTATCAACAAAAATGGCAAAAGGCACAAACATGCTATACACAGGCTATCAAACTTGATAGATCTTTTGCCGACCCGCTTTACAATCTGGCGGCGGTACATGTCTACCAACGGCAATTCGATAAAGCCATTGAACTGTTGCGTAAATATCTCAGTTTTCGCCCCGAAGATGAAGAAGCACAGACAATGCTAGAAACCTTAAGAAATAGATAATATCACCGAGCAGATTGAGATTTGCATAAGGCTGAAGCTTCCGTTACCGGACCCCAATCTTGTAGTTGATCTATAACCTGTTCTACGTTGATTTGGTCCATGGAATCAGCGACAATAGTTCGAACATTATCACCCCATGCACGCCAGGCGGCATATTGAGCGGGTGATTCACGTCTGAACAATTCAAGGGTAGGAACACCGCAAACAGCTGCAATATGGGTAGGCCCTGTATCCAGACCAATATATAAATGTGCCCTGCGGATTACCTCTACAAGGAACAATACACTGTCTGTTTTGCCTGCCATGTCAAATGCTTTATCAAATGATAACAGCTGAATCGCTTGAGCCGACGGTATATCAAGAATAGGTACCATACCTGCAAACCTTAAGGATGATCCCAGTAAAATAGGCTGAAAATTACGTTCTTCTATCAACCAGTTAACAACACGCCCCCAATTCAAAACATCCCATAATTTTTCCAGTCCTTTGGCTCCCGGATGGATACAGACTACAGGACGCTTTTCATTCTTGAGTAACAAGGAAACGATCTGATCGATTTTTGCACCCAACTCAGGTATAGAAGCAAATTGTCCCGGCGCGACATACTCTTTAATATCAAAAACTTCCGAAAGCATACGCCGGTATGTTGTGAGGATATGTTCATCCGAAACGGTTTGTATACAAATATCATAGTGCTGCGCCATAGACGTTTCAGGATTAATCGCAACCCGTGTTTCAGCATTGATCGACAGCACTTCATTCATATATGATTGATTAGGTTGCAAATCAATGTAATAATCGACCTCTCCTATTTTATCGGCAAACATTTTTTTTGCCCGTGGTGAGGTATGCGACCACCCTTTTCCCATCACGTTGACCAGATCATTGGCATTGATAATCTGACGTAAAGGCAGTTGGCTGGCAAAAAGTTCCTGCGCGGCATTCCAACAAATTACCGATATTTCAACATTTTCTATACTGCGTAACAATGTCTGTATAATTGAGAAAAAATAAACTGTATCGCCCAGTCCGGCTCTTGCATTGATATGGATTTTCATGGCAGCTCCTTAAGATTAAATACACTCGTTTAGTTATACTAAACTACCTGTAAACAATTGAAAAGTATAATTTTTTCTCCCCAAGTGCCGACAATCATGGTGTAATTGTATTGATTCTATCATATGATTTTGTTAATTTGGATACATTGACTATTGGTTGAATGCTGTCAATCGTTTAGACAAGGGGATTTTTTTATGAAAAAAGCGATCATTCAAAACAAACGCAGCCGCCTGCGCTTGATCGATAAAGAAGTTCAGATGAAGTATCTTTCTTTGCTCATAATAGTCGTTTTGCTAACAGGAATTATTTTTTCAGGAATCACCTTTTACACTACGTCAAAAGCTGCTCAAACTATGGCAGAACCATTACCATTCGCTACGCTTATACCGATACTTTTTCTAGCGTTTGTAGTTTGTATAGGCATTACCATTTACGTGGGTCTATTGACTTCACACAGATTTATGGGGCCCTTGTTTCGCTTGAAAAAATCTATCGATGAACTCGTAAAAGGCTCATACGGTGGTAAAATATCGTTCAGGGAAAACGATATGAAATTCCGTCTTGCTCAGGTATACAACGAATTGTCGTCTGCTCTTCAACAACGTGTCCACGACGATTTAGCATTCATAGACAGCATCAAAGAAAAAATTCGTGCTCTGAATACGGATGTATCCGGCGCAGGGGCAAAACGCCTTAAAGAAATCGAGTTGGAACTCGACGCGTTCAAAAAACAAAAAACGCACTATCTGGAACAATAACCTTTTCACTCAACTACTTTAATGACAGATAGCAACGAATCAAACATAGTGCTTATCGGGCCTACCTACCCGTACAGGGGCGGTATCGCGCACCATACGGCACAACTATATGAACACCTCAAGCAACGCCATACGGTTACGTTTATCTCATATAAAAAACAGTATCCGGCATGGCTGTATCCGGGGAAAACCGATATCGATCCAAGCAGAACAGCTCTCTCAAGCTATGGAGCTTTGCGCATCATCGACTCCACCAATCCGTTTACATGGCTTCAGGCAGTACGGATTCTTATTAGAGCCAATGCGGATTTTCTTATCCTGCCGTGGTGGGTTGCGTATTGGACGCCGATGTATCTTTTTATCATATCACTGACAAAAATTTTCACAAAAACCCGTATCATCTTCATCTGTCACAATGTGGTTGAGCATGAATCGAGTTTCTTGAAAAAATTCCTCACAAAAAGTGTACTTCGATGGGGAACACGCTTTGTAGTCCACTCTCAGGAAGATGAAAACAATTTACGAGCAATTATCCCGGCAGCAAATATCTCACGACTATTCCTGCCAGTTGGTACATTCGCAGAATATACGGGCAAGCTGTCACAACAAGATGCACAAAAGAAGCTATGCATTAGCGGAAAAAAAGTAATTCTATTTTTCGGATTTATACGTGAATATAAAGGACTTCGATATTTACTGGAAGCCATGCCGGATTTGTTAAAAAATGATCCTGATATTTTTCTTATCATTGCTGGTGAATTCTGGAAAGATAAACAGACCTATCTTGATTTGATCAACAACCTCAATATCAATCAGGCAATACGCATTATAGACACGTATATCCCAAATGAACAAGTACCGGTTTATTTTAAGGCGGCAGACGTTGTTGCTATCCCTTATACATCTGCAACAGGAAGCGCCATCATTCAAACGGCTTATGATTTTGGCAAACCGGTTGTGGCAACTAAAGTTGGGAATATCTCTGATATCGTTCATGATGGAGCAACCGGCATACTGGTGGAGCCTGCCAATGTTGAGCAACTCACCAATGCCATCACAACTATCTTTCAAAATAATAGATACAAAACATTTGAACAGAATCTACTATCAGCTCAGCAATCTTTCACATGGGATGTGTTGATAGATAGATTAGACGAAATCATGGGGTACGTGACGAAAAAATCTACTTCGTGATACGCTGATACTCAGGATCCGGCGTGATGAATCCCTCGACCACTTTCAAAGCGAGATCCACCCTGCCAAACGGAGCACTAACCTGCACACCATGGACACGATCTTTTACCTGATCCAATGTTTCACGGGCAATTGCGACTCCTTCAAGCTTGGCTTCTTCTTTGTCGGTAACCTTGCTCATACGATCCATAATATATTTTGGAATATGCACTTCAGGTATTTCGGAATTAAGAAACTCTGCGTTGCGATATGACGCCAACGGCCATATACCAACAAGGACAGGGATCTTTATATCATTGATATCATCAAGAAATGACAACAGTTTTTCAGGGTCAAATACCGGTTGGGTTATGGCAAATTCCGCCCCCGCTTCGACCTTCTGATGAAGTCGTTCGATTTCCAAATCATAATTAGTAGCTACCGGATTAACACCAACCCCTATCAAAAACTTTGTCGGGGTTACAATATCGTTGCCTGCCAGATCAAGCCCATGGTTAAGGCGGTTGATAATACGTGACAAACCGATGGCATCTACGTCAAAAACCGCTGTGGCATTAGGATAATGACCCAACTTTGGAGGGTCGCCTGTTATCGCCAGAATATTGTTTAACCCTGCTGATGCCGCACCAAGCAAATCGGACTGCATGCCGATAACGTTCCTGTCCCTACAACAATAGTGCATAATGGTTTCCATACCTACTTCCCGTTCAAGGATAACCGCAAGCATTTGGGGACTCATACGGGCACTGGCACGAGGTCCGTCTGGTATGTTGACTGCATCGACTCCATTCTCTTTGAGAAACCGGGCTGCATCTATAACTTTCTGCGGATTACATCCTTTCGGCGGGGTGATTTCTACACTAGAAACAAAATAACCTTCCTGTATCCGCTTAGAGAGATGTGAGCGCTCTGCAATCGGGATTGGTGTACGCCCTACAGGTTCATCAGAAACAGCTACCTGTTCTTTAGTTTCAACTTGTTCAACTAAACCGCGTGCTACAGATTTAATGGTATTTTTTAAGTTCTTTATATGTTCAGGATGAATACCGCAACACCCACCCAGAATACGAACATGGTTTAGTAAATAGCGTTTCGAATATGATGAAAAATACTCCGGTGTGGTCAGGTACATATTCCTATTCTCTATCATTCTGGGCATACCAGCATTAGGCTGTACCGATATTATAAGATCACGGTACTTAGACAATTTTTCCACACCATTTAAAATAAGATGAGGGCCTACTGAACAGTTAAACCCAACCGCTGCGATCTTTGTGCGATATGCTAAATCCGCAAGCTGATCTGGTGTCGCGCCTAACGTGGTGGTACCGTCTTCATTGATGGTAAGATGCGCTACTATAGGAATATCGGTCAGTTTTTGAGCACATTTAATTGCCAGTTCGAGCTCAACAATATCAGAAAATGTTTCGAGAACCAGAAGATCAACACCGTTTTTTACAAATAATTGTATCTGTTCCGTAAACATGGCCTCGGCATCAGAAGGGTTGATTGGCCCTAATGGTTTAATAAATTTACCAATCGGACCTATGTCACCGGCAACAAACGTTTTCGATTTTTCCGCCGCTTTTTTAGCGACAGCAACACCTGAATTGATAATATCTTCAAGCTGATGAGCAATACCCGATTGTTGAAGTTTAAATCGATTGGCTCCAAAGGTATTTGTGGTAATAACATCCGCTCCAGCTCTAATGTATTCCTCATGTATTTCCTGCACCATATCCGGACTGGTCAGGTTAAGCTGTTCATAACAGACATTTATAAAAATACCTTTTTGATACAAATACGTACCCATTGCGCCATCAAACACAATGATGCGATCAGGTTGTTTGAGTAAATCAAGAAACGATGAATCCATGAATCTCCTGAGGGTTAAAACATCATGTAGAAAGTTACGCTGTGAGAGCTATGGTGCATTCCAAGAACGTTTATTCGAACGCAATATCATCAATATATACATATCCTTCCGCGTTGCCTTCAGGAAAACATTCCTGTTCAAAGCAGAAAGATAACGACGACAATTTGCTCATATCCAAATAAAACTCTTTCAAAGGCACTTTTGCTTTTTGCCATTCTTTGGTTATCCGTTTTTCAGGAAGAAAATTTATAATTTCCGGCGACTTAAACGAGTCACCGGATATATCCCAATGCCGGTCGGATAACCCAAGAGCAAAATTTTCACCACCATCCTCGCCTCGAACCCAAAATGTAATATGCGTATATTTACTGGCATCAAAATAATGTGTTTCACGACCAGCAACTTCTTTTAAAGTGGTATAATACCCACACCACCCACCTTTGTCATATGGGCCGCCTTCAGTAGCACGTTTATATTTTATACGCAAAACAACAGTCATTATTTCATCACGCTCATCGGTTTCAAACGATATCATCGCACGCGAAGGAGCCATCATATACACATTAGTGATCTGTCCCAACAAATTACATTTAGATGGTTCTTCAAAAGTGTCTATAAGAACTTTTTCAGAGGTAACCTGTGTACCGGTATCAATTTTCAGAGCTTCATCAAATATCCCTTGCATACGTTGTGGTTCCGCAGCATCCTGAGAATAAACTAAACCTATTGGCGCTCTTGTGTAAAACAACAAGAACGCCAATAACATGGACTCAATATATAATCTTTGTTTATAAAGAAATTTCATCTTTACATTGACCTTATTTTAAGCAAAGAAAGATTTACTTTTCAAAATACATATCATCAATATAGACAGTGCCTTTGCCGCTACCATCTGGGAAACAATCAGATTCAAAACAAATAGCTATTGAAGCTAATTTTGACAAGTCGACAAAAACTTCGTCAAGAGGGATTCTGGCCTGTTGCCATTCTGTCGTAATTTTTCCATCAGGCATGTATACGGCGATTTCCTCTGTTTTAACTGAATCCTCGCGTTGTTCCTGAGCTTCGTCAGCTACTCCAATTTTAAAATTTTCATCGCCGTTTGCACCTTTAACCCAAAAAGTCAAATAATTATATGCAGACGCATCAAAATATTGGCGCGGACCACTTTTAATTACACTATAATAACCACACCATCCACCTTTTCCAAAAGGTCCACCTTCGTTAGCTTTTTTATAGCGCAATTTCAATGATTTACCACTCTCACCATACTTGATATTACCATCTTTACCGGCAAATATCCCCGATGGTTCTTTCACATATGTGCTGGAACGACCACCCATTTCATTTCCCTGTTTATCGAAATTATCGATCAACTGTTTATCCTGAGCTGTAAGTGTCCCCGCACTAATTAAGGTTCCACATAGTATCCCTGCGAGTAATAATTTAGTATTCATTGTTTTCTCCTTTCTTCTCTATATGATGAAAACGTTGATGTTACAAACAGTTACATTTTTTCACCAATCAGGTTCTTCTTCTTCATCTTCTTTCAAATAAAATTTAAGATCATCTATCCAGATAGTACCACGCTGTTTCTTAGTAAAATTGATCACAAACGAGCCCATTTCAGTTAGGTCAAGTAAACCAAAATTAGAAAGCGGTATAACGACTTCCTGCCACTCAGTTGTAATTCCACCAGGAAGATAATCTTCAACTGCTCCACCTTTTAGCGAATCACCTATGACAACCCAATTCCTGTCGGCCATACCTATTTCAAAAGTTTCTCCACCCTTTGCACCTTTAACCATGAATGAAACACGATCAAATTCAGATAAATCAAACCAGTCGCCATCTACCTGATTAAGCATTGAATAATAACCGGACCAGCCTGTTCCCTGCTTGTCATAGTCAATGCGTAACGACCTACCACGCTCCCCATAAAATACTTCTTCATCGAGCACATGCTGACATACAGAGGGCAGTTTTTTATAGGTATTTGTTTTACGACCCAAAAGGTTAAGATAGTTAAAATCATAGTTATCCAGAAGTAAATACCCTGTTCGGTATACTTCTTCAAGGGTATTATACAAAGGTTCTTTATAAAATCTCAAATCATCAATCCAAATCGTACCTGTACTTTCTTCGTTAATATCAAAAACCAGGCTCATCACCTTTGAAAGATCAGGACCAAAAAATTCACTGACATTAATTTTTACGATCTGCCAATCACGAGTAACCTTGCCACCTGTAATAAAACGGTTGATCGAACCGATAAAAACTGCATCTTCTCGTTTATTCGATATAGCGTCATTCATCCCGATTTGAAACTGTTCACCGCCATTTTCACCCTTAACCATGAAAGTTATAGTGCCATACTTAGAAATATCAGCAAGAAGCATCAGATAGGCACCGCAAAACGAACGTCCGACAGGTTTGTAGCGATACATAATTTTTATAGACTCATGGTCATGCCATAACTCTTTGTCTTTTATCTCAATATCATGGGTCTTAAAAAATTCTTCAGGGGTTATGGGTTTCTCTCCTCCAGTACGTTCCTCATCAGGGAGATAATTCACAGTAGCATCAAAATAACATCCCATAACTGAGGGAGGTAAGCGAAAAAAACCTATTCTACCACGATATGCAAACATCTTTTCATGGTCAAACAACTCTGTTCCTTCAGGTAAAAGAGGTAACTCAAACAGATTGTCCCAGTCACGCTCTTTCTGAGCCGCATATCCTGTATCATACGATGACATGCTAAAAAGGAGTATCAAGCCCCATATAGTTGCGTATACTTTCATTGTAAAACAACTTCCTTTCTATTTTTCCAATCGCAAACAATTAAACGTTGTAGGATCACCCCAGATACGTTCTGAAGACGTAGACATCAACAATTTCTGCGGTGCATTAGGATCATCACAATCGCTACCATCCAGTGAAAACCCGATAAGCATACCTTCATAAAACTTGAATGGAGCATTTTCCTGTGCTACTGCATCAGGCCCTTTTTCGTAAATATCTCTATTAGCAACCAAATTTTGTTTATCGTCTATGGTAGTTTGACGAACTTTGCGAAAATCTATATCTTTAAAAAGACGTGCATCAATACGAACTTCAATAATATATCCGCTATCAGTTCGTTTTGAAGATATTTCTGTGTTATTAGCAACCACAAACTCTGGCAGTTCAGGGATAAACAAAAATACTTCAGGGTCTATGGTATCAAGGTTGCCGGGAGAATAACCGAATTGAAAATCGTCTTCACTATTCATTGCCTCATTGTAATCCCCAAGAAGATCAACATCTAACCAGAACTCAATATGGTCGCCTTCCCACATTTCCTGTTTTGTCTTTTCCTGAACCATTTCGTTATCCGTAATAACAAAGGCAAAATAAATATTATATAAATCCCACATGCTATAAGCCGCAATACTGTAATCCTCAGGTCCCATCCATGCACCGGGGCTAAAAACTACGTCCTTTTTCTGGTCTAAAATTACGGGATCAGTTTTTATCCAATCTCCAAGTGCTCCATCAATTTCAACTGCAGACTGCTGATAGCGTGATACAAACTGAGCAAGGTCTTCCGGTTTAGGTCGAAGCTTAAATGGAGTGTTTCTACCTCGCTGCAATAATTTATAAGAATAATAACAGTGCATTGCAAGACCACCATATCCCGAATTGCCGCGAAAAGCATTTTCTACTTCCGCCAACTTTTGTTCCATATCTTCCCAACCTTCTTCATAAAAAGTAGTTGCCCTATTTCCCTGATTCATGGATACAAGATCCTGAGTTTCAACACCAATATATATTTTTTTGCCAAGGTCTTCCGCCAGATTAATGTGATAGCGTGAGGAATCAATAATCTTTCGCGGACTGTCGTGATAGGCCATCAACGCTGCATAATCAAGATAACTGAGCATGTTGGCTTCAAAATCGCCTTCTTCTTTATAAAAAGTCGGTATTGCCCCACCGATTTCAAAATCTTGATCAGGATAACTATCTATCAACTCCCGTAAACTTTTTAGCAAAACAAGATAGTCAGCTTTCACCTCTTCACGCTTTGTTTGCCATTCGCCGGCCAAATAAGGCTCGACATCAAAAGAACAACCATCTACCCGCTTTTCAGGCGGACGACTTTTATTGTATTCAAGAAACGATTTCATCCAATTGTATGCATTATGATGGTTCTCTGCCACTGCCCATGTGGGATTACCTGTAAGAATTTCTATCTTGATCCCTTTTGAATGAGCCTCCACCAAAAATTCTTCCAACTGTTTCGTATATCCTGGATCATCATGTTCATCAAACTCTCCAAAATAAACATAGCAAGTTCGAATTGCTGCCCGTTCAGACAATTCAAACATATCCTGACGGGCACGTAAGTTGACCACAGGATCTATCTTCCACACCCACATTGTACGTGGATGGTCAGGATCTAACTCTGCCCGTGGGGCATTATATTCTTCTATGGCACGGATTTCAGGATCATTTTCAAACATAACGTCATCCATATAGATCACAGAACTTTTACCAGAGCTATTATAACGACACCAAAACACTAACGATCCCAGTGATGACATATCTATATCAGCGCCAAGCCGTGACAGAGGAATCTTCACTTTTTGCCACTCAGTTGTCACTTCATCTTCCAGAAAGAAGCTAACCGCACCAACATATTTTGCGCTGATATCCAACTCCTGCATCTGCATGTCCGACAGACCGATATCAAATCGTTCGCCGCCCTTTTCTCCTTTAATCCAAAAAGTCAGTGCATTATAATCGGTTACATCCAAACCGTTGAGCAACGTATACCATCCGCACCAGCCGCCGGCGTTTTGCCATTCGAGACGTTGCCCAAGCCCGCTGTCGCCTCTTCTATGTTCTTCACTTTTAGCAATCAAGCTCCACGCAGGACGTTTTGCCCACGTCCCCTGATATGTACCCAATGTCGTTTTCCGTTCATTGAAAACACCTTCTGTACTTCCTTCATCAAAATTATCCACAATAATCGGCGGGATAACAAAACCTTCAAAAGCACTTTCTTCATCCATAGACGTGATATTTGACTGATCAGTCAATTTTTCTTCGGCAGTTATCGGGTCAACAGCATCATTATCCACTTCAGCAAAAACAGTTACAGCAAATAAACAAAGAGTCAGCACAAGGCATCCATTAATACACTGCTTCATAAAATTTCCTCTAAACGTTGGTATCGATTGTTAGTCGTCTTAATCTATTAAGACAGTTCTTTCATAAAAATGTTTCACATAAAATAGTATTTAAACACAATTTATACGACATATTAAAGGAAAAAATTATTCAGACAAAAAAAAGTTGGCAGCATTTTTTCATTATATTATAGCGCTGCCAACTTTTTTAAAGGCTATATATTAAGTGTCACGTACTTAACCCATAACAACGGATACTTTGTGTACTTTGCCATCGCCATGAGGTTTAATCAAGGTACCATCAAGTTTAACACCGTCAACGGTTATTTCTTTGACACCTTTGTTGACACCGTTTGGATTCTTAATGTCGATTTCATAAATCGCGCCGCGGAACGGACGTTTAATCGAGCATTCTTTCCAATCTTTTGGAATACAAGGATCTATGCGCAAACCGCCGAAATCACGACGTGCACCGAGCATCCATTCAGTTGCTGCGATAAACATCCACGGTGTAGTACCGGTATTCCAGTTAAAAGTACCTTCACCGTAGTTCTGCTTGTTGCTTGGTCCAACAACATATTCTGCCCAGACAAACGGTTCACCTTTGTATTTGTCGTGATCCTGTTTGGCATCAGCCATCGGACACAAACGAGTGAAGGTTTCGAGCGCTTTATCTGCACGGCCGATAGTACAATCAGCAACGATTTTAAACGCACAGGCATGAGAAAATACAGCGGCATTTTCTTTAGTACCTGGAGCAAACGCCGTAACACGGCCGATCGTTTCATCGAACTCAGTATATGCCGGAGCAAACAATGCTGGTCCGTACGGAGTATCGAGATAATTATCGATCTTATCAAGAATGCTTTCCAGACGTTCTTCAGGAACCACGCCGCTCAGGATAGCCCATGTCTGACTGTTAAGAGGAACTTTACCCTCTTTGTTTTCATGCGATCCCATTTTCTTGCCGAAATCGTTAAACGCTGCCAGATACCATTCGCCATCCCAACCAACGTTATTGATGATTTCATCAAGCACATCATATTTATCTTTCATTTCGGCAGCAATATCGCCATCATTCAAATATTCAGCGAGTTCGCGCATTTGTTTGCATGCTCTTGCCAGAGCAAACCCAAGCCAAACGCTCTCACCTTTCAGGCGAATACCAACGTGATCGTATGCGTCGTTCCAGTCTGCCTTACGCAACAACGGCAAACCATGCGAACCGCGCTCTTTATAAAGGAACCGTACTGTACGAAGAATGTGTTCGTAAACCGTAGCTTCTCCACCATTGTGGAACGGATATACTTTTTTCAGGAAATCAAAATCACCTGTTTCTTTCACATATGAAATAACGGTATATACTAACCATACAGCAACGTCGGATTTCATGGTCAAACCGTCTGCGTCTTTATCCCATGATCCTTCGACATCAGAAAAACCGGATACAGCATGGCCGCTGTTATACTGCCAGTACAATATCTTTTCCAATTTTTCCATTGCCAAATCCATCTGTACAGACAACAGACCTTCGATATCCTGAGCAGTGTCGCGATATCCAAGACCACCTTCACCTCCATGATACTGAGATGTTCCACGCCAACATGTAATCGCATATAACTGATATTTACCCCATATATTGGTCATGGTGTTAAAATCTTTATTCGGAGTATTAACAGTAATTCGTTCAACTGCTTCGGTAAAATATGCTTTGACGCGTTCGAGTTCGGCTTTTGCTTTATCAGTGCTGTGATATTTTTTCAGCAATGCAGCAGCTTTATCTGTATCGAGGTCGTACGCGAGTGTTACGACAAATTCGATTTCTTCGCCAGCTGCCAGAGTCACATTCTTCTGAAATACGCCGACCATATCTTCGCCTTCAGCTTCAATGCTACCCAAAGCGCCTGCTTTTACCATTGCTGGAAATTCTATACTGCCATAACGGCCAAAGAATTTTTCTTTATTAACTTCGTAACCGTCCTGACCACCTTCAATCGCAAAAACAGTTACACCAACGTCGCGTTGTTTGTAATGAAAACGTTTTTTACGTAACACCAAAGCATCCATCTTAGGATCGAATTCAGCTTTGTTGTACAGACAGATAATATTGCGATATACGGTTTCAAGTTCTATATCACCGGATACAACTTCAATGAAAGGGAACAAAGACAATGTACGTGATTTATCCGATGTATTTTTAACTTTTATTATCTGCTGTTCAACCGGATCATTCTGCGTTACAAAATAGGTAATTTCAGTTGCTATACCGTTTTTCTCAGATGACAATACAGTATAACCCAAACCGTGACGACACTGATATGAATCCAACTCAACTCGCATCGGCTGCCAGTTGGCTGACCAGCATTCGCTGGAATCGTTATCGCGAACAAAAAGATAACGGCCCGGACGATCACTATGCACGTGATCGTAACGCAAAACACGATTTGTCTTAGGATCTTTATAATAACTGAACCCGCCACCTGTTTGCGATACCAGCGCATGATAAACCCTGTTAAACAAATAGTTAAACCATGGGCGAGGTGTATTCGGATCTGTTACGATATACTCTCTCCCATCACTGCTAAAATGTCCGTATTGTTTCATCTTCCTCCCTTTCCTTTTACGGTTTTTTGTCTTTCTTTGCTCGATATATATTACATCTCTCTCAATACAAATTAATTATTGGCGATATGCTTTTCGCAGGGTATCCCACACCACCTGAGGACGCGCACTGCGCAATGAAGCCATGCCTTTGGCTCCAAAGTATGTCCACGCACAAATATCCTCAATTCCTTCCGACCGTGCTATATCTACGGCTTGAGTTATGATATGTTCTTCACCTTCCGGAATGGAAAAATTCTGTATCCAAATATGCCCGCGTAATTTATAGGTATCTGCCAAACGCTTCACCTCTTTACAGAACGGGCGCATATATTCACCAAGATCAAATTTAACACGCTGCTGCTGTACTGATGTCCAGTAAGGATCGGTACCAAACCCGTATAAATGGGGTAAAGACGCTACCTTTTCCCACGAACCGCTATCCCGCATAAGCTCCACAGGCAACATGCAGGTAGTATTTTTGACTCCTTTTTTAGCAGCGTAAGCAAACATCTTACGTAAAAATTCAATCAAACTATGCAGTTTAAATTTTTGTACGTTTTCTGTCTCTTCCTCAGGCATCGGCTCATTATATAATTTTTCATACTCAGCCTGACAAATATCACATCTGCAACCCCATACATCCATCGGGTCTTTGAAATTAAACCAACCGGGCAAATAAAAATGAGGTTCATCCCAAAAAATGACCTCCGCGCCAATAGCTACAGCTTTATCTATCCATGAATACATAAACTTATGTAAATCAGGATGATTAATACAGGCAAGCGACGCTTTTTCGCCATCACTTTTCACCTGCAAGCAATGATGATTACGTGTCACAAAGTATGAAAATGTCTCACCACCGAATATACCCGCAACACCCCACGGATCTACATGAGCTTCAAGACCTATCTTTTTTGTATAAGCAACGATTTCCGCAACGTTTTCAGCATTGAACATCATATCCTGTTCAGAAAAAGTATGTACTACATACGTACATCCTGCATCTTTTATTTTATCCAAATCAGCACACGCGTGATCCGGAAACCTGCTATCATAATAACTTATGCCTCTATACATAGACTCTTACCTTAAAAAAGCAACATCAAATTAAACAACGTATAACACATTGACAAATCATAAAAAAACGTGAGATTTTTTATAATGGGCTTGCTACTTTCTCATAAAAACCTAAAAAAGTCAACACAAATTGCACATCCCTGAAGCCCCCGTTTTTTGAGATTGCGTAAAAAAGAGCTTTTGGGGTCGTTTCTTGTTCTTCCTATTTGATAATCAAATCATTATGTGATATACTTTAACTATCTGATTAAAATTATTAATGTAAATTTTTATTTAAAGGTATTCAACCTATGAAACACATTAAATTTACCGCAGCACTAATCATTATGTTAACAGCGACAACCGCATTCGCCACAAACTATACATTCACAGATCTTGGGACTCTCGGAGGAACTGACAGTTATGGATACGATATAAACGACGCAGGGCAAATTGCCGGATACTCATATTATGACGAATCAAATCAATACCATGCGTTTTTATATCAAAACGGGACAATATCCGATCTTGGCACTCTCGGCGGAACAATCAGCTATGCTTTCAGCATAAACAACGCGGGACAAATTGCCGGATACGCCAGTAACGGCTTAAGTAGCGATTTAAGTCAATATCGTGCGTTTTTGTATCAAAACGGGGCAATGACCAGTATTGGCTCTCTCGCCGGAGAGGCATACAGCGCTGCCACGGCTATAAACGAGACCGGGCAGATTGTCGGACAATCACGTAACACCTCAGGTTATGTCCAAGCGTTTTTGCATCAAAACGGAGCAATGTCCGATCTTGGCTCTCTCGGCGGTAACTACAGCCTAGCCTCCGCAATAAACGACGCTGGTCAAATTGTCGGATACTCATATTATGACGAATCAAATCAATACCATGCGTTTTTATATCAAAACGGGACGATGTCCGATCTTGGCACTCTCGGAGGCACAGACAGCTATGCAAACGATATAAACGACGCTGGTCAAATTGTCGGACAGACCCATAACTCATCAAATCAAATGCATGCGTTTTTGTATAAAGACGGTGAAATGCTTGATTTGAATGATTTTATCGATCCGTCACTGAATTTTACTCTATCATCTGCACGCAATATCAACTCAAACGGGGACATTGTCGGATATGGTACCGATGTAAACGGTGATACCCACGCGTTTTTGTATAAAGACGGTGAAATGATTGACTTGAATGATTTTATCGATCCGTCGCTCAATTTCACTCTATCATCTGCACACGCTATCAACTCAAACGGAGACATTGTCGGATATGGTATCGACGTAAACGGTGATGCCCATGCGTTTTTGCTTTCACACACCACAGCAGTACCTGAACCTTTGAGTATAATTCTATCCGCATTCGGGCTAATAGGATTATTTTTCAAAAAGATGAAGTAATTTAGGTTTGTATAGACTTATTGCCGATCCAGAAACAATAATTTTCTCTCTTTGCATAATTTAGTCAATGATCAAAAGCAGGACTCAACTATCGTAACATTCTTTCTGCTCATGCCTGACATAGAAATCAACAGGTGATATCCAGAAAATTGTTTTTTCAAAATATCGCTTGAATTTAGGCATCAATTTCTATACAGTTACCCATAAATTCATTACTATTGACACTAAAATAATCAACTTTTGGTGCATATGAATCCCACAAAAAAAACACCGCTATTAAAAAAACAATTAATGATGCGTAAAGTTATTCTGGCTATGCTGCCTTGCATACTCGGAAGCATCTATTTTTTCGGATGGCGCTCACTCGCTGTTATTCTCGTATCATGCATCACCGGAGCTATCACAGAACATCTTTTCTGTAGATATCGCAACGAACCTGCAAGCGAAGCTGTTTTTGTAACCTCAATCATATTTGCTCTTATCATGCCACCCACAATACCGTGGCACGTTATTGTAATAGGGATGGTCTTTGCCATTGCTCTTACAAAAGAAGTATTTGGCGGCTTCGGACGGAATATTTTTAATCCGGCAGCAGCAGGACGCTGTTTCGTGTATATTTGTTTTCCTATAGCTATGACATCACAATGGGCACCTGCGGCACAAGGCCCCCTTGGCGCTCTGACCATGTGGACTACCGCTTCAACTCCTGACGCCATTACTTCTGCAACTCCTATGACTCTTATGAAAATGCTTGAAGCTAAACCAACCATCGTATCATTGCTGCTCGGTAACATTAGCGGCACCATGGGAGTAACGAGTGCCATTTTAATTATCATCGGTGGAATCTATCTATTTTATTCCAAAACAGCCAGTCGTGAAACGATCATCTCTGTCATTATTGCTTATATTGTATTCAATTCAATTCTGGCGCTCATAGGCGTCCCGACCGTAAGCGATCCACTGCGTCCGTTGCTTGGCGGTGGTTTTTTATTCGGCGCTTTCTTTATGGCTACCGATCCGGTAAGTTCTCCAAAAACGAAAACAAGCCGTATCATTTACGGTATTATTATAGCTCTTTTTACCAGCGTGATCAGAAATTTTTCTGTTTTCAATGGCGGTTTAATGTTTGCTATTTTGCTGGGTAACATGTTTGCTCCCATCATCGATTTTTGTGTAAAAGAATATGAGAATAAACGGAAGACCAAACAGTCAGGAGCCTCCGCGTGATAAAAAACAAACGTTGGTATCCTATAGTATATATGTTCTGCCTGACCGCTTTTTTTAGCACCATCTTGATTTCTTTTTCACGCTACACCCGCAGTATGGTTGAAGCAAACCAGAAACTTGCAGTCGAAAAAGCTGTCATCCAATCTCTGGCAATAGATATGCCGTCTGATGCGTCTAATCAGAATTGGCATAACACGTATCTTGAAAAAATTCAGGAACCTCATTCCGATACTGACGCATACATTTATAAAGAAAATACCACTCTAAAGGGATTCGCGTTGCCGTTTGATGGTCAGGGATTCTGGTCGCCTATCAAAGGAATGATTGGTATTGCTCCCGATAAAAAACGTATCATCGGAATAGCCATATATGAACAGAACGAAACACCCGGACTTGGCGCGGAAATTACAAAACCCGAATTCCGTTCGCAATTTATAAATAAAACAATTGCTTTGCAAGGCACACCTTTTGAGATAAAGAAGGTAACAGAGGAATTGGACCAGCATTCAGTTCATGCCATAACCGGTGCTACACAAACCAGTATTCGCTTTGAAAAGATCATCAATGATGCTTTGAACAATTGGCGTGACAATGTCATACAGGGAGGCAAACCATGACCCCTGCCGGCAACAAACCCGCTTCTTCAAAAATTATTCTCGACGGATTATGGAACAACAATCCCATCTTCCGGCAGGTGCTCGGTATATGCAGTACTCTGGCAGTTACCAATCTTGTTATAAACACCGTTGTCATGTGCGCGGCATTGACCATGACAACAGCGCTCAGTTGTCTGACTGTTTCTATATTACGCGAACATACTCCACGCCGAATCCGTATGATGGTACAAACCATGATTATCGCCTCATATGTTATTCTTGTAGATTTGTGCCTCAAAGCATACTGGCCTGAAATGAGTTCCAACCTCGGACCGTATGTCGGTCTGATTATTACTAACTGTATTATTATGGGCAGATGCGAAGCCTTCGCTGTGTCCAATACACCTGTTCCTTCATTTATAGATGGTTTTTTTAACGGACTTGGCTACTCAATGATATTGATTGCTGTATCAATTATACGTGAACTGCTGGGTATGGGTACAATACTTGGTTACCCAATGCCGTATTTTTCTACTATATGGGATAAATGGACCATCATGGTCATGCCGCCGGGCGCATTCTTTACTCTTGCTTTAATTATATGGTTTTGCCGATCAATCAACCGGACTGCTGAGGAGAAAAGCTCATGACAGGATTGACTACAGAAATGGCACATGCAGTTGTTGTTTGTTTCTCCGCAATTTTCACAGGGAATATGGTGCTTTCATATTTTCTCGGGCTGTGCCCATTTATTGGTGTATCACGTGAAATAAAAACTGCCTTCGGGCTTGGTATGGCTGTGGTATTTGTACTGACGTTCACCTGCGGGCTTAACTGGCTGGCATATCACTATATACTGGTACCTTTCAAACTGGAATTTTTCCGATTTATTATGTTTATTATAATAATTGCGGCATTTGTCCAGCTTGTTGAAATGATTATCGAACGGATTTCACCGTTGCTTTATGTTAATCTGGGTATCTTTTTACCATTGATTACCGTTAACTGCGCAATCTTAGGTGTATCCCTCTTTATGGTTATCCGCGCTTATTCCCTGCTGGTAACAGTAGCATATGGTTTTGGAAGCGGGGTCGGCTGGATGCTCGCAATCGTATCCATGGCAGGTATCAGGCAGAGGCTCAGCACTTCTCGTATACCAGACGGATTACAGGGACCGGGTATAACTCTGATTATAGCGGGATTAATGGCTCTGGCTTTTATCGGTTTTTCAGGTGTACTACAGTAATCAATAACAAACAATATGTAGAGGACCATGACAGAACTTCTGACAGCAATTATTATCATCAGTACCATATCAGCAGCACTTGCCGCCGTACTGGTTATTGCCGAGCGTTTTTTTGCTAATTACGGCGAATGCACTATCACTATCAACAATGATGAAAAACGTACCGTGCAAGGTGGCGGTACTTTGCTTGAATCATTGGTCGCCGAAAAGATTTTTATTCCCAGCGCATGCGGTGGACGTGGAACATGCGGTTACTGTAAATGTAAAGTCACCAAAGGCGGCGGACCTGTTTTACCAACAGAAGAACCATACTTTACTACACCGGAATTAAAAGATAATATGCGACTCGCGTGTCAGGTCAAGGTACGTGAAGATATCGACATCGAGATCCCGGCAGAATTGCTTGCGGTTAAAGAATTCAATGCTACATGCAAAAAAATAGTTGATCTTACTTATGATATGAAACAGTTCACCTTTGCGCTTAATGATCCTCCGACAGTTTCATATATCCCCGGTCAATACGTTCAACTTTTCGCGCCAAAATATGAAGGAAATAGCGAAGAAGTTTACCGTGCTTACTCAATATCGGCAGACCCTAAAGAAAATAATGTTCTCGAATTGATTATTCGCCTTGTGCCTAACGGTATTTGTACGACATATTGTTTTAATCACCTCAAAGAAGGCGATCCTGTACTGCTCAATGGACCTTATGGAGATTTTCATCTCAGCGATACCGATGCAAAAATCATCTTTATCGCAGGTGGTTCCGGTATCGCTCCAATAAAATGTATGCTGCATCATATGAAAAATACCGGATGCAAACGCGAGGCGGCTTTTTACTTTGGAGTGAACACAGAAAAAGACCTGTGTATGACTGAAACCATGGCTGAATTCGAAAAAGCGTTACCAAATTTTAAATTCGTACCGGTTATGTCGCGTCCTGAACATCCTGAAAAATGGAACGGTGAAACAGGCCTAGTTACCGAAGCAGTGGAGCGGAATGAGAAAACAGCCGCCACATCGGAAGCATACTTATGCGGAAGTCCCGGAATGATTGACGCATCTGTTACCGTCTTGAAAAAACTCGGTATGGATGAAGCAAATATTTTCTACGATAAATTTTCCTGATAAAAAAGGGGTGCTATATGAAAGAATCACCTCAACAAAAAAAACTTGAAGAAATTTTACGAAATTCTCCGCTTGTAGCAGGAGGATTTTTGGGCGATGATACTCGTCCTGTCGATGAAATTATCACAACCGATACCCATACCGTAGAACATCTCGGCTATACCAACCAACAGGTTGCTGATCGTATGGAACACATACGCAACGAAGGAGTAAAAGGTCTTGGCAATAGCGTTACAGTAGGTAATCTGGAAGTCCGCGTTGACGATAACAGAGGCTTACTTCCATCTCCATGGCCAGACGATTCTCATCGCTCGACCAAAACAATCACCTTTGTGCAAAACACATCTAACGGCAAAGAGATCCGATGGTCAGACTTAAGTATACACCTGATCAGAGAACATGGATTTTATCAAGGGCATGGATCAGCTTTTCGTATTGCCCCTGTAGAACTGATCTCTATCATATTTTAAGTAATTGTAACTTTCTCAAGGTCATTACAATGTGAACCATAGTATAAAAGTTTAACTTGACGTTTCAACAATAGCTCCATATAATGCCCAGAAAATCAAAAAAGCTCTAAAGAAATTGCTATATATAATCATTCACAACCATAAACCTTTACTAAAAAGGAGAAACGCATGAAAAAATTATTTCTGCTGATTTGTAATTTATTCCTAATCAGCGCACCGGTGTTTGCCGCCGAACCTGTAGTAAAAAATCCACCTATTCCGTTGTTGTGGTGGGTCGCTCCATTAGGTTCAGTGCTTGCTTTGATTTTTGCCTTTATTTTTTACAAAGGCATGATGTCAAAAGATGAAGGTAACCCAAAAATGCGCGAAATTGCACAGCATGTCCGTGAAGGAGCTATGGCATACCTACGTCAGCAATACAAAGTTGTGACGATATTCTTTATCGTTGCTTTTATCATGTTTGTGGTAATGTCATTTGTACTGAATGTACAGTCCAAAATGGTGCCGTTTGCATTCATAACCGGTGGTTTTTTCTCAGGCCTTGCTGGTTTCCTCGGAATGAAAACAGCAACCAATGCTTCAGCTCGTACAGCTCAAGGCGCTTCACAGTCTCTCAATCAGGGATTACAGGTCGCGTTCCGTTCAGGAGCTGTTATGGGGCTGGTTGTGGTTGGACTTGGTTTACTTGATATATGCTTATGGTTCCTTTTGTTATATGTCGTTGCCCCAATGCTCGGATTTCATCTTAACCTGACTGAAATCACAGTAACTATGCTCTGCTTCGGTATGGGTGCATCGTCACAGGCGTTATTCGCAAGGGTTGGCGGAGGTATCTTTACCAAAGCCGCTGATGTCGGAGCTGACCTTGTAGGTAAAGTAGAAGCCGGTATCCCTGAAGATGATCCGCGTAACCCAGCAACCATCGCCGATAACGTTGGTGACAACGTTGGTGACGTGGCTGGTATGGGTGCTGACTTGTATGAATCATATTGTGGCTCTATTCTTGCAACCGCAGCACTTGGTACAGCAGCTTTTACCGGTTCGTTGCAGTTGAATGCAACCATCCTTCCGATGCTTATAGCAGGTATTGGTGTCATTTTCTCAATCTTCGGTATTTATACTGTCAGAACCAAAGAAGGCGCGACCCAGCGTGATTTGTTGAAATCATTGCTGACCGGTGTGATTGTCAGTTCAGTACTGATTATCATCGCGTCATGGTTCTTCGTGAAAAACTTTATACCCGGCAACATGGGTATCTTTTTCTCCATCATTACCGGTTTGGTGGCTGGTATTGTTATCGGCCAGTCGACTGAACATTATACAACTGCCGATGCTAAACCGACTCAGGGTGTCGCAGAACAATCGAAAACAGGTCCTGCTACCGTTATCATCGCAGGTATAGCTGTTGGTATGATTTCAACTGGTATTCCTGTTATAACTATCGGTGCCGGAATGATTCTCAGCTATGCGTTTGCAGGCGGTTTTTCTGATCCGAGTTTAGGCTTATACGGTATCAGTATCGCATCAGTCGGTATGCTCAGTACCCTCGGTATCACACTGGCAACTGATGCATATGGCCCGATCGCTGATAACGCTGGCGGTAACGCTGAAATGAGCGGTCTTGGCGAAAAAGTTCGCGAACGTACTGACGCTCTCGATTCGCTAGGTAACACCACTGCCGCAACCGGTAAAGGTTTCGCTATCGGTTCTGCAGCGTTGACCGCGCTTGCTCTTCTTGCCGCATACATTGAAGAAATCCGTATCGGTTTGGAAAGAATGGGTCAGCAAACAATCGAAATATCAGGCAAAGTCGTTGCAGTGACTCAGCAGATGGCTCAGGAAACGGGCAATCAGCTTGCAAGTTTGCACGACTTCATGCTGTATTATGATATCACCTTAATCAACCCGAAAGTCCTTGTTGGTATTTTCCTTGGCGCAATGATGGCGTTCGTATTCTGTGCGTTTACCATCAAAGCTGTCGGACGTGCTGCCGGTAAAATGGTTGAAGAAGTCCGTCGTCAGTTCAGAGAAAAACCGGGTATCATGAAAGGTACTGAAAAACCTGATTATGCTAACTGCGTTCAGATTTCTACCATAGGCGCTCAACGCGAAATGATGCTTCCTTCATTGATCGCTATCATCGTACCGATCCTTGTTGGATTGTTCCTTGGCGTTTCCGGTGTTATGGGTCTTCTGGCAGGCGGTTTGACATCCGGCTTCGTTTTGGCTGTTATGTTGAACAACTCCGGTGGTTCATGGGATAACGCTAAAAAGTACATCGAAACCGGTGCATTCGGTGGCAAAGGATCTGAATGTCACAAAGCAAGTGTTGTCGGTGATACTGTCGGCGATCCGTTCAAAGATACTGCCGGCCCATCGTTGAACATCCTTATCAAATTGATGAGTATGGTAAGCGTTGTTGTGGCTGGTTTGACGGTGAAATATTCACCAATGATCATGGACTTACTCAAGATTAATTAAGAGACGTGAGTTTATGATGCATATACGTTTTCTGGGAACCGGCACATCGTATGGTGTGCCGGTTCTCGCTTGTAAATGTCCTGTATGTTTATCGACATCAGCAAAAAACAAAAGGCTGAGATGCTCCGTTGCTATCAGCTATAACGACCGGACTATCCTCATAGATACACCGCCTGACTTACGAACACAACTGCTGACCCATTCGATATCACAGGTCGACAGCATCCTGTTTACCCATTATCATGCCGATCATATTCTGGGGCTTGATGATGTAAGGATACTCAACCAGATTCAAAAAACGCCTATCCCATGCTACGCTTTACCACATACCATAGAGACGATACGCAGCATTTTCGGATATGCATTCGATCCTTCAACACCTGTTGGCGGCGGATTACCTCAATTAACTTTGCATACTATTGTTAGCTCTTTTGATTTGTTCGGGAAAGAAGTGACACCACTGCCGATCATGCACGGGACACTGCCCATTATCGGTTTCAAATGGGATTTGTTCGCGTACATTACTGATTGCAGTTCAATGTCATCCGAAGTGATTGATATCCTCAAAGGCATACCTGTCATGGTGCTTAACGGATTACGTTATCGTCCACATAGCACACATTACTCACTTTCAGAAGCGTTGGATATTCTTGCAAAGATTAAGCCAGGAGAAGCATATATTACCCACATGAGCCACGATATCGATTATCACAATCTGGAAATAGATATGCCATCCAACGTCCATCTGGCATATGATGGGCTCGACCTGATCATTAAAGAATAGCAACTCAGGATCAAACTTTCTTTTATACATTTTCGACCGCTTTCCGTGGGGGGGTTGAGTCTTCGCTCAAAATGACCGATCTAAAATAGCGCACAACTTCGTCATTGCCTGAAATTTCTACTTTTTCAAGGCTCTTGCTTATCACCGGTACTTCTTTTAGAAACGCATTCATTTCCTGTAATGCGGTTTTATCTGAAATGATACGTTTTCCGTATCCGAGTACATCTAAGTAATAGGCGTTTAAAAATTGCTCAAACTGACCATGCACATAAAACGCAAGAACAGGTTTGTTCAGGTGAATCGCTTCACTGACAAGAGTATGCCCGCCATTGGTAATTACCGCCTTGCATTCGATCAGATCGTCAAGAAATACGGTTGGAGAAATAGGTCTATATTCGAGGTTAGCATCTTTGCGCGGTGTATCTCCCAATCCATAAATAAGAAATTGTTCATTGGGAATCTGCTTGAGCAACTCAGCCACCCACGCAAACGTTTCACATGAGAAATACACCAGAATTTTATCACCATTAACAGGTTTAGCCTGTGTAACCTCTTTACGCAAGATGGGGCGCATAATTTTTAATATATTCTGATGTTTCTTCTTCATGGGAATGGAGAAAAACGATATCGCGACTGACATAGGTGAATTTTTTATTATCAGCCGGCTTACGATATATGCCTTTAAATAGTCGAAATATAATTTTACGGGCACAGGATAGGTACAGGCAATTAAAACGTGCTGATGGGTAATATTGATGTGCGGAATACTTAATTTCCGCGCGACCCTTGGCAAAAAATACTCGAAATCTGTTATTATGAAATCAGGATTGATTTCCTTGACCCGCTTTTCTATCTGCGCATAGACTTTTTTTCTTCGAAAAAACAACAATAAATTTTCTTTGAGCGTCTTCCATTGGTTTATGGAATCATTTTCGTAGACAAAGCCGAGAAAAGGTATTTTCATTAAACTGTATCCCATCGGCTTAAGTAAATCATATGCTTTACCGCCACAAATAAAATGAAAGTCTATTTCATCTTTGAGCTGCTCAACAATTCCAATTGCCCTGCCTGCATGTCCACGTCCCTCGCCTGCCACAGCATATACTACGGTTTTCTTTTTCATACACCTGTTCCTGAGTAAGAAGTTTAACTTAGTTATAACATATCTAATTACATTTACGTTATGATCTATTGAGGGTTCTGTGAGATTTTTATTAATAATCGCCCCAACACAAATTTTGGTACAGGGGAAAAACTACTTTTTTAATATTCCCTCTTGACCTCAAATAAGATTATGCATATAATAGTCAGCCAAATGGGGAATTAGCTCAACTGGGAGAGCGCCACGCTGGCAGCGTGGAGGTCAGCGGTTCGAGCCCGCTATTCTCCATTTTTTTTTTGCCTGCATGACAAACATATTATCCATATATTGCCATTTCACTTTTTCATAATAAGTTCGAAGTACTTCAGAGATAAGATTATGAATGCAGAATAATAAGCAGGGTACCCGCCAATATCCAACAATAGATGGAAAAAACATACAATTTGCGGTTTCTCAAGACAAGAAGAATTAGTTTAATCGCCAAAACTCCGGAAATTGCGGCACTCACCAATCCCACCATCAATGGAAGTATCCATGTAGATTCAATACCTGTGCGTAAGAGATCTGCCATGGCAAGGACAAATGCTCCAACAATAGCGGGAACAGCCAGCAAAAAAGAATACCGCGCGGCATCTTTTTGAATAAAACCCAACATAAGAGCCACTGCAATGGTCATTCCTGATCTCGATATACCAGGTAGTAATGCAAACGACTGAAACAGCCCTAGTAGAAGCGCGTCTGGCAGATGAAATGAATCCAGAGTCTTAGATTGCGGCGTCAGGCGTTCACTGACTACCAGTAAAGCGCCAGTAAATATCAAACAAACGGCCACCAAACTGGGGTTATCGAAAAACGACTCTATCCTCTCTCTAAACAATACACCGATTACACCTGTAATCGATGTACTAACAAGTAGATAAATAGCAATACGAAAATAGACATCGCCGGCAAATACGGCAGGAATTGTTGCCGGTTTGCATATCGGCTTGATAAATGAACGGATAATCTGCTTGATATCAGAAAAAAAATACATGACCACGGCTATTAGCGTGCCAAAATGAACAGTAATATCAAAAAGCAACTCATAAGAAGTATCCTGTAAAGGCATGATAAGTTTTTGAAAAATAACAAGGTGTCCTGAACTGCTTACAGGCAAGAATTCGGTCAAACCCTGCACGATACCAAGAACAATCGCGGTAAGTATATCCATCAATATCTCTAGTGTTGAACGGACACTTGATTACGCCAGTAATCAAGTATCTCCATTAAAGTTTTCTCCAAAGAAATGCGCGGTTCCCAAGCAGTCTGATTTCGGAATTTCTCAAATGATCCTCCGAAGTAATCATTATCATTTTTTCGGAATTTTTCAGGATCAACTTTAACTGAAATATCAACACTCGAGATCGATAATAACGTATCAAGTAATGCCCGGATAGTTATCGGCTTACCAGAACATATATTAAAAAGCTGGCTGTCGGCTACTTTATCTGCTGCGAGAACATAGCCACGGACTACATCCCTGACATCCGAAAAATCACGTAAAACATCCAAGTTTCCCACAGCTATTTCGGGTGACCTGTCTCCGCGCTCAATACTAACTATCTGACGAGCAAAATCGGATGCAACAAAATTATGTGCCTGTCCTACTCCGATATGATTAAACGGCCGAAAAATGATCGTAAGCATATTATCGCGTTTTGCATGGGTGGTGCATAATAATTCAGCTGAAGCTTTTGTCAATCCATATACATTTGAAGGCATCATCGGGTCTGTCTCATTGTAAAGCCTTCGTCCCGATGGCTGCCTTCCGTAGACTTCGCACGAGCTTACGAACACAAACGTAACTCCGGGTATATTTTTGGCAGCATCAAGCAAATTCCATGTACCCATGGTATTAACATCAAAAGCAAGGGCAGGATTTTTCTCGGCAAACGGCACATGTGAGACCGCTGCCAGATGATAAATCACATCTACTTTAAGATTGGAAACAAGATCAGAAACACGAGTTTTATCGGTAATATCACACTGATATAAAGATACCTGAGACTTTAATTCAAGATCCATACCCAGTATATCTGATTCCAGGTGATATATGCCTGAAACAGCATATCCTGCGTCAATAAGAACACGAGCCAGATGCTGGCCTACAAAACCTGCAATCCCGGTAATAAACGCTGCTTTCATGCACTGTACCTTTTAATATCTTCATCTACCATGACATTCACCAAGTCGTCAAAGGAGTATTCAGGACGCCAACCAAGCTGCTCATGCGCTTTTGTGGGATCACCGATGAGCAAATCAACTTCAGCAGGACGCACAAACCGGGGGTCAAGTGCTATGTGGTCTTCCCAGTTGAGTCCAGCCCGACCAAAAGCTTTCTCGCAAAAGTCCTGAACAGAATGAGTTTCACCGGTTGCAACAACGTAATCATCGGCTTGATCCTGTTGGAGCATCATCCACATTGCTTTTACATAATCCCCGGCAAACCCCCAATCGCGTTTTGCATCACGATTACCAAGATAAAGTTTATCCTGCAACCCAGCTTTAATACGAGCTACACCATCAGTGATTTTACGGGTGACAAACTCTTTGCCACGACGCGGTGATTCATGATTAAACAAAATACCTGAGCAGGCAAAAATATCGTAACTTTCTCTATAGTTTACCGTGATAAAATGTCCATAGACTTTTGCTACTCCATATGGACTTCGCGGATAAAACGGTGTAGTTTCACGTTGTGGAACCTCTTGCACCTTACCGAACATTTCACTACTTGAAGCCTGATAAAACTTTATCTTTTTATTGACCAAACGTATAGCCTCGAGCATCTTGGTTACCCCGATAGCGGTAAATTCGGCAGTCAATACAGGCTGCACCCATGACGTGGGAACAAATGACATAGCGGCAAGATTATAAACCTCATCCGGCTGGACTTTTTCAATAAGGTTAATCAAAGATAGCTGATCAAGCAAATCAGCCTGATGGATAGTTATTTTATCGCGCAAATGCTCGATGCGCAGAAATGTCTCGGTACTCGAACGTCGAACCATACCATGAACATTATAGCCTTTATCAAGCAAAAATTCCGCTAAATATGATCCATCCTGACCGGTTATGCCTGTAATCAAAGCAGTTTTCACAAATAAGCTCCTTTTCCATCGTTACATATGGCTATGCTGTTACACCTGCTTCATACATAATAAACGAAGCGCTCAGCTCCTTAACTTCCTGACGAATTTGGGCAAGAACCTTTTCGTCGTCCGCATTTTGCAAGGCTTTGCTGATAAACTGTGCAACTTTTTCCATCTCGGCTTCTTTCATGCCGCGTGTAGTCAATGCCGGTGTACCGATACGTATTCCACTGGTGACAAACGGGCTTTCTTTGTCAAACGGTATAAGGTTTTTATTAACCGTGATACCCGCTTCTTCGAGCACTGCACCCGCTTTTTTTCCGGTCAAACCTTTACTTGATACATCAACCAACATCAAATGATTATCAGTTCCGCCCGAAACAATACGGAATCCGTCATTCTGCAAACTGTTACTGATAATCTGAGCATTTTTGACCACCTGCTGAGCGTATTCTTTGAACGAAGGCTGCAAAGCTTCTTTAAATGCTACAGCTTTAGCCGCAATCACGTGCATCAAAGGACCACCCTGAATGCCGGGGAAAATAGTTTTATCTATCTGCTTTGCAAATTCTTCTTTGCATAAAATCATACCGGAACGCGGTCCACGTAAAGTTTTGTGAGTTGTTGTGGTCACAAAATGAGCATGCGGTACCGGGCTCGGATGAACACCACCGGCAACTAACCCTGCAATGTGAGCCATATCTACCATAAAATACGCACCTACAGAATCGGCGATTGCGCGAAAACGCTCAAAATCTATAAAACGCGGATATGCGCTGGCACCAGCAACAATCATTTTCGGTTTATGCGTTTTGGCTTGCTTTTCCAGCTCGTCATAATTGATCTGTTCGGTTTCTTTATCTACTCTATAAGAAACTACATTATAGAACATACCCGAAAAATTCATTTTGCTACCATGAGTAAGATGCCCGCCATGAGCAAGATCCATGGCCAACAAAGTATCACCGGGTTTCATCATGGCAAAATAGACAGCCATATTAGCCTGAGAACCGGAATGCGGTTGTACATTTGCATGCTCCGCACCAAATAGCTCTTTTGCGCGATTAATAGCCAAAGTTTCTCCGATATCAACATACTCACAACCGTTATACCAACGTTTTGCAGGATATCCCTCGGCATACTTATTGGTCATCACACAACCTTGTGCTTCAAGCACTGCTTGACTTACAAAATTCTCGGATGCAATCATCTCAAGGGTATAGGTTTCCCTGTCTATTTCTCGTTCTATAGCCTGTGCTATTTCCGGGTCAAAATCCCGCAATCGTTTCATGGGAGTTCTCCTTAATCAACAATTATTATTAACAATTTGAGATAATCTACGCTGGTGACGCCCGCCTTCAAACTCGGTTTCCAGCCATACGTTTACAATCGATTCAGCCTCTTCAGCAGTTACGTATTTTGCACCGAGTACAAGGATATTCGAATTATTGTGCGCCCGCGACATCATGGCGGCATCTTTATTATAACAAAGCGCTGCCCTGACATTCTCATGTCGATTCGCTACAATGGACATACCAATACCTGTTGTGCAAATCAAAACACCTCGTGGACATTCGCCTTTAGATACCTTTTGGGCAGCCTCATTACCATATAGAGGATAGTCAACCGACTCTTTATTATAACAGCCGACATCAACAACTTCATGCCCTTCTCGCTCCAAATACTTTCTAAGGTATTCTTTCAAGTCAAAACCGCCGTGATCGGAACCAATAGAAATTTTCATAATTTTTCAAGCACTCCTTTAATCGCGCGTTCTATTTCTAAAAAACACGCTTCATATGCATTTACATCCTGACCAATAGGATCGTCGACATTCGCATCAAACGGATCTTCATCGCTATGGGCAAACTCTTTCAATAAATATACACGGTCAGCATGTTCGGGATACGCCCGTTTCATAACTTCAACATGTTGAGCAGTCATCCCAAAAATATAATCCGCGTTTTCCATGATCGGGTCGGTTAAAAACTGCGACAAATGATGAGAAATATCTATACCGTATTTCGTGCATACAGAAATTGCATTTGCGCTTGCAGGAAACCCCGTAATCGCCGATATTCCAGCGGATTCACAAGTTAATTCAGGACGATGCACGGTAAGGTATACAAAAATCCCTTCCGCCATCGGACTTCGGCACATGTTTCCCGTACAGACAAAAACAACATGTTTCTTTAATGGATCGGTAGTCAAGTTTAACCTCATCAACGTTGGAGTTATCGTTCAATAGATTGCTCTTTATACTCATCCGATCGCTGAAAAAACAGCGTCCTGCGATAATGCTCCTTCACGTAATATAACCGGTTTGTCGCCGGTCATATCAACCACTGTGGAATCCCTGCCATATCCTGTCTTCCCTGCGTCTATGTAAAGATCGATTTTATCACCAAGTTGGGAAAAAGATTCCTGTGCTGTTACAGGGCTTGGCTGTCCACTCATGTTTGCACTGGGTGCAAACACCCCGCCACCTGAAGCGTCAATCAACGCCTGCGCAACAGGATGATCCGGTAACCTGAAACCAAGTGTACCTTCTCCTGACGCCAATGGCAACACTAAAGTCAATGGTCCAGGCCAATAACGATTCATCAAACGCTGTGCATTATCGCTTATCGTACATCCATATGATTCTATAACTGATGATGACGCAATATGGACTGTCAACGGTTTGTCGGGCCTGCGTTGTTTCACTTTGTATAACCGCTCGATAGCAGCATTATTGCCAAACATCACCGCGATACCATATACCGTTTCCGTAGGGAAAACAACCAGCCCACCATTTCGTACCATTTCTGCTGCTTGCTCTATTACAAACGGATCAGGGTGTTGGAGATCAACACGTTTAATACGGTGTATAACGTCATTCACCATTTTCAACTTCACGAGAAGCAGCAATGACTTTCTGGGTCATCTGTTCACGCATTTTCTTCAAATTTTCCGCTATTGCTTTATCTGATAAAGCCAGAATCTGACCGGCAAGTATCGCCGCATTGGTTGCTCCAGCCTTGCCGATAGATACTGTCGCCACAGGCACGCCACCAGGCATCTGTACAGTCGCAAGCAACGCATCCATGCCATTTAGGGGCGACGAATCAATCGGTATACCAATAACCGGTAAAATGGTGTGACCGGCTATAAATCCTGCCAGATGAGCCGCAAATCCTGCGGCAGCAATAATTACCTTTATCCCTCTATCCTCAGCAGTAGAAGCATATTCTACCGCACGACCGGGCGTGCGATGAGCAGAAATCACCCTCTTTTCAAAAGGAATACCAAGATCGTTCAATTTATCAAATGCAGCCTGCAATATGGCTAAATCTGAAGTACTACCCATCAAAATACCGACCAGCGGTTTTGCGTTACTCATGAGCTGCACCTTTCATTTTTTTCAAGGCTTTATCGCCAATATCTTTTCTATAGTGCATTTTATCAAAATAGATACGTTTTATCGCAGCATATGCCCTGTCCTGAGCAGTCTCAATACTTTTACCCAATGCACAGACATTCAGAACACGCCCACCAGATGTATAAAACCTGTTGTTATCCAATTTTGTACCGGCATGAAAAACAACTACTTTTTCCATAGCATCGGCATTTTCTATGCCTTGTATTTCAATACCTTTATCATATTGACCAGGATACCCGCCGGAAGCTAACACTACTGTAACAGCGGCGTTAGGGTTCCATTTTAGTTCAATCTCATGCAATCGCTTTTCATAGATTGCCAGAAATATTTCCATAAGATCGGTTTCCAGACGCGGCAACAACGCTTGCGTTTCAGGATCACCAAAGCGCACATTGAATTCAAGCACTTTTGGGTCATCTTCATCTATCATCAAACCGGCGTAAAGGATACCCGAATACGGTGTTCCTGCCTTTGCCATTTCGTACACGACCGGTTCCAGAATATTTTTTAAGATACGCTGTTTGAGCGAATCGGTTACAACAGGAGCAGGGCTGTATGCGCCCATACCACCGGTATTAGGTCCTTTATCATTATCATACGCGCGTTTATGATCCTGTGAAGAATCAAGCGATAACACGGTTTTTCCATCGGTGAAAGCCAAAATCGATGCTTCCTCACCTTTCAAAAATTCTTCGACAATGATTTCTTTGCCCGATTCACCGAATACTTTGTCATCAAGGATGAGTCGCACCGCACCATTCGCTTTGTCCATTGTATCGGCAATGATAACACCTTTACCTGCCGCAAGGCCGTCTGCCTTGATAACTAGCGGAGTCTGTTTATCTTTGAGATATTCAAGCGCCTCATAAGTATCCGAGAATTTTTTATAGAACCCGGTTGCAACATTAGCCCGGGCCATGACCTCTTTCGCAAAAATTTTGCTTCCCTCAAGCTGAGCCGCGGCTTTGGTCGGACCCAATATACGCATATTCTCTTCTGTAAAGAGATCGACAATACCAAGCGTCAAAGGCACTTCAGGACCGACGACTGTAAAATCTATATTTTCTTTTTTAGCAAATTCCAACAATCCCTGTATATCATCTGCGGCAATCGGGACACATTTAGCAATCTTAGCAATCCCGCCGTTGCCGGGCGCGCAGTAAAGTTCTTTTACCAAAGGGCTCTGGCGCAATTTCCATACAAGTGTATGTTCACGGCCACCGCCTCCAACAACCAATACTTTCATGAACCGGCTCCTTTTAGATTAATGTTTGAAATGACGTACCCCGGTTACAACCATAGCGATGCCGTGCTCATTACAGGCATCTATCACTTCCTGATCGCGGATAGAACCACCGGGCTGAATGATGGCTTTCACGCCGTACTTGGCGGCTTCATCTATATTATCTCTGAACGGGAAAAACGCGTCAGATCCCATTACGATATTATCCAGCGGCTTCTGTGCTTTTGTGGCGGCAAGCATTGTAGAATCTATGCGGCTCATCTGGCCTGCACCTATACCCACTGTCTCTGTTCCTGTAGCAAAAATAATAGAATTGGATTTTACGTGTTTTACCACTTTCCAGCAAAACATCAGACTTGCCATCTGTTCTGGAGTCGGTTTTATATCGGTCACACATTTCAAGTCGCTTTCCGATATCATTTTCAAATCCATATCCTGTATAAGGATACCGCCTTTAATTCGTTTCACATCGCATGAAAAATTAAGGGCTGGGACAATAGGCTTTTTGCCTGTTTTGAGGATACGCAGATTTTTCTTCTTCGAAAATTCCTGCAACGCTTCGTCCGAATAATCAGGAGCAATAACAACCTCAACAAATGTAGATGTGATTTCAGTTGCCAGATCAATACCGACTTCCTGATTGAATGCCTGAATACTGCCAAACGCAGATACCGGATCAGTAGCATGCGCGAGTTTATAAGCTGTCAACAAATCATCCGCCTGTGCAGCTCCACAAGGATTATTGTGTTTAACTATGACCGCAGCCGGTTTCTCGAATTCACAAACCAGACGATATGCCGAATCAAGGTCGACAATATTGTTGTATGACAATTCTTTACCCTGCAATTGCTCCGCGCCGGTAAGATCATCATATGAATCGGTTACCAGTTTGTACAAAGCGGCTTTCTGATGTGGGTTCTCACCATAACGCAAATCCTGTATCTTAGTCATCGGTACACTAAACTGTGACGGAAATGCTGCTTCGCCGTCAGACTGAATTGTCGAGAAATAATGCGATATAACTGAATCATATGTTGATGTGGTCTGAAAAACCTCAAAAGCCAATGCGGTGCGTAAACCCTCAGGCACAGCGCCATCATTGCTTTTCATGGCATCAATAATTTCGGTGTAGCGTTCAGGATTGCATACACATGTTACATAGCGAAAATTTTTCGCCGCAGAGCGCAGCATAGTCGGTCCGCCGATATCTATGTTTTCTATAATATCTTCTTTTGTTATACCGGGTTTTATTACCGTTTCATAAAACGGATATAGATTGACAACAACCATATCGATAGGGCCAATACCGTGCTTTTCCAAATCTTCCTGATGAGATTTCTTATCACGTAGCGAAAGTAATCCACCATGGATTTTAGGATGCAGGGTTTTCACTCTGCCATCAAGCATTTCAGGAAATCCAGTATATTCCGATACCCGAATAATTTTAATTCCCGCTGCTTCAAGTTGTTTGGCGGTTCCGCCAGTCGAAAGAATTTCGACCCCCATATCAGATAATGCCTGAGCAAACTCAACAATACCCGTTTTATCGGAAACACTAATAAGAGCGCGCGTAACTTTTGACATGACAACTCCTTCTTGCATTTTTATTTAAATAACGAAACAGATTATTTTTCGAAACAAATTGTTGTAACATCTATTGTTCAATTGACAGAGCAATGCGAAAGACAACGGTCAATACCCTACCATTTTCTTATATAAAAGACAAGCAGGGTTTTCGTGTCTAAAGTATGTACAGATGTCTTAAATGTATATCAGCTATGGGTAAGTAAATCTATATAAAAATAATACTACTCAAGCGATTCGAGAACTACAGTATTTTGGCCCTCAGTCAACTCACCGATAAGATACGCCGGACAATCAAATTTCTTGATTATATCAAGGGCTGCATCTGCCTGCGCCTTATCGACAATGACAGTCAAACCAACACCCATATTGAAAACGCGGTACATCTCTTTCGCGTCAACGGGCCCCATCTTTTGAATCAATTTGAAGATAGGAGGTACATTCCATGTTTTCACATCAATTACCGCATCGATAGTTTTCGGTAAGACTCTCGGCAGATTTTCTATCAGTCCGCCTCCGGTAATGTGTGCCATTCCTTTGACATCAACCCCATCACACAACGCCTGAATAATATTGCTGTAACAACGGTGAGGCTCAAGAAGTACATCGCCAACAGGACGATCAAATCCTTCTGGAGTTGCATTCAAAGTCAGTTGCCCGTCTGAAAAAAGAACTCGACGTGCAAGAGAAAATCCATTGGTATGCAGTCCTGACGATTCAAGACCAATCAGTACATTACCAGCTTCAATACGTTCACCGGTAATAATACGGCTTTTTTCCATAATGCCTATGATACATCCAACCAGATCGAATTCACCATATTCATAGACACCGGGCATCTCTGCGGTTTCACCGCCTAAAAGCGCGCAATCCTGGCCGGTACATTCATCAAGAATACCTGCAACCAACTGATCAATCAGTGATGCCTGCAGTTCAGATACGCCTACATAATCCATAAAAAACAAAGGTTTTGCACCCTGCACAGCAATATCATTAATACAATGCGCTACTATATCACGGCCGACACCGCGGTATTTACCGTATGCGGCTGCCACTTTGGTTTTTGTGCCGACTCCATCAATACTCGATACGAGAACCGGTTCTTTGATACCGGTATTTGAAATATCAAGAATACCACCAAACCCGCCTATTCCGGACAACACATTTTTGAACACCAGATTTTTCATGCGTTCTTTGATGTGACCTACAGCCTTCATACCTTCATCAATATTTACACCCGCAGATTGATAGGTCATTTTTACCGAATCGTCCATTCCTGTCTCCATGGTTATAATCTTACGGTTGAGTTATTACGTTCAAGAATTTCTTTGGTGGTACCGCAGCCGGGTTTGATTGCATAGTCGCCATTAAAGCATGCCAGACAAAAATCTTTCTCTCCGCCAACTGCTTCGATCATACCGCCAATACTTAAATACCCCAGTGAATCTGCCTGAATAAATTTTGCTACTTCATTCAGATTATGTTGCGAAGCAATCAGCTCAGTATTCGACGGAAAATCAATACCGTAATAGCATGGGAACCGATGCGGAGGACAACTGATTCGCATGTGAATCTCTTTTGCGCCGGCATCACGAAGGCTGGCTATACGGCTTTTACTGGTTGTACCGCGCACAATAGAATCGTCCACAACAACAATCCGTTTGCCGGCTATAACATCTTTAAGCGGATTCAGTTTGATCTTGGTACTGAAATTACGAATCATCTGGTTGGGTTTCAAAAATGTTCTTCCAACATAATGATTACGTATAAAACCGCGGTCATACGGAATACCCGACTCATTAGCAAAACCAATTGCTGCAGAATTACCTGAATCAGGTACGGATATAACCAGATCAGCATCAACAGGATGTTCCTTCGCAAGACGCGCTCCTAACGCTTTACGCACAGAATGAACACTTTTGCCAAAGAAAAAACTGTCAGGACGGGCAAAATATATCAATTCAAAAATACAAAACTTATGCGGTGTATCCGGCATAGGTTTTATCGATTTCAGACCGTCTTTATTTATAATAACGACTTCACCGGGTTCAACATCCCTGACAAAATGCGCCCCTATCAAATCAAATGCACATGTCTCAGAAGCAAGTACATATGCTTCATCTAATTTCCCAAGCGCCAGAGGACGAATACCGTTAGGATCGCGAATACCTATAATCTCATCATCACTCATTAATACCAACGAATACGCGCCTTTTATTTCGCCCAATGTGTAAATCAATCGGTCAATTTTATTATGGAATGATGGTTTTGCTAACAGGTGAACAATAATCTCGCTATCGGTCGTTGTCTGAAAAATCGATCCCATTCTTTCAAGCTTTTCACGCAATTCATTAGCGTTGGTAAGATTACCATTGTGAGCAATCGCCATTGTACCATAATGATAATTAATCACCAGAGGCTGAGCGTTTACCAACAAACTCGAACCGGTAGTCGAATAGCGCACATGTCCAATAGCGCAGTTACCTTTCAAGCGGGAAAGATGGTCTTCGTTGAAAACTTCGCTGACCAGCCCCATGTTTTTCTGAACATAATATTTGCTCCCATCGTTGGAAACGATACCAGCGCTTTCCTGTCCTCTATGCTGTAAGGCATACAAACCGAGATACGTCATTAACGCGGCTTCGTTATGCCCATATATGCCAAATACTCCGCAATGGTCGCGTGGGCTTTCTAATGTCATAATGCAAGACTCCTTATCTGTTAAGACATACAGGATTCAAGCTCGGATTGAAACAGAACGGACAAATCCGCAACCTGTTCATCAATGAGCATATTCCCCGAGCACGATATCTGAAGACGGCTTCCGCCGACAGTTCCAAGTTTTAAAACAGGTATATTGTTCTTAGATGCCACGTTCTGTACTGCCTCTACATCAGCAGGGTCAACGGAAATAATTATCCGTGACTGACGTTCGCCAAACAATATGCCGTCAAGACGTTCGTCGGTCGCCGGCAAATCGATCTTCGCACCAAACGCTGTACCGGCAAAACCACCGAGTATGCACGATTCAGCCAGCGCAACAGCCAATCCACCTTCGGATAAATCATGCGCGGATTTTATTTTACCGCCTCGTATCAATTCCAGACACGTTGCCTGTACCTGTTTTTCCAATTCTATATCGAAATCCGGCAATGCACCGGTCTTTTTCTTATGAATAACCGCCAGATACTCACTTCCGCCAATTCCGCTTTCCACAGGACCGAGCAACATAACCACATCGCCATCTTTTTTGAATGGAGCTGTCGTTACATGATCTTCATTATCAATAAGACCCACCATACCGATTACCGGTGTGGGATCAATGGCCCCGCGAGGGTTCTCATTGTAAAAACTGACGTTACCGCCTGTTACAGGTGTTTCAAATTGGCGGCATGCCTCCGAAACTCCTTCCACGCAATTTTTAAACTGCCAGAAGATCTCTTCTTTCATCGGATTACCAAAGTTCAAACAATCCGTTACAGCAAGAGGTTTAGCACCGCAACAAACAACATTACGAGCCGCCTCAGCAACGGCTATCATACCACCGACATACGGATCGAGATAACAATAACGGCCGTTGCAATCGGTTTTCATAGCAAGCAGTTTCTCGCATTCTTTGAGACGCAACACTGCCGCATCCGCAACACCTGGAGCAACAACGGTATTGGTGATAACCATATGATCGTACTGCTCGTAGACCCATCGTTTATTAGCAATTGTCGGATCGCTGAGCAACTCTTTCATGATCTCAGCATACGACTCCGGCTGAGGAATAACTGATAAATCCGCGGCTTTACATTCTTTATAATAAGCAGGTTCCTTAAATTCTCTCTGATAAAGCGGAGCATCTTCGGCAAGCTGTTTTGCAGGTATCTCGGCAACCTTTTCGCCATGGAAGAGTACACGCATCATACCGTCATCGGTAACATGTCCGACATTGGACGCATGTAAATCCCATTTTGCAAAAATAGATTCAACTTCGGCTTCCCTGCCTTTTTTAACGATTACGAGCATACGTTCCTGCGACTCAGACAATAAAATCTCGTAAGGAATCATACCTTTTTCACGCTGAGGAACTTTTGCCAGGTCAATTTCAATACCCATTCCGCCACGTGAAGCGGTTTCACAGGTGGAACAGGTTAAACCAGCGGCACCCATATCCTGAATACCTACTACAGCATCAGTCTGAAGCAATTCAAGACATGCTTCTATCAACAATTTTTCCATGAACGGATCACCAACCTGCACTGACGGACGGCGGTCTTCGGATTGTTCATCAAGTTCTTCCGAAGCAAACGTCGCACCATGAATACCATCTCTGCCTGTTGTAGCGCCCACATAATATACACTATTACCAACACCGGTAGCACAACCAAGCGCCATATCTTCGTGTTTCATGATACCAAGACAAAACACGTTAACCAACGGATTGCCTTCGTATGTAGGATCAAAATATATTTCCCCGCCAACAGTAGGAAGCCCTATACAGTTGCCGTAGTGACTGATACCACGCACCACGCCATCAAGCAACCTGCGCACGTTGGGAGTTGACAATTTTCCAAAACGTAACGAATCCATAAGAGCTATAGGACGCGCGCCCATAGTAAAAATGTCACGAATAATACCACCTATACCCGTAGCGGCACCCTGAAACGGTTCCACTGCCGATGGGTGGTTGTGAGATTCTATTTTAAACGAAATGGCAAGACCTGAACCAATGTCAATAATACCCGCGTTTTCATCACCGGCTTTGACCATAATGCGCGGCCCGGTGGTTGGGAACTTTTTGAGCCAGAAGCGTGAGTTTTTATAACTACAATGCTCAGACCACATAACCGAAAAAATACCAAGCTCAGTGAAGTTCGGTTCTCTGCCAAGTATGGAACAGATAAGCTTGTACTCTTCTTCAGTCAGCCCGTGTTCCAGTACAACATCCATCGTTACTTCTTGTTCTTTCATACTCAACCTTATTGTGAAACAGTTAGCGATTTCATTATCGATTGAAAAATAGTCAATCCGTCAGAAGATCCAAGCCGTGGGTCGCAGCATCGTTCAGGATGCGGCATCATACCCAATACATTACCGGCTTTGTTGCAGATCCCTGCTATATTTTCAACTGACCCATTGGGATTAGCGGCATCGTTGACGTTGCCCTGCTCATCGCAATACTGAAATACGATCTGATTATTGCGTTTGAGGTCTGCCAATCCTTCGGGATCAATGTAATAGTTTCCTTCGCCATGAGCAACCGGTATGTTCAACACCTGATCTCTGGCAATTGAGGATGTAAACGGCGTCTTTTCGTTGACGGTTTTCAGATTAACATATTTGCAGATAAAACGTAAGCTCGTGTTGCGCAACATCGCGCCTGGCAACAAACCGCACTCAAGCAATATCTGAAACCCATTACAAATACCTATGACAAGTTTACCGGATTCAGCGAATTTCTGCACCTGTTCTATCACTGGAGAAAAACGGGCAATAGCGCCGGTACGCAGATAATCGCCATACGAAAACCCGCCCGGTAAGATAATGCAATCGAAATCATGAATCTCATGGGATTTATGCCAGATAAACTCTACGTCTTCCGATATAAATTGCTGGACTGCGTAAAAGCAATCGTGATCACAATTCGAACCGGGAAAAACAACAACGCCAAAACGCAACATTACACAGCCCCCCCGGTTTGCGCCTTGATGTTCAACGTGTATGTCTCAATAACAGGGTTAACCAGAAGGCGTTTGCATACTTCGTGTGCCTGATCTAGTGCCTGCTGTTCCGAATCGGCTTTGATCGTTAATTCCATAAATTTACCCATACGAACATCTTCAACAGCGTGATAGTCCATGGAATGGAGCGCTTCTTTAACCGTAACACCCTGTGGGTCCAGAACGCTCGGTTTGAGGGTTACAACAATATTTGCAACAAATTCCATAGAAAAAACTCCTTTTGAGGTTACCTTATTCTATACCAAGTTTTTTGAATGTATCATCAACATATTTAAAGTGATAGTCCAAATCGAAACAGTTCTGGATCTGTTCAGCAGACAGGATATTGAGCAGTTCTTTATCTTCGAGCAGATAATCCATAAACTCCCCGCCTTCCATCCATACCCGCATAGCGTTGCGCTGAACAACTTTATACCCGTCTTCACGAGTAACGTTGCGTTTTACCAGTTCAAGCAGAATACGCTGTGAATAAATCAACCCGCGGGTAATGTTAAGATTTTTCATCATTGCTTCGGGGTATACGAGCAACCCGTCTACCACATAGATAAATTTATGAAGCATATAATATAACGCATGACAGCTGTCGGGGATAATTACCCGCTCAACCGATGAATGACTGATATCGCGCTCATGCCATAGAGATACGTTTTCCATAGCTGCCATTGCGTTGGCACGCAACAGACGCGACAAACCACAAACCCGTTCACAAACTATCGGATTGCGTTTATGAGGCATAGCGGATGACCCCTTTTGCCCTTTGGCAAACGGTTCCTCTACTTCGCGTATTTCTGTATGCTGAAGATTACGTATTTCCTCGGCGTATTTCTCAAGCGTAGCTCCAAGACAGGCAAACGCGCTTAGCAAAAATGCATGACGGTCACGCTGTACAATCTGAGTTGAAAGAAATGCCGGTTCCAAACCAAGTTTCTTGCACACATGCTCCTCAACTTTAGGATCAAGATGCGCATGCGTTCCGACTGCACCTGACAATTTACCGACAGCAATATGTTTACGTGCAAACTCTATACGCTCCAAACCGCGTTCGAGTTCGTCTTTCATCAACGCTAATTTTAAACCAAATGTAATAGGTTCAGCATGAATTCCATGAGACCGTCCGATCATAGGGGTCATTTTGTGTTCAACAGCACGTTTGACCGTTACCGCGATCAGCTCTTTGCATTTTCCGATAATAAGATCGGTCGCTTCAACTAAATTGACCGCAAGCTGTGTATCGAGTACATCTGATGAAGTCAAGCCCATATGGATATACCGCGACGACGGGCCTACAAACTCTGAAACCGATGTCAAAAACGCAATTACATCGTGATGGGTCACATTTTCTATTTCGTTAATACGGTCGATATTGAAGTCTGCTTTTTCCTGAATATTGCGCAAATCCTCAGCAGGGATTTCACCCAAATCCTTGAGCGCTTCACAAGCCAAAACTTCTATCTTCAACCATGTGCCAAACTTGTTGGTATCTGACCAGATATGATCCATCTCCGGCAGAATGTAACGTGGAATCATCCCACTCCTCCCCTATGTGTTCTGGTTACAATATACATAATTCAGAAGGTAGGAATAGTACCACATCGTTGCCGATCGGTCAACATTTTCCCTGCTTTTTTGGTATGGTAGAATTTTTGTGTGCGATATGTGCAGACAGACTTACATTGGAGGCATGGTAAAATAACGTTGCAATTCGTCAATCAAGGTAGCAACTCGTTCGTTTCCAGCACGTTTTGCCTCTACAGCGTGTTTCCATGCGGTATCATAGTTGCGTTTATTGTAGTAGATTGATGCGATATAATAATGTGCTTCGCCGAATTTAGGATATAATTTCACTGCTTCTTCAAACTCGGACATGGCTGATTCATCCTGCTCGATAAACCAGTACAACATACCGTTCGAAAAATGAATGACGGCTTCTTTGTTAATAATATACGTAGAGATAATTGCTTTGTACAGATCTTCCGCTGCAGCGAGGTCAGGGGCTATTTTTAGCGCATGTTTGATTTCATCAAGCGCTTTTTGCTGGTCGTCATTGCTCATATACGCGTATGCCAGCCTCATACGTGCTTCCGCATCAAATGGAAATTGCTCTACCTGTGCCTCAAACTCATCCAGTTTAAAATAAAACCGTTTATCAAGATTAAATTCATTATCTTTGAAAAGATAAAATGCTATAACACCCCCCATAAGTATTACGCAACCATAGGTAATAGTAAGCATATACGACAAGCCCATAACACGCTCATATGACCACAACAGCTCTTTAGGTTCAAGATCAATATAAATAAAAAAAGCTATTGCTAACGCAAACAAACCGATTAACGGAGATAACCAAATGGTGTCGAACGGTAATGGTATCGAAAAATATTGAATCAGCCCCAACACAGCAAAATAAACTACTACGCTGAACGGAAGCCCTATGAGAAACGCGACTTTAAATAAGTTCCTGTTGCGTTTTGCGTCGTATTCATCTTCACCCATTATCAGGTAATCACGAGCTTCATGCCGCTTGGCTCGTGAGAAAAATCCTTCATACACGATATCATCGTCAAAGAAAAATTCTTCTTCATCCAGCTCTTCGTCTTCTTCATCTGCGTCACTGACTATAACTGAACTTTTATCTTCATGGAACTCTTTCTCAAAATCCGATTTGGCAGGCGGCTCATCATCGAGATCAGTACCAACCATATCAGAATATTCTTCGCGAAATGTAACTTCTTTTTCTTCATTTGGTTCAGAAAACACCTGATTGCCAAAAAAATATCTTTCGAGTTTGGCTGATTTATCGTACTCGCGCATGTCGTCCCAATAATCGACCGCTTTATGGACACTCTCAATAATATCTTTCTTTTTCAGGTGACTCGTCCTGATAATACGCCGCATTTCCATCTTAACAGCAGGAGTTAGCCCCTCTGCTTTTAAGAGATCAAATAACTTTTTTCTTCCTAAAAGACGAATCATTCAATTCCTCGTGTTTCCTGGCGTGAAAGGTTAGAATGTATTTATATCTTATTTCGGTAAATTTAAAAAAAATTTCATATATATTATGCCACACAGCAAAAAGCAACTTTTTAAATATCAATTCAACGCCTTATAATTCACTATCAAACCCGCTGAATGGCAAAACAAAATAAAATCCAACACAGGCATTTTTGCTGATTCTATTTTTATATCATTCCAATAGTATCCCACAACAATTAATTTCGATTTGGCGCGGGTTAATGCAACATTTAGACGTTTTGGATCTTGCAGCAACGGCGGTATTTCGTTACGAGAAAATGGGCATGCCAGAATAATGACTTCCCTGTCTGATCCCTGAAAACGATCTATGGTGTCGATGGTTATCCCGACACCGTCCAATTCTTTTCGTAATGCCGCAACCTGACGTCTGTATGGTGATATAATGCCAATATCCTGAACCGAAAATTGTGTTTTACAAAAACATTGTTTTATAATTTCCACAATCGCATTTGTGGTTGCGCTCAGTATTGTCCCCTCATCAGTTCCAGGATCGCCTAAGTCGACATAAACCAGCGGACTTTCCGGGTCAAGCACAGCTGCTGCCAACTGACTGCAGGCATCCAGTTGGGTTATAGAGATATCCAATTTTCGCACTGCAACCTCTTTTGTTCCTGCGTGTATCCCTCCATCATAAAAGTTTTTTGACGAAAATTGCATTAACAACTCATTCATCCTGTACTGATTTTTTAGCATGACAGACGCTGTCACTGAAATTCGATCCACATAGGTTTTCATTCGTTCAAATAAGCTTAACCCCAGTCCTGCCTGACGTGCATAAGGATCGGTAACTATCGGCGGTAACTGCTTGTCATCCCCGACCATTATTAACCTATCCGCATAATTGGCAACACCTATGGCAAATGGTTCGGGCATCTGGCTGGCCTCATCGATAATCGACACATCAAACCTACCGCTATAGGCAAACACATCAGGACGGATACCAGCTGAAGTCAATGCCACAAGGCGTGCATCCATAATGGAAAATGCTATACGGTCTGTAGATAAATGTTCATCAACAAGCAACGGGCGGACTTGGCGATCTACTAAAGCGGAATTGCCGATGCGGTACATTTTTTTATAAACAGATTCTACTTCACTGCCAGTAATATCGAGTAGTTTTCGTAAAATAGCGTCAACCGCCCTGTTGGTGTATGCACAGATAAGGACCTTCATGCCACGCTGCATTAACTCATACACCATTGCCGCTATAGTTACAGTTTTTCCAGTACCCGGCGGTCCTTGCACAAGCAAAAAATCGTTGCATGCTAATGCCATTTTGACTGCCTGCTGTTGATACGAGTCGAGTCGGTGCTCTTTAACCAGTTGCTGATCAGTATAATCAATCGTTGCAGGATGCACTTTTTCTAAAATTATGTCTTTCAAATGCGATTTTGATCGTAAAAAATCAAAGAGGTTATTCTTCATTCGTTCAAATCCCAATCGATCCTGCCAGTCGCTATACGCTACAAAATCTTCCCAGTTTTTCAGGTCATTAATGAACAGGATGATGGATTTATGCGTAATTTCAAGAATTTTTGCGCTAACCGAACTGTTAGCTGAATCATACAACCTGAGCATATCGCCTTTGCGCAAATGGGTATCATCGGTATCTGTCGCAAATTCTACTATAGATGCATCTTCTGGCATAGAAGTGTCTTTCACATGAATCTCCATGAACCGTAACGGCTTTTTTTCCAAATCGCCATCTGACGAACAACAAGCCTGTTCTTCCCGATCAATCAAATTGTAAAAATGGGCATAGTAGCTCATGTCACTTTCGCACATAGAAGGACGTTTACGTGTTGCGGAACAATACTCTTTGACTGCGCAACAACGACATGCAGTTCCGTCATGTGGGTCAAACCGATTATTGCGAATGCCGCTGGCAATCTGAGCAACCCGCTCTAAACAACGATCGAAATCATCTTGCTGTATTGTATATGAGACTACTTCTTTGCGCGATAGATACAGCAGTTCGGTTTCCACAACCTGTGCACCTAACAAACGTTGACACGCAAGGGCGTATAGTTCCATTTGGAGCCGATACTGATCATCATGCTGCTGCATACCTGTTTTATAATCAAGAATCCTGCACTTTTTATCGTCAATGTATAACCTGTCAATCTGCCCTTTCAATTCGATTGGCCCATCAGGATGATCTAATGAAATGCTGAATGGATACTCAGCATAAAACCCATCTGACGAATCAGAAGCATAAGGTGTGGTGAGATAATACTCCAGTGCGTCTTCGATTATTTGTCTATCCAGCTGTTCAGCATCATAGTGTGACATACTATCCTCCGCACAGCTTTTCAGATCCCGCTTTCCTCCATACAGATGATACGCTTCGATAGCCTCATGAATCACCGTACCCATATAATCCCACCGCAAAGCTTTACCCTGCCCGCTATCACCCACAGGCGATTCAGGGATACCCAATATGTAGCGGATGTAATAGTAATAAGGACACATCTCGTACTGATGAGCAATGGAACATGACAACGATACTACTTCAGGTGAAGTTTCATACACCGGTTGCGGCGTTGCCAAGATTTTTTCTATGCACTGTGCATCATTGATTACTTTTTGTATCGAATCAGACTCAGATGTTTCCCGCGCAGGTACTTCAGGAATTTTTTCAATCATCTGCCATATTTGCTGTTTGCAGGTTTCAAGAACAGAAACGAACGTACTTAAATCTGATCCGGTTAAGTATAACCGCTGTTGCGCACGGGTGATACCTACATAATACAACCGCCACCATTCGTCCTGCTGGTTATTGACTACGTCGTTTTTCATAGGCTCGTACTGTGGCGACTCTTTATGGATTATAGTGCAGTTTCTATCTATGAAAAACGGTTTCATACGGCCAGTATTGTTTTTTATACTAGCGTTTTCCTTATCTACAGATTTCAAACCCGATAGAAAAACCACCGGAAACTCAAGGCCCTTTGCCTTGTGCAGTGTCATTATGCGTACACAACCCTGTGCCTGCACCTGTTCTATCATCTCGTTGTCGTCGGTTGTCATAGTGCCGTGGGTGCACAGTTCGACAAACCGCGTCAAATCGTTGACCTGCCATTTACTTTGAAAATTTTTTATGAGATTGATATATTTGGCAAGACGTTCACGGCGATTGGTATATGAAATTGCATCGGTATACACTATGTTCTTCAAATCGAATAGATCGATCATGCGATAAAAAATATCCAGAACAGAATGAGTTTGTTTCATTGATGATAATGTAGTTACGTTGTCATAGAAATCAACCAGATCAGATTCGTGTTTTAATTGTTCAAACATACTGATATGATTTTTCTTAGCCATTGCATACAATGCGTACACCCGCCCATCAGGCATATTATAAGGAGGACGCTGTAAGATACGGACCAATGCAGCCCGCTCAAGCGGATTATCGATGATACGCAGGTACGACAGGTAATCCTGAATATCATCCTGACCGAAGAATGATCCACTCCCGCTTGTGTAATATGGAACACCTTTATCTTCCAGAGCAGATTCAAACAAAGAAACCTTGTTCTTTATTTGACGCAACAAAATGGCGATGTCACCGGGATTATATCCCTGTTCATCTATCAACTGTCTGATCTGAGCCGCGATAAACACCGGTTCGTCATCTTTGCCTTCAAAACAAAAAACCGCAGGGCTGGAATAATATGATTCATCACGAGGTAATAATGGAGGCAACCCCTTGTACTCTGTATTCTGAAGCAAAGCGTTAGAAAAATCCAAAATATCCGCGTAAGAACGATAATTCGTCTGAAGATTATAGGTACGCAGATTATTAATCCGGTTTTTAACCCATTCAAGATTCGCCGGGTCGGCATCGCGCCATTGATAGATAGACTGCCTCGGATCGCCGACTACAGTCAGGTTGCTCAACTGATCGTTACACAAAAGCCGCAGTAACTCGAATTGCGCGTGTGACGTATCCTGAAACTCATCCACCATGACAAACGAGAATTTACGCATATATTTTTTGCGAATATCCGTGTTATCCCTAAGCAGAACAATAACATCCATGATGAGTTTGGAGAAATCTTTCAATCCCAATTCATCCAGACGCTCATTAAAACGAGCATACAGCAGGTAAATCATCTGAGCAAAAACATACTCTCGTTCATATTCGCCATGAGTATTTTTATACTGAATATCGATCGCACGTTTGAACTCGTGCGGCTGTATAATTTTTTCGCGCAGTTTTTCTATGATAGGATAACTTTCCTGAACAAACCGTTTATAAAGAGTTATATCAAATACCTGCAAGCGATCATGCAGCTGCTGAAAATCACCGGACAATGAAGCCAACTCGCTTAAAACCTGATCATAGATCAACTGTTGTTCAGCAGGATCAATAGCCTCAAAATCTTCCGGTAAATTCAATGCCGCAGCTTCGTCCCTGACTAACCGGGCACAAAACGCATGGAAAGTGTGTACCCACAACCTGCTACGCTGTGCAGGCGATAAATAGGTTGCTTTGATTACCCGTTCCTGCATCTCAAATGCGGCTTTCTTTGTAAAGGTGAGCAACAATATTTTGTCTGCCGGGATTTTTCTTTCTTTGACAAGATAGGCAAATCGTTCGGTCAGTGTGCGGGTTTTCCCTGTACCTGCCGCGGCGATTATTAGCAATGGCGCGTCTGTTGGCGCCTGGACAATTGAGCGCTGCTGATCGTTAAGGTTACTCATCGTCACCTCCCCGAAGCGCATTACACAACTGTTTGCACTGGCAATCGTAACATTTTTTTGTGTCGAGCGGATACCATCCACGCCTGATATCGGCAACACATGCAACAATCCCCTCTTTGACACTTTCAAGTTCTTCAGGAGAAACAGAATACGACGGTTTACCGTCTTCCACTGCCAGCATAACCCGCTGACATGAGACTGTGGCATCTTTCTTATCTTTCGCCTGAAGGAAAAAAATGCTCAGTTCGCTCGGCTCAATACCCAGAATATTTCTCACAGCAAAATAATAGATCGGTAACTGATAACTTGACGGCCCGCTTTTTCGCCCATCGGGTAAAAAATCGTTCCGAAGCGATCTGGCACCCCTGCCTTTAGCTGTAGTTTTGTAGTCGACAATACGATAACCGCCGTTTATAGGACCGGTATCGATACGGTCGATCTTGATGGTAAATGGGATCGATTCAAAATAAAACCGGAGCTTTTTCTCGACATGCACAATACGGGTTCGTTCCTGCCTCAGTTCATTGATATAGTTCATAATACAGGTCTGCGCCTGAAAATAGAGTATCCTCCGCATCGATTCAGATACACCTTTGAGCATTTCAAGCTGGCGGTCCATAATATACTTTAACGTTTCCCCAGCAACACGAAACTGCTCGCCAGTAGGGCTTGTCCAGTCACGATATACACTGTGGAACAACTCGAGTATAGAGTGGATTACATTTCCAAACATCATATATTCTTTATTCTCACGAGACTGAATTTTCAACACGTTTTCAATGAAAAATTTGCGCGGACACTCCAAATAAGCGTCCAGCTGGGTAGGTGAAAACGAAAAGTCAGAAGGAAGCTCAACACATAAAGCCCCCATCGGCTTTTGCAATGAGGATTTGAGCTGCACATCAGGTAATAACTTTTCCAGTTGCTCAAGTGATGTCTCGCGTTGGGTATACGGTATCTTCTCGACTGCCAGTCGTGCCCATATCGCCGCATCGGATGATTTATAAATACGTCTCGGATTGTTGTACATCTCAAATGCCCGTCCCGCTTCAATGAATTCAACTCCGGAAACTGATTTGATCTGGTCAAACCACACGGCAGGCTCCCCCGCTTCCTGCGGATAGGAAAGGATGAGTTCTTTGCGGGCACGAGTCATTGCATTGATCAAAATATCCCGATCATACTGGCAGATATATTTCATCTTAGAAAAATGTTTTTCATACCCACGAAACATAACCGGTATAGGTATTTCCTGCGAATCAGGAAATTGTTGCGCATGGATACCAGGGATAAACAACACATCGAACACTGATGAATCACAATTATATAACGATACAATCTTTACCGAAGGACATCTTTCGGTTTGCCTATCAGAAATAGTTGAAGGAAACAATAACTCTACCTGCTTTGCTATATTGGATACAACAGGCTGTTCAGCATATTTTAAAACACTATATAGCTGAGTTACATACTGCACAGCATCAAAAAATTTTCTAACCGTTTGCTTTTCGATATCATATTTATTCGTAAGAAATGAGTACAACTGCGACTTGCTGGCAATGGCTTTGAAAAAATCAACTATCATAGTCGTTTCGGGATTTGTGGAACGTATGGCAAAAATTGTTTCGAGCAGTATCGTACGCTGACCCGCATCACGAATCACATCCGCATACCTTATTGCGCCGTAAAACAATGATAATCCATCATCTTGCGATTGTTCCGCTATACTATTACCCTCTACCGCTGACAAACCGAATACCGGCGACTCGATGAATCGGCGCATCAACGCATCGTCATTATGATCAAGAGCCAGTTTCAATGATGTTAACATCAAATTACCCGCGATAGTTGTTTCGCATCGTACTCCCCTATCAAGGCTAACAGGGATATCCATTGATTTGAATACCGATGCAAGGAACCTCCCATCGTCATCGCTTTTTGACACAACTACGCCGATATCATCAGGACTGATTCCCTCCAGCAACTTCTGCTTAATATCATGGGCGATGAAATACGCTTCATCTAAAGCGGTATTTGTATGCACGCACCGAACATGTCCGCAATCTTCGTCAAACATATCGCCAAGGGCGCCTGTGCCTGATTTAGATTTATATGCCGATGCGTCTAACGCCGCAACAGCCTGCAATATACGAGGAGCGATAGATTCCGATCCTGTCAAACTGATACAATGGGTTTGAGGTATATGTAAATCTTTCCTTGCTTTTTCCAGGAAAAATGTCGAACAACCACCAAACGCATTAAGAGCGAACAATGGATTGCCAGACAAAACCACTTTTGGTGATGATTGCCCAGTCGACAAAGCTCTATATAACGCAACAAGCAACCTATACTGCGCAAAATTCAAGTTTTGTCCATCATCTATCAGCAACAATGATACCGATGGCAACACTAACTTTTGCGGATCAATCTTTTCCAACAGATCACTTGCCACGGTCAGCATGTTTTCCCTGAAATATATTCCTTTTTCCCTACACAAATTAAGATATCGCTCATGCACAGTATCGAGCCATTTCAAATCCTCATCAAAGTTAAGTTTGACGGCAGACATGCAGGCATTATCGAACCACGCTAACGCATCGGTTACGGTTTCGGCAAAACGACGGTTATCTTTCCATTGAGCAAAACGATCGGGTAAATCAATATCTTTAAGGAGATTACGCATCAATATTACTTGCGTCTTTCGATATCGATACGAAGGCAAAACGGATGGTTGCAGTTGTGCAGAGATGGCATTTTTCTCTATTATCTCGCGGGCAACATCCCAGAACGTTTTTATCTGAACACGAGATGATTTTGCGGCAAGACGATCATCGTTTCTGCTAAACTTTTTTACCCAGCTTATTTGAGAAGGTTTGCAAGAGATAAAAACAACTTCTTCAGGAGAAACTTGCGATTTACTTATCTGGTTGGCATAGATATCCAGTAATAGATCTGTTTTACCGCTTCCCGGTGGACCGGTTACCAAACAGGATGTACTGCTTTGTTCAATAAGGTTTCTTAGAGATATGTGCATCGGATCTCATTCTTATCTGAAGAGTTAGGTGGCATATTGATGACGCGTCCAGTGAAAAATTCTATAGTTCAAATTCCATTTTAGCACCAACAGGATATGGTGAGAAACCACAACTATCTTTTATGGTTTCGCATCCACTTAACAATACACCAGCAATGATTAGTATACTGACTAACACCGAAAGCATTATAATATTTTTCATAAATGCAGTATATAATTTACACAAGGATAATTCAAGATTTATGCGATGTCACAGATTGATTTAAGACTCTGTATTACCGAAAATAAGAACGATCAAGAGAGCGATACTGAATAGCTTCGAGAATGTGAGGTGTTTCTATAGATTCTGAGGAAGCAAGATCGGCAATAGTACGCGCGACCTTTAAAATACGATGATACGCACGCGCACTCAATCCTAGCTGTTCCATAGCCTTTTTGAGTAACTGTTCGCTTTCCGAAGAAATAGAACAATAATGTCGTATTGCACGAGATGTCATTTGTGCATTACAAAACATGTTTTTTCCATGGAAACGATCATGCTGTCTCTGACGGGCCTTCACAACACGTTGACGGATAGTCGATGAAGATTCTTCCTGCTTTTTCGCTAAAAGGTCTCTATACTCAACAGGAGCGACTTCGAGATGAATATCGATTCGGTCAAGCAACGGGCCCGATATCTTCGCCATGTATTTTTGAATCTGATTGGATGAACACCGGCATTCCTTTTTAGGATCATTGGCGTGCCCGCAGGGACACGGGTTCATTGCGGCTATCAACATAAACCGCGCAGGAAAATTAACCGATCCTGCCGCACGCGATATGGTAACTTCACCATCTTCAAGAGGTTGACGCATCACCTCAAGTACGTGCCGATTGAATTCCGCCAACTCGTCAAGAAACAAAACGCCATTGTGTGCCAGCGACACTTCTCCGGGCCGAGGAAATGTCCCGCCACCGATCAATCCTGAATCCGATATTGTGTGATGAGGCGCCCTGAACGGACGCATGGTTATAAGCGAACGTTTTTCGCCGAGTAATCCCATAATACTATGTATTTTTGTAGTCTCTAATGATTCGTCAAGGGTCATTGGAGGTAAAATGGTAGATATCCTTCGCGCAAGCATGGTTTTACCCGAACCGGGAGGACCTATCATAATTACATTATGCCCTCCTGCCGCGGCTATCTCTAAAGCGCGTTTGGTATAAGGTTGTCCGTGAACATCGGAAAAATCTACATGTGATTCGTATGATTGTGAATACAGTTCTTTATGATCTATCTTAAATGGCGCGATCGAATCGCCGTCATTCAGAAACGATATTATGTCCGATATATGTTCAACCGGATACACGTTAATCCCTTCAACAACAGCGGCTTCAGGTCCATTTGCGGACGGTACTATAAACCCCTTTTTGCCTGCATTACGTGCATGTACTGCCATGGACAAAACACCCTTTACAGGACGAATTTGTCCGTCAAGAGCCAGTTCGCCGCAAATATAATAATCCCGCATTTTTTCCTGATTCAATTGTTCACTGGCGGCAAGGATACCCATGGCAATCGGTAAATCGAAACCCGGGCCTTCTTTTTTGATATCCGCAGGGGCAAGATTAACTGTGATACGTTTGATTGGATGCTTATATCCACAATTCTGTATGGCCGATTTGACCCGTTCTTTGCTTTCCTTCACGGCAGCATCAGGTAACCCGACAACCACCACGGCAGGCAAACCGTTGGTCACATCGATCTCAATTTCCACTGGATACGCATCAATTCCAAATACTGATGTAGAATAAACTTTTGCGAGCATTGTCTTCTCTTGCTGTAAATTCAAGTCACGGCTATACTATAACATACTTTTCACAATATGCAAGATATAAAAATTGTCTATTTAGAAAGTTCATGAATAATTCTCGACAATTTCCGGTTAAATTCATCAGGACGCTCAAGCATGATAAAATGACCGGCATGCTGCATAACGGTAAGTTCAAACGATACCATATGCCGTCGGTTGGCTTCTACATCGGTTGGCCACAAATCGGCATTCAATGCACGAATAGGAACTGAAACAGATTCATATAAGCGCATCGCTCCTCCATCAAGATATAGCCCTAACGTATTTTCCATAGCGCTAAGCCCAACATGAGGAGGCGCGGATGACATATCTTTCGCTATCCAATCTATAAAAGGAGCGGGAGTGTTTTCAGCAAACATAGTACGCACAAATCCATCAGCCGCTGATGGGAAATCTTCTTTGAACGGATTAAACATCTCGTTATATTCTTCATCTGTTAAAGGATACTCAACGTTTTGGATAGTATCTATCCCGATAATACCGATAACACGGTTAGGCATAAGCCCTGCCGCATTAGCACTCACAGGCCCGCCCATCGAATGACCGATCAAGATTACCCGTTTTGCATCCAGCTGGTCAACCACTGCTTTGATATCTTCAGCAAATGAAAGTAAAGTATACGACTGGCGCGCTTGTCCCGAATGACCATGCCCTGCAAGGTCTATAGTCACTACCTGATAATTTTTAGAAAAATACGGAACCTGATAATACCAGTACCTGCTGTCACAACTCCAGCCGTGGACAAAGACCAGCAGCGGTTTATTGTTTGCTTCACCATACACAGCATATGCTATGGGCACATTATCAAACGACACAGCATTTCGGTATGGAGTTTGTTTGGGAACCAATGCGCATCCCTGTAAAGATAACGCTATAATCAAAACTGCACAAAACCGGATGAACTTTTTCATAGTATGCTATTCCTTAAGTTAATAGTTGAATAAGTCATTGATGGAATACTGATTACCTGTAGCAGTATTAACTGCGTTGAGAATCTTTAATTTCACGTTTGGCGTCAATCGCCTGCCTTTAACAGCACGTGACACCATCTTATGCGTAATCTGTTCGGTAGATGCCGCCACAATATCATGTGCTTTGAGGTTATGTTTATCTAATATATCCGCTATAGGCTGTTGCCCTAAATTTCTTTCAATATCACCATACATGTAATGTAATCCTTATGTTACCAATTATTAATAAAAGTATGACACAGCAAATAAACCGAGCATGGCAAACAAAATTGCCAGTTTGATAGCAACTCCGACAATTAACCCTATTAACGTGCCTACTCCCACCTTTCCAGCATGGATCAAGTTCTTATTAGCAAACAACTCACCAACAACCGCTCCGATAAACGGCCCAAAAAGCAAGCCCGGTATTCCAAAAAATATTCCGACGACTGTTCCTACGATCGCTCCGGTCATACCAAGAAAGCTTGCCCCCATCTTCTTTGCGCCTACTGTACTGACAAGAAAATCAAGAACAATCGACAGCACGGTCAAAATAGCAAGAAGACCTAATGTCCATACTCCGACTTTCTGGAATTTGTCTATCCATGCGGCAATCACAAAACCTACAAACGCCAAAGGGACTCCCGGTAACGCAGGCAGGATAACTCCAAGAACTCCTATAATGATAAAAATGAGCGCAAGGCTCCACAATAAAATCAGCATATATTTACTCCATGAAATAGCGATACAAAACAACTCACCGCAGGATAGCACATCTATCAGAGCAACACAATCATTAGATTATAGAACGGCTGCGACGCAATGATACAGGTGGTTGCAGTATTTCACTGAGTATAAAAGCCTTTTTAAGCGATCCCTTCTCGTGAAGCATCGTTTTCACTGTCTGAGATGCGTATATTCCCTCCTGATGTAATAAGGGCGATATTTCCTCAGTCTTTGGCTCTACAACTGGTTCATGCACTGATGGAGCTGCAACCGGTTGTGGGGCTTTATCGGCTTTTGACGAGCTCACAGTAGCCTGCTTCTGTGGTTCTCGTGATGGTTTTGCAGGTGGCGGTGGAGATGTCTCCTGCTTTTGAGGTAACATACCGATAGTACGAAGGAAATCTTCTACATCAACCTGCGACGCCTGGTATCCCTCTTTTTTTTGTGTTGTGGGCTGAGAGGAAGGCTGTCGACGCGGTGGTTCGTAAGGTTGCCCAGAAGGTTTCTGAGGGCGTGATTTGCGTTGTTCTTCCATCTGCTTGCGCTGTATGGCTTCCAATACACGCCCGACAACAAAAATTATAAGGACAATGATTAATCCAAAAAATTTTTCCATGCTTTAGCCGATCTTACTTTTTCTTTTCTTTCGGTTCTTCTTTGGCTATTGACTTGCGCATATCAGTATCTGCCATAACATTTTTCATAGTATAATAATCCATGATTCCAAGATTACCTTTTTCGAAAGCAGATGCTATAGCAAGAGGAATTTTTGCTTCCGCTTCGATAACCCGTGCGCGCATCTGCTGTACTTCCGCCAGATTCTCCTGCTCGGCAGCAACAGCCATGGCACGACGTTCCTCGGCTTTGGCTTGAGCTATTCTCATATCCGCCTGAGCCTGTTCTGCCTGCAATTTAGCACCAATATTTTCACCTACATCCACATCGGCTATATCGATAGACAAAATCTCGTACGCTGTTCCTGTGTCCAAGCCGCGGGACAATACATTTTTCGATATCAGATCTGGATTTTCCAAGACTTCTTTGTGAGAATTGGCAGAACCGATTGAGGTAACAATACCTTCTCCAACACGTGCTATGATGGTGTCTTCGGTAGCACCACCGACTAATCGTTCTATGTTAGTTCGCACCGTAACACGTGCTTTTGCCCTGAGCTGAATACCGTCTTTTGCCACAGCGTCGACTGTATCTTTGCCAGCTTCCCGTCTTGGACAATCGATAACCTTAGGGTTAACACTGGTTTTGACTGCCTCTAATACATCTCGACCAGCCAGATCGATTGCAGCGGCACGCGAAAACGTCAATGGAATATTAGCTTTATCCGCAGCAATCAATGCCTGTACCACATTAAAAATGTTACCTCCGGCAAGAAGATGTGCTTCAAGCTGATTAGTAGATATGTCCAGCCCGGCTTTAGCAGCCATAATACGCGCTTTGACAATCACTTTAGGACTGACTTTACGCAACTGCATCATAAATAAGGTAAAAATACCGATACGCACGCCCGATGCAAACGCCTGAATCCACAAGTTTATATATCTCACTATAACCGAAAATATTGCAAGACAGGCTACTAATACAACTCCAATTAAAATAAATTCAGCTGGCATCCTCATTACTCCTTTGTTATGCTTGTTTTTGCCGAACTATAAGATTATTTCCATCTATTCGATATACTTCAACAGGTTCCCCCTGCTTGATATACGCCCCTTCCGTGGTTGCCTCGTAGCGTTTGCCGTCAACTTGAATTCTCCCTGTTGGACGAAGCACTGTATACGCAGTTCCTGTTTTTCCCATAAGATTTTTTAAATTCTCAATTTCAACTTTCACTCCCTTTTCAGATGTCTCCAGCGACAATCCTTTGCGAAAAGGTAGTTTTGGTGCAATCTGCATTAACACTGCCGCAACAATTGCTCCTCCGGCAATAAGGGCAACAAAGTAATATACCCCTATCCTCACTCCAAACATTTTGAAACATATAAAAGCTGAAATGATCAGCAATATTGTACCGATCACTCCCAGCACACCGCCGGGAACAAAAATTTCAGTGGCTATCAAAATCCATCCCGCTATGAGTAAAAAAAGAAATAATCCCATCAGGCTTGCGTCACCTCTTCCACAAAGATTTTTTTGCCGTCAACCCTTATAACCCTTATAGGAGTTTGTTGAGCGAGAAACCCCGCATCGCATATCACATCAAGCAGATCGTCACCAAACTTTGCCTTACCCGCAGGGCGCAGCATGGATATGGCTATCCCCTCCTGATTTAGATATTTTGTATAATCGATTGAGACATCGGAAAAACCTTGTTCACCCGATAACTCCGTCTGCAGAGCGATTCTTTTGGCTATAGATGTCCGAGGCAGAAATTGCCCCAGCAACAACGCCCCTACAAAAAAACCGATCAGGACCAGTGAAAACTGCATCACCCATGTTTTTGTAAGTTCAAACTGCCACGGTACTGTAGGTATCACAAATGACTGTGAAGCAAGGAACAAACTGACGATCAATAACAATATTCCACTGATCCCCGCTATACCAAATCCGGGTATGACAAATAATTCCAGTAGAATCAACACCAGTCCGGTGACAAACAACAATAATTCGGTATACGATGCCAATCCGACAAAAATTTTGCTACCGAAAACCAATCCGAAACAGATAAGAGCTACTAACCCCGGCAACCCGACACCCGGTACTTTCAACTCGGTATACAATGCCAGCATTCCTATCAGCATCAAAATGGGGGTGAGTTTTTCAAGGATACGCACAAACTTTTCTGACCACGTAAATTCAAGACGCATAATATCTTCAGATTCGACATCAAGGCTATCGAGTAATTCCTGCTCGTCTTTGACTACCTGTCGAGCAAACCCTAAATCCAAAGCTTCCTGATCATGAATAGTCAACAGTTGTGTGTCATCAACAATAGTGGTCTTCTTATAAATCTGCTGCTGTTCCTGTTCGCTCAAGGCATCTATTTCTTTTCCGGTCAGATACGAGTGATGCCCGTCGTTATAGATCACTTTATACACTTCAACTTCCTGCGTTACCATAGCTTCCGCAAGCGAAACAGGATATCCGTTGTGCTCTGCGAGTTTTCTGAATTCTGCCCGTAACGGGGATTGAAACTTTTCGCCCAGCATTTTTGGACCTTCCTGAGTAACCGAAATAGGTGCACAATCACCAAGCGTAGTATTTTCTTTCATAATGATTTCATTGCATGATAAAGAAATAAGCGCTCCAGCAGAAATGGCTTTCACCGATATATACGCCACTGTTTTTATATTTGTCAGGTCGGTGATGGTTTTAGAAATTTCCAGCGCAGAATCGACTCGTCCTCCAAAAGTATCTATATCGAAGATAATAAGCGACACACCCGCCTCAGCGGCTGTTTTGGTAGAGCGTTGTGTAAAGCTTGACATGGCAAAATCAACTTCGCCATGCAATGAAATGATAGCGCATTCAGCAGGTTCTGCTGACGATGTCTGCGCAAATCCTTGCGCACAAAAAGTGAAACTTAAAATAAAACAACAAAGCAGGCTGATGCGGTAACCGATGACATCCATGTCAAATAATCCTTTATGCAGGAAACTGAAACTATTCAATTTAAAAATGCTTATGTGAATGGTCATTACTTTCGATAATACTCTAATGTAATGACAGGATGCTGTCAATTGCAAATAACAATCTAATTACAACATGTTGGGCAATAAATTTCTGCCAAAACGATATGTCGATTTTTATTGACATAAAACTAATGATAACTTAGTATGTAGCTTTATTTTTTCGGAAAATCGTGCTGGCCGGTCGTCAAGTGGCTAAGACACGGGGTTTTGGTCCCCGCATCCGCAGGTTCGAGTCCTGCCCGGCCAGCCACTTATAATATTGACTTACATAAAGGCTCTGTACAGAAATACTGTATAGAGCCTTTTTTGTTTTCACATCTAATCTATCTTCTTTCATGAACAAGATTGACATCTATCTCCTTTTAGCAGGGATGATGGCGAGCATCCTCAATTCACCCGGATAGAAGGCGTACAACAGCACCGTAAACTTATTTACTATGTTTCTAAATACGTAGCGAAGGCAGATCCGAAGCCCGAAGGGCAAGGTTCTGACTGTGGGTTTAATAGTGTGCTATATATGGACGCAGTAGGTCGATTCTGGGGGGTAATCCAAAGGAATATCCTTCCCATGGCAAAGATAAAACGAATAGTAAAAGAATTTGGTCATTGGCTGGATGAATTGCGCAAGCTCTGCAAAGAATTTTATCCATGGATAAATGATGAGGCATCCGGTTTTCATGTCTATATGGACAGACCTGATAATTTCATTACTTTTTTCTTGTTAAAATGTCCTCTCTGCAAATAAACAACTCTAGATTTTATATAAATTACACTTGCATATTACTTTAAGTGAAACAAATTTCATTTCTTTATGTCATAAAGTTATGTATAATAACAAATAGACAATCTAACAAACTCTAAAATATATTAGATAAAGGAACAGTAATGAATAAATTGTTTAAATTAATAATTATATTTTTGGTTTTATTAATTAATATTTTAATTTCACATAATATTTATGCTCAAACTGACACTGATAATGACGGAATGCCTGATAATTGGGAAAATCTATATGGTTTTAACATAAACTTAAATGATTCAAGTTTTGATTTTGACAATGATGGATTAACTAATTTACAGGAATTCATATTAAAAACTGAACCAACTGTATACGACACGGATAATGATGGCTTGAGTGATTATAATGAATTATTATTTTATACAGTTAGTCAAGAATTCCAGGTTAATACTTATATAGCTTCTGATCAATCAATGCCTAATGTAGTAGGTAATGGATCTTCTTATTTAGCTACATGGCACAGTTTTGATAGTCAGGATGGTTGGGGGTATGGCATTTTCGGACAGTTGTTTGATTCTGATGGAAATAAAGTTGGAGATGAATTTCAGCTTAATACTTATACTAATGCCAATCAAATAAATCCTGCGGCAGGCAGTAATGGATCTTCTTACTTCGTTACATGGGCAAGTTGGGTAAGTGATAATCAGAATTGTTGGGGGTATGATATTTTTGGACAATTGTTTGATTCTGATGGAAATAAAGTTGGAGATGAATTTCAGGTTTATACTGATATTAGTGCCGCTCACTTTAATCTTGCTGTAGGCAGTAATGGATCTTCTTATTTCGTTATATGCATAAGTAACGGTCAGGATGGTTCCGGCTATGGCATTTTTGGACAGTTGTTCGATGCAGATGGAAATAAAGTTGGAGATGAATTTCAGCTTAATACTTATAGCAATAATAATCAGGAAAATCCTAGTATAGCAAGCAATAGGTCTTCTTATTTTGTTACATGGGAAAGTGACGGTCAAGATGGTTCAGGTGATGGTGTTTTCGGACAGTTATTCGACTCGTCAGGGAATAAAGTTGGAAACGAATTTCAAGTTAATACTTATAGCAATAATGATCAAAAAAATCCTAGTATAGCAAGCAATAGGTCTTCTTATTTTGTTACATGGGAAAGTGACGGTCAAGATGGTTCAGGTGATGGTGTTTTCGGACAGTTATTCGACTCGTCAGGGAATAAAGTTGGAAACGAATTTCAAGTTAATACTTATAGCAATAATGATCAAAAAAATCCTAGTGTAGCATGTAATGCTTCTTTTTATTTTGTTACATGGGAAAGTGACGGTCAGGATGGTTCAGGTGGTGGCATATTCGGACAGATGTTTGATTCTGATGGAAATAAAGTTGGAGATGAATTCCAGCTTAATACTTATACTAATTTATCGCAAGTATCACCGAATATAGCAGCTAATTGTCTATCGTATTTGATTACTTGGGAAAGTGAAGGTCAAGACAATTCTGATTATGGTGTTTTTGGAAAAATATTTAATTTTCTCGATCCAATCATAGGCGATACTGATAACGATGGTCTAAACGATGGTGAAGAAGTCCATGATTATTATACATCACCAACAATATCAGATACTGATAACGATGGTCTAAACGATGGTGAAGAAGTCCATGATTATTATACATCACCAACAATATCAGATACTGATAACGATGGTCTAAACGATGGTGAAGAAGTCCATGATTATTATACATCACCAACAATATCAGATACTGATAACGATGGAATGAACGATGAGTGGGAAGTTTTTACCGGTTTAAATCCGTTAATCAACGATGCAGATAATGATAATGATAATGATTCGCTAAAGAATTTATATGAATATCTTAATAACGCAGATCCATTCTTGCCAGATACTGATAATGATGGTCTAAACGACTATGAAGAAGTTAATAATTATAATACCTCTCCACTTTTAGCAGATACTGATAATGATGGTCTGAACGACATTGAAGAAATCAACAATCACAATACCTCTCCACTTTTAGCAGATACTGATAATGATGGTCTGAACGACATTGAAGAAATCAATAATCACAATACCTCTCCACTCTTAGCAGATACTGATAATGATGGGATGCCTGATGGCTGGGAACTCAATAATGACTTAAATCCATTGTTCAACGATGCCGATAATGATTTTGACAATGATTCATTGAGCAATATTAACGAATATCTTCATAATTCATACGCAAATAACCCAGACACGGATAAAGATGAACTGAACGATGCAGAAGAAATCAATACTTATAGTACATCAGTACTTTTATTTGATACTGATAATGATGGAATGTCTGATGGTTGGGAAGTTTTTAGTGGTTTAAATCCGTTAAGCAATGATGCAGATGATGATCCTGATAATGATTCTATAACAAATATAGAAGAATATTTTTACAGATCAGATCCATTTCTCATTGATACTGACAATGATACTCTCACAGATGCAGAAGAAATCAATGACTATACGACATCCCCTATTCTTGTGGATACTGATAATGATGCTCTTACAGACCCTGAAGAGATCAACAATTATGGGACATCTCCAATTCTTTTCGATACAGACAATGATGGAATGCCTGATGGGTGGGAAATATCATTTGGGTTTAATCCGTTTTTCAACGATGCAGGTAATGATTCTGACAGTGATTTGCTAGAAAATTTAGAGGAATACTTTTATAACACAGATCCCCTATTATCCGACACGGATAACGATGGATTGAGTGATTATTATGAATTAAAAAATTATTATTTTGGCGATGAGGTTCAGATAAATACTTATACTAATTTCTCGCAATCATCGCCTAAAATAGCAAGTAATAGTTCTTCTTATTTCGTTATTTGGGAAACTGAAGTAGAAGATGCTAGCTATCCAGATACAGAAATTTTTGGTCAAATGTTAGATATCTATGGAAATAAAATTGGCGACGAGATTCAGATTAATACATTTACTGATTCCAAACAAATATGGCCTGCTATAGCAAATAATGGTGATTCCTATTTTGCAACGTGGGGAAGTGATGGTCAAGATGGTTCAAGTTATGGCATATTTGGACAATTATTCGATTCATCGGGCAATAAAGTTGGAGCAGAATTTTTAATTAATACATATACTTATGCCCTTCAAAGCAACCCTTGCATAGCAAGCAATGGTTCTTCTTACTTTGTCACATGGGACTCGTATGGACAGGAGGCATATATTAGTGTATTTGGTCAGAAGTTCGATCTATCAGGAAATAAAGTTGGAGCAGAATTTCTAATTAGCCCCCCTGCAACAGAGTATCTTACGTTCGATCAATGTTCGACTATTGTAAGCAATGGTAACTCGTATTTTGTTGCATGGCCAATACAGGGCAGACATTTGTTTGACAGTGATAAATTTTATGGTCAATGCTACAATGCATCAGGAAATGCAATAGGAGAAATATTCCTGATAAGTCCTGCATCTTCATGGAGATATCCTTTAGGTTTGTCTGCTAGTAGTTTTTCCTACTTTGCTACGTGGGTGGTTAGTTCTCACATTTACGGTCAATTGATAGATATTTATGGAAATAAAATTGGCGACAATTTTCAGATTAGCACCTATACTGATTCAGGACAAGGATCTCCTAGGGCTGCAAGCAATGGTTCTTCATATCTACTCACATGGGAAAGTGAAGGTCAAGATGGTTCTGAGCAAGGTATATTTGGTCAATTGATAGATATTTATGGAAACAAAATTGGCGACGAGATTCAGATTAATACATTTACCAATGCAAGACAAGGATCACCCAGCGTTGCAAGCAATGGTTTATCGTATTTAGTAACGTGGGAAAGTGAAGGTCAGGATGGTTCAGATAATGGCATATTTGGCAAAACAATTTTGTTCACAGATCCTCTTAATCCAGATTCGGATAATGATGGATTAACTGATGGCGAAGAAATAGTTATTTATAATAGTAACCCATCTAAAATTGACACAGATGAAGATGGTCAATCGGATAAAAATGAAGTTATTGCAGGTACAAATTTGACCGATAGTTCATCCTGTTTCAATATAACAGATTTATCAGTTTTTTCTTTGGGAGCTGGTAGTTATTCAACCATAATAGAGTGGAGTAGTGTCCCTGATAAATTTTACAATATTTATATAAAATATCTTACTGAAGATGATTTCATCATGATTGAGGAAAATTATTTGTCTCATGGCGATGAAACATATTATATTGATGAAGACAATGATACAGGATCAACAGAATACAAATTATATAAAATTTGTGTTCAGGAATAGTTTATAGTTTATTTTACTCTGATTTTTCACGATGCTAATGATTTAAATAATCATATGTTGTCCATTGCTTGAATTCATAAATCGCTTTCAAATCCTCGGAGAAAAAGTTCAAAGTGCCGATGGTCGGGCCAGCCACTTACAATATTGACTTACCAAAAGGCTCTGTACAGAAATACTGTATAGAGCCTTTTTTTTTCATATTATTTCACATAATTGCTAAGGCATGTACAGCTGTCCCCTTTTACCTAACATTCATACATGCTTTTCAAATATCCGGACAAAAAATTCAAAGTGGCGATGCTTGCGCGTACCACTTGAGCATTACCTTCCCATGGCATAGATATAGATCTTAGTAAGCGAAACTTTTTTTCGCTTGATGAATTGATTCAGGTATGTAAAAGTATTTATTCATGAGTTTAATGAAAAAATCGCAGAATTACATGTATATTCAGTATACTTCTTAATCTAAATAAGGAGCGTAATCGATCGTAAAATGAGAAATAAAACGACTTTAATTTGCAAAAATCTTTTCCTTGGTTTTCTTTTTACTATTACAATAATTTGTAAATCAGACGTTTTTTCTCAAATCACCACAAACGAAAACAAGCTAAACCGTTCTGAACAACAGCAACCTATTTTTTCATCTCAATCTAATTTAGAAACACTCATTGATTTTGCAGAATCAAACAATCCTGAATTAAAAAGCGCACATCATAAATGGCAAGCCGCTAAAGAACGAGCTCCACAAGTAAAGGCTCTCCCCGATCCACGTATTTCATATGGATATTTTTTCGAAGAAGTACAAACCAAAACAGGCCCTCAGGAACATAAATTTGCTATTTCACAAACCATTCCGTGGATTGAGAAGTTGAGCCTTAAAGAAAAAATAGCTATGAAAGAAGCTGAAGCAGTATATCAGGAATATCAACAAATTCGATTACGATTAATCAAAAACCTTAAAATTGCTTTTTACGAATACGCGTATCTTTTCTACTCGATAGAAATAAACAAGCAACATTTAGAGCTTCTAAAAGCAATGGAACAGGTTGCTACTATCAGGGTTAAATCAGGCACATTACCACAAACCAATCTGCTTCAAATTCAAATGGAACAAGGCAAACTTGAGGAACATATTAAGGAATTAGAAACACTGCGTATTCCATTATCATCCAAACTATATGCGTTATTAGGGGGTAACTCATCTGACACTTTGCCATGGCCGGAACCACTTAAAAATGAGATAATTGATCTGGACCCAACAACTTTAAACACACTGATGTTTGAGAATAATCCTTCTTTAAAAGAGATTGAATTTCTCACCGAAAAGGAAAACTACAATAACGCACTGGCTAACAAAAATTTCTACCCGGATTTTACCATCAGCCTCGAACAAATTAATGTCGATGGCGGTGACGATCCTATGATAGCAATGTTTTCAATTAATCTACCGATATGGTGGGGCAAATTGAACGCGGCAAAAAGAGAGGCAGTCGAACTTAAAGAAAGTCTTGCTAATTCGTATCTGGAACAGGAACATCAACTTTCAGCCGAGTTTGATCTTGCTCTGTATCATTTTAAAGACGCTCAGAGAAAATCGAGGTTGTATATGAACACTTTGATTCCTAAAGTACAGCAAGCGATTAATATCGCACTCAAAGATTTTGAAACCGATAAAATAAGCTTCGCCGATCTATTAGATGCCGAACGATCATTGCTTGAATTTCAACTAATGGGAAAACGACAACTCGCCAACAGCTATATACGTCTTGCTGAAATTGAAAGTTTGATCGGTACAGAATTACAATTTATCAGTCAAAATAACGATAAGTAGTTAATGCTCCGCATATAACATAACTATGAACCCAGGATTGTTTGGTAACCATGGCAAAGCAATCGGAGGACCCCATGACGATAAAAAATTTTCCTATTAAAGCTAAACTCAAGACATTTTTCATTGCTCTGTTAGCTTTGATTCTGGGAATGATTATTCAACATACTTTTTTCTCACCTCTTGCTGAATATGAACACGAAAAACAATCGACCCAAGAAAAAGAAAATACATTGTGGACATGTTCCATGCATCCACAAATTAAACTCCCCAAACCCGGCAAGTGCCCGATCTGTTTTATGGATCTTATCCCACTAGAAGCCAGTAAAAATGAAGATGATCTAAGCAGCACACTTACTATTTCCGAATACTCAAAGAAATTGATTGAGCTGGAAACAACTGAAGTTGTCAGACGCTATATTGACGCTGAAATCAGGATGGTTGGAAAAGTTGATTATGACGAAACAAAGTTAGCTTATATTTCCGCCTGGGTACCCGGTAGGTTAGACCGCCTGTACGTTAACTATACGGGAATCGCTGTAAAAAAAGGTGATCATATGGCTCAGATATACAGTCCCGATCTTCTGAGCGCTCAGGAAGAATTGATTCAGGCAATAGAAACCGCTGAGAAACTGAAAAACAGTGAATCGGATATAATAAAAAGTACAGCACAAACCACAATAGATGCCGCACGTAACAAGCTGGAACTTCTGGGACTGAATAAGGGACAGATACAGGACATCGAACAACGAAAACAAACAAACGATTACATTACGATTAATTCTCCCATAGCAGGAATTGTTATTCATAAAAATGTCAAAGAAGGAATGTACGTTCAGACAGGAACAAATATTTATACTGTTGCTGACCTCTCTTCTGTATGGGTGAAACTTGATGCTTACGAAAGCGATCTGCAATGGGTACGTTACGGCGGCAAAGTTGAATTTACGACAGAAGCGTATCCTGGCAAAATTTTTAGCGGCACCATTTCATTCGTTGATCCTATAATCAATCCTGATTCTAGAACGGCTAATGTAAGAGTCATTGTTCAAAACGAGTCACTTGCTTTAAAGCCGGGGATGTTTGTACGGGCTGTTGTTCATGCAAAAGTAGCCTCAAATGGACAGGTGATGAATAAGGAACTGGCAGGCAAATGGATCAGCCCTATGCACCCGGAAATCATTAAAAACGATCCGGGTACATGTGATGTATGTGGTATGCCGCTCGTAAGCGCTGAATCATTAGGATATGTCGATTCAGAAGGACAGAAAGCTCCTCTGGTTATACCTGTATCAGCCGCGTTACAAACAGGAAAACGAGCTGTTGTTTACATTGAGATTCCAAATCAGGAAAAACCAACTTATGAAGGACGTGAAATCGTTCTTGGCCCAAAGGTCGGAAATTATTATGTTATTGCAGATGGATTATCCGAAGGAGATCGCGTTGTCACTAAAGGTGCGTTTAAACTGGATGCCGAATTGCAAATTCAAGCGAAACCAAGTATGATGTCCGGTGCAATGGAACTTACCGATATGAATCATAACTACTCCGACAATATGTCTTCAGAAGAAACGGTAGATTCAAAACCGTTTAACATCAGCCCGGTTTTTCGTTCTCAATTAACGAATGTCCTTGATGCTTACTTTTCACTGCAAAAATCATTGACGCAAGATAATCCACAAGAAGCGAAAACATATACATCTACAATGAGTGACAATCTGAAACAAGTAGATATGAAATTATTACACGGTCACGCTCATATGATATGGATGGATCACCTCGACAAACTCAATAATTTTCTCAATGACCTTTTATCAGCAGAATCTATTGAGGAACAGAGAAAATATTTTGCAGTTCTGTCAAATCAACTTGATCTTACTCTCAAGATGTTTCCACCATCTGAGAAAAAAATATACAAAGCGTCATGTCCTATGGCATTTGATAACAAAGGCGCTACTTGGCTTCAAAACACTGATGAGATCACTAATCCTTATTTTGGCGCGGCTATGTTACGTTGCGGCGAGATTAACGAAGAAATAACTTTTCCGGCACCTGCGGGGATAAAAGATAATGAATAATTATCAACAACCTGCTCAGACACCTGAACAACGGAGTATTATCGGGCGTTTAATCGGGTATTGCTTGAAAAATAGGCTGGTCGTTTTTCTTTTTACCCTCGCAATCATTTTTACCGGTATATTAGTTGCCCCGTTCGACTGGAAAATAAGTAGTATGCAACGCTATCCGGTTCCGGTTGACGCTATTCCTGATATCGGAGAAAACCAGCAGATTGTATTCACTCAATGGATGGGACGTTCACCGCAGGATGTGGAAGATCAGATTACCTATCCCCTTACTGTTGCCTTGTATGGCATTCCCGGGGTAAAGACAATTCGTAGTTACTCCATGTTCGGCTTCTCGACAATCTATATCATTTTTGATGAAGGCATAGAATTCTACTGGTCACGAACTCGTGTGCTGGAAAAATTAAACAGTCTGCCTGCAGATCTGCTTCCACCGTCTGTACAACCAACATTAGGGCCGGATGCGACAGCATTGGGGCAAGTGTACTGGTACACGCTTGAAGGTCTTGATCCTGATGGTAATCCTACGGGAGGATGGGATCAGGAAGAACTTCGCACCATTCAAGACTGGTACGCTAAGTACTGGCTTCTTTCCGCTGAAGGTGTTGCCGAAGTTGGTTCGATCGGTGGATATGTAAGGGAATATCAAGTCGATATCGATCCTGATTCAATGCGCGCGTATGGTGTAACTGTAAATGAAGTCTACCGTGCTATCCAAAATGCGAATATCGATGTGGGGGCAAAAAGCATTGAAATAAACCGTGTAGAATATTTTATACGGGGAATCGGGTTTATAAAGAAACTTGAGGATATTGAAAATAGCGTTATTAAAGTAAATGATGATGATATTCCGGTTCTGATTAAACATGTCGCCAATGTTAAACTCGGGCCTGCCGCAAGGCGCGGAGCACTCGATAAAGGCGGCGCTCCCGTTGTTGGCGGTGTAGTTGTTGCGCGGTATGGTAATAATCCATTAAAAGTCATTAACAATGTTAAAGAGAAAATCAAAGAAACAAAAGATTCTTTGCCCTCCAAAGCTGTTATTGATTTTACCAAAGTCGATAGGGACACAATCGATGATTTCGCTAGAAACCATGGATTTGAGGCATGGGAAAAGGGCTCGTTAAAGCAATCTGAATGGCTTGATTATCTGCGTAAAACAAATCGTTCTCAGTGGCCTCAATGGATCACCTTAAGTCAAGTTACTATCGTTCCATTCTATGACCGTACCGGATTAATTTATGAAACTCTGGGGACACTCAACGACGCTATCTCCCAACAGATTTTAGTGACAATCATTGTCATTCTTATTATGCTCATGCATCTGAGTAGCAGCGCAATTATCTGCTCTATGCTTCCCCTGACAGTATTGTTGTGTTTTATCGGAATGAAATTGTTCAACGTTCAGGCGAATATTGTTGCTCTTTCCGGTATTGCTATCGCGATAGGCACAATCGTAGATATGGGGATTGTTATCTGCGAAAACATCCTCAGGCACCTTGAAGAAGCCAATCCTGATGAATCTCGTCTTGAAGTCATACATCGAGCTTCAGCGGAAGTAGGTAATGCGGTTCTGACAGCTGTATTGACCACAGTTGTCAGTTTTCTTCCTGTATTTACCATGATAGGAGCTGAAGGCAAACTGTTTAAACCTCTCGCTTATACAAAGACATTCGCATTGATATCATCTATTCTTATTGCTTTAACAATACTACCGCCTGCCGCGCATGTTTTGTTTTGCGGCAAGATTAAATCAAAACATCTCAAAAAAGTTTTTTATCTATTTCTTATATTTGGAGGAATATTACTCGCCTGGAAATTGACACTGGAGGGTGGGATAATCGTTGTGCTGTTTGGGGTATATCGGTTAGTTGATCAACAAATTCCCGATCAACTTAAACGCTGGACTCCTTATATTGCCAGCATTATAGCGATTAGTTTTGTGGTGATAGTTTTGAGCTCATATTGGGAACCTCTTGGTCAAGAAAATGGATTGATTCGAAATCTACTATTTGTAGTGATGCTTATTGGTGGACTACTGGGCTCATTCAAGATTTTCCAACATTTTTACCCAAAGATTCTTTCATGGACATTGAATCATAAATTGATATTTCTTTCCATTCCGGTAGCATTGCTCATTCTTGGAGCCACTATCTGGCTTGGGTTTGGTGAAACATTTGGGTGGCTTCCTGATACGGTTGAACAATCACCTCCAATCCAACATGTTGCCCACTGGTTCCCCGGGCTTGGAAAAGAATTTATGCCTGATCTTGACGAGGGTTCGTTTTTATTTATGCCCACAACAATGACCCATGCGTCAATCGGTGAAGTAATAGATATACTACAAAAACAGGATATGGCTTTCCAATCTATACCGGAAATAGAATCCGTAGTAGGAAAACTTGGACGAGCAGAAACGCCTCTTGACCCTGCTCCGGTTTCCATGATCGAAACAGTTCTTAATTACAAACCGGAATTCGTTACCGACAAAAATGGACGCCGAATAAATTTTAAATTCGAAAATGGAGAATTTGTCCGTGATGAGTTAGGTGAACTGATCCCTGATAAGTCTGGCAGACCGTTTCGACAATGGCGTGAACACATTCATTCACCGGATGATATCTGGAATGAAATCATAAAAGCCGCAAAAATACCCGGTACAACATCAGCACCGAAACTTCAGCCCATAGCGGCTCGTATTGTTATGCTCCAGAGCGGAATGCGCGCGCCAATGGGTGTCAAAGTTAAAGGCTCCCGTCTGGAAGAGATTGAAGAAGTCGGTCTTCAAGTTGAAAAATTTTTGAAGGAAGTACCGAGTGTTGAGGCATCAACAGTCATTGCCGATCGAATTATCGGAAAACCCTATCTGGAAATCATACCAGATCGACAGGCACTTGCAAGGTTCGGTATTCCTATTCGTAAATTTCAGGATGTCATTGAAATCGCAATAGGCGGCAAACGAATAACCAGTACTGTCGAGGGACGTGAACGATTTCCTGTCAGGGTGCGTTACAGTCGGGAATTGCGCGATAGTATGGAAGCTCTCGCGAAAATACTTGTCCCGGGAACTAAAGGTAGACAAATTCCGATTACCGAACTGGCACAAATCCAGTATGTGCGAGGCCCTCAGGTAATCAAAAGCGAAGATACGTTTCTGGTCGGTTACGTTGTGTTTGATAAAAAAGACGGTTACGCTGAAGTCGATGTTGTGGAACAGTGTCAGGCATATTTGAAAGATAAGATAGCGACCGGACAATTCAAGTTACCGCATGGTGTTACGTATACATTTGCGGGAAACTACGAGAATCAGCTTCGTGCCGCAAAAACACTTGCTCTGGTTTTACCGTTAGCATTATTTATCATTTTCATGTTGATATATTTTCAATTTCGATCTGTCAGCACAACCTTTTTGATATTTACAGGAGTATTTGTAGCATGGTCTGGCGGGTTTATATTGATATGGTTGTACGGTCAACCGTGGTTTTTGGATTTCAGCGTGTTTGGAGTATCTATGCGGACTCTTTTTCAAATAGATACAATCAACATGAGTGTAGCTGTCTGGGTTGGATTTCTCGCATTGTTTGGTATCGCTACAGATGATGGTGTCGTGATGTCCACCTATCTTGTTCAGGTTTTCAGGGATAAAAAACATCAATCTAAAGAAGAGATTCGGGCACTGGTTGTTGAAGCCGGAACCCGACGAATCCGCGCATGTCTTATGACAACAGCGACAACGATTCTAGCCTTAATTCCCGTTCTTACTTCGACAGGAAGAGGGAGTGATATCATGGTCCCCATGGCAATTCCATCATTTGGCGGGATGTTGATAGAAGTAATCACAATGCTTATTGTTCCTGTGCTTTACAGTTTGATTCAGGAGTTAAAATTTTCTTCCACCATCTCCAAGATCAACAAATAGTGCTGTCTCATCATAGCACCTATTGCACTGTCTTAAAGAGATCAGCCTTTTTGCTACACAGCTCTAATCGATAATTGTTTCATAATCAAGGTTGGGTGGCTTTCTGAATTTCCGCAGGTATTTTCGAAATTTTTCACTCATGCCGCAATTCAGTTTCACGATCGTTTTCAAACGCTGACTATCAAATAGAGGACCTCTGGTAACCAGTGACAAATCATTATAATATTTCCAGAGTACGCTATCGCGAATAAGATTTTTACCAGACTCAAGCGTTTTTAGATAGCCTCCGGGGATAACTCGTATCGCATGCCCTATTCTCCACTCTTCGGCATCAAGCATAGGTAATCTTGCCATTAGCGGATCGACCAACGCGTAAATATCAACTATATGTACCTGTGGGCCAGCATAATAACCCACTATCCCCACAGCATAACGTACAGCAACACAAGGAGCTTGATTTTTTAAGTTGATCCCCATCTGTTTCAAGTCTCTATCATCAAAGAACATTGGATATGGAGGTTCAACACCATTTTTTAGAGCCATTAAGCTGGTAGATTGATAATAACACAGTTGTTCGTCATCTATGCCGTGCTCATCCACATGAAGTGCCCGATATTTATCATCCAGACCATAAGATGGTCCTTTGAACAATGTATTTGTCGGTGAACAAAAGCCCAATACTGTAATAGATGTTATACAGATAACAAAAACTAGAGATCGATGAACGTAGCGACTTATAGCGTGCATCAACAGGATGGTTGCCCAGAAAAACGGAACACTAAAAAAGCGACCGCTCATGAAACAGCCACCAATCTTAATCACATATAACACATATAACGCAACGCCTATTGCCAAAGGAACCAATCTTCTGCGTGAAAATATAATCGAAGCACAGAACGCACAACCAATAAGGATAAGTGTTATGGGATCTTTATGAAAGGAGTGGCTATAGTACCGCAAGGCTTTTACTACTAATTCTCCGGCAGGAAGCCCTGCACCCAGTTTTGCATAGGCGGTATTGGGAAACGGAAATCCATAATAAAATACAGAAAAACATTCCCAGAGAATAAACGGAGTAAATCCACAGATACACAGAAATACTTTTTTTAAAGACCAATCACGGAACAAACAAAACATAATGGCTGGAGCAAATAGCAGTACCATATCCATCCTGTTCACTACAGCAAGTGATGTAAACAAGGATAAATAGAAAATGCTTTTTTCCGATTTGACCTTACCCCATATGTTGTGCCAAGTATAATTAGAGAGTTAAGCTTGAGCCACATTCACAGGGGCTAGCCCCTGTGAAGCCATCCATTTGTTTTTATACTCATCTGGCGTAAGAAAATCCAAAGAACTATGTGGGCGTTTGCTGTTATAGTGAATACGCCACGATTCTATGATATCTCTGGCATTCCAGATTGTAAAGAACCAGTTATCGTTCAGACATTCTTCTCGAAATTTACCGTTAAAGCTTTCAATATAGGCGTTTTCAATCGGTTTGCCTGGTGTTATGAAATCCAATTTCACCCTATTTTTATATGCCCATGCATCCATTGCTTTGCCGGCAAATTCAGGACCATTGTCAACCGTGATTACCGAAGGCAACCCACAGACATAAGCCAAACGATCAAGAACGCGTGCTACCCGTCGTCCATTGAGCGATGTATCAACCTCAATAGCAATACATTCCCTCGTATAATCATCAACTATGTTCAGACAGCGTAAACGGCGTCCTCCGGCCAGCTGATCGTGTACAAAATCCATGCTCCACTTCTGGTTAGGAGCAGTGGGGGCATCCGGTTTTATACGAATTACCGATGCCTTTCTACGTCGCTTTCGTCTGCGTAGCGAAAGTCCCTCCTCTTTGTAAATTCGTTCAGTTCGTTTATGATTTATCACCAAACCTTCCCGCTTTAACAATACATGTAAACGAGGACTGCCAAACTTGCGATGCTTTTGAGCAAGCTCTTTCATGCGTTCGCGTAACTGGTTGTCTGAACCACATTTCAGGTTATAACGAAGCGTGTTGCGACATAATCCCGAAAGATGGCTTGCTCGTCTATCTGACAGCCCAAAGCAATCTTTTATATGTTTGCATGCTTTTCGTTTTGCTCTGGGCGTTAAAAGTTTTTTGAGCTGAGTTCCCGCAACACCTGATTATCCAACGTCAAATCAGCAACAAGCCGTTTAAGCCTACTGTTTTCCTGCTCCAACGCCTTCAATCGACGGGCTTCACTGATTGTCATGCCACCGAATTTAGACTTCCAGTTATAAAATGTCGCCTCACTGAATCCGTATTTGCGACAAATATCTGCTACTTTCATGCCTGCATCTGCTTCGTTCAAAATACGAATGATCTGTTCTTCAGTAAATCGTTTCCGCTTCATCTGTGCCTCCTTTTTGAATAGATTATCTCATCAATTTACTCTAATTTCAAGTGGCACAGTTTTTCGGGGGAAGGTCAGATTTGCTATCTTTAAAATAAATACAAAGGAATACCGCCGATATCAGATAATTTAACGAATTTTCCAAACCTGATGAACAATATTCCACAAAAGCGTTGGACATCATCAAAGCTGTCAACCCGATCAACGCGGCACAATATGAAGGAACACAACAAAAGGCGAATAGAGTCACAGCGGATAGTGAAATGACAAAAGATACACCATGGGCAGTGTAAAAAATGTTACGCACAAAAAACTCTACCACTATCAGGATAAATAACCACAACGGATGCGTATATGTCTGAACTCGTTCAGCCGGATTCCAACGCAACCCATACCCATGCAGACAATTATCAACTGTTCGAAATGTTATATAGGCATCGTCCCCTATCCAGCTGTTACATAACAACAGAACAGCGAATGCTAAAAGAATCACTGCCAGTATGATGTAATGAAGTCTGTTTGCTAGTTTATACTTGTTCATAAGTTTAGCTAGAATAAGGTGAAAAATAAAAGTTAATCTCTATGATTCCATCCCTCCCATGATTTCAAATTAGTTTCATCATTATGGATGGAAATAATTCTTTTCCGGTCACCTTTCTTGTCAAAAGCAAGAACATAATAAAATATATTTGGAGGAAAATTTAAGTTTTTACTAATTTCTTTTAACTTGTCTATATCAGCCATAATAGTTTCATCAAATTTATTGTCTGATTTTGAATCGTTAGGCCGGCGTAATTTTATTTCGATAATAGCGTAGAACTTATCAAAAGAATATCCTTTAGAGGGTAGTTGAAACATATTATTACCGTTTGTATCGATATCGCCGTAATCAATGATTACTAGATCAGTGCGATATTTTAATTTTGTGGGGCTGTAGCCATACCAGCGAACTTCAGCATGAACAGATGCTTGACGATGGTTGCTTAACGCTTGTTTAAGTTTAGAAAATAATAAGCAGCGAACATCGTCTTCAGTTAAGAAATCTCTAAACCCCCAATTACAATCATAAAATTCTTCCACAGTTTTTTTTATAATGTTTTGAATTTTCACGAATTACCTCCATTTTACTATAAAATTATTAACATTCTTCAAAAATTTAATTTTATGAAGTAATTCTACAAAATCTAAAAACATATAATCTCTCCATACGACCTCTTTCAAACTAAATTAATAAAAACTATAGAAAGATTGATATGGGTACTTTTCATGATCCAGTTATACATTTGGAAATTATCACAAAATAAAACACCAATGGTGTTTTCTGTCTGAGGGTTGATCTATCCCAGCCCTTTTTTCATCTACTTCCAATAGAATAACACACTTAACTGTACAGTAGGATACTTTTTCAAAAAAATACGCGCAACAGAACTCATTTCCATTGCGCGTATTACAGATTATACCCATAACAGAGCTTATTTATTCATGAGCATCATCGTGAGCACAACATCCCGGTGACCCTTTAATTTTCCCGCATGACCCGCATTTAGCCGCATCAGGATTACAACAGTTTTCCGATCCTTTTACTTCACCACATCCACAAAGTTTTTCTGTGGGTTGATGTGAATGCTTAGGAGTACAGCCACATGAGCTACATGCATATGCGTTATTGCTACATAACACAGCCGACGACAAAATCAGTGAAAGAATCAAAACTTGCGTAACATTTTTCAAGTGTTTCATTTTAGTCTCCTTTCTTAATTTACTTAACGACAGATTATATTTCAGATTCTTAAAAAGTCTAAAAAGTTCATAATCCATTATGATTAATTTTGGATCATAAAAACTTATCATATCCGCTTAATATAACGCTTTTTGCAATCAAACAACCTATAAGATCTTTTTGGGACCCAAGATAATCCAGCATAAAATTTTTCATTTTTTTTGACATTTCTGCATTTATGCGGTATACTAAAAGTAATACAATAATAATTAAAAATAATAGGGGGGATAGCATGAGACGCATACTGATCATTGCCTTATGTAGCTCATTATTTTGCTGCATTAACCAGCTTGCTTACGCATTATCGGTTAATATCAGTTTATACAACTCCTATGAATTGATCGATCTGACAAACAGCTCTGTCCTTTCCGGTTCAACAACAGAGGGTTACCTTGTAGAAATTTTATGGACAGGCCCAAACCAAACTATTGATCCTCTCAACTTATCTAACTTTACCCCCGGAGGCGATGACGAAATTCTACGCGATAGCAATGGAATGGAAATCGGAGTAACTCATATAGGCGCCGGTATGCCTGATGGCATGACTGACGGTTATGTGGAAATCTTCTTATCCGATGTCGATTACAGTTACTATTTTTCTCAAGGCAGTACGAGCCTCTATGTTCGATTTTATAATGTTGCCGATCCTCAAAGTTTGATCGCCGAAGGTGGCGATGTCAGCTGGGGTGAATCGGAAAGATTCGAAATACCTGCTCCCAATGTATTTTATCTGGCTGATCTTGATTTCGCGCCGACATCCACACTTATGACTTCATATATGGTTTCCGTACCTGAACCGCTGTCGTGGATTCTGCTTCTAACAGCCCTTGGAGCTTTTATTTACGCACGTAAACGACAGAATTATTAATAGCACTCTACTTTTACTGTGAGATAACGATGCCATTAATTGCTCCATTATTAACAATACCTTTATTTGTCTTTTTACTGAATTTCAGAATAGCTTTACCTACTTTTTTCTACTTTATACAACAAACCACAATCTCTTCTTTAACAACGACGTCATATTCCGAAAATAACAATATAATTATATTTAATATTTCTTACAAAGAGAGGTATACGCATGCGACTTCGTAACATCTTTTTCTTTATCTCTGCTGTTTTTTATATCTTGATCTGCGTTTCATTTTCTGTATATGCAGACGTGCCAAACGCGCCGGCTATAAGTGTGTTGGGCGGAAAAACAGTTGTCACCGGTGAAACCGTTTACACCAACAACAATCAGCAAGGGGTCGCTCAACCTGATGTAAGTATCGAAGGTTCCGCTCCGGCAGGCACAGAAATTCTGATTTACAAAGATTCTGTACTCCAGACCCAAACAACTCCCGCTCAAATCATAGCTGGTTCCGATGGTAAATGGAGCGCGACCGTTACCATGGATACCGGTGAATTCGATATCACCGCAACAGCATCTAATGGCGATGGAGAATCGTTACATTCATCAGCTGTTCATGTCGTACTAGATACCACGGGATTAACTATTTCTATCACTGTACGTCATGAAGGTATGGCTGATAACAGGTTATATATGTATTGGGTAGATAGCATATTTGCCATAATCAGCGATGCTGATTCCGGTATTGATTGGGATACCGCAACTATTTCTCTAAGAGATAGAACTGCTTCAAAGAATATTGCAGGCACACAAACTGATGACGGATCAAAACAAATAAATTATACTCCGACAGCTGGATGGGAATCGACCTGGCTTGAAGCTCATGAATTTCGCATTACTGTAACTTGTACTGATAAAGCTGGCAATACTAGTTCTAATTACCGTGACTACATATATGACCATACACAAGCTGAACCTTGCGAAATTCTAAAAGTCAAAGATCAGGGTGTTTGGTATACATATTATGATAATATGGTCGTAAATACCAATCCACCTATATTACGCGGTAAAGCATGGCCCGTTAATTATTTTAACGAAGGACCCGACGCTTATTGTGTCTGGGATTACGATTTTCATAGAATCGATTTGGATTATTGTACAACGTCAGGTGGTGACGGTGGTCAGATCAATATAGAGACTGGCATGTTTAACTATTCATGGCAATCAGGTGAAGTCTTTCCTGAAGGCTCGCAAACAATCAGAATATGCACTGAAGATTCCAGCCGTAATCGTATATACACCGATATAACCTTGAACTTCAGCTACGGAACACCTCCTGTACCTGCTATGCCTACATCGCCAGATTTTGACTCACTTTATTACAGTTTAGGTGGTCAGCCAGACCGTCAGGTGATAAGCGATCCTACAATACCGACAATATCAGGCCAGATAACAGCTAAAAGTTATGTACAGACTGTCCGTGTCTTTGAAGCTAGTCAAACCGGTACTACATGGAGAGGTACAGGATGCAATTACAGCTTTGAAATCCTTCCTTCAGGTCAGCAATATCCTAACACATCAGGTGTTTATGATCAGGGTGAAGTATATAATGATGCGAACAACAATGGGCAGTATGATTCAGGTGAACAATTTCTAGATAATAACTCAAAAGGAGTAAGTAACGGCAAATCATATAAATTCACCAATTTTCTCGGTTTAACCTATAACGCTAATAGCGCGCAGTATATCAAAATGGCTGTTGTGAATAGTTATGGAGCCAGTATACCTACTAGGTTAGGAAGATTTCATTATTTTACAACTCCTCCGGAGATCCGAAGTGTAACAATATCACCACAGCAAGCACCGTACTTATTGGCATCACAAAAACCTACATCCATTAGCGTTAACGTTAAAATTGCTGGTTATGATTGGCGCCCTGAGTTTTACTCCATTAATGCAACAAATTCAAAAGTTCAGATACTCGATGACACCAATACTGTTATTGCTACCAAAACAACGTCATGGACAGATCTTTCAAATCTTGGTTTTGAAGGTGTTTTTAATGTAAGTAATGTTACATTTCAGGCGCAGAAGTTGTATACGGTGCGTGTTACTGTGGAAGATTTAATGACAAATGAGACGGTTGAGGATGCGTATTCGTTTTTTATAGATACGCTGGCGCCGCAGGTGGTGGATATTATACCTGAACCGGGTAGCGAGATAGGTAGATTGCCGAACTTTCAGGCTACATTGTTCGATACATCGAGTGGCGATCTGGACGGAAGCGGTATATCGTTCGGTAACGGAGATCAGGCGATCGGCAACAGCTCGTTCAGCCAGTTACGTCCGTTCCGTGTGATTGATCAGGCGACAGAGTCTGGCAACGCTCTGAGCATTCAGGGCCCGATTTTGGGATACGATCGGTCGAACCTTGCCGTTGTAGGAACAGAGTTTGAAGTGTGGCAGTCTAACGATTCGGAAACTGTGGGGACGGTAGCGATCAGCTCTATCAGCGGGTCGACAATCACGTTAACACCTGTGGATTGTACGCTTACGACCGGCACGGAGTACACCATCCTGCAGCCGATTCCGTACTATCATGCCAACAACGCGCTCGACACGTTGTCTGCCAACCCGATCAATCCGATCCTCCAGAGCGGTTACTACGCTGTGCAGGTTCAGGCAGTGGACAAAGTGGGTAACACCAGTGTGGTATCAAGTGTTTACGAGTTCGGCGAGGAAGAACCGATCGTGTACAATCCTCCGACAGGTACGTTTGCCATGAGCGTCGACAAACCGGTCGCTCTGGCAGGCGAGATAATCACCGTAGAATCAGAAGAGATAACCACCTTAAACGGCACACCGGTATCAGACGGTACACTGGTCACGGTATCGACCACGTTCGGCAATATTTTGAATGCCGATCAGGATCAGTTCACAGTTGGGTTGCAGGTCACGACTTCTGGCGGTAAAGTTACGTTTCAGGTACAGAGCACAGGAACCGGGTCAGGCACAGTGCACGCCGAAGTGGGCGAAGCGTACAGCGACCCTGATCCGACAATAGAATATATACCAAACTACCCATACGGCACATATACTTTAAATGCATCTCCCTCGTCGTTGACAGCCGACGGGTCAGGGGTAGTAACTATAACCGGCCCAACGGTAACCGATCAGTACGGCAACGTGATAACCGACAGCAACGCGCCTCATAATCTGTTCAATGTAACCGCGCCGGGATTCAGTATAACCACAGCGGACGCCTCAGTAAACACAGGGCATCAGGTAACGCCTCAGGCAGACGGTACTTTGCTGATAACTCTGCAGGCAGGCACGGTAGCGCAGTCGACAACGTTCACGCTTCAAAGCGTAACTCAAAGCGGCAGCCCGGTAACGCCAACCGCTTCAGGATCAGTCGGATTGACCCTGACACCGGGTGAACCGGCCAGCCATATAGTTCTTACTACTACCAATGATACGCTGATAGCACAATCTACAGAAACCAGTTTAATAACCAGCCAGCCAATAACGGATCAATATAATAATATAGTACCGGACGGCACGCTCGTAACAGTATCGCTTGCAGGAGAGGGCACAATCACCTCAACCGATGCAGACGGCGACGGCTCGAACGGCATCCAGCGAGCGACCACAGCCGGAGTTATCACCCTGACAGTAACAGCGCAGGGATCATCGGTTGGAGACGGAGTGATCACAGCACAAAGCGTTGCGGGTACGGCACAGGGCACATTGACATTGCATTTCGAACCTGATGTACCGTCAGGTCAGATAACGCTCACAGCAGTACCATCCGAGCTGATAGCAGACGGATCGAGTATATCAAATATCAGCAGCAGCGTAATAGTCGACCAGTACGGCAATTCAGTTGGAGAAGGTGTAACAGTAACTATATCAACGACAATCGGACTACTTCGAGCGGACGATCAGAGTGCGTGGACATCAGGCTCGATCGATGTGCAGACAGCGTCTGACGGATCAATCAGTTTTGATTTGCAGTCAACGCTTGTTGTCGAGCAGGCACAGGTAACCGCGCAGACAGTCAGCGGTTCAGCGGAAGGAAGTTGTTCGATAAATTTTGTACCGGGCGAACCTACCGGATCAATAGAGTTGAGCAGTAATTTTGATGAAGTGGTAGCAGGCAGCAGTGAAGTCATAATCATAACCGGACAGGTCAAGGACGCGTTTGACCATGCAGTAGCGGACGGAACATATATCACAGTATCCCCCGAAGATGGAACTGTTTTGACAGTAGATGCTGAACCCTTTGAACCGGGTATACAGGTAACGACAACCGACGGGTCATTCACGTTCCGGTTCACAGCCGAAGGTGCTGCGGTGCAGGTATGCGACGTCATAGCCGATTCGTTAGACGGCGACGCTACAGGCAATATACAAATCGGGTTCATACCCGGCACACCGGATCAATTGTTCACCCTGACGGCCGATCCAACATCGATTCTCGCGGACGGCCAGACTACCACAACAGTAACCAGCAGTGTTATTTATGATACGTACAACAACATCGTTGCGCAGGGCGAACTGATCATAGTCGATACGACCATTGGCACGATCATCACCGCTGATGCCGATACAGGAACACCTGAACTGGAAGTAGCGGTAGACGGCAGTGGACAAATCACGTTTGAGGTTCAATCCGCAACGCAATCAGGTTCAGCGCAGTTGACTGCCAGCAGTGTAAGCGGTACGGCAACGGGATCAGGCAGTGTTGAGTTCACTCCGGGTATACCGTCAGGCACAATCACTCTGACAGCCACGCCTTCGGAGTTGATAGCCAACAGCGGGCAGACCTCGCAGATAATCAGCGGAATAATAAGAGATACCAATAATAATATAGTAGCGGACGGAAGCCTGATAACGGTCAGCACCGACCGGGGTGAACTGTCTGCAGAAGATGCTGACGGCAACGATACTAACGGCATACAGGTAGCGACCACAAGCGGAGTTATATCGTTCGAGCTGCTTTCGCAGTTATCGACATCGGAACGTATCGAAGCCGGTACAGCCACTATCACGGCTTATGGCGAAGGCGAAGTTTCAAGCCGAGCTGAAGGTTCGACGAACGTATCTTACATATACAGCGACCCGTATCAACCGATAGTGCTCAGTGCGTCAACAAGCCCGATTACAGCTGACGGACAAAGTACCACAACCATAACCAGCGACCCAATTTTAGATCAATACGACAATCCCATGGCAGCTGGTGTGTATGTAACAGTATCGAGCACACTTGGACAGATAGTTGAAGACGAACTGCCCGGTATGCTCGGCAATCAGGTAAGTACCGATGCCGATGGTCAGATAACTTTCACGCTCCAAAGCGGTATACAGGCAGGGTCCGCCGTAGTCGTAGCGTTAAGCAACGTAGGCAGCGCGCAGGGTCAACTTACAGTACCGTTTGAGGCAGGAGTTCCTTCAGGAACAATTGTTTTGAACAGCAACCCTGATGAACTAGTTCTTGACGGAAGCAGTACCGCGACCGTAACCAGCGATTCAATAACCGATACCAACGGCAACGTAGTAACTGACGGCACGCTGATTACAGTTGACACGGATAACGGATACATCGACACCGCTGATGAAGATGGATCGATAGACGGTACGCAGGTCAGCACAGTTGACGGTATTATCACGTTTACCGTATCGTCGCAGGGAGGCAGTATCGGCACTGCTTCGGTGACTGCTGAAAGTACCGATCAGGCCGCATCGGGTTCAGTGGGAATTGATTTTATACCCGGACCTCCAAGCGGTACAGTTACGCTTACCCCGTCGCCAGCATCAATAGTAGCTGATCCATACGGATTGGCGCCGGTAAACGGCATTGTAACAGAAAGTACCATAACCAGTGACCCAATAACTGATGCCGGCGGTAACGTAATAGCTGACGGCGAATTGTTTACAGTATACACCAACCGTGGTGAAATCATATCAGCCGACGCCGCTCCGGCAATAGGCGGAATACAGATTGCAGTAACCGGAGCAGCGCTCTCGTTTCAGCTAAGTTCATCTGGGGGGGCGACGGGCGTTGCAACGGTCTACGCGCAGTCGGTCAACGGCACGGCAGCAGGGTCAACGCAGGTTACGTTCACCGATACAGGAGTCAGTGCCGAACTTCAGATAGTGCTTGACCCGGATCGTCCGAACAGCGACCGTTACGTAGCATGGGATACCTCGCGGCAAGTGCGTGTTATCTGTACGGATATCATGGGCAACCCCGCTTCAGGTGACAGTGTTACGTTAACTATGATTCAAAACGAGTCAGGCGCAGTGTTTTCGCAATATACCGGTTATCCGGGTTCAGGAAGTGACACAAGTTTTACCGGAACTACCGACAGTGATGGTATTTTGATGGTAACCTACACCACCCCGGCATTTACCGTCGGGAAGGTAGACAACTCGGAAGATATTTTAGACGCGTACAGTGCGCAGGTTGACGCGGATGACGTTGACGACCGCAGGTTTATCGTTACCACATCGGTACCTCCTTTGTTCCGTTTTTATTCCATGGGTGCAACAGTCAACGCCGGTGAATATCACCCATTCACATTGGAAATTATAGATCAGTACGATTCACATATAAGCGATGTACAAACCCAGTTCCCGACCCTGCAGGTCCTGTTGACCAGTGATCCGACTGCACATGCGGCATCAGGTGACTTTTATATCTATGACAGTGGCAGTTATACTGCTGTAGGCCAGAACACGGCGGTATCGTTACCTTGGGATGCAAGTGGTTTTGCGACAGTATACTATCGCGATACTTTGGCAGGACCTTCAACGATTACTGTAGCTGATAATCAGGCAGGCGGAATCAAAGCCGCATCACGGGGACTGACCGTACTTCCGGGACTTATTTTGACCGGTGCGCCACAGTTTTCTATGTCCGCGTCGCCAACACAGATACTTGCGGATGGCACAAGTATGAGCACGATCAGCTCCGATGTGGTTACCGACCCATACGGCAACGTGATTGAAGGTGTTATGGTGACCGTCAGCTCAGATTACGGTATGTTGATTGCGGTTGACATTGACAACACAATTCCTGGTATTCAGGTTGCAACCGGTTCGGATGGTCTATTCTCGTTCAGTTTACGTTCACAAACCGATCTGGTTACCGCAACTGTTGACGCAACCACATTTATAGGTGGCCCGTCAGACAGCGTTACAGTCGATTTTATCGCGGGAGCGCCGTACGGCACGATAACTTTAGTTCCAGATAACACAGAGGTAGCCGCCGACCCGTCAAATACGGTTACTGTTACAAGCGGTATAATTTACGATCAATGGGGTAATCAGGTTGCGACAGGGCAGCTAGTTACAGTTTCGACTACCCTCGGCACTATTACCACAACCGACGCGGACGGCGATGGCAGTAACGGAACACAGGTTGCGGTTGACGCGCAGGGACAGATATCGTTTACCGTGCAGGCATCCACGCAGGCAGGTTCATCAACTCTAAGCGCTTCAAGCGTTAACGGATCTGCAACCGGTTCTACAGTAATAAATTTTGTACCGGGTGATCCGTCAGGCATAATAGTGCTTCACGCGACACCGTCGCAGGTGATCGCCAACAGCCCGACCAGCTGTATTATCGTAAGCGATCCTATAACCGACAGCACGAATATAATTCGTGATGGCGAACTGTTCACGGTTTCAACCGACAAAGGTACTCTTGTTGCGTTAGACCAGAGTTCAGAGGATGGATTACAGGTTAAAAGCACAAACGGTATTATTTCGTTTACGTTCAACCCTAATTCCCCAAAAGGGATAGCCACTATACAGGCAGTCAGCGTCAACGGCACTGCCGCGGGGTCGGTACAGGTGACTATGACATCGGAATCACGTTCAACAGGCACGATTGTTTTGAACGCGTTGCCGACATCCATAGCCGCTGACGGGGTAAGTGTATCGGCCGTAGAATCCGATCCGATGTACGACAGGTACGGCAACCTGCTTGACGCGGGCATATCGTTTACCGTATCCACAACAAATGGAACTATTAACGCCACTGGATCGCAAATAGCTACTGTATCGACAGATGCAGCTGGAATGATATCGTTTGAAGTTAAAAGTTCGACAACCTCCGGGTTGTCCACCACAACAGTACAGTGCGTAAATAACCCTGCTTCAACAGGTAGTGTAGGAATCATGTTTATGCCCGGCGACGCGGCAAATACAATTGTGCTGCAGGCAACGCCTTCTACTTTGATAGCCAACAGCGATCATACGTCGCTTGTAAAAATACCGACAACCTCTCCGCTTAAAGATTCGTTCGGCAACGTTGTGCAGGACGGTACAGAAGTTATCCTGCAAACCGGTATGGGCCATTTTGTTGATAACGGAAGCGAAGTAACGCAAATAACTGTTACCACAGTTAACGGATCTTGTTCAGCGACATTCAAAGCGACTGAAGGTCCAGGAACTGCACAGATTACCGCTACATCAGGTTCCGCTTCAGGATCAGTATCGGTTGATCTTATACCGGGTGCACCGTCAGGCACAATTACCCTGACTCCTGATCCGGCATCGCTGGTTGCAGACGGATCAGGTACCACGACAATCACAAGTTCGGTTATAACCGATGAATTCGGGAATCAGGTCAGCGAAGGTACTTTGGTTACCGTTACCCGTACCAGCGGTACGATAATCACGCCAGATGCAGACACAAACCTTGCAGGTCGCCAGATTGCGGTATCCGCACAGGGAACCATATCGTTTGATCTGCAGGCACCGACCGTAGCAGCCACAGCGACTGTTCAGGCTCAATCAGTTACCGGATCTGCACAGGGATCGGCAACGGTTGCTTTTGTGCCCGGCAATCCGGCTGTCGCAATCACGTTGACCGCTGTACCAAACAGTTTGATAGCAGGCAGTGAACAGCAGTCAACCATCACCAGTTCGGTCATAAAAGACGCCAACGGCAACCCTGTTGGCGCGGGTGTGTCTGTGACGGTTAGCGCCACAAAAGGATTGCTCTCAGGTACGGCGCCATCTTTACAACTCATTACTGATCAGAACAGTAAGATACAGGTTGCCCTTGTTGCCAACAGCGGTTCTACAGTCGGAACAGCTCAGGTGACCGCTCAGACAGATACAGGTACAGCGCAAACAGCGTCTCCGTTGGAGATAGCGTTTGTAGCCGATGTACCTGCAGGGGCGATCACGCTAACCGCATTGCCATCAAGTATTACTGCTGACGGTTCGACGACATCGACTATCACGTCGTCCCCTATAACCGACGCATACGGAAATGTTGTACCCCAAAATACTCTGGTTACGATCGATACGACGTGGGGGTCTATACTCGAAGCAGATGTTGATCCTACCGGTTACCCTGATCATCAGGTAGCTGTTGACGCAAGCGGCATCATTTCGTTTACCGTTCAGAGCGAACCTGTTGTGGGAACCGCTGATATATACGCAGATACGGTTGAAGGATCGGCCAGCGGGTTAACTCACTTGACAGGTGTGGCTGGCTCGACCACCGATCTGATAGTTATTATGCCCGGCGAATCGTTTGACCGCTCACAACCTTCAAGAAAAATAGGAGCGCCGGTTGACCAGACGATCAACGTATCGTTTAATGTAACTGTCGTACCGGTAGACCAGTTCGGCAACATTGTTTATAACGAAACTATGGAATTGACGCTTGCTGCGTTGTCGTCGTTCACCGCATGTAGCCCGTCATTCACACAACAGTTTGACGGATCGACCGGATCACTCGTATTTTCTCTTGAAGATACCATCGCGGGCCAGAATTTACAGGTTAGTGTAACTGCTACTTCTCCGGCGTTGACCGGGACTGGCAGTTTGTTCAATATACTTGCAGGAGAAGCAATTAAACTACAGGTTATTCTGCCCGGACAAACAGCTGTACCAGGCGATTCCGGTGACGGTGTGAGCGGGTCGCCTGACGCTCAGGAAGCCGGAATACCGTTTGATGTAATCGTCAATTACGTCGACCAGTTCTATAATGTTGTCACCACATCGGCAGGAACCATTCAGCTCCGCTCATCGGGGTTGGACGCAGACCGGCCGGGCAACCTATCGCTCAGTAACGGTACGTGTACCTTTGTCATGACAGAACGGACACTGACTTCATCTAGCGGGTCTCTGCGACGTTTGAATGCGCAGTTGATCGAAGAATCGCTGTCCGACTCAAGCGACGATTTTGAGGTGATCGATTCGTCCGCTCCGCAGGTGCTGTCTTTCACCATAGAAAATGATGCTCAATATACTACTTCACAGCAAGTTACATTACAGATTGATGCTGTTGACGCCGCGGGGGCAGATATCGAAATGCAGTTCCGCAATGAAGACCAGACATGGGCGGAAGCAGCGGACTATGAAGCGTATCAGGCTGAAAAAACAGGGTATACGTTAAGTTCAGGGCTCGGCTCAAAAACAGTGTTTGTGCGTGTACGCGATGCCAACGGGTATGTATCTGATGAATATTCCGATACCATTATTTATGCGAATCCTCCAACCGCTAACGCAGGCGGAAATTATAGCGGTATTGAAGGAGATTCCATTACATTTGACGCGTCGGGTAGTACTGATCCCGATCCAAACGAAACTTTGTCTTATGATTGGGACATCGATGGCGACGGCCAGTTTGATGACGCTCATACAGCACAAACAAGTTTGCAGTATCTCGATAACATCGATACCACTGTATCCGTGCGGGTTACAGATCAGTTCGGTTTGACCGATACCGATACAGTTTCCGTGACCATTACCAACGCTACTCCGGTGGTCAATTCGATCGGTGATGTGCTCTGCAGAGTGGATCAGGAAATAACTATTGATAACATAACCTTCTCCGATCTGGGTACTTTGGACACGCATACCGCATCTGTTGACTGGAACGACACCTCTTCGGATTCACTTGATCCGGTATCTGCTGGTCAGGCGTTCTCGTTCAGCCATACCTACACTCAACCCGGTGATTACAGTGTAACTGTCTCTGTGCAGGATAATAACGGCGCCACAGGAACCTCCTCGTTCACCGTGCAGGTACGTTACAGCCCGGTTGCCAATGCGGGCTCGGATTATACAGGCACCGAAAATACAGCTGTTATATTTGACGCAAGCGGTTCTTATGACAGCGATACTGACGATTTATTAAGCTACGACTGGGATCTCGACGGCGACGGCCAGTTTGACGACGCGTCAGGCGTTTCTGTATCTCACACGTGGACCGACGATTATACGGGTACGGTATCTGTGCGCATAACCGATTCGTACGGGTTTTATGATGTAGACAGCGCGTCACTGGTTGTCTATAACGCTGCGCCGGTGATTGATACAACTTTTGACGATGTGGATATCGAAGAAGGCCAGACTGTGTCGTTGACTGATGTGCAGTTCAGTGATCTGGGAATCGACGATACCCACACGGCAACCATCGACTGGGGGTATCTGGATGACCAGTCTGATCCGGTAACTGATTCTATAGAGGATGTTACCTCGCCGTTTAGTATTAATCATGTTTTCCTGGATGATGGTGTGTATACCGTGACTGTAACAGTTGAGGATGACGACGGCGATTCCGATCAGAAATCGTTTACCGTTACGGTAGGTATAGAAACCATAACGTTTGATATTATTGTTGATGATGAACATGATGTGCTGATATCGATCGATCCGATCGACGGCAAAGAGTACGAATTGTTTTTCAGCGATTCGGACGATGTGTTGTTCTCAAACTCGTTGTCCAATTGGATATCCGCTGGTATCGTGGATGACGGGATCTTTGAAGATACCGGGGACGCTGACGGCGCGGATAATATCGCTGGTAACGCTGACGATCGTGTTCATCCGCAACAGGTTGCGGTACGCTATTACAGGATTGTGCGAACTGATGAAATCGACGTGCAGGGTAACCGTTGTTGTTCTGCGGATATCGCTTATATCCGCAATGTGAGTCTTGAACCGGGCCGCAATTTTGTGGGTAAATGCGATAACGAGCAGACACTCACACAGGCGTTCGATCCGAATTTCCTGCCGGGCGGGATGAATCAGTCGTCACGCGCGTCTGTATATTATTTCAGCGGTGACGAGACGTATCAGGGTTTTGTGTTTGATCCGCAGTCCGGCGATCCGGCGTCGTGGTACGATCAGAGTACGCTGTCTGCTGCAGATTTGTATACAATGTCTGACGGGCAGGGCGTTATGTTGACTCTGCCGTACACGTCTGGATCGATTATCATGCCTAAAGTCGGGTTTATCAAACAGGATACTCAGGCGGTTATCTCACTTAATACCGGTGGGTACGCCATAATCAGCTGGCCGTACGCATGCGCTGTATCGCTCGAATCTACTGGCCTGCTCGAAAGCGGTATACTGGGCGGCCTGACCGCTCGCCGGTCAGACCAGCTGCTGCTGTTCGATGCAATCACACAACAATACGAGCAACCGATCTTCTTCTGCACCGCAGGAGACGTTAACGAGTGGCGGTATATGGATCAGACACCGTGCACCAAAACGATCGAACCTGGCCAGGCGATCCTGCTCAAACGCAGTTCGTCGTCTACGTTCACGCAATGGACCGCCACCAAACCGTACATTGATCACGGCAAAACCATCGCCCCATAGCACGACAGGATATGGTTGACACAGGGAAATAAGGTTGAGTTGATTTAATTTAAATATAGATGGTACTTTTTATGATAAAAAGTACCAAAAACCTGATCTCTGCTCATCACCCCACCCATGGTTTGATCAGGACAAAATAAAGTATCTACCATATACCTGTGGGATGCCCTTGACAGATTAACCGATGTATATTATATAATTGATGCTGATTCCGATATCCATCACGTCCAGTACATCTATAACGGTGACGGTGAACGGATATATACCATAACTGACGGATCTTTGACAGGGTGTCTGTACGATAACGGACAACTGATTGCCGAGTTCGATAACGAAACACGTGTAACCTCGCGTTACCTGCACGCCAACGGGATTGCCGGCGATGTGGGGTCGCTCGTCTATAAAGAAGAACTCGATAACGATTCCGTTACCCGCTCTAACTTTTTCTATAACTGGCGCGGTGATGTGATTGATGTTATCGACGGGTCAGGCGCTGTTACCTCGTATAGTTACAATGCGTTTGGCAACATTGTGCAGATGTCCGGTACATCCGATAACGACATCCGGTTCAGCAGCAAACGTTTTGATGACAACACCGGATTATCGTATTTCGCGGCGCGCTATTACGACCCATCCATCGGGCGCTTCATATCCCGTGACCCGATGGGGTATATCGACGGGCCAAATCAGTATATCTACTGTATAAACAATCCCATCGGATGCATTGATCCGTTTGGGCTGTGCCGGCATACTAAAAAGAACATATCAATAAATTCTATGATAGGAGAGAGTCTAAGTACAGATATGATCCGAATGATGTCCGGTGGCTTTTCTGGAAGCGATGCTCAAGGTTATGAATATGCATCTTTGGCAGTGGCTTCAGGAGCTACATCTCTTGTTAGTGAGAAATTAGGGAATGAATTAATTGAAAATGCAGTGTATGACCCAAATCTAAGAAAATCTTTAAACGTTGCCAGCGATATGATAGGATATAGTGTCCAAATTCCTATTTTAGCGGCACCATATTTAAAATTAGGTACTTTAATAAAATCTCTTAGAGCTGGTAGTGCAACAATACAATTTGTAGGAAAAACTAGAGCAATTGGAGTTGCGGCTGCCCAGATTTCTGCTTTTACATCAACAAATGGAAGTCTCTCTAATAGGTTAAACTCTGCTGGAATAGGGGGATTAATTGCTAATCCTCTGTCAGCATTGACCATATTCAATAGCAAACCAGCTTCTCTTATAGTTGGACAATTTCTTGGTGGAAGATCAGGGGATATTGTTAATTCAATGCGAGGAAACGGTCTTGAACTAGAAGGACATGTTCTGTCTTTTGGTTCTGATTTCTTTGGCGCTTCTCTTGGTAGCGCAGTTTATCTTGTTCCTAATCCTACATTTCAACTTTTTGCTCCCGCAATATCTGAAGCCACAAGTTATTTATTAAAGAAAGGTTCCGGTGTTGATTATTATAGGAAATAAATCAAGGAGTTTTTAATGGATTTTTTTGTTCTTTTAAAAAAACTGCACAATCTTTTTAAATCTTGGTCTTCTTCTCAAAGTGATTACGAGCATTTATGGCTTGGATTTATAATTATTGTAGGGATATGCATTGTACTTATTTTTTCTGGAGTTAAATCTTTATATAAAAAATTTTTTCCTAACGTATTGCATACAGAGAAGCAAAACTTAAAAACTGAGAATCAAAATTTAAAAGTGGATAAATACTTTGATAATCACCATTATGAAATATATGTAATTTTATTAATGGGATTTTTTATAAGTACACTTTATCCATTAGCCTTAATGCTTAGAAAGTTTCAGATGGCTCCCAATGGTTCTGTTTTTCTGATAAGTTTCACAATAATATTTATATTATTAATGTATATTTTCAATTTCTTTAGTACAAAACACTCCTTATTCAGAAAGAAAATAAAGTGTAAAAGAAAATTAGAGGTGGATTTTTTAACGGACAGTATTGAACCATTAAAAATAGATTGGGATAATATAGAATCTTTAAGTTTTAAGAAGTATTGGATTTTCTTTGGTAAAATGTTTTTACTTATCCGATTAAAAGAAAAAGTTTGTCCTACGCAAAAACTGCATAAATCGAGGTAACAATCTAATTACTGAGCATTTACAGCTGTCCCCTTTTTCCCATTGATAAGGCTCGGCAATATATCAACGCATTAAGCTTGAGCCAAAAAAAGCTCTTAAAAGAAAATCCAAAAACCTTTCAAACTATGATAGGCTTGTGGTTCAGAGCGTTCTTAATGATTTGAAAGATGCGTTGTAGGTGAGATTGGTTCGTCATTCGGCTGATCCTCATTACATTCTCGCGTGTAATCATCGACTATGTTCAGACAGCGCAAACGACGTCCTCCTGCCAGCTGATCGTGTACAAAATCCATGCTCCATTTCTGGTTAGGGGCAGTGGGGGTATCCGGTTTTATGCGAATTACCGATGCCTTTCTACGACGTTTTCGTCTGCGTAGCGAAAGTCGCTCCTCTTTGTAAATTCGTTCAGTTCGTTTATGATTTATCACCAACCCTTCCGCTTTCTCGCAATGACGTACAAGAAGTCAACCCGTCATTGCGAGAAGCGAAGCGACGACGCAATCTCATCTTGTACCCACTTAAGATTCCTTCAACTGCTTCTGCAACTTTCATTCCTGGAGCTTCGCTCTGACGTGATTTTTTCGAGGGAAGGAATATTGACATTCCAAGGCAAATCATTCTCTCTTTTGAGGGCAAAAACACAGTGTTAGACCTATTCAATGATCGTATCTTTTTGAGATGCGTATCCTCCCAGTCATGTCATTCCTGCGAAGGCAGGAATCCATTTTGATCCAACATATCCCGAGGGTGGATTCCTGCTTTCGCAGGAATGACAGGTCAAGGAGTTATCAGCTATTAATAATGTACGATCATTGAATAAGTTTCACTTATTATAATTATGCATTCACATCGTAATTCAATCCTAATATTCGCAAAAAAAACACGTCATTGCGAGGAGCGAAGCGACGCGGCAATCTCATGTGCGAACAGCTGAGATTGCTTCACCTCCTTCTGAACTTCGCAATGACGTAATTTTTTCGAGTTATACAGAGATTTCAACTCTTTATGCTGCTGAATCAAGCAGTCGGTAATATGCTGGATCTATCGGTTTGATAGGCTGAGGATTTTGTGATCCTTCTATATCCGTTTGGTTTACTTGTTGGACGGTTTGCCTGAGACGATAGCGTTCTGCATAATCTGATACTTTTTGATCAGTCGACAGTCGTAGCGTCGATGTGTTTACCGGTAGATTGTACGACATAAGTGTCGATAACCTGGCCCTGAATGTTGTCAGCGAAAAATTCTTGAGCACAAAGGGAAAATACTTACGATCAATATTGTGTTGCTGAAATAAATAGTCCACTGCCATGATATCGTAGATAGATTTACGTGTGTTTGAAAAAGATAAAGCCACTTTCTTATCAGCAGTAGATTCCAGCATCTCTTTAATATATCGGTCTCTTGTTTTGCTCTTTTTACTGTACATCTTCTGAAGCAATCCTGTGAACGATATATTGTCTGTATATGTTCCGTAAGAAGAATATTGATCCCGATTATCCTGAATCACCTGATACAATGTACGTAGAACATTTTTGGTATTGTTGCATGATATAGACTCAAGAGAAGTGTCTTGAGTTTCTGAATCGATGTAATCGTTTGTTTGAGAACAAAGTTTTTGGATAACTTGAAGCGCTAACTGATACTCAGGTTCGTTACGTTGTTGTAAAAAATCCCAGATTGCTGTTTTCCCATAGATATCTTCCCTGCCAAACATTTCTAATATTAGTAAGACGCGCATTATAGACAAATCTATTGATTCATTCTCAGAATTGCTGCTTACCGCTCCGATAAGATCAGGAGTATGAAGCGTATGTAGAATATGCGACAACCATTCGGGGCAATTAATATTTTCTTCCAGATCACTGATAAATGGTTCTCCTATGTTTTCCTGTTCTGCTGGTTCTGATATATCTTTTATATCGATAGAAGTATCAAGCCATTTTTGTAATTCTTCCCGTTTGCTGTAAGGAACCAGATTACCCGCGCTCAGGGTCATCTTGCGATCAAATGATGTAAGCATGTTTTCGGAAACATGATGATCGATCACAATGATAGTAGTGTTATGATGCTTTTTGTATTCTATAAAAAATTCCATGACGCACTTTGCACTATCTGCGTCAAGCCCTGATAAAGGTTCATCAAATATTATGAATGGAGGTTCGTTTATATATAAATATAGCGCACTGGCAATACGTTTTTGTTCGCCATGAGAAAATTCTGAAAATGTTTTCTCCAAAGATAATTCCGTGAACTCAGGGAAAATTCCACTGATAAATGATATAAAAGCTTTGGAATCTTTATCGAACTGATCTAATATCTGTCGCGGTGTTATGGATGTAACTATCTTGCTGTAATCGATATAATGGAACACCTTCTTGAGATGTTCAAAAGAAACGTTCTCCGATGATATTTGAATCGTAGTCCCGTCGAGTAAATTGATCGCGCTGCTTCCTGCGGCAGGATTCATGTTATGGGTAAACAACTTTGCCAGCATGGATTTCCCTGATCCTGAAGGAGCGCCGATAAACAACATCTCACCCTGATCCACAGTGAGTGATACGGAACGTACAACCGGTTTGCCCGCCCTATTTTTTATGGAAGAAGTTATAGAATCGAACTGATATGATTTTATCAACAACGGATTTATCTCACTACCGTACAAATCAATTGTCTGATCGGATTGCCATGTTTGTTCACTTATAACCTGATTATTCTTGATAATCTTTTCTAGCAGCACATTAATACGGCTCGAATACAGTGACGATTCACCAAGCGCCTTTATAAAATCTCCAGCACCAAGAATAACCGCAAGGTAACCGGATATTATATAAAACTCCAGAATGTGACCGCTGATAAGCCCTATCGCCGGAAGCATTACTTTTGTGGCAAACATTAATGCACCGTTAAACCATTTTGCCTTTCCTATAAAACGACTCAACCCTTTCGATAACCGGGATTCCCACTGCTGATCTATCTGAGTTGTGCGTCCCATAAATCCTGCGACGCCAAGCTCTTGATCTATCTGTTGCACACCCTCAAGATATGATGATTGTAACGATGAAAAACTGTCATTGCCATTGATATTCTTTATAATGATATAAAATGATACGGCAATCGTAATGCTATATGGCACAAGCAACAACGGATTCATCAAGCTTATTACCAGTCCGGCTCCAAGCAAGTTCAACGATATTGTCATTACATACCATTGCGACGACTCACCCATTGCAAGATAATAAGCGTATCGAGCCAGATTCCCCCGCTGAATTCCGCTTAACTCTTCTATTCGTTTTAGATGCAATTCAAACCATTTAGAAATTGTTTCGCTGGAATGTAGTATGTAATGATATACAGCATGTTCTACAGCCTGAACAATCGCGAGAAGCCCTATAAAAATCAATCCCGCAGATAAATCCGCAACCGGCATGGCTAAAAATACAAAACCGAAGAAGCATGTCGTTACCATAAATTGCGCGTATTTAAAAATCTTGATTTTAGATCTAACATTTTTCAACTGTTTCCAAAATGTATCTATTTGGATCAAACGAGATAGACGCCGGACGGTTTCATCTTGCACTCCCGCAATCATTAAAGCATTGTCTTAAATGCTGATAACAAGATATTTTCTCTAACTTCTGCTTCTGAAGAGAAATCATTTTTCTGTGGCAACGAGGTACGGCTACGTTCTTTCACGGTAACGCTATTCTGCAATTTGATAAAAAGATTTCGTGCCAGCAGTGAAACTCCGCTATCGGTATGCAGCGATGCTGTTTCGTTTAATAATTTAAATACGCTTATAATAGTATCGATTTCAACCCTTACATGCAACGTATCATCAAGTTTAGTGATAGACGCATCAAGCTGCTGTAATGTGGTAAACGATACCGCGCCTACCGGTTGTGCCGCAAAATATTTGATATATTGCCACTGCATCTTCCATCATAGGATCAGAATCATCCTCTGTTTCTTGAGTGGATGATTTTGGCAGAGTATCGTCACGTCTGAGCCGAGTTTTCAGAAATCCTCCTGTTGTCAGAAGTAATGCGACCATAGACAGCGGAATCGATAGGCGTTTCAACAATTTTTCAATAACTGAAACACGCTTAACATTGGCATCTTGCATAGTATCTAATTTATTTATCCACGCGTTATATTCGCTCTCAAGCCCATATTTTGTGATAGCTGAGTTGCCATTATTAACAGGCTGATGTACTTAACAGACGGATATCAGCCTGCATATCGGTAATACTTTCATCATATTGCGAGAACAAGGCGTTAGTGTGTTCCTGCTGACGGCGTGCGACCATATCTTCCAAATAGCGTAACGCAAAACGCCTGCTGAGTTCCGCTTCCATTTCTGCAAGACTTCCTTATCTGTTAAGTAGATTCCTGCTATTTGACGCTCACGAGCCATCATAGCAAGTGAATAATCAGATGGGATATGCGTTATGAGATATTCAAAAGCCCACTGCCCTGCTCTGGTAGTACGTTGTTCTCGTGATACATGAAGTAGATATGACATTCCATCTGTCGTGTATTTTTTAAGATCAAAACTCGTTTTCAGAGCTGTTCCGAAGTGATTCATTAATAACCGACTTTATGATGTTTCCAAGTGACGATCCTTTGAAGCTACTCATAGATTCCAGCGAGATATAATTGATTATCAGCATAATATTTCTGTATCATCGATTCTTTCAGAGTCGGATCTCTTCACCGCTAAAAAGATATTGATTGAGAACTGTCCAGTTTTTGATTCGATAATTCAAATCTGCCGCTTTCTTATGCGCTATAGGACTGGAAATATCAAATGACACTTGAAAATTCACTTCGCGCCGAAGTAGCTGGAAATAGGTAAAAGGATATGGCCTGGCATCGGTATAATTCCAAGATGATGCTAAAATCAGTAATCGATCTATTAACCATACGTATTGGCAGCCTGATAATGTGAAGGAAACAGTTTTTCAATGATATCAAGTGTCTGCGGATCATCTGATTCTATCAGACGCAGCATATCTTGAGCCTCAATGCGGTCTGTACGGTTAAGCAATCCCTGTATACCGTATGGTGTAGTTTCCGTTATCTGGCTCAACACATTTTCTAAGGTACGTTTTACTAGCTCGGAGAATGCTGCATCATGCAGCTCTTGAGAGTGATGGGCAAATGGCGTTGAGTCTATTGGGTCAAAAAAGATCGAGGTTTTATATTCGTCTCTGAAACCGTTCCGTCAAAACCAGCGCATATTATTTTCAGATCGTTGTCAGAAGCTATCGTAAAAAATGCCCTGGCAAAACTATCATATACCGAACCTGCGGTGACCTGCATATAATACGCCAGCATATATTTTGCTGACCGACGTACCGATTCGGATTGCGATTGCTGTAAATCATCAAAAAAATCCGGTTGAACAGCTATGGCACTAACGAGCATACTATCAAAAATTGATTTCAATTCGTTATGATCTTTACCAAGAATTTTCGTATCGAGCATCACACCTGTTTGAAAAAGGGCGGCATAATTCTTTTCTGCCAGCAACAATCCTATAAATACTTGTTTTACATTGAGAGACTCCCCATGTTTCTATATAGTCCAGCATGGCCGCGACATCATGCCTTTCCTCCAAAAGCTGGATAGCTGCATCCTGTAAATGCATAATATTCGAATCCAAATATTTTGTTAACTCTTTGGCATCTTTATAATCACTATGATATTTAAATCGATTTTCTATGAGCAATTCTTCTATAGATTCGGTTCCTTCCTCTGTCTGACCGGGTGCCAGATAAAACTGCTCCATACGGTTACCGGGCATTGCTTCTTCAGATCCCAAGGCATTAGATCCTATACTGGCTACGGCTGTGGAAATCATTGTCAGCAGGAACAGCCCTCTTACGGTTTTACCGGAATGACGAATCAGTTGTCCTGATATCGATTTCATCCAGCCAACTGCCAACGAAGGCATTTTCTTGAGCGGTTCTATCAGTTGATCAAAAAACATGTTGAACCAGTTATGCGATGGCGCATCAACATACATAAAATCATTGGACAAACTCAATATGGGAGCCGGCGCAAGAGAACTGTTGTTTGGCATGCTATGTGCCGTCTGCGGTATATGGGATACAAAATGCTGAAAATAAATATTTTTATCTATTCCGCTGCCAACTATCGTGCTAGGGCGTATCACCTCAAAAGTCATTTTGTGAGAAACAAGTAGCTGTTGAAGGTCTTTTGAATGAAACCCACCTATAACAATCGCGCATGACTCGTTGGCAGCGGTAAATTGTTCTAAAAAATTGTCGTACATATAGCTGTTCCGATTCCGTGCTGCTTCATAAAATGAAACCGCATCATCTAATAAACCGGAATACATTGTTGTTATTTGAGAAAATGTTTCTCTCATATCTGAAGGCAATGATGAAGGTAATGCAGGGACAACAGTCTGATGGCATACAGACAACTGTTTTTCGCTGAATTCCAAAGCAGCTAATTTCTCAAATCGAAGACAAAAAAAGTACGCCTTCACAAGTTGAAGTGTGTAATCCGAATCACAGTAACTATAAGCATACTCCTCAAGAAAATGTGACAAGTTTTCTGAAATATCATCAGGGTTGAAATTCGAAACATCGTTGAGAGTTAAAAGATAGTGTTTCAAATGAGTGTAATCTGAAGAATCGCCTATCTTATCGATAATACTTTGATCAATTGAACAACTCGTATATGGGTCGATAAGCAAGTCTGTTACACGCTGTTTTATATTTTGTGAGGGATAGTGTCCTACAAACTTTTTTCCTTCAAGCAATACCTGAGACAAGGATATATCCGACAGGTGCTCGACTCCATCAGTATATTGCCATATTACAGGATATTTATGCTGAAGGCGCGATGAAATCGATACACTTCCCTCCGATATAACACGCAACATCGTTGCCGGATCATAAGGGTCATAACCTCTGATAAAAGAAATTTTGGGTTCTAACTCTGCCTGAAAATATGTCTTGAGTATTTCCAGTTTACTTGCAACACTCCTTTGCCGGGTCACGCGGCAGAGAGCGTCTATATTATCCTGATAGTTTTTCTTCTCCTCGATGCCGTGGACTTTCAGCGGTAACGATTCAGGCAATAGCGCAGAAAAATATTCCACGCCTGAGATTTTTCCTTCGTCCAAATATTCATCGAGAAGTTTTGTCTTATGGGTTTTCAGTGGATATGAACGTAGATAATCGAAATCCTGTTCTCCAGAGCATCCTTCTATATATATGGATTGTACACCGTCATTCTCATACAGGTTTCCAAGTATTCCGGCTATCTCCTTCTGGGCAGACGGAAGGCAATGGGCATCTTCTATAATGTATACCTTCGCGCTCGCCCCTTCCCTCAGATCTTCTGATGATGCCTTTTTGTGGGTTCGCACTGATGTACTGCCGGGAGCTGCCCAACAAACATAATCATAATGAAAAAGTGATACGATCAAAAGTAAAGCTACTATTTTTGCCGACTTCTTATTTACCATATAGTTCCTCCAGACAAAAAAAATAGCCTCTCCCTATCCGAAGATAAGGAGAGGCTACCGTATTTAAACCTCTTAGTTATATAGCTATCCAGCATGCATGTCCTGCGACCGAGGATTCATGCGTTTGTTTCGGCAGGTCTTCTGGCTCCCGGATCAACCGACTCATTCTGTCTTCCCCACACTAAACATGTGAGTGACGTTGTCGAATGGCCGTCCCCGAATACAGCGGCGGGCCCGCGGACTTACAGGATTACTCCTGTGTCTCTTCCCTATTCTCCTCACTAAAGAGGCACCGAATTATTTCTTTTATAATAACATGGAGTATTTTTTCAAACAAGTTAAATCGATTTTATAGCTTATTCGCAGGTTCTTTTAATGAATGGAAAACACGGCTCGCGGTATCGTCGAATATTTCGTTGCGATCGTGACCGTGGAAAATGTGCCAATCGCGATGACTATTGGTCGTGGCACGGCCACGGGCAATTTTTTTCGCGAAGTAATCTTCTGATTTACAAAAATAATGATGAAGTCTCACATGATTGCCAGTATATTCGCTTAACGGTCCGGTCACTACTTTCTCATTCTCGTTGATCGCATCCCCTTGCGTATACACAAATGAATGAGGGTTGATGACATCCTGAGTACGTTGTGGATCAACAACACACTTCACATGACGATTGACTACAAAAGCTTCCGGAGCCCTGCGCACATACGCGTCAACCACATTTGATTCCGGTTCTCTGCTATGCCCGTTCGATCCAAATATAAGCCAGTTGACTGCCAATGCTGGATAAGCCTCAAAACGCATAAGGAAATCAGACAATATCCCATCACATGCAAACATAAATTCATCAAGATCAATACATGCCAGCCAACGAGATTTATCCTTTGTACGCATTAAACAATCACGATAGGCACCCAGCTGCCCCGGTTGCTGGGGCCAGTCGAATAACTCAACCAGACCATTACACATATAGGTATCTAATACATCTCTATACTCATCAGTACTATTATTATTATAAAGATATATTTTTTCAACACCTTGCATGTTGTGAAACTGTATCCACTCAGCAAGATATGGTGCTTCATTCTTAAAAATTGCACAAACAGAGAGATAGTTTTTCATAAAAAACCTTTTTATTTTTAAAACCCAATTGATATAAAGCAATTCACATACCATATACATATTTCTTTTTTAACTGACATATAAAGAGCAAGCTTGTAAATTAAATTAAAGTGAGGTATAATTAGAGTATTAAAAATTGTTAAAAAAATATTAATTCTACATTTTTTCATGAGTAAATATTACTCAGGCATTGTAGGAGTTAAATCAAATTTGATGAGTTGGACAATGAAACCATTACGATTTATTATAACTATTTTATACTTGACGATTAACCTGTCTTTCGCACAGACAGTCACCGAATTGCTTTATGCCAACGAACAAAGAAATGATCCCGCATACATAACTATACCAAGTGGATACGCAGAAATTCGTGAACGTTATGAAGGCTCATCAGATTTCACAGTCATTCACATTCAGGACGCTCACTGCATCTATGAAGCACAGAAAAATATTGCTACCATTCTTGACTATCTTCAACGCAGCTATGGAGTTAACCTGATCGCACTTGAAGGCGCTGATGACGTTCTTGTCACTGATGAATTTTCTTCATTCCCCCAGAAACAAATCAGACAAGATGTTTCTGACTATATGATGAAAAACGGCCGCATCTCTGGAGCAGAGTATTTTGATATTGTTTCAGACTCCCACGAAAAACTTACCGGACTTGAGAATAGAGCGCTTTATACAAAAAATTTATCTCAATATAAACAAATGCTTACCCATCGTGCCCGAATTGAACAAGTATTCGCTCGTCTTGAACGAATTTTAAGCGCTGCAGAAGAACAATACTACACACCTGAAATGAAACGCCTCATAGAAATGACCGAAGATTATCAGGCGGGTATCCAGCAGCTAACAGATTACGTCCAGAATTTATTGACTCTGTGCAGCAGACATAATATTTCGCTGGATCAATATCCTAATCTACTCAGTATAAACACAATACATAGCATAGAAAAAGATCTGGATTTTGAAACTATACATCGTCAACGCCGACTCCTTATAGATGACCTCTGCGAAAAGATGGATGCTGAGGCCCTGCGTACTTTTTTACGGGCACACATGGATTTTAAGCTCATGCAACGATCACACGAGGATTTTCACAGTTATTTGAAATCCCTTATGACTACCTATAATGTCAGCAGCAGCAACTATCCTGATTTGCAGCGTTATTTTTCATATTTGGAACTGTATAACAATCTCGATTGGGCAGATGTTAACAAAGAAACAGCGGCTATCACCGAGCAGTTGCTTGAGGTTTTATCTACAAATGAAATTCAACAGCAAGTCTATGCCTGCAGGGAATCGCTAAAACTGATGCACGAACTCTACTTGATGTACCTGCCGGTATATCGCTATGAAGAATATTTGCAACAAAAAGAAGAGTTACAACCTTCAAATATTATCGGGCAACTTACAACACTTTTGCCTCAAACAACTCTAGGCGAAGAACAACTATTTCTTACACAAACGCTCCCGCTGGTTGAACAGTTTTATACCGTCGCACAAGAACGCGACATAAGCTTATTTGATAATCTACTCACACAAGTTAAAGAGCATAACAGCCATGCCGTAGCGTTTATCGCCGGAGGATTTCACACAAAAGGAATAACCAACCAACTACGAGGAAATGATATATCTTATATTGTAGTTGTACCGAAAGTCACACACGTTCCCGAATCAAACGAGTATCTTTCGATGATTATGGAACAAAAAAATGTCTACGAATTATACCTTGGCAAATCGACTCTGGCAATCGCTACATGGCTTGAAAAGAATCCTCTTGTGGCTGAAGAAAGAAAAATCAGCGTAGGCTATCGTATGAAAAGCCTCATGGTTGCCGAGTACACGTATACAGTATCACAAGAAGCTCCCCAAAAGGTTAAAACCGAAGCCGACTTTTTAACAAATAAAATAACGACACTGCTCAACGAATGGGGTGAAAAAAATTATGGAGACCTTAAGGTTACCGACATCCGCCCTATAGGTCCTTACCTGCAAATAGCTATGGTCGTCAATGGCAAAGAGGTAATCTTTTTGTTCACAACGTCTGACGAAGGTGGAAAAGCTACCCTCGACACCCCGCACGATACAACAATGGATATTCTATTCAATGGCGCAGGAGAACTTAACCTGCTGGAATCAGATATGATGAACGGTTTGCGGTTCCAGATTATCACTCCACAAGGGCTAAAAGCATTGCTTGCCTGTGGTAACAAGCTCAACTCACGGTCTACACAAAAACTACGCGAGTCAATACGTACCGATATGGAAAACCGTTTAACGGTTCTTATGATAGAAAATCAGGTGGAAGGACCGGAACAATTCCAAGAATTGTTAAAAGCCAACAACATAGGCCTATCTAAAAATGAAATGAGCAACTTCTTTGAAAAAATCGGCGTTTATTTCATGCACGATATTTTTCATCCGGCATTCTCGGCTAGTATTGCCAATAGCACCTTACTTGGCACCTATCTCGGCATTAAAGCATATGATACAGGATTATACATATCCGACAACGAACTGCCTGCAAAAGTATCACATATGTTCAACCGCCTAGGCTTTGACAGTATGTATATAGAACAAGGTATCCCCATTTATATTATTAGAGACTTTTTCAGAAAGTTATCGTCCGATGACATAACAATTACACCAGCTGTTAGTGAGTTGTACCTCGGCTCCGACGAAAACAATTCCTACTATGTCTCAGTCGTTAAACAAGGTGACGGACGTATCTTTTTGAAGCTGGAACAATCGAATACGAACAACGATGACTTTACGCATCGTATCGATCCGGCTATACTTGATATGATAATCACTCCGGCAACTTACCCTGCCCAAGAAGAAAATTTGTTACCCATTGCGCAATATGAACCCGGTATAACCTTTATCGAAGTGCAAGATAACAAAATGGTTATCAACTTGCTTAAGGTAGACAAAAACCTTTCATTCCAGCAAACAGACATAAAGTTATCGATTGACCTTGGTAAAAAGCTGCCCAGCCTTGAATCGTTTTTTACACAGATAAAAACAGCAGCCTCGGAAAATGGCATTCAGTTGCTCGGTATAGTTATGAACAACCCCGAACTGACGGGTGACAAAACATTCTTCCATGACTTTGAATCTTTTATGCAGGCTTACTATTCATTCATTGTAGGAGTGGAAGTTAATAAACGCCTAACAAAACAATATCATGAATCCATCACTATGCGTCTGGTTTCAAATAATATCGCTGGTCAAGACGACAAATTGACTTATTCCAATATTCTCTTCAAACATCACGGTGTTCCTGAATTTGCTCTCATTACAGAGAAAATAGTTCCTTCATCTGAAGGATACCGTTTCAATATCGGCCTTGGTGAATTTTTACAGGACAGGTTCGAAAACTTAAAACCATACCCTGTAAAATTTGAGCCTGTATCAAAACTGATCATACGACATAACTCGATACCGTATACACTGGGCAAAGGATCAGCGCCTGGTGATATTCGCCTGCTGTTGCGAGATAACCAATATTCCGCCCGCTTATCAGATGGGGAGATTGAATTTATCAGCCAGGCAATTCGCTCGTATGATACATCTCTAATCGAACATCTGGATGCCAAACTGCCCCCAGCATCCGCGTTTCACAGAAGAGAGCCGTTGTTTATCGACCAGTGGACAAAGCACCACTATACGGGTGATTCGAAAAAATTATATGATTTCCTTTCACAGATCACCCCGTTTTTCGCTGATAAAGTACTATCATACCAGAATCACCTTAACAACGCTTTTGGTGAGGATATTACTGTTCTTGACCTTTTCGGATTCCAAGGTTCGTTGCTGCAACAAATTCTTCGTAAATCTAAAGAATCACATTTAAATATAAACGTTTCACCATATGCCATTACCAATAATATTTTTGATTCTTCCATTTCCAAAGAACTCCTTAAAAAATACAATTTGAACGCGGATAGAGTTTCTAATGCGACACTTTTTTATGATGAAGGAAATACCATTGCGGAAAACATCGCTTTACTTCAGGCAAAAAAACAACATAGCACACCTATTGTTCCGCATGTGGTAACATTGGTGGGTAAAACACTGGAATACGGTGTAATTTCTCACAATGATGCAGTCAACATGATCAGCGAAATTTATGATATTCTGCCCGATGGAGGTTTTTTCTTTATAGGAGGCACCGATTTTCTAGCTGTTCAGGAACAGGATTTTTTGAATACCGGATTTGAGATAATCGAAATGGGCAACCCATCTAATTTCTTTGACGAATCCATATTACCTAAACAATATTATATTTTGCGCAAACCAATAGATAAATCGTCTAATCTTCTTCCCTCACTCACGTCAACATCACAGCAAGAACTAATTTTAACGGAACAACCAGCCAAAGAAACCTCAATACAGATGCAACCCGTTGAAGATGCTTTCGATTTCATCGTACAACTCAACAGTGCTAACATTTCAATGGTTTCCCCCCACGACAACAAAACTTACGGACTTCAGTTGCTTCCAAAACTGAAAATACAACGCCCTGATGGTGGAGTACAATTGGTTAGCGATATTTCACCGGAAATGATGGAATTATCCGTTGATGAAAATGTATATTATGAAGTTTTCCTCGTCTCAGACGATACAAAATCGTTATTGCCTGTCATGGAAGGAACTATGAGTATCGGGCTTCAGGAATTTTCTGTCAACCGGATTATGCTTGATTCCGTCAATTTTCAAGGCTTACTCAAAGATTTGCATGATATCGAATTCACCTACACAATTGCTAGAACGCTCAGTCAAATACTTCCTCAAAATACTATGCTTTCAATCAATTCCGACCTTAGCCACGCAATGATACTAGCGCTATATCAAACATTGCCAGAACCGCAAAACGAGAAACTGTTCAGGCAAATGCAAGCATTGACTGCAAAAATTACGCATTTGCGCAAACAACATATGTCGATAGAAGATTTATTACCAAAATATTATGATGGAACAGCTGCGTTACGTAAAGAATTACAGGAAGCAATGGCTGACCCTGAAACTTTGCAAAAGATGAACACCAATATGGAAGTTCTCGCTAATGTCATACCGGTCCGGTCATTTATAGATGCAGGTTTCTCACGGATTCAGCTCAGACAAGGCCAGTCAAATCAAATTAATTTAATTGCACAAAAACGGCAACCTATCCCAGTGATTATTGCAAGCGGATCATTACGTCACGGGATTGTAAACATGAATGGCCCCATCAGTTCGCCCAACAATATTGACGATGTCATTCGTGAAAAACTGCTTAAAACTCAGGAAACTCTTGTTACACAGCATAAAGTGACTGATGAATATTATCGTTCTGTGAACTTCAATATTGTTCAAGGTGCAAAAACTGACCAGAAACTGCAGGCTGATTCCAATACTATCGTACTCAATTATGACTTGTTCAGAGATATTGATGACAACGACGATATGCTTGTTATGGAGATCCAGCAGGGACTCCTCAGGCTTCAAATACAAAATCTATCAAAGCAAGATGCTATATCTCCTATCGATCAGGGAATACTTGAATTATACCTGCTTTTAAATAAGATTCAGACCTTTATCGATTTAAGACTAGCCGACAACGGAATAAAGCGCCAACAAAATATCCTTCACTTTATGGAACGAGATATGGATATGGAGGACAGGCTATTACTCCAGTTATTCCAATATATCTTCAATCATGAAATTAAAAGTGCATGGGCAGTTCGTGATACCGCTCTCAAATTTATTACCGCTACAGGTGAATTTGAAGGTACAAATATATACCCTGAAGATATTCGCAACAAATTGGTGGAAGATTCCTTACCTAGAATATCCGACGAGATAGACCGCATAAATCAATTGTTGGAATATACCTTTATAAAAGATGTTGTAACCAAATCTCGAACATCCAAGTTTTCTCTTAATATCCATTCTCATAAAGAGAAAAGTATTAATGAACTGGTCAACGGAAATGACCTGCAACTTGCTTACATTAAAATTCAAAATTTTAAAGATGTTTTTAACACATTCGGTGCACAACTTGATCTGGGGCATTACCTGGGAGACATCGGGATATATGTCATAAGCCGTCAGCTCAAAGAAAGCCTCGAAGAAAAATTGGCGCCACATGGAGTCACAGTGTATATCGGTAACGCTGGCGGTGAATTTTTTGTTTCTTTTGCCAACGTAGGTGATTTAGATATCGCTCCTATTATGCATGATATTCTGGTTAACCCGGAATCATCTTTAAAGAAAAATATTATCTCTGAAATGGAACTGGCGGTAATCGATTTCGTCGGTAAAGAAAAGTTTGAGGCTATTGCTGATGCGTTCCGTCATGGCTTTACAGAAGATAAAATTAATTTTTACGCAGGATTATCAGAAAAAGGCATACCAAAAAAAGCAGATCCAGAAGCTGATTCTGGATCTCGAAGGATTCGTATAGCACGTTATGCTGCCCTAACAACTGACCGGTTGTATTTACAAGCTTTTCAGGCAGCAAAACATCAACAATTACAATTCAACGCGCAATATAATAGCACTCGTGAGCAGGCGCAACAATACCAATCATCCGGAAAAGCCGACCAAGCTGACCTTGCAAGAATGTTCGATCCTATAGTCAAAGCTGCAGGAAAAGAACCCAAAAGCGGACTGATGACCTATACACCAGAAATACAAGCCGAAATCAATGAAAATAATAAAATCGGGCTACTGACCGAATATCAACTGTTCCATCGCGCAATCGCGCCTACTTATCAGCATTATACAAGTATAGAGTCGCTATCTAAACGACTCCTAGATGCGATAGAAAACAGGGCTGATGAAGAAATTATAGGCGAACTGAAAGACCGTATCGTAGAAACCGCGTTGCGCTATAAATCGCCTAACTTGAGCAACAGCGAATATATCTACGAAGGCAATGAAAATTTTAAAAGAATTATCAACTTCTGTATTTCCAGCACACCAGACTATGATATTGCTCTCACATTCAGGTTAGGCGGCGACGAGTACGGTAAACTAGTTTGGGATTCGCAGACCAAAATACTTCACATTTATCGTTTCGATGGCAACAATGTTGGCGCTACAACTTTTGAATGGGGTATTGATATCGGTGACAAACTGATTGATGAATCGCTTCGCATTATTGCAAATACAGACGATATGTCGAAGTTACAAAACAATATCACCGCATTCTTTGATGATATGAACAGCCATGGAATAGAACTAACTGAAGAACAGTTGCAGGATATACGACAGAAAGTACCAACACTGCTTGTCTTTGATGAACCTAATTATCGGCTGCTGAAACAGAATGGTACATTAGCGGATTTCACCAAAGAAAATGCCGCTGTAGTGGTCCGTACCGAAGATGGTAAATTGCTGATGACCAAATTTCCCGATATTCACGTACCATACACTTTGCAAAAAGATTCCATTTCCTTTAACTATATGGAACTGGCACCTGACCCACAATTTGAAACCGCTATACCGGTAACTTTCCTCATAGGTGATACGGCAATCGATTTTACTATCAGCAAAGATAAAGATACAGGCGATATCATAATATCTTCAAGTGATAAACGAGCTCCTGAGCGAGTAGCAATATCTTTGAAAGAAGTTAAACTAGGCACCAAAATCACTATACCCATTCAAGACGCTAAACCCTTATCATTCTCTTTTGCCATGGGATACCGCAATATGATTTCTATCACCGGAGATATATTGTCTCTTCGCGAAAATGAGTTCCAAAGAGTAAAGCTGGCTGGTTATAAACTTATCGAAAAAGATGGCAAACTATCGGCTATGGTGACATCACGTCCGGTTGTAAGTACCGGCTACATTGAAATAGACACAAAAAAAATCGATCCAAAATATAGATCTAAAGACATTTCAGTTATACAAGGTCGTGCTGATACGGCATCTGAAATCGCCAAAGAACGGACCAAATTGTATCAAATTTTGCATAATGGCGCTGTGCGCATCGACAAAACGTTATATGAATCACCAAATGAATTTACCGGAGCACCGAATGAAATGACCTCTTTTGATACCATTGAGTTTTCTTTCTGGGATACCCTTGTATCCCGCTATATTATTGAGGGATCAAAAGAAAAACTCAATCGCCGTATCGATTATTTTTCCGCCAATGAAAATAATATGAAGGCTGATGACATATTTGTTCTTGCGCAAATGTTTCTTTCACACCCTGACCTGCTTGATGATTACCAGAAAAATATGTTGCTATATAGAATCATGTCTTCGTATCAAACTTATTCCAATTATGAAACTAATTTTATGGCTACCAACACACTACGCGATATTCTAACCAGTGAAAAAAGAGGCGTCTGGGAATCGGGAATAAGCGTTTTCCTAGGGCTTCTGCCTCAAAAAGAAGATGCATCTCAAGATAAACTCTTTTTCAAGACAATTAACCTTATCGCTGCAGAACCGCCAAATCACAAATTGACTACACAATGGCATCAACATCAACCGAAAAATTTCTATGATTGGATAAAAGCTATTATGGATATGCGCCAGATTGATATTCTTGAAACATTGCATACCATGTCATTTGACCAAATAGATGAATACGCTCACACCCTTGACCGTTTTTTACCGCTTGCCCAGCAATATATCGAATCGTTCAATGCAGGTAAAATCGTAGAGAGTCAAATACGTAATAATCCCGCCCACGATATTATTCTGAATATATTTTCTTTTCATGATGAAGAAACCCTTAAAAATGCCTATGAATTTGCCCAAACTATGGTTGCTGAATCTTTACTGCAAAGCATGGATTGGGGTAATATCTCGAGCGAAGAGCGATCTTTGTTCATTTCAATTTTTACCGGCAGCAGGATTCTTGAAGACTCTGTCGAAAAAATATTCGGCCAAAAAATCCAACTGGGAGATATTCAAACAATCCGTATAGACCAGGGCAAAAAATCTAACCTACAGGATGAATATCTTATCACTGTCGAAATGGCTGACGGTACAACTCTTGTTCCAATGGCATTCAGCTTTCTACCAAATTTGATGGCCATTAATCCGCCCGAGCTACGCAAGTTTTTTACGCCTGAAGCCATAGACCAATACATCGAACATGGCAATATATTGTCAGAGGCAGACCCTAAGTTATTTTCAAAACCCGGTGACCATTATGAAATCTCAGTACCGAGTGGCATGTTATATCATATAGTAACCACTAAAAAGATAAGTTCAGAGACGTCTGAAACATTAATAAATGAAATAGGCAAAAACTTTCGTGACAGAAAAGTCGAAGAAGAAACCAATGCTATCGTAACCAAAGATATTATGGCCTATCTGCAAACTTGGGATGTTCTTGGGCGTGAACTCTTTTTCCAGTCACCTTCTCCAAAGTTTATTTCAAAAGGAAGTGACATACGATGTTTGCAATATCTCGAATCAGGGCTGTCCAATGCGGATATTATAACCCGCCTGTACACCAGCTATATTGATCACACCTCAGCAAATGTTATTTTTGACGCAATTATTGACTTTTTTGTAACTTACGATCCAAAGTCCACTTCCGCCGGATATCAATTTCTAACCTCTGCTTTTAACCAATTGCGCAATAAAGATGTCCAAGGCGATTTGTTTAGCTATTTAGATAGTTACCTTACCTATCTTGAAAAGGAAATCCAATCACATATAGATATTCCATACGAGCTTTTTCTTGCAAATATTCGTATTTCACGGACAATTACGCATTATCCGAGTGAATCCAGCTTTTTCTCCGATGCCTTGGCTCTCCTCGAAGAAAAAGTTTCTTTTGACCAGAAGATAACATTAAATTATCCAACATACCGGTTCATTGTTGATAGTATTACAACCAGACATTATTTACCTGTGCACGAACAGGCATTGCTTGAAAACGATGTCATGGCCTTTTTCAAACATTGCGGCTACAACCCGGAAAAAGAACTGCAACAAATGTTGTCTCAGCTCTCCTCATTGCCCGCAGACAAACTGAACGACATGGCAGAAAAAGAACTTATAGATCACATTGAAGCTCTTGAGGTTGTTCTGGGACTAAAAAATCCTGACCAATTCTCATCAATTAACCAACGCGGCACTACGTACAGTATTCACCCGTACTCTAATCCCATTGAAATCCCTGTTTCACATCCCGGAAGTATGCCGCCAAGAGAAGCAGTACGTTTTTTAGATGAAAAATTAAATAAACATTTCGCTGAACACGACCGTCCATGTCTCATGTCATTCGCAGGACGAGCAGCTGCCGGTAAAATAGAAGCACTTCAGGCTATCTTTAAGAATAGCTCAATTATTGATGAAAGCGATGTGGGAATCATCAAAACCGATTCTCTCCTAAATAAGGAAGGCAACTTTGATCTAAATCTCCTGCATACTGAAATGCAACAACTTAAAGATAAAGAACTTATCATTTTCTATGGACGTAACATCTTGCTTACACCACAAATTCTATCCGCTATAGAATTTGACTATAACATTTTTATTGAATCCGATGATACAACTACTATGAAACGACTTATGCAAACAGGTAACACCCGGCTTCTCAATCGATTTCTGATCGACAACATAGTCAATCATTGGGGAGTTTCTCTTGGTGAAGAACAACTCCCACTACAACCACATGGTATCGATTCACAACGAACACAAGCTGATTTAATTATCAATATGAGTGCATCGGAATCTATTGCATTGCTTCAACCCAGAGTTTTAGAACCGGTAACAATAGCAGGTATTTTATGTCCCGAACCTGACATAAGAGAAAAAATGGCGCAATATCTTGACCTCATTAAACAAGCGTTTAACGGTGATACCGCAGGCAAACAACTTATTCTCTTTGAACCTCAAAATCCGGTTGTTGTGGTTGGTCTGGCCATGCTTGGGTTTAACACAACGGTTGCCAGCACAAAACTTAAAGATATTCCACTATCATTAAGCAATCAATACCGTATAAAGGCTACCAGAGGATCTATATCCTACACCGATACCTATGGACTTGAGTCATTTGATTTACAACAGCCAAACCTCTATGACCTGATCATCGTTAACAATATGCCTCGCTTTTTTGATTTGCAAAAAAGCACCCATGCGCAAACACCGTTACAAAGTTCTCAAACACTTATTAAGTCGCTGCGTTACAACGGATTGATTCTTATCAGCCCAACTCCGTCCACTGACATGGTTATACGAACTTCACAAAAACTTGGCGTAACCATGACCGATATCACCGAATCTATTTCACAACAGGAAATGCCCCCGCAAACCATTGATGGAAATCCACTCGCTATCCTGCAGAAAAATATACCGTCAGGCCAACTGGCGAATTTGAATATGCCCGTTGATGCACCTCTGGTGAACGCAATTAATCAATCTATGCTCGATCAAACTCCTCCCCCAACTGTTGTAGCTATCGACTTTGATGACATCTTTGAACATTTATCACAGTGGGATGCTTATGTACTCTCAACAGCTTTAAAGAAAAGACAGGAATATTACACAAAAGAAGATGTACCAGTACAGTTCGCGTTTGTATCTACACAGAAATCATCACAGCAAATACGCACATTTCTGGGATTGACAAATCGCAGCGATTCACTTAGCTTCCTGTTCTTAGGTAATGAAGATTTAACTGAAATTGATGTTGCGCCAGATACAGATCGAAATGCTGTGTTTACGAAAGTACCTGAACTCCTTTCGCAGTTTTCACATTTTTTCAACCCAAATGTCATATTGCTCGAATCAAATTCACAACGTGCTAACCACGCAATATCGGCTAACGCAATTGTACTTGATATATCCGATTTTATTGCCGGAGGGTTGTTTGTTGACGAACTGCTTCATATTCAATCTCTTCTTGAAGCAACTCTATTAAGTAACAAAATAGACCAAACTCTTCTCGTTTCTTCAGCATCAGAACACAATCCGTTACGTGACCGTGTCATTACAGCTGAAGCTTCCGGAACAAAACATAATTTACAGGATTTATTAGAACAACGAAGTGTGAGTTTCCAGGATTTGCGCGGGTTAGTTATTGTGCCGTCTTCAGAACAGCGTAAACCTCAAAAAATTCGGCAAAAAATCAGCAATATGGCACCTATCGAGCAATCACTCTAAGCCTTTTATTTTTTCTGTTCAACATGCGGCCTGACTTCCGAAGATCGAACATTAAGGATATTTTTTCGTACATACCTGCTTCCCAGATGCGACCTAAGGAAAAACCATGCGGTAATCCGTATAAAATCCAATACCGACAATGGTTGCGTCACTACCTCAACATGCCCGTTTTTTATTGCGTGTACGATACTTTCTATAGAAAAATCTTCCGCATCTATCAAAGAATAAGTAGTACCGAACTGCCGTACATAATGCATATCGGAAAAACCTACAACCGGTAACTTCAAAGTTTCACTCACCTCAAGCATTTTACGATTCGGATTAAAAAACCGGGTATAATAATGACTGTATTCCAGCGCATCAAAACAATCAATATTTGCTAACAGCTCGCCCTGCAAACAACAACGGGACGGATAAAACGGATGTGGAGCTATCACCAATGAATCATGCTGTTTATACCTTCGTATATCGTCAAAAGAATCAATCGGGCTACGTGTCTTGAAATTATATAATAAAACATGTTTTTGCCCTATGAACGCTTCCAGCCCCGGTATCAGTAAAACACCACGTTCACTTGCGTAATCTGCTACGTCTTTATCTTCAAACAATACACCGTGATGAGTAAACGATAATACCTGATACCCCATAGAAGAAGCCATATCTATACACTCAAAGGGCGTAACCATTCCGTTGTGACCCAACGAACAATCTAAAAAATCACTAATTGTGTGCAAATGAAGGTCAGCTTTAAAACGCGGCATAATCTTTTCCTGTTCATAATGGAACTTTTTGTGTATATTTTCCTCTATATATATCGTAAGTATTGGAATAAAATTTACATCTGATGATAAAAAATCAATTTGCTTTTACTATGTATATCTTTGAATATAAACATATTAAACTTTTAACCAATGAGGAAATATGAAAAAATTTATACTTTTGTTATTCAGTGCCATTATGCTTTCTTCCTGCGCTAACTCACAGAACAATAACTCACAAGAAATCAATGTTGTTGCCGTAATGCCAGAGCAATCAGACCAGTCCACAGAAACTAAACCAACCGAATCCAGTCAACCTGTTGACAAGATGAATAAAAAACAAGAGGCGATAAGTGATGAAACAGCCTTGTATGGTAAAAAACGCTTTTTCTCCCGCCCAAAAGGTACGCGCTCTATCTGGGTATGGAGTAATTCCCATAGCATCATAGAAGACGTTGATAAACAACGCGCTTTCTTCAGATTTCTCAAAAACCCCAATGAGATATCCCCGGCAGTGACCAATGTATATCTTGATTGTTCACGCTCATACCTTATCAACGAGACATTTAAGAAACAACTGGCAATATTGATAACTAATGCTCATAGAGAAGGAATCTGTATACAATTTCTGGCTGGAAACCCGTCATGGTCATATCAAAACAGAACCGTTCTTTCCATCATAGAAGCTATGTCACGGTACAACCAGGAAGTACCACCCGAAGCACGCTTTGACGGAATCCATTTCGATATCGAACCACATACCATGACCATGTGGGGTAAAGATGACCGGCTTAGAGACCGTTTTTTAAAATCAGTTAAACTCTATGGCGAAAAAATGCGTGAGTATAATCCCGACATCGTATTCGGCCTTGATCTACCCATTTTCTGGAATGAAGACGAAATAAGAATTTTTCTTGAAGCAACCGATTATCTGACTCTCATGAATTACACCGATAACGCCACCGCAATGACAAATAGAGCAGAAAAATTCCTGCGTGTTGCCGATAAAATGGGCAAAAAGATAGAATCAGGCATTGAGACACAAGCCCCTTCCAAACAGTGGGGTGTTACTCCCCCGGTAACTTTTTATGACGAAGGCTATGAAATTATGGAAAACAGGCTAACCAAAGCTGAAAAAAAGATGGGACAATACTCTTCTTTTATCGGTTTTGCGATTCATTATTTCGAATCATATCGAACTATGAGTCGAGACAGGGTTATTATCCGTGACACACAAGTTTATCCTGAACAACCTACAATTCTGATTCCACAACGACAAGATCCTATTGCTATAGATGCTAATCTCGATGACTGGCTGGCTGCAGGCACTGTTGAAATCAACGAGAAGAAACAAGTCATTTATGAAATTACTCCCGGTAGATGGAATGGTCCTGATGACTTGAGCTGTACAACTTACTTGTTTTGGGATAATGAAACCATCTACATGGCATTTGATGTAAAAGACGATGTTATCTTTCAAAAACATACAGGTAGCCAGATGGTTACCGGAGATCATATTGAGCTCTGGTTTGATACAAACTTTGCTGATGATGAAGGACAAGCTTATACCAGTGAAGACGATTTTCAGATCGGGATCAGCCCCGGCGATTTCAACACTGTAAAGCCCAGCATGACAATATGGCTGCCCGGCGACGAAACAGAATTCGATCTGACTTCCATTAACTATGCTGTGGCAAAAAGTGATACAGGCTACCAGATAGAAATGTCCATACCCTTTTCGTTTTTTCACCGTACTGCACCTGAAGAGGGAGAACATATGCGTATCAATATCGATCCAAGCGATACCGACGGGCCAAATGACGATCAGGAAGTCCTTATGTCCAGCTCAGTTTGCCGTATATATGGTAATCCAAGATCATTCAGGCGGTCTATGTTCGGTAAATAATGTTAGTATTAAACCGACATCTTATTTGCACGCATATCTTGAAGTTTTTCAAGAAACGTAATGACTTCATGTGAGATAAAATGACGCTCATAATCAAGTGGGATTACATGGTTGGATTTTTGCAGCCAATGAATTTCTTTGATTGATGAAGATATTTTCTGATAAATCTCAAGCGAACCGTCCGGCGCTACTACCCTGTCACCTTTAGCATGCATTATAAGGGTTGGGATTTTAATTTCCTTCAACCTTGGAATAATCTTTTCCGCCAGCGAAAACATACGCGCCGCGGGACGAGTAGGTATTTCTGTGTAGCATATATGCCCTTCACGCATTACCGGATCATTGATGTTGACAAAATTGATCGACTTTCGCACATAAGGCACAACTCCGGTTGAATTGCGAATAAACCATTCTGGATTCACACCCGGAAAAAAATAGGTACTCATCCGCAAAAATGGCGATAACAACACCATACCGTCAGGATCTTTTTCCAGAGCCAGATCAAGGGTTAATAATCCACCCAGAGAAAAACCGATCACATAGACAGATTCATAGGTATCGCGCAACTTCTCGTATTCTTTATACACAGCGTCACGCCAGTGATGGTAATCCATATTCTCCAGATCTCCTGGATTAGTCGCGTGCCCGGGCAATAACATACCACGGACAGTATATCCTTTTTTGTGCAAAAATTCACCCAGCGGCTTCATTTCGCACGGAGTGCTTGAAAACCCGTGTATACACAAAATAGCCGATTTAGAACTGCCCTCGTAATAAAATGCTTGTGCGGGAGGGTGCTCATCTGACAAATGAGTACGTTTAGAGTTACGTATCTTTGCCACCCATGCACGGTATCCAGCGTAACAAACCGGTAAGGCTATAACAAACAGTGCGGCTAATCCTTTTAACATTGTGCCCTCTAAACTAAATGTTTCTACTATAATGACACTATGATGTATAACAAAACCTTAGTCGATTGTCAAAACCAGTTTTCCATATTGACTGCCGCTTTCCATCTTCTCTGTTGCTATACGAACCTCATCTAATGGATACACAGAATCAATCACCGGTTTAAGATTATGATGACATATAGCGTCAAGCATCTGCTTGAACTCACCTGCTGTGCCCATGGTTGATCCCAGCAGTTGAACCTGCTTCCAATACAGTTTTTGCAGATTGATTTCGGCTTGCGCTCCGCTTGTCACTCCACACAGCACAATACAGCCGCCTTTACAAACCATATCCAAATTCATATCCATGGTCTTAGCTCCAACCGTATCAACAATCAGATCGACGCCTTTGCCTGCGGTAATTAGCCAAACATATTTTTCAACACTTTCTTCAGTGTACAATATAGTATGATGCGCCCCCATCTGAATAGCTTTATCAAGTTTTTCTCGGATTGAAGAGGTTACTATAGTTTCCGCTCCAGCCATCAAGGCAAACTGCAATGCGGCTTGAGCTACACCTCCCCCTATGCCATGAATCAACACCATCTGTCCGGGCTTAACAGCTCCTTTTGTTACAACCATTCTCCATGCGGTCAGAAACGTCAGAGGAAATGCCGCAGCCTCTTCAAAGCTTAGATACGTGGGTTTGCGATATACCTGCTCTTCGGGCACAGCAACATATTGCGCAAAAGTTCCCGGACGGCTTAATCCCAATATGCCATACGATTCGCACTGGCTATGATCTCCAGCATAACATGCATCGCAACGCCCGCATGGAACACCTGGATTAAGAAGAACTTCAGCTGTCTCAGGTATACGTCTGACATCAGGGCCAATGCGTCGCACAATTCCCGCTCCATCGGAACCAATTATATGCGGCATAGAGAGACTATCACCCGGACGCCCCATGCGTACCCAAATATCTAAATGGTTTAATGCGGCGGCATGCAGTTCAACAAGGACCTCGTTACGCTTAAGGTCTGGAGCTGGAAGATTTCCTACTTTCAAAACAGAACTATCTCCGTATGATTCTATAAAACATGCCTTCATGATTGCCTCCAGATCTAATGATAAGTTTGGAGAGATGAAAAGTGCCCCGTTAAGGCGGATTGACTTTTTCATCAATCCCAATCTTTAAATTATATGATCAAAGATACTTAGTCATTTTTATTATACGACACACCATACACTGTTTGTACTATAAATTTTTCTATTCCCCATGATTTTGTGTTATAGAAAATCTTTTCGCTTGTATTTGAGACCCTGTTATGCTAAATATACACTACAAAAATTTTTTTGTCGTGAAACCTCTAGCCTTGTATGATGGTCAATAACATACAGCTGAATTCACGATTAACTAACATAGAACGAGTTTTATCCGGTCGGGGCGTAGCGCAGCTTGGAAGCGCACTTGAATGGGGTTCAAGGGGTCGGAGGTTCAAATCCTCTCGCCCCGACCAGTTTTTAAAGGATTTTTTATTATGAAAAAAACGATAACACTCGGACTCGTAGGGTTCGGAACAATTGGAACCGGTGTTGTTAAAACACTGATTCAAAATAAACCATTGATTGAAAAACGCGTCGGAGCTCAACTTGTCCTTAAATGGATAGCTGACCTTGATACAAGTCGTGACCGCGGAGTCGATGTCTCTCAATCTACACTGACCACCGATGGAATGCAGGTCGTCAACGATCCTGATGTGGATATAGTTATCGAACTTGCCGGAGGTTGCACATTTGCCCGTGACCTCATTTTAAAATCGCTCAAAAACGGTAAATCAGTCGTCACGGCAAACAAAGCACTGCTCGCGGAACATGGCAAAGAAATATTTGACGCCGAAGAAAGCAGTAGCGGGGTAATCGGTTTCGAAGCTAGTGTAGCAGGCGGTATACCGGTTATAAAAGCACAACGAGAAGGCTTAGCTGCAAATAATATTGTCAGCATTTACGGTATTATCAATGGTACAGCCAATTATATCCTCACTAAAATGAGCAAAGAAAAAATCTCTTTTGAGGAAGCATTAAGCGATGCACAGAAACTCGGTTATGCGGAAGCCGATCCATCATTCGATGTAGACGGTGTCGATTCAGCACACAAATTGTTGTTGCTCGGATCACTTGCCTCGGAAACAATTTTTTCTATGGATCAAATATATATCGAAGGCATTCGCCATATCACCGAACGTGATATCGAATATGCAGCAGAATTCGATTACGTCATAAAACTTTTGGCTATATACAAACAAAAGAGTGGCATGGTGCAGCTGCGGGTACATCCTACCCTGTTGCCAAGTACGAATTTGTTAAGTTCTGTTATGGATTCATTCAATGCGGTTTCTTTCCGTGGAGATATCGTAGGCACCAACATGTACTACGGACGCGGTGCCGGTGAGATGCCAACAGCCAGTGCAGTCGTAGCTGATATCATCGATATAGGACGCGCGCTTGTCCAGGGTACCATCCGCAACCGTAACGATTTCCACACAACATCAGGGAACAACTTGACCGTTCAGAACATGGATGATATAGAAACACGATATTATATCCGGTTCAGCGTTATTGATCAACCCGGCATCCTTGCTCAAATAGCGGGAATCCTTGGCAAATACAATATCAGTATTTCCGATGTTTACCAAAAAGAACGCAGCGCCGGCGAAGCCGTACCGCTGATTATGATAACACATAAAGCAAAAGAACATGACGTGCGGTGCGCGCTTTCTGAGATAGAAAATCTTGAGATTATCAAAGCGGATACCGTTTTTATCCGCATGGAAGAGTAATACTCGAAAGGATATCACCGTGAAATATATCGTCTGTGTTGGTGATGGTATGGCAGATTACCCTATCGAAGAAATCGGAGGGAAAACACCACTCCAATACGCCAAGACACCTAACCTTGATCGAATAGCACGCGACGGCAGAAGCGGTCTGACAAAAAACATACCGCGCAAAATGCCTGCCGGAAGTGATGTGGCCAGTTTATCAATACTGGGTTACGATCCGCGTAAAATCTATTGCGGACGTGCGCCTCTGGAGGCTGCTGCCCATGATATCGATCTCAAAGAAGGACAGGTGGCATTCAGATGCAATCTGGTCACTATATGTGAAGGTGTAATGATAGATTACAGCGCAGGCCATATTTCTACGGAAGAATCATCCGAATTAATTGAAACTCTCAACGCAAAAATTAATATACCGGGAGTAACGTTTTACAAAGGGGTCAGCTATCGGCATTTATTGGTTATCGACCAGAACATTGTTAACCAGGATTTTAAGAACATACGCTGTATTCCCCCGCATGATATTGTAAACGAACATGTTGAACACAGCCTGCCAAAAGGAGGCGGTGCAGAATTTTTATTCGATTTGATGACACGCGCGGCAGATATATTGAAAGATCATGAGATCAATACTGTTAAACTTGATCTGCAGGAAAACCCCGCAAATAATATCTGGTTGTGGGGCCCGGGCACAAAACCGAATCTTGATTCGTTTGCAGAAAAATACAACATCACCGGCGGTATGATTTCCGCTGTCGATTTGTTGCGCGGTATCGCTAAACTGATCGGATTACAGATTATATCAGTACCGGGAATAACCGGTTTCTTCGATACCAATTATGAAGGCAAAGCTGATTACGCAATCCACAGCTTGCTTGAAAATGATTTTGTATTTGTCCATGTCGAAGCGCCCGATGAAGCTGGACACAGTGGATCTTTAACTGAAAAAATACGGGCTATAGAAAATTTTGATGAAAAGGTAGTCGGCAGGATCATGAATAAAGCGCCGCAGTTTTTTCCGGAATGGCGCATTATGGTACTATCCGACCATACGACTCCCATTGCATTACGCAAACACGGTTCCGAACCGGTACCGTTTGCAGTGATGGGTACGGGTATTAAACCCGACAAAATACTCAACTTCGACGAAGTCGCCGTAAAAAAAGGCGGTTATAAAACGCAAGACGGCTGTAATCTGATGCAGACACTTTTTGCCTCGTAATCTTAACTATAAAAGAGGAGCTCAAACAGAAAACCATGGCAGTTATAGTACAAAAATTCGGTGGTACATCTGTTGGTGATATAGAAAAAATAACCAACGTAGCTAAACGCGTTATTGAAACTAAACGAAGGGGGAACAAAGTCGTTGTCGTTGTGTCCGCTATGGGCAAAACGACCGACCAATTGATTACCATGGCAAGAGAAATTTCGAAAAACCCTTCGGACCGTGAAATGGATATGCTCGTATCCACGGGTGAACAGATTTCCGTATCACTGCTTGCAATGGCAATTCATGCGCTGGGTGAAAAAGCTATTTCGCTTACAGGTGGACAAGTGGGAATTCTCACAGATAAGGTTCATACCAAAGCGCGAATCCTTGAGATCAACGCAGATAAAATGCGCCAGGAACTTGAGGAAGATAAAATTGTCGTTGTCGCCGGGTTTCAAGGAGTTACTCTTAAAAATGAGATTACCACACTAGGCCGCGGTGGTTCTGATACCACAGCCGTCGCACTTGCAGCGGCACTCAAAGCCGATTTGTGTGAAATATATACCGATGTGGACGGCGTCTACACTGCCGATCCGCGTATTGTAAAAAACGCAAGAAAACTCAACGAAATTACCCATGAGGAAATGCTTGAACTTGCCAGCCTCGGCGCTAAAGTGCTGCACGCACGATCCGTCGAGTTCGCTAACAAATATGGCGTACCGCTTTGCGTACGTTCAAGTTATAATACCTCAGAGGGCACCTATATTGTTAAGGAGGTTGATGCTATGGAAGAGCCCGTCATAAGGGGTGTCACTACCGATACCAGCGAAGCTAAAATTACAATTTTGCGAGTACCCGATCAACCGGGTGTCGCAGCACGTTTATTCGCAAAAGTGGCACAGAAAAACATTAATATAGATATGATTATTCAGAATGTCAGCGAACATGGACATACCGATATTTCTTTCACTCTAAACCGTAACGATATTCCTCGAATCACACCGTTACTCGAAGAATTGGTCGCGGAACTTGAGGCATCCGAAGTTTCTATCAACGAATCTATTGGAAAATTATCGGTTGTTGGTATTGGTATGCGCTCACATTGTGGTGTTGCGTCCAGAATGTTTTCTACTCTGGCAAAAGCCAACATTAATATTTCAATGATCAGTACTTCTGAAATTAAAATATCCTGTGTTATCAATGAAGAAGATGCGGCTAAAGCAGCACAGGTATTACACGATGAATTTGAACTCGATAAGGAGTAAATATAACCATGAATGTTTCCATATATGATACAACATTACGCGACGGCTCACAGGGCGAAGGAATATCATTTTCCGTATCAGATAAAATACGTATAGCCCATGAACTTAATAAACTGGGAGTACACTACGTAGAAGGTGGATGGCCCGGTTCTAATCCTAAAGACATAGAATTTTTCAGGGAAATGAAGGGGCATAATTTTACGACAACAAAAATTGCCGCTTTCGGATCAACTCGCCGCGCCAACGTGTTACCTGAAAATGACGACAATCTTATAAAATTAATCGAAGCAGAAACCCCAGTTGTTACCATGTTCGGTAAAAGCTGGACTCTGCACGTTCTTAAAATCCTAAAGACTACGCTCGAAGAAAACGCCAAGATGATCTATGACAGTATCAAGATGATGAAAGATAACGGACGTCTTGGGTTTTATGATGCAGAACATTTCTTCGACGGATATAAAGACGATCCTAAATACGCCATCGAAACCCTGCAAGCTGCTCAGGACGCCGGAGCCGATTGCATCATCCTGTGTGATACAAACGGTGGTTCTATGCCTGGCGAAATACGTTCTATCGTGCAAGCGGTTCAGCAAAAAATATCTACTCCGCTTGGCATACATTGCCACAACGACAGCGGTTTGGCTGTGGCTAATTCGCTTATCGCTGTAGAAGAAGGTTGTGCTCAAATTCAGGGAACCATGAACGGATTTGGTGAACGGACAGGCAACGCAAACCTGACTACGATCATACCTAATCTTAAATTAAAATATAATTGTGACCTGATAACCGATGAGCAGCTCCAATCGCTTTGTGAAGTATCGCAATTTGTCGACGAACTGGCAAACAGGATACATGACAAAAGCGCCCCGTATGTCGGACGATCCGCATTCGCTCATAAAGGCGGTATGCATGTTAACGCGGTTCAGAAAACACCAATCAGTTTTGAACATATAGAACCCGAACAGGTTGGTAACCAGCGCAGAGTACTGGTTTCTGAACTGGCAGGTCGAAGCAACATATTTCTTAAGGCTAAAGAGCTCAATATCGATTTGCAACAGAATACCCCGGAAGTCAAAGATATCCTCAAGTCTCTCAAAGAGTTGGAACATAAAGGATATGAGTTTGAAGCTGCCGAAGGATCTTTTGAACTTCTTGTGCGTAAAAAGCTCGAAAAACACGATAACTTCTTTGATCTGCTCGGCTTCAGAGTAATTGTAGAACGCCGTAATGACGAATTGATATCTGAAGCAACCATCAAGATAAAAGTCGGCGGCGAAGAACAATATACCGTTGCTGAAGGTGATGGCCCGGTTAACGCAATGGATATGGCACTGCGCAAAGCCCTTCAAAAATATTACCCGAATCTCGCTTCAATGGAGCTTATCGATTTTAAAGTGCGCGTTATGGAAGGTACTAGCGGAACAGGTGCCGGTGTACGTGTACTTATTCAATCGAAAGCAGACGGAAAATACTGGGGCACAGTCGGTGTCTCGGAAAACATTATTGAAGCATGCTGGGAAGCGCTCTCTGATAGTGTCGAATACAAATTGCTCAAAGATGAAATAGCAGCACGCGTATAACTTTGACGATGAGATAAAGGGCCACACACGCTTATGGATATTCCAAAACAATATTCTCCAAAAGAAACCGAAGAGAAATGGTTATCTTTTTGGAACAAAAACAAGTTTTCTCACGCTAGTTGCCAAAATGGCGGCGAATCGTATGCTATTGTCATACCTCCGCCAAACGTAACTGCTGCATTACATATGGGGCATGCTCTCAATAATACGGTTCAGGACATTTTAATCCGATGGCGTCGTATGCAGGGCTATAATACATTATGGATGCCCGGTACGGACCATGCCGGTATCGCAACGCAAAACGTGGTTGAGAAACAACTCGCACGCGAAAACAGGTCCAGAGATGACCTCGGCCGTGAAAAATTTATAGATCATGTATGGAAATGGCGTGAAGAGTACGGTGGGAAAATTATCAACCAGCTTAAAAAGCTCGGTTGTTCCTGCGACTGGGAGCGTGAACGGTTTACCATGGATGAAGGCCTGAGCCGGGCGGTCAAAGAAGTTTTTGTCAGGCTCTATAATAAAGGACTGGTGTATCAGGGTGACTACATCATCAACTGGTGTCCCCGTTGCCATACGGCGTTATCTGATGAGGAAGCGGAACACCGTGACCTAGATGGCGCTCTGTATTACATAAACTATACAGTCAAAGATACAGGCGAAAAAATAACCGTTGCCACTACCCGTCCTGAAACAATGCTCGGTGATACTGCTGTGGCCCTTAATCCCAAAGACGAACGTTATGCAAAACTCAAGGGCAAGAAGATTGTCCTGCCGATCGTTAACCGCGAGATAGATGTTATTGGGGATGAATTTGTCGATACCTCATTCGGTACAGGTATTGTGAAAGTCACACCTGCTCACGATCCAAACGATTTTGAGATGGGCTTGCGTCATAATTTACCTTCAATCAATGTCATGAATCATGACGGTACATTGAATGAAAAAGCCGGTCCGTATAAAGATATGGATCGATTCCATTGCCGTAAACAACTGGTTGAAGACCTCAAAGAAAGCGGTTATCTGGTTAAAATAGACAAGCATCAACATGCAGTAGGTCATTGCTATAGATGTCATACAATTATAGAACCCCGTTTGTCGCGTCAGTGGTTTGTCAAAATGAAACCGCTTGCTGAACCGGCAATTAAGGTGGTTCTAGATAAAAAAATCACCTTTTTGCCAAACCGTTGGGAAAAAGTCTATCTTGAATGGATGACTAATATCCGCGACTGGTGTATCTCACGCCAGATATGGTGGGGACACCGTATTCCAGTATGGACTTGTCAGGAATGCGGAAAGCTCACTGTTGCTGTGGATGATCCTACGCAATGTGCATCTTGCAAAAGCAAAAATCTTGTTCAGGATAACGATGTGCTTGACACATGGTTCTCATCATGGTTATGGCCATTCTCGACGTTCGGTTGGCCGGATGTTACGCCGGATCTTAAGTTTTTCTATCCGACCAATACTCTTGCAACAGCTCCTGAAATTCTCTTTTTCTGGGTAGCTCGTATGATTATGGCCGGACTGGAATTCATGGGTGATATTCCATTTCAGGATGTTTACTTGCATGGTACTGTCCGTGACGATAGTGGAACAAAAATGAGTAAGTCACTGGGTAACACCATTGATCCGCTTGATGTCATAGAAGAATTCGGCGCTGACGCATTACGGTTCTCTATGATTTCAATTACCGCTCAAGGACAGGATGTTTACCTCTCCCCTTCTAAATTTGAAATCGGTCGTAACTTCGCTAACAAGTTATGGAACGCGTCTCGATTCCTTTTGATGAATTTCGGTGAAGAAACCGAATCGTTTACTCCGTACAAAAAAGAAGATTTATCATCTGATGATAAATATATACTCGGCTTATTGAATAAGACAATCAAAGGCGTTACAGAAGCGCTCGAACAATTCCGTTTCAATGAAGCCGCTCAGATTGTATATGATTTCTTCTGGCACAGTTACTGTGACAAATATATCGAAACCGCTAAGCCCGTACTCTATGGCGATGACAAAGATGCTAAACATACTACCCGTATGGTCTTGTTTGATGTACTCAATCAAACATTAAAAATGCTTCATCCGTTTATGCCATTCATATCGGAAGAATTGTGGCAGTTGCTCCATTCTATATTTCCTGATGATACCGAGCTGGCTAACTATAAATCGATCATGGTGGCTCCATGGCCAAAATCGGATGATGCCATGATTGATGATACAATAATCAATCGTGTAGATCAGAAATTCGAGATGGTTTCCGCAGGACGTAACCTGCGCAGTGAATACGATATACCGCCGAGCTCCGAACTTACCTTTTTCATCAAACCCGAAACAGGTGAACTTCAGTCTTATTTTGTATCAGAGTTGATTATGCTCAAAAAATTCCTGCGAGCGTCATCAATTACAATTGATACCGAATTCGAACCGCAATCAGGGTTGCCTTCAGCAGTAGTTAAGGCAGGCACGATATTTATGTCGTTGGAAGGCGCGCTTGACGCAGAAAAAGAATCGGATCGTCTTGAAGGAAAACTCGATAAATTGCGCAAAGCTCTGATGGGAATCAGGAAAAAACTGAGCAATCAAAGTTTTGTCAACAATGCCCCAGCCAATGTGGTGGAAAAAGAACGCGGCAAAGAAGCTGAACTCAGTGAACAATGCGAAAAGATTGAACAAAACCTCGCATTCATACGATCGTTACTGAAGTAAGTTACACTGTTTTGTCACAATGGGCTTCAATGAACAAGACGGCACATTCGTATGTTTCTCCGTCATCATTGATCAATCTGCGGGCACGCAAAACTTTTCCGATTGTCTGAAATGATTCGTCATGGCAAAATACGATTTTGACCACACGATTGTGTGTCAGCTTGGCTTTTGTAGAAAAATACATTCCTTTTTCTGAGAAATCACGGCATTTTCCCTGAACATATTCTCCACCATAATGGAGCTGTATTTTTATGTCAAAATCACATAAATAGCGTTCATATTGCCGTTTTTGGCGTTTTATCTTGTGATTATCCAACTGCTCGGAGAAAAAAGGCGAATGGCATTTGCCGCAGGTTATTCCCTGCAGTTTCTTGGATGATGTATTGAGATTGATTCGATTGATAGTACCGCAGAAATAGCATCGCATATAATAATATCTACGTTGCGGGCTTTGCTGATCCGATCCCTTAAGGCTAAAATAGTTATTTCTATCATACTGCTTACGTTGAATAGGATCTTTGAGCACGTTATACGCTTCGTTTATTTCCTGCGCAGTGTTGGTATACCCACCGTAATCAGGATGATGCTTCAACTCCAACATCAAAGTACGGTACGCTGCTTTGATAACCGCAAAATCGGCGGCTGGATCTACCTGTAATATTTTGTAATAATTTTTCTGTGTAACACTCATCTATCACCTGTTGTTGTTTACTATTAATATGTTTCGGTATTTTTGCGAAAAAAATTTATTCTAATCACTATTTTTCCTGATCTGAGAGTAATATTCCTTTTTCCTTGCCCTGACGGGCATAATATCATACTCTACAAACAATCAGGTGATGACAGAGAGATACAGGAGTTTTCAATGAATAAACACGTGCTGGCTGTATTGCTGATCGTATTGCTGGGCGGGATTGCCTATTATAACTCTTTAGACAATGAATTTGTCTATGACGATGCCTCGGTTATTGTTAAAAACCGTGACATTACTACGTTCTCCAATGTCAAAGACCTGTTCACTAAAGACGCATACTTTGCCCGTAGCGGTGTCGGCAAATACAGAAGATATGGTGAAGGAAGTTATCGTCCAGTCGTAACATTTACCTATTTTATCGATGCACTTATTTGGGAAAAGAATCCGCTCGGTTATCATCTGGCAAACGTTCTCTATCATATTTTATTGATTGTAGTGTTGTACTTCCTGCTCTTTCGGGTATCACAAAATTTTGGTATCGCTATAGGAACCTCATTTATAGCCTGTGTTCATCCTGTTATGACTGAAGTAGTCAACGCCATTTCCTTTCGCGAAGATATTTTATGCGCTATATTTTTCTGTCTGGGATTTCTCTTCTTTGTCATGTATGCACAACATCGCGCAAAGCCTGTTGTTTATCTTTTTTTAATGGCTATCAGCTATTTACTGGCATGCCTGAGTAAAGAAAACGGTTTTACACTCCCTCTACTTATCGCAGCTTATGTTATATTTGCAGAACATCCAACAGGATCTAAAAAGTTATCGTTACAGATACATCGTTTCGGCAAGGCATACATTTTTTTGGCTGCTTCAGCGATTCTATACCTGATCATACGCTTTGTACTGTTTAATTTTACTGTTGACTCAGCACCCGATATTACACTGCAACTGATGATTACTCGCTTTATCCGGTTCATTAATGTAATCCCCTACTATCTTCGCATTACTCTTTTCCCCAACATTCTGCCGCCAGCATTCAACAACGATTTTCTTCATTCCGCACAACTGCTTGCTATTAGCATCCCAGTCTGTTTAAGCTACATAATTCTTATATACTGGCAACGTAAGAAGGGACTGATTCCCTTTTTTCTTAGCTGGTTTATCATAACATTGTTACCCATGTCAGGACTTCTATACCTCAATCAGCCAGTAGCTGTACGCTACCTTTACATATCGATGATCGGCATTACAGGGGCCGTGGTTACATCATTATCACCATTATTTAAAAAGAAAATACTGAGTTGCAGTATGCTTACAATATTAATTATTGTTTTGTCTGCAAAAACCAGGGCTCAAAACGAAATTTGGTCAACTGAGTATAATCTATGGTCATATGCGATGAAATTTTCTCCCCGTGACTACAACACTGTATCCAACTATGCAATTGTACTGGCCGATATGAAACGCTACGAAGAAGCTGTTGACTACTACAAAAAGGCTATTGAACTCGATGACCGGGCTCAGACATTTTACAATTTAGCAAATACTTACTCCGCACTTGGCCGTAAGAAAGAAGCGGAAAAGGCATTCAGGACATCAATCGCCAAGGACCCTAACTATTCCGAAGCACATAATAATCTTGCACGAATTCTTGCTGAAGAAGGCAGGTATCAAGAAGCCCTTGATGAAGCTACGATCGCAGTCCAACTTAATCCTTTCAACGCAAAAGCGTTTAACAATTTAGGCGGATGCTATAACCAGCTTAAGCAATACGAACAAGCTAAACAAGCCCTGATACGGGCACTACAAATAAGCCCAGGTTACACGAGCGCTTTATTCAACCTTGGAACATCTTACTATAAACTGGGTGAATACGACAAAGCTATCGAAATGATGAGCCATGTGTTACGCTATGAACCGAATAATAAAGCTGCCCGGCAATACTTGCAATCCATGGAACGTCAACGCGGCCTCCAAAAATCTCCTAAGGGTTCTATACAACATAACCAAGTTGAACAGGAGACTTCACAGCCAGTACCCACTCAGACACAACCATCGCCCGCCCTTACAGTACAAACAGATAAGTTCGCTGGACGATACGATGCACAACAATCTATTCAGCAAGGTGACGCATTTATGAATGCCGGAAGGATCCCTCAAGCATTAAAGATGTATCGTATTGCAGTGACGACAGAACCAGATAACCCAACAACATATGTCAAACTTGCAGAATGCTACGTACGTTTAGGGTCTTTTGAACTAGCCCATAAAACAATACTAAAAGCATTGGAATTAGAGCCGGATAATAAACAAGCGAAACTATTATTAAGTGAAATCCAGCGAGTTTTGAAATTACCTGTGGGAAAATAAATAGGCCTGAATATTAAAATTGACTGAAGCGGCTACTTTGAGAATGAAGAACGATCCGATCAGTTTACCCAAGAGACTTTACCTGACAAGAGATATAACCAAGACAATAACCGCTCCAGTCATTGTATTATATCGACACCTACCCCGAAAAATATTACCAGAATTTTAAATTATTTTTCCTTTTATCTACTTTTACAATCCTTTCCAGCTGAAAATGTTACATATTAACATAAATCATCTGGAAAGATATTTGGAGAATTATAATTATCATGTAGAAAAACGATTAAATTCGATGATAGTATTGACACCAAGTTGGATTTGGTCGTTCTTTTGGAGTTGGTATAGCTCACCCTTGAAAATAGGATTTCTATTGATAAACGTACCATTGGTCGAATTTTCATCAATGATAAAAAATTCATCATCACGATGAAATATTTTTGCGTGGAAACTAGAGATATACATATCACCTTTGATTGCAAAATTATTATGATGATTTCTACCTATAGTCGTCACTTTATCGGAAATAGCAAAAGCCATATCAGATATAGTCAAAAAAGCATTTGATTGCATATCCGGTGGAATATTATAAATAACAATAACATCTTTCGCCTTGACCACTTTTGGCTGCCAGCGTATCAATGTATTCGGGGTATTGTTTAAATCCCATGTGTTATCCATAATTGCCCTCAATGAAATGAAACTGAAGATCTACAACTGGTTATATTTATCGGCAAAAAGGTGAGAAAACTTTATACAAAAACCAATTAAGATGAGGAATGAAGAAAAGGTTATTTGAAAGCAACCTGATAGTAGGTTTTATAAATATCATCACTTGGGCTAACCTTATTAACGACTACCCCCATAAGGTCACCGCCAGCAACCTCAATATATTTTCTGATAGCTTTTTTGTCCATCTGAGGATACATCTTATGTGCAACAATGACCAGTATCTGATCCGCTACTCCGGCAAGCAGCAAACTGTCTCCAAACCCCATAAGTGGAGGACCATCCAACAGAATAAAGTCATAATATGGTTTTAATTCAGTGATAAGTGACTGCATCTGATCCAAATTAAGATCACAATCAGTACCTTTACCGCTTGTTCCTGCCGGCAAAAGATCGACATTGTTGTATACAATGGGTATGATAAGTTGTTTATAATCGTCTTTATACTCCGCTAAATGCCTAACGCCATACGCAGGTTCAATAATATCAAAATAAGCAGGTAAATCAGGCTTACGCAGGTTGGCATCAACCACAAGTACACGCTTACCCATATCACCCAATGCATAGCTGATATTGACCGTAGCCAACGATCTACCTTCCGCGGCTCCATTGCTGGCTATTAAAATAGTTTTGCTATGTTTTTTCTTATTTATCATATCAAGACGCATCGCAATAACACGAAAAGCCTCATACTTGATGGAATCATGCGGTAAATCATTTATCTTTCCAACATTGGAAGGAATAATACTTAGTACTGAAAATGCCGTACGCCGTGCTCTTGCAAATAACTCTTCTTCAACAAAACCATATATTAATACAAGAATCAAACCAAGCCAAAAACTCGTAAATCCACTGACCAGCATAGAAAGAAATCTTTGAGGCGCAACTTTTTCATCCTTTCTCGGAACTCTTGCTTTCTCAATCAAGTGCACTGTTTGCTCGGGTAAGTCGTACAGTGCTAATTGAGTTAAATATTGTTTTTTGAGATACACATAAGTTTCTTTATCTCCCAGCATATCTTGATAAGCTCTCAAATAGAGCATTTCGCTACTTTCTCTATCGAAAAGACGATTACGCGCCTCTTCAATGGTATCCTTCAAATCCTGCTCACGTTTTTTTATGACCTCATATTTAATTTCTAAACCACGAATAATCCCATCGGTTTCGTACTCTATTTTTTCAGTTATTTGCTTAACCCTGGAAGCCGCTTCCTTTACTTCAGGATATTCAGGCCCATAATTTTGCTGAAGCTGGACAAGCTCTATTTGGGCATCTGCCAACATTCTTTTTAACGTGATAATGTTATCGCCATGTATATCATTTGAGCCAATATTACTCAGCTCAATAGCAACCAGATTACTTCTAGCTTCAAGTGGTAATTCCTTAAATTTCTCCAATTTAATTTCTTCCTGCAACCGCTCAACTTTCGCATCCAAATAAAGCTGGTTGAATAATAATAACTGTACATTATCAATATTCAATCCCTCGTAATATGTAAGGTTCTGTTCACGTTTAAGAGTTTCCAAATACTGCTCAGACTCTTCGAGTTTAGTCCTTGCAGTTTCCAGTTTTTCACCTAACTTTTCTAAAATACCGTCAAGGCGTTCCTGCCGAAACGACTGCCGACTCCTTTTGAAAACATCAACAAATCTATTCGCTATTTCAGTGGCAAGTTCGCGATCTTTCATAGTCACATGTACTTGTAATACATTTGCTTCTTCATAGTATACTATCTGCAATGCATGCTGGAGTATATTGATAGCAATCTCTTCGGATAGTCTATATCGCTTATTTTCCGATAACCTCTTCTGCAAGTCCATTTCAGCAATCAAGGTACTAAGTAAATCTTTGCTATGAAGTAAATAATATTGCGTAACGTAAAAATGGATAAAATATTTTTCGGAAAAATATGGTAGAGCAGTCACATTCAAAGATGTTTGTGCGGGAGCAACTGACATTTTGGCAACAGCCGTATATATCGGCTTCTCCATGCTGGTTTTCAAAAAAGCCACAGACACTGCGACAAAACAAAATAATACCCACAACCACAACTTTGCCTTTAATATAGCAATGCACTGGCGAATAAATATATTTATCTTTTCATGGAAACTTTGTGTGCTTTCCATTGTCTATACCTCTATAAGAAAGCTAGTTGGTATATCTGTTTTTTCAAAATAATCGGTATACTCATCTATTTATGTTAGTATTAATAAAAAGAGTGTACACAAGCTATTGCCAATATTCCAGACAAATATTTACATTGTCGGGATAAAACATATGCCACAGCACTTCATAAGTTCTTAAAATACATCACGTTAAGACATAACTTAGCTTTTTATTATTTTTATATTGAAATATTTTTATAAATATCGGATAATATTGCATCATTTTTTAAAGATGATGGGTCAAGCAGGGTGGTTTAACATCATCACTACTACAAAAAGTTTACCGCACATTTATGGTCCTGATTTTGATTATCATCTACGGGGATTTTTCTCAACAAATACAATTGATAAAAAACAATTATCGCTAATAATATATAACTTTATTTAAATCTTAAGGAGACTTTGTATATGTTTGAACCATTACACTCAATTGACTGGCTCGTTATAGCAGGATATTTTCTCATTACGGTGGGAATTGGTTTGTATTTTTCACGGCGTATCCGCGAGGGAGGAACCCTGACCGAATATTTTATTGCCGGTAGAAAAATGACTTGGTGGCTGGCTGGTACATCAATCGTTGCTACATCGTTTGCAGCTGATACTCCATTAGTTATTGCCGGTTGGATGCGTAAAATAGGTCTCCAGCAAAACTGGTTCTGGTGGGGCGGAATCATGGGTATGATGCTGTGTACATTCTTCTATGCCCGTTTATGGCGTCGTGCACGAATTATTACTGATGTCGAATTTGTCGAATTACGTTACACCGGCAAACCAGCGGCAATTTTACGGGGATTTCATGCATCATACCGTGCATTGATACAAAATACACTTGTTCTTGCATGGGTAACCCTTGCAGCAACAAAAATTATGGAAGTTGTGCTTGACCTTCCGACCTTACTTATCTTTAAAAATTTACATTTTAAATTAATTGCCTCAGGGGCTAATGTCCTTGAATGGGCAACAGCACAAGGAATCAATCCCGAAACAATTTTTCTGTCTATTGATGAAAAACTTTTCGGAGTTATCTTATGCGTTGTAACCACTGTTGTATACTGTACATTTTCTGGATTATGGGGCGTTGTGGCCACTGACTTTTTTCAGTTTTTCTGTGCTATGTTCGGATGTATCGTATTAGCAGTTATCGTATTACTTGAAGCCGGCGGCCCGGGAAAAATGGTCGAACTGGCAACGGAAGCGGTAAACAGCGGTATCGTCAATAATGGTATGACACCCAACGGGCCTGTGCCGGTAGTAACTGCAAAAGCAATCTTTTCATTTATCCCTCCACATTTTAGTAGCGATGGTGGAATACTGGCAATATGGGCATTTATCGTGTTCATTGGCCTGCAATGGTGGGCTGGTGGAGAAGGTGGTGGTTTTCTTGCTCAACGTTTGTTCTCATGCAAAAACGAAAAACATTCCGTAGCGGCCATGCTCTGGTTCAATCTTGCTAACTACGTACTTCGTCCCTGGCCTTGGATTATCGTCGGTATAGGATCGCTCTTTTTAATACCCGATATTACACAATATGGTGCCAACTATGGTGAAGAATACGCATATGTAGTCATGCTTATGAAATATTTGCCTGTGGGCCTTAAAGGTGTTATGGTAGCATCACTTATGGCAGCTTATATGTCAACAGTGAGTACCCACGTCAACTTCGGCGCTTCTTATCTTATTAACGACCTTTATAAACGATTTTTAGTTCGTAGGGCAACACAGCGTCATTACGTTAAAATATCTCAGCTGGCTGTTGTTTTCTTAACTATACTTGCCGGTATATTCGCTTATTTTATGGATAGCATTGCCGGTGGATGGCTTAAATTTTTCGAACTGATGTCAGGAACCGGATTTGTAATTCTGTTGCGTTGGTACTGGTGGAGAATTAATCCATGGTCAGAAATTGCAGCTATGACATCTTCTTTATGCATGTACGCTCTACTTAATTGCGCATCTGTACATATTCCTTTCACAGGCATAGAAATTCCGATGCTTGGCGGTTTGTTCGGATCTGGCGATGCTGAATTGTCACAGCAACTTTATCCTGTGCGATTCACTATAAATCTCGCATTAAGCACAGCAATATGGATGACTGTCACCTTACTTACCAAACCGGTTAACGAAGAACATCTCATCAAATTTTACAAACGTGTTCGTCCGGCAGGCTGGTGGAAAGATATTGCCATTAAAGCTGGCAACCTAGATCATCTTCGAGTCGGTACACCAGAATGGATCGGTTGGGCTACCGGTGTGTTGGCGTTGTTCTCAATGATCTTTGCGGTTGGTAAACTCTGCTTTGGTATGTACCTGCAATCGTCGATCTATGCGGTTATTGCTACCATCCTAGCGGTGATTATGTTCAAAATGCTTTCACTGATGGATTGGTCAAGCATGCCAAACTTCGCTAAAGAAGAAGATGATGATGATGAATAGTTAAACTGTAAATCCCTATATTGAATAAAAAAAGCGTCGATTTTGTATCGGCGCTTTTTTGTATACTATCCAGATACTTCTTGTACTTTCATTCACAATACCGTATAAATATCATTGTTAATCATCCTATTATGTGGGTACTGTATTCAAATTAAGAAAAACGTACTTAGCACTATGTGCCATAACAATTGTATTTGTTATCTATTTATACTGGGATTAAGTATTGTTTGTATTATGTCATCTAGCTATCAAAGCAATACGAATTAAAACCTATGAATTCACGTCAAAATCCAAAATAGAATTAGGGGCTTTAGCACTGTGTTATGCAAGATGATAGCTTCCTTCATTACAATTTTGCTTTTCTGCAATACAACTTTACTTTCATACGAAGCATCCACGCCATTTGAATTGAACTTAAAGAATAACCGATGGAATGCTCAAGTTATTGCAGTTAAAGACAGTTACAAAAAGTCGTATATATCGTCACAATCCACCCTTTCCGAGATTAATTTCTACCACTACGCATTGGCAAAACAATACAATACAGATATTCATGTTTCTACCTTTTCTAACAAATCCGAGTTCGGATGGATCGATCAAAGAATCGGCAATGAATGGGCTGAATTCTGGTACCCATATGAAATACACTTTTCTGTCAAACAGTCACTTCCCCATTCAAAATGGTCAATAAACGGTAAAAAGTTTGAAATTAATGGGTCAACAGAACAAGATATAGCCGTAAAAATGGGACGAATGTCATATCGCTTAGATACACTTATTTTCAAATCGGAAACACCGGGCAATAACCTTGTTTTTTCTTCCGTAAAAATTGTTAGACCTTCTCTGATACGTTATTTCAGGAAAAATATTGTTATAAACAAGAATGTTATAAATAGTGAATTGGTTATATCAACATCACCTAATTACAAATTATACATTAATGGTAAGCTCATCGCGGAAAAAGGAGCCGGCAGTGTTTTCAATAGAGTTTACAATACATTCACTATTACCCCCTATCTTCAGCAAGGCAATAATTGCATAGCTTTAGAATGTGAATCTTGTGATTGGGAAAATATGGGACATAGAATTCCAGATTTCTGCAACGAATTTTTTCTTGAAGGTATTATCATATTTGCTAGTGGGAATTTCAGACGTATCTATTCAGATGCTTCATGGAAAGCGACATACATACACGAAGACGGCTGGAATAGAACGAATTATGATGATTCTTCATGGAATCATGTAGACGCATTAGGTAACGTTGGCAGGACAATCAGTGGCTTTCCGAATGATGGCAAAGGATTTTACACCAACCCTCCCTACATGGGGCCAATCATTATCGAATTACCTAATAAAGACCATCCTTTTTTCTCTGAATCCGAACCTCTTGATTTTTCCATAGGTGCTTATCTGGAAAAACAAAATGCTACTGATAGTTCCTGTATCTGCACAATATACAATTTTATCTCCTCTGAAAAAATAACTACATTTGAATTACACAAAAAGACATATCACTACCCAAAACTTGCATTTGAATTTCCCAAACTAACATTTCCACAAGGAAGTTACCTTCTAGAAATAACCCTGAAAAATTCTAATACAACCATTGATACACGACATTTTGAATTTTTAGTTCTCGGAAAAATCACTGATAACGCTACAGCAACTAAAACAAGTAATGAGATGCAACTTGTCGATTCTATAAATTGCTCGAATTTGTTCAGTTTACAACCATTTATAAGTGCTCCGTTTCTATTGCTCAAACAAAATACATTTGGCTTTTTTTCAAGATTGATTCAAACACCTTTCGGTAATTATAGAGAAACAAAACCAGGATTGTATGCTTGGCTTTCTTACAAATTTAAGGTAAAAAATCTTTATAAACCTCACCTCATATCCATATATTACCCTGACAACCTAGAGAGAACAATGGGTATCGTGATACACGAAAAGCCTTTCTACCAAACCCTCCATAATATACCCAAAAATGATGCCGTTTTACGTTGTTCATCAGGTATTTATACAGGTGACACTATGGAGACTACATCACAAATACGAAAACTCGACTTTCTCTATTGGCCAAATGTTAATGAAGCAACTATATCATTTATAAACTATGATCGAAAGCAAGGGGTCGCTGTTAAAAAAATTGAACTTTATGAATTCAACGATGGGTTACCCGAATTATCAATCAATAATAATTTAAACCAAATGCTCATAGGGACAATGAGTGAACGGGCTTATGAAACACTGCCACGAACTTTTTATGCAGGTGAACTAAAAAATAAATTTATCCAAAATCTAAATCAGTCGGATTTTATGGGTTATTATAAAGCATGGTATATAACACTTAAAAATTTTATCAAATATATGAAATATTCCGGACAAAACTTGTTTGTTCCTTCTGGATATATGTATTATGGAGCAAAATACCCCTGTGCTTTCTCCGGCCTTTCTGAAACAGGAATACAATTAACTGTGAATCAGAAAAAAGATTATCTGGCTTTAATGGCGACCATGTTTGAACATAACAATTTATCTTTATTCCTTGGTATTGAGTTTATGGGAACAAAACAAACGCGAAACGAATACGACAATTGTACCGATATAAACCTCAGGGATACTACACAAGAAAGTCTTAGATTGGTATCAAAAAATGGTACACAATGTTATACGTCATGGGGATGTGCAGGATTAACCCCTACACATCCTGAAAATGTAAACAAGTATCTCTCCGTTATTAATGATTGCGCATCAAAATATAAAGATTATCCCGCAATAAAAGGATTCGTCTTATATGCAAATGGTGGTTTGTTTCCATCTTTTGGTTCATTTAGCGAATCAAATCCAAAGTTTCTTAACAATTCACTTGACTGGGGATATGGCGATTTTACCATCCGTGAATTTGAAAATGATACGGGCATTACGATTCCGGTAAATAATACTGCTCCAGACAGATTCTCACAACGATATCATTACATCATGAATAACTATCAAACGACTTGGATATCTTGGAGAGAGCAAAAAATAAGAACTATTCTATTGCAGGCAAATAAAATTATAAGAAATTATCGAAATGATTGGGAAACAAAGATTATATCGCTGCTTCCCCATAACAATGATGTTCCCGATATTATGAAAAATAATGTATCTATAAAAGAAATGTTTCTTAAGGCCGGCTTTGCCCCTGATATTTATAAACATGAAAAAAGTACTATTTCCTGTGCTCCTATGATACGTGCATCTGGTGCCCGTATGAATAGAATTGTAAAACAAAACTATACATCTAACTTCTTGATAAACACCTACAACACATCAGAGGAATTAGGCTCTCTTTTCGATTTTGACGAATTTTCGACAGCGTTTATTTACACCGGCTTTTACCCTGAATGTATACTTACTACCGAAAAACCATGGTTATGGGAAAATGCTTTTTGCCTGTCATACCCACTACCACCGGATAACTATTACCTACAACCTTTTACTGAAACGATGGCATTATTTTCCCCATCAACAATGATTCTATTTTTGACGGACATTACCCATCAAGTCGGCCATGAGAAAAAACTCGCCGAATTCACAAAGGTCTATCTTACATTACCAAAGATTGATTACAATACCATAATGGAAAATGACTCTTTTGCCGTTAAAGGGAATGTATGGAAAAATCATTTTTACTTTTTCATTATTAATAAAAAACACTATACTCAAATAATTTCACTAAACTTAAAAAAGAATTATCAGGTTTTAGATTTAGTCAACAACACTTGCATCAATGTTTCAAATAATAAATTTATTATTACGCTTGGCGAGCATGAAATGAAAACATACAAAATTGAAAACTGTAACGAACTACAAATTCAAAAACAATAAGAAACTACTATGGATATTTCTATTGTCATTGTTAATTACAACACAAAAGCTCTTACTCAAAACTGCATTCAGTCTATTTTTAAATATGTTCGCCACGTTGAGTTTGAAGTTATTGTAGTCGATAACAACTCAAGTGATGGAAGCCAAGAACTTCTAAAGAAAGCTTTTCCACAGATAACTCTCATTGAAAATCACAAAAACCTTGGGTTTGGCAAAGCAAACAATCAGGCAATGCTCATTGCACAAGGAGAATTTTTGCTGCTTCTCAATAGCGATACATGCTTGACCGAAGAAGGGATCGACGATATCTATGAATTCGCCAAGAATACACCTGATGCCGTAATTATTGGAGGCAAAATATATTTTGGTGACAATAGCTTACAATATTCATGCAGAAGGTTTGATAATCTGTTCTCTGAAATTTTAATGCATTCTATTTGCATCATAAAAAATATCGATCCTTTTTCCTATCGCAACAAAATGATGGATTTCGATCACAAATCGACACGGGAAGTTGATTGGGTATCAGGGGCATATATGCTCATAAGGAAAAATGTTTTACAGGATAACTATATTTTTGATCCAAAAATATTCATGTATCACGAAGATAAAGATTTTTGTAGAAAGATAAAACAACAAGGAGGTAATGTCTATTATTTCCCTGGTTCCCCCATATATCACTATCACGGACAAAGTGGTAAAGATAATCGTTCAAGAGGCAACGTTGCCTGCTTTTTAGGAAGTGTTATTTATGTAGAAAACCATTACAACAAGTATGTTGCTATTTTTTATAAGATTTGTGTTGTCTTTTTTTGGGTATGTATATATCTTGTATTGACAATACTCTCTAGCTTCTCAAAAAATGATAAAATATTGTCAAAAAAAATACTCTTTTCCGATATGCTTGATTCATTTAAAAAAAGCGTTAGATGACCTTAACCCATTATGAAGTGAGAAAGTTAATCCTGCAAAATATTTTTTATTCATAAAACGACCCAATTTGTGATTGATATCGCAAAAATCTCACTTTTTTGTAGCACAAATATAAACTGCTAAACACTCCATTTGATTCTTCTGATCGCGAAACTTTTTATACAGCGAAGGCTTAACTTTTGACAAATAATCTTCACTAAGCTTCTTTCTAGGAATTATTTGAACATTATACCAATTGTTTTTGACAAGAACATCTTTATATTGATATGGACGTAACCGATTGGGAGAGCCCTTAAACTTCAAAAGTTTATAAATCAAATCACTATAACGATAAATATTGAGAGGATCGACGTCTCTTATCCATCTGGTATGGGTTTTTAAATCCACTGATGCTATAAGCATACTTCCGCTTTTCGCCAAGCCACTTATGCTTGAAATTGTTTTTTCTATGTCATCGAAATGTTCAAAGGCTGCCTGGCTGAAAAAAAGATCGATTTTTTTATTTTTCAAAGCAGTAAAATCGAATTTTTTATTGTATACATAATTCAACTTATCACTTTTATTCCGAGAAAACAAATCAAGTTGTGTCTTGAGAAATGCAATGGTTGTTGCATCAGCGTTCATTTCTTTTTGCAGATAGTTAAAAAGATAATCATACAGCTCGTTACTGATACTTTTTATTAACTGATTTGCATCGATCGCGTTATATTCTTTTATACCTCTAAACAACAAATATAACCCTATACCAATATCCTCACCAGGACCCAATTCCAAAACAGATTTACCATTAATATCAACTTTTGATTCGGAATATGTATTCAACATATCTAACCAATTATTTACAACGTCAATATCATAATTGATAGATGTATCTATATTGCTAACAGAAAAAGTACGTGGTGTTTTATATCCTTCTATCGTATGCCGTATCTTGTTCAACACCAGAAATAAAAATCCTATTGAATGATATAAACGATTTTTCGGTTTAAGGTCGTTCTTAATTTCATTCATTGATCTTGTCCCCAATTTAGTAAATGTAGATGATTAGATTAAGTCGCTTTCAACATAACACGCCAGTGAGAAAAGTGGTAGTTAGCATTATTCATTGTCGAAACTTTATTGTTTCACAATGCAATCTTGCTAGAATTAATTCAATTCTTCGTAGCGTATCCTTTCTTTTTTGTTTTAATTGCTATCAGAAGGATACGTTTTTCTATTCAATCCACAACCTTGGATAATATATCACTATGCAGTTTATGCATAATCACTTCAAATCAAGTGTTCTACAGTTTTTATAGAGTCATATATCGAATCTTCCATGCTAGTATAATCCCAAGTTCCATATCGACCTATCGGAAAAATTCCAAAACCATTTAAACGGTTAAAAATTTTATCAATAATGAGTTCTCGCGCATGTGTATGATGAACATAAGAGCACTTTATGATATTAGTACAGTCGCAAACTATTTTTTGAGGATCAACCCAGTTCAATGTTTTTAAAGAGGATATTACCTGCGGATATAATACTTCTGGAATATTGATTCTATCTACTTCTTTTGCCGGTACTCCCACCTCAATATATAGTGCGTGATAACCTGGCGGGCACACACCTTGACTCATATTCGAGTACACTCCAAACCGATAAAAAGGTATTTCTTTATCGGGAACATATATCCAATGTACATCCTTAAGGTTTTCTGGAATATCTCCTTTAACTCCCAAATTAAAAATCACGGTTGAGCCATGGCTTAACTGATTCACATAACTGTTCAATTCATCATCATTGATGATAGCGCATAACTTTGTTAAAGGTATACTTGACAATAAGATATCCCAATCAAATACAGCACCCGTCTTTGTTGTTACTTTTTTTCCTCTAACATCTACATTAACTGCCTGATTCAGCGTATATAGACTTTTTACTCCTTTTTCCAAGCCGTCAACAAGAGCCTGTATACCGCCTTTTTTGGGATACCAAAATCTTGAATTATATTCATTAGACTCATTATCTTCATGTTTTGACACTTCAAACCCGGCACGAATAAGTTCATCGTTAGGTTTTGGAAAGAATCTTTTTATCGCGTTAACAGACATTTCGTCTATAGATATCGCCATCGTCTTTTCATTCTGCGGAATTAAAAAATTTTTTGAAATTTCGCTACCAAAACCACTTTCAACATACTCCCTAAAACAGCTGATCTCCTTTTCCTGTAATATAGGGCGACAATTATAAGACTCAATGCATTTTTTCTTAATATCTTCCGGAAGTTGTCCCATATGATATTGGACCGGTGCAGGAATAAATCGGTTACCCATATAACAATATGCCTGTTTATTTATTTTTATCCAATCTTCATCTTTAAGGTCGGCGTATGGAATATTTGATGGAGAATCATATCGGGACAAATGTAAAAGATGACCGCTGTAATCAAAACAAAATTTGTCACTATATATTGATCGCGTTAATCCACCTGCATTAGGACATTCCTCAAGCAATGAAACTAAACAACCTTTTTCTTGCAACACTTTTGTAGCAGTTAATCCAGATATTCCTGCTCCCAGTACAACAAATTTTCTTTCTAAAGACATTGTAATACCCTTTATTCATTTTTATAGGCTCAATTCACCACATAGGTGCAAGCATAATATCGATCAATTTAGGATGTAATAAAATTTTCATAAATTTCAATAAGTTCTTCAGAATGTATTTTCATCTTTTTCATAGGCTTAATTTGATTATGAAAATTGACAATCATTGATGGACTTGAGACTAATGAATCCATTTTTTCTGCCAGCATATCTTCATTACCAGGTTCAAACAGGAGACCGGTTTCATTGTCGATTACAAAATCTGGTATGCCCCCAATTTTAGAGCCGATAACTGGTGTTTTAGAGGAAAAAGCTTCAAATATGGTTTGAGGCATTGTATCGTAACACAATGCAGGGACAACAATTACGTCTACCTCATTTAAAATAGTGGGAAGATCATTATATTTATATGCTCCATGGAAAATTATCTGTGGATTATCCATACTTATAGTTTTCAAAAAATCGAGATAAACGGGATTTATTTTGCCGTATATATTCAGAATAGCATTCTTGTTTTTCATTTTTTGAAAAGCACTTACAAGTACATGCGTTCCTTTAATTTCTCCTGCAGAACCTATAAAACCAAAACTTATTGTTTTGTTCTGGATATCAATTGAACTAATATCTTTCGGTTTTATCTGTTCAGCTATACTTGTGCCGATAGAAAGAACCTCTATTTTGCTCTCAGGAACTCCATATTCCATAAACTTTTCTTTTACAAATGATGAAACAGCTAAATTTATCGCTACCTTATTCGATAGCTGGTCAACATTAAACTCAAGCCTTTTCTTATATTCCTCAATAACTTGATAGTCCAATGGTTTATTTTGATTATTTGTACAAGACATTTGCAAATTAGATTTAGTATCGATTTTCCTAATTTTTTTGTATGTTTCTACTATATTTGTGTTTCTTAGTAAACCCCTTATTCTGATCTTCAACGGGTTGATTTTAGGCATACAATTAAAACATTTTTCTGGCGATGGCCCATTGCATAATTCTTTTCCTTTTTCGAGCAGTACTCTTTGTTGACAAATATACCAATATTCGTGAAATGTATTTATTACAGGTATACCGATTTTTACAGCCTCATCAAGCATAGAAGTACAAAGACCTATCATACTGTTGACATGAATGATATCAGGTTTGATTTTATTGAGATACGAAAGAAATATTTTCCTAATAGGTTCTGAAAAGATATCCTTAATCGGATGATGAGAGTTGTGCAGGAAATTAGGTGAATTTATTATAGTTGCATAATGTACATCATCCGATTTGTATTCATAGAGATATGGAAAATATTTTATGTCATATTTAAGAATAGGACTTCCACTTTGAAAATGAAAAACAGAATGACCAAGGCTGGTAAAAGCTTTGGCAAGGCGAGTTGTATAGGTAGGTATACCACCTACTATCTCGGGATCTTCACTTACTATTAATATTCTCATTGGTCTATCTCCGTGAAAAGAATTTGAAAAACTGATTCATTGGTCCTGAAGCTAAAATCTTAAAATTTTCTAACGATAGCATATTAAACAGGAATGCAATACCAAAATAGCATATTACCAAAATTAGATTTATTATTATTATCGTTAATACAGGTAACTGATTTAGCTTGAAAAGTAGAATAAGCAAACTAAAAATAGCTGTAAGAATCGTTGTTTTAAAAATAATTGAGTAATTTAATGAAAGTTTAAGTTTAACTTTTATCGTTAACAGGCATAATAATAATGTTATACCGTATGATATAAGAGTACTCATTGCTGCTCCGAATATATTCCATTTTGGTATAAACAAAAAATTAAGAATGAAATTTATCACTGCTCCGACCGAAAAACTAATAAAAGAATATTTTACATTTCTGTTGGCATAAATGGCACAATCACAAACTTTAATGAGAAGCATAAAAATATATGCCAAAGAAATAGCTGGTAAAATAAATGCAGCTGCATAAAATTTATCATTAGCAAACAGATCAATAAATAAATATGCATTTAAATAAAAAACGAGAAAAACAAATCCCATAACAACATAAATATTAGTAAAAAAAATGTTAAAAATCTTTCTGTATTTAACTTTATCTTCGTTCCATAATTTTACTGAAGTAGATGGCCACACCATGTTAATCATGGCCAGAATGCCGGCTATTAAATTGCAAATTGAATATGAAACTGAATAAATGCCAACCTGTGTTGCATCATAAAAATAAATTATAAAATAATTGTCCATAGAATTCATAATCCACTGCGATAAAAAAACAGGTGTAAGAGGAATACTTATTCTCAAAGCTTTTTTGATAAAAATAAAGTCTATTTTTGATATAAAACCAATATTATGATAGATGATTTTAAATAAAAAAATGGATATTAAACTGAATACGAATGCTTGCCCCATTATTGCGGCTTTATAATTCATTCCAGTTAATAGTATCAATATTATTGCAGCTACGATGCTTAGAAATTCAGATAAAAAATTTATGAGAACCAAAAAATGTGTTTTTTGATACACTTGAGGTAAAAAAATACCGAATTTATGAATTAACATCGCTAGTATCAGGGCGCATCCTAAAAATACATCAATAAATACATCTCTGTAATATAAATACGATATTGTTAATCCAATACAACCAGCAAAAAGCAAAAGAATATTAGATATAAAAAAAATAGAATAAAATTTCTCTTTGATTAATTTTTCATCAGTTTCATTGACAAAAAAAAGTGCACTTCCATCGCTAAGATTGAGAGATATAATCGGAATCAGGATCGAAACAGAAGTCAATATCAGACGATATTTTCCAAGGCCTTCGGCTCCTAATAAAGCCACAAATAGTGGGAGGGTAATAATACCTTTTAACTTTAATAGTAAATAAAGAACGAAACCATGTTTCATCCGTTGGGCAATAAGTTCTTTATTAATATCTAAACCAATTATTCGAGGATATTTTTTTAAAGATAATATAGTCATTAAATATTATTTACCGATTGTAAAGTTTTGATATTTTCTTAAATCGAATGATTTTGTAAACCTAAAGGCAAAACTTTGCCCCTTCATTTCTTGCAATCCACAACATTTGATACTACCTCTATCTAAAAATATGTATGCCCTCATTGATTATTCAGAATATTTTGATACAATTCATCTATCTGTTTAACAAAACGATCTATAGAAAATAGTTGGGCTCTTTTTCTTCCCGCATTGCCAAATGATTCTCGTAAATTTTTATTCTTTATAAGTTCAATAATTCTTTCCGACATAGCCTTTGTATCAAACGGCTTTATTAAAAAACCCTCTATTTGGTCTCGCATAATCTCAGTAACCCCACCTGTTGCAAAAGCAATTATAGGATTACCTGAAGCCATTGCCTCAACAACGACTAGTCCAAAAGGTTCGTTACGTGAAGGCAATATAAAAACATCAAATAGTTTAAAATATTCTTCAATATTTTCTTTTGTCCCTAAAAAAGTGATATTTTCTTGTAAGTCTAGCTTCTTTGAATATTGCTGCAAATTATTTAGTTGGTCTCCTTCACCTAAAATAAATAAATGAAAATTATTGATATTCGCTTTTACATGTTGCAATGCATCAAACAATAAATCATAGCCTTTTTCTGGAGACAATCGGCCTACACAACCTAATATTAATACCTCATTATCCGAAACATATTTTAAAATTAAATCCTTGTTTTTTTTAGAAGAGAAAAAAGTTTCCAATTCAACTGCATTATAAATTAACTCCACCTTTTCTCTTTTTACACCGAAATTCTTAATAAAATCCTCTTTAACGGGGGTTGATATCGCAATAGAGCTCACTGCACGCTTGAAGAAATAAGCTAATATAACTTTTCTTAATCCAGTTAAACGAAGATTAGAACAATGATGAATATGATATATCCACATACGCGTATGTAGATACCCAATCATTATTGCTAAAACATTTGGAGTATGATTATGTATTAAATCAAAATTATATCTTTTCAATAGACAATAATATTTTATACTAGAAATGATATCAAAACCATGCTTCATGCCTATAATGTGAACTTGTATGCCGAATGATTTTATTTGATCTGCAACCGTACCTCCAGAATGCAAAAAACATACATGATTTTCAAATTTAGATTCGTCCAGTTTTTTCAGAAGGTGTTTGACTAACGTTTCTGCTCCGGCAAGTTTACCCATATATAGGACGTGAAGAATTTTATATTTTTTCACTTAATTCCAAATTCCCAGAACTTGTTTCATCTTGATAATTATTAAGTTGTAATATCTTTTCAATAAAGGCAAACGCTATTGCAATGACGGGTATTTCCTGTGTACTAATAAAAAAGGGCAGTGTTAAAAATGATAATGTTCCACCGACGAAATAGCCTATACAACCGAGAGAAATTCCTCTATAAAACATCGTGTTAGTTGTTTTTATAGCCTTTTTATTGCGAATAAAAAAAGCTACAGAAAGTATTAATATAACCACTACGCCTGATAATCCCATAGTTGTCAATAATGATAGCAAACCACTATCTACAGTTTCAACGTAATATCCTCTCATGAATGCAGCTTTTAAAGACTCCGTTGCAGAACTATAATGTAAAAACCCTACCCCGAACAACGGCGAATCTAAAAAATATTTCAACCTATCTGCGCTTGCTTCCAATCGATAGCCGAATGTTCCTGACCTGTTTATTAAATCTAAATAAGCAGATTGAATACGCTCGAATAATTTAACAAAAAAAGACATTATATCCAGGCCTAATAATTGGGAACATATCGCTAAAATGAAAAGAATGGATATGAATTCCATAACTTTCTTGAAAAATCTGTTTTTTTCATAGCTATAGGTAAAAAAGAAGGGTATCGTTGCTCCAATAAACATTTTAAACCAATAGGCTCTGCTAAAACAAAGAAATCCGCTGATACCAAATAAGATTGCTAACATCAAGTATTTTTTCTTGTTATTTGAAATATATAGCCAAAAATATATGCTAAATAAAAATGACATATCAATAGACGGTAAGTATACACGAGGCAAATAAAAACCACCTAACTGCTGGTATTTGATTTGCGCGTGAGGTATAAAGATAATTTTTGAAGCTAATAAAAATTGAGCAATCATTATTATGCACGACACGACTCCGATGACTGATAAAATGATAAAAAACTTTTTAAAATCTTTTTCATTCCTCACTAAATACAGAACAACGAAAAATGAAAGATACAATAGATATTTCCGTGGAATACGCAAACAAGATATTATTGAAACATCAAATTCAAAAGCCGTGTATAAAACTACAAACAAAATAAAACACATGAAAAGCATTATAAAAGGATTAAGTGCCGATCGAACAAATACTGATGTCTTACGATTTGTCGCAATACTGATAAAAACATACGCCAACAAAGAAAAATTCAAAACATCACGTAACTTAAATGCGCCAGGTAACTGAAGAAAATGTTCAGTTATAAGCCCAAACAGATCAAACGTTATTAATAAAAACAGGAAATATGCCCATAATGGTTTTTTAACCAGACATATAAAGTATAAAATAGCCGGTATAATAGCTACGGTGCGCAATAGCTCGGTTGTTGCAAAAAAACCTACAAAGGCAGCTATTAAACACATACCCAATATGATAGATAATTTTGTAACATGATGGGGATTTGAGAATAAAATATCATTATTCATAATCTAAACCTACCTTGATAAGTAAAGCCTCCATTTAGCAAATAAAGAAAGCTATACCATCTCTGTTCAGTCACTATTTCAGCATGCGCTACTTAAGCAGATGCCTGTATTTTTTGCGATTCTTCAGTATCCATAAAAGCGGAACCAAAATCTTTTTCTTCATCGCCGGAGCCGCACTGCCAATCATCCAACAATTTTTATCACAATTTTTAACGCAGTTACGTATCTCTTTTGCCTTATCACCATTCCAAATTTCTTCAAAGGATTTTTCTTTGATATTACCCATAACAGCATCCATACCATTGCATGGACGAATATCACCAAAAGGATCAAGATAAAATAAATCTGTCCCGACTTCACAAGGAAGAAAGCGCTTGCCATCCCTTATGAAATTGATCAAACCGTAATTAAAATAAGCGCGAAACCAATTTTTTATCCTTTTAGTTTTAAAAAACTCTGCTATTAGGCGTTCAAACTCATGCACAATCATTTCAGGATCTTCAAATCGATTGTCATCTTTATGAAAGTAATATGTATTGTGGGTAACCGCGGTTGCAAACTCCATATTCATCGCACAGGCCAACTTGTACAATTCGACAAGGTCTTTTGCATTTTTATCAGAAACGGTTATGCCAAAACCGATATCTTTGACGCCCATATGCTTCAATTCGATTAAGGTGCGAAAACCATGATCAAACCCATCTTTTATACCGCGCAATTCATCATTTGCTTTAGGTAATCCTTCAAGGCTTATCCTGAAACCAAGCGAAGGAAATTTTTTTGATAACGCTATAACCCGATCCGTAAAATAGCCGTTCGAACTAATTACGATGCGTTTCGTTTTGGGAAGAACAATTTTGACTATTTCAGCTAAATCTTCACGTAAAAACGGTTCCCCCCCTGTAATATTGGTGAAGTCCATTTGCGGTAATTTTTCATAATACTCAACAGGCAGCTCTTCAGAGACCTTCGTTGGATATTGCCATGTATTGCACATATAACATTTCGCATTACATCGATATGTTACACCCAGTATAGCTTCCATTATTTTACCTCTATTTGAAGGTTTATTTTTTTAACGATTTATAAAACAACTTTCTCAGACTATCATAATGCTGTCGGAATGAGAAATTATCTTCAAAATTTACCCTTGCATTTTTGCCCATAGTCTCTATTAATTTATCATCTTTTGCCAAAATATCAATTTTTTCTGCAAGAATATCTGAATCTTTAGGTGGCACTAAAAAACCTGTTTTACCTTCGACAATCTGATCGGTAATACCGCCTATATCAGTGCCGATCATCGGCTTACCAAATGCCATACTTTCAATTCCACTCATCGGACTATTATCAGGACAGATCGATGGTGATAAAATAAATCGCGCATTCTTAATCAAGTCAACAAGCTCGTCTCCAACTTTAAAACCAGCGAATGTGACACCCTTAACAGAATTATCTGCAATGTACTGTTTAAGTGAATCAAGATACGATTCATCATTTGTTTTTCCGGCAATGATAAGGGGAACATCAGATGACATACTCACTTTTGCCTCTAACAGGTACTCAATGCCCTTTTCAGGAGATACTCTGCCGAAATAAAGCATATAACCTTTATTTTTGTAACAAGGTTCGTAGTCATCTTTAATGACAAAACTATTTATGTGATATAGTTTTTCAGCAGGAAAGCCAGCTTCTATCATTGAATCACGCATAAAAGAAGACGGACAGACAAATGCATTTACATAATCATAAACATGCAGAATATTATGCACAAACATTGCCAATGAACGGGCAAAACTAGGCATAAAACTATTTTTTACACATTTATTTTTCGCGCATTCAAACACATTTTTCGTTATACAATCCTTACAAATATTATTATCTCGCAGAAAATAATAATTACCGCAAATAATATTATAATCCGACAACCTCATAACAACAGGGATATTATATTTTTTACACGAGTCTATTATGCTGGGCGATATATCATTAACAATCCCCTGCATATAGACCAAATCAGGTGACTCATCCCTGATCAATGCGGACATTTTAGATTTTGCCTCAAAAGAATATACACAGGTGCCTAAAATTTTGAGTTTTTTCAGCATCCCCATATTATTCGCATCGTTAAAATAAACTATATCATCGCCATATAAAGGTGTGACAAAATATTTTTCGTAAGGTGTTTTAACATTGCGAGATCGCTTGACCGAAAAAGGAATGACTGTTACGCCATCTTTCTCAAACATTTTTATTGTATTAAACATACATCTTTCCGGACCGCTATTAGGGAAAAAGCGGTTATTTACTATAACAATCTTTTTCAATTCTTTTTCCATAGTGCACACAGATACGGTTGTAATATTTGACGAGATTAATAATTACATTCTTTATGTTCGGCAGATTCGTAGATCCAGATAATGCAAATATTTAAAAAGTATGCCACATGTATAAAAACACAGTCAAGATGAAACTTGAGCGAGAGCGAGTTCTCAATGCCAGGCAATATGAGCGGACTGAACAGCGCGAAGGGAATCAAATGCCTAACAATACAGACCCGTTACGAGAAACCGAAGCTGAACTTCCCCAAAACCAGTAGGATCAGTTTTTATCCGCAAAACCTTGAGAAGGGGTATAGAAGCAAACAACCATTGAATCTGCCCAGAACACAGATGTATCTGGAAAGCCCCTCAACGCAGAAAGTTATCGAAACAACCAAAATATTGTGTGGACTTGAGTTCTCTTATCCCCCGCCGTTATTAACCCGTTAGACATGGCGGAGTGGTCAGAAATATTGCAGTATTGTGGGCAGGTTGCTAAATCCTTAGCAACGCATAATTTTTCATTTTAGCCTTAAAAACACCTTATTTATCGCCCCTGATATCAGTATTATGCTTGTTTTTCTCAAAAACATATAATACCATGAAAAATATTGCCATATTCTGTACTGTTAACCATTTTTGGAGGTGATATGAACATATATGAATTAATACAGCGCATCGCATACAAGGCGATGAATGATAAACGATTTCAGTATTATGACCTCTTCCTTAAAAACCTGCATCTCACCCGGGATGAAATGATCGCCTTGCAAAACAACTTGATCAACAAGCTGATAGTCCATGCATACGAACATACTGCGTATTATCGTGACATCATGGACGCTCTAAAACTTAAACCGACTGATATAAAATCAAAAGATGATCTCAAAAAATTGCCAGTTCTTAACAAGTCAGATACGCGCCAACATCTGGAACGTATCCGTTCGGACGATAAATATGGTAAGGATGTCTTTATCCTTACCTCAGGTGGTTCAACCGGAAACCAGGCATATATTTATCAATCCAGCTATTTCAGCCAGCTTTCCAGGGCTGCTGCACTGCGTAATAATATACTTGCAGGCTGGAAACCGTGTGACAAATCTGTTTGGTTCTGGGGAGCACCATATGAACATCAAAAAATAGAAAAGTCTTTAAAATCCAAGATGGGTATTCTGATAAACAGACGATTGTTGTTTAACGCTTACAACTATTCCCGTGATGATTTTTCAATCTGGGCAGATCAGATAGAATCATTTAAACCAAAAATAGTGTACGGCTACGCAACAATAATTCTTGATTTCGCAAAATTTATGCTAAAAAATAATATTGTTTTTCCGAGTGTACATTCCGTTATATCTACCACGGAAACCTTACAGGAGCGTGCTACAATTACAAAAGCTTTTGATTGCGATGTATACGATCAATACGGCTGCCGTGAAATAAACGCCATCGGTATCGAATCACCTCCGGGCATTATGCGTATTGCTGATGATGTTGTAGCTCTGAATATATCAAATCAAGGCGAATTTATCGTTACAGCACTACACTCATTTGGATTCCCTCTTATCAATTACAGACTCGGGGATAAAGGCGATACCATAACCGATGCACAATTACCCTCCGATGACCATCTGCCTTTTACTGCAATGCAACTAAAAATAGGTCGTACAACCGATAATTTTATCAATAGCGATAAACATAATATATCATCCAGTGCCCTATCTACCTATATGTCTACATTCGGGCTAAATATTATTGAACAGCAAATCATACAGCACAACTATACAACTTTTACTATACACTACGTTGTAGATCAGTCGTTTAACCGGCAACATTATGTCAATTCAATCACCAAGGCTCTCAAAGAATATTTTGGCGACAATCTTAGTCTGACATTCACCGAGGTAAAAAAAATACCAGTTGAAAAAAGCGGCAAAAAACTGATGTTTAAACGGACATTTGAACTGGAATAATTGCATGATAAAAGTCCTGCACTTGCTATATATGCCAAACATAGGCGAATTTGAAAAAAATACACAGATTCTTATCCAGTATACGGATAAACAACAATTCGACGTCACCCTTTGTTTTCTGCACCAACACGGCCCAATGGTTGACATTTGCCGCAATAATGGTATCAAAACCATTGTCATCGGAATGAAAAACGGACTTGACTTTATAGGCGCAATTCGTTTCTGGAAATTCATCAAAAAAGAACAATTCGATATTATCCACATACAAACACCTAACGTGCTGACATTTGCCATGTCCTTTTTCACTGCGCCTCATGTCATCTGTCATATCAGTTGGGCAAAAGCATGGGAACGCAAAGGATTGCGTAAATTTATCTTGCGATTTTTTCTTAACCGAATTAATTACATCATTACATCTTGCGATCACGTAAAAAAGGCAATTCAAAACAATTATGGTATTTTACCTCATCAAATCCAAACTGTTTACAACGGTATCAACCTCAAACGATATACATCAACACCCTCATATAAACAAAATTTATTATCATCATTGAATATCATCGATAATAATGCGTTTGTTATCGGTTTTATAGCCAAACTGATACCGACCAAAGGCTGTCACAAATTGCTTCACGCAACCCAGGACATCATCACCAGCGATCGGCATTGCCATATTGTTATTGTCGGAGATGGCCCTGAACGTGCAGGACTGGAATTGCTGGCTAAAGAACTTGATATCAGCACCAATGTCATCTTTGTCGGAGAATCAGATACAGAAACAAACTATTTCAGCATTTTCGATATTTTTGTTCTACCGTCTGATGTCGAATCGTTTCCGCGAAGCATTGAACAGGCCTTTGCATCCGGTATCCCAACTATTGCCTGCAATGTAGGCGGTATATCTGAAATAATACAAGATGGGATTGACGGATTTCTGGTTAACCCGGGAATTTGTGATGAATTGAAAGAAAAAATACTTTACCTCAAGCATAATAAAGATGTACGTACAGCCATGAGCCACGCTGCTCAAAAACGATCACAAAATTTTGATATTTATAAAAAAACACGTCAAATAGAACAACTTTACAAAAACATTATGCGAGAAAACATAGATAGTTGAGCAACTTCTATATGCTTTAAAGGAATAAAAATGCGAAGATTATTTCTGATTTGGGTTATTATTGCAGCCGTTACAGCATTTCTGATTTTTAAAAACCCACCATCCACATGGTTACCTCCTTCTGTATACCTCGATAACGAAAATATTTCTGATAACGACAACCGGTTCAATCCATTTGCCAATATCGACGTACCTCTTGACAACGAAACTTACGTCTCATCTTTTACTGATCTGAATACACCTTTAACAAAGCCTGCAACATATTCCACAACAAAAGAGTTACCCAAACCTTCAATCAAACAACCTCCCCCTGCTCACAACAAAAATGAATTTGTACTCAATGAATCTTTTGAGTCAGAAAAAGATTCCTACTGGACTGGCGAATATACCACACTCAACGGCAGGCATATTTTGTCGTTCCATAGTATTGACAACAAATATTTCGGTGTAGGGGCATCGTATCAACCGCCAACCCCTATAGCATACTTGAATACCAACATGGAACTGTCATTTTCCTATTTCACTGGCAATAATTCTTCAATCTATCTTTCATTCTATAACGATACGAAAAATGACAATTTTCACTATGAGTGGAGAAACCTTGTGCCTCATTCATGGGAGACTGTCAGCATCCCTATACGATGGTTTACGGATAACGAAAACCTCGGCAAACCTCTTGATAATGGAGATAAGATAACTCGATTAAATTTTTATGCAGGAACACCCGCTAAAAAACCAATAGTTTATATCGATAATGTCTCACTGCGTATCGTATCTAAGGAGGAATCATCATCCGCAGCAAACGAAGAGAAAAACCTTTTTATAGAAAATTTTGAAACTACAGAACGAGACTGGCACGGAATACGTACTGCCGACCTGCCCGGCAAGCGTAACGGCAAATCAATCAAAGCTATTCCTATCGAAAACAAATGGTTCGGCGTTACTGCTACATACGAATCTCCCACCTCGATTTTTAGCATCGACAAAAACCCGTACATATCTTTTGAATATTTTATCGAGGAACAGCAAAACATATACGTCTCTGTCTATAACAAAAGCAAAGGTGATAATTACCATTACTGGATCAAAAACCCAACTAGCGGCTCATGGCAATCTTTCAAAAAAAATTTCCTTTTCTTTTCTGACAACAGTTTCAAGGGAATACCTATTTCACCCGGCGATGTGCTCACGTCAGTACGCATCTTCGCAGGTAAGCCCGGACAAATGGTTAACCTCTGGATCGATGACATCAAACTTGAAGCAACTGATACCCAACTCGCTCCATCATTCGAGTTACAAAAGCGTGCTATGGCTCCTTATACCCGTATTGACCGCCGCATTATCGAGAATCTCAGGAACATCTACACCCCGGATAACCGCAAGAAATCTATCATGAACCTTGGAGACAGCATATCCAACTCAATGGCATTTGTGTGGCCAATGCGGTTCAGTCAACAGGGAATGCTTGCCAATGAAGGTTATTACTACTTTGAAAAAGAAATGAGTGCGCAACCGTCACAAAAATCTTTCTGGGGTAAAGCACTAATAGATAAACTTCTCAAAAATGTCCATCCCGAAACAATCACTATCTTGTTTGGTACCAATGATATTCTACTAGGCGGGACACCAGGCGCATACATGGCGAATATGGAATACATTATAGACCGCTGCCTCGAAACAGGATCAATCCCAATCCTGCTTACCATTCCGCCCACAACACGATCATCGCTTGATAACGTACGCAAATACAACAACCAGCTAGAGCAACTCGCATTCGAAAAACAGATACCGGTCATCGATGTTTTTCAACTGTTTATCGATCATAAAGATTGGAAATCGCTCTTATTTGACGGCGTTCACCCAAACTTTATCGAAGACGGAAAAACAGGCGGATACGATCTTATCAATTCCGCTGTATTTGAAATGTATAAAATGCTCGAAATGGAAGTCATGCAACGTCCAAAGCAACAACACAGTTTCATACCACCACACGGAATGGATAGCTCTTACCCTGAAGAATCACAGGTTCTTTTCTCATACAACTTTGAGCGGGGATCACAGGGTTGGGGCGGACTTCATACTAAGATCACTTCCAATATCTCCTCTACAGGATGCCTGCAATTACAAGGGACACAAGAACTCGCGGCTCTGTCAAATATCGATTTCAATATAAAACCGACAACCTGTATTGCTGTTTCCGTCTATGCTGAAAACTGTCATAGGTTCAGAGTTCAACTTTATAACCGCACAAACAAAGATAATTTCTGGGCTGCACGCGAAAATATACCGCAAAAGCAATGGACACGATACTACTTCGATCTCAACACCGAATTTCAGGACAACTCCAATACCAACAAATATATGTATTTTGAGGATCAGATAAGCAACCTGCAAATTTACGGCGATGTTGTCGATACATCGTCAAAACTCTACATCGATGATGTCGTTGTCTACAATGTGACACCTGAAAGTTGCATTGCTACGTTAAAAAAAGATTTCAACGCACTGGAATCACGTTATGATACCGTGTCAAGCGATGTACCTGAATCATGCCCATTACTCAATAAACTTAATGAACACCATCAATCGTTTATCGACACAAAAGATTTAACACCGGACGAATTACAAAAACTTCTCGATACCTATAAATCAACTCTGGATAAAACGTCTTTGTATACACAAATGAAGTCACAGTTTCCCATCAAACAACCTGCTATTGCTGTTGGTGTTGATTCAGCTATGCGACGGATTTCTCCATATCATCCAAGCTATAAATTTAGGGGCGATATTGTTGATAGTGTTTCCATATACTCCGCACAAAATGAATATGAACATATCCAGCTCTACCTGATTCCACTGTTAATGGATCTGGAGAATGTCACGATCAAAATATCCGATGCACAACAGCAAAATGGATCGGCAACTATTAGCTCCGAAAACTTTTCATGGTTTGTACAGGGATTTGTAAGCACCAAACGAAGTTGGCCTATCCCTATCCGTAAACTAGGCACAAAACCTGATCCACTTCTGCCCGGCACATCATTTACCCTGACCGATCCGCAACCACTGTTGGTGCGAATATATATTCCACACAAGACACCAGCAGGGACATATAGCGCGACGATTACAATCTCAGCCGATGATTCAGAACCTGTTAGCCTGCCGTTAACGCTCAACGTTTGGGATTTCGCTATCCCCACAACAGGCACTCTCTACACACCGACAACACTCGATTTATCCATCATCGAAAAATATTATGGGACAAAGATCGATCAGACTATCCGCCGTAAATGGTACTCATTTTGTCTTGAACATCGGATCGACCCAACAAATCTATATCATTTCGGCATGAGTCCCGTTAAAGAAGATCTCGATTTCTGTCTTCAACGCGGGCTACGTACAATCATCCTCGGCGGTAATCATTACAGCAAAGATATAAGCAACAAGCAGTTTGTGCAATCTGCATATACATTTTTAAAATCTGCCAACCTGCTTGATAAAGCCATGATCTATATCGGCGATGAACCCTATGATGACCAAACCGCGTTGGCAAATATCCGGCGTAAATCCCAATGGGTCAAAGATAACTGCCCCGGGCTAAAAACTTTTGCCGGAGCGTATCCGACAGAATCGCTGTATGGATACATCGATGTCTGGGATCCGCAACTAGATGATTTCAAACTAAAATCTACTCAAGAGCGCCAGGAGCATGGCGAGGAAGTTATGTGGTATGTAGCCGCCGGACCTCCCTTCCCCTATCCCAACGTCCAGATAGATAACGATTTGATCGAAGCGCGTATCCTGTTTTGGATGACCTACGCATACGATGTGCAGGGTTTTGAATATTATTACATCAATCTGTGGGGCAATAACATATACGGCAGAGGCGACAAAAAATGGCCCGATGTGCCGTGGAATACGTACAGTTTCTATAGTTCACGCAACAACTACAATGGCGACGGCAACCTCATCTATCCGGGCAAAAACATGGAACCGTACGGATCATTGCGCTTGATTGCGATTCAGGATGGTATTGAAGATTATGAGATGTTCACAATGCTTAAAAATTTCGTTGATCAGGCAAAAACACAACCGCCGTCACCTCATATCGATAAGATTATCTCTGAAGCTGAAGAAATACTGGATTTCCCAGATAGTATCCTAACTGATTTTGTACATTACACAAGAGATCCACAGGAATTGGAAGATTATCGGATCAAAGCAGGTAAGATTCTTGAAAAACTATCGCAATCGCTGAAACCGTAAAAACAAATACTTATTTATTTCTGATATAATAATCTTTCAGGTGTCTGCGTTCTTCTATAAATGCGTTAGTGCTCTCCAGATTTCGATTCACAATAAACGATTCAGGTACCGGATTAACAGAATCCAGAAACTTGCGGATAGCATCGTCTTCCCCTACTTCAAAGGTAATGTGGGCATCGCTGTTACACACTATCCTTCCGTTGAGTTCTACAACTAGCGCGACCATATCGCGCAACTGCTCGTAATAGAATTTACCTTGATCCAGTTTAGCGTTATCCAACTCGAGTGCTATACCACGAGGCACTATTTCCGGAATGAGCGACGCCATATCGATCGGGAAACCGTTACTGCCAGGATGTGTGACAATATCGATATACGGATGGGCATCAAGATATCTAAGCAAATGATCGTTGTTCTTTTTTGGATTATCTGATTCCGGCAACGCATTGTGGAACCCTGCTAATACGAGGTCAAAATGATGCAGGTATTTAGCGGGCAAACCAATCTTCTTGCTATCTTCACAAATGGTTACCTCAACACCCTTAAAAACCCGCACGCCCTTATACATATCGGGCAGGCGAAAAAGCGCATGGGAGATGTAGCCACCCGTATAGATTCCGTGATCAGTAATTGCCAGCGCTTCCAATCCCAATTCGGCAGCGCGGTCCATCATTTCAAGCGGCGACGCGTATCCGCATCGGCTTTTCAGGGTATGAGTATGTAAATCGCATTTTAACATAATAGCTCCTTCAAAATTTCTCACACTATAACATACGTATTTTGAGCTGTCAACGTCAGGGCTAAGGAATATAGTTATTTGATTAGAAATGGCGGGATAGGTTCAACACCCCATTGAATGTCATTCCTTGTAAAGGTTACGTCTTTCGAAGACAGATTAGTAAAAGATATACATGCAAACTATTCAATGATCTCAAACGTTTAAAATGCATATACTCCCAGTCATGTCATTCTCGCGAAAGCGGGAATCCACCTTGTTTCAGCATTTTATGAGGATGGATTCCCGCTTTCGCGAGAATGACATCCAATGGGGAAATATTAGACTTCAATTTATGCACGAACAAGCTTTTATAAGGAATGAATTGAAAAGGTTTCGTTTATTGTCATTGAAATACTTAATGAAGATTATAAAGTAATGCCTGCTTTGGAAGCTTTAACTTTGAGATAATTAATAAAAGCGGAACAAGTAACCAACATAAAGTAGGCATCTTCTTCATCCGCAGGAATATCTTTATTGCTTAATCCATGGCGAATACCCCCAGAATCCGAGGTATAACCATATAATGCAAGAAAAGCCTTCTTTTTAGCCGGATGCAACGTAATGGAAGTATTATTTTCGATTTCTTTTAATGCCTCTCCAAGAGTTTTGCCCTGAGTCCCTAAAATACAGTTACATATAGCTTCCACGGCACTAATTGATTCTTTTATGGAGTTCCGATAGTCTGGATTTTCTCTATCGGAGAAGAGTTCCAGTGCCCGTTGTAGATGAATTTGTACAGGAAATAGAGCATCAATTGCTTTTTCAATCTCACTCAATTCAGCATCCGAGCTTATAGGAACAATCTGTCCCTTCAGTAATCGATAAGCTGATTTTTCTCTTTCCAGAACAGTATTACATTTTTGTTCAAAGTTTGAGGCTATCAAAACATCTTCTTCTACACTAGAGATATATTCTACAAGGTCATATACTTTATACCAAACAGAATCACGACAAGTAACCTCTATCAAATCCTTAACACTATCAGGAATTTCGCCAATACGTCTTTTATGTAACTCATTGAGAGGTTGCTTAAAAAATCTTGACCACAGTTGGTGATAATCCAAGCCTCCGAAAAGATAGGTGTCATAGATAACATTAAAAAGTCCAATGCGCAAATCATCATCCATGGACTCTAGCTGGAGAGCCTTTTTTGGGGTATATCCATGCCGTTCGGAAAAAGAAGCCATGATGTTTACACCATTATGCAATGTTTTCAGGTAAGAATAATACTGGTGCCGGAGGCCGGACTCGAACCGGCACGGGGTTGCCCCCGGAGGATTTTGAGTCCTCTGCGTCTACCAGTTTCACCACTCCGGCACCTATCTGTAGAACAGTGTAGATTTGTACGATATTTCAGTAGCTTCTGTCAAGAAAATTTATTCTTAATCTTCAGCTTTAAACTTAAGTTTCTCTTTCGTGACCTGTATCTTAACTGTCTGGCCCTTAAGAATATTGCCGCGCAAGATCTCTTCAGAAAGCGGATCTTCCACAAATTTCTCTATAGCACGTTTCAATGGACGCGCTCCAAACTTTGGATCATATCCTTTGTCGCAGAGAAAATCTTTGGCTTTCTTATCAACCACAAGATGCACGTTTTTCGAATCCAGACGCTCGATAACCTTACCTAATTCCAGCTCAACAATCGATCTGATTTCCTTGTCGGTTAAAGCATGAAACACAATCATATCATCAATTCGGTTCAAAAACTCCGGTTTGAATATTTTTTTAACCTCACTGACAATTTTTGATTTCATGTTATCATAATCGATACTCGATTTCTGAGCGGTAAACCCGACAGTCGTATCTTTCTTGATAAGATCAGCTCCGGCATTGGAAGTCATAATAATGACGGTATTTTTGAAATTCACCACACGACCAAGGCTATCAGTCAATTTACCTTCTTCCAAAACCTGCAGTAAAATATGCGTTACATCAGGATGCGCTTTTTCGATCTCGTCAAACAACACCACCGAATACGGACGGCGTCTCACCTGCTCGGTCAACTGTCCGCCTTCTTCATAACCGACATAACCCGGAGGCGAACCGGTTAAACGCGATACCGCGAATTTTTCCATGTACTCCGACATATCAAGCTGGATAACAGCTTCTGAGTCGCCGAACATGACTTTTGCCAACGATTTCACCAGAAGGGTTTTACCTACACCCGTGGGACCAAGGAAAATAAATGATCCGATTGGACGGCGCGGATCTTTCAAGTCAGCACGGGAACGACGAACCGCACGCGATACCGCGCCAACGGCTTCTTCCTGCCCGATAACCATTTTGTGGATTTCCTCTTCCATCTTCAAAAGACGCTGGGTTTCTGTTTCTTCCAAAGTGGACAATGGCACGCCAGTCCACTTTGATACGATCTGAGCCATTTCTTCAGCGCCGATAATGATCTGCTTTTCCTCACGGGTTTCTTTCCAACCTGAGAGTACTTTTTCAAGACGTTCACGCGCTTCGCGTTCTTTATCGCGCAACTGCGCGGCTTTTTCAAAATCCTGTTCTTTAATTGCCGTTTCCTTTTCAACTTTCAAACGATCGCATTCTTTTTCAATCGTTTTAACGTCAATAGGAACAGTCATTGCAGAAATACGGGCTTTCGCTCCGGCTTCGTCAACGATATCAATAGCTTTATCCGGCAAAAAGCGTCCGCTGATATATCTATCCGACAACTTGGCCGCAGCTTCGATTGCCTCGTCCGCATATTTAACCTTATGATGTTCTTCGTAGCTGGACCGCAACCCTTTTAAAATCTCGATTGTTTCTTCGATACTTGGTGCGGCAACCATAATGGTCTGAAAACGGCGTTCCAGCGCGGCATCTTTCTCGATATATTTTCTGTATTCATCAAGTGTTGTTGCGCCAATACACTGCACTTCACCACGAGACAACGATGGTTTTAAGATATTCGATGCGTCAATAGCACCTTCCGCAGCACCGGCACCCACAATAGTGTGCAACTCATCAATGAACAACAAAATATTCTTTGCTTTTCTGATTTCATCCATAACTGCTTTGATACGTTCCTCAAACTGACCTCGGTATTTAGTACCGGCGACCATCAATGCCAAGTCAAGAGTGATGAGGCGTTTATCACGCAGCAACTCAGGTACGTTACCAGCGATAATTTCCTGTGCCAATCCTTCCACGATGGCTGTTTTACCTACGCCAGCTTCACCAAGAAGTACCGGATTGTTTTTACGACGTCGACACAATACCTGAATAACCCGCTCAATCTCTTCTTTACGGCCGATGATCGGATCGAGCTTTTTATCACGTGCAAGTTCTGTCAGGTCACGACCGAACGCAGACAACGCAGGAGTTTTATCAATCTTTTCAGAAGTGCCTCCCATTGATTGATCTTCGATAGGTTTGGCAAGCCCGCTTTCCAACTCGCGGCGTATTTCTGATCTAGCACGCTCAATATCAATATCGAGATTTTTCAATATACGAGCGGCGACGCCTTCCCCTTCCTGTAATAATCCCAACAACAGATGCTCCGTACCGATATAGGTATGGTTGAGATTCTTAGCTTCTTCGACAGCCAGTTCGATCACTTTTTTCGCCCGCAAGGTCAACGGAACATCACCAATTGTCTTGTGCTCAGGACCGGTTCCGACAGCCTTTTCCACTTCCATGCGGATGGTCTCAAAATCAACACCCATGGAACGCAAAACATCAACTGCCACACCCTGTCCGAGTTTAATCAACCCCAGCAGAAGATGCTCGGTCCCAATATAATTGTGATTGAACCGGTCAGCTTCTTTTCTGGCGAGGATAATGACTTGTTTAGCTCTGTTGGTAAACCTGTCAAACATTGTCTCACATCCTTTCGTTGTGAAAATATAAGTATAACGTATAGTTTTATTGTTTCAATCGTTCTCGAATAATATTCGCACGCCTGATATCCCGTGTTTCCGCATCAAGCAGTTCTCCTGCACTTTGTTGCAGATGAGCGGGTTGGGTGACGATAAACAAATCATTTATTGAACCACCGCTTATGCCGGTGACATATCCCATATCCATTCCCATTCTAAGCGCTGAAAGCAGCGATATTGTTTCTTTCGAGGAAATTATGTGCGCATTGGCAAGAATCCCATACGCCCGTCCGATACGATCTTGCAGGCGTGCTTCGTTTTTCTGGCGCATTAATTGACGAGAGTTCCGTTCATGTTCGACAACCAGATTGAGTACACGGTTCAGATTGGAAACAATTTCCTTCTCGCTTTTGCCCAATGTAACCTGATTCGATATCTGAAACAAATTGCCAAGCACTTCAGAACCTTCCCCATAAAAACCACGAACCGTCATACCAAGTTTTATAACAGCCTGCATGACTTTATTTATCAAATCCATTAATACTAACCCCGGTAAATGCAACATTATAGATGCACGCATACCGGTACCCACATTCGTCGGGCAGGAGGTCAGGTAGCCAACATTGGGTAAATAGGCAAAATCCAATTCTTGTTCCAACGCGGAATCGACACTGTCAATAAGCTCCCAGCAGTCATCAAGACGAAAACCTGATTTCAACACCTGAATGCGCAGGTGGTCTTCTTCATTAATCATGATCGATAAATCCTGCTTTTCACTGATAGCAACGCCACCTTCAAACCCACTGATAAGGTGCTCTTTGCTGATAAGATGACGCTCAAGTAAAATTTGTTTTTCCAAATCGGACAAATCTCGCAAGGGCGAAGTAACGCCGTTTTTGAAAAATTTTAATTTTCTGAGCACTTTGAAAACTTTTCCGAGAACTTCGTTGTTTGAGGTATAATCACCCGCATTCGGAAACGGCACGCCTTTTAAGTTTCGCGCCAGACGAATACGGGAACTCAAAACGATATCCGAATCGGGTCCATCGCCCAGTAACCATTCACCCTTTGTATGCAAAATATTTTCTAAACTCATGATTTCTTTGAATCATCCTTTAACTGTCGTTCAAGATCTTTGACCTGATCACGTAATTCTGCTGCCCGTTCATAGGCTTCCGCGGCAATAGCTTTATTTAATTCATCTTTCAAATCTTTTATCCTGTCTTTCACTGACACTGATGTTTCCGAATCCGATTCTTTACCACGGTAACGTTTACCCTTATGCTGGGTATTTTTATGAATAGTTTTGAGAAGAGACTGCAACTGATCGGCAAACGCCAGATAACAATCGCTGCACCCAAGCCTCCCCGATTTACGGAACTCAGAAAATTTCAACCCACAGCCCGGACAGACAGGATCTTCATAGGTTTGTACGCTATCGTCTATTTCAGTCAGGCCGGAAAGCAAATCGGATATGGAAAACGGCGACTGGACACCAACCCCTTTGGCTTTGGCGCACCCTTCGCATAAATCCATTTTTATCATCTGATTATGTACAATCTCGGTGTAGTGAACTGTTGCTTCTTTTTTATGGCAAATATCACATAACATCAGTTAGCTCCCTTATAAGAAAACTACCGTTACTCCTATCGAGTACGACTCATTGTGCTGTTTATCGGCTCACAGTGTTGCATATAAAAACATGTTTGATACGAGACACTACGCTTTAACTACATTTACTGAGCAACAAAAGTTCCGTCAGCCATATGCAAATGACGTGTCCCAAGAGTAGCCAACTCAGTGTTATGGGTAACCATAACAATGGTTTGACCTGAGGATGAATGCAATGATTTAAGCAGGTCTATTACTCCAAGCCCAGACTGTCTATCGAGATTTCCTGTAGGTTCATCTGCAAGTATAATATCAGGATTATTGATCAACGCACGGGCAATAGCAACCCGCTGTTGTTCACCTCCTGATAACTCAGAAGGTTTATGCGTCAATCTATGCCCGACACCAACTGATTCAAGCAAACTTTGTGCCCGTTGTTTCTTCTGCTTCAGATTTCCATTTTTTTCCATCAGGGCCGGTAGTAATACGTTCTCTAATGCTGTAAATTCAGGAAGAAGGTTAAAAAATTGAAATATAAACCCTATTGCCCCATTACGTAACCCCGCTTTTCGCCCTTCTCTAAATGTCCGCACATTGGAACCCTGAAAAATCACTGTTCCGCTTGTAGGATCATCAAGCAAGCCAAGTATATGCAATAAGGTACTTTTACCTACCCCTGAAGCTCCGGTAACGGTTATAAAATCACCTTTTTCGACACGAAAATCGATATTACGTAAGACATCCGTCGTCCGGTTTCCTGATCGGTACGTTTTGCAAAGATCTCTGGTTTCAACTACTATATCGTTCATTTGACGTGTCTTTTTAACTTTATTTTTATTGATTTTTTACCCAAGCGATACAATTTATTCATAACGTAACGCTTCGACCGGTTTCAAAATTGATGCTTTCCACGCAGGGTATACTGCCGCAACAATACTGATCGCCACCGCGCATACCGCTATTATTACTGTATCCCAGCCTGATATATACGCCGGAATTTTATCAAAAAGATAAATATCTTTCGGAAACACTTCAAACCCAAATAATTTTGAGACAAGATCGGCTATTTTATCTATCTCAGATATAATAAAACCACCCAACGCCACACCAATGATTGTGCCGATCACACCTACCAGGGCACCCTGAAATAAAAATATTTTCATGATACTTCTTCTGGACGCACCAAGCGACTTCAATATGCCAATATCTTTTGTCTTTTCCATAACTGTCATAACCAGTGTACTCGAAATATTGAAGGCCGCAATGATAATCGCAACCACGAGAATTATAAACATAACCACTTTTTCTGTCTGGATAGCCCTAAACAAGTTCTGATTCCGCTCTATCCATGTACGGGCATAAAACGGGAACCCCAACTTCTGCATGATAGTGTTTCTGAGCGCAAATGCCTTATCAAAATTATCAATTTGTACATTGATGCCAGACACGGTTTTGATCCCGAGAAATGCCTGATAAGTTGTCAGAGGCAAATAGACAAAATTCATGTCGAAATCGTACAAACCCGATTTAAATATTCCGGCAACCGTGCATTTTAACTCCCGGGGAATCAAGCCAAACGACGTTGCAGAACGCATAGGGATGTTCACAATTACCAGATCACCCGGCGATAAATGAAAATAATTCGCCAACTCGGTTCCTATAAGTACTTCTTTGTCTTTTATCTGATAATCACCGGCCTCTATATACGATTCAAGGTCTGAAACTGTATTTTCCATCTCAGGTTCAATGCCCTTAAGAACAATCCCCTTACCGCCATGATGGGTGCGTATTAACGCTTCTCCCATTACAAACGGTGCCGATGCCTTCACATGCTCTATTTTGTCTATTCTTTGTATTACACTCTTGTAATCAGGTATCCCATCAGTAGATGAATACTCAACCGTTATATGGGCGTTCATACTCATCATTTTTGTTTTCAGATCACGCTCAAACCCGGCCATGACACCAATAACGACTATGAGCGTCATAACCGATATGCCAATCCCCAACAACGAGCACAGGGTAATAAACGGCACAAATTTTTCACGCCGTTTCGAATTCAAATACCGCATCGTCACAAACAATTCGTAATTTGAGAATATCATTTTGTGCTCACACGTTGAGATTAACTGATCTTTTATTGATCAGATGATGTTTTTTCAGGTTTCATTTGCGGGAAGAGAATAACATCACGAATTGAGTCTGAATCAGTCAAAGCCATTACCAACCGGTCAATACCGATACCAAGCCCGCCTGCTGATGGCATACCGTATTCCAATGCCCGAATAAAATCTTCATCCAGTTCTTTAGATTCTTCAGCGCCTTCCAACTGAGCTTCCATACGTTTACGCTGTTCGATAGGATCATTAAGCTCAGAATATGCATTCGCCAATTCCTGTCCGCGCATAATCAACTCAAACCGAGCAGTGAGGGACGGGTCGTCATCTTTGGTCTTCGCTAATGGGCACATACTTGCCGGATAATCGGTTATGAACGTAGGTTGATACAGGGTAGATTCTACCCGATCTTCAAACGCCTCAGTCAATATCTCATCGCGGGTCATTGTTTTTTCAACCTGCAATTCGATGTCAAGTGCTGCTTTGTATGGATCTTCAACTTTGAGAAAATCAACTCCTGTTGCATCTTTAACCGCATCGTTAAGCGTGATTCTTTTCCATGGCGGTGTCAAATCGAGCTCGTTGCCGTCATTCATAGTGCGTTTTGTCGAGCCCCATACCATCTGGGCAAGCTGGCTGATGAGTGATTCGGTCAAATCCATCATGACCTCATAATCACCGTACGCCTGATACACCTCAAGCATAGTAAACTCAGGATTATGCCGACGCGAAATACCTTCGTTTCTGAAATTACGGTTTATCTCGTAAACACGCTCAAACCCGCCGACTAACAATCTTTTAAGATAAAGTTCCGGGGCAATACGTAAAAACAACGGTATACCCAGCGCATTATGAAACGTTTCAAACGGTTTTGCCGCCGCGCCGCCTGCTAACGATTGCATCATAGGTGTCTCAACTTCAAGAAAACCACGATCATCAAGGAAAGATCGGATGGCTTTAATGATGGAACTTCGTGTTTTAAACACTTCACGCACATCATCGTTCACGATCAAATCAAGATAGCGTTGGCGATAGCGGATTTCCACATCTTTCAATCCATGCCATTTTTCGGGCAGGGTTAACAATGCTTTACTCAAAACCGTTACCTGCTCAACTTTTAATGTCGGTTCACCCATTTTTGTCTTGAACGTCTCGCCGGTGACACCGATGATATCGCCCACTTCAACTTCGTCAAACAGGGCAAACGTTTCTTCGCCAAGGATATTCTTTTGCACAAAAAGCTGCATTTTGCCGGTGCGGTCTTTCATATCGATAAAAATGGTCTTACCATGACCACGCTTAGCCATTATGCGCCCTGCTATAGTAGCTTGTTTAGCTTCTTCAAACGGTTCCTTTACTGATTCTATACTCACACAATCAAAACGAGCGCCATAGGGTTTGATTCCTTTCGCCCGCAAATTTTCTAAATGTTCAAGTTTCTGTTGAAAAAATTGCCCTCTATCGTCTTCCATTATCCAATCCTGTGTTATTGATTTCCAAGGTTATTTATATATATTCTGTTACTTTTTTTCAGACTGAGGTTTCATTTTACTCATTTTGAGAAAAGCTTCGATGAACGCATCTATCTGCCCATCCATAACCGCATCGACATTACTGGTTTCCACTTTGGTGCGATGATCTTTCACCATGGAATAAGGGTGCATTACATACGATCTGATCTGACTGCCCCACGCGATATCATCTTTTTCGCCATACTCGCTTTTAAATTTTTCTTCCTGTTCTTTTTCATGCAGTTCGAACAAGCGAGCCTTTAAAATCTTCATGGCAAAACTTTTATTCTTATGCTGTGAACGCTCATTCTGGCACTGCACCACAATGCCACTGGGCAAATGGGTAATACGTACCGCAGAGTCGGTAACGTTAACATGCTGTCCACCAGCTCCTGAAGAACGATAGGTATCAATCCGCAGATCGCCTTCGTCAATATCTATCTCTACTTCCTCGTCAACTTCAGGGATAACATCAAGCGAAGCAAATGATGTATGCCTTCGTTTATTCGCGTCAAACGGCGAAATACGTACCAGCCGATGCACTCCCTTTTCAGCCTTCAAATAGCCGAACGCGTAATCTCCCTCGACAAGAAAAGTAATACTTTTGATTCCAGCTTCATCACCCGGTAGCATATCTGTAACGGTAAGCGAAAACCCCTGATTCTCAATCCAACGCGAATACATGCGATATAACATACTCACCCAGTCGCAGGCTTCTGTACCCCCTGCACCTGAATGGATTGTCACAAACGCATTATTTATATCGTGCTCACCTCCGAGCATCTTCTTAAATTCAAGTTTTTCCAGCTCTTTTTCGGCAGCATCAAGATCATTTTTCAATTCATTGAGGATACTTTCATCCGAATCATCTTCCTCAACAAGTTCAAGTAACCCTTCAACATCCTGCAACGCCTTATTGACTTTATTCCAAGGTTCCACCCATGCCCTCAGCACCCGGGCACGATCAATCACCTTGCGTGCTGCTATCTGGTCATCCCAGAAATTATGTGATGCCATTATCTTATCAAGTTCTTCGAGCTCTCCTGACATTTTAGCCAGGTCAAAGATACCTCCATAGCTGGTCTATACGTTCTTTCTTATCTTCAAGACTGGTCCGCAACTCGTCAATCATGCCTTTTTTCCTTTTCTTAAATAATTTGCAAGTAAATATACAAAAGATATACTCAAAAGTAAAATAGAAATAATAGAACTGACCAATAAAACGATATCACCGTGACGGGCATAAAAAGTCGGTTCATCGGTTACCCGTTTAGGCACATGCAATAACATGTACCCTTCGCTGAAGATTGCTGAACCTTCATCATCACGGAACATCCCTACTGAACCATCGGGCAACGCATACCCCGTAACACCAGTGTTAGAACAACGTACATAAGAAATTCGGTTCTCTACAGCTCGATAAATTGCCATATAAAAATGCTGGTATGGGGCGCTGCTGTTCTTATACCACGCATCATTGGTGATATTGACTATAAAATCGCCACCCTGCGTCGATATCGTACGGATAAGATCAGGGAAAATATCTTCATAACAAACCGAAACACCAAACTGAAGCGGGCCTGCCTGAAATAATTTCATCTCTTTACCAAAAGAAAAATCCTCAAACGGTACAATAGACTCCAACCTCGGAAATATTTTTTTCAGAAACTTTTTATTTGGGATATATTCTCCGTATGGAACAAGGTGCATTTTGTCATACGTTCCGGCAAGTTTGACCGGCATGTCACCTTCTGACACGGGTTCAATGTAATAGGCGCTGTTATAATAGTAATACACATCGTCCACTATCTCAAAACGGTTACCGCCAACAACCATAGGAATTTGTAAATCCTTTACCAGTGAATATACCAGATACGTGGACACCTCGTCGTAGTTAAAAAATCCGGGTAAACTGCTTTCCGGCCAGATAATCAAATCGGGGTGCGCTTGCGCGGCTTCCCGTGTCAGACGGTCAAACTGCTTCACGATATATTCTCGTTCAGCATCATCCCATTTCAAATCCTGGGGGATATTAGGCTGGATCAGCGCAATGTCAATCGTATCATTATCATTCTGAAGATTAACTTCGGTTTGCGTTGCCCACCAGTTAGCGCGGTATTCCCCCCATACACTCAAAGCAATAATACCGCAAAGAAAGATTACCAACGGCAACACTGACAGGAACACTGAACGACCAGCATGAGCCTGCTTTTTCCAGTGCAAGATAAGCGGTACTAACTTTTTGGCGGTTCTATATATCAATACATTTGCCACCACGGCAATAAATGAAAGCCCGCTAACGCCAATATACTCGACGCTCTGCAAAATTGCGTAATCAGTATAAAAAGCGTAGCCAAGGTTATCCCATGGGAATCCGGTCATTACGGTTGCGCGCAGGTACTCGGTAAAGCACCATACAAACGGAGCGGTATATATAAAATCCAGTTTTAAATATTTACGCAGCCACACCATTGCCCAGCTGAATAATGCCACGTATACAGCCAGATACAATATCAACAGCACCATACCAACCGATGTGACAAAAACTATCCAATATGACAGGAGCAGAAAAAACACAATACCACATCGCCATCCTTGCATGAAAGCACGTTTGGACGAATTGTGGTCAAGCACCATCAATAATGGTGCCAACGCTACCCATACAAGCGGATAGACACCAAATGGAGGAAAAATAAGCGCCAGAAAAATAGCGCTCAAGACAGGAAATAACCAGCCTATATGCTGTGATAATCTACGATTAGCCATACAGGAAATCTCACTGCCCACAACATTTTTTAAATTTTTTACCGCTACCGCATGGGCATGGATCATTACGGCCAACCTTGGGCATCATGCGCTTAACCGGTTTACGACGTGTAGGACCGCCCATCGGCATCTGAGGAGATCCGTCCATGCCGGGAGGAGCAGGCTGTGATGCAACCGGAGCCGCACTAGCCTGGAAGCCACTTACCGGTTGATCGGGAAACTGAGCATCAAGCCCTGCCATAATATTTCGCTGATGTTCGGGCGGAATAAGGGAAATTCTAAAGACACACTCCACTATTTCTTTACGAATCGTATCGATCAATTCCGAAAATAATTCGTATGATTCCTGTTTGTATTCTATCAGCGGATCACGCTGTCCATAACTGCGGTATCCTATATCCTGACGGAGGTTATCCATGTTATAGAGATGTTCTATCCACAGTTTATCGATAGACTGCAGTGCAACCATTTTCTCGATGTAACGCATTTTCTCCGGCGTTTCCAAACGTTTCTTGGCATCGTATGCTCGCTTCATAAGTTCAATAGTAGAAGCCTGCATACCCTCAAGTGAATTTTGTGACTTCAATTTTGTCATATCAAGAGGAACAAGAAATGTCTCACGATACCATGATTCAAACGCATCCAGGGCGAACTGGTCATACTCCCCTTTGGAAGGAGCGCATGGCAACAGATGGCTGGATATTTCCTCCTCCGCCATACCGACAATCATTTCACTAATACCTTCGCCCCTAAGTATCTGATTTCGATATCCATAAATAACCTCGCGCTGTTTATTCATCACATCGTCGTATTCCAAAATACGTTTTCGCATTGAGAAATTACGTTGTTCAACACGTTTTTGAGCAGTTTCTATCTGACGTGTCAGAAGTGGATGCACAAGCTCCTGACCTTCTTCAATACCAATCCTTTCCATAATGCTTGCAATTCGATCGGAACCGAACAGACGCATCAGATCATCTTCGAGAGACACAAAAAACTTCGAAGAACCAGGATCGCCCTGACGTCCTGCACGACCACGCAACTGACGGTCTATACGACGACTCTCATGACGTTCCGTTCCAATAATATGCAACCCGCCATATTGTTTACGGTATTTATCTCCAAGCGATTTTTTTAATACAAAATTTTTATCTTTAGCGACGCGTGGATCTTCTTTTATAACCCCTTGTCCAAGTTTGATGTCGGTTCCACGGCCTGCCATGTTGGTAGCGATGGTAACCGCACCGGGTTGACCGGCGTTAGCTACAATCTCGGCTTCTTTCTCGTGATATTTGGCGTTGAGTACCTGATGAGGTATTTTTTTCATGCGCAACATACGGCTGAGCAATTCCGATGTTTCAACTGATATGGTACCCACCAGAACCGGCTGTCCATCTTTATAGGAATCAACAACTTCATTGATGATCGCATTGAATTTCTCTCGTTTGGTTTTATAGATAACATCGTCCATGTCCAAACGACGGATCTGTTCGTTTGTAGGGATAACAACCACATCCAGTTTATAAATCTGGCTGAACTCTTCGGCTTCCGTCTCGGCGGTACCGGTCATACCGGACAACTTTTTGTATAACCTGAAATAATTCTGGATGGTGATAGTAGCAAACGTTTGTGTCTCGCGTTCAATGGTTACACCTTCTTTGGCTTCCAAAGCCTGATGCAAGCCTTCTGAAAATCGTCGTCCCGGCATAAGGCGTCCAGTGTACTCATCGACAATCATGACGCGGTTCTCCTGCACGACGTAGTCGACATCTTTCTCAAAAATCGAGTACGCGCGCAGCAACTGGCTCAAATTGTGAATTTTCTGGCTCGTTTCTTCATACGCTTGATGGAGTGTTCTTTTTTGAGCGTTTTTCTCCCCTTCATCAAGTGATTCTTCTTCATCGATCTGCTGTGTCGCAGTAATGATATCAGGCAAGATATACTCTTCAGGATGAGTCGGAGACAACGTTTCACGTCCTTTTTCACTCAGGTCAACAGAATGATTCTTTTCGTCAATGATAAAAAATAAATGTTCCAGCAACTCATGCGATTCCTCTTTGCGGGCATCGCTCATCATCTCCAATTCGCTTTTATCAAACAATTTGCGGATCTTTGGATCTTCAAGAAGTTTCAGCATCTGTTTGTTTTTAGGTGTACCGCGAGATACCTGAAACAATTTGATTCCTGCATCTTCCATATCGCCGTCTTTGTCGATAATTTCTTTGGCTTCGGATAATAACCTGCTACATAGCATCTGTTGTTTATGCACCAGATTAGCAACCAGCGGTTTGAGTTTGTCATACTTATGTGTCGATACACTCACAGGGCCGGATATAATAAGCGGTGTACGAGCTTCATCAATCAAAATAGAGTCAACTTCGTCGATGATGGCATAATTATGACCACGCTGCACCTGCTCTTCCAGATCAAGTGCGCCGTTGTCTCGCAAGTAATCGAAGCCGAATTCCGAGTTCGTTCCATAGGTAATGTCACAGCGATACTGATCACGACGATCACGGCGATCCATATTATTCTGGAGGCACCCAACGGTTAACCCGAGAAACCTGAACACTTCTCCCATCCACTGGCTGTCACGTTTTGCAAGGTAATCGTTAACCGTGACCACGTGTACGCCGTTGCCGGCTATAGCATTGAGATACACAGGCATGGTGGCAACCAGCGTTTTACCTTCACCTGTTGCCATTTCGGCAATTGCTCCGCGATGCAATACGATAGCGCCAATCAACTGCACGTCAAAAGGTATCATGTTCCACGTAAGTTCATGATGACATACCTGCCACGACTTGCCGACCATACGACGACACGCATTTTTCACTACAGCAAACGCTTCTGGCATTATATCGTCCAAAGTCTCCCCTTTGGAAATGCGCTGGCGAAACTCATCAGTTTTGGCTCTCAGCTGGTCGTCGGTGAACGACTGTAACTGTTTTTCGCGTTCGTTAATATCTTCGACTACAATTCGTAATTTATTGACGAACCGCTCATTACGATTGCCTATAATTTTTTTCAATAACCAATTTATCATAGCAACTCACCTTTCATTGTATACTGTCATCATTAATAATTGTGAACGTACCACAAAACACAATGTTTTTCGACCAAAAAGTAAAAAAATCAGCGTATACGCATCGCTATCCCTATGCTCTCTTTCTACGGAGCTTAAAAATTTCTAGAATTTTCAGTACTTCTTCTCTGTTGAACAGATACATCAAACCCAAATAAAAACCGCCACCCATCAATACCGGCACTAATCCAGTAATAAGTACTTTGATAGCCATTGGCGGAACCAAGGCTTCCAGGAACTTTAAGGTTCCATAGACAAATGCCCCCATAATTAGGGAACATATCAGAGAATTGATAATGGTACGATAAAAACCAGCGGTGAGAAACGTACCTATTTTCCTGCGTAGCATATATCCATAGATTAACAAACTTACAACCGACGTTATAGAGGTAGATAATGCCAAGCCGCCACCTTTAAGCGGAATCATCAAAATCAAATTCAACACCACATTTATAATCAAACCGACAATCCCTATTCGCATGGGAGTCACCGTATCATGCAACGAATAAAATGCCCTGATTATGACCTTGTTGCTACAATATCCCACTAACCCCAAACAATAAAACGACAAAACAAATGCCGTAGCGTGACTGGACTGGGCATCGAATTGTTTGTGTTCGAACAACATCCGCACAACAGGGTAACTCATGACTATCAATCCTGCTGTCGCAGGCAAAGCGATCAGAAATGTCATTTTCAATGACTGCGATAATATTCTTTTAAATTCAATTGTGTTATCAGCACTTGCATGTCGTGCTAAAAGAGGAAACGATGCTGTGGCAATCGCCACTCCAAAGACGCCTATAGGCAACTGGATAAATCGATTACTGTAATACAAACACGACGTGACACCGGTTCCCAGCATTACTGCCAACAAGCGGTCGACCACCAGATTTATCTGTGTAATGGACAAACCGATCAACGCGGGTAACATCAACAACCACACCTGCTTGATACCCGGAGATATTTTCATGGAAAATCGGTATTTCATTCCTTTCTTATTAACCGCTATGATGTGGGACAAGAATTGAATAGAACCACCAAGCAATACCGCAAAAGAAACCAGAACTATCTGTGTATGTTCTTGAAACTGATGTCCAAATTGAAGAGCCAGAAGCGCAATAATCAAAACTATATTCAAGATAACCGGGGCAAATGCAGGTAGAAAAAAATGGTAAAAGGTATTCAAAATCCCCATTAACAACCCGACATTACAGATAAAAAACATATACGGCAACAAGATCAAGGACAAGATTATGATCTCACGAAGACGATATGAAATATCAAAAAAAAGGAAAGTTCCCAGCACAAGGCAGACTGTGACAATAAATACAATCATAACCACGGATAATAACGTCAATACCCTGTTGGCAAACAACCACGCGCTGTCTTCGCCATCGTCATGGAGCTTTTTGGTAAATACAGGTATGAACGCACCAGATAGAGCGCCTTCACCTAATAACATACGGAACATGTTAGGAATGGTGAAGGCAATAACAAACGCATCGGCATAAATGGATGTACCAAACAAACCGGCAAATAAACGGTCACGGACAAGCCCCAGCACCCTGCTGAACATGGTAACTATGCCAAACACACCGGCAGAACGAACCATGGTAGATTGAGTATACTGTTTATCTGATTTCATAGGGGTACACCCATACGTAGTCAATATTCAGGGAATATGAAATCCTCATGCGCAATCACTCGTACAGCGCGAAGCCACAGTATTACCGAAATCAGGATTACAGTTTACCTACCACAATACTTGCGTTATGACCACCAAAACCGAGAGAATTGGAAATAGCAATTTTAACATCGGCCTGGCGTGCTGTATTGGGTACATAATCAAGATCGCAATCAGGATCGGGATTTTCAAGATTGATTGTTGGCGGAATAATACCGGTTTTCAGGGTCATTGCCGTTGCAACCAGTTCTATACCTCCTGCCGCACCTAGCAGATGGCCGGTCATAGACTTAGTTGAACTAACCGGAATTTTCTTTGCGTTATCACCAAAAACAAACTTGATAGCCTGAGTTTCGAACTTATCATTCATTGGGGTTGACGTGCCGTGCGCATTGATATAATCCACATCTTCTTTATTGATGCAGGCATTATTGACAGCCATTTCCAAACACCTTGCGGCAGCATCGCCACCAGGAGCTGGCGCTGTCATGTGATATGCATCGCCGGTACAACCATAACCAAGGATTTCACAGTAAATTTGAGCGCCTCGCTTCTTCGCATGCTCGTACTCTTCAATAATAAGAATACCAGCTCCTTCACCCATAACAAACCCATCTCGTTCGCGATCAAACGGACGACTGGCTGCCTGAGGGTCGTCATTGCGTTGCGACAAGGCTTTTATAGAACAAAAACCTGCCAATCCAAGAGGTGTAATTGCTGATTCAGTACCACCGGTAATCATCACATCAGCTTCACCTAAAGCAATATGCCGATATGCCTCGCCAATAGCATGTGTACCTGACGCGCAAGCAGTAGTTACACACAAATTGGGACCTTTGGCATTAAACCAGATCGACACCATACCTGAAGCCATATTGGTTATCAACATAGGGATCAGAAAAGGAGATACTCTTCCCGGCCCGCGTTCCATCAAAATCGCATGTTGATCTTCTATAACCTTCAAGCCACCGATACCAGAACCTATCAATACGCCGGTTGCAAAAGGGTCCATCGAATCAAAATCAAGGCCTGAATCTTTGACAGCCATACAAGATGCGCCTACCGCAAACTTGACAAACTCATCCATGCGCCTGATTTCTTTTTTAGGAATATATTCTTCAGGGTTAAAACCTTTAACTTCCGCCGCAATTCGTGTCGAAAACTCGGAAGCATCAAACAGCGTAAGGGCACCAACTCCGCTTTTTCCATTACAAAGCGAATCCCAAGTCTCTGCGAGGTTATTTCCTACAGGACTAACTGCACCCAGGCCCGTCACCACTACTCTGCGTGGGGTCAGATTTTTTCGCATACCATCACCTCTTTATACAAAATTGGTCATGCACTCCATTATTTAATGAAATACAGACCAATTTCGCAGTTTTTACATCTATTGGCAGAAATTACTTTGCTTCGGCACAATTTTTCTGAATATATGTTACAGCATCGCCAACAGTTTTCAGTTTTTCAGCGTCTTCATCAGGAATTTCAGCGTTAAATTCTTCTTCAAAAGCCATAACCAATTCTACCTGATCAAGCGAGTCAGCGCCGAGATCTTCAACAAAAGAAGCGTCCAACGTAACTTCATCAGCGTTAACACCAAGCTGTTCTACAATAATTCCTTTTACTTTTTCTTCAACTGACATAACTGCTTCCTCCTTAAAAATATGTCTGATTATTTTGCGTGTCTATAGATAAACAATTTATTACATTACCATTCCGCCACTAACATTCAAAACATGCCCTGTCACGTAGCTGGACAAATCCGAGGAGAGAAAAAGCACTGCATTCGCTACATCCTCAACTGAACCAAATGCCTTTAATGGAATCTGATCCAGCATCTGTTGTTTAATGTCATCTTTCAGAACATCGGTCATAGCGGTTTTGATGAATCCAGGAGCAATCGCATTAACGCATACCCCACGAGGACCAAGCTCACGCGCTACAGACTTTGTAAACCCAATGATACCCGCTTTTGATGCAGCATAATTTGCCTGTCCGGCATTGCCTATAATCCCGATGATCGAAGCAATATTAATCATACGACCTGACTTTTGTTTCATCATAGGCCGATAGAGCGCTTTTGTAAAATTAAATGTACCTTTTAAATTTACTGCAAGTACCGCATCCCAATCAGCTTCACTCATTTTTAACAACAGCTGATCACGAGTTATCCCAGCATTGTTCACAAGTATATCAATTACGTTATGCTTGTCAAGAATTTTTGCTATGGTATTATTAACGTCCTCAAAACTGGCAGCATTGGACATATAGAACTCAGCTTTAATACCTTCTGCAGCCAAATCACTTACAGCTTTATTTCCAATTTCTTCATTAATATCCGCTATCAGTACCGTCGCGCCGCTTTGCCCTAATCGCCTTGCGATGGCAAAACCTATCCCTTGCCCACCACCAGTCACGAGCGCAATTTTATTTGATAAATCAATTTCTACGGCCATAGATCCCTCCATTATTGTGCCACTTGACATAACGACGTGGCTACAGATTCAACATCCTGTTGCTTTTCAACCGTCACACACGTTGCATTACGATCTATTCTGCGAAGAAGCCCTTTGAGCACTTTACCGCAACCGGGCTCAACAAATAGTTCTGTTCCCTGAGCTATCATATATTGTATAGAATCTTCAAAATATACTGAACTAACCATCTGCTTAATGATAGCATCTTTTATATCTTGCGCGGATAGTTTTTCCTGTGCATCACAATTAGCTATTACCGGCATCTGAGGATCATTGAACGTCACCGACTCTACTGCCTGTGCCAATTTGACCCGTGCAGATTCCATTAAGGGCGAATGAAATGCACCGCTGACATTCAAACGCGCTACACGCAAGCCATCACCCTCTGCTTGAACACACAAAGCATCCACAGCGGCTTGTTCACCGGAAACAACAATCTGTCCCGGACAATTAAGATTCGCCATTGCTATAATAGTTTTATTTTTATTTTGCTGGTCGACCAAAGCCTGTACAACTTCGCGTTCCGCGCCCATTACACACGCCATAGCACCAGGATTGGATTCACAGGCGTCCATCATATACTGTCCACGCTTTCTAACAAGCTGTAATCCATCTTCAAACGAATATACACCTGCCGCGGCAAGAGCGGTAAATTCGCCTAAACTTAATCCCGCCACATACGCCGGACTGCAATCCGCAGGCAGCTCGTTCTTGCATAAGGTATACGCTATATAACCAAGCGTATACAATGCAACCTGACTATTTTCAGTCCTTGTCAAAGTTTCTATAGGTCCATTCAGACACAAATCTTTCAAATCAAATCCAAGCGTATCAGTTGCACGCTGCATGATGTCTTGCGCAACTGAAGAATACAGCAAACCTTCACCCATACCTGCATACTGGGCACCCTGGCCCGGAAAAATAAACGCATATTTTTTCATTTTCACACCTCCGGTCAGATTACCATTTTATGACACATGACGCCCACGTCAACCCACTGCCAAACGCGACAAAAATAATGGTATCACCTTTCTTAAGTTTTCCTTCGCGGTGCAATTCGTCAAGAGCTATCGGAATAGATGCCGCAGATGTATTCCCATATTTATCAAGATTCAGAACTACTTTATCAAGAGAAATATGCAACCGTTTCAAAGCTGCATCGATAATTCTAATATTTACCTGATGAGGAATAATATAGGTAAGCTTATCTTTAGAAATGCCGCTAGATTTTATGGCATCCGCAACAAGGTCTTTCATCTTTTTCACGGCCCACTTAAACAATTCATTACCGCGCATCTTTATATAATGTTCTCTATCTTTGACTGTTTGCAACGAAGCAGGCTTACGGGATCCACCAGCAGGCACCTCAAGCAAATCAGACCCTGTCCCATCTGCACCCAGACACTGATACAAGACCTCACTGCAATCATCAGCCTGTTCAACGATAAGCGCTCCAGCTCCATCGCCAAATAAAACACACGTCGAGCGGTCTTCCCAATCAGTTATGCGTGACAAGGCCTCAGCGCCTATAACCATAATCTTGCTTCCCACCTTCGCTTTTAAAAAAGAAATACCCGTCACCAATGAATATAGAAATCCCGAACATGCCGCAGAAACATCAAATGCGGCAGCATTGACGGCGCCTATATTACTCTGAATAAGACATGCCGTTGAAGGAAACTGATGATCAGCAGTTACGGTGGCAACAATGATAAAATCTAACTCTTCAGGAGAGATATTAGCATTTTCCAGAGCACGCTTCGCGGCGATTGATGCCATATCGGAAGTAGCCATGGAATCATCAATTATCCGGCGTTCACAAATGCCAGAACGAGTTACAATCCACTCATCTGATGTTTCAACCATTTTTTCAAGATCATGATTCGTCAACACTTTTTCGGGTAAAAAGGAACCTGTACCCACAATTCTTATGCCGGTCTTTTTTTCCACTTTAAAACCTCAAATTGTTTTTAATTGGTAACTTTTTGAACAGATAATTGCTCGATTATTTCTTCGATGTGTCTGTTGATTTCAAACTTGCTCAATTCAACAGCAAGTTTGATGGCGTTTTTTATCGCTTTAGGTGATGAAGAACCATGCGATATAATACAAATTCCGTCAACACCCAATAAAGGAGCTCCCCCATACTCAGCATAATCACCCTGCTTGACAAATTTCTTCAAGGCGGGTTGCAACAATAACGCGCCAGCTTGTGCTAGTAGATTTTTCTTTATTTCTTTGAGGACAACATTTTTGAAAAGATAGGGCATGCTTTCGAGTACTTTCAACACAATATTTCCCACAAACCCATCGGTAACGATAACATCAACTTTATTGTAAAAAATATCCCGTCCTTCAATATTACCCATAAAATTCAACGGGCTTGCTTCAAGCAACTTAAACGTTTCTTTGGTTAAATCATTCCCTTTTGTCGACTCTTCTCCAATACTCAACAACCCAATACGCGGATTTTCCTTACCCAGAATATACTGAGAATACGCCGAACCCATCGCAGCAAACTGCAACAAATTATATGGTTTAGAATCAACATTTGCCCCTGCGTCAAGCATCAGCGAGACACCATCCGCTGTAGGTATAGGAGTAGCAATCGCAGGCCGTTCAACACCTTTAAGGAACCTTAAGCGTAGCTTTGTAGCTGCCACAACGGCGCCAGTGTTTCCGGCACTCAGCAAGCCATCAACTTCCCTGGCCTTTGCAAGACTGGCACAAACCGCTATAGATGAATTTTTTTTCTTCCGAAGCGTAATGCTTGGAGACTCATCCATACCTACAACTTCAGAAGCATGCTGTATGACAAGACGTTCATTTTCAGCTACGCCATGCTTCGACAACAAATCTTCTATACGGGGTTTATCTCCGACTAAGAGTAACTCATGCGTGCCATTCAGACTACTTAGCGAGTCAACTACCCCCGCGACAACGCTCTCTGGAGCGTAATCGCCCCCCATTGCATCAATGGCAATTCTCATGGGTATACTATACTCCCTCTTCGACCTCTACTATCTTACGACCACCATAAAAACCACAGCTCGAACATATACGATGCGGCATTTTGGTAGACCCACAATGATCGCAAGTTGCCAACGCGGGTTGGTCCATAACATAGTGAGTACGCCGTTTATTTCGACGCGTACGAGACATTTTTTTCTTTGGATTTGCCATGACTTTTCACCTCTTAGTTAACTGTATGTTTACTTATTTACTCTTCATCTTTAAAAGCATCACCCAGTGCATCGAACGCAGAAGGAGTTTTCGGAAGCTCTGGTTTAACACAATCACATTGTTTCTCATTTAAGTTTTGCCCACAATAAGGACACAACCCTTTGCAGGAATCACTACAGAAAGCCCGCATAGGTAAAGAAATTATAATATCCTCACGAATGCTATCTGTCAAGTCAATATTCTCTACAGAAGGCTTTTTAAAATATGCGAAATAAGAATTTCTCTTAACAGTGAACTCGAAATCTTCCAGACAACGAGCACACGCACAAATAACAGTCGCTACTATCTTGCCTTCAACAGTTATATCTTCACCGACTTTGCGAATAAAGACATCAACCACAACCGGATCTTTAAATCGCAAATCGGTCTCATGTATAAAATTCGAAGCCAATTCCCGGATTTCCCTGACACCTTGAGGTGTAATCCGGTCAACCTTGACTTTAAAAGTATTGGGTAGGAATACCATATTTTCCATCCCTTAGTCAATTAGAAAGCCGTAATTTTTCCGATAATTTTTTCACTACATACTCAGGAACAAACGCTGAGACGTCCCCGCCGAGCACTGCTACTTCTTTTATTAATCGTGAACTTACATAAGAATATTGTTCACTGGACATCATAAAAAAGGTCTCGATATCCGGCTTCATTTTTGCATTTGACAACGCCATCTGAAATTCATACTCAAAATCAGAAATAGCGCGCAATCCCCGGATAACTACACTGGCGCCAATTGATTCGACATAATCTACCAATAAACCACTGAACATATCGATCTGTATCGTCGAAATCTCCGGAACAGCAGCTTCTATCATGTCTATACGTTCTTCAAATGAGAACAGCGTCGTTTTGTTCGGATTACCTACTATCGCTACAACCAGATCTGGGAATACCCGTGCGGCACGCTGGATTATATCAATGTGCCCATTGGTAATCGGATCGAAACTACCCGGATAAACAGCCCGCTGTTTTTTGTTCATTCTGCCCGTCTCCTTTACGGTTGCAACGAAATATACTCACCGATGTTGTTCCGTAATTTTTTGTATAAAAATCTTCATATTGATGCACTTCACCAGGCAAATCAAACGCGCTGCCGTGTTCAAACACAAAAATGGTTAAAGTTGTTATTATACCATTCACAATGAGGTGATTCAATATATTTCTCTTACCACTTAGATATGACGAAGCTTGGTCATACGGTGGATCGGCAAACACTATCGTACATGGTTCCGCTATACCGGACAACGTTTTTATGCGAGCAATCACATCACCTTGAGAGATATGGGAACGATCAGATACGTTCATTTTAGTTATATTTCGCTTGAGAAGTTCAATACACTTGGAATCTTTTTCTATAAAATAACACTTCGATGCTCCTTCACTAAGAGCCTCCAAACCAAGATTACCACTGCCACAAAACAGGTCCAGCACAACAGCGCCTTCAATATGTGGACGCAATATGGAAAATACCGACTCTTTAACACGATCGGCTGTAGGACGTATTTTATTGGTAAACGGTGGAACCAAAACTTTACAACCTTTGGATGAGCCGGCTATAATCCGTACCATACCTTCTCCTTTAAAAGGCATATAAGCAATTGAACAGCTTCTATATTATTAATATATTGTGGGAAGATATGGTAGTACTATTTAAAAAGTTGCGCAAGGATAAAGATAGTAACAATTACAGCGATGATTCCAAAACTCGTGACGGCATGGTGACATTCAAACGAGGTGCGGGAATATCGCGGCGCGCATCTGTTTGGGAAGATACACTAAAAACAACGCCTCCAAAATCATTCATAGTAATCGATTGGTTAAGTTCATATGCATGGTTTAACAGATCTGCAAGTTTGACCTCCGTGTCTGACTCACTCTGGCTCACAAACCAATCATGATAACGATTACTGACTGAGATATCAGTAATACGTAGTTGATCTGAAACTATCCCCGACCCAACAAAATCAAACAGCGACGATAACGCCAATATTGCACCCTCTATGTCGGATTGTTGCGATATATCAAACACTACAGACCCGTCTGACTGTAAAGCATTTCGCACATCCGATTCTTCAGGAGAAACAACAAGCATATCCGCAGGGCGTATCCCATAATTTTGCCTCAAGTAAAAGCCAAGATCAAAAGTATCGCCCGTAACTACAGTATCTTCCTGAGAGATTAATTCGACGCCTGCAGGATCGATTCCAAACGCTGCCAGCCGTGTCTGCATCTGCTCACGCGGAGTATTTTGTGAATAAATGAATACTTGCTTCGGTTCATCTTGCGTTTGTGATAAGGCATAACTAAGAGCCCACAAAGGATCCCAACTCTGCAGCAACGCATCATAATCAAACAATAGCGATTTTTCAGCAGGCACTACCTGTCCATCAACAAGCGGAATAAATGGTTGACTCGCTGCAGGCAATTCCGGTTGTTCCTGCAAATCAGACAATTGGGTATCTTCTGTTTGTGGAGACGCTATAAAACGATTGATGATATGCCCTCCCAGCTTTACAACCGCAAAAAACGTCAACCCGGCAGCAATGACAACACCACTTGCCAAGAGCATATCTACCAGAGAAAATCCAAGCATATGACCAAGTAGAGGCCATGGAGCAATGCTATACATCTTTACTCCTTCAGGACGTTTCCGTTTCGAAGCAACTTCAATTTTTTCAGAACCCTGCATACGCGTTTGCAAAACATCGATAACATTAGCCAAACTGAACTTAGTCAGTAGCGGCACAATATGTCCTATCAAATTTCTCCAGGCGTTACCGTATCCCGGCATATACTCCTGCATTTTAAATGTCTCTGCACTGCCTTTAATGCGCTGATAATCTTTAGCATAAAAATCCGCCATCATACCGACAAACTGTGAAAACCCAATATCACCGGTTAAAAATAAATTGGATGTCAACTGCCTGCCTACTTCTTTTAGTACAACTTTTTCCGGTTCGGATGACTGTACCTGCCGTTGTTCGATTTCTTCAAACACTTTATCGGCTTCGAGATTTTGTATAAAGGTTACCACTTCACCAAGTTTACGTGCACTTGTCTGACGAGCATCTTTGAACTTCGTCATAAATGAATTGATGGAGCCTGCCAACTGCATTACATTCTCCTCCTCTATAGGCAAAAAGGCACGCTCTAATTTTTGTGCATAGTTTTTAAATTTAGCATTATCGGAATTATACAATTCCCCTATCAGATTAATGGTTGAGAAAATAGCAGCATTTAATTTGCCAGCATTCAAGCGTTCCTGTATCTGAATTGTTGAACGAACAACCATGGGATACATCTCATCTGTACGATCAAGAGAGTCTCTTATGGCATCACGTTGTAATAAAGACAACAGATTACGCCGATCTATCTGTATAGTATCAAGAGCAAGCTTATGTAAGACATTAAGATCTTTTCGCATCTCAGGGTGTAATGTACGCATCTGTGGGTCATTGAGTGTATAAAACAGACGCATCATGGCTGGTGCGGAATACTCGGAACTGAACCCTTTCAAAATAGTTTCCAACCTACCAAACAATTCACCCTGTTGGACTACATGAGACAAATAAACGACTGAAGTACGGAAAAAACGGTGCACATTTGCCGGATCAAGTTTATTTTGCTGTACAAGCTCCCTGATACGTAGTCGTAGGAGATAATGGAGCCATTCCCCTGTATAATGCTCATCTTTCACTGATTTAGATAACTTATCAACCGCTTCCGTTCCCACTATGACATCAAGTGGCGGTGCAAGCACCGGAAAAGGCTGCTTGTAGGTATTGACGTAACATCCCCCATCAAAAAAGATGCGCACATCCCACGGGAACGAAGCGATTTCATCTTTCATATGTGTAATGCGAACAATAAGTGCCGGAAGACGTTCGTCGATAACATCAAGGCTTGGTTCATCTCTATAAAGATAAAACAGCGATTCACCGATAAGACGTTTTGCCATTGGATCACCAATATCGTCGCGAAGAGCAGCCAGCGCGTTTCTCACTGCAAAATCTTCCATAATAGTCCTGCCGCGAAAACTGTCGAGACTAGCTATAATATCTTCTATATCGTTTGAAGCTAAAAGAACATCCGCGAGTTCAATGAGCAACGAATCATGCTCGCGATAGGCTCCGGTAATGGTCGCTGCTTTGGCAGGGTCATCAAGCGATTTTGGAAAGTGAATCACCGAAGAACGATCCTGCAATTCATCGACTGCCTTATTCATTCCCAAATTATGAAAAATACCGTTAGCGATACTATGGCCGCCTTCAGAACGAACGATCTTATTTATATCCCCTACTCCATACAAATATTTACCGCCCGATAAGGACAAACTGATTTTCAATGCATTATCAAACCCACCATACGAACCGCGTTGTTTTACCAATGCAAGGCGTTTAAAATATTGTGGTTCGCTGAACAACATGTCTTCAGTCAGATCAATAAACTCTGTCCAAACCGATTTGGCAAGATCCTCACGCAAATACGAAGGAATATTATCCATAACGATTTCCGCTCTGAAGTCAAGGTAATCCTTATACTTAACAACTCCACGAACTCCTCCGCGCAGGAAAAACTCCATCTCATCCGAAGGGTTTTCCAACATTTCATCTTTAACGCTTTGATGCAAATTCGAGTGCTTAACAATATTTTGCCACATCGATTCTTTAACCTTATTCCATGTACGCGGGATAGATCTATAATCAACGACACCACGCATAACATCTTCCAATACCGCTAAAGCGCCATCCCAATCAATAAACCCTGATTCCATAACATCGCGCAAAGTATATAAAGATAAGGCTACCACCTGTTCAACAGCCTCGTTTTGTAGCAATTCCGCCCATGTTGTGAAATCGGCAACATAATCAGGCCGGATATCTGCAGGTATTGTGCTTCTCATAAAGTCTAAAAAAGAAACCACATCCACAAGGTTTCTTTTGGTAAGTTCCTGCGCATGATGTAAATTTTGTAACATGGTTTGTATTTGCACCGGCATGAACAATATGGGTTCTATCAATTTATTATGTTCATGCATATAATCAAGCGCTATACGGGCACATACATTATTCGTCTCATCAATAGAACGCTGAAAATAATCCTGAGCCGAATCATGATCACTAATCATATATAAGGTGCACGCGTATTGAAAGAATGTCCCATAAAGAGAATAAGGTAAATTCACGAATCGTTTAAAGCGATGATACGCCTTATGAAACTCTTTGTCATAATAATTATTAAGGGCTTCATTTCGGTGTTTGGTCATCAAATTAATCATACGCCCGTGATAACGGTAGTCATGCATGAAATAATCAACAAGCGATGAATCATCGAGAACTTTTTTATTAGATGTCACCCGCTGCGCAACAGTAGTACCCTTTGTACGCAATGACTGTATTTCAGGACGTTTAAAACCTTCAAGAATATCACCATCATCTGTTAGCAACCCGTGCGATAACTCGGCTTCATCTTTGGCAAGTTTCCTGACAATATCTTTTGGTATTTCAGGATTCATCGCAAGATAACCTCTCACGAATGCAACCGGATCATCTACCAAATCACGCATCAAGTCTTCCGGTAAATCCGACCGTAATGCAAGGTTAGCTCTGACTTTTACATTCTCATCTTTTGCAAGTTCTTCCATAACTGGATTATTCAACTGCTGGCGTTGAGAAATAGCAAGCCTGACCCGCCAACCATTCTTCTCCTTTTTGCTCTTCCTGATAGCCTTCAAATATTCCGAATTCGGTAACGAAACTTTACTATTCAATATTAGTCTCTGTTTGATAGCAGGATCATCTTCTGAATAAAGGGTTTTGACAATACCGTCAGTCAAATCCATGCGCGACGCAACTAATTCCTTAACCTGTTGGCTTTGGGTTATCAAAACTTCCAACACCGCTGGCGTCAAATGAATCTGCGCACGGGCAACAGCCGAATCAACAGCTTCGCCACATTCAAGTATTAATCGCAATAGAATTTCACTGAGTTTATCCGGCGTATCTTTGAACATTGGAAGTTCTTCACGAGTTAGTGTATCTACAAGCTGCACTTTGATATCATCATCACTCTGATCGAGTAATGTCTCAACTGTCGTCAGATCTATCATATTATTTGAAGCCACTGCAAGCCGGATAGCCTTACTTTGATCAGATTTAGCAAAACGATGTAGATTGTGTAACGCAGTGCTGCCATTGCGAGCTACTTCCACGATGACGTCTTCAACAGGATCATCTGCCAGTATGTCTGACATAGAAGATTTAGCAAGTGTCAAACGTACATTCAGTGAAGGGTCCTGAAAATAACGAATTAAAAGCGTATCATCACTAAGCGGACTTTCTATAATTGCCTGTTTTAGCATTTCAACGATACCCGCATCTATAAACTCGGCTTTTTCTTCTACTTGATCCGCTATGATCTGGTTCAATTCAGAAATAGCTTGAGGATGGGCTATAATCGATTTGATTTTGTCAGGGTTTCTCGATAACAAATACTCGAAAAACATCATGTCCTGCACCATGTCCACCAAAGAGTCCGTTGGGGTAAAGTAATTGTCTATAAGAACAGACTTGATACGATGCGTAGCATAATCTCCCATTTTCACCTTTGAATCCGGCAACGAGTAAATGGTGTTCTTTGCCAATACACGTAAAAAAGCAGGGTTACGTGTTGTTTTGGCTACTTCCAATAATGCATTTGCCGAATAACCGCTCAATCTTTTGGTTATGTCAGCTTCACTCATATCTTCATCATCAATGACTGTTAGTGATTCTAGCGGAGCTCTGGATTCCGCTCCGGCAATTGTGGAATTCATGCGTCCCAGCTCCTCTATTAACAGATCAGCAAGTTGCCTGTCGGGTAAAATATCGTCCAGCATTCCTGTCCTTATATCCTCTATGTTGATCAATTGAGCTTTGTTATCTGCAACAACAACCAATCCCTGTAACTGGATATATTCCGAAAATTGTTCAGCAAGAGATTGGATGATACCTATCAGTTTATCCTGAAGTTGGTCATCCGACTGAATGGTTTCCTGAAACAGTATGGTATCAGGGTGTTCTTCATCACCAAGCTCAACAAGCGATACTACGTATTCCCCCTGTTCCATTGACAAGGCCAATATAGTATTATGCTCGTCGACAAGCTGTATCATCTGTTGCGAACCAACTGTTTCTGCGCGTGTTTGTTCCAGTTGCGCGAGCTCTGTCATTGCATCTGGCAAAGAAACATCCGGCTGTGTTCGCTTTATCATGCGAAAATAACGGAAATTATTCTGATTCTCAAAAATACGTCCTTCATAGAGCACACCGTCCGCATCGGTATAGGTAAACACCATTTCATCTTTACCAGCAATAGCATTTCGTTCCAACTGCTGAATGAGATCCAAAACAGCCTGCGCAGGCATACCAGCCTCGACAAACAAACTGCCTATTTTGTTTTCGACAAACGGTTCCATATAATACGTCAGCAATTGGCTGATCTCAGGGAAATAGTTATCTTTTTCAGCCATCAAGCTAAGATAATACGCCAACCGGGCATCATCAGCCAGAGAAAACGCAGCTTTGATTGACGAAAATTTCCCCTGCAAAAAACCGTCTTCAAGTAAATCATCTATTATGGGCTGTAAATCGCCACGGAAATCCAGATCCATACCGTGCTTTAAGAGTATATCGTTGTACAAATCTTTCAAGAGGAATCCTTCGTTCATAAACGCATAATCCAATATGGCTCTACGCAACTTCCTTTGTTTAGCAAGCCGAGCATCAACAATCACAGCATCGGTAGATGTTCCAACTTCCAACTGTTGAAATCTGGGAGCAAGGACATCTATAATTTCCTGCTTGAACACAGTAACCGATTTGTTTTCCGCAATTTTGATTTCCTTTTCAAGAATCGCATGTACATCCTCAAGCAATGTATCACGTAAAGTAGTATCTGATGTTTGATTCCCCTCAAAATAATAAAACATTTTATGACCGTTTATACTTACATTATATAAGCGCATACCATCAACGGCCTTAAAATCAAGAATTTCTATCTGGCGGGCATCGTAATCAGCAATAAGCCTGTTTAATTCAGCCAAAAGAACATGCGGTGACTTATATGGATTATCAAGATACATATTATCCACAGACTCAGCCAAAAATAAACTGATAGCTTTGGATAACTTGACCTGCCGGCGTATGCTATCAAACCCAAGCGGCCTTTTGGTCAACCATGACGAATGAGCAAGCGAGTTAATAGCGCTTTCAATGTATTGTTCGAATGATGTTTTTTTCTGGGTTATTACCGACCAGTACAAGTCTGAGTCCGCTTCTCGCGTAATGCCGGGGATCACAACCGCAAAGTTTACACCCGCATCCTCTAGCTGATCGATAATGCCACGAGTATGAAACCCTCCTGTTATAAGAGCGCCAAACTTTGTATCATTGCTTTCCATAGCCTTGAGTGTATTTTCTACCAACACGGTATCACGCCGAGTCACCAATTCGTAAAATTTCTCTACCGCAGGCTTATATTCAATTAACTGGATAAGTTTTTGATTGATTGCAGCTGCTGTATCCTGATCAACATTTGATATTAATCCCGTAAGAGTATACGCGGAAAAATAATCGGAATGCTCAGCAATATATCTGCTATCAATTTTAGATAAGGTAAGATTATAATAATCACGAAATAAACGTAACCGTTGAGTTACCGTATAAACATCTCTCTCATCTTGGCTGGTATATATTTTTTCGAGATATGCCTGCTCGAGTGTTTTAATTTCCTGCTGTACTGCGCTGTTATCAACAGCGGCGTACATATCAAGCAATCTCGCATAGGAATAAAGGTTAGGATATGATTCTGATGGAATATCATTTTTCATCATCAGATCAACAATATATGAATAAAAACGATGCGTGCTAAGTTCGCCCATCTTGTACTGAAGGTTAGCTCTGAATAAATCCGCTAACGCTTCGCGAGATAATATTACTGAAAAATCATTCAGCAGTTCATGCGTTTCATCTTCAAGCAAAGCTACAGTCACAGAATCGTGTTGTTGGGCAATGGTAAGGATCTTTGCGCAATTCGGTGTAGTCTTCTCATTAACAGTGACCAACTCGTTCAAGCAACTTAGATAATCGGTTGTATCTATTTGATGTGACCTATAAGCTTCTATATGAGATATACTCTTTTTTAAATCGTCGGAATAAACAGATTCGGCCAACGCGCTTACTTCGCTATCGATCAATCCACAAAGACTATTTACAGTATCTTTGATTTCCAGTACTTCAAGTAATGCCTTCAAATTATCTTCATATAGCTGACGGTCTTCAATTCCTTCAAGTGGTATATCGTTCCTGGATAAAACAGAAAAATACTCCGATCCTGATATATCTGCACATTCCAATAAATATTTTGCCACCTCATCACGAGATTTAGTATCGGGATACGACTTCAACGGAGATGTATCAACAGCACCCGCAGCACCTTCCATAAGCACAACATCAAGACACGACTTACGTTGCAGTTTTTCCAATATATCGGCAATATTATTCTGAGCTTCCGCATTGCAGTGGGCATCCTGAATATGAATAACCCACTTGTCTGAGGCTGGATTACGATGAACCATCTGGATAGACCCGTTTTTCTCAGGCACACACGACTCGATCATTGAGACCTGCCTGTCAGCAGCATACATACAACTATTAAACAATAGCAACTCTACAAGACAAATAGCGATTGCACGAAACACACTGCTTCCTGTAGAGATTCCCCCTATTCTCATCTTAAATTATATTCTCCTGCATAAAGTTATATCAAGGTATGCCATATATCTTAACGGCATATTTCCTCAACATTAGATATGAGTTAAAAATTTTTCATATTTTCTTTAGATATTTTAACACAAATCCACCTCAATTGTCAATATATCACACATAAATTCACAATTCACAATAAGCTCTATGTGAAATCTATAGATATACTATGCCCATAGGCTCGGCGTTACTACAATTTATAATTATTTTACACTTTGGAGAGATTAAGATAAATTTTAATTATTTTTGCCCGAAACTAATATCTTAATATAGTCACGCTCTGCTTCTTGAGCCATTAGAGACAATTTAATCACATTATCTTTTTTCATGGATGCTTATACATACCCAGCAACATTAATTTCATAAACAGCACTATTGACAGCAGAGTGATAATAGTGCTACAAAAGCATAAACTATTAACGTATAAATTTCTGGAGTATAGTATGAAACCTTTTCTTTCCATGAATACACTTCGAAACATAATTATTGCAATTACGCTAACAATAGCTCTCACAACCATTTTCCTTATGTCGGGATGCAGCAAAAGCGCGGAAGACAACTTCAATATCGCTCTCGAGTATTATCAAGATCGTAGTTTTAGAGAAGCAATACCCTATTTTGAAGATGCTATCACCATTGAACCGGAAAACATGAAAGCCAGATTTTTCCTTGGCGTTTCACACAAAGCTATCGGTAACTTGGACAAGGCACTCGTATATATCAAAGACTCAAACGAAGTTAACCCGGATGATTTCTATATTCTGTACCATTTGGCGGATACATATCTAAAGATGGGTAACTTCAACGAAGCCGTAAGGTACACCCGCAAATCACTTAAAGTCAAACCTGATTTTATGGATTCTCATTTTCTGCTTGCCACAGCCCTTAATCGTGCAGAAAAAACTACTGAAGCGATTAACGAACTGGAATTTTTAAGAATATTGATGAAAGAAGAAAATCCGGCGATGTACAATCAAGTTCTTTTTCAACTGAGTGATCTCTATCGGCGCGAAGGCAAACTCGAGGATTCTCTCGCTTCATCTCAAGAACTGATTGCCAGACAACCCGACACACCGGAATATATTTACTCGCTTGCACTGACATATCTTCTGATGGGCAATAAACCTGAAGCACAAAAACAGCTCAGCAAACTGGAAGAGCTCAACAATCCTCTGGCAGATACGCTACGCTCACAATTTTCAAAATAATATTTTTTGAAAACATTTTAGTTTGCCTGATCCACAATAAAACTTATGTCTAAATGGTGTAGTCAATTCCATTGCTGGTTAAGCGGTTGTAATCATCTTCGGTAAGCAGCTTTAAACGCAGTTGGTCACTTGCATCTATCACATACACATACACTTGATCTCCCTGTTTGAATGGTAGATTGGTGTATGCCTTTATAGAAATTCCTTTTATTTTAACAATCACATCACGCTCATTGATTACTTTAACAATAACTGCCGGATGGATTTGACCTGAGCGCATAAATTTTTTCACTTTTTTTAAATTTTGTTTCAGGCGGGCTTCAAATTCCTTCATTTTTCACCAAATTTAATTGATTTACAATAAATTACACATTTTCTGTAAAAATTAATTGCATATATTATATATTAATGGTAATATGTTTCCCCTTTATCTTAACACTCTGTGTCTAGATGTTATCATAATAAAATGGATTTTAAAAAAAGTATAGTATGGATGCAAAAAAAGAATAAAACAAAATAACCAAGGAGAAGTATTATGACACGCAAGACCGCAATTCATCTAGTGCGTAATATCGGTATCATGGCGCACATCGATGCAGGAAAAACCACATTGACCGAACGAATTCTTTACTACACCGGAAAATCACATAAGCTCGGTGAAGTACACGATGGACAGGCAACTATGGACTGGATGAAACAGGAACAGGAACGCGGTATCACTATTACTTCCGCAGCGACGACCTGTTTTTGGGATAAACACCGTATAAACATTATCGATACACCAGGCCACGTCGACTTTACAGTTGAAGTTGAACGTAGTCTCCGTGTACTGGATGGCGCAGTAGCTGTTTTCTGTGCTGTCGGTGGTGTAGAACCCCAGTCGGAAACAGTATGGCGTCAGTCTGATAAATATAGCGTCCCGAAATTAGCATTTGTTAACAAAATGGACCGTTTCGGTGCTGACTTTTTTGACGTACTGAAAAGTATTGAAACACAACTTGGATCAAACCCTGTTCCGATCCAGATTCCTATCGGGAAAGAAGATCAATTCCGCGGTATTATAGATTTGGTCAAAATGGAAGCGGTTATGTATGAAGATGAATCCCAGGGCAAAAATTTTCGTATCGAACCAATACCTGAAGATTTAAAAGAAATAGCAGACGAATATCGTCATACCATGCTCGAAAAATTGGCGGAAATTGACGATCATCTGCTCGAGCAATATCTCGCTGACGAACCAATTGAAGAAGCAAAACTCATTCAGGTTTTGCGTGAAGGTACTATCCAGAACAAAATTATCCCTGTTCTTTGCGGATCAGCGTTTAAAAACAAAGGCGTTCAGCGGCTTATCGACGCGGTAGTAAACTTCCTGCCGTCGCCAATAGATTTACCTCCTATCTGTGGCCATGACCTGAACACAGAAGATAAACTCTGTCGTAAACCGGAAGACAGCGAACCATTTGCGGCTCTCGCATTTAAGGTTATGACTGACAAACATATGGGGAAATTGGTTTATTTCCGTGTCTATTCAGGAAGAATGGAAGCCGGAAGTTATGTATACAATAGCACCAAAGACCACAAAGAACGTCTCGGACGTATTTTCCTTATGCACGCAAACAAACAGGAACACCTCGAAGCTGTTCACGCGGGTGACATCGTTGCCGCTGTCGGATTGCGTAACACATATACAGGAGATACTATCTGCGAAGAAGGCCGTCCTATTTTACTTGAAGCAATAGAATTTCCTTCACCGGTTATGTCTATTAAGGTATCGGTCAATAACTCTGCTGATGGTGACAAACTCACTACAGCATTGGCTAAACTTTCTGAGGAAGATCCTACATTTACCGTTGAAACAGATCAGGAAACAAACGATATCATCATTTCCGGTATGGGTGAATTGCATCTTGAAGTCATCGTTGACCGTTTACAGCATGAATTCAATATTATAGCAGAAGTCGGTCAGCCTCAGGTGGCATATCGCGAAACCATCACATCAACGCAGTCTATCGACCACAAACATGCAAAACAGTCTGGTGGTCGTGGTCAATACGGACATGTTGTCATGGAAATCATTCCTGGTGATCCGGGTGATGGATTTGAATTTAACAATGAAATCGTCGGCGGACGTATCCCGAAAGAATACATTCCTGCGGTTGAAAAAGGTATCATAGAAGCCATGAAACGCGGTATTTATGCCCGCTACCCGGTGGTCGATGTGAAAGTACGTCTGATCGATGGTAGTTATCACTCGGTCGACTCATCGGAAATGGCGTTTAAAGTTGCTGCTATGGAAGGTTTCAAAAAAGCATTCATGAAAGCCGACCCGGTACTGCTCGAACCTATCATGTCTATTGAAATCAACACACCTGATGAATCACTTGGTGACGTGGTAGGCGATATGTGTTCACGTCGTGGTAAAGTACTTGGTATGGATCAAAAATCCGGTTTCCAGGTTGTAGACTGCGAAGCGCCTCTGTCGGAAATGTTCGGATACGCAACGGCACTTCGTTCTTTGACTCAGGGACGTGCCAACTACACCATGCATTTCGAAAGATACGCAGAGTTGCCATTCGACCTTGGCCAGAAGATTTACAAAGAACGTATGGAATCGAAAAAATAAGTTCGGTTTATATTGACGATACGCGGATTCTTTTGATAGATTTTATTACAACTTCTACGAAAGAATCCGCTTTTTTTTGCGCTCTTTCAATAATGCTAAACATTTTTTATCAGTAAGGTGAGTTCAACTATGGATCATCCACTTATACAGGCATTTATTGAATCCGGTCCGATTGGGCAGGGAATCCTGATTATCCTGTTACTGTTATCCATTATTGCATGGTCTATTATTATTGATAAGGCTATTTATTTCAGAAAACTTAATCAGGAAGCATCTAGCTTTTTGAATTTTTTCCGTGATACAGCAAACTCACGTATTGAATCGCAGAAGATGGATTCGTTTTCCAATAATTCACTTTTGTATACGATCTATAAAATAGGATCGCGGGAATTAGCACAACTTATCAATTTGGAGGAATCCACTTCAAAAAAAGTCGCAGTGACTAAAGACCAGCAGGACGAAATAGAACAGACAATGAAGCGAGAAATTTCCCGTCAAGCACAAATGCTTGACCGAAACATGATTATCCTTGCCACATCGGCAAACATCAGCCCTTTGCTCGGATTGCTTGGCACGGTTTATGGTCTACTTATCGCTTTTTATGAAATGGGACGTATGGGGTCTGCCAGTATAGATGTTGTATCACCCGGTATATCTCAGGCACTTATCACCACTGTGGTGGGATTGTTTGTGGCAATACCTTCGGCAGTTGGTTATAACTATTTGCTTAATGCCGTACGCAATCTTGTGACAGATATGGAAAATTTTATGTCCGAATTTATATCACTTGTTGAAAAAGGAAACATCGGATAACGTGCATGGCAACCGACTATCAGGAATATTTTAAAAATAGAGCGCTCAACGATATCAACATAACACCGCTTGTTGATGTCACCATGGTGATCCTCATTATTTTTATCCTGATAGCGCCGCTGATGGAGCAAGGTATAACCGTCAAATTACCCGGTACATCGGCACGGGAAATGGTACAGCAGGAAGCAGTGACTATCAGCATATCCCCCGATAAAAAAATTTATCTGGGGAACTCGTCCGTAACTATTCCTGAACTGGAAGACCGTTTGAAGGTCTTACAAGATGGATCAAATGATATATCGGTTATTTTACGGGCAGATAAAGATTTACCATACGAACTTGTCGTTAAGGTTCTTGATACAATACAAAAATCAGGTATAACTAAACTGGGACTGGCAACAAAAGTAGAACGGGTTAAGACTAAATGAGCAATCAGACACAACAAACCGAAACAAAAAACCGTAAAGCGCTTTATATTTCTATAGCGTTTCATGTAGCTATTATTATCGCTTTGTTAATCATACTACCTTTTTGGAAACATAAACAACGAGATCCGGTAAAAATTCAGGAAGTTGAACTTTTTACGCCACCTCCTACCGAACAGAAACAAACGGAAGAGCAAACAGAACAAAAAGAACCCATTGTCGAGCAAAAAGAAACGGAACCGGAAGTGGTTAAACCGGTTGAGAAACCCAAACCCAAACGCCCGGCGCCTGAACCTTTACAATCCGACTTGAAAAATAAAATTATCAAGCAATGGGATACCATCGAAAAAAAAAACCTTCAGAACCAGTAGAAAAAGTAACAATTCCTGAAAAAAAACCTGTAACCGCAGATACTGATCTAGTATATTATATACAACTGGTAAAAAAACGTATCTATACACAATGGGCAATACCCGGTGGATTACGTTCGCAACAACAGGTCCCTGTCGTAACCGTAAGCGTTACTATCTTGCGAAATGGCATGGTAACCGAAACAGAATATATAAATAAATCAACAAATGAACTGCTGAACAGGTCGATTCTTGACGCCATAAAAAATGCGGCTCCCTTTCCTCCATTTCCGACTGGATTAAAAGAAGAATCACTGGAAATTATCATTAATTTCGATATCAACTCATGAGGCCTATGAAAAAATTTTATTTATACTCAGTATTTAGTGCGATACTTATCGTATTTATTCTGACTACCCAATGCGTTCAATCAGCTCAAGTGGAAATAACCATCTCAAAAAAGATTGACCGCAAAACAAGGGTTACGCTGTTGCCTTTTTTTGCCAAAGATGCCGATTCATCCGATCTTTTGTTGGCTCGCGAATTGTTCTCCGTCCTTAACTTTGATATCCGCCATGCAGGTTACTTTGAACTCTGGCCAAAGGAAACTTTACCTGAAAAGGTTTTAGAACGAGGAAAACAATACCGCGCTATGGATTTTGATTTCTGGATCAATTACGCCACTGAAATGATTGTCAAAGGAACTTATTCCGTATCAGGTTCCACAGTGACTATCGAACTTTATTGCTACGATATGGCAAACCGCTCAACATTATTTGCCAAAACAGTATCCGGTAACAAAAGCGACTTACGTAGCCTTACCCATAGCATCTGTGGCGCGTTTATCGAAAAACTTTCAGGCGGACGCCCTTCTATGGCAACCTCCAAAATTGCTTATACGGTTAAAAGTGGCGCCACCAGCACCTTATTCACCATGGACTATGACGGTCAAAATCCACGGCAAATAACCTTTGACAAATCTCTCACCCTGAACCCCGAGTGGCTAAACGACGCTTCCGGATTGTTGTACGTGAGTTATCGCAGCGGTTATCCATTACTTTATTTGAAAAATTTACAGACAAATAATATTCGTCTGATATCGGATAAACCCGGCTTGAATGTAACTCCTGCACTATCTCCCGACGGCAAAAAAATCGCTTTGACTATGAGTTTTAACGGCAATCCAGAAATTTATGTCATCGACTTGGACGGAAATATACTACAACGGGTAACCTATGACGAAGATGTTGATTCGTCACCGACTTGGTCACCGGATAACTATCATCTCGCGTTTGTTTCCGACCGTAGCGGCACACCTCAGATTTATGTGGCCGACTACCGCACCGGTAACATAAAACGGGTTTCCTACCGGGGAACATACAATACTTCACCAGACTGGAACCCGATTGCAGGATCATCCATGATCGTCTATTCATCTATGTATGGAAAAAATTCTGAGCTATATCTTGTCGATATAAATAACGGAAATACTAGAAGGTTAACAACTACACTCGAATCCGAAGAAGATCCGTCATGGGCACCTGACGGTATCCATATATCATATACGTTGACACAAAATTATAGATCATATATATATTTTATGGACGTTAGAGACGGTGAACCCGTCCGTTTAACTGAAAACGATGTTGATTGCAGGACATCAACGTGGGGTCCTGCACAATAATTATAAACAATCTCACAAAAGCAATAAAAAAACCATAGTATTAAGGAGGAAGATTACAATGCAAAAACATCTGATGACAATGATTGCTCTTGGTCTTTGTGTAACGCTAGTTACCGGTTGCCAGACACAGAAAAAAGGTGGTAAATCGGTAGGTTCTGATATACCTCTATCAGCCATCCCAGCGGATACATTCATCGAACCACCAGCAGAATACCGTAGTGTATTTCGCAACGTACTGTTCGATTTTGATAGTTCAACGATACGTTCCGACATGAAGCAATCTCTCAATGAACTTGCAACATGGCTAACCGATCATCAGGGTGTCAAAGTTCGTCTCGAAGGACATTGCGACGAGCGTGGTACGGAAGAATACAACCTCGCTCTTGGAGAACGCCGTGCATTGAGCGTACGTTCGTATCTGGTACAACAAGGTGTGTCACCACAACGTTTGTTCACGGTAAGTTACGGCGAAGAACGTCCGCTTAACCCGGCACACAATGAGTTCGCATGGGCTGAAAATCGTCGCGTCGAGTTCAAGGTATCACAGTAATCTGGCTTAAGACACTGATAGGAAAAATTTCTCGGGAGGTTACACGATACATGAACTATTTATCTAAATATGCGTTATCTGGTATTGCATGTTTTGTTGCGCTCGTAATGCTCAATGGTTGTGCTCAGGAGCTCAAAGATGAGATGGACCGGCGTAATGAAATGGTCGATAGCAGTATGATGAAGCTGCAGGATAAGACTTTATCGGCGGAAAGCCGTCTGGATGAGCTAAATTCACTCATTATTGAGATGAACAACAGTCTGCAAAACCAGCTCTCATCTATTGAGTCGGATATCAATAAACTCGATCAGCAAGTGCCTGAGCTACGTGAAAACAGCAAAAGCCAGATAGATACCGTTACGCAAAAAATCAGTGCTCTTGAAAAAACCATGAATCAAAAACTCAAGGTTATTCTCGATGAGGTACTGAAAGAAAATCAGCGGATCATTAAACGCATCAGGATGATAGAAGCAGAAGTCTACGGAGAAGCAACCCGTCCTGCTATTGATACCGGCGCTGAATCTGCTACAGCGATCATTGAATCCGGTGAAGGAAAAATGGTTCGCCATACGGTAAAATCCGGTGAAAACCTATGGAGTATCGCTCAGAATTACGGTACATCCATGGAAGATATTGCCGAAGCCAATAATATGGAAAGTATATCGGATATCATCAAACCCGGACAGGTCCTAATGATTCCGGTAAAAGAATAAGATTTCTCGTGTTTTACAGATAAAAAAGCGGAATTCCCAATGGAGTTCCGCTTTTTTTGTTTCTTTATTTTCTTCTGTCTATTGGCTAAGATTGCTTTTGCGTATGCCGGCTTCGATATCCTTCACCAACTATGTTTAATGCAAGGATAGTAAAGGTGATCACCGCACCAGGGAACAATGTCATCCATGGAGCTGATCTAAAAAAGTCACGACCCTGACTTACCATTCCACCCCATGTGGGCAATGGCGGTTGTACGCCTAATCCTAAAAAACTGAGCGAACTTTCCATAAGTATCGCTACACCAACTCTCAACGTGACCGCCGTGATAAGAATACCACTACACAACGGTAAAATGTGTCGATAAAAAATGTACCATACATCAGCTCCAAGTACTCGTGCGGCTTCTACATGCGGGCTGTTTTTGAGCTTCATGGTCTCCGCACGCATCAAACGGGCAAACCCTGCCCATCCTATTGCTACCAGAGTAATAAAGATCGACGTATAACCGGGCTGCATTGCGGAGGACAATGCTATCGCCAGCAACAATGCAGGAAACGCTAGTGTGATATTGGTCAATAAGCCCACGAGCGAATCTATCCATCCGCCGAAATAACCGGATAAAAATCCCATAACGATACCAAGCATCAACGCGCATGCCGTAGAAAAAATCCCGAGCGATATCGAAAACTGACCGCCCATCATTACCCTGCTCAAGATATCTCTTCCCCGATCATCAGTACCCATAGGATGATGCCACGATGGAGATTCTTTGATCGATTCCAAATCGGGTTTTACCGGATCATATGGCACCAGTAGCGGTGCGGCGAGCGATACAACCGCCATCATCAACAACAACATACATGCTATGCGATACAACAATGAAGAATTTCTCATTTCAATTCGATCCTCGGGTCAACCAATACGTATAGAAAATCCATGACGATATTCACCACAATAAAAATAACCGTGCCCAGCAACACACCACCCATAATAACCGGATAATCACGCTGAGTGATTGCAAGTACCAGATAACTGCCTACACCGTTCCAGCCAAAAATGGTTTCCGTCAAAACCGATCCGTTAAGGTAACTGCCGAAATCCAAACCGATCAAGGTAATCACCGGTATCAACGCATTTTTCAACGTATGTCGAAGTACAAGCGAGTACGGTTGTATACCCCGTGCTTTTGCCGCAAGTACATAGCGGGCATTTCGTACTTGTTCGAGGCTGGTTCGGGTCATACGGGCAAGATATGCCGCGGATCGGCTGCCAAGAGTTATCGCTGGTAGAATCAAGTATGCTGGTTCGCCATCGCCCATTCCAGATGCAGGTAACACTCCGAGTACACGGGCAAAAATGTAAATCAGAAACAAACCGAACCAGAACACAGGTGTGGATATACCAAACGTAGTTAGAACCATCAGAAATTTTTCAAAAAATGCGTTTTTCGTATACGTTCCAATAATCCCCAATCCAATACCGGTAATTATGGCTAGCACAATGCTTATCCCCGCCAGACGCATCGTATTGGGAAATCGACTCGCAAATCCTTGTATAACCGGTTGTTTGGTGATATATGATGTACCAAGGTCGCCTCGCAAAATATTTCCCATATATTTCAGATACTGCTTCGGCCATGCAGACTGATCTGCCTGCAATTGTTCCCGAATCATCGCCTCCCTGTCATGAGAAACACGTTCACCGATGATCGCGTAGATAGGATCGCCCGGAGCCATTTTCAGAAGCAGAAACGTCAGCAAAGTTACCCCTATCAGGGTCGGCATACTTTCCATGCTTTTTCGCATCAGGTATACAAACGGCATCTATTTCCCTTTTTTCATTATAATATCCGTACCTTTTTCAACCGTATATACTGACGGTTGCCTGTAGTTACGCACCCATGGTTGTGTGACGGTAAACTGCTTCTTATGCCATAGGCATACCCATGGATGTTCAGTCATAATAATATGTAACGCCTGTTGGTACAATGTATTTTGTTTATGCTGATCCACCGTAACGCGCGCCTGTTCTATCAGGCTGTCAACATCAGGATTGCTGAATCTGGACCGATTGCCCGCACCGCCCATATTGGACGAATGAAATAATGGAAACAAAAAATTCTCGATATCAGGATAATCCGCCCACCATGATAAAATAAACATTCCGGCTTCGCCAACAGCAATTTTTTCTTTGAAGGTTGTCCATTCCAATCCCTCGATATTAATATTCAAGCCAACAGCGGCAAGATCATTTTGTATAAGTTCGGCTACACCTTCCATCTCCCTATCACCGCTCCGGATATACAAGACCAGAGGATTTTTCAAGTCAAGGTTGATATCATTTAGCAATGCACGGGCTTGTTCGGGATTGTATTCCTGCTTGGGCGATATCGTTATTCCATCATGCAGTAACGCAGGCGGGACAGGGCTATCGGCAAGCTGAACACGAGAATCTAAAAATTTTGTGGCTATACGATCTCGATTGATGGCAGAGGTGATCGTCCGACGAAATTTTTCTGACGAATACGGATCCTTCTGGCAATTAAAGCCAATGTAATACGTATTCAAAATCGCCGCGCTGTGAACATAATCCTTAAAACGTGATGTTTCTGTAAAATATTCAAACTCGGCACGTGGAATTTCCAAAATATCGATCTTTCCGTTTTCAAACTCAGTAATCGCGGTAAAATCTTCTGGAATAACTCGAACTGAAATAAATTTTATAGTAGGCTTTTTGTCAAAGTATGCTTCATTACGATCAAACAGCAGTTTATTACCCCGTTCCCACTTTGCAAGAGTAAATGGACCCGTACCAATACAATATGGAATTTTATCGTCGTCAAAGGGCAACGCAACCAACGCGTTTGATGTGGTCAATATAGATAAAAACGGAGAGAACGGCTCGATAAGCTCAATATCAAAGGTATGATCGTCGACCACAATAAACCCACGTACCGAATCAGATGTACCGTCCATAACATCCTGCACACCGCGCACTTTTTCAAATATCCACGATCGGGGCGATGCAATTTTTGGGTCAACTATCCGCTCAAATGTTTTTTTGATGTGATACGCTGTACACGGCTCACCGTTGCTAAACACAATATCATCGCGCAAATAGAATCTATAGCGAGTCGCATCGGCTGAGATTTCCCATTTCTCTGCTAAATCGGAAACCACATTCAAAGCGTAATCAAGCCTGACCAGACCATTGTACAGATACGCCGCCAAACGTCCCCCATCCACATCAACGATATACGCTGGATCAAGCGTGGTGACATCTTTTTTCAGACGTAGATATAATGTATCGAAGCTACGTTCCTTATACCCACAACCAGACAAAAAACTTACCGCGAGGATAATTCCTATAAAATTTTTTACTAATAGCCTCATTGTTTCCTCAATAATACTCTTCCGTAAAGTTGCGAATTGTTTCCCATTTGCAACACCTGCTGTCCATTAATCCATACCTGTTTCAAGAAATTTGATTTTTGAACTGGATTGTCATAAGTCGGCAACTCTTTTATTTCCTTTGGATCCCACAAGATAAGATCAGCGTAATACCCTTCTTTCAAGATCCCCCGATCTGATAGACCTAGTTTTGACGCGGGCAAAGCGGTCATCTTATAAATCGCCTCATACAAGGGCATGAGTTTCTCATCCAAAACGAATTTGAGAAACTGCGTGAATGTTCCGTATGTCCTTGGATGCGGCTTAGACTTTTCATCAAACGACCGAACACCACTATCTGAACCCACAATACAAAGCGGATGAGTTAAGACCTTTTTCATGGAATCTTTATTCATCAGCGCAAAAGTGGCTTCCGCCTGAAAATCAATCTCCACTAATAATTCGATGAACGATTTCCATATCGTTGACTTTTTGCGCCCCAGTATATCACTGAGGCTCTTACCTATCAAATCTCTTTTACTGGGACAAATGTCAGAAATACGTATGTTATCAGCATCAACTAACGAAAAATGATCCTGCAGATATTTTATTGTCTCGCGAACTATAACTGGATCCTGCAACCTTTGTTTTGCCTGGTTCCATCCGCCATCAAACAACTGCTGGGGAATAATAGCATCAAGATCAGTATTGAACGCACAATATGGATATCGATCGAAGTGCACCGACACACCAGCCATGCTTGCGTTTTCTATCGCACGGATACAACCTTCCAATTTATGCCAGTTAGCAGCGCCATACGATTTCAAATGCGCTATTTGAAGCGCGCAATGGGTTCTTTTTGCCGCGATCAATACTTCATCAAGGCTTTGCTCGACTAAAGGGCCTTCATCGCGAATATGGATGCTTATGTACACGTCATGCTGTGCCGCATGGCGCATTATCAATTCTATTTCATCCTGATCTGCAAATATACCCGGAGGATATGCCAGTCCAAACGATATTCCCCAATACCCTGCGGAAAGATATCGATCTATCAATTCACCAAGCAGGCAACGTTCACTATCGGTTAAGCGCCCGCCGTGATAACCTTTGATGATGGTGCGCAGATTGGTATGCCCCAACAGCGGGACCACATTGATAGCTGTACCATTGTTTGTCAACCGATCAAAATACTGTTCCGGTTCGTGCCAATCAATATCTAAAATTTTTTGTGCATACCTATCTTTCCACCGTTCATAAGCCTCTCCAATAAGCGGTGCCCCCGATAAGCCGCAATTCCCGATTACTTCAGTGGTTACTCCCTGAAAAATTTTTGATTCGGCATGGGGATTCAAGAGCAACGAAAAATCGGAATGACCGTGGATATCAATGAAACCGGGAGATACAATGCAGCCTTGTGCGTCAATACTCTTTGAAGTTTGATGAAGGATCGATTGCCCGACATACGCTATCTTATCACCACATATCCCAACCATACCGCGTGTCGATTCGCTAGCATAACCAGAATATATCTGTGCATTGTGAATCACCGTGTCAAATGTATGTTGTGCAGATAGCGATTTCGTTTCAAGCATACCGTTATTGTGCCGCCTGAGTGTTCGATTCCAACGCTGATTGATCTTCTTGCGGTACAGTAAACGCAATCGATACATAACTGACGCTTGAAGTAAAATCGCCGGTCACATCACCGGATGTGTAATATACCAGCTTAGTTCCCGTAGCCTGTTCGGGCAACAATTTAAGAAGTATACTAATCCCCTCACGCCCGCAAATGGTTGCTCCTGTCCGCGAAAGAAATTGCCTGAAAGCGTTAAAATCTTTTGAGACAATATCTTTTATCGCTTCACCATCGAGTTCGGCAAGGTTATCTTTTATGTTATTTCGAAACGGCAGATATCCAAACGACGGCCCGAAATGTGTAAAATCTGAACTAACTACCACAAGAGTCGTATCGTCAATGATCGGTCTTATGGCATCTGCGAGGGTCTTATAATCATCGCCTGACAGTTGACCGACAACAATAGGAACCAGCTTGAAATTTTTCAACGCCTTTTGCAGGAATGGCAACTGAATTTCAAGAGAATGTTCTTTGGCATGAGCATACGGTATACTGTCGATCATCGGATGTTCACGTAACGCAGCTCCAGCCTCCTGATCTACCTCAACTTTGCCAAGCGGCGTTTCATAGGCATCCACATCAAAAACCGATAATCCATGAAATCCCCAGTGATGGCTGGGGGCAAGAAGCACAACGCGGCGTATTGTATCGTTACCTTGCAAGAGTTTATAGCCAAAACCAGCGGCCTCCCCTGAGAAACGATATCCCGCATGAGGAGATATCAGCGCGAATACTCTTCCCTGTGGAACCTGAGGTTGGGCTTTGGTTAGATACGATTCTACCGTTTGGCTCAATTCCTTTTGTGTTCCCGGATACCATGAACCAGCAAGAATAGATTGTCTCACTTTATCCCTCCCATGGCAGCTACATGTTATCTGCAGCAGTATTAAAAAAATTCCAGTTATAGTGATGATATATTTCACTGGCAGCCTCCCTTTCGTATACAAACGATTGCGTGCTTACTCCAGATTATATCCAAATTCCTTAAGGCAGGAATCTTTTTCCTTCCATTTTTTTACCACTTTGACAAATAACTCAAGGTATACGGATGAACCTAAAAACTCTTCTATCTCAAACCGTGCTTTCTTGCCAATAAGTTTGATCATGCCGCCCTGCTTTCCGATCAACATAGATTTATGCGATGTGCGTTCCACAATAACATCTGCACGTATATAAATCTTTCCATTAGGACGTGGTGCAAACTCATCTATCTTCACCGCAACAGAATACGGTACTTCCTGATGCGTCACCTCGAAAATTTTTTCTCGGATCAGTTCGGATACTAAATACCGCTCAAACTGATCGGATAACATATCTTCAGGAAACAACGGTTCTCCTTCAGGAATATACGGTAAAGTCTCTTTAAGAAGTGGTTGTATATTGTCCGTTTTCAATGCGGAAATGGGAATAATCTGTTCAAACTTGTGTATAGACTGATACGCGTCTATGATTGGCAACAGAAGTTCCTTGTTGATAATATCGACTTTATTGATCAGCAGAAATACCGGGCGGTTTTCCTGAATGATCGGATGCAAGTCTTGAAGCACCTCTTCGGGATCAGGCAAGGCCGGTTCGACCACAAAATAAATGAGGTCGGCATTTTTTATACTCTCACGAGCCTGTTTGAACATAAATTCGTCCAATTTATCGCGAGGTTTCAAAAATCCGGGATTATCCACATAAACTACCTGCATGGTTTTGTCGGTATAGATACCTCGTATAACCCCTCTGGTGGTTTGTGGTTTTGACGATACGATTGCCATTTTCTGACCAATAATACTATTGAGCAATGTAGATTTACCCACATTCGGCCTACCCGATATGCTCACTACGCCTGTCTTAAACATTTTTATTCACTTTCACATCTTTTATGGTTCCCACATTATCATTTGATCACGTATTGTATACCAAAATAAAAATTTTTCATACTAAACAAACAATAAAATAAAAAAAATGATATTTTTATTTCTTAATATTCCGTTATGTATATCATGCTAAGATACTTTGACGATAGAAACTTTCCCTGACGCATGTTTACTATTGAAAAAATATCCATAAAGAGTATGATGTTCAAATGCTGCTACTGAGTTCCCATGATGTCGGGACACAGTACAAAATAAGCAAAAAACAGGAATAGTTTTTGTTACTAAAGGTAATTTTCTCATATTACCAACAGTACTGTAGCAGGTGAAAAATGAAGAATAAGTATGTAATCATACATGGCCATTTCTATCAGCCCCCACGTGAAAACCCGTGGACAGGTGAAATAGAACGTCAGGATTCTGCCTATCCGTTCAACGACTGGAATGAACGTATTGCCGCGGAATGTTATACCCCAAATACCGCATCACGCGTTCTGAACGAAAAAAATTTCATTAACGACATTATAAATAACTATGAATATTTCAGTTTCAATTTTGGTGCAACCCTCTTGCAATGGCTTGAAAAACATGCCGAAGACACCTATGAAAAAATTATAGAGGCTGATAAGAAAAGTGTTGAGAAACATAACGGCCACGGTAATGCTCTGGCTCAGGTATACAATCATGTCATTATGCCGCTTGCAAATGACGACGATAAACGTACTCAGATAGAATGGGGTATCAAAGATTTCGAACATCGATTCGGTAGAAAACCCGAAGGCATCTGGTTGGCGGAAACGGCTATAGACCAGCGTACTGTGGAAATTCTAATGGAATACAAAATAAAATTCATCATACTTTCCCCTCATCAAGCAGATAAAATTAGAGCGTTTAATAGTGCATCATGGATTGATGTGAGTTCAGGATTAATCGATACACGCGTTCCCTATCGCATTTTTCAAAAAGATGGAAAGGGTAAAAACAATCCTGATAAATATCTGGATGTCTTTTTTTACAACGCAGGGTTGTCGTCGGCAGTAGGATTTGAACACTTGTTGCGCGACTCTGTACGGTTCGCAGATAGCATTCAAACTGCGTTTGATGCATGGTCATCGCAACTTCAGGCAGTCATAATCGCCACAGACGGTGAATCGTACGGTCACCACGAAAAAAACGCTGATATGTGTTTTTCATCGTTTGTTTCCAGAGAAATATATCATCGCGATTTTGAAATAACCAATTTCGGACATTATCTTGAAATGAATCCACCGCAATTCGAAGTTATTCTCAAATCCGGTCCTAACGGTGAAGGAACTGCATGGAGTTGCGCACACGGTGTAGGACGCTGGAGCAGGGACTGCGGATGCTCTGACGGCGGGTTATTTGGATGGAACCAAAAATGGCGTGCACCATTACGTGAAGCCATGAATTATCTCCGCGATGAATGCAACAGGGTCTACCAAGATTTTCTCGGTCCGTATTGCAAAGACCTTAAAAGTATGCGCAATGACTATATCTCTGTCATGCTTGAGCCTCAAAAAAGAGACGCGTTTCTAAAGAAACATCTCAGGCATCGCAAAAAATTTGATGATCCAAGCATAGCTTTTAAATTACTTGATGCGCAACACTTCTGTCAATTGATCTTCACCAGCTGCGCCTGGTTTTTTGCCGATATATCACGCCTCGAACCTGTTCAAAATCTCAAATATGCGGCGCGGGCTATAGAAATATTGAAAACATTTACTTCACGCGATATCGAATCAAAATTTACAGCTATTCTTCAAACAGCACGTAGTAATGTTCATGAAGTGCCCACTGGCAAAGATGTCTACAACAAGTATGTCATGCCATCGGTATGCCGTCCCGAAATGATCATCGGTAATTTCGCGATAGAAAGTTTTATTTATCAGGAAGTCAAAGAACGCCAAATATTTTTCTATACCATCGATCCTGTATTACACGAAAAGAAAGAAGATGGGTCAACCCCTGTTTTCAAAGGAATGGTAAGGCTGACGAACGATATAACTGGATTTGTTGATAGCTATATCTATTACCTATTTGTGCCGTCTTATAGGGAAATTCGCTGTTATATACTGAATTCTGATGAAAGTATTGAATTCAATATATCACCCGTTGATACCCTCGAAGATACAATTTCATCACTTGCGCACCACCATTTTTATACAATCAAAGACCTTATTGGATATAATCGTGAACACTTAATCCAGCTGGCAATGAAAGAAGAAATGCAACGCCTAAAACGCACCTTCAACGAAATATACCGCAAAAACATCGATCTGCTGGAAACGCTCAAACAATACGATCTCGACCTTCCAAACGTCCTGAAAGAAATTTGTAGTTACGCACTCACTCACACTATCCATAAAGAAATACAACGGCTTAACAAAAAACAACATCACAAACGCGCTTATAGTGAATACATTACCATTAAAGACCTTTTTATATATGCCCGTAATCTCGGTTTAAAAATCAATCCTACCATGCTTGAAGAGGATATTAATGAGGTAATCATATCTAAAATGCAAGGTCTTAGAAAAAGATTGAATAAAGAAATTGCTTTATCCATACTGGATTTTCTATCCATGGGCGAAGAACTGGGTTTGCAACTCAATCAATTCAAAATGCAAAATATTATTTATCATCTTCTTCAAGAAGATATTTTGTACATCAAGCCTGAGAAAAACATCAAAACCAGCCTCGAATCTATCTCCGTTATGGTCAAAATAGCGGAAAAATTATCTTTTAATGCAGAAAAATTTGCAAAAAAAACTGCAATTGATTTATAATCTATTTTATATGTCATGGTATCTTATTTAGTGAAAAATAAACGGTTTTTATGCCATGAAAAATAACTTCATAACGCTAAAATCGATTTTTTGTTTATGTTGTGCCATGACACTTAACGCAGAAGACTACACAGATAAATTCACTTCCAAACGCTTGCAAATGGTCAACGATCAGATTGCCCGCAGGGGTATAAGCGATTCCAAAGTCCTTGCGGCTTTGAGTTCTGTTCCACGGCATCTGTTTGTTCCGGATTCTATGAAAAAGTATGCTTATGAAGACGGGCCTCTCTCTATCGGTTACAGCCAAACAATATCGCAACCATATATTGTTGCTATTATGACTGAATTGCTAAAACTTAGTGGAGACGAAATAATACTCGAAATCGGTACTGGTTCAGGCTATCAGGCTGCCATTCTGGCTGAAATTGCCAATCAGGTGTACAGCATAGAAATAGTCCCCCAACTTGCACAACGCGCAAAAGACACATTAACGCAACTTGGTTACACAAATATTCATCTTAAAACCGGGGATGGTTTCTATGGATGGCCGGAACACGCTCCGTTCGATGGGATAATACTCACTGCGGCTCCCCCTAAAATCCCAGAGCCGCTTATAGAACAACTAAAAGAAAACGGACGGATTGTTATTCCTGAAGGCGACTATTTTCAGGAACTGCGCGTATACATCAAACGTAATGGATTCCTTGAAAAAAAAGATATTATTCCTGTCAGATTTGTCCCCATGACCGGGTATATTGACGAATCACCTTGATATTCAACTGGAAACAGATAAAAAAATACTGCCATATCGAAAAATTTCATTATGGCAGTATGTATATTTATAATATCTTATTTGCGTTTTATTCTTCTTCCAAGATAAAGCATACCCACTACAAACAAAGCACAGGCAGTCGGTTCAGGAACAGCCGCTGTAGGTGTGCCCAAAGTAATGTTATCTACCGAAGCGGTGTAGGTAAAAATATCATCATCAATGTTGTAGTTATTTGAGTTGAAAGGATATGTGATACCCATACTACCCACTTCGAAAAGCAAATCTTGAATAGTCGCCTGACCTCCCTGCAATGACAGATAGTTGACAAACTCTGTCAGATCCAATTCAACATGTAAAAAACCATCCAGTTCACCACCTTGAATGTCAGTCACTACTGGATTAAAGTTAATCCCATAAAAATCAGTTGCAGGATAACTTTCAAGCAAAGTATTAACAACGGGATTTGAAGTAAAATCAGGTGTAATTCTCTGTTCATAAAAGGTGTAGTCGTATGTACCTACAGAAAAATAGTCCGCACCACCAAATTCAAGACTAAGAAGATCAATATATATACCTTCTGTAGAATAAAGTGAATCAGCAAAAGCATTGAACTTATCCATATCCAGGCTATAACTAAAGTTATAATCGAACGACAGTGTAGTACCTTCAGCAGCAAAATCTACACCCTCAAATATTAGACTTGAAAAGAATGAGAACTGCCCGTCCTCCTGACCGAAACTCATGTATGCGTTGCCCGAGTTGGACTCGACGTCAAATTTACCCTCATATGACAAACTATAACCGTTTCCACCACCTTCAAAATTTTGGTTAAGGGCATAGACAGATGATGAAAACGCAAAAAATAATGTCAATGCTACACATATCATTGATCTTTTCATTATATTGTACCTCCATTTACGGCTAAACCTATCGCATTTCTTCTCTCTATTAACAACTATAACACATCGTCAGGAAAAATACAAATTTTGTCTGCATTTTTAGACAATTTTTCTTTTTTTGGAATTATATTTAAGTATAACACCAGAAGCAGAGAGAATATTACACCATCTTAAATATTTTTCAAATAAAAAATTTTGGTGTATTAAATTGCGTTATCCAATACCCTGCGATGTTCAATACGCTGTAGTTGCTGTTTAGCAGGTTGTGAAGGTTGCAACCGCAACACTTTTCCCAGCAAATTGGTGTTTGAAACAGCCCCTTGTAGTGTAAGGATATCGGAAACAGAATGAATAGACCCGGTTTTTGGAGATTCCATAATGAGATCAGGAATCTTTCCGCCGTGAACAAATGAATCCATACTGATAAGCGCGGCTATAAAATCGGTTATTTGAGCTATACTTTCCTGTGGGAGCAGTTGCAATACCATCATATTGTTTCTTGCACAATATTGAGCATCAAGAGGATCCGCTGCCAATACTTTGATCGAATTACTATCAATCGATTGGCTGGTCAAACTTGTTTCTATGACATGCTGTACTTTCCTGATCGTGCCAGGTGCATCAACCGTTGACATCGTATCCTGTCCTATTATTTCCATACCCGGACGATAAAATTTGCGTCTCAACAAATCTTCCATTATTTCCCGAACCGAATAATCATCAGAATAAACAACCCAACGAACCCGTACATCTGATTCAGCACGCTGAGCCTCAAGCGAAGCTATCAACTCATAAACATAGCTCAAATCAGTCACTGGAATAGAAGCAAAATCAATCACAACAAATTGCTCATTTTGCTGCTGTGCAGCATTGACCAATCCGGCAGGTAGATCGGTGTATTCGAGTAGGAATTCACTGATTATACTATCGTTTCTAATTTTTCTATGGATAATACCCAACAACTCCGTATTTATTTCAGGGACACTTGATGCCGCATCAAGTAACGTACGTGCCTGTCCAAGCAACTCTCTCATTCGCGATGTATTGCCATCAGCGGTCAATAAATCTGCCTGTGTCGACAAATGATCCAGATAAAATACCAGAAATTCCGCTATCAATGCTCTTTCGTGTGTGGAAAGATTGTTTCGGAAACTAGATGTTATCTCTTCCATTTCTTCATGCTGATAAGCCTCTATCAATGGATTTAGTGATCGATACTCAATAAGTACGTCACCTTTTGCATATCGACGAGCTGTAGCTAACGGATCTTTAATTTTCACGAGAAAAAACATATCCTGCTTCATCGGATAATAACGTAACGTTTCGTAATTCCCCTGACCTTTGAGCAGTCGTACATCAGCCTGTTGCCAGATATCCACAAAAGAACGTGTCGCTCGACGCAAATCCGTTCCCGTTACATTCGATCCACTGTGAGTTATCTCAAATGCTCCATCTAATAATGACTTACCTGTGGAATCAGTAAAATAAGCGCGCACATCGTCACGATCAAACAATTCAAGGGCGTCAGAATAGCTGATGTCGTTTACAGTATGTTTATCGCGCGTGATTAGTACAACAGAATGCCCCATTTCTAACAAACGTTTCAATAATGGAAAATCAGTTATGATTTCACCCGCATTATCTATTGCATAAGCAATTTTCTGATTAGGTTTACTATTAAGGCGATCCAGCAAATCCTTATAATCATCGCGCACTAAATGTGTATCAGGTTGAAGAATACGCCCTATCTCGTCGACAAACGAAAAACCTTTTTCACTTATCTCTCCGAATGCTTCCATATTAGCAAAATCAAGCGCATTGCCTGCGATAGCAACCAAAGAGGCTGCCATCAACGGGTCTTCCTGCTGTTCAATCATAGCATCCATCTCATACAGAGCGTCGAGCGCTTTTTGGTTATATTCATCTTTGAGGCCTTTGTACGGATCATCATCATTGGTAATAATACGGATTATGTCATACATCATGTCTTCTATTTCATGAGGAGAGAATTGACCGATAAACTGAGTATAATTATCATCCGTTAACAATATCGTTATAACTTCTTTAGCTTTTTGTTTACTAAAATCATCTGTTTGGCTCAATGCGATCATTGCATCAATGGCAGATTCATATGTATCCAGCGCACTGGCACCCCGTATCTCAGGCAACGTAAATTCACGAACGAAACCAAGCACCTCGCCCGGATGATAATTCGCATTGTTATACATCAACTCAGCAGGTGCTCCAAGGGAAATCCCGAATTTAAAATGGCCTGAAATAATAGACAGAAAGTTATCTATACTAATTGAACCTGTCAAAACACCTTCTCGCAATGTATTGCGCAACGATGGTATATCACTTGGATACACAAACAAGGGGATTTCCTGAACATCATTAATACCTGATTCTACAAAATGTGAGGCAATCATATTCATTTCACGATATAACATTGTTTCAGGTGAGGCATTTGGATCGATAACAGGTGCCATTTCATCAAGGTATAGCGCATAGTCTTTCATCGTATCATGGGCTACGACCTGATCAAATTGATCACCTAAATCGGATTCAAACAGATTTTCACCTATCTCGTGTACGATCGACTCGGCTAACATGCCGATAACCAGATGATGCTGCCCTTGATCCCATAAAAAACGCATACGATCAATTAATCCCTTAGAAAAGTAAATATCATTATTACGGATCGCCGCAAATTGATAAGTATACTTGTCATCAATATAAAATGCCGGATTACCATCAGGAGAATCTACCTGCCAAATGCGGTATTTGCCGTTCGCAAGCAAACCATGTATACGGCTAAAAAGCTGAGCAGCATCCTGCATCTTCTGCTGTTCATCACCTTCATGATCTTTCGATGATAACATCAAATCAAGAGCAACACGGCGTATGTAATCGGTAACACCTCTTAATATCGGGTTATTAAGCGAAATCCGGTCTATCGAGCTTGACTCGATAATCGTGTTGACACGATCAGGATTTTCACCATGATGTCCGTCACCTAACCCAATATTCCTATCAGGCAACAATCTTTGGCGATGCAACATATACTCGAAACGACTAAAGGCCTTCGGAAAATCAAACTTTATAGACTCTATCGCCTGCTCCATATAATTACACCTGTCAAACAGGTCAACCGATAATTTACGGGCAGCTACTGTAAAATTGATCAATTTTCTGTCGTCTGATGAAATTATTTTTTCCAGTGCAGGAAACAATGCTTCACGTACGGGTATCTGCCCAAGATCATACAAAAAGTTACGTACCCCGACATAAGTATGCAAATCTATTTTGCCATTAAGTTCCTTTAAAGCAATAATAGCCTCAACAATCATACGTTGTTCATTTGTAAACGAGTCAGGAATATCATTAGTCTGATACGCATGTTTCATTTGCGGGAAACTCTCTAAAAAGGTTTCTAAGATAGAAAGCATCTGACTGAAATCTGACTCGGCGACTGGTGGGTTATCTGTCATTGCGCCTATAATATGTTCATCCATCCAAGTGACCAATTCCTGATCGCCTAATGTAGTGAGTACATCACGTTTTTCCAATATATCAGCAGAGATTCCTTTGCTGCTTCTGCGTAAATGAAGAGGCAACATATCTCGTTGAATAACAAGTTCACGATGGATATCCTCAAGTTGAAATATACTTACTTTTGAAATCATATTCATGCCTTCCAGTATTCGATTGTTGTTTGTCACAGCACGAACATTGGCTTGCAATTCCTCATACAGATTAAGTATATCAGCCAATCCCATCAATACCTTGTGTAATGCGTCAATATCAGACCTCTTTATTGTGTCTGCTAAATCAGTCCCTTCATTTGTCAAAAGAGTAATCAGAGGTAGAATATTTTTGAATTGACCAAACCACTCATTAATATTTTTCTCGTTAACAGAGAGAGATTTTATAAAGGTTACCCCCCTAAGTAAATCGGCATAATCGACAGCCATTAAGTCAACCGCATCTATGTTACGTCGCTGTAAAAATTCCTGAACATCAGGGGAAGACAATATGGTCTCGAATCGCTCATCACCAGCAATAAATGATAATCTTGCCTCAAGTTTATCTGCCAGTTCATGTGATAATTTTATGATATTATTTTGTATCCGCTCACCTGCACGAGCTTTATCAAGCATATTCTCAACCATGCTCAATTTTTCATTAACAGTGAGATTATCAGGTATACCTGCCATACGAATACTATCATCCAGGCTCAGTTCCACAATTTCCTTACTGGCCATCTTTGCAAGTTCATCATACAAGATTGTGCCATATTCCGTGTTAGTCAATCCCACATGCGTTTCGTTGATACGCTGTACATTAAGTTGAGCACGGGAAAGATCAAGTTTAGGCCCATGTTCCAAGTTCAGATTCCATAATGCGTATAAATGAAACATTGCTTCAGCCGCTATTGAACCAAGTTTATTCCTATAAGAATCGGAAATATCGTATTTAGATATCGACTCGGCAATGTTTGCCTGCTCAGTATATCGCTCAACCACAGATAACAGCCCTGCAGAAACATACATACCATGCCTTAACCCCCGCTCATCCGTAGGTATGGAAACGGCAAACTGATAGTGCGTACCATCATCAACAAAAATCGCCTGCGAGCCATTAGCAGGCTGTATGGAAAATATTGGCATTGTATCCGATTTAATTGTATCAATCACATCTTGAAGTACAGCCAGGTCACGTTCAAGCACTGCCTGTTCCGCCTCATCATCCGTTCGAGCAATATTATTTGATAACTGTTTTGTACGCATTTCGAGCCACTGCAACCCATGTTTATAAAATGGATGAGAACGTTTGAGCGGTTTAACCTTGCCATTATGCACTATTTTCTTAACGCGGTCATACTCGCTCTTCATCTGTCTTCCGACACCAATACCTAAATTACGTCTTGATTCTTTTTTATGATGACGGGTCGAGTCGACAAACAAATTGGTTATCAGTTTCAATTGATCAGTTGAGTATTCCAATTTTTTCGTATATTCCAAATCAAACCCCGGTGTACGGGTAGGACGATCCTGAATAGTGGCGAGATCAAACGAATAAACTTCTATACCTTGTGCCTCCAGTTGATCCTTTTCGGATTGCAGAGGTTTGATAACACTAAGATTTTTGGTACGAATGTACTCTTGTACTTCTTCCGACGAATCGGCAGGGTCATTTACGACAATCGCGTCAAACATATCAGCAAAACGCAATTTAGGATTGCCAGTCGCTTTTTGTGCTGTCCGCTCAATCATTGCAATAATATCGAGCATAGTCATATCTTTATCCTCAAACGAATATACCGGGTTGATTATAAAAACACGTTTCACAGGTTCCAACTCGATACGTTGATTGTTCGGATAAACAATTGTCTGCGCCTTGCCCCTGTTTACAAGATTCAGGACAAAATCTTTAATGGTAAAATGTGGCAACAAACTGGTAAACAAACTCCCCGGACCGACCAAAATCAAATCTAAATTAGGATACTGAATAGATTCTAACGCACGTGGCGACATCTGAGGTTTGTCAACCAGATTGTCAGGATGCTTCACTATATCCATATAGTCTATTTTCTGCGGAAAACCTTCCTGAAATTCTCCTATTTCACCTATATAATGTTCACCATAGATCGTCTTGCCATCAGGATCAATACGGTTACGATCGATAGCTGTTTCCATTTGAATCTCTTTTTCGATTGTACCTATCTGGTCAACAGGGATTGGCGTATTCAGATGCACAGCCAAATCGCCTTCATCGGTAGACAGCGGAATGACTAACCCTCTATCAATATCAAATAACTGATGTAATAATTCTTCCGCAACCATCGCCTGATCGATATCAAACTGGCCAGTCTCAAGATTGTAAGCATTAGTATAGAAATTCAGAGCCTCTATAAGAAGATTTTTCAAACTTGCTTTTTTTAGGTCAGGTTTTTTGAAACGTACCGGATCTTCACGATGTTTTTGCCTTAAATACGCAATCAATTCATCTACCTTTTTGACAGCATCCATGAAATTAATTAAAAAAGACGGATCATCTTTTAGTTCCGGATACCTTTCTAACGATGGTTTGATCAATTCATGGACAATAGGATAAATCTGATCGATATCACGATCACCAGGCAAACGTTTATTGAGCAAATCCTGTTTTGCATTATCAAGATACGCCACCGCCACATTTGTAACGTCACCTTTAGAATAACTGTAACCTACAAGCGGGTCAAATATATCCTGCCAAACATACGACTGACCGCCTGTATCAAAGGTCGTTACCAAATTCACCATATTAGTGCCAGTAATATCTTTAATAGCATTAATAAGACTATTTCCGCCTGTTCCACCCGTTACTGTCAATATAGACGGCCGCTGTTTGCGCAATTTCTGTTTAACTTCAGAAGGAGATGGACGCTTTTTATCCCATTGAGCAAACTTACCATTAAGGGCATATATCGGATTTTGACCTCTGGCAATTGCTTTATCTGAAATATCGAGAAAAGCAGCCATCATATCACCATCATAGATGATATCAACATACTTCCTAACAGTATCTCGCTGCATAACTTTTGAAACGCTACGCACATATTGAACCATCTGAAAAACTCTGCCGGCGCTTACATCGTCAGGACCAAAATCGATCATTTGGGAAGCTTCGTGTGCCTCAGCCGATGCCTGGATTAACAAATCCTGGGAGCGTTCAAAACCAAACACAGAAATAACTGCGCTGACAACAATGCTTAAATAATCCTTATTGTCAAGGTCAAAACCATTTGATAAGTGCAATAATAAGTTATAAAAGGTCATCGGTTCAGGTTGTATTGAATAACCAAGTCCAAGTATTTTAGGTTCCGAACCGTCTTCAGGATATACCAAGCTGTCTATTAAAGTAGGAGATATGATAGCCGATTTATCCAGCCCCATCATTTCACCGTCCTCAGTTGAAACAAGAGCCTGTTTCCAAAATTTCAACCACGTTCTCATCCCTTGAAATTTCATACGCTGTTGATCGTCAGGAGTATACCTGTCTGGCATGGCAAGCACACGATCCCCTAACATTCCATCAACGTGTTCCGCAAAATAATATCGATAAGACGAAGGCGATTCCAAACTCGAAAGATAAATCGTAGGGAACACTTTATCCTTTTCCGCATTTATCCGTTGCATTGCATTGATATACCAACCGAATACATGGCTAAAAACCGGATTATTCAATACACGCAAACGAATAGTTTGCTTTGTACCATCATAGCGTTCAACCAAAACTCGATAATCTGCTACTAAACCGGCAAATCTTGACTTATAAACACGGATACTTTGTACATTTTCAAACGCAATACCCGCATTGGCAAACGCCTCATCCATTGCAGCGGTATTCGCAAAAATATCATTTACTGAATCCCTATTTTGATCCTGAGCAAGAGGCGACAAATCAAGCTTCATATGATATTTACCGCCACGTAATTCTTTGAGTAAACGTTCATGTACTGAATCAGCCGTTACAGGAACTTCATCCATATAGACATCCTGCAACAATTTTGCAAGCATAACCGGATCTACGGAATCAAGATCTATATTGTCTTGATTGTATTCAATTGAATAGAGATATATGTGGTATATTTGATTCTGCTCTGCCTGAGTAAAGCCTAAACCCTGTATAGAACGATCACCACTGAGAATCTGTTTAATCATCCTGAACCTTGGATCATGCCCCTGAACAATATCCATTACTTTTTCACCAAGAATTTTCATGGAATTGACCAAGCCATTTTCAGAGGCATAATTAAACGAACCAAGCATACTACGAAACGCATCAAGCTGTTCATATTCGTTCAAGTTAGTCTGAGTAGATGAAAAAATACTGCCAAGCAGTCGTGAAACCCCTGAAGGCAAACTATATTCAATCATCGGATCGATTTGAATTTTGACATGCTTTAAATCCATCCAGTTTTTCAAGCGACGTATTGCATCGTCAACTGATTTTAAATCTGATAGATCTAACCCCATTTCAGGGCTCAAGGCAATGGCTTCAGTACCCGCAATTTTTCTAATAGAAATACTTTTTCTTAACTCAGTCATATTTCTGACGGATAATGTGACTCTATCCTGTGGAGTAATTGAGATCGCCTCATCACCCAATATTTCAGAATATGTTTCACCTATGCCACTTAAGACAGGCATGCGACCTTTATGCTGAATTGCCGCGCAACACGCCGGGTACGATTTATGATCGGTAATTGTAGACATTGATATAATGTTTGCCGAAAATTGTTCCCCACCATACCAACCAAGATCAACTTCACCCTTTTCCACCAATAGTTTGCCCAATTCGGTGTTCGACATCTGGGTAGAGTTAGTTACCTCATCAACATACAGCCAAAATCGTGTTATGATCTCCAGCGGTACGGTGCTCGAACCAAAAATAAATTGTATCGCGTCATGAAATACTGCAACACTACGTTCTCCACCTTTCAATTCTACTAACCGTCCTTCAGGATGTGTGTGCATTTTTTGTGCTGCTATTGCAGCTCGTTGTAATGCCAAACTCAATTTAAAAACTTGAGTTTGAGAATCGATCTCAGCTCTATTTTTCGTCACCGCATCATTCAGATATGACTTCAGATAATCCTCAACTGCTCTTTGTTCTTCAACAATACCGGTTTGATTCTCTAACAATATAACTATCTTTTCAGCAACGCTGGGGATCGACGACATTGGCTCGTTGTTCATGTCTAACACACCATAAACCTGAATGATATGCTCCGACAATGGACTCGTAAGCAAGGTTCGTACAATAGTATCCGAAGAACTTTCCTCTGCTATCACCAAACGTCCCTGTGATGCCAAAATACCTTCATATTGTTCAGGGGTTAACACCAAAACCGACCCGCCAAGAAGCTGAAATTCTGCCAGCGCAGTTTGTGGTGTAACATTTTCAGCCCTTACCTTCACCCAATCCACAAGTTCAGCCTGAGCAAAAAGGCCATATACAATCTCAGAATCACCTACTGTAAGACGTACATATACCTGATCATCAACACGAGCAAGTTCTATCACACGCATATCGTAACCAGCTATACGGGCTATTTGATTAACCTTTTCCTGTACACCGCGCAAAATCGGTCTGTTCAGTTCTTTCACTGAGATCAAATCATATCCGGCAAGCTGCCAAGCAAGTGTAGAAATCAATAACGACTTAAATTTATTACCAAATACAAAATTGCTATGGGGATCAACCAGCGGTTTGATTTCTAACCACGATGGCAATGCCAACGTATCGTTGGTTCTCCTGAAGAAATTAGTCCACTTTAAATCATCATTAAGCACTATTGACGCATACGGATTGCTTTGATCAACACTGGTAATACGAGCAGAAATAACATAGTATGAAATATTTTGGTCGCGTAGTTGACCGGTAATGCCAGATGAATGATAACCACCAGCCACTACAATAGCCTTTGTGTGATCACCAGATTCAAGACGATCCATCAAATTTTGTACAAGTATTTCGTCACGCTGTTGGGCAAGCTGATAAAACTGTTCAATTACCGGAAAATACGTTTCTATCTGAGAAAAATAATCTTGTGAAATAAATACAGGATTATACGCTCCCAGCACCTGCTTATCCGCTTCCGATCGAAAGAATATCGGTGTTTCTGTCAACATACACCATTCAGCAGAGGAAACATCAAGCTTAAACGCCTTACGCATCAAACGAATTTGATTGTCTATGCGATGTACCTGCCGCTGCTGGTCTGTCTGACACATTGATTCAAACACTGCCTGTGCAAACGAATCGGCTTCCGCATAGATAGCATCCTGACGAATCGACGAATGTAATTGCAAATATTTTTTATAATTTGTTAACTGTTCATATACTGATGTATCTACAGAATACTCGTCCGCCCTGGCATACAAATATTCAAGATAGGATTGATAAGAAATCTGGTTTAACCTGAATTTAAGATTTTCCTGTAAAAAATCATTAACCTGCACCTGCCCCATTGATTCGGTAATTACTCTAACCAACCTTGCCCGTTCCTGCTCAATGACCGGCAATTTCAGATTTTTCTCCAACTTAATCAATGCCAGACAAAGTGAAAGATTTTGATAAGTCGCCTCAAAATCCATCCTGTCACCCGCCAAATCGATGAGTTGCTCAAGATATGACTGAAACGAAACATCGCCCGCAATATATGCATCTTCCAGTTTCTCAAGTTCCATCATTTCCGGTGAGTAAACCGCCTCCTCGACCGGTCTAAATTGAGCCTCGATATCAGAAAACAAATCACTACAACTGCCTTGACGTAAAGCATTGGTTAAAGATGAGTAATTCGCGCAATACAGATCCCTGTTTTCTAATCCAACAACAGGGACTGGAGACGCATCATTTAATGCATAATACTCAACACCATTAATCCTACCCTGTTTCATAAAATAACCGGAAACTATTTTCCTCGTTTCCTCATATGGGAAACTTCTGAGGTCTACAGGATTAATTTCACCTGCCGCACCTTCCATGGTAACAAGCTGGACATCATGGCTGTTAACCAGATAATTAATGATCTTAGAGATATTTTCCTGGGCTTCGTAATTGCAGTGAGCGTCTTTAATAAAATAAACAGTATAAGGTGAATCACTGTTGACGTACGAATCCTGTATAGTTCCATACGACTCGGAAAGAGTAACATCCCCGGCATACACGACAGGGATGAGGAGTACAGTAGCAATCAATTTGAAAAGTACAAAGGATAATAATCTATTGCGCATAGTACCTCATCATTAATTAAATTATTTTTTATGATACTGAACTATTTTTCATAATATTATTATAATATTAATCTTACGAAAAGTCAACTTCAGGCCGATAATTGTTAGAAAGCTATTAATATAAAAAATGTACTGTTACCGCATGAACATGATCTAATGTTATGAATAATAAGATACATATTTCGTCGGAATATTTAGAGAAAAGATATATTTATTTATGCTGGAAATGTGTTATATTTTAAGCATATAATCAAAAAAATGTTGTTTTTTAGTTTTGTGACATATTATACTGACACCAATTCTTTCTGTAAAAATGTTGTTTCATCCGGCAAAGAAAGGGATTTTAAATGAAAAAACTACTTGTTTATTGCTTTATTTTGTGTACCCCGATTATGCTGGTGCAAGCGGAAGAGCAATCTAATCCTGAACAAACTTCAACAACCAAAGAAGCTGCTGTGGCATCACCTGAAAGCACTCCACAAGAAGAACAATCGCCTATCACAGAAGAATCGTCTCAAAAGGAAGGTGGAATTCCCTTCGCTGTCAAAAATACAACAGATGGAGTATTAGGATTTATAAAGTCATCAGTTGACTCCATGGGGAAACTTCCGGGCGTACTAGCAGATAATGTCTCACAGGGAATGGATGCAGGCCAACAGCACGAATCAAACTTTGGTATCACACAATAAGTTGTTCTCATTTTTTTGGGGTCTACTCATTCAGAGAAATTTCTTTATCCCAATCAAGTGTAGTCAACATTGCATCAAATAACATCTTTCTGGCAAGATATATCGAATCCGGGGCGTAAGCGACTATTTTGATCAGGTAATCATCACGTTTGATAAAAAGAAAAATGGAACTCATCGCAATGCCCTGCGGGGTGATATATATTGTATAGAAAATCGTTCCAGGGCTTTCTAATAAGAGGATTTCTCCCTTTGCTCGTGCATACAACCCGATATGTTGTAAAAAATCACTGCCAAACTCGCTGGTTGAAATCGTTGTGTCACCAAGCCGTTCTATTTGAATATGCATGCCATATGGAGCATTCAAATTCTCTTGTATAGATAACGTTTTCCCTCCAAATCGCTTTTCAAAAAAATACCCCCATGATTTTGGATAGGCAATGGACAGAGGCCCCCAATGTACCCTATTGGCCAACACAGGCAACAACATTCGAGTAGGGGTTGCCGGCATATCAAACACCCGGCAGGATATAATCCCTTTATTCCAAGAAGAAACTGGTCTGACAGGCGAATCTTTTCTGCTGCGAAATACACCATATAGCAACAATATCAAACCAAAAATCAGCAATAGCGGTACAAGGACAGCGGCCAGATCAAATACAATGCGCCGTCCTTTACGGGAACGCAATAATGTGAAATTAAAGGATGGATTATTCTTGTTTTTCATGAGCGAAAGAACTTATTTCCGATAATGAGAACCTTACCCGGTTCGCTTGTTCATCTGCACACGGTCGACCAATAGCTAAAAGTGAAACAAGATGCCATGGCGACCTCATGTTAAAAAATTTTTCCAGCTCTTTCTGAAAAATCATCGGTCCAGTCATCCAACAGGAAGAGAAACCAAGCGATTCAGCAGCAAGAAGCATATTCTCAACAGCAGCGCCTATACTTAACGATGCAGGACATACCCCAATCGCTGAAAACGGATTATCAATACCATATTTCTTAAGTTTTTTTGACAAAAAGGATTCATAGGGTTTAGCGCTCACCGCTATGACTAAAGGAGCAAACCGAATAAAACCAAGGTATTTCCCGTATCCAGCTATATGCGCCCGTGCATTGTTGTCTAAAATAGTATTGAGGAACGCATCATAGCCATGATCGATTATATCGGCAATAGCAGTGATACGATCCGTCTCCTTAACAACATCAAAAAACCAGGGTTGCTGGTTCGAACCACTAGGCGCCCAACGGGCACACTCCAAAAGGGTAAGAATAACATCTTCAGGGACAGGATCAGACGCAAACTTACGTGTACTGTGCCGTGCGTATATTGTTTGTATCACATCATTCATGAAAAGATTAAAAATCTTCCCTATGGAAAAATTCTGCGTTTTCCAACCAGAACTCCGGCTTTTTCAAAAACTCAATAACATTTTCAAGTAATATATAATGCTTCTTTTCCTGCTGGGCTAATTGAAGAAAAATATCTTTTTGTTTTGGATCATCAACCTGTTGCGCTTTTTCTTCATAATATTTTTTACTGGTCGTTTCAAATTCCTGAGCTTTTTCGAACAACTCTACTTCAGAATCACAGAAATCAAGAGCGTCTTTTGATCCTTTCATGGCGGCAAAAATCTCTTTTGCTCTAGATATCACAGTTGAGTCTACAAGTTCAGGTTGTTCTGATTGCATCTTAGCAATCCATTCACGATGTTTCACTTCCTCTTCAGCCAGCAAAACACATATTTCACTCAACCCTTTATTTTTTACGGTGTTTGCCGCATCACGGTAATAATTTTCAGCGAATTTTTCTTTCTCCATGGCAAATTCATATATATCCATAGCAATCCTCCTTAACGTGTTGTAATTTGGTATATAGATTGTATTTTTCTATTATTCGAGTAGTGGTCTGGAATTTTTAACTCTATAGAATTCCGTTTTAAAAGACAAGCAAAAAGATAAAATCCTGAGAAGCATAAAAAAGGAGCGAAGTATCAATTGATACTTCGCTCCGTAATAAAATCTATTTTTTATAAATTATTTTACTTTTTTGATAAACAACCCAGCCACAGCGCCAATCAGCAGCATGATGCTGGCAGGTTCAGGTATGACTGTTACATCCATAACCTGAATATTGTCTATTCCTATAGTACCGCTAAATCCATCAAGATTAGTAAACAGCACATTCACAGCCCATACTCTGGAAAGATCCGCATCTTTCCATGTACCTCCAGTTACATCATCCGCATCGAAAGTTAAGGTTGTCCAACCACTGATAGATAAATCTAGCAAAGTATCTAAGTGAAATGCCTGTGTACCGAGAAATGATCCATCGTTTGGATCATAAGCATTCGCTATTAACTCAGGTGTCAATGCATTATTGATAACCCCACTCAAAGCTGAAACGTTAATATCAAACGAAATCGATGAACCATCAGTCATATCTAATGGATAGATAAAATTAGCAAGAGGAACAACAGCAAAACCCCAGCCACCTGAAGTAGATGTGTTATCAAATGTAATTTCATTATATTTATTGCTTGCATCACCCTGGATAGTTGCTGACGCAAACGTACCAACAGTAATATAGTCTAAATTTGGATTTCCGTAACCGCCGTAACTTCCGACAACCGCATTTTCATAGTCTTCCAGCATGATATCTAGCGCAAATGCACTTGTCCCCAGAGACAACATCATAGCCATGAGTACCAACATAATTTTTTTCATAACTTCATCCTCCTTTGCATTTTGTTAATAATGCGTCGTGTGTTAAAAATAAAGCTCTCAGGTAATTTTTAAATCTTTATATAAATATTATGCCACATAATTTCATAATAAGCAAGCTATCTTTAATTATTTTTACAATTTAATTTAACTACATTGTGTCAAAGCTTTTAAGATGGTCAAAATCTGTACATTCACCAAAAGCCATAAAACACGTATAGTTTAAACACCATAATCAAAATAATTATAACAATAAAAATAACTCTTGATTAAATTTCAATTCGCAGGATAGAGACATAAAATTAATTTTTTGCGGTGATATTCGGGTGTACGTGCGAGAATACTAGTCTGCTGGCGCATCGTATCTGAAAGCTGGTCAAACCATTTTTGCTCGACCACAAAATATATATCCTCATTGGCTGAGGCGTATTCTTCCAATTCGTGATAGAAATAAATACTTATGAGTTTTCTATCCAAATAAAACGCAAGGCTGTGATTCCAGAAATGAAACATTACCAGATCATGATCGCCCACCGCTTCATTTATCTGTTCCGCAAAGGGTTTAAGCGTACAAAAGTTATCCACCGTCGGCTCGATACTCGCAAAATAAAATGCGTATACCACTAGAATAATCGACAGCAATACAACAACGATTTTTCTTATTTGATCTTTCTTTGTTTTGATAACATACCAGATAGATCCGATAGCCGATATAAACAACAAAGCAAGGATCAATGTATGCTGTCGGGCATAAAGGCTAATCGCCTCCAGCATGGTACGGTCATTGTTGTTGAAATATTTTTGAATGATGCCTTGATTAAACAGCAATTCAGATACATTGAGCTGTGAACTAATCAATACCAGCAAAAAGAATATGCCCATAACTGTCATCAAGCCATATAATCCCCATTTAAGCCATCGTATATATTTAATAAGGTGCGATTCATCAGCAAGACAGCATGCAAGCATCATTGCAAAAAATGGATACACCGGCAAAATATAATCACCTCGTTTAAATGATGATAACGAGAAAAACACAAAAACCAGCGAAAAACAAATTGCAAGATAGGTATATATCACATCAGCAGGCAGAGCGGAATCGCTTTGTGATGAAGTACTTCTTCGAGTGATCAGAAACCACCAGCTTTTTTTAAAAGAACATTTAAAATAGGAGAATAGCAGAGGAATAAATAAACTCCACGGTAACGCCCCCGCTAAAAAATTCGGAAAATAATACCATACTGGTTTGCGGCCGCCAAAAGTACCGTCCAAACCTGTAAAACGCTCTATATTATGTTTAATGAGAAAATCATATAAAAAATCTCCACCGGTCACCTTTGCTGCTACAGCATAATATGGTAACACTAGCACAAGAAACACTACCACCGCCGGCAATGAAATAAATAAACGCAAATTCCTGATTCGTTTATTAAGAACACAAAAGCCCAGCAGTACACCAACAGGAATAATCACTCCAACCGGCCCCTTTGCCAGAACAGCCAATGCTGCCATAATATATGCTATAACAAGGTGATAACGCTTCTTATCAAGGTACACTAATAAACACTCGCCAAGAATGACAACCAGACATAAGGTAAGAAAAATATCGATTCGTGACGTCCTGCTCAAACTCAAAAATTTTGTACATGACGACAATACAATAGCAGCCAGCAACCCTGTTTTTCGATTAAACAGACGTTGCCCCAAATAAAATATATACAAAGCACAAAGCAAACCCGACAACGCTGCAGGTAGACGCACATACAACTCGGAAACAGAGTTTCCGATCATACACGAAATCGCCACCAACCAGTAAAAAAGAACCGGTTTTTGCGTACTGCGCTCTAACGCGATCTCCGGCATGATCCAATCAACAGTCGATCCGCCAATAATATTTTGAGCAGCCAAAGCGTTACGGGCTTCCTGTGCGCTCCATAACCCTTTTTCGCCCAGATTAAAAAGATACAATCCGGCAGCAATACAGAGCAATACTCCGAGTAAGATTTCATAGCGAAACTTAAGTATTTTTGTCATAACACTGTTATCCGAATATTACTAAAAAGATATTGTTACGGTGGCTAAAATTTAGAAAAGGTCCATGGTATCATGGTCAAGTAACCACAGCAAGAAAAATTATGGGCAAAAAGAGGTTAAATAGGTATTAAAATCTAGTGACCAGAGATTTAAGAAACTAAAAGACGGTTTATAGTACCTTCCAGTTCTTTATAATCAAATGGTTTTGTAAGAAAACCTTCAGCGCCCTCAAGAAGACATGAATCTTCTATACGGTCACGAGCGGTCACGACTATAACCGGAATATCACAGGTTGCATCAGCACCTTTTATTTCTCGTAAAATCGTAAATCCGTCAACGCCAGGCATCATGATGTCCAATAAAATAATATCAGGTTGCACCGATTGGGCAAGTGTAAGGCCCGCAGTTCCGTTAGATGCGGCAAACACTTCAAACTGTGCATTAGAAAGACGGATTTGCAAGATTGTCAATAATTCCGTTTCATCTTCAATAATGAGTACTTTTTTCTTTTCATCTGACAGTTCCATAACTCTACTCCTGTATTATATTTATTCATATATAGTCGGTATTGTCACCCTAAACGTTGCGCCACTTCCTTCTACGCTTTCCACTTCAACCTGGCCTTTGAGCAATTGCGTTAAACGATGCACAATAGCCAGACCTATGCCAACCCCCCGCTCACCCGGACCAGGCACCCGGTTGGATTGATAAAACATATCGAATATCTTTTCCACTTCAGATGCAGGTATACCACAACCTGTATCTTTAACTAAAATACACACATTTTTTCCATCAGCGGATTTTTTTACATTTACTATTACCGCTCCGTCTTTTTCTGAAAACTGAATGGCATTTTTTATCAGATTATTTAATATATACAGTAACTTTTTGCCATCTGTCATCATATCCGGCAAAGGATCTTCACATTGCCAATCTACCAACAGGGATTTTTGTTCCGCAACCTGGCAATACTTTTTTTGAAGCTGTGCAATAAGCACCTTTAAATCTACTGGCTCAATAACAACATCAACAGAATTTTTTTCAAAAAGAGCCAAATCCAACAAATGATTTATTATGTTCGTCAAACGATCTATATTTTTCAAAGCCATGCCAACAAAATGCAGTTGCGAATCATTAAGTTCACCAAGCGTTGCATCACCCAACAAACTCACCGCCTCGCGTATAATAGCAACAGGAGTGCGTAACTCATGAGACACATTAGAAATAAAGGCTTTACGCAACGCAGCTATTTCTCTTGGGACACCATTTGGATCATTTTCTTCCAAATCTTTTAGAGATGAGAGTGCAATACATAACTGTTTTATACTGGAATCAGTATCTTCGACGATATAAATACGGCATATTACCGGTTTCCTATGCCCATTTTTTTTATTGCTGACTGTTGTTTGCAATACGAATTCCTGGCCATTCACTCCTGTTTTCAGAATATAACGTATTGCGTCCTGATCTTCCCGAGGAAAATTTTTCAGCGCAACCTGGCCATCATTGAGATCCTCTTCACTGAATCCAGTCAGGGCTAAAAATGCCTCATTACAATAAATCAAATGTTCACGAATATCTATAATCGCTATACCTTCGATAATCGTGTTAAGAATTTTTTCATAACTATCAATTTTTAGTTTGATCATCTACTTAATCCAAAAAATGTTGATATTTTTCTGTTATTTTTTTCGACATATATAGTGTTCTTCTTTATTAAATTCGTCTTATTATAAAAAATAGACAAGTTATGACACTTTTTTGTTGACTATTTTTTATTTTTTTGTTATATTACATCTAGAAATGTAACAATGAAGAGTTTAATATATAATATGTGATTGATAAATAGCATTTTTGAATGAAATATCACATCACTCCAAGTGGACTAATATAATAGTTATTGTTCAAATGGATACGTAAAAAAATATTTGACATGATTATATAACTGTTATAGGATGCTCTATGGTGGGGTTCAATTTATGGTTATTCAAACATCAATGCCAACAGGGAGGTGAAATATGACCAAAAGAGACTTAGTCGTGCGCATTGCCCGCGAAACTGGCTTAACCCAAGTTGACGTGGGAAAAGTAATCCAAAAAACACTTGACTACATCACCGAAAGCCTCGAAAGACGTGAAAACGTAGAGTTGCGTGATTTTGGTGTATTTAAAGTAAAACATCGTGGCGCCCGTAAAGGACGCAACCCAAATAGGCCAGAGCATGAAGTCGAAATTCCAGCTCGCAATGTTGTTGTATTTAAATCGGGCAAACGAATGAGAGATCTGGTCGAAACCGAACTGTAATCTACCCCGCCCAGTAGATATAAAAAATCCCGCGACCATTACATCGCGGGATTTTTTATTTTAAAATTTAATTTAAAATCTATTCCAAAACACCAACAGGCATATCTTGATTTTCACCTTCACCATCAGAAACTTTTTCTTCCGGCTCATCAACTCTATTTTCTGAGTTAGCTATCAGACGGGCTATCTGCTGACGTTTAGCCTGATTCAACCCAAGAAAACTGACACCGAGATTATGCATATCGCTTTTTATGTCCTTCTCTTTCCTGACAATCAAACCGTCAACTTCAATTGAGCTGTCAGACAAGATTACCTCCACCGCTATCTGATCGCCTAATTGCAAGTCTTTTTCTGTAGCAAACAGCAATCCGCCCAGACTGATATTCGTTGTTTTTGCCTCAAACAATGGGAATTTTTCCGATTCTACTTTCACCGGGTAACACATAGCCATCCGACGGTGTAAACGATGATCCGCCTTTTCCTGGTGCACAATTCTATTCAACTTAAATTTACGCCACTGATAATGTAACAAGTCAACGCCCATAACAAGAGCAAACGCAATCACGAGAAATATAAAAAATTGAATAGAAAACAAAGCTACTTTCTGAGCAGTATTGATATTTCTTTGCCGAGCTTTTATAAGCTCAACATGCTTCTTTGGCAACCAGCGCCCATGAAACAACTCCAGTCCCTTAGTTTTCTGCTGCAACACAAATAGCGCAGCCTCATCCATCATATCTTCATTGTCCATCTCAACATGAGTTACATCTTCTTTTTTGATTATGGCAGGAAATACAACACTATCAAAGTGTACTTCAAAAGAAATAATATCTTCTTGTTGGTCCAACAACCGGCCGGTTAACGTCTCACCGTTCTTCAAGGTAATTTCATCAGCATACACGCTTAACACTAAAAGATAAGCAAATACAATCACTGGCATGAATGCTTTCATCGTGTACGCCTTTACTTTAATTTCTGTTTTCTTTACATATGAGAATGATAATACTACCCTTATATTAATCGGCTCAATTTCGAAAAAAATATAGCACTATTTTATTTTTATAGTAATTTTTGTGAGATATATCAACATCTGTTCCGATTATTTTAATGAGAATTATTTTCCTTGTTGACTTTTTGAGCCAAATATAGTATTTTTTTCGCTATTATTATGCAAAATGAGCTTAAAGAATATTCATTATTTTATATTACCGCTCCTGACGGCAAACATTCAAAACGTATTGCGCAGGAGATATTAGAAAAAAAATTAGCCGCATGTGTAAATATATTGCCGGCAGTGGATTCGTATTTTTGGTGGAATGATGATGTCGACCATGAGCAGGAATGTTTATTGATCGGTAAAACTGAAACACGATGCGCTGAAGCTATATTGGAAATGGTTCCAAAAATACATCCATATGAAGTATGCGAAATAATTTTTGTTCCGATCAAACAGGGTAATCACCCCTATTTGGATTGGATAAGTTCATCAATAAGAAAAACGACGTAATTTATATATAAACTTAAAAATTTGTTATTAAGGAGGTTTTCTCATGTCTTTGCATCCTAGCTTTAAAATCGGTGGAAGTGGTATCCAAATGAAACGTAACGTATTGAAACGTTATGAACGTATTGATGTGCTCAAAAAACAGAAAAAATGGAAAGACGGCGATTCTATTCTGGGATTACCAAAAACCAAATACGAACAATAATAATTATCCATAATGACGCTTCGATTACAAAAATTTCTCGCTCAATGCGGTATAGGATCGCGGCGGTCATGTGAAAAACTTATTATAGACGGATGTATCTCGGTTAACGGTCAGGTTGTAACTAAACTCGGTTCTGTCGTTGATCCAATTAGCGATAAAGTTTGTTTAAACGGAATCCCCATCCACAAAGAAAGTCTTGTTTATTGGGCTCTTAACAAACCAACAAGTGTGGTTTGTTCCTGTAAACATGACAGGAAATATAAAAGGGTAATCGATCTTGTTCCAGACAATGATTCAAGATTGTACCCGGCAGGCAGGCTTGATGTTGACAGCGAAGGACTTGTTATCCTTACAAATGATGGTAAATTATGCAACATCATCACGCACCCAAAATACGGTGTAACAAAAGAATATGTTGTTTGGATAGATAATGAACTCACTGCCGAAGATAAACTAAATATCGCTAACGGTATCACTATTGATAATTCTTACATTGCACGTCCTGTTATTAAGGAAATAGTGCCATTGAAATCAGGCTGTAAAGTCAGACTTGAATTGAATGAAGGACGCAATAGAGAGATTCGTAAACTTTTTGCCGCAATATATAAAAATGTAGTTCGCCTTCGGAGAATACGCGTTGGACCGGTTAAAATCGGTTCTCTTTCACCATGCAAATACAGGCCTTTAAGACAATCTGAAATCGAACAGTTCTATCGTTATGATAAATAATCACAAAGGAGATGACCTTTCATGAAAACCTTTGCCAGAATATTTTTTATATTCTTAATAACAGTAGCGTTACGTATGTCAGGCGATATTACTGAGCCTATTCAGGCAGAAGATCAAAATCAATCTTTTCCGTATATAGGCATTGTGCAAACCGAAAAATTGCGTGTCCTGCCCAATCGCGGAACAAATTACAGAGAAATATCGGTCCTTCAACAAAACGATCTTGTCACCGTCCTTAACCGTGTCGGAGACTGGCTGCTCATTACCCCGCCGGAAGACATCACCTGCTGGATGAGTGCCCAATTTATCGAAGACGATGTTGTCACAGGTAATAATGTTAATGTAAGGCAAGGTCCAGGCCTTAATTTTCCAGTGCTGACACAAATTTCAAAAGGTACTTCGGTTACTATAATTAAGCAAAAAGATAATTGGACACAAATTGCTCCGCCTGAGACTATTCAGGCATGGGTTAATTCCGATTTTGTAGCCTACTTCAGTAGTAAAGATACATTAACATCCACCTTGCAACGCATGGAAGACAGCAAAGCCCTATTCAATCAGGCAGTACTTTACGCTAAATCCGAATTTTCTAAAGATAATCCGCGTTCTATAAATTTTGACCAAATAAATGAAAAATTTTTCGACCTGATCGAAAACTATCCAGACACCATTTATGCCAGAAACGCTTTATTTGAACTGGAATCTGCACAGCAGAAAAAAGATAAAATAGATACTGAACTCAGAGAACAGGAACGCCAAATACGTGTTAAAGAACTTTTTGCCCTTGCCGATGACTTCGCTCAAAAAGAACTTGAAAAACGCAATGTCGACGAAATCGATGAAACACAAATCAACTTCCGTTACTTAGAAATCATAAAAGAATTCCCCGATAAAGAAGAAGCAAAATGGGCTGTAGAACGTATGGCAATGGTTCTCAAAAGACTCGAAGAAGCACGCCAAGTACAATCGCAAGACAGGAAAAACGCCTTCGATCAGGCAGAAGAATTTAGAAATCAAGAACTTTTGAAAGACATTTCATTAATCGATTTCAACGCCATTATTGCAAAATACCGTTCGATTATAGTTCTTTACCCTGATACCCCTGAAGCAAGACGATCCGAAGAACGTATCGAAGATATCAAACAACGTCAATCGTATGCGCAAATCAAGGCAAACCCAAGTGAAAAATCGGCTTTCAGCCTTTATGCATACGAAGGGTTTCTTGTACTTGACGACACTACCGGCGCAGACCAAACTCTTTACAGCATAGAAGAACGTGGTTTTTTACATAAAAAACCAATCTGTTTCTTTTACAGTAACGACCCGAATATAAGAGTTTATTTGAATAAAAAGGTAAAAGTCGAAGGCATCATTACCTCTTTCGATCAAAACGATGTTCCAATTTTAGACGTAAAACGGATACAATCACGATAATGGCAAAACAATACGGCACGAAAACATTTAAAGGTGGTATCCACCCCGATCTTGATCCGGCATTACTCGGCAACAAAGAATATGTCAAAATTGCGTTGCCTGAGAAAGTCCGTATACCGCTACAACAACATATCGGCGCACCAGCCCAATCGATTGTTAAAGTTGGCGATAGCGTAATTGAAGGACAAAAAATTGCTGAAGCTACCGGATTTGTATCGGCAAACATTCATGCCACTATTTCCGGTAAAGTAACCGCTATTAAAAAATTTCCGGTTTCAATTTTCAAACAGGCAATTTGTATAGAAATATCTTCTGATACAACTGCTCAAACAGATTGGAAAATAGAAACATCCGACTGGCGCAAACTCTCTGAGGACGAACTGAAAGACCGTATCATAGAAGCAGGAATTGTGGGGATGGGAGGTGCTACATTTCCCACTCATGTCAAATTGTCACCGCCAGATACGAAAAAAATTGATTTAATTGTCGCCAACGGTGTCGAGTGCGAACCGTACCTTGATACCGACCGTAACACCATGTGTACCTTCCCCAACAAAGTATACGAAGGTTTGCAGATATTAATGAAAATCCTCAACTGCAAACAAGGTATCATCGGTATTGAATCCGATACACCTGACGCAATTGAAGTTATGAAACAAACTGTCGCAGGCAACGATTCTATAAGCGTGCTCCCTCTGGAAGTTAAGTATCCGCAAGGAGCAGAAAAACAGCTTATCTATGCGGCATCCAAACGTGAAGTACCCTCAGGAGGGTTACCGATGGATGTCGGTGTTCTGGTCTGCAATGTTGCAACTATGACAGCAGTATATGATGCCGTTACAGCGAAAAAACCGCTTATCTCACGATCATTGACTCTTGTGGGTCATTGCCTTAAAAAATCTGTCAATGTCACAGTGCCCATTGGCATGTTGTTATCTGATGTTATCAAACAACTCGGTGGATTTGTCAAACAGCCGACAAAAATTATTTCCGGCGGTCCTATGATGGGCGAAGTGCAATATACTATTGATGTACCCATTACCAAAGGTACATCAGGAATTATTTTTCAAGCAGAAAATGAGTCCGCCAAATATTCCATGGGACCATGTATACGATGCGGGCGATGCGTCGATATATGCCCGATGGGTATTTCTCCCGCGCAGATTTGCCAGGCTATTGAATTCGGTGATTTCGAACTAGCTAAAAAATGGGGATTACTTGATTGTATCAAATGCGGATCGTGTTCTTATACATGTCCCGCAAACAGGGAAATGGTGCAATTGATCAAATTCGGCGAACAACAGCTTAAAAAGAAAGGGTCATAGGCGGTGCTTAATCAACAGCTGCTCGGATCAGCATCTCCACATATAAGGTCAAAACAGTCTACACAGAATATTATGTGGGCTGTAAGTCTCTCACTGGTGCCCGCGCTGGCATTTAGTGCCTATAATTTTGGATTCATGGCGCTCGCTATTGTCATGATATCTGTTATATCCTGCATATTAGTTGAAGCAATATGCCTTAAAATGCGTGGTAAACCGTTCGCTCCGCTCTACGATGGTAGCGCAGTTTTGACAGGTATTCTACTGGCCTTCAATTTACCGCCTACAGTACCGCTCTGGTTGCCGGTTATCGGTTCTATTGTAGCAATCGGTATTGCAAAGCATGCTTTTGGCGGTCTTGGATACAACATTTTCAACCCTGCCCTTGTCGGTCGATGTTTCCTGCTTGCGGCATGGCCTGTCGAAATGACCACCTGGCAAGTTCACGGTATTACCGGTGCTACTCCTCTTGCGATTTTCAAAGAGCAAGGTATGCAGCAGCTACTCAGTAACTTCGGATCAAAACCGGAACTCTACTGGAACCTTATAACCGGAACAATCGGTGGATGTATCGGCGAAACATCAGCAGTTTTGTTGCTCATCGGAGCAATGTACCTTTTGTATAAAAAAATTATTACATGGCATACACCTGTTATGTATATTGGAACCCTTTTTATACTTGGATGGTTGTTCGCAGGACAGCAAACTACATTCAGCGGTGATCCAATATTTTATGTATTTTCCGGTGGTGTATTTCTTGGCGCTCTGTATATGGCTACTGATATGGTAACCTCTCCGCTAACAAAAAAAGGTAAACTTATTTTCGGATTCGGATGCGGATTAGTCACCTTTCTGATTAGAAAATTCGGCTCGTATCCCGAAGGTGTATCATATTCTATATTGTTGATGAATACCGCAACGCCGATCATTGACCGCTACTGTGTACCAAAAAAATTCGGTATGACAAAAGGAGCCGCTAAACCAAATGGTGCGTAATACTATAGATTTTTTAAAACTCGGATTGCTTTTGTGCCTGGTCTGTATCCTTGCGGCAGGATCTCTGGCAGTCCTGTACTCGGTCACTAAAGAACGCATTGCGGTACAGCGACAACGTGAAATAAAAGAATCTTTACCGCTGGTTTTACCTGAGGCTACCGATTTTTCCGACAAAAAAGAAGTCAACGGCATAACCTATTACGAAGGTGTTGCTATAGATTCATCACTGGTCGGTTATGCAATCAACGGTGAATCTGCGGGATATCAATCTATAATTAAATTTATGATTGGCATTGATCCAAAAGGCACAATTCAGGGGTTACGTATCCTTGAACAGGGAGAAACACCCGGTCTTGGCGCACGCATCACCGAGATTAAATCCGACGAAAGCCTGTGGTCGTTTTTCGGATCATTGTTTTGCGCTAAATCTGAAGCGCAACCCGCTGTTGTCGAACCGTGGTTTACTACTATGTTCCGTGGTAAAGAATACAGTACCCTGTCAGTCAGCAAGACAGGAGAAACCGATACAGCTATAGAAGCCATCACCGGCGCAACTATCACATCCGCGGCAGTTGCTGATGGTGTTAAAGATACAATCGTAACCTTTTTAGAAAAAGTGAACGCAAGTAAATGAAAAAAACGTCCATCGCTTCTGAATTTTTCAAAGGTTTTATTAGAGAAAACCCAATTTTTACGTTGTGTTTGGGATTATGCCCTGCGCTTGCTACATCGACGTCGGTAAAAAATGCGTTGGGTATGGGGCTATCTACTACTGCTGTACTTATTGCATCAAACATGACGATTTCTTTGTTGACCACTATCCTTCGCGGTATAAGCAGTGAAATTTTTTATCATAAAATCCAGAAAGTGAGGATTCCGCTATACATCGTAGTCATCGCATCTTTTGTAACTATGGTTGATTTCACCTTAAAAGGATATTTTCCCGCTTTATCCAAAGATTTGGGCTTATTTGTTCCTCTTATCGTGGTGAACTGTATTATTCTCGGTCGTGCCGAAGCATTTGCAAGTAAACATAATATCGGTTTATCCCTTATCGATGGATTAGGCATGGGACTTGGCTTTACCATGGGATTATCACTGCTTGGAGCAGTTCGTGAATTACTTGGTGCAGGCCAGCTTCTTGGATTAAGCGTATTCGGATCAAACTTCAAACCGGCTATTATCTTTATTCTTGCACCCGGAGCGTTTTTGACCATCGGTTTTTTAATGGGATTTTTCCGTCATATAGCGACGTTACGTAGTAAGAGAGGTAACTAATATGTTTGAATTAGGTACATTATTCAAAATTTTCATTGCGGTTGTAATCGTAAACAATTTTATTTTGTTCCGGTTTCTCGGTTTATGCCCGTACATCGGTGTATCGAAAGATACCGAGTCCGCTCTTGGTATGGGTATGGCGGTTATGTTTGTCATGACAATGACCGCGGCGGTTACCTGGGCAATATATAATTTTTTGCTTATGCCTCTGCATATCGAATATCTTGTCATTATCGCTTTTATTTTGACCATAGCAACGCTGGTGCAGCTCGTTGAGATGATTATTCAAAAAACTGCGCCCGCGTTATACGATTCACTCGGCATTTATTTACCGCTCATCACCACCAACTGTGCAGTGCTTGGTGTCGCTATGCTTAACAAAGATACTTTGTTTGGTGAATCGTTAAGTTTTGTAAAATGTATTGTTCAGGGATTCGGAGCAGGTGTTGGATTTACACTTGCCATGTTGCTTATGTCCGGTATCCGTGAACGACTTGAGCTGGCAGATGTTCCTGCCTGTCTCAAAGGTATCCCGATCGCGTTTATTACCGCTGGATTGATGGCTATCGCGTTCCTCGGTTTCTCAGGAATGCTTTAAGGAAAGGTTTTTTATGGAACAGGTTATCATATATTCTATATTGGTTCTGGGTGTACTGGGATTGCTTTTCGGTTTAGGATTAGCCATTGCTTCACATATTTTTCACGTCAAGATGGATGAACGTGTTGAACAAGTTTATGGCGCACTCCCCGACCTGAACTGTGGTGCATGTGGGTATCCCGGCTGTAAAAAATATGCGGAAGCAGTCGTCAATGACGACGTTGCTCCTAACTTATGTGCTCCCGGAGGCAGTGACTCTGCCGAAAAAATTGCCCAGATTATGGGACTAGAAATAGATGCATCAGCCATAAAACAAGTAGCCCACGTATTTTGCTGTGGTGGTAAAGACGCTAAGCGTATTTATGACTATCAGGGTGTAAGCGATTGTAATGCCGCAACGCTTGTCGCAGGAGGCCCTCTGGCATGTGATTATGGTTGCGTTGGCCTGCTAAGCTGTTATAAAGCATGTAAATTCGATGCTATCCGCATCAATGATCAGGGAATGCCTGAAATTATACCGGAAAAATGTACCGGATGCGAAGCATGCGTAAAAGCATGTCCGAAAAATATTATACGAATGATTCCAAGCGACGCGACTGTATTTGTGCAGTGTAACTCAAAAGAACGAGGCAAAGCAGTAATGGATGCCTGTTCACATGGGTGTATCGGTTGTACCAAGTGCGTTAAAGAATGCCCGGTTGACGCAATCTATATGGAAGATGGCCTGGCTGTTATCGATCAGTCAAAATGTGTCAAATGTTTGAAATGCATCAAGGTGTGCCCGGTTAAGGTTATTGACGGTTTTAATCCCAGAAAGAAAAAGGAACCGATATGTCAGCAATAGTAATCTCAGGCCAAGAAGTAGCCGCCGATATTTATGATCATCTGACTGATCCTATTGAGAGGATTAAAGAAAAAGCAGGACGCACTCCGGGATTAGCCGTAGTTTTAGTCGGTGATAATCCGGCATCACAAGTTTATGTCCGCATGAAAACAAAAATGTGCGAAAAACTTGGAATCCATTCCGAACAAATTACACTTGATGCAAACGCTACGCATCAGGAAGTGCTCGATACAGTAATATCATTAAATAATAATCCATCTATCGATGGTATTCTGGTGCAGTTGCCATTACCAAAGCAATGCAATGAGAACGAAATCATAGAGGCAATTTCTCCTGATAAAGACGTCGACGGTTTTCATCCAATAAACGTCGGCAAACTGCTGATCGGATCACCAGCGTTTATACCCTGTACCCCATTTGGTGTATGGGTTATGCTTGCCCGAGGCGGTTTTTCTCCGGAAGGAAAACATGTGGTGATCGTCGGACGAAGTAATATCGTCGGTAAACCGGTGTTCAGCATTTTGTGCCAGAAGGCAAAACAAGCTAATGCCACGGTAACACTATGTCATTCACGTACTGCTAATTTACCGGAGATTACCCGCAACGCTGATATACTGATTGCCGCTATCGGACGCGCAAATTTTGTCACTGCCGATATGATCAAACCCGGCGCAGTAGTTATTGACGTAGGCATCAACCGTGTTGACGATCCTGAAGCCAAGAGAGGATATCGTTTAGTCGGAGATGTAGCATACGAGGAAGTTGCACATAAAGCATCGGCTATCACGCCTGTACCGGGCGGTGTTGGACCAATGACCATCGCAATGCTTATGTACAATACTGTTTTATCGTGCGCACAACGCCATAACGTTCCTTTTTCCTCAATCATTCAATGAGGGCTTCATGAGTAAACTGCGAGAAAAACTTCTATCGAAAACATCTGTTATTACTGGTGAAATTACTCCACCTAAAGGGACTGATACCCGTCAGTTTATAGAAGATGCGCAAAAAATAGCTCCATGTACCGATGCAATAAATATAACCGATAACCCGCGTGCCATAATGCGTATGGGATCATTCGGCGGCGCGTATTTACTGCTATCGCATAATATAGAACCTATATTTCAGATTACCGGACGCGACCGCAACAGGATAGCCTTACAGTCAGATTTGCTTTCAGCATGGGCTATGGGAATCGAAAACGTTCTCGTTACAACCGGCGATAACGTAACTGCCGGAGACCATAAAGGCACAAAGCCCGTTTTTGATCTCGACAGCACACAGATGCTGTATGCGTTACAAAACCTCAATAACGGAGTTGATTTGGCGGGTAACAAATTGTCTGGCTCGACAAATTTTTGTTATGGAGCAGCTATCAATCCATTACTTCAACCCGAAGAACTTAATTTTATTCGTATTCGCCAGAAAATTCAGCAAGGGGCATCTTTTTTTCAGACACAGCCTATCTTTGACCTTGCGACATTTGAACAATTTCTGACTACATATTCAAATGAACAAATGAATGTTCCAGTGATTGTTGGTTTATTGATCCTTAAATCGCCAAAAATGGCGCATTTTATCAACAACAACATGCCGGGCATATCTATCCCTGATTCTGTTCTAGATGGTCTTGAATCGGCAGAAGATCCAATTGAGTATGGTATTTCTCTTGTAGTTGATCTAGGAAAATCACTGATTGGTAAAGTTGCAGGGATTCATCTGATGTCCATCGGACTGGAAGATAGGGTTGCAGATATTGTCAATGCTATCAACGCATAGGCTTCTTAAGCCATCATATCTATGAAATTTCCCAGTCCTTCTTTTTGCAACGCTATTTTCATTTCTTCCACAACCGGATTTGAGGCACTACGAGTGTTTTTTTTGTTTTGCTTTTTGCCATTGTTATTCTGACGTGACAAAACTTTTCTGTTGATATTCTGCGCATCGCTATTTGTGAGCGCCCCTGAATTCAGATTAACTTTATCAATACTGTTCATAGCCTTGTCTCCTGGTAAAATTTAGGGGTATTGGGAGTACCCCATTAAACTTGTATCGGTTACCAGAAGAAGATCTTTAGATTTAATTAACTTTTTATTTTGATAGATAGTTGGGAGAGATAAACTTCCTGCTGTCAGTCGTCAGTGTTTTGACTCAATACCGAAACCTGATCGCTTAAAGTATCAACTTCTTTCTTAATGTTGAGCATATGCATTTCAAGTGAATTGAGAATCCAGAACAAATAATGGTTGAACTTAATCACATTGTGCATAAAATACGCCAGCTTGATTGAAAGCAAAAACAACCCAACTTCAAGCGAAAGAGCCTGCAAAAACCCTTTGTAATATATAGCCATGGTAAAAGAAAATATCACACCAGCGATAATGATTATGTTCACCGTTGTCTGTTTTTTGGTACTTGCGAATCCAAACGACTGCGCAGAGGGAGCAAATTGCTTGAGCTGATCGTCAATGATTTGTTCATTAGTCACAAATGGCTCCTGTTGAGATGCAGTGTTTGCAGAATCTTTCTTCATATCACTATCCTTATGTTAACAGGTTTAATAATGCAGGCTGTACAAGACAATATTGATTGCCATCTGAAGCGCTTGCTCGCGTTTTTTTGCAGGATCGTTATGCACCTCAGGACTTTCCAATCCGTCCCCTATATCTGTTTCGTAGGTATAAAATACAACTAAGCGGCCTTCATAAAAAAGTCCAAATCCCTGCGGCGGTTTGTTGTCGTGCTCATGAATTTTAGGTAATCCGTTATCAAACTGATAATGACTGTGATAGATCGGATGAGAAAACGGCACTTCAACAAGTTTTGAATCGGGAAATACCTTTTCCATCTCACGGCGAAATGATTCGTCCATACCATAATTATCGTCTGCCCATAAAAAACCACCCTGCTCAAAATATTTTCGAAGATTTTTCAATTGTCTGGGTGAAAAGGTTACGTTGCCATGTCCGGTCATATAAATAAAAGGGTAGTGAAACAGTTCTTCTTCATCGAGTTTAACCACCGCTTCCTTGTTGGGTACAAACATATGTAGTCTATCATTGAGGGCAGACAACAAATTCGGCAATGACGTAGGGTCGCTATACCAGTCACCGCCACCGTCGTAATGAACACGGGCAATAAAAAAATCATACTGTGTAACATCTTCAGCCATTAAAGAAACTGGCATTAGACAGGCAAGCATGATTAGCGATAATAAAAATCTCATCAGCTTAATCCTTCCTTAATACGCACTACCCACTCTGTGATTATTAATCCTAACAATACCATGAGTACAAAAGGATAATCAACCACCATACGAGTTACCTTTAACTTCTCTTTTACTGGTCTGGGGTTATACGTATGTAAAAAATCAGCAAATTCATCAATAGAAAATTTTTCTCCGCCTGTTTCATCTGCTAGTTCGTGCAAGAAAGTGGTATTGGAGGCCAAACGAGCGAATTCATCACTCGACGGTATTACAAAAAAATCTGTTTCGACAGTGTTCTTTGTACCATCAGTACGGATACCGGTAATGCTTAGATGATATTTTCCGGGTTTAGGTGGCAACAAAGTTGTGGAAAAACCTGATTGTTCGCCCGGTACCGGAACAAAATCTATTGGCTTATCAAAATCATCGGGTCCGGTTACCCGTCCTTTAACCTGTGCGTCGGAAGCTGGAGCGTAAGTTGTGTCGAGAACTACAGCTTCTGTGTGTATTTTCTCACCCAGATCATATTTGATACCCGGCAACCGCACATGCATCAAAGCATTTTCTGACGGAGAAACAATCCACGCTATAACATTGCGTACAAATGTGGTCAACAGGTCACCCCCTGCTGATTGATTTCCACCCTCCATACTCCAACGGTATAATCCTTTTCCCGCAAACAAGGCGGTCTTTCCTTTACCATAGTTCATAACAGATAATAGCGGAAACCGCTGGCTACCGACCGGGGTATTTGCGATAAAAAATGTTTCGGCGGCTGGTTTGATTTTCTGTACAATATTGATCCCCGTAAGCGGTGGTACTTGATCGAAATCCACCGAACCGGCAAACCCGGCTGTTAACGGATGAGGACGCGCTATTTGTGACAAGTCAACCCGATATGGTTGCACTACATAATCATTATCAACCAAAAATACCGGCAGCAGATTTGTCAAACTCGTTCCTATATAAGATCCCGACCCAAGAGTTGACTCGCCGCCCATAAACCAGACGCCACCGCCCTTGTTTTCTACAAATTTTTCTATACCTTGCATATCCGAAGTTGCAAAAATTGTGGCAGGAACATCGCAAAAGATGAGAACGTCTTGCTCTGACAGATTTTTTAACACCTCCTCGACAGGTTGATCGACAAGCGATTGAAGAGAAAAAATAGTGTCCGCTGTATCATCCGCAACATTATAAACAGACAACCTCACATTGCGTACTGCTCTTAGCGACCTGAGCAAAAACGCCATATCCCATGACGGTTTGCCGATAACCATAATCCGCACATCTTTTTTTTCTACCAGCACTGCTGTTTTATAGCTGTTGTTCTCTGTATACGGTTCATCCATATCGTATGAGTCAACCGTTACGGTATATTGATGCAATCCGGCAGACTTTGGTTTATATGATAGTAGCACCTCATCATTAAGCGGTGTGTTTATCTCTTTTTGTTGGAGCACTTCGTTGTCATCATCAAGCAGTAATAGACGTAACTTAGAACCGTTAGGAATTTTTTGCGTACCAACCTGAATATGGAAATCAATAGTATCTTCAATATCAACCTCACCCGGTGCTTGCACAGATCGAATCATACAATCAACCTGTTCTTCAGGATTACCCACACATACCGTATTTAGCGGTAACTTGGATGATATGCCAGATACATCAACTGACTTATCGGTACTGCACCCATCAGAGATGATATAGACACTTGCACGGGAATCATCTGATATATCATCAAGAAAAGATAAACTATTTTCCAGTATATTACTTTGATAAGCAAGCGGTTCAAGCGGGGGTTGAAGATTCCTGCGAACCGAATCTCCGATACCAATCACCTCTACAAGAAGATTTTCAGATCGCAACGCATCGGCTCGAGAAGCTTCGTCAAAAAGTAATTTTTGAACGTAGTCTAAACGCGCTACATTGTTTTCACCTGCATCAGTAATACTCATACTGCGAGATTGATCGACAAGCAAATACATTTTTTGCGGCTTTGAGCGGGTTTTCATAAACGTAATCATAGGATCGGTCAACAACCACACGAGCAAAGCAAGGAAACATAGCCGCAACCCAAGCAACAGGGCAAATTTTCCCGCAGAAACCCGTTTGCGGATCAGGGTATACAATAACGTCCCGACCAACAAAACGAATAAAGCTGTTATTCCAATAAAATATCCCATAATAATCCTTAACTTAACTTATTTGCCACGAGCAACTCAACAAGACATATCACCAAACAACCTATCAGAAGATGGATACCGATGTCACGGCGCTGAGTTAGACTGCCGTTACTGTCTGCCGTAAACATATCCACATACGCAACTGATACATCAGGGATATGCTGCATCAAAAACTTTCGGTCAATCGGAGTAAAATCTCCCTCGCCAAGCGGTATGGTATAGGCGAATTGCATACTTACATCATCATCACGCTTCAAGGAATAATAGCCCTCATGCGATACAGGCAAGGCACCAACCTCATATTTCCCATCAATAAATACGCTGTCCCGATTGTATATAATATCGCCCGGCATAGTCCATTGTACTGAAAACGGAGCATCATCGCTTATACTGACTGTATCTCCTATTATCCGGTTGAAATAGTTCGGATAGCCAATGTTTGATGCGGCAATATAATCAAATAGCCGATGGATCAGCGGAAGATATACATCTGTCCTCACAAAATTCGACTCATGTTCTCCCGCATCGGTATAAAACACGAATAGTGTGCCGCTTTGCAATGTCACCTGCTCTAAAAAAGGTATCCCCTCTGCGGTTTTCAGCAATGAAACCCTATTTTGTAATGCAGGCAAAAATGTATCGTGCTGGTATTGTGTTATACGTATAGATTCGAACGGGCGTTCGCCGGCATCAGCATAGGGAACAAGCACAGGATGCTGCATATTTGCCTGCTCAACAGATGTAACTGCATCGTGATCGATCTGTTCCTCAGATGAAGCAAATGCAATTACTCCGATCCCATGCGCGACCGCATTTTTTATCCATGTCCCCATTTCGCTACTGCCGTCAGAAGCACAAATAACTATATCGCCTTCTGATAATTGTGGAACCTTGTCATACGATGGTACAACCACAACTGCGCCGTCATTTGCGTCGGGCAGATACGTCATTGCCGCAGCATGGATAAAGAGCGATTCATCGGGACTGGCAACGATGACTATTCGTGGTACAGCATACACAGGTATTACCCCATACAAGATATTATCCAATGTAAAATCAGAAGCCACCAGTTCTGCCCTGACACGATGGAACCCTACTGTCCCTGCCTCAAAATAAAACGATTTTTCTATCACTGTATTGGCTTCCAAATTCGCTGAAGATTCCTCAACAAGTTGATCGTCAACATAGAATCGAACGACCAGATTATCCCATGGCGTATCAGAAAAATTCTTTATCTGTGTAGATAGCTCCCCCGTGTCGCCCGGTTTGAGCAGCCTGTCAGGAAACGTATAAGCGCTCCAACCTACTCCGCCTGCTTGCATGTCTCGTGGACAGATGATGGTGAGTTGTATGGATGGCAACAGTTCAAGTGTATCATCTGCAGATCGCATATTATGCTGTTGATTATCAGTAAAGACGATTATTTTTTTCCGTGCTTTGAACGGGATATCTGTCAGAGATCGGAAAAAAGAATCGGCTGAATGCAAAGCCATAGTCAAATCAAACCTGTAGTGTTGCACAGAAACACCGTTAAGCGCCTGCAATAACCTTTCAGGATTTTCATGCGCCTCGACCATTTCAAGGCTTCCGTGCTCATTTAGGAAAAGTAACGAAGCCGGTACATCAGGAGGCAACGCTTTTATAGCATCAATAAGTTGAATCCGTGCTTGTTTTGCCAGTACTGTGCCATTATGAGCATAGCTCATGCTGAGCGAATTATCATAGATATAAACTACCGGAACATGTTCGATTATCGTTGGTGCAGCGCTCAAGCCTGACAGTATGGGACGCATCATATAAAAAATCAGGCCGGCAATCAGCAGCATCCGCAACAGCAACAGGAGAATATTCATTATATGCAACGCGGTAAGATTTGTAACATTGGATTTCTGAATGAGGGAAAAATATGGAAAATCTATTTCTTTGATACGTTGTTTTTTCCATATATTCAGCAGGATTGGTATCGCGATAAGAGGAATAAACCATAAGTACCAGAGATTGAAAAAAAACATCAGCGTTTTTTCCTCCGGGCAATCAGGTCGAGGACCGCTTGTTCAACCGGCTGGTCTACTCGCACCATACTGTAATCGATGTGCTCTTTCAGACAGCCAACGCGATAAGTATCGATGAATGTTTGTATTTTTGCCTGATAATCTTTGCGTATGCGGTCGGGTGCAGCCATAAGCGAATCAGGTTGTTCCATATTCTTAAACCGCACTGTACCGTGATACGGCAACTCCAGTTCATCAGGATGCACAACATGCAGGATAATTAGTTCATGTTTCATGTGATGTAAATATCTGAGATGATTCAGCACTTTTGACTGATCGTCAATCAGGTCGGATATAAGTACAATCAAACCGCGACGTTTGATGTGAGAAGCCAAATACTGAAACGCCCTGCAGATACTGGTATCATCCCCCGTACTAAGGTTATCCATTACCGATACGATATTCTGCAGGTGTGCCATGTTGTTGCGAGGCGGGACATATTTCACGATATCATTATTGAATGCAAGCAGGCCTACCGAATCGCGCTGAGACAACATAAGATAACTCAAAGCCACTGCCAGCTTTGCCGCATAGAAAAATTTGGACATTTTTTTATCGCCAAAGCCCATTGACGCACTAGTATCAAATACAATATACCCTTTGAGGTTCGTATCTTCCTCATACTGCTTGATAAAATATTTCTCGGTTTTGCCGTATAATTTCCAGTCGATATACCTTATATCGTCGCCGGGAAAATAAGATTTGTGCTCGGCAAACTCAACACTGAAACCACGATACGGACTTTTATGCATACCGGACAAACTGCCTTCAACAACAAGCCGTGCCTTCAGCTCGAGACGTTGTAACTGGGCAATCAGTGCCGGATCAAGATATTTTCGCAAAATCAAAACTCCTTGCGGATTTGATCAATCGTTGGATTATATCATCTTTGCGGATTCCTTCGGATTCAGCCTGAAAATTTAAGATCAAACGATGCCGTAACACCAGATTTGCCAGCGCGTCTATATCATCAAACGATACAGCATACCTGCCTTCCAATATGGTGCGTGCTTTTGCACCTAGTACAAGATACTGGCACGCACGAGGCCCTGCACCCCACTGGACATAGTTTTTCACATATTCTGGCGCAAATTCCGATGCTGCACGAGTCATGCTAACCAACAACACGGCGTAGCGAATCACTTCCTGGGAAACCGGTACTTCCCTGACCAACTGCTGTAGATGCAGTACATCTTCATGGGTAAATACGGGGGCTATTTTCTCTGCAACCGGCGATGTTGTACGTTTGACAACTTCTATTTCGTCGTCCATATCCGGATAATCAATCATAACATTCATCATAAACCGGTCAAGCTGGGCTTCGGGTAACGGATAAGTACCCTCCTGCTCGATAGGATTCTGAGTTGCCAGCACAAAAAACGGTTTATCGAGTTTATACGTATTGCCCTGTGCTGTGACTTCGTACTCCTGCATTGCCTGCAGTAATGCAGCCTGAGTTTTGGGTGGAGTACGGTTAATTTCATCTGCAAGAATAATATTGGCAAATATAGGGCCACGGATGAAGCGAAACCCTTTGCCTCCGCTTTCCTGATCTTCCACAATCACATCGGTTCCGGTAATATCAGCCGGCATTAGATCAGGAGTAAACTGGATTCGATGAAAACTCAATCCCAGCAAATCCGATATCGATTTGACCAGCAAGGTCTTGGCCAAACCAGGCACACCCTCAAGCAACACATGCCCGCCAGATAACAATGCCCATAGCATCTGCCGGACTATATGTTTTTGTCCGACGATCACTTTGCTGATTTCCTGATCCATACGATCTTGAGCCTGGGCGATTTTCTCAATTGCCTTACGTTCATCCGCAGAATAATTATTTTTTCCGTCCATATCCACTAAGCTGTCCTCCTTTTAGAGTACTGGTCGATTATCTTCTAATGAATTAGAGATACTTTAGCACACTGCATTGTTTAATCATAGTATCTTAAGAGCAGATAATCACGTTTTTTCTGCGTAAATTCGCTTTTATTTGATTATACGATGCGAATGAGAGAGGATTCAACCTTGTTTGAGGTCTTCGAATTCGGGATCGTTGCGGTATTGGTTGAAGACCGGATCTGCAAGCAACTGTTCCATCGTGACAAAACCGGATTTCAAACATATCTGCAGGTGTTTTACGGCTTCATCAAGTCGACCTAGCTGGGCATATGCTCGAGCAAGACTATAATGCGGATGTACATAATCCGGTTTCAGCTCAATTGACCGCTGAAGCTCTTTAATACCGTCCTGAAAATTGCCCTGTTCCACATATAGGTATCCAAGAAAATTGTGTGCTTCAGGAATTAAACTGCCGCCAAACGCAACACATTGCTGTAAAAAATGAAACGCCTTTTGATGGTCGTTCTGATTGAAATATATAATACCAAGCAGAAAATAGGCTTCCTGATTATGCGGATCAAGCGTCAAAACATTCTGTAATTCAGTTTTTGCCTCGTCAATATCGTCAAGTTTGATTAAAGATTTGACCTGCCCCAGTTTTGCTTTGATATTATCTTCATTCTCTATCTCAGCTTCCAGATACATATCGTATGCCATATCATAATGTTCCTGACGGTAATACCTGTCTGCGCGGGCAAGATATTCAAGATCGGATAATTCTGTCCGCTCAAGCAAACTTTCCTGTGCATGAGGTACAATAACAACCATTGTGGAATCCGCTTTTTGCCACTGTTTCATAAAAACATCCACAGGCATCTGGAACGAATCGCTGGTATAGACCGACTTCTTCACCCGATCATAGCCATAAATAGTTCTAAGGTGCGTAATATCAGGTTCACCTTCTTTAGACAACACCTGACTGACAATAACCGGAATATCATGCTTGATCCAGTAGATAATGTCGTTAAAATCTCCTTTTGATACCTTGGTGGAATACCCCAATTCTCGAACATAGTCGATCATATCTATCAGATAACCGCCGTCGCGCGAATCTTGTAATCTCAACGCCAGTTCCGAAGCGCTTGTCGGTTCACCCCAGAATATCAATACTGCGGCCAAGGCAGAAGGCATACAATTGTTACTTTGCGGTACAATATGAGGTACATTAGCAAGCACTACCTTTTGTCCTCTGCGCTTTGCTATATTGTCTCGGATATTATTAAGATATTCTATAGATGGTTTAAAAAAAGGTGAGTCCGGTTTGATTGCCAACTGCTGGTATAACGGAATAGCATCATAATAACGGTCAAAATAACAGAGCATTTCGGCAGTACGAAAAACTGCGAAATCTTTTTCTTCACCGGTAAAATTTTCGATAAAAAATTCATAACTCAGCAATGCGTCTTCATAACGTCCAAGCGATTCCTGCGCGGCTGCTAACCCCTGATAAGCAGGGATATATCCCGGATTGACATCGATAGCACGCTCAAAAGCATCGCGAGCCATATCATATTGATGTCGTTTCAGATAAATCGTCCCAAGCATACACCATGACTCTATATGTCCAGGATCAGCAGACACTACAGCAACTAATTGAGGCAATGCAGCGTCATAGTCACCATTTTGAAACGACAGTTTGCTTTCCAGCAAAGCCTTAAAATAATCTACAGAGCCTTTCATGGGCGCAGGCTGGCTACTGGTTTCCTGAGGGAAACCATCCATCACTGCCCCAAACAGCAGTAGTAAGATACATGAGATGCAAATCGTCAACGTCTTCATCAGTCTATTTTTCAATCACTATTCCGTACTGTTTTATTTTAGCGTCAAGAGTAGGACGCGAAATATTCAGTATCTTTGCAGAGGAGCTTTTCTTCCAGTTATTCTCACGTAACACTCTGGTGATATATTGTTTTTCAAGATCGTCCAGCGATCCCATATCCGTTGTCATCGGAAAACGTTTTATAGTGGTATTTTTTATACCTTCCGGCAAATCCGCAAGCGAAAGTGTGCGGGAATCGGCAAGCACCACCGCCGCTTTGATGACATTTTTCAGTTCACGTATATTACCGGGCCAATCGTAACTCATAAATACATCAAGCACTTCCTGAGAAACACCCGTTACCTTTTTATTAAATGAATTCGCAAATAAATTGATAAAATGGTTGATTAACAAGTGAATATCCGACTTACGCAATTTTAGCGGCGGTAACTCTACATGAATTTCGTTTAAACGGTAAAATAAATCTTCCCGAAATTTTTCTTCGGCAACCAGTTCCTGAAGATTTTTGTTGGTAGCCGCAACAATACGGACATCCGACTTAAACTGCTGATCTCCACCAACCCGTTCGTATACGCCAGTCTCCAGTACACGCAGGATTTTTGCCTGCACGGAAAAGCCCATATCGCCTATTTCATCAAGGAACAACGTACCGCCAAAAGCGGTTTCAAATTTACCTTTACGCGTAGATACCGCACCGGTAAACGCTCCCCGTTCATGCCCAAACAGTTCCGACTCGATCAGGTTCTCTGGCAGCGCTGTACAGTTAATTGCAACGAATGGTTTAGATTTTCTGGGGCTGTTATCATGAATCGCACGCGCAACAAGTTCTTTACCGGTTCCACTTTCTCCTGTTACGAGTACAGTTACGTCGAACGGAGATATTTTTCTAATCAATCCAAATATTTCGTTAATAGCTTTGCTTTGCCCTATTATCTTATGTTCAAGATCAATAACCTGCTTAAGCGAAGTATTTTCCTGATTCAGCTTAAAATAGCTATCACAGTAACGCAACGCTATAGCTACCTGCGATGACAACGCTTCAAGCAATACCAAATCGTTATCGTCGTAATGTTCTTTATTGATAGGATTGAGCACCTCGAGGGTACCTAATACCTCACCCTGATAGATTATAGGTGAAGCAATAATTGACCGTGATTGAAAACCTGTAGAATTGTCTATTTCCTTTTTATGGCGGGGTTCTTTATCTGTATTTGATACGATGAGGCTTTTTCGTTCCTGCGCTACCCACCCTACGATGCCTTCACCGAGTTTTACAGTAACATTTTTCAAGTCGTCAGCAACGTTTCCGGTTACCGCTTTAAAATAGAGATTTTTTGTGCGCTGATTAAGCATAAGCAACGAAGCGGCTTCGGAATTCATAGACTTGGTCACCGCCTCCATGATGCGCTCAAGTGCAACATTCAGGCTGAATGACGAATTTATAAGTTGTGCCGCATCCTGAAGAATCTCAAAATACTTTTTGTAATCAATATTATTCATTTGTTCCAGGGGGTTTTCTAAATAACGAATAGTTAAAATACTCAAAAAACAATACTACCCATCCAGCCATGCCGATAAAATAGCCTGCTCCTGCATACCATGCATAACGCAATACAAGGCTGGAAACTAGAAATAATGCCCCCCCAGACACTAATGCGGATATGATAATCATCATTTTATCCGCCGGTTCGTTATGAACCGTTGTTTCGATTTCTTCAAATACGGTAGCTCTATTGTCTTCCATGGAGCCTCCTTTTATTCATCTCCAAGGTGATCTTCAATAAACTTCACCAGAGAATCTCTGCCTTTTTCATCGATGCGCACAAAGGATACACCCAGATTGTACGTATTGTTTTTTTTCATTTCTTCACTTCTGACCACTTCGCCGATAATCTTGATCGAATGCGATATCGACGGGATCGATAATTTTATTTCAAGCAATGTATCCGCAGGATAGTAATACTTTGATTCAAGCAACAACCCTCCCGCACTCACATTTTTACTGTGCATAAACGCAAAATGCGATACTGATTCCACATTACCAGCACAGTCACGACATGTTACAACATAATTAAACGGTATTCGGGCATGACGGCGTTTTTCTTTTCCGCCATACTTTTTTTTGTCCATATCCTGATTGTTGTCCAATGAAATTTCCTCCATGGCGCATTCTCCGTTAAGTGCATAACTATCCATGTTATCTAGTTATATTAACATAAATTGTTTAGTTTTAAAATTATTTTATCTTGTTATATACTATAAATTTTATATTCTATATACAATCATTATTTATTTCGTCACAAACTAGATCTGTTTAACATCTTTATAAAAGGCATGATGCTAACGATTCAATCATATACATCGACAAAACGGCTATCTTGTTCACAAAAATCTAATAAATTTACTTGATGCGAGATAGATAACAGCATTTTAAGCTATAAATAAAGATAGTTTTACGTATTACTGTATACACAATAAGGGTTATGTTTGTCAAAATGAAAACACCATTTATGCAAAATTTGCCAAATTTTCACAATATAACAAATAAAAGATTTTTTATCATCACTTTACTTAGCTTATGCATTCTATGGAGTTTATGGCTGAGGATGCCGTATATCAACGTCCCGATTCTCATTGTAGACGAAGCCCTATACGGTGAGATAGCTAACGTAATCCTTGACGGAGGACTCCCCTATCGCGATGCGTGGGAACAAAAACCCCCGGCTATATATTATCTGTATGCAGGTGTATTCGCTCTTTTTGGAAGGAACAATCTTGTTGCAGTTCACTGGGCTGCCGCTTTCAGTATAGCACTGACTTGCCTTGGATTATTTTTGCTGGTATCAAAATTAAGCACAAAAATAACAGGACTACTATCCGCTTTCTTTTACGCCACTCTGGCAAGCGCAGGTCAGGCGGCTCATTTTCAAGCCGCAAACACGGAAATATTCAGTGTCTTATTTTGTGTCTGGGCATTGTATGTTTTCTTCAGGAATCAACTTTCGCACAAAAATTTATTCCTGTCGGGATTTCTTATCGGAATCGGATTTTTCTTCAAACAACCGGCAGGGGTAATATTGCCGGTCATTATGCTGAATCTGCTGCTGGCAAACAAGGTATCTTTTTTAAATAAAACACGATATTGCGTTTCGCTGATCTGCGGATTCATGACTGTGGTTTTGGCGGTAATACTTTATTTCCTGTCACAGGGCGCTCTGGAAGATTTTTTCCTCGTAGGATTCTGGCATAATATTTTGTATATGAAAGACAATGATCTCTATCACGGATTCCATGTGGCAAAAAGCAATATAAAAGTTTTCACCACTGGAAACATGGTCTTTTATGCTCCTTCACTGCTTATGTTTGTATATGGGATTGTACGCATCATTCGACGGCTCATAAGTCGTTTGCCAATCATCGAGAGCGATAGATTTTATACGATATGGTATCCGGCAAGCTGGTTTTCTGTATCGCTTGGATGGCGTTTTGAAGGTCACTATTTCTTTTTTGTATTACCTGCAATTGCGGTGCTCTCGGCACACTGCTGGTGCACAGCATTTCGAATCGCATCACAGCAAAAAGTAGCAAGACGTTTTTTTACTGCTGGATTAGTGGCTCTGTTGCTTATCGGTCTGGTAATTTCCATACGGACTCATTTAGGATCGCCATTCAGCATGAAACGACATTATATAGTTACCCTTGATCCGATGATACAAGACAGGACGTTCATGTATCATATCGCAAAATACATCAAACGACACACCGTCAAGAGCGATAAAATTTTTGTCTGGGGGTTTTGTCCCGAAATTTATACCATGACCGGAAGGCGCACAGCAAGCAGGTTTGTTTTCTGCAATTTTTTGATCGGACAGATGACCGGCGATAAGTATTACTATTTCGATCAGGAACGGCTCGACCGCATCATACCCGGAGCTTGGGACAAACTGATGGATGATCTGCACAAAAATTTCCCGAAATATATCATCGATACCGCGCCATCAAACTATTTCAAGTACGGTAATTATCCCGCCACACGCTTCGAAAGCCTTAAAATTTTCCTCGACACCTACTACACCTACATGGGAAGAATATCCTACACCGATGTATATAAGCTTAATGATAAGAAAACTACTGCGAGGTGATTAATTTAATTAGCCTACAGCTTCAGGGTAATGGCTGCCGGTTCGACCAGTGACTCAAGCTGATTAATCAGAAACTCGCTCGGCAAGATCGAAAAATCATTGCCGGTCTGCATGGCTAACGCATAGTTATCTGGAAAATGCACTTTCAAATAAACGCCACACTTACCCGGCTGACGCGAGATGATACTTTTCAACGAATCAAGCCATTGCTCATTGACGGTATCAGCTGAGATTTGCAGTTGCAATCCTGTGGTTTTCTTTGCCATGAGGTCTTTGAGCGGTATCAATTCTTCCACAATGATCTTTGGACTCTTATCGTTTACTTCAAGTTTACCGTGGATAAACACCAGAGCATCCACCGCCAAATGCTCTATACACTCGGCGCAGGCTTTTGGGAAAACAACCATTTCCATGGAATCATGATAATCCTCAATCTCCCCTATAGCCATTTTTTCGTTGTTGCGTTTGGTAAGGGTAAATTTGAGTTTCGGGATGATCCCTGCGATATTCACCGACTTCGAGGTAGAGCTCTTTTTCAGTCTGGCGATAGAATCGAAGGGGAACAAATCAAACACACGGCGATACGAATCAAGCGGATGGCCGGTCACATAAAAACCGAGCAACTCTTTTTCATACATCAACATCTGACTGGGTTCCCATTCCTGAACATCTGGGAGCTCAACAGGCCCGCCCATAAAATCTTCTTCATCGTCACCGGAATCAAACAAACTGAACTGACCGGACAATGCATCCTGCTGCACCTCTGTCGCACGATCTATGGCGTGATCTATGGAGGCAAACAACTGAGAGCGTTTGCCATCGAGGCTATCGAAAGCACCGCACTTGACAAGACTTTCTATCACCTTTCTATTCACCTGCCGTGGATCAACTTTTTCGGCAAAATCGAATAACGTGATAAAATCACCTTTCTCCTTGCGGGCATGGATGATGGCATCAACCGCATTGGTACCCACATTTTTAACCGCGCTCAATCCGAATCGGATGGTGTCATCAACCACAGTAAACGCAGAAAAACTCTGGTTAACGTCTGGAGGAAGAATCTTAATGTTCATGCGTTTGGATTCTTCGATATACAGGGTAATCTTATCCGGATTGGTGATTTCGTTAGACAGCAACGCCGCCATAAATTCTACAGGATAATTGGCTTTCAAATACGCTGTCTGATATGAAATCATTGCATACGCCGCACTATGCGATTTATTGAATCCGTATTCAGCAAACTTTGCCATACGGTCAAAAATGTCTTCTGCCAGTTTCTTGGCTATATTTTTATTCAGCGCCCCTTCAACAAACCGTTCACGCTGACGCGCCATTTCCTCAATGATCTTTTTACCCATGGCACGACGAAGTAAATCGGCTTCACCCAGAGAAAAACCACCCATGACCGATGAAATCTGCTGTACCTGTTCCTGATACAAAATAATGCCGTAGGTATCTTTCAGAATCGGTTCCAGTTCAGGAAGCTCGTAGGTGATAGGTGTACGACCGTGTTTTCGGTTTATGAAGTCGTCCACCATGCCGCTACCAAGCGGACCCGGACGATACAACGCCACAAGAGCAATAATATCCTCAAAACAGGTTGGTTTAAGCTTGACCAGAAGTTCACGCATACCCGAACTTTCAAGCTGGAATATACCGATAGAATTTCCTTTTTGCAGAAGATCAAATGTATTGGCATCGTCAAGCGCAATTTCGTCCAATGACAGGTTCATATTGTGGGTACGATTGACAATGTTCACCGCGTGCTGCAGAATAGTCAGGGTTTTCAAACCCAAAAAGTCCATTTTCAGCAACCCGAGTTTTTCTACCAGCTTCATGTCAAACTGCGTTGACGTTTCACCGCTGCTACCACACAGCGGCACGTAATCGGTTAACGGTTTTTCACTGATAACTACACCAGCCGCATGTGTACCGGTATTGCGCACGTTTCCTTCGAGCGCACACGCGGTATCGATAAGGGTTTTCACCTGATTGTCATTCTTATATAAATCGTTAAGTTCAGGACTTTTCTCCAGTGCTTTACTGAGCGTCATCTTCAGTTCGGCCGGAATCAATTTGGCGATTTTATCGACCTCGTTGTACTCCATGCCCATAACACGACCCACATCCCGCACTACAGCCTTTGCGCCGAGAGTACCGAACGTGACAATCTGCGAAACGTTATCTTTGCCGTATTTACGGGTAACATAATTAATTACCTCGCCACGGCGTTCGTAACAGAAATCGATATCAATATCAGGCATGGACACACGTTCAGGATTCAGAAAGCGCTCAAAAATCAAGTCATAACGCAAAGGATCAATGTCGGTTATGCCCAGAGAATAGGCAATAATACTACCCGCGGCAGACCCACGCCCCGGCCCTACAGGAATTTTTTCTTTGCGGGCATAATTGATAAAATCCCACACAATAAGAAAATAGTCCACGAACCCCATCTGTTCGATGATAGATAATTCATATTCAAACCGCTTTAAAACGGTTTCGTCCATATTGGGATACCGTTCTTTCAAGCCTTCTTTACACAGGTGCTCAAGATATTCCGTATTTGAAAACTCCTCTGGTGGAGCAAAATGTGGTAACAGCCTTCGTCCGAATTCTATGTCGACATTACACTTCTCCGCTATCTCCAACGTATTTTTTAACGCGCCGGGAACCGATCCGAACATGCGTTCCATTTCTTCAGGTGATTTTACGTAAAATTCTTCGGTTTGAAACCGCATACGACGGGTATCGGTCATGATACTGCCGGTCTGGATACACAACAACACATCGTGGGCGTAGGCGTCTTCTTTACGAAGATAATGACAATCGTTAGTGGCAATTATCGGTACATTCATCTCCTGACCCAACTTGATGACCGCTTCGTTAACCAGCGACTGTTCGGGTATATTATGGTCCATGATTTCCAGATAAAAATCACCCGGATCAAAAAACGACTGGTACTCCTCGATTATTTCTTTGCATGCTTCAGTACGCCCTTTTAAAATTGTCTGCGGTATCTCACCCTTCAAACACGCACTGGTACATATAAGCCCTTCGGAGTATTCCTTTAATATTTCTTTATCAATACGTGGCTTATAATAAAAACCTTCCGTAAACCCCATTGAGGTCAATTTCATCAGGTTCACAAACCCTGTTTGATTTTTAGCAAGCAATAACAGGTGATAATATGCTCCGCGCATACCTGTATGCCCCTTATCAAATCGACTCCCCGGCGCAAGATAGGCTTCCATACCGATAATCGGTTTGATACCTTGTTTTTGCGCTTCCATATAAAACTTCGCACTGCCAAACATGTTGCCGTGATCTGTCAGCGCCACTGCCGGCATGTTATACTCTTTCGCCTGACGTACCAAACCTGGAACCTTGGTTGCGCCATCGAGTATACTGTATTCAGTATGATTATGAAGATGAACAAATTCCGCCATTGAATCTATAACTCCTTACGCGCCTATTATCGGTATTGATTGATTACATTTTGTACATTTGCCATTCTTTATTTTATGTATATGGATTGTATAACCGCTACGCTCTACCAATAACGCGCCGCACCCCGGACACACCGTATCTGCCCCATCAGGCGTATACACGTTACCCAGATAAACATAGCTTAAATATTGGTTCGCAATATCTCTTGCTTTCAACAGCGACTCAACAGGGGTACGCTGTACTTCCATCTTATATTGTGGAAAATACGCAGAAAAATGCAACGGAATGTTCTCGTCTACCGATGCGACAAAAGCGCACAGTTTATGCAACTGTTCGTCGCTGTCGTTATAAGTTGGTATAACCAGATTAGTTATTTCCACATGCGCCTGTTTCGATGCCTTTTTGATAAATTCCTGCACCGGTTCGAGCTGTCCCTTGCATATATCTCTGTAAAATTTAGTATCCATGGACTTCAGGTCGATGTTAAGCGCATCAATATACGGTAATAATTCCTGTGCCGGTTCAGGATTAACATAACCGTTGGTAACCAGTACGGTTTTCAATCCTTTTTCCTGCGCAAGCTTACTGCAATCGTACACATACTCAAACCAGATTAACGGTTCAGTATAGGTATACGCTATACCTATCGATTTATGCGCAATCGTTGTTGCCACCAGATCATCAGGTGATATAAACCGCGTTGGCTGGTCATACTGCGACACCTGCCAGTTCTGACAAAAATCGCAATCGAAATTGCATCCGTTTGCCCCGACCGAGACAATATCCGATCCCGGATAAAAATGATACAGCGGCTTTTTTTCCATAGGATCAATACCAACCGACACAACATTGCCGTATTCCCGGGCATAAAGGGTACCGCCTTTATTATCCCGGATTCTACAAACCCCATGGTTGCCATCTTTAATGAGACAATTATGAGGGCATAGATGACATTGAACAGTGCCAGCGTCTTTTGATTCCCAAAAACGCGCTTCTTTCATTAGTACTCTACCCCCCTGACAGCCTGAATACCGGATTGATAATGATGCTTAACTTCTCGCATTTCGGTAACGGTATCTGCCGCATCAATAATTGATTGCGCAGCATTGCGTCCGGTTAACACCAAATGTGTACGCAGCGCAAAATTTGTTTGGAGATTGACGACACGATCAACAGAAACAAACCCCAGTTCTACAGCGTCAAGCAATTCATCGGCAACGAGCAAATCATATTCACCGGACACCAGTTTTTCTTCAAGCAACTTTACCCCATCACGGGCTGCCTGACAATGTTTTTCTCGTTCTTTTTGCGATAATGAATCGGTTACAAAACCTCTGCCGAGTACGTGTATATCGACATTCGCAAGATCCGAGAAAAAAGTAACTTCCCCAGTATCTTTTTTGGATTTAAGAAACTGACAGATACTTACCTTGCCCCCCTGCCCCAGACATCTGGCAGCAAGTCCCAGCGCAGCGGTGGTTTTCCCTTTTCCCGTACCAATATATATAATGCAAAGTTTTTTTTCGGAATTGCTCATCAACCGTTATTCCAGTTCTTTCAGTACGCTAAAATAGCGGTAATCAGTATATGGAATAAGCTCCGGCGACGATAAATAATGCGCCCCCATATCCATACCGGACGCGTCAGACAGACGATTTTTTACCAGCGTACCGTCAATAACCATACGAACCTTTATGGAACCATCGGAATAGTACGATGTCTGCACTACCTTTGCACCCTGCACCATTCCTTCTACCACATTGGTGATAGTATCTTTCTCCAGTGCCATATCACGTACTTTAGTCTCAGAAGTAATGACCGTACCATATATTTTTTCAGCCAGACGCCGATACGCGTCGAGTTTAGCAGCCCGTTCAGTCGTAACCCTAGCCATAGCAGGATAATCCTTCATATATTGCGCTCGAGGTATTTTTTGTACCGATTTCCATACGTTAAGTTTCTCTTTGCACATCTGCTGTATTTGCTCCATGCCAAGCTGGAGAATAACAGTTATGGTTCTATCATCATTGTTTTTTGTTTCAATGACTGATGCCCTCGATATCATTTCAAACAATTTTCCGGTTAAGGTTGTATCTTCAAACAACATATCAGCAAGGTTTTTCTCGGGACCGACTTTTATTTCGGTTATCATTGCGGCCAGTTGATCTTCAGCGTTACGGCGGGCTTCTTTTTCCATGACTGCTTTACGCTGTTGAGGGTCGGTTATATCATCATGTACTCCGCTGGCTCCTTCCGCCCTGATATATATTTTATCCATAGATTCCCGCACCATTTTGCCGAGGATCGCTTCGGACAGTACACCTGTACCTTCAGCCGACAGCGAAACCGTATTCCACGGAGCAACCAATACCTGACGATAGGGACTTGCAACAACCCCCTGTAGACGGTTTGTCGTACTGTGTATCTCTATTTCATTTTCCAAAGCGGTAAATTGAGTTCCTGAATCGGAAGAAGTGACTACAAAAGCAGTTCCGCGAGCACCTGCTATAGCTACCGGTGTCTCTATTTCGTAGCGTGTACCCTGCGGAAGTTTGTCGAGTTTACTTACCACACTGCCGCCCAGAAGGTTAAACTGGTAAAGACGCTCTACTCCCGCTCCGGTATCCACTGATTCAGGGATACTTGCCACAACAAGCTGTGATTCAGGCTGTAACCTGAACAGGTTGACCATATCAAATGAAACATCCACGGTTGATTCAATAGCGGTTTTTAAAATATCACTCGTACTAAGCTCTAATCCGGATGCCACCGCATTCCATGTATCGGAGGAAACTTGTTTGCATTGTACATCGCCTTGTACATCCTTGACCGTGGGAGTATCAGCAAAAGAATTTCCGGCTGAGATAATTAACATTACAACAATCGTTATAATCCGTAGAGTGTACATCCCAAAACCTCCTTGTTATCTTTAGGGGACTTTTGCCAATTTAATAAATTGATGATAACGACTTGATATATAAGTTAATGCAATAAAATATTTAATTTTGATTTTCGCCCTTAATCTCATCAAGCGTAACATACTGATTATCAAGCAAGTTTACGATTTATTTTTCTCAACCCAATCGGATAAAGGGGGCCAGACAACGTAAACACTATGTATCCATTAAATTTATGGTTTACAAACCGTAAGAGCTTAGCCTATAATACACACCTAAAATTTTCTCATTTTGTGGTTGCTCCCAACAGTATAATTTTAGTGAATTCAAGTATACCTTATACGTAAAAACTCTGTCAATACAACAAGGAGAGTCCAATGGAAATTACCGATGTAGGTATTATCGGGGCAAGTACCGCCGGACGCGGTCTTGCCGCAGCCATGTCACTCAAAGGCATTAACATCGTGCTTGTCGAGGTAAACAAAGATACCCTTGATCGAGGACTAAAACTGATAGAAGATGAGCTTGATCAGATTATCTTAAAATGGGGGCTGACAGAAAGCGAGAAAAAAGCCGCGCTAGCTCGTATTAACGGCATCTCCGAAATCAAAGATATTGACCCCCGATGCCAGATGGTTATTGTCGCTGTGAGAGAAGACCTTGAACTCTGCAAACAGGTATTTATTGAACTCGACAAAATTATGCAACCCGATACTATCCTTGTTAGCCATACCGCAATTTTAAGCATCACAGAAATAGCAAATACCACCAACCGTCCGGATAAAGTAGCAGGTATCATCATGTTACCACCTGTCATTCGCGTTGAACTGGCAGAAGTGATCGGTGGACTGACAACATCACATGAAACAGTTGAGTCTATAAAATTATTTATTCAAGACAAATTGGGAAAAACACCTGTCGAAGTTTCCGAATCAGCAGGATATGTTACTATTCGTATGCTGGTTAATATGCTTAACGAAGCAATGTTTATCGCGATGGAAGGTGTTGCATCTATAGAAGATATCGACATATCAATGAAACTTGGTTACTCCATGAAACGCGGGCCGTTCCAGATTGCCGACAGAATCGGGCTTGACCTCGTTCTGGTCTGGATGGAATATATGTGCCAGGAACAAGGACAAAGAGCATGCCCCTTGCTTGCTAAACTGGTACGTGCCGGACATCTGGGAAGAAAATCAGGACGCGGCTTTTATGCATATGATGAAAACGGAAAACGAATTGGCGTTGGAGCGCTCGGTCAATTAAAGAAATGGAGTTTTAACATATGAAAATCCTTGTCGTAAACTGTGGAAGTTCTTCCATTAAATTCCAGTTGCTAAATATGGAAACCGAAGAGCTGCTCATCAAAGGTAGTGTGGAAAAAATTGGTACCCGCTCTGCAATTGTCAATCTGGATATTCCGGGTAAAGATAAAATCAAAAATGTGCATGAAATTTTGGATCATCAGACTGCCCTCGAAAAAGTGGTTCAGGCGCTGATGAGTAAAGAGCTTGGTATTATTAAAGACAAAACTGATATCAAAGCAGTCGGTCACCGAGTCGTTCACGGTGGTGAAACATATTCCGATGCTGTTCAGATCAATAGCGATGTACTGAATGAAATCCGAAATCTGATAGATCTTGCTCCACTGCACAATCCTCACAATATAAAAGGGATTGAAGTTTGTCAGAGAATTTTTAGCGAATCACCTCAGGTAGCGGTTTTTGATACGGCTTTTCATCAAACCATGCCTCCAGAATCATATATATATCCTTTGCCATACGTATTGTATAAACGCTACAAAATACGCCGCTATGGATTCCACGGCACATCTCACTTTTTTGTAGCCCATAAATGCGCTGAGATTCTAAACAAGCCATACAACGAACTCAACATCATCACCGCGCATCTTGGTAACGGAAGCAGTATCACCGCTATCAAAAAAGGTAAAGTGCTAGATACATCAATGGGCTTTACCCCTCTTGAAGGTCTGGTTATGGGTACGCGTTGCGGCGATATCGATACATCAATCATTACATACGTTATCGCTAAAGAAGATCTAAGTTTGCAGGAAGCCAATACACTGCTTAACAAACACAGTGGTTTAATGGGTATATCCGGTGTATCTAACGATATGAAAGATCTCACCGATGTCAGCGCTACCGAACCACGAGCCAAACTGGCTATTGATATCTTTTCTTATCGCCTTCGCAAATACATTGGCGCCTATGCCGCCGCAATCGGCGGAGTCGATGCTCTTGTTTTTACCGGTGGTATCGGCGAAAATTGTGGTCCGGTTCGTGAGATCAGCTGCGAAGGACTTGAATACATGGGTATCAAATTTGACAAAAAGAAAAATGCCGAGTCACGTGGATTGGCAGAACTTAATACACCTGATTCACCGGTTAAAGTATTCTGTATACCAACCAATGAAGAATTAGTGATTGCACGCGAAACCAAAAGAATAGTAGGAGATCAATAATGAGCATCATTGACGAAATCCGATCAAAAGCACAATCTTTATATAAAACCATTGTTTTACCGGAATCCGAAGACCCGCGAGTACTCGAAGCAACACAGGAACTGGTTAAAGATAAAATAGCGAAAATTATTTTGATCGGTGAAAAAGACGACGTGCTTGCTAAGGCGAAATCACAGGGTGTATCCATTGACGATGCGGAAATTATGTCAGTAAACGATCCTCGTTATAAAGATGATTTCGCGGCAAAATATTTTGAAATGCGCAAAGCAAAAGGACTCAGCCAGGAAGACGCTGCCAAAGCAATGCAAAACAATATCTTTTTTGCCGCCATGCTCGTCAAGGAAGGCCTTGCCGATGGATACGTTGCAGGATCAATAGCAACGACTGGCGATACGCTTCGACCTGCTATACAAATCATAAAAACAGCTCCGGGAATTAAAACTGTATCGAGTTATTTTCTCATGGTGGTTCCTGATAATTCTTTTGGGGTTAACGGTTCATTGATATTTGCAGACTGCGCCGTTGTTCCCGATCCTACAGCGGAACAGCTAGCTGAAATCGCGGTTTGCTCTGCCCAGAATTGTAAAAAATTGCTTGGCGTAGACCCAAAAGTAGCTATGTTAGCTTTTTCTACAAAGGGAAGCGCTACTCACCCGGCTCTGGATAAAGTCAAAGAAGCTACTGAATTAGTAAAAAAATCTCATCCTCAAATAGCTATAGACGGAGAAATTCAGTTTGACGCGGCTATTGTTCCGGGTGTTGCCAAGAAGAAAGCACCGGACAGCCCGCTTGAAGGCAAAGCAAACGTATTTGTATTCCCTGATTTAAATTCAGGCAACATCGCTTACAAAGCGGTTCAACGTTTGGCCAAAGCTGAAGCTATTGGGCCAGTAGTGCAAGGCACCGCCCGCCCGGTGAATGACTTATCGCGCGGATGCAGTGTATCTGATATCGTTAATACTGTTGCTATAACAGCTCTTGCTACTTAATTTAATTTTTATTAAAAGATATTACATACGACTCTGAAACAAAGGTGGTTCTCTTAATGGATATCGCAGAAAAAATGGAAAGAATTGTATCTTTGTGTAAACGTCGCGGCTTTATATTCCAAAGCAGCGAAATTTACGGCGGCATGAACGGTTGCTGGGATTACGGTCCTGTCGGTGCTGAACTCAAACGCAACATAAAAGATTTATGGTGGCGCGATGTGGTTCAGATGCATGACAACGTTGTTGGTATGGATGCCAGCATCATCATGCACCCTCGTATCTGGGAAGCTTCAGGGCACGTTGCCAACTTCCAGGACATGATGGTCGACTGCAAAGAATGCAAAAAGCGATACCGCGCAGATCACCTCGAGACCGATTACTGTCCCGAATGCAAAGGAGAACTGACCGAACCGCGCCCGTTTAACCTGATGTTCAAAACTCAGGTCGGTGCAATGGAAGACGCCGCGTCTGTAGCGTATCTTCGTCCTGAAACCGCTCAGGCAATCTTCGCCCAGTACCTGACAGTGCTAAATTGTTCACGTCAAAAGATTCCATTCGGTATAGCTCAAATAGGGAAAAGTTTCAGAAATGAAATTACTCCACGCAACTTCATCTTTCGTTCCCGTGAATTCGAACAGATGGAACTGGAATTTTTTGTCGAACCAGGCACGGATGAGAATTGGAACGATTACTGGGTCGAACGCCGTATCAAATGGTACCATTATATGGGTATCAAACCGGAACGTTTGAAGGTGCGTGCACACGAACAAGATGAACTCGCTCATTACGCTAAATCATGTGTCGATATCGAATACGAGTTTCCTTTCGGATGGCAGGAACTTGAAGGAATTGCTAACCGAAGCGATTTCGATTTGTCGCAACATCAGGAATACAGCGGCAAAAAAATGATCTATAAAGACGTTATCGAAAAGAAGGAATTTATTCCGTGGGTTATCGAAACGTCAGCCGGTGTCGACCGTATCCTGCTGACATTGCTTGCCGACGCTTACGAAGAAGAAGAACTCGAAGGCGACACTAGAACAGTATTGCGTTTCGCACCACATGTAGCTCCGGTTAAAGTAGCGGTTTTGCCATTGTTCAAAAAACCACAACTTCAAGAAGTGGCTAAAAAACTTGAAGAAGATTTACGATCCTGGACATCGACAACTTATGATGAGGCAGGCAGCATCGGTAAACGATATCGCCGCTTGGACGAAATCGGCACACCGTTCTGCGTGACCATAGACTATGAAACGTTAGAAGATAACGCTGTTACCGTGCGGTTCCGTGACTCAATGCAGCAGGAGAGAATCTCGCTTGACGCTATCACTGAGTTTCTTCTCAAAGAGTTGAAAGCTTAAAGGGCTGTCTTTTTCATAGTTGGAATACCCATTGCCTATTCTTTGAATATGCTGTCTTGTTTTGCGTCTGAATAAGCATGATGAGTTTACTGTATTTCGGATGTCGATGCGTCACTTTTTATAACCTCTCTATTTCACGATCCGTTCTTTGCAATGGTAGTGGCGTAGTCTACCCGCTGATTTTTTCTTTTTTATGCAAACTTATGAACGCTCAAGCGTATCTCAAGTATAGTATATGGCATCATATTTGCTTAGCTCGCGACACACTTCTCATTGATCGGAAGAGACATTTCTGCTATAATTATATATAGAAAATTTTGGACAAAAATTGTCATCAAAAAATATAACCAAAAAGGAGTTTTTTATGAAGAACGTACATTTGTTCAGGAAATCCCGTCTCAGGGTGGGTATTTCTCTTGTGTGCATTCAAATTATGGTAACCGGAGTAATTCCAGCAAGCATGTTTGCCGCACAGGACAAAGACCCGAGTATGATCGTACACACATCATCTGATGTCGACCGCATCATTATCCCTCACGAAGTTGGGAAAGTCGATGAGACATTTGAAGGACTGGAAGACAATTTAATCGTCCATATTCAGGATGTTCACTGTAACTATGAAGGACAAAAGAATATTGCTGAAATCCTCAAAATACTCGCTTCACGCAATGATATTACCATGTTCGGACTTGAAGGCGCGAAAGGCCCTTTTATTACCGATAAGTTTCATGTCTTAAAAAATGCGGAAGCAAGAACAGCTGTTGCCGATTATTTAATGAAAGCTGGTATAATCACAGGATCTGAGTATTTAGGTATTTCATCTGATCTTCCGGTAACCATGTATGGCATTGAAGATGAAGATTCGTATATGGAACATTTTCAGGCTTTTGCCGAACCATGGAAGTTCAATGAAGAATTCACAGCTTTTTATGATCAGGTGAAGGAATTTTCCGAACAAATTAAACATGTTATTTATCCACAGGAATTGATCGAACTTGATGAAAAAGAACAGGAATTGGAAGATGGCAAGCTGAATCTCGTCGATTTTTGTAACTATCTGAAAGACATTTTGATCGCTCAAAAAGAGAATCTTCGGGAATACAAAAACTTTGCCCGTCTTGTTACGCTGAATCATCTTGAAAAAGGAATCGATTTCGATAACGTCAACAAAGAACAGGTTGATCTGCTCAACTATCTTGGGCCACGTTTGGATGAAGAAGAAATTGCTGAAATACGTCAAGTCGCCATTGATTTCAAAAATGAAAAAATGACGTCCAACGACTATTACTCATACCTGAAAAATCTTTGCTACCGCAAAGAACTCGATCTTGCAAGATTCCCTAATATCGCGTTCTACTTCAAGTATCTTGAAATGTACGGTCAACTCGATCTTGCCGACCTGATGACTGAAAAAGATAAACTGGTCCAGATATTGAAAGACAAATTGATCGTTACTGACGACCAACGCGCGATTAGCGAAATTTCTTCTAACCTTAACACTCTTAAGAAGTTGTTTTCACTGCGCGTATCCAATCAGGAATTCCAGCATTTTCTTGAGGTCAAAGATGGATTTACCTCACAATATGTTGTCGATACGCTTAACGCTATTGGTAACCAAATTGAAGTTGTTGTAGAAATATCGTCGTTGTTTCCTTTTGAAGAAAAATATCAATTTATGATAGATTTTTATCATCTTGCTGAAGTTCGAAACGAGGCTCTTCTGAACAATACACTCAGTTTCATGAAGGACGAAGATTCCAACACTGCTGTTTTGATTTCAGGTGGGTTCCACACAAAAGGCATGCTGGAAATGATGCGTTCCAAAGATATCGGTTACGCTGTTGTCGCGCCGACTATCACAGGAGAACATGACTACGGTTTGTACATCAACAATATGCTTGGTGACGACGATCGTATTGACGAGCTGTTCGGCTTGCAGTTACCGGGTACGTCTATCATTCCGCCACCACTGGTTACCGCTGCAGATCCGTTCCTGCGACAACGCCAGCAGCAAATGATCCAGAGTACTGTTTTGTACGATCTAGCTCTCGAAACAGCTATGACTATTGATCGGAATATAGACCTCACAGACAAACAATACCTGTTGCCTGAAGAACAGGATGAAGTATTCAGTTTGCTGGGTGGTAATCAATATTTGAAAGATATATCAACTACACTCGGTGTGCCAAACCTTAATATCGATCTTCAGAACATCCAGATCGAAGGTGGTAATCAAGGCATCATCGTTGTACCGGTAACAGTGTATGACTTAAACTTCAAAGCTGTGGTCGTACATCCTAGTTATGATCTAACCAAAGCACCATCAACACTGTTAGCTGAACTGCGCGACAGCGAATTAACAGAAAAAGATATCCCCGACTTGAACCTGAACTTATTCTTTGAAGGAATACGCACTCCAAATAAAGAATTGCTTCAGCAGGATATCTATCTGCAAAATCTGATCGATAACCTGCCTGCTGTAGGTAATCCGGTATTAGTACCGTACCTGCCGGGCGCCGTGCAGGAAACCATCGACAGCGAGTTGTCTGTTGCACGTATGGGAACTAAAGTTGAGATGGATCCTCAAGGCGAAGCTGTAGGACGTATTGAAGATTACGACCAAAAAGGCAAGGGCGATTCTCTTATCATTTATAATGTAAACGGCGATCAACTTGTCGGGCTGGCGGATTCTTTATCTAATCCATCATTCCAGAAATTCCCGGCTATACCGAATCTGGATGTATCATTGTACACGATGACTCCGTATTCTGCTGACCTGAACGCAAAAACAGCTTTCCCGAAAGTATCTGCCGAGACATCTCTCGGTAAAGTTTTAGCTGACGCAGGTGTATCGCAATCACGCATCATCGGGCGCAACCGTACTAAAGCTATGACTGAGGCGTTTGACGGAAATACGACTATCACTTATACTCCTGATAATTACCAACTGATTGAAGTAGATGCGCCAGCAACCGATACGATTGTAGATAACCCCGGTTATAACAGTAGTCAAATAGCTGATAAAGCAATTGATCGTATCGAAAACACTAAAGATCAACTAGTCATGGCAAACTTTTCTGCCCCTGATGTCGCCGGTCAAACGGGTAGCCTAATACTTGCGGCTGAAACGCTAGATCAAACCGATCAGGAATTGCAACGTACCATAGAAGCCGCGAGAAAAGCAGGTATGAGCGTTGTCATATCAGGTACATACGGAAATATAGAACAAATGCTCGATCCAAATGATGTTCCCATCCAGGGTAGATACAACAGCCATTCGTCAAACCCTGTGCCTTTCATCTTTATTGATGACCGTGATCAACGTTTGACAACCGAACTGGATATCATGAAGGAAGACGCGACTATCGGATCAGTCGCCCCGACTATCCTTGATATACTAGGTGTAGATATACCTGAACAAATGACAGCTCCATCGGTATTTAAAGATTTTCAACCTATGCGCAACGAGCGTGTTTTGTTTATTACTGTTGACGGTATCGGTTCAACCCCTGAAATGCGCGGTAACGCAATCGATCTTACACGACAGAAATTACAACGTGAAAACCGTCGTCTGTATATAGATCAACTTTTTGTTGAACAACCAGTTACCGACTTAATGGCTGACGGGGAAAATATCGGGTTACGTACAGATAAACCCGGCTATCCCACGGCAACATATTTTGCAATGGGTACAGGCTTAGCACCCGAAGACATTAAACTTGAAATGGTTCGCATTGACGATTCGATTGCTGACGATACATTCCAACAGAATCCGGTATTCAATGAAGCTGTCGAACGTGCACTGCGCGACGGAACAAAGCTGCACCTGCTTGGATTAGTGTCCGATGCAGAAATAGACGCGTCTATCCAACATCTCGAAGCACTTCTCAACCTTGCTAAAGAACGCGGCATGCAGAAAAATGACGTAATTATTCATACCATCACCGATGGTATCGATGAAGCTCCACGTTCCGCTATTGACAGCATAAGAAAAGTAGAAGAACTTACCGAGGAAATCGGTGTCGGAACTTTGGCCACAATCGGTGGACGGTATTGGTTCATGAATCAGGAACAGGAAAACGATAAAATCGAAAAAGCATACAACGCACTGGTCAATCAAAAATTTGAACAGGAAATTTCCGACGTCACCGGCGTTGTGTTGTTACCTGAAGAAATGATCGATAACTCATTGGGATTACGTGAAGCAATATCGGTTATCCGTCAGCAATACGGCCAGAAAATCAAAATAGGCGTATTGACTACTCGCCCGGAAACAGCGATGCAACGTATTTTGCGAGTCAACAATGTTGCCGATCAGGTCGATTTTATCGTACCGGAATCGCTGGTGAAAGAACAAGTTGTGGCCGACCAAGGATTGATTGATCCTATCGTTGGTTACATTACAGGGAAATTTCCATCCATTACAGATCCGGCAAAACAGATAGCTGTTATCACCATGGATCTCGATTCACTCGGACCGGATGCTACGAAAAAAGCTCAGATTTTTGTGCAGGAACGCCCACAAAGCGAAAATGAAGTGCTCTCAGCAGCTAACGGCTTGTTTGTAGCGGTTATGACTCTTGACGGTCACGAAAACGATATCGTCACCTACGATGGATTCGTTGAAGGACAAGTACGTACACTCAAAACAATTGTCGTTGAACGTAACTTCCTAGAACAACTTAATCGACAACGTGATATAAACAGAATGTTCGAAACCGCGGCGTAATTGTTTAATCGATATAAAAAGCAAAAAGACAGGGTCTACTATAGATCCTGTCTTTTTTTTACTACTATATCTTCATTTTATATCAAAATAAACTTTGAAATCATAGCTGTATAACAAGGAGTGTGATGTACGATTACCCACGCAAGCTGATACTGGGAGCTTGAGGATGTATATTTTGCTTCGCTGTCGGTGCTTGTTGGCGAATCTCAGCACTGTCTTTCTTGACTATCTCAAGTTGACCGGATTCAGCCATGGCACGAACTTTATCCCATGTAGCGCGCAATGATTCCATCATTTTCAGCACTTCCTGCGCCGGTTCGGGCTGTTTTTCTACCGTGGCTGCGATAAGGCGTTTGAGCATATAGGTATACAACGAACGTAACTGCGGCGCTATCTGCTCAACATTCATATCGAGAGAATCACGCAATTCACGAAGAATATTCTGTGCTTTAACGACATTGTCAACATATCCCATAACGCGCTTGTTCTCAATATCATGTAACGCTTTTTTGAGAAATTTAATACCGCCATCATATAAAATCACCACCAACCCTATGGGCGAAGCACTTTCTATCTTCATACGCAAATACTGCTTCGAAGCATCCTTCGAATCATAAGACATATGCAATACCTCCTTTGATATACTGAGCCATACTCACGCTGTAATATATATCGGCCACCATAACTAATAGTTAACTATTTTTAAAACTTAGCTCCAATATGAACTTGTTATGGAAGACATCGTGGCGGCAAATGAATTATATGAATTCAATTGTTCCTCCATAGCTGCCACCGCAGAGCTAAGGTCTTGATATTGTTCACGCAACTCGTCAGCTCGTTTTTCCAGTCGTTCTTCTTCTTTTTCAATGCGTTTTTCAATACGCTTAATCAATGAAATATTTCCATTGGTTTTTATCGCCAAACTCCCATTACTTTTTGTCATATTCGTCAGATATGAATTAAGTGTATTGGCAATACCTGCATCATCATAAACCCCATCGCCATCGGTATCTTGCGCAAAAAGTTTATAAACGTCTTCTTTGTTCTCATTCATAGCCGCTGTAAATTCGGACTGTTTGAATCTTAAACTGCCTATACCATATCCACCGGTTGAAATAAAACTTACACCAATATCTGACAGGCGATTGAAAACACCACTGTCTGATGTAGCTTTAATGACAGACTGTTGCAGCTTACGCATGAGATTCGTTATAGAACGGTCACTTTTTAGTGCCCCTGATAGCTTCGTATCGATTAAGTCTATAGTATTGTTGTACTGATCGACGAACGCTTTGACTGCGGTCACTGCTTTATTCGTATCAGCCGCAACCGTAACATTGGATGTTCCTGTAGATTTCAAAGTGAATGTCGTCCCACCGATGGTAAATGTATTTCCATCACGCTGGAGGGTTTCACCGTTGACAACCACTTCTGCTTGTGTACCGGTATACCTTGACTCACCGGCTGTTCCATCTAAATCACCGCCAGTATCAAGTACGTTGAGTTTTTTAAGAAAATTACTGGTATCGTTCTCAAAATAGATGTCTTTGCCGGTAGTGCGTGATGAAATGGTTATTTTATCCTCAACCTCGTCATAATAGGCGCTCACGCCCGCCTTTGAGTTATTAATACGTGATAAAATAGATTTAAGAGTATCACTCGAAGTATCAACTTTAAAAGTAATGTTGTTTATGGTGAAATATCCATCTGTCATAGCGTTGGCGCCGCTTACCATTGAGGTATTGTCCAGCTTGGCATCAACACCCGCGCTTGTTCCATCGGTAAAATCAATGGGTGGGTTGCCATTCACTTCCGACAGCTTCACCGCGTCAAGAAATCCCGATGTATCGTCACTCAATGTAAGAGTCTTTCCTGATCCTATCGAAGTTGATGTTAAAACTACTTTATCCTCGGCAGTATCAAAAGTAGCAGTTAAACCAAGATTTGCCGAGTTTATTTTTGAAAGGATCGTATAAATGGTATCACTCCCGGTTACAGCGATACTGGTGCCGTTCACCTTAAAGGAACCTGAAACAACAACTTTGTCCGAGTCAAATCCAACAGCCGAAGTACCGCTGGCGAACGTAATATTTGGATCAACAGTCACACTAGAACCGCCACTGGCGTTGATTTCCTCGCCACTTTGCCATACGGCGTACGTGCCTTCACTCAAACCTACACTTGACGACGATGTAACACGTGCAACCTGAGCCAGTTGATTGACCGTTACCTGATAAACCGTCTGTACTGCGGTGTTTGTTGCGGACGCAGTCAATACAGATGTATCACTTGAAACCGACTGATTGCTGAAAAACGTATTGCTGTCCTTAAGCGTATCAATTTTATCCATTAACGCTTCAAGACTCTTATCTATCGCTGACAGAGCAGAATTTTTATCAATCAGCTCTGTGCGATCCTCCTGCATTTCAACAACAGATTCACGTTCAAGCTCTATTATAGTCTCTACAGCTTCTTCGATTTCTATTGATGTTGATACCGCCATTGAGATCGTCCTCCGCTATTGTGCCATACCTTCTCTACCAATGTATTTATCGTCATTTTGACATATAACTTCACGTGAAGCGGGAATAAGTTTTAAAAAACATCATTCCCGCTTCAAAACTCCTCAGGATTTAATCAAATAATTGAAGTACTGCCTGAGGAGCACTGTTTGCTTGTGTCAATATTGATATAGCGGCCTGTTGCAGGATCTGCAAGTTGGTAAGAGTCAATTGTTCCTCTGCCAGGTCGGAATCCATAATGGAACTTCGTGATGCTTTGAGGTTAGTATCTTCAACCTCAGCAACATCAAACTCAACTTCCAATCGATGGATTAACGAACCGAGCCGTTCCTCATCTTCAAGCACTCTGACAAGAGCATTATCAATATTACGAATCGCTGTTTCCAATTGTGAGTCAGTACCGGTTATCGTAATATCTGCACCATCAAGTGACAAAGTACCTAAAGGATCGGTTGTTAAATTGCCTGTCAAGCTGACATCCTGTAACCCACCGAGACTAAAACCCGTATACAGTTTCGCGGCTACACCGCTCTGAAATATGGCTTCAACCTCAAACATGAGTTGACGGATATCCTGCTGAATCGCCTGTTTCTCGGCAGATGATACAGCAAGACTGTTAGCCTGATTGGCAAGGTCGCTTGCCTCGATTAATATATTGGTAATCTGAGCAAGACGGCTGTTGTTGGTTTGAAGAAAGTTAATACCGCGTTCTATATTTTTCTGTTTACGTTCCACCGCGTTGATATCACGGGTTAATGTACGAGAAATATAATAATCCGACGGACTATCCGAAGCACGGTTGACTACGCTTCCTGTAGATATGCGCTCTTGAGTTTTGACTAAACGACTATTTATATCGGTTAATGTCTGAAATGCTCGTAGAGCAGCAATATTTGTATTTATGCGAGCTAGGTCACCCATATCGCCCTCCTTGATTACTGGTTGCATCCTTGCATAGTAATAATGGTTAAGACCCCACTTACCCGACGTTGCCACCTGCACATCACCACCTGTACCTCACTGATACGCCATCAGCAGGTACTCACTACAGGCCAGTGACCTCAAGCAACCAGTTTTTCCACACCACCACCTTCTAAATCAAAGATCAAAACGATACAAGTTTTATATAAACTATTCTTTTTTCTGAAAAAACATTGATAAATCTGATATATCTGTAATTCTTGCCTGTGCTGCTTCTTGATTCTCTTTTTGAATCAAATCATATATTTCTTTACGGTGTATAGGCACTTCACGGGGAGCTTTTATTCCAAGCTTAACGTAATCGCCTTTAAGACTGGTAATCTTAACTTCTATATCACCAATCATGATGCTCTCGTTTAACTTCCGTGTTAATATAAGCATTAAAACTTACTCCTCATCTATAATTAACAGGATAAAACCTGAGTTGCTTCAGCATTTTCACCATCGCTGTCGAGTATTTTGTAGCGAGTCGGATAAGCCGCATCCTTGATTATCGCCTGTTTCCCAATACATAATTTAGGATTGATTACGATTGGAGCCATCAGGTTGGCTACCATATCACGCGGGTTTTCTGGTACAACCACGATTGACAGAACTTCCGCTTCCGACAGATCTTTAATCTTCAACATAGAAAGATCCTGCCGTTCCAACTGAGGACTGTAATCCGGCTTAAACAAGTATGGTTTGATGATGATAAACGCCAAACCAGGCTGATCCAGCGATTGCAACCAACGTAAAGGAGCATTATCCTTTTTACTCAAAATCACAAATCGCTTGCAGTTTTCAAACCCGATAATCCCTTCAGGAAAATGAAGAATATTTTCCTCTGGAACATCGAGCATTCCAAAACGGGTTGTCTTTAGTTTCATGGTAATCCTCCCCTTGCTCTATACTAATACACCGTTATTTTCATATCAAATATAATCCAACAAAGATTGCTGTAAAATGCGCGAACTAGCGTCAAGTGTTGCCTGTAAAGTCACTTCCTGTGTTTGCAACCGCATAATCGCCTCAGCAAGATCAGTATCTTCTATAGTGGACAAATGTTCTTTATGTATTACTTTTAAATCTTCAAGCTGATCAGATATAAGCTCCATACGAACCACTTTAGAGCCGGCAAGGGTATTTTGCCCGACCAGCGAATCATACTCTTCATCCAATTCAGATATACGTTGCTCTATCTGATCACTGTCATTTGCCCTTAAATTTTCACGTAAATCTATAATAGTCTGAAAGATATCGTTTATGCCACCCTCACCATTGGGTTGAAAGACATCATCACCCGCAATGTTGATCGTAACATATTTCCCATCCCCCACCAATCGTTTTATTTCGCCATCTATACCTTTAGGATTTTGTATCACACTTGCTATAGATGAACCGCTCATAACAATATTAAAAGGGGCCGAATTGGCTGCAGTTCCACTGAGGGTTTCGGTACCGCCAAAGATAAATTTCCCTTCATACTTTGAATTGGCGGCCTGAATAAGTTCCTCAAGCATCTGATCCACCTGAAACGCAAATGCAGACCGTTCAGCACTGGTGGTAACATCTGATGCAGCATTCTCTGCAATTGTCTTGATTTCGACGAGAACATCTTCTATCTGTGTCAATACTGATGAGGTATGCTCTAGAAAACTGATTCCATTATCGATATTTTTACTATACTGTTCAACTTTTTTAATACTATTGCTGAGATTCATTGACTGGATAGCACCGATAGGATCGTCGGAAGCCACTCTAATCATCTTACCTGACGATATCTGCTCCTGAGTCTTTTGCATACTGTTCATGTTGTTTGCAAGATACGACAGCGTTCTGTTGACTTTCATTGTGTTAGTTATTCTATCCAGCATAGGACAATCCCTCTACGTATTAAATCATTTGGATCAGTGTATTTATCAATCCATCTACAACTTGTATAAATTTCGACGCGGCCTGATAGCCTCGCTGATACCGTAATAAATTTACCGCTTCATCATCAAATGAAACCCCTGATTCTGACTGCTGACGATCTTCAAGGGTACTTACAATTAAGTTCTGCGTTTCCAGACGCTGTGTATTCACCTGTTGTTCAACACCGAGATTACCAATCATCGAAGAATAATAATCTTCAAAAGTTGCCCCCTGAGTTTCCGAAAGATCACGTGTCGCAATCAGCTGAAGAATATTACTGTTATCGCCGGGAGCCATGGTTTGCCCCGTGGCAATTTTATTCACATCATTGACAATGTTATCCGCAACTTTAATCGATGTGGCGTCTTTACCACCAAAAAATGTATTTAGTCCCATAGCCATCAAAAAATTACTTGTATCTGCAGAATGATCAGAATCCGCAACAAAACTGAATTTATCAGAACTTGCAGATGTAACTATAGACAATTTGTTATCCGCGGTAACCGATGCGGAAAAACCAGATATACTGTTAATATCAGCCGCTATATCATTGAGGCTGTCGGCAAAAGGATTCACCGTTATGAGTGTTTCGGATTTCAAATTTCCATCCTGATCATAAAGTGACAACGAAAACTCACCGCCAGTGACGTCAAAATCAAGTCCCGCGTTGATTAGTGGAACTGTAGCGGACTGAGCCCCGTTCTCTGAAGTTATATTCTGATATTGTGTTAAACCAATACCACCGGCATGCACTTTGTTGAATTCTGTTATTATAGAATTTGCCAGTGTATCCAGATCATCGCTGTATTTCTGAATCACCTCGTCACGCATCTCAATCATCGCTTTGAGGGATCCGTTCTTAACGTTCAAAGTTTCTCCGTAAGCTGTTTCAATTTGAACTGACCCATCGGACGTAGTAGTAGTTTGCAACTCAATCTGATGCACGCCACTAACTAAAACCTGATCGCCCATTTGAATATACAATAAATTGTCATTCCCCTCATTGACATAGATATCACCCATTTCACTCAACTCACGCACTAAAGCATCGCGTTGATTACGAAGGTCGTTTGCATTTTGCAATCCACCAACTTCCGCTCTTACAATCTGATCATTCAGTTCAGCTATCTCACCTGTGATCGAATTGATCTCCGATACATTATAAGTGATACTCTCGTTAATATTAGATTTCAACTCAGATAAACTGTTTTTCGTACTGTTGAACACATCAACAAGCGCCTCAGCCTGCTCTTTTACCATCACGCGCGCAGAATAGGTTTCAGGATGGTTCGATAAATCTTCAAGACTATCATAAAACTCCGAAATAACACTATTGAGACCATTATCAGACGGTTCGTTAAAAACATTTTCCAACTGTTCGAGTATCCCACTTTTTGTATCAAAATACCCCATTGACTGGAGCTCTTTACGAAGCTGGTAATCGGTAAAATCATCTTTTATACGGATAATTTCTTCAACCTTTACACCCATTCCCAATTGACCGGGTGAACTATTGATACTTTCCGCTTCACGCAATTCTGCACGCTGACGTACATAGCTTTCCGTATTGGCATTTGCAATATTCTGACCGGTGACATTCAACGCCGTCTGTTGCGCATACATTGCGCGAGCACCGATATCAAATATGGAAAAAATAGATCCCGACATTATAGGCTACCTCTCACTCATTAGGCCTTTTTATCAAGCAGTCTGTGGTGCATGCTACCCTGATGCTGGACCGCACCCGATTTCTGATATACAGGATTATTATGACCCAAATTAACCAATAAGTTCATAAACTGCGCATTCAAATTCAAAGAATAATCTACCAACTCATGGTTGATACGATTTACTGTATCAAGATTAGTGATACTTTCAAGTAACGCGTCGCGCAATCGATGTATCTCTTGCGCATCATCTTCATCCATAAATTCCATTAACCGTGCGAGGCCAAATTCACTGTCAGAAAGTTGTAACTCATCTTTGAGCTCAAACATTATCGCTAATCGCTCCTGACGCAACTCCTCGGCACGGGAAAACAACGTATCTTCTTTCTCCACCATCGTATTGAGTAATTCAATATCATTATGAACAACGTGATCCTGAATGGATTTTGCCACTTTGTGAAGCCGATCGTAGATAAAGAGTTCCTGTTCGAGTAATGATCCTATTTTTTGAATTCTGCCTTTACTGATTTTCATGACTGACCCTCACTTGTATTTTCCGTTTCAGGATTTCTGTTGTACTTTTGAAACTCCTGCATGAGCATTTCAGATATACCTAACGACTCGCTTTGACTAGCGCACTTGGCGATTTCTTCATAGAACATATCTTCCCAAATTTCCTGACCTTGCCCGCCGTCTATCAACTCGGAATCAGGTATTGTTTTGCGCATCTGTTGCAATAGCAAGTGGACAAACATTGCTTCAAAGCCATCAGCAGCTTCCTGCAATTTTGCCTCATCAGTATTTTTACTTGCCATACGCTGTATATCAGCTGCCTTTTGCCCCATAAGGCTCATTTTGTCAGCTTGATATGGCATCTGCATTCCTATTTGCGACATACCGTCCATAAAGCAATCCTTTACATAATTACCAGTTCAGCCTGAAGCGCCCCTGCTTGTTTCATAGCCTCAAAAATGGCTATCAGATCTCTTGGTGAAGCGCCTAGCGCATTGAGCCCTTGGGCTACTTCACCGATGGTCACACCATCTTCTACCACCATCAGCGGGTTATCTTTTTCTTCAATGACCATCTCAGTATCTTCTTCAACTACCGTAGTGCCTTCTCCAAACGGATTAGGCTGAGATATGACCGGCTTGGATTTGATAACCACATTCAAACTGCCGTGTGTTACCGCAACGGTAGATATCCTCACATGAGAACCAGCAACTATCGTGCCTGTACGCTCATTTATGACAATTCTAGCTACTGTATCAGGCTCGATAACAAGGTTTTCTATATATGATAAAAAATGGACTAAACGTTCTTGAACGATAAACTCATTAGATACTATAACTGCCACTGTAGCAGCGTCTTTTGCCGTTGCAGTATCACTAAAAACAGCATTTACGGCATCGCTTAAACGTTTGGCTGAAGTGAAGTCAGGATGCCGCAATGAAATATGTATCATCCTGTTTTGCAAAATAGTCGACGGAACCTCTTTTTCTACCAAAGCCCCGTTAGGAATTACCGCCGCAGTAGGAATATTTTTCACAGCTGATGCCCCTCCACTGCTAAAAGAATACCCTCCCAGCGATAACGGCCCCTGCGCCAATGCGTAAATTTCACCGTCCACAGCCTGTAATGGAGTCATCAACAAGTTGCCACCAAACAAGCTTTTTGCATTACCGATTGCAGATACCGAAACATCAAGACGCGTCCCCGACTTCGCAAATGCAGGTATTTCTGCGGTAACAATAACCGCAGCTACATTTTTGGTCGTAATATCATCTTGATCTACAGTAATGCCCATTTTTGACAGCATAGCCGCTATTGACTGTACGGTAAACTCGGTACTGTCACTATCACCTGATCCATCAAGCCCCATCACCAACCCGTAGCCAAACAAATGGTTAGAGCGCACACCTTCAACTATGGCAACATCTTTCACCCTGACTTTTGGTGCGCTATAGAGCGGTACACTATTCTGGGCAAGCATCACGATCACCAACAAGCAAACGGTAATACGACTATATAGCTTCATATTTCTCCCTCATCATGTTAGAAAATCGAAAAAGTATCTCGCAACCAAGTAAAAAAACCACGTTTCTGGTTATCTGTAAGTGCGCCATTGCCTTCGTAATATATTTTGGCATCAGCTATTAAATTCGATTGGATCGTGTTGTCAGCCAAAATATCGCTACGTCGCACAATACCTGATAAAATAATTTTTTTCTTTTCACTGGCAACGCTGACTTCCCTACTTCCCTGAATCAAAAGATTACCATTGGGCAACACATCAATAACCCGAGCGGTAATTTTTGCCGTAAAACTTCCACCCTCACTAACCTCACCACCACCTGTAAAATCTTTATTCATGCTATATTCCCAGCTGGGCATTTCATTATCTTTCTCTATATACTCCGGCGGATTGGACGGATAAAACCAACTGGTTATCGACCCGGTATTACTGACATCTTTATTTGTTGTCGTTTTTGATGTAGTTTTCGCACTGGTTGTCTCACTGACAATAATGGTCACAATATCGCCTATGGCGCATGCCTTGTCATCGGTATACAAAGAACCGCGAGAATGATACTCTTTTCTCCAAAGCGAATCGGCATAACATGTTGAGGATATCAATAAGACTATAACAAGACATCGCGATAACATTATCATATAGCTCCTCCATCATTAGCGTCTACAGACACTTCACGGACACCAACGACCTTTGCAAAAATTATTTTTTCGCTATCTACATTTTGCACTTTTATATAATCACCAATACTTCCATTCTCTTTTGCCACTCCAACTCCCTGTACTAATAAGCCACCGGATTTAAACGAAATCTTGACCATATCTTTACGCTGTACGATCACCGGCATGGTAATATATGAAGGTTTTATCACGGCTTGTGGAGATATGTTACGCGCTGCAACCATTCCAAGCGCCTGCGAAGGATCGCTGATAGCATCCTGAGTGCTTGATCTCAACTCTTTACGTGATATCATAACGTTATGAGGCTGGATCATATCACCACGATTAATCTTACTGCTGGCTACGAGAATTTCCTTAAACACTGTGATATCAACAAATATATCGATGTTTTTCTGAATTTGGCCGTCAACATTGACAACCACTGTATAGCGAGACGGCCCGATATACTGATTACGTGAAAGCGGTATAATATCATACGATACATCTCCATTTACCACTTCCACTTCATCAGGCAATCTTTTGGGATGAATGATTACATCGTTCGGATCCCACGGCATCGTATCCTGAATAAAAACACTGACTACATCAAAAAGATGTTGCCCTGATATGGTTTGCACTTCAGGATAAATAGTTGCCACTGGCGGTCCGCTGAACGATATCTCTGATTCTTCCAAACCAATTTTGCGCATATGTAACATTATTTCCGATGTAGATATGCTACGCTGTCCGGTTTCAGTCTGCGGTACTTGTGCTATGGATATTTCTCTCAGAGCACTAACCAGCATGTCATTCTCACCCTGGATAAAAGCAATATCCCCAAGGCATATTTCACTGCCGCTGAGATGTACGTCTTCCTTCAATTGTACGCTGATCGATTCAGCATGCACCGCGAACACGCTCAGCAAATACATAGTTATCATTACGATAAATCCAACTGTAAGACGCATCATTCCTCCCATGCTATCAACTCAGGTTTTACCGAAGCTGATTCGCCGTTTGCAGCATTTCATCAGATGTCCTGATGGCGCGTGAATTTACTTCATAAGCACGCTGCGCAATAATCATATTAACCATTTCATCAACAATCTCAACATTGGACAATTCCAGAAACCCCTGAGCTAAAGTACCACGCGACTCAAGACCCGGTGTCCCTGCCGAAGGCGGACCCGATGCAGCTGTCTCGATCAGCAGGTTACGTCCTTCTGCACTCAAACCGGAGGGGTTTACAAAAGTCGCTATTTCTATCTGCCCTACATTAGTTATAGTATTGTCATCAAGTAATGCCGAAACCGAACCATCCTGCCCGATACTCACTTTTACAGCGTTGGTAGGTATACTGATTGCCGGTTCTAGAAAGAAACCATCGTTTGTGACCAAATTTCCGTTAGCGTCAATATTTAACGCGCCGTCACGGGTATACCCGATAGTGCCATTAGGTTGCAGTATCTGAAAGAATCCATCACCTTCTATGGCAAAATCAAGATCATTTCCTGTAAGAGTTATGGTTCCCTGACTGAACAACTTGGCATCTGATACAGGTTTCACACCAAGACCAACCTGCATACCTTCAGGGGAAGTATTTCCATCTGCGGTTTCAGCTCCTGCAGTCTTGAGTGTCTGATAAATCAAATCCTGAAAATCAACCCTGCTTTTTTTAAATCCCGTAGTATTAACATTCGCCAGGTTATTCGCAATTGTGTCAACATACAGCTGTTGCGCTTTCATGCCTGTTGATGATGTAAAAAGAGCTCTTAACATCTACGATCCTCCTTAGCTTACTCTACCTATCTCATTGATACTTCTATTATATGCATTTGACATATTAGTTAACGCTTTTTGATTTGTTTCATAAATACGCATATTCGCAATCATTGATACCATCTCATCAAGAATGTTTACGTTCGATTCCTCAATATATCCCTGAGCCACTTGCGGCCGCTCCATCATTTCCGGTTCAACACCCTTTTTAGGAGTAAATACGCTTTGCCCTAGCGAGTTCAGTTTTTCCATGTCTTCAAAATGTACAATCTTGATCTTACCAATCTGGTTATTTTCATTTTTGCCTGTTTCCTGTATATTGACTGTTCCATCAGGCGCTATATCTATGCTTTTTACGATAACGGGATTCGTATCATCTTCACTTGTTATCTCCAATGGACCGTTTTCTCCCATAACGAGATATCCTTCCGGAGTAACCAGTTGCCCTTCCGCATTAATCGAAAATCTACCGTTTCGCGTATAATAATCCTGTCCATTTATATTTATGGTAAAAAAACCATCTCCTTCTATGGCTAAGTCCAACGGGTTACCGGTTTGTTTCATATTCCCCTGGTCAAATACTGTATGATATTTGCTTATCTCGACACCGCCCACTTGCTCATTCCGAAGTTCTGCCTCTTTTAGAGATATATTCAATTCCCGCTCAAAGGGTTGTACAACCGGTGTCACTCGTTTATAACCGGGTACTACCGCTTTAGCGATATTGCTCGAAATAAGCTCCTGAATCTTACCCTGCGTGACCATTCCTGATGCTGCGTTATATAAACCTTCAAACATTTTGTGCCTCCTTGTGCGCTTTTATCCGAATATATTTTCAGCAATAGTCGTGCCAATCTATTTCCTGAAAATATATCATCACGTTCCAGAGATACTATCTGTATACTTTTGCAGCTCATACAAAGAACTTAAGAACCACGTACAGCAACATATAGAGTAATAGAGCGAAACCTAACCCGGTAAAATTTTCCTATCTCTTTTTTAGTCAAATGATTAATAATATGACACTATGTCGCAAAGCGCATCCATATCCAACGATACATATTATGTTTGAATCATTCTCATGACTGTGATAATCTATCTTTTTCAAATTCAACAAATCGAGGTTAATATGGAAAAAGAAATAGAAAAAATTCTGGTTCATATAGGCGAAGACCCCAAACGTGAGGGATTGATAAGAACCCCAACCCGTGTAGCCAAAGCCTATGAGTTCTTAACTCAAGGATACAAAGTAGATATAGACAAACTGATTAACGGAGCTGTCTTTGAAGAAGAATATGACGAAATGGTAATCGTACGTGACATCGATTTCTTCAGTATGTGTGAACATCATCTTTTGCCGTTTACCGGTAAATGCCACGTAGCATATATACCTAATGGTAAAGTAATCGGGCTGAGCAAAATACCCCGTATCGTCGAAGCTTTCAGCCGACGACTGCAGGTTCAGGAACGCCTGACAACGCAAATAGCTGAATCCCTTATGAAACATTTAGAGCCGTTAGGGGTTGGCGTTGTTATGGAAGCATCGCATATGTGCATGGTTATCAGAGGAGTTAAGAAATTAAATAGTTTTGCAACTACAAGCTCTATGCTGGGTGCGTTTCGATCGGAACGGGCAACGCGTATGGAATTTCTCGACCTGCTGCGTACTCCACGACCCCATAGATAAAAAAAGCGCCCTTACCATATGGTAAGGACGCTCTATTATTCAGAACCGGTGGTACAAAGGATTTATTCAAACATTTTTAAAGCTGTTTTATTCGCTACTTCAGGATCATCGTAAAAACCACTGTTCATTCTGTCCTGTACTTTATTGACAACGTCTTCACGTACTGATGGCAACTGTTTAGCCAAACGGGTGTACCGTTGTACTTCCAAAGCCTGCACCGCTTCCGATGATATAGAAACCTCATCAGAACGAATGCCGTTTACTCTCTTTGAAGACTGTGAAGCCTTTTGCTCCTGATTGTTTGTAACTCGGCGAACATCAGAATTATTTATCTGCGGTAACTGATCACCAACATTCTTTATATCCATAACCACCTCTCCTTTTTTCAGTGACATTCTTTCTATCGGTATCGCGAGAAATTTATTTAGGAAAATTTTGCCTATTTATGCCTCCAAATGGTTATTTTTCTTATTAAAAATCTATCAAATAATGATAACTCTTTGGCGTTCAAAATACTATGCAAATAACAAAAATACGAAAAATTTTCTCCATACATTTGTTTTAAACAACAAGAAATATGCCACTTTAAATGTTATCCTGTTGATTGAGAGATATTTAATGCCGCCGAATCAGTTTATGGTTATGTTTTGCGGTTTGAATCTTATCGACACCCTGGGGCGAAAAAAGCCATTCAACCAACGAGTGGATATCCTGATTGAGAGTATCGGTGGGTTTAAAGTCGAGATCATGCTCAAGCAATCCTATATCCGCTTTACTCACAAATGTAGGTGCGTCACGATTAGATTGTTCAGGAGCATATAATGTAGGAATTTTCGCTTTAACCTGTTGCAATATTAAACATGTAACATCATGCAGCTGTTTAGGTTGCGCAGTACCTATCTCATATATTTTGCCATTTGCAACACTATTGAACATACTTCGTATTGTCGCCTCGACAGCATCGCATACCGATATAAAATCTATGGCATAGTTATCTTTTCGCAAAAATAACTTATCGAACTTTTGCTCAAGTATCCGCATAATAATCGGTCCAAGCCCTACCGACAATGATTGGCGAACACCGTATACCTCCGCATACCGCAATATGACAACAGGAAACTTGAACAGACGCGAGAACTTGTAGACATGTTCTTCCTGCGCCTTTTTGGATATATAATAAAAGGGATGATACGCAAATAGTTTACGAGTAGAACGATGCAATACCGAAGCATGGATGAGTTTTCGACAACAATTTTCAGTGTTTAACAAACATTCAAGCAAGTTTGCCGTACCGCCAACATTGGTATCAAGGTATCGTTTTATCTCACTGGTACGATCGACAATGTGAGCAGCCATATTAACAATGATGGTTTTGTCTTTGATCACTCTTTTCAGATGCGAATAGTTACACACATCTCCTTTGACAAAATGAATTTTCGGATTCAGATAAGACGGAGGCCGGCTATCCGAATGCACCGCAGGTTCTAGCGAATCAAACACGGTTACGTTATGTTCCATATCGATAAGACGGTCAACCAGATGCGATCCGATAAATCCCGCACCACCGATAACAAGTATGTTTTCCATAGAAAAATCTCCTACATGATTTAAGTTATATATCATACCATAAAGCTAAAAAATTGCCAATACAAAAGGATAGCAATGATATCAACTATATCTTTGTTGGATGCCCTTGGCAGATTTGGCAATGAGGAATAGAAAGAACCTGTTCAGTAATTTAACTGTCCGCTAATTCCGGGATACCTCAATGTGTCCCCATAATTCCTGAAACCCGCCTTTGCATTAAGGTGGATTACCAACAACAATTCCACCTTAACTGGCTATCAAAAAGAAAAGCAATGCTGTGAGCAGCAGATTGGAGAGACATTTTTTTTGACATTCTATAACTCATAGTGTATAATATGATTGTTACTCTAAATTAATAACACCACAGGAAAATCACTATGAAAAAATTTACTATTTTGCTTATCCTATTCGTATTCACTGGGTCTGCTTTTGCAAGTAATTGGACTGTTACCCAAATTACCGACAACGCCACTAAACCATTCATATACGGAAACTACATTGCCTACAATGTACATGACGGCATTGATCAGGAGATTTATATCTATGATATTGCGAACCAATCCACTACCCAAATTACAGACAATGCCACTAACGATACTTTGACCTCAATATACGGTAATTATGTCGCATACCATCAATCTGATGGTGATGATCAGGAGATTTATATCTATGATATTGCGAACCAATCCACTACCCAAATTACAGACAACTCCACTAACGACTCTTCGGCGTCAATATACGGTAATTATGTCGCATACAGTAGGTATGACGCTGAAGACAATGATATGGAAATTTATCTGTATGACATTTCTAGTCAATCTACTACACAAATCACCGACGATACCCTATCTGACGGCCAGCCGTCAATATACGGCAATTATATTACGTACTTTGGGTATGACGGGAATGACTATGAAATTTGCATCTATGATATCGCCAACCAATCTGAAACCCAAATTACAGACAACTCCTTTAGCTATCTTTCGCCATTAATATACGGCAATTATATTACGTACTTTGGATATGACGGCATTGATCAGGAGATTTACCTGTATGATATTGCTAGCCAATCCACTACCCAAATTACAGACAATGCCACTAACGATACTTTGACCTCGATATACGGCAATTATATTACGTACTATAATGATAATGAGATTTACCTGTATGATATTGCTAGCCAATCCACTACCCAAATTACAGACAACATCTATATTAATAGATGGGCATCAATATACGAAAATTATATCGCGTACGATGAATATGATAATAATATACTAATAAGAAGGACTTTCTCTAATATTTATCTTGCTACACAGAATGCCGTACCTGAACCTGCATCAATCATTTTGGTATTCTTTGGATTGGTGTCTTATGTAGCTAAATTAAAAAGAGAATGATGGGATACGCCCTTTTTCCTAATTTTCATGACACTCCCTTGTGAAAAAACTTAAAAAGAAGCGCTCCAAATGGAAACAATAAAAATGATATAGGCTCAGGAACAGGAGTTACCTCTACAGACATTCCACCGATATTATCCTGATACATCCCCGGCAAGTCAAATATATAAAAATTGACATTAGAGTCGCTTGTAATCGTAAATTGGCTGGATTGGGCATTCGCAAGGGCTTCTAATTCTGTGTCATATGCCATCCCGTCATCAATATAAATCTCAAATTCATCACAATAGAAGCCATATCTATTCAGCCAGGCACCTGATGTGTAATGATTATTCCATGCATTATAAACACCTCCATCATCAATCCCGATTGGTGTTACAAGGTATGTACCTGCTTCAAAAAAACAGGTCACAGGCGATTCGTATGATGAGCTGTTTGCATCAATATTAACTACATCAGCGTGAGTAGATTTCGCTATTACTATAGATAATGCAATAATAATCATGGTGAAAAATCTATGCTTGGTCATTTTCAATCCTCTCTCACAACTTGGTTTAATTATAGTTTACACAAACAGTCTCTCCTTGCCATTAGGATAACCCTTAAAGTTCATATTGTCAAATCATTTATACACTTCACTTCATATAATTCCATATTACAACAATGTGCACCCCTCTAATTATTTACACAAAATATTGCTTTTCACATTGAGCATGGTCAGTTGACAGATAGCTATTTCCATGATATATTTATAGTACAGATTTTTTAGGATTCAGATCCGTTTTGAGCGACACATAATACCATTCTACATTTTTGATAGTTGCTTTTCAGGAGCCTATAAAAAAGAGACTTTGTATATTCTTTAAATATGAAACTATAAAATATAAAGGAGCAACTCATTATGAAGACTCTTGTTACAACAGTTTGGATAGCGTTACTAGCTACTATATTGTGTAGTTTTAATGCCTATGGAACAGTTGCCTATGTCGCGAATCAAAATAAAACCATAACAGTGCATAACATGGAAACCGGCGAGTATATAGACACTTTAGTAACTCTTGCTAATATTCCGCAGGATATACTTTATGCACCTAACGATATACTTTACGTTACCAACGGAACTACTGTTTCGATGTATAATCCTGATACAGGCGACCATCTCGGCGATTTAGATTTACATTATTCGGGGACAGCTATGCCACGCATGTTAACCATAGGGCCGGATGATTATTTGTATGTTGGCGACTTTAATAGCAGGACAATCAAACAATTTGATCTGCAAACCAACACATATGTAGATACTTTTGCGACTATTAGCACCTGTGAAAAAATGATGTTCTACGATGGATACTTATATTATTCCGATTACTTTAGCAGCAAAGTGCATCGTCTTAACGGTACAACCGGGGCAGCCATTGATTCGCCAATTACTGTTGGAAGTGCTACGGGATTTGCTATATCTGACGACGGTTATTTTTATGTAACAAATAATGCTACTACACTTTATGTATATGACTCATCCTTTAATCTGGTACATACTTTTAGCGATGGAGCTTTTCAACAGGCATGGGACATAGAATTCGGTGATGACGGTGATCTTTACATGGCATCATGGGGTGCAAATAATGTTGTGCGATATGATCCTGATTCTGATGAAATTTTATATACATTTGATGATACCTATTTAAGTAGTCCTCGTGCCGTTACATTTGGAGCGTATGATCCTCTTGTAGTGGTTCCGGAACCGGCAACAATGATTCTTCTGGGACTAAGTGGTTTAGTCTTAGCTTACAGAAAAAAATAATTGTTGCCATTTGTTGGTGTCCATTAAAACCGGGCTAGCTCAATGTGTCCCCGTAATTCTATAAAAAATTTGTCCTCAGAGGGGTACAATTGCTTGTACAATCCCTCTTTTTTTGCCATTTTCTATTGCTCATTATTTTTAAATCTTATACATTAAAATCATCACTCAAATATTATCAAGGAGCTTAACATTATGGATATTGCGACAATCTCTGTTCTTATTCCCTCGATAACTCAAGGACTTGCAAATCTTAGAGAATTTCTTCCCAAAAACCAGAAAGAAATCGATACATTGCAAGAAAAAATCACATCGCTTGCAGGTAAAATTTATGAACTTCAAACTGAAAACCTTCAACTCAGAGATCAGATGATAGAACTTAAACGACAAACTGACAAAGAAGCAAAATGGGAAGAACAAAAATCTAAATATGAAGTTTATCATTTTCCTAATGAGAGAATTGTCTATATACTGAGTGAAGAAAGAGACAATCCTAAAAATTTTTATTGCCAAAATTGCTTTGATGCAAAGAATCAAATTATCCATCTTCAACCACTCTCGTGTGCTTCAGGACATAAAGAATTTGCCTGCAGTAGTTGTAAAAACAAATTTGTTATTCAAAATCATGATCCTTCGTTTTTTAATAGCAATCCACATCAATC
>CAXXKF010000002.1:0-177244 GCA_963675685.2 Candidatus Auribacterota bacterium
TACTCCAGATAATGCAGTGGGGCGTTTGTGTTCATCAAGTTTGAACAGATGCTGATTTGCCCAGACATCTGAACTGTCCAGATTTACATAGATAGGTATATCGCCGATGATATGTATATAGCGCTCGTTACAATATTTTTTCAAAGCAAACCATTGGCGGTAAAAGCGGAACTGCAGGAATTTCTCATATTCTATTTCGTCCCTGAAATGATCTTGTGTCGCGGCCAGTCTGTCGGGTACGCGATTTTTAAGATCTTCCGGCCACATATACCACGGTTGCCCTTTGAAATGGGTTTTGAGCACAATGAAGGTAGCAAAATCGTCTAACCAATGCTGGTTAGACTGACAAAAGTCACAAAATGCGGTTGAATTTTTTCCTTTTTGTTTGAAATGACGATATGCGTTATGCAGGAGTTTTTCTTTGTATGGAACAACGTGTTTAAAATCGCAAAACGAATCGGGAAACTGGGGTTTCGGATCGAGATCTTTTTTGCTGATCAATCCTTCTTCAACCAAAATATCAGGCGATATCAGAGCCTTGTTGCCGGCAAAAGCGGAAAAACTGCTATACGGTGAATTACCGAATACATGGCTTGTTGGAGTCAGAGGAAGTACTTGCCAGAAAGTTTGTTTTGTCTGGTATAAGAAATCGGCAAACTTATATGCGGATTTACCAAAATCGCCTATACCGTATGGTGAAGGAAGCGATGTAATATGTAATAAAATGCCGCTGCCGCGTTTGTCCATTATATCTCCTGTTGTCATAATCACACACATCAAGACAAATGAGCGTGTGCTGTTTCTATCTTCTTGTATACATATCAAATAATGTAATGATACTGCAATTTATTTATTGTGTTATTTTGGGTAACTGGATTGTACGAGGTGACTATCATTATATCGACTAACCACTTACAGAATTGATTTAAAAATAGAAAAATTACAAAAATATTTTTAAGTCAAAAATTTTAAGAAAAATTGCAGTCTTAATGCACGGATGTGCCTGAATATGGTCTAAATTAATAAGGGCGGATATTTCCCCCTTATTCCATCAGTGTAAACCCGGAAAGGAGGCCTATTCTATGCAAGTTCCATTAGAAATTAGTTTCAGGGGGATCAACGATGAAGATACCGAAGTTCTTGAGCAAAGAATCCGGACATTTATTAGCAAGCTGGAAGCTTTGTATCCCCGTATAACCAGTTGTTCGGTAGCTGTAGAAAAGAAACAGCGTCATCAGAAAACAGGTAATCCATACAGGATACGGATTGCTATAACAGCACCTCCGGGTCAGGAACTGGTTGTAAAAAAAGAATCTATGCATGGCGATTTGCACGATACGCTTTTCGCCAGCATACAGGAAACTTTCAAAGCAGCTCGCAGAAGGCTATTAGCGTTGAAACAGAAACAACAGCGCAGGGTCAAAACGCATCCTCAACAGGAAGCGCAGGCCTTTGTGTCCAAAATTTTTAAGGAAGCAGGCTATGGATTTATAGAAACTGTGGATGGGCGTGAGGTGTATTTTCATAGAAACGCTGTATTGCACGATCAATTCGATAATCTGGAAATAGGTACAGGAGTATCATATAACGAACATATGGGGCACGATGGGCCGCAGGCAAGCAGTGTTCAGGTAATCGTAAAACCCGAAGCTAAGGTGAAAAGGGTTCGGCGTGCGCCTTTATATAGTTAATCATCAAGCAAAGATAAAATATATAGAACAGCAACGTGAACGCTGATATCTGAAAATCACCGCGCGTTGCTGTGCCTATAAAATCTATTCTTCAATGGTGGCTGATGGAGCATCGTATGGCATAGCGCCGATGTTCCACGATGAGAACGAACTGTCCGATTGTCGCCTGATAAGTACTGCTTCACCGGGTTGCAACTTTTTGTCACAAGGTGATTGATCGTAGTTACGCCATTCGCCTGTAGGGCTGTAATAAAATACCGGCAACTCGTAACGTTGATTTTCCGCATTCCAAAAATATATCTGGTCGGCAGTACGTGATCGTATATCGCCTTTAAATCCGCTTTCTACAAGGAAAGATTCGGAAAGTTCTATGGCATAACTGTATGGCCATGAGATTATAGCATAATCACTTTCTATTGATAACGCCTGATCGGGCAATGTGGTTTTGACCAAACCTGCTTTGGGTAGCTTCGTGACACCTGTTCCGGGCGGGATGGTTATCATCACACCGTATCCATCCGGTATGGAAAGGTCATCTATGATTTCTGATAATCCGGGCATATCGAGCCAGGTATTTGGGCTGTTGTCATACGAGAAAACATACGCTTGTTTAAAAGTACCGTTTACTGCGTAATTAACAATTGATGCATTGTTTGCCATCATTCCTGCTCGTAAATAATAAGGATTGGCAACTAAAGCAAGGGTATTTTCGTTTCCGATCTTACCAAGAAAATTTCTGCCCTCATATATATTTATATTAGTGATATACGCTATATCCGAAGATGCCTGATGCACAGTACCGCCATCGGTCAACGGATCTTCACACATGATGCGGTAAAAACGTATGGAAACATCTGCGGGATGATCTCTTGCTGCGTCATCGTTATCGATCCATTGATCTGCCGTATTGACATCAGCATCACCGGTAACTGTTGCGGCAACCTGCCAGAATTGCATGGTGGTGTCGTGCAATACCGAGTCGTTATCACAATATAAAATCATATACGATTTATCCTGCACGGTGGTGAATGAGAGTTGCACACTTCGGTCATTATTGACTGAAACAGCTAACTCGATAGGACGTAACGCTACTTCTACGTTGAAAGATTGTTCGTCAATGCCGGTGTCATCATCTTCAACCGTGATGGTTACAGTATATACACCGCTGTTTGCATACACATGAGACATGGCAACCGAACCGGGTTCGGCTGAACCGATAAGATCTGATCCTTCCTGTGTACCCCACACGACTGTAATACTATGATCGTCATCTAACCCAGGATCACTAAAAGTGACACCAGCGTTAAGTGTGAGTGTAGCCCCTTCAGGGATGGATAACGATAACTGTTGCTCGTCAATAGTAAGGGATGGATTGACATTTTGCACTTCTACCAACACCGTATCGACCGAGAAAAATCCATTCGGATCGGTTACCCTTACAGATACGTTGCCAGAATAATCATCGTTCCAAGTGTGCTGAACGGTTACTCCGGTTACAGCTTCATCAAAATCGCCGTCGCCGTCAATATCCCAATCGTATACGAGTCCGGTCATACCGTCGTCATCATAAGACCCGCTGGCGTCGAACGTGATAGTATCGCCTTCATTATAGCCTGTATAATCGCCGCCTGCATCTGCTACCGGTTCATGGCTGACATCATAAGTGATAGTATCTGTTGCCGTACCGCCGTCATCGTCAGTTATTGTTATCTGAACGGTATATATTCCGGCGGTGTTGTATGTATGAACAGCACTAAAAGTTGTTCCTGTTAAAGATGGATACGAATCCGTTACACCGGTTTCCCATGTAACAGTTGCGCTATGGGAATCACCAGTACCCGGATCGCTGAATGTTATGGGATCAATATGTATTTCCTCGCCGATTTTTTTGATCAATGTCGATCCTGCGTTGGGTACAGTTACAGTAGGTTCAACATTATAAACAGTGAGTTCTACGGAAGACGTATCGGTTAGCCCGAACGAATCGGTAACCAGTAAGCCTATTGTAGCTGTCTGATTATCTACAAAGAGAATAGTCGGATTCACACCGGTTGCGTCGTCATAGAATCCGTCGCCGTCATAATCCCACTCATAAGTTAAAGTATCGCCCGAATCGGCATCGGTTGTTGCGCTGGCATCGAGTTGCACGACCGATCCTTCAGGAACGGACTGCGCGGTACCAGCATGAGCCTGCGGAGGTGTAGCATAGAGAATAGAATCGGAGAAAATTTCAGATTCATTGCCGTAACTGTCTTTAAGTTGGATAAATACTTCTTTTGCACCACTGCCTGCTGTTAAAGAATAATTTTGTATTTCTGACTGATAATTCTGATACGCGCTCCATGCGCCGTCATCGTTTTTGAATCGCATGGATATTGCCGAACCGGCGGCGTCAATCGCCTCGATAGATAACGTCACCGACTGTGAAACCGTGTATGCCGCATCGTTATTTATTGTGAACGATACCAGTTCTGGTGCAAGTGTATCCGTCACTTCAAAAGGATCACTTGCTTTCGATATAGGATCACTGCCGTCCTGTGGATACAGGTTTGCGGTCAATACCCTGTTGGCTCCGCTGGAGAACGTTGTTTCAGTGATGGTCAATGTTGCCATACCATTGGTTAGCAAAGTGTTTTCAGGTAACAGCGCGCCAACTCCCGATGAACTGAGTTCAACTGTGCCTTGTACTCCGGTAACAATGTTGTAATAGCTATCAACATAATAAACTGTGACCTCAAATGGAACACCTGCTTGCTGTACATCTGGAGTGCCGGCTATTCCGTCACCCGAATCTCCGGGCACTAATGTTTCTCCCGGCAACAAAACTTGCAGTTTAACAGCTTCACCTGCAAGGATATCAAATGGATTTCCCGTACCGGTAATTGTGCCGGAAAATGTATCCTGTGCTGTAAATGCCAACTCAAGTCCGGCTATGGTATCTTCGACAGTAAAGGTCAGTTCACCAGTGATTCCGTCAAACGATTGTGTCCATGACGGACTGCATTGCATATAACTGCTTAAAGGCGATAAGGTGATTGATTCCGTCAAGTCAATAATGTGGTTGCCGTAAGCATCCACCGGATATATTTTTACCTCAAATGGTACGTTAATGACCTGATCAGTTGGCGGACCGCCAGCTGTGCCGTCGGGTTCATCCGTATCGAAAGTTTCGCCGGGCATCACAACAACCAGTGCCGCAAGAGGTCCGGGAATGCCTGTGACCTGAATAGATCCTGTAGCAGTTCCTGTCGGTGTAGTGAGTGACAGGGTAGATATTCCTGTTTTCGTTTCACTTTGCAGATGAAACGACAGTTCGCTCTGATTATCAACCGCGATCTGATGATTCTGATATGTGACAGGGTCTGCATCATCTTCTACAATAGTGCCCCATGATGGAATGATTGTAACCAGAGTACCTTCATTAATAGGGTTGCCGTATTGATCGGTAATCGGGTCGCTGGTGATAAGCGAAGTGCTCTGGCCGTCAGCGACAATCTCTGATGGAGAAGCATATAGTACGATGGTTCCCGCAGGACGGTCGGCGGTTAGGGCTATAGACAATGGCTGTACTGTTTGTGCCGATCCGGCAATGGTGTTTGCCGTTATGGAAACCGTACCGACAGCGGTTGATGAATCCGCAATAAAACTGCATGAAATTTTGCTGTTTGCATCTGTTTGTATCGTTATAGATGATGCCTGAGTTCCTTGTCCGTCGTCGAGTAATCCTGATGAAGATGTCAGAATTATACTTATGCCGGCTCCAACTGCATTGCCGTTGGCATCACGAATGATTCCACTGGAAATAGTTGTTGTCTGACTGCTTTTAGCGATAATCGATGCAGGTACTGAAGTTAACGTAATAGCTCCAGCAGGGTCACCCGGTACACAGGCTACAGTGCAACTGCCTGAAGCGGTCCCTGATACGGTTGCCGCATTGATTGTTGCGGTACCTGTGGTGGTTGCGCTTTTAAGTTTAAACGTAACAATACCGCCGGAGGTAGCTAAAGGAGCGGTAACCGGAGTATCGCTCATATCTAAAATGGTGCCCAAACTGGTTGATATAGTTACCAGTGTGCCGTCTGTGACAACCGTTCCGTATTGATCTATAATCGGGGCTGATGTGATAGTCGATGTACTGCTTCCATCTGCAATAATCTGTGCAGGAGAAACATTGAGAACAATGGTTCCAGCCGCTAATCCGGGTATGAATGAAACGCTTGCCGATCCGCTGGCTGAGCCGGTATTTGCGGTGACTTGTGCTACACCGATATCGGCATCGGCGGTTGCACGTAATGTAACAGAAAAAAGTCCGCCTGATGTGGTAACAGTCATGCTGTTGACTTCAATTCCGGAATCAAGTAATTTGCCTCTGTTTGTCGCAACAGTTACTGAAGTTCCGTCTTTTACAATATTGCCAAAGATGTCTCGAATCGGGTTTCCGTTAGGTACACGAACAACCGATTGAGCTGAACTTTTTGCAATCAGTGACAGTGGAGAAGCTTGCAGTACAATTGTACCAGCAGCTTCGCCAGCTTCGAATCTAACCGCGACAGATCCTGCGGAAGAACCGGATTCATTCTGAGCCGTAACCGTAACTTGTCCCGCCACAGTACTGCTTTTTATGGTGAATGATAAAATACCTCCTGACTGTGTCAAAACTGTCGTGGCGGATAATCCTGTATCATCGATTGTTCCTCCGGTAGTTGCTACCTCTACTGGTGTTCCTGCCTCGATAACGTTGCCGTATCTGTCAGTCAGCTGATCGCTGGTGATGGTAGTTGTGCTTTGACCGTCCGCAACAATAGCCGATGGATCAGCGTGCAGGGTAATTGGACCGTACAAATTGCCCGCTCCGGTTAAGGTAACATCTACAAATCCGTAAGCGGTACCTTCTACACTGGACGCTTCAATGCTTACTACGCCGGTTCCTGTATTTGGATTAAAAACAAAGCTTATTACGCCATCGGTAGTTTTAACCTGCAAACCGTCAAGGTTGGTGTCCTGATCGACAGCCACTAGAGACCCGCGTTCTGCAACTACGGTAAACAATGTGCCGTCAAGGACTATGTTCGTACCGTCGGTGATCGGGTCACTGGTAATAAGCGATGAGTTTGGCGCATTAGCCACGATTGATGACGGCGATGCGTGCAACACAATCGTTCCCGCAGGGTCACCGGGCAGATAACTGACCGAAGTATTTCCGCTTGCCGACCCGAGTACACTATTTACTGTGATAGATGCCTGGCCTGCTAATGAGGATGACTGAACGGTAAACGATATTGTCCCGCCAGTAGAAACAGCAACCTGTATGCCGTCAGTAGCTAGATCGGCATCGGTTGTTGTGATTGACCCGAGCGATGAGTCGACTGTAATCATCTCGCCTGCCGGAATCTGATTATACCATGCATCATAAATAACTCCGCTTGATACTGTCACTGTGCTCTGTCCGTCTGCAGCTATTTCCGATGCGGACGGAGTGAGCGAAATTGTACCTGCGGGCATACCCGCGATATATTCAACCGTTACTTCAGAGGTCGGTCCGACTTGTAAGACGTATGCAGATACAGTTGCGGTACCAGTTGTTTGTGCCGACCTGACAGAAAACGCCAGTACACCGTTGCTGTCTACAGCAACCTGCACGCCGTTTGATGAGTCTGCATCGATATCTACTGCAATGATAGATCCGCTGTCTACCTCGACTGTATAGCTTGCGTCCGTAATTATGTTGCCGTAACCGTCGGTTACCGGATCGCTGGTAATGGTTGTTGTGCTTGTTCCGTTACCGATAATCGTATCAGGATTGGCATGCAGAGAAGGCATTGCAAAACCAAGTGGTAACATCGGCACAATAGTGATCGGTTTATGTGTTGCTTTTACCACGCCCGCACCGTCTTCAACCCAAAGGTTTACAACGTCGGTTTTGGTGTCGTAATAATAAATAGTAGCGTAGCCGGATGCATCCCACTCCAGAGTGCCTGGTGTGGCTTGTCCCAGTGATATAAAACTGGTTGTGGATGAATCGAACTGATAAAATCCGCCGGTTGTCTGGTGTGAAACCGGATAACTGGTAAACTGAACTTGCAAAGTTGGATCAACATCAGTAATGTGCGTATCGTATTCATCGATAATTTCGATTCGGAATTCGGTGTATTCTCCTGCACCCCCTGTAGACGGCAAATCTACAATCCTGAACAATGGAGGAACTACGGTGGTGACAATGAAAATCCGGTCATCGACCTGAGATTGGTCAACCTGAGCGCTTGAAGCGTCGAGGACGTCTTGAAGATCGTCACCGAGTTGAGCGTCGTACGGCGGTGATGTGTATGATACAATAAAAATACCATCCGCATCGGTCTGACCTGTCCACGCTGTATCAGTACCGCTTCCTGCGTATCCTGTGTAAGCGGACAAAACACCCTGAGCGCCGTTTTGTTTGATAGATAATGTTACTGAATCACTGCTTGCCGCATTACCCATTTGATCAAGACAAATAAGTGTTACTGCCCGTGTGATATCCCACGGTATATAGCGGTTGCTTTCCGGCCGGTCCATATCGAGTACAATGGATATGGAATCTATGATTCCGGTATCTGTGAATGCTATTTGAATTGCTCCTGAAGCAGATCCTGAAACGGAAGAAATATATACCGTATAAGTTCCTGTCGGCGAACCTGAAGAATTTAATTTAAATTTGATGTTGCCGTTTGATGAGGCTATTTGTATACCGCTGAGTGACGAATCTTCGTCAAAAGGCAGTTCATCATTATAGCTGATAATGTTTCCGCCGTTGGTATAGAGTGTAAACAATTCTCCGTCGGATACGACATTTCCGCCCGCATCGGTAATAACAGCTGAGGTTTCAATAGTGGTTACTGTTTGCACGCCGTTAACCGGAGCCAACTCCAATGGATCAGCAACAATTGATGATGGTGATGTCTGTAAGGTTATTGTTCCGCTTGGCGGCCCTGCGATAAAATCGATAGTGGTTGACCCACTGGCATCGCCTTCCAAACTTTGAACTGTAATAACGGCGCTGGTAAGCGTTGCGCTAGCACTGCTTAAAACAAAAGATATGGTACCATTGGACGTAGCTACTTGTGTTAATGGCGACATCAGGTCGGCATCGGGCGTTAAGATTGTTCCATATGTAGAATCAACTGTAATCAAGGTACCGTCTTCTACAATATTCCCGTTTGTATCGGTAATGATACCGCTTGTGATGGTTGACTGGCTGGTACCGTCAAGGACCAGTTCCTGCGGATTGGCTGTCAGTTCAATAGATCCTGTGGGCACCCCGGCGTTGATTTGAACATAAGTTCTGCCAAACGCTGTACCGGTATAGCTTAATGCGGTGACATCTGCCAGTCCCGATTGTGTACCTGCCTGAAGTACAAACGATATCGTTCCTGCAGCTGAAGTTTGCGCCTGTTTGCCTGATACATCGTCTGCTGCATCATCTAATATAGTCCCTGATGAGGTTGAGACTGTAATCAACACACCTTCGGTCATGGCATTGCCGTACATATCGACAATGGGATCGCTTTGTATAACTGTTTGGCTACTAACGTCGGCAACAAGAGGAACGGTCAGTGGATTCAGGGTTATTGTTCCATACGGATCTCCATGAGTCATGCTGATCTGAATAGAACCTGAAGCCCTGTCTGCCGGATCTCCATCACCGAACGCCGTAACAGTAGCTGCACCAAGGAGCACCTGTGTTGCGGCAGACGAACTGAGTTCACACTGTATCTTGCCGAAAGAATCTACCAGAACTTGTAAGCCGTCTTTACTGCTATTTGCATCAGTGTCGAGAAGTTCACCCTCATCGGTTTGGACGGTAATTTCGGTGCCTGCGGTGACAATATTTCCGTTGATATCGCGGATAATGCCGCTGACTATCTGTGTAGTTGTGCCGCTGTTGGCAATCAGCTGGTCTGGTGTTGCTGTCAATGTGATAGTACCGTATGGTACGTCAGCATGAAACTCAACAGCGGTACTGCCCACGGCGTTACCGTTGACGCTCTGCGCATTGATAGTTGCCGTGTTTGCCGTTGTTGACGATTGCACCTCAAAACTGATTGTCCCGTCAGCAGCAACAGCGATTTGATCCCCGTCTATGTTTGTATCTGCATCAGCAGTGACAATTGTTCCGTCAGTTGCGGTTACTGTAATCAGTTCACCTTCTGCAACAGTATTGCCATACGCATCTAGGATAATACTGCTGGTAATGATCGATGTACTCGATCCATCTGCAAGTATTGATGCAGGTGATGGCGTTAGCGAAAAATTCTGATCGGGCACACCCGGTATAAATTCGATGGTGATATAATCCGAAGCGGAACCGCTGGTAACTGTGATTGTGCATGGCCCCACAACTCCGTCTGATCCAGAAATTGTAGACACAAACGAACTGTCTGTCGTGACAAGGGAATAGGTATCCTGAGACAGATCTGCATATGTTACGGTAACAGTAACAGGTGTATCATCTGCAACAGGATGATCTAATGCGTCAACAACATCGCCGGAAATAGTGGCTATGTCTGAACTGCCTGCAATTAATTGATTAACATCGGAACTCAAATTTTTGATTGTATCCGGTGCGCCTGCTATAAAAGATACGACGACCGAACCTTCCGCACCTGTAGCGCTAAATGTTGCTGTGACTGTAGCATCTTCCAATACCGTGGAGGATTGAATCTGGAAAGATAACATACCAGTACTGCTCGATATCACAGTGACAGGCCCTGCTTCCCATGAGTCGGATGCTTGAGCCCTGATATTCCCCCCTGATACGGAACAACTGAACTCAACACCGCTACCAATTGGATTGCCGTATTGGTCGGTAATTGCGGAAGGGGTTGTTATCTCAGATATTGACGATCCGTCGGCAATGATGCTAGATGGGGTTGCCAGAAGTGAAAACGTACCGAACGGATCATCAGCAATATATTCAATATTAAGTGAACCGCTTTGTGACTGATCTGCGCTTTGTGCTGTCACCGTTGCAGTACCTACAGTGGTGTTTTGTGCTGAGACTTCAAAGGTGATAACTCCGCTTTGCGTGGTGGCTGTCAATTGTGTAACTGCCGATCCGCCATCTATGATATATCCTTTGTTGGTTGATACGGTTATCGTTGTGCCGTTGGCAACAATATTGCCGTATGCATCAACAATCGGATCGCTTGTGACCACCGTTGTTTCGGTAGATTGCGCAATCAAATCGTTATCTGATGTATGTAATGAAATCGGTTGCCCGGGGCCACCCGGTTGCAGAGTTACGCTGATAGAGCCGGACGCAGTTGGCGCAAGGGGCGACCCGCTTTGCGTTACGCTTTCGATAGTTATAGTCGATAGCTGGGCTACCGTACCTGCCTGCAAAGTAACATTAAAATAGCCGTTTACATCGGGTTTAATCTCATGTTCAGGGGTTGATGTATTGGCATCCGTACCTAATATCGTGAACCCTGGAGCAGTTACGACAAATAGATTATGCGGGCAATTGCTGTCGGTTATCAGATTTCCATATATATCTTTGATAGTAATGGTGCTGGCTATAGATATTTGTCCGCTGCCATCAGCAACCAGAGATGCAGTACTGGAATTTAATGAGACAGTACCGTATGGATAATTGGGCATTATTTCTATAGATGCGTCGGGTTGGCTATAAGCATCTCCCACTTCCGCATGAGCTGTTCCCGAACCCACAATGGTACTGACGACATGAAATGTCACCCTCCCATTTTCGGTACGTAATTGTTTTCCGTCGGTCAACAAATCTTTATCCACTTCGGTTATTGATCCAAAGGTTGAACTTACAGTTACCAGCGTACCGTCAAAGACAGGGTCGCCGCCTTCGGTGCGTATAATATCGGATTGAACTTCAACCGGATCACCAGCAAGCCCTATTGTTGGCGTTACCGTCATAGCAAAAGCTCCGGTTGCGTTGGTAAATAAAATCGGTTGGCATCCGCCGAATTCGTAACAACTGGTCAGCACACTGGTATTGCCTGCTTTATCAACAGCCTGCACCTGGAATGCGTAAAGACCGTCCTGCGAAATAGGGTTGATCGGGTTGGCGGCCAGTTTGTTGATACCATTGCTTGTATGGTAATAAGGTATCTCGAAAAGGATGTTATACGTTGTTCCGTCTGTTATGTTTCCTGTACCGGTAAGAGTTATCTGATCACCGCTAATGTTTGTGATAGTCACATCGTCAACCTTGGCCGATGTCCCTTCCTCCCATACTTCAAAGGTTTGACCTAATACAGCAAGGTCAGCGCCAGTATGGCTTTTGAGCGCAGCAGTAAGCACGAGAGTTTGTCCGTCTGCGACAGCAGTTCCCATAATTTTTAGAGGACGCAGCTGTGTGTACGATGCGTCACCGACAGCCTGATCACCGCTACCGTATGATACACCGCTTCCTGTCTCACCGGATGTATTTATATCGTTTACTGTAGCCTGAAAGTTTGACAGGGAACTGACCATAGCTCCCGGTGCAGGAGTGATTGCGGTTACAGTTGGTGCATCGCCATCGATCACCAGTGTTTTTGACGAATCTACCGTGGTATTACCAAACAGGTCTACAACAGTAACTTTGAGTTTATATGTGCCTTGCGATAAACCGGAAATAGAGGATAAATCAAGTTCACCCCGAGCATACGATAATGCGGAGTTTTCTTTAAAAAAAGACCCGGTATTTCCGGTATTAATAGCGTTATTTGATTCGTCCAGCAGTTCTATTTTGCATGAATTGAAAGAAAAAGTAAAAAATGTAGTGTGTGTAGGATTGAAGTATGTGTCATTACACTCAACAACTACCTTTGGATTATTTGCCATTGCCACGTAGACGGTATCATCTTTTACAACAGCAGGAGACGCATATATATCATCTATTGTAGGATATGTAGTGTCAACAGTATAGATATAATGTGTAGGAGTATACGTGCTGGTTTCACCGGTTACATAGTCACGAACATTGTGATATCCGTTATAAATGCCATCACAGTCAAGGGTTGTCTCGTCGACATTCAAAATTGTAAATGATGAGCCATCGCTACTTGCCGGTTTAATAAAATCTTTAAAGGGTTCAGGCGTTGGCGTACTGTCATATTGATTGTTGTTGTTGGTATCAATAAATGAATCGCCTTTCTCATAGAAATTAGGGGTATTCGTGTATGGCGTTCCAGCCGGAGGAACAATTACTTTCCATTTACCTTCACTGCCTTCAGGTCCGGTAATCCAGCGTGATACAACCATGTCATTATTGCTTGCACCGATTGTACCGCTTGTAGAGACTATAAGACGTTGGTTGGTTGCGCTAAACGTACCCCTCCTTATTCCCGCATCAGTTAGTGCTGGAACAGGAGGTATGCCGCTTTTGGTGTAAAAACGGAATGAATGGACATCCCTGCGGTTATAAGCGTTATCCTGCAAACGAAACCAAATGTAGACGCATTCTTTTGGATGAGAAAGTGATGGAGTTGCAAAACGCCCTTCAGTGTCTATAATGGAATCCACGCTATTGGTGCTCCAAATGACATTCCATGAACTGTATTGCAGTTCGACAAATCCTGATAAATCCGGTCCGTCAGGGTACGGTGATGTCTGGTTTGGGGTAATGCGGACGATGAATTTAGTCGGATTAGTATAGATATGCATATAGGGATAAAATTTTACCCAACCTGAACCGTAATTTTTACCACCCGAAGTGACTGTGCGTACCGTATTGCTGGTTGATTCGCCGGTGCCCAGTTCATTGTTATTGAGAGCAGTTTGATGGCTGGGATCGTAAATGTAGTCTATGACAATATTATAGCTGAATGTGTAATCGACAGTAAACGTGTTTGTATCGGAAACCGTGTTGCCGGCTTTATCGCTGATGGTGAGGGTCATGGTATAATGATGCCCATCATCGAACGAACCATCCACATACCCATTGGTGGGAACAAAGTCTATCCTGTCGATACCGTTATTAGTCATTGAACCGGCAACAGTACCACCTGCTGTGTCATCCACTATTTGCCCTGCCGCGGATGCAAAATCGATACCGCTGTTGAGTGTTGCCGAACCACTGTCTTCAACATTGGCATACAATTCCTGTAATTCATCACGTACCCATCTGAAATCGCGTCGCCATTTACTATTATTAAGGGCTTCAATGGTAGGTGGAGTGGTATCTACTTTTGTTACAACCGGAGGGTCGGAGTAAGGAGATGTCCCTGCCGAATTGGTTGCTGTAGCAGTGTATGAATAGGTTCCTTCTCCAACAGAAATACTTTTTTGAAAAATACCGTTTGATTGTGTTGTCGTAGTACCTATAAGGGTAGAATTATTGTAAATTCTGATAGTTGCGCCGGCTTCCGAAAAACCTTCAATCGAGAGGCTTACTGTTGAACTGCCTTGTTGCCCTGCGTTAGTGTACAGGGTTTCTCCTAAAACAACCTGTTTACCCCCGATTTTTGAAATCACAGGGGCGTTGGGTGGGGCTCCCTGTCCATAAACTGTTGATGATAAAATAAATATCGAAAAGACAAAAATTGATAGACATACAACACATAATGATTTTAAAGATAAAACCATCCTGCTTACCCCCTGATTTTAATATTACATAAATCCAATTATTATTATAAAACATCGGCAATATATAAAATAATCCAAGATATAGTATATCATACTATTTGACAAACAACAAGTTTTAGACTGAAAATTAATTATTAAAATCCGGGGGGATTTCAAAACTATTTCATGGAAGGATGTTAGTCGTTTTTTTTATGAAGATTATTAGTAATGGAAAACTCAATAAATGCCTTACAAGCCGTCATCGTTAGGAGAGAAGCGATGTGTCTCTCTAAAAGAATAGAACCATGGATTGTCACAGCATCTTCATTGGATTCGCAGTGACACTAGTTCTCTGCTTCCATATCGTTTTAGCTAATTTTAAAAAAAATTTTGGACTTTTGTGTTAAAATAGTGTATACTTTATATAGAATATATTGACAATGTAACTGTAAAGGGGGGCAGATGCAACGTTTTTTAATGATATTTTTATGTATCCTGCTGGGGTGTTTTTGTATCCAGCAACCTGCAAGTGCAATAAGTGTTAATTTAATTTTGTTTAATTCCAATGAATTGCTGGATTTGAATACCAGTACAGCCTTACCCGGTACATCCGTAGATGGATATCTTGTGGAGATTATGTGGGCAGGAGCTGACGGCCTCATAGATCTACTGGTAACACCCGGTTTTACCCCCGGTGGAGATGATGAGATCCTGCGTGACATCGATGGAGCCGCAATCGGAATTACCCATGTCGGAGCAGGGATGCCTGATAGCATGTCAGATGGTTACGTCGAATTATTTTTACCTTCCGTTGACTATGACTATTATTCCGCTCAGGGCAGTACCAAATTATATGTTCGCTTTTATAATGTTGATGATCCGCAAGTTGTCCGTCAAGAAGGCGGAGAAGTCTGGTGGGGTGAATCGGAATTGTTTGATATTCCCATGCCGGATCAATTTTATTTTTCGGAGGTCGATTTTGCTCCAATGGCTACTTTGTCGACTATGAATATGGTAAGTATTCCCGAACCGATATCGCTGTCATTGCTTTTTACGGCTATATGCTCTTTTTTATACGCTAGAAAACATAGTATTTCATAAATTGTTCTAACGCTAACCGTGAGAAGAATATGCCCGTGCTAAATTTCCTGTTTATAGTTTTATTTGTTTTTGTTGTACTTTGCAATCGCTTCTTATTACATCAACATAAGTTGTCTACTTTTTTATCTGATAGTACGCTTCAAAAAATCAAAATTACATTAACATATACTTTGAATTTTTTATTAAGAGAGGAATCCGCATGTACACTCGAAAGAAGCTGTCTTTGTTGTTTTTCATTGGATTGATGCTTGTTGTATCATTAGCATCAGTATATGCAGACATACCAAACGCGCCAGCTATCACTGATCTCGGTGGCAAAACCGTTGTCACCGGTGAAACCGTCTATACCAACAACAATCAACAGGGAGTAGCTCAACCCGCTGTGGCTATAGAAGGTTCAGCTCCGGCAGGGACAGAAATTAAAATTTACAAAGATTCTGTACTTCAATCACAAACAACCCCTGCGCAAATCATAGCAGGTTCCGATGGTAAATGGAGCGCAACCGTTACCATGGATACCGGTGAATTCGACATCACCGCAACCGCTTCTAACCAAGATGGAGAATCGTTGCATTCTTTAGCCGCGCATGTCATACTTGATACAACACCGCCAACTATCACAGCGAATGTAAAACTGATAGGTTCTCGGACAAATTTTTTATATATGTCTAGCGCTAACAGTATCTACGGAACAATCACCGATACCGGAGCAGGTATAAACTGGGATACAGCAAACATATCTCTCAAAAATATAACTACCAATACAAATATAAGCGGAACTCAAGCCCATGATTCTACTGTTCAGATAGATTTTACTCCCACCGTCGAATGGGACGACCTGGTGATAAATGCTAATAAGTATCGCATCACAGTTACTGCGTACGATCTTGCTGGTAATCTGGGCTCACAATACAGGGATTATATTTATGACACTATAGCTCCCAGTGCTCCTGTCGTTACGCATATTTATGACCAGGGAACATGGAAAGCATACACTGCAAACTTGAGCGTCAGTACTAATCCGCCAAAACTCAAAGGTTATGTATTACCGGTCAATAAAAGGAATGAAGGCACTGAGGCTTACGCTGTTTATGACCAGCGGTTTCATTACAATGCAAGATCTTATTGGACAGTGGACAACGGTAAAATAAATGAATCTACCGGAGCTTTTATTTATGAATTTGGAGATGATAATTATTTTCAGGAAGGGTCTACCACAATTCAATTTCGATCGTGCGATTCTGCTTACAGATCGAATTATATGAATGTAAAACTGAATTTTTCCTACGGTACACCAGCAATGCCACCTTTACCCACATCACCCGATTTTACCACATATTATCCTGTTTCACGCACTTCTGAGCGACAAGTAATAGGTGATCCGACTGTACCAACAATATCAGGCAAGATAACAGCGAAAACTTATGTCCAGATTGTCCGGATCTTCGAAGCTCCTCAGAACGGCGATACATGGATAGGAGCTCGATACAACTACAGTATGGAAATCCTTCCTTCTGGCCAGCAATATCCCAATACATCCGGTGTTTATGATCAGGGTGAACTATATTCCGATGCTAATAATAATTACCAGTACGACGAAGGGGAAGAGTTTCTCGATAATAATTCAAAAGGGGTTAGTGATGGTAGATCATATACATTTACCAATTTTCTCGGGTTCACATATCGTGAGAATGTGTACAGTTGGATTAAAATCGCGGTTGCTAATCAATATGGCGGAAGTGATTCTAACCCATTGGGCAGGTTTCATTACAGAACTATTCCACCAACAATTCAAAGTATAGAAATGACTCCCGAGCATTCGCCTTATCTTTCATCATCTGAAAAACCTACATCCATTACTCTTAATGTGCAGGTTTCCGGTTATGATTGGTGTCCTGACTTTTACGGCATAGACGAATCGGCATCAAAAATACAGATACTTGACGAAAACAACACAGTTATCGCCACTAAGACAGCCTCATGGACGGATCTTCTTAGTCTCCGTTTTGAAGGTGTTTTTAATGTAAGTAATGTTACATTTCAGGCGCAAAAGTTGTATACGGTGCGTGTTACTGTGGAAGATTTAATGACAAATGAGACGGTTGAGGATGCGTATTCGTTTTTTATAGATACGCTGGCGCCGCAGGTGGTGGATATTATACCTGAACCGGGTAGCGAGATAGGTAGATTGCCGAACTTTCAGGCTACATTGTTCGATACATCGAGTGGCGATCTGGACGGAAGCGGTATATCGTTCGGTAACGGAGATCAGGCGATCGGCAACAGCTCGTTCAGCCAGTTACGTCCGTTCCGTGTGATTGATCAGGCGACAGAGTCTGGCAACGCTCTGAGCATTCAGGGCCCGATTTTGGGATACGATCGGTCGAACCTTGCCGTTGTAGGAACAGAGTTTGAAGTGTGGCAGTCTAACGATTCGGAAACTGTGGGGACGGTAGCGATCAGCTCTATCAGCGGGTCGACAATCACGTTAACACCTGTGGATTGTACGCTTACGACCGGCACGGAGTACACCATCCTGCAGCCGATTCCGTACTATCATGCCAACAACGCGCTCGACACGTTGTCTGCCAACCCGATCAATCCGATCCTCCAGAGCGGTTACTACGCTGTGCAGGTTCAGGCAGTGGACAAAGTGGGTAACACCAGTGTGGTATCAAGTGTTTACGAGTTCGGCGAGGAAGAACCGATCGTGTACAATCCTCCGACAGGTACGTTTGCCATGAGCGTCGACAAACCGGTCGCGCTGGCAGGCGAGATAATCACCGTAGAATCAGAAGAGATAACCACCTTAAACGGCACACCGGTATCAGACGGTACACTGGTCACGGTATCGACCACGTTCGGCAATATTTTGAATGCCGATCAGGATCAGTTCACAGTTGGGTTGCAGGTCACGACTTCTGGCGGTAAAGTTACGTTTCAGGTACAGAGCACAGGAACCGGATCGGGCACAGTGCACGCCGAAGTGGGCGAAGCGTACAGCGACCCTGATCCGACAATAGAATATATACCAAACTACCCATACGGCACATATACTTTAAATGCATCTCCCTCGTCGTTGACAGCCGACGGGTCAGGGGTAGTAACTATAACCGGCCCAACGGTAACCGATCAGTACGGCAACGTGATAACCGACAGCAACGCGCCGCATAATCTGTTCAATGTAACCGCGCCGGGATTCAGTATAACCACAGCGGACGCCTCGGCAAACACAGGTCATCAGGTGACACCGCAGGCAGACGGTACTTTGCTGATAACTTTGCAGGCAGGCACAGTAGCGCAGTCGACAACGTTCACGCTTCAAAGCGTAACGCAAAGCGGCAACCCGTTATCGCCAACAGCTTCAGGATCAGTAGGATTGACACTAACCCCAGACGAACCTGCCAGCCAGATAATTCTGACGACTAGCAACGATACGCTGATAGCGCAATCCACAGAAACCAGTTTAATAACCAGCCAGCCGATAAAAGACCAATATAATAATGTAGTGCCGGACGGTACGCTCGTAACAGTATCGTTAGCGGGCGAAGGATCGATCACCTCAACCGATGCGGACGGCGACGGCACGAACGGCATCCAACGTGCGACCACAGCCGGAGTTATCACCCTGACAGTTACAGCGCAGGGATCATCGGTCGGCGACGGAGTGATCACCGCACAAAGTGTTGCAGGCACGGCACAAGGCACTTTGACATTATATTTCGAACCTGATGTACCGTCAGGCCAGATAACGCTCACAGCGGTACCATCCGAGCTGATAGCAGACGGATCGAGCGTATCTGATATAAGCAGCAGCGTAATAGTCGACCAGTACGGTAATTCGGTGGGAGAAGGTGTAACATTAACTATATCAACAACAACCGGATTACTCCGAGCGGACGATCAGAGTGCATGGACAGCTGATCAGATTAATGTGCTGACCGCATCTGATGGATCAATCAGTTTTGATTTGCAGTCAACGCTTACGGTCGAACAGGCACAGGTAACCGCGCAAACAGTTAGCGGTTCATCCGAAGGAAGTTGTGCGATAAATTTTGTACCTGGCGAACCTACCGGATCAATTGAATTGAGCAGTAATTTTGATGAAGTGGTAGCAGGCAGCAGTGAAGTCATAATCATAACAGGACAGGTCAAGGACGCGTTTGACCATGCAGTAGCGGACGGAACATATATCACAGTATCCCCCGACGATGGAACTGTTTTGACAGTAGATGCTGAACCCCTTGAACCGGGTATTCAGGTAACGACAACAGATGGGTCGTTCACGTTCCGGTTCACAGCCGAAGGTGCTGCGGTGCAGGTATGCGACGTCATAGCCGATTCGTTAGACGGCGACGCTACAGGCAATATCCAGATCGGATTCATCCCCGGAACACCGGATCAATTGTTCACGCTGACAGCGGATCCCGTATCAATCCTCGCGGACGGCCAGACTACCACAACAGTAACCAGTAGCGTTATTTATGATACGTACAACAACATCGTTGCGCAGGGCGAACTGATCATAGTCGAGACTAGTCTTGGCACGATCACCACCGCCGATGCCAATGCAGGAACACCGGAACTGGAAATAGCGGTAGACGGCAGTGGACAAATCACGTTTGAGGTTCAATCCGCAACGCAATCCGGTTCAGCGCAGTTGACCGCCAGCAGTGTAAGCGGTACGGCAACAGGATCGGGCAGTATTGAGTTCACTCCGGGTATACCGTCAGGCACAATCACTCTGACAGCCACGCCTTCGGAGTTGATAGCCAACAGCGGGCAGACCTCGCAGATAATCAGCGGAATAATAAGAGATACCAATAATAATATAGTAGCGGACGGAACCCTGATAACGGTCAGCACCGACCGGGGTGAACTGTCTGCAGAAGATGCCGATGGCGACGATACTAACGGCATACAGGTAGCGACCACAAGCGGAGTTATATCGTTCGAGCTGCTTTCGCAGTTATCGACATCGGAACGTATCGAAGCCGGTACAGCCACTATCACGGCTTATGGCGAAGGCGAAGTTTCAAGCCGAGCTGAAGGATCGACGAACGTATCTTACATATACAGCGGTCCTTATCAACCGATAGTGCTCAGTGCGTCAACAAGCCCGATTGTAGCGGACGGACAGAGCACCACAACCATAACCAGCGACCCAATTTTAGATCAATACGACAACCCTATGGCAGCTGGTGTGTATGTAACAGTATCGAGCACACTTGGACAGATAGTTGAAGACGATCTTCCCGGTATGCTCGGCAATCAGGTAAGTACCGATGCCGATGGTCAGATAACTTTCACGCTCCAAAGCGGTATACAGGCAGGGTCCGCCGTAGTCGTAGCGTTAAGCAACGTAGGCAGCGCACAAGGGCAGCTTACAGTTCCGTTCGAGGCAGGAGTTCCTTCAGGAACAATTGTTTTGAACAGCAACCCTGATGAACTAGTTCTTGACGGAAGCAGTACCGCGACCGTAACCAGCGATTCAATAACCGATACCAACGGCAACGTAGTAACCGACGGCACGTTGATTACAGTTGATACTGATAACGGATACATTGAAACTGCTGATGAAGATGGATCGATAGACGGTACGCAGGTCAGCACAGTTGACGGTATTATCACGTTTACCGTATCGTCGCAGGGAGGCAGTATCGGCACTGCTTCGGTGACTGCTGAAAGTACCGATCAGGCCGCATCGGGTTCAGTGGGAATTGATTTTATACCCGGACCGCCAAGCGGTACAGTTACGCTTACCCCGTCGCCAGCATCAATAGTAGCTGATCCATACGGATTGGCGCCGGTAAACGGCATTGTAACAGAAAGTAGCATAACCAGTGACCCAATAACTGATGCCGGCGGTAACGTAATAGCTGACGGCGAATTGTTTACAGTATACACCAACCGTGGTGAAATCATATCAGCCGACGCCGCTCCGGCAATAGGCGGAATACAGATTGCAGTAACCGGAGCAGCGCTCTCGTTTCAGCTAAGTTCATCTGGGGGGGCGACGGGCGTTGCAACGGTCTACGCGCAGTCGGTCAACGGCACGGCAGCAGGGTCAACGCAGGTTACGTTCACCGATACAGGAGTTAGTGCCGAACTTCAGATAGTGCTTGACCCGGATCGTCCGAACAGCGACCGTTACGTAGCATGGGATACCTCGCGGCAAGTGCGTGTTATCTGTACGGATATCATGGGCAACCCCGCTTCAGCTGACAGCGTCACATTGACTATGACTCAAAATGAATCAGGCGCCGTATTTTCGCAATACACCGGTTACCCCGGTTCAGGAACCGGCACAAGTTTTACCGGAACTACCGACAGTGATGGCATTTTGATGGTAACCTACACCACCCCGGCATTTACCGTCGGGAAGGTAGACAACTCGGAAGATATTTTAGACGCGTACAGTGCGCAGGTTGACGCGGATGACGTTGACGACCGCAGGTTTATCGTCACTACAGCAGTACCTCCGCTATTCCGATTTTATTCCATGGGTGCAACAGTCAACGCCGGTGAGTATCACCCATTCACATTGGAAATTATAGACGAGTACGATTCACATATAAGCGATGTACAAACCCAGTTCCCGACCCTGCAGGTTCTGTTGACCAGTGATCCGACTGCACATGCGGCATCAGGTGACTTTTATATCTATGACAGTGGCAGTTACACCGCCATAGGCCAAAACACGGCGGTATCGTTACCTTGGGATGCAAGTGGTTTTGCGACAGTATACTATCGCGATACTTTGGCAGGACCTTCAACGATTACTGTAGCTGATAATCAGGCAGGCGGAATCAAAGCCGCATCACGGAGACTGACCGTACTTCCGGGACTTATTTTGACTGGCGCTCCGCAATTTTCCATATCCGCTTCGCCAACGCAAATCCTTGCGGACGGATCAAGTATGAGTACCATTTCATCCGAAGCCGTAACCGATCCGTACGGCAACGTGATAGAAGGATTTGAAGTCACCGTCAGCTCAGATTACGGTACCTTGATTGCTGTTGATATCAACAGCACTATTTCCGGCGTGCAGGTTGCAACCGGGTCGGACGGTATATTCTCGTTCAGTTTGCGATCACAAACCGATCTGGTTACCGCAACTGTTGACGCAACCACATTTATAGGTGGCCCGTCAGACAGCGCTACAGTCGATTTCATCGCCGGAGCGCCGTACGGCACAATAACTTTAGTTCCTGATAATACGGAAGTAGCTGCAGACCCGTCAAATACGGTTACTGTTACAAGCGGTATAATTTACGATCAATGGGGTAATCAGGTTGCGACAGGGCAGCTAGTTACAGTTTCGACTACCCTCGGCACTATTACCACAACCGACGCGGACGGCGATGGCAGTAACGGAACACAGGTTGCGGTTGACGCGCAGGGACAGATATCGTTTACCGTGCAGGCATCCACGCAGGCAGGTTCATCAACTCTAAGCGCTTCAAGCGTTAACGGATCTGCAGCAGGTTCTACAGTAATAAATTTTGTACCGGGTGATCCGTCAGGCATAATAGTGCTTCACGCGACACCGTCGCAGGTGATCGCCAACAGCCCGACCAGCTGTATTATCGTAAGCGATCCTATAACCGACGGCACGAATATAATTCGTGATGGCGAACTGTTCACGGTTTCAACCGACAAAGGTACTCTTGTTGCGTTAGACCAGAGTTCAGAGGATGGATTACAGGTTAAAAGCACAAACGGTATTATTTCGTTTACGTTCTACCCTAATTCCCCAAAAGGGATAGCCACTATACAGGCAGTCAGCGTCAACGGCACTGCCGCGGGGTCGGTACAGGTGACTATGACATCGGAATCACGTTCAACAGGCACGATTGTTTTGAACGCGTTGCCGACATCCATAGCCGCTGACGGGGTAAGTGTATCGGCCGTAGAATCCGATCCGATGTACGACAGGTACGGCAACCTGCTTGACGCGGGCATATCGTTTACCGTATCCACAACAAATGGAACTATTAACGATACAGGTTCCCAATCAGCTGCTGTATCGACAGATGCAGCTGGAATGATATCGTTTGAAGTTAAAAGTTCGATAACCTCCGGGTTGTCCACCACAACAGTACAGTGCGTAAATAACCCTGCTTCAACAGGTAGTGTAGGAATCATGTTTATGCCCGGCGACGCGGCAAATATGATTGTGCTGCAGGCAACGCCTTCTACTTTGATAGCCAACAGCGATCATACGTCGCTTGTAAAAATACCGACAACCTCTCCGCTTAAAGATTCGTTCGGCAACGTTGTGCAGGACGGTACAGAGGTTACCCTGCAAACAGATATGGGCCATTTTGTTGATAACGGAAGCGAAGTAACGCAAATAACTGTTACCACAGTTAACGGATCTTGTTCAGCGACATTCAAAGCGACTGAAGGTCCAGGAACTGCACAGATTACCGCTACATCAGGTTCCGCTTCAGGATCGGTTACGGTTGATCTTATACCGGGTGCACCGTCAGGGACAATTACCCTGACTCCTGATCCGGCATCGCTGGTTGCAGACGGATCAAGTACCACAACAATCACAAGTTCGGTTATAATCGATGAATTCGGGAATCAGGTCAGCGAAGGTACTTTGGTTACCGTTACCCGTACCAGCGGTACGATTATCACTCCAGATGCAGACACAAACCTTGCAGGTCGCCAGATTGCGGTATCCGCACAGGGAACGATATCGTTTGATCTGCAGGCACCGACCGTAGCAGCCACAGCGACTGTTCAGGCTCAATCAGTTACCGGATCTGCACAGGGATCGGCAACGGTTGCTTTTGTGCCCGGCAATCCGGCTGTCGCAATCACGTTGACCGCTGTACCAAACAGTTTGATAGCAGGCAGTGAACAGCAGTCAACCATCACCAGTTCGGTCATAAAAGACGCCAACGGCAACCCTGTTGGCGCGGGTGTGTCTGTGACGGTTAGCGCCACAAAAGGATTGCTCTCAGGTACGGCGCCATCTTTACAACTCATTACTGATCAGAACAGTAAGATACAGGTTGCCCTTGTTGCCAACAGCGGTTCTACAGTCGGAACAGCTCAGGTGACCGCTCAGACAGATACAGGCACTGCACAAACAGGGTCTCCGTTGGAGATCGCGTTTGTAGCCGATGTACCTGCAGTGGCGATCACGCTAACCGCATTGCCATCAAGTATTACTGCTGACGGTTCGACGACATCGACTATCACGTCGTCCCCTATAACCGACGCGTACGGAAATGTTGTACCCCAAAATACTCTGGTTACGATCGATACGACGTGGGGATCTATACTCGAAGCAGATGTCGATCCTACCGGTTACCCTGATCATCAGATAGCTGTTGATGCAAGCGGTGTCATTTCGTTTACCGTTCAGAGCGAAACCGTTGTGGGAACCGCTGATATATACGCAGATACGGTTGAAGGATCGGCCAGCGGGTTAACTCACTTGACAGGTGTGGCGGGCTCGACCACCGATCTGATAGTTATTATGCCGGGTGAAACTTTTGACAGCTCACAACCTTCAAGAAAAACAGGTGCGCCTGTTGACCAGACGATCAACGTATCGTTTAATGTAACTGTCGTACCGGTAGACCAGTTCGGCAACATTGTTTATAACGAAACTATGGAATTGACGCTTGCTGCGTTGTCGTCGTTCACCGCATGTAGCCCGTCATTCACACAACAGTTTGACGGATCGACCGGATCACTCGTATTTTCTCTTGAAGATACCATCGCGGGCCAGAATTTACAGGTTAGTGTAACTGCCACTTCTCCGGCGTTGACCGGGACTGGCAGTTTGTTCAATATACTTGCAGGAGAAGCAATTAAACTACAGGTTATTCTGCCCGGACAAACAGCTGTACCAGGCGATTCCGGTGACGGTGTGAGCGGGTCGCCTGACGCTCAGGAAGCCGGAATACCGTTTGATGTAATCGTCAATTACGTCGACCAGTTCTATAATGTTGTAACCACATCGGCAGGAACCATTCAGCTGAGGTCATCGGGGTTAGACGCCGACCGGCCGGGCAACCTATCGCTCAGTAACGGTACGTGTACCTTTGTCATGACAGAACGGACACTGACTTCATCTAGCGGGTCTCTGCGACGTTTGAATGCGCAGTTGATCGAAGAATCGCTGTCCGACTCAAGCGACGATTTTGAGGTGATCGATTCGTCCGCTCCGCAGGTGCTGTCTTTCACCATAGAAAATGATGCTCAATATACTACTTCACAGCAAGTTACATTACAGATTGATGCTGTTGACGCCGCGGGGGCAGATATCGAAATGCAGTTCCGCAATGAAGACCAGACATGGGCGGAAGCAGCGGACTATGAAGCGTATCAGGCTGAAAAAACAGGGTATACGTTAAGTTCAGGGCTCGGCTCAAAAACAGTGTTTGTGCGGGTACGTGACGCCAATGGGTACGTGTCTGATGAATATTCCGATACGATTATCTATGCGAATCCTCCAACCGCTAATGCAGGCGGAAATTATAGCGGTATTGAAGGAGATTCCATTACATTTGACGCGTCTGGTAGCACCGATCCCGATCCAAACGAAACTTTGACGTACGATTGGGACCTTGACGGCGACGGCCAGTTTGATGACGCTCATACAGCACAAACAAGTTTGCAGTATCTCGATAACATCGATACCACTGTATCCGTGCGGGTTACAGATCAGTTCGGTTTGACCGATACCGATACAGTTTCCGTGACCATTACCAACGCTACTCCGGTGGTCAATTCGATCGGTGATGTGCTCTGCAGGGTTGATCAGGAAATCACTATTGATAACATAACCTTCTCCGATCTGGGTACTTTGGACACGCATACCGCATCTGTTGACTGGAACGACACCTCTTCGGATACCCTTGATCCGGTATCTGCTGGTCAGGCGTTCTCGTTCAGCCATACCTACACTCAACCCGGTGATTACAGTGTAACTGTCTCTGTGCAGGATAATAACGGCGCCACAGGAACCTCCTCGTTCACCGTGCAGGTACGTTACAGCCCGGTTGCCAATGCGGGCTCGGATTATACAGGCACCGAAAATACAGCTGTTATATTTGACGCAAGCGGTTCTTATGACAGCGATACTGACGATTTATTAAGCTACGACTGGGATCTCGACGGCGACGGCCAGTTTGACGACGCGTCAGGCGTTTCTGTATCTCACACGTGGACCGACGATTATACGGGTACGGTATCTGTGCGCATAACCGATTCGTACGGGTTTTATGATGTAGACAGCGCGTCACTGGTTGTCTATAACGCTGCGCCGGTGATTGATACAACTTTTGACGATGTGGATATCGAAGAAGGCCAGACTGTGTCGTTGACTGATGTGCAGTTCAGTGATCTGGGAATCGACGATACCCACACGGCAACCATCGACTGGGGGTATCTGGATGACCAGTCTGATCCGGTAACTGATTCTATAGAGGATGTTACCTCGCCGTTTAGTATTAATCATGTTTTCCTGGATGATGGTGTGTATACCGTGACTGTAACAGTTGAGGATGACGACGGCGATTCCGATCAGAAATCGTTTACCGTTACGGTAGGTATAGAAACCATAACGTTTGATATTATTGTTGATGATGAACATGATGTGCTGATATCGATCGATCCGATCGACGGCAAAGAGTACGAATTGTTTTTCAGCGATTCGGACGATGTGTTGTTCTCAAACTCGTTGTCCAATTGGATATCCGCTGGTATCGTGGATGACGGGATCTTTGAAGATACCGGGGACGCTGACGGCGCGGATAATATCGCTGGTAACGCTGACGATCGTGTTCATCCGCAACAGGTTGCGGTACGCTATTACAGGATTGTGCGAACTGATGAAATCGACGTGCAGGGTAACCGTTGTTGTTCTGCGGATATCGCTTATATCCGCAATGTGAGTCTTGAACCGGGCCGCAATTTTGTGGGTAAATGCGATAACGAGCAGACACTCACACAGGCGTTCGATCCGAATTTCCTGCCGGGCGGGATGAATCAGTCGTCACGCGCGTCTGTATATTATTTCAGCGGTGACGAGACGTATCAGGGGTTTGTGTTTGATCCGCAGTCCGGCGATCCGGCGTCGTGGTACGATCAGAGTACGCTGTCTGCTGCAGATTTGTATACAATGTCTGACGGGCAGGGCGTTATGTTGACTCTGCCGTACACGTCTGGATCGATTATCATGCCTAAAGTCGGGTTTATCAAACAGGATACTCAGGCGGTTATCTCACTTAATACCGGTGGGTACGCTATAATCAGCTGGCCGTACGCATGCGCCGTATCGATCGAATCTACAGGTCTGCTCGAAAGCGGAATACTTGGTGGACTGACCGCTCGACGATCAGACCAGCTGCTGCTGTTCGATGCGTCCACTCAACAATACGAGCAACCGATCTTCTTCTGTACGGCAGGAGGTGTCAACGAGTGGCGGTATATGGATCAGACACCGTGCACCAAAACGATCGAACCGGGCCAGGCGATCCTGCTCAAACGTAACGCGTCATCCACGTTCACGCAATGGACCGCCACCAAACCGTACATTGATCACGGCAAAACCATCGCCCCGTAGCACGACAGGATATGGTTGACACAGGGAAATAAGGTTGAGTTGATTCAATTTAAATATAGATAGTACTTTTTATGATAAAAAGTACCAAAAACCTGATCCCTGCTCATCACCTCAACCACACTTTGGATCTCGCAAAATCAAGTATCTAGCATATACCTGTGGGATGCCTTTGACAGATTAACCGATGTATATTATATAATTGATGCTGATTCCGATATCCATCACGTCCAGTACCTCTATAACGGTGACGGTGAACGGATATATACCATAACTGACGGATCTTTGACAGGGTGTCTGTACGATAACGGACAACTGATTGCCGAGTTCGATAACGAAACCCGTGTAACGTCGCGTTACCTGCACGCCAACGGGATTGCCGGCGATGTGGGGTCGCTCGCCTATAAAGAAGAACTCGATAACGATTCCGTTACCCGCTCTAACTTTTTCTATAACTGGCGCGGTGATGTGATTGATGTTATCGACGGGTCAGGCGCTGTTACCTCGTATAGTTACAATGCGTTTGGCAACATTGTGCAGATGTCCGGTACATCCGATAACGACATCCGGTTCAGCAGCAAACGTTTTGATGACAACACCGGATTATCGTATTTCGGCGCGCGCTACTACGATTCATATCCCGTGATCCGATGGGATACATCGACGGGCCAAATCAGTATATCTACTGTATAAACAATCCCATCGGATGCATTGATCCGTTTGGATTGACCGTTTATGTCTATGGATGGGAAGGTTGGGGCAATGGTAGTAATGTACCTTGGGGACATGTTTCCATTCGAATTAAGAATGAACAAGGAGATTTTTATTATAGTTTTTGGCCTAAGGAGGGATATAGTATTTATGGTAAAGCTCTCTTCAGGGCAGATCAGGCAAGATTTCGAGAAGGCTATGCAGATGATCTAGACTTTTTCAAACAAAACCCCGACTATGTAGTTGAAATAGATGGTGCAGATGAAGCTGCAATGATTGAATATTTTAAAAAAATACAAGCTAATCCACCTAGGTTTAATACGTTAGCTTGGTGGGGAGGTACAAATTGCGTACGGGTTTCTAATGAAGCTTTAATACGTGGAGGGATATTATATGACAGAGTTGCTATTCCTCATCAGTCAGCATTGCGTTCTTTATTATCTAGAAATCTCATTGTTCGTGAAATAGCTGAAGGGTTTCCTCAAGAAACTCAATTAGCCACAGATCATGCGGCAAAAATATTCGCAAATATTGGAGATGAAATTAACGACAGTTTATTTTTTAATTATCTTTCTGACAATGCGACAAACAATACAACAGTACAACTTTCTGAATTTAAGAGTGATGTTACTACCTTTAATACTACGGAATATGGCAGTAGCAAACGTCCAACATTATCAAAATAAGGATAGTAATGAATAAAATGCTTTTTCTTACTTTTATTATATTTACGTGTGTTGCTTTTGTAGAAAGCGGAGATTGCAAGCCGTACCCATCGCCCATGCAACAAGTTAGACAGAAAAAGAAAGCAGAAGGCAAATATCTAGTGTATATGTCTGACGAAGAAGCAGAAAAGTTTTTTAATAAACTTTCTAAACTAAAAATAGGCGAACACTATGAATATCAAGATATAGTTAATCTGTTTGGAATACCTCACAAAAGCTATGAAATATATGGCACTATTTTTTTATTAGATACACCAAGCGGTATGAAATTACGTATTATATACGCAAACATAATACTACGCCTCGACAAGATTTAGATATTTGGGTAAAACTTAATTTCGATAGAAAGAAATATCTTGATTCTATAGTATCAAATTTATATGGTGTCTCTCGAGGAGGATTTGCTGACCAAATAGATGCTCTTGTGGAAGAAGACGAAAAATTAAGACACCATGGACGCTAAGGTAAAAAAGAACACATACTCCTTTCCTCGCTGCCTGAGAAGGTTGCGGTTTCCAGACAAGATCAAGGCTCAGTTTGTCATTCGTCCCGACACTGACATCGACGCTCTGATGAAGCAAAAAGTGCAGTATTGATACATTATTTCCCCACGTTTCGTTTCTCTTCACGCAATGACGGTTTGCAATATAGACAACTTATCCTGTGCTGAAAAGCATTTAGAAAAAAGGCGCGCTGTTGTCCCCATGTTCCCACTCCAAGATTAATATTCACCATTGGATGTCATTCCTTGTAAAGGTTACGTATTTCGAGGACAAATTAGTAAAAGATATTCATGCAAACTATTCAATGATCGCAGGTGTTTAATTTGCGTATCCCCCCCAGTCCTGTCATTCCCGCCTTCGCGGGAATGACAGGACTGGGGAATATTCGTCTTCAATTTATGAGCAAACAATATGTCACAAGCATCTTTTAAAAGACATTTTGTCCTCGAAATGCGTAACCTTTACAAAGTGGGAAGATAAGCAAATTAAACGTTTTATATCATTGGAAAGTTTAATACTCGCGACTATAGTCATTTCGAAAAGCGATGCGATATATGGGCAAGGTTAATGGTGGTTGCAGGTGAGATTGCTTCGTCATTCGGCTGAGCCTCATTTCTCGCAATGACACAAGAAGTTAACCCGTCATTGCGAGAAGCGAAGCGACGAAGCAATCTCATCTTGAACCCACGGACGTGATTCTTTGGTTATGTGTTGTTATGCACCTGCCATCATGGATTCGATGTCTTTATCTACCTCCGATGTTACCATCAGTTGAAAATTGTCTTGCAGGACTTTTAAAACGTTTGGAGATACAAAGCCGGGAGGAGTAGGGCATAGCCGTATTTTTTTGACTCCCAGCGACAACAAAGCAAGAAGCACTGCCACGGCCTTCTGTTCGTACCATGCTACATTATATGATATAGGCAGATCGTTGATATCATCGACACCAAGCACTTCTTTGAGTTTTAAGGCGACGAATGCCCACGAATAAGAATCGTTGCATTGTCCTGAATCGAGAACACGCGGTATTCCATCTATATCGCCAAGATCAAGCATGTTGTAACGGTACTTAGCGCATCCCGCAGTGAGGATGATTGTATCTTTTGGTAACTTCTGAGCGAGTTCGGTGTGGTACTCGCGTGAAGGCAATCGTCCGTCACAGCCAGCCATGACCACAAATCGTTTGAGTTTGCCTGTCTGAAATAGTTCTAAAATTTTATCGGCATTAGCCATGACCGTATCATGAGCAAACCCGACAACCAGAGTTTTTCCGGTTTTATCATCGACACTACCAAGGCTGAGCGCTTTTTCGATGACAGGCGAAAAATCTTTTGGTTTACCGGGTGTACGTGGAGCAATGTGTTGTACACCGGGCCATCCGACAACACCGGTGGTGAACAGACGGTCTTTGTAGCTGTCTTTGGGAGGTACAAGACAGTTGGTGGTCATAAGGATAGCGCCGTTAAAAGCATCGAATTCCTGTTTTTGATGCCACCATGACGAACCGTAGTTGCCTGCTAGGTGTTTGTATTTTTTTAGACCGGGATAAGCGTTAGCCGGAAGCATTTCGCCATGTGTGTAGATATTGATTCCTTTGCCTTCCGTTTGTTTAAGAAGCTCTTCCAGATCAAGCAGATCATGTCCGCTGACAAGGATGCCAGGACCGGATTTTGTGCTCGTTGACACTTCGGTTATCTCCGGTGATCCGTAGCGGGATGTGTTTGCTTCGTCGAGCAATGCCATGACTGTTACGGCTGTTTGTCCTGCTTTCATGACCAATCCGACCAGATCATCAGCTGACAATGTGTCGTCGAGAGTAGCGGCGAGTCCTTCATAGATGAAGTTGGTTATTTCGTCGCTTTTTTTGTCGAGGATATACGCATGATCAGCATAAGCCGCAATACCTTTTATACCGTAGATAAGCATTTCGCGCAGTGATCGGATATCTTCGTTTTCCTGAGATAAGACACTTGCCTGCGGCGCTTTTTTAAGCAGTTCATCGACAGTGTATCCATCCGGTTGCCAAATAGCTGCATCAGGAATAGTTTTATTGGTATTCGTCACATGTTTTCGCAGTTCATCGCGTTTTTCAATAACAGTTTTAATTTTGTCTATAATTACCTGTGGATCAAAATTAACATTGGTGATTGTGGTGAACAATCCTTCAATGACTAATCTGTCCGCGGTTTCGTCTTTGTTGGCCTGTTTAGCCCAAAAAGACATGCCTTTTAAACTGAATATCAGTACATCCAAGAGGTTTGCGATTTCTTCCGATTTACCGCAAACACCTTTTACAGTGCAACCGGTATTATGTACAGTTTCCTGGCATTGATAACAAAACATACTCATAGTGTCTTCCCCCTTTATTAAGGTTAACCTAGTTAGGCATTATTAAACAATATCTCCTTTAAGAGATATTGTATAGTCTTTAATTGTGTGAGATTTGTTTGCCCGCGATATAGCTTCTTTTACAATTCGTTCAACTCCAAAGCAACAGGGCACTTCCATGTGAACCAAAGTGATTGAATTAATTGTATGCTGAGAAAAAATAGTGGTTAGTTTATCGATATATTGATCTATGACAGTATCGAGTTTCGGGCAAAAAATGATAAGAATTTTGTCCTTAAGAAATCGTTGATGAAAGTTGCCATGAGAAAACGCGGCGCAATCCGCTGCTATCAACAAGTCGGCATTATCAAAAAACGATGCCTGTGGATTAATGAGCTGGAGTTGGATAGGCCACTGTTGCAATTCTGAAGGCATTGGGGTAGTTGTTTGTCGTGATTGATTGTTGTGAGTAGGATTTTTGAGTATTTGGCTTTGCGCACTGGGGCATCCTGAACCGTGGTGGTGCGCATGGGTATGCTCTGGTTGATCTTGAGGAACGGGGATATTATTATCGTTTAGATATTTGATTGCCTGATTGAAAAATTCGGTTTCATTATGATCTTTAAGATGCTTTAGATGGGCACGGATTACATTTGTTCCTTCTTTGACGACATTAGCCATAACTTTGGTTTCGTCGTAAGGTTCTGCTTCGCGTTCTTCAATGCTGATTGCCCCTTGTGGACATTTTCCTATACATGCTCCCAGACCATCACAGAATAGATCGCTTATAAGGCGTGCTTTGCCATCGATTATCTGGAGCGCTCCTTCAGGACAATTTGGGATGCATTGTGCGCAACCGTTACATTTTTCTTCGTTAATCGTGATTATATTTCGTTTCATCATAAACCTCCTTTACGTAAGCAGGGTGTCAGCTTGTTTGCAGTAAGTATTTGATTGTCTTCCATAGTTTTTCGCCTTCCTGGACAAGATCAAATCCATAGTTTGATATACGCCAGCGTGTGACTAGCAGGCGAAGAGGGCCGAGAATCAGCATAGCAAGATGTTTTGGATCCAGCGTAGCGTTGAGATCCTGTTTGTGTTGTGCTTTCTTGATAAGCTCCATTAGTGTTGATTGATGCAGTTGGATAATTTCTCCAACTTTTTGAGATAATCTCTGGTCATTACGAAACAATTCTTCAGAGAAGATAACACCTGCCAAAGCTCTGTTTTCTGAAAATGTTCTAATTCGTGTCATGAAAATATGTTCGATTTTGTCTACTTCTGACTTTGCGTCATCAAGTTGTTCGAAAAATGATTGAGCCATCGCTTTGAAGTATTCGAGAATAGTCAGGATGATATCGAACTTATTCTCAAAATGACGGTAAATAGCAGGTTCCGATATCCCTATTTGCTGTGAGATGTTTTTTATCGTCAGCTCCTGAATACCTCTCTCAGATATTAAGCGGATTGATTCGTCAATAATTTGTTGTTGTCGTTCTGAAAGGACGTGCATAAAAAATCTCCCAAAAGTTAGTTAATATTCACTAACGTTAGAGGAATCATAACAAACCCGGTTCAATAGGTGCAATACTTTTTTTGAAAAATATTAAATTCCTATAATTTGGATTTCCGATTAGTTTTCTGGCGGCCAGTCGATAGGTAACAGGTGAGTAATCTCAATTTGTTGAGGTGTTACTTTTGTCTGGTAAGCGTATGCCTCGACGCCGTGATCAAGCGCTTTGGTAAACAGCTTTGCATAATCGGGATCGATTTCGTACGCAGGCCTGAAACGATCGCAGTCGGTTCGCTGTACGGTGAAAAACATGACTGCGCGGTGACCCTGGTTTTTCATTTCCATAAGATCATTGAGATGTTTTTGTCCCCGTGTGGTCACTGCATCAGGGAAGATCGCATGGGTGTCATCAATCAATGTGACATTTTTTACTTCAACGTAGCATAGTTTGTTTTTGTCACTTAAAAGTATATCGATGCGGGAATTTTTACTGTATTTGACTTCTTTTCGTATTTCAGAATATCCGGCTAGTTCCGGGATTTTATTTTGGGCAATGGTATCGGCTACAAGATGATTTGGAATGCCTGTATTGACCCCGACCCATATGGATCCATTGAATACCATTTCTAGTGTATACTTTAGTTTCCTTGTTGGTGATGGATGGTATGAAACCATAACCGGACTATTCTCAAGAGGAATTCCTTTCATGCTCCCTGAATTTGGGCAATGGGCGACAACCTGCTCGCCGGATTTATCTAGTATGACATCGCACATAAAACGTTTGTAACGTTTTATTGATCTCGCGGGTATAAGAGGTTGATCGAAAATCATTTTATCTCCTGTTTAATGTGTAAATAAAGATTGCTTTCTTTATAGGTATTTGATATCATGTTTACATTAAAAAAGTCGATAAATAAGTTACTGAATAAAAATATGAAACTTTTTTATTGACATATCCCAGCAGATTATTTAGTATGTTGCATCGTTTTACGCATGATCTTTTAATTTTAGGGCGATTAGCTCAGCTGGGAGAGCACATGCCTTACAAGCATGGGGTCACAAGTTCAAATCTTGTATCGCCCACCATATTTATTTAAGATATATTCTCGAGCGGGGGTGTAGTTCAACTGGTTAGAGCACTGCCCTGTCACGGCAGAAGTTGCGAGTTCGAATCTCGTCATCCCCGCCATCTTTTTAGACTGTATTTCAATGAAATACAGTCTTTTTTATTTATGAGCTTATTTGATGTTAAGCGTTTTTGAAAAAAGAAACAAAATGCTTTTTTGTTGACATGATATGCGAAAAATTCATATAACATAGTGATATTATATACTGCTCATTGATGGTTGTTGATAAATTTATTTCCTCATAATCTGTTGCTTAGTTGATCTGTTAATGTGTCTTTGTTGTTAATCCAGCCTGCGCTGTTCGAATTCTCTTTTAACTGCGGCCTGTTTTTATGAAATTTTATGTAAGTGAAATAAATGTTGTTTCGGTTCGTTGTTATTTGTGGTAGTTGTTACATGGAAGTATAAGTGTTCTGGCAATATAAAAACATTTCAAGGGAGGATATGTTTGTGAAAAGAACTCCAATTAGTATGGTGTGTGTTGTTTTGTTGTCTGTTATGTTGTTATCTTTGGCAGGTTGTGCTACAAAAAGCAAGAGTCAGGAAGGCGCTGGAATGATGTTGTCTGATCAGGTGACTTTTAGTGATCTGCCAGTTCCTCAGAATTTTAAGCTTCTTAGAGATCAGTCGTATGCGTATAAAGATGGTCAAGCTCGTATCGCTTTGTTGCGTTACAAGGGTAAGGGGAAGATCGACGATGTTTCCTGGTTTTATCAACAGAATATGGCTGCATATCAGTGGCAAGATGTGAATATGATTGATTATGAAAAGAACTTGCAGCAATTTGTCAAGGCCGGTGAAAGTGCTCTTGTTACTATAGAAAGAGTAAATGAACCGTGGTTTTTAATTATTCCATGCCACAAAATAATTATTACAATACAGCTGATGCCTCGTCAAGACGGGATGCAAAGTGCTGCTGGTGTCGAGTCAGCGCCAAGATCTGTCGCAGAACCGGTAAGTTATGAAGAACCGGCTTCGAAGAGATATGAAGCGCCTTCTAAAGCAATGTCTCTGCCAGTGCTTAAGTAGGTTGAGATCTTTTCGGGATGATATTAGGTTGGCTGTCTTGCCGGATAATGATAATATAATCATTGACGAGAAGACGGGAATGGGTTACTATTACCGTTCAAAATCTGAATTAATAGTGTGAATATTGTTAAAAATATGTTATATCTGGACTTGAAAATATGAAATTTACTTTGATTGATAAGATTACGGCATGCAATGGTGTTGATAAAATTTCGGCGGTAAAAAATTTGTCGATGGGTGAGGAGTATTTGGCCGATCATTTTCCCGGGTATCCTGTGATGCCGGGTGTGTTGATGATTGAGGCAATGGTGCAGACAGCCAGCTGGTTGGTACGTATGCGTACTGATTTTGGTGTGTCCATGATTGTTATGTCGGAAACTAGAAATGTAAAATATGGCAGGTTTATTGTCCCTGGCGATCAGCTTGAGATCGATATCGTGGTTAAAGATTTTAAAGATGATATGGCGCGTTGTAAGGGAACTGGTAGAGTTAATGGGCAGGTGGCTGTTTCGGCTCAATTTGATCTTCAGTTTTTTAATCTTGCTGATAAGGATGCGCGTTTAGCGGTTAATGATGCAGCGCTAAAAGAGTCGGCCATGTCCGCTTTTCGTGATCTTGGCGGTGTTCCGTTTCTTGAGGATTCAGCTAAATTGAACTGAGTTGTGTATAGCGAGCTTTTTAGTGCGCTGTTGTCTCGGGTTGCTGTGTAGCAGAATGAATGAAATTCTCACCTTAATTATACATGGGGGATTTACATGAGTAGTAGTAAGGGAGTTTTTGAAGATAAGGTTGTGCTGGTTACCGGTGCATCGCGGGGGATAGGCAAAGCTGTAGCTATTGCGTTTGCTCGCGAAGGTGCTTGCGTGGCAATAAATTATCGTTCAAATAAAGATGCAGCTCAGGAAACTGCTTCGCTGGTTGAACAGGCTGGAGGTAAAGCGTTGCTTGTGCAGGCTGATGTCTCTGTTCGCAGTGATTGTGAAAAGCTGGTTGATCAGGTTGTGGAAAAATGGGAAACAATCCATGTTTTAGTGAATAATGCCGGAGTTACTCGTGATGGTTTGCTCATGGGGTTAGATGAGAATGACTGGGATACGGTCTTGAAAACAAATCTTGAGGGAACGGTTTTTCTTTCAAAGGCAGTGTTGCCGCATATGATGATGCAAAAATACGGCAGGATAGTTAATATATCTTCAGTATCTGCTGGTAATGGGCGTCGTGGGCAAGGTTCTTATTCGTCTTCAAAGGGTGCTGTTGAGGCGTTTACACGTGTGTTGGCGTTGGAAGTTGCACCTAAAAATATTACTGTTAACGCAATAGCGCCAGGTATGATTGAGACTGATATGAGCGATTTGGTTCGTGGGTTGGCTAATAAACAGATATTGGCGCAGATTCCTGTTTCGCGTTATGGCAAGCCGGAAGATGTAGCGGATTCAGTACTCTTTCTCGCTTCTGATAAGGCCGATTATATTACCGGTCAGGTGATTCGTGTTGATGGCGGGATAACACTTGGAATTGGAATTTAAGTTGTTCATTTATAGGATATAGTGAGAAACAAGTAGGGAGGAAGTTGTATGTTGACGAAAGATGAAGTGTATTCAAAAGTAACGGATTGTCTTGTTGAGGCGCTGGGTGTTGATGAAGACGAAGTAAGTCCTGAATCTACCTTAACGGGTGATCTTGGCGCGGAATCAATCGATTTTCTGGATATCGTATTTCGCCTTGAAAAATCTTTTAGTATTAAAATTCCGCGTGGCGGTTTGTTTCCTGAAAACATTTTGTCAAATCCGGAATTTGTTAAAGATGGCCGTGTTACTGAAAAAGGTTTACAGGAATTACGTGATAAGATGCCTCATCTTGATATAGATAAATTCGCCAATGAGCCTAACGTCAATAACTTTGCTGATTTGTTTACAGTTGATATGTTGGTCAATTACGTATCGACTAAATTGAATTAGTCGCAGGATATGTGCGACTGATGGCAGATATCGATGCGGCAGGCAGTTGTCATGATTCGGTGCTAGCTGGCCGACGTGTTTATGGCATTGGTGTTGATGTTATTGAAATTGTTAGGATTAATCGATTTGTAAAAAACCATTCAAGTATGCTGCAACGGGTCTTTACGGCCTCAGAACGTAATCTGATTTCAAATCCCGCAAAAACATCAGCACAATTGTCGAGCCGGATATTTGCAATGAAAGAAGCAATTTTGAAGGCTTGTCGTATAGGTTGGCAGGAAGGCGTTTCCTGGAATGATGTGGAAATTACTGATTGCATTCATTGTCATGAGCCACTGTTAACCGGTAAACTTTCGCTTTATATGAAGTCAAAAAGAATATGCCGGGTTCTTGTCGTCTCTTCTGCAAATAATTTATATGCAGTCGCTCAGGCCATTGCGCTCATGTGATGGTGAAGGTGTTAAACAAATAAATTTATGAGTGAAAAAAATGCGCTGGATACTGATTGACCGTTTTCTAGAAATGAAAAAAGGCGAATATGCTAAAGCCATCAAGAATGTTACGATGGGGGAAGATCATATTCATGACAAGTTCCCGAGTTACCCTATCATGCCAAATAGTTTGATCATTGAATCAATGGCGCAGACGGGCGGTATACTTGCTGGGAAAAGCCTGGATTTTAAACGACAGGTTTTTCTTGCTAAATTAGAGAAAGTAACGTTTTACGAGTTAGTCTATCCTGGTGACCAGATAGTTCTGGAAGCATGGATAGATGACCTTCGTGAAGAAGGCGGGCGTTTTAACGCTAAGGCCACTGTAGGAGATACAGTTGTGGCTGAAGCAAATATAATGTTTGTATGTTTGAAAAATCCTAATGGTTCGTCGTCGCATAATAATAATGGCGATAATTTTATATTTGGGCGGGAGTTACTATCCGTCTTGAATCTGGAAGTTAATTCGTAAGTTTGTAAGCAATAGGAAATTTTTGTGACTATGGACAAGAAAAAACGAATTGTTATTACAGGTATGGGGCTTGTAACACCGATTGGCATCGGAAAGGAATCTTTCTGGGAAAACGCCCTTGCCGGAACATGCGGAATAAAACCTCTTAAGATGGAAGGTAAAAACGGTGTTACGGAAATACTGTGTGGGCAGGTCGAAGGCTTTAATGGCCGAAAATTTGTAGAAAATCGTAAGTCCCTCAAGGTAATGTCGAAAGATATGCAGATGTCTGTCGCCGCGGCTAAACTTGCTGTGGACGATTCCGGTTTGGATCTTGAGGCTATCGATTCGACTCAGGTTGGGGTAAGTATTGGTGCCGGTATGATTCATTCTGATTTGGATGAACTGGGATTGCCTATAGCCGAGTCATGCGAAGACGGTAAATTTGATATTAATAAATTTGCCAAACAAGCAAAAACTCTCTTGTTTCCATTGTGGTTGCTCAAACAGTTACCTAATATGCTGGCATCGCACATATCAATCATCAATAATGCGCAAGGACCGAGCAATTCGCTGACAACTTCATCTTCTGCAGGATTGCAGGCAATCGGCGAAGCAGATCGTATTATAGAACGCGATGACGCCCGTTGGTTTATATGCGGAGGTGCGGATCACAAAGTACATCCTCTTGAAATCCTTAAATATAAGTTGCTTGATTTATTATATGATACCTCAAAAAATTCAGTGTCCGATGTTGCCTGTGCATATGATAAACGTCGTACTGGGATAATTCCCGGTGAAGGCGCTGTTGTTGTAATAATCGAAGATTTGCAGTCCGCTCTCGATCGAAAAGCGGAAATTTATGGTGAAATTATTGGGTACGGTTCGTCAGGTGGAATAACTGTTAGTGATACCGATCCTGAAAAATATTCATATATCGAATCGATTTCCATACTGAACGCGCTTGATGATGCTGGTATAACTCCTGATCAGATAGATTATATTGTGGGGCATGGGTCATCTAGTGTTGTTGGTGACAAATCCGAAATAATGGCCTATAAAAAAGCTTTGGGTGATGCTGCTCAGAATATACCGATTACTTCGCTGGTGCCGATGGTTGGTTTCAACGGTGCTGCTTTAGGCGGACTTAATCTGGTCTGCGCGCTCATGGCGATGCGTGATAATAAACTGGTTCCAACACTCTTTCTTGAAGATCCTGATTCGGAGTGCGATCTTGATATCGTTCGTGGTAAGTACCGCGATCATAAGGTATCCATTGCGATGGTCAACACATTTGACTTTGCCGGACAGGGCGCAACTATGATTGTTAAGAAATACGAAGGATAAGGATAGACGTATGAACCGAAGAGTTGTTGTTACAGGAATGAATATGATAACCCCGTTGGGGATTGGCATGGAAGAAACATGGCAGGCTATGCAGGCTGGCAAATCCGGGGTAGACTATATAAATAGATTTGATTGTGAAACTTTTCAGACTCGAATTGCCGGTCAAGTTAAGAATTTTAATTTCGACGATTTTTTACCGGATCATCCAGATAAAGACGGATTGGGCATTCATTCTAAATATTCCTTGGCCGCGACAAAATTGGCAATCGATAATTCCGGTTTGGATTTGGAAAAAATCAATCATCGAAGAGCAGGTGTTTATCTTGGTTCAGGTGAAGGTGAATTCGACTTTTTCGGTTTTACGGATTGTATTTTAGATTCATGGGATGAGAATCAAGTCGATTTGCATGAGTTTTTCAAGGCTGGCCAGAAATATTTAAATGCATTCAGGGAACTGGAGCATGATTCGAATCGGCCTGCAGCACATATAGCATCACAATTCGGTTTTTACGGTCCTAATTCAAACTGTCTTACTGCGTGTGCAGCTAGCAGTCAGGCGATAGGCGAAGCATGGTCGACAATTCGGCGTGGAGACGCTGAGCTTATGATAACCGGCGGCTCGCATTCGATGATTCATCCGCTAGGCGTGCTCGGATTTAATCTATTGACCGCCTTATCAACTCAGAATGATGATCCTTCAAAGGCCAGTAAACCGTTTGATATAAAGCGTGATGGATTTGTTTTGGGTGAAGGATCGGGTATCCTTGTACTTGAAGAACTTGAACATGCAAAAGCACGTGGTGCTCGTATTTGGGGTGAGATTATTGGATATGGGTCTTCAGCAGACGCCTTTCGTATTACCGATGCGCATCCTGAAGGACGTGGGGCTATTGACGCAATCAAGCGAGCTTTAAAACGAGCAGGTATTCAACCTGAGGAAATCGACTATATCAACGCTCATGGTACATCAACCAATGTTAATGATACGGTAGAGACATTGGCAATTAAGTCAGTGTTTGGAGATTTGGTAGAAAAAATACCTGTAAGTTCAGTTAAATCCATGATGGGGCACCTAATAGCAGCTGCTGGCGCGGCAGAATTAATCACCTGTATTCTGGCAATGCGCGATGGTATAATACCTCCAACAATAAACTACAATGATCCTGATCCACAGTGCGATCTGGATTATGTACCCAACGCATGCCGGAAAAAAGAGCTTAATACAGTTATGTCCAATTCATTTGGTTTTGGTGGGCAGAATGTAGCTCTGGTAGTCAGAAAGTACATCTCCTAAAGATATTTCTTGTGTGTTAATAAGTGGTTTCTCAGATCTCGTCAAATCGTTATTAAATGACAAAGATATCTTGCAAAAAATATCTTCGTGTGGATAATAGCAACAAGATGAAAGCCTGAAGTGCATTACTCTATACTCACTCCAGAGCTAAATAAACCATAATATATTGGTGGTGTATACGAATGACTTGGTTGATATGGGTGTTATGTATACCCGTTGTGGTAATCATAATATTATATATTCTGGTTGTGAGGCTTGTCGCGAAAATTTTTCTCAATATAGCCATAACCACAGCCAGAGAAGCTTCTCCTGATGTTCCAGGCGAAAAAGTGAAATTCAAAGCACTTGATGGTGTTGAACTTGAAGGTTTTTTTATACCGGGCAAGCGTGCGCGTGGAAAAACCGTTGTCTTTTGTCATGAAGTGGGTGCTGGCTGGGGATCATGGCATAAGTACGCCTCATTTTTACCTCCAGCAGGTTATAATGTATTCAGCTTTGATTTCCGTGGGCACGGGGCGACATCTGGGACAAATGGCTATTCTCCTAATCAATGGATCAGTCCATACGAGATCAGTGATTTGAGCGGAGCAGTTGAGTATTTGCGAACCCGATCAGATGTCGATAAAAAAAACATTGGTTTTTTCGGTATATCCCGTGGTGTAGGTGCTGCAGTATGTGTGGCATATCAAGTGAAAGATATACGTGTGATTATTGCTGACAGCGCATTTTCTACCTATGAGACCATGCTGGATTATATTTTACGCTGGACTTCCATTTATCTTCCTTTTAAACGATTACCCGCATATGTGAATCATATGCTGGCAGTGCATGGTATGGCTTGGGCATCAGTTAAGATAGGGCATTCGTTGCCCCGTATGGAGCGCTACCTGAAAAAGTCTGATTCGATACCGATATTTTTTATTCACGGTGACCGCGATAATTATATTCCTTCAGCGCAGGCCAAGCGGCTTTATAAAATGGCCGGTGATCCCAAAAAACTGTGGATTGTTCCCAAGGCTAGACATAATGAAAGTGTATTGGTCAAGCCTGAACAATACCGGGACAACATACTCTCTTTTTTAAACACCTACATGAGTTGAACGTGATAAAAAATCTGATATTTAATATATTATTTCGAGTTGTGAGATATGAAGCCTGTGTTTCGTTCAAAGCACATTTACATAACATGGGTAATGTACAGGAATGTCAGCGTCAGGTTTTGCTGAGTAAACTTAAACGCTCTGATAATTCAGATTTCGGGCGTAAATATGGGTTCTCAGATATAAGATCGGTTGAGCAGTTTAGAGAGAAGGTTCCGGTACAGTCATACAACGATCTTAAACCGTATATTGACCGTGTGGTTGCCGGGGAGACAGGTGCTTTGTTTAATCCGGGCGAAAAGATCATTATGTTTGCCTTGACCAGCGGTACAACTGAGACAAGTAAATATGTTCCTGTTACAAAGCAGTTCTTAAAAGATTATAAGAGAGGTTCGTTTCAGTGGGGATATCAGATGGCGGTCGAGCATCCGGGTATGCTCAATAACAAGATTCTTGCTATTGTATCGCCCTATGACGAAGAATACACTGAAACGGGAATCCCATGCGGCGCTATTTCGGGTTTAGTTGCCGCCACCCAGAAAAAGATAGCCCGCCAGCTATATGTTTTGCCTTATTGGGTATATGCAATTCCTGACCAGCAGGCAAAATACTATACCTTGTTACGTCTGGCAATAGCTGAATCTCATGTGGGTTTGATTACTACTGCCAACCCTAGTACTCTGATAAAAATAGCCCGGTTTGCTGATGAATACAAAGAAACTTTGATCCGTGATATTCATGACGGGACATTTTCTTTCAGTGGAAATTTACCTCATAAAGAATTGAAAAAACTCGCAGGTAATTTGTTGAAAAATCCGAAACGGGCAAAAAAACTTGAATCTGTTGCGAAGGAAAACGCACATTTCTACCCGCGTTATTTCTGGGACAATATACAGTTGCTCGCCACATGGAAAGGCGGAGTGCTGAGCCATTATATTGATATTTTACCGGAGTACTATGGCGATGTGCCTATTCGTGATTTGGGTTTGATTGCCTCTGAAGGCCGCATGAGTATCCCGAATCATGATGAAGGATGCAGTGGTGTACTTGATATTGAAAGCCATTTTTTCGAGTTTATCCCTGAAGACGAATACGATAAGGAAAATCCGAAAACATTATTGGCTCATGAAGTTGAAGTCGGTAAGAACTATTTTCTTGTCTTGACTACATCCGCGGGATATTTCCGTTATGATATTCATGATCTGGTCAAGGTAACAGGATTTTTTGAAGAAGCCCCATGTATAAGTTTTTTGAATAAGGGCAAACATATATCTTCAGTAACCGGAGAGAAAGTGTCTGAGCATCAGGTTATTCATGCGGTGCGCAAAGCAATGCAGCATGTTGATGCCCATTTTCATTATTTTACCGTGTCCCCATGTTGGGATGAGATACCGTATTATGCCATTTGCCTTGAAGATAATGACGAGTTGCATGGTATAGACATTGAAGAATTTAAATCAATTTTTGATAATGAACTCAAAAAACGCAATTGTGAATATCAGGTAAAACGGGATTCAGGAAGGTTGGATATACCAAAAGTTTTTCTGATAAAAAAAGGAACTTTTGAGCAGTTGCAGTATCTAAAATTTGAACAGTCTTCCGGTCGGACAGAACAATATAAACATGTTTACTTAAATCCTGAAATTGACTATTATAAAAAATTCGATATTGTACAAACAATATAATTTGGTAATCTATATAGGGCACCTGTAGGGGAGAACCGTTTAGAATATACAAGGAGAAACTATGAGAAAAGTGATGATTGATTCGATAGAATTTGAAGATTTTTCCGGTTTTCGTAAATGTTTAAAAAAGTTCTTTTTCAACCCTCTTATCAATTATGTTATTCCTCCCTCATTTTTAAAAAACGTATTGGCAAACAGTAAAAGCGATCTTGCTAAAGAATCATTGGTATCTCCCGGCAGTTGGAAATCGATGCAGATAAGCTATGAGAATAAACCGCCTAAAGATTTTATAGATAAGATTGTATTACAGTTAGGATCATTTCCCGTTGGATTGCGTAACCGCCATAAACTGGTTGTAGTACAAATGGCCGATCTGATTAAGCGTTATAAAGATAAAGACAGCATACTTATTGTCGGTATTGGTGCCGGAAGGGCATTCAATGCGATGATGGCAATGAAGGAGTCGGGTTTACCCAATGTTCGTGGTTATTTTATCGATCTTGCAGACGAGGCATTTGAGCCCGCCAAAAAACTTGCTAAATCTCTTGGTCTGGCGGATAAAGTTAAATATATCAAAGGCGACGCTAAAAATCTTGCTAATATGCTACCTAAGCAGGCGGATATTTTAAAATTAATAGGTATCATTGAATATTTGGATGACGAACATGTTCTAAACTTATTGAAGATTGGCTATGAAAACTTGTGTGATGACGGTACAGTCATTACTCACAGTATCCAGCCGACTCATGGAATTGAACCATTTTTGCAGAATGTCTTTAACCTTCACTTAAAATACCGAACGGTGCCGGAGGTGATAGCATTACTAGAAAAAAGCGGGTTTGAAATTATTGATATCGCGCCTGAACCACTTGGAATATACGAAATTATCCGTGCAAAAAAGAAATAGCGAAAACCATCATTAGAAAAGGAGCAATACAATGTTACAATTTAACAAGTATATTATTGCTTTATCTTGTGTTTTGACAATTGTTTCCGTCATGATTGCTACTGAAACTAGAGCACAGGAAAATGCAGCATTAGCTTTGCTTAAAGAGTCGAAAGCCCGCTATGATGAGTATGTTCAGGATTATACAGCAACATTTCATAAGGTACAGCGGATTAATAATTCTATTAAACAAGAAACCCTTAACTTAAAGTTTATGAAACCTTTTTGTGTCTACTATAAATTTATAAAACCGGATGGGGGTAAAGAGGTTATTTATGTTGATGGCAAAAACGACAATAAGCTGATCGGACATCTTGGTGGCGCGATATCGCTTATTCCTATATCACGATGGCTAAAACCTACTGATCCCATGGCAATGGCTGGTAATAGGTATCCAATTACCCGAACCGGTATTGGAAATATGCTGGACAGTTTGATCTCTCAGTATGAGCTGGCTCAGGAAAACGGTGATCTTGAAGCTTACTACATGGGGATTGAAACCCTTGATGGGCGTCCTACGCATGTTATTATGCGCCGTTTGCCTCCCGGAAAAGATTATGTCTGTTATCTTAGTATCACTAACATTGATATAGAAACCAAGCTACCGGTACGCAATGTATCGCTTGATGAAAATTTTGATTTGCTGGATATGTACTATTATGAAAATCTTCAGGTGAATGTCGGTTTGACTGAAAAAGATTTTGATCCGAACAATCGTGAATATAGATTTGGATTTATTAAATTATGATAGATAAAAAAATCAGCGGGATACTCACTCTCTTAATAACCCTGTGTTTGGGTTGTGTTGCCTTTGCTATATCAGCCCAACAAGGAACTGAACCAGAATTCGATTCACTAAGTGAGGTACTTAACAGGAGTAAAGAATATTACGCTAAAATATCTAATTACTCATGTATTGTGCGTCATGGTATATCTGCAGATGCGACAGTTCAGCACGATATTCCTGTTCCTGAAATTGAATTGATTTTTCTGAAACCGGCGAGGTATCATATTGATCTTGACGATACCACAGGCGAGAAACAGGAATTTATTTTTATCGAAGGAGACACCCACCGGCAGTTTTTGTATCCGAAGGAGTATAAAATATCAGGTGATGGCTCGTTGCTCTATAACGGGCATGTTATATCCATGCCTGGCAGCAGCTTAAGTGTGTTTTATGACAGCATCATCCCTCTTGTTGAAGAATATAAAGATACCATTGCATGCCAGCAGATTACCGATGAAACCGATACTGATACTCAAAGTGTCGCTTATTCCGTTACATTTCCGCAACTAGTTGAGATTGCTAATCTCGAGGTTAAGCGGGTATCGTTTGTTATGCAAGAGAGCAATGCGGTTCCATTATTTATATCGTTCTATGATGCGAATGATACACTGATAGATTCGGTCACCTTTGAAAAATTGGCGTTTGATACCGGTATAACCGAAAAATATTTTGAAGACCGGTTGGTTGAAAGACGTCGTGAGGAAGATATGGTTGTGGAAAGTACCATGGTTATTGATGAATCGACCGTCAATGATCCTGAAAAATTGCAGTCGGTTGTATATAACCTTTCACGTATTGCTCTGGAAAAATATACCTCTATACATGATTATTCCGCTCGTTTTATCCGTCGTGAACGGGTAAAGGGTGAGATGCAAAAACCGGAGACCTTTTTCATTAAATTCCGCAAACCGTTTGATTTGTATATGAAATGGATTGAAGAACCCAACAAAGGCTGGGAATTGATCTATGCGCGCGGTAAATATAATAATCAGGTTGTGGTTCACGTTACAGGATTGGCAAACTTGTTTCTGCCTACACTTGAACTTGATCCGGCGGGGGCTTTGGCAATGATGAATAACCGCCATTCGATCCTTGAATTTGGCTTGGGACATGTGATAGAAAACTATTACCGTGATGTTTCAACAGCAATACAGCTCAATGAATTGGGTGTCACGTATCTAGGCGAATATGAAGTAGATGGAAGGCCATGTTGGGTTATCCAGACAACGTTGCCTAAAGATAGCAAGGAGTATTATTGTTATCAGGCAAAACTGTTTTTCGATAAGGAATACAAATTACCGACGAAAATGTTGTTTTATGAATGGAATAGTGAGCGTAAGCAAGCGCAACTCATTGAAGAGTATGTTTACGAGGATTTGTCGTTTAACAATCGGTTTACCGATCATGATTTCGATCGCAAAAACAAAGAATACGATTTTTAATTATTATGCAGCTGAAAAAGGTAACCGCATACAGAATAAGAATACCGTTTAAGCAGACATTCAAACACGCCACAGCGGAACGTTCATGTGCCGAGAATATCATGGTGCGTTGTGAAGATATTACCGGTACGGTTGGTTGGGGTGAAACAATTGCCCGTGAATATGTGACTGGAGAGAGTACTGCTCAGACAATAGAGCGGTATAAGGCAATCCCAAAAGCAATATGGGATCGTACATGTACATCAGCTATGGATGTTGAGCAGCTTGTAGATCAAGCTGGTTTTACAACATTTAATGTAGCGCGATGTGGTATAGAAATAGCTTTGCTTGATCTGATGGCAAAAATCAAACAACAGCCGTTATACACCTACTGCGCAGTTGAGTTTGCCCGGCACATCTCTATCGAGCATAACGATGATACGTTGCGCTATGGTGGTGCTGTCGGCTTGTCTCCTGCCGGCAAGACAATTATCAATGCGTTAAAAATGCGGTTGTATGGGTTTGATAAGGTAAAGTTAAAGCTTGAGAATAACCTTAAGCAGGATATACAACGCATTGCGTTGGTACGCCGATTTCTTGGTAATAAAATAGACCTGCGCGTCGATGCCAATGAAGCGTGGGATCTTGAGTATGCCAATCAAATTATGGCATATCTCAAAAAATACCGTGTTTCATCTATTGAGCAACCGTTTCCCAAAACAGATAAAGACGCGTATAAAGAATTGTTTGCCACCACACCTATTCCTATCATTTTGGATGAATCTTTATGTTCTTTATCCGATGCGCATTCTTTTGAGCAATTTGCCTCCAAGGTTATTTTTTGTATTAAACTTCCCAAAGCGGGTGGATTTTTCTATGCGTTCAGATTATATGCGTTTGCCCGCCAGCACGGCATTCCGATACAATTGAGTTGTCAGGTTGGTGAATCGGCTATTTTGTCCGCTGCCGGCCGTCAGGCCGCTGTGTTGTGCCCTGATTTACGCTATCTGGAAGGATCATTCGATCGATATTTGTTGCGTAACAACGTTATTGCAAACGATATCAGTTTTGGCTATGCTGGAAAAGCTAAATTGCTGAACACTCCGGGGTTGGGAATATCGGTAGATGAATCTATGGTGGAACAGATCACAGAAGAAAAAATTGAGTTGTTATGACCAATAATCTCATCGAATCGGAAGTGATATCTATAGCTGCATCAGATGGTTATCCGCTTGCATGCAGAGTATGGAACAAGTCTGCATACGATAGACCGATGATTCTATGTCTGCATGGTATACAAAGTCATTCCGGATGGTATGAGTCGTCATCGGCGCGTTTTGCTTCAGCAGGGTACCGTGTCGTATTTCCTGATCGTCGAGGATCGGGGATGAACGAAGATCAACGCGGCGATATGTTATCGTACTCCATGCTGTCTGATGATATTCGTTCTGTTTTGACCTATTTTTCTTGTCCCATGCGGGTGATACTGCTTGCTATATCGTGGGGCGCAAAACCAGCTGCATGGATTGCATTTAATGATTATCCGTGGCTTGAGAAATGTATCTTTATTACACCCGGGTGGTTTCCGCAAGTTGATATGGGGTTTGGCGATAAATCTAAGGTAGCTAAAAGCCTGTTTTATAATCAAGGTGATGATATGATACCCATTCCTATACCGGGCTCGGATTATTTTACAAAATCACCTCAATGGCGAAAATTTATCGATAATGATCCTACAACATTGCACACCTGTACTGCTCGTTTCTTCTATGAAACCAGAAAACTTGATGCTGCATGGCAGGCTAAATATAACAGGTTCGATAAACCATCCTTACTCATGTTGGCTGAAGACGATAGGATCATCTATAATGATAAAGCTGAGCAATTTTTTAAAGCTCATTTTCCTCATCATACCTCAAAAAAAGTAATGTATTCGGGGTGTGAACACACATTGGAATTCGATCAGACTGACCTGCGGTTTGTAGATGATATCATACAGTGGCTTCGATAATATTACGTTGTTGCAGAAGATCAAAAAATTCTTGGCCGAATTCCTGCAAATCCATATTCAGAGCTATATCAGCCCTAGAATCGAATGCTGTTTGATCTCGATTAACCACAACCAGTGTTGCTCCGCTTTTTTTAGCGATATCCGGAACGGATGCAGCTGGATACACCACAAGTGAAGATCCAAGCACAATACACAGGTCTGCTTTTTCCGCTTCGAAGAATGCCGATTGGAGCGTATCTTCCTTAAGTAGTTCACCAAAGAAGGTAATATCAGGTTTGATAATGCTTTTACATTTATCACAGCGAGGCACATCGTATTCATTGATTTTATTTTGCATTTCTTCAAATGAATAGAATGACCGACATTGGATGCAGTAATTGTTTGCCGGACTGCCGTGAAGTTCAAGTACAGCGTTGCTACCTGCTTTTTGATGAAGCATATCGATATTTTGTGTGATAATACGCTTTAAAAGCTGTTTTTGTTGCAAAGATGCCAATAGAGTATGAATAATGCTGGGTTGTGCTTCTGAAAAAGTAAAAATAAATTCGCGGGCAAAATTGTAGAAATATTCCGGTTCGGAATAAAAATGATCGATAAGAAATACTTTTTCGGCATCGAACCGGTTCCACAAACCAGTACCAGGGCTTCTGAAATCGGGAATACCGCTAATAGTGCTGATTCCCGCACCAGTTAACGCAATAGTATGCTGAGATTTGCACAATAAATCCACCACACTTTTTACACTATTTTTCATATTTGACAACACTCCTTGAAAATTATTATAGCATAGACTGTGTAAAGTGGAAGCAATAAAAAATACTAAACTAAAAACTCACACGTTTCTATGAAAGTATTAGATGTACTAATTATAAGAAATTGTTATTCGACGGTCACGCTTTTGGCAAGATTGCGTGGTTGATCCACATTGCATCCTTTTATAACCGCTATATAGTATGCCAGCAGTTGCAACGGTATTACCGATAAAATAGGTACGAGAAACGGAAGTGTCTCAGGGATATAAATAACTTTATCGGCTTTTTCCTGAATCATTTCGTCGCCTTCAGTTGCGATAGCGATAACATAGCCTTTACGGGCTTTGACTTCTTCAATATTGCTGATAACTTTGTCGTAAATAGCGTCACGAGTGGCAATAAAGACCACAGGCATTTTTTCGCTGATTAATGCTATCGGCCCGTGTTTCATTTCAGCCGCAGGGTAACCTTCTGCGTGGATATAGGAAATTTCCTTCAACTTTAACGCGCCTTCGAGTGCGGCGGGGAAATTGTATCCTCGTCCAAGGTAGAGAAAATTCTGAGCGTATGTAAACCGTTCGGCAATTTCCTGAATAACCTTGTCGGATTTAAAAATCTGTTCTATTTGAAATGGAAGATTACGCATAGCTTCAATAACCCGTTCTCCATATACTGGAGACATATTGTGCATTCGGCCAACCATCAATGCTATCAAACTCAATACAGTCAATTGAGATGTAAATGCTTTGGTCGATGCCACCCCTATTTCCGGTCCGGCATGGAGGTATACTCCCGCATCAGTTTCGCGTGCGATGGTGCTTCCCACTACGTTACAGATACCGAGAGTGAGAGCTCCCTTGCGTTTGGCTTCCCGTAATGCTGCCAGAGTATCTGCGGTTTCACCGGATTGTGTTATAAGGATAACGGTATCATCTTCGTGTATAATTGGATTTCTGTAGCGGAATTCAGAGGCGTATTCGACTTCAGTCGGTATTTCTGCCAGATCTTCAAAGAGGTATTCGCCGATCAAAGCTGAGTGCCATGAGGTTCCACAAGCGGAAATAATAATCCGTTTTGATTTGCGCAACCGGTCTTTAACTTTTTGCAGTCCACCCAGATGGGCAGTACATTCCAGATCATCAAGCCTGCCTCGCATGGCATTATGTATTGAGTCCGGTTGCTCGAAAATTTCTTTGAGCATGAAATGAGGATATCCTGCTTTTTCAATCGTGCCAAGATCCCAATCGATACTATTAACCGATTTTTGTACGTTGACATCTTGAATTGTTTTTATGTTATAGTCCTTGCTGTTGAGCGTAATTAATTCATGGTCATTTAGATAGATGATTTGACGGGTATGCTCGACTACAGCGGATGCGTCAGAAGCGATAATATACTCTTCATCACCCAGCCCCACAATCAACGGGCTTCCGTTACGAGCGGCTACCATTTTGTTCGGAAATTTTGTTGAGATGACAGCCATGCCGTATGTACCATCAACTTGTTCCATAGTGCGGCGGACCGCTTCTTCCAGGTCGCATCCTTCATCGATAAAGAGAGAAATCAGATGTGCCAGTACTTCGCTGTCAGTGGCACTTTTGAACACACAACCTTTTTTCTGGAGTTCTTTTTTTAAAGTACCGTAATTTTCGATAATCCCGTTATGTACAACGGCTACCTGATTTTTGGTATCGGTATGTGGGTGAGCGTTTACTTCGTTTGGCTCCCCATGAGTGGCCCATCGTGTATGAGCGATGCCGATGTTCGAGTCAAACGATATAGTTTGAAGTTTGTTTTCGAGATTATGAATTTTACCGACCGCTTTATAGCAATCTATAGTATCACCATGGAGCATAGCAATACCGGATGAATCGTATCCCCTGTATTCCAAACGTTTTAGTCCTTCAAGGAGCAAGCATTTGGCGTTCTTTTTACCGATGTATCCGACTATTCCACACATTTGCGATACCTCCCGTTGGCGTCTTTTTTATATATAAATAAAAATGATCGTAATCGTCGCTATGATTATCGGCAATACCATGTGTGTACTTTATTAGAGAATCGCTTTTTATGACGTATATGCTTAATGGCATATTTAATTAGATACAGAGCATTTAAGATAAGTTTTATGTCGGGTCGTCTACCTTGATTTTATATATGGGCATAGGACGCAGGCGCCCCCGTATTTTTACCGGTGGATGAGTCTCGGCGTCAATGCGTCCATCAAGCTTGTCAAACGTTTCCTGCCCAAGGAAAATAGTTTGCCTTGGAGCAAGATCGACTAAACGGGCAGCTATGTTGACCGTGTCTCCGATAACAGTATATTCAGTACGTTGGAAAGACTTTTCAAGTAAACCAACGTTACCAACCACAACCTCTCCTGTATTAATACCGATTCCAACATCAAGGTTCAATTGGTGTTCTGCAAGACGTTCTGTGTTAAAATGAATTAGATCCTGCTGAATTTCTATAGCGGTCATGACTGCTTTATATGCGTGATCGGGTTCTGGTGTGGGATCGCCCCAGAAGGCCATAACGCAGTCTCCAATAAATTTATCAATAGTTCCATGATATTTAAAAATAATTTTGATAAAACGTGAAAAGTAGAGGTTAAGCAAATGTATTACCTCTTCAGGAGGTAATTTTTCAGATAGCTGGGTAAAACCGCGTATATCGCAAAAAAGCACGGTTACTTCTTTACGGGTACCGCCGAGCTGCATGGCATTTGGATTTTTCAAGATGGCTTCCACAACATCGCTGGTAACGTATCTTTTAAAGATCGACTCTACTTCTTTCTTTTTTTTCTTTTCAGTACGCATTTGGTACAGGCCGGTAGCTATAAATGAAAAAATAATGACCGCATATAGATAGGTAGACTGCATCCACATGGAATAATGTATAAACATAAATCCTATAAAAGTGGTGATCGCAAGAGAAAGCGCCAAGCCTAAAAATATTGCCTGGGCAGGCGTAACAAGTAGAAATAGTACTGTCGCAAGTAAAGTTACTAACGCTATAAAAAGCAGTTGTTGCCATGTTTTAAAATATCTGAAGTGGTTTTCACTGGCAAGATTATCGAGAATATTTGCATGGATCCCCAATAGCGGATAACGGTTGTCTACTGGTACCGGTTTTTGGTCGAGCATACCGGCAGTGGTAAATCCAACGATACAGAAACTATCTTTAAATACGTCAAACGCGTTACGAGTTTGTGGGCCATTCGGGGTGTACATAGTGATTTCTGCGGGTTGGTTTTGCGAGTATGCCTCGAATGCTTTCAATACATCGATATACGAACAGCTTTGTAGCGATTGATCAAACTTACCCATCCAGTTGATGCTATATTGAGCATGTTTATCGATAGGTATGCGATAAACAGTACCTTCGTTATCGATAAGGTTCATAAAGTTTTTTCGTGGGAAGGTTACCTGAGTGATACCGAAATGATCAATAAATACCCGTAATCCTATTTGTGGGAAAAAAGTGTTATTCCGCTCAAGCCATAGAGGTACACGACGTATTTTTCCGTCTTTATCTTCTATGACAGAAATATGCCCGATTCCTTTGGCGCTTTCGTATAATGATGGAACAACAGGCAGCTCAATTCCTCTAAACAGGCTTAACCATGGGGGGATATTTTGTAGTGGGTACGAAAATTGATCGACTATAGATGTAGGTTCAGGTGTTTGGTGGGGAGTAATATCGAAATTGACAGGTAAATACGCATTATCTGTCAACATCAGTGCTTGAGCAAAGAAAAAATCTTGCATGGCAGAACTGGTATCTGATTCGAGTGCGAAAAAGATATCAAATATGATGCACCGTGCACCGAATGTTGAAATGTCCGCGGTCAAACGTGCATGAATATCGCGTGGCCATGGCCATTGACCAAGTCCAAAAAGACTTTTCTTATCAATTTCAATAACAACTATAGGAATTGAAGCAGAACGAGCGGGTCGAAGTTTAAAAGCATGATCAAGCAACATCCATTCTACGTAGTCGAATAGATGAAAAAAATAAAATATCATCACCAACATACAGGTTACTACCGCTATGCTGATGCCAGCTTTCCATGACTCCCGAAAATTAATAGTCGATGTGCCCACTCGTTGCTACTGTTTATTGACCTATCGGAGTTGCATCGACATTGAAATCATAGTATCTGGGCAGTAAAATCAGGTCTTCGATGAACTGAGTCAACTGGACTAGCGTTATTGGCTCTGAAGCAGCGGTAGCCGCACCTGTTGGTTCGATAGGCATACCTTCCTCAGCAAGTGTTTCTAAAGCGGCATTTAATGCCAGTTGGGTACCTTCCGAAAGTTCCTGCCGTGCTTTAAACGATGAAAGCTCGTCTTCAGGAGTTAAATCACCTGTCTGAGCATTAGGAGCCGTATCAGAGAGTTTTCCTGATTTTTCGTCTTGTTCTGATCCTTGAGTAGGAAACGGTTGGCCTTGTTCGCCCTGAGCTGGAACTACAGGTGGAGGTATGATTGTAGCCAGATTTTTTATCTGGTCTTTTGCATTCTTAAATGTGTCTGGTTCAAAATTCCTATATTCAGGTTTGTCCGGAGTATTAGGATTAACAAACAATTGTTCACGTGCGTTGAGAGCTTTAGGTTCGCCGAGTGGTGCTCCTGCCGCGTCGAGCAAATAGGTGGAAATAGGCCCTTCAAAACAATTAACCGTATCGCCGGTTTCTGAAGTTGAATGCAGGTATGACGATCCCATAACGCCTGCTACTGTGGTATTGGTTCGTGTTTCGAAAAGAACCGGTTTACCTTCAGCTTTAACGTTAACAAGTACTTCCCCTTTTTTCAAATACATACGTACGCTATCTTTTTGTTCGGCGCCTTTGATGGCCAATTCTTCGATGGTAATCTCGGTAGACTCTGCAATTCGTGCCGCGCCATAACGTCCTATTTGCAAGACAACCCATGATCCTTCGCCGGTTTTGATTGAGTTTTCCGCGTATAGCTCGTCACCAATTTCCGCTTTACCGTATTCACTGCGTTCTTCACGCTTATATTGGACATCGCCTTCTATTTCTTTAATAAATGCGGTGGATTTTTTAACAAGGCTTTGACCTGTCATCCTATTTATGACCTTATTTTCCAACCCGCTGACGCGTACCATAATGAAAGCCATATCTTTTTTTGTCAGTGGTTTAGTAGGATCATATCCACCCGGTGGAACCATGTGTAGCTGTTCTAGTATATCAACATAAGCTTTGATATTAGCACCGACCGGTAAATTGTGTTCAAGACCAAGTGCACGTACAAGGTATTTGGCAAAATCGCCCTGCGTTACTGCTTGATCGGTCTGAGCTAGAAGGTTTGTCGCAGGCATGAATGTAAGCGAATAGACGACAACCATGAGTAAAAGTTTTGAGAGTATTGACTGTTTTTTCATCTATGGTTCCTCCCTTTTTCAATTGAAAAGATGTGTAAACGCAAATCAACTTTGATTAATTATACTTTTTTTGACGTATTGTTGCAAACAAAAATTTATCTTTAAATTAAAATGCTGTTTATATTATACTGATAATTTCATAAAGGGTGACTGATGTTGACTAATTGCCTTTAACCGCAATATATTACGAGGTAACATGTGAAAAAATTGACAAGCTTTATGTTGCATTCCTTTGATCGTTATATGTCTACAGTGTTTGATTCGTTTGTCAGTCATAACGTTCATCGGAACAAATATCTAAATGCTTTAGGGTGTATTTTTCTATCCGCTTGTGTTTGTGTGGTGATAACGAATATATTGCCAATACCTTTAAGGTTAGCATCATGCCTTGTAATGAGAATCTCGTGTGAAAACGATCAAAACGCATTCTTAATGGAAAAAAATACTCTACAATTGGACGCACTTGTTTTTGCCGGTGATGATATTGATACCTCAAGTAGTTCTCCTGCTGACGAACCGGAGCCTTTTGTCCATTACCAGCAAGCCTTGAAATATATGAATGAGGGTGATTTTGATAGGGCTATAGCGGCATTCGAACAGGCATTGTTCTATAATGAGAATCCTCTCGACAGTCATTTTAAGCTTGGGTCACTATATCATTTTGTGAAAAAAGATCCGGTGAAGGCACGTTTTCATATGGAAAAATATATGGAGTTGCTGGCTGCGATAAATAATCAGGGGGAATTGGCACAAATTGATGATTCTCAGGAAAATGATGAAATGTATCAAAAGGCGGCGCTCTTATTTCAGCAGGCGTTGGTCGACGCGAATAATGGAGATTTGATCGCGGCTCGTCAAAAACTTGAAGATGCGGTGCAGGCATATCCGTATGATCCGGTTATGTTATATAATTTGGGCATTGTTAATCATAAGTTGAATGATCTTGACACGGCGATACACAATTATAAAAAGTCAGTAGCTATCGATACAGCATATGAGGCAGCGTATTATGGGTTGGGCATTGCTTATCAACAAAAAGGAGATAACCTTGCCGCTATCGATATGTACAAAAAGGTCATTCAGTTAAATCCTAAAAATGTAGCGGTATTGAATAATACAGCGATTTTACTTGAACAGGTGGGAATGTATGATGATGCCATAGAACGCTATCGGCAGATCATTGAGATTAATCCCCTATATGTGCGTGCGTATAACAACCTCGGCACTATCTTTGCACGACGAAACGATATGGATACTGCTGTATCATATTTTATGGATGCCATAGAGCACGATCCAACATATATCGAACCGCATTATAATTTAGGTATGATTTATGAAAAACAAGGCGAGACTCAAAAAGCCCTTGAGGAATACCGGTTGGTGTTTTTACATGATTCGGGATTTCCCGGCATCAATGAGAAAATCGAGGAATTAGAGCAGGCCTATCCCGGTCAACAGGTATTGATGGGCGATCCTGTCGCTGAGGCAGAGGAAACGTCTGATTTGCCGGTTGTCGTTGTGAAAAAAGGAGACAGCATTACGCAAGAAGAGCCTGCAGAACAGCCTTCTCCTGAGGATAATGAAACCACCTTGCGTAGCAAACGGATAAGGGAACTGACCACTGCGCTAACAGACAATCCTGATTCAGTTGATGCACATTTAGAGCTTATAGATTATCTGGAGTCTATCGATAAATTGGAAGATGCCTTCCAATACGCCGAACAGGCGCACGAGCAATTTAGCGATAATGCCCAAATTCATATGCGTCTTGCGGATATTGCTGCAAAGCGCAATTTTTTTTATCGGGCTACTAAAGAATACGAGGCTATCCTTACACAACATCCCGACCAGATTGAAGTTCATTACAGATTGAGCCTGATATATGTTGATAAACGTAATCCACTTCGGGATTCTCAAACAGCGCTTACGCATTATAAAAAATTTATCGATGCCGGCGGTATTGTTCCTTCGAAAAATGAATAACGATATGTAAAGGTAATATGGAATGTATTCTAAATGTAAATGTATGAGACTTGTTGCTATTTCTTGTTTGCTTTGCCTGCAGGGGATACATGTATTGGCTCAAGAGCCGACAGGCGACCCGATGAGGAAAGGTTATAATTTATTGCAATTGGGGCAGGAAGCTGCGGAAAAAGGATCGCTGGATGATGCGATATCTTTTTTTGAACGGTCGCGCGATTTATTACCCGATAACGGCGAGGTTGTCTATTATCTTGGTATTTGCCATTGTCGTAAGGGTGATTATTTAACCGGTATAGCTTTGTTGGAGGAGTCATACGAACGAACGCTTGACCCGGATATTCTTATCCCGATAAAAAACGCTTATTTTATGAATGGATTACAGTATGCCAGAAATAAAAAGTATGACGACGCGAAAAAATCGTTTAACCGTGTCATAGAGATTGATCCTCACGAAGGTAAGGCATATTTTAACCGTGGGGTATGTTTTTTGGCTGAAAACAATTACGAGAGTGCGCTAGCCGATTTTGATATGGCTTTAGAGAACGATTTTAGCGAGTTGCAGTTGTTGTTCAATAAAGCGGTAGCACTCGAAAAAACCGGGCAGATCGAAGCGGCGATGGATATGTACAAGAGCATTTTGCAGGATAAACCGTTGTTTGCATCGGCGCATTATAATCTTGCTAAACTGCAGGAAGAGCACATCTTAGAAACGGGTGAGTACGACAGGTTTGCCAGAGACGCGGTATATCATTACCAGCGGGCGCTTGAGATTGATCCGAGTTTTTATGAGGCTGCGTTTAACATCGCGAATATTTATTATACGCGCGGAGATGTAGCGGTTGCCATCAAATGGTTGAAAAAATGCATTGAACTCAATGAAGATTTTGGCCAAGGCTATTTATTTCTGGCAAAAATGTATATGGAGAAAGACGCGTATAATAATGTACTTTCTCAACTTGAAATACTCGAAGAAAAAGGGTATACTTTTCCCGAAATACAACAAATGCGTGACAAAATATATCAAATAACCGGTAAAAGTCATTCCGTAAGAGAGGCGGAAAATTCAGATGAAGACCGGCAATGATAGCCCATTAGAGCTTGTAAAAGGTATAAAGGGGGAATAAGTGAAAAAATTTATTGGTGTGGTGCTCGTTATTGCGATTATATCGGGTGTGGTGACCTTAACGATATGGTTGAAAAAACGCCGTGTCGAAAATGAGTATAATCAGGCAATTACCCTTTATGAGCAGGGTAATGTCAGTGATGCACTGCCGTTATTTGAAAAAATAAAAGATAAGAAACGTTTTAATCCTTATCAGGAAGATGCTCTGTATCATTACGCGTTGTTGGCGGATAATGATACGCCGGAGTCACGAAAGGCGCTATGGCAGCAAATATTGGACACTACGACTTTTGATGAGCGTCGCGCGATAGCACTTTTGAATATTGCCCGCATCAGTTTTGAAGCAGAGCAGTATGAAGAAGCTTTGGAACAGTTCCAGCAATTGGTTGATGAGTATTCATCCGTACCGCAATCATATGCTATGGGATTGTACTATCTTGGCGAACTGCAACGGATGAGAGGTATACGTCATTATCTGGAAGCCCGTAAATATTATGAAAAGGTGATAGACTTAAATGCTTCGCAAAAGAGTGTAGGGCTTGCCAGTGCACGGTTAGGTGAGGTGAATATTGCGTTGTTATTCTCACCGATTATTACCCCTGAGAGCGAACGGTATACGGTTAATCCAGGTGATAGCCTTGCTGCGATAGCTAACAGGTTTAATACCACTATTGAGCTGCTGAAACGCAGTAACGATCTGACAAGTAATTTTATTCGGCCTGGCGATCAGTTGAAAGTCCCCACTGTAGAGTGGAAAATTCTTATCAGTAAAAAAACAAATACTCTCAAATTATTTGGCAACGGTAAAATTTTTAAAGAATATCTGGTTGGAACAGGTAAATATAATAAAACACCTGTGGGCACATTTAAAATTACCAATAAACTGCATGAGCCGGTCTGGTATCGTCCTGAAGGCGGGGTCATACCTTATGGAGATCCTGGTAATCTACTGGGTACAAGATGGATGGGAATAAATTTCCCCGGTTATGGTATCCATGGTACATGGGATGAAGAATCGGTAGGCAAACAGAGCAGTGCTGGTTGTGTGCGTTTGATCAACTCGGAAGTAGAAGAACTGTTTTTAATTGTCACTGTCGGAACTCAGGTAGTCATAACAGACGAATAATACGATAAAGGAGTATTGGTATGCTGCGAAAGAATAAACGTAACACCAATCATACTACGGCTAAAGCTTTGATCGGGTTTGAATTTGAAAAACCGATTTCCGATCTGGAAGCCAAGATTAAAGAACTGCAGGAATTTTCTGAAAAAGAAAAAATCGATATGAGTTCCGAAATCAAAAGCCTTGCTGAAAAACTTGCATCAAAAAAGAATGATGTTTACAGCAATTTGACACCGTGGCAACGCATTCAAATAGCCCGGCACCCCAACAGGCCGTATACCCTTGATTATATAAATATGATAATGGAAGATTTTCGAGAATTGCACGGCGACAGAAGGTTTGCCGATGATCCAGCTATAGTAGCTGGTATGGGTGTTATTGAGGGACGCAGGGTTATGGTGATCGGCCATCAGAAAGGGCGTGACGTCAAAGAACGCACGTTCCGTCGTTTCGGTATGCCTAATCCTGAAGGATACCGCAAGGCAATGCGTATCATGAAACTTGCAGAACGTTTTGATGTGCCGATTGTTACCTTTATTGATACCCCCGGTGCGTTTCCCGGTGTTGGAGCTGAGGAACGTGGACAGGCTGAATCTATCGCAAATAACCTTGAAGAGATGAGTTTACTGGGTGTACCGGTTATCGCTGTTGTTATTGGCGAAGGCGGTAGTGGTGGAGCTTTAGGGATCGGTGTAGGAAATCGTGTTTTGATATTGGAATATGCGTATTACTCGGTTATTTCACCGGAAGGATGTGCCGCTATTTTGTGGAAAGACGGAGCTAAAGCCCCGCTTGCGGCAGACGCGCTTAAATTGACCGGAAAAGATTTATTGAAACTGGGTGTTGTGGATGATGTCATACCTGAACCGCTTGGCGGCGCTCATAATGATACGGAACAAATGGCGTTGAATCTGCAAAAGGCACTTATCAAAGAACTCGATTCGTTCAATGGTAAATCCAAAGACGACATTATCAATAGCAGGTATGACCGCTTCAGGCAATTAGGGGTGGTGAATGAAGTTTAATATCGACTGCCGGTATTATGTGGGCGAAAAACCATGTAAATATAACCGGTTATGCGATGGATGCCAATATTACAATCCCTTTGGCACAAAGATCTTAATTATCAAACTTGGTGCTATGGGCGATGTAATACGAACAACGCCAGTATTGCCTTTGATAGCGGGGCAATTCGAACACAAGCATATTACATGGTGTGTCGATCCTGAAAGCGTTTTGTTTTTAGATGGTAACCCGTATATTGACAGGGTGATTCCGTTTGGGCTGGAAACGTCTTTGCGTTTGGCGGTAGAGCAGTTTGACGTAGTATATTGTTTCGATAAAGAAATCCGTGCTACGGCGCTTGCTTCTATGGTGAATTCCAAACAGAAAATCGGTTTTGGGTTTAGTGAAACCGGCAATATCTATCCGTTTAATCCTGAAGCGGAATATTCGCTTGCACTTGGTATGAGCGATCAGCTTAAGTTTTATGAAAATACAAAAACCTACCAGCGTGAACTTCTCGATACAGCTGGTTTTGGAGATGCTTCCTATGGCGGTTATATACTTCCGTTAGAAAAATTTGACCGTGATTTCGGCAGGCAATTTCTTAGCGATCATACCATAACCCCACGAACTCATATTATCGGTATAAATACTGGTGCAGGAGAGCGCTTTGCTACGAAACGATATGGCGAACAACAGTGTCTTGACCTGATACGTTCCATAGTAACAACAATGGATGCTACAGTTCTCTTGCTTGGCGGTCCCAGTGAAATAGAGCGTAACCGGTGGATTATGGAGCAGTTAGGAGATATTGACCACGTGCTGGATACGGGCTGTAATAACACCCTGCAAAAATTTCTCGGTTTGCTTGATGTCTGTGATTTACTTGTAACCAGCGATACGCTTGCTTTGCATCTGGCGTTGGCTGTAAAAACACGAGTTGTCGCTTTATTTGGGTCAACCTGTCATCAGGAAATTGATCTATATGATTTAGGTGAGAAGCTGGTAGCCACACCACCGTGCGCACCGTGTTATAAACGGGAATGCCCGTTGAATGACGCTGAATATATGCAATGTATGAGGCAAATCAGCCCTGAGAGTATACATGATGCGATACAGCGTCAGTTAGGATTTTGTATTAAAGAGGATACCAAATAGATGATTATTCTTATCAAACTATTGTCATTTTATCAATTGATCCTGCTTGCCCGGGTACTCATCAGCTGGATACAGCCCGACCCGTACAATCCTATAGTCAGATTTTTGTATTCGATGACCGATCCTATACTTGCGCCGTTACGCCGAGTAATTCCCCCTTTGGGAGGTATGATTGACCTGTCGCCCATGATCGCGATGCTCTTGATTCAACTGATAATTCAGTTATTAATGTATTAATATGGCACGGGGTAAAAGAAAATCCGTAAAGAACCGTGTGAAGTGGTTTTTATTGCTGTTTATGTTATTGGCGCTTGTATCATTTTGCCTGCCTTGGGTGGCTGTACCATCGGCAGTAGTAGTGCCTCCTAGCCAGATAAATTTGCCTGTACTGGAACATACCCTTATAGAAAGATCGTTTCGCTCGATGTACCTATTTTCATTGCATGAGAATAATATTGTAACTTATGCAGGTTATCAGGTTCCTGTAATTATATGGAACACAGAATCCAAACAACCCGGTAAATTAGTTTGTCTTGTGGCGGGCACGAAAAATATACGATATCGTGGACTGCTGTTATATCTATATCCTGTATTACTTGTGGTTTTGTTATTGCTGATACGCAAGCGGAAATATTGTAAATTTGGAAAATGGCTTGGCATGGCTGTGTGTGCGGTGATATGCTGGGTGCAATTTGTAAAAATAGGGTTGTCTTATCCAAGTGTTATGACGCTCAATTTTTATCTGGATTACGGGTTTTGGCTTGGGGCGGTATCGTTTTTACTTTTTGGCATAACGTTATTTTGGGTTAAAACATAAACTAACGTGAAGGAGATAATTATGAGGAATATGGCGGCAATAATCGTATTGTGTGTTGCTGTGGGAACTCTGATAAACGGATGTGCGACAAAGCAGTCGAATCGTTTGCCGGGCAAAATTTTCGAGCTGCAATATCATCCTGTCAGCGGTCAGGATTATTCGTTTCAGGGAACAAGGTTTAGAGTTGACACACCGTTGCGCACTAAAGGTACGACTGATTATTTTTACGCGTTGCAAAAAGCTCCTACACCATTGGAATCCCCGGAGAAATATTTGTTGTTTGATGTAAATATTCATAATCCGCAAAGACTGCAGGTCTATATCGAGTTTGAAACCATTGAGTTGATAGGGTCAAATAATGACCGCTACCGTCCATTGACAGTGATTAAACCTGATACCAATCAAACCCGAAATTTGCTCAGAATACTGGATTCAGGATCTGCCATGCCTTTTATCTATGGCGTAATAGCTTTTGAACCGGTACCGGATTGGGAACAGAAGTTGACCCTCAGGTTTCGTATTCATATCGAAGACCTGATCGACGAACATTTTGTTATTTTTGAGAAAGATACACCTGATCCCGAAGCCCTGCGTGATCTTCGGGAAGATGAAGAGGCCATGCTGGAACGTGAGAAACGGATCAAGAAGTATACCGATGAAAAGGGATACATAAAACCAGCTGATTTACCAAAAATAGAAGCTGGGGAGTAATTCTATGCCCTGTATAAGTGTTATTATGGCAATGTCCGATGAAATAGCGGCATTGGAACAATCGCTTGAGAAAAATGGTTATGCTTCTCAAGGTAAGATGGAATATCGGAGCGACGATCGTTCGATCCATATTATACGATGTGGTGTAGGTGCCCGTCGTTTGAACAAAATGACCAGCAAAGTGGAGTTGCTTCAACAGAGTGACGCGGTTTTTGTTGCGGGCATAGGAGGTGCGGTAAATGAGTCATATCGCATCGGCGATATGGTAATTGCGCCACGTGTTTGCCAGTTGTCTACGCGGGAATCACTGGCGGTAGCTGAACTTTTGCCAGAGATACCTGATAGTATATCGCGACGGTTAAAGCCATGTCGTCAGCTTGCGACAGCCGACCATCTGGTAGATACAAAATCAAAATGTGAGATTGATTTTGCAGATGTAGTTGATATGGAAACATATCACGTAGCCGCATGGCTTAAGGAAAATAATATACAGCCTCCTTTGTGTGTAAGAGTAATTTCTGATACGCGCAATCAGCCTTTACCTGCTGAACAATCAATAATCACCTATATGCGTGACCCACGGAAATATATTCTAAAAAATATGATGCGGCATCCTTTAGAGTGTTCAAGAGTGCTCAAACTAATGTTAAACAGCAAAAAAGCCGTACATATATTGGGTGAATGTATGGTGCAGCTGGTAGAATATATGCTTTAAAGGATATCTCTATGGAATCAGAGAAAAAAGCAAGGCATGAAGGTGATATTGCCGAGAAGGTACTCATCATCGAAAATGATGTGCTTGCTATAGAAGCAATGGTATATGAATTAATTGATACATTTAAAGAGTTGTTCGATTACCACGAACAGCATAGTATAGCTATAGGACTGACTGAAATATTGATAAACGCTATTGAACATGGTAATTTAGAAGTATCTTACAAGGATAAAACCAGTTTGCTTGACAGTGGTAAATATTATAAAGAACTGAAGCGTCGTCAATTTCTACCCAAATATCAGAACCGGAGAGTCACGTTGAGTTATAAGGTATCAAATCATGCTTTAATTCTTTGCGTCAAAGATGATGGCGAAGGATTCGATTGGCGTAACTTGCCACCTGTGACCGAACGTGTAGCAGATATCCACGGCAGGGGAATATGCATGACCCGCTACTATTTTGATGAAGTCTGGTTCAACGACAAAGGCAACGAAGTAACCCTGGTAAAAACCATTCGTCATGATTGATATTCGACAGATACAATGTGAAAGAGTTTTATCGCCAACAGGCATGAAACAGGCGGATTATGTTATCAATCCGTATCGTGGATGCCAGTTTGGGTGTACGTATTGCTATGCCCAGTCAACCCGCTTTGCCCAGAAGCAAACGAGTCCGTGGGGATCGTTTGTAGACGTGAAAGTAAATGCTCTGGATATTCTGGAACGGGAGATTGACGCCAATCCGCCGGGTCGCATTATGATCGGATCTATCACCGAAGTTTATCAATCGGTTGAGGCTGATTATAAACTCACCCGTAGAATATTAGAACGGCTTGTGGATACCGATCATTCTGTATTGTTGCTAACCAAATCCAACCTTATAGCCCGTGACATAGATGTATTGAGTAAATTGCGCAAGGTGCTCATTTGTTTCACCGTCAATACGACACAAACGTCAGTTATCCGTGCTTTTGAACAGCAGTCCCCATCGTATGAAGCCAGATGCGAGGTAATACGAAAATTACATGAAGCCGGTATACCAACCTATATCCATGCCGGACCGTTTTTGCCTTATTTGACTGATCCTGAACAAATCATGTCTGATCTTGCACCATACGCGCAGCGGTTTGACTTTGAAAATCTCAATTTAAAAATGGTACCGTGGCAGAAACTGCAGGAGATCGTCCGTACACACTGGCCCAAATTGTTGCCTGATTATCAGGGCGTATACGCCGATGAAGCATCATTCGATATCTACTGGAATAGTGTACGGGAAACTATCATCAATCTTGGCAAAAATTTTGACCGGAAAACCAACGTGCATTTTCATCCTTACGATAGTTTTTTTCCTATTTCAGTCAACTCATAAATGCTCTCTTAGCGAAAGTTGAAAAATTTTGAGGAAAAATAGTTGCCTCTTCTCCGATCGATTGTGTTTAATAGGAATAGCGGGTATATTAAGAAATAGTCGCGGTTTCAGGAAATATATCTACACCTCAAAGGACACAATGCTTGCATAAGAATGATACCCGAAAAATTTGTAAAACATTGATCTGTAAAAATCAGGCAACTTTTTTTTATAATCTTAATCTAAAATTTTTTGCTATAGACATTATGATGACAGGGATATACCAAATATGAACAATTTTGTGTTTTATAATCCTACCAAAATTATTTTTGGAAAAGATACTATCTCGCAACTACCACAGGAAATTAAAGCTGGAACCAAAGTGCTTATGACCTATGGCGGCGGCTCGATAAAACGTAACGGGGTATATGATCAAATTAAAAAAACCCTTGCTGGGTATGATTTATTGGAGTTTGGCGGTATAGAACCGAATCCTCGCTATGAAACGTTGATGAAAGCAGTGGCGATTTGCAAAGATGAAAATGTTGATTTCCTGCTTGCCGTAGGTGGCGGTTCCGTTCTTGACGGTACGAAGTTCATAGCCGCGGCGACATGTTTTAAGGGAGATGATCCGTGGGATATCCTGCGTATCAGTGCTCCGGTGCAAGCTGCTGTTCCTCTAAGTAGTGTGATGACGCTTGCCGCTACAGGTTCGGAATCGAACGGATTGGCCGTTATATCGCGTGAGTCGACTAATGAAAAACTGACTTTTACCAGTCCGTATACGTACCCTAAATTCTCTGTGCTTGATCCGTCTACTACCATGTCTCTGCCGACCCGGCAGACGGTAAACGGTATTGTGGATGCGTTTATTCATGTTTGCGAGCAGTATGTCACCTATGACGTCAATACTCCGTTGCAGGATAGACAGGCTGAAGGCATCCTGCAGACTCTGCTGGAAGTTGGACCACAGGTACTTGCCAAACCGAACGATTATGATGCGCGGGCAAACCTTATGTGGTGTGCCACGCAGGCGCTCAATGGATTGATCGGTTGCGGTGTTGCTCATGATTGGTCTAGCCATATGATTGGGCACGAATTGACCGCTTTATTCGGAATAGACCATGCTCAGTCGCTTGCATGTGTGATGCCCGCAGTATGGCGTCATCAGAAAGACAAAAAAGCGCAGCGCCTTGTACAATATGGACGCCGTATATTTGGATTAACATCAGGCAGCGACGATGGAATCATTGAACAGGCAATTCAGAAAACCGTTGAGTTTTTCCAGTCGTTATCTATGAAAACTCATTTGAGTGATTATAATATATCTGATGAGCGGTTTGAAGAAATTGCAGCACGCCTGGTTACCCATAAAGATGCCCGTCATAAGAATAAATTGGGTGAACACGCTGCGATCGGTAGTCAGGAAACATTCGAGATTTTAAAACTCGCACTCTAGTTTAAATAGAGCGGGGGAGAGGAAAGAAGAAAGAGTTATGGAATCGACTAATCTTGATCTGGAAAAATATTCATCAGCGATAACGCTGTCGGATATGGAAATATTTATTTTCCCAGAACTTATGTACAGTCTGGTATTGGCAAACTGTATGTCACCCATATTGTGGAAATGGTGCGAAGAAAAAAGTTTTAAGAAGTTGGAAAAAAAATCGACGTATCGCAAGATCATGCGTCTCAAACAGTTCATCATGGATGAATATGAGTTTAACCTGGACCTCAATACATGGGGGTTGACCCATAAGGACAAAGAACTTGCCCGTTTCAATAACTATATCAGTGCTGAACGCGTAACGGAATGCAACGCGTTGTTTGGTTATGAAGGCGATAAATACTATTTCGATATGGATATCCGCCGTCATTTCGGGCTTGATCAGTACGATTCGGATATCATCCCGTATTGGAAAACAGAAACTCTCGAGGCAATGACCGCGTTCCGCTACAAAGAAGGGTATACGACCGGTGCTGGCGAATGCGTTTCTCTGGCTGCGTTGTATGCGGCGGCGATGTTTGTTGTAGGTGGTGTGCCTCTTGAAGATATGTTCATGTTGCTCACGCCTTTGCATTCGCAGAACTTTATCGATATTCAGGACGGTATTTTGACTAACAATCGACGTATAGTAACCAAAACTATGTGGTTTAACGGTTCGGAAATATCTATGAAGGCACAACGCGCGTTGAAAAATGAGAAGATAACCATTGTTTCGCATATTTCCGGCCATGTTCATTTTCTCTATGACGATGCCACAATTACTCCTTCGGAATATGAGCGTATCAGGAACAAACTGCGTGATTATCTTTCCGCGCCGACCGATATTCCGATTATCGCCAGTTTTCTACGGTTTCAGATGGAATATCAGAAATATTTTCAGATTTGCCGCCATTGTCACGGTAAACCGCAATTTGTAAAAGCTGAGGTATTGTTCCATTACGAACACGGTAGTAAGTTCAGAGTTGCCGACGAAACTCATGACAAGTTGCTTGAGGAAGTATCAAATGAAGATTTTTACATCTATGAATTGCCGGGACGAATACGTTGCGATGAATTTGATACTTTTTTACGTGATAACGCAATAGATATTCGCAACGAGGATGACCGCAAGAAACTTATATCGTTTTTGCTGCCCTGTATGCCTGAAGCTGAAGATTTTGTCAAAGGGTTGTATGATTTTGTACATACCGATCCTCAGTTACCTGCCTCAGAAAAAAACTATATCCCCAGCAACCAGCTGGTTATCCCAACTGATATCACTCGTGAAGGGCTGATGGAGTATCTTAGCAGTATGAGAGAGAAAAACGAGCTGGCAAACCTCGCGTTTTACGCGTACAGGGATATGGCGACTTGCGATTGGCGTCCGTTTATGAAAGCGGCGATAGAACGCAATCCGGTATCATTGGAGCAAACTGAAGGGCGCGATATCAACGATGTTTACACATGGCTCAACGGTATGGAAAATGTATCTATCTATGATGCACAGCGTCTTGCTCAGCCTGACGAAGTAGCCAATTATGGGCGGGGCGACGGGCTGGAAAAAGCCATCCTGATGGCAAACGTCTATCAAAACAGATATCCTGAAGAACGAGTTACGGTCATTGCTGATAATACTGATGCGGTACTGAAAACGGGAAAAGGTGAGTACCGTTTTAAATCGGGTAAACATTTTTCTAAAGAAGTTATTATCCCATTTATATAATATGATGATGCAAATATTCACAAGGAGGGGAATATGCCGTACATTAATGTAAAAGTTGCAGGTAAACTTACTCGGGAACAGAAGGAAGAAATATCCCGCCAGTTCACCGCTACACTAGAAAAGGTTGCAGGCAAACCAAAAAAATCTACCTACATTGTAATCGAAGAAGTCGACCGTGGTGATTGGGCAGTTGGTGGCGAGTTGCTCGGATAAAGGAGGACACATGGAACGACACGCAGTTACATTGTCCGTGCGAACCGGTGCGCATAACGAATTAAAAGACATCACCACCAGAATACAACTTGAACTCGATAACAGCGGCATCAAAGATGGAATGTGCCTCGTGTTCGTACCGCATACGACCGCCGGAGTAACCATCAATGAAAATGCCGACCCAAGTGTCCAGACAGATATGCTCATGGCATTGGATAAGATTGTTCCAGATGCATTGCCGTACCGTCATGCCGAGGGAAATTCACCGGGGCATGTCAAGGCATCTCTTATGGGTTCATCGGTGACTGTACCTGTATCGAACGGGCGCCTTGTGCTTGGTACATGGCAGGGTATTTATTTTGCCGAGTTCGACGGACCACGTTCGCGGTCTGTATATCTTTATTTCTGGTAACACACTTTGTGTTTAACTCATTGTTTTCTCTTATGTCGCCAAAGGCTGGCATAAAAAGACAATGGAAGTATGAGCAGCATAATTGATGCCGGTTCAGGGATAACAATTGGTTCTGTGTAGATGACACTTATATTGTCAAATACCTGATTTGTGCCGACAGATCTTCCGTGCAACACGATTCGTACTTGTTCGTTCATATAGTCGCTGGCTTCGCCGGGTAGTGACGTTATGACTAATTCATCATTTCTATAATAATTAAACGTACCGTCATCTAAAAACTCAATGCTGAACTTAAACCATACGCCGGGTGTTTCGGATTGAGTAACATTTTGATCATTAGTATTATTTAAGGTTTGGTATGTTGTTTTTTTTCCCCATGCAGTGACTGTTTCAGGATTTTGACTTATTTGGGGTAATCCTTCTGGACTCCATTGTCCTGGCTCGGGGTTGACCTCTTGAAATTTTGATAGTGGTAGTTGCGTAAGGCTAAAAACAAGATTTTGTGTATATCCGGAAGCTTGGAGTTTGGAGTAGTATGTAAATGTAGTGCCTCCTTGTAGTAAAAATGAAGAAACTGTCACGACTCCGCTTTGATACATGGTGTCACCATTCGGGCATAGACTATCTCCCATAGATCCACTACTTACCAAATATGGTAACGGTTGTCCCCATAAACGCCATTTATTGGTATCGATTCCGTCTTCCCAGTCTTCTGTAAATAATATAGTTGCGTAAAGATTAGATACACAGCATAACAAGATTATACCACAAAACAATCTCTTCATGATCCCCCCTGTTGTTCAAAAGTTGCAGATATTGTTCATATGTTAATGTGATATTACTTTGAGTAGCGTTTCATGATAAATGATGCAAAGAAGATAACAACTTAATAATATAGATCGTAATGTAATGAGTGTCAACAATAATATAAAATATTGTAAGGGGTTAGATGTGTTTGGAGATTTTATTATAGAATATTTAGTTCAGTGGATAGTTAGAATAAATTAATACTTGTATTAAATGGCATGCAAAATGTTGTCTGTTAGAACATCAATATTTTCCCTCTTCTTTATGTATTAATATCCGAAAATGTGGTATAATATTGGCTAATGAAAAACAAAAACTTTGTTAGAATTTTATAAGGATGTTTTATGCACATACGGCTTTCTCGTTTTCTTGAAATCAAGCGCATTCTCTGTCTTCTTTTTGTCGTATCAGCGGTGACGCTATCAACACATTTGGCACAAGCGGTAAAAGCGGATCGCTCAGACGCTGTCGATTCTAGGATTTCGTGTATACGCACGTTGTCTACATTGAACGATTATCGTGTTGTGGACTGGTACGATGGCCTCTCGGATGTGCTTATGGTGGTGGTGCAGGATTTCCACGCAAGTTATCCTACACAGCAGATGTACGCACCGTTTTTTCAGTCTTTGATCGACCACAACGATGACCTGGGAATCAAGTTTATCGGATTGGAAGGATCAGAGGGCTGGATAGATACATCCGTTCTGCGATCATATCCAGATGTTACCGTAACTCAAAAGGTAGCTGATCAATTTTTAAGAAGAGGAATTATAAACGGATCGGAGTATTTTTCTGTTGTAGCTTCATCCCCTGTCGCGTTGTACGGTATTGACGATCCATCGCTTTACAAACGGAATGCCGAGATATTTTTTAGAATCCATTTCGATTTGAAAGAAACCCGTAATCAGGGAGATCAGATCCTTTCTTATCTGAAAGATGCATGCGAGCGAGCGAGCCATGAGCAGCTAAGCGAGCAGGAATCGTTATGTATCGATCAGGTGGCACAGTATCTCCACGGTTCGGTGTCAGTATTTACTTTTGCTAAATATTTGATCGAAATTGCTGGTCAGTATGGGGTGAGTCTGGATGAATATCCGAATTGTTCGGCTATAGGTCGTATCGATCAAATGCAGCAGCAGATTGATATGCAACGATTGAGTGAGGAAAAAGACACTATATTTAAGCGTTGTGTTGCTGTCCTGTCCGAAGATGACAAAAAGCAACTTGTTACCGCTAATGTAAAATATTCTCTTGATCAGATACCGTTCTCCGCCTTTTACACCGTTCTTAATTATTTTTGCGATACTTATGAGATCCAAATTGAACAGGGCAGTGAACTTGCCAGTATGTTTGATATCGTCCATATGCTTGACGCAATACATGAACCGGAACTGAACGTTGAATTCCGGTCACTGGTGCGCGATGTGTCTGGACGTGCTGACGTATCACCCGCCTTTGGGTCGGTGTTTGATCTGTATATGAATTTATCTGTAGTACACAATATGTTGAATCTGAATGCCTCGCGTGATGACTATGATTATTATGTAACTAACAGCCTGAGTTTTGAGGCAATACTCAATCAAATAGAACAACATTTTCCTGCTAAGGTGGTACAACCTGTATTGCCGGAAACAATAGCAAGTATAGATCACCTTTTGGAATTGGCAAATCAATTTTATAGCGATGCTATCGTTCGTGACAGTCGCATGGTTGATAATGCGTTACTGTTCAATACAGGTATCAAAGGCAAAACAGTTGTTATGGTGGGAGGCGGGTTTCATACCGGAGGTTTTGCGCAGTTCCTGCGTCAGCAATCTGTTTCATATGTGGTTTTGTCACCGCGGATTGCAGGTACCGATTTAAGTTCCTCCTATATGTCGATGATGGAGAACAAGGGCACGGCTCTGGATAATTATTTTGTGGGATTGCGTTCGCTGCTGATGCCGTCATCCAACCTGAAAAATTTGTTGTATCCCGATAATCGTACGGTTCTTTTAGCCCGTTGGGCATTGTATGCCAGTGTTCTTTCAACATCTGCAATGAAAAATCTTCATGAACAACCTCAAGTACTTCAGGAAAAATTTGCTCAGCGTCAGGCAGACTGGATAGCACAATTACAACGTGCCCTGAATGATGATATACGCAAATATGGTGTTGGTGCAATAACCGAGCAAACAGTTACAAATATTATTGATGAATTTACAACTTTGCTCGACGCAATTGAGTTCGATTTTGGGCATAGTGAGTATCTTGAAAAAACATTGTTTATACCGGTTCGTTTTAAGGGGAAGATTCCCAGAGAAGCGGTTGTCAGCGTCAAAAAGAAAAATGAAGACGTTTTTGAAATTGAAGAAACATTGGATGTATTGGAGACATTTAATCCGGCTGATTTTGAAATTACTGTTTTACCCTACAAGTCATTACCGTTGCTAAGCCAGTTTGCTGTGCTGGAAAATAAACTCAAATCAAATAGGGCTAATAAACAGAATTTCTTTGTATTGCTTGAGTTATTCGGCAAAAAGGCAGTTGAGGAATTGCTTGATCGTTATTCGTCGTATGACATGGCTTATATTCTCGACGAAGTTCCTGATTATCAAAAACTGCGAAACGCTATTGCGGTTATAGGTATGGCTAATGCCCGTGATTTGTTATTGATGGACCCAACAGGTTTTTTCAATATCGTCTATGTTGCTGAACAACCTGATGAAGAAGATGAATATCCGGGCTTACACAATTTTGTGCAGGCAGTACTTCAACGTGAAGACCGCCAGTTTACACAAAGTGACGGAAAGGGGATACCTGACTACATTATACAGCAAGCTTCCCATAGTGATTTGAACGAATGGTACCGTTACGGTGTTAACCGGGTGTATGACCGTGATTTTTGGGAAGAAAAACTTCCTGAAGACGACATCTTTTTAAGTGCTATGGCTCCAAGCGGACAGATAATAGGTTTAGTTGCCGCACGGTATATTCCAAGTGAACGGGCCTTGTTTATTGATGTTCTCGAAGCATGTTCGCAAGCTCCTTATAATGGGGTAGGCACTAATCTGGTCAAAGAAATCGTCAAAGCCAGTCTTGATGCGGGTTATGCGGGAACTGTTATCCTTGATGCACGCGAAGAGGCAAAAGGTTTTTATTTCCAACTTGGTTTTTCGACCTATGATCGGTATCCTGAATATTTTGCTCTTATGCCTGAGGGAGCTGCAGAATTGCTGGGAGAGGAATATCGTACTATACAAAATAATGTTGTAGACGTTGTAGATAATGCGGCTATTCTGAATGAATCTAAAAATATTCCGTATATGCAGGCCATAGAATGGCTTGCTAACCTGATGAAATCCTATCCTTCCATTTCCCATGAAGACCAGGTATTTATTATGGGGCAAATAATGCGTATGTATGAGGTCACAGCCGAGCAGGCGCAGGCTATGGTCAAAGATTGTCTTATTTCTGAAAGCCGTTATGTAGAAGCGGTTACTGCTTTATACGATTTTCTGGTCGACGCATGGGTTGTATCTAGTAATGGGACCGTATCCAATGATGATCTGTTTATTGCCGATAACGGATTTACCTATGACGACCTTAAACCAATTGACTCATATGTTATTCCTCGCTCTACACCTGATGTGGAAGCTTATATATCGGTGTTGGATGATATCAATCGCATGCTTGACATGCTCGATTCGTATGGGTTCAGCAGGGAAGACATGCTGTTGGGTGACAACCCTTCGGCAATCGAGCCGGCAAAACGGGTATTGCGTGAACACGGGTTGGCGATGGATATACGTATTGCAGAACCCGGTCACTTACACATACAGGGTAATGTTGCGCATCTGGTAGATAATATCGTATATGTCAACGCCGGGGCGTCTGTTGCGGATTTTTGGTTTGTTTTGCCTCATGAAGTTTCTCATTTACTTGATGATGAATATGCCGCACGCATGACTGATGTGCAGTATATACGGTATATAAAAGAGTTATCAGCGGCTTTTTTTGAAGTTGCCAACGAGACAGGGAAAGCTTCTTACAAACGTCTGTTAAATTCTATGGGAGCACGGTTATATTTAGTTGCCGCCAGCAGGGAACTAGCTATTATGACAGCCAGACTTCCCATGACCGAAGCAGGCAAAGAGTTTATGGAGCAGAACAAGATTTCTCCATACGCTCCCCATATGCCAGAAGATTATTGCGCGGATGTTGCCGCGTCATTATCCGAACCGGTGGTGTCATTTCCTAACAAAGCTATGATGCGCCGTATACGCAAATTGATTTCCAACGATAAATTAAGCGATCAGGATTTTGAAGATCGACTGCATCGTCAACTGATGGGTCAGCAGATCGCGTTCTCGCTCCAATCCACCCATGCGCAACTGAATCGCATGGATACTATGATTGCAACGTGGATAGAACAGTATGTTGACAGGCAGTACTGGAATATGGAAGGCAGCGCTATTCCGGCTTCACTGGAACCATTTATTAATTTTGGAAATAAACGAAACGGAGTTTTGGATATACCAGCTTTTCAGCGGTCTGTTGTAACTGCCTTGCGTACAATGGAAGATAAGGAAAAACTAAAAACTCTCGAACATGATTTGTCACAGTGGCTTGCAGCGTTGATTGCACATAATGTACAGCCTGCGCCCGACATTGTCAATATGCCCGATGTGATAAAGCGTAATTCAGCTAATTGTTTGGGATATTCTAAATTATATGAAGCTATAGCAAGCCAGTTCGGTTTGAAAATATGGCATGCGATTACATCATATGATATCGATGGGCAAACGCAGTTACATGCGGTCAATATGGTCAAATATAGCGATGGGACATGGCAGCCGTTTTCTGTAGCACCGGTTACCCAACAGGCATTATTGCAAAATATTATGGTGCGCGTCAATGATAACGGTAACTGGACTCTTCGTATGATGTCTATGGATGATTTCGCTAGTATGGATCCTGAACAAATCGAGGGAGTTGCTATTGAAACGCTTCAGGCAGCTACGTTGACTACGTATGGGGCTGTTGCACATAAAGAAGGACGTTACGATGAGATGTTATCTTTCATAACATCTGCTTATGAAAGAGATGGACGTAACCCTTATGTTGCTTTTAATATGGCTGTCGCTCAATATAAAGTCACTGTCAGGCTATCCGAACTGATGGATACTCCAATGGATGATCCTGCTGTTCAACTGGAGTCTTTATTTCAATTTCATAAATTATACAGATTAGGGCCCCAGGCATGGGATCAACTCGTATACCATGCTACACAATCGGAAGACCCGTATCTTCTTGTTGCCAGTATCGATGGTATTAATGGACAAGGAGGTCCGTTTAATCCGTATATCAAACGTCCTGCATCTACACCAAAAACTACTGATCAAACTGATCAGCAAAAGCCGGTTAAGGATGCATCTACTGAGAAACCAAAAGCAACTGATCAACCGAAAGAGACTGCTTCCTCTGATCCTGATGCCCTTATGAAACGACTTGAGACAGAAGCGGCTTTAAAGCGTATGGTTCTACAAAAACCTGCTCAACTTGTAAAAGCTACACCTGTTTCAAAAGCGATAGCGCAGTATCAAAATGTACAAAACGCGGGTAGAGGTGTCACGTTGGATTCACCACGCCTGCTCTTACAGGTTGGCGCGCAGATCGAGGCGCTTATCCAGAAACAAAAGTATCAGGAAGCGATGGCACGCATACAGGGGCTTGACCCTATGTTTGGAGCCAGAGTGATGATACAGTTCCCATGGATTATGGCTTTTATGCTCGAAATGTATCCTGAATGGTGGTTGGGGCCGGAGTTAAAAGAATTAGCGCGTAAAGCGTCGTTATCTGAAGAGATTCGCAAAGAAATGGAGAAGCGTCTTACCACCGTTACTGCTGTAAGTAAAACCGGAGATAGGGATCTGTTTGGCAAATACCGTGGTGATAATCCGCTGTGGCTTATGCTTCATAAAGAAAATATGAAAAAGCTGCTCAATCAGATATATGATCGAGGTGAGATAAGCGATACCCAATATCGTGGAGTTCATGATGCGATTGAGGAACCAATAGCCGAATCGACCGCATCCTTACCGCCTCAGCAGGCAAAGGTATTGTTTGGCAAGCGCGATTCGATAGCGCTTGAACCCGGACTGCACATAAAGGACGGTTTTTTGCTGGGCGGTATGTTTAACGATATCCCAGTCAAAGATGCTGAACCGATATATTGCCGTTACATGAAAACTGTTATCTTGAAACATCCGCACGAGACAGCCGAAGCTATAGCGCAATATGGAAAACCGTATGCGACTGAGGAATTGGCAGAAGAACTCGATGTATCGCTTTACGAATCGTTCGAGGAAGGATACGGTGCGATGGGCTTGTTTGCGGATAGCATGTTTGATCTGGCAACTGACGCCGATGTGGAAAACTTGTTGCGCAATGATGCTAAAAATAAGGATTTGGGATTTGTTCTGGAATCCATTTTAACAACTAATCTGGTACGTGCTGACGTACAGGGACTAATATCAAAAATTAAAAATCGTGGACTGGTAGACGATACTCAGTTTGAGACACTCGCCTATCTGAAGAAAGGGTATGTGGAAGGCGACGAAAAAACACCTCGGTTCCAGAAAGCGTATACTCTGTTGTCCGTATTGGTGTTAAAACAGGATTTTGTGAAAGATGCCGTCATACAGATAGCGCTGAAACTACGTCATAAAAATCCCGGTTTATTAATGTACGCCTTAGTTCAGAATTCCAAGCAGTACGACGATATTGCCCCTGCAACCGACGATGTACCCGCACCGGTACCTCTACCATCCATCGCTCGTCGTGACTGGTTTGACGCCGCTATGTAAGACATTCCTCTCTCAATCCGCATTGCGAGAAGCGAATCGACGACGCAATCTCAAACCCGTATTTCAATGACAAATTACTAAAAGATATACACATACACTATTCAATGATCGAAAGTATTTTATTTGCGTATCCTCCCAGTCATGTCATTCTTGCGAAAGCATCCTTTAAGGGACCTCTAACTGTGTGGTTTTGTCATCATAGTGTAGGCAATTTGAACCAATCAGTAATGATAATAAATGTAATTAAATAAAACGATATTTTGATTGCAATGAAGCGATTTATATGATTGAATACTAGTAGTAAATCATATATTGAGTTGTGCGGAAAGCGAGTTTCTAATTCATGAAGGAGATAATCAAAAATGAATGGGGCTGTTAATCTTTTTGTGCGGCATTTTGTTGTTGTTAGTATCGTTTCTATGCTGGTTTATGCGAATTCTGCGTATGCGGACAGAGATCTGTTTGTATGTGATTCGTACAACCGTTACCTTCGCCAGTACGATGGTACAACCGGAGCTTACGTAGGTAATTTTGCCGATCTGAACTATATGGCAGATCCGGTAGGTGTAACCGCTGACCCGCGTGGAATTGTTTTAGGATCGGACAATAATTTTTATTTGTGCGGCTATAATGCCGGTAAGAATGTGGTTCGTGTTAACGGGCAGACAGGCGCGGTTGATGCGTTCGCGACTGGCGGCGGTATGAATTTGCCGTTTGATCTGGCGTTTGGGCCGGACGGCTATTTGTATGTCCTTGATCTTACAGCGGGTATTTTGCGGTTTGACGCTACAACAGGCGCGTATATCGATCTGTTTACCAAACCGTCTAATTTGACCTACTGCCGTTCATTAAACTTTGGATCTGACGGGCTATTGTATATGGAAGTCGATTTGACGGCGGCGACAATTTTGAGATATGATCCTGTCACAAAAACGTCTCTGGGCGTATTTGCTTCGCATAGTTCTTTTCATGGTTCATCCGATTTCGTATTCGGACCGGATGGCAACATCTACGCCACTGATGATAATTCCGATAACGTTGCACGTTTCAATGGTGCCACCGGTGCGTATATGGGTGTTTTTACATCCGGGTTTGCGCTTAATTCACCCACATATTTGACGTTTGGGCCTGATGGCGATCTTTATGTCATACATGATGCAGGCGCGCCGGAAAGTATTGTCCGCTATGATGGTGATACCGGAGCTTTTATCGGTACCTTTGTTTCCGCCGGATCAGGTGGGTTAGACAATCCGATGGGGATTGTATTCGGTGCCGAGCCTGTTCCAGAGCCGGGTGTCATGCTCCTTTTCGGGTTCGGCTTGTTCTATGTCTGGCGCAAAAAATCACGCTGAAGCCTCGTTCCAAATCTCTGTTGTGATGGTTATCTCAGATTATATTTGGATCATGCGCTTTACCCTCTGACCTGTCATTCTTGCGAAAGCGAGAATCCAGCCTCGAAAAAGATTGGAAAATAAGAGGATTGCATGACAGTAATAGATTTTCTTATTGTCAGGAATATTTTGAAGAGTATAGTATATAAATACTATACTAATATTCATCTTTGAATTGAGGACAACAGAATGATTACTCCAAAAGTTTTTATCTCATACAGCTGGTCTACACCAGAGCATCAAGCGTGGGTATTGGCATTAGCCGAAAAACTTAGAAGTGATGGTGTGGATGTTATTCTGGATCAATGGGATCTTAAGCCAGGACATGATAAGCATGCTTATATGGAAAAGATGGTCACTGATAAGGAAATATCAAAAGTTCTTATCGTATGTGATAAAATTTATAAAGAAAAAGCTGATGGTAGGCAAGGTGGAGTTGGGACGGAATCCACTATAATTTCTTCAGAAGTTTACAACAAGGTTAATCAGGAAAAATTTATTCCATTAATAAGAGAAGTAAATGAAAAAGGTACTGCATATTTACCTGTTTTTCTGAAAAGTCAAATCTATTTGGATTTTTCAAGGGATGAGCTTTATTATTCGGAATACGAAAAATTATTAAGAGACATCTTTGACAAACCAGAATTGCAAAAGCCACCAATAGGCTCTCCCCCTTCTTATATAACTGAAAATGAACCAAATTATCTGAGAACAAACCATAAATTTAACGCATTTAAAGATGCTATAAAAAATGATAAAAAAACAGCTAGAGGATTTGCTCAAGATTATCTAGAAGCTTATATCCAGATATTAAGTGATTTCACGATAGAGACTGGATTTACAAAAGAAATTGATGAAGAAGTGATTGATAAAATCAATCACTTTAAGCCATATCGAGATGAATTTATAGAATTTATTGAGCTAATTTGTAAATACTCTTCTGATGATAGCTATTTTGAAGATATATTTGAATTTATAGGAGAAGTTATATCTTTTATAAAAAATCTTTATTTATCGCATCCATATGCAAACGAGCAATTTAAATTTATTTTATATGAGTTGTTTTTGTATCTGATTACTATTTTGATCAAAAATAAAAGATTTTCAGCAGTTAATATTTTTCTTGATGATATCTACTATTATAAGAATCAGGATGGTAATAAATCATCTGACTTCAGCATATTCAACGCCTATTTAAAATCAATTGATAGCTATAGGAAAGAAAGATTGGAATCAAGGAGAATATCTATAACTGTTGATATATTGAAAGAGCGATGCGATAAATTTAGTTTTGATAGACTTATCCAAACAGATATTATACTTTTCCTTAGATTACTTTTAGCAGATCAAAAAACTTATTGGGTGCCAAGAACTCTTGTATGGTTATCCGTGCATGAAGAAACACTTGAATTGTTTTTTAAAGCTGAATCAAAAAAACATTTTAATGTAATAAAAGAACTTTTGAAAATTAAGAGTAAGACTGAGTTATTGACTCAATACACTCATGTAAAAGATAATATCCATCGTTATTTAGATAGTTATTTACAATATGATATTCCAGATTTTTCTATATTAATGAATTTAGATAAATTAGATACGAAATAAAAAGACATTCAAAATTATAACAAAAGAGCCGGTTCGATATAACTCGAACCGGCTCTTTTATTTATATGTAGATTATCCGAGGATTATTCTGACTGCATCTCGGCTAAAAGTTTGTAATGATGACATATGTTTCAGCGTATTGCATGAGTGAGCATACTATCGAATCGATTTTTTAAACAAAAATCCACTAATAGCTGAAAAAACTAAGAGTAACGATGCAGGTTCCGGTACAGTAGTACGCACGGCATCTTGATTATAAAGTATGAAAGCCCGTGTTTGGCCACTGGCATTGCTACCGTAGCCGACAATGTCGCCATAGTCATTAATATCCATGGCATACATTAAGGTGAAGTTTAGCGAATCATCAATATAGTCATTTAAGTCGATCATGTTCTCACCGTCGTATAAAAAGGCATGATATTGATCGCCAGCAATATGGGCATTACCTACTACTAAACCTTCGTTATTTATCGCGTAGGCTTGACTGCGTGAACCTCCCAGTGTCCCTAAATCTTCTAAATAACTATCATGATAGAGGAATGCGTGGTAATTGCCGGAAGCATCAAAAGCGTAGCCGACCACATCACCATTGTCATTGATGGCTAATGCATCACTATAACTGCCTCCGAAAGTACCTGGTTCAGTTATTTGGCCATTATCATATATAAAAGCACGATATTGATTTGAAGAGTTATAGAAATGTCCAACAACTTGCCCTGATTCATTAATGTCATAGGCATAACTGACATTTGAGGCAATAGGAGTAAGATGGCTCATAGTTCCATTTTCATAAATGTATGCATGGTAAGTGCCTGATCCATCGTATGCGTATCCTGTAATTTGACCTGACTCGTTGATCGCTATTGCGCAGGCACTGTTTCCTCCAAAGTTGCCTAGTTCTGTAGCTGAACCGTTGTCATACATATATGCGTTATAGGTTGATGCATTTGTATATGCGTATCCGACAGTTTGGCCTGAATCATTTATGTCATTAGCCCGGGATTGGAAACCAGTTGGTTCGCCAAGATCGGTCAATGTTGTGCCGTCGTATACGAACCATCTTCCAGTTCCTTGGTCATCGGATGCCCATCCGACAACTTGTCCTGAGATATTGATTGCCTCAGCTCGGCTTTCAGAACCTCCGAATGTACCCAATTCTGTAAATGTATAATTAGCCGCAAAAAGATTTGTTGTACAAATAATAAAAGATAATAGGAAAAGAGATTTTAGTTTTAACATGTCAAGCTCCTTAAAATTTAGATTTTAGTGTATTATATCATAACAATGTGGGGGTTGGCAACTTTAAGTCATTGGACATGAAATAGAGGAATATCAAAATGACAAAAAAGCCGGCTCGAGAAATCGCGAACCGGCTTTTTATTTGTATGTAGATTAACCGAGCGTTATTCTGACTGCATCTCGGCTAAACGTTTGTAAAGATCGAACCGTTGTTTGACAGATGCTTCCGCGCATTCCATCAACTCTTCAGCGCGTGACGGTTTGCTGGCTATCAACGTTTTGTAGCGTATTTCGCCGTATGCGTATTCTCTGAACGTCATGGACGGTTCTTTAGAATCGAGCTGTAACGGATTTTTCTTCTGCAAACTAAGTTCGGGATTGTATCTGAACAGAGGCCAGTGTCCGCATGCTACAGCCTTTTTTTGTTCTTCAAGCCCCATCCGCATGTTGATACCGTGTGATATACAGTGCGAATAAGCGATAATCAACGACGGTCCGTCATACGCTTCCGCTTCGGTAAACGCTTTGACTGCCTGATTCGGATTAGCTCCGATAGATATTTTAGCAACATATACATTGCCGTATGACATTGCCATCATACCGAGATCTTTTTTCGGCAGAGGTTTACCTGCGTCGGCAAATTTAGCTGTGGCGCCAAGCGGAGTAGATTTAGACATCTGTCCGCCTGTGTTAGAGTACACTTCAGTATCGAGCACCAGCACGTTGATGTTTTTGCCCGATGCTAGAACGTGATCCAAACCGCCGTATCCGATATCGTATGCCCAGCCGTCGCCACCGACAGCCCATACAGATTTTTTAACCAGATAATCAGCAAGGTTATGAAGACGTTTAGCTTCAACAGAATCAACGTTAGCCAGCTGATCTTTCAACTGTGCTACACGTGTGCGTTGCGCTTCGATATCCTGACTGGTCACCTGAGGTGCTGATTTGATTTCATTAAGCACGTCGACGCAGACATTTTGTGCTATCAAAGCGTCAACCAGTTCGTATGCGGATTCGCTCAATTTGTCAACTGTCAAGCGCATCCCGAATCCGAATTCCGCATTGTCTTCGAACAATGAGTTTGCCCATGCCGGACCACGTCCGTCAGCACGTTTGGTGTACGGAGTAGTAGGCAGGTTACCGCCGTAGATAGACGAACAACCTGTGGCGTTGGCGATCAATGCACGGTCACCGAACAACTGTGTGAGTAATTTGATATATGCTGTTTCACCGCAACCAGCACAGGCGCCGGAGAACTCAAACAATGGTTTAACCAACTGACTGCCTTTGACCGTTGCTGGATTGATACGGTTGATATCAACGTCAGGAATAGACAGGAAAAACTCGAAATTTTTGGCTTCTTGATCGCGCAGAGGTTCTTGTTCAACCATAGCCAGAGCGCGTTCTTCTGTTTTGTTACCCTGATCGTCTTTTTTGCGTGCCGGACATGCTTCGAAACACAGTCCGCAACCGGTACAATCTTCCGGTGCGATTTGTACGGTGAACTTCATGCCTTGCAGGTCTTTTGCTTTGTAATCGGCTGATTTGAACGATGCAGGAGCATTATTCAGTTGTGCCGGATCGTATGCTTTGATACGGATAGCCGCGTGCGGGCACTGGAATGAACACATACCGCACTGGATACATGTTGCCGGATCCCACTGCGGTATCTCGGTTGCGATATTGCGTTTTTCGAACTGAGTTGTTCCTGTCGGAAACGTACCGTCGCACGGCATCAAAGATACCGGTATATCGTCACCTTCGCCGGCAATAATTTTGCCGATTACGTCGGTTACAAATTCAGGCGCTGATTGCGGAACCGGAGAACGCAGTCCTTCGGAATTAGAAGTCTGCGCCGGAATATCAAGCTGGAAGATATGTGCCTGTGCCGCATCTACAGCATCAACGTTCATCTGAACAATTTTCTGGCCTTTACGTCCCCATGTCTTTTTGATTGATTCTTTGATAGCTTCAATCGCCGCGTCAGGAGGCAAAATTCCGGTAATCTGGAAGAAAGCTGTCTGCATAATAACATTGATACGGTTGCCAAGCCCGAGGTCTTTGGCTACTTCATATGCATTAATACCATAGACTTTCAGTTTCTTATCGATAATCTGCTGTTGGACAAAGCCGGGCAGTTTATCCCAGAGTTCTTCTTTTGGGTATGGTGAATTAAAAAGGATAGTCGCGCCTTCTTCAGCATTCTTGAGCATGTTGAATCTTTCAAGGAAACCGAAATTGTGGCATGCGATAAAGTTTGCTTTGTTGATCAGGTACGGGCTGCGAATAAGTTTTTCGCCGAAACGCAGGTGGGATATGGTAATCGCGCCTGCTTTTTTCGAATCATAAACAAAAAATCCCTGAGCATAGTTGTCGGTTTTCTGACCGATAATTTTGATAGAGTTTTTGTTAGCGCTGACCGTACCGTCAGAACCGAGCCCGTAAAAGAGACAGCGGTGTACGTCACTTGATTCTATGTTGAATTCCGGATCGTAGTCGAGGCTTAATCCGGTTACATCGTCTTTGATACCAACGGTGAAATGATTTTTCGGTGCATCGGCTTTGAGGTTATCGAAAACAGCTTTTGCCATTGCCGGATTGAATTCTTTCGATCCCAAGCCGTAACGACCGCCGACAACAACCGGATAATCATTGAAAGAAACGATTTTATCAGCCATCGCTTCACCGATAGCAGTACGTACGTCAAGGTAAAGCGGTTCACCGATAGAACCGGGTTCTTTGGTTCTGTCGAGAACAGCTATTTTCTTTACGCTGGTCGGCAACGCTTTGACCATTGCTTCTGTTGAGAACGGACGGAACAGGTGAACTTTCAGCACACCAACTTTTTCGCCCTGATTAATCAGATAGTCAGCAGTTTCCTGCAAACATTCACCGGCTGATCCGATAACAACTACAACACGATCCGCGTCAGGTGCGCCGGTATAATCGAACAGATGATACTGGCGTCCGGTCAGTTTAGCGAATTTATCCATTTCTTCCTGAACGATCGCAGGAACCTGGTCATAAAATTTGTTAACAGTTTCTCTGCCCTGGAAGAAAACGTCAGGATTCTGAGCAGTACCTTTGATGGTCGGGCGGTCAGGTGATAAGCTGTTAAGGCGATGCTGATTGATCAATTCGTCGTCGATCATATCAGCCATTGTCTTGCGGCATATTTCCTCGACTTTCTGAATTTCGTGTGATGTACGGAATCCGTCGAAGAAGTGAACAAACGGTATACGTGATCTCAATGTAGCTGCCTGCGAAATCAATGCGAAGTCCATAGCTTCCTGAACACTATTCGAGCCAAGAAGGGCAAACCCTGTTGAGCGGGTGGACATAACGTCACTGTGATCGCAGAAAATCGACAATGCCTGTGCTGCCAGTGAACGGGCAGTTACGTGGAACACTGTCGGAGTCAACTCGCCGGCAATCTTATACATATTAGGGATCATCAACAGCAATCCCTGTGATGCTGTAAATGTTGTTGTCAACGCGCCTGCTGCCAGGGCACCGTGAACAGCGCCTGACGCTCCGCCTTCCGATTGCAGTTCGGAAATAGCGGGAATCGTATCCCACAGGTTTTTCTCGCCTGCCGCGGATTTAGCGTCGGCAATTTCGCCCATGGGCGACGACGGGGTAATAGGATAAATAGCTATTACCTCATTTGTAGGGTGCGCTACGTGCGCTACCGCTGTGTTACCATCAATAGTTACCATTTTTTTTGACATCGAAATCACCTTCCTTATGTTGTGAGCATTTCATTTGTGATTATGTTATACATTACCTGATATTTATCTGATAAAAAAAGCATATACCTTACCCTATTTGTTAGCTAAAGTCAAGATAGAACTGTTACAGAGGAGGATATGACGAGTTCCCATATTTAATCTGAAGTTAAAGATAAATCCAGTTTATCGGAATTATAATAAACTCCCCTCCCTATTAAAAGTAAAAAATATGTTATTTTGTTTCATCGGCAGTGGGTATATTAAGTTTATACTGACACAGTGTGTTTTTGTTTCGAGTTATCGTTACATGAAGGATTGATTGGATTTATCTCATTTACAGTTAGATATATGAATCTTTTTGCCCAATTAACTCGAAAAGTTATGCGATTTGTGTTATACTAATAAACGAAAAATAGTATGTTTTTTGTAGTAAAAATTTTTTAACGGAAAGTGGAGTTGGAAGTATATGGCTTTTTTTAGAGTATGCATTTGTCTCATAACGATACTGTCGTTGATATCTCAATACAGTGTTTGCGCAACTGCAAATACAGTGGTTGATTCGCAGAATAAATTGTTGTCGGTGGTAGAGAAAATTCCTGAAAAATATGCTCATGTGAGCATGTTGCGTTACGCAGGCAATGATGCCCCATGGGTCGTGTATATCAAAGATTACCACTGTCAGTACGGAATTCAGCGAAACATCTATAATACGATTCATTATATCCTGCAAAATCAACCTGAAACTCAATCTGTTCCGCTTTTGTATAGAAGGCGCGTCAGGGGCTGTGGACGGTTCATTTATTGCCTCAATTCCTGATGAAGAAACCCGGAATTGGGTGGGCGATTATTTTATGAAAAATGGAAAAATATCTGGCGCAGAATTTTATTGTGTGGCACAGTCACCTGATCAGATTTTAGTTGGAGTAGATGATGTATCATTATACAACTCCAGTTACGATTTATATAGTGAGGTTTTTGCTGCGTATAATCGTTTTTCCAGTCAGATAAAATATATCGATGCCCCTTTGTGCCGCAGTGCTGGACAGACAAGTATCACCGCAGGGGCTCGATATTATTGATCATTCCCTGGCCATGTACGGGGATTTTTCTTTTGAGAGATTTGTGTGTGATATGGAACAATACTGGCGAAAAATACCAGTAGACGTCATTCCTGAGATAATTGTCGAATACCGCGCTGCGCTTAGCGAACAGCAAACTTTGTCAGCATCTGTCATACAGGAGCAGGAAGACAGCTTGTATTCTCAGTTGATTCAGTCACTTTCTGCTGACGATAAAAGCATGTTGATGAAATCGTATGTAAGATGTGGATTGGGAGAAATTACCAAAGGGGCTTTTCTCAATGCGTTGCTGGATAAAGCGAAAGAGACCGGATATCCGCTTGAGGATTATGAAATGCTTGTCCGTGCCCGTGATGTCTATCAGTTCTTTTCACAGGTTGGTGAACAAGAACTGTTTCTCCGCATGCATGCGGTTGTCCGATTTAATGAAACAGGAGTTTATGAGTGAAGAAGAGCAGGCGTACGCAAGCGTAATTGATACATGGACAGTGGTAAAGAAAATTTTGTCGCTTGAGTTAACTCGTGAACGCTTTGAGCAATTCGATACATCTCAAATAGACACATTATTTTCTCATATAGATGCCTATCGCCGTGACCCTCAATTTGAAGTCGCGTCAATAGAAGGGTTTGATTTTTTCTCTCATTTACCTCATTTGATAGGACAGGCTTCAAAGTTTTACAACAATTCTGTCGCCCGTGATAAAGCTATGTACGCGAATACTATGAAGGCACTTGAGGATAGCGGCGCACGAATGGCTATTATTGTGGCTGGAGGGTTTCACGCATCCGGGCTTTCGGCCATTATCGAACGGGAAAATATCAATTTTGCGATAGTGAATCCATCATTTATAGATGCCGACAATACTAATTTTTATAAAACTATCATGATGAATGAACCGATGCCGCTTGACAGGTTATTTCCGCTGCCAGAACTTGAAGTAGCCAACCGTTTGTCACCGAGGGTTCGGTTGACGAATATGCTGGCAAATCCAGTCCTGACGCAGCAGTTGATGAAAGAGACTGTACTCATGGCAAAAATATTAACGATTGCCAAATCATCTGAATTGTTTGATCAACTGCGTGATTTACGACAGGATATGCCAATGAGTTTCCGTAATCAGGCATCTGAAACGGTACGAGCTTTTGGGCAACGATGGCTTAATTTATACAAGAAAGTCAAGCAGCAACGGGGTGAGAGTTTATCGTACAAAGAATTGGAAGAAGTATCTCATTTGCTCAAAAAGATGGTTGTCCTGCAGGTGGCGGAGTTGAAAGAAGACCAGACTTCTCTTGGAATCCAGATTATGGAACAGACAGGTGCGCGTACTAAAATATTAGTTTCGTTTTCAGAATATAAACGAATGGCGGAAAAGTTAATTGCCCAACAAGAAAATGGGCCGAAAATCTCGCTTGATCCGACAGAAAAAATAGGTTCTTTTGAATTCACCTTTCATAAAATGGCTGATGCTGATTTATACGGTGCGGTTGAGCAACCCGCGACGACACTTGAAACAACAAATGGAGTGTTTTGGCGTAAACAAAATGATGTCAGGGGACTGGTCAGTTCTATAGCGGAACTTAAAAAGGCAAGCGCTGCATCGCCATTTGACAATAAATTGAAAATTCAGGTTATAAAAAAGTTACAAAGGTTATCCAAATTTTTACGATTTGCTGCTCAGCAGGAACAAATTAAAAATAATACGGCGCAAAGTTTGCTCTTACGCGCCAATGCCGCTTTGTATGTCGGCAATATAGACCGTGCCAACCACTTTTTTGGTTTATACCTGCAGGAACTCCCATCTGAAGAACGTAACCTTGCAGATGAGTATTTTAGAAGAAATACGATTTTACGTGGACAAAAAATATCGTTACCGATAACGGATGAATCAGAACGTGCGTATGTGGACGAATATGGCCGTGAGATATCGTCGGCACTTTTTGATGATACTTTGGTGTATGGCTCTGAGCCGTCTAAGGTTTTGCAAAACCGTTTGATTGAGTTAGCAAATCGTCTTGATAGCGAGAATAAAAAATATCTTGCCACAGTAGTTCGCTCAGCGGCTTTCAGGCTGACTGATAATAGTCGTAACTATCATTATGATGATATTGATGTTGCACGTATGCTGGCTTCAGGTAAAGATGCATACAAATCTTCGTTGCTTGGAAAAAGTGATAGTAGTTCTTTTGGAGCTATATCAGATCATATGCAGAGAGAATATGATATTCAGCGTGCAACTCCTGGCGTAACGTATCTATATGACCGGGATGTAACTATGGGGTTGCAGGAGAGGCATGAATTACGTTTCACAAGTCCGGAAGCAGGATTGATATCAACGGTGATGCCGCCGGAATCGATTACAGCGATTCTTGTAAACGGGCATCATATTGACTATGCTCTTGCTGTCTTGCGTGAACATCCTGATCGGACGACTCCTTTACTGGATACCTTCGGAAATTTATTGTGGAGAAACGCCCCTGTCGAAGAGATGATAGAAAAATACGAAAAAGCCTATATGGAATTTGAGCAACGAGAAAAAACAAAGCCGCAGGCAACATATATGAAGCGTATCAAAAACCCTAAAAAAATAGTTGCTATGAGCGATTTACATGCAGATGTATACGCGTTTCGCCAGACTCTGAAAGAGGCAGGTGTTATCGATGAACAGGATAATTTTGTCGCTCCCGCTGGAACGGCAGTCGTTATAGCGGGCGACAGCATTGGCAGGGGAACTGGGGCTCAACAAAAAGAAATGCTTGATTTGTTACTAAAATTACAAAATGATGCGGAATCAAAAAAATCTCAGTTTATCGTTATGCTCGGTAACCATGAAACGGAGCTGTTGTCAGGTCAATGGCATACTGAATCTGAGGAGAAAATGAGAGATTTGATAAGTTCCCTTGGATTTCAAGAACGTCAAGCAACAGAATTACGTGATGCACTTGCAAATAATGATCTTTTTAAATTGGGGGTTTTACGAAAAGAAAACCCGGCCGGCATGAAGTATATTGATTATTTGTGGCATTTGCCGGTAATAGCGCATGTAGGCGGACATGTATTTCTCCATAGCGGTCCGACCAAATCTTTTAACATTACGCTTGATAATTTATTACAAACTCATCCCGACTGGAGCGTTGAACAGTGTGTGGATCATATTTTTAGTAAGGAAATATCTCAGTATGGCTTTAATTCCAAATTCTTTGACAGGAGAGCCGACTCTATAATGGCTACTCCAATGATGTCTCTGCCTGAGTTTCTTAATGATCAGAAAATTGTGAATAAATTCCTCGCATTTTTTGATGGAGCGGCATTGCTTGCTGTAGGGCATAACAAAGCTCTTGGCGTTATTGGTCAAAGTGATGAATACAACAAAATAAAACGTGTTGGAATAGCAAATAATATAGTCAAGCTTGATGTCGGTACTGATATGCAGGCTAATAAATCGGAAAGAAGAAATCAGGGTAGAGCGTATATAGTTGATCCCCAACAGGTAGATTTTGTAACTACTTTATCAGAATCCGGTGATCGGGAATCATTGATGTTAAAAGATGATAAACGTGTTCAATTTATCCGTACGGAAGCGGCGTTGTTGTATGATACCATGCTGGCTGATAAATCAAAGAAGTTCCTTGAAGATGCAGCCAAGCCGGTAGAAGATGATGTTCGGAAAATGAGTACTGAAATGCGTATGTTTTTTAGGACATTTTTTATGGTTTATGTAGAAACTCCGGAGATATTGAATAAGGCATTCAAGGAACAAACTCGTAACATACTTTCACCCAAGCCACATTTTCTGAAAGCTAAGCTGGATAGTATGGACGTTATTCCTGAGATAGCTGAACTCCTTCGTTTCTATCGGGAATATATCAAACAATTGAAGTTGGGAACGTTATCTCAAGATGAAATATCGCTTGATCAATTTGAAGAATTTATTGAATCTCAGCGAAATCCAAGTAATCCTTTTGAGGCGGTTTCAACAAAAGTTATCGGTACGAGAATTATCGATATGGAAAACGATGTGAAACGCTTTTATTCCGTCATGGCACAGAGTGATATAGAGTCCATGAACAAAAAGATGATATTTACTTTAAAAACTAGATTGGAAGAAAAAATTAAGCAATATGAGGCAAAGTTATCGGGTTTAGAACGGTCAGATGATAAAAAGCTTAGAAGCCTTAAAAGAGCGTTGTTCCTTTTTGCTGGGAGTGAAAGAGAGCTGGCTTTTAAGCTTTTAGATGTCCACAATGGCGAGCCGTGTATATTCCTGGAAGAAGGCGGAGCTATTACAGGGTTCATATTGAAAAGGACGATATATTTGTCGGCTCCCATAGTTAATCTGTTATGGGATCGTTTTAAGGCAAATGATGACAAAGATGCTCTTGATCAATTGCTCGCTTTGGCTGTCCACGAATTGCACGAATTCAGGGAAGATGATGCAATCGATCTAGAGAAAAATCTTCTTCACCGTCAGGCGGAAGATCTTGAACGCGTTATTTGTGGAACAGGTGTAACCGGTAGTAACCTTGACGATACGATAGAAGAAATGATTAAGGAATATAAAGATCAGACTCAGGACGTAGAGTTGATCGCAATCAAAAAGTTTCTCAAGGGATTGCGTGGGTACTTGAAAAGTCAAGGTGATTTAGAATTGTATCAAGCTATTTTTGCACGGACGCGTTTGCCTATAGAGGCTGATGTTCTTGAAAATTTGACTTTGGCGGATAATATGTTCGGTTTGGTTATAGATACCCGTCCTTTAGAAGTCTTTCATGCGTTACTTGAGAATATTGCCGATAGAACATCGTTAATTTATGCGGTTGACCATGCTATGTTCACTGAAGCTGAATTGCTAAAGCTGGTTGATCTGGTTACAACTCCTGTCCCGGCACAGGTAGTTAGATCAAGTACGGCAATTGCCGATTTAACGCTGGGAGCTATGGATCAAACAAAACCAGCTGCCCCTGTTGACTTGCAAAAAAATCTAAATGCTACTCGTGCTGTGGATAAATCACTATAAGAAAATTTTCGCTGATTTGATCTCACTGTCAGGTTGAATAAAAAAATACCCATTTGCTAATTTCTGTGATAGTATGCAAGGAAATGGTATCTTTTATATGATTGCCTGTAAGGAGATAGATTGTTGGAACAACGCTTCGACACGAATATATATTGTCAATTTCCTCAGCGGATAGGTATATTTGTCGACGTACAAAATATTTTCTATTCTGCAAAAAATATTTTTCATTCCAAAATAAATTTCAAAAAGTTGATGGACCTGATTGTCGGTAACCGGCAGATGATCCGTGCGATTGCCTATATTGTCAAACGCAGCGATATTGATCAGAGTGGTTTTACCGATGTGCTGACCCGTTTGGGATATGAGATCAAGTCAAAAGAGCTGATTACCCGTCAGGACGGTACGGCAAAGGGTGACTGGGATATGGGAATCGCCATTGATTCCATAGCCATATCGGAGAAAGTCGACACTATTGTGCTGGTTTCCGGTGACGGCGATTTTGTCCCGTTGGTTGAGATGCTGAAAGCCAGAGGATGCCGTGTTGAAGTGGTTGCCTTTGAGCGTAGTTCGTCGCAGGATCTGATAAAATCAGCATCATGGTTTATACCTATAGAGGAATCATTGTTACTTTAGATAAAAAATATACTAACTTAAAAAGGAGCTCACGGCGCGCATGAAGATCAATCTTGTGGTATTGGGAGTACTGGTAAGTAGTATGTGTGCAACAGGGATTTTGACTGCTCAACAAGAACTTCAAGACGAGGGTTCTGTATCAGAAGTGCAAGTCGAAATGTCTGCTGATTTAACGGATCCTTCTGGCGACACAGTACCAGCTGATGCGGTGGAAGACCTGGATGATCTTGACGATATGGATGACGAGATATCCGATTTGGATGATCTAGATGACGAACTGGATGCGCCGGTTGTTTCGCCAACAGATGATCTCGATGAATTAGACCTGCCCGGAGAAAATCCGAATAAAGACGCTATGCAAGGTGAATCTGATGATACCGAAAGTGCTGAGTCTGAAGACCTGCTTGATCCTGCTGATGCGGAACAGATGCGCCAGTTACAAATTGACATTTCGATTCATCCTGCTGATGTTATCATGTTGCGTAACGGAGAAACAGTCGAGGGTGTTATACAAAAGAAAACAGAAGATTTTGTGCTTATAGAAAACGAAACAGGCCTCCAAAGTTATCCTTTATCCGAAATAGAATTTACGGATGAAATATCCGAAAAAGAACGGTTTTACCTGTTTGAAAAAATTCAGGCTTTACAGGCATTTAACAAACGAACCATGGAAAAAAAGCTCGCCAAAAAGAAACAGGAGCTTCTCGCTAAAAAAGAGCAAGCCGAAGCAAAGACCGAATCACTCAATCGTCTTACAGGTAAAGATGACAGCGGGTTATATAATCTTACGCATGCACGGCTTGAAGAAATTCTTAAAGATTTTTCTCAATTTCCCCCCGATTACTGGCGATACTATCAAAGAAAGCATGATGCACAGAAAGCTATATTACAGCTAAGGCGGTTAAGCAGATACGCTCATGAAGAGATTGTAGCTCTAATCGGCCAATACATCAAAGCCTTTGAAACCAAAATAAAAGAATTGAATGAACCTGAAGGTTCACGACTTATAAGTAGTTACAAAGATAATTATAAGAGAACATTCTCAACAGCTGAACAACGACGAAACGTGCTGAAAGGCACAGGGTTCCATTAATTATGAGTGCTATAGAAAAAATATTTGCTCAAGCCAGAGAAAAAGGTGCTTCTGATATTCATCTATCCGCAAAACGAGCGCCTATCGTCCGTTTACATGGAACAATGACCTACCTTACTGAAGAAAATGATATTTTAAATGATGCCCGGGAAGTATTGTTTGAGACATTATTGCCGGAGCAAATAGAAGATTTTAAGAATACGCAGGATATCGATTTTTGTTATCAGGCCTCTGATTCCCAGCGTTATCGAGGGAATATGTTTTGCCATTATAATGGCGACATCGGAGCTGTGTTCAGAGTTATTCCGGACACGATACCCGCTTTGGAGTCGTTAGGTTTGCCGCCGGCATCGATAAATTTTACCAAACTGCATCAGGGGTTGGTGCTGGTAACAGGCCCTATGGGTAGCGGTAAAACAACTACGCTTGCGGCATTGATCGACCGGATCAATTCGACACGGCCGGATCATATTTTGACGGTAGAAGATCCTATCGAGTATATTCATTATAATCAGCGTGGACTGGTTAATCAGCGTGAAGTTCGCATCCATACCCAGAGTTACAGCTCGGCGTTGCGTGCTGCGTTGCGTGAAGATCCAGATGTCATCATGGTAGGTGAATTGCGAGATCTGGAAACTATGTCGTTGGCGCTTACTGCCGCGGAAACTGGGCATTTGGTATTCGGTACACTCCATACGACCGACGCGATCAGTACAGTTAACCGTATTATCGATGTGTTTCCAGCCGGTGAACAGGCAAAGATTAGAACCATGCTTGCCGAGTCATTGCAGGGGGTTATCTCTCAACAGTTGATACCTAGAAAAGACGGCAAAGGTATGGTGTTGGCCGCTGAATTACTGCTCATGACATCTGCTTTATCCAATTTGATTCGCGACAACAAGACGTTCCAGATTCCTTCTATTATACAAACTGGAAAGACGAAATATGGCATGTGCCTGCTTGATGACAGCATCATGGATTTACTCAAGGCAGGTACAATAAGCGGAGATCAGGCTTATGCATTTGCATCTGAAAAAAATCTGTTCCGCCAGTATTTGACAGGAGCTAAACCCGATGGCACGGCTTGACGGATATCTTAAATTACTTGCCGAACACGGTGCATCTGACTTACATATGGTGCCGGATGAAACCCCTATGCTCAGATTACATGGTTCATTGCGGCGTACATCGTTAGCCAAACTGACTTCAGATGGCAACAAAGAGTTGTTCTATGAAATTATGGATAATACTCAGATTCGCACGTTTGAAATGGAAAATGATGTCGATTTGTCTTATGAGATCAAGGGAGTAGCTCGATTTCGTGCCAATATATTCAGACAAAATAACGGAATCAGCGCGGTATTTCGTATTATTCCATCGCATATTTTATCGGTGCATGAACTGAAAGTACCGCAACCTATACAGGATTTTACAATGCTCAAGAACGGGCTTGTTCTGGTTACCGGTCCGACCGGATCTGGTAAATCAACCACGCTGGCCTCGTTGATTGATCTGATAAATAGCACTAAACGGATGCACATTATTACGATTGAGGATCCGCTTGAATTTGTGCATGAAGAAAAACAGTCAGTCATAACCCATCGTGAAGTAGGGCGTCATACACGTTGTTTTGCTAATGCTCTTCGTGCCGCGATGCGTGAAGATCCTGATGTTATCATGGTCGGTGAGATGCGTGACCTGGAAACCATATCGCTTGCGTTGACTGCCGCTGAAATGGGTGTTTTAGTTTTTGGCACATTGCACACCAATTCAGCGCCTAAAACCATCAACCGTATTATTGATGTGTTCCCTGATAATCAGCAGGAGCAGATCCGTACTATGCTGGCATCGTCGCTTAAAGGTGTTGTAGCACAGCAGTTGCTGGAAAAGAAAGGTGGTAAAGGGCGCGTTGCGGCGTACGAAGTTCTGGTTGTGAATTCCGGTGTGGCGAATCTGATTCGTGAAGGAAAATCGCATCAGATTTCTTCCATTATGGAAACAAATAAAAAAGAAGGTAACTGCACCATGGATCAAACCTTGATGCAGTTATATAATGAGCAGAAAGTTACGGCTGTGCAGGCTCATCGTAAAGCCCTCAACAAAAAGCTTTTTGAAAATTTGGTCAATGATGATGACATGGCCAGTGAAAACGTACAACACGATGATGGAACAGATGAGGTTTTGCAAGTGTCACTGCCCAAAGGGGAAATGTATCAGGAAGAACAACTTGGCCAACTGGTTGAGAGCATAATGGATGTAGAGCAGGAAGAAAATGCGCAGAAAGAAACCCTGCAGTTGTCGACTACCGATATCAAAGAAGCTGTCAAAGAAACGGTTGCTCCGAAAACGCAAGTAGCTCCACCACCTCCGGTAAACGAATCTCCGCAACCCGAGCAACCTGAATCTTCTGAAGTAGAAATTCCTACTGTGTTAACACTTGAAGAAGTTCAAATTGCTATGCAGAAAGAGATAGAGTCAGCCAATAACTCGGGAATCGGTTTTTCATTGATTATTATTGAGTTCGACGGTTTTGACAGCTATAGCGGTGCGAAAGAAGAAGTTTTAACTGTGATGGGTTCATGCCTGCATGACTATGACCTCATTGCAGAGGCGAACGAACAGGTCTTTTTGGTGTTATGCCCGAAAACCGGAAGTTCGGTCGACAGTTTATCCGCTAAATTATTTGAAACTTTGAGCGCTTTTTTCAATGAGCATGAGTCATTAGGGCAGGTCAGTGTCCGTATTGGCGATGCGGTTTATCCTGAATCTGGTAATGATGAAGGCGAATTAATCGAAGCCGCCAGTTCCATCAAATATTATTGATCCCCAGGCAGTTTTTTACACTTTTATAGGTTTTCAGTTCTCTCCCCACGATACCTTTGACAAATAATCCCAGTGTTGCCAGTATCCGTGATAGGGATATTTCATCAGCATGTATTGTGTTTAATAACCCACAGTCATGAATTTGAGACAGTGATTCTATTATACCCACTTCATTACGAGTGATGTGAAGTGGATTGGATGATCCCTGAGGTATCCGGTTACTAAAACCGATATACGGATGTGAGATAGGATAAACTGTTTCTCTTAGCGGTTGTTTGGTAATAAGGCAGTCGCAAATACGTGGCGGAAAACCGCTGATGGACAGTAATTGGATAAGATACCATGCAAGGATAATTCCGTCAGGTATATTTTTATCGCTAAAAGATCGAAACGCTGCTGTGATCAATTGATATATTATGCTCGCATCGTCGTCATCAAATTGAAGCGCCGAAATAGTCTCGAGCATATGTGATCCTATAAAAAAAAGATTGATGTTGTCTTTCATTATGCGGAATTCATCGACGTACGAACATTCTTTGAGTAAATATAAGTCGCTGGATCCTTGCTTAAAGTAATGGCATACAATAGTCTGAAAAAATTCAAGTTTGCCTGCAAACGAACTTTTTTTGCTTTTTGCCCCCTTGGCAAGAAAGTGGATAACTCCTTTATCGGAAGAGAGTAAATGAAAAATGACACTGGTGTTGGAGTAATCGATTTTTTTGATGATAATACCGGTAGCCTGATCTGAATAAGACATGGATTACCTCATGCCTGAGTTTTATTTTCGGCAGAGTCAGGATAGGTTATCGTGCTGGTTCCAATATCGTCAAGTGTCGGTTTTTTATCTTTTTTAGGATCAAACCTCGGTACAACCGCTCCACCGGATATAACCAATTTCAGTCCTTCTTCAATGCTCATTTCCAAAGGAATTATATCTTCTTCCGGCACCATAATCAATACACCGGAAGTAGGGTTGGGGGTTGTAGGCATAAACACGCAACAGACTTTTTGTTTGGTACGATGTTGTACTTCGCCTGCGGCGTGTGATGTTACAAATCCGATAGAATGCAGTCCTTTGCGTGGATATTCCACAAGACAGACTTTATTCAAAATATTGGTGTCAAACCCAAGAAACGCCTCACTGAGCTGTTTGACCGCGACATACACTTTACTGATAAGCGGAATCTTAAGGATAATCGATTCCCCAAAATACAGCATCTTTTTCCCGATGATGTTGCGCCCGAACATACCAACAAGAATTAAACCACTCACAAGAATACCGAGAGCTATAACGCGAAATAAAATATTTGCTGTAAATTTTGATAACGTGATTTCAGGAAACAGATTAAAAATATAATCGGTCAATTTAATGAACAGAAACGAAAAAATATACACTGACGCAAGTACAGGAAGTACAATAATAATACCTGTAATTAAATAGTTACGCATTTTTCTTAAAAACATATTTAAGCGCCTTTTTCCTGATCGGATTGATCTGTTGTTTCCGGTGGATCGATAAGCGATACTTTTAGAGTAACGATTCGTTTCTCGTCTGCTTCAAGGACTTCAAAAGATACATTTTCGTCATCAAAGGTTTCACCGGTTGAGGGGATTCGTCCGAGTAAGCTGAACACGTATCCGCCCAACGTATCGTAATCGCCTTCATCCTTTAGTGTCCGTTCTATATTAAATAGTTCTTTAAATTCTGTAATTGATATTTTTGCGTCAAATATGTACTGGTTTTCTTTTTCTTCAACAAACAAAGCTTCTTCGTCAGTGTCGTATTCGTCTTGAATCTCACCTATAATTTCTTCCAAAATATCTTCGATGGTGACAATACCCGCTGTACCGCCGTATTCGTCAACAGCGATAGCAATGTGTGTTTTGGTTTCGCGCAGTTCATGGAGCAATTCGCTGATCAGTTTTGTCTCAGGTACAAATAAGGGTTGATGCATAAGATCGCGAACCAGTTTTTTTCCGAAGTTATCGTTTTCGACATAGTCGAGGATATCTTTTGCATATAAAAGCCCCACGATATTATCGATATTTTCTTTATAAACCGGGATACGGGAATGATGGTTTACTTTTATAACTTCAACCGCTTCAAGCAAGGTACTTGCCGCACTGACACAGACAATATCAACCCGTGGGCTCATGACCTCCCTGACAATGGTATCGCCGAAATCAAAGATACTGTGGATCATTTTGCGTTCAGCTTCTTCTACAGTCCCTTCCTGTTCCCCCATTTCGATAATGGTTTTAATTTCTTCTTCGGTTATCAACGCGTTGTTCAGATCAGGAATGCCGATAGATTTACTGATCGCACGGGCCAGCAGAATAAACAATCTATTGGGTATCCATAATATAAACGATAGATAGTATATGATCTGTATAAACCGCATGGACAGTAGTTCCGGCCTTCCACGGGCAATAAGTTTAGGGGTGATCGTACAGAAACCTACAATAAAATACGATACCACAAGAACTATTGCTACAAGTAGCGGTTGAGACGTGCCAAAATCTGTCAGCTGATTGAGCAGTCGATATACCAGTAGAACAATCCCTATACGGCAAAGAATAGATATAGAGAAGATCGACGTTAGAATGTTTCTTGTGCTTTTTACCCACAAGTTGAGATACGGCTCGATTTTCTTATTTTTTTCAAGTAGCTGTTGGGCTTTGATGTGAGAAAGCGATAGCAGTATCACTTCAAGCATTGCCATCAGCATTGAAACGAAAATAAGAACTGCAAACAAAATCCAGGACGTTGTCATTTATAATTCCTGTGTTACCGGTTGTGAGATACCAATATAGTATTGGTATCCGAAAGAAGGTTATTAAACCAGAAAAGCTGTCGTTTTTCCATGATAATTTTATCATCATCGGATTGGTCGTCAAAACCAAGCAGGTGAAGGATACCATGGATAATGTATAAACCGAATTCCTGATTCATGGTAGTTTGAAATTCCTCAGCACGTTCGTATGCCCGGTCTGCGGATACGACCACATCCCCAAGCATATAAATTTCCTGCGCAGGGTCGTCGTCTTGCGGGAACGAGATGACATCAGTCGGACCTTCGTGATTGAGATATTGCATATTTATCTGTGCTATTTCATCATCGGATACTATAGAAATATCAAGTTCGCAGTGTTCAGGTTGGTTTTCTCCTGATAAAACAGCGGTACAGAGTTCTTTAATCGGTTGTAGGTGAATCGTAAATTTCGTCTGTTTGTTGTTTACTCTGATGTCCATTTTCGTGCTCATCGCTTATGGCTTCTTCATCTTTCGGATATTTGGGTCGAGTATGAAAAATGCCGGTTAAAATATAGGTGAAACAATCTTTTATTTTTGCCAGATCGCTGATAGTCAGTTGGCAACAATCCAGTTGTGAATCGAGAAAACGGCTGTTGATTATATTGGTTACCAGATTCTTAATGCGGGACGGTGTTGGGTTATCAAGTGCACGTGAAGCTGCTTCGACAGCATCTGCAAGCAGGATAATGGCTGCTTCTTTTGTTTGCGGTTGTGGGCCGGGATAGCGATAGTCACTTTCTTTTAGCGAGTTATCGGTTTCCTGTGCGCGTTTGAAAAAGAAATATACCAGTCCTGTACCGTGATGTTGCTCTATGATATCGACGATATTTTTATTAAGCCGGTACTTGCGTGCCAGATCGACTCCGTCTTTTACATGTGATATGATAATCAAACTGCTCATGCTTGGTATCAGATCGTCATGCCTGCTTTTACCGCGCCACTCGTTTTCCGAGAAATATTCCGGTTTTTTTAGTTTACCAATGTCGTGGAAATACGCGCCAACTCGTGCAAGTAAAGGTTTGGCCCCCACTACTTCAGCGGCCGCTTCGGCCAGGTTACCCACAATCAGGCTATGGTGATATGTACCCGGCGCGTCCATAACCAGTTTTTTTAATAATGGATGGTTAAGGTCGGATAATTCCAGCAACCGTATATCTGTTGTTACTTTAAACAAATATTCAAAGATAGGCAGGATACCCGCGGTAAAAAAAGCGCCGAGTGATCCGTTAATAATTCCTGTGCCTGCGTGGGCAATAATGATTTTCCATTCAAAACCGTTTGCCACTGAATATGAGGCAATTGCTAGAGCTTGTATAAACCCGATCAGCAGTCCGGATCGGATCAGATGTGTACGGCGTCTGGCGTTGTGCGACGACATTATTCCCACGGTAGCAGAGGTAATTCCGATAAGAAAAATGATAAAATCGCCTCCATACAAAATCGTCTGGCATAAACATAAGACGATAACAAAAATGTAGCCGGCAACCACATTCATAAGGATACCGTACAGGATAGCGCTCATAGCGCAGGGGAATAGGGGCAGATAGTAAAGAAACAAAGCACGTTGTTCCTGTAACGTCATGCCACTATGCATAACGACTACAGTCAGTATTTTTACCAATAAGAGCGAAAATATGAAAATGGTTATGCCCAGTAATATATCAAAATTAGATTTGAAACAATCAGGCTTATAACGGCGGATAAACCTTGATATGATAAATACTATTACCAAAGCAAATATAGATAAACCCATCAGGAAGTAGACATACTCCTGGGCATTTTGCAGGTAGAACTTCGTACCTGTAAAATGATTGATTAGCCCGAAACCATTTTTGTCCACCGAAATCGTAAGTAACGCTAGGGTGAACGCAAAAGAAGCAAAAACAATAAAAATGCGGAAAAAACTGCCTCTTTCAAAAAAAGCGGTCAGTTTAGATGATTCACTTGTTTTGCGTTTTTTCGTGCTAATCAGTTTGCTTTTTATCAGTTTTCGTTTTTTTAGTAGATTCTTCATTATTATTGTTCAGGTTATCAAATTTTTCATACGCCTTGATGATTTTTGAAACCAGTGCATGGCGTACGACGTCTTTCTCATTAAAATAGGTAAACTCGATATCGTCGATATTCTTTAGCACTTTTTGTACCTGTATGAGGCCTGATTTGCGATATGAGGGTAAATCGATCTGAGTAATGTCACCAGTGATAACTGCTTTGGAGCCGAAACCGAGACGGGTGAGGAACATTCGCATCTGTTCGAGTGTCGAGTTTTGTGCTTCGTCAAGAATGATAAACGAATCATTAAGAGTACGCCCGCGCATATAGGCAAGGGGAACCACTTCGATGATTCCCCTGTCCCTGTATCGTTCTAGCGTATCTTCTTCGATCATATCATATAACGCGTCATACAGCGGGCGTAGGTACGGCAGAATCTTGTCGTACAAATCGCCGGGCAAAAAGCCTAAACTTTCACCTGCTTCCACTGCCGGGCGGGTAAGGATAATACGCCTGACCTTTCCGGATTTCAGCGCCGCTATCCCCATTGCCATTGCAAGATAGGTTTTTCCTGTACCGGCGGGGCCGATACCGAATACCAGTGTTTTGTTGCGGATAGCTTGAATATAGTTACGTTGTCCTTCGGATTTCGGAATTATGACGTGTTTTCGACCCGGTACCTGAATTTTATCGTCAAGCGTGAGCGGTTCGCTTTCCTTATTGTCGGTCACTTCGGAGACAATATACTGGAATTCGGTTTGATGAATCTGCGACCCTCGCGACTGGAGTTTTTCCAGCTCGTGAAAAATATGTCTGACACGTTCGATATTCTCAGCACGCCCTTTGACAATAAAAAAATTATCACGCGACGTGATTTTTACCTCTAACGACTTTTCAAGCATATCAAGGTTACGATCGTCGTTGCAGAACAATCCGCGCGCAAATCTGCCGCTTTCAAACTGGAACCGGGCTTTTGTCATGTTGGCCTTATCCTCTTTGGACATATATAAAAACCTTTACTTTGTCATCTTGACTCGCAGTTGCAGTTCCCGCAGTTGCGCTTCAGATACCGGTGACGGTGATTTCGACATCAAGCAACTGGCTTTCTGTGTTTTCGGGAACGCTATGACATCTCTGATGCTTGGTAAATCGAGCATCAGCATGATCATACGGTCAAGGCCCGGCGCGATACCGGCATGTGGTGGTGCGCCGAATTGCAATGCGTCGAGAAAAAATCCAAATTGCTGTTTGATTGTTTCCTCGTTTAAATTCAATAGCCTGAAGATTTTTTCCTGTAGGCCGTAGTGATGAATCCTGACGCTTCCACTACCGAGCTCTGTTCCGTTGAGCACCAAATCGTACGAGCTTGATCTTACAGATGCCGGATCATTGTCGAGTTTTTCGATATCTTCCGGCAATGGAGCCGTAAACGGATGATGTTCGCTCTCGAAACGTTTTTCTTCATCGTTATAAAAGAACAGCGGGAACTCATCGATCCACAAAAATTTGAATACATCTTTAGGGATCATGTTGCCGATACGTGCCAACTGGTTACGTAATGCCGACAGCGCCGCGTTGGTTGTTGATTTCTCAGCGCAGATAAGGAATACGATGTCGCCTTCGTTTGCGCCGGCTTTGGTGCGTAATTCGTTGAGCTGGTCTTCGGTGAAAAATTTAGCTATCGGCGACTGCATGGCGTCCGGATTTACCTTAAACCAAGCTAATCCTTTTGATCCGTAGTTTCCCACAAACGCTGTCAGGTCGTCGAGTTCTTTACGGGAGAACGATGCTCCGCCCGGATAACATAATCCTTTTATGATACCGCCTTCTTCGATTGTCTGGTTGAAAATCTTGAAGTTCGAGTTGTTCATGATATCGGTTGCTTCAAAGAGTTCGAGTCCAAATCGCAAATCAGGTTTATCGCAACCGTATCTATCCATGGATTCTTTGTATGTCATACGCGGGAAAGGCAATTCCAGATCAAGCCCGATACCTGCTTTGAACGCTGAAGCGATCACGCCTTCAGTAATGCGGTAGACTTCTTCCTGAGTGGCGAAACTCATCTCCATATCGACCTGTGTAAATTCAGGTTGACGGTCGGCACGCAAATCTTCGTCACGGAAACAGCGGCAAATCTGAAAATATTTCTCCATACCGCCTACCATGAGTATCTGTTTAAGGATCTGAGGTGACTGAGGTAACGCGTAAAAGTTGCCCGGATGAACACGGCTTGGGACCAGATAGTCACGCGCGCCTTCAGGAGTGCTTTTTGTCAGCAATGGAGTTTCTATTTCAAGAAACCCTTCGTCGTTGAGAAAATTTCTGATTGCGTGCGTTACACGATGACGGGTACGCATTATATTAGTCATATAATCACGACGTAAATCGAGGTAACGATATGTCAGTCGCATTTCTTCAGTTACCGGGGTTACTTCGTCAAGCGGGAACGGTAACGGTTTTGACGGGTTGAGCAGGCGCACAAAGTCGACCATCACTTCAATTTCGCCAGTCGGCAGTTTCGGGTTGAGCGCATCATCAGGACGCGGTTCCACCACACCTTCGACGTACAATACGTATTCATTACGAAAATGTTCTGCCGCGGCATGTGTTTCTGCGTTGATTTCAGGGTTGAACACAACCTGTGTCAGTCCCTCACGGTCGCGCAGGTCGATAAAGATCACCCCGCCATGGTCGCGGCGATGGTGTACCCATCCCATTAATGTTACGCGTGATCCTACATCGGTTTTACGCAACTGGTCGCAATGATGCGAGCGCAGCTTACTTTCTATGAACGCTTCTTTTAATGCAGAAATATCCATACTCATGATTTTAAAATCCTTTCCCGCAGAACGTCGAATAACGTTGTCTCGCCTGTGCAGGCAATTTGTTCTTCGTTTGCGTCATTCATATTTTTTATCAAAACAATATTTTTGTCTATTTCATCTTTACCGCGTATAACAACAAATGTAGCGTTGCATTTGTTTGCTGCTCTGAATTGTGCTTTCATACTTTTTTCTTCAGTGCAGATATCGGCTTTGATTCCTTCTTTTCGTAACTTATGAACCAGAGCTGCGTGTTCGGTGAACACTGACGGTTCAAGGTTGAGTATGTAACAGTCGAGCTGATCGCGCTCCGCTGCCAACTCCGGTTTCAGTTGTTCCATAACAATCACCAGACGGTCGATGCCAAACGCAAAACCGACTGCGCCGATTGCAGGTCCTTCCATTTCTTCAACAAGATTATTATATCGCCCACCGCCGCCGAGAGCATCCTGACTGCCCAGATTACTGTGAACAATCTCAAAGATAGTTTCTGTGTAATAATCAAGGCCGCGAACGAGGCAATTATCGATAACATAAGGTATATCCATTGCTTTCAGATACTCCTGCACCTGCTGGAAATGTTGTTTGCTGGTATCGGAAAGATGATCTACCAGCAACGGCAGGTCCTGGAGGTATTGTTTGCAGTTAGGGCTTTTGCAATCGAGTACCCGAAGCGGATTTTTTTCCAGCCGGGTTTGACAGTCGGCGCACAGTTCGCGTTGATGCGGCATCAGTTTTGCCTGCAACATTTCCGCGAATTTACGTTTCGATTCCACATCGCCGACAGAATTAATTTTCACTACCGGATTATCAATACCGATTTTGCACAGGAACTGATGAGCCAACCCTATAGATTCGGCATCATAATATGGATGTGTGCTTCCTAGAATTTCTGTGCCGAGCTGATAAAACTGGCGATTGCGCCCTGCTTGTGGGCGCTCGTAACGGAACATAGGTCCCACATAGAAAAATTTATTTAATTGCGATGTGCTATATAGTTTATGTTGCAAAAAGGCACGCACCACTGGGGCTGTAGCCTCAGGACGCAGAGTTATCGAACGTCCTTTACGGTCTGCGAAGGTGTACATTTCCTTGCTTACGATATCGGTGTTTTCGCCGATTGAACGTGTGAAAAGGCGTGTTTCCTCAAAAATGGGTGTTCGCATTTCACCGTATCCGAACTGGCCGAATAAAGCGCGAGCTTCCTGTTCTATATATTCCCATATGTATGAAGATGGGGGGTAAATGTCGTAAGTTCCTCGTAGTGCATTGATAGTCACAGTACTGCAATCCTTTCTTTGTAAAGCTTAATATCCTCGTTCTTCCCTGATGATCTCCTGGCAGTGTTCTATCAGTTCCTTGAGTTCCTGCAGAGCGATCATGGTTTGATCTTTGTTGTAATCGGTAAGAGCCATCTGCTCGACAATATCTTCAACCTTATGTTCCATTTGGGAAACGAGTTTCGATTCGTCGATAATTTTTTTCTCGAATGATTCCGCCATGGAATTGAAGTTTTCTGCAATCTCCTGAAAATAGTCATGTTTTCTAAATGAGAGACGTTCGTCGTAATGTCCTTTTGCCAGTTGCTTCAAACTTTTATTCAAACGAAATATGGGGCCTGCTATACGATGTGAGGCAAAAAGCGATAATCCACCGATCAGCAAACTCCCCAACACTAAAAGAGCAAGAACTTTGAAAATAAAATATATATTGACGCCAGTGAAAAACGATTCGTTGTCCATTTGACCGAACGATCCGTAAAATGTGCGTAATATCTCCATGCTGACCAGCAGGGAAATAATGCCGACACTCATAATGATAAACAGGGCGTACAATCCTTGTACTCTTTTGTTAACAAAGTAGTTGCGTCTTTTTGTGAGCGATTTTTTTGTCATAACTGAGTATCCTTTGTGTAAAACGATCAGGTTATGATTTTGATGAAATTAAAAATTCTGTTATGTGCAAAAATCTGTATTATACATAATACTTATAGAAAAAGAAAGATTTTTACCTGTTGATAGAACTTTTATTATGGTATTTTTTCTAATATAACCAGAAACGCGAACTACATACTATCTTCAAGCAGTAAAAAATGAAAGTAAAAAGGGAGAGTGAATGTTAAAGTATCTCAAGCAGGTTTGGATGGATATGTTCCACTGGAGGATCTTATGCGATACCTGTAAATATGATTATGGATCTGCATGCAGACGCCCTGAACGTCCTAACGCCCGTAAATGCCCGGATTATAAACATCGTTGATATTATTTTCGATACGGTGCAAAGACCTGATCTATCCATGTTTGTGCTGATGGATCATTGGTCACTAAAATTTCTGCTTCCTTATGAGCATTATCAATATTGCCTTTGCGTAATAATGTGTTTATAAGGTTGCCTCTGGAAAGATTGTACTGCGGGTGCAACTGCAATGCCTTTTCAAATTGTTTTTGAGCCATTTCAAATAGCCCCTGTTGAAGATAAATAAATCCCAGCAGGTTCCATCCTTTTACCCCTTTGGGATTGATTTTAAGAAATTGGCGAACCTGTTCGATCGCCTTTTGCAATTCATTGATTTGTGTAAATGAGACTGCGAGGGAGTAATAAGGCTCTTCATAACTTGGATTCAGAGAAATAGCCTGTTGGAAACAGGGTATCGCTTCCATAATATTGTCACTCATAAGTAACGCCATACCAAGACAGTTGAAGGCGCTTGGATCTTCAGGACGGATAGATGTTGCTTTACGCAGGTGAAAAATTGATTTCTCGTATTGTTTTAGCTGAAAATATTGTCTTCCCAGCAAAAAGTTTGGTTTAAAGGCCTCGGGTGTTTCATTGAAATCATTCAAAAGAAGTGAAAGATAGTGTTCGTCTTTTTCTTTTGAGCTGACTCGTCCCTGCACCAGCCCGAAATGATGGATCGGCACACCCGAGTGGACTTTGTTTCGCTCTTTAAGAGATTCCTCTACAAGTTCATGGGCATGACCGGTGTAAAGTATGTCAGAGCGGTTACGGAATAACCTGATAATATTGATGTCGAAATATCCGGCAAAATCTGCCTCTTGCGGGTATGACCCATCGACAGGCCGCCAGTTTTCTACTTCCGGGTCATTAATGTAATTACGTTGCGAGAGAATAATCCCGTCAATATCAGTTCGTTGTATAATATTTTTCAGGGTGACAAAATCCGATTTATTTATCGTTTCGTCTGCATCGAGAACCAGTATCCATTCAAAGGTAGCGGTGCGAAGGCCTGTATTGCGAGCTGTCGCGGTATTGTAATCCCACTTATAATTGATGATTTTTGCTCCATGAGCCAGGACGATATCTATGGTTTCGTCATTTGAGCCGGTATCAACAACTATTTTTTCGTCTACGAGGTTATCAACTGCGTCAAGGCAAGCCGCGATACGGTGTTGTTCATTTTTGACGATCATACATAAACTGATGCCATGAGGGTTATCCATCTTGTCGCTCCATAGTAAAAACTTTGAGAAACGGTTAATAACGACCATGTCATAGCCATTAAACGAAATTGCATCATCGCTTACGTCACTGTTTGAAAAAATAACAAAACAATTTTTTATTAGTATATATGAACTAATGATAAATGAAAGCAAAAAAGCGGTTATTTTTAATGGATAAAATTAATGGCTATGGAATGATTTGTGCTTTTGTTACGGAGTTGCAAAATTGGCTGGCATGGCAAACGCCGGTTCAATTAACGTAATTGCTTATGTAATAAAACCTAACGGGTGTATTGCGGATTTAATCGGTAAGGCAAAATATGCCGAAAAATCGAACGCCCAGAGACATACCATAAGGAGGAATTCATGAAGGTTGTACTGGATGATCATAGTTTGGATATTACTGTTAAAGAGGATACTAACCTCGAACAGTTACTGATCGCTATACAGGAACAGTTGCGCAAACAGGGGAGTTCCAAGCTTGTGGTAGATGTGCGTATTGACGGTGAAGAAGTGTTCAATTCGCAAAACGATATGAGCTTGATTAGTTTAGATGGGGTAGATAGAGTTGATATTACGACCGATAATGTCATAGCTACTGCTGAAAAGGGCTTAAATGCAATCAGAAAACAATTGCCGCAATTGGCGGATGCTATGTCGAATATTGCATCACTTTTGCAGGAAGGTCGACGTGAAGAAGCATTAGATACGTTTTCACAGGTATGTAACGATTGGCGTAAAATAATCCAGTTTTTCGACAGTTTATCCACAGTCTTTCAGCTTGACTACAACAGTATCAGTGTAAACGGAAAAACTTTTGATGCTATCAATGCCGAATTGCTCGGTTTGCTGGGTGATACAAAAACAGCAATATCTAACGATGATTTAGTCATGTTGTCTGACCTGGTAGAGTACGAGCTTGCGCCGAAAATGAGCGAAGAAGTAGAAATTGTCGATCAAGTTCTTGCTTTAATTAAAAAATAAATTTTTGTTAAGGTGTGCTATGAATCTTGAGGGGGCTACACAGGCTGTTAATGCGTCAAAGAATGCGGGCTTTTTTGCCTCAAACATAGACCTTTTGCGTCAACAACAACCTGATATAATAGACGATCTGATTTCCGCATTCCAAAAGACAGGAACTACGGACAACAATGTTTCCGTGCTAGAATCTAAAACAGGTATGCCGGTTGTTAAGATAGGTGACATCACTGTGCACAGTTTGTACGATCCGGTCAAAGAAGCACAGCGTTTTGCGTCTACCCTTCAGATTGATCCTTATATCAACATTGCTATACAGGGCTTGGGTATGGGGTATCATCTGGATGAGATCATCGCTCAATCAGGGAATCGAGATTTCATACTTGTTGTTGAAAAAGATATTCGCGTTTTTAAAGCATTTCTTGAACAGCGCGATTTATCAACAATCTACGGTAAACTGACTCACAACTGCAAATTATATTTTGCCGTAGGCCGAACACCTATAGAGTTATTCCGGGCATTACAGGGATTGGCGTTAACCATATTTGCCAACGGCATAACGGTTATCAATCATCCTGCGTCCATCAAACTTGATATGGCGTATTACACGGCAACGGGCACAAAGGTTAAAGATATTTTTCAATGGGCGCGGGTCAATACGTTATCACAGATAAACGCATCGGAAGATTTTGCCCACAATATTTTTTCTAATATGCCTGCTTATTTGCAACTGCCGGGAATAAAACGTTTGTTTGATGTATTTCAGGGGTTTCCCGGTATTGTTGTTTCAGCGGGCCCGTCTTTGATAAAAAACATCAGATATCTGCGCGAGGCGCAGGGCAAAGCATTGATTATCGCGGTTGATACTGCTTTGAAAGTGTTACTTCGTTACGGAATTGAACCGGATATGGTGGTGAGCATAGACTACACAAAACATAACGAGCGGTATTTTATTGATCTGGAATCCGACAATGCTGCGTTGGTTATTGATCCTGAAGTCTATCCGGGTATTGTGAAACGCTATACAGGTCCGAAATTTATGATATCGCTGCCCGGTAAATCGTTGTCTGATTGGCTATCAGTCCATGTCGAAGACAAAGGAAGTATGGAAAAAGGGTTGTCTGTAGCTCATACCGCGTTTTTGCTGGCTCGAAAATTAGGTTTGTCTCCTGTTGGATTTGTGGGGCAGGATTTATCATTCCCCGGTAAAATGACTCATGTTCGCGGATCGGCAATGGTTCGAAAAAGTTCTGTCCATAGCGGCCAGAAAGATACGATTCAGGTGCAGGATATATTTGGCGGTAATGTATTGACCACAACTTCTATGCATGTGTTTTTAAGGCATTTTGAAGAACTGATGGATCAACATCAGGTTCAATGTTACGACCTTACAGAAGGAGGGGCATTGCTTGCCGGTGCCCAACCGATGCCGTTAAAAGAATTTTTGCTGACCAAAACAAAGACTGTTTTTGATACAAAACAATTGATACGCGAGGCATTTGAGAAACCGGTTAAATACGATGTGTCTGCATTAAAAAAAGCGGTACGTTCTGCTATAGAGGGATTACGTCAGGTATGTAACGTGAGTGCTGAAGGGCAGAAAGTTGTACGGAATCTCGAAAGCAGGGTCAGCAAGCAGGCTACAAATTATAATTTACGTAAACTATTTGAACAGTGGATGAGTATATCGCGCGAACTCCATTCATATCGCGATATTTTTGTTCTGCTGGGTAACAATATTACCGATGTCATGGTGCTTCAAGCCCGTAAAGCATCATTTGATTTTGACTCATGGGACGAAAAGAATCCCGACGGGTTGCTCAAATTTCTCTCAAAAGACAAAGCGGTCTTCACCACATTGCACGATCGATGCGAAGAATTTATCGAAGAATTTTCTCAACTGCAGGATTATCTAGAAAACAAAGTGACACATTGATGAGTTGTAGCTGTATTGACAAACAACTGAGCAAAAGCGACGTTCAATCGCGTATAAAAGAATTGTGTCGGATCTACGACATAATTCCGCCGACACGCTGTGTAGAAACATCTTGTGCAGATTGGTGCTGTACCAAGTTGGATTCCGCAAAAGATAGTGGTGGAAATTTTATGTCGTTGCCGTTAATTTATACTGTAGAATATTTCGCAATTATCGATTATTTGCGGCGTCACTTTTCATCTGATGAAATCTTCTCGATGATGCATCCTGCAATAAAAAGTGAAAAATGTGTCTTCAGGCGTTCAGGAGAGAACGGCGGTTGTATGATTTATCCTGTCAGGCCGTATTCATGCAGGGTGTATGGCAGGACAGTTCCCGACTACTTTTGGGGGATAGAGTATCCTGCAGATTCGGCGGCCTCAATCGACTGTGTTAATTGTCATCCTGTAGATAAACAGAAAGAACAACAGTTTGTTGAGAAACATTATAAATCTGTTTGGAGTAAGTTACAGAGATGGAGCCAGGATTTGCCTGTGGTACAGCCATCATCTCAAAAAATATTCCAGGCGGTAACCGGTATGGATACAGTTTTGATACTGGGTTGGCTGGAACGAAATGTATTGTTCGCGCGTAATGCGGATTGGTTTGATAAATCTTTTAAACAATGGTGGCAAACATATTCGGAGTTATTATGATGAGAAAATTGAGATTACCTTTATTGTACCGGGTAGACGGTAGTCATGAAATGGGGCTGGGGCATCTGGTTCGGGCACGGTCGCTTTGTGCAGAGCTGGAAAATCGGGGGGTACGGATTATTCTGTTGACCCGTGCTTCGCAGCAACTCGCTGAATCAATTTTTTCCGAGGACGCCAATATAGAATACATACCGCCAGATGTTGATGTGAATCAGTTTATCGCCATGATGCGCGAGCGTTACCGTACACCTATTTTAATACAGGATGTACGAGACACCGACAGCGCATCAATTCAGTTTCTTCAAACTCTCGGTATGATGATTATCCATTTTGATGATCTGGGTACGGGCGGAAAACTGGTTGATATTCTGATTGACGCGAATATTCCCGCGGAAAAAGCATCAGAAAGTGTCATGCCTGTTTGTTTTTTTGGTGGAAAGTATATGGTGCTTGATTCGAGTATTGAAAAATTTAACACACACGTTAAACCGATCCCACAACAGATATCAAAGATTCTTATCAGTTTTGGAGGTAGCGATCCGCGTAATTTGACTCCATGGGTCCTTGCAATAATGTCAAAAAAGTATCCTAATTATGATATCACAGTAGTGACCGGGCAGGGTTATTCTGATCCTAAATCTATTTCTATGCTATGCAGTCAGTATGGTTTTACGCATTTGCATAATATTACGAATATGAGTGAAGAGTTGTATACCTCTGATATGGCTATCATTTCAGGGGGAGTGACATTATATGAGGCCGCGGCGTGCGGTACACCGTCTATCGTGCTTCCTCAGGTTAAACATCAATATCAAATTGCAAAACTTTTCGAGCAACAAGGTGTCTGTATATGCCCGCTTAACTATACCGAACAAACAGAAGATGTTTTAACCATTACTATCGGTAAAGTAATGCAGGATCAAAGAGTAAGACAGGCAATGTCTAATAATGGCAAGATCCTTGTTGACGGTAAAGGAACAAAACGAATTTGTGATATCATTGAAAGTATTTACGATAAAACTTTTGGAGAAAAGACGAATGCGCAAGTACCAAAATAAACTTCTAATGGTAATCGGGGCCGGCGTATTTCAATCGGTGGCAATTAGACAGGCAAAGGAACTTGGCGTTACTGTTCTTGCCACAGATATGGACCCAAACGCCCCTGGGTTTGCCGACGCAGATTATACCGCATTAATAAGTACCCGTGATATAGACGCGACAGTAGCTTATGCGAAAGAATTTAATAAAAAGCATCGTATTGATGGTGTATTAACCGTTGGTACGGATGTTTCTCAAACAGTTGCCGGGGTTGTAGATGCGCTTGGGTTAGTCGGTCCAAGCCCTGAAACGGCGTTACGGGCAACCAATAAGGCACGCATGCGTGAATGTTTTTCAAAACATGGTGTGCCTTCGCCGGATTTTCGCGAAGTAACGTGTCTTGAAGAAGCCTACGATGCTTTTCGGCAGTTGGGGGCACCTGTTGTGGTTAAGCCGGTTGACAATATGGGTGCGCGTGGAGTCCGTAAGGTAGAAAATGAAGAACAGTTGCTGTCAGCACTTGAAAATGCGTTGAAAAACAGTAGTGTAGGCGCTGTGGTTATCGAGGAATACATGCAGGGTCCTGAGTTGAGTGTGGATACGCTGGTGTATCGTGGTGAGGTGCATCTATTGACCATAGCCGACCGTCATATTGAGCGTGAGCCATACTTTGTCGAAACAGGGCATACTGTCTGGTCAACGATCAGCGAAGACATGAAACGGCAGGTACTTGATGTCATGAAGCAGGGAATTTGTGCAGTTGGAATCGAAAACGGCGCGTCCAAAGCCGATATGAAAATTACCTCTGACGGACCGAAGATAGGCGAAATTACCGCCCGGCTCAGTGGTGGGTATCACAGTCAGTATACCGATCCGCTTGCAACGGGTATGAAATCTATCAAAGCGGCTATCGATATCGCGCTTGGATTGGAACTCGATATTAACGATATCACACCAACACGTCATTATACAGCGTGTGAACGGGCAATCATTCCACAACCCGGCAGGGTAATCGCGATACACGGTCTTGAACAAGCACGCAAGATACCCGGATTTGAGCAAATATTCCTGCATGTTGGGGTTGGTGATACTATCTATCCGGTTATAAGTAATATGGGCAAAGCGGCAAATATTATCTGCAGCGCCCCCACTCGTGAGGAGGCGTTTTCCTGCGCACAGGAAATACTTGATACAGTCAAAATAGTTACGGAATAGCCTATTATGAAACTTAGCGCCTGTATGATTGTTAAAAACGAACAAGCGTTCCTTGAGTCGTGCTTGCAGTCGATCTGCCAGTATGTCGATGAGATCATCGTTGCCGATACTGGATCCGATGACAATACAATCGAAATAGCAAAAAAATATACCGATAATGTTTTTGAATTTCCATGGGATGACGATTTTGCCGCTGCCCGAAACGCGGTTATCGACAAAGCCGCGGGTGATTGGATTCTGGTGGTCGATGCAGATGAAATTATCTCACATCAGGATCATCAACGTATCAAAGCAATGCTTGAGGATGTACAGGTAGATGCGTACCGCTTTGCGAAACGCAAGTATTTGCGCGATGCGGTAGGTGTATCGGGGTGGACTCCTTGTACCGGTGACTATCCTGAAGAAAAAGGATATCGGGGGTATGTACCTGAATGGCAGGTGCGGTTGTTTCGTAACGATCCTGATATCCTATTTGAAGGCCATGTCCACGAGTGTGTGGAACACGCGTTGTGGCGTCATCAGAAGAAAGTTGTATCGTCAGAGGTTCCCATACATCATTTCAGCCAGATGAAAAGCGAAGTACAGTTGGCGAGAAAACGTATGTTGTATGCCCGCCTAGGGGAGAAGAAGATACGCCTCAATCCTACCTCTGCCCAAGCTCATTATGAGTTAGGAGTACAATTGTTGGAATTGGGCGAAGTCAAACCCTCAATAGCCATATTTCTCCAGACTTTAAAGATAGATTACAACCATCATGCAACATGGGAAATGCTCGGCCTTGCCTATAAGATGAATAACGAGATCGATAAAGCGCTCGCCGCACTGAAGAAAGCAGCTGAGATTAAGCCTGACAATCCATATACCTGGAACAATATAGCCACTATTTACATATTGTGTGCAGAAGATGAAAAAGCAAAACAGGCATTAGACAAATCCTTGGCTATAAATCCATTGTTGCCGGATTCGCTTTATAATCTTGCTTCTTTGGAATATCGTAGAGGCGAGTTAGATAAAGCCATGACCAATAGCCAAAAAGTATTATTGCTTGATGAACGTCATTTTCATACATGGGTAGTAAAAGGGCAGATAGAAATGACAAGGAATGAGTTGGATGCGGCATTGACTTCTTTTAATACAGCGGCAGCTATCAATCCCGAATATTATGAGGCATATTATTACCGCGCTAACGTAAAGTTACGGATGAGCAAACCGTACGATGCTATAAGTGATTTGCAGATTGCGTGGACCGGTATGCGCCATTACAAAGTGGGGCTTGACCTTGCTCAGGTTCTTCTTGGTGAAGGCGAAATAGACTGCGCCGAGCAAACACTTGATACCGTGATTGCGGCATATCCTGCCTATCAGCCTGCCCGACAGCTTAAAGAACAGATTCGACTATGCTCAGGGAATCAGTAAACGCATGATCTGTTGCATAATGCTACAAAGTCAGGCAAACATTAAGTTGTTAACGTAATTTAAAGCACGTGAACAAAAATAAAATGGTTGAACTCATAGAAAAACTTTAGATTATCTTACCGGTAAGTGCGTATTTATATACACATAATCTTAATTTGGTATGAGTTATGCTTAAATTTCCCCCGTATGAGTGTCTCTGTAACGAATAAAGGGAGAATCTACTGTGGGAAAGTTATATTTATACGCGATATTCCATGCTAATTTGTCTTTTTCCTCAATTCCGTCTGACCAGTATTCCACGATTATTGATAAATGTTACTGGCCTGTGCTTGATTTAGCCGGTAATGGTTATAAGCTGGGTTTGGAGTTCAGTTCCTCTACATTGGAAACAATTGCTCAGATAGACAAAAGTTTCATAGATACCCTGGCAAAATTTTGGGATCAGGGTAAATGCGATGTCATCGGTTCCGGTTTTGTACAGAATATTTTTCCGCTATTGCCTGACGAAGTAAACAGGGTGAATTTTTTGCAGGGGCGTTTGGATTATGAACGTCTGCTTGGTAAAATACCGGAAATTATGTTTGTCAACGAGCAAACCTATGCTGCGGGTATTCCATCTATCGTGGCGCAGTCTGGCTACAAAGCATTCATTATGGATTGGGACAACGCCGCGGAGTTCAACGAATATCCTGCTGATTTACGTTATCATCCTGCAATGGTCAAGGCGGTTGATGGAGTTCGTATTCCTGTAATATGGAATAGCTCGCTAAATTCGTATAAATTTCAGCGTTCAATTTATAATCGAATTTCATCAGATGATTTTATTTCAAGCGTAACTTCACATTGCAGTGATGAAGAAGACCGTGCGTTGTCGCTATACGGTACTGACTGGGAAATTTTCGATTACCGCCCTGCAATTCATCAGGAGGCGTCGGGAGAAGTTGCCAAAATAGAAAAATTGCTTGCCAAGCTGGTAGCGCATGAAGATTGCCTGTTGGTAAATCCGACACAAATTCTAGAAAAGTTTCCGCCGAGACAGGAAATATCTATACAAACTCCTGAATCGCCGGTTCCCTGCAAAAACCGTGACGATTACAATGTTGTCAGATGGGCAGTCAGCGGCAGGGACAATGTGCATCTGAATACCGAATGCTACAAAATGTTTCATCAACTTAAATCGCTGGAATTTTTCAACGGGCTTGCCGGAAACAACAACGAGCACTGGCGCGATGTCAACGAGTTGTGGGGCAGTGACCTGCGCACAAAAACAACGGACGAAAAATATTATTCCGGCCGTGCCCGGATAGGTGAAGTTTCCCGTTTGCTCGAAAGTAAACTCAATACGGTATACACTCATTTTCAACCGAAATACGATTTTATACTTATCAATCAGTTCGCGCAGGACTGGGAATACGAACCATATGTACTTGATGTATCGTTCAGTCCAAATGATAAACGCGGCAATTTAGCAGTGGAGATAGATGGTACACGCGTACCGACACAATGCGAGATGCTCGAGCTTTACCGCGACGGGAGTATCCGGCGCGCGAAGCTGGTTATATGTCCATATATCAAAAGCGGATACGCTGTTGAGGGGAAAATCCTAGAAATAGGTAAATTGCAGCAGCATGCATATCGCAAATATGGCGGTAACAATTTTAAAATTAAGACAGATTCTGTCCAGCTGGCACTCGCCGGAGGTACCGGAGCTGATATACGTGAACTGCGCTTCCCGAAGATAAGTGATCAACCGTTGATCGGGTATTTACCGCCGGTGTATTACGATCATATCGGGCATTCGAGCGATTATTATTCAGGCGGTATACAACTGTGCGATTCTTTCGGCAAAACCTGCAACGATACCGTACCGACCGTCATGCACGTACCGCAGCAACCGGACGATTTTTCTATTCGAATTCCTATAACTTGCGAAGTTAAACTCGGTAATGGGATTTGTTGGAAAACATACCATGTGTATCGCGATATACCTCGTGTTGACCTGTCTTATCGATTTTATTTTCAGGATATTATGCCCATATACTGGCGCCTTGGCATAGTCACAGTCAACCCCGAAGCGTTTGCGCGCGAGTCGTTGCGGTTTACCACTACAAATGGCTTGAACGAAGCGGAATCATTTTATACATCGGGCAAACGAATCAGGCATCATGACCCGGTTGGATCACTTGCGTCTGCTCGTACCTGTCTGGGAGCTACTGAAGGGTGGATAGATATTTCCGATGGGCATAAAGGTGTCACCATAGCAACCGATAAATCGGCATTGTATTCTGTGCCCATGGTTGAGTATGAGGAAATCAAGAAATCGTATCTTATGCGTATTTATCATAGTATCAGTGAATCAGATGAAACCGGACGTATTCACTGGCGCGGGCATACAACCATACCGTTTTCTTTGTTCGGGCATTCTGGAGATATGCAGGCTGTCAGGAATATGGCAAATCACAGTGTAAGAAACCTTATTTGTGTACCGGCAGACGGTAAATTAGAACCGAAAGAAAAACACGAAGTGTATCGTGAAACGCGTGCGTATAATCGAATAGCAAATGTTGATTACGCAACGTTTCGCCTATAATGTATTGTGAAATATAAGGATTAGGATTATGAGCAAGATAAAGGATGCTTCACACACGGTTCCGTTTTTTAAAGCATCAGTAGGTATCGAAGAAGAACAAGCTGTACTCGATGTGCTCCGCTCAGGATGGTTGACAACCGGGCCACGAGTGGCGGAGTTTGAGAAGTTGTTCTGTGAATATACAGGGGCGCGTCATGCTATTGCGCTCAGTTCATGTACCGCGGCATTGCATCTTGCGCTGGAAGCCATCGACTTACATTCTTATGACGAAGTGATAACCACGCCGTTTACCTTTTCCGCCACGGCAAGCGAAATAATCCACGCCGGAGCGAAAGTGCGGTTTGTTGATATCAATCCGCAAACAGGCAACATTGACGAATCGTTGATTAATAATGCAATAAATGAGCATACAAAGGCTTTATTGCCAGTACATTTTGCAGGCCATCCGTGCGCGATGGATGTAATTATGGATTTGGCAAATGAGTATGATTTACGGGTTATCGAAGACGCGGCGCACGCGCTCGAATCATCTTTTGACGGGCAGAAAGTCGGATCAATAGGTGATTTTAGTTGTTTCAGTTTTTACGCCACAAAAAATATTACCACTGCTGAAGGCGGTATGTTGACCTGTGATAACGATGTCCTCGCAGAAAAAATACGTATGCTCAGCCTCCATGGCATGAGCAGGGATGCGTGGAAACGCTATTTGCCTGTCGGCAAAGGCAACGATGACCAGCCGGATTATTATCAGATCATGCATCGCGGTTTTAAATACAATCTGAGCGATCTGCAGGCTGCGCTGGGCATCATTCAGCTTAAGAAAGCAGATCAGATGTGGCAAAGGCGCAAACAAATTGTTGAGCTTTACCGCTCATTGTTTGCTGATGTTGCCGAAATGGAGTTGTTTGCTCAAAGTGATCGGGGAGTAAACGGAAATCATCTATTTACGGTCAAATTAAATACCGAACTGCTGAACATTTCCCGTAATGCGTTCCTGAAAAAATTAAAGGAATCGGGAATAGGGTGCAGTATTCATTTTATATCATTGCATATGCACCCGTATTTTAAAGAAAAATATGGTTTTGAAGATGTTGATTTCCCGAACGCCGCTGATTTATCCAACAGGGTAATGACCCTACCATTGTATCCTGATATGACAGAGTATGATGTGCAGTATGTGGCTAATACGGTGAAATCGATTATCAATGAACATAAAATATCAAAACTGATATCGGTAGATTGCGTATGAATAATGTAGCGGTTATACCAGAAACGACACCCGATTCAAAGATCCAACTAACGCAAGACCAATGTGTTGCCCCGTCATCTGTTTTGTTTTACAAAGGATCGTTTGTGATTTGTGATCCGTTCACGCACCGAATTATCTGGCTCGATACAAAGGGCAAAGTTATCCGAACTATTGGCAGTATGGGCGCGGGGGCGGACCAGCTGCATTATCCCACATCGTTGTGTCTGGATGATGAGGAGATGCTTTGGGTGACGGATCGGTGGAACCATCGGATCAAACGAATTGATGAGGCGGGCAAAACCCTTGCGTGCATAGGAAAGTATGGTGATAATCCCGGTCAGTTCAGCGAGCCATGGGGTATAGGGTTCGGTGACGGGCATATTTTGGTCACTGACCGGAATAATCATCGGGTTCAGAGTTTTTCCAAAGACGGGACATATCAAGGCACTTTCGGATGTTCCGGTCCTGATCAAAAATATTTTGAGAGCACAGAGTTTAAAAAAGGATTTGCGTATACTACGTGGTATGCTCAATCTAATCGTTTTGCGACTGTAGAAACCTTTTTCCATAAAGATCATTATGTAATCGGCAGTATGGAATATCCCTGCGGATTGAGCATAGCGTCAAACGGTGATATTCTCCTGGTAGATACCGGCAACGACCGAATCCGCCAATTCAATAGCAATGGTGATCTACAGCGAACACTTATTCCTGATGAATTGTTATCGGAATCGGATTTTTTACTTGATGTCCATGCGTCCGCATCAGGAAACACATTTGTTTCTTTTGAATTGCGTGATACGATATTAAAGTTAGATTCCAACTATTGCGTAACCGGATTATTACGTGCGCCTGATGGCAGGTTGAGCCATTGCACTACTGAGGGGAACCGTTTGTATTCACTTGATAGCTGGAACAGAACAATCTACACATTTACCATACAGGATTGATGGACCGTCAAAAAATTTATGCTAATAACAAAACATTTCTCAATAAAAACTATCCTTCGCTTGCGAGTAGTTTTTGTGATCGTATACCCGATGATATAGAAATACTGCCAACCCGCAAAGGTTCTCTTACGCTAAAAGTACAGGGTACGTTGCTGCACAGCATGTTTGATCCTCAAAAAGAAGCACAGCGTTTTGCTGAAGGCAATTCGATCAATCAGGGCAATACAATTGTCTTGTATGGACTCGGACTTGGGTATCATGTCCTTGAAATTGCACGTAGACTAGGGCCGTCCGGCAGATTAATAGTCGTTGAAATGAATGCAGGCATAATACGAGCCGCACTTGAGGTTATTGATTTGACCGAACTGGTTTTTTTGACGCAGTGTGAACTGATTTTTCCTGCTTCTAAAAATGACTTTAAGAATTTGTCCGAATTGGTTGATAACGATCGATGTAACGTACTTGTGCATCAGGTATCATTAAAATGTATTCCATCTAAATATAAAGAAGTCGGTATGATGTTTGAATCGACGTTGATTCAAAATCGTACAGCGGGCGTTTTTAAAAAACAGTATGCCGGTAATTTTGAGAAAAATATAGATACGGTCTTGTCGTATCCGGGTATAGCTGAAGTAAAAAATGCCCTTGCCGGTCGTCCTGCGATGCTGATTGGAGCAGGGCCGTCGCTTGACGATTCCATCGCATTTATAAAACAATATTCTCAACGGGCTATTGTTATGGCTGTCGATACAGCGTTTCCCATATTGATGAATCAGGGAATACGACCGGATTTTGTAGTGTCAGTTGATCCTCAGGATATTACTTTTAAGCATTTCAGGGGGTATGAAAACGCAGGTGTCCCTATATTGGTTACACCGGTGTCATGTTCTCAGTTGATGCAGTCATACAAGGGGCCATTCATGATTTTTCTGCAGAAAAATCATTCTTTTACCGGTGTCATGGAATCTGTTCTGGGGGCAAAAGGCTTTTCGTATGCCGGAGGTTCCGTATCGTGTATCGCGTTTGATATTTTGTCGCAATGGCGGTGTAGCCCTGTGATGTTTGTCGGTATGGATTACGCGTATCCTTTAAGCCGTGCTTATTCCCGATTATCATTCGAGAGTATCCAGATGTTTAATACCATAAATCGTTTTTATACACAGGAAGTAGCACAACGCAGGCGAATTAATGTGGACAAACCGGTATATGTGGAATCGTATAACGGTACTCAGGTGCAAAGTAGTATCACATTATGCGATTATCGAAAAAACATTGAAAATTTAGTTGCATTACATCAGGAAAACGTGACAACGTATAGTGTCAGCGCTTGCGGGGCACGGATGAAAAATGTGCAGTTGCTACCCGCTCAAAAGATTAATACACTACTACCTGAAAAGCTTAATAAATCGTTTTGCATTACCGCCTCACCGGTTGACGCGGTAATCAAACAGCAACTGCTCTGTTTATGTGGAAGATAAGACTATGACAAACACGGAGAACAAAGTCTATTTTTATTATTTGAAAAAAGATGAAAAAGACAAATGGATCTGTCGTCTGGCACAACAGTATTATGAGCAAGGCAAGACAGTGTGTATTCTATGTGCGTCATCGGTACATGCCGAAACGATCGATAAATTGCTATGGACATTTGAAGAGCAATCTTTTGTACCCCATGAGATAGTTATAAGCGAAGCACAGGTGAGTGAGGCTCCGGTATTGATTTATCCGAAAAAGGATGATCGTATCCATGCCGATGTATTGATTAACGCACAATCTATAACAGGATCGGATATAGGTTTTTTATCGCAGTTTGGCACTATTATCGATTTTGCAGACCTGTGGGACGACTATCTAAAACAGATGAGCAGGGAACGCTATAAGATACTAAGTAAGATAGGATATGAGATGATAACAGTAGAAAATTCATCGTTGTAGAAAAGGAGTTTTACGTGGAGAATCAGGAAAAACAACAACCGGAACAGGCACAACCCGAGCAGACATCACCAAAAGATGATCTGATTGATATAGGGTGTTTTTCAAAAGTTAAACTGAAAGTGGCAACCATTCTTACTGCCGAACGGGTGCCTGATACAGATAAGTTAATGAAACTAAGTATTGATCTGGGTGATGAACAACGCACGTTAGTTGCGGGTATCGCTCTTAAATATGCACCTGAAGATTTGCCCGGTAAACAGATTGTTGTTGTGGCAAATCTGAAACCGGCAAAACTGCGTGGTATTACCTCGCAGGGGATGTTGCTTGCGGCAAAAGATGAGAATGGATTATCGTTATTGACGGTCGAAGCGACTGTTGCAGCAGGTAGCAGCGTCGGTTAAAAAATATAGTTGGTTTGCATTCCCGGGAAAGGATCAGGAAAGTTCACGGAGGATCTTTCCTGGTTCTGCGCTTGTCACTATGGCTTGAGATACTAAAACGGCTTCTAATCTTATGTGTACCCAGATATTAGGATATATTGTGTTGTTTGGCTTCGATAGAATTTATATTCGTCGCGTCATTGCGAGGAATGAGGCAAAGCCGAATTACGAAGCAATCTCTTTTAGATAGATGCTTTTAAAATATTGTTTGTTCAGTAACTTATGACTAATATTCCCCATTGGATGTCATTCCTGCGAAAGCAGGAATCCAGTTATGATCCAATGTTGCTTGAGGCTGGATTCTTGCTTTCGCGAGAATGACATGAATGAAGGGAATACGCAATTTAAACTTTTATTATCATTGAAAAGATGGTTATGAACGAATCAGGCGAAATTCTTAGTGCGGTGCAATTAGCGTCTTCATGGCTTTTGAAAGCCTCTTCGGTGTTTCCGAAAGGAGGCATGAGCGAATGCTATACGATTGCTGAATATTGGAAAGATCCATCTGTCGGCGTAGTTGGTGGGGCTCTTTCGACGTTATTTGGACTTGCGGAATTTTTCGGTTCACCATCATTTTCCGAGAAAGCGACAGTGCTTGCCCATTGGATGATATCACAGCAACTTGATTGCGGCGGTGTCACACAAGGCCGTACCGATGAGCCTGTGGTACCTTGTGTTTTACAAACCGGTCAGGCAATTTCCGGCTGGCTTGCTGCTTATCGTCATACTAACGATGAAAATTTTCTTACCTCAGCGGTTTATGCTGGTGAATGGATATGTGCTATGCAACATGGTGACACTGCGTGGTGCTCGAACCTTGGCGACGAGTTTGGCGGCCTTGTTACAGCGTTTACGTCAAGGTTGGCGTGGCCGTTGTTAAGGTTGTGGGAAGCAACCGGAATAGAAAGATTTAAAACCTCAGCTTGCAGTGCCCTCGACTGGTTGATACCGCAACGGGCACGTAACGGATGGTTTATGTATAATTCTATGGATGACTCGTCCGATGCGACACTCAATCATATATCGTATTGCCTTGAAGGTTTGTTGTATGGCGGGGCTATTGTTGATAATAAAACCTATATTGCTGTTGTCGAGCAAACAGTGCAAGCTCTGATGCAATGGCAACGTGCCAACGGTGAGTTTTCGCATAAGCACAATCATTCATTCAGGCCGGTCACACCAAAAAACAGCGCCCAATCCATTGCGCAGATGGTGTGTATCTTATTTGATTTAACCCGTCTGACAGGAAACGGTATATATGCTGAGTCGGCTGGTAAGGCGAATGCTTATCTAAGGTCGTTGCAGGTAACTGCTACGTCAGCGGATGTGATGCGCGGGGCAATACCGTTTGAGCGTAACGCAAGGAAATTTCCTGTAGAAGCGGCTGTACGGTTTATAGATGCCCAACTGATAGAATTGCAACAGGTTCGACAGAAAGTGGGGCAGCAATGAGTAGTCAAAAACCACTGGTTAGTGTGGTTATTCCCAACTGGAACGGTGAAAAGTATATAGAACCGTGTCTTGCTTCTGTTTTCGCATCGACAATATCCGGCATGGAAGTGATCGTCGTAGATAACGGTAGTAAAGATGATTCCGTCGAGATAATCGAAGACCGTTTCCCGAAAGTACACATTATTCGATTCGATTCCAATAAAGGATTTGCAGTTGCTTGCAATGCGGGCATCAGGGAATCGAAGGGCGAATACGTTTTTTTGCTCAATAACGATATTGAGTTGGAAGCCGATTGTGTCGAACATCTTGTTGCGGTATTGCAGGAGCATACCGAATACGATATGGTAACCGGAAAAATATTAAATTTTGCCGATCGAAGTAAAATCGATGCAGCCGGAGATTGTTTGCCTGTCAGTGGAGCCCCGTACAATCGCGGGCATGGTCATCGTGATGTAGGGCAGTTCGACGACGAGTCGCCGATTTTCGGAGTATGTGCCGGAGCGGCGTTATATAGCCGGTCTTTATTTGAGCGAATAGGGTATTTTGACGAAGATTTTTTTGCCTATATGGAAGATGTCGACCTGAACCTTCGTGCAGCATTGTTAGGCACCAGAGCATATTATACACCGTTAGCCCGGTGTTATCACCATGCCAGCGCAACGTTTGGAGCATTCAGCCCGAAGCATGTGTATCTGACTAATCGCAATAAAGTATTTGTTGTATTAAAATATTTTCGATTGGGATGGATAATAAAATATTTGAACGCCCTGATCAATCATCAGGTGGAAATGGCAGAGTTGTTTTCGTGTACAGGACGGGGATTCAGTTTTTTTAGGAGCAGATGTGCGGTTATTCTGAAAACTCCTCGTATGTTGCTTAAACGCCATCGTTTTCTGATGCAGCAAAAACCGGATTGGGATAGTGCGTTTTCACTGTTGGATAAACCGGAGAAGTAGCCTATGGCGCCGCATACCATACCATTCGGCCGATCAGGCGGTGGTACAAGCAATAGTCAAAACCCGCTCAAAAATGAGACGGATTACGGTAAATATCATTTTTCTTTTGAATTGCGCAACGTATTGATCATCAGGTCATATACACCGTTGTTATCTGAACTGGTTGATATGATCTGCGAGGAGTTCGAATCATGTAAAATCGATATTTTACAGGTTCAGGGATCCGCTCCTGTTGAGCTCAATGATAAAGCGAATATCGGCACTATTTATGTTGGCGACTCGAAAAAAGGTTTTTTCTACAGGCATTTGCCGTGGCATATAGAGTTATTCAAGGAAAAAAAATACGACGCAGTTTTTCTGCTCTATGGCGTAGATCGCGATACATCGCTCAACTACAATCTTGACCTTTATGGCATATGTACTCCTGCCCGCTACTGTATTGTTCGTGATATAAACGGCAAGTACCGTATTCTAGATGCCATAGCTTTTACCAAACGTACATTTTTCTTTTTATGCAGCCGGGTTGTGTTGCTGATAAATTTATGGATGACACTTTTGATGATGATATCCATTCTTTTCTTCGCGATTCTTTTTAGTCCGCTTACCCTTTTTCATTCACGAAGAAAAAGCTAGAGCAGGCCGTTTTTTTTCACGCCAAAGCAATGTCAAAAATTTTTCAGGTAACCTTATATTTTTATGTAGATCAATCATTTGACAACTAACATTACCTTGTGCCATAATGATGCAACATTAAATAATAGACCATACTTTGCGGAGGGGGATTGACTACGTATGGGAGTTTTTCAAGAATTTAAAGAGTCGGTACAGGATTATGTACTTGCTGTTATAAATAATGAGCGACAAGGCAAAGCAGTAAAACTAGTCAAAATACTTTTAGCGATTCTATCGGCCCTTTTCGGGTGGATAGTACAGTTGCGTTTGAACTTATATCGTGCCGGTATTTTTCGGACCAAAAGCCTTGGCTGCCGTATTGTCAGTATTGGTAATATCACAGTTGGCGGTACCGGTAAGACGCCAGCTGTCGAGCTTTTCGCTCGTGCATTGCAAAAAGAGGGCAGGAAAGTTGCTGTCATATCGCGTGGGTATCGCAGTTCCAGTCGTTTTCGCATAAAACGTTTTATTAAAAAGCTACTTTTACTGATGCCCAAAGATAAACAGATCAAAGTCGTATCCGACGGCAAAAAGATTTTTCTCAATTCATATCTTGGCGGCGACGAGCCGTATATGCTGGCAAAAAATCTTCCCGGTGTTGTGGTGGTAGTGGATAAAGACAGGGTAAAAGCAGGACAGTATGCTATTGAAAAATATGGTGTAGATACCATCGTGCTCGACGACGGTTTTCAGTATTTGTCGTTGAACCCTCGTTATGATGTTGTCCTTGTCGATACGACGAATCCGTTTGGTAACGGGCACATGTTGCCTCGCGGTATATTGCGTGAATCGCTCGAAAATCTTAGCCGGGCGGGATTGTTTATGCTCACCAAGGCTCAACCGGGGCAAGACCTTTCGGTTCTTAAATCAAAGATACGGCAATATAATTTTAATGCCGATTTTATTGAGTGCCAGCATCGTGCGGTTTCGTTCATATCGATAGAAAACGGACTGGAAAAACCGTTGTCGTTTATCAAGGGTAAACGGGTAGGGGTTGTGTCTGCTATTGCCGATCCGGCTGGATTTGAGAAAAGGGTAGAGGCGTTAGGCGGAGAGGTTGTGGATTCGTGCCGTTTTCAGGATCATCACCGTTTTTCGGTAAAAGAGTTACGTGAAATCGAGAAAAATTTTAAGGATAAAGATGTTTCGGTTTTGATAACGACAGAGAAAGATGCTGTCAGGTTCCCCAAAACGTCGTCACAAAAAGGTATAGAGATGTACTATTTGCGTGTCGAGATGCAAATCCTCAATGGCGAGGAAGATTTTAAAAATTGCATATCCAACCTGAGTTTTCGTTAAATCTAATCTTCAAATTCGTATTAAAGGTGTTTTCATGAATCAATCAAAAAAGAATCCGCTGGTTACTTGTATTCTCGGCGTGATATGTGTGGTGCTGGTCAGTGCGTTACTGGCTCCGCTAGTTAAAGGTGGGTTGCAGGTACTTTCTCCATATTGTCCGGTCTGTGCGTCTCTTTCTGGATACGAACTGCATCGTATATTATCGCGTGTTTTTATGGTGGGTATTTTTATATTCTTGCTGTTGGCGCGCAAGACATTGTTTGCGGGCAGGGCAGTATTTGAACCGCTGTCTATACGTTCAGGGGTGGCAAAATGGTTTGTTTTGGGGTTTGTTCTGGGAGTGATAACGCTTTCTTTACAAGTAATTTTTGCGATCATTTTTGATGCTCGAACATTTTATACAACAGAATTTACCTGGATGCGTTTTATCCAAAAAGGAATCAAAGCGGTATTCAGCGCATCATTGATTGGTCTTATGGAAGAATTTATTTTTCGGGGTATTTTGTATGGGAAAATCAAGCGGGCTCGCTCATTCTGGTTGGCGTTGCTGGTCAGCAGTTTAGTTTATTCTATGGCTCACTTTTTTCAACCCAAAGATATCGCGCCTATAGATCATCTTACCATATGGAGCGGGTTTAATGTGCTGGGGCAGATATTGACTCCATTTGCCGCGCCTGATTTTCTTTTTGAGTCAGTAGGATTGTTTCTTGTCGGTGCGTGCCTTGTGTTTGCGTATCGGTATTCTAAATCGTTATACTGTGCTATCGGGTTGCATGCCGGATGGGTATTTGTTATAAAGATGGATGGCATGATGGTTACCCGCACCAAGCCGGATTCGATCTGGTTATGGGGATCAAGTAATATTGTAGGCGGCATATACACATGGATACTGCTGATAAGTATAATGTTGTTTATTCGTTTTGTAATACCAAAGATAGAAGCAAAGGTCAATGGACGTCAAGATTGAATCATACAAAAGTGATTTTCTTCACTATATAGCTTACCTGCTGTTACGCGTTGTCTGCGCTATAATTAATTGCATTCCATATGCAGTAGTGCGGGTGATTGCCCGTTCTCTTGGTGGTTCATTGTTTTTCCTGTTGCGTGGTCGGCGTAAAGTTACTCTGGACAATTTACGTCACGCATTATCCGATACTTATAATGAAAAAGAACTTCGTGTCATTGCTCGCAAGGCATTTGCGAATCTGGGATTGCTGGTTATTGAGTTTGTTCGTATCCCGCAAATGGTACGAAAAGGTTTTTTGAATTACGTGACTATTGAACGCAAAGAAATCGTCTGGAAAGCGCTTGAGAAAAATAAGGGTGTTATCCTGTTGATTTCCCATTATGGCAACTGGGAATTGATGGCGGTTATGGCTGGGATTATCGGATACCCGATCAGTGCGGTGGGCAGGCCGATGAAGAATAAATACATCTACCGCTATATCGAACGTATACGGGGATATTCCGGCCTCAAAGCGCTCCAGAAAAAAGGAGTAGCACGGGAAATAATTCAGGAACTGCGCGCTAATCGGGTGGTGGCTATTTTGTTCGATCAGTATGCAGGAAGTTCAGGCGTTGATGTTTCATTTTTTGGACGGACAGCATACACTACTCCGGCTGTTGCGCAGTTTGCCCTGCGAACAGGAGCACAGGTTGTGGCAGCGTTCAATACTCGTCAGCCCGACGGTACACATAAAATATATGTGGAAGACCCAATCCTGCTGGATTCTGCCGGCGATAAGGCAGATATAATTCAAAGTGCTACCCAGAATTATAATGATTTACTTGAAGCATGGATACGAAAACATCCTGATCAGTGGTTTTGGTTTCATCGCCGCTGGAAAACTCCGCGAAAATATCGCAATAACTCATAAAAAAACTTTTCTTTGGAATGTCTATCTGCTATTCTTGAAAAATAATTTAAGAATGTTATCTCGAACCAACCTAAAAAAGGATGTTGCTCGTGGATAAACAAGATATAATGTTTGCCATCATGAATGTTGAAGAATTTCCCACCCTGCCGCAGATCATTACTAAAATAATTGATGCGTGCGAAGATGAAAAAGTCAGCGTAGACGACCTGGCTAAAATTATATCGAATGACCCATCTATCTGTGCCCGTATACTCAAACTGGCCAATTCCGCCTATTATGGATATTTACGCAAAGTTAACACCATTTCCAAGGCGATTACGATTTTGGGATTCGAGACTATCAAAACGTTATCTATCAGCGCATCGGTGTTTGACAGCTTCAAAAAGATTCGAAGTAATTATAATTTTAACCGCTGTCAGTTTTGGTTGCATTCCATTGGTACAGCAACAATTAGTAAAGTTGTGTGCCGTCATGTGAATAATCGTAATATTGAGGTAGCGTTTCTGGTAGGCTTGCTGCACGACATCGGAAAACTCTTTTTTGAGAGTTATTATGATCCCCAGTTTGAAGAAGTTATGAAACTGGTTACCGTTAATCGCTGTTCTATTTACGATGCGGAAATGCAGGTGTTCGGAGTAACTCACGATGAGGTCGGCGGATGGTTGACTGAACGATGGAAGTTCCCGGAGGACCTTGTGCATCCCATCCAGCATCATCATAAGCTCAAAGCGTGTCCTGAAGAATATGCGCAGTTTGCCGCTATGGTATCGGTTGCTGATCGTATCTGCAGGATACACAATATCGGTTCTGGTGGTGATAATCTGATCCCTGAGGTTGATCCTCTGACACTTGAGATATTAGGATTAACCGAACAGGATCTTGAGGATATTTCAGAAAAAGTTTCTGACGAAAAAGAAAACATTTTTACCTTCATGGCAATTATGGATTAATTGTGCATCAGGAGAAAATCTATGTCTACTAAATCAATATCTATCAAAGAATCTTTAAAGTTTGCGTTTAATAAGACAGTTGAAAACTGGCTTTTCGCGATCGGTGTCTTGTTATCAGCAACTTTTATAATTTTCTGTGTAACTTCAATTGGAAATGGAATTGCAACGTTGCTATCAAATTCCATTCCATATTTAGGTGCTCTTCTGGCCTTGATCCTTCAAGTAGTTTTGGCGTTGTTCAATATGTACATAGCTGTTGGGTTGTTGTATTGCTACATAAAACTCTATAAAGAGGGAAGCGCCTCCTTCACCGACTTGTTTGCCGGAATGCCGTTTCTCAAGTCATACGTGATTGTTACCATTCTTTTTGGACTAATCACAGGGGTAGGCTTTTTATTATTTATAATACCCGGTATTATATTGGCGCTAAAGTATTTATTTTATCAGATTATTGTAGTGGACGAAAAGACGCAGGCGATAGAGGCCTTAAAACGGAGCGGACAGTTAACTGATGGTGCGAAATGGCAGCTTTTTTTGTTTTTAGTCATATTATATGTACTAAATATTGCAGGCGCCCTGTGTTTTGTGATCGGGCTGTTATTTACTGTTCCAATGACTATATTTGCAATGCTATATATATATAATGAATTGCTGGAGCAAACGGATAACGCACAAAAGCCTGCGTAATACATTGCGAAAATTTCCGTGAAACAATCTGAGCAGACTCTATGTATCTGAAAATAATCAGTGAACTTGGAAATATTGATGATTTACCAACAATACCACCAATTCTGGTCAAACTAAACGAAATCCTCGCCGATCCCGGATCGTCAGCAGAAGATGTGGCGCGCCTTATAAAAGAAGATCAGGTGTTGACTACTCGTTTGCTGAAATTGGTTAATTCGGCATATTATGGGTTTACCAGAAAAATTACCACTGTTACCCATGCTGTGGTGATTTTGGGGTTTCGTAATGTAAAAAATATCGTTTTGACTGCCAAAACGTTTGATCTGTATAAATCATCGTATTCCAAGATTCGTAAACTTTTTGATGTCAATTTGCTGTGGCAGCATTCCTTAGGTGTGGCTGTTATCGCTAAAAAAATTGGCGAGGTTGTAGGGTATCCTGATCAGGAAACGTTGTTTACCGGCGGTTTGATCCATGATATCGGCAAAATCGTCGAGATAAAATGTTTATTCGATTATATGCCAAAGATATTTGAGCTTGTCAATGAACAACAGATGTCAATGTGGCAGGCTGAGCAGATGACGTTCAATATAACCCATGCGGAAATAGGTAAAGTTCTTGGTGATATGTGGGATTTTCCGATGATACTCGAACATGTTGTTGCGTATCATCATTATCCACATCTTTCCGAGGAATTTTCTCAGCAGGTGGCAATTGTACATATAGCAAATAGCCTTTGCCGCGAAATGCAGATAGGTTCAGGCGGCGATCCTTTAGTACCGGCTATAGAAGACGGTGCATGGGAGCGGGCAGGGCTCGACTTCTATATGAAAGATCAGATTATAGACGAATCAGCAAAATCAATAGAGGAACTACTACCGGTGTTTGGTCCATGAGATACATATATATAGTTACAGTACTCCTTGTATTACTACTCCAGACGGCATCTCAGGCGCAGGTGCGAACTAGCGACTCGTCTGTGGTTATCCGTAACGGCAAAATTGCCCAGAAGGTGATGCTTACAGTTTTGCCTGTAGCCGGTCCTGATACGTTATCGGATCAACGTTTTGCTTTATTCGAATCCTTGCATCGTTCGCTTGGCGCGTCTAATATGTTTCATGTGGTTCCGTATAAGTTGACAGTGGAAACAGTATGGCAGTATTTTCCATCATTTTTATCGGTTAATCCTCACGACGTGGCACAGAATAGCGATGATGTTGAACTTATAGGGCAACTTGGTTTGCTTCAAAAAGAACAACTAGCTTTAACATTAGCGTGTAATTATGTTGTTGATGGTGTAGTCGTTCCATCTGATGAGGAAAAATCTGTGGCAAGGGTTGATTTGTTCGACCGTTCTGCAAAAAAAATAGTCGCTTCATTCAAAGCAAAAGTAGCAAAAGACAAATCGTACTACGACATAGGCGACTTGATAGCGCAAAAAATCGAAGGATATTTCTTTAACCTGTTTTCTGATGATCTGGTGCTTGATATTCTCAATCGTATAACAGGCCATCAGGTATCATTAGAAGATGCTATCAATGAGCTAGATGGGTTAATCGAGACTTATCCGGATAACCAGTTTGTGTGGTGCGGTGTTATGATTGTCAATTTTCAGCTGGAAAATAGTGATATGGTCATTACCGCGGGTGAACGATGGCTTACTGACAAAGACAAACATGCTGAGCAACAGATTCGATTTTTTAGCGCCTGCAATGAAAATCCGTATTATATTCTTGGCAAAACCTACATGAAAAAATATAATTATAAACGTGCTGAGCAGATTCTGTATATGGGGTATCAGACTTATCCTTATGCCACAGAAATGCTTAAAAAAGACTTGGTTGTCTGTTTACGGTTGCTCGGAAAACATCAAAAAGCTGATCTCATAGAAACAAAAAAAGAGTAAAAAATTAAAAAAAATTTGTACCCGGCTTTGCAAATCGTCAATCATGTGCTATATTGTTATTAGATTGCCAAATGGATATGAGAGACAGAATGAAAGACGATGGGCTTAGCACGTAAAAGGAGATCTTGCAATGTTTGAAGGATTGAGTCGTTTCACAAAGCGGATAAGAGAGTATGTGCAACGTTGTCTGGGATACAAAAAAGCTGCCTCTCGTATTGATACCATAGTCAGTGATGGTTTTTATCCTCCATCCCAGCTTGAGCGTGTTATGAAAATGCGCAAGCTACAGCAGGACAATACTGAAAAATTACAGGAAATGAACGAAAAGATTGCTCGTACAATCCGTCGTATTGAAGAAGTGAAACGACGCATGGCAAACGCACGTGCAAATGAAATGGAAAGAAAGCAGAACACTGCATCTGATAAAAAACATGAAAATCCAATGGATAAATTGAAAAACCGTCGGTTACCCAAGCTCCCCATACGTGAGTTTAGCGAATTTGAAGATCTTCATGAATTCATCAAATTCAACCGTATGGGTAAGATTACCGAAGACGAAGTTCAAAATTGTAATTGGCAAGAGACCTTCAAACAGTTATGTGAATAGACCGCACATAACGACCAAGGCATAACCCCTGAACCGTGTCCGCTGGTTCAGGGGTTTCTTTTTCTGCACGAAAATCATATTGTCCCAACTGAAAAATGTATGTTCTTTAGGATACATAAGTTACTTGTTTAGGACAAAAAGATAGTCTAATTATTGAAGTTATCCGCATAACTTTTCAAAAAGAGATAATTTAAGAATAGCCACGCTTTGATTTTTTATCTCCGTTTTGCCCTCGAAACACGTAATTTTTACAGGGAATGATATTAAAGAAGAATTTAATTTTTCCTTCTGAGTAATGCAGTTATGCAGATATCCTCTTTAAGCCTTAAATCGTTATAGTACAATGATTATTTTTATAGATAGCAAGTTTATATAATACTAATAACTTTTATGAGTTAAAGAAGATTACCAGATTAGTACTATCTGCGTCATGTGTAAGAATAAGGCGGCACGCTATGTCATTACAAATCTAAGGAAACAACTATAGCCTGCCGCCTGAAAAAAGATATATAAGTGCTTAATGATGAGCTTTATACTCTGAATCTACTTACCATTCCGTTGAGTGACTCTGCCCGCTCGTTGAGGCTGGCTACCACTTTGAGACTTTGTCCAGCACCCACGGCATTTTCTTCCGATACCTGAGATACTTGCTCCATTGCCTGTCTGATTTCGTGGTTGCTGGTTGTTTGTTCCTGCATGGCTGTGGTAATTTCTTCAGAAATATGTGCCAACTCGTTCATGGCTTCCGATACTTCATTTGATGCTTTGCTTTGTTCCTGCATGGCGTTTAGAATACCCTTTGTCAAAGTGTTGACATTCTCCATAGCCTTAGCTATTTCTTCGGTACCGGTTTTTTGTTCGTCGGTGGCGTTTTCTATATCCTCGATAAGTCCTGAAACTTGCGATATACCTTCAATCATAATGCTGATAATGGTATCGACGTTTTGCACCAGTTCTACACCACGTTGTGCTTTAGTATTAGAATCATTTATCAGCTGTGTAATTTCATGTGCCGCCTGAGACGATTGTTCGGCAAGGGTGCGTACTTCATCTGCGACAACGGCAAACCCTTTTCCCGCATCACCGGCACGGGCAGCTTCTATAGCGGCGTTCAAAGCGAGCAGATTGGTCTGACTGGCTATAGCAGTAATAACTTCAATAATATTATTGACTTGCGTTGCACTGTTCTCGATATCTTTCATACCGGTTACCGACTCTTTGATCGCTCTGGTTCCATCTTGTGCATTGCGGTCTATCTCATTGGAAATGCGTCGCATTGTATGCGTATTTTCGCTGACTCTAGTCACCGCCATTAGCAATTCTTCAGTAGACTCGGTAGCTTGATCAATCGCTGTCGATTGGGATTCCACTGATCGCAGAACCTGATCAGTATTACCGGAAATTTGTTCTATTGCAGAAGTAGTTTCGGTTACAGCCTCTCCTTGGGAAGCTATATTTGACATGACTTGATTAATGCCTTGAGCCACCTCTTCGGCTGCAGCAGATGTTTCATGCATGGCCGACGATAACTCAGTGGCGCCTTTTTCCAGTTCCTCTGCGGTATTGTGCATCTGCAATGTTCCGGATCCGATATCTTCTGCCGCTTCAAGGATATTACGTACCATGGTACGCAGGCTGGCAATAAAATTGTTTAAGTATGTTGCCATTTGCCCTACTTCGTCGCGGGTGGTTACCTCAATACTCTGTGTCAAGTCACCTTCACCTTCAGAAATGGCTTGAAGTTTTTTTGAAGCAGCGATAATCGGTTTGACAATCATGCTTTTTAAGAGCACAGTAAGCGCAAGACTTACAGCCAGAATTACAAGCAAAATAATAACCGATGCTTGCCGTGCTTTTTGTTTATACTGTCCGGTTTCTTCTATAATTGTATTGGATAACGATTCGGCCCCTGTGGATACTGTGAGTAACTCATTACTGCAAGAAATAAGATTTCCCTCTATATCTAACTCGGAAAAAATAACTTCCGATAACTTGTCTTGATAGTTATCAATTTCATTGCCCACGTTTTTTATGACACGCAACTCATCTGCCTGTTCTTGTTGTGTCATCGACAGATGAGGTATCACTCGCTGAAGTTCTTCGAGCAAAGCTTGCAGTTTTCCTATTTTTTGTTCCATATCAGCGACACGTTTAGTGTGCTTATCAAGTAAAAATGATACTTCATCGTGGGATAACTCAAGTTCCAGCCGTTCGCATTGATTCAAGATGTTGACGATATTGCTCATGTTCATCAGTTCGTTGGTGTTTTGCGCCTGTTCTTCGAGTTTTGCCAATTCTGTCTGGCGATCATGTAACATTTTTTCTATTTCTTCTTGCATATTACGGGCAAGGTGATCGAGGTCTTCTTTATCCTTTTCGATAATGTGGTATTCTTTACTAATTACCTCAAATGTCTCTTCGTAGACTTTTACTTCATTTGCGATATCTTCTATTACTTCTAGCTTATCAGGGTCGCTTATGCTTGATAACAGATGATCGAGCTTTTCATGCATATCTTTAGAAACTTGCTGGTGCTCAACTATTAATTGCTCGCCGTATTCTCTATCTTCTATACCATAAATTACAAATGCGTTTTGTAACTCGCCAAGTGTTTTGCTTAGTACTTCAAGATGCAGAACGTCGGATTCATTCTGAGTTTTTACATTTACGCTATCCATAAAATAAATACTCGAAAAACCTAGCACGAGGGTAAGGGCAACGATACTGCCGAACCCGAGCAAAATTTTATGACCGATAGGCATTATATTAAGCAGCTGAAATTTCCACACAAGTAGTGCGGCTAATACAAACACTGCAAGTATGACAAAAATAAGCCATATTATCTTCATGTTAATGTGAGCTTTGGCAATATGCACATTTTTTGCTTCAATTTTACGATGGCGCGCTTCGTCAAGCTGTTTCAAAGTATCTTCTTGTATAAGTGTAACTTGTTTTGCATTAAGCTCATTATGTTTAGCAGATTGAGTTGCATGTGAAGTATGCGACGCGGCAACATGCGATGGTTGCACATTATGATGTGTACCCTCGGTATATGCTAGCAATCGGGCTTGTTCAGGATGTACCCCCATCCATTGTATGGATCCTGAATCGATATCGTAAACCGCACCCAAAACTTGCAATGTTCCATTTTGAACACGTTTTCTAACTGTTGGACTTATCTTGAACAAATCATCAATTGATTGCCAGACGTTTGCTTGGATAGCCGCCATGATAAAAGATTCACCGGTTAAATCAGCGTTATCGGTACGTATTTTTTCTACTGCCGGGCGGATATTATCTACCAGCTGCGGTATATTGCCGTGCAACTCGGCGTTGGTTGCAACTGCGGTCACCGCACCGCAATGGGTATGCCCGAGCACCAGCATAAGTGGTGTTTCCAGATGATCAACGCCGTATTCTATGGAACCGGCTTCGTCTATGTCACATACATTGCCTGCAACACGGATGACAAAAATGTCACCTATCCCTTCATCGAACACTGTTTCAACCGGAACGCGTGAATCCGAACAGGTGATAACGGTTGCAAACGGTTGTTGTCCGTCCTTAGTGGTCTTATTGCGGCGAGCGGAGTCTATGTGCGGATGAAAGCTTTGTCCTGTAATAAACCGTTTGTTACCAGCTTTAAGACGCGTTAGGGCATCTTTTGGATTGTTTACAGAAATATCACTATATGCTGTATTGTTATCATTCTTATCTAGTTGTGTGGCAACGTCTTTAGGTTGGGGTGAATCTATTTCTTGATTTTTTCAGTATTTGTATTTTCTGTAATATTAAGAATTGTTGTTTCGGGTGTTTCTCCTCCATACAATATTGTAGTATAGCTTAAACAAGATAATAGCGACAAAATTACCAACTTTGAATTCATTTTAACCCTCCTTTTTATAAGACACTTTGTCTTTAATGTGCCTCATGTTGTTTTTTATCGACATAAAAAAACACGTCTTTAGATTATAATTGAATCAATTTTAGACAAAATTATAATGTAGTTATTGTTGTGAGTTATCGATATTAATATATTTTTAAAGCTATATTTAAACTATTCTAAATGAATTAATATTGTAAGTTAATAAAATTTAGTCAAAGATTATTTTGTAACTCGTTTTTACAAAGATATAATGAGGATGTGACGGGTATTGTCGGTTGTAAAAGAGTGGGGAAAAATGTTGTAGATTTATTTGATTTTCATTGATCTCGGTCCATGAAAACAGGTAGTCTGCTCAACTAATAAGTAGAAAATATAAAAGCATTAGTTGCGCAGACATTAAATTGAGATTTCATAATAACCGAAGTTTTGCAGAAATTTCTTTCCCAACCTTTTAGTTTTAAATAGTTACTAAATATCATCACAAAAAACGGGGGGGGGTCAGGCAGAACTCTTATATTCTTGATTCGACAGATGTGATGGTATATTATTATCGTAAAAATAATAGCAAAACGCGTGTAGAATATGAACAAGGAATTTTTATGTGTGCAGATAATAAAAAACAGCCGCCTTTTGACCTTTCCGAACACGTGGGAGAATTGTTTCAGGCTATGACCTGGTATCGGCGTGGAATTTCCGGGTGTCCCGTTACTTTCCAAAAAGGAACAAAGACTATTCAGCTTGAGAACTCTCGGAGCTGTTTTACTGCCTCGTTACGGGATTGTCTGGAAAATCGTCGTTCAATAAGGGATTATTCATCTGATCCGGTAGAGATCGAAGTTCTGGCGCATCTTTTGTGGGCTACACAAGGGAAAAGCGCACAACAAGGTGACAATGTTTTCAAGACAGCTCCATCGGCTGGAGCACTGTACCCGGTAGAACTGTGGACGGCGGTGTTTGATGTTCCGGGTGTTGAACCTGGCATTTACCGCTATGACGAATCACAACATTGTTTGCAAGCACTTCGCATAGCTGATTTTCGATCTGAATTTCTAGAAGCGTGTATGAATCAAAAAATGATACAACAAGCTCCGTTATTGTTCTTATGGATAGCCAAATTCAATGATTGCGCTTGGCGATACAGCCAGCGTGCCTATCGGTATGTCTATCTTGATGCTGCGCATAGCGCTCAGAATTGTGCTCTCGCATGTAGCGCATTAGGATTGGGAAGCTGTATGATCGGAGCATTTTATGATGACCTGATGGACCACATCTGCGGTCTTGACGGAGAACAACAGTCGGTTATCTATGCCGCTTCGGTGGGGTATCCTGCGGATGAGTAGTAGCGCGATAACCACGTGTCAGGAAATGATTGATTCCCTCAACGACCAGCAACGTAAGGCAGTGCTTCACACTACTGGCCCGCAGCTTATTGTCGCAGGTGCAGGAAGCGGTAAAACCCGTGTTATTCTAGCTAAGATTATTTATTTTGTGCAGAAACTCGGTGTTGATCCACGAAATATCCTTGCCGTTACCTTTACCAATAAAGCCGCTGATGAAATGTCAGATCGTCTCCAGCCGTTTGGTATTGATGCGCAGATAGGTACGTTTCACGCTACGGCTTTGAAAATGTTGCGCACTCACGGGCAGTATATGGGGATTGAAAAAGGACTGATAATCTACGATGAGCAAGACCAGCAGTCAGTCATTAAACATTGTCTTAAGGAATTGGAACCACACCTGACTGTAGATGCGTCACCAGCCACGCTTGTCGAATGGATCAGTAACCAGAAAGATGCGCTGAAAACACCGGCTGATTGCGCACAGGAAGTTACACCGCTGGGCTACCAGCAAGTCTACGAAAGATACACCGAAAAACTGGCGCAACAAAACGCGCTGGATTTTGGCGATTTGATACTCAAAGCGGTAACTTTGCTTAAAGAATATCCTGATTTACAGCGCTATTATCAATCAAAATACACACATATACTTGTTGATGAGTATCAGGATACCAATACCGCACAAGCAGTGTTTCTGCAATTGCTTGCAGGTGAGGCACAACATTTGTGTGTTGTCGGCGACCCTGATCAGTCCATTTACGGCTGGCGTGGGGCGAATATAAAAAACATTGTACATTTTGATGAGTATTTCCCAGACGCAACAGTTTTTAAACTGGAAAAAAATTACCGTTCAACCGAGAGTATCCTGGAAGCGTCAAATTCCCTGATAGCCAGAAATGCTACCCGCCATGACAAACGCCTCTACACCGATCGTAAAGGTGGTCAGAACATTGTTGCGTACCGGTTACAAAGTGACCGGCAAGAAGCGCAAAAACTTGTGGATATTATTGAGGATCTAAACCGCAGTGGTGTAGCTTTTCGAGAAATGGCTGTTTTTTATAGGGTACACACTTTATCGAGGTTAATAGAAGAGACATTTGTGCAAAGAGCGATACCGTATGCGGTGATAGGCGGTTTACCTTTTTACCAGCGTAAGGAAATAAAAGATTTGATCGCCTACCTGCGTGTGATGGTCAATCCCGCTGATGTGGTCAGTTGGCGTCGGATTATTAATACGCCTACTCGTGGAATAGGAGAAAAAAGTTTTGATAAAATACTCGTTTATGCAACGAGCAATGGGGTGACTTTTTTTGATGCCCTCAAACATCACAAGCAGGTTTCATGTCTTACCAAAAAGGTCCATGACGCATGCAATGTGCTTGTCGATTTGATTGATCGGACTCGTGAACAGTTTGCAGGTCAAAAAGCATGGTCGGATGTGGTAAAATCGTTTGTCGACGATTTGCGGTTTATCGAGCATCTGCAACAGTCTGATACGGTTGAACGGGCAAAACAGCGATGTGATAATGTATATGCCTTTATTGATGGGATAGAAGAATATCAGAAAGATCATCCTGAAGCCGATCTTGCTGCATATGTGGAGTCCATAGCTTTGCGTGCGGGTGTTGATGAATGGAACTCGCACGACGATACCGTATCAATGATGACTTTACATTGTGCCAAAGGATTGGAGTTTAGCGTGGTTTTTTTGTTGGGAATGGAAGAACGTATGTTGCCTTATATACGCGATATCGAGACAGCGGAAGAGATAGAAGAGGAACGGCGGTTGTGTTACGTGGGAATTACCCGTGCTAAAGAGCAATGTTACTTGTTTTCCTGTGCTCGTAGGTTTACTTATTCGAGACCTATAATGGCGCCTCCATCGAGATTTTTTAACGAAATTCCCGATACTGTTTTACAGCGGGTTCAGGAAGAATCGTCGATGCCGCAATATACGCCTCGTTTTAAACCGCAGAAAGACCCTGCTGCCTGTGATACAAGGTTTGCGAAGATGATATCCCAGTTTTCTCCCGGTGACAGGGTAAATCATTACGATATCGGTAAAGGAACAATTCTCGGGGGGACCGGTAGCGGAAACAAACGAAAGTTGATTATTTTGTTTGACGGCGATGACCAGCCCAGCATGGTGCTCGAATCGTATGCCGGTTTAACTAAGCTCGATGATTGAAAAGGAAAAATAGTATGCAGTTTGTAAAAATGGCAGTGGAGGTGGTGTGTATCTGTTTTATCGTTGCATGTATGGGGTGCAGTATGGATAAAAAAACAAAACATGTGTATACAGGAAACAATGGATACACCTCATTCTCAATAGAGAATACCACTGGATTATCTGCGCTCGAACAACCTATGGCGGATCTATCGCTGGTATTGCGGCGTCATGGTCTCAAGGAATACGATGTCTGTGGCGATAATGGGCATTGTGTTACCTATCGTTTGATACTTAAACAGATGGATGACCCGCTTGAACCTTCAGAAGCCGCTATATATCGTACCGGTTCGGTGATCAATTTTGAAGGATCTTCGGAATATGCCTTGAACCATCTGATCTATAGTTACTTAAAAGAACGGTTTCATGCCGATTGGTATATGCCCGGTAAATATGGATTTACACTGTCAGGGACTCGTAACGACCCATTTTTGCTCAATCAGGATAGCGTAGACTACACACTGCCGTTTCTTTTGTCATATCAATACTGGGGTGAATCGCCTAAATGGCATACCCGTATGCGGGAAATCCGTGACAGGGAAGTAAAAGTCGCTCATTACTGGCACAAAATCTTACCGCCTAAAAAATATTTTGATGAACATCCTGAATACTATGCGCTGATTGACGGTGAACGCAAACCGTATCAGTTGTGTACTACGAACCTTGAAGTTATCGATGTGATGTCGAAAAAGGTGATTGAGTTTTTTGATAACCATCCTGAAGCGGGCGTTTTTTCTCTCAGTCCCGAAGACGCGTATAATTTCTGTGAATGCGAGCATTGCCGTGCATTGGATAGAGAAGCAGGATCGATTACCGACCGTCTGATGGTCTTTTTTAACGCAATAGCCGAGCGTGTTGTGGAGGTGTATCCAGATAAAAAGGTAGCATTTTATGCCTACCTGAACTATACGAACCCTCCGGTAGAGGTCAAACCGCATCCTGCAGTCATACCGGTGATATGCCATACTCCGTGGGAATTTTGTCATAACCATGCGATAACCGATCCCGATTGTCCGGCTAACCGTCAATTTAAAAAAATATGTATTCGTTGGTGTAAGTTATGTGATGAAGTGTATATGCGCGAATATTACGGTCATTTTTTGTGGTATGGGCTATGGCCTATCCTGCACAGCATAGAATCTGATGTAGCGTTTTTCAAACGTATCGGTATTAAAGGTATCATCAGTGAATCTCATGAACATTGGGGGCTTGCTGGCTGGGTATTACACGGTGCCGGATGTTATATGGCAGGTGAACAACCTCAATGGCAGCAAAGTGTGACTAATTTCTGTAAAGATTTGTTTCCGCACAATGCCCACATTATGCAGGAGTATATAGGCTATCTGGAAAGCAGTGCTCAGGAAGTTGGATGCAGGCGTATTGATACGTTGCTTAGCGATGACGCTATGGCGCATCTGTATCAATTGTCTGATAAACTACTTGAGAGAGCGCAAAGCGAGCGGGAGAAAGCCCTTGGCAGGCTTCATCGGTATGGATTGGATATAACCATGATGTTAGTCGAGGCATCTAAAGCACGGTCAGCAGGTGATATAGAGTCGTTGATCGATATCACCAAAAGGCTGCTGGATTTTATTGAATCGCTTGAGCAGAAGACCGATATTCCGGCGGTAATAAAATATCCTCTTGCAACAAGTGTGTTGACTCGTTTTTATGCCCGCTATCAACAAGAAAAATTGGTAGCGCAGGGTTTTTTGAAAGAAAATTTCAAAATAACTCCGGAGAAACTCAAAGCGGGTATACCTGTTCGCCAGTGGATGATGTCAAATACTTACCCCAATACGATCATGGAGACCGATGTGGTCCCAATGTATCCTCCTGTGTTGGATAGCGATTTGGTCATCGGACTTGATACACCGTATCCACCTGAGCAGGGTAGGTCGGTTCAGTGGAACGCAGTGCAGTATGATGATTCATTTTATAGTTTGTATCAATATTTTCCATATCGTCCTACTGATATACGCTACTATCGCGCTAAAGTATATCCGGCGAGGATGTTTTATGGTTGTGTAGCCATCCGCGCTATTGACGGCTATGTTTTGTCTATAGACGGTAAGGTGATAGGATCAAGTAAACTACGCCGTTTTGAGAAACAACATATGTTCGACTGGTACGTATTGAACCTTTCTTCAGGAGCTCATGAGATTTTATTGAAGCTTGAGGGATCTAAAGAGCTTGAAAAAGATGATTTTACTCTCATGTTTTTTGATTATCATGGAGAACCGGTTGATCTGAAATAGACTTGTGTGTTGGAACTCTCAGTGATGTATAATCGAGAATTCTATTGAAAAATATTTTTTGCAGCATTAGAATAACTAAGTTTAAGAAGTAGTCCTGAGACTTAATATTTAAAAAGGAGATGATACCATGAACAAGAATACAACGAAAACGTATCTGATTACAGGTGCGACTGGTCTGGTGGGTAGTCATCTGGCGGAATATCTGACGAAATACGGGCAGAAGGTACGTTGCTTTGTCCGTCCCAATAGTGATACATCGTTTCTCGAAACATTGTCTGTAGAACTTATTCAGGGTGACTTGACCAAAGCTGTTTCCATTGATCGGGCAGTGTCGGGAGTGGATGTGGTATTTCATTGTGCTGCAATGGTATCTGATTGGGCAGACCGCGAGACGATGGTACGCATCAATGTTGGAGGAACACGTAACATCATCGATGCATGTTTGAAGCATAATGTTAAACGTATGGTTATGGTCAGTTCTCTGGCAGTGCTTGGTATGGATAAACAGCTTAATGCTAACGAAACTGCTCCGTATGTCTATACTGGTGACAACTATAATTATACTAAGATTGAATCTGAAAAACTGGTCATGCAGATGCACAGGGAGAATAACTTACCAGCAGTTATTGTCCGCCCGCCATACATTTATGGTCCGCGCGACAGGCAGTTATTACCTCGAGTCGTATCGTTTTTGAAACAAGGAAAGTTCAAGTTCATCGGTGGAGGTAAAAATCCGATCAGTCTGGTGTATGTAGAGAACCTTGTGCAGGCAATGTACCTTGCCAGCGAAGAAAAAAAGGCTATCGGGCAGATATATCACATTACCGATGGAAATGATATTACCCGGAAAGAATTTATCACCACACTGGCAAAAAAACTAGGGTATGCTGAACCTACAAAATCAGTACCCACACCAGTTGCCAGGATGATGTGTCCGGTTCTTGAAGGATTCAATAAACTGACAAAATCCAAAACACCGCCATTGCTTAATAAATTTCGCATGAAGTTTATGGAGACATATTTGACCTTTGATATTACTAAGGCGCGTAAAGAGTTGGGTTATAATCCCCACTATTCATTTGACGCGGCTCTCGATCAAACGGTAGCCTGGTTCAAAAGTGAGGAAAAAGTTCCTGCGGGTGTGTGAGGGAAATAGATGAAGAAGTTAGTGGTATGCAGCATCTATATAGGATTGATAGGGATTTTTGCGCAGCAATCGGTATTACCTGAAGAATCGAAGTATGTGCGTTTCCCTGCAAAAGTCATTCTTGATCCCGGTCATGGCGGGAAAGATTCAGGAGCAGTTTCGGCATCGGGTATTCTGGAAAAGGAAGTTACTCTCAGTATTGCCCAAAAAGTTGCGCGAAGGTTGCAGGAGTATGGCATTAAGGTTCTTTTGACACGCACGGATGATCGCTATTTATCTTTGAAATCCCGCAATATGTTTATTTCAAGGAATAAGCCGGATTTATCGATAAGTATACATGCTAACTCATCGCCAAATAGGCAAGTTAAGGGTTTTGAGAGCTACATGTACTTTAAACAGAAAAAGACAGGTTTACTGCTTTGTTCGGTTGAAGATCTTGATCCCAGTCGTTTTTTGTATCCGTTATCATTATCGGGACAACGCCGTGAAAACCGGTGTATGCAGCTAGCGTATTTTATACATCGTAAAACCATACAGCTAACGGGAGCGAGAGACCGGGGCGTAAAATCCGGTAATTTTTATGTATTGAAGCATAATCCTTCTGCTTCGTTGCTGGTGGAAACCGGTTTTTTATCGAATACCAATGAGAGCGAAAAACTTGCCCAACACGAGTATCAGGAAAAACTTGCTCAAGGGCTTGCGGACGGTTCGATGCTGGCCATGTTTGGTAAAGTCAACGCGTTATCGCTGATCAATACATCTCAACAAAACAACTCTGAAACTAAATAGGTAAAAGATACACAATGCGAACACTTTCTACTGAAATCATTCGGGATACAATAGCCGATCTTGCCATCAAAGCATGCATGGAAGTTGATTCTTCGGTTACCGATGCGTTTAAAACAGCCGCTCAAACAGAAAAGAGCCAATTGGGATCGTATGTGCTTGAGCAGCTTATAGAGAATTATGATATTGCAAAAAAAGACCGCATACCTATCTGTCAGGATACCGGAATGGTGACAGTGTTTTGCTCGATAGGTCAGGATGTTCATCTTACTGGCGATCCGATTGAAGACATGATAAACGAAGGTATTCGAATCGGATATGAGAAGGGATATCTGCGCAAATCGATCGTTCGAGATCCTATTGACAGAGTTAATACTGGCGATAATACACCGGCAGTGGTTCATTACCGCATTGTTCCGGGAGACAAGGTAACCATTACGGTGGTGCCTAAAGGCGCTGGTTGTGAAAATATGTCTAAATTGACCATTCTTAAACCTACACAGGAATTGTCTGATGTAAAAGCGTTTGTGAAAAAGTCGGTGATTGAGGCAGGAGCAAATGCCTGCCCTCCGTTTTTTATTGGTGTGGGTATTGGCGGTAACTTTGAGAAAGTGGCTCTGATGGCAAAAGAAGCCGTTGCATTGCCGTTCAACGAACGAAGTGAAATACCGTATGTTGCCAAACTGGAAGATGAACTACTCGCGGAAATCAATGAACTCGAACTTGGGCCTCAGGGGTTTGGCGGGTCGACTACTGCAATTGGGTTGCGTGTTCTGGTATATCCTACTCATATTGCATCGTTGCCGGTAGCTGTGAATATATCATGTCATGCTGTTCGCCATGAGAAAGCGATCATATAGGAGAAATTGAACGACTATGGAAGGTATTAATATAACAACGCCGTTGACAACTGATCAGGCTCATGAGCTACGAGCAGGGCAGTTACTGCTTATAAGCGGGACTATCTATACAGCACGGGATGCGGCGCACAAACGGCTGGTTGGCATGTTGGATAGAGGTGAATCCAGTCCGTTTCCATTAAAGGATCAGATTATATATTACGCAGGTCCTACGCCTCCAGCGCCAGGTGCGGTTGTTGGGTCTATCGGTCCGACGACAGGGTATCGTATGGATGCCTTCGCGCCTCGTTTATATGAATTAGGTGTGACTGCCAGCATAGGAAAGGGCAACCGGTCACCTGAGGTTGTTGAATCGATAAAGAAACATGGTGCGGTGTATCTTGCCGCGATAGGTGGACTTGGTGCGTTGCTATCGAAGCATGTTACGGCGGTTGAAATGGTAGCTTTTGAAGATTTGGGGACAGAAGCGGTACGAAAACTAACAGTAGAACAATTTCCTGTAATAGTTGCTATAGATTCAAAAGGTGTAAGTGTTTACGAAAAGGAGCAGGTATGAAAATAGCATCGCGTATGAGTTTAATAGATTCGTCGGGAATTCGCAAAATTTTCGATCTGGCAAAGAATTTATCAAATCCAATTAATTTAAGTATAGGCCAGCCGGATTTCGATGTACCGGCCAAGATAAAGAAAGCTGCATGTCAGGCTATTGAAGAAGGCCATAACCGGTATACCTTGACTCAGGGAATCCCTGAGTTGCGTGAGCGTGTCAAAATGCATATTTCCGCACTAAAACAGGCAGAGGTTGAGGAAGTTCTGATAACCAGCGGTGTATCAGGCGGTATTTTCCTATCGTTTATCGCCTTACTTGAAGCTGGTGACGAGATAATAGTTCCTGACCCGTATTTTGTTATGTATAAACATCTCGCGCGGTTGCTGGGAGCAACACCGGTCTATCTTGATTTGGAAGACGATTTTTCGCTTGATCCGGATAAACTCAAAAAACTTATCACACCAAAGACAAAAGCGCTTATATTGAATTCACCATGCAATCCTACAGGAAGCGTTTTTGCGAAAGAGACATTACAGGCGATAGCCAAAATAGCGCAGGAGACTGGTATTGCAGTCATATCTGACGAAATTTACGACGGTTTTGTCTATGAAAAAGAGTATGAGAGTATCGCGAAATATTATCCTGACACGTTGGTGCTCGGTGGATATTCCAAAGAGTACGCTATGACCGGATGGCGTCTTGGCTATGCTGCTGGTCCTTCTAAATTGGTCAATGAGATGATAAAACTTCAGCAGTATACCTTTGTATGCGCTCCGTCCATGGCACAGTATGCCGGTCTTGCTGCAATGGATTTCGATACAGAACATTTCAGGAAAGAGTACGCCAAAAAGCGCGATATTATTTATAATGGTTTAAAAGATTCGTTTCAGGTAAATAAGCCAGAAGGAGCATTTTATATTTATCCCAAAGCTCCGGGAGGTAGTGGTACAGCGTTTGTTACCAAAGCAATAGAAAACAATGTGCTTATCATACCGGGTAACGTTTTTTCCGAGCACGATACTCATTTTAGAATTTCGTTTGCCGCTTCGGAAGAGACGCTCCACAAGGGAATCGAGGTGTTAAACCGGTTGGCAGCCCAGTTCTAAGGAGGATTATCTGGTGAAATGTATTGAATGTCAGACAGCTTTACAATCAAAAATATACAAAGGGATCTTAATTAATCAGTGTCCCTCGTGCGAAGGGTTGTGGTTAAGTAAAGATGAATTTCGTGAACTGAAAGACAAAACCGATGAGTTTCTCTGTTGGCTCGATTTTGATCTATGGGAAAAATCGGAACATCATACCATGAAAAAGACTGATCTTAAGTGTCCGGTATGTCATCAACCGATGTATGATGTGGAATATCGAGATTCCCATATTGTCTTACCTGTCTGTGTGCCATGTAAAGGTGTATGGTTGAGCAAATCGACGCAAAAGGATCTTTTTGCTTATCTTGAATCAGTCATTACCAACGAGACAGTGGCAGGGTATCTTAAAGACTTTGGTCAGGAAGTGTTATCTGGTAAAGACACTTTAAAAAAGGAACTGCACGATTTAAAAACTATTCTGGTGCTTATCGAATATCGTGTTTTTTCCCATTTTCCGACACTCGAACGTATTTTATCGGGGTTTCCGAAGTAAATGGGAAAGATGAAAAAGCGTAACCTCATAATTGTTTTTATTGTAGCTGCTGTTTGTGCTGTAATTATCTACAGCGTAGTCGTAAACATGCCTCCTATGATTAAGATGCAGGATGTTGTTCGTAAATCGTATGTGGCACGCAAACCCATTGTTTTTCTGATTTATCCCGCAAAGGAAAAGAGTATTTGGGATACCTTGCGAAATGATCAGCAATTGACAGATCTGTTTGATAAGGTTCATGTGTATACACAACCCGTATCATTTTTTGAAGATTCCAAGTGGAAGGAAAAAGTGCACGGATTGAATGAACCTGCCTTGCTGGCGGTCGATTATCGGAATAACCTGATTACTATGCATGAAGGTCTCCCTGATATTGATCAGTTGCGTGACATGTTCAAAGAGGTTTTTGCATATCACGATGAAATGATCGCTTATGATGCTATTGCTAAAAAGGAACTTGAGACCGTACAAAAGATAATTGAAGAACAACGGTATGTTGATGCAATGCAACGGTTGCGGACGTATTTGATGGTATATGAAAATACCGAGTTAGAAGCTCAGGCGCGCGGTCTACTTAATCAGATATCCACAAAACCACAGGTGATAGAATATCTTCGTGTAAATCGCGATACCTCTAACCGTAAAGTGCTGTTATATAAAGCCCAGGAAGATGTTCGCTATAAGCGTTATTTCAATGCCTACAGGGCAATTACCATGTTGACACAACACTTTCCAAAAACCGAGGAAGCTAAAGAAGCCAGTAAGTTGAAAGAACAGATAGATGAAATTGCTCGCGAAGAGTTTAAAGAAGCTTCAGTCCTATATGACAATAAGAAATATTATGAGGCATACGAGAAATATTTATCTCTGCATAAAAAATTTCAGGGAACACATTGGGATGTATATATATCTGGAAAAATACAGCAAATTGATGCCGACCCTGAATTTGCGGCTTACAAAGAAAATCGTGCTAAAGATCGAGAAATGGAATCAATTTTCAATCAGGCGGAACGTTTGTTCGAACAGGAAAACTGGGATCAGGCCGAGCAGGTTTATAATACGATACTTCGTTTTTATCCGAAATCGCGGTTTGCGTTTCCCTCAAAGCAACGTATTAAGCAAATGAATACACTCAGATACAGCAAACCGCCCGAAGAGCACGACAACAGTACTGATGCAAAGGAGGAATAATGCGTCAACGATCATTGATTATTCTTAAACCCGATTCATATCAACGAAAATTGATCGGCACGCTGTTAGCCCGCATTGAGCAAAAAGGGTTTAAGCTTGCCGGCATGAAGTTGATGTTCATAACAAAAGATCTTGCCGAACAGCATTATGCAGTCCACAAAGGGAAACATTTTTATGATGATTTGATTTCCTACATTACTTCCGGTCCTGTAGTTGTTGTAGCAGTGGAAGGGGAGAGCGCCATATCGGTGATGCGCAAAGTTGTCGGTGCGACAGCTGGATTTGATGCGCAACCGGGCACTATTCGGGGCGATTTCAGTATCAGTTTGCGATATAATCTGATTCACGCGTCTGATAGTGAAGAATCCGCAGAACGGGAACTGAAAATCTTTTTCAACGATGATGAATTGATAGACGAAATCCCTGTTATCCATAGTTGGATAGAAGGCGGAGAATAACCAGATTATACAATATCACGGTTATTTTTTCGAGCCAAATAATTTGGCGCCGATATGTTTAAGGATCATCAATTCGCCAACTTCCGAACCTTCGATCCAATGACCGATGATTTGTACCGCGTATCCACCTACAAATAAGATAATGCCTGTAACTACATGACCTGAAAATGCGACGCCGCCACCTATAAATGTTGCAGGAATACCGATGAAATGCAATATGGCATTGATTGGATGGCGATGACGGGAAACCCACTTTTCGATGAATGCACTCATTTTACACCTCGTATAAAAAATTGGTTGAAGGTTATAATTAAAATAATATAAAAAAACCCCTCTTTACACAATGATAAAGAGGGGTTTTTTTACTATAAAATTGTACTAGCACTTAGAATATCCACAACTGTAACATTTTACACAGCCTTCCTCGAAAACCAGTTGTTCACTGCATTCGGGACATTTAATTTTAAATGCATTGGCTGCGGTTTTGGGAGAGGAATCATTATCTCGCCATTCATTGCTGTTTTGCAGCATATTGAAATCTGCTTTACCAAGCAGGAGATTTTGAATACCAAACATTTTCTTGGCGGCAATATATTTCTTGATTGCTTTAGCAAGCCCGTCAGCGAGCGAAATTACCCTGCCGTCTTTGCTTGGTACTGAAAGACTAGAGCCAATACCATCAAGCTGGCGCAATGCGAGTTTTAACGATCCGCCACAGCGCAAAAAGAGTGACAACATACGGCAGATAGCTTCAAGATCGCTATTAGCCACATCGCCTCCTTTTCCGAGCTGTGCAAATACTTCACGTTCAATGCCTGAATCCGGTTCAACACTGATCTTGACATGCATGTTTCCAAACGGTGTTTTTTGTCTGATACGCAGGCATGACATGATCTCAGGGATTGATATCGGCGTTACCTTGCGCATATCCTTGACCGGTTCTTCTTTCTTCTTTTTATCGTGCGCCATTGGTTGATTTAGCCTGCAACCGTCGCGGTATACTGTTACGCCTTTGACTTCATATTTGAATGCCAGGCGATAGAGTTGCTCAACCTGCTCTTTGGTCGCATCATTGTGAAAATTGATTGTTTTGGAAATACTTGAATCACAATGACGTTGGAAAGAAGCCTGCATAGCGATATGCCATTCGGGGATAATATCATGAGCAGTGACAAAAATCTGTTTAACGTCATCGGGTATTTCCTTGAATTTGCTGAGCGGTTCGCCCTGAGCAATCCTTTCGAGCAATTTTTCAGAATGGAATCCACGTTTTTTGGCTATCGCAAGAAACTGTTCATTGACCTCGATCATTTTCTGTCCATTGAGCACATGGCGGAAAAATGCCAGTGAAAACAAAGGCTCTATACCGCTGGAACAGTTGGCAATGATGCTGATTGTTCCAGTAGGAGCTACTGTAGTTGTCGCGGCGTTGCGCATGTTTCGTTTATATTTGGTATCCCAGACACTGTTTTTCCAGTTAGGAAAAGCCCCTTTAAGGTTTGCCAGTTCTTCAGATGCATTATGGCTTTCATCGTTGAGGAACTGCATGATTTTTTCGCCGAATTCGACTGCGTCATCGGAATCGTATCGCAAATTCATTTTAAAGAGCGCGTCCGCAAATCCCATAACTCCAAGCCCGATTTTTCGGTTGGATTTACACATTTCTTCAATCTGAGTCAGAGGATATTTGTTAACATCAATCACGTTATCAAGAAATCTTGTTGCAAGGTGGACAGCTTCTTTAAACTCTTCAAAATCGAAAAATGGTTTATCGTCTCTGGTATGGACAAATTTACCAAGGTTCAAGCTGCCGAGGTTACATGCTTCGTATGGCAATAGCGGCTGTTCGCCGCAAGGGTTGGTTGCGGTGATACGACCGAGTTTAGGCGTCGGGTTATCGCGGTTGATGCGGTCGATGAAAATCAAGCCCGGTTCACCGGTTGCCCATGCGCAGTCAACAATCAGGTCGAAAACTTCTTTGACTGTCCAGAAGGAACCTTCTTTATCGTCGCGAGGAATATTAGCTGTTTCGCCGGTGCGTGGATTGATGACTTCGTGCAACGCATCAGGTGTTTCCATTAACTTTTTCATGTACGAATCAGGGATGCTGACTGACAAATTGAAATTTGTCAATTTTGTCAGATCCTGTTTTATATTGATGAAGTTGATAATGTCAGGATGGGTAATGTTCATTATACCCATATTGGCGCCGCGGCGAAACGCGCCTTGTTGTATGGCCTCAGTAGCCTCTGAAAAAACCTTGAGGAATGACAATGGTCCAGATGTCGATCCTCCCGAACTGGTTACAAGGTCGCCGTTAGGGCGTAAACTTGAAAAATCAAAACCGGTTCCACCACCTGCTTTCTGGATAAGCGCTGTATTTTTGATAGATGAAAAGATGCCGTCTATGCTGTCTTCGACCGGCAGTACAAAACAAGCGCTGAGCATGCCCATACTTCTGCCTGCATTCATCAAAGTTGGTGAATTTGGCATGAATTTTCCTGATACCATAAGATTATAAAAACGGACTTCCAGCTCGTCTGCTACTGCTTTATCGATATCCAGCCCCATACGTTCCGCATCCGCAACGGTTTTGGCCACCCGATAAAACAAGTCTTCGGGCATTTCAACAACGTTCTTTTCATGATCCTTTTTCAGGTAGCGCGCTTCGAGAACGCGTTTTGCGTTTTCTGTCAGCTTAAGGTTTTCACGTTTAAGGGTTGTTTTTTGAGTTTTTACTGCGGATGGCATAGGGCATTTCCTCCAAAGGTATGTGGGTTAAAATGAAAATTTATTTTTGAAGACGGGCTAAATATTAGCATACATCCAGAATGAGGTGTCAATAAAAAAACACAACATTATGTGAAAAAAATATTAATGGTGCACAATATGTTGTGTTTTGAAATTTTGATCTTGTGCTTGTGAAGTTTTAAAAATTCTATAATCCCGCACCTTTTTTTGTTGAAAAATTATCGATCATGAGTACAATCATCATATCAAAAAAATATTGCTATCTAAAAACAAGGAGAACACAGTGAAAGTCGGTTTGATTGGATTGCCCCAGAGTGGAAAAACAACTATATTTAATGCATTAACACGTCAGAATGTAGCAGTAGAAGGATATGCGAGGGAAAAAATTGAGTCACATTTGGGGGTGGTCAAGGTACCTGATCCCCGTTTGGATCATTTGAATTCGATATATGAACCTAAAAAACTAACACCTGCAGAAATTGTATTTACCGATATCGGTTGCATTAAACGCGATGACGGGCACAGTGAGTTCGATATGTCGGAATTGCGTGCCCTTGATATGCTGGCAGTGGTCATCCGGGCATTTGAATCAGATACGGTGTTACATCCTCTGGGCGATGTTGATCCGCAGAACGATGTTATGTACCTGCAAAGCGAATTTATACTGGAAGACCTTTCATTAGTTGAAAAACGCCTGGAGAAAATCGAAAAAGAGCTGAAAAAGAATAAAAAAGACAACCAGCGTGAATTTGAATATCTGGAAAAATTTAAAGAGCATCTTGAGCAGGAAAAACCGCTGCGCACATTTGAGTTAGATCAGGAAGGCGAAAAGATTTTTAGCGGGTTTCAGTTTTTGACCCTGAAACCGGTTTTGTATATTTTTAATACAGGTGAAGACGAAGCCGGTACAGCGAAGCTTGCTGAGGCAAAGGCGTTGCTGGATGAAAAAGGGGAAATAGCGATCGCTTTATGCGGTAACCTCGAGATGGAAGTATCACAGCTGGATGAGGAAGACCGGGTAGTTTTTCTTGAAGAACTGGGTATCGATGAACCGGCGCTTAACCGCTTTATCAGAACGGCTTTTTCACTGTTGAAGATGATCGTATTTTTCACTGTCGGAAAAGATGAGGTGCGTGCGTGGGAAATAGCTGCCGGGATCACTGCGAAAGAAGCCGCTGGGAAAATTCATTCCGATATATCGCGTGGGTTTATCCGTGCCGAGGTTTTAGCATATGATGCGTTTGTCGAATGTGATAATAGCTATCAGGTTGCCCGCTCCAAAGGGCTTGTGCGCCTTGAAGGCAAAGAATATATTGTGGCCGATGGCGACATGATTGAATATCGGTTCAACGTATAAAAAAGACGGATTTATTTTATATAAGCATGCTTCTTGCTTGTTAAACGGCGATAGAGTGAAGATAGAAGTACAGTCCGTTTACCCAAGGAGCAGTGCTATGGCATGGAATAATCAATCCGGATCATTCTATGATACCGGTACATTTCGTTCTGAACGACGTGAAAACCCACGGTTTAATACATCATTTCTTAAAAGAAACCTTACCGCATCCTCTGATAATCAGGGGATCATTTATGATGGGCTTGTGTCTATCATAAACATATCCCGTGACGGTATGTGTGTGCAAATAACTATTCCTGATATGAATCAGGCGTCACAATATGAATCGGGTAAACAGATAGAAGTACGCCTTGACATGCCGTTTTGCGGCAAGGTTGTTGCTTGTCGTGGTACGATAGCCTGGATCAAACCCGATTTCAAGCCTCAAACGTACCGCATGGGCTTACAGTTCCATCATGAAGCATTTTCATCAACAGCCCTACTTGATTTATTTGACGAGGAAAAAAAAGCACAAAGACAATTTTTTAACCGGTTGATTTAATAAATATAGGCTTTGTCTGCATAGATGTAATCCGCAGAAAAATATTGTTATCTTAAAATATATGGTTAAATGCTAAACAAGGAGTGACTGATGCGACAGAATAACAGTATTGATAGTGATTTATGGCGTGTATTCAGAATTATGTCCGAATTTGTCGACGGTTTTCAGCTGTTTACCGATCTGGGACCAGCGGTATCGATATTCGGTTCTGCAGTGACTCCACCAGATGACCCGTATTACAAAAAGGCGGAGGAGACCGCAGCGTTGCTTGTAAAAAGCGGTTTTTCGATCATTACTGGTGGTGGTCCGGGTATCATGGAAGCAGCCAATAAAGGCGCAACAGAGGCATCAGGCGAGTCCATAGGGCTAAACATTTTTCTGCCTCGCGAACAGAAACCTAATCCGTTCGCAACCACGATATTAAATTTCAGGTATTTTTTCTGTCGTAAAGTGATGTTTGTGAAAAATGCAAAAGCTTTTGTTATTTTTCCCGGTGGATATGGTACACTTGATGAATTATTCGAGGCTCTTACCCTTATACAGACTAAACGAATCGATCAATTTCCCGTTGTTCTGGTAGGGAAAAAGTTCTGGTCAGGGGTAATCGACTGGATGTATAGTGTCTTACTGGAAGAAAAAAAGATAGACTTAAAAGATGCTAAACTGTTTACACTGGTCGAAGAACCGGAAGAAGCAGTAAAAATCGTAAACGACTTTTACACAGATTTTATCAGTGAGAATGGATTATAAAGATGTTTAAATTTATATTCGGTTTTTCATGGAAGAAAACCATCAATGCGTTTCTTTTTATTATTGTATTATGTACTCCTGTCTATTGCTCAGACGAACAGGGGAAGTCTTTAGAGGCTTACAAGAAACAATATCCTGACAAATTACCTTTGGTACTAGGGATTCCGGGATTTCGGGTTCCAGGTGTCACTATTGCGCAGGAAAAACATTTTGGCGATTTGGAAGAGTTGCTTGCCAGGCATGAGATTCCATACTACTGCATTACGTATGATTCTGACGAGTACCCTTTGCCTGCCGTGGCCGATTTGGCGTCGGATAATTATTCAATCGCTGTTACGCGCGTTATCCCTTCGATTGTTCGTGTGATTAAACTTGAGCGGGAACGGCGCCGTAAAAACAATCTTCCTCCTGTCGATGATGTTATAATGTTTATGTACAGTCAGGGGACGGTAGTATCCTATGGGTTTGTCCGAAAACTCCACTATTTCAGGAGAAGTTTTCAGGAATATAAAGAACTGTTTGCTGGCGAACACGAAGCTATTTTGAATGATCCTGTTTTTTTGGCGTTTATTGAGGCTGTAGATACCTATAACCTTATTAACAGTATTCGTGTCCAGCGGGAATCCGATTTTAAGCGAGATTTGGATTTACAGCTGTTTTACGATCGATCAAAAGAGAAAATGAACGAAAAATACTTGGATTTGCTAAAATACCTGATCGATCCTGCATCTATATTTCCACATGTCGAAAAATTTGATCCTCCTGATACAAAAAAATATCCCAAAAAATATGTAAAAATCCATGAATACGCACTTAAATGCAAAGTTGATGAACAAGAGCATGCCCGGATTATGCAGTATATGCAGAATTATTCGATGTTTAACAGTATTCGTGAAGTGAATTTTATGTATTTTTCCACTTCTGGTTCTATTTTTGGATCGCCTCAGGCGAATTCGGGGTATGATCTGTTGAAAAATTTTCCTGTCGGGAGGTTTGTTGTAAAAGGTGTTCAACAGATAAAAGACACTCGTTTGGGAAGTTTTCATCATACTCGAAAGATCGTCAATCTTGTGAGAGAAAGTAAACTGCCCGATTATCCCATTACGCCTGAAAATACTTTGTTTATCGTTGGCGCAAATGGTCAGAGAGGTGATGGACTGGTAGATCAACCAAGCGCGCATATTAGCGGGCATGGATACCTGAACCTTGATGTTTCGAAGAATGGTTATGCTGATAATGATTGCCAATCGCCTCCGTGTCCAATCAAAGTACACATGGATGTATTACCGGAACTACCCGTTGTACCGCTTGAGGTGCGTCATTTTCCAGTCAAGACATTCTGGGGGCTAGGCCCTACATTGCCGGGGGCAGCTTATATGACAGAAGGACATCCGGTTCTTCCTTATTTGTATTCGTTTATTTACAAAGATTTTGACAAGATAGAGCAGATGAGTGAGGCGGACGATGTTTATTTGCGACAGTTCATGTTTGAATTTACGTTTCGGCATATTGTCGGTGAAGCGCTTACTGACGAACAAATAGAAGAACGCCGCAATTTGTTGTTTATCGGTGGCTTGTTGGGGCAATTTATAAAAGATTTGGATGTGAAGATTGTCAAAAAGCATCCTGATATCGATATGCAGGGTAAATATTTTAATGCGGATAATCTTACCTATGTGTTGATAGGTAGTTATGAAGATAGTATTTTTCGTAAGGGTAAACCGATTATCCGTGATATGGTATTTCGAATACGTGCTAAAGGCTACGAACCGATTACTCTTACCCTTCCTGTCAGACCGGGAAAAATAACTTTTGTCAATATCAATCTCAGAAAGGAACTATAGAAGCGATGACCCTCAAATGCGGCATCATCGGATTACCGAATATCGGCAAATCTACCTTGTTTAACGCCTTGACCGCTTCGGGTGCTGAAGCCAGTAACTATCCCTTTTGCACCATTGAACCTAATGTAGGGATGGTATCCATACCGGATTACCGACTGGCAAAAATAGCTGGTATTATATCCACAAAAAAAGTTGTTCCCGCGTCAATTGAGTTTGTTGATATTGCAGGATTGGTTCGTAATGCCCATGACGGGGAAGGGCTTGGCAACCAGTTTCTGGCAAATATTCTTGAAATGGATACTCTCGCGCATGTGGTACGGTGTTTTGATGCGTCCGACGTGGTACACGTTGAAGGAGAAATTGATCCGGTGCGTGATATCGAAATCGTGGAGACCGAAATTCTTTTGAAAGATATTGAGTTACTCGAACGTCGCATCAACCGCATGAAAAAAGTTGCCAAAGCCGGAGACGCGGCGGCACGTAAAGATGTAGCGGCGTCCGAATCGCTTCTTGAACATCTAAATAATGGTAAGCAGTTGCGGTTTGTTGATCTTGATGCCACACAGAAAGAAGTTGTGGACGACATGAAACTTTTGTCCGCCAAACCGGTCATATATGTATTGAATGTTGGCGAAGAAAGCCTTGCCGAACCTTCCGTCTATGAGCAAAAAGTCATTGAATTTGCTAACGAGCGAGGTGCTTCTTGTGTAAGGATTAGCACAAAGATTGAGGCTGAGCTGATCGGGCTTGACCATGGAGACCGCAAGGTATTTATGGAAGAAATGGGTGTTGATGAAATGGCGTTGCCTGCGTTGATCCACGAAGTTTATAAGACACTGCATATAGTCAATTTTTTTACCGCCAACGAAAATGAGTTGCATGCGTGGCATGTCCCTCAAGGAACCAAAGCACCGCAGGCGGCGGGAAAAATTCATACAGATTTTGAACGCGGGTTTATCCGTGCTGAAGTTATATCGTTTGACGATTATATCACTTGCAATGGTGAGCACGGGGCAAAAGAGCATGGGCTTATGCGTCTGGAAGGCAAAGAGTATGTTGTCAAAGAAGGCGATATTATCCTGTTCCGCTTCAATGTGTAAAACATCATTTTTGCTTCTATGATCCGCAATAAATCATATCTGTCACTGTTATTAAAAGGAGATACTAGGATGGTTCGTATATTATTTGTTGTGTTACTAATGATATCGTTTTTAACCGGTTCGTATGTATATGCTCAGGACAATGATTCGCTGTTGCCTGATGAACAGGATATGTATGTTGCCGGAGTGATTGCCGAATTATCCGAAGCGCGAAAATATCTGGAGAGGATTGAGCCGTATTTTGAGCGTGAAGATCAGGTGATGTATCAGCAATACAATGAGGAACTCCTTGAAGTTGCAAAAAATCATGTCAAAGTGATGGAGCGGTTACTAAAAGCTATTCGTAAAGATGATTCTGAAGGTATTCAAAAATACACTCGGCAGAAAGATCAGATCGTCCACGAAAAAAATATTGCGGAATTGAGAAGAGAAATGGCAGTTCAGTTAGTAGCCTACAAACAGCGTGTACAGGCATTCCCTGATAATTTTAAATTGAAAAACTCAGTAGAGAATTTAAGACATGCATATAGGGAATTGATAGATGCTCAGATAATGCTATATCAGGCGCAAATGCAGCTTAAAGAAGTTGCGGAACGAAAACAGAAAGCCGTTGACCTTCTTGAAATGTATCTTTCAGATGAAGAAAATCCACCTGCAGAAGAATAACTCAGGTTATTACTAATTAACCGAGTGCCACATCTAAGATCATCATGATCATAAATCCTATCATCGCGCCGCCAGTGGCGATATGTGTATTGCCGTTGCGCTGAGATTCGGGGATTACTTCTTCCACCACAACAAAAATCATTGCTCCAGCGGCAAAAGCAAGAGCGTATGGCAACATAGGTTTTGCCCAGATAACAGCAGCAGCGCCGATTACGCTTGCAATCGGTTCTACTATGGCGGAAAGCTGACCATACCAGAAACTTTTTATCCGAGATAATCCCTCACGACGCAGAGGCACTGATACCGCGAATCCTTCGGGAAAATTTTGTATACCTATACCGATTGCAAGAGCAATAGCCCCGGTAAGCGTTGCCGATGGATATCCTGCTGCAACCGCTCCGAAAGCAACGCCGATAGCCAAACCTTCAGGTATATTATGCAGAGTTATAGCCAGAACCATCAGCACACTGCGCCGCCATTTAGTGTGAATACCTTCTGCTTCACTGGTGGGGTATCCTATATGCAAATGAGGAAGAATTCTGTCGATTAATCGAAGAAATGCGCCACCTAAGCCAAACCCTACAGCCGCGGGAAACCATCCGCCTATAGCGTGTCCTTCAGCCATTTCGATTGCAGGGGCTAATAGCGACCAGAAACTAGCCGCGATCATCACTCCACCGGCAAATGCCAGCATCCCATCCAATACACGTTGGCTCACTGTTTTCGCGCTAAAAACAGCGGATGCTCCAAGCGCGGTGACAAACCATGTAAACAAACCGGCGATTAACGCTTGTGTAACGTGACTGAATTGAGAAATAAAATCAAGCATTTGTATGCCTCCTGAAAAGTTTTGATAGTTAAATTATATCATTATAATCTGGAATATAGTTTATTGTACCATCAACTGACAAAACAATGATAAAACATGGGTATGAACCGTCAGATTTTCTCTGTTCAATATATCTTATTGCAGAATTATATCGTGAACCTCGTGATTTATCCTCATTGTCAGAAACCGTTCCGTCTAAGATAACTCCTATGGCATGGCAATAACCTTGTGTATCGAGTATGATCGCTCCATCAATGTTTGTGAGATTCGATATAAGGGAAATATTTTTATTAGAAAACTTCAAAGGATGTATAAGATATTTTTTAAACTTTTTTTTTTCATATTTGATATCATTCGAAATTAAAATTGTGGTTCCCTTATTATCATTTATAACCTCTTGAATCAATTTAAATAATAAATCGACTTCGTGATTTATATCTTTTGAAAAAATTTTAGTAAAATATTGTGAGAAAATATTTTTTGAGATATCTTCTAGTGCTATCAAATACGGCATGCCATAAGAAACACGCATTAACGTTTTATTGTTATAGCATAAATCCCAAAGACCATGACTTAAGAATTTTATTTCAAAAAGATCATCGCTTTTGATCTCAAGATATTTTTTATCGCAGAATCCTAAAATATTATCTTTTTCTGCAACAATGACGATATTTTTAGAAGCTATTTCAAATAATTTACGTAAATATTTATCAGATTCTCCAAAATCTACAGGAGTTGGGAAAAATATTTGCCTACCTTCGGTATAATTTTTACTGTCTTCAATTTTCCACCCTGGAGCAATGAATATGCTTCCAAAGCATTCTTTGCCTTCTTCTCTCAAAATTGCAATTTTGTTGCATAAGTTATAAAACTTTGCTCCACGGAATTTGAATCCTTCATCAGAAAAAATAGCATTTGATGGTATATCCCAACTATATTTACCTATTATCGCCATCAAGCTTTTTGCAGCATTTTGGATAACTTCTTCAGGTATAATTTCTTCTACTAATTCTAAGACTTTAGAGAACCAGCAAGGTATATTGGTTAAATAGGTAAAGTATTCAAAAATATGAATATATTCTTTTGCTATTCGACTTAATAATGAAACTTCAAAATCAAATTCTGGGTTACTATCGTGTGGTAAGTTAAGATGATAAAATTTATTATAAGTTTTTTTATCAAGTTGGAGGATTAAATATACAGGTAAAGCTTCCAAATCTTCTTTTTCAAAAGTTATAAATTTTATTTCTGAAACAAAATAAATCTGGTCACTATTGTATTTCCTTAAGATATTTGCAAGCTTGTTTGAAAAACGGTCTAAAAAGGCATAAGATTCTGATCCATCGCATGATTCAGGATTTAAAGAAGAATATTGTTCAGAATGCGTTTCAAATTCATCTTCAATAAGATTATGTAATTTTTTGTCTTTATCATTTGTGGAGAGGATGATCTCGTTGGTTTCATCGCATTCATCTTTATCTTTGCTAACTATCACTAAATGAAGCGATGTCTTAATTTCAGGATCAAGTATAGAAAAAATTTCTTGTGCTTTCGAGTCCAAAGCATTATGTAGTTTTTTTGATAAGTCACATAATCGATTATTCATTAAAATTCACCTGAGAATGAATTTATAAATCTTTCAACATTTGTTTATATAAATCGCGTAAATTATTGAAAAAAGTTATGGTGAAGTCGGAACTGTAGTCAGGATAGGTCCATGGCCATGTACAAAACGATTTTCCTTTGAAGAACAGCGTTACTTCGGCATATATCCCGTCATTCAGGTAGATTCTATGTGTGGCGTCTTTGGTAGTCGCCAGAGCAACTTTTGCCTGCGTCATGTAACCGGGATCAAGATTGACCTGTCGTTGATCGTTGACCTCAAAAGTTTTTTCTATGGCGTTGGTACGTCGTTTAATATTGGCTATCTGATCAGGAGAAATCAGAAGTTTGAAGCCGAAATACTGACGTAATATCTTGTCGCCCATTTCTTTGTTATAATATTCAGTAAAGGTGAACGGGATCGCGTCACTTTGCATGGCTATATCGCCGAATTCGTTTGTCAAAGCGGATGTGGCATCGGCGAGATATTGTTTATCCGCTGCCAGCACTCCACAAATCAGCATTACTGGTTCGTGAACTTTTTCGGTACCCATATATTATCCTAAAAGATTTTAATCAGTGAGTTAGATCATTGCTTAGCGCGCTTTTCCCGCAACTACTTTCATCAATGCCGGATATGGTTTTATGGCGTCATATGAAAAAAGGATGATTCCGTCTGCGCCAAGTTGTAGTGCGTCGTCAATCTGGCCTGCCATGTTGTCAGGCTGATCGGTGAGCATATAACTCCCGATCCCGATATAAGCCTGTGAGTTTGATTTGGACGCTATTGCCTCGCGTGAGATATACCGCGCAAAACGCCGGTCGGTAGTATAATTCATGGATGCTACAAAGGAAACCGTACCATCGTCGAGCCATCTGCGCCAATCCTGAAACGCACTCAAATATGCTCTGTCTGCCCAGCATATACCCGCGGTAGAGATTTTTTTATTACGAGATTTACATACGTTAGACATTTTCTGAACGAATGCGGTTACTTGATCTCGTCTCCATGAATCCCATTTCTGGGCGTTTTCGCGGGTCATTTCCATAGTAAAGGGATTCAAGCCTGTTTGTTGCTCGAACCGGTTGACGCTGTCTATACCGTATCCAAAACCATGCCCTGATGCCCACTGCGAACCGGGATAGAAGGGAACCCGGTACGGATAGCGTACAAAGTCGAGGTGAATACCTTCGGCATCAGGATATTTGTCGATAGCTTCAGTCATTAGCTTGACCAGGTAATCCTGTACTTGCAAGTCACCGGCATCAAGCCAGAATCCGCCATCTGGCAAATCTTCTTTTGGGTAGTCGGTGATAAGGCGTTTTTTGCCGTCACGGGTGAAAATTTTTGTGCCCAGATTTTCCACTATCGGAGCGTCAAGGTTGCGCAACATGCGAAAACAGTTCATCCATAGATGAACTCTCATTCCATGTTTTTTTGCGTTATCGATGGTAAATCGCACCGGATCGATTTTTTCTTTTTCCATAATCGTCTGATACGGTGTTGTATCAGCGTATGACGAATCGAACCACGCCCTGTTACCACGGTGTACCTGGATAAACAAATCGGTGATGCCCATAGAAGCTGCGTCGTCGATCATTTCCAGAATGGAGGATTTTTTGTTGAGTGTGCTTAATCTTCCTTCACATTCAACCCACAGTCCAAACGGTTTTGTTTGGGATTGAGCGTGTAGGGGAGGTATCACAGAAATAAAAAGTGTGAGAATACATAAAAAAGTATGAAAAAGTTTCATTAGAAACCGACTCCGGTTTTCATTTGATTGTTTTCCCATTCTTCCGGTTGTGCCCACGGAATAGATGATCCTTCCTGTTCCGGCGGTACAGTGGAACAACCTGTAATCATCAATGATGATAAAGCAATAGTTGTTATAACTGCACTAAAGTAGATCAAAGTTAAAAGTGTTTTGTTCATGATAAGGCCTCCTCTTTGTGATGAGAAATATATGGGATAAATTATTTACGCACCACGCAATCTTTACCAATATTATTTTCAATTAGTTTATGTGATATAGAAGCAGCGGCTTTGTTGGGAAATACTTCGATAACCGTTACCAGTCCAAGGAACTCATCACCGCGGAAAACTTTCAGCACGTCATCCTGACGAAGCCCATTTTTTGCGCCCATATCGAAAACTATGAACATCAATTCTTCGTTAACCACTTCGACCGGAGCTTCGAGTTTGACATCGCTGTCCTTTTTCTGTTCGGTGATAGATTTAAGCTGGGATACCTGACTTTTTAACATACTGACCAGAGTCAATAAATCCGATTCACGTTTGCGTGCTTCGGAGAGTTTGGTATCTTTTTCTTCAACCTGTGAAGTGAGTTCTTCGATTTTAGCGTAGACAGCTTTTCGTTTATCTTCAGTCTGGGCTATTTTTTCTTCGGCTTCTGCCAGATTGGTTTTCAGCTCATCAACTTTAGTAACCAACTCGTTAACCTGTCCTTGATCGGTGCTGCCGGCATACAATTCGGTTTTTTCACGCAGTGCAGCCAGTTCGTCATCTTTGGCAGTCATTTTTTCCTGCATAACCTTCATTTCTTCACGAGTGCTATCGAGTTTGCCTTTGATGACATCGACCTGATTTTGCAGTTCTTTTTTCTCTTTGATAACCTTTTCGAAATCGGCAATTTTCCTGTTGATAGACGCCTGCATATCTTTGTTTACCGCAACCTGTTTACCGCTTGCTTCCATGACTTCGCGGTATTTCATTTGTTTGATAGCTAACATCAACGAAGTAGAAACACTGATAATTGATAATACAAACGCCACACCCACTGCAAGTTTCAATGCTTTTGACATGTTACATGTCCTCCTTTTTATAATTGTATAGCTTTGATCGGTCTATATAACTTTTATGTAAGCGGACCAGAAAACACAACAGTATCAGGAACAAATACGAAGTAGAATAAGGAATTATTCGCCAATAATTTTTATTATCAAACGTTTCGGCCTACGTCCATCAAATTCTGCATAATAGATTTGTTGCCACGGGCCGAGATCTAGTTGACCACGGGTTACGGGAAGTACTACCTGATTATGGGTCAGGATACTTTTTAAATGCGCGTCACCGTTATCTTCGCCGGTATGATGATGACGGTAATCTTTACCGAACGGAGCCAGCGTATCGAGCATCTCGTCTAAATCGGCAATAAACCCGTTTTCTGCATCATTGATATAAACACCTGCTGTAATATGCATTGCGGAAACGAGAACTAAACCTTCCTTAATACCGCTTTTACGTAATTCGTCTTCAACACGGTTAGTGATGTTAATATATTCCCGTCGTTTTTGAGTATTGAAAATCACATATTCTGTATGAGATTTCATAACAAACCTTTCGTTGAGCATTCAACAGAAATTATTGTCGATTTGTTGCATAGTAGCAAATTATCGAGCAAAATAAAACAATAAATCGAAGATTGATAAATTCGCTGTGATATTGAAGTCCATTATGTATGGGAGTAGAAAAAAAGAATTATTTTTTTAGTGTGGACATTAAAGCTGCTTTATCAACACGATCAACTTGATATGACGGGTTTTTAGGATTTATAGATTGCGCAATAAATAAAGTCTTATGTTGGACTTCAACACCGGTAACCTGCGATAACAGTGAATACACGTTTGTATCTCGCGAGGTATTCAATATGAAATAAATACTGTGATCTGTCAACTCATCAGCGTCTTTGTTAAGTCGCTCAAGTACTTGATTTATCCCTTCTTCTGATCGGAAATTAGCCGGTCGGCGTATCACCTTGTCTGATTCTTTTTCTGCAAACAGATACCAACCAGTCCACGGCCATGTATCATCAGCATAAAAGACCATGGCTGGCATGGGTTGGGTTTTTATAAAGTCTGATGTAGGTTTGATCGCTTCGCTAAACTGATAATTCGTCCCATCTGGGAAAGCCTGCATATTGAGAGGTGTGGTTATAATCCAGTATGCCACGATACCGGTTACTATGATTGGCTGTAAATTCCAGCGATAGTTCATGATGCGCAGTTGGGCGTGAAAACGTTTTAAGATAATGTTCAAGCTCAACGCGAATAAAATAATAAATGGCGAAGATATAATGAGTAAATAGCGTGAATAGAGTGGATAATTCAGTACAGATATCAATAAGTCATAGGCAACCACAAATACGAGCAGGGAAAAAATTTCGATAAATGAACGGAAATCGTAAATATTTCTTTTTTTATACAATTTAAAACCATACAAGAGTCGCGCTAAAAATACAAATCCGATAGATACTAAACTGGTTAAAAAGTTACCGGTGAAATATCGTTCCTGTTTAAACCATTGTAAAAGAAGATGAAACAGGTTGCCGCTGGGGGTGAAAAATCGTTCCTGATAAATATTAACTAAAACACCGATACCTTTGTCCGCAAAGAAAAAAATCCAGATAGCCAGAGGGATTATTGAGATCAAAAAACCTTTGGTGATTTTGATCAATGACGGCACATAATATTTTGTGCGCATAATGAAAAACAAAATGTACAGAGGTGCGAAAAAAATAACCGATTGTTTAGTGGATAATGCCAATCCGAAAAAAATTCCTGCCATTAACGGTATACGATATAAGATAGCAAGAAGTACCAGCAAAGAGAAAAATACACATGTAGTATCCGCAAACGCAGTGGGGGCGTACAGTATCTCAAAAGGGGATAACGCGTAGAAAAAACCTGCCCACAATGCCGAATGTTGGCGAGCTAAGCTCAAAGCAATCAGTGATACCAGAGGGATCATAAGGATACCGATACACAGCCCCGGCAATTTGATCGCAGCGTCATTGGGGCCGAAAAGAGCTATTGATGCTCCAAGGAGGTAATAAAATAGTGGCGGTTTATCTACTTCGCTAATAGTAAAACCTATATTGAAGTTATGACCAATGCTCGCCGCCCATTTTGCGTATAACGCTTCATCAGGATGTAAAGCCGTATGAGAGCTGAACGCCACGAGGCGGAATAAAATGCCAAGTACAAAAATGGACAGGAACAGTTTTCTGTTCAGTGACCTGAGGTCATGACCTGCACGAAACAAAAATTCTTTACCTGCATCTAAACATTCGCTAAAAATGTACATAAATTCGCTCCGTATCTTGTAGAAACACGCAAAGCATAGTACGGTATAATTGTTCATTTGGCAATAGTATAGTTGTGCCTAAAAGCTTTTCCTGGAATAAAAGAAATAAAACTTGCACACAGTTATCGTATTGGGTATAGTATGAAAAGTTTCCTGTAAAAGAAAAGGTTTTACTATATGACTAGAATAATATCTACAATATTGCTATTAAGCTCTATCCTTTTATGCTCCGGCTGGATGTCAGGCTGTGCGTCAAATGAATCAGCTTTGCAGGATAATATCGCTGAGGTCTTTGATGTAACAACAGTGCCTGTCCGTGCTGGTTTACGCCAGTTTGACAATATTCTTGATGGTGTAAGCGGTGAACTTACCGATGAAGATTACGAAAATTTTGTCGATTAATCTATTTACTTACTTTTCTACCGATTTTTCTTCGTTAGATTTAGGTGTGTTTTCAAGTCTGTGTTTAAGATTGTTTTGAAGTGAGGCAGGAAAATCATGTTTCAATGCCTGATCAACGACTTGTTGACATATTTCTTTGATAGACGGTATAGTCAGCCGCTGTTGATTTCCAGTACTGCGTAAATATTCCGCTCTGATTGCGTTTGCAAGTTTTAGGTAGCCGGTATATTGTTCATCCTGATTGAGAGCGAGGTTCCAGTATGCCTGCCTTACCAGACTGTATATCAAACTTTTAACATGATCGTAATTACCGGTTTGGGCGGTTTCCTGAAATTGTTTCAATACAAACGTGATATAATCGTCCTCTTTGACTTTTTTCGGGAATTTATCTTTGAGAATCTTAAAATATTTTTCCGATTCTTCTTTGTCATTAAATGCGTAAAACAGCACTACCACTTCCTGCAGGTAATAGTAATATGACGATAAAATATTTTGCATTGCCGGTATATCGCCGTAAGTGTCGAATAGTTCCTGATATAGCGTATACATCGGTTCTATGAATCGCACATCAGGTCCGGTTATGTATAAAACGTCATCTCCATCCTCAACCAGATACAACGCCCCGCGCCGGTACAACGATTGGAGTGACAGGTAAATCAGCCTGTCGTATAATATCTGATGCCGTTCTTCCGCATATTCTTTGCCATCGTAAGCCCAGTATAATGCGTGTGATTCCGGTAATCGCCATTCGATTGGTCCGAATTTATCTTGTAACTCGACCATACGCGACAGGTTAAGCTTGTAATCATTAGTCAATGTATTTGCCCGCATATACGAATCGAGCAGCGATAATGTTTCAGGATCGATAACGTCTGATCCTATGGTTGAAAGCCATTGTGAAAAATCATTGTATGATTTTAAATTAGCAGATTTGACAGTATTCCATGCCGCCCGCAAAGTTGGGTTCGATTTTAAAGCCGATTCAAAATCGGGAAGTGCAGCTAACACGCGTATATCGTCAGGCCCTTTTATTAGCGGATCCATTTCAAGGGCAAGTTGTTCTTTGTAGTATTGATGCATATCGTCCCATTGCTGGCCGATTTTGTGGGCGTAAATCCAGGCAATTTCTTTACGTATAGACGCGCTCTGAGTGTTATACATCAACCCTTCATCGCGCAGTAACGATATAGCTTGCCTGATCCATCGCCAGCGGTCTTCCGCAAATGGCATCTCAAACGAAATATTGTATGCCATGTTCCATGCGTTATGTGTCCAGATATCTTCGATTTGAGGTTCCAGCTGACAGATCCATTTGTAAAGCTGTGCCATTTCAAAATATTTACCGTCCTCACGCAACTTCATAGTGCGTAGCCATAACATATCTATCAGCAAACAGCGGAGGCTTCCAAGGATATTTACTGCCAGAACAAATTGTGGCGGCGCGTTGTCAACCGGAAGGTTGCGCGTCAAGCCTGCGTCATGTCGCATACGGTTAATCGACGGAATAATCTGCATGTTTAAAAACATCACCGCAATCAACAGTACTATGGCAATAAGATATCGATATGTTTTTTTCATTAAATAATCACCTTTGCGACTTCTTTTCTTTGAAAAATGATACTGCCCACCAGGAGAATACCCGTTCCTTGCGCAGCTACCAGTATTCCCAATGTCCAACCAAGCAGGCTTGCCGGGATTGCCCGCCCGTCAGCAATAAATGATACAGGATTGATCTTATCGAATTGCGGGAACAGGCGAATAAATAAGCCGAGAATTTTTTGCGTTATGCTAAAAAATGTAAGAGGCTGTTCTTTCTGCAGTTCGATTAATGTAAACGGACTATCCGAAACCGAACCGAGAATTTGTAGTACTGATTCCGCCTGTACTCCTATCGCAAATACAAACAGTGTCATTATAACAGCTACCGGAAATGAGAGAAATGAGGAGAACATAACCCCCAGCGCACTCAGTACGGCTAGTTGGCAGAATATAAGAAAATATGCTTTAAGAAAATTAACGCCGAAACTATGGGTTCTATATAAAATTTCAAATCCGTTCTTTTCAGGAAAAATTACTGTCAGGTATTCGTTATCATAATTCATAAATTTAATGAGCAACGTGCCTTCGCTATCGATGGTGGAAGCGGGAATTTTGATGGTGTGATACACCTCCGGTGTCTTTTCGCTGAGCATCCGTACCGGATTAACTTTTTCCGGATCGCCGAACATCCATCGGGCGGTGATGGTCGCATCAGCGGGTTTGGATGATGTGTAATATTTGAACCTTACGATTAAAGTGTCTGTGGTAACATTATCCAATCCGGAAATTTTAAATAATTTTTCGTGCCTTTGAGGTACACAATAAATAGCGTAAAACAATTCCTGCTGTAGTTTTTTTTGTACCTGTTCGTAGTCAATTTGTTCGTCAGGATGATCTATTCGGTATTGTTTGAGGCGTTGTTCCAGCAACTCCTGCATATCCGGTTGTTCAGGTTCTACAACTGCTCTGGCAGACAGTAGATTTTCACGGATAGCTATGCTTTCTTCTTCACTGATGGTATCTTTGTATTTAGACATAATATAATGCACGCCGCAGTAATTGATGATCCCGCCAACTGTCAGTAACAGTGCCGCTAACAGAGTAACTCCCAGCCAGTGTCCGCAGATAACCTGCCATCGGTAAACCGGTTTGGTGACGACTGTGAACATCTGTTTCTTTTCCAGCTCTTCATTGATTGATATACACCCCATAAAAATGGTCAAAAGTGAGAGAAAAAATATCACAAAATACATTGAGTAAGATAGATACAGGCGTATGTGCCCTTCAGCTGTGCCATCGCCGTATAACGCAATGGGTAGAGATGGCAATACCAGCAGAAAAAACACGACAACACCTATGAAAAATTTGTCGTGCATTGCTTTGAGCAATGTTTTATGTGCAATGGCAAAAATAGGTTTCATGCCTATTGATCTTTCTTGTTTAGTAGTTGTTTGATGACGTCTTTGTTGACCTGCGCCTGTTCAGGTTCGGTAGCGTCAGAAGTTTTTTCAGACGGTGAATCCTGTTTAATCACGTCAGCGCCCGATGTTTCTTCTTTGTCTTCCACAGCCTGCTGTACGATTTTGAGGAAAAAGTTTTCCAGCCGGTCAGTCGGATGTTCTATGCTGACTTCCGCGCCGGCTTCTGATTTAGTGATAATCTTTTTGATTTCATCGATCGTGGATTGTTTCAAGTGCGGCAAGTTGACATGCAGAGCATCATGCTTCTTGAGTAAATCGCCCACTTTACCGCATACTTTTATTTTTCCGCCGTACAAGATGGAAATACGGTCGCATACATCTTCCACATCAGCCAGCAGGTGACTGCACAGCAAAACGGTTTTTCCGTTCTTTTTAAGGTCGATGATAAGGTCTTTTATCTGGCGTGTTCCAATCGGGTCAAGCCCTGATGTAGGTTCGTCAAGGAACACAAGGTCAGGATCGTTAATCAGTGCCTGAGCAAGTCCCAGCCGGCGGGTCATACCTTTGGAAAATTCCCGAACCGGACGTGATCCGACGCGTCCAAGTCCAACCATATCGAGCAGTTGATCTGCCCGTTTTTTTCGGTCTCTCGCGGGAATATCAAACAGCTTGCCGTAAAATGCCAGTGTCTCATGCGCCGTCAAATAGCCGTACAGGTACGATTCTTCAGGTAGAAACCCTATCCGCTGTTTGATTGCAACGTTTGATACCGGTTTACCCATAATGGCTATTTTCCCTTTTGTGGGAAACAACAATCCTAAAAGCATTTTTAAAGTGGTCGATTTACCCGATCCGTTCGGGCCGAGCAATCCGAAAACTTCACCTCTGGTAATTTCCAGCGACAAATTGTCCACAGCTTTTACGCGCGGGCGTCCCCAGAAATCCTTAAAAATTTTGGTCAGGTTTTTTGTACATATAACCGCGGTATCAGGTTGTGACATTTTCTGTCATTGCCTCCGTTTGTGCTTGATTTGTTGTTTCGTACGGTACAAGGTCTTCCCCGAACCGCACCAGTCGTGCACTATTGAAAATAACTACGAATGATCCGATATTATGCAGAAGTGCAGCGAGTATGGGGTTCAGATATCCCATACCCGAAGCAAGCAGTCCTGCTACAATAAAGAAAGCTCCGAATGCAAGATTCTGATAAATAACCGCCCGTGTTTTACGGGAAATTTTGACGATAAACGGTAATCTGAGCAGATCGTTATTCATAAGCGATATGGATGCGCTGTGAATGGCAATATCGCTGCCTGCGGCTCCCATAGCGATACCGATATTGCCAGCTGCTAATGCCGGTGCGTCGTTGATACCATCGCCCACAACCCCTACTGAGTAACCATGCTGTTTCAGTTCGTTTACCACATCGAGTTTTTCTTCGGGCAGGCAATGCGCCCGGTATTCCTGACACCCCAGTTCTGCGGCAACTTTTTGAGCTACCGATTCACGGTCGCCGGTAAGCATAATAATCTTTTTGATACCGATTTGATGGAGTTCTTCAGTTGCGTGTTTTGCTTCAGATCGTGTTTTGTCTTCGAGTCCGATCCATCCGGTGTATGTTTTATCGACAGCAACATACAGGACGCTGAGACCTTCCATATCTTTTGAATCATTTTTTATAGATATACGGTTTTCGATCAACCATTCACGTTTGCCAAGCAATACAGTTTGCGTTCCTATTTTTGCACTGATACCCATACCTGCTTTTTCCTGAACATCCTCAACATTTTTCAATGGGACAGAAGCGTTCTTTGCCATAGTAACCACTGCTTTCGATACAGGATGATTGCTGTTTTGAGCCACTGAAGCTGCTGTTGTTAACAGATCAAGAGCAGCGTCTTCAGATTCTTCAACCGGAGTCAGTTTGGTTACCGACAACTCACCAGTGGTCAGTGTACCTGTCTTATCAAATACCAGAGCGTTCAGGTGCGAAGCAACTTCCAGATGACGCACATTTTTAATCAATATACCAAGACGGGCGGCACACGATAACGCCGCAACAATGGCAGTTGGAGTAGCAAGAATCAGCGCGCATGGGCACGTAACCACCAATGCGGTTATTGCCCGGTTCATGTCGCGTGTAAAATATAAAATAATTCCGGCGATCATAAGTATAAGAGGTACATACCACGTTACATATTGGTCAATGATACTCATAATGGGCATTTTTGTATGTTCTGCTTCTATAATTAATTTTTTCACTTTGCCAAGCGTTGTGTCTTCACCTGCGCGAGTAACGTTTACTTCGATCTTGCCGGTATGGTTGACCGTTCCGGCAAAAACAGTATCGCCGCTTTTCTTTTCAGCAGGTACTGACTCACCGGTAATGCTTGCCTCGTTGATGGTAGCCATACCGTTGACGATGGTTCCGTCGGCAGGCACGGTATCACCGGGAAGTATAACAATGGTGTTGCCGATACTGAGTGAATGCGCGGGGATTTCTTCAAGTGATCCATCTTTATTTTTCCTGCGTGCACGTGTTGGCGTTAATCTGATAAGCCCCTCGATAGCCGCGCGTGCTCCAAGAGCAGTCCGGCTTTGGATCAACTCTGCTCCTAGCATAATGAATGCTACTGCGCCCGCGGTTTTATAATCTTCAAGGGCAAAACATCCTATGATTGCTATGGAAACCAGTTCTTCCATATGGATTTTTCCATGCAAAAGCGATTTTACTGATTTGGAAATGATCGGAGCGCCCAGCAGAACCGCTCCCACGAATGCGCTTAAAGCGGCAACCTGCGGGGAAATTCTCAACACGATCTGAGCCAGATACGCATTGAGGATCAATGTGCCGCCCAGAAATGTTGCCAGTAAGCGTATGGCTACCAGTTTTTTTTGCAATTCGGTTGATACTGCTGCGGAAGTTACACGCATATAAACGTTACCTTTGTTTTTCTGTCCGCTCTAACATGAGGCGGATTTCACGTTCACGTTGGTTCTGTTGAGAAAAAATAAATGTATCGTCAAGTTTATCCATAATTTTTTTCAAAGTGTTTTGTTTGGCCAGGAATAAAAATATCTCAGGACTGTTTTCGTATTTGTCTAAAACTTCCTCAAGATAACTGGCGTCAGCGCGTGCTTCTTCGATGACATTGGTTTGGTATGCCAGCGATTCCGATTCGATCTGCGACGCATTCCCTTCCGCTTCATTGACAATTTTGGCGGCGTAGGTTTTTGCTTCGTTTATTTTCTGGCTGTGTTCCTGTTCAGCCTGAATTACATCGTCGAAAGCTGCTTTGACTTGGCGTGGCGGTGTTATCCGTTCGATATCGAGGCGTTGCAGTGCGATACCGCAATCGAGTTTTGCCAGTTTATCCTGTGTTTCACGTTCTACCTGTGAGCGGAATTGTTCTATACCTGTGCGTAATATGGTATCGACTGAAGATTTGCCCGCTATTGATACGATGGTGCTGTTAAACAGGTTGCTGAGCAGTGTATCGCTATCCTGAACGGTCAGGTAATAAGTATACGGATCGATAATTTTGTAGCGCAACGTCCAGATGGCGTGCACGATGTTCACGTCACCGCTGATCATGTATCCATCAAGCCCGGGTCGTAACGCATTTGGTATTTTATCTTGTACTCCGGGACGTGACGGGGGTGTATCTATATCGTGATACCAGAAATTATCTATCTTTAAACTTTGGATACGTCCTGTAGGTAATTTGATGACCTGGTCTACAGGATACGGCCATGCCCAGTGCAAACCTGCTTTGAGAACACGGTCTGCCGGAGTACCTACGATGCTCCCAAACCGCAATATAAGTGCGCTTTCATGTTGTTTAACAACAAAGATGCCCGAACACAGGAACCCGATAATTATCATTGCCATAGTGAACTTGATGAGGCGAAAGGTAACCTTGAGCGCATCCATCAACGACTTATGCGCCGGATCGGTATATGGGGTGTTATTGTTTTGTTCCATATTTTCGATCATATTAGTATCTTACCGTGTTTGCTGTTGTGTTTGTGTCTCAATTGAATCGAGTATATCAAAAGGCGGAGTTTGTGTGTCGAGAATAACAGTAGCTTTCTTTTTTAGGACTTTTTCTAACGTTTCAAGTTTTTGCAGAAAAACAGCCAGTTTCTGATTATCTTCAAAGATACGATAATATTCTGCTGCCGCAGCGTCACCTTCACCTCGAATCTTTTTCGCTTTTGCTTCCGCGCGTGCCAGAATTTGATCGCGTTCGCTGCGTGCTTTTGCTTTCAGTTCATTTGCTTTGGCGTCGCCTTCGGCTCTGAATCGTTCGGCGATGCGTTCGCGTTCTTTTTTCATACGTTCAAATACTTTTGCCGTTGTCTGTTCCGGCAGGGCGATACGGGTGATATACAGGAAATCAACATGGATCCCGTAGCGGGTTTCCGCTTCTTTTGCAACCGGCTGATACATCTCTTCTTCAATCTGTTCAAACTGAATGGAATCGTTATCGAGAGATATCAGGTTAGCGAAATCGTGATGTCCGATAACTCCGCTTTTGAAGGTTCTAACCAGCCCTTCGAGATTTCGTTTTGCGTCGCTGATACTTCCTATACTTTCCAGAAAAATCTTTGGATCCTGAATTCTCCATCCAAGACAGGTGGAGAAGACGATATTTTTGCCATCGCCCGTAAGTGTTTCCTCAAAAACACTTTCATCGATGATCAGGCGTGCGTCAAAGGCATACACTTTCTGGAACGGCCATGGCAGTTTCCAGTATAAGCCCGGTTTATCGAGTGTTTTTGTTGGTTTGCCAAAGGTGGTAAGCACTGCTTTTTCATTAACGCTTAATTGGAACGCAACAAGATAGAGAACCAGCAGAACTCCTATCAAAACTCCGACGAATATAGTCAAAAAATTCTTTTTCACGGGTTGCTCCTTTGTTTATCGTCCGATATCCATATCTAGCAGATTCGGTTGATTTTTATATTTCAGATCAATTATATCGGTTTCGTTATTTTTTAGCCGTGACGATATGATAATTTTTCGGATATCGCTGAGCACGGTTTCAATCGTTTTCAGGTAATGGCGCCACTGATATGTTGCCGGAGCAAGTTCAAAAGCGCGTTGTTGTTTGGCAAATTGTTCAGACTCCGCCTGCGATAACAATTTCTGGCGTTCGGCATACGATTGTGCATCGAGCATAATAGCTTGTTCTTCCGCCTGAGCCTGCGGCAGGAGTTTGTTTGTATATGCCTCTGCGCTTAGAATTTTGGCTTGTTTTTCTTCTTTGCTTGCCACAACCGACTCGAACGCCTCGCTCACCTCAACAGGAGGGTGGACACCATAGATGGCTACAAGCACGATTTCCACACCTACATTATGCTTATCGAGTTCTTTTTGAATGCGTTCTTTCATCAGTTGGTTAATTTCTATGAGATTTTGTCCCATGAATTCGAAAAATTCGGTTGTGACCGCATAGCGTACCAGCTCGCGCAGGCTTATGTTATAAATAAATTTCTCAGGATTCTTTTGATTATATGTGTAAGCATACGGATCGCTTATTCTGTACTGGATCTCACCTGATGCAAGGAGCGCTCCAACCGGTATTCCTGTGAGCATTTTATCATCGTCCAGTCTACTTTCGATTTCATCGCTGGTAGGTAGAAACATCAATGTTCGATCTTTGTGATGCGCTTCACTCCATAATATGGTCGATTCGCCGCTGTCGTGTGGATTGATCTCTAAGGTTTGTACCCTTGATGTTGATACAACGCGTATTTTTTCAACAGGCCATGGCAGTTTGAAATGGATGCCCGGTTGTAACACGCCTTGTTCCTGAAGTGGTACCCCAAATCGCTCGATAATGCCTGTCTCCTGAGGATCAATAATAACGATGGTGCTGAGCAGGTAGAGTACAAAAATCTGGAACAGCACAAGCGGGGCTAGAATTTTTTCAACGAATTTATAGAACCATGTTTCGGATATTTTGAATCCGAACTGATAATCCAGCGAATGCGCGGCGGCATGTAAAATTCCTTGCGGTTCAGCGAGTAACCCCAGAAAAAAGCTTTGATATGGCGGCCGTTCAATTTGACCATGCACGCGTGGACGATAAAAATCGAGTACGATGTGAACAATGAAATCTATACCCACCAGAATAATAATAAACGGTAGGCAATAGGTCATGGTTGTATGTGCCCAGGTATAAGCGAAATGATACAGGATGAGCGAAATAGCAATAAGTAAACTCAGCAGGGAACAACTCAGCAAATAGCCGCTACCGCCTTTAAGTACGTGTGTGTATCGAGTTGATGCAGACATACCTGCGCCGAACCGACCGATGATGAAACTTACGAAAGCACAGATAATCAGACCGATAATAGTTTGATTGAGCAGCGCTTTTGATAGCGGTTGCCCGAACTGGCTGATTGATCGGAAAAGAAAAATTCCGGTGATAATCAGGCCTGCGCCCAGTGCGATGGTAATTGTTGGTAAAACGAATTTTTCCATCTGGCGCAATTTATGGGATGATGACAAAAGTGGTTGATCATCGTTTTCAAATAGACTGCTATCTGATGTTGCTTCGAGCAGTTCGTCTTCGTTTTCTTCGCTGACAAGTCGTTGCTGGCGAAGATGCAAAAATGTGCTCAGCCACACAGCGCATCCAAAGATACTGAATATCGCCAGAAATGTAACGCTTTGCGATTTTGACCACACGGAGAATAAAAAGAAAATACCGGACAATACCAGTTGAATAGCAAGCCCGACAAGGGCAACCACTTCGCCTTTTTTATCCATATGATCGATAGTTTGATGTGTCATGTCAACTCTCTTTCAGAAAACAAAACCCAGCTTATTGCCAGAGCCACGCCTATGCACAATGTGCTGTAGGCGACTGTTGTCATCACATATATTGATGGAATAGGGTTGTGGCGCAAAAACGCGTCGGCAACCCAGAATAATTGCAAGTTGGGAATCAGTGCGTACAATGCTTTGCAAATCATATTGGTATCGGCAAACCTGCCGAAAAAGTAATCGGATGTCATCGTAAGGAAAAACAGGGCAAAGCAAAACATGAGGTTTGCCAGTATGTTGAACCTGATCGATCCTATCAGCGCAATTGATGTAATAATAGACATTGCCAGAAAAATAAGCATACCAGCCTTGATCAAAGCCAGTTCCATCCCTGCACCGAATGCCTGAGGTTGAAAAGACGGGCTGACACAGGCGATAACGCAGAATATGATCAACAGTAACACAAAAAAAGTTGTGACCAGCGTTGAGGTGAACGGTTTTTCAAAGAAATAATTTATCAGCGCTGCCCACAGGATACAGAAAACCAGCAGAAAGTTAAGGCTGTATACAACTGGTTTATCGAGTACAAACCGTGCTGTATCAGGTACACCAAGTCGAATAGTCAAAATCAGAATCAATGTCAATTGCATGACTGCAAGGGCAACACCAGCTAAAAGTCCCAAATATTTACCCAGTATGAACTGCATTCGGAACACCGGTTTAGATAAAATGGTTATTTGCTGTGCGGTTTTCGATCTCTTTATAGACTAATCCTGATGCGGAAAATGCCGCGAGAAACAGCGAGGCAAGCATGATTGTCGCCAATCCCATATCCCTAACCAGTTTAAGGCTGTTTAGCAAGGTGAACATGGAAAACCAGGGACTGCCGTAGATAAGGATCATTGCGAGGTACACAATAATACTATATACAGGCTGTCGGATCATTTCTTTGAACGTAACTTGAGCAATAGTGAAAATTTTTTGCATAGCCGCCAAATATAAGGTAGATGTGTTTAGAAAAACACTGAATTGTTTCTATACTATACGATTTTATCTCTAAATCCAGTAAATTTTTGTGTGGATTTAGTCAAAGCAAGTAGTGTGCCCATAGACTAATAGGGCAAAATTGAGTCAAATAAAATCATTTAGATGAGTTTAAGTTCTTATGGGTTAAGAGATATCAAAAATTGTTCGCTGAATGGTCTCTTTAAAGGTCAAAAAGTGTGTTGCTAAATGTTTTTTTTTACCATAGTATGGCTACTATCAGGAGTAAGTATAGTGACCACATAACAGGTAACCAGAGGAGGCTGACATGATAGATCGAATCATAGAGTTACTGGGCGATGAAGGAAAAAGCTTACTTGAACATTCATGCAAAACAATTTCAAAAGAACAGCTTCATTTACCGGGTCCGCATTATGTAGATGATGTCTTTTCGCACTCTGACCGCTCAAACAATGTGTTGCGTAATTTGCAGTGGACGTATAATTCAGGACGGCTTGCGGGTACGGGCTTTTTGTCCATTCTGCCTGTAGATCAGGGGATAGAGCATACCGCGGGAGCATCGTTTGGACCGAACCCGATCTATTTTGATCCTGAAAACATTGTCAAACTGGCTATTGAGGGTGGATGTAACGCTGTCGCGTCGACAGTTGGTGTGTTGGGTATGGTATCGCGTAAATACGCGCACAAGATTCCGTTTATCGTTAAAGTTAATCATAATGAACTGATGACGTATCCCTCAAAATACGATCAGAGGTTGTTTGCGTCGGTAGACCAGTCGTTTGAGATGGGGGCGGTTGGTGTTGGAGCTACGATTTATTTTGGATCGGAAGAATCGAGCCGCCAGATAGAGGAAATTGCCGAGTTGTTTGAATACGCCCACAGTTTGGGGTTGTATACAGTGTTGTGGTGTTACCTTCGGAACAATAGTTTCAAGAAAGACGGAGTGGACTATCATACATCCGCTGACATGACCGGTCAGGCGAATCATCTGGGGGTGACTATTCAGGCTGATATTATCAAACAGAAATTGCCTACCAACAACGGCGGGTTTGGCGCAATTGGTTTCGGCAAGACAGATCCGAGGATGTACAGCGAGCTGGCAACCGATCATCCGATCGATCTGACCCGGTATCAGGTGGCAAACTGTTATATGGGTCGGATTGGATTGATCAATTCCGGCGGTGCGTCGGGGCAGAATGATCTGCAGGAAGCGGTCAAGACCGCCATCATCAACAAACGTGCAGGCGGTATGGGGTTAATCTCAGGACGAAAGGCGTTCCAGCGGCCGATGAACGAAGGGGTCGAACTGCTCAACGCGATTCAGGATGTGTATCTCTCAAGTGAGGTGACTATAGCGTAATACATAATATTATATATAGCAAAAAGGCTGTCCGGTTATCTGTTATCGGGCAGCCTTTTTTTTATGCAATTATATTCGCATTTGCAAAAGTGCCTTTTCTCTTGCCACCCTTGATATGGCAAGGCAATAATTAAGTGATGTGACCCGATGTCCCGATTTCCTAGTTACCAGTACTTACCAGTCCATAAATCCGATTGATGTGGATTGCTATTAAAAAACGAAGGATCATGATTTTGAATAACAAATTTGTTTTTACAACTACTGCAGGCAAATTCTTTATGTCCTGAAGCACACGAGAGTGGT
>CAXXKF010000003.1:0-73456 GCA_963675685.2 Candidatus Auribacterota bacterium
CTTAATATTACTTCAAGTATTCCCCAGAACCCCCGGGCGGCAGGGTCGCGTTGGAAAATAGCCTTCAAATCTTCTATGATAATTTTCACAATAGCCTCCGGTTTATAAGATAAGTTTTGACAAGAAAGAGACATACTACCATAGCGAGCGGATAATCATATAGCATATTTTATAAATATATTTGATATTATATACATTTTTCGGTTTTCAGAAAGCAGAAAATTTAGTATTGTATCTATTCGTTTTTTACTGGTTTAACTAAATGGAACTGCAAAAGCAAAGGTTTTGCGTAACACATGGCCCAAAGAGGAGGAGAATGATGGTTCCAAAGTATATGTTTTTAACAAAGGGAGTGGGTTATCACAGGAAAAACTCAGTAGTTTTGAGTTGGCTCTGCGAGATGGCGGTATAGAGAAGTGTAATCTTGTTACCGTTTCGAGTATTTATCCGCCGCAGTGCGAGATAATCGAAAAAGAGGAAGGTTTGAAAATGCTCAAACCGGGGGCAATTATTTTTTGCGTCATGGCACGCAATGCTACAAATGAGCCTGACCGTTTAACTTCAGCTGCAATTGGCCTTGCTGTTCCAAAAGATAAACAGCAGTATGGATATCTTTCTGAACATCATGCGTTTGGTGAAAGCGATCAGTTAACTGGTGATTACGCCGAAGACCTTGCTGCCGCTATGCTTGCTACGACACTTGGCGTTGACTTCAATCCTGATGAAGCATGGGATGAACGTAAAAAATTGTATATATCCAGCGGTAAGATTATCCAGACAACTCATATTTCTCAGACTGCTCGCGGTCACAAAGATGGTTGGTGGACAACAACAATGGCCGCCGCGATATTTATTATGTAATAAATTTGGAAGGAAACCGATGCCATGTCTGAACAGGAGCTTTCAGGGTTTTTAGGGTTGCCCGATGAACTGAACCGTTTCGATTCGTCACGAGTTATCGTGGTGCCTGTACCGTTTGAAGCAACTACCAGTTATGGCAGTGGTACACAATATGGACCTGATGCGATCATTGAAGCGTCGCATCAGGTCGAGTTTTTTGATGAACAACTTGCCTGTGAACCTTGCTCAATGGGGATTTTTACCGACCAGCCAATATCAGTAGACGGTGATTTCGATAAGGTTGCCAACCAGCTGACAAGCAAAGCCGTTGAATTGCTTGACGCAGAAAAATTCCCATTCTTTCTTGGAGGGGAACATTCTATTTCCGCTCCAATAATCAAAGGGGTTTTTCAGAAATATCCCGATCTATCTGTTCTCCATTTTGATGCTCATGCCGATTTGCGTGACAGCTATGAGGGATTGCCCTCCTCGCACGCCTGTGTAATGCGCAGGGTGTTTGATATGGGAGTTCCGTTCTGTTCAGTTGGAATACGCAGTTTTTCACAGGAAGAATATGAGCTGATTAACCAACATAAACTGAATATTTTTTACGCACATACTATTCATAACAATAAAACATGGATGGATGATGTCATTGCTCGTCTATCTGATGTAGTGTATCTTACTTTTGATATCGATGCTGTTGATATTAGTGAGGTACGGTCTACCGGTACTCCTGAACCCGGTGGATTGCACTGGCCCGAAATAATCCTTTTTTTACAAAAACTTTCATCATCCGGTAAAAAATTTGTAGCGGCAGATCTTGTGGAACTGGCTCCACAAGAATATGATCACACATCTTCGTTCTATGCCGCTCGTCTTGCTTACAAAATTCTTACCTATTGCGCCTGGCGGCAATAATATAAAAAGTAATGACAAATAGTAGTTGTAGTGTTAGTCTGACTGTGACATACTATACCTAAAGTAAATTATAATAGATACTTTTGTTAAGGGTGCCTCAATGTCCGGATTGAAGCTCAAACGAGTGATTGTGCATGTAGATATGGATGCTTTTTTTGCGTCTGTTGAACAATTATTGCATCCACAGTATCGCGGAAAACCGGTTATCGTTGGTGCTCAACCAGGTAAACGGGGTGTTGTATCGGCAGCCAGTTATGAAGCGAGGCGTTTTGGTGTTCATTCCGCTATGCCAATCAGTACAGCATACTCATTGTGTCCCGGAGGTGTCTTTTTGCCGGTCGATAAGGCAATGTATAAAAAATATTCGGATAAAATTTTTGCTGTACTTGCACGATTTAGCCCTCTTGTGGAAGTTGCATCGGTCGATGAAGCCTATCTTGATTTGACGGGATGCCCTGTATTACGCGATGGACTAGAATATGCAGGGAACATAATTAAAAAATCTATATTTGACGATACTGGCCTTTCCGCCTCAGTTGGTATTGCTCCGAATAAATTCTTAGCGAAAATAGCCTCTGATCAAAACAAACCCGATGGTTTGACCATTGTTAAAACAGGTGAAGAGATGGCATTTCTCGCTCCCCTTAAGGTTGAAAAAATTTTTGGTGTGGGCAAAAAGAGTGTTAAGTCCATTCATGACCGGGGGATAAAAACTGTTGGCCAGTTGCAGGCCTATACTCGCAATCAACTGGTATCGTTGTTCGGTTCGCTAGGTGATTCATTGTATAGTTATTCACGTGGTTCCGATTCAAGTATGGTGTGTAATGATGCTCCACCAAAATCGATAGGTAAAGAAACCACCTTCGAACATGATGTACAGGATAAGGCGTATATTAATGCGGTGCTGGCGCAACTTTCTGAAGACGTGGGTATAAGGTTGCGCAGAGAATCAATGTATGCTTCGTGTGTTACCCTTAAGGTTCGTTTTGATTCGTTTGAAACCATTACGCGCAGTGTTTCTTTCGAACTACCTGTCAATGAGGATCACAGTGTTTATTCCTATGCCCGTGATCTCTTTGATGCATTGGTGTTGCATAGAAAAGTTCGATTGATTGGCGTAACTGCATCTAAGTTGTCATCTGATCCCCAACAACTTGACTTGTTTTTTGGAGCAACAAAAGATACACAAAAACTATATGTTTCGCTGGATAAAATTCGCACTAAATATGGTAATGGGTCTATCAAACTAGGTGCATCTGTTGCCAAATTAACAAAAAAGTAAAAAAATGTATAGTGTGTTATTTGTTGTTATTAAGTGAGATGTGTTTAATATTAAATTATCTTGGAAAATTATTGAAAAATATTTATTTAGTTTATTTTGATAAAATTATATGATAATAAGATATTTTAGTGTATTTTGCGTAGGATTAGGGATAATAGATCGTACAACAGCACAGAACGATCAAATCAACCGTTAAGGAGGGGAGTATGACCAAACGCGATTTAGTTGTAAGAATTGCAAACGAAACCGGGTTGACACAGCAAAATGTATATGCCATTATACAAAAAAGTTTTGACTTAATCATCGATGCGTTGCAAAATGGTGATGCGGTTGAATTACGCAATTTCGGCGTATTTAAAGTTACAGAACGAAATGCACGCACTGGGATCAACCCGAACCAGCCGACTCAAAAGATAGATATTCCCGCAAAACGCGTTGTCGTTTTCAAACAGGGAAAACATATGAAAGAGGTTGTCCAGAAATAAATCCGTGCGTGCGCTAACATTACGGAGTTGTAAATGGCACGGGTTCTTATTACATATTATACAAGATCGCAAAATACCAGAAAAATGGCTGATTTGATAGCCGTCGGAGTACAACAGGAAGATGTTGAGCCTGTTGTGAAAGATATTGCTGATTTGTCTCAGGATGAAATCCTTGATTATGAAGGGATTATTGTCGGTTCTCCGACATATTACGGCGGTCCGGCGTATCAGGTTAAACAGTTTCTGGATTCGACAGTAATGTACCATGGACGGTTAACCGGTAAAGTAGGAGGTGCGTTTGCTTCATCTGCAAACTCTGCCGGTGGTAATGAAACGACCATTCTTGCTATACTAAATGCCTTTTTGGTGCATGGTATGATAATAACCGGGCTGCCAACCGGAGACCATTACGGGCCGGTTGCAATCAATTCGCCTGACACCCGTTGTAAACAGATTTGTATAGAGTACGGATCTAAAATTGGAACCCTCGTAAAGACGCTGTACCCATAATGGGCATTTCAAACAAAAAACTGAATTATATTAAAAGATTTGCCGCAACCAAATCAATCATGGAATTGTCCAGGGATACTGGTCTGTCAATCGGACAAGTCGAACGTGTTCTCAAACAATGCGGCTTTGCTTCTCAAAAGGGGGCGCAACCATTATCTTCTGACTCTGCTGGAGACCGCTCTGCCGATACGGTCTCTGGCGGGCAGGAAATGAGTTTTTTCCGCAGCGCTTTTTTGGTATGCCTTGCCGTGGCATTCTTTATAACACCTCTATTTTTTATTCCCGGTTTATATGATATGTATAGTTTGCCTAAAATGGCGTTGCTGGCTGTATTGGCGCCACTGGCGACGATCTTTTTTCTGCTCGAAACCATGACTTCAGGGCGGGTGACGGTGTGCCGATGTTTTCGTTTTCCGTTGCTTCCTATATTACTGTTTGTCGGTTGGATGGCGCTATCGTTGTTCTGGGGAGTGAATAAATATACCGGAATCTGCCAGTTGACTATCTGGGGAAGTGCGTTGCTGTTTTGCATTGTTCCGTTATTGATGTATCGCAGTATTGAAAATATACGATTAATGTCGCTTGTTATTACGTTGGCCGCAGGTTGCGTTGCGGTTATGGGAATATCTCAGTTTTTTGGTTTTAATTTTGATGTTATTTATCAGGCTGCTGTGCCGGGGTCATTTTTCGGTAACAAAAACTTTGCAGCGCAGTTCATTGTGGGAGCGCTTCCGTTTTCTGTATATACAGCATATGTGTTTCGAAAACAAATAATTGGCGTGTGTGCATCGGTGGTGTTTTTTCTTCTTATGTTTTTTCTGGTTATCAGTCGTACACGCGGTGCGTGGGTGGCAAGTACAACCGCATTGTTTATCGCATCTGCTGTATTGGTGATATATTTATGGAATAACCGAGAGCAGTTTACCATCGCAAAAAACAATATTTCTCAAAACCTGCTCCGGTTTGTGGCGCCTGGTTTGATCTGCTTTATTATCCTGCTTGGGTCTGTATATTTGCCGACGCTTTTTTTAGGTGATGCCGGTAAAAAGTCTTCTTCAGTAAAACTTGATTTGCGTGAAGAACTGAAGTCTATTACTGAGACAAAAAAAGGATCGGCAAGCTGGCGTTTGACCGCCTGGCGCAATACATTGCTCATGATAAAGAGCAAACCGCTTTTTGGTGTCGGACTTGGTAACTGGCAGTTTTACTATCCGATCTATGCGCGTAAAGGCAGAGTCGACAGCGATTTCAATGAAGAACGACAGGCAAAACGTACCCACAACGATTATTTACAGTTTACTGCCGAACTGGGAATAGTGGGGATTGTACTGTTGTTGTGGTTTCTCGGTAATATGTTATATCTTGCGTCGCGTATTGCCTTTAAAGGCGGTAATGTGGAATCCTCGCTGTTTGCTATTGCCGGTGGTGCTTCGATACTTGCAATCATGGGTAACGCCATGTTCAGTTTTCCATTGCAGGAGGGATTGCCGCCGTTTTTCCTGCTAAGCGTTGCGTCAATGCTTGTTTTTGTCTATTCAGCACAGAAGGAACGAGAAACCAGATCTTTTGAAAAGATACCCCTATGGGGTATTATTGCGCTTTGTGTCGCTGTGGCCTGGTTCTTGTTTACCTCGGTATGGGGATACCGTATGTGCAAAGCAGATTACTTTTTTCTCGAAGGAAAACGCTTTAACAAAGCCGATATGTTTGAGCGTAGCCTGCGTCCGTTGCGCCAATCGATCAAGTTAAATCCGTATAATTTCAGAGTCTATTCGCTCCTGGGGCGGTCACTAAATGAGTTGAACTATTATCAGGAGTCGGTAGAGGTTAACCGGAGTGCGCTGAAACTGCATCCATATTATATCAATTGCATGAACAATCTCGGTAATGCTTTACGTGGTATACACTATATTGATGAAGCCATAGCTGTGTACAAAGAGGCGCTCGAACTGTTCCCGGATTTTGCCGAAGCCCATAACAACCTTGGTATCGGTTATAAAGAAAAAGGCGACAACGAGGCGGCAAAACGCGAATACCTCAAAGCTATTGAAATTGATCCCAAGTATGAAAAGGCATATAATAATCTGGGTAATATTTGTCTCGCGGAGGACCGTATAGACGAAGCCGTACATTACTATAAAAAGGCAATTGAACTCAACCCCAAGTTGTCAGATATTTATAACAATGTCGGGCTTGCAATGCTCAACAAAGGCGAATATGAAGAAGCAATTAAATATTTTGATACTTGTATACAGCTAAATTCCCGCTTGCCTGACCCGCACAACAATAAGGGTACCGCCCTCAAAAAAATGGGTGAAACAAAAGAGGCTATCGTCCAGTTTAAAAAAGCTATAGCTGTTAACAGCGCGTATCTGCCCGCATACAATAATCTGGCTGATATTGCACTCAGGGAAGACAGAATACAGGACGCTATAGACGAATACGAACGCATGCTGCATATAAATAGTAACTTGCGCAGTATCTATCAGCGGCTCGGTGACTTGAATTTAAAGTTGTACCAGCAAACAAAAGCGGTCGAATATGTCGATAAAGCTATTGATGCTATTGAACGAGGAATAGCATTGTATCCGAAGTCATCAGCACTGTATACGATTCTGGGGAAAATTTATATCGAATCCGGTCAAAATGAGCAGGCACTGGAAACTTTTCAACATATTGTTGAACTTGAACCCACCAAACCGGAGTCATACTTTAACTTAGGGATAGCTTATCATAAAAGCGGCGAATATACACAGGCTATTGCCGCATACCAGAGAGCGTTGCGTTTAAAGCCAGATTATATTTTTCTCTATTTTGAACTGGCTAAGTTGTACGAGCATCTTGGTGAAACCGAATTAGCGATTAAAAATTATTCGATGTTTCTGGAAAAATGGGAAGGTGAAGAACAGTATACGCATATGGCTGAACAAAAAATGATGAAACTGAAAGAAAAATCGTCGCAATAGGTCGCAATAGAATGATTAATCATAAAAGAAAAATATTTATGAATAATATATAGTAAGGAGAACTGAAGCATGCTGATAAAAAGTGTACATGCCGTTTCTATGTGTTACAAAGAATTAGCCATTATTCCGGTATTAGAAAATGACCCAAAAAATATAGAGTGGCTTAAATCGATTGACTCAAATCTTTATCAATCGGTTAAACGCGTTGTTGACAGTGGTGACATGAAGGGCAAACAGGGTACGTCGCTCAATGTGTATTGTCAGGAAAAACCGTTTTTACGAGCATTGTTGGTTGGGGCAGGTAAAAAACGTGAGTTTAACGATGAAAAACTACGCAAGCTGATAGCAGGTATTGACATTGCGGCGCAATCGTTGAATATCCGTAATTATACTATATTGGTACAACCGTTGTTGCCGTTTCCGGTGAGTGATTATATCACCGGTAAAGCGTTGTCAGAAGCTATTGTACTGTCGCGTTACGAATTTGACCGGTATAAAAGCAAGAAGGAAAGTAACAAAAAAGAATTGAACGTCAAGGTATTCGGTGCACCAAAAGGTGCATTCCAACGTGGGTTGCAAGATGGTGCGCTCGTGGCTGAAAATGTAAATATGGTGCGTACTCTGGTTAATACTCCTTCTAACGAGTTGACTCCGGTTGCCGTTGCACAAAAAGTTGAACAATTGTGTGCAGATAATCCCCGTCTGACCTGCACTATCCTCGATGAAAACGCCATGAAGGAAAAAGGAATGAATGGCATTTTGTCTGTGGGTAAAGGCAGTGCCAATCCGCCTCGGTTTATCATCATCGACTATGCCGGGGAAAATAAAGGGAAAGAACAGCCGATCGTTGTTGTAGGTAAAGGTGTTACCTTTGATAGTGGCGGTATTTCTATCAAACCGTGGAACGGTATGGAAAAAATGAAATACGATATGGCAGGTGCTGCCGCTGTACTGGGTATCATGAAGACAGCTGCTGATCTCGAATTATCACAGCATATAGTGGGGCTTATACCAACTGCCGAAAATATGCCTGCTTCTACAGCATATAAACCGGGTGACGTAATTACCATGGCTTCAGGTACAACCGTAGAAGTGATATCCACTGATGCTGAAGGACGCATGCTCCTTGCTGATGCTCTTCATTACGGAAGCGAAAACTACAAACCTCAGGCTATGATCGATATGGCTACACTTACCGGAGCGTGTACTGTTGCCCTTGGTAATAAGGCTGTTGCGTTGCTGGGTAATAATCGGGGACTGATACGGCGTTTCACGCAATACGCCGAACTTTCCGGTGAACGCGTTTGGGAATTGCCTATGTGGGATGACTATGACGATATGATCAAAAGTGAAACCGCAGATATAAAGAACGTCGGCGGGCCGGGAGCGGGTACCATTATAGGTGGTGTGTTTTTACGTAAATTTGTTGGTAAAAATATACCGTGGGTTCACTTGGATATAGCCTCAACCGCTTGGACAGATAACAATGAAAAAGGTTATTTTTCCAAAGGCGCAACCGGCGTTGGTGTACGCCTGATTTGTGAAATATTGCAACACTGGGAAAAGTAATTTATTAAAATTTTTGATACGATCGTTCGCTTACATATACGATTAATAGTATGTGTGAAGCTTGAACATATAAGGAATTATAGATGAAAAAAATTGAATTGCAAAAATCGTTTGTATATGGGCCTATACAATCGAGACGATTAGGTGTGTCGCTAGGTATCAACCTGTTGCCAACCGATCATAAAATCTGTTCTTTCAATTGTGTGTACTGTCAATACGGTTTTACCAAAGAACAGGTTGTTGACCCATCGGAAGCTACATCATTCCCTGAAAAAAGCCTTATTGTTGCTGAACTCGAGCAGACTTTGCAGAAGGCTATTAAAGAAGGGAAAAACTTTGATTATATAACCTTTGCCGGTAACGGCGAACCTACTTTGTACCCATTTTTCAGTCAACTGGTCGACGAGGTTATAGAATTGCGTGACCGTTATGCTCCTAAAGCAGGATTGGCATTATTGTCCAATTCGTCATGTTCTCAGTTGCATGAACAGCCGGTAGTTGACGCGGTTCGCAAATTTGATCGCAAGATCTTTAAGCTCGATGCCGGTACGTCTGATTTGTTTGCCAAAATCAATCAGCCACATCCTTCAATAGATTTTGACAGGGTGGTGTCGCTGTTGCGTTCTCTCTATGGGGTTATTATCCAGACATTGTTTGTCGCCGGAGACGTGTCTAACTGTACCGATTTGGCGGTGGAAAACCTGATTATATGCTACAAGATCATTAAACCGCAGGCAGTGCAAATCTATTCGCTTGATCGTGAACCGGCTGATATGCATCTCAAAAAAGTTTCTGCCGACCGCCTGGAACGGATCAAAAAGAAGATTGTTAAAGAAATCCCTTTGCTACCTGTTGATGTATTCTCATGATGAATAAACCTGATAAACGATATGAACGCTTGCTCGCTCAGATACAAAAACCTTCACGATATATCGGGAGTGAGTGGAACAGTATTTTAAAACAGCCCACTGCCGATACGGTGCGTATTGTGTTGGGGTTCCCTGATATGTACGAACTTGGCATGTCACATCTTGGTATCAGGATTCTTTATACTCTGCTCAATAGCGATGAAAATATTATTGCTGAACGTGTCTATGCGCCTGCGCGTGATTACACTGAAGCACTTAAACAGGCCTCGTTGCCACTTTGCACGCTTGAATCGCAGACACCGCTTAGTGACATGGATATTGTCGGTTTTTCGTTGCAGTATGAGCTGGGGTACACTAATGTGCTGAATATGCTCGATGCCGCACAGATCCATGTTCGCTCCAGCGACCGCGGCGAATCGGATCCGATTGTTATTGCGGGTGGTCCGTGTGTCTATAATCCTGAACCTATGGCGATGTTCATTGATGCTTTTTTGATTGGTGACGGCGAAGTCGCTGCTCTGGAAGTATGCCATGCTGTACGGACTGGCCGACGAGATAAACTGAGTCGACAGAAAATATTAGAGTCGCTTGCTCAGATAAACGGCGTATATGTACCGTCGTTGTATAATACTCATGTTAACGAAGAAATCGAACTGGTTGTACTTGATTCAGATAACCAACCGGCTCCATATCCGGTCAAACGCCGCATCGAGTTTGATCTGGATCAAACCAAGTATCCCCAGTCGTTTCCTGTTCCCTTTTGCGAGATGGTGCATGACCGGATAAATGTTGAAATTTCCCGAGGATGCAATGCCGGGTGCAGGTTCTGTCAGGCAGGGGTGATTTATCGCCCTAACCGGTCACGCCAACCGGAATCGATTGTAGAATCGATCATGAATAATTTGCGGAGCACCGGACTTGACGAGGTTTCGCTTACATCGCTGGATGTAAGCAGCTACCCGTGCCTTGAAGGATTAGTTGGATATCTGATGCAGATTTTCCGCGAAAAAACTATTGCGTTGTCATTACCGTCTATGCGTACCGGCGCTGTATCTGAAAATATTGCCAAACAGATTCAATCAGTCCGTAAAACCGGATTTACCCTTGCTCCTGAAGCAGGGTCACAACGTTTGCGTGATGTTATCAATAAAAATGTAAGTTTGGAAGATGTGAACAATGCTTCACGTTTTGCTTTTTCGCAGGGCTGGGAACTGCTTAAACTTTACTTTATGATCGGGCTGCCCACAGAAACCGATGCGGATGTTGATGCTATTATGGAACTGGCGTGTTCTTTGTCGAGTATGGGGTATTCCTTTTCTAAAAGAAGCGGGAATATTAATGTCAGTATATCAACGTTTGTTCCTAAACCCCATACACCGTTTCAGTGGCATGCTATGGAAAATCGTGATTCCATTTTTGCCAAACAACAGCATCTGCTTGATTTGATACGGCGTAACCGCAAAATCAAACTCAAGTGGCACGATGCCGACGCAAGTTTTCTCGAAGCGGTCATATCACGTGGTGACAGGCGAATAGGTGAAGTGATCGAACATGCGTTCCGTCATGAGGCGTTGTTTGACGCATGGACTGATGAGTTCGATATGGATATATGGAATAGGGCGTTTGACTCGTGCGGCGTTGACGCCAAACAGTATGTCTACCGATCGTATCGTCCGGGTGTTACCTTGCCATGGTCGCATATCGATACAGGTGTATGCGAGTCGTATTTGATCAAAGAATTTGAAAAAAGTATCCGTGCTGAATTAACACCGCCATGCGGAAAAGATAAGTGTCACGGATGCGGTGTTTGCACGCCGGAGTACTTTAATGCACAGCAACCTGTTATGCCCGCTGTTGGACAACAGGAACAAAAAATTTCATCGGACGAAACGGTCTATGTTTATAGTGGTTTTTTTAGGAAAACAGGCAGGTATAGTTTCCTGTCGCATAGAGAGGTTATTAACGCTATAATTAGAGCTTTCAGGCGCGAAAATATTCGTATCAACCATAGTTGCGGGTTTAATCCTCATCCTAAATTTTCTTTTGGACCGGCGTTATCGACTGGTATGGCGGGTATCCGTGAACCGATTAGGTTCGAATTATTAGAAGATATATCGCTAGATGAGTTGCAGACTCGTATTTCAAGCCAGCTTCCTGATGAATTGGCTGTTTTTGATCTCACCCTTGTTTCAGAGAAATTGGATAAAATGGAAGTTGAATGCGCGTATGCTGTCTATAAACTGGAACACGATTTTTCACCGCAGACCGTAACGGATATGCAGCAGCGGGTACAACAGGTACTTGATGAACAGGAATTGATCTACACCCGCATGCTTAATAATGGTCGTGAGAAAACCAAAGACCTGCGCCCTGCTATAGTTGCCATGAAAATTGATGATAAAGCGGTATGGATGGTTCTTCACCATACGGCACGGGCACAGGATGTTGCGGTCGCTATATTTGCCGATTCTGTAGACTGCAATGATATCGTGCGCCAGCGGTTTTTCAGGGAAGGAGAACAACAGGATGCAATTGATTACATCGGTTGATGAACTTCGTCCTGTCATTGATAAAATTCGTAAGTTAAAAAAAACTGTTACGCTTGGGTTCACCGGTGTGCCTCCTGATGATATTTTACGTGAGGCAATATCAATCAGCGACAGGGTAATCGATCTGGATATGCCGGTTGAAGGGCACGATCTGGGAGTTGCTGAAACCTTGATGCCAAAGATCAGCTGTGCTACATTGCGCACAATTGCCGTTAATTCTCTGTTATATAAAGATCTGGACTGGATTATCATGAGCGCTGGTTACGATAAATGTGACGGCGGACGATTTCTTGCCATCCAACTGCAAAATTTGCTCTCTATACCAGTAGTTTTGACAGAAAACCTGTCGCTTGAGCGGCAAGGGAATCCTGTTTGTGAAAGCGGGTTACCGTTACTGCAAAAGATGCAGTGTATCGTTGACGGTCTGATTGATCCTGATGTTATTCCGTCGGACATTAAACATGTACCACCTGCATTTGGATTCTGGGGTGTTCCTCCCAATGATTTTTCGGTACTGGAATTGTTCCCCGATAACACTCACATTTTTGGTTGGGCACGCTGTATCGAAAACAGAACACCAGCTGATGTCGATTTGGAAGAGTTTATCAATCCCGATCTGCCTACGGTATTTTTTGCTCAGGCGTTTTGCCCTAAGAATATTATTGCCTATAGTTTGGCTCAGAAATATAACGGATTGTATGTTGAGGTCGATTCACGGGTAGACCGATCCATCAAGGCAAAAATAGAGGCGTATCTTTGCCTTCATGGGGGACAAGTCTGATGGGCAAAGATAAGCCGGGTATAATCATTGACAGCGGTACATCTTACAGCAAAGTTTATCATATAGATACACAGGCGTATGAGGTGATGCCATCACGCCAGATAAAAAAGGTGCTTGATCAATACCATGTAGTTGCCGCTACAGGGCATAACGCCCATCGCCTGAGTGACAGGGTAGTTAATGAATTGATCGCACTTGCTAAGGGTGCTCAGTCGCATACAAGTGGAAATGATTCGTATACGGTGGTTGATTGTGGATCGCGCGATATAAAATATATCAAGGTCGAACAGGGTATTGTTACTATGGATTGGAACGCAGAATGCGGTGCGTTTTGCGGTCAGATAGTAGAACTGCTCCAGCGGCATTTTCAATGCGATCCCCAAGACATAACACCTGCTGACAAAGCGTTGTCTCTGACATGCGGGATTCTTGGTATGACACGTATGTTCGATCTTATTGCCGATGATTGTGAATCTGATTACGCGTTTGCGCGTTTCATGAAAGGCCTTGCTGATAATATATATACTTTCGCGAAAAAACCTCGGGTATTGTATATTTCAGGAGGATTGTGTGATAATCCATTGTTCATGCAGAGTTTTGATAGTACACAAGTTGTTTCTCTAGGACGATTTGTACTTGTAGACGGTGTGCGTGCTATGCTTGCTGCAGACGATATCTAATCTGAATAGGGGCGTATTCTTTGCCGTCAAAACCGGATATAAATATTGTGTCACACCTAAATATGTTGACATAACAAAGAAAATTATTTTAGATGGTAACAGTGACAATTTTTTGATTTATCGGCAATGATATAGTGTTTTAAAGTTAATTATATAACTGTATGCAATTTATAAAAAAGCCCGATTTTCCTGTCTTTCGTAAACCATTATTATGATGTGACGATATACACAACTAAACGATATACAACCGATCATCCTTAACAAGAAGGAGAACCACATGATGAACAAGGTACTGCGATGTGCTGTACTGGCAGTTTTGCTGGCGGCAATTACAACTACTGTTTACGCGGTTTCAATGCAAATGGATGTATCACGCGAGCTGAACAAACAGGATAAGAAAGTCGAATTGGATCAGCGTGTGAACCAGGCGATTATGCTTATCAATAATCAGGAGTTTTATCGAGCGTTGTCTGTTGTACGGCAAATGGGAGTTGAGTTTCCTGATGAAGCGATAGTATCCGTCCTGGAAGGATTGTCATACGAAGGATTGCAACAACCGGAAAAAGCTGTTGAGGCCTTTGAACACGCTATCGCCCGTGATCCTAATGAATCTCGCGCATATGCACGGTTAGGTCGCATTTACTATCTGATGCTGGAAGAACCCGAAAAAGCAAAAGAATACCTCTATAAGGCAATAGAACTGAACGCCACAGATATGGATTCTCATAGGATACTCACATATATCATGCTTGATGAAGGCGACGAGGATGCCGCTATTGAACATATCAAGAAAAGCATTATCAATACACAAAATATTGATGAGCGTGTGGTGGTCGCAAGTTATTATCTTGATCGTAAAGAATACGATAAGTGCATTGATGTATGTAAAGACGTCCTGATTGATGATTCCGAGTCGAAGGAAGCTCGCAACGTCATGGCTCAAGCCTATTTAGCTCAGGACGAAAACGAAAAGGCTATAGATGTTTTTAAGGGAACATTGGAACAGTTCCCACAGGAGTATACCGTGTATATTGCTTTGGCTCAGACGTATGCACGTGTAGGGAAAGAAGATGAACAAGTCGACATTCTCAATAAAGCAAAACGTATTCAACCGGATAACGCGTTGTCGTACTTTTTACTTGGTGAGTATTACATCAATAAGCAGAACTATGACAAGGCTCTTTATGAATTGCGCGAAGCGGAACAACGCGATCCTAATAATCCTGAACTCAAAAGCAGGATTGCAATGGTGTACCAGCTGCTGAATGAACCGGAAAAGTCACTTGAAATATGTGAGGCATTGCGTAAAAGTAATGGGTTTGTACTGCAAAATGAAGTGATGATCGCTTTTAATTTACGCAAACTTAAAAAGTACGATGAAGCGGAAAAGGTATTCCGTAACATTCTCGATAAGGATGCGAAAAACGCGCAGGTGCTCATCAATCTGGCGGATATGTACAACGAGCAGGGAAAATTGGATGAGGCAAAAACATATTATGAAAAAATAATTCCTCTGAAAGCCGGTGATATAATCGAGCATGATGCCTATTATAAACTGGCAAATATTTTGCGCGTGCAAAATGAAATGGTTAAGGCTGAAATATTACTTAAAGAAGGATGCGAACGCTTTCCCGCTTCGCCGATGATGCCGCTTGCACTGGCAAATATCCAACTTTCAATGAAAAATTTTGACGAAGCAAAGAAACTCTATGAAGAAGGTTCGGAAAAGCATCCTGATGAACCGAATTATCTCTATGGTTTAGGGGTTACCTACCTGTTCCAGAAGGAATACGACAAAGCGGCCGAATATTTTGAGAAAGTCATCGATCTGGTGCCAACTCATCTGGATTCGCTGTCTCGTCTGGCTTCTATCTATATAATGCAGGATAAAAAAGATGAGGCGTTTGACTTACTTCGTGAAAAACAAGCCGAGTCGCCTGATAATATTGATTTGATGTTAATGCTCGCAAAATTTCTCTCGGATGACAACAAAGCGGAAGAAGCCGAAACATTTTATAAACAAGCCGTCAAACTTGCGCCGAAAAATCCTAATGTATTGTTTACTGTCAGCGCTTTTTACATGGCACAGGGCAAGAACGATCAGGCTATCGATTATTTGCAGAAAGTAATCGACATAGACACTACTTCCCCTGAACCATATTTCCGTCTGGGGTTGTTGTACGAACAGCAGGGTGATACAGAGAAAGCGATGGAAACATACCGCAAAGGACTTGCGGTTAACGATACGCATCCGTTTATGCTCAATAACCTTGCATGGCTGTTAGCATCTAAGAAAAACGAAATGGATGAAGCGGCACGACTTGCTGGTAGAGCAAATGAACTGATGCCATCAAACGGCCCTATCATGGATACCCTCGGCTGGATTCTTTATATGCAGGGAACAGATACGAAAAAGGCGTTTGAGCTGGTCAAAGAATCGGAAGAGCGTGCGCCGAATGTACCGTCAATCCAGTACCATCTTGGAAAAATGTATTTTGATCAGGGTAAGACTGAAGAGGCGAAAAAACATCTCGATAAAGCATTGGAAGTTGCGGGTGAAGGTCCGTTTTCCGAACGTCAGGATGTTCTCGATCTGCTTAACAAAATCAAGTAATTTAAACGGAGTAACTCATGCAACAGGAACATACTACCACATTGCGGGTTCGCTACAGCGAAGTGGATCAGATGGGAGTCGTGCATCATTCACGATACCTTGCTTATCTGGAAATCGCTCGCACGGAATGCCTGCGCGAATCGGGGTATACATATCGTGAATTTGAGGAACTGGGGTTGTTTCTTGTAATCGTGAAAGCGACTTGCAACTATAAGTATCCTATCAGGTATGACGATGTTATACATATCAAAACACAGATTACAAATATCAGCCCCGCGAAAATCGAGCATTCGTATACTATTTGTAATGAAGATAATACTATTGTGCACGCAAAAGCCCAAACTACACTGGCGTGTGTTGATACGCAGGGGCATATACAGCGTATACCTGAATTTCTGCAGGATTTGGTGAACAATCAAACCAATGCCAGTTCAACCTGATGGATGCCGGAACAGGCATAATAAAGGAGCGATGAACTACGATGGCTGATCAGCCTCTGTCTTTATTTGCGCATTTGAAAAAACTTGAAGCTATGGAGTCGTTGACATCTCAGGATGTTATCGAGGCGTACAATTGTATGGTATCCGGTGAATTGGATTCTGTGCAGGCTGCGGCTTTGCTTACCTTGCTGCATGTAAAAGGTGAAACTTCCGAGGAAATATACGGATTCGCTCGCGCTATGGTCGACCATGCGGTCACCATTTCGCCTAAGACCGATCTGCCATGTATGGATACGGTTGGAACGGGCGGCGATCATATGAATACGGTAAATATATCTACCTCGACCATGTTTGTGCTTGCTGGTGCGGGGATTCCTATCGCTAAACACGGTAACCGGAGTATCACGTCGAAATCGGGTAGCGCCGATGCGCTGACCGCTATGGGGGTGAAGATCGATTACCCACCGGAGGTTGTAGAACGCTGTATAGAACAATGTTCTATCGGGTTTATGTTTGCTCCGCTGTATCATCCTTCAATGAAATATATTATGCCGGTCAGGCGTAATTTACCGTTTCGTACGGTGTTCAATGTTCTTGGCCCGTTGACTAACCCTGCACGGGTATCGCGGTTGATACTTGGGGTGTGCAATCCAGATCTGATCCGTCCGATGGCTGAGGTGGTTTTGAAGTTAGGCGCAAAACGCGCTCTGGTGTATTCGGGGTACGTGAAGGAAGTTGATTCGTACATGGATGAGGTGTCTCCGTTTGGAGCAACCCGTTGCGCTGAGATAACTGAAGCGGGTACGATCGAGGAGTTTGATATAAATCCGTCTGATTTTCCGTTGTCGTCATTTACGCTGAAAGATATACAGGGCGACACTGCCGAATACAATGCTCAGCAGATGCTGGATGTTTTTCAGGGGAAAAATACCGGTCCATTGTGCGAGATGATTGCCCTTAATGCCGCTGCAGGGCTGTATATTGGCGGTAAAACGTCGGATGTGGTATCTGGGTATACCATGGCTCGCGATGTGATCGCATCGGGCAAAGCGTTTGATGTGCTGGAAAGATGGCGGGCCTTTAAACCGTAGACCGGTCATTGATAATTATTGACTTGTCAAACCTGTTTGCGCTATTATATCTGCACCATATTTTTGCTACTTAATCGGAGAGGTGACTGAGCTGGCCGAAGGTGCACGACTGGAAATCGTGTGAACATCAAAAGTGTTCCGTGGGTTCGAATCCCACCCTCTCCGTTTTTCTTTTCTTTCCTTTCGCAAATCTTTTTACTGAACGATATTTACACAAGCGATACAAAGTTCTTTATTTTATTAAGCCCATTTTGTGCCCAAATGTAACAATTTTTTTATGTATTTTTGTAACTGGCTTCGGTCTAACGCATTCTCTTTTTATAGCTGTATTTTGAGAAGGAAACCACACGCTAAATGTTTTTTTTAATGGGGCAAGGCATTGTTTGATCATAAATTGCTGATTAATATTCCCCCATTGGATGTCATTCTCGCGAAGGCGGGAATCCATCTTGTGATAAGATTTTATGAGGGTGGATTCCCGCTTTCGCGAGAATGACAGGACTGGGAGTATACGCAGATTAAACGATTTCGATCATTGAGAAATATCGTTTTTGAAATACGTAGGTTCACAAAGCTCTTAGGGTAGAAATGTACCTTTTAAAATAACACAGATAATGAACTGTTATATTTTTATTCTTTCAATACCTTTTTCAACCAAATCACTCATAGCTTTTACAATACCATAAGTGACCTGTGGTAAATGACCAGTAAGCCCTAATAACGATATAAAAAAAAGAATGAGATCTATAACCGATATATTACTAAAAGTATCGGAACAGTTTTTTAATCTAATCAGCAGTATGTAAAATGCTCCCCACCCAAACAATGAACCTATAAAATTAAAAATAAATTGATATGCTTTCATAAGAAATTTTTGCCAATTATTAATTCCTTTTTTTTGGGAAAAATCAGCAAATAGGCAAACACTTCTTATGCCCCAAAAAACACTCATTAAAACTGACAGTAAAAGTGTTATGATTTTTAGAAAAAACATATTAAACCTCCTCATTAGTGTTTTGACTGTAGTAATTAACATAAATACATTATTTTGTCCATAATATTAAGTGTACTGTGTTTCTTAGTTATTTGTTATAGTCAATAAAAAATTTTTCGGCCCATGAACCACGAGAACAAAAGAGTTTTTAGCTGACTTACTAACTACCATAAAATCTATGGATTATAACTATCATTACAAGACCTCTATATAACCATTCAAAAATTTGCATACGACTATTTCAATGATCACATCTTTTTAAGATGCGTATCATTCCAGTCATGTCATTCCTGCGAAAGCAGGAATCCAGCCTCAGGCAACATTGGAGCAAAACTGGATTCCTGCTTTCGCAGGAATGACATCTAATGCGGAATATTAGTCTTCAATGTATGAGCAAACAAGGCGCCTAAAGGGATAATTAGAAAAATTTGTGCTTTAGTATGCAGAGGTCTTATATTGTGACTTTATTTAGTTTGAGTCCGATTAGCTGAGGAACGATCTATTCTCAAACCCCTGTTTTTTTCTGACAAATGTTTGCAATTTTGATGTTTGTGGTGTATATTAATATTGGAATGTCAAGAACATAGATCAAATATTTATTCATCCAAGGGGGAATCATGAAAATAAAGATGTATTTATTACTATGTCTTATTGCTGTTTCCAGTGTTTCACATGCCGCCGACTTTTCTGTTTCAAAAATTGCTGAGGATGTTTCAATTTATGATTATTATTATTACCTAAACGGGAATAATGTCGCATGGGCTACCAATGATGGCGAAATATCCCTATATAACGGATCTGAAGTAATCCAACTTGCAGACGACAATTATGATAACTATTATCCTACAATATCAGGCGATAAGGTGACATGGCACAGCAGTGAACAACCTGGTTATGCTATAAAACTATATGATGGATCTACTGTTACCACAGTAGCATATCCTGGAGTATATCCTAAAATTGATGGCGATAATATCGTATGGTATAAAACGGAAATATTTTTTTATAACGGATCGACAACTACTCAATTGACAAGTAATGCTATTATGGATCAGCAACCCCGAATAAGTGGTAATAACATTGCATGGTATTCATCAGATGGTGTTTATTACTATGATGGTTCTACAACAACACAAATCTCAACTCACAACTACATTGCCAGTATGGCTATAAGCGGCAATAAGATTGCGTATTCCAATAATATTTATGGTACATCTACTTACGAAGTATTTTATTACGATGGCACCACCTTGACACAATTGGGTGAAGGATACGGGTTACAAATGTATGGCGACACCCTTGTATGGCATCACAATACCAGCCCCCTGGTTTTTATGTATGACGGAACATCTGTTACTCAAATTGCTTCTGGAACATTGCCGGATATAAGCGGTAACAATATTGTCTGGCAACAATCTGATGGCAATGATACGGAGATATATTTGTACGATGGTACTTCTATTACGCAGTTAACCGACAATGATTACGATGATTTTAAACCTCTCATCGATGGTGACTATATTACATGGCTTTCAAATTATGGCACAACAGATATTTATATGGCTACTTTGGGAGGCGGATCTGGAACAGCTATCCCCGAACCAACATCAATAATCCTCATCGGATCAGCGTTAGTTGGTTTATTGAGAAAAAAGACGAAATAACGTTTTATCATTTTCCATCAGCAGTTCTTATTTCATTTCTGAACAACTCAGTTCAATCAGAGTTGTCGCGAAATTACTCTGCCTGTCCTGTGCAAAAACTCATCTGAGCAAGGGGTCTAACAAAGCATTTTAAAACTACCCGAAAAGTACATGATGTTGATTGTTCGGGGGAGAGCTTTCTTGCTGTATAATCACTTACATTAATTTGATTAAATGATGTCAGATAACGCTTGATTATTGCTTTAAATGGTATTAGCATGAAAATGCTAAGGTGTGACCTTTTATGGACATCTTGACTTGTATGCGTATAAATAACGCAAAAATAAAGGAGGTCCGGCAATGAGTACTCCTGGTGTAGCAATTTGTATTGTATCAGGTATTGTTTTGTGTGGTATCTCAATGGTATTTCGAGCTAAATCCAAAAACAAGTATGAAATCAAAACCATCGATCTGGTGCTTATGATGATCCCCCTGTTTCTATGGTTGGTGCTCACTGGACAGATACAGAAGATAGCCATCGGCGACCTTGAATTCGAAGTGGCGCAGGCGTTCATCAGCGCGTCCGAGGAACCTATCAACCAGCAGGTTGCCTACTCTTCTCCTACACCTATCAACGATGTGGTTGAGATGGTGGAACGAGGCTCGAAAGAGGGGGTGGAACATATCCCTGAACTAATAGAATGTAAAGCCGAAGCACTGGAGTTTTTTCTTGGTGCAGGTGGATATTGGGGGCCTGCCATAAAAAAATATTTTGAGTCGCTCACCGCGGCATCGTATCTTAAGTATGTGGTTATCAATAACACTGACGGATCGTTATTCGGTATGTTCAAATCGGATCCGCTATTTGCCTATTTTCGCAATACCCAATCAGATTCCTATCAATACGGCTATCTCATTGACAGGTTCGATGAATTCGCAGCATTCCTCAACAACTCTTCTACCGATGAAATCGAAAAACTACCGGGATTCATATCTAGCCAGTCTGCTGTCACCCGCGATGATAACAAGAAGATGGTACTCAAACATATGGAACAACTTAACATGGATGTGTTGCCGGTGGTGGACGATAACGACACCTTTGTCGGGGTGGTCGAGCAATCACGCCTGACTGCCAGCATGATGATAAACGTCATCGATTCACTCGAATCAAAATAGCGCCTGCAGATCAACCCGCGTATTCTACAAATACATGCTGGTGGCTGTATTACTCAAATATTTGTCTGCATTCCTGATTTGTATGTTGATAATATGTGCTCGTTTGGTGGATAATGACGGTAATTATCTTGGCGATGAATTGATGGTTAATTAATTTACAACTGATTATCATCGGGTTGAAATTTTTTAGAAAGAACAAATGAGTTTTTTATGACGGAAAAAATGCGTTTGTGAGTGTGGCGATACCCCTGTGATAGGGGCAATCAGGTGGTCAAACCGAGTAGCTGGCGTGTTTCCTGTGGGGTAGCTATTTCCCGCCCGATTTCTCCGGCGATACGCACTACACGCTGTATCAGGGCTTCGTTGGTGGCAAGTTGGGTTTTGTGGGTATCATAATAGACGCAATCTTCGATGCCGACTCGTACACCGCCTCCCATAATCATTGACGCAATATTCATTTTCAATTGAAATATTCCTATTCCTGCCATGGACCAGATAAAATTATCGGGAAGCATTCGCGCAAAATATGCCGCGTCAGAGATTGTCGCCTGTCCGGCATAGATTGATCCGAGTAGAATATTGCAATAACAGGGATTGGAAATAATCCCCTTTTTGAGCAAAATTTTTGCTGTGCTAATCATACCTGTATCAAAGATTTCCAGTTCCGGCATGATGTTGCGTTCTTTCATTCTTAAAGCGAGTTTTTCGACCATATCCGGTGCGTTTACCGATACTTGTGACGGAAAATTGAGCGATCCGAGCGTCAAACTAGCCATATCCGGTTTAACGTCGCCATCCAACTCTAGCACCTCTGCGCGTTGTTCAAACCCGCTAAAAACCCTGCCGCTTGTAGATACGCAGATAATCAGATCGGGACATAATTGCCGGATGCCTCGTATAATCTGTGCGTAAATATCTTTTTGATACGTCGGTGTACCCGATTCGTCGCGCGCGTGAAGATGCACTATTGACGCGCCGGCTTTACAACAACTGACAGCATCGCTGACAATCTCATCAACCGTAACTGGAACGTGCGGAGTATCTTTTTTTGTGGGCACCATACCGGTTAATGCCGCGTTAATAATGACTTTAGGATACGGCGTGAGTGGATACGGTAAAGAATTGGAATTGTGAGTCATACTATGAATTCTCCTTGCGGCTTTCTCGGCTGAACCATTGAGTAAGATCGGTCTGCAGGGTAGTCCAGTGGTCGATTGCCGGGTCGCCGAATTCGTGATGTTTTTGCAAAGTGCCGATTTCTTTGTATCCGAAATGTTTTTTGTACCATGCGATAGTGGGCGGTAAATCGGTGTTGGTAATAAGGGTGGTTATGCCACGGCGGTACATCTGTTCCATACGCCATTTCTGAAGTTCGTAACCTATCCCGTAACCCCGGTATACCGGGTCTACAGCCATCAGTTCAGTTTTGGCAGTCGTGGAATCGATAATCTTATATCCGCAGAACCCTGCAACTGTATCGCCAATTTTTGCCACAGCATAGTTGTCAAACGTCAGTTCCGGCATCTCCTCTGACGGTATATGATGCATGTTTACCTGTTCCAACAGTTGAAATATTCGAGGTTTGTCCGATTCTTGCGCTTTTTCGATGCGGATTTCCATCCCATTATTCCTTTTTTAGGTTGCGGTTTGTCATCCCTTCAAGTGAAGAATCGACATCAAACGTCCGTTTACAATACAACCGTTTTCCACCTTTCTCACAAGGTATGCACGGCACGGATTTGAGTGTAACTTGTATATGGTTACCGAACAATGAGTACAACATTTTTCTTACCATTTCCGTGTACTCCATGTCAAAATTTGTATCAGGCACATATCTGACGATAAAAGTATCGAATCCGGTTTGTTCTATCTGATGTTCAACGATTCCAAACTCGTATTGCGCAAGGTGAGTCATCAGGTGTCCGCCGGATACAAATTTTTTATCTGCAGTAAGAAACAGCTCGGTTACTCGTCCTATTTTAAGGGAAATAGATGAAAAAGGCAAGTTGTCATTATCAGACTGCGGAGTACTGGTAAACTCTCCGTAATCGCCTACTTTGTAATTGATTAGGGGAAACCCGTACGAATGAAGAGCAGTAATATAAAATTCACCCTGTGGCGATATGTTCAGCGCAACATTGTCATCAGCTACACGCATTACACCCGGCGACGATTCAACCGCGATTGCGTATATTTCCTGTGTAGAATAAAAATCAAACACATTTGCCTGAAAACCCTCCGCTATGCGGTTACGTCCCTCGAGTTTGGTTGAACAGGTAACCACACTTTGAACCGAATCCAATCGAATGCCATTTTTATGAAGATATTCTGCAAACGGCAGCAATACCGTTCCTTTGCCGAAAATCAGTTTCGGCCGGAACGATTTGATCTGCCGGATATAGCCGACAAAGTCGGATTCATCAAATTGTTCGGTCATAATCATACGCATATTGTGAAATCGATAGGTTAACTGTTGTTTCAACATACCCACAATATTCCCTGGTGGTGTGGCGTACCACAGCCAGAGTGATCTTTCTTTCCACCATTGGAATCCGCACAACGATACGTTGCGCATATATGCCGCATTGCTCATTTGTTCATAGTAAGGAGATTTGTAAACCGTTATCGGGGTGCCTGTTGACCCGCTGGAGGATACTTTGCGCAGATTTTTACCGTACTGGTCATCCGAAATCATCTTTTCGTGTTGGTGGCGGATAATCGATTTGGTAAGCGCGGGAAGTTTTTGTAAGTCCTGTGCGCATGTGATATCGTTTGGCGAGACATGGTTGCTGTCAAACAATTCACGGTAATGTTGCGTGTGATGATATGCATGCGATACAAGCCGGCTGATCAGGCTGTTTTGCAGATTGATGAGTTCGTTTCTGCTCAAGGAAACATTTTTCTTGAAAAAGTTATTATACAAAGACGACGTTCTGTTATTTGAAAACGCGCCGAACATGTGTGCCATAGGTGTGCGTATATCTAACATAGTTCTACTTTGTTGTTGGTTATGGACATGTAAGTTATGTGCGGCTGCGAGATGTCGTATCGGCATTATAATATATTTATGAGCCATTGCACAAGAACATAGTGTGGGGTAGTTTTAACACCCTAAGTATTGTTAATGTAATTTATAATTAACTTCATATTTATTCGAGAGTTAACTGAATCAAATCAATTAAAATAATAGTAAGTTACGAGGTTTTTAGTTTGATAAATTGTATTGTATTTTTTTGGTTATCCTGGCATTATCTCACCAGTATAAAAGAGGTGTTTTTTATATAGATTATTTTAACGGTTTAGGCTAATCTATCAAAAAATGGTTATTTAATCTACTCGGTCTTATCAAAAGCACATGAGAACAAAATCTATCATACTTGATTTTCAAATTTGTGTTGTGATACCGCGAAAGTATATTCATAGTAACGTCTTTTATGAATTAGCGTTGCTCCTGAAATGCTCACTCAATGATTTGGGGTACCCTTGCGTCGTTAAGGTGAACGATCTGAACCCTGATAAAACGAATATTATTCTGGGGTACCATTTGCTTTATGTAAACGCAGTTTCAGGCGACATCATATATATCCCATGGCAACTTGAACAACTTAAGACGCTTTGGTCGGAGAACAGTTATAATATTTTGAAAAATGCTACACGGGTTTGGGATTATTCCACCGATAATATCGCATTTTTACAGCAGTTTGGAATACAGGCTGACTGTATTACTATAGGTTACCATCCTGCACTGAAAACTATCAATAAAGTACCTAATCCCGATATAGACGTATTGTTCTACGGGTCTCTGACGAGGCGGCGTAAACTGGTTCTGGATGAACTCACCGACCGCGGTGTAAACGTAACCCGTCTTTTTGGTGTATACGGAGCAGAACGTGACAAGATTATCAGCCGTTCGAAAATAATCCTGAATGTGCATTTTTCCGATGTGAAAGATTTTGAAGCGGTTCGGGTATCGTATTGCCTGAATAACGCCTGTTTTGTCCTGTCTGAAAATTCATCGGCGTATCCGTGGCCGAATGTGGATCTGCCGTTCGTGCCCTATGAACGGATCGTGCAAACCTGTCTGGAGTACCTTGCTGATTTTTCTTCCATACGCAGACAATCCATAAAAACGTACAATAGTTTCAAGTCAAATTATAGTATGGCGGATATCTTACGCGATGCCCTTGTGCCTGTTCCTCTGGCAAAATAACAACCGGTTTGGAACAGGGGAGTAGTACAAGCCTGATGTTTTCTATGGAGTATCTTTAAGGATGATTTTATAAAACCTGATGGTTTGATTTGCGTTTTGCGTATCTGAAAAACTGGATGTGTCACTGTCTGCATGGAAATTGTCTTGCAGAAGCGTAAACGTACCGAAATCGTCCGAAGAAGTATAGATGGCATAATCTCTGCCCGGCACACTCTTCCACTGAATTGCGATGACCCGTTCTCCCTGCGAATTAGTTGTACACGATAAACCGGTAATCCCGAAAAATGATGAGCTGTCAAGAGGATCGGTATCCGTGTCGATTTCATCGTCGTCATCAACACCATCTCCGTCGGTGTCATGTGAATGGGGATTGGTGTGGTAGACGAAAATCTCATCGTAATCGTTGAGCGTGTCTTGATCGGTATCGACGTTTACAATCCTATCTATGATGCATCCGTTGACCGATGTATGTATCTGGAATCGGGCGATCAGTTTAGCTTCAGCATCTTCAACGGTCATATTGCCGTTATCGTTCCATACAAACAGATCGATAAACCCGAAGCCGGCATCATGATTATAATTTAGTAAATCGATGAAATATCCGTCATTATCAAAAATTCGTTGTACCTGAGAAGTATGTGATACCTGTACATACACATCTTGCCAATTTATCAGTATATTGGAAACTAGCGCGTTTGGAATGCGTTCCGTGATAGAACGATAGTGGTTTTGTATGTTTTCATCAGGGGTATACTCCAAGTACGAATAGAGTAAGTTAGGATCACCCAATCCATTATAGATAATCGGATCCATAACCGCGGCAGGATCCATCAAGCTTGTCGGCTGTTTACCCAGATATTGCGCGATTTTATTATTAACAAGAATTCCAACATTATAGCTCTCTTTAGCATCAGTCACCTCTATACTTCCGTCATCTTGTTGTTTGAATTGTATGAATACTTCTACTGGAGATACCGCAATCCAATCCTGTACGGACAACCAGTCTTGTTGGCTAAAACCCGTAATAACATCAGCATGTAACTCTTCCATTTTTTCTTCTACACTATACATATTTCCTGTGAAACCATCTTCGCTTGGATTATCAGGGTCAAATGTTGCGACAAGTCTATTTGCATAATAAACTGTATTGTTCTGGGAATCTTTAACAGGTTGTCCGTCAGCATCTAGTTTCACAGTCCAGCTGAAATCATAGAAATGATAATCGTCTTCCATTTCAACCGTTTCATAGTTACCCTCATATAAGAACGATACAAGCGTTGCAAAACGTTCTAATGAATCATCAGGCAGGTTATATCCCGGGTCAGTTGAGATACTTAATTCTTGCTGATCCAGTTCAACTGCATTATTTGAAAATTGGGCAAGCTCAAAACAATTTTCACTTATGATACTCGATACTTCGTCATCCATAAATTCTTTTCCGGTAAAGGCAACTATATAATCACGAAAATTAGTTGTCGCACGCGTGACCGTAGTTGTTGATATATACCCTTCGGGTGTATAAGTATAGGCGGTTTCGGTCCATGGGTCATCCATAGTATAAAAATAGCTCAAACGTGTCTCTAAATTTACAGTGTTGTGATCGTAATAATAGTGATATAAAGCGCCCATGCGTTGGTCTACGGTATTCAATTCGCCATTATCACCGATTTGGTTATAGATAGTCGCAAGATCATCCGTGATGGTGGAATTAAAATAATATAAATATGTCTGTGTAGCGGAACGAGCAACATTTTCATAATCAATAGATTTTGCTTCTGTTTCAGAGATAGGGGCGGAAATCGGATTCAACAGGTCATAATCGAGTTTGTTAGGATCGTCAAACCATCCTCTCCATACGGTCAATTCAGCTCCATTATCCGTACCGGTGTCGTGATAAGCCCAGTTATATCCATTATCGCCAGTGGTATATCCAGGCAACGCTGCAGAATCATAGAGGTCACCCAGCTGAGATATCCAACTATCCTCAATGAGTAAAGTAGGCAAGGTATATCCCTGTCGAACCATGGTTGTCATACTATCGCTTGGATGTACGATGAGCCATTTATCAGGTCCCACAACAATCTCTCGCATTTCTTCAACCCATTCGCTTCCATTGTAGATACTCACTGGAGACAGCTCTATTTCCGGAGAAATAAAAATCTTACCGCCATCATTGGTGTAAATCAGAGATACATATGGCGGTATGTTTGGATTGACTCGATCGTCATAGGGCGCGGAACTATCGTAGGGAGCAAAAAGGGTAGTATTGTCTTCAGTATCACCCCATCCATGCAGTCCGATCATCAGTTCCTCTCCCAAATCGGCATGTAAAGATGGGATTTTCTCAAAGATGTAGTTCCATGTACATCCGTTTATCCCCGCTGTTATTATGTATTGCTGAGGTTCTCTAAATTCATCATGTTCCGCAATATCATAGGTGGTATATTCATCCAGTTGTATCTCTGTCGTGCCCGGATATGTGTCCTGCCAGTTTTCTAGAGCTATTTCCGCCTGATATACCACCACAGGGATATTAAGCGGAATTTGCTTGTTGCTGGAGAGAATAGAGACAAATGCGCCATCGTTATCGAGAATAAACTCAAAGTTACCTATTTTAGGGTTATTCTGCGTATCGTCGCTACCTGCTGATGAGACGAAAAAAATCGTTACGCATAGCAGCAGTAATATCAGTGTATATGGCTGTTTGATAGTTTGCACGTTATATCCTTTTAGTAATATTATACGCTATTTAGTTATCCATGACAACTAGTAGGATATTTTGTTTCACAATTATTTTTTGAAAGAAGATTTCGCTTGGTTTCAAGTTTTGCAAAACCTGATTTGATTTTAATGTAAAATTATGGTATTCTTGTAGTAGCGATAAAATTAATCAAAAATAAGGAAATAGATGATGAGAAAAATTTTAGCAGTTGGGGTCATGTTTATTGTTACCGGATGTTATGATGCATGCGCAGTGCAATACACTTTAACCGATCTTGGGACGTTGGGCGGTGCATCAAGTCTGGCAAGAGATATCAACGAGGCCGGTCAGGTTGTGGGAGAAACGTATGATAGCAATGGTATGTTGTGTGCCTTTATCTGGGATGACGCAAACGGAATGATAAATATCAGCGGCAATAATAGTGCCGGGGCATTTGCTGTAAATGAAAATGGGGTTGTTGTCGGTCACTACAATACTGGCAGTTTGCCGTTTAGATGGAGTCAATCTACTGGATTTGAACCGTTAACAACGGCTCGTGTAGATTATCCGACGTATAGCTACGGTGTTGCGTTTGGTGTTTCTGATTCAGGTATTGCTGTTGGACATCGTGGTGGTGATTGTCCTACATACTGGGACGCATCGGGTAATGCGGTTCGGTTATCGCTCTACTCGGGACGTCAATACGCCATAGCAGGCGATATTACGGATGAATCGCATATCATTGGTGCGGCATATACTTATGACGCTAACGGTACAAATCATCTGCCAGTATATTGGACATCAACAACAAGTGTTGCTGTTTTTTCTATGTTAGCGGGTTCGGTAGAGGGAAACCCGCATGACCTTAACGATCTCAACCAAACAGTCGGATGGAATAAAGATACGCAAGGCATTTATCATGCTGTTTTATGGGATACGTTTACCTCTGCGCCGACTGAACTGGGCTTGGGACAGGCATTGGCTATTAGCGATGATGGCTCGATTATATTGGGAGTGTCTATCGATAACACACCCGTACTCTGGTACAATGATAACGGCCAGTGGTCAGATATGTATGACTTGAACGATATGCTTGACACCGAAGGTTGGACAATAACTGGTGTAGCGGCTATAAATATCGATGGTTATATAGCGGCAACAGCATCAAACGGATTTGAAGAACACGCGGTTTTGTTATCGCCCTTTGATCCGCAGGATCAGGCTGTACCGGAACCTATAACGGTGATATCATTATCTATTGCCTGTGCGGCATTACGCTTTTATAAACGAAAATAAGCTATAAAACAAAAATGCTTTGAGAGATCATTTTCCTGTTACGTGTTTATCAGGGTATAGAATTTAATCAATTCCAGCGCAGTTCAAAATATACTTTTGCTTTATATAGCCCTGACCCGAGTTTCTTCTCGCTTGTACCATATATTATTTCCAGCCAGTTAGAACTACCGTCCATGTTTGTTAGTGGAGAATAATAGCGTGATCCGGCAACTTTTGTCAGTGACGGATGATCAGGCAATTGAGTAGAATAAAACTCGGCGGCCAGTTCGCCGATATAACTAAATTGAACGGCCTCAGGATACATTCCACCATTCCAAAGGTCTTCCGGAATGCTGTCGTTGTCGTCTAATGATGTATGATTCTCGAAATCCCATCCGCTATAATTACCATATCCAATGGGACCGGTGTCTTTAATGGAATTGCCATGAATGCCTTCGGATCTGATTTTCAAAGGCGCACCATAAAGTATCGAATTGAAACCGTCTGGATCAAGGTAGTCTGAATTTTGCAGTTGCAGGCCTGCATGCTTATCTATAAAATCCTGTTTCTGACTTGAATTTTTGTATTCCCAGTCATAAGGTATATCTGGCATGCCGTCGCCGTCGATATCCATCGAGTTGGTATAGACTACCACTTCGTAAAGATCCCACGGTATGATCTGAAGAAAAACTTTACCGAGCACTATGTTTCTCGAACCCATCGCACTCATCGTAATGCTGGAGGTATCCAAAGAAGATATGTCAACTCCGTTTTCGTCTGAATCCCCGTCTTTGATTGAAATAATCCAGTTATCAGGATTCATGGCATTGGGGTGCATGGGTACAACAATTTCAATGTCCATGCTATCTGCTTTGCTTGCTGCATAACATGGTAGTGAGGTCGATACGACCAGTGTAAGTAATAGTGCGATGGATTGGATTTTCATTGCTGTCCTCCTGTTTATCTTTTTCTGGTATGGTTGTTGATATAACATCTTACAATACTAGAAGACAGGAATACTGTTAGATTGTTTCAGAAATAATGACGGTCTCGTTAAATAGCAGAATACGACTGCGCCGTGCTTATGTTGCGAGGCAAGCACGGCGCAGTCGCGTTTTATGTAGGGGGATATAGTTAAGAAATACGTTATTTCGATTTGTCTGTGACAGTCTCTTTTTTGCCGAATTTTGCTTGTAATTTGTCGGTTGTTGTTTGCACGATGTAATAAAAGATTGGAATAAAAAAGACACCCAGGATTGTGGCAAATAACATGCCGCCAAATACGACAGTACCCAAAACCTGACGTGCATTAGCTCCTGCACCGGTGGCTATCATCAGGGGTACCACACCCAACACAAACGACAATGCCGTCATCAGAATAGGACGGAATCGCAAGCGAGCTGCTTCCACAGCTGCCTCAAAAACGGTGTGACCCTCTTCATGATGCTGTTTTGCAAATTCAACCAGCAAAATAGCGGTCTTTGTCGCAAGCCCGATAAGAAGCACAATACCTATTTGAGTATAAATATTGTTTTCAAATGCGCGCATAAGGGTAAATGATACCGCGCCCAGTAATGCGATAGGTACCGATAAAATAATTGCAATAGGCGTTGACCAGCTTTCATACTGGGCAGCCAGAAATAAGAAAGCGAATACAGATGCCAACAGAAAAATCAAAGGCGCTTTGTTACCTGCTTTGATCTGCTGATAAGTCAATCCCGACCATTCGTAACCTAACGATGAAGGAAGCGTTTTGTCGAGTATCTTTTTCATCTCTTCAATAGCCTGGCCTGAGCTATAACCTGGTTTTGTCGAACCGGTAATGGTGTTGGACGTATACAGGTTGTAGTGGCTGATACTTTGTGGCCCGGCTGTATGATTTACTGTAGCAAACGTTTTGAACGGTACCATTTTTCCGTTGGCATTACGCACTTCCAACGTTGAGATGTCGGATTCTTTCAGGCGAAATTGACTGTCTGCCTGTAAGATTACCTTGTATGTTTTGCCGAATGCGTTGAAATCATTGGCGTAATTTGTACCTAAATACGACTGCATAGTAGAAAAAACTGAATCCATTGATAACGAAAGTGTTTTGAGTTTTGTCCTGTCTATATCAACGTATAACTGAGGTACATTGGCCCTGAATGATGCATTCATTCGAGTTAAAACAGGAGATGCACTCCCTTCTCTTTTGAGCTGTTCGCCAATTTGGTACAGCTGGTTGTAGCCTGCGCCTCCACGGTCCTGTAACTGTAATTCAAAACCACCGGCAAACCCTAATCCGTGAATCGGTGGAGGTGTGAACGCCAGACAAATTGCTTCGGGTATTCCGAATAGTTTCATCTGTAGTGATCTTGTGAGACTTGCTGCGGATAGTTCCGGTTCGGGTCGTTCGCTCCAGGGTTTAAGAGAAACAAAGAAAACCCCTGAGTTAGATGCATTGATACCGTTTAACAGAGAGAACCCATTAACACCAATAAAGTTGCCAACACCTTCCGTGTTCTGCAGTATATGCGAAACTTTGTCAGTAACCTTTTGGGTACGTTCAAGGCTTGCACCATCTGGTAACTCAATATTCAAAAAGAGAACACCTTCATCTTCATCCGGTAAAAAACCAGTCGGCAGCTTAGTGAAACCTATATAACTGGCTGTACATATAGCGAGAAATAGTATTATCGATATAATCGTTCGTCGTAGTGTCCTCTGAACAATCCACATATATCCAGTGGTCGTCTTTTTCATGAATCGATTAAATAGACGGAAATACCAGTTTGGATGTTGTTCTGCGGTAGGACGCAGTAACAATGCGCACAACGCCGGACTTAATGTCAATGCATTGAGTGAGGAAAACAGGGTAGCTGTAGCAATCGTCATGGCAAACTGCGTATACAGACGTCCTGAAATACCTCCGACAAACATTGTCGGGACAAACACCGCAAGTAGCACTAATGTTGTGGCAATTACCGGACCGGTTATCTGATTCATAGCTTTGATTGCCGCGTCTTTAGGCGCTAATTTTTCGTCATCGATAAGGCGCATGGTATTTTCAACTACCACAATAGCATCATCCACCACAATACCGATTACCAGTACCAATCCGAAAAGTGATAAGGTGTTGATGGATATCCCGGTCACTTTCATGACAAACAGTGTGCCGATCAATGATACAGGAATAGTCAATGCAGGAATCAAGGTAGTTCTCAGGTCGCCCAGGAAAATGTATACAGTTAACACAACCAGTGCAATCGCTATCAGCAAGGTGAACAATACTTCTTTTACAGATTCGTTGATGTATAACGTTGGATCAAATGGTATTGAATATGCCAGTCCTTCAGGGAAACTTTTCTCTAATTCATCCATTTTATTTCTGATGTGTTCTGCGACTTCAAGGGCGTTGGCAGTTGGTAACTGATAAATACCCATTACTATTGACTGTTGACCATTACATTGCGCATCACTGGCATAACTTTCCGCTCCGAGTTCGATTCTTGCAACGTCTTTCAATCGTACTATCCGGTTGTCTGCTGTAGTTTTGATGATAATATTTTTAAATTCATCAGCGTTTGTAAGACGGCCAAGCGTTTTGATAGTATATTCGAAGTTTTGTGTTTCAGGAGTAGGTGCCGCACCAATTTTTCCGGCTGCAACCTGTATGTTTTGTTCCCGGATTGCATTGATAACGTCTACCGTTGTCAGCTCGCGTGCTTTCAACAAATTGGGATCAAGCCAAATACGCATACTGAAATCTTTAGCGCCAAAAATGTTGATATTGCTCACTCCGGGTAGGCGCATCAATTGGTCTTTAACGTAGATATTGATATAATTACTTAGATATGCCTGATCGTAACGGTTGTCAGGTGACATTAAGTTAACTATCAGTACAATATTGCTTGATTGTTTTTTAGTGGTAACTCCATAGCGTATTACATCTTCTGGTAATGAGGTTTGTGCAATAGCAACCCGGTTTTGCACTAAAACTGTTGCCATGTCGATATCCGTACCCACTTCGAACGTAACAGTGATGCTCATAGTTCCGTCGTCGCTGCTTTTTGAAGACATGTAAATCATACCTTCCACACCGTTGATTTCTTCTTCTAACGGACGGGCGACTGTCTCAGAAATAACCTGTGCACTGGCACCGGGATATTGAGCCGAAACCATAATTGTCGGCGGTGTAATGTCCGGTGTTTTCTCCACTGGCAGCATCGGTATGGCAAGCAGTCCGACCAGCACGATAAAAATTGATATCACCGTAGCAAAGATAGGGCGATTTATAAAAAATTTGCTGAACATTGTATAACTCCTGCCGGTTTATAATACTTTTTTATCAGGTCGTTGTGCCGCGGCTGACGGTTGTTGCGCTGGCTGCGGATTAACTTTCATGCCGGGATACAAAAACTGTAATCCGGTGTTAATATAGCGTGTTTCTGGCGTTAAGCCCGATTCTATCACCCGCAGGTCGCCTATTAGATCGCCTATGATAACCGGACAGCGTTTGACCGTGTTTTCGTCGTCCACTATGAGCAGGTATTTACCGCCAATGTCGGTGAGCAACGCAGTGTCTTTGACCAGCAACGCGTTCTCTTTTTTCGCTACCGATATTTTCAGGCGCACAAACATGCCCGGCAGCAATGCATGGTCTGTATTATCAAACGTACCGCGCAGTAGAATGGTACCGGTATCAGGGTCGACCATATTGTCAATGTAAGTAAGTTCACCTTGACGGGGAAATCCGTCTTCTTCCATGACACCGAAGTAAAAGAAAACTTTTGTGTTAGGATCGACAATATCCGCGGCGATTTGCGATATAATGGTCTCACTGACATTGAAATAAATATACATCGGAGTCAAATCTACAACAGTAGCGAGAATCGTGTTTCCAGCAGATCCCACTAAGTTACCTTTGTCAACCATATTGCGGTTGATACGACCGTCAATGGGTGAAACAATATCGGTATAACTCAAATTCAATTTCGCGTTATCAAGGGCGGCTTTGCTTGCCATCACAGCTGCTTGTGCCTGACTGTATTCAGCCTGTTTTGTTGTAAGATCCTGTTTACTGACAGCATTGGTCTGTATAGCTTCTTTAAACCTGCTTAAATCGGCTTCCGCACGGCTGAGTTCGGCTTCCCTGGATTTGACTTGTGCTTCAGCTTCTTCAAGTGTCGCCTTATAACTATCTTTTTCTATGGTGAACAACAAATCACCTTTTTTGACATCAGCGCCATCCTGAAAATTTACTGTTTCCAGAAATCCCGCAACACGGGCTACAATATCAACTTTTTCAACGGATTCGGTCTGGCCGGTAGCTTCCTGAAAAATAGTAATATCCTGCACAACTGGAAACATCGTGCTTGCAGGCCGTATTTGTTGTTGCTGTTGTTGTGCCGGTGCGACTTGTTGCGTTTTTTGTTGAGATTGCCACCAGAAATAACCTCCTCCGGCAACGCATGCTAAGAGAACAAGTGTTATAAGTATTTTTTTCATGGTATTCTCCTTATAAATAAAAATCTGTTATTTAGTTTGTTCTTCGTTCATTGACCATCCACCACCGAAGGATTTATAAATCCCGATCCAATCCTGTATAATTTGTCCTTTGCTGGAGGTTAATTGGTCTTGTGTAGTGAAAAGGGTACGTTGCATATCAAGTACATTTTGGAAATCGGTCAACCCGCTTTTATATAGAGAACTGACCAACTCAATCGATTTTTGCGATGACTCTGTCGCACGCTGCAATGCTTTATAACGTTCTTTTTCTTCGCTGTAAAATGCCAGAGCGTTTTCAACTTCCGCAACGGCATTAAGTACAGCCTGTTCGTATTGAAACTTAATCTGTTCGGTTTTTGCTGATTCTATTTTGACAGAATTGAATGTCCGGCCGCCTTCAAAAATATTCCAGTCAAACTGAGGCCCAAATGCGTATTGACGGCTTGAAGAGTCGGGCAAGTCGGACGGTTCACTTCCTTCAAAGAAGAATGATCCGTTAAACGTTGCAACCGGATAATATCCTGTAGTCGCGACACCTATTTGGGCAGTTTGCGCTGCCAGAAGGCGTTCCGCACGGCGTAAATCAGGGCGTTGTTTTATGATATCAAGCGGTAATACTTTTGGAATTCTCGAAGATAGTTCAGGGATCGGTGCAGGTTGTGTCAGTAGTTGATGCAAGTCCTGAGGAAATATTCCAAGCAATGTCGCCAGCTGATTAAAAGTCTGTGTCTGAGCTTTCTGCAACGAGAATATCGCGGCCTCGGTGTTTGCCAGAATGAGTTTTGCTTGCTCAACGTCAAGTTCAGGGACAAGTTCTGATTTAAACCGGGCTTCGGTCAGTTTCAGTGTTTCTTTTTGCAATTCGATGTTTTTTCTGGCAAAGTCGATTCGTTCCTGCAAGGTTCGCAATTCAATATAACTGCTTGCTACCTGGGCGGTCAATGATACCATCAGCTCGTTGTACGCTTCCTGTGAGGCATCAAGTGATGCGTCGGCAGATTCGACCGACCTGCGTATCCTGCCGAATAAATCCAACTCCCACGATGTCATAAGACCCGCTGAGTATGTATCCATAGGCTCAGTTTTTTGACCGGTTCGTTTGAGTGTAGTATTTTCTGTTGTTTCGCTTCTTGTGTACGATGTCTGCATGTCAATGCGGGGTAAATATTCTCCCTGAGTATATCGTTTTTGAGCCTGTGCTTCGACTATTCGGTAATACGTTTCTTTTAAACTGATATTACCTTGCATAGCCATATCTATAAGTTGTTCCAATTGGGGATCATTGAGCAGTAGCCACCAACTCGATAAATTATTAGGTGTGGGAACAGATTCTGTTTCGGTCTCATCAGTTGTAGCATACCATGACTGCGGCATTTCTAAATCCGGAGTGACGTAGTTTGGCCCTACTGCGCATCCGGTAAGAATGAGAGAACAGGATAAAAGTATGTATAGTAATAGGGTGAAAACAGGTATTTTTTTCATATTGTTTAATCCTCTTTGCATAAAAGATAGTTCAGAAAAAATGACTTTATTGATTGTGAGCCGTGTTGAAAAAAATCCTCCCCCAGATGATTTTCCATTTCCATAAGCCCGACCAGTGAAAATAGAAAAATTTCACCTGTCTGTAAACTGTCGACTTTTCTGAATTTATCCAGCTTTGTACCTTCTTTGATTATATTTGCTATTACATTAATATGATGTGATATATGTGCTTTTTTCTTTTCTGTAGGCATGCGTTCTTTAAGACCGAGCTGTTTTGCGATAGTGAAAACCGTCTTGTATTTATCACATAAGGTAAATATCTTATCAAAGGTAAATTCTATGAGTTCCCTTGGTTCGCGTCGTTCCTGTGCCATATTGTCCAGTTGTTCATCCAGCGCTTGATGCACGTGCTCATGGACATACGAAAACAAATCTTCTTTGTTTTTAAAATAATTATAAATTGTGCCGGTTGCTATTCCTGCCTGTTCAGCAACATCGTGCATAGTAAGATGCTCATACCCTTTTTCTGAGACTACATGAATAGCTGCTTCGCAAATAGAACGCTTTGCCATTTGCTCTCGCATCTTTTTTTGTTTTTCATGAAAGTTACTCATTGTCCGCTCCATATAAATGAATGGTTGTTCTTTTTAATTATTATAGATTCATAATAATGAATATCGGTTCATTTGTCAATAAAATTAATTCATAATTTCAGTTTTATTTTTTAACCATACGGTTTTTAAGGCAGAAAAATATATTTTATAGCTAGATTTAAATAAAAAATTGCTGGGAAACGTTATGGTATATAATGAAATAAAAACTTGACTGTGTTTTATTAGAAAAACATAATGGATTGAGACACAAATTTAACTATTGTCGTATAATAATCACGTTAGATAAAAGTTGATTGAAATCGTATGTGGCAAGCAATAATAACATATTTTACAACCCGTCACTTCCTCACAAATTTTCTTGTGCTGATGGTGTTTGTGGGCGGTTTTTCTGCCTGGCATCGTACCAGCAAGGAAGAAATGCCTGACATTACCTTTAATATAGTCAGGGTAAACGTTAAATATCCGGGCGCTCCCGCTGAAGATGTTGAATATTTTGTTACCGATCCGATTGAGGAACAACTTCGCGGTTTGGATGGTATCTATCGTATAACCAGCACCTCCGGTGTCGCGTCGTCGTCCATATCCATTGAAATTCAACCCAATTATCCCGATTTTGATGAGCTGTTGACGGAAATAAGAAACGAAGTACTCAGTGTTGACCTGCCAGATGATATCATTGATGACCCAAGTATAAGAGTATTTAAAACATCCCGCAAAGCGATTATCGATGTGGGCATTATCAATACTGATCTGCACTTGCTCGATGTCCCGACTCGTCAGGAACTCCAGAAATATGCCCAGGCATTGGAAGATCAACTGCTTAACTTACCTCAGGTAAATAGTGTCAATAAAAGGGGATACCTGCAGGAAGAAATACAGATAAAACTCGATCCTGAGAAACTGGTTTCCTATAAAATTCCATTCAATACCGTTAAAAAAACAGTCCAGAATAACCATATTCGTCAACCCGCCGGAAGTGTCGAGACCGATCTGGAACCAAAAGTTACACTACTTTCCGAACTTAACACCATCGAAAAACTGGATCAAATCATTGTTCAGGGTGGATTTGAAGGGGGCGTAGTGCGCCTTGACGAAGTTGCGCAGGTGGAAGAATCTTTTGAAAAATCGGAAACGATTACCAAAATCAATGGGCATGAAGGTGTCATGTTCAGCGTTGTGAAAAATAGTACATATGGAATACTCGAAGCCCTTGATGCTGTGGTTGAAGTGATAGATAAGTTCAATCGCACAACCCTTAAGGGGTCTTCTATTCAATTAATATTGCTTGACGATGAGTCGGTTGATATCCGAAACAGGCTTAACCTTATAAGTATGAACGGTATTATCGGATTCGCGCTTATCCTTATAACCTTGCTTATTTTTTTAAATATACGCTCGGCTATATGGGTGGCAATGGGTATACCGTTTACTTTTTGTTTTACCATGATATGTATGTATTATTTCGGGTATACCATCAACGGTACTACGCTTGCGGCGGTAATCATTGTTATGGGTATCATAGTTGACGATGCCATTGTGGTAGCTGAAAATATATCGCGTATGTGGCAAACAGGTATTGATCGCACCAAAGCGGCAATAGACGGTACTTTGTATGTGCTGTTGCCAATTGTGGCAAGCATTGTTACTACTTGCATCGCTTTTGTGCCACTGTTTTATTTTAAAGGGCGATTCGGCGAGGAAATCAAATTTATCCCTCCTGTAATTTTTATGATGCTGGGCGCAAGCCTGTTTGAATCCATCCTTATTTTGCCTGGGCATATGAACTTACATATACCGTTTGTTACCAGTAAAGTGATAAGCCATAAAGGAAAGCGAAGGCATCGCCACTGGTTTGAGTATGTCGAAGATATGTATGGCGCTTCTCTAAAATATTTTCTCTGGCTGAAACCTTTTGTCTTTGCGGGATTTGTCGTGTTGCTTATCTGGTCGGTTGATATAGCCGTAAAAAATTTTAAGTTTGTGATGTTTCCTCAGGAAGAAACCCGAGAAATTACTATATCAGGAGAAACTCTCCCCGGCACTGATCGCTTTAAAACAGCAAATATTACCAGACGAATAGAAGATATGCTCGAGCCATACATCGGAAAAGAAGTGATAGGTGTGCGCAATGATATAGGGAGGGGACGAGGAGGCAGTTCTGCGGAAGAAACCAAATTCCGTATTGTTGTGGAAATTTTGCCCAAGGAAAAACGGATTAAATCCGCAGATCAACTTATTCGGGAATTTAAGGACAAATTGGGCGATACTTCAGAATTCCATAAACTGAAATTCGCTAAAAGCAGATGGCGGCAATCGTCGGGAAGCCCTATTGAACTGAATGTCCAGCAAAATGATGATCGTAAACGCAGTGTGATTGTCCGTGACCTGAAAAAAATAATGGAACAATACCCTCCACTGAATAATGTGGAAATCGACGAAGGTTTTCAAATACCGGAATACCGCATCCATATTGATCAGGAAAAGATCAAACGGTTGTCCATCGAACCATCGGATATATCCGCGACATTACGCGGCGCGCTTGAGGGAAGCATTCTATACGAGTTCCAGAAAGACGATCAGGATATCAATGTGCGTATTACCAGTATCGAATCTGCTAAAAACGATATCGAAAATATTCTTGAGCTGCCTATTGAAAATCAGGGTGATTATCTGGTTCCTCTTCGAGATATAGTGAGAGTTGATACTGTTGAGGTGCCAAATTCTATCTATCGCCGTGATATGAAACGTACAACCGTAATGTATGCAGATATCAGGCCGAAAAGTGGCGTGACTCCTCTTGAAGTTGCCCAATATCTGGAAAATGATGTCTTTCCTGATTTTCTCTCAAAATATCCAACAACAACATTCACTTTCACCGGTGAGGTTGAGGATACCAGGGAATCGGAGGCAAACCTGATTCGCGCTATACTTCTTACGCTTTTTCTGATTTATAGCGTTCTGGCTATTTTATTTTCTTCAATGTTTAAGCCGATTATTATTATGTTGTCTATTCCGTTTGGGGTTGTGGGTATTATTCTTGCATTCTGGCTGCATGGCAAAGTGTTATTCGGGTTTTACGGTGCAGTTGGCGCACTTGGTTTGGCAGGTGTGGTGATTAACGACTCGATCATCATGCTCGTTAAGCTGGATAATGAATTTGACTCCGCGAAAAGCTGGAAAGAATCCTTCGTTCAAATAGCAGATATAGCTAAAACCCGGCTTCGTGCGGTAATCTTAACAACACTGACAACTGTTGCCGGTGTACTGCCGACAGCATACGGGTTCGCGGGTTACGATCCGACACTGGCTGAAATGATGCTTGCGTTGTCGTGGGGGCTTATGTTCGGAACCATTATCACTCTTTTATTGATACCATGTGTGTATAGTGTGGAAAAAGATTTTTACTACTTTTTTAAAATGATAAGAAGGAAGTTATGGAAACAAAGTGTGTAATAAGTATCTTGATTGCTATCGTAATCTCCTGTTTCGCTTCATATTGCGTAGCGGAAGAAACACCGGCGCGGGTTATACCGCTTGACGAGTTTGTCCGTATTGCTACTAAAAATGATACAACGTTTGAAGAGATATTGATCAATGAACTTTCATTGCACTACACAAAAGATCTTGAACTACCTTCCAGAGACCTTGTGTTGTCAGTCAAAAATCAGTACGATTTTATTCTCAATCAGGATAGAAGTCAGATGGAAAATTTAGTCGGTTTAAGTAAACTGTTTCCATATAGTGGTACGAGCGTGGCGGCGGCATATTCGACTTCGCCGAGTTATTCCAACGAAACAAATAGTTCGCACTTGGATTTTTATGTGACGCAGTCTATTGCGCGTGACGCGTTTGGGAAGGGAACTCGTCTTTTAGACAAAATAGTCGGATTGGAAAATGATATAGCACGTTATCAGATTGTCGAGGCTTATGAAGATTATCTGGCAACGGTGATAGAAGCCTATATTGACTGGTATGAGTCGTATCAGATGGTTGATATCGCGCAGTCGTCGTATAACGAAAACGTTAAGTTGCTCGATAATATCCAGGAACGGGAAAAGAATAAAATCGCTTTACCGGTAGATGTAAACAAGATCAAATTGCAAGTGTACGATAAAGAAGAAAGTCTTGTTGATGTTCAGGAAGCCTACCAGCGCAGGTTGAATATCGTTAAGACTATTATGCGTTATAAAGGAGACGAACTGCTTAAACCTGCTAACCCTGACGCATTTTTTACCCAGCCCGGCGCATTTCAGACCGACTATGATAAATTTCAGACCGATAGCCGTACCTATAAGACACTGAATTTGCTCGAAAAGAAAAGCTCGTTTGAAGTCGATAAAGATGCCGACGACCTGTTGCCATCTATCAACCTGCTGGCCGGATATGAGATTGAAGGCAAACGCGAGTCGTTCTATGAATCGGACAATATGTTTTATATGGGTGTGTCTATGGAATGGCCGATACCAAATCAAGTGGAACGAGCGGAATGGAACACTTCAAAAATAACCCTTGAGAAAACCATCTTATCCAACATGGATACGCATTACAGGTTGTATCGTGATATTAAAAATTTGTATCTAAGTTTGCAACAGCAGGAATTACTCTTTGAAATAGCTCAAAAAAAGAATGGATTAGCCAAAGCGGTTGTCAAAGATGAAACCGAAAATTATATGTACGGCAAAATTACCCTCAATGATTTTATAAAAGCTGTCAATACCTACGACAACAACCGCCTTAATATTGCCGGAAGGCATGCCGAAATCAAACGTTTGATGCTTGAGCGGTTGCGTATTTTGGATCTTCTGGTAACCCGCCATCAAATCAATGAACGCCATGACATAACCATTGAAGAAACGAAAGATTAACTGCTGGATTCTTCATGTCTGTAAGAAAAATTTAAATACAAAAGACTCAGAAAGTTGTGTCGTTTTTGCCATGTCATTTTTCTAATATTTTTTGCCATATATCCGAAGTAGATAGAAATGTAGAATAATGAAAAATGGAGCTCAATACCGCAAATGTCTCTACGGATTAAAATTCTCTATGTCTTTTTAGTTTTTACAATAATCTTTTCTGTAGTAGTTTATGTGATTCGAACCTCATATGTCATGCCTCAGTTTAATAAGTTACAGATTGCGGAATCCATACGAAATATAAATAATTTTCAAGATGTCCTTGATATGGAAATCAAACATCTGGATATACTTTGTCATGATTGGGCTGCATGGGATGATTCGTATCAGTTTGTTCAGGACATAAATCAGAAGTACATTGATTCGGTACTTGCTGATGAGTCAGTAGATACCAGCGGCGTAAATATGCTGTATTATTACGACACAAACAATAATTTAGTATGGGGAAATGATTTTAAATTTCATAAATCATATAAAATGGATACCGATTTGAGCCATGCAGATCATTTCTTAGCATATCCGGTTCTTTATCAGCATCGTACCCCTGATGACAGTGTGAAAGGATTAGCCGTTATTGATGGTGAATTAGTTTTTGTCAGTTCCCGCCCGATTTTACAATCAGAAAAAAACGGCCCCATTAGAGGTACCCTCATTATGGGACGTGTATTGACAGATGAATATATTGAAGATTTGGAAAAAATCATAGGCGTGCCATTTGAAGTATGGGTAGAATCTAATAATGTAGTTTCAGATGAAATGTATACCCTGAAAAATAAGCTTAAAAACACACCAAATAACATTTATGTGGATGATACTGATAATTCCATCATGAGATCATATGTATTATTGTATGACCTTAATGGGAATGATTCCATCATTATAGCGGCTGATTTTCCCAAAGAGATTATTCATAAAGCGGTTGCTGTTGTTGAATCGCTAATCGTAATGCTGGTTCTCTGGTCATTGTTGTTGTTTGTTTTGCTTTATTTGTGTATGGGGAAATTGGTGCTCAATCCTGTACATGCTATTATCGCTCATATCCGTAAGGCGAAAGAATCGAATGATTTGTCCATGATGATGGAGTGGGATAAAAAGGATGAAATCGGGGAATTATCCAAAGAACTCGATCAGCTATTCAATCAGCTCGATATCGCCAATCTGGTTAATCTCGAAATTCAAAAGCAGATAAATGAGAAGAATGAACTGCTTGAACGTCTTAATATCACGGATGTTATGACTAATTTGTTCAATAAACGCCATTTGTCTGAAGTCGCAAAATTGGAGTTTTCACGCGCTAAACGTCATAATCATCCTTTGTCGCTGATTGTTGTCGATGTAGATCACTTTAAGAAAATTAATGATTTCTTCGGTCATAATGTGGGTGACGATATCCTCAAGCGAATAGCAAATCTGCTTCAGAACGCTACACGCGATTCCGATATTGTCGCGCGTTTTGGAGGTGAAGAGTTTGTTGTCCTTGCTCCGGTAACAGATCACGAAGGTATATTGGGGTTAGCCGAACGGTTACGTAAAAGTATAGAAGGCGAGAGTAGCCTTGAAATTGAAAAAGATTTATTTGTCAGCGCTACAGCGAGTTTCGGTGTGGCGACATATTATAATGATAACTACCAGACCCTCGAACAATTGTTCCAATCCGCTGACGAGGCGCTCCTTAAAGCAAAACGTAATGGGCGTAACAGGGTATACTCTTCGCAACAACCCGACATATCATTGGATATAAAGTAATTTTTCTTTTTAAGCGATTCCAAATTACATGCTTTCTTAAAAAAAAACTTGTGTGGTAATTACCTTTGTGATATAATCTTAAAAGATACTTGTAAGTATCTTTTCTCTATAAAATGACAGCATGCTTAAACTTATCTTTGATGATTATAAGCATCAGGAAGGATCTGCTATGAAAGAAATCGTCAAAATTTTCTTATGTCTTCTGCTTATACAATCCACCGCATCCGCTCTTGATACCGATAACGACGGTATGCCCGACGACTGGGAAGTTCAGTACGGTCTGAATACATCTGCCGATGATTCCGCTTCCGATTTAGATAACGATACTCTCACAAATCTTGAGGAGTATAACATCTCCACCAATCCCACCCTCGCCGACACCGATAACGACGGATTGAGCGACAATCTGGAACAAGCTTCGTTTGAGATGGGAACAGAATTCCGGATCAATACATATACGATAAGTACTCAGGCAACACCATGTGTTGCCAGCAACGGCACTGACTATATCGTGGCATGGGATAGCTATGGTCAAGATGGATCGTATGGCGGTATTTATGCTCAAAGATATGATGCTGAGTTACAACCGCTTTCCTTGGAATTCCGTATCAATACTCATACTGCCAACTGGCAGGCAGTTCCAGAAATTTCCAGTGATGGGTTTGTTTATTTTGCCGCATGGGGTAGTAAGAATCAGGATGGTGGCTATTACGGTGTCTATGGACAACGAATTACATTAGATGGTGTTAAACTGGGCTCAGAGTTTAGAGTGAATGAATATACACCTGATGCTCAACTTTATGCCACAATTGCAAACAATACGGATTCATTTTTTGTGACGTGGTCTAGTGATACTCAGGATGGTGATGCGTATGGCATTTACGGACGTTTGTTCGATTCTTCAGGCAATACGCTAGTCAATGAGATGAAAATAAGCCAGGTTTCCGCAGGTAATCAGGAGTATCAAAAGATAGCAAGTAACGGTTCTAACTATTTTATCGTCTGGGAAAGCGAGGAGCAAGATGGCAATGGATACGGTATCTACGGTAGAGTATACAACTCTACAGGTACTCCGATAAACAATGAATTTCAGGTTAATGATTATACTGTTGGTGATCAAAATAGGCCTGCAATAGCTGGTGATGATAATCGCTATCTTGTCGTATGGTCCAGTGCAGGGCAGGATGGCAGCGGCGCAGGAATTTATGGGCGGTTTTTTGATGCACAGGGTAACAGTCTAGGTGAAGAATTTTTGATCAATCAATATACCACTGATGACCAGCTTAATCCAGAGGTTGTATTCGATGGAGGTGCGTATGTTGTGGTTTGGGAAAGCGATGCTCAGGATGGTGACGACATCGGTATTTACGGTAGAGTATTAAATACTTCCGGTAGCTTTTTGCAAGATGAATTTAAGGTTAATGATTATACTCAAGGAATTCAATTTAGGCACGCAATATCGAGTAATGGCGATTCGTCATTCGTTGTATGGGAAGGTAATGGTTTATCAGATAGTTACGGTGTGTATGGTAAATCAATAGTTGTAGGCCTTGGAACAGACCCGACTAACGCTGATACCGATAACGATGGTATCCCTGATGGCTGGGAAGTGGATCACAATATGAATCCCACCTACGATGATTCATCTTCTGACCAGGACGGCGATGGACTTTTTGATCCTCAAGAATATCTGCTTGGTACTGAGATGACAAATCCTGATACCGATAACGACGGATTGTGTGATGGCGACGAAATTACCGCAGGGACATCGCTGCTTGATTCAGATTCGGATAACGATACATTGCTCGATGGATGGGAAGTTCTACATGGTTTTAATCCGTTAGTAGATGATTCTCAACTTGATTCAGATAACGATGGATTAAATAATTTATCTGAATATACGCATAACACTAATCCGCTTATATCAGATACAGATAACGATGGTTTGACCGATGGAGAGGAAGTTCTTACATATCAAACCTTGCCAGATAATCCTGATACCGACGGAGATGGATTACTTGATGGTGCGGAATTAGATCTTGGATTCAATCCGCTCGTAGATGATTCTGCAGTTGATTCAGATAACGATGGATTATCCGATGTACAGGAATATCGTCAGGGAACAAACCGGTTTGATGCCGATACTGATAATGATGGATTGAATGATTATATTGAATCTACATCAATTATGGATACTGAACGGGTTGAAGTTGAAACACTTATTACAAATGGTCGAAAAGCATCAAGCGAATCTACATCTCTCAGGGTCTGGGAGGATGATGATGAGGACGAATATGGTATATTCGGACAGTTGTATGATCTTGCAGGAAATGCGATAGGAACATCATTTCAAATTAATACTTATACCGCAGGTAACCAGGGTTTAGTTCAGATTGCAAGTAATGGCCAATCTTATTTTGTTGTATGGGAGAATGGCCCTGATTCAGGTAGTGAATTTGAAGTCGATATTGCGGGACGACTTTTTGATGCCTCCGGTAATGCAATCGGAGACGAATTTCAGGTTAATTCTTATACAACGGATATTCAGAATTATCCTTCCGTAGGCAGTGATGGATCTTCATATCTTGTCGCATGGACTACTCACATAGGGAATGATTTCTCTCATATAGTTGCGCAATTGTTTGACGAATCGGGTAATAAAATAGGAAATGAGTTTCAGCTTGATTCATTCACCACTGCTGACCAATATATACCGTTTGTAGCAAGTAATGGGAACTCATATTTTGTGACATGGGAAAGTCGAGGGCAAGATGATAGTAGCGCTATATTTGGACAGCGGCTCGATTTATCAGGAAATATAGTCGGGGCAGAAATGCAGATTGATGCAGACACAACAAATTTTCTCTACCAAGCAGTTTCTATAAGTAATGGTTCGGGTTATTTGACTACATGGCGTATTATGAATCTGAGTATATATGCTGATGAAATTTATGGAAAAAATATTTATTTCTTTGATCCGAATAATCCTGATTCGGATAACGATGGCATCCCGGATGGCTGGGAATTTGAAAATATTCTGGAACCGTATCAGGACGATTCACAGATCGATTCGGATAACGATGGATTAACCAATACTGAAGAATATAATCTGAATACACTCGTCTATAATCCCGATTCGGACAACGATGGGATACCTGATTACACTGAAATATCATCCGGTACCGACCCACTTGAAATCGATTCAGATAACGACGGTATGCCTGATGGATGGGAAGTGCTACATGGTTTTAATCCGTTAGTTGATGATTCTCAACTTGATTCGGATAACGACGGCTTAAACAATGCCTCTGAATATGCACATAACAGCGATCCGTTTATTGCAGATACTGACAACGATGGATTGAGTGACGGTGAAGAAGTTTTTATTGTGGATATGGAAGAAGAAATTTCGATTAACACGTCTGTATTAAATACACGTTCTTTTCCTGAGATAGCTAGTGATGGGAATGCCTATTTCGTAACATGGGTGGGGGATGCTCAGGGTGATTCGGGATATGATCTCTATGGACAATTGTTCGATCAGGCAGGGGCTAGAATAGGAAACGAGATGCTTGTTAATACAGAATATGGATCAATAGCCAGCAATGGTAACACTTATTTTCTAACTTGGAGTATTAATGACGAGTATGGCGCGAGCGAAAGATATGGGCAACTCTTTGACCTGTCAGGAAACAAAATAGGAACAGAAATTCATATCAATACATATGCAGATGCTATACAGGGCGGTTCTAGTATTGCAAGTAATGGCACTACCTATTTTGCGACATGGACGCGCTATGAAGATGCTGTGTTTTCTTCTAATTGTGATATATATGGTCAGATGTTTGACGCATCAGGGAATAAGATAGGCACGGAGCTTACTATCAATAGCTATACTACGAGTACACAAGAGAGACCAAGTATCGCCAGTAATGGTACAACATATTTTGTAGCATGGCATGGTAGGGGGCAGGATGGCAGTAATTGTGTGTATGGTCAGATGTTTGACGCATCAGGGAATAAGATCGGAACAGAGATTACTATCAATACAGATATCGGAGTGTCAACTTCTTTTCCAAGTGTAGCTAGTGATGGCAATTCTTATTTCGTGACATGGGATGGTTATGGCACTTTATATGATATTCGTGGTCAAATCATTGATGCGACAGGAAATAAAATAGGGACAGAGTTTATAGTCAATACATGGACAGCAAGTGATCGATATAGCCCTGCGGTTGCAAGTGATGGTTCATCGTATCTTGTTGTTTGGGGTGGTATAGAACATGATGGATTATATGATGATATTTATGCTCAATTTTTTGATTCAATGGGCAATAAACTTGGTGCAGAGTTTACTGTCAATATGAATACACTTGGTCATCAGTCTACGGCAAGTGTAGCCAGTAATGATAATTCATATTTTATTGTATGGTCGAATGATGGTTTGGGTGGATTTGACTATGGGGTTTCCGGCAGGCGTATTCTAACGGCTTCGTGCGATCCCGCTAATCCTGATACCGATGGCGATGATATGCCGGATGGCTGGGAACTGCAGTATGGCTTTGATTCCACGATAAACCAGCGATATGTGGATAGCGATAATGATGGGATGTTTAACGGTCAGGAATGCCGTTATACTTCCAATCCGTTCTCTGCCGATAGCGATAACGACGGCTTAACCGATTATCAGGAACTGTTCTTCTATGAATTGACCGATTCTTTTGTCATTACTACCTATACAGAGACTGTTTCCAGTGGCGGAGGAAACGATTCTAGCGGGGTTGTTATTATTTATGATCCTGGTTATGGTTATTCGGATGGGAATCTTTTTGATAGTTATGATGAGGTTGGTAATGTTTGGGAGTGGTCAGACTCTGGTGCGCTTTTCATCAGGGCTGGTTTTGTTTCCGACGGCGATTTGATCGGTTCGCCTGTGCTAGATGGGAATGTGGTTGGTTTCCGTGTGGCTCAATTAGTTGAATACGATAACCCGGAATTAGGTTTAAGCACTGTTCCGCAGACTCATTATCTTACGTCTGTGCGGGCGACGAATGGTTCATCTTATTTTATGGTGTGGGGTGAAGATAACGAGGTTATCGGGCAGGTGTTGGATTCCTCATTCGAAGATGTATCCGGTGAATTCCGTGTTAATAGCTATACCACATCCACGCAGTCAAATCCTTTTGCGGCAAGCGACGGCGAAAATTATCTGGTAGTCTGGCAAAGCGACGGGCAGGATGGAGCGGATGAAGGTGTCTTTGCCGCTTTGTATGACGATCAAGCGACGTTGCTTATGTCTGATACGCAAATTAATTCTTATACCCCCAACGCCCAGTCCGCGCCTATAGCCGCGAGCGATGGTGATTCGTATTTTGTCGTATGGTCAAGTTACGCTCAGGATGGCAGTTTGACCGGTGTTTACGGTCGGTTGTTTGATACTCAGTTATCGCCGATGACCGGAGAATTTCGCATCAATAACAGTACGGTATACGATCAGCGGTATCCGTCGATGGCATCGAACGGAGCAACATATCTTGTAGCATGGACAACCAACCCTGACGGCGACGATGCCTATTACAACTATGGGCGGTTCTATAATCCTGATGGAACACCGCTTGGCGATGAATTCCCAATCAGCTCGCTTGGTGCGTACAGCAGTCCTGTAGTATCTGCGAACGGGACAATATACTGCGTTATATGGATGACCGAAAATCAAACCAGCGGTGAGGTGGATCTATACGCCCGTTTCTATGATAAGTTCGGTTACACAATCGGTGATGAAGTGAAACTTAACGATGATCCGCTTGAAACATGGTCGGTTTGCACCATCATCAACAATGGCGATGTGTTCCTTGTAAAATGGTCGGCGTATGATGAGACCGGTACAGAAAAAACTATTTTCGGCAAATACATCACGTTTACAGGCGCTGACCCGAACGATCCCGATACGGATAACGATTCGTTGACCGATTATGACGAAGTGACTCTCTACGGAACCAGCGCAAGCAACTCAGATACCGATGGCGATACATTCGCTGACAACTGGGAATTATCCAACGGATTAAATCCGCTAGTAGATGAATCTATGGATGACGTGGATAACGACGGCTTGACTACTCTCGAAGAATATGAACTCGGAACAGATTTTTTTAATCCCGATTCTGATAACGATGGGCTGAGTGATGGCGATGAGATTTTAATCTTTGAAATGGGTGAGGAAATCCAGATTAATACGTATACGACGAATCCCCAGTATCATCCAAGTGTCTGCAGTAATGGTATTGGTTATCTTGTTACGTGGTCTGGTTATGGAGCTTCCGGTTCGTATGATGATATATATGGGCGAATGCTAGATGTTTCAGGGAGTCCCATTGGCGCTGAATTTTGTATAAATAGCTATACAACGAGTTATCAATATTATCCAAGTGTCTGCAGTAACGGTATTTCTTATCTTGTTACGTGGCGTGGTTATGGAACCTCCGATTCGTCATATGATGATATCTATGGACGGATGTTAGATGCGTCAGGGAGTCCCATAGGCGCAGACTTTTGTATAAATAGCTATACGCCGTATTATCAATATTATCCAAGTGTCTGCAGTAACGGTGCTAGTTATCTTGTTACGTGGTTTGGTTATGGAGCTCCCGATTCGTCATATGATGATATATATGGGCAAATGTTAGATGCGTCAGGGAGTCCCATTGGCAGTGAGTTCCGTGTAAATAGCTATACAACGAGTTATCAAAATTGGCCAAGTGTCTGCAGTAACGGTGTTAGTTATCTTATTACGTGGTCTGGTTATGGAGCCTCCGGTTCGTCATATGGTATATATGGGCAAATGTTAGATGCATCAGGGAATCTTATTGGCAGTGAGTTTCGTGTGAATACGTATACGTCTAGTGATCAGAAATATCCAAGTGTCTGCAGTAACGGCACTGGTTATCTTGTTACGTGGTCTGGTTATGGAGCCTCCGGTTCGTCATATGATATATATGGGCAAATGTTAGATGCATCAGGGAATCTTATTGGAAGTGAGTTTCGTGTGAATACGTATACGTCTAGTGATCAAAATTATCCAAGTGTCTGCAGTAACGGCTTTAGTTATCTTATTACATGGTCTGGTTATGGAGCCTCCGGTTCGTCATATGATATATATGGGCAAATGTTAGATACGTCAGGGAGTCCTATTGGCAGTGAGTTTCGTGTGAATACGTATACGTCGAATGATCAGGAAGGTGTAACGATAGCAAGTAATGGAAATTCATATTTTGCTGTTTGGGAGAATTATGGTCAAGATGCTTCTTTGGTGGATGTTTCTGGTAGGGAGCTTGTTGTGATTTTTTCTGATCCAACTAATGCCGATACTGATAACGATGGTATGCCTGATGGTTGGGAGGTGGATCATCATCTCAATCCTGCGTATGATGATTCGGACTTTGATGGAGATGGCGATGGGTTGAATGCACTTGGCGAATACATTGCCGGTACAGATATGACTAATCCGGATTCAGATAATGATGGCATAAATGATGGTGACGAAGTCGATATGGGTGCAAATCCTACCGATTCGGATAGCGATAACGACGGTATGCCTGACGGCTGGGAAGTGGCAAATAACCTTAATCCGGTGTTTAATGACGCTAATGATGACGCGGATACGGAATTATTAAGTAATCTTGATGAATTCCTTAATAATTCCAATCCGAATGTTTCTGATACTGATACAGATGGCATTACAGATTACGACGAAGTCTATCAATATTTTACCAGTCCAGCGTTAGCCGATACCGATGGCGATGGCTTGGATGATCCATCAGAGCTATTCGATTACCAGACCGATGTGCTTAACCCTGATACCGACGGAGACCGCATCAATGATGCTGACGAAATTGCAGGATCAACTGATCCGTTAGTTGCTGATGTAACCTATGAACTGCATCGTCAAAGTACGCATTACAGTGTACAACCGGAAAACAGCAATTCATCTGTATTTTCCAAATCGATGCATTACGATATTTTCGCCCAGATATCCAAAACGACATCATCTGTTGTTTTTGGATCGGTCAACATGTCGATTGCTGTATGGTTTGACGGATTCGTCAACCTTAATTCCGATTCGGATCGTATGCCCGACTGGTGGGAACGGTTTTATGGATTACAGGTGTTATCTGATGATGCGGATAGTGATCCTGATACCGATACAATTGTCAATCTGGAGGAATATCTTATGGATATGAATCCGATCAATGCCGATACGGATGGCGATGGTTTGCCTGACGCATGGGAATTGATCTACGGCACCGATCCGTTGTATCCAGATTCTTCTTTGGATTATGACGGCGATTTATTAACAAATATAGCTGAGAAAAATTTTGGAACGGATCCAATGAATCCAGATACCGACGGTGACCGTGTGCTGGATGGTCAGGAGATATTGAGCGGGCGTGATCCTGCTGTTGCTGAAAACACGTTCGAACAATCTCGCCAGTCAGCTCGTTATCGTTTAGATAATGAAATCCTAAACTCGTCTGGTACCGAATTAAGCACTTCGGATACCTACGAGCACATGAGTTCTACAATGATATGGTATGCGCCGTTATTGGTTGAAAGCATGTCGTATAATCTTGAAACAGGACTTATTGTGTTGCTGGCGACCGATTCGGATAACGATGGTATGTGGGATTCGTGGGAATTGTTCTATGGCACGGATCCATACGCGGACGATTCAGATAACGATTCAGATGGTGACTCATTGACAAATCTGATGGAATTCCGTTTCGGCTCCAATCCGCTAGATTATGATACTGATAACGACGGCCAGAGCGATTGGATGGAACAGTATGCCGGAACTAATCCATCTGATGCGCAATCGGTGTTCAGGGCGTGGATAACAGCGTCCATCGACAACGGACGCCATACTGTGTTAGAGTGGTCTTCAAATGCTGACAAAATATATTCATTGTATATAAAAGATAATATTCACGAAGATTTTGTGCTATACAAGCAGAGTATCCCCGGTTTATCGGATATAACATCGTTTATTGATATGGGATTGGATGTAAACAACAACGGTTCATATACCGATGAATCCGATATAGCGCCGCCGGGTGACGAATCTATAAAACAAAGGTTATATAAAGTAATTATCGAATAATTGCGCTACCAAGTGCACAATAGAAATCCAGGAGGACACCATGAAAAGAAGTAATGTAGTAACAGCGATGATGTTGGTTTTAGTACTATTGGCAACCGCTTCTTATGCAGCAGGGGTTCCTAAACTACTCAACTTTCAGGGACGTGTAAGCGTTGACGGCCAGCCGTTTAACGGCACAGGGCAGTTTAAGTTCGCACTGGTTGACGCAGGCGCCAGCACAACGTATTGGTCGAATGATGCCAGCAGCACTAATGCCAGTGAGCCGGTATCAGGTATCGCAGTATTTGTCCGTGACGGTATCTACAACGTGATTCTCGGCGGCGATGGTATGGAACCGATCCCTCAATCAATCTTTGTTGATAACGACCAGCTGTTTTTGCGTGTGTGGTTTAACGATAATCAACATGGATTCGAAATGCTCGAACCGGATCAGCAGATAGTATCTGTCGGATACGCTATCCGGGCTGCTGTAGCGGATAATGTAGAAAACACATCGCGTGTTGTCCTCTCTGGATCGCTCGATTCAAGCGATCCAGGCGATGAAACTTACGATATCTATCGTGATCAATATTATTCTTATCCCACTGGTTGGATTACAAGGTATGAACGTATAGCTGTAAAGCATATTCCAGTAGCAGACCTTGATCCTGATGATATGCCGATGATTAACATCTACTGGAATAACGGACAAGATGCTACATGGTATAATGACTCACAAACAGAGTTTTTCATTAATGGCGTCTCCCAACAAGCACGTAGTCAGTACCTTGATTTTCGCTTGATAAATAATCAAATTGATTTGATTTATCCCCATTTAATGGATACAGCAGATCCGAATTCACACCCTTATTTGTCGTATGTTGCAGGATCAGGATCATATGTCGTGTATTATAAGATAGTTATTATGAAATAATGATACTTGGAAATTATATAAGATTTTAAAGCCGCATTTCTGAAAAGTAGGGATGCGGCTTTTTGGTATATAATAAAAATCTTTTAAATTATTTTATATAAGGCTATAGTATAAATTATGTATTGTAACCCCACGCAGATAAATAAAATGTGATTCTATGAATAAAAAATATGTACATGGATATTCCGAAAAAGAACAGAACCGCTTGTCTGACCAGGCCGATACGCTGAATTCCCTGCTGCATCACGACTCCATTTTTACTGAAAACTCAACAATATTAGAAGTCGGTTGCGGGGTTGGATCTCAGACAAAAATTATTGCCTCCCAAAATCCGACATCCCGTTTTGTATCTATGGATATTTCTGAGGCATCTCTTGAAGAAGCTTGTCAACGAATTGATTCATTAGGAATCACGAATGTCTCTTTTCAACAAGGAGATATTTTTGATATGCCATTTGAAGCTGAAACTTTTGACCATATTTTTGTATGCTTTGTACTTGAGCATTTATCCGACCCGTTACAAGCCCTGCAATATTTAAAAAAGATTCTCAAACGAAACGGTACAATCATGGTTATCGAAGGTGATCATGGCTCCGCCTTTTTTCATCCTCGTAGTGAATTTGCGGATAAAGCCATTCAATGTCAGGTTGAACTTCAACACTCTGCCGGAGGGAATGCTTTGATTGGGAGAGAACTTTATCCTCTTTTGAATAAAGCAGGTTTTAATTCGATTCAAGTTTCTCCACGGATGGTTTACGCTGATTCCAGCCGTCATGAAATGGTAGAGGGTTTCACGAAAAAGACATTCACAGCAATGATTGAAGGCGTTAAAGACTCTGCTTTGAAAGCCGGAATTATCGAAGCAGAGGAGTTTGACCAGGGAATCAAAGATTTATACCGCACAGCTAAGGCAGATGGGGTATTTTGTTATACTTTTTTTAAAGCTACAGCTAGCTGTTAAACTATAGTTCTGGAATCATAAACTTTGTCTGGAAATTACAAACTTTCGCCAACAATACCAAAACTTTTTACCCGTTCAATCGGACGAACTTCTTTTTCTTCTTTCAGATCCATATATTCCATAAGCAGGTTTTGCGCGGAAAACATAAACGGTATCATATAAGGATCTTTGATGTTGAGCTTTCTGCACAAATTAACAATATAAGGAAAATATGAAGCGTGGCGTGATATCATGATGTTTTTTAGAGCGTTTCGGCTTTTTAAATCGTTATCAAAACTTGCTAAAGGAATCGGTCTGTTATCTTTGGTCTCTTGATAGATAGAATTATACAGCCTGGCGATTTCTTCAACAAGCAGTGGTTCTTCGTTAAATCCTGCTGACAATAAAGTATCTGCAATAGTTTGTCGAAGTTGTAAATCATCAATGCTAAGCGATGGTCTTAAATACGATGCCTGCGGTGCTTCAAGAGTTTCGCCGGAGACATAATTGACCCAGTGAAATTTTTTGAATTGTTGCTCTATACCCCATGCCTCAAGATAGTCCAAGTCCAATATAGTACGTATTCCTGTAAGATCTTTGTCCTGTATAGCAGGTATCAGTTTATCAGAAATATTATGCATGAAATTTGGAAACAGGTGCTTGAAATATTTGTTGTTAGCTATTGATAACCGCAGTAAATTATCAGGGCCTTCCAGATTGATTAAGAATTCGGCTATTTTTTCGGGATTGCCATTATAGAACCAACCTTTGTCAGGATGCCATAACCAGCCGCTGAGCAATTTTGATGATAGAATATGCCGTGCTTTGCGCATTACCTGCTCGTTAAACTTTATTGATACACCACTTGCATCCAGTTCTGGACGCTGGTCGTAAACCATTGCGTAAGCTATAATTTCAAGGAACGATATTAAATCTACTGATCGGGAATCAGCAAAAAGAAAATCATATATTTTGTGCCCGAAGATGGAAGTATGATAGGTGAATTTATACGAATCCTCAAAATGAATTCCTGAAGCGAACAAGATCCATAATGCATCCACATGGTTTTCACTCAACCAGTCCAAAAACTTATATGAGATATTCATGATTGTTTTGTCATTCCAGTGGACACGGTATCTTAACGCTTGTTGCGCGTTATATTCCTCAAAAACCGATGGCAGCGAGTCAATTATTTTTTGTACCTTTGGTGAACCGGTATTGAATACACCTTTAACGTACTCTTTGTAGTCGCGGGCGACAAGTCGTATGTCTTCAGTAGTATGCATGTTGCTTAAAGTACTTTGAGTAAGCCTTATAATATCTTGTCCTGATAGAAGTGACTCCAGATGTGTGAAATCCTGTTTTTCTATGGCATCTGAGACAAGTACAAAAAGCAATTTGTGCCCAACCAACTCATGCACCATGATTTTGTGAGTATAATCTCCCCTGAACGGTGAAGAATCAATCCCGATATTCCGTGCCCGGGCAGTTCCAAATGATGACAACATGCTCAACATGAAAACATTTTCATGTTCAGGGAAACGATTTAAAATTTCATCAGGTAACATTTCAATATCATGCAATATTGTTTCCAGTAGTTCTTTGTCGATATCCGGAACCTCACGGTCGATCAGAAAAACCGGATTCGATTTCATCTGCATAGCTTCCCGTATGTAAAATAAATAGCCCTTTTCACGCAGAAAACGTAAATCAAGAGCATAGAGGTATCTGATAGTCCGCAGGTCGTTATCGTCAAAGCGGTCAAATTCGTTAAAGAGCCATATCATGGCAGAAATTTCATAGATTAAATCGTTAAGATCAATCCCGTATTGGCGTGAAATTTCATAGGTTGTTGCACGGAGTTGTTCGTACGCCTTAATGCCCCTTTGTTTTATCTCCTGTATCTGATTCGGTTTAAAAGGCAACCTGACAGGTGAAACATATGTTTTGGTTATTACATCTGCATGTTCGTACGCCCAGTCTGTAACCGATTCCACAGTCACGGTTGACATATTGTGAAATTGTGGCGGTATTTCAATTTGAGTTTGCTTTATTAAACTTTGGAGTGAGGTATCAATATTAAGCTGCTCGTTGATGTTAGCTATCACATTGTTTGTCAATTGCACTATCGCAGGATTCTTAAAGTCGATATTATTGGCGACAACCGGCCAGACTGTAATCTCTGTAAATACAGGTATCTCTGACGATGTGTATGTAGGTAACTTCAGAAAATTGTTAAACAGCAGGAAATGGGATATGGCATCAGTGAGATGCCCTTCCAGATGTTTCCCTATGAGGCCATGAACGATCTGCATTTCCGGCATATCGGTTCTCTTATATAAGTTGCTTAATGTATGAATAGTTATTATTTCGGGGTATTGTTCGTTCTGGTGTATAAGATAATCCAGATATGCGATCATGTATTCAACAATAAAAATCTGGTTTTTAGCGAGTTGATCTTCTGTTACAAATTTAGTTTCCATTGATTTTGCTTCTTCCAATAATACCGCGTCAGTATATTGCATAATGTAATCGGATACGGTATCAATATCAAGCATATGCAGCATTTCCCCTAACGAAATGGTCAGGTCAAGGCGTAAATTACTCAATGCAAGTAAATCATCAAAAAGAGCCTGTTCTTTGGAAGATGACAGGGTCTTATAATATTCCATGATTGGCAGGCCCTTGTACGTCAACAGGCGGCGAGCAAAAATCGATCTTATCTGCTCGAAATAATCTGTCTTCGTAAGGATGGTATCAAAGAGCACCGGAAGCGATAAGTATATTGCTGCCGATGACGTTTTATGCACATCCAATATCGGTGATACGGAACATTGCATCATGCGTGACGTATAAATATGAGAGTCAACCGGCTGGATATTTGGCTTGATAACAGTATGGGCAATATCCATATTTTTAAGTTGTGTTTCCATAGCCAGACTATGAAAACCGCCGGTTAGTAAAATGGCTTTACTGTTTTTTGTTGTTTGCATGATTGCCAATAATTTTTCCAGCATTGCGCAACTGCGTTTGTCAGCAGTACTATAGAAGCTAAATGCGGTTTTGATATTATCATTTAATATTTCATCGTTCTTTTTTGTAAATAATGAGTTGTCAGCCGCATTGTATTCTTTGTTTATAGAAGACAGTTCTTTTACAATATCATCCAATGAGAGTAGATCTTTAAGGATAGTTTGATATTCGTTATGCGATAGATCGAGAGAAACAAGTTTCTCATACAATAATATGTTCTGCATAATACCCGCCAACGCAAGCCAATTCTGTTTTTGCGGGTTTGTGGCGTTATGACTCTCAATTATGCTTGTACGGCATTTACTGGTAAGAGAACCCAATTCTTTTGTCAATGCGTCATAATCCAGCTGTTGCTTTGTTCTCATGATATCTATGAATGTTGCTATTGATGGATATTTATCTTCGGCGTTACTGAAATATGGGCGGATACAGTTTGCAAGGTCTTCATCTGTTATTCTATGTAACGTGTAATCTATATATACTTTTCGCAATGTTTCCACGCATGTTTTATCTTTGGATGTTCCAAGTTGCTTTATGGCAGTGTAAAGCTCAGCAGATAATTGAGTCGCGTCTATTGTGACATGTACTATACTCAAATATCTATGAAGATTGATATATTCCTGACTAGAAATATTTAAATCGTGGGCTGTGTTATCTATATAGGCTATATATTGGTCGATTGGAGCGATGCTGCGACGGTAATTCTGATAATTTGTTTCCAGTTTGAACAAGTCTTCAGGGAGTACTTTGGCGGCTATTTGGAGCGATCCGTCCAGAAGGTTCTCTAAATATTCTTTAGCCGATGGCTGTCCTGCTACAACCTGCTTAAATTGAGATAAGTTTTCGACATATAATGATGCGTTTTCGATTCCCCTGTAATCGCTGACCGGCAAATCCGGGTTTACAATTGAGAGATACTCCACGCCGGATAAAAAACCGCTTTTTAAATAATCTTTACAAACAGCTTCTTTCGCTTCCTGATCCGGTAATACCTGAAAGAGCGATGTGTCAACTTTGCCTGCCGCACCTTCTGTAGTTATCAACGTATACCCGTAGTCTTCGACTAGCATTTTCACTATAGCGGCTATATTTTGTTGAACATGATAGTTACAGTGAACATCGCGGATATGCACAATGTGCCTGTCCGAAGCAGAGGTATACCGTTGTATGACGGTTCCTATTGTTGCAGGAATTTTAATTTGATTATCGTCGTTTGCTTCTACTTTACTACTTCCAATCAGAGCAAATGAGAGCAATCCAATCAGTATGAGACAAAATTTATGTTTCGAGATCATATATAAAATAAAGCTCCTTAAATACCTCTTTTTTTTGACAAAATAATAACACTTACCAGTATATCACACTTTTTGAAAAAAGTCTATAAATGTTAGATGATCAATGTACTATGAGAATATATAATGATATAACAGAAGGGGGTTACGAAGGTGTTATTTGTCTATTATTTTATTGTTAAATATTTATTTGCATGCAGTCATTAAAATTATGATAGATGAATTGGGAGAATATAACACCTCTTATTAGCATTTTAAAACAAATAATAACAAAAAAGATGAGATAAAAGATTGTATGATAATGAATAATAAGACAATAGGGGTATGGTTTGTAGCGATTATGGCATTATTTGACTGTAAAAAATAAAATAATATTGACATATGAGTAAATATATGAAATAGTTAATTTTTATCCGGCATTATTGTTAGTGTACAGCACAAATATCTTAAGAAAGATCATCATGTTCAGGCTTCAACAGAGACTATTATTTTATCTGTTGTTCTTTTTGCTCTGTAGCAATGCTACGGATGGGGTTGCTTCTTCATCTTCCAGCGTTAACTACTCTGTATCCGTACAGGTGTCTTGTTCAGGTTCGTTTACTGTATCCACAAATTATGACAACTATATGTCGACTGCTATTATAGCAAAACCGGTTGTTTTGAATAGCTCTGATTATGAGCTGTCTGTATGGTTTAAAGATTTGGTCAATATCAATTCCGATGCCGACCGCATGCCCGACTGGTGGGAATTGTTCTATCATACCGATCCCCAAATATTCGATCAACACCTTGATCCGGATAATGACTCGTTGGATAACCTGACAGAATATTTATTTTTATCTGATCCACAATCACAAGATACTGATGCCGATCTGATGCCGGACGACTGGGAATATTATGCGGGCACCAACCCTGTCTTAGATGATTCATACATGGATTACGATGACGATCTTTTACTTAACATAGCTGAGTTTGTTTATCGGACAGATCCATTTAACCCCGATACCGACGCTGATGGTCAAAGCGACAGTGACGAAATCTTGCATGGCTCTGATCCTACAGTAACAGACAGGACCTTTGAACAACCTGTGTCCGGTAGTTTAAATTATTCAATGCAGGCACATAGTTCCTATTCATTTAATATAAGCGTATCAGTCAATTATGATATGCTGCAGTCTCTGGAAACAATGCAGATGCTTACACCGCTGAATAGAATATATGCTTTGCTCCCATGGTTTTCTGAATTGTTTGCCAACACCGATACCGATCGTATGCCCGACTGGTGGGAATTGTTCTATAGCACCAAATTGCTCATCTTTGACGAAAATGAGGATCCCGATAACGATTCGCTCCTCAATATTACAGAATATATAATCGGAACGGATCCTCATAATGATGATACGGATGGTGATTTATTACCGGATTACTGGGAGTTTATCTATAATACCAATCCGATATTTAACGATGCGTCAGATGATTACGATGCCGACCTGTTATACAATCTTGCCGAATACCTGTTTCATACTGATCCGCAAAATCCTGATACTGATGGCGACGGTGCGTCTGACAGTACGGAAGTTCTTAGCGCATCGAATCCGCTTGTTGCTGACGTAACCTATGATATCCAACGAGGCAGTACAAATTACAGTTTGCAGATGGAAACAGTCAATTACGCCGGAACAATATCGTCTGAATCGACAAATTATGATGTCGTCGATTCAACTTCCATCTATAGCGCGCAGTATAATCTTCAAAGTGACATGTATTTAATTCAATCCGGTTTTATTGCCATTCTTATAACCGATAGTGATGGGGACGGCATACCCGATTCATGGGAATTGTTGACCGGAACCAATCCTTATCAGGATGACGCGTTGCTTGATCCTGATAACGACGCGTTATCGAATCTCGAAGAATATAATTATTTTACCTCTCCGTACGACTCTGATACCGATCATGACGGACAAAATGACAGGTTTGAATCTATTGCCGGAAGCGATCCTCTTGATCCTTATTCAATATTTAGCTGTGAGTTGTTTGTCAATCAGAGCGGTATTTATTTTAAATGGTCTTTTATGCCTGGCAGAAGATATGTCCTCTTAGTGAAAGATAATCTTGAGAATAATTTTAGAGCTGTTTTTGAAATAGCAGTACCTGCAGAACAAATAGCCGGAACATATCTCTATACCGATACTGGTTTTGACCAAAATGGTGATGGAGACTATTTTGATCTGGGTGATGTGTTTCCGCCAGTGTCTGATGAGGTTAAACATAGATTTTACAAGATAATCATTGAAAAATAAAAGGGGGCATTTGATGAACAAACTGTGGGGTTTGATGGGTATAGTTTGTATAGCTGTCATGTTGGTTACCGTGCAGGGAGCTGTATGCGAGGATATCCCTAACATGCTTAATTTTCAAGGGAGAGTAGCTGTTGGCGGGCAACCTTTTAACGGAACAGGACAGTTTAAGTTCGCTCTGGTTGATTCTACGGGTAATACAACGTATTGGTCCAATGACAATTCCAGCGTTAATGGCTCTGAACCGGCATCCGGTGTGGCTGTGTTTGTACGAGACGGCATATACAATGTATTGCTGGGTGGAGGTGCAATGCAGCCGATTCCTGAGTCGGTGTTCGAAAATAGGAGCGATGTGTTCCTGCGGGTATGGTTCAACGACAATACGCACGGGTTTGAGCATCTTGAGCCTGATCAGCGGATTGTATCTGTCGCGTATTCCTATAGGGCAGCTGTTGCCGATACGGTGAAGGATTCGGGGCGTACAATAATCACCGGGCAACTTGATTCACGTGATCCCGGCGATGAAACCGTTGATGTGTCTATAGATATCGACATTAATTATTCGGTATATCCCCCTATTTATAGAAATATATATGTTCAATACGGAATAAAATCTATCCCTGTCGCTGATCTTGATCCAAATGATATGCCCATAGTTAATGTGTATTGGAATAACGGTGTAAATACTAGTTGGTATCCTGATAGGTCTTCCTTAGTGAGCATTGAAGGCGAAAATCACTTTCATAGTAATTTTCAATACCCTGAGTTCAGGGTGATTGATAATTATGTTCAATTATTTTATCCTCATTTGACCGACAGGGATTCACTGGAATCGAATCCGTTTTTATCGTATGTGAGTAATTTCGGGTCGTATACAGTATTTTACAAGATTGTTATTATGCGGTGATAGCATCACGCTACGTCATTTATATGATGAAATGTAGTTTTTCTCAGGTGAGATTGCTTCGGCATTCGGCTATGCCTCATTTCTCGCAATGACGAGTTCGACCTATTAAACGTCATTGCGAGAAGCGAAGCGACGAAGCAATCTCATGTGTTCAACGTATGTTATGCGCAGGATATTTTGTCGCATAAAGGAGTATCAATGAGTGAAGTTTCATACGTTTACATCATGACTAATAAACGAAATAGAGTCTTGTATGTAGGCGTAACCTCTAATTTAAAAAAGAGGGTGTATGAACATAAAAGTAAAATTGTTCCGTGTTTTACAAAAAAGTATAATGCAACGAAACTCGTTTATTACGAAATTTTTGATGATATTGAGAACGCTATATTAAAGGAGAAACTTATTAAAGGAGGTTCTCGCGCGAGAAAAATAGATAGAGTAGTTGACTTTAATCCTTCGTGGCGTGATTTATATGAAGAAATATAGTTTTTCTTAGGTGAGATTGCTTCGTCGGCTAACGCCTCCTCGCAATGACGGTTAGCGGGGGTGGCGTATGATGACAAAATAAACTGAGGATTTATGTTACAACACCGGACCTCATTGCGAGCAAACGAAGTTTGAGAAGCAATCTCATGTGGTGAAAAGATTAGATTACTTCATCGGCTTATGCCTCATGGTAAAGGCGAATGACAGGGGAAGCGTATGCTGGCAAATCGGACTGCGCATTGAAATACAAAACACCGACACGTCATTGCGAGAAGCGAAGCGACGAAGCAATCTCAGCTGTTCAACGTATGTTATGCGCAGAATATTTTGTGTAGTCTAAAGGAATCTCATGAGTAAAGTTTCATACGTGTACATCATGACTAATAAACGAAATAGAGTCTTGTATGTGGGCGTAACCTCGAATCTGAAAAAGAGGGTGTATGAACATAGATCGAAACTTATTCCGTGTTTCACAAAAAAGTATAATGTAACGAAACTCGTTTATTACGAAGTTTTTGATGATATTGAAAATGCTATATTAAAGGAGAAACTTATCAAAGGCGGTTCTCGCGCGAGAAAAATTGATAGGGTAGTTGAGTTTAATCCTTCATGGCGTGATTTATATGATGAAATATAGTTTTTATCAGGTGAGATTGCTTCGTCATTCGGCTATGCCTCATTTCTCGCAATGACGAGTTCGACCTATTAAACGTCATTGCGAGAAGCGAAGCGACGAAGCAATCTCATGTGGTGAAAAGCCCTTTCACCATGACGAATGGCGGGAAAAAGTATGGGACAAAGCAAACTGCGCATTGAAATGCAAAACACCGACACGTCATTGCGAGAAGCGAAGCGACGAAGCAATCTAATGTGCTGATAAGAATGGAATTAATATAAATAAAGGAGAAACAAAAATGCGTTTTTATCGATCATTATTTATGGCACTATTGGTAATTGCCGTGATGTCCTGCACTCAAACTATATCTGCGGAAGAAACAGTACCGCGACTGCTCAATTTTCAAGGACGGGTGGCGGTAGACGGTCAATCATTTACCGGTACAGGACAATTTAAGTTCGCGTTGGTGGATGCCTCGGGAACCACAACATACTGGTCAAACGACGGGTCGAGCGTCAACGCAGGTGAACCCGCCTCAGGATTAGCTGTCTTAGTCCGAGATGGTATCTATAACATCGTGCTTGGCGGTGACGGTATGAATCCTATTCCCGATACACTCTTTACCGACCATGGCGATGTGCACCTTCGTGTATGGTTCAACGATACTACCCACGGTTTTCAACACCTTGCGCCGGATCAGCAGATTTTTCCAGTTGGATACGCTCTTCGTGCCGCTGTTGCCGATAAGGTCAAAGATTCATCGAGGATAGTTATTACCGGTGAACTTGATTCTAGGTTACAAGGAGATGAGTATAAGGATATTCTCTTGTTTAGGGATTTGTATTATTCTTATGGATGGTATGAAAAGCAGATATATGGGCGATTTGCAAAAATTAATATACCTGTTGCTAATCTTGATATTGACGATATGCCGTTAGTCAATATATACTGGGGTTCAGCTGAAGACAGTGATGCATGGTTTAATGATATTCCTTCATTAGCTATGGATGAGTATGGAAAAACTATTTTAGATTTACATTTTCAATATTTTTCTCAATATGTAACATACAAAATTCAAGATGGCGTGATACAATTGTCATACCCCCATTTAATGGATAGAGATGATCCAAATTCAACGCCATTTTTATCGTATATTGCAGGGTCACCTTCGTACAATGTGTTTTACAAAATAGTCATCATGAAATAGACTTTGGAGTTGTATTGTAAGTTTGACAAAATTATCAACAGATAGATTACTCAGATTTCTCTTTCCCATAGGGTTGGCTCTGCTTGTCTTAGCGCTTACCCCGTTTCGCGTTGATCCGGTCTTTTCTATCAAAGAAGATGTTTTTACCCTCATAAGCACCTTGATTATCGTACTGGGATTATGGCATATATGCCGTAACGGATTTTCTATCAATAAACCAATTCTGATATTCGGATTATTCGTCTGTTTTGCGATGATATCAACCTCCTGGGCGCCTAACCGTTATGAAGCATTCAAGGAGGCGTATCGATGGGCGTTGATCTTTGGAGTCATGCTGATTGCGTATCAAATAGATGCAACCCGCAGAAAGTCCATTCTATATGTTGGTATGATAACCGGAGCGATAGCTTCATCTCTGGGCATATTAGAGTATTATGGAATCCCTGTATTGTTTTCCGAGCATGGCAAACTGATTTCTCTGTTCGGGCATCAGAACTTATTGGGGCAATATTTATCGATCGTGTTTGTCTGGTCAGTCTGTATGTTTCTGTTCCAAAAAAAATACCGTTGGCTAAGTTTTATCTGTGCGCTGATTAATTTGTATGGATTATTTATCACAGTATGCCGTAGCGCGTGGCTTGCGTCAGTGGTTGGTTTAGGATTTGTGCTGATCCTTTCAGCCATGCGTCAGTCCGTTGGAGCAATGTTGAAAAAAATATTGCTGGTTTGTTTAGTTGCTTGTATCTGCCTGGGATCGTTTTATTTTGTTGAGCGGATTCTGAGTTACCGATCGACTTCATTATCTGATGATGTTGCTACTCGTTCTAAATTAACCACATATTCACCCAGCAAGGTATTAAAACAACCGCAGGATGTTTTGAAAACCGAAAGTCCCTTGTCAGGAAGAGAAATTATCTGGAAATCAACATGGACGTTGATCAAACGCAGTCCGGTGTTTGGATATGGGATCGGTAATTACTGGATTGTTTTTCCGTCGACTGATCCTGAGTTTGTCGATTTCTCAAAATACGTTCATAATGATTATCTGCAGGTTTGTCTGGAAACAGGTGTACTCGGGTTTATATTGTTTGTCTCCTTTTTGGCAATGGCGTTTATAAAGATTTTACATCATCGTCCTGATGATTCATCTAACATCATTTATTATTCATTGTTTGCCGCTGTAGTTGTCATCTGTGTCGATGCGGTATTTAGCTACGATTTTTGTATGCCGGTTCCTTCATATATCTTTGCTGTATCAATGGGTACATTGCTTACCATGTCTTATCTCGGTAAGAAGCGTGTGCAGTTGGGCAAATCGCTGAAAATTTTTTTGATCCTTGTGTGTTTCTCTCTGATGTTGTTAGCGGGGTGGTGGTTATATATACGCAACGCAGGGTTCTACTACTATTACAAAGCCTCAGCCGATATCAAAGAACAGAAGGACACAAAAGATTTTACGCAAGCGAAAATTTATCTGGGAACCGCGTGTCGATATCTTCCGTATGAACCTGAATTACTTTTTTTTGATGTTATGCTCGAACTCCACGACGGTAACTTTGCGGTTGCGCGTCAAAAAGGATATAATTTGCTAGATCTGACCCCATACGAAAAGAAGATACTTTTGCTGATGGCAAAGATAGAAGCAATCATGGGGAACGAGGGGAGTAGTGAGCAGCTCTATTCGCGTCTGGTCGCGTCTGACAGTCCTCTTGATAGTGTATATGTTCAAAATATGCTTGAGCATTACGACATGTTTAGTGAACAGATGCATACGTCCGCGCTTACTGTTGGATCGGCAGAGAAGATGCTTAACGAGTTAGATTCGACGTTGTCGAAACAACCTGAAAATACATTCGCGCATTTTATCCGCGGCACGTTACTACTGAAAAAAGCTGCATGGGTAGATGCGGGCGATGATTTTTCGTATTGTATCAAATACGGCAACAAATATCCCTTGGCGTATTTGTTTCGTGGTATGTGCCATGCACGTACAAGGAATCTGGAACAGGCGTATCGTGATTACGAGCAGTATGCGCAGTTCGATCCCAAAAGCGAAGTCGCATTGCTTGGTCTTGCCATTGCCGCTCAAAAAATGGGGTTAAGCGATGAAGCCGAACAACGCCTGCAAGAGGTGTTGCATCTGAATCCCAATAATGCCAAAGCGTTGCGAAATATGGGAATTCTGCAAATGGAGAGAGGCAACGAGTCCGCCGCCGCCGACTATTTTTCTCGTTCTCTTCAGATAGATCCGCATCAGGCGAACGCCGCTGCCATCCGTGCGGTGATCGATTCAGTTCGCGCTTCAGCACAAGAAGAGTGATTTATTGCTTGTTATTTATGTAATCTTTGAAGTCTTTGATAAATTGATCCATGAATACTTCAACTCCATGAATATTCATGTGTTGGGAATTAAAGAAATAACTTGTGTCACGTGTTATCGGTAGGTCTGAATAGTCCCAGAATGGAATGTTATATTGTGTTGCTAGTTCGTTAAACTTATCAAATATTTCTGTGCGATTAAGAGTTAAATTTTTATTTTCATAATATTCAGGTGGGTATACAAGAATGGCTGAAATATTATTAGCTTTGCAGATGTCAAGCAGTTGAGAATGATATTTAACACTTGATTTATCAATTTTATATGATATTCCATGCGGGTGTTCTTGTTTGAATTCATCAAAACGAGAATCCCATTCTAAATTTTTGGGTAAATACCCTTTAATCCTTGATTCGGTGTCAGATGAAGGAATTAGATGGCATGCCTGCAAAAATCCATTGATTACATTCTTTCGATATTCCGTTGCATCAAGAAAGAGTCCGTATAAAGGGATGTATTTTAACTTTTTGAATAATGGATAGATCAAAATAAGATTGTTATAAAGGTTTTCTTGATACAAATATGGGCAATACTGTACAGGGTTGTTTGGTTCTTTTCTGGGGCTGAAAGAGAAAATATCCAATGGTATTATCAAGAGATCCGGTTTCTTATTGTGTTTCAAGTATGATTGAAAAAAAGGAAGTTGTAATTCGATATGTACGCCATTCATTCCAAGATTATAAACGGATTTGTTTTGTAAAAATTCTTCAATCTTTATGCAGTCAAAATGTTCTAGAGCTCTTGATGAACCTAAGATGATGATATCTGCATTGATTTTGCCATCAAACAGATTATTCCATGTATTATTTTGTAAGCGAAAACCTTTTAAAAAAAGAAAATGTATCCCAATGCATATAGCAAAAAAAATCAAGGTAAAAATGAGCATTTTTATTAGAAAATTTTTCAATATACATTCCTCATTTAAAATTGAAAATAAATAAATTGTTGTTGCTCAAAAACACCAAAAATCAAAGTGGATAAAATCATTATATAATATACGAGCCAACGTATCCATAATGGTCTATGTGAAAGCATGTTTCTTATTCCTGAGTGGCGCTGGAGAAGATGGATATATTCCATAAATAATATGGAAACAATCGCGATAAAAAATTCGTATATATTTAATCCATATGCTTCGGTTAGTAAACCCCAATATAATTCTTTGACTGTGAGAACAGATAAATTGGGCACTAAATTGCACACAATATACCATGCGTCAGATAATGAGTTAGCACGGAAAAAGATCCAGGCGAGGAGAACAAGATGAAATGTCACGAAAACCTGAATGAATTTGTGGATACCGTGATGCTCGTGTAATCGGAAAAACTGATGAACTTTTTTGCGCAGAGGATAGGTGGCAATGGATGCTATCAGATAAAATCCGTGCAGCGCGCCCCATACGACAAATGTCCAGTTAGCGCCATGCCATAATCCACTGACCAGAAATACAAAAAACATATTGAAAAACCACCGTGGTTTGGCAACTCTATTTCCGCCTAGCGGAATGTAGAGGTAATCCCGAAACCAGCTGGATAACGATATATGCCATCGTGACCAGAACTCCGAAATCGATTTGGAGAAATAAGGTCTCCGAAAGTTATCCATAAGATTAAAACCGAGCACCTGCGCGGTGCCTATGGCAATATCCGAGTAACCGGAGAAATCACAGTAAATCTGAAACGCAAAAAAGTAGGTTGCCATAATTAACGGCAACCCTGTGTAGTCGTGGGGTGAATTGTAGACCTGATTAACAAAAATTGCCAGCCTGTCCGCAATGACTACTTTTTTGAACATTCCCCACAACATTAACTTCAATCCGTCTGTTACGCGGACATAATCGAAATTGAATTTTTTGTAAAACTGTGGCATGAGCTGAACTGAACGCTCAATAGGGCCTGCCACCAGTTGAGGGAAGAAAGAAACATATAACGCGAAAATACCCAGATGTTTTTCCGGATCTTTTTGTCCTCTATATACATCAATGCTGTAACTTAAAGTTTGAAAGGTATAAAACGAAATACCTACAGGCAACAATGCTTTAAAGTGTGGTATTCCATAAAATATGTTGAAATGATTAAACACAGCACGAAATGAATCATTGAAAAAATTAAAATATTTGAAGGCAAACAGCAATCCTAGATTACTGCATAGACTCATCATTAAGAAAAATTTACGTTTTTTCTTGTTATCCGAATGGCGTCCCATTTGGATTCCTGCCACATAGTCGATGAGTGTAGATACAATAATAAGAATGATATATTCGGCTTTCCAGCACATATAAAAATAGTAGCTGGCGACAAGTAGTAATATCCAACGAAAACGATGTGGTATCGCGAAATAAAGAAAAACCACAATCGGAAAGAAAATTAGAAAGTCCAGAGAATTAAATAACATATAGTCTGCCTGATGATGTTATATAGATTAATTTTAATTGTTGTAGTTATATCACAGGTTTTTGTGAAAATGCAAATTTGAAAAACAATAATATTTGTAAACTAATATGCCTCTATTATCGGTAGTTCAGATTATCCCTTGAATCATTTGTAATCTCGTTATATAGTAAAACGAAAACGGTTATCTGTACACCTCAAAACAACGGAGATGAATATGATCTTTTTTGGGTTTAGAGATATATGTGGAAAATCAAAATCGGTTTTAGCAGCGTTGCTTTGTATGATAATGATTGTTACCAGCGGCTGTAATGTCGCAGGCCCGATATCACTTAAAGCCGGAAGGGGAATGTACAATACTGCCATCCAGACGACCGGTAACGAACAGATGTTGCTCAATCTAGTTCGTTTGCGGTACCGCGATACACCGTTTTTTATGGAAGTTACCAGTGTTTCTACAAGTTTTGAATTTACTACAGCCGCATCGGCAAACGCGATGTTTCCGGATGGCTCGCCTGATTCATATGGGCTGAGCGGTGGTATCAGCCATATGGAAAAACCGACGGTTATTTATACTCCGTTGCAAGGTGACCGTTTTGTAACGCAGATTATGCAGCCGATCACTATGAAAACCATGTTGCTATTGTATTACTCCGGCTGGTCTGTCGAACGTATATTGCGTATTATTGTTCAAAGTATCAATGAGGTTAAAAATGCGCCGAGTGCATCCGGCCCTACACCTGATCTTGCTCCTGAATACGAAAAATTTTTGCGTGTGGCTAAAATTCTTCGATTATTGCAAATTGAGGGAATGCTCCATATAGGGTTGGCAGATAATCTCAATGAAAATGAAGATGTTACGGTTATGGTGCATATCGATGATGATGTTCGAGACTGGCCTGAAGTGCACGAACTTAAAGAACTCCTCGATCTCGACCCCGAAAAATCAGGTTATAAACTGATCGCTGCCACAGGAGAAACTCCAAACGATACTATCTCTATTGTTCCTCGTTCACTCAATGGATGCCTGTTTTATATTTCCCAGGGTGTTCGGGTTCCTGAGAAACATAAGAAGAATCACGTCGTCACCGTTACGCGTTACAAAAATGGCGACGAATTTGACTGGATTAATGTGTTAGGCGATGTAATGACAATCCATTATTCCTTTTTGCCGCCTAAAAATGCATATGTCGCGGTTTTTTATCGTCATGGATGGTATTACATCGATGACAGCGATCTTACTTCAAAATCATCGTTCTCCTTGTTGCTGCAATTGTTTGCTTTGCAAGCGGGAGAGATCAAATCGGCAGGCCCTGTACTCACATTACCTATCAGTGGTTAATATGCAACAATTCAATGTTAAAAGTTGATGAATCAATTGAAATAGTCACTCTTTTGTGTTAATCTTTTGACGTTGTGCTAAACTGTGGGCAAATGAACAATTTTGCCGCAGATGATGTGATGTTTCAAAAGGGGACATGCTATGGATGCAACTATCCTGCCCAAGTTTTTTTTGCTGTTTGTTTTTCAATTGTGTCTGAGTATAAGTCTTTTGCTACCAGCTGGGTATTCTGAACAAGAAAATGACGACTACTATGCAATACTCTATATTGTCGATGCGCTTCATCCCGAGTTATTCCGTCAGATGATTGACAACGGTGAATTACCTAATATTAAAAAATATCTGTTTGATCGTGGGGCAATGGGGGAAGATTTTGTATCCGTATTCCCGTCTATAACCTTGCCTTCCGTGACAAGCATTATGACAGGTAAATATCCCGGTTCACACGCTATACCGGCTTTTCAATGGTTTGATCGCGAAAATTTTATGTACCGGTCATATATTGGAGCCGAAATATGGCGGTTCGATAGTGATCTTAGCAAAAATACAAAACGTATTTTCGATTATTTCGAGGAGGATGACAGCTCGTCGTTTGGTATTGTTGCGGGATCGACAACCGGCACTGATGACAGCCTGCTGTTTACTTCGCTCAATCCATTACATAAATTAGCGCCGTTTACTCATCTGATGCTAAAAGATTTACTCGCTAAAGTCGGAATAGGCGACGGCATACCTCATATGATGGCTCTTTATGAGTGGGGAGTTATCCTACGCAGTTACAAAAACGAAATGCACAGCGATACGGTAAAAGACGTTATGCGTAAGGTAGATAAGCATTTCGGAGGATTGATATCAGCTTATGAAAAGCGTGGCATTTTGGATAAAACCTATCTTGTGCTGCTATCTGACCATGGTTTATATCCTGTGAAACAACATTTTTATATCGACAATGCTTTGAAAGAAGCAGGGTTTCAGAAACGGCTGATTTCATATAATCTTGGTGAACCTTACGTGCCGTTTACCAGGAATCCAGACGAAAAGCCTGCTCTTGCACCGTTTTTACCGTTTTATGAAGACAGGGTCGATTCGCTGTTCGGTATTTCCATCGATGATCGTGAATATCACGTGATTGTGGGTAGTAATGCCGGTGGCGCCGCTATACTTTATTTTGCTAAAAACGGTGGCTACCTCGACAACGATACGTGGTCGCGCCAGGCTTGGAAAGAACCGGTCGTGTATGACGATTTGACACATTATTATCTAGGTCCCGATAAGGGGTATGTGGATGTGATCGATATTATCCGTAAATGTGAAGGTGTTGACTTTTTTGTAGTGAAAGATAATCTTTGCGTGCCGGGCACAGAATTCCGTGTACGCGTTGTTGGAAAACAGGGGCAGGCTTTGATTACAAGGCAGGGCGATCATCCACATAACTATTCTTTCTCATACAAAGTTCTTGAAGGAGACGATCCGCTGGGATATACAAATAACCCTGCAACAAAATCCTTGATTGATGGTCAGTACCATAGCGGTCAGCGGTGGCTTAACGTTTCCTCAGATACGTTGTATCCTGATGCCTGTATGCAGCTTACCCAGCTTTTTGATACCCAGAGGTCTGGGACGCTTATCATTTCCTGCGCAGGGATGTGGAGTGTGAATTCGCAGGTTGCCAATAAACATGGCGGATTGCTTTCGGATGAAATGTGTTCCACTTTATGTATTTCAGGTCCGGGTATTAGGCGTGGGATCATTACCGATGCCCGATCTGTCGATTTGGCGCCATCGCTTCTGTATCTGCTCAATAAACCTTTTGACGAGAAAGATTTTGACGGGCAGGTTATACCTCAATTAAAACAGGCTGTGCAACGCAGGCAATCGTCTACAAATCTTATTCTACCGGAAAATGATACTCACTAAAACAATACAGTTCTGAATTCTTAGTAGTGGGAAAAGGAAAAAGGGCGCCCTTTTTCTGCCCATTTATTCCTGAAAAATCTTTTTTACTTAGACCTGATGAGTATTATCAAAGTTAGCAATCCACAAGACATTTAAATTATTTTTATTGAAATTATTTTTTAAGATCATTGTCTTTAATGTTAATTACCCTCTATTTGCGGATAACTTAACGCTATAGATGTTGCTAAGGCAGCTCGAATCTACAACCAACAAGAAGAAAGGATGACAACATGATTAATTGTAACAAACTTCGCATCAGCTATACAGCTATTGGATTTGCAGTATTGTTTTTTATTTTTATGTTACCAGATGCTCAATCTTATACCTTATACAACCAAAACGATATTCAATACAGAGCCGAAGCAGGCGACGGTAGTCTTGATACCGGTGTGCATATATATCAGGGTTGGTACTATGACGAAGAAAGAGACCTTAAAATTGGGACTGTAGATAGGGGTTATGCGCTCTTTTACTTCAATCTGGATAATATTCAGCTTTATGTAAACAGATCCATTGAGCGAGTAGTGCTAAAATTTATATTGGAGCCTGTTTTATCCAGTAGCTTTGTATTTAATCTTTATGAGCCGGATGACACATGGATTGATCATATAGATCAGGTGTACTGGTGGTATCGTCCTGAACCGCTTGATGATTGTATTGCGGAAAGCAACCCTGAGTTACATTGGAATCTACCGACCTCGATGG
>CAXXKF010000004.1:0-24180 GCA_963675685.2 Candidatus Auribacterota bacterium
CGTAAGAGCGTACTATTGGATTGGGTTCAACGGTAGTTTTACCAGCCATGTGTTCTTTAATCTGTTCTACAAATTCCCTGCGGTTTTTACGGTCTATGTGCCGGATTGCTGTTATGGTTTTATCAAATTCTTCGAGTGCTTGTTCGCTAATATCAAGTTTGTCATTATCTTTGAGTTTTCTCAAATATCGTGGATCAAAAAAGGGTGATGCTCCAGACATAAGTACGAGTTCCAGTACTTTAGCAGTATCGCTTGGAGTCAGTTTTCCTTCAATAAAGTTGTCAACCAGTTCCGGTGACAGTGGTGTTGAACTTTTGTATAAATCTAAGATGGATCCTCCTGCTTCAAATGGTATTTCATTCATCACAGTAAGATGATTGTATACAGTTTTAGCGAATTGTGGTGATACTGCCACACCTTCAAGCTGATCAAGCGCTGCGGTAATAAGCTGTACTCCAACTAATTCCGGTCCAAGGTTGTTGCGTTGAAATTGCTGGATTCCAAGCAGTCGTTCAAGGTATGGCTGATATCCGCTCATTACAGCGGCATAATTTTCGGTTGATGTTTGACGAGTTGTTGTGGGGGTTATCAATATGTATGAAATACCGTTGTCTTTATAAGATTCAAGCATGGAATCGGTATGAAATCCACCGGTTATGCTGATGCAGCATGTTATGTCTTTTTTCTCTATTTCCTGCATGGTTTTATCATGCAAAATTTTGTCACGCTGGCGGGATAAACGATAGAATGCCTTTGCCTGATCCACACAGTACGCAACCTCATTAGATGGTGGCAATGTGATGTTGGTTCCTGCCTTGTCCAGTGCTGAATAAATCGATTCAAGAGAAATATCGCTATGTTCCGAAGCAAGCCAGTTCCATTCCGTATTGGTGAGATTGAACCTAACCAGTTGTTTTACTATTTCTATATAATCGGAATACTGGCACAGACGTATTTCGGTATCATCCAGTGCGAGTTCGTCCATGATGCGCCATGCAAGTGTATGCAAAGAAGATAAAAGTTCGCCAGTATCAATTTCTGAATGTAATTGTTGAAGTTCTATTTGTAATGCTATCTGTGGGTAGTCTGAAAGAGGAATATCGTGCTGTTCTATAAACGCTGTACATTGTTTGAAAAAATCCCTGTTAGCCACATCACCAACAAAATAGCTCATGAACAGATCCGATAATGAACTCAGGTTTTCCGCATCGGGATAATCTTGCTTGATGCGAAAAAATAACGCGCGCAATTCGTTTTGTAACATAGCGGGCAGATATTTTTTCTCAAGCACGACAATACGTTGCAACTGATCGATCGGTTTAAGTTCTTCTTCTGTAGCATCAATATAACTCAATTGATCAGTCACTATATGGCTGAAATCTGCTATATCGAGGTCTTTTTGCCAGAAACAACCGTTGTACGACATATAAAAATCGCGCAGTTTCGGATTGAGCGATTCATTGATATGTTGGTTAAGGGCTAGCTGTAGGAGAGCGGCGTACCCCAATACTGGTTTATTTGTGTGCAGAACCGTTTGCAAAGCATCGCGGTTGGCATTATAAATGTCGTAATTTTCAATACCGAATAACTGTGGAGATGTCTCATTGGTAAAGGTGAAATACTCTGAACCTGTAATCTGTCCTTTTTGCATAAAATATTCGATTAGTATTTCTTTGGTAGACGGATCAGCAGGATGATTGATAACCGGTGAAGCATCGTATGCCCCCCAATACCCTTCTACAAATATTTCTTCGGGGGCATAATTCTCGGTAATATAATCTATGATTCTAGCGATATTATATTGCACATCCGAGCTTGAGTGCAGGTCTTTTATCTGAAAAATAAGAGTATTGCTGTCACCGTTAAAGGTATCGCCTACAGTGCCATATTCAGGAGGAAGATGAAATGAGTTTGAGTTTAGGTTATCTTTTGAAAATGAAGTATTTACAAAAAGAAAAGCAAGAAATGTGATACTTGATACTGCTGAGGTAAATTTTCTTACTGAAATGAGCATAATTGATTCTCCCCATGTATCTGAAATATAATTTAATTATTTTGCATACATTAATTATACATTATTTTAACGAAATACGCTACTATTAGGTTTGGATATCACTAAGGAGAAATTTTGATATGGGGTTGCTGATAAGTATATTTCGCGTCATTGTTATAGTGGTAATCGTTTTATCACTGCTTATCTTTGTGTTATATATTCGTCCGTCGCGCTTTATTACAAAAATTAACCCGGTAAATTTGGGCTTGGATTACGAATCTGTACAAATTACGACCTCAGACGGAATAAACCTCGCCGGTTGGTTTGTACCTGCAAAGATACCATCGGATGAAGTCATTATTCTCTGTCATGGGTATCCTGCTGACAAAAACAACATTTTAGGGGCGACAGCATTTCTGGCGGAGCATTTTAATCTATTCTACTTTGATTTCAGGTATCTGGGGGAGAGTGAAGGAGCGTATTCATCTGTCGGGTATCACGAACAAAAAAGACTTGAAGGCTGCGGTCCAATGGGTGCGAGATAAAGGTTATAATAAGATTGGTGCTTATGGATTTTCCATGGGAGCCGCTACAATAATACTTGCGCATCCAGAGGAAATATCGGCAATTGTGGCGGATTCTCCGTTTGCCAGTGTAGATCAACTGCTGAGCGATGTTTATAGTTTGTTTCCCGGCTTTACCAAATATCCCTTTATCTGGCTCACAAAACTTTATACACGAATTTTCCTTGGTTTCAGCATAAAAGATGTTGCTCCGTCAAAGGTGATAGGCGAACTGAAAATCCCGTTATTGCTGATTCACAGCAAACAGGATTCACAGATTCCATTCAGTCATGCGCAGGAATTGTATCAGGCATCGAATAAAGATACAACTACCTTCTGGGTGATCGAAAATGGCGACCACGGAACAGCCCATTCCCAAAACAAATCATCCTATGAAAAACGTGTTACAACGTTTTTTAAGCAAAATATCCAGTAAGAAAAACTATTCTACATACGGTTTGCCGTCGGCAAATGAGCCTATGACAAATACACCGTCAACAAAGTATCTGTCGATTTCAGGCTGACGCAAAAATGAGTTGTATTTCAACGGATTGTTTTTACGTGCAATAACAAGCATCACCGATTCGTCAGCATCCCCCTCAGTAGAGTAAATAGGTACTTCCATATTACTTTGTGGCAACGAACGCCCTGCGCGTCCGGTTGATATATCTTCAGGCTGAATATACCAGTAATCTGTTTTTTTCAGGACAATCAATTCAAGGTCGCCAGCATATTTTTCGGGATATGACACATTAATCCAGACTTTACCGTCATGCTTCGTAATTTTCTTTATAGAAATAGCTTTTGCCAGTTCTTCAACCGGTATGGATTCTGTCTTTACAGATGTAACCGATGGAGTTGTTTTCACATATTCAGGTACAGGTAATCCTTCAGGTAATTCGTTAAGGTCGATCTTTTCGATCAGCGCATTCTCAAAACCTTCTGGTAGAGGAGTGCCGAGAAAATGTGAATAACCGGTTTTAAGTTTATCTAATGCCATCTGGTATGTAATCACAGCAGCTGATGACGGATCAGGGCTGAAAAAATCTTTGATGATTTCCGTAGAATACGGCATACCGCCACCGGTATATCCAACGGTTTCTTTATAGGCCCGGTGTATTTCGGCGAGTCCTTCCAGCAGTTCTTTAAGATAGTTAACCGTATATGTCCGTCGGCGCGGATCATCTGTTTTTAAGGCAAAATCGAGCATCATTATGATTGCTCCGGCTGTTGCTTCGGGCTGTACCATTTCTTCCAGTTTAAATCTATCCGAAGGGGGCATATCGACAAAAGAATCGATAAAATCGGAGGTGAAAAAGAAAATACCTTTTGCCGGTTTGGAAAGTGATTTTTCCACTTCTTCGCGCCTGTCCAGTACATGAAGCGAATGGATAGTTGTGGTAAACTCATCGTGCAGGATGTTTATGCTTTCCCATGTGATGTCGTCGCTTTCTTTGACCCCCATAAAGGTATGAGCCAGCCAGCTGTAATGATCAATGGCTTTCGACCAGTTGGCCTCGCCTGCAGGATCGAAAGCGGTCGGCCAGTATTTGTTGCGACGTATCCGTTTAGCTCCTTGCATGCACAAAGCGTGTCGTATTTGCAATTCGTTGCGGAATTGTTTTAGTGCGCTATTTTCACCTTTAATGTTATCACTGTATTTATCGATGACCAGCGTTATAAGTCGCAGGAAATCAATAAAATCTGCATTGTGTTCCATGTTGACGCCATGACTTACGATATTAATTTTGTCGACATCGTTATAGATATCGTAGCCGCCCTGACGCAGTCCTTTGGGATGCATATATCCTTGTCGTAGCAACCCAAAAGCCGGGTGTGACGGATCGACAATCTGTAACGGTAATATATCACTTCTGACGTATCCGGTGAGTTCTGAGAAATAACGTAAGTCACCGGTTTCAAGCATATAAGTGTATATCGCCTTGAGCACCCACTGAGTCGCTCCCTGTGGTTCTCTTGGATCGATAAACTGATCTTTGCGGGTGTTGTAAGAGAAATGCAGTAAACCGCGATATCCCTTTTCTTTTTCCGCACGAATAAGTTCCATGAAATTGTCGACAGCCAGCTGTGCACGATAGTAATCTTTTTCCGCGAGTACTGAGTATAATCCTAATGCTGCATCGTAGACCCAAACTCTGCCGTATCCTGCCAGCCATTTGCTATAAAAACTGCGGCATGTTTGATAACTCTGCCACAGGTATTTCATATCAACGCCCAGTTCAACATTGACACCCGCCTGCGCACTTTGATTTTTAACCCATGCTACGAGGTCGTTACGTATCGGTTCGTATTGTTCAGCAAGTTGGCTGTAGATGTGTTCCACATCCTCTTTGCTCATAGGTTGATAACTATCAGGACGCAGTGAGTCGATATCTTTCTCAATTGCGTATGTTCCACTACAGAATAAAAATGTTGCTACCAATAAAAAATACTTCACTGTGTGTTTCATGTTTCCTTTCCTTTTCATATTCAATTATTTAACGCGATTTCAGTATAACTTATGTAAAGTAAAAAATCAATAGGTAATATGCTAACAACTTCATGTCCAAGGACAAATAAGAGTACTTAAGACATATCTGCTGACAAAAAGTTTCATTTTATTTTAATAAATTTTTAGGGAGCATTTTGTCTTAGAAAGTATAGATTGAATCATAGATGGAGAGGCTTTAGCTCTCCCATGATCCATTAAACTATTTGATAAATAAGCGGTTGTATGGTAAAATATTTACTGATTGTAATTAATTCAGATAATAAAACAAGAAGAAGGAGATTTTTTATGCTCAAAAAGTTACCAATGATATTATTTGTCATATTATCATGTTGCAACGTACTATATGCCGCGCCGTTGGCGTATTGGCAATTTGAAAATGATTTTACTGATTCCAGTGGTAATGGACATGATTTATCTCTAGCAGGATCAGTAGCATTTTCGACTGATACCTCATCACAGGTCACAGGATATTACAGTGCTGATTTTTCAAATACGGGATATCTCACTGCAACGGGATATACGGCTCCACTAAATAATTTTACTTTTGAGATGTCGTTTAAGACTGCTTCAACCACAACCCAGGCTTTGGTAACTACACTTCGCCATACAACTCCAGTTGGCGGCTGGTACATTTACATGTTAGACGATGGTTCTCTGCGATTTAAATTTTACAATGGAAGTACTCGCCCAAGTTATGTTACGAGTGTTTCTTATAACGACAATGAATGGCATGATATCGCATTTAGTATGTCAAACAGCTATGAGGTGAAAGTTTATATTGATGGAAATTTAGAAACTGTCTTTACAGGTACCAACAGTAGTTCACGTTACTCTATTAGACTGGGGGCTCCTAATTATAGTGTGGCGCCTATGCTTGATGGATTGATTGATGAAATTCGTGTGTCAGAGGGTGTTCTTGAAATATCTGAATTACTTATGTCTTCAGAAATAAATGCTGTGCCGGAACCATTGACAATTGTGATGATTTTTTCGGCTCTCATTACTAGATGTTTCTTTCGTAAGCGCATGGAAATTTAATGATTTATCCTCTTCATTGACCGGATTAATCTATTGAACAAAGCCAAATTTAATCGGCAATTTCGATTATAGAATAAAACCTATGGTCAACATTGGTTGGGCTTAGCCGGTCGTCATAGGTATCGAGCAGGTCATCGTACCCATCTATATCACCTATATCGGAATATGGAGATGTTGTTACAATATCAAGCAACTGCCACTTCTGGGCAGTTGTATCGAAAGGTGTCAAATCGTCATCAGTAAACCATATTTCATAATGATGGTTTGATTGGACTTCCCAGTTAATGGTCATACCGTTATCATAACTCAACGAAGCCTGCACGCTAACAGGCTGAGCTGTAACTTCGAGCTGAAAAGAAGTCGAATCAGACGCGCCGTCATCATCTGTAATGGTGATCTGTACTGTGTAGGTTCCTTGTGTAGAGTATGTATGCTCAAGATTAATTATGCCGGCAGAAACAGCGACATCATTTTCTACTTCATTATCTCCCCACGTAATATCGATAATATGAGTATCTGCAAAACCGGGGTCTGAATAAGTTGCGCTTAGATTGAGTTGTTTGCCAACATACGCAGATGTATCAGCAATAGCATCAATCGATGGAGCCGCGTTAGTGATAGACGCCTGAGTAGTAGCGATACCGGAAATACCAGTTTGAGGGTTTGTCGCCCTAACTCTGACGATCCCGCTATAGTTATCTGGCCACGCATAACTTACTATGCTTCCAGTCGCGTCATCGAATTGGCGGTCGCCGTCGAGGTCCCAAGTGAATACAATGGATGATACATCGGTATCAGTATCGGTTGTAGCCGAAGCATCAAGTGTAATTATCGATCCTTCTGTACCAGCGTAACTTCCTCCCGCATTGGCTATCGATCCGACATCCGATTGAGAATCGAGAGGGATAGATGTGTTAATCAATCCGTGCTCATCCACGTTGAAATAGTAGTCCGTCGAGTTCGGCGCCCTCGGCAAATCGCTTATAGAGCATAATTCTGTTTGTCCGTAGTATGTTGCGTTTGCCAGGTCTGTCGCGTTAAAGATTCGGATAAAGATTTGATCGTTTTCATCTGTGTAATTGCATATAGTGGCGAAAATCCCTATTTCACCATATATAGCTAATTGTCCAATAGCAACTGTGGTAGAAAATTTAATTATATCATCACCAGTGTTGTTTCCGTTAGCATCAGGCGGGCTGATAACCCCATCGCCGCCATCAAGTAGAAATTGTACCACTGCACCTGCGATTCCTAGCTCCTGATTACCCGGCAATACGTTACCTTGCTCGTCGAAAAGAGAATCATTACTGCCAATAAATAATCGCGGGAACAGAAAGAAACAATCATTGGGATCATAGTCCGTGCAAAACGAGTTTGTTGAGCATATAGTTGTCAATAATAGTAATGCCAATCCTATTTTTTTCATGGCAAATAAAATTCCTCCAAACAATATAGTCTTTTCTTTATGAACGGAATTTAGCTCAAAAAAATAACGTCTTTATAAAATTATATCATATGAATAGCAGTTTGACAACAAAAGGGATTAAGAAATGATTAGGTGATTATGATCAATAGCGATTAAGTCTTTGATGCATAAAAAGATTACTTCATAGTTCTTCCTTTACCTGAATCGGTAATTTCGATGAGATCCTCGGGATAAGGTTGAAAATAGGTTTGCTCCAGAAGATACTGTACTTCATTGCCCACAATATGTGATCGGATAACGCTCACAGGTACACTCAGTGGTACTTTATTGTTACGGTATCGTTCGATACATTCCAGAAAATAGGCTTTTTCTGCCGATTTCATAGCATCTGAAACATACCCCAGTGCATGAAGAAGGACATTGATATTCGAAGTGAAACGTGGAACTTTAAGAAAAACCTTGCGCAAATGCTGTTCGTATAGCTCGTAAACCTTATCGATAGGCAATTTTTCATGATTGGCTACAATCCGTCCTAGTTGGCGCATAACTGTTTCATTGTTGGCAAGAAAAATATATTTATTTTGAGCCTGAAATTGCACCAGAGCATTCATTGAAGGATTTTTTTTTCATGTATCGAAAGCGTGTTAAAGTGAAAAGCTGTGTAAGAAAATGCTCACGGATTCTGAAATTGGATAATCGTCCCTCTGTTTCGATAGGGTAGCCTGGGAAAAGATTGCATACCGCAGACCCGAAAAAACCGTTTGCGCCGCCACCCATGGGGTGGCCGTTCGGGTGATAAACTTTCACGTCTTTCAGGCCACATGAAGGTGAGCGGTCTTTAAAGATAAAACCGTCAACTTCGCCGATAGACGAAAGAAATCGATCCGCGAAATCAGTCATATCCTGTGTAATGTCACGGTTGGTGGAAGGTTGATAGAGGCGAAACGAAGCATCGTTATTCACAATCCTTATAGGATTACGTGGAACTCCCAGTCCTATTTCAACCTCAGGACAAACCGGTTTGTATTCCACAAACGGTGCAAGGGCATCAACCTTTTCATTTGGCAACGATATACCGTTATAGCGGCATGCGTCAAACCCCAGACATTTGCTCACTAAAATAATAGGTTTAACAGAAGTATACTCCATTACACTGCAATCCTTATTTTTAATGAAATGAGACACAAATATTTTCTTACAATCACCTTTTTTTTGTCAAATAGATTCCATGATTATTTTCGAAAAGATATGTACTTCTCCTAAGACAACCCCTTTTTTATTTGCCATTTATATCCGTTTAAAATTTATATGCAAAGATTAAAACAACTTGTAATGCAATAGTTTATGTTGTTGAAAAATATTTTGTGAAAAAAATCACAAGGGCTATTGACAAAGTGAAAATCATGCGGTATATTAAAGAAAAATATATCGATATATTTTTATCGATAAAGATTTCTCTAATAATGTCGATATATAAATACTGTAATAATTATGTACCGAAAATTAATGATATGAGAGGTACCGAAATGAAAGATCAAAAAATTAGATGCACCCCGGAGCCAACGTTGCGTCGTCTACCCCTGTATTTAGGATATCTGAAAGGGATTGAGACGGCTGGTCAGAATATATCATGTACACAGATCGCCAAGGAGTTTGGTTTTGATCCAACACAGGTACGCAAAGATATTGCGGAAACGGGTATAATCGGTACAGCCAGAGTTGGGTATAACGTGCAGGAACTGCGCTTGAAGATAGAGGCTTTTCTTGGGTGGAATAAACCCAACGAGGCGTTTTTAGTAGGAGCGGGTAATCTGGGAACGGCATTGCTCAAATATAGTCTATTTAAAGATAAGTACGGTCTCAATATTGTTGCTGTTTTTGATGACGACAAAGCAAAACATGGCGCTTATATAGCAGGAAAACAAATTTTTCCGGTGGAAAAGATCACTGATCTTGCCAGCAGAATGCATGTCCCTATTGGAATCATAGCGATTCCGCCTGAAGAAGCACAAAGTGTCGCTGATCAGATGGTTGAAGGAGGTATTAAAGGGATATGGAATTTCGCGCCTGTTGCTTTGAAAGTACCGGAAGATGTAGTGGTTGAAAATGCACGTTTGTCAACCAGTCTTGCGGTGCTTACCGGTAAATTAAATAAGATGCTTAGTATATAGAATAAGGAGGATTTGCCATGCCGTTGAGAAAATTCGAGAAAGTGTGTGAGATTATCAACACTCATCAGAAAGACAAATCGAAGCTGATACCCATCTTGCAGGAAGTGCAAAGGGCGTATCGCTATTTACCTGAAGAAATTTTGACTTATGTTGCTACATCGCTTGATATACCACCTGCGCGTGTATTTGGCGTCGCGTCGTTTTATGCGCATTTTGCGTTGGAACCGCAGGGGAAATATATCATCAAATTATGTTGCGGGACCGCTTGTCATGTCAAGGGATCGATGCTGATACTCGAAGCGTTGCGTAAACGATTGAATCTATCTGAAGAAAAACATACTACCGACGATATGCTGTTCACAATAGAAACCGTATCGTGTCTTGGCGCATGTGGGTTGGCTCCGGTAATGGTAATCAATGAAGATGTGCATGGGCAGGTTACGCCGGAGATGGCTGTCAAATTGCTTGAAGATATCATGGTACAGGAGGATAACAATGAAACAGTCGCCTAACAATATTTTTGATAATATCTGGAAACCACTTGATGAACCTTGTATGGGTAAGATTGTTATCTGTACCGGTACCGGTTGTGTAGCCAGCGGTTCGCTTAAAGTGCTGGATAAATTTGTGGAAGAAATCAAAAAAGCAGGGTTTGAAGTCGCTCAGAATTTTACGGAAGCCAAAGAGTCTGAAAAACCCGATTCGACCGTTCGACTTTCAAAAAGCGGTTGCCAGGGATTTTGTCAGATGGGGCCGTTGGTAACGGTCATGCCCGACGATATTTTGTATACGAAAGTCAAACCCGAAGATGTAGCGGAAATCGTACAGGAAACGTTATGTAACAAACGTGTGATTGAACGTCTGCTATATAAAGATCCTGTTAATAAAACTCCATGTCAGGGACAGCAGGAAATTGTGTTTTACAAACGGCAGTCACGTTTCGTTTTAAAGATGTGCGGCGAGCTTGATCCTGAAAGTGTTGAAGAATATATCGAACGCGGTGGATACGACGCCGCTAAAAAAGCGTATATCGATATGACTGACGAGCAGGTATGCAAAATGATCCTGGATTCCGGCTTGCGTGGTCGTGGCGGCGGTGGTTTCCCGACCGGACGCAAATGGGATTTGACCCGCATCCAGCCCGGCGATAAGAAATATGTCATCTGTAACGGTGACGAAGGCGATCCGGGTGCGTTTATGGACCGCAGTGTTATGGAAGGTAATCCTCACAGTGTTATAGAAGGGATAATGATTGCGGCTCGTGCTGTTGGCGCTGATGAAGCTTATGTTTATGTCCGAATGGAGTATCCTCTTGCTGTAAAACGCCTGCGTAAAGCTGTTGTCGATGCCGAGGCAAAAGGGGTGCTCGGTAAAAATATATTTGGTTCTGGTAAAAACCTCATCTGTCATGTGATGGAAGGTGCCGGGGCGTTTGTCTGTGGTGAAGAAACCGCGTTGATATCATCTATTGAAGGAAAACGAGGTATGCCGTCGCCTAAACCGCCGTTTCCGGCGCAAAAAGGTTTGCACGGTAAACCCACAGTCATTAATAACGTAGAGACTTTGGCTACAATACCGTTGATTGTGAATTTAGGTGTAGAGAAATTCCGTCAGATCGGTAACGAAAGCTCACCCGGTACAAAGACATTTGCTCTTAGCGGCCACGTTGCAAATACCGGTTTGATCGAAGTGCCGCTTGGTATCAGTTTACGTGAAATTATCTATGATATTGGTGGCGGTGTAACCGACAAGAATGGTGTTATCGGTACTGATGGTTTTAAAATTGTACAGATAGGCGGTCCGTCAGGTGGATGTCTGACTGAACAGCATCTTGACATTGCGCTTGATTTCGATTCGCTTAAGAAAATCGGAGCGATGATCGGTTCCGGCGGGTTGGTTGTGATGAACAAACACACCTGTATGGTCAGTGTTGCTCATTACTTCATGCAGTTTACACAAAACGAGTCGTGCGGTAAATGCGTGCTGTGCCGTGAAGGTACCAAGCAGATGCTTCATTTGCTCGAGGATATAATGAGTGGTGAAGCAACCGCTCAGACACTTGAACTGCTCGAACAGCTCGCCAGAGTTGTGCAGAAAGGATCGTTATGCGGATTAGGTAAAACCGCGCCGAACCCTGTATTGTCAACATTGCGTCATTTCCGTTCCGAGTATGAAGCGCATGTTTTTGACAAAAGGTGTCCGGCAGGGCAGTGCAAAAAGTTGCTTGTTCCTGAAATAGATCCTCTTAAGTGCAAAGGCTGTACCTTATGTGCGAGAAAATGTCCTGTTGATGCTATTACCGGAGAACGCGGTAAAGTGCATACTATCGATCCTGAAAAATGTATCAAGTGCGGCGCGTGTGTTGCGGCGTGTAAATTTGAAGCTGTAGTGGGGGTATAAGATGAACAAGAAAGCTTATATATATGTAGATGGAATCAAAGCGCCGATTAATGGTGAACGCAACCTGCTTGAGGTAATCCGCAAAGCGAATATAGACATACCGACATTCTGTTATCATTCTGAATTGAGTGTCTACGGTGCATGCCGCATGTGTATGGTCGACGTGGAAGGACAGGGACTGGTGGCATCGTGTTCCGTTGTGGCGCAACCCGATATGAAAGTAAAAACCAATACCGCTGAAATACGTGAGTTGCGTAAGATAGCGGTTGAGTTGCTGCTTGCCAATCACGAGCAAAGTTGCCCAACCTGCAAACGCAGTTCTACCTGTAAATTACAGGATCTGGGCAGGCGCTTGGGCATTGAAAAAGTCCGTTTCAAACCGGTAAACAAACAGCAACCGCTCGACGAATCTTCGAATGTACTGGTGCGTGATCCAAATAAGTGCATCCTCTGCGGTGACTGTGTACGTATGTGTTCCGAGGTGCAGGGGATAGGCGCAATCGATTTTGCCTATCGAGGCCATGATGTTTCTGTGTTGCCGGCATTCGGGAAAAACCTTGATAAAGTGGAATGTGTTTATTGCGGGCAGTGTGCCCGTGTGTGTCCTACAGGTGCTTTGACAGCTAAATCGCATGTCTCCGAAGTATGGAAAAAGCTTGATGACACGAAGAAAAAAGTTATAGTGCAAATCGCTCCGGCAGTTCGTGTTGCGATAGGTGAAATGTTTGGCAAAGAAGCTGGTACGGTGAGTACCGGGCAGATAGTGGCAGCGTTAAAAATGCTTGGGTTTGATCGTGTTTACGACACCTGTTTTACAGCTGATTTGACAGTGATAGAAGAAGGAAACGAATTTATTCAGCGTGTCACAAAAGGCGGGGCGATGCCTCAGTTTACCTCATGTTGTCCTGCGTGGGTAAAGTTTGTTGAACAATATTATCCTGAATATCTTGATAACTTATCAACATGTCGTTCGCCTCAACAGATGTTTGGTTCTGTAGCACGCAAAATGTTGCCGGAGGAATTGCATGTAGAGCAGGAAGATCTGGTTGTTGTATCGATCATGCCGTGTACAGCTAAAAAGTTTGAATCTCGTCGTCATGAATTTGTACGCGAGGATATACCTGATGTAGATTATGTACTAACTACTCAGGAATTGGGTCAGATGATCAAGTCAAGCGGTATCAAGTTCAGCAACCTGCAACCGGAATCGCTTGATTTGCCGTTGGGTTTCAAGACTGGAGCAGGCGTGATTTTTGGTAATACAGGTGGAGTTAGCGAAGCTGTATTACGTTTCCTGCATGAAAAATTGACCGGCAACACTCAGTATTCGTTTGAATTCCATGAAGTTCGTGGTACCGAAGGTATCCGTGAAGCAAATATAACTATCGAAGGCGCAACCTATAAACTTGCCGTTGTGCATGGACTTGGCAATGCCCGTACTTTGATTGAAAATATCAAAAACGGCTCGTGTGAGTATGATTTGATTGAGGTCATGTCTTGTCCGGGTGGATGTATCGGCGGAGCAGGGCAGCCTATCTCATTTGATCCTGACGCGCGGAAAAAACGCACAAAAGCATTGTATGAAGCCGATAAAATGTTACAGTTGCATAAATCACAGGAAAACCCGTATATTAAGAAATGTTATGATACTCATCTTGGCGAAGTTGGTGGTGAGATAGCTCATAAGTTGTTGCATACACATTATCAGAGCAGAAAACGTATCCATGATGCGGAATTTTCACTTATGCCGGGCAGTAAACCGAACAAACAGCTGGATATCAGGGTTTGTGTCGGAACCAGTTGCTACTTGCGTGGATCACAGGATTTACTGCACGCTTTGATCATGGATATTCAAAACAGCGATTATGAAGATCGCGTTGATGTAAAAGCGACATTTTGTTTTGAAAAATGTTCGGAAGGCCCGGTTGTCCGTGTTGGCGAAAAATTGGTCGCACAGGCAACAGTAGAAAAAATTAAACAGGAAATAGAGGCGCAGTTATCTAAATAACCCGAAAGGGGGTAGAACCGATGACGACCAATTCGCCTACGCAGATTGTCTATACCAATGCAGCACGATGCAGGGATTGTTACCGCTGTGTGCGTGTATGCCCGGTCAAAGCAATTCGCTTGAAAGACGGGCAGGCATTTGTGGATGAAAAACGGTGTATTTCCTGTGGAACCTGTATACGCGAATGCCCGCAGGGAGCAAAGACATACCGCCACGATCTCGAAACAGCAAAATCGCTTGTTGAGGATTATACCGTAGCGGTAAGTATTGCGCCCTCGTATGCGGCAATATTCCCCGACTGGCAACGCAAACGTCTTGCGTCTGCCCTGCGTAAACTTGGGTTTACGTATATTTCCGAAACAGCAGTTGGAGCCTATCTTACCGCAAAAAAGACAATAGAGTACGCGTCGTCAAAGGACGATATGTCACACATTTGCACAGCGTGTCCTGCTGTGGTCAATTATGTTGAAAAATATAATGATGCGTACTTGAATCTGTTGGTTCCCGTTGTATCGCCCATGATGGCGCACGCTACATTTTATAAAGAAAAATATGGCGATGATATCAAAGTTGTCTTCATAGGGCCTTGTGTAGCGAAAAAGGCTGAAGCACAACGTGAAGAATTGGCGTCGCTTGTCGATTGTGTTCTTACTTTTGAAGAGCTGTTTATGTGGTTAGAGCAGGCTGGAATCAATCTGAAAACCTGTGAAGAAAGTGATTTCGATGATTATCCGCCTTATGACGCGCGATTCTATCCTATAGAAGGTGGCTGGCTGAAAACAGCCAATTGCGGTAGTGACCGGTTTGATACGACATTCTTATGCGTCAGCGGTTTTGAGGCTGTCGAGGAATCATTGAAAACCGTTGCCGAGCGTGATAAACCGTGTATTGTAGAACCGCTGTTGTGTCCCCATGGATGTATCAACGGGCCGGGCATCCATTCGCAGGGAAATTTATTTATCCGTCGAACTGCTATCATAGAGCACGCCACCGAGCGCGATGTTCAACGCATCACAGAACTCCCTGAAACAAAATCCGATTTGCACACCGAATTTACAAATTACAGTGACGACGTGCTGAAAAATGTATCACAGGCACAAGTACGTGAAGTACTGGAGAAAACGGGTAAACTCAATGAGGAAGACCAGCTCAACTGCGGGGCGTGCGGTTACGGTACATGCCGCCAGCAGGCAATCGCTGTTGTACAGGGCATGGCTGAGATTGATATGTGTATCCCGTTCATGCGCCGTCTTGCCGAGCAGAGGTCAGACCGTATTCTGGAGACCAGTCCAAACGGTATGGTTATAGTGGATGAGGAATTACGTATCCTGACAATGAATCCTGCATTCCGCAAAATGTTTCTTTGTTCGGAAAACATTTATGGAAAAAACATTTCTCGCCTGATGGATCCGGAACATTTTATCAAGGTGATTTCCGGCAAAGAAGAAACCGTCAATGTGGTAGTGCATCACCAGAGGTACGGTCTCATTTGCCATCAGGTTTTTTATATGCTTCAGGAAGAAAGGCAGATTGTGGGGATTTTTTTGGATATCACCCGCAGTCATACCGATCATAAACGTCTTGAAGAACTGAAAGCTAAAACAATTTTGCAGGCTCGTGAACTATATGAACACCAGATAGGTATGGCAAGCGAATTCGCCAGGTTTCTGGGCGAGTATACAGCCAAAGGCGAGAAGTTGATAGATAACCTTATGCAGCTCAACGATAATCCGCAGGAAGGCGTGGATTGATGATTATGAAACAATCGTTTGTGGATATTCATTATACGCAATGTTCCAAACGGCCTGCTGATCCGTGTGGCGATGTTGTAGCCTGTAAACGAGACTCGTTTCATACAACGATTTTGCTGGTTGACGGTATCGGATCAGGTATTAAGGCACACATTGCGGCAACCATGAATTCGGCGCGGATCATGCAGATGTTAACCGATGGCTTTTCCCTGCGCGATGTTTTTTCGCACATGGTAAAAACCATGAACGAATGGCGCAGTTACAACCAGCCGTTTTCGGCATTCACCCTGACACGCATCATGCATGACGGAACGGCAACCATGTTGTCGTACGAAGCCCCTGTACCGTTGTTGCTGGGCGCTCGTGAAGCGTATGTTTTGCCTGCGCAAACATTGACTATCGGCGAAGCACTGGTAAGCGAGATAGATTATCACTTAAAGCACGGTGAAGGAGTGTTGCTCGTATCCGACGGAATCACTCAGGCGGGGATTGGGAACGGATTGCCCCGAGGTTGGACCATTGAAGGGGTCAACGGTTTTGTCAACCGTCTGATTGCTCGGTCGACACCTACAGAGAAAATCCCTGATGCTGTGCTCAATGAAGTATTCAGGCTGGATGGCTCTACCTACGCGGATGATTGTACGGTAATTGCCGCTCCGTTTCGGCAAGGCCATGTTGTTACAATTTTTACCGGACCGCCGGAATACCCTGCCGATGATGACGCGGCAGTAGAACAATTTCTGACACAAAAAGGAAGTAAAATTGTTTGCGGGTCAACGACAGCTAATATTGTAGCCCGCTATTTGAAAACCGAAGTACAGGTTGAGCATAATCGCGCAAATACCGGTACACCTCCGCAGTATTTTATAGATGGAATCGATCTGGTAACCGAAGGCGCGATTACTCTTAATCAGTTACATAATATTTTAGAAGAAGATTTACTGAACACTGCCGAGCGAAGTGCGGTGTTTGATCTCTGGCAACAGGTCATGGATGCTGATCGTATCCAGTTTGTGGTAGGCAAAAAAGTCAATGCTGCCAGCGATGATATAATCTGGCGCAAACAGGGTATTCTGCCACGTCTAAGAATAGTTAACCTGTTGGCAAGAAAACTGGAGTCCATGGGTAAGCTGGTTACCATTACATATAAGTAATATGTTTGTAGCTTCAAAAACCATAAAATGAATTGATTAACTTTTGTCATGAATATACGATATTGTAAATTGACATAAAGATAGAGGCGCGGGAATTCTGATGGATAAAAAAATTGTTATTTCGTTGTGTATGGGCAGTTCATGTTTTGCCCGCGGCAATATGAAGAATCTGGAAGTACTCAAAGAGTATATCGAAGAAAATCATCTTGAAGAGAAGATAGAATTCAAAGGTTCACTGTGTGAAGGGTTATGCAAAAGCGGCCCTAATATAGTTATAAATGGCAAAACGTACAGCAACGTTGATCCGGCTTCATTGATTACCGTGTTAAACCATTACTTTAAAAGGTAGATCATGGATTATCTGAACCCGATTTTTACAGAAAAAGCTGAGTGTCAGGATTGTTATAAATGTGTCAGGGAATGTCCGGTAAAAGCGATAAAAGTTGAAAACGGACAGGCAGAGGTTATTCAGGACAGATGCATTTATTGTGGGCATTGCGTTGAAATATGTCCAAGCGGAGCAAAACGGGTCAGGAACGATGTCGGACGGGTCAAACACGTATTGAAACTGAAAGAAAAAGTTATTGTATCAATCGCACCGTCATATGTTTCTGAGTTTCCCGACATTCGTCCGGAGCAGTTAATTCACGCTATAAAAAAGCTGGGGTTTTACGGTGTATCCGAAACAGCTCTTGGAGCCCAGGAAGTTTCGGCAAGTTCGGCTGAACTGATAAAAAAGAGCAAAGGCAAGGTTTTTATCTCATCGGCGTGTCCGTCGGTGGTGGAATTTTTGAAAAAGTACCAGCCGTTGCATGCGTATCATGTTACCAACATGTTATCTCCGTTATTATCGCATTGCAAGATGCTTAAACGGGAATATGGCGATGATATAGGCGTTGTGTTTATCGGGCCGTGTATATCAAAAAAACGTGAATCCGATTCCCATCAGGAGTTGCTTGATGTCGCCATTACATTCAATGATTTACGCGATTGGTTTAAGTATGAACAAATTGATCCTGCAAAGGAAGATACAGATTCGGAAGATGGTTTTATACCTGAATGTGCTTTTGAAGGTTCTCTGTATCCTATTGATGGAGGCATGATTGCTGGCATCAAAGCCGATTGCACAGTGAAAGACGCGTGTTTTATGGCGTTTTCTGGGATTGAACAGATAAAAAATGCGATCGAAGGGCTTGATACTCTAAACTCGCCACACAATATTTTTATCGAGTTGTTAGCCTGTGAGGGCGGATGCGTCAACGGTCCGCAGGCATGTAAGAAAACCGCTACAGCATTAAAGCGATTCAATGTTATCAGCAATACAGAATACCCTGAAAAAGAAATTCCACGCAAACCAAGTGTTGATATCCACGAAGATATCCAGTACAAACCGGTTGTCAAAAAAGAGTTTAATGAAACAGAAATCCGTGAACAGCTCAAAACTATCGGTAAGGAAAAACCGGAAGACGAGTTGAATTGCGGCGGATGCGGATATGACTCATGCAGGGAATTCGCACAGGCAATGCTTGAAGGTAAAGCAGAACGCACCATGTGTTTGTCGTATATGCGCAAACTGGCACAAAACAAGGCTAACGCGCTTATGCAAACCATGCCGTCCGGTGTGGTGATCGTTGATGAGGATTTGAAGATTATCGAGTGCAATAAGAATTTTGCCAGCCTGTTCGGACCGGAAGTAGAGATGGTCTACGATGCTGCGCCGGGTATGAAAGGGGCTGAACTGAAAAAAATTATCAACTTTGACAAAATGTTCAAAAATGTGCTTGAAACGGGCAATGAAATTGTAAATAAAGATATAAACATTCGCAATACCGTATTGAATGTGTCTATATTCACGATTGAACCGAATCGTATTGTAGGTGGTATTTTGCATGATATAACCGAGCCTGCGATACGAAAAACACAGATTATTAATAAAACGCAGCAGGTAATCAGAAAGAATCTGCAGACCGTCCAGAAGATAGCGTATTTACTTGGTGAGAACGCCGCTGAATCGGAAGTGATCCTTAATTCGATTATCGATTCGTTTTTTCCAGAATCGGTCGACGATGAACAGGAGTAATAATGAATAACCGATATTTTCTGGAAGTAGATTATTATCATGAGTATAAGTACCGTCAACTGGTTGGAGGAGATGTTTTTCTATCCCGTAAAATCAAAGAGGAAAACCGGGTCATATCGGTGTTGTCCGACGGGTTGGGAAGTGGTGTTAAGGCAAATGTATTGTCAACATTAACCTCGACCATGGCAAGTACATTTATATCGAATTATATAGATATTACGCGTACCGCTGAAATTATTATGAAAACACTTCCTGTTTGTAAAGAACGGAAGATAAGTTACTCGACGTTCAGCATTGTGGATATTGATGAACATGGCGATACTCGTATCATCGAGTATGATAATCCACCTTACCTGCTATTGCGGAAGGCCCAGGTGGTGGATATAGATAAGTCGACACGGAAAGTGGAAGGCTCATCTCAGAAAAAAGTAGATGTCCAGTATTCGCGTTTCCAGACAGAAAAAGGCGACAGAATAGTTTTATTGTCCGACGGTGTATCACAGTCCGGCATGGGGATGGCCGGAACACCGTTTGGATGGGGTATGGATGATGTAGCCAGGTTTGCCGTGAGCCTTATTGAACAGAATAACGATATATCCGCCCGCGAACTGGCGCGTAAAATTGTACAGCGGGCGTTGGCGAATGACGCGTACCGCTCTAAAGACGATATCACCTGCGGGGTGATTTATTTTAGGAATCCACGCAACTTGCTTATTATGAGTGGACCTCCGATTGACAAAGCGAAAGATATTGAACTCGCGCATATGGTCGATTCGTTCAGCGGTCAGAAAGTGATATGCGGCGGCACTACAGCAAATATTGTTGCCCGTGAACTGGATAGGAAATTAAAAGTAGACTTGAGTTATATAGATCCTGATATTCCACCGCCCTCGCTTATGGATGGGGTCGATCTTGTGACCGAAGGGATTATAACGCTCTGTGAAGCGTCGGAGATATTAAAGTCAGGCGATGTCAACCGGTTGCCTGAGCGAGGAAATGCCGCTCAGCGTATTGTGCATATGATGCTGAATAATGACAGCATTCAGTTTGTGGTGGGTACTAAAATCAACGATGTGCATCAGGATCCGAATATGCCGGTTGAACTGGAAATACGTCGAAATATTGTTAAAAAAATTGTAAAAATACTTGAAGAAAAATATTTAAAAGAAACAAAACTGCAATTTATTTAAAAAAGGGACATACACATGGCACAGTCAGTTTCTGTAAAAATATGCACAGGTACAGCATGTTACGTAATGGGTGGAGCGAATCTTCTGATGCTCGAGGAGTGCCTGCCAGAACATCTTAAAGGCAGAATCGAAATAGAAGGTACTTCATGTATGGGATATTGCAGCCTTGGCGAAAAAGGTAAAGCGCCCTTTGTCATGATTAACGATCAGCTTATCAGCGAAGCGACGCTCGAAAAAATTACTGAAAAGATAAAAACAATGCTCGAATAACATAAGGGGTCACGATAGATGATTTTCGAAAACAATGCTACTATACGGCGAAGAGATCTTATTACAAGACTAGCCAAACTATATTTTGATAACCAACTGGTAGAGAAAATCGACCAAATTCCGCTGGAACTGTTTCCGAAGCGTGGCGATGCTTCACGATGTTGTATTTATCGAAGCAGGGCAGTGGTCAGGTACCGCCTTATGGCGTTACTCGGTTATAATATAGAAGACGAACAGGACGAACTGAAACCGCTGGCAGAATATGCCCGCCAGGCACTGGAACGGACGTCTATAGAGGCTCCTGTTTTGACGGTTATCGACGATGCGTGTAGTTCATGCGTTAAAGTAAATTATTTTGTGACCAATGCGTGTCAGGGTTGTGTCGCGCGTCCATGTATGGTGAATTGTCCGAAAGATGCCATTCAGATGGTTGACGGGCACGCGAAAATAGACCATGCAAAATGTGTCAACTGCGGACGATGTCAGAATGTATGTCCTTATCACGCGATTATCTACATGCCTGTACCCTGTGAGGAAGCATGTCCGGTAGGAGCTATATCGAAAGATGAACACGGGCTGGAACAGATAGATTACAGCAAATGTATTTTCTGCGGAAAATGCAGCAGGGAATGCCCGTTCGGAGCGATTATGGAAAAATCGCAGGTCATTGATGTTCTCAGAACATTTTCGCAGCCCGGCGGTTCGATAGCCATGATTGCGCCGGCGATTGTGGGACAGTTTCCTGCTGATTTCACCAAGCAGGTATCTGCCTTAAAAGCGTTGGGGTTCACTAAAGTTGTCGAAGTTGCCACAGGCGCTGATATTACCGCAGAACACGAAGCGGCAGAATTTATGGAAAAAATGCACGAAAACGAACCGTTTATGACTTCGTCGTGTTGTCCGGCATATACGGAAGCGGTTGAAAAACATATACCTGAAATAAAGAAGTATGTCTCCACAACAAAAACTCCTCTGGGATTTACCGCTGAAATTTTGCGCGAAAAATATCCTGATGCCGCACGGGTTTTTATCGGGCCGTGTATCGCGAAACGCAAAGAAGCGTTAGATAACCCGCTGGTAGATTTTGTACTCACCTTTGAAGAACTGGGATCGATGTTTGTAGCCAAAGGGATCGATGTGGGAACATGTGATTCGGAAGAATCCGAGTTGCCGGCAGGTAACATCGGCAGAGCATTTCCGGTGGTCGGTGGTGTTGCCGATGCGATAGTTAAAGGTGTTGAAGGCAAATGCGAGTGTAAACCGATTGTTATTGACGGCTTAAACAAAAAATCCATTACATTGCTCAAGGCGTATGCCAAAGGTAAATGTCCGGGTAATTTTATTGAAGTGATGTCATGTGAAGGCGGTTGTGTCGCCGGACCAGGAGTGATCAGCAATCCAAAAATTGCTACTAAGAAAGTTCAGGAATTTACCTCACAATAGACGTATAAGTCTAATAAAAGTGGGGATATATTGTCCCGCAATTCCTGTAATTAAAAAAAGTATTAATTACGTTTTCGTTTGAATAGCAATCCAATTGCGCTAATACCAAGCAAAATCATTGTGGCTGGTTCAGGTATGGCGTCGCCAGAAAAACCTTCCCACCCATAATGAACATATGCGAAATCTGTTGCGTCGAGGAAAATAGGATCTTCATAATTGCCATGGTTCGCAAGAGTACCTGCGTGAAAAGATACAATTCTTCGGTTAAATGTGTAACTACCACTTTGTAAAACTTTAACATACTCGCTAGGTGCACCTTCAATTGGTGTTACGGCTACGTCTTTCGCATAACCTAGATTATTCGAGGCGGTACTATTTCCGTTAACAAATGAACCGGTCGTCAAATCAATTTTTACTACCTGAACATCTCCACCTCGGTCTTCCAGAGCGTAAAAATAATCTGATGTTGTGCCGTCGGCATTTCTTTCGAAATCAATCCCTCTGGTTTGGTCGATAGACCAATGATCCATAGTTTGCAAAATAGCACCAGTTTCCACATCAATCTCATAAATTTCCTCTTTATAATTATCAGACATAACTATATTGCCTGTTTGACCTTGTTGAGGAATTGTTAGTGCCAATGCGTTAAATATACCCGTCGACAACGTGTTATATAGATGGCTAATTTCACCTGTTGAAATATTCAGTTTGCTTAACCAGCTTCTGTGAGTAGTGTCTTTGTAAGTTAAATATAAATTTTTTGTGGTGCCATTTTCAATATCCGGTTTTATATCATAAATACCTGTCAAATAGGTACCACTTAATGTCCATGAGTTAACTAATTGGCCGTCAGCATTATATTCTTTAATAACGTGATTTTTACTCCCATCGGTTATAAACATATGATCAACTGAACCGTTTTTATAAGAAAACGTAATTTGATGGGCTGTGTCGTTAAGACCTGAAATAAATAATGTATTATCACTTGGTTCATAATCGTTTACAAGATATATATCTCTATCTCTGGCAACATAAAGATCCCCCGGATTAAATGAATCCGCCATTAACATCGTATTGCATTCCATCAAAATAAAAAAAATAGACAAACTTGCTGAAATAAAAAGTTTTTTCATTGCATACACTCCTAGCTTGGGTAAACGCTGAATTGTTAAACTGTTATACATTAACATTTTTCATTATATCATTAAACTGAAAATTTGTCAAAATACAGGTTAACAGGGATGGTGTCTGTTTTGGAAGATCTGGGAAATTCTTTGTTGAATTTGATCAATTTGTTGGGTATTAACCGATCAAGGAAAGAATTTATTAATTGATACACCTAAGCAATAAGTTTAAATTTTTTAAGGTTTTTGTTGTTTTTATGGCGTGAGGTTATACTTTTAAAAAATGTCCTATGCCCGTTCGTATATTTCGCTCATGCGGGTGAGCTTAAAGCGGACATCGTCGGTGATTTGACCATCGGTCATCCGCCATTGCCAGTTGCCGTTTGCGGTGGACGGGACATTCATGCGTGCTTTCAGCTCCTAACCCCAAAAGATCCTGTAACGGAAAAAATGGCGATGTTAGCGACCGACATCATAGCGAACCTAATGAATTCCCAGTGTATCATGGGGTTATGTACATCACATCCGAGATATTGACGGATATTTTCTTTTTCCTGATCGTTTACTTCATTATCCAGCCATCCACGCAGGGTATTGTTGTCGTGTGTACCGGTGTAGACAATATAATTGTTGCCATACTGATGAGGCAGATACTGGCTGCGGGGGAAATCACCGCCAAATGCGAACATAAGCACCTTCATGCACATAAATTGTAATCGGTACAACACTTCTTTTACATCAGGCGTGATGGTACCCCAGGTCTTCAGCTAGCATTGGTAACGAATAAAAACGCCGTTTCAGCGTCATGAAAAAATCTTCATAGGGAACATCAACCCATTTTCCATTGACTGCGTTTATCGATCCTGCAGGCACTTCCCAATAAGCGATGAATCCACGGAAATGATCGACTTTTACAATATCGAATAGTGCCATGTTGTGTTCCATTCGGTCAATCCACCAGCTGTATCCTTCATTCTGCAAAACATCCCAGCGATAGATCGGGTTACCCCATAGCTGGCCTGTAGCGCTGAAATAATCAGGCGGTACTCCAGATAAT
>CAXXKF010000005.1:0-16669 GCA_963675685.2 Candidatus Auribacterota bacterium
GACGGATATGTAGATATCATATTCACCCGTTTCCAGTATGGTGGCGGGTGGTATGCTACTACAGCGTATATCTACTGGGGTGACTATATTGAACCATATATCACAATGGGCGAAGTAGCCATATTAGGAGCTGTCGGCGTATCTGCCGGCACAAGCTCTGCCTTTTCTCAAACATATATCCCTGAACCGGATGATGAGATCGATGTCATTCCTGAACCCTTGACTATTGTGCTGGTTATACTGGGATTGGCAATTCAAAAATTTGTTGAAATAAAAAAAATTCTTAGGTGAGGTGAAAGTTTATGAACAGGATGAAAAAGCTTAATCCGTTGTATTGTGCATTTCTTTTGGCTATGGTTATATCAGGTAAGAGCTATGGCTACGATTTAAATAACGACGGGTACGACGATATAGTTTTTAGTAATTATTACAACGGCAGTTCACGCAATACTAATTCATATATTTACTGGGGAAACGGAACAGGATCTTACACGGCAAAAACCGAATTGGAAACCCATGGAGCGGTGGGAAATTCGGTAGTTGATTTAAACGATGACGGATATATGGATATAGTTTTTTCCAATAGATATAATGACTCGTCAGGATACATCAATTCGTATATATACTGGGGAGATGCAACGGCTTCATACAGTACCAGAACTAACGTACCTACCTCAGGGTCTCTCTGTAATGCTGTCGGCGATTTAAATAGTGACGGTTACCTTGATATCGTATTCAGCAACCACTATGACGGAACTACTGCCCTTAATGCCTATATCTACTGGGGAAACGCAACAGCTTCGTATACCACAAAAAGCGAAATACCTGTAAAAGGCGGTTATGCTATTTCTCTTTGTGATCTGAATGATGATAATTATGTTGATATCGTATTCAGCAATTCTTCTGAAACGAGTACCGTTACGGAATCAACGATCTGTTGGGGTGATGCGAGTGCTTCATACAACACAACAACTCCGCTTGCTACAATGAGTGCCATAGGCAACTCGGTAGTCGACCTCAATGGCGATGGGTATATGGATATTATCTACAGTAATTCTTCCAACGGTAGTACGAACCATGTGAATTCGTATATCTACTGGGGTGACGCTACTGCTTCTTATAACGCCATGACTGAGCTTGCTACTGTCGGCGCTTCCGGCAATTCTGTAGCCGATCTCAATGGCGATGGGTATATGGATATTGTCTTTAGCAATACTCGTGATGGCAATAATTGGATTATCAACTCGTATATCTATTGGGGTGATGCCACAGCTTCGTATAGCCTGAAAACCGAGTTAAGCACCATCGGTGCAATAGGCAACACTATAGCCGATGTTAATGGCGATGGTTATCTGGACATCATCTTCGGTAACTATTATAACGGCAGTAGCTGGGATCTTAATTCATATATCTACTGGGGCGATGCTACTGCTTCGTACAGCTCCAAAAGCGAGCTCGCCACTCTGGGTGCGGCTGGTGTGACCGCGGGTAATATGTCTACATTCGGCCAGAATTATCTGCCTGAATCGGACGATCCAGAGGCTGTTCCTGAACCGTTATCCTTGTTACTGATATCGCTAAGCCTTATGGGCTTGAAAATAGTCCGCCGCAAGAAGACTTAATATCTTCTAAAAACTCTTATTGACAGAATCTAAAGAGTGACAACTATCCATGAGATGTGTTTATCCTCAGTATGACTGTTGTTCGGCATTACTCGATCAGTTTTTATCTTTTCGTAATATGCTGTTGATGAAGCAGTACACAGAAAATGACCTGCCTTTAACAACCATCACGTAACGAAAAATATAATACAAAATAAATTCCAGACGATAATTAGATAGTAATAGATTGAGACTTGAAAACCTGACTGGAAAATAATTATATGAAAACACAATCGGCCATTCATATGGTAGTAGTCTGTCTTGCAGCTTTTTTGATTATAGGCGGCACGACAGCGGTATTCCATACGACGCAAAGTTATTCGAAACTGGTAATGCTTGGCAAAAAATATTATATGAAAAATGATTTTGCCAACGCTAAAATCCATTTCGAAAAGGCTGTGCAGTACCAGCCCAATAATCTAGAAATTGCTCGATACCTTACTATGGTTTATCGCATATTGAATATGAAATTGGACCTTGTCAAAACACTTTGGATTCTTTACAAAGACGATCCCTCAGATACTAAAATAGCGGAAGAATTGGCTGATGCTTTGTATTCACAGTCGGATTTAAATAAAGCCGAAATACTTTATAAATCTATATTGCAATATAAAGAATCTCTCGCGGTCCGTGAAAAATTGGCGGAGGTGCTTGTCTGGCAAAAGAAATATGATGAAGCATTGCCTATGATTGAACAGTTGTTGACCATAGACCCACATGACAGGCAGTTGAAAAAGTTATATACTAACGTTCTGGTGTGGAACAGAGACTATCAAAAAGCCATAGGATTGCTGGAAGAATTACATGCTGCCCAACCTGCCAATATGGAGATTATGAAATATCTTAGTATCAGTTACCGGGGGTTGGGTATGGGGGACAAGCTAATAGAAGAACTTCGTTTGATGTACAGCAAACATCCGTCAGATACAGCTCTTGCCGAGGAGTTGGCAGACGTACTGTATTCCCAGTCAGATTATGAGCAAGCGGAAGCTCTGTACAAGAAAATTCTCGATAAGGAATTAAATGGGGAAGTACAGGGGAAATTGGCGGAGGTACTTGTATGGCAGACTAAGTATGATGAGGCGTTGCCGATCATAGAACAATTGTTGATGTCACAATCTAACAACGAAGCGTTATATGAACTATACCTCAATACGCTTGTGTGGAGTAAGCAGTACGATAAAGCCATCCCATTACTTGAAAAAATAAATGCTGATTCACAGTGTCCACAGGCTAAAAAAGAGTTGCTGGCATATGTCTATACATGGAATCAAATGTACGATAAAGCTATCCCTTTATTTGAAGATCTTATTGCACAGTACCCTGATAATACCGATATGCGTGAACAACTGGCAGATATCTATTCGTGGACGAAATCGTATGATAACTCCATTCATTTATATCAATCGTTATTGACTCCCACATCGCATGATAAAGACATCATTTTTAAATTGGCTGAAACTTTACGATTAGCGGGAAAAGATGAACAGGCTGTTCAACTCTATAAACAATATTTTATGCATGATTAGTAAAGAAAAATTGTTCTCTTTGTTGGTTATCGCTTTTTTCGGATTATCCGTATGCGGTGTTGTCTATGGACAAGATGAATTGTCCCAGCAGGATGCTGCACGGTTCGGTATGGCTAAAAGCCTGCTCAATCTCAAAAAATATGATGAAGCCAAACCCGTGTTGGCATCGTTGTACGAAACCTATCCCGACAATCACGATATTAATTTTGAATATGCTAAGGTGTTAGGACTCACTGGACAGATAGAACAGTCCATAAGCATATTTGAGCAGTTGGAACAAAAATACCCCGATGACAAAGTTATTCAGGATACGTTTATCGGTATTCTTTTAAGTCAAAAGCAGTTTGCTAAAGTCCGCGATAAATATAAACTCATCGTGCAAAACGATCCTGAAAACATTGAGTATATACAAAAAATTGCTGACGTATCCGAATGGATGTCAGATTTTGATACGGCACTTGATTATTATGACCGTTTGATTGCTATGCAAGCGCTTGATGAATCGCTTAAACTGCATATCGCCGATGTAACGTTTTGGGCAAAAAGGTATGCGGATGCCATGAAGTTATACAGTGAGTGTTCCATCAATGCGCAATCACATGAAACACAGTTTGCCAATATGGCTGTATGTTACCTCCAGCTTAAACGGTTTGATGATGCCATAGCGGCATATCGGCAATTAGTTGAGTTATATCCTGATGATTTGGATTTCCGGTTGACCCTTGCCGGGTTACTGCATCAGGTGGGTGACTTGGATAACGCATACAAGCACCTGATAATTGTTTCAGATGCCCGTCCGCATGATTTGTCTGTTGCCAAACAGATGGTTGATATCCTTGTAACATCAAAAAAATATGAGGAATCAGTAACGCTTTTGAACCATATGCTGGCAGTCAATCCGAGTGATAAAGAAATACATCTTTATCTTGCCAGAGTATTAAGCTGGATGAAACGATATAACGATTCGCTAAAAGTTTATGATGATATGATTGCGCAATATCCAAAATGGATTGTGCCGTACCGTGAGAAAGCAAGAGTACTTGGATGGATGCGTAATTATAACCAGTCTGTTGATGCGTATGCCAGTTTGTCCCGTAGATTCCCTGATAACAGAGGAGTTGTACTAGAAAGCAAAGCGAAAAAAGCTCTGTTCAATTTTTATGATGCAAGTGTGATCGAGTATTATCAAGATCTTCTTGAGTATGAACCGGAAAACCTTGAGGCACTATTTGATCTGGGACAAGCCTATTCACGTCAGATGCAATGGCGTAACGCGCTTAATATGTACGATCAGGTACTGGCTATCGTTCCTACTCATTTCAGGGCAGAATTAGCGCGTAAAAAAGTGTTGCTCTACTCATCACATCCGGTTTTTGAAACCGATTTTACCTATTACGAAGCCGACAGCAGCGACAGAAATGTCGATGAACAATATTACCGTTTCGGGTCATCATTGAGGATGCCATTTTATGAAAATATCTATTTGGGATTTAGAGAAGATACCAGCATTTATTCTTCGTCTGGTTTCAAATCGCTTAACCGTCAACGATTTATGCCGCGTATTACTGTGCAGGGACTACCGTTATGGAAACTCGATTTTGAATATCAATACAGCCTCTATTCCGATGGGTTGGACGATAGCCATAATTTTTCCAGCGAAGTTATGTTCAATCCTTTTGATATGCTTGATACACGCTTTATCGCTCGTCGTGAGGATATTATGCTTAACGCTCAAACTGTTAGAAATGCTTTGCGGAAAAATGATTATGGCTTCCGATCTGTCTTAAAACCTTCGCGAAGGGTTAATATAGGCGCGGATTATATGTTCTCCGATTATAACGACGGCAATGGCGCGCATACCTATGGGTTCGATGTGAAAGGAATGATTTTTTACGCTCCTACAATGCTTTCTGTTTTGTATAGATACGAAGAATACGGATATGAAATGGAGCGCGATTCATACTTTTCTCCAGACAGTTTTCATTTCAATAAAATTGCCATTGAGTGGCGTCATTTCTTAAACAGCGATGAGTTGTTCTGGGGCACCAATGACACATATTATACGTTACGTTATAGCGTCAATTTTGATGTACAGCATAATCGCGGTCATACCTTATATGTCGATTTTGTATCGCAATTCAATGACCGGATGTCTGTGGGAGTAGTCTGGGAAAAATTGTTGTATGAGAAACAATATATATATAGTCAGGATAGGTTTAGCGTTGTATTCAAAATAATTTTTTAGAGGATTTTTTATGCGCGAAAACAGGAAAAAAGAAAATGTCAGTCTCTTTCAAGCTGCATGTGTGCTGATTATGTTGTCAGGGACGATATACATATTATCGCGGGCGGTATATCTTTCTTTCGCGGATTATAGTTTTCTTGAAAAAACTCTGGCTACTCTCTTTTTATTATCGGAAGCGTTTTTCATGATACATGGTCTTGCGTATTTCTATCAGGTTTATAGGATGAAAGAAACAGGCGATTTAGGGGCTAAACCAGATATACTTAAACTGCATCCCTCATCAAAAACACATCCTGATGTGGCAATCTTAATTCCAGCTCGTCACGAACCGAAAGAAGTACTGGAAACAACGTTGGATAGTTGTTTTAACATACAGTATTCCCATAAAACCGTTTTTTTGCTGGATGATTCCTCGGAGCAGTCATATAAAGAAGAAGCAAAGGAACTTGCGGAGGAATACGAAGCGGTTTTGTTTACCAGAGAAAGCCGTCATGGAGCAAAAGCAGGTGTTATCAATGATTGTGTCAGTCAATTAGATCAGAAGTTCAAATATATCGTTATCTTTGACGCTGATCAAAATCCAATGCCCTCTTTCCTGACCGATTTGATACCAATTATGGAATCCAATCCCAAGCTGGCATTGGTGCAGACACCACAGTACTACAGTAATGTCATGAGCAATAAAATAGCTTTTGCCGCGGAAACTCAACAGGCGGTTTTTTATGAATATATTTGTGAAGGCAAGGAACTAGGAAATTCTATGATATGTTGTGGCACCAATGTGATAATGCGTATTGAGGCGTTGAATGATGTAGGGGGGCTTGATGAAGATTCGGTAACCGAGGATGTTGCAACGTCTTTTTCCATGCACATGAGAGGATGGGAAACCAAATATTATAATCATATCTGTACGTTTGGAATGGGGCCGGAAAATTTGTCGTCATATTTTGTACAACAAAACCGATGGGCAAGCGGTAATGTGGGGATGTTGCGCAAAATATTTAAATCTATCGTGAAGTCTTCAAAAAAGTTGACTCTTCAGCAGTGGATTGATTATATGATTACAGGCAGCTATTATTTTATCGGATGGGCTTATTTGTTTCTGGTCTTTTGCCCGATCGTATACATCTTTTTTGGAGTACCTTCATTTTTTATGAATCCGGTTGTATATATGGCGTCTTTTCTACCATATTTCATTTTATCGCTGGGTGTGTTCTATATGGCTATGGGCAATAAACGTAGATATAGCTGTGTTCAGATGATGACCGGGCAGGCTTTACTGTTCTTGACTCAACCGGTTACCATGAAGGCTTCTATGGCAGGGATTCTTGGCGTTAAAAGCAGTTTTAAAGTTACAGATAAAGGTGGCTCAACTACAACCGCTTATCGATCTTTATGGCCTCAGTTGGCCTGTTGGGTAATCATGATCATGGCTTTGACATGGGGCGTTAACCGGTTGTTTTATGAGTTCAATCCAGCATTGGTAATCAATCTTATTTGGACATTTTACCATTTCGTTCTGATATCGAGTGTATTTTATTTCAATGAAGAGTAATCCACTGATTTTTATTATTCTTTTACTGTGTGTGGCTGTGGCATGGTTTCTCATCTATAGGGTTTCCAAACGGGATAAACTGCCTTGTCATTCAATCCTTACGGATACGTGGCAGGGGTACAAACAGTTTTTTATTGATCCTCAAGGACGTGTTAATCGTAATCAAGATGGGGACACGGTATCTGAAGGGCAAGCCTATGCAATGCTTAGAGCCGTATGGATGGACGATAAACAAACCTTCGATTTGTGTTATCAATGGAGTGAACAACATCTATCCAGAAAAAACAAATATGCCGATAACCTGCTGGCGTGGCAATGGAAAGACGGGGAAGTGATGGATTGGATGCCAGCCAGCGACGCTGATCTGGATTACGCTCTAAGCCTGATATTCGCTGAAAACTTGTGGGGCCCTTCATCTCAAGGGGATTCTGAACCTTATGGGCAAAAGGCTCGAAAAGTTCTGAACGATATCTTGAATCATTTAACATACCGTACCCAGACAGGCAGGTTATACCTGTCGCCGTGGATTTTCTCTAAAGATGCCGAAAACACAATTTATCCTGTCAATCCTTCGTATTATTCACCCGCTCATTTTAGAGTATTTTACCGTTTAACCGGAGATGAACGCTGGAAAGAACTGATCGAGACTACATACTTTATTTTAGAGCAATTAGCTGAACAGTTTGATGGAGAAAAAGGTGTAGGCTTGATACCCGATTGGTGTAGCGTCAGCAACACTGATTCTTTTGGGCGACTGGAAGGCAAATCGGATATTTTTGGATGGGAAGCTATACGCGTTCCCATACGGGTTAGCATGGATTATGTTTGGTTTGGCAGTAAGGAATCTTTAGACTTTCTCAATCGGATTGCTATATTTTTTAAACAGCAATGGAATGACAATCATAAAATATGGTGTGAGTATGAGTATGACGGTTCTGCGGTCAAAAAATATGAAAATCCCTTATTTTATGCGGGATATTATTGCACTTTCTTTATCGTAGATCCTGCTCTCTCTTCTGAAATGTTACAAAAAACGCATTCTTGTTTAGTTAAAGTAAATAATGCTTATATATATGACAATATATCCGATTATTATACTAATAGTTTAGCTTGGATTGCTGATGGATATGCCTGTAAATTGATACGAAATATCACAAAGGAGAACGCTTCGCAATGACAAAACAAGAATTGCTTGACGCGTTAAACGAATGTTTTAAAACAGAAGAATCCGCTATTCCGCTGTATTCTAAACATATTAACAGTACACTGTTTTTATCTGATTTTTCTGATCAGGAGAAAAAAGAGGTAAGTAGTGTTTTGAAAATGCTTTTAGACGAATCAAGTATGCATGCAAAACTATTTAAAGGCTTAATTAAAAAAGTGAAAGAGTCGGACCAGGATGTTTACTAGAGAAGATTATCTCAACTATTTTGAATCGATCGTCCTTATGGAAAAGAAAATGGTGTATCTTGTGGCCGATATTATTACTCAGCTCACTGATGAATCTATAATGCGTGCACTTGAAAAAGTTGGGGCAGATGAATACAGGCATTATGACAGTATGATGAAGGTGATAGTCGATGTTTTGTATCAAGGAGAATATAATAAACAATTAGAGCTAAACGCGTATTCTCTTGGAGAAGTGGTCCTTAAAAGTAAGAGTAATAATACAGAAATTGTTGGCTATGGTGTAACTGTTAGCGATAAGGGTTTTGGCCTTGTAACTGAACAACCTCTGGATGTTGATGCTCAATACGAGGTTAGCGGTGCCCTGTATGATGATTTTTCTGAAATTACTCGTTTATGTAATGTCCAATGGTCAAAAGAATTACATCCTGCGAAATACCTTATTGGTATGCAATATGAGCTCACCTCTGTTCGATAGAGATTTATGCAGTACTTTTCAATCGGATGTTAAGTTATGTCCTCTTTTGAAACCTTTTTGTAAAATAGATAGTTGGTATTGCCAGCAATAGCAATGAGGATGGCTCAGGAATAACTATAGGCTCATTAGAATCATTAAGATATAGTGCATACTGATAACCGGTTGATGTGGTTGGGCCGGGGAGTTCCAGTCCTGTTAGAAGTTCAGTCATGTTAGCGTTTTGGTCGAAAGCATACAGATTATATGTGCTTTGTCCACTTACTTGCCCGAAGGCAAGAATAAGATTGTTTGTCTTATCATACGTTAGTCCGCCAAGATTTATACCGGATGTATTCGTCCAAAATGTAGAAACAATGTTGTTTGTATCTATGATATATATGTTGTTTGCTCCTGTACCACTTGGATGTCCCGGATAATAAAGATTACCGAAATCATCCGCAATGATCGATGTTACACTGTCTGAAGTAGTAAGTACATACTCTGATGTAGAAAGGTTATATAACTGTCTTCCCCAGGTCGTAAGATAAATGTCTCCATCCGACCTTTCAACGAGCCGGACAGAATAAGTGTAACTGGCTATGTATGTATCCTGGCTGGAAAGCATGTTTATCTTGCGCACCTGATTACTATAAAAAGAAGTATATAACAACTCATCAGGATTGTCTGGATTCCTGATCGCAGCATGGGGCTGAACTGGGGTTGTGTACTGATAGTATATTGATCCGTCTGGATTGATTATCGCTATTTTACTTGCTCCATAATCGTCTACAATCACTTTGGTGCTGTCAAATTCCGTTATATAACTCAAATATGAACCGGTGTAGATTTTTTCATATGCGCCGCTTGTCATGTCTACCTTATAGACGCCATTATTGGTACCGCCCTGAACAGCATAAAACAGTGAACTCGCAAAAAGAATCTTTGCAGACATAAGTAAGCAGGAAATACACGATAGGATTATCTTCATAACGGATCTTCTCTAAAGATTAATTGTTATAAGTTACGATATAATTATACACTAATATTGCTGTAATTGCCAAAAGAAAGATATTTCGTGGAGAATATTAGATGTAAATGAACACAAATTATCATTACCTGTTCCATAAGTGCCTAGTACAAGATTTTGCAAAACGTAATCTTATTTAAATGGTGAATCTGTCTGAAGTATTAAACGCACTTATTATTGAACAAACTCAGGTTTATTCGTGGCGCAGGGCGTCGATAGGGTCGAGGCTTGCAGCTTTGAGCGCGGGGAAATAACCGAAAACAACTCCGACTATAGCGGAAAACAGAAATGCGATAATCACAATACCCGGATCAAATATAAAGGGTACCTGTAAAACATCTTTGAGGCCAAAACATGCCAACAGGCCAAGAATAATCCCAATTAGTCCGCCTGACGAAGATAATACTACCGCTTCTACAAGAAACTGCATCAAAACTTCCCGTTCCAGGGCGCCAATGGCAAGCCTGATACCGATCTCTCTTGTACGTTCAGTTACCGATACCAGCATGATATTCATAATACCGATACCACCAACCAGCAGGCTGACTGCTGCCACAGCGCTCAGCAACGCGGTGAGCATTTTTGTTGTGCCGGTTAACATGGTAGCTATCTCTTTCATGTCCCTTACCTGAAAATTATCATCTTCATTGGAGGCAATATGACGCCGCTCGCGCATAAGGGCCTCAATATCTTGCTGTACTTTTTCTGTAGAAGCACCGTCTATTACCGATATCTGAATTAGACTGACATCTTGATTGCCTACGATACGCCTGTGGAGAGCACGGATAGGAAGCAGTACTATGTCATCCTGATCGTTTCCCATGGTACTTTGTCCTTTAGCGTCTAGCAGTCCAATAATCTGAAATGAAAGTTTGCCAAGGCGTATTCGTTGCCCCAATGGGTCTTCCTGTCCGAAGAGTTCTTTGCGTATTGTATCTCCGATGATGCAGACAGCCGATCCGGCGCGTTCTTCATCATCGCTAAATTCCCTGCCGGTTGCCATAGACCAGTTTCGCACTTTCAAATATTCATTTGTTGTGCCGGTGAGAGTAGTTGACCAGTTCGCGTTACCGTATATTGCCGTTGCCGATTTGTTGGCAGATGGAGCTACAGCATTGAGGGAACTCACCTCTCTGGCAATAGCTTCGGCATCAGCTATCTTAAAAGGGGCGGCGGTTGAGTCGCGGCCCGGGCCCATCCGTTTACCGGGGCTGACCATCAGCAGGTTGCTTCCAAGGCTGGCAATCTGATCAGTTACCTGTGCGGTCGCTCCATTACCAAGCGTCACCATGACAATGACAGATGCTACACCGATGACAATCCCTAAGACCGTCAGTAGCGATCGTAACACGTGTCGCCGAATTTCACGTAACGCCAGTATGAATGTATCCCAGATCATCGCTTTATTTCTCCACTTTTTTATCCGACTCGATCAGTCCATCTCGAAAATGCACAATTCGTTTAGCATAATTTGCCATATCAGGTTCATGGGTTACCATAACAATAGTAATTCCCTGTGTATTATTCAGTTCAACAAGCAGTTCCATAATTTCGTTACTGCGGGCGGTATCAAGGTTACCTGTCGGTTCATCTGCCATAAGTACAGCTGGTTGTGTCGCAATAGCCCGTGCGATTGCAACGCGCTGCTGTTGTCCGCCGGATAATTCCGCGGGGGTATGTTTTTCCCATCCGGTAAGCCCTACAGCATTAAGCGCCTGACGTGATATTTTTTCGCGTTCCCTTACGTGAATTCCCCGGTAAATTAACGGCAATTCCACATTTTCCAGCGCTGAAGTACGGCTCAGCAGGTTAAAACCCTGAAACACAAACCCCAGATAATGACGGCGCAACTGTGCACGCTGATTTCTGTTCAATCCGTCAACCGCAACGCCTTTGAAAAAATAGTGTCCGCTGGTGGGATTATCCAGACAACCAAGTATATTAAGACAGGTTGATTTGCCGGAACCACTGGGGCCCATCACTGCGACAAAATCGCCTTCTTTTATTTCGAGGTTGATGCCTTGCAAAGCATGCATGGCAGCTTGTCCTGAACCGTATATTTTGTGCAGGTCTTGTAGCTCTATAACGGTTTGAAGAGTGCTAGTTTCAGCTCGAGGCATATCACTTCGTCCTTTGATTGAGCGTGCCGATAATCACAGGCATTCCGGATTTAAGGTTACCTTCCACAATTTCTGTGTTTATGCCATCGGAAACACCGGTGGTCACGGGAAGGGGTTCTGGTTGCCCGTCTTTTACTACCCAAATGGTTTGTTGGTTACCACTAATGGTTTTTTCTTTGGCTTTATTTTGTCTATGCGGAGGATGCGGTAATATTTTGTTTAGCAATCCACCCTGACTTTGGTTAGATGTATCTTGCGGCATTTCAAATCGCAATGCTGCGTTTGGCACGATCAGCGCGTCTTCAACTTTCAGGACGATTATATCGGCTGTTGCGGTCATGCCGGGGCGTAGAGCCAAATCGCTATTATCAACGCTGAGCACTGTTTCATAGGTGACAACCCCGTCAACCGTTTCAGCTCCGTATCTGGTTTGGGTGATTTGTGCTTTGAAAGTACGGTTGGGATAGGCGTCAACTGTGAATGTGGCGTTTTGTCCTTCCTGGACGCGTCCGATGTCGGCTTCATCTACATTGACGTGCAGTGCCATTTGAGTTAAATTTTCTGCCAGAGTAAATAGAACCGGTGTCTCAAACGACGCGGCTACGGTTTGACCCTGTTCTACATTGCGGGTAAGAACAATCCCGTTGATAGGGGAGCGGATAACCGCCTTTGATAAATCCGTTTCGTATCCTTCAAGTGTTGCCTGAGCCTGGGCTACAGCTGCCTCGGCGCTGGCTTTATCGGCTTTGGCTCGTGCAAATGCCGCTTCTGCTGCATCCATCTCGGACTGTGACGGAACTTTGTTATTACTTAATTCTCGGACTTTCTGATATTGTAGTAACTTGCTATGTGTCTCATTTAGCGTTGCTTCTGCCTGTAATACTTTGGCTTCCGCAGACTGCACAGCGGCTTTCGACTGAGTTACCTGTGCTTTCAGTTTTGTTGTGTCGAGTTGTGCCAGCACTTGTCCGACTGTGACGTTACTGTTGAAGTCGACATTTACGCTTTCCAGAATACCTGAAACTTCGCTTCCCACTTCGACTTTGTTTGTGGGTTCCAGAGTTCCTGTTGCGGTAACAAGAACTGTAAGTGAGCCATGTTTAGCTTCTTTGGTATTAAATTGCATCATTTTAGGTGCTTCATCTTTACGCCATATTTTAAATGATAAAAAAGCTATCACTGCCAGTATGAATATAAAAACCAGCCGCTTCAGATGTTTTTTACCACCTGAAGTTTTGCCGGCGTTTATAACCTGATTGATATCGGGAGATGATTTGTTTTCTTTCTGCATTATTTTCTCCTGCAGTAATTTATTGTTCATCTTCAGCGGCGAACGATTGCCATCCGCCGCCAAGCGCTTTATACAATCTGACAAGGTTCGAGGTTACGGTGCCGCTACTTTGAGCAAGTTGATCCTGAAACGATAACAACGATCGTTGAGCGTCAAGGACATCGGTGAAATCAGAAACACCGGATTGATATTGCTGCTCAGCCAATACTGAAGCAATCTTTGCCGCTTGAGTTGCTTTGCGTAAATTTTCAAGCCTTGTTTGTTCGTTAATATAGGATATCAGAGCGTTTTCCACTTCTTCCAGCGCAGTTAGAATAGACGATTCGTATTGAATTAGCGCCTGTTCCTGCAATGCTGATTGCACCTTGATATTCTGACGGATAGCTCCGGCATCAAAAATTGCCCATGTGATTTGTGGACCACCACTTAATACCCAGTTATCAGAGTATGGCATGACATCCCGTAATTCATTGAACGAAATGGCTTCTATTCCAATAGACCCTTTGAGCGATAGCTTTGGAAAAAGATCGGCAGTGGCAACACCTATATTTGCTGTTTGCGACGCTAGTTCGCGTTCTGCTTGTCTGATATCAGGCCTGCGCCGTAGCAAGTCGGCCGGTACTCCGACAGCAAGTTCTGCGGAGGCTACAGGTATCGGTTCGGTTGTTGCCAGTTCTTTATGGACACTGCCCGGCTGTTCACCAAGAAGCACAGCAATACGGTTGAGCGCTTCTTCCAGTCCTGTTTGCAGGGTTGGTATTTGCGAACGGGTGTTTTCGAGATTATACAGGGCTTGCTGTACGGCAAGTTCATCGTTTAGTCCTGCTTCACATCGCCATACGGTAAGTTTGTACGTTTCGTCTTGTGTATCGATACTTGCGTGGGTGGCGGCAATACGTGCCTGATATGTTCGTATTTCTATATAATTTATCGCGATTTCGGCAAGCAGTGATACCAGAACATCACGCAGGTTTTCCATATTGCCTTCCATTGTAGCGCTAGCAGCTTCAATAGAACGCCGGGTACCACCAAAAATATCGACTTCCCATCCTGAGTCGAGCACGCTTGAAATAAGTTTTGTCGTCCTGCTTTTTCCGGTATCTTTGCCTGTTCTGGTCCATTTTTCTGAACCTGAAACATCAAGGGTAGGGAAGAGCCCTGCCTGCGCGACACCTCGTCGGGCGCGGGATTCGAGGATTCGTGACCGTGCTTCTTTTACGTCCAGATTACCCTCTACCGCACGGGTTATCAAACTTGATAACTCCGGGTCGTTTAAAGTGCTCCACCATGTGGCGAGCGATTGAATATCGGCCTGCTTCTCGGTTGGAGTTCCGTTAAAACGGTTATTCCAGTCTGACGGTATGGCTATTTCGGGTTTCTTGTAGTTAGGGCCGACAGCACAACCTGTCAGGGTGAAAACTATGCTTATAACTAAAAATAATGATATGTTGTTCGTTGAGCCAATGCGCATGATATATTCCATTGTTACTGTTTTTTCGTATCTTTCTTAGCTTGTTCGATTTTTTTGCGAATTCCATCTATAGCAATCAGGCTGAATTGCGTAATATGTTCCGCCAATTTTTTGATATCACAAGTCAATGCTAGATCTTTTGGACGGGGGATAGCCGGGGTTGACCTGCTGCGCCGTAAATGAAGCATAGGTCCGAAACATTGTCCCTTAACACTCATGTAACAAAAAGCAACCTCCTGCTCACTGGCTTTGTTGCCCAAAAGTTCTCTAATGATTGCCTGAAAATCGTTATCTAAAGGTGTTATGGATTTTTCTATTATTTCGGTAAGCAATCCAGTCGGATTTGCCATTTCTTTATGGACGATTTCAAAATCGTGCGATTGAGGGTCGGCAATTCGACTCATTAAAGCTAAAATACTGCCTTGCAATTTTTCTTCTGCTGGAGCATTTGCATTAACTCCACCATCGGGAGGATGGGCGATAATAGATTTATCAAAGGAATATTTCCATGCCTGTATATAGAGATTTTCTTTGCTGCCAAAATGATAATTTACAGCGGCTGTATTTGCCCGGGCTTTTTCGCAAATGTCGGCGTTGGTAGTTTCCCAGAAGCCTTTTTTGGAAAAAATTTCGCTGGCAGCAATAAGTAATCTCTGTCGTGTTTCCTGTCCGTCGGATCTTTGTTTTCTCATATTTTCCGCCTTGTATATACTATATAGATCGGTATTCTATTGAATAGTTTAACTGATTAGTTTAATTAGTCAATAAAATATTTTTTCTGATTATGACGGGTAAACTGTATCATTGTTCTTTTTGGTCAGATTCTGAAGACGCATTATAAGGGAAATTAATCGTTTCTATCAGTTTTTTTTGACCTTCCCTGTGGTGTACAAAAAGTCATCCGAGCGTAAAAATGCTGATTTTTTGACATGTCTATAGAAAAAAAGCTCGTCCGAGCTTAAATCGTCATTCCTGAATTCTTAAAAGTTTACTTGTTCGGGGAGGTGTTGTCGCGATTTTTGGCGTCCGGTTTGTCGTATTTTCTGATAAAATATTAAAAAAACTGTTGCAAATGATTTGACAAAAAACGATTTATGTGGTACATAATTTATGCTGGGACAATAATTCTGTATACATTTTAAAAACGAGGAACGATCTCATGCGAAAATTTATCATTTCTACGCTTATTTTTCTGTCAATATGTGGTACGGCTTTTGCCGCTACAGACTTTTATTTTACTGCGGGTGACGGCTATTACGGGGGAGGTGGGCTGTATAAGCTTGACCAAGATACTGCGTCTCTTCAGGATCTCAATACGTATTATGACAATTTTTATTATATTTCAAAATACGATGATGATCACGTTATGGTCGTGGATAACGATCAGCATAAAATCAGGGTCTACACAGAAGCCGGGGTACTCGTTAATACATTCGGTACTGCCAGCGGAAGCCCGTACGGCATGGTCAGGAAAGACGGATATATTTACTATAATACTTTCTATGGCAGAGCCGGCTATATTGATGTTAACACAGGGACAGCAACTGACCTTGGCGTGTATTACAATCGTGACTGTCTTGCAATCTCTTTACGTACCAACGGCGATCTTGCAGTAATTCGTAACTATACATCTATCGTTAAGGTTCAGGCATCCACACTGTTGTATGGTTCCGGTTTCTACGATATGACTGCCGGCGCGGATAATTATCTTTTTATTAACAAAGATTATAATACTATTCTTGCGCTTGATGAAAATGATAATGAGTATACAGCATGGTCGGATTCCAATGTGAACCTCCGTGACATTGATTATGACCCGGTTTACGATGTGCTCTACGGTGTTGGGCAGGAAAGCGGGCAATGGAATCTGTATAAATTCGATTTTGATGACATGACGAATACCTTA
>CAXXKF010000006.1:0-201064 GCA_963675685.2 Candidatus Auribacterota bacterium
CAGGAAGCAGAGGTTATTGCATAACTCAAAGAAGTAATGGAACTATCTATTCAACAAGTTATTCGGATAACGGATTGCTACGTGTCGATACCGATTCCATCATTTATACAAGTACTCTTGGGATGCTATATTTGATAACAGATAATCACGACAATATTTTTACATCAAATGGACTTAATACAATCGTAAAAATCGCGGGAACAAATGATTCATCATCTGTTTTTTTGGGCGGACCCCAATATCCAGATGTATAATTTGTTTTATGATAATAGTGAAGATGTTTTTTATGCCTTGGGAGAAACTAATTCTATTTTCAATATTTATAAAATCAGCACAACTGGAGAAGCTTCTGTGTTCCTTTCTAATATTTCAGGTATGCCAGCAGCCTACTGGTCGAGGCTATATGTTTACAACGATTTAGGGACTGCTGTCCCTGAACCGCTTACCCTATTTTTATCTTCTTTGGGTATTATTGCAATGTGGTTTAGAAAGCAGATACGTTAAAAAAATTTTTATAGAAAAGGGAGATTAACCATTATGAGATCAATCAGAATTTTTATTTATTCTGTTTTATGCTGTATCGTCACATCAGGGGTATCCGCTGCTGAATTTCGTATTAACAGCACCACATCAGGTAATCAGGGGCTACAGTCAATAGGATCTAACGGTTCTAACTATTTCGCGATGTGGCAGCTGGATGATGTCTCAACTAGTCTATATATGCAAATGCTTGACATAGACGGGACATTTATCGGTTCAGAACAGCAGATAGCTTCGTTTGCCTACACCAGTCATTATGCTGGATCCGTTAGTTCAGACGGAACAGACTATTTTCTTGTTTATTCTGATGCGGATGCGTCAGGCTCTGATGCAAACGGAACTGTCGGTGAAATTTACGGACGCGTGGTATCCGGCGATGGATCATCTATCGGTTCGCAATTTCAGGTGAATACAACTACATCCAATATACAAGTATATACTCAAGGAGCATCAAATGGTTCTTCATATTTGGCGGTTTGGGGCGATTATTCCGCGAACGTTTGGCAAACCAAAGCACAATTATATCAAACCGACGGTACTCCCATAACAGTACCTGGAGAAATTGCGGTTAATCCTTATGGAGTTGGAGATAACCCTCGTGTTGGAGCAAACAATGACAGTTACCTTGTTGGATATTTTACGTATAACGGGCAATACAATACGCAAGTACGTCTTATTCAGGAAGATGGCACCATGAGTGCTCAGCAACAATTGAATACGACTTCAGGCAATAATATGATTACTTCAATCACCAGTGATGGTAACAGGTTTTTAGCTCTGTTCAGCTATAATGGTGTTGATATCTATGGTAGATTTGTTGACTCTACTGGTACCCCTGAGGGATCGCAGTTTAAAGTAGATTCGTATGATGTTGGTTCTCAGTATCAAGCTACCTCGGCATACAACGGCGAGGCTTACCTTGCATCATGGATCAGTTCTGGTCAGGATGGCGATGGTACAGGAGTCTATGGTCAATTGATTGCTCAGGACGGCACATTTATCGGTTCTGAATTCCGACTCAACACTTATACCAGTGGTGATCAATCGAACGTGCAAATCGCATCTGCTGGCGATGATTTTTTTATCACATGGCAAAGTGATACTCAAGACGGCAGCACCGATGTTTTTGGAATAATTATGGATGCGGATGATCCCTATATATTCGGGTATATAACTGATGCGGCGGCAGACTTCGCTTATGGTGAAGACTGGGATTTATCAGATATGAACGATCTGTACGCATTGTTTAAAGACGGGGAAGGAACAGCGCTAATTGACGGCGAGACTTGGTACTTTTCTGATATAGACAGCAATACAACCTACCAAATCGGAGCATACTGGAACGACGGGCAGTATAAATATATGTATCTTGCCGATGGATATCTAGGCTTGAGTACTAATCCTCTAAGCGTACATCAAACGCCTATCCCTGAACCTTCCACTGCCGGGCTTTTATTGACGGCATTGCCGGGGTTATGCGCGGTACTGCGTTTGCGAAATCGAATAAAATAATAAAAAATAAAGCTATCTGGAAAAATTATCTTTTCCTGATACTTTTCTTTATTTTCTATAGTATCCCATTTATTATGATGCTAAAGGGATAGTATTAATGGAATTGATATCGATATTTTTCGCCTCATTTACGATCGCCTTATCCGGGGCATTGATGCCGGGACCATTGCTTGCTGCGGTTGTATATAATACCGTACGGCATGGGGTTGTGTCCGGACCGTTGATGATAGTTGGGCATGCCATTATCGAGATTGTCATGCTTGCCGTTATTGTTTTCGGACTGGGGTACATCGTTAATAATCCAATTTTCGTCAAGGTTATTTATCTGGCTGGTTCTGCATTGTTGCTGTACTTTGGTATTTCAATGTTGTTATCTCTTCGAAATGTTACTCTGGATATCGATGCGCAACCGGGGAAATCATCTAATCTTATTCTCTCAGGTATTACAATGAGTATGGCTAATCCCTATTGGACTATATGGTGGTTGACTATAGGAATGGGATTGGTTATTGCCGCAAGAAAACAGGGCTTAATTGCTGTAGCTGTTTTTTTTGCAGGGCATATTTTTGCCGATTTACTTTGGTATAGTTTTGTCTCTTTAATGATCCACCGCGGACAAAAAATTATTTCGCTTTTACTGTATCGCGCTATTATTGCTTTGTGCGCCATTGCTTTATTGGCTTTTGGAATATTTTTCGCATTGGATGCGTACGTTTAATACGTCAATATTGTTGGAATTTTCTTGCTGAAAACAGAAATTTTTGATGCAATAGATCGTGATTATGATATAATCATTCAATGATAGATGAAAATAAGTAAAATAGTGTGAATACACTAAGGGGGCACTATGAAAAGTATAATATTAGTTATAGTTATGTTTTTTTTGACTTGGATTCCACAATCTATGGCAGAAGATACTACCCTCGTTACGGAAGGCTCATCAGTAACCATAGGATATACAGCAACTATTGAGGATGAAGTTGTAGATACTGCTACTGAAGAAAATCCCCTGACATTTGTGGTAGGGCAAGGAATCATGATAGATGGATTTGAACAGGCTATAACCGGTATGCATGAGGGTGAGACCAAAACGTTTGTTGTAGCCCCGGAAGATGCTTATGGTGAATATGATCCTGATGCCCATATAACACTTAGCCGTTCACAGTTGCCTGAAGGTATTGAGTTGCATGTCGGATCGGTCATTACGTTGACTGCTCTTGATAACTATCCTGTTACGGTCAAAGAAGTCGATAATGATACGGTTCTTCTGGATGCTAACCATGAGTTTGCCGGCAAAGAAATTAAGTTTGTTGTTACTGTCATAGATGTCGAATAATTTATGATGACGCGTTGACAACTAATGCGTCTTGATACAGATTGTTTTCTCTGGCAAATGATATAATCTTTTCCGCGGCGTTTTCTGCCGGATTGTACTGTTTGATTTCCTGCTGGATACGCTTGCAGTTTTGCATGTATATATCCTTAGATATAACCTCATTGATGGCCTGTTCTATGTCTGTGCAGGTGCATGAATCTTCCCCGAATTGTTTACCAAGCTGTAATCCCGTAATGCGGTCTAGGTTCCATTGCTGATCATTGTGTGTAGCAATACCTACGATCGGAATACCGTACGCCAATGCTTGATACAAAGTCCCCTGTCCACCGTGGCAGATGACTGCCTGTGCATTGGAATATGCCTGTTTGGCGGATAAATAATCATACATGATAAAATTAGATGGAGCTGCAACCGGTAACACCTGTTTGCCGGTAGTCATGACAACCGGTAATGGTTGATTTTTCAGGGCGTCGAATACTGTTTTGATCATTTTGGGCGTAGCTGTACTGCCGAGGCTCGCGTAAATATATGGTTCATCAGGGAAATCTTTTTGTTCAGGAATACCCAGTGTATCATCAGATGCGAATAGTGGCCCGATATAGGAAAAATTATCGGGTAATTCATCGGTTGTAGGGCAAAATTCCGGTAAGTCAGGCATGAGGTTGTAGTCGCCGTACATTTCATAGTTCAAATTTTTGATTGGGGTTATACCAAATTGTTTGCGTAATCGGCAAAATGGTTTGCCGCGTCTTCGCATCATCAGGCGGGTTCCATATGGAGATATTTTTTCCATAAAACGCAACCCGAAGATTTTGCGCAGGAGCATCTTTTCAGAAATAGACCTAAAAATACCGTAATACGGTGTCCATATAGTGTTTATGATACCCACGTACGGTACATTGCAATACTCCGCACTAATGCGAAGCGTCCAGCGAAAATCACCCACCACGACCTGTGGATCGATTGCGTTGATACAGGCAATTTCCGACGTTACACTTTTTTTGATCCTATCGCTGTTGTAGTAAAAGAACATCCCTGATCGGGTAGCTTTCATTGTATGCACCGGATCGTTAGTAAAGATAGGGCGGTACTCAAATCCGTTTTTTTTGAGAAAATCTACGTATATTCCGTCGGTGGCAAAAAGAACTTCGTGTCCTTTTGCCCTGACAGCTTTTGCTATCTCAATACTGCGAAGCAGATGTGACAAGAAATTCGCGTCTGTTACAAATAGTATAGGTTTCATTTGGTTCCTGACGATGTATTGTTTTTCGGTTTTCGTAATACACACCACAATGACCACGCGCACAAATTTTTTCTGACATATTGTCCAAAACAAAATCCAATTGTAGCATATATGAAATTAATCAGCGGGTTAGCGTGATAATATCCTACAGGGAACAATTCAACTACTTCCAGTGAATTTTGTTTCGCTTTATCCAGAATAAACTCTTCCGCTTCACGGTAACTGAAAAACCATTTGTGGCGGTCCTGTGGTTTTTTTGCGGGGAATCCGTATTGAATACCGGTTTTTCCACTACGTCCATATCGTATAATATATTTGACAAGGTTAGACCATGGGTTAGGTAACGATATAATCAAATATTCCCGCGTGACGCGTACCATTTCATCAAATACCTGTGAACTGTTGTCTACATGCTCCAGTACATCGGTAGCTATGGCGGTATCGTATTCCGAATCGTCTATGGGTAACGGCAGGTCTGTTTCGAGATTGAGTTTGATATCTGGTGTGCCGTCTATATCGATTTCGCAATATGTCCGGTCTTGAGGCAAAAATTGTTTGAGATGTTTTTTTCCGCCTCCGCCGAAATTTAGTATTTTTTTACCTATATATGGTGCGAATAGATCGGCAAGAAATCGGTTTCTGCTTTCTCTGTCATATTCACAATATACGTTTCCACGTACTTTTCTGGTTATCATAGGTTGTCTACCTCAAGTATTGGTGCATAAAAAGAGATATTGTCAAATAATGAAACTGTAGTCTGACTGAATTTATATTTTCCGACAGGCTACATAGTACACTATCATTGACGCCCTGTACAGCAAGAGGTTTTATTATCTGCGAAAAAGGTGTTTTTGAAAACAGATAAGTCCAGTCAAGTGTTCCTGAATAAGAAATATAATCAAATACAGGCAACTTTATTTTGTATTTTGCGAGCCGGAATTTCAGTTCCAGAAGGATAGCTTTTGCCTGTTTTGCTACAAACGGGTCGCTCAGAGCATAGGGTTTTCGTTCAGAACGGATGCGAGCCAAATCACCAAGTCGATATTTCAGGAAACCATGATATAACGATGAATGGCGTAACGAGCTTAAAGGGAATGTAAGTGCATATTGTACCAGATCTATATCTGTAAAAGGAGAAAACCATGGATATTTATCGTAGAAATGAAAACATGAAACATTTTTGATGAATCGCAATTGCCTGTTTTCAAAATTGAACCATTCACATAGTTCCCACGGTTTGAGATGAGTATACTTGTATCTGTTTAAATCGGTTTCAATTGCATCCAGTATATCTGCGTTGAATATTTTATTGAGCGACTGACCGAGCTTAAGGCGGTACCGGCGGTTGATCTTATCGGATATAGACAAGAACGACAGAAAATCGGTTGTCCGCAGATGACTGCCGAACATGTTATCTCCGTTAAATCCGGTTAACATGTTGGCTTTTGCTGGCAAACTATCGCCGATCGATGTGTACGCCGTATACATAACGTTCATCATCGGGTCGTACTGCATATGTTCTTTATATGATGAGAAAAAACTATCGGGTACTTCATTGATAGATAAAGAGATTTGCAGTGAATCTGCAATCTGGCGTGATATGTCGAAAGCATCTGCTCCAGCGGTCCCGAATAGAAACGCGGACAGATCAAATCCCATTTTCTTTGCATAGAATGCTACCAGACGACTGTCTAAGCCTCCGGAGAGACCTATGATAAACGGTTGTGGAGACGCAACGGCGGCGATGCGTTCCATTGCCTTGGTGAATAAACTGTCGAGCTGTTCATATACTTCACGTCTGGATTTTTTTCGTTCCGGAGTATATGTGAATTCCCAGTAACGCTCAGTGATACATCTTTCTTCAGCAAGTAAAAATGTCCCGACAGATGCGTACGGCAATAATTTGATTGATGAGATAAACGTTCTGTCATGAAATACATGTTCGTACAACAAAAATTCAGCTATTGCGGTTGAATCTAAATCATCCTGTGAAAAATTTTTCAGCTGAAAAAAATCGGTAAATTTTGTTGAGATAATCAGGTTTTTGTCTTTGTAATGATAAAAAATATCCCGCATCCCCAGTATATCAGTACAGATTTTTATCATAGGCTGATCGGTGTTTTTTGAAATGAGAAAGGCACAGAATTGTCCTTTGAATTGTTCTAACGATTGATGTATTTGCCCGCCTGCCAATTGGGCGAATAAATCGTCAACCGTGACGGGGATATCAGGGTACAGGTAACCATTAAACAGCAGGAGCCAATCTTTATTTTCACGAACAACAATGGTCTCATCGGCAGTATAATACAATGATCCGCATTGTTTGAATTCAGGTTGGGGGAGAGTTGTTATTATCATCCATACATCCTTTTAAAAAGTAATTTGTCATTAATGCATTTATGCAGGCGATGAAATGGATATGTGTAAAAATCCGATAAACAGAGAGCCTGTGGCATTGATTTTAGCAGGGATCGAATTGTTTTAGGAATCGATTTTGAAAATCCATAATAATGATAGAGATATAAGTAATAAATATACACAAGATCAGTATGTTTAGTTATCTCGTTAATGGATTTTGTAGCAATACTATTGCAATACGAGTCCGTGCCGTAGTTTGCTCGTTCGTGCGTAAAGAACGATGCCAGTGCTCCCAGATGTGCTTGTGTAAATCGATTTTTTGCAGTTACAGAGAAACTATGCCATCGTATACTATACAATGGCTCGTTGATATTTCCTCCCATATAATGGTCGAGTAATCGTGAACTGATATCGTAATCTTGAGCACACCTAAAGTTTGAACGGTAGCCCTTGACACGATCAAATGCTTCTTTTTTCATGATTAATGATGCATGAACAAATGGACTATGAAATGGATAAATACGTTTGATTCTGTTTTGTTCGGTAATGACGCTGTCGATCGCAAAATTTTTACCATGGGCATTCATATACCAACTTGCGGTACCTGCTAATGCAACATGAGGATTTTTTTCGAAGTAAATCATTTGTTTCTCAAATCGATGAGAAGCTGAAAGGTCATCGGCATCATGACGCGCAATATATATTCCATTGATAAATTGAGATAAATAAATTAATGATTTTGTCAAACCTTGGTTTGCTTGGCTAAATACTTTGATTCGAGAATCTTTTTTTGCATATGCTTCTATAATTTTTTTGCTGGAGTCGGTAGATCCGTCATCAAGTATTAAAAATTCAAAATTCGGATATGTTTGATTCAAAATACTTGCTATCGATTCAGACAAATATTCCTCAGCATTGTAGACAGGCATGAGAACGGATATAACTGGTTTTTTCATGGTTTTTTGCTTCCTGTTAAAAGCGTTAGAGATAACGTGTCAGGCATTTTGAACGTGAATCGCAAATCGAGTTTTCTCAGCACGTGAACAATAGCATACAGTATGTATGCACTATGTATCACTATCGTAGCGATAAATGCTCCCAACGCACCCAGCGGTGGGATCAATATCAGGTCTGCGATGATGTTGCAGATACCGCCGATAATGGTTAGGCGAGCAAGTATTTTTGGTTTGCCGGTAGCGATCAGGAATCCGCCTACAGTTACCTGTCCGATCCCTTTGATTATAATTAGCGGCGCGAGGATTTTCAGGAAAATGGACGATGATATGTAATTCGGGAAAAAGATCGACAAAATCCATGTACTGCAGGAAAAGAATAGTACCGCGAATAAAATCATCGGTATAGCGATAATCGTGATTGAGAGAGAATACAAATTTTGAAGCTGTTTGTGATCCTTGGCGTAAAAATATGCCGTTGCTTTCGGAGCGATTACCGAGGTAAATGCGGCGGCTATCATCAACGGGCATAAAAAAATGTTTTCAGCTACAGAGTAACGGGCTACTTCCATGTTGTCGCAGAATGCCCTTATAATCAGAATATCTGCCTTGGTATAAAGGTAATAAGAAAGCACTGAAATGATAATAGGTATACTGAATGTAATTGTGGTTTTGAATGTTTTTTTATCGAAAAATGAAAACCGGATGGCAATATCTTCTTTGGATACATATCTGAAAAATAATACAATCAATGAACAACTTTTAAACAGCCAGAATCCACATCGGGCGATCACAACCATCATTAGCGATACCTGTATCGATCCGAAAAACAGGGTACAGTAAAATCCCACTTCTAAAACGGTGAATATTGATAAGGTTACAGCGGGCAGCTTGAAATTTTGGAATCCTCTAAAAAATTCCGATATTACCTCAAACGTGATCTTGGTAGCGACAAATACACCGCCCACAACAAGCAGCATACTGAGTTGCGGTTCGTGATAAGCATGGCTGATCAGCGGTGCGGCAATCAGTATTAACGTGTAGGTCACGGACGTGTTGATGAACAGATTGATAAGGCATGTCGACAGCAGTACAGGTAACTTTTTACGGTCAGTAGCGTTATATTCCGCTGTGAATTTGGCTGAGGTCAATCCAAGCCCGAAATCACCGAACAAAGAAAAAGTGTACAAAATGGCAAACGCCAATGCCCAGATGGCAAACTGGTCAGTAGAAAAATATCTGGCAAGAAATACGTTGATGACAAATCCGCTCAACCCGCTGACAGCCATCTGTAACGACCGCCAGAACGTATTGAATGCAACTTGCTTATGTTTTGATGCCTGTTTTTTTCTACTCGATTCCGAATGCATCGAACCATTTCTTTCGTATGGTGTTCCAGTGATATTTCTGAGCGTGACTGCGCGCGTTATCACGTAATTGACGTGCCAGCGAGGGATCATTAACAATCTGTATCGCTTTTTGCGCAATTGAGCGATAATCTTCACAGTCTTTGACTACCAAACCGTTGTATCCGTTTTTGATGATATCCATAATACCTCCCACTCCAGTGGTTACGATAGGTAACCCTGCAGCTGATGCTTCGATTATGACAATCGAAAAACTATCGATCCGTGAAGTGGACAAAAAGTACGAAGCGGTAAAATATTCATTCTGGATATCATTATATTCCACGTTTCCCTTGAATGTTACAGCATCGTATATATCAAGCTCACGGGCAAGTTGTTGTAACTCTTCTTTCTGCGGTCCTCGTCCTACGATTACAAGTTGGGCATCAGGAACAGATTTTTTTATCAGGCTGAATGCCCGCAACAGGGTATCGATACCATAGCGTTGTTCAAGATACTTGACGTATAGAAATCGATGTACGGACGGATTCCAGTCATGATCAGTAAAAAATTTTTCATCAATTAGATTTGGTATGACACGCGACTCAATCCCATATTCCGCCAGTTGTTTCTTCAGAAACATCGACGGAACCGTAAGGATATCCGCTTTCTTCAATGTCGATCGGATTATCCACGCCACAAGACGGTTTGAGCTGATGAACCGCTCGAAATCACCACCGTGATATGTGGCTACTATTTTCTTTCTGAAAAATTTACCAAAGCGGATACCGAAGAACAGCGGTATAAATCCAAGCCAACAGCATCCATGTACATGCAGCACGTCGTATTTGCGTATCCGAAACGGGATGCTCAGTATCCGAAACGGGCGCAGCAGCAACGGGCCGTGGGTGGTGATGATGCGTGTTGCAATCGCTTCGTTTCGAAGATGGCGGTACATGAGTGTTATTGCGGTAGATATCCCGCCTTTATCGCGATAGTTTGCTATGCAGCAGATCGATGGTTGCATAAAAAACCTTTATGTACACTGATTAATTGTTTTACGTATTATTTCATATTATGTTCAGATGAGCAACGGAAATGCGAGTTTTCCACCAAGCGGGTCAGGTGCTTCTGCCGCATGTTCTGATAATTAACTCTTTGGTGTCGGTCAAAAATTGTGGTAACAGCATAGCGGTTACGATACCCAGCAAGCAGGTCAGTAACCCCAACGGCAAAAAAGCCCCTGCTGCGCTGAGGTTGAGCGTGCCGCGTAATACATATAATAATAATGATGCGAACAAAATTCCGACCCATCCGATGAAACCTGATGCCGCAATGAGTTTACCACGATGCTCCTGCGGACTTTTATGTTGTATATATGTTTGAATAGGAACAAGAAACAGTCCGCTTGATACGCCGGTTACAAACAGCATCACCACAATTCCCCACACGCAATGGGTGAACGACAATACCGTGATTGATCCAGCAAGCCCGATTGCTCCAAGCGGAACCAATCCGAATTCGATGTGGTCTTTAGAGCATTTGCCCGCGATGGTTGCTCCCATGGCGATACCAATTGCCGCTACGAGAAATAAATATCCGCTCATTTCCTGTGTCCAGCCAAGTATTTCCATTCCGTATGGAATTATATTCAATTGCATAAATGCTCCGGTGAAATAAAAATACATTGACGCTATAATGGAAAACATCAGTTTTCTGTGATGACTATAAGCATACAATAACCTGAAAATAGTATCGAATCTATGCAGGGGAGTGACAGATTCGGTATGCGCCGCAGGGACGTTGTGTATCATGAACGCGCTTATGCTTCCTGCAATGGCAATTATGACACAGAACATTGCCGCCAGAGAATAACTGCCTCCGAGTGTATGGGTTAAGAACGGTCCGAAAAACGATCCGAGGATAATCGCCAGCATGGTGAATGACACAACATAACTGTTTGCCTTTGATAATTTGTTGTCATCCACAAGTTCAGGAATTATACCGAACTTGGCAGGCCCGAAAAAAGCGCTTTGCATGGACATCATGAATAAAACTGTATATTGGAGAAGCGGGATTTTGAGATAAAACCCTATAACCCCGGTCAGCATGATAAGGCATTCCCATAATTTTACCCAGATGATAACCGTGCGTTTACTCAATCTGTCACAGATTACTCCTGCTATTGGGGTAAACATCAGAAACGGCAGTACAAAGATGATCCCCACAACTGCAGTGACTTTTCCTGCCGATTCGTTGCCATATAGAGCGATGAGCGAAAAGATAATCAGTAGTTTGAATATGTTATCATTAAGCGCGCCAAGAAACTGTACCGCGTTTAAATGAATGAACGATCTGTCATTACGGCTGATTTTTTCGGACATGAATACTCCTTACTAAAAGCTCATTTGCCGGAGGCTTATATAGTGCTTAATTTATGAATTTAGCAAACTAATATGAAAAAGCAAATCTATATTATTCTTTTATTGTTTTGCAATTTAATTAATATTGAAAAATTAGCTAGTTTTAAATACCATAGGTTTTAAATAACATACTAATGGAGGCAGCTATGGAAAGAGACGAATTTGTAAAAGAATTAAAAAAGCTAATTGATGACCAAAATATTAGCTCTAGTAGAAAAGAAGAACTGAGAAATTATCTTAATGCTCTTTTAGATTCTTCCATTTCTACTCCTCTTGCACAACAAGAGTTGGCAAAATATGAGGCTGAACTACAAGGGTGGATTGAATATAATAAAGCTTGTAATAACAATACTTTGGAAAATTTTCGCGCGGTCATTCTAATGGGTCAGAATGCATTGAAATCGGCTTTTCTGATGAATGGTGGAGCAACAGTTGCTCTTCTTGCTTTTCTTGGTAAGTTATCTGACCATCAATCAGGAATGATTCCTAAATTCGCTAGCAGTCTAATGATATTTGTTGCTGGAGTGTTTTTTACTGTGCTTGCATCAGGAGGAACTTATCTGTCTCAATATAAGTATGCAGATGAAAAAGAGAAAAGCGGTAATATTTTGCGATTGATTGTTATAATCTTAAATATGATCTCATATGGGTGCTTTATTGGGGGTTCTTGTGTTGCCTATAGAGCATTTATGAATTTTTCTACTATTGTTAGCCAATGATAAAAATCTCTATTTTGCATCTTTTTGGGAGGGTATACGTTACTTGTCGATAAGTATCCTACATCAGTAAATATCCTACCGCGTTTAAATACATGAATGATCTGTCGTTACGGCTGATTCTTTCGGTCATGAATACTCCTTTTATTCTATTATGCACACAGCTAAATTGTCTGGCAATAGTTAGTATTTTGAATATGTCCATCTCTTTGACAAATAGAGAGCTTCATGATACAATTATGATATGATGTTCAATATCCTTCACTTAATAATAATATAAAGGAGTCCCAAAATGAGAATTAAAAGATGTATTATGTTCTTTGTGGTGAGTTGTGTGTTTGCTTCTTTGGCAAATGCCTCTGAAACGTTGATGACATTTACTCGCTTGTCAGGAGGTCATAATGGTGAGTATACCATGATCACTACTGACGGCTCTGTATGGGAAAGTAACTGTCCTGTTTATACACCTTCACATAATTACTATATGGAGTATGTGTTTGACGGTTTGCATCCTGAAGCTGGATTTGATACGGAGTGGTGTGGAGCGACTTCGGGGATTACAGCGCCATATTGGTTTGCTGTAACGTTTCCAACTGAGGTTTATATCACAAAAATTAGGACTTATCCGATTGCTTATGCCAATCATTGGGCATCCTCATACGTTATGACTTCTACCGATGGAACCAGCTATGTGACGCAGGGGACTGTCGATGCTGAACCGCATATATATGATGCCGATTACGAAAATTACTATGTAGATGTGGTGGTCAATGCTTTTGTGAAAAGCATAAAATATGAATTTTATGATACTGCCGGAAGTTACTATGTTGTACTCCCTGAGGCAGAGTTTTATACAGATGATTCTCCTGTCGCTGTGCCAGAACCTGCAACATTGATATTAGTTTGCAGCGGTGTTGTTGCTTTGATAAAAAGAACTCGTAGATCATAAGGTTTACGAGTTCTTTGTAATGCGGAGCATCTGATTGGCTCCTTTTTGGAATTCGTAAGGAACCTGTTTGACTTGAATCGATAAGCCATCTTTTTTTAACAGGTTGCATACGGGATCAAGATGAACTGATATCTGTCCTTCGAGATCGATCAAAGGAAAAATCCGTATTTCATCCGCAACGCGGCATAATTCTGTGATCGCTTGGTAATGAAATTCTTCTGACAGCTGTTTTGAATATAAAAATAAAAAATGAGAACACAACGCCAGATCGAAAGATTTGTCTGCAAACGGCAGATTCGGTAATGTCTCGTTCAGGTAGCGTCCTGCTTGTTTGCCTGCGGAAAAATTTTTCAGGAAAATTTGCATGGCTTCCATTCGTATTTTTCCGAGTTCTTCAGGCGACGAAATTTTTTGCCATATATATTGATGTGCATTTGTCTTTGTCTGCCCGATTACCGTTTCATAAGTTTCGTTAATCCGCTCTTTTATTTCTGCAACAGAAAATTTGTATATCGGATCGCAGGAAATAATCTTTCCCCCTTGCTTGGTCAATACAGCGTTGAAACTCGCCGGACCATCGGCACAACCTAATATTGTTTTTTGCAGGTCAGCATCGCTCAAGGCAAACATGTCGCGGTACTCATCAAAAGACCTTCCCCACGGGACAACAGTTTGTAAATCCATATGATTTCCTTCGCATTATTCAATGATAGCAAACGTTTAGTTTGTGTATCAGTTACTTACGTCATTGCGAAGCTCCAAAGGAGCTGAAGCAATCTCAAGTGGGTATAAGATTAGATTGCTTCGTCGCTTTGCTTCCCGCAATGACGTTAATAGGTTACCTTAAGTTCGTTATCTCTAATTCGCGTATTGCCTGCATAGCTCTTTTTACCCATTGGATATCATTTCTGCAAAATTGGGAATAACAGTCAATGGAGAATATTAGTTTAAAATTTTTTCGCAAAACTATGCAAGCTGGAATGGTAATTTTTTTTAAAAATATTTTAGTGAATTTAGCCTGCATGGATTTTTATAAACTCTCTCTATACCAATTTCTTATACATACCTTCTTTATGTGATGCTCATAAGAACCTAAAAAAAACGATATATTTTATAAAAAAATGGTTGACCGTGGGGAAAAGGGGGCATAAAATGGGGAATTGTGGGGAGACGTGGGTCTTGATGCGGCTCTCCGGAACACAAACAGTGGAGCGATCATGTTTATTGGCGAATATTCATATTCAATCGACAGTAAAGGAAGGGTGGTATTGCCGCCTGACCTGCGTGCCAATCTGCGTGGACGCGTATATGTCGTCAAGGGATTTGAACGCTGTTTGTGTGTCTATGATGAAGACGAATGGGAACGCCAGAAACAAGGTTATGCCCAGTTGAGCGATCTGGGCGAAAAAGCCCGAAAACTCAAACGTCTTATTTTTTCAGGTATGATTGAGGTTTCTCCGGATAAACAGGGCAGGGTTAAGATAAGTCAGCCGCTATTGCAGTACGCCAATATCGATAAAGAAGTGGTTGTTGTAGGTGTTAACGACCGCGTGGAAATATGGGCAAAAGAACGATGGCAGCAGTTCTTGGCTGATGCTGAACCGGACATTGAGCAGTTGGCCGAAGAATTAAACGCGCAACGAAATATATAGGTGGCTTATACATGGAAACAGGGCATACACCGGTTATGAAACAGGAAGTTGAACAGTATCTGCTTGAATCGCTTGGCGAAAAAGCGGTTGTGGTGGATTGTACTCTGGGCGCGGGCGGACATGCAGAATGTCTGCTGGAATACCTTGCATCCCATGGTGGGCGCCTGATCGCCTTTGATGTGGATCAAAATAGCCTTGACGCAACACGTTTAAAACTGGCTGATTATGGTAACGCGCTTGTTTGCGTAAACGAGAATTTCGATAACATCGCAAGTGTGCTGCAAAAATTAGGTATTGATCAGATCGACGGATTAATAGCTGATCTTGGTGTATCGTCTATGCAGTTGGATCAACCTGAGCGCGGTTTCAGTTTTCAAAATGGCGGTCCACTTGATATGAGGATGGGAGAATCGGTTGAAAAAACAGCGGCCGATGTAGTTAATACATATCCTGAAGATGAATTGTTCAGGGTTATAAAGACATACGGAGAAGAACGTTGGACACGCCGGATTGTGCAGCGCATTATATCTGAGCGGGAAAAAGAACCGATTGCCACCACTGATCAATTGGCTGAGATTATACGAAGGGCGATACCTATACGGTTTCGGTATAAAAGTAAAATTCATCCTGCTACCAGAACGTTTCAGGCACTGCGTATGGAAGTTAACGAAGAGTTACACGCGCTCGAACAGTTGCTCGAAGATTTACCTGCCATACTGGCGCCGGGCGGTAGGGCAGTGATTATCAGTTTTCATTCATTGGAAGACCGTATGGTCAAAGAAACGTTTCGGACTCTGAAAAAAACAGGTGAGTTTGCCATTTTGACTAAAAAACCGTTGGTGGCATCTGAAGAAGAAGTCGAGCAAAACCGGCGGGCTCGAAGCGCGAAATTTCGAGTAATAGAAAAACTGAAAGGAATGCCTGATGGGCAAGAAAAAAACTAATTTTGCAGTAGTAAGATTTGTTTCTCCCATTGCGGCAGTTATTGCCGTTGTGGTTATGTTTGCTCTTGTCTATGTATGGCAGAAAAATCAAGTAGTAAAAATCGGTTACAGAATAACGTCTTTGGAACGGAAGATAGCTGCTGTTGAGGATGACAAACGACAGATTACAGCCAAGGTTAACCAGCTCAAATCGCCTGATCGAATATTGTCGAAAATATCCGGTGATTTACGTATTACATCAGGCGACAGTATTATTCATGTCAAACGAGTTGAGCGTGCACCTGAAACCGCGCTTGCTCAATCTTTTGATCAACAGGATGACAATCCCGCCAGTTGGGTCTGGTCGGCGTTGTCGTGGCTGGTGCCGAACCGGGAAGAATTGTCAACGGATGACATGTTGTTTGCGAAAAACAACAGAGGAAACAAGGAGGATTGAACATGGCGTTGTTGTTGATTGTTGCGGTGTTCGCGTGTTTTGCAATGAGTACGAGTATGTTTATGTGGGCTATTGGAACTGGTGGCCGATGATACGACGGTCTCCATAACAAATCAGGTGACATATGAAAGGCTGTAATAATAAAAATTACTGTACGTTGCGCATATATATGGTTACAGCGTTTCTGGGAGTTTGCTTTCTTGCCATCATTGCACGCCTGTATTACCTGCAGACCCTAAAGCAGGAAAATTTTCTGGAACTGGCCAACTATCAACAAATATCTAAAGTAAAAATCAAACCTGAACGCGGTGAAATCAGGGATAGAAACGGAAAACCGTTAGCAATAAATATTGAGGTGGAATCAGTTTACGCTGATCCTCGACTTGTTGAAGATGCTCATTTGTGCGCGTATCATCTAAGCCGCATTTTGGCTGTGGACGAGAAAAAAACTTATGAACGTCTATCGAAAGATAAGGCGTTCGTGTGGGTTAAACGCAAAGTTGACCCGGAAATAGCACAGCAGGTCAAAAATTTGAACCTGAAAGGAATAGGGTTCCGTACAGAGACTAAGCGCGATTATCCAAATGGACGGTTGCTAAGCCATGTCTTAGGTTTTACCGGAATAGACGGCGAGGGGCTTGAAGGCCTTGAAATGTCTATGGATGATGTGTTGTCCGGCGAAATGGGCTGGCGCATTGCAACAAAAGACGCACGTCGCAGGGAAGTATGGCACTGTATGCCGCTGGAAAAACCTGCGGTGAACGGTAATACCATAGAATTAACGATCGACAGCATGATTCAGTATATCGCTGAATCCGAACTGGAAGTAGCCTATGAGGAACGCAAGCCGATATGGGCTGGTATTGTGGTTATGCGTCCTAAAACCGGTGAAATACTGGCTATGGCTACGCGCCCGACTTATGATCCTAACGATTTTAGAAACTCGACAACTGAATCGAGACGCAACAGGGTTATAACCGATATTTTTGAGCCGGGTTCGATCTTTAAACCGATTTCATGCGCATCTGCCTTAAATGAAGGTGTCGTCAGGTTTGATGATGTTTTTTTCTGCGAACACGGAGCATATCGTGTAGCAGGGCATACTTTGCATGATTGCCATGAGTATGAGTATTTGTCATTTCCTCAGATCATTGCGGTTTCAAGCAATATCGGTACAGCTAAGATCAGTATGAATTTGGGTGCGGAAAATCTCTTTCGATATATTACCAACTTTGATTTTGGTAAAACATCGGATTTGCCGTTGCTTGGTGAAGCTAACGGAATCTTTCATGATATCAGCCGTTGGTCTAAGTTATCCATTGCTTGTGTTCCCATGGGACAGGAGATATCGGTATCTGCGTTACAGATGATAAAAGCGTTTTCGTCTATCGCTAATGATGGGATGCTCATGAAACCGTATCTTATAAAACGCATTCTTGATGAAGATGGGAATGTGATTAAATCGTATGAGCCGACTACTATAAGACAGGTTGTTTCACCAATGACTGCCAAAATGATGAATGAAGCGTTAAAGATGGTTGTAAGACGTGGCGGAACCGGTATCTATGCGGATATACCCGAGTATACAGCTGCAGGAAAAACAGGTACTGCCCAAAAAGTTGAGAATGGGCGCTATTCACAGACAAAATATGTCGGATCGTTTGTAGGGTATGTTCCGGCGGATGATCCTGAAATATCTATCATTGTTGTTATGGACCAGCCGACAGGCGACTATTATGGTGGCGTTGTTTCGGCTCCTGTATTTAGGGAAGTTGCGCGTAAAGTGCTGAAATATCTCGAGATTCTTCCAGAACCTGAAAGAATCCCATTGACTCAAATTAATACAAAGATGGGAGGATAGAATCATGATACAGCTACGTTCACTGCTCGATTGCATTACAGTTAAAAAAATAATCGGTTCAACAGATGTAACAGTAAGCGGCATAGCGCCTGACTCGCGTAAAGTTCGCAAAAATAATATCTATTTTGCGATTCCGGGGAAACATTTTGACGGGGTCAAATTCATACCGGAGGCTCTTGTCAGGGGGTGTAGTGTAGTCATTGCCCAGCAATATGTTGATCTGATGGGTGACTGTACATTTATTGAAGTACCTGATGTTCGACGGGCTTTAGCTGAGATTTCACATGCGTTTTATGGAAAACCGTCAGAAAAAGTTCCAATGATCGGTATTACCGGAACTAATGGAAAAACAACGGTTTCTCATTTGATTGAAACCATGTTTCAGTCGATCGGATGTAAAACAGGGTTACTCGGCACTATTGAATATCGTTTTGCGGACTATTTTTATCGGGCGAATATGACGACTCCAGATTCTCAGTTTCTCAATTATATCCTATCTAAAATGGTAGAGGAAGATGTTGATAAAATTATTATGGAGGTGTCGTCGCATGCCCTTGAACAAAAACGAGTTGACTGCATAGATTTTGATATTGCAGTGTTCACCAACTTAACCAGTGAGCATCTTGATTATCATCAGACTTTGGAAAATTATCTGGCATGTAAGACAAAACTGTTCACCGATATGGATGTATATCGCGGGAAACATCGTGGCGGCGTAATTAATATAGATGATCCCTGCGGGCGCTATATTGTCGAATCAATGCCCAAAGGCGCTATTACCTATGGGATCGACAGCGATGCCAATGTTCGTGCGTCTGATATAGAATTAGGCGCTGAGGATATTCAGTTTAACGTAACCTGTGATGGTGAAGTTGAGCGATTTTGTATACCTCTGATAGGCCGTCATAATGTATATAATTCTCTGGCAGCTATTGGAGTAGGATATTTGCTTGGATTGCGTCTGTCCGATATGAAAGATGGATTACGAACCTTTGACGGTGTTCCGGGCAGGTTACAGCGTATTCCATGCGAACAACCGTATTCCGTATATGTTGATTATGCTCATACTGAAGACGCGTTGCGCCAGGTATTGAAAACTCTTCGATCAATACACAAAGGACGTATCATTGTGGTATTCGGGTGTGGCGGTGACCGCGATACGCTCAAGCGTCCGGTAATGGGTGAGATCGCCTGTAAATATGCGGATTTTTCGGTATTGACATCGGATAATCCCCGTTCTGAAGATCCTTTGAAAATTATTTCAGCTATTGAACAAGGATTTTGGAATAAATCGTATCACATTATTCCTAACAGGAAAGAAGCAATCCAATACGGTATTTTGCAGTGTAAACCCGGCGATGCGCTTTTGATTGCAGGTAAAGGACATGAAAAGTATCAGATAGTTGGCAGTTCGGTATTCCCATTTGATGATGTGGAGGTAACCCGAAGTTTTTTGTACGAACGTAAATATGCGGTGGTGTAATTAATGGAACGATTGAACATCAATGACATTTTAAACGCAACCGGCGGCAAACTGATATCGTCCGGTGAACAGACGGATACTACTTATGTATCTACCGATACACGTAGTGTCAAACAAGGCGATCTGTTCATTGCCTTGAAGGGCGATTCGTTTGACGCGCATGATTTTCTTGATGACGCTTTTTCAAAAGGATGCTCCATGGTTGTCGTATCTAAACCGGATATAAAAATTCCCGGTCATGTGACTGCTATATGCGTTTCTGATACGCTCAAAGCGCTTGGAGATATCGCCGCGTTTTATCGTCAGCGTTATCATTTTCAGGTAGTTGCCATAACCGGTAGTAACGGTAAAACAACTACCAAAGATATGATCGGCACGTTGCTTAGCGGCCTGCATGATATTACTATTACCAGCGGTACACGAAATAACCTTATCGGTGTACCGCTGACTATTTTGTCGGCAACAGCACAACAGCGAATTCTGGTTCTTGAACTGGGGATCAATCAGTTTGGTGAGATGAAGCGTCTTGGCGAAATTGTTTTGCCCGATGTTGTTGTAATGACCAATATAGCGCAGTCACATCTGGAGTATCTGGAAAATGAAGACGGAGTATTTAAAGCGAAAACAGAAATTCTGTCATCCATGAATGCAAGCGGGCATCTGGTGTTTTTTTATGATGAATATTTTTTACAAAAAGTCAGGGCAATATCGCCTTGTCCGGTAACTACCTTTGGAACATCAGAGGATGCCGATTTTCAGGCGGCTAATATAGAGGTTACCTATACTGGTTCGCAATTTGATTTATATGTACATCAACAGATGTGCAAGAAAGTAACTCTGCCCATTAGCGGCGAACATAATATCAACAACTTTCTGGCAGCTGTAGCGGCAGTTGGGCAGTTGGGTGTCTCATGGGAACAGATTGAGCCGTCGCTGTCTAAAATTGCTTTGCCATCAATGCGTTTTGAAACCATCACCGTGCATGATATTACTATAATCAACGATGCGTATAACGCTAACCCGACATCTACCCGGGTTGCGATTAAAGAATTATCACGCGTTGAATCGGCCGGCAAAAAAATTATGATTTTTGCAGATATGTTAGAACTTGGTGCAAAAGCGCAGGACTATCACCGTGAAATCGGATCGATAGTAGCTGAGTCACGCATTGATGTGTTTATCACTGTTGGTGAATTTGCAGCATTAGCAGGGCAACAGGCCGGTAAAAATCCTCAGATAACTAAAATTGTACTGAAAAAATCCGAACAGGTTTTTCCTATCCTTAGAGAACTCCTTGAACCGGGCGATGTTGTTTTATTAAAAGGCTCACGTGCTAATCAACTGGAAACAATCATCGGTACAATAAAAGAATCGTACAAAGCTGAAATACTATAATAATAAGTACTAAAAATGGTGGTGTATGTATGTTTTATAAATTACTCTATCCGTTGAAAGATGTTTTTTTCGGATTCAACGTTTTTAAATATATCACTTTCCGTGCTGCGTTTGCGGCTATTACATCGGTTGTGCTGAGTGTCTCTCTTGGTCCTGCAATCATTCGCAGGTTGTACCAGATGAAACTCGGACAGGAAATCCGCAAAGATGAATGTCTGCCCCTGTACGCAAAGCATCATACCAAGCAGGGTACACCCACTATGGGCGGGATGCTTATTTTGTTGTCGATTATCATTCCAACGCTTCTCTGGGCAGATATTGCCAATGAGAATATCATTATAGCTGTTGTGGCTACGACATATCTGGGGCTATTGGGATTTTGGGATGATTACCTCAAGATTGCCAAGAAAAATACCAAAGGAGTTTCCGCACGGGGAAAAATGGTTGCACAGGCGGCTATAGGTTTGGCAATAGGAGCATATTTATTACTTTTATCGGATAACAAAGATATTATGCAGCATTTATATGTGCCGTTCTTTAAAAATCCACTGATTACCCATATGGGGATTTTCAGTATTTTATTTACCGCTTTGGTTATAGTCGGTGCATCTAATGCGGTCAACCTGACAGATGGCCTAGATGGCTTGGCAATCGGATGCGTGATAGCCGCATCACTGGCGTATGTATGTATATCATATGTCACAGGTAATATGACTTTCGCAAAATATTTACAGACCCCATTTATACCCGGCTGCGGAGAACTGGCCGTATTTTGTGCCTGCATAGGCGGGGCAGGGCTTGGGTTTTTGTGGTATAACGCCTATCCTGCTCAGGTCTTTATGGGTGATACAGGTGCGTTGTCGCTTGGCGGCGCAATGGGTGTTGTTGCGGTTCTGACCCGTCAGGAATTATTGTTACTGATTGTAGGCGGGGTGTTTGTTGCTGAAGCTCTCTCGGTGATTATTCAGGTTGTATCATTTAAGTGGCGCGGTAAAAGAGTATTTCTTATGTCCCCTCTGCATCATCATTTTGAGATGAAAGGCTGGCATGAATCGAAAATTACCATTCGTTTTTGGATTGTTGCTATTATTTGTGCGTTGTTTGGACTCGCGTCGTTGAAACTAAGGTAACCGGAGGCTGATATGTCTATCTCTACACAGCAATATATTGTTATAGGATATGGTGTCAGCGGAAGGGCTGTGGCAAAATTGCTTGCCACTCAGAAAAAAACGTTTTTTGTATGCGATTCTAACCCCGATAGGTTCGCACCTGAAGACAAAGAATGGCTCGATTCAATCGGCTGTACGTGGGGTAATGATGGGGATGGATTACACATGCTGGATCAACCGGGAGTTATTGGCGTTATTACCAGTCCTGGGGTAAGCCCGTCTCATCCAATTTTGCAAAAAGCGCATGAAAAAAAAATACCGGTACACAGCGAGTTCGGATTTGCTTTCAACTATTTGCCCGGAAAGAAAATTGCCGTAACAGGTACGAATGGTAAAACCAGTACGGTTTACTTGTTGCAACAGATATTGCAGTACGCTGGTATATCCGCAAGGATGGGTGGAAATGTTGGAGTCGCGGTCTCAGAATTGGTACTTGATGCACAGGAAAACGAAGTCTATGTACTGGAGATGAGTTCTTACCAGCTTGAACGGGTCAATGGTTGTATCTTTGACGGCGCGGTTTTGACTAATATTACGCCCGATCATTGCGCCAGATACGATAGTTTCGATCACTATGCAGATGCTAAATTGAATATTGCGCGTAAGTTGGATGACAACGGCTTTTTTATATGCCGCAATAACGACGTGCCATATTATCTTGAGCAGTTGCAGTTACAAGAAATACCGCAAAATTGGTATCTGGTGGGAAACCGACTGAAAAAAAATGTTTTCTTTTATGCGGATACCAATGGATTGTGGGAACGGACAGATAAAGGATGGAACCTTGTCGTTGGAGTAAACGATGTTCATTTTTGCGGTAAACATATTTTTGAGGATTGCGCGTTTGCCGCTACAGCCGCATTAATATTCGGAGTTGATTTGGATACTATTGTTGCCGCGATCAAAGAATTTAGAGGGTTGCCCCATCGTCTTGAAAGGGTGGCAGAGAAAAATGGGGTGGTGTTTTATAACGATTCAAAAGCAACAAATCTTGATGCGGTGCTCAAGGCGCTCGATAGCTTCAAAGAAACGATTATCCTCATTCTCGGAGGACAAGATAAAGGCGCGGATCTATCAGAGCTTCGCCAGAAGGTAGAGGAAAGAGTGAGTACCTTGGTTTTGATTGGAGAATCTACACCGAATTATGCGGATTATTTTAAAGGCGCGGCAACTATTGTGACGGCGCATTCAATGGATGATGCGGTAAATAAAGCATATCATTGCGCGCAAAGCGGTGATATTGTGCTGCTCTCGCCGGCATGCGCCAGTTTTGATATGTACGATAACTTTGAGCATAGGGGTGATTATTTTAAACAAGCAGTTTTGAGATTGCAAACACTTCCAACACAATAAATACAAACTAAGGAGGATTTAGCATGGATCGTAAAAAAACGGTAATGATGGTGATGGGTGTTCACTTGTCTGCAATTTTGATGATTGGGTATATCAGCGGATGTTCCTCAAGTGGTCAACAGCAATGCAGTGTACCCCGTGCACGAATCAGAGATGACTACGGGCAATACAGTTGTAGCCGTACAGCAAGTGGACGCAATTATTGTGTCCCAAAAGCTCAAGCTACCGAAGCCGAACCTCGTCAATACGCATCACGCAAATATTCAGAACCCGCGCCTGCTACACGGACAATGATGGCTACTACCACTACAGCTGGAAGCTATACTACCCATGTTGTGCATAAAGGTGATACTCTCTGTTCTATCGGCAGGGAATATAATGTATCGTTTAAAGAAATTGCAGCAGCTAACGGCATGACTAATCCCAATGATTTGAATGCTGGACAGGTTATACGCATACCGGTTAACGAATCGTCTTCATCTACAACGATGATCGCCCAAAAAACTCAGACGAGCACACCTACTCCAAAGACAAAAGAAACGAAAGTGGCTAAGGTGGAGCCAAAACCGGAAATTCAAACAGTCAAAACATCTACTCCAAGTTATAAACCGGTTGCGGTATCTGCAGTACATGGTACACCCACATATGCTATCCATGTTGTACAAAGCGGAGAAAATATCTGGAGAATCGCTAAAAAGTACGATGTTTCGGTACAATCCATTTGTTCTATAAACGGCATAGATCAGTCAGCCGAATTGACAGAAGGAGAACGAATTAAAATACCGGTTAATTAATGAAAAAAGCACTTGGTTTTATTGTAAGTACAGTTATCTGTTTTGTCGCCTTAAGTGTAGTTATGGTATACAGTACCAGTGCTATTGTTGCACAGGAGCGCTTTGGGTGTGAAAATTTTTTCCTGAAAAAGCAGTTGGTCTGGCTTGGTATTGGGTTTCTCTCTTTTTTGATGTTTTCATATTGCCCGTACCGAATATTCAAGCCGCTGGCAAAAATATTATTGCTCTGTTCGGGAATTCTATTGCTGATGACTATGATCGGACCGTTTCGGCATACGGCCGGAGGAGCAACTCGTTGGCTGGTGCTGGGACCTCTGCGGTTTCAGCCTTCCGAGTTTGCCAAACTGGCAATCATTATATATACGGCGGATGTTTTATCTCGAAAACAAGATGAGATAAAAGATTTTTTTAAAAGTTTGCTGTTTCCGTCTCTTTTGATTGGCGGTATGCTGTTGCTCATCCTTGAACAGCCGGATTTCGGAACAACGGTGTTAATGGCTGTTATTGTCATGATGCTCTATTTTATTGCAGGAATCAAAATCAGCTACTGCGTGTTGTTTTTGTTTAACGGACTTATCGGCGGTGTTATAGCCATAAAAATGTTTCCGTATAGAATGAAGCGTATAGCGGCGTTCCTCGACCCTTTTGCCGATCCGAAGGGATCAGGGTTTCAGATCATACAGTCGTTTATCGCGTTGGGGTCCGGCGGTATGTTTGGCGTCGGGCTTGGTCAGGGCAAACAAAAATTGTTTTATTTGCCTGAAGCTCATACAGATTTTATTTTTGCCATTATCGGGGAAGAACTGGGGTTTGTTGGTACGTCAATAATTTGCATTATGTTTTTAAGCCTTGTAATTTGCGGAATGGTCATAGCGGTTAAATGCCGTGACCCATTTGGTAAATTACTGGCGGCGGGGATTACGCTTATGGTGGGTATGCAGTCGGTCATCAATATGTGTGTTGTTACAGGGTTGTTGCCTACAAAAGGTATCGCATTGCCGTTTTTGAGTTTCGGGGGGTCGAATTTATTAACTAATTTTATGGCTATTGGTATTTTGACGAGTATTGGTATCCGCGGCAACGACAAAGTGGTCAGCAAAGTCATAAAAAAACGCCAACCGAAAACAACCGGACGTGCTGCACCGGTAAGAACATTAGCGAGGGTTTAAATGAAAATTGCAATTGCCGCCGGCGGTACGGGCGGTCATTTGTTTCCCGCGATAGCATTATACGAGGCAATCGGCATACATGATCCGGCAATGGAGGTGATTTTCTTTAATTCTCCCCGTGACGCAGCGTATTATACCGACTGGAAAATACCGTTTTATACTCTGAGAACAATGGGGTTCCCAGGTAAAAATATTATTAAAATTATTCGTTTTCTCATAACGACAATCGGCGCGGTAATTCGCTCAATGGCCATTTTGCGAAGAGAAAAACCGTCAGTCATGATCGGGTTTGGAGGGTACGTATCGTTTGCGCCCTGTGTTGCTGCGTACCTGTTAAGTATACCGGTGTGTATCCATGAGCAAAATACAATACCCGGTAAAGTGAATCGCGTTATCGCATCGTTCGCGAAAACGATATTCGCGGGCTTACCCGGTTCGGAATCGTACTGGAAATCTTCGGTCAGGAACAAAATTAAAACAGTAGGGATACCGATCAGGCAACATGCTGTTAGAGAGGAATATCAAGCGGAGGAAGAACAACCGTTTACAGTGTTGATATTTGGAGGTAGTCAGGGTGCCGGGGTATTTAATACTTGGCTGCCGGATATGCTTAATGCGTTGAGTGTATATAAAGATAAAATACGTTTTATCCATTTAGTGGGTAATAATCCGGCAGGACCTGTAAAGCAGGCGTATGAAGACACAGGTTTCGAACACCGCTGTTTTCAATTTTATGAGGCAATGGGTGAAATCTATTCAGTCTGTGACCTTGCCATATCAAGGGCAGGGGCAGGTAGCCTGACAGAGCTAGCGCTTGCAGGTATACCGGCGGTGGTAGTTCCGTATCCGTTTGCTGCGGAAAACCATCAATATTACAATGCAAAAATATTTGCCGACAGCGGAGCGATTGAACTCATCGAAGAAAAAAACTGTAATGATAAAATTTTAGCAGATAAGATAATGCATTTTTTAGAAAACCGTGCTATTCTTGAAACCATGCGCACGCAAATGGCTAAATTGGCAATACATAATGCGGGCAAACAAATTATGGACGAGTTGGAACATGCAGGGTTATTTGGATAATAAGAAATATCATTTTATCGGTATTGGCGGTTGCGGAATGAGCGCTCTGGCTGTTTTTGCCAAAGCGCAAGGCGCTGTTGTGACTGGATCGGACGCCCGTCCGTCACCGTTTATCGATAGGATAGGTAATATACCTGTTGCAATCGGACATGACGCGGCTAACGTGCCTGCGGATTGCGATGCGGTGGTCGTATCTTCGGCAATCAGCGCTGATAATTGTGAGTACCAGAAGGCGCAGGAGTTGGCTATACCCATTATCAGCCGTGGAAGGTTCCTTGCAACTGTTCTTGAACCGAAACAAGTGGTGGCTGTTGTTGGTTCGCATGGTAAAACCTCAACCGCTGCGTTGCTATCCTGGATTGCCGTTGAGGGCGGATGCATGTGTAGCTCGCTGGTTGGCGGTATCATGAATAATTTTGACCGCAATGTTGTTATTGGCGATTCCGATCTGGTTATCACCGAGGCGGATGAGAGCGATGGGTCCATGGAACTGATTATCCCGGATATTCTGGTTATGCTCAATATCGATGACGACCATATGCAAACTTATGGTTCCAAAGAAAATATGATGAAAGCCTATGCGCGTTTGATAAGCAAAGTACGTAGTTCCGTGCTGGTGAATGCGCAGGATCCCGAATTGATGGAGCTTATCACTCCAATCGCGTCTGATAAAATTGTTTTTTTCGATCATTCCGATACTGTCACAGCTGCTGTTGAGTCAATAAGTTATGGCGATGACATGATGAGTATCGATGTATCTATTGATTCGACATTACATACGTTTAAAACTGGATTAAGGGGGAATCTTTTTTTAACCAATATGCTTGCGGCAATTGCATGCGCACGTTTGTTGGATATCGATATTTCAGCTATCCAAAGTGCTATATCTAGCTACAGAGGTGTTAAACGTCGTATGGAAGACTGGGGTATCGTGCAAGGTGTTCGGATATTAGAAGATTACGCGCATCACCCTACTGAAATAGCAGCTATGCTCAGTTCGCTTAAATTGTGGCATCAGGGAAGAGTGATTTGTGTGTTTCAGCCACATCGCTATACACGTTCGAAACAGATTGCCTGTGTGTTGGCAGATGCATTTGCCAACGCTGATGAATTGATCCTGACCGATATCTATACCGCCGATGAACCGCCGATAATGGGGATAACCGGGGAATATGTATTCGAAACTGTTGCACGGCAACGTTCCAATAATATAAAATATGTCTCTGATTATCGAGAAACGATTGATACGGTATATAGCATGGCAGATAATGGCGATCTGGTTGTTTTCATGGGTGCTGGAACGATAGGAACATGCGCGCCGTTGTTTAAACAAAAACTGGAACAATCTGCATTTTTGCGAGTATGATATGACGGTCAACACGCAGTTTGAACCGTTGGAAAAATTTTTTCAAAAGCATCCGGCACATGGTAGTGTCAACAGCAATACGAAAATTGCTAAATATACATCATTTAAATGTGGCGGTAATGCGGAAATTTTTGCTGATATATATACCCTTGAAGGGCTTAAAGAAATAGTTACTTTTTGTAAGAAAAATACCGTTGCGTTGCGTATTCTTGGTTTCGGAACGAATGTTCTTGTTTGTGATGAAGGTGTATCCGGTGTGGTCATAAGATTGACCGGAGAACCGTTTATGCAATGCAAACAGCTTTCCGATAATCAGTTTACTGTAGGCGCCAGGGTATCGTTACAAAAGATTATCAACGCTACTATGAAGGCAGGTTTGTCAGGCTGTGAATGGCTTGCTGGTATACCTGCTTCGCTCGGCGGTGCGATTACGATGAATGCGGGAGCCTACGGTCGCGCTATCTGTGACATCATTGAGTCGATCACCGTTATGAAACCTGACGGCTGTGTGTATACTCTTGATGCAGATCAAAGGCATGCAGGGTACCGACAGGGGATAGCTGAACCGGGTGAAATAGTTGTGTCGGCAATATTACGCTTTAAACCGGATAGCCATGAGGCAATCCGTGAACGTATAGATTCGATCAGCAGTGAACGGATAAAAAAAATACCGCCCGGCCATCATGCCGGTTGTGTATTTAGAAATCCGCCTTCAGTACCGGCAGGGAAACTCCTTGACGAATTGGGATGCAAGGGGTTGTCGCATGGCGGTGCTTGTGTATCGCAACAACACGCTAATATTATCGTGAATCAACATGATGCACTAAGCAGCGATATCATTGCGTTGGTCGATCAGTTGCGCGCTTGCGCACAACAAAAGCGTGATATTAATCTAAAACTTGAAATAACTATTTGGAGATGAATTATTATGCCGTTTATGCAGTCATCTACAAGAAATCGCAAAAAGAAACGTAAAACAAAACATAATAAATATTATGTTCATGTGAATACCCGCAAAAAAAGCGAAACTTCTCCAAAGTACGCGACATTGGGCATGCATGCTGGTATAGCGTTGTTATTGATAGGAGTTTTGGGAGTATTTGGCTGGTTGGTTCATCGGTATATGTCCACTGATGAATCATTCGCAATACGGGATATTCAGGTGGAAAATAACGTTCTTATTTCCCGCCAGCAAATTCTTGAAACCATGGGTGTTGCAGAAGGCATGAATCTGTTTTCTGTTGATGTTGAACACTGCACTAAGGAATTGTTGGATTTACCCTCTATCAAGGGTGTTTCGATAGAAAAACAGTATCCATGCAAATTAATTGTGAGAGTATGCGAGCGGTTTCCTATCTTTCAGTTTTACAAAGGATGTTATTTTTTTGTAGATGAAGACGGTGTTATCCTCGATACAATGTCGCGCCATCCCGATCCAACTTTGCCGGTGGCGGTGGGGCTTGATATACCGGTCGTGAATTTTGGTACCCGTATTGAATCATCACAGTTGCAGTTGGCGTTGCAAGCTGTTCGCGCATTTAATGATAGCACAGTGAAAAATACTGTTGAACTACACACCATAGATATGTCACAATCCGATACTGTTGTTTTTGTGACTGCGGGGAATCAAAAGATTGTTCTGGGAGACGATGATTTCTCGTATCGGTTTGACAAATTGTATACTATCGTATCCGATCTTGCCAGCCGAAGACGGCAATTTACGGCTGTTGACCTTAGATTTGAAAATGTTCCGGTTATAATGGGGAATTAAATGATAAGAAGAAAAGCAGGCGATATTATTGTCGGCCTTGATGTGGGTACCAATAAAATATGTACGGTTGTCGCAGAGCGTGATAACAATGATGTGCTTACTATTTTGACCATTGGGCACGCACCTTCGCAGGGGTTACGCAAAGGTGTGGTAGTCAATGTGGAAAAAACGGTTGAGGCAATTGAAAAATCCGTAGCACAGGCAGAAGAGGCCGCCGGGGTGGAAATCAATTCGGTGTTTGCCGGTATTGCAGGCGGCCATATTCAGAGTGTATCCAGTCAGGGGATTGTGCCAATAGCCGGTAACCCGGGCGAGATTACCGAGGAAGATATACGTAAAGTTCACGATGCCGCCAAGGCTATTTCACTTCCGCCTGAACGCGAGATCATCCATGTCATACCTCAGGAGTACAGGGTTGACGGGCAGGGTGGTATTCTGGAACCCAAGGGGATGATCGGTACTCGTCTTGAGGCATCGGTTAACATTATTACTGCGTCGGTCGCGTCGGTACAGAATATTGTAAAAAGTATTAATCAGGCGAATATTGATGTATCCGGCATTATTTTACAGCCTATTGCTTCCAGCGAAGCTACTTTGAAAGAAGAGGAAAAAGAATCTGGCGTAGTATTGATCGATATTGGTGGTGGAACCACTGATTACGCTATATTTATAGATGGTTCACTGCGTCATTCAGGTGTTTTGGCTATCGGCGGTGATCATGTCACTAACGATATTAAAATACGCTTCAATATCCCTTCTGCTCGTGCTGAAGACCTCAAGAAAAAGTTCGGTTGTGCGCTGAGCGAAATGGTAGGGGAACATGAAGAGTTTATTTTGCCTGGAACCTTTGGTTACCCTGCTCGCAGTATGTTACGCAAAGATTTGAGCGAAGTGATTAATGCCCGTATGTCGGAAATTTTAGAAATTATTAAGGCTGAAATAGATGCCACAGAATACAGTAGCCAGGTCGGTGCGGGGATTGTTATGACCGGTGGTGCGTCGCTTATGCCCGGCACTATCGATCTTGCCAGTCATATTTTTCATGTGCCGGTAAGGTTAGGCGTTCCGCGTGATGTATTGGGCCTTAACGATAATTATCAGAGCCCCATCTATTCAACAGGTGTGGGTTTGGTTCTGTTTGGACTCGAACATTTCATCGACCAGTCATATACCCTCATGGATGATCCGGGAATTGTTGTGAAAGTATTACACTCGATGCGTGAAATGGTGCAAAAATATTTTTAGGAGGCTCGTATGCTGAAATTTGAAGAGATCGATAAGCAGATTGCCCGCATAAAAGTCATCGGTGTCGGAGGTGGTGGCAGTAATGCGGTTGACCATATGACAACCATGGGGATTAAAGGTGTAGACTGTGCCGTGATGAACACTGATGTTCAGGTGCTTGGCAGGTCGCAGGCCCCTGAAAAAATACAAATCGGTAAAAAAGTTACTCGCGGTATGGGTACAGGTGGTAACCCTGAATTGGGCAGGCAAGCCGCTTTGGATGATAAGGATTTGATCAGAGAATCACTCGAAGGAGTGAATATCCTGTTTGTGACTGCGGGGTTTGGAGGCGGAACCGGTACCGGAGCCGCGCCTGTTGTAGCGCAGATTGCCCGTGAATTGGGAATCCTTACGGTAGGCGTTGTTACCAAGCCGTTTACCTTTGAAGGTAAACGCAGGATGAATCAGGCAGAACACGGACTCAAAGAATTTCGCGATCATGTGAATACCATTGTGTGTATCCCCAATGATAAAGTTTTTAATATGATCAATCAGGATACACCACTCTATGACGCCTACCGTATGACTGATCAGATATTGTTTCAGGCTGTTGAGTCTATATCAAGGGTAATTATTATGCCCGGAATGATTAATCTGGATTTTGCCGATATCGCCACTATCCTCTCAATTCAAGGCGGTGCGGTTATCGGGTTTGGTGAAGGCACAGGAAAAGACAAGGCGGCAAAAGCTATTCAGTCTGCTCTTGCCAGTCCGTTGCTCGAAACACGTGAACTCGGCGGTGCGAAAGGAATTCTGATTAGTATTGTGGGCGGAAGGGATTTATCGCTCTATGAAGTTAATAATGCTATCGGATCAATTCATGAAATCGCTGATGAAGACGCTAATATTCTGATCGGAGCTATCATTGATGACGATATCACTGACCGGGCAATGGTCACTCTCATCGCTACCGGTTTGTCTATCGATGGGATACCGGTATCGCAGAAAATGATTAAAAATACGCAAAGACAACGAGATCAATATGGATTTGATCCGACACGATATAAACAGCCTGGGACTGTAACGCATCAACCTGAACAGGTATTAGATGCACCTCTATTTAGGGAAGATCCCCAACCAGAACCTGAGCCGGAGCCAGAACCTGCACCACAGGCAGCGGAGGCAGCAGAAATACCTGTTGCTCAAGTCGAGTCTGAAGAAGAGTTTGTCGCAGAGGATCCGGTTGAGGAGGTCGATTCTCAACAAGAAATAGAACCGGAACCTGAGCCGGAACCAATTTTTGAAGAACAAATAGTTGACGAACCGGAATATGAAGCAGAATCGGAACAGCAGGTCTCAGAAGAATCGGAACCTGTAGTTGCGCAGGAGATTGAGCCTGAACCTGAAATAGAACCGGAACTTGAATCTGAAGTCTATTTTGAGCCAGAGCCTGAACCAGTAGCCGAAATAGCATTGGAGCCCGAACCGGAACCAGTGCCGCTACGACGTGAAAATGTTTTGAAGTTTAAGTCGTCTCAAGGTGAATTCTTTGAAGATACCGATCCGACAGTTTATGCTGGACGAAACCTTGATATCCCGGCATTTCTGCGCAAGAAGAAAAAATTCGCGGGCAGGGATTATTAACCCCATTTTGCTAAATGAAACATCGCCGTTCATCGAAAAATAACCCGGTCATATCGTTTGTCATCGTTGCTTGTGCTGTGGTGGCTGGTGTGGTTTTCTTTCTTCAACGGACTACTATTTACGATCACATCGCTACACATGCCAACAATGATTATTCCAATAATAATCAGGTTTATATCAAACAGGTTGTCGATGGCGATACCCTGCGCCTTTCCTCTGGTAAACGCATACGCCTGATCGGAGTCGATACGCCTGAATATTATGAATCGAATAAACTATTCAGAGACGCTAAACGATCAGGCATTGACGTAAAAAAAATACAACACCTCGGCGAACAATCTTACCGTTTCACACAGAAATTATGTGAAGGTAAATATGTCCGTCTTGAAAGCGGATATGAACGGTATGACAAATACGGACGTATCCTCGCATTTGTTTTTTTGCCTGACGGTACTATGTTAAATGAGCGGATCATCGCAGAAGGATACGGGCTCGCCTTATTACACTTTCCTTGCAAACAGGAATACCGAGACAGGTTTGTCGCTGCCCAGCGTGAAGCCAAGTCACAACAAAAGGGTTTGTGGCGTTTATCTCCTGGTTTGTCTACACTTGCTGACTGATAAAAAATATTTTGTTAGTTGTTGATTGTCATTCTATATGCTATAATAATTTATAATGTGAAATTCTTTTCAGGGAGATTTTAAATAGATATGTCTAATGCATATAATAAATTCAAATTTTTGTGCACGATTCTTCTTTTAGTACTGGTTACGTCTTCCGCTTATGCGGTACAGTACGAAATAACCGATATAGGAATCCCCTCAGATGGCTGGGCTACAGACGGTAGGCGTATCAATAACAATGGACAGGTTGCTGTTTATGCCACTGATTCCATCGGGACGTTACATGCCTATAAATGGGAAAATGGTGTTCTTTCCAGTATCGTGACCGTTGCTGGTGAAAATCTAAGTTATTCCCGTGCAATTAATGAGTTGGGTGAAATTACCGGTCAACTTAGAGTTGACGGTGACACCAGCGGTCATATGTATATATATCATCCTGATACAGGACAGATGGAAGATTTGGGTTCACTTGGTTCAGGTAGCACAAGTACAATGGATATTAATAACCACCAGCAGATGGTTGGTAATTATGTAGATAATGGAAAGGTCTATGCTTTTCTCTATGATTATAATACGGGTACTACGACAACTATTTTTACTTCAGAAGATATTGGTTATAGTTTTGGCAAGGCAATCAATGATTCCGGGCATATCGTTGCTTTTGCAGGTGCTGATACCAGTTCACGCCATGCATATTTTATTTCGTACGATGCCGCTACACCGTATCTTGAAGATCTTGGTACTTTTGGCGGGGATGAAAGCCAGGCATTTGATATCAATGAATCAGATTATATCGTAGGCTTTTCGCAAACAGCACTTAATAATTATATGCATGCGTTTATTTGTACCGGTTTTGAAAATGGATCAATCAACCCAATGGAAGATCTGGGGACACTTGGCGGAAACGAGAGCTGGGCATGGGGCCTTAATGCGCAGGCACAGGTTGTCGGATGGGCTGATACAGACAGTGGTGAATCACACGCGTTCTTATGGGATACTGATAGTGAAATGCAGGATCTTAACGATCTCGTAATTGACTTAGGAAAATGGGATTACCTGGAAATTGCAAATGATATTAATGATTATGGACAGATTGTTGGCTATGGGTATATTGATGGGGTAAAACACGCGTTTATATTGAATCCTATTACGCCGATTCCTGAACCTGCGACTATATTTTTACTGATTGCGGGATTAGTTCAGTTGTTAATCAAAAAGTTTACACGTGAATAGGTACTTAAAATTTTTTTATAGATTACTTAAAATAATATATTGTCGGGGGATTTTTTAAATGAGTAAATTTAAGTTTTTGTTGATAGTCATCTTTTTATTCACATCACAATCTTTTGCGTCTGAAGTGATTTTGTATGATGCGTCACTTGATACTCAACTACCAAACGAGCAAACAAGTTATTTTGCCTTGTTTGGTTCTGGGACTCAAAGCTATATGACAGACGGATCAGATGAGTTTACTCGTTACAATACCTTACCTGATACTTCGACTATTTTCGGATACAATACAACTCAATTTTTGTTAGACCGCTCTTTAGGATATACTTTTAGCTTCACGATGAGAGTGGTTTCTGAAACAAATGTAAATGACAATCGAAGTTGCTTTAACATAGTGCTTTATTCTACTGATGAGTGGGGCATAATGTTTTATTTTCAACCGGATGAAATTATGACTTCACAAGCAGATTTTGGCGGTTATCCAAAAGCAGAATCAACAACGTATAATACAACATCGTTTGTTGATTACGACATTGTAGTTCTTGGAGATATCTATACTTTATATGCAAATGGTTCTCAGATATTAACCGGTGATTTGAAAAATTATGTTGCAGATCTTGTCAGTAAAGGATATTCGACAGCTTATCCTCGCTTAAGAATCGGTGATGCCACAAGCGGAGCTAGCGGTATTGCTGATATATCGTTTATGCAACTTAGCGGTGACGGTGTGACACTACCTGTTGAACCTACTCCGATTCCTGAGCCTTTGAGTGTAGGACTTGTGCTGTTGAGTGTGGGTGGATTGGTACTGCGTCGGGCAAAAAAATAGTAATAAAGAAATTATACATAAAGGTGGATAAAATGAGAAGACAGGTTGTGAGAAACATAAGTATATTATTTTGTGGAGCGATGTTGAGCACAGGTAGTGCAGACGCAGTAGATTTTGACTGGGCGGTAATCGGTAACGCCGGCAATGCGGCTGATACTCGATATTACGATACGGGCTATGGATCTGTCTCGTACGAGTACAGCATAGCGACGACTGAGGTGACGACAGCGCAGTATGTGGAGTTTCTCAATGCGGTAGCGGCGACTGATACGTACGGCTTGTATAATACTAATATGGGCGGTTCCACCTATTATAGTGGGATAAGCCGGACGGGTAGTCCGGGTACTTATGAATATAGCGTTAATGAAGGTTGGGCAAACCGCCCGGTGGTGTATGTGAGTTGGTATGATACATTGCGTTTTACGAACTGGTTGCACAATGGGCAGCTGACAGGAGCGCAGGATGCTAGTACAACAGAGTACGGAGCGTACGATATGTCGTTGGGTGCGTCAGTGGTGCGTCTTGCGGGAGCGGATTACTGGTTGCCGAGTGAAGATGAGTGGTACAAAGCGGCGTATTACGACCCTATAGCGGGAGTGTATTACGATTACGCTACATCAAGTGATGATGTCCCTGTAGCGGGAGTAGACGCAAACTTTAGAGATGGTGGATATGTAGACCCTGTCTATTATAGTACGGAAGTAGGTGAATATGATAATGAGAGTCCTTATGGGACGTATGACCAGAACGGAAACGTCTGGGAATGGAACGAGGCTTTAATCGGCAGTGGTCGCGGTTTGCTTGGCGGTTCGTGGTATCACAATGAGGGTTATCTGCCCGCTTCCTATCACGGCACCAACTACACTCCGACTGGTGGGTACTACTACTTTGGGTTCCGTGTCGCCAGTTCCTTTACCGGAAGCGAAGCTGTTCCTGAGCCTTTGAGTGTAGGACTTGTACTGTTAAGTGTGGGTGGCTTGGTTCTTCGTCGGATCAAGAAATCGTAAATATTTATCAAAAATAAAGGCGGGAAATAATCTCACCATTTTACCAATCGTTTATGCTAATCATAGATAAAATATGCTATACTGAGCTGGGTTTTATATGTATAGCTAATGTGAGTTAAATCTTGCAAAAAGGAGAATTATGAAATGAAATGTAACGTGATAATGTCTTTATTTGTGCTGGTGTTTATGTTTATTTCCTCAGCGAAAGGGGCTGAGGTTTTAATGACTTTTCAACATGAATCAGGAGGGTTTGCAGGTTCTTACTCTATGACTACGACTGATGGTACAGTCTGGGAAAGCAACGCTCCAACGTTTAGTGATTTTTACAATATGACCAAAATTTTTGATGGTGTTCATCAAGACTATTTGGGTGACTATCTGGCAACTTATATCCCTCAATCAGGGGGATACCTTAAAGTAACTTTTTTGACGCCAGTGTATATAACGAGGATAGTTACGTATCCATCTGCATGGACAGATCATTGGTCTGATTCTATTTTAAGTGTTTCTGGCGATGGGATAAACTTTACCGCATTGGGGACTATTATTAGTTCTACTCATGTGGGAGATGGTGATTACCATCAGGATTATGGCGTCAACCAGTTCGTGAAATCTATTCAGTACGATATTACGGCACATGGATATACTTTTTTCAATATTACTGAAGCGGAGTTTTATACTAGCAGTCCGGTTGCTGTTCCTGAACCATTATCAATCATTATGGTAGGATTGGGCATTGTTGGATTGATAAAACGTAAGAAATAAATTTTGCCTGAAAAATATTGAAAGATTTCAGTTAGTTATGTTATTGCGTGGGAGTAACCTCTATCCTCTCTCGCAATAACATTTTTATTTTCTTAGTATTCTGACTTGATACAAACTTACTCTTTCTCTGTTTTTTTGTGCTGATTCCAGATGGCATCCATTTCTTCCAACGTGCTTTCATGGACAGATGAACCGCGTTTTTCTAATTCCTGTTCGATCTTTTTGAAACGGCGGATGAATTTGTCTACGGATTTTCGCGACAATTCTTCAGGATCGTAATGGAGAAACCTCGCTAAATTTGATACAACAAAAAACAGGTCGCCGATTTCTTCTTTGATGTGTTCCTCATCTCCGTGTGCTATAGCTTCTTTGGTTTCCTGCAGTTCTTCTTCGATTTTCTCGATTATCTGCTCTGGTTTGTCCCAGTCGAACCCGACACGCGCAACCTTTTTTTGTGCTTTGTAAGCGCGTATCAGTGATGGAAGTTGTCTGGGAATTCCGTCAAGGATAGATTCACGGTCTTTATGATGATGTTCGGTGTTTTTTATCTTTTCCCATTGATCGACCACTTCATGATCTTTTTCCAGCTTATTCTCACCGAATACATGTGGATGCCGTCGTACCATCTTTTCAGCTGAAGCGTTGATAACATCATAGATAGAAAAATTGTTTTCCTCAGCGGCAAGCTGGCAATGAAAAACGATCTGGAACAAAAGATCGCCCAGTTCATCTTTCATTTTTTCCGGGTTGTTTTCCTCAATCGATTCGACAAACTCATACACCTCTTCAATGATGTATCGTTTGATAGATTCATGCGATTGCTCTTTATCCCACGGGCACCCTTCGGGTGAACGCAGTTTTTTCATGATTCCAACAAGATAATCCAGTGGATGTTCGGGTATTGCCATGTCGCTTTAAACTCCCTTATGTTGATCTATACTTTTTTGACTATGACAATAGCGGCTATAAAAGAAAAAATCAAACCTTATTTCATTTAATGAAATTACCTGCGCGAAGAAATACAAAATTATTATCTTATTGTATGACATAATATGGTTTAATTATATTATACCTTGATGTTATTATCAATTTCTGACAGTTGTGTTATAATTTAAATGAATTGCCATATATATCATATGATTTCAAATGCAGGGAGAGATGTCTATGAAAAAGAAATTTCTGTGTGGATGTCTACTTATATTTTCAGTAGCATCTATACCAACATTTGCAATAAGTACTCATGAAATTGAAGGCTTTCAGGCATCAGTAGCTTATGATTATTTCAAACTTTCAGGTTGGGATGAACCGCAGATCGACTATTTTGCCGATGTCGATGGCATGTATGTTAAAAAAAGCTTTGTGTCTGGCGGTGTTGATGCAAGAAGGGTCTATCATGGTTACATGGAATTTGATTTAACATCGTTTTTAACGATGAATATTCAGATTGATTCTATCACTAAAATCACTATTACCACCACAACTGAATTAGAACATGGATATTTGCTTCCATTTGGCTTCTTTATGTACGCTATGGATTCATATGAAGATGGTGCTGTACTTGGGTTGGAAGATGAATATAATGCGTTTTCCGTAAATATTAAGTATATACCATGTGTAAATACTGGAGCAATGGAGATAGAGTTGACTGGCGATGAATTACAGTTTGTCACCGGTGATATTGAAGCTGGTAAGACGATAACAGGTTTTATGCTGCGTCTTGATGACGAATCGAATACAGGAACACCTACTTATGCCGAAGGCGTTTGGTTTGGATCCCACGCCGATCCAATTTTGACTATTGAGTATGATGAATCGATTGCATTTGTTCCTGAGCCGTTAACAGGTATTATGGTTTTGTTCGGTGTAGTCGCATCGTTAATTCGTACATATAAAAGATCATAAATTATTTGTTTTTCACATTTTTAAAAGGCTTTTTCCATAGTTAGACATGGAGAAAGCCTTTTTTCTATTTACTTGCTTTTTGTTATGTGTGGTTTTGATTGTTGTACGCTGAACTTGTTGTAAGATTATTTAGGTTTCATCTGTGTAAAATGTTGAAATGTAATTAGATGTGAGGTGAAAAAATATTTTTTTATCTCTTGTAAGTATGGTATAATTTTAATAGAAATAAATATGCTGAATAGATGATACGGAGGTTCTTTAATGTTGAGAAAAATCTTAATGATCAGTGGGATGGGCTTGTTTTTGATTATATCTACTGTGAAGGCAGTAGAATTCGACTGGACAACAATTGGCAATCAGGGGAATGATGCTGATTCGCTGACTGGTTTTGGTTCGGTTAATTATGAATATAAAATTTCAACCTATGAAGTAACATATTCGCAGTATGTAGAGTTTTTGAATGCGGTTGCCAAGACAGATACCTATGGGCTGTATAATAGTAAAATGAGCGATAAGGGCGGGGTGACTAGAACTGGCTCAGCAGGTAATTATAACTATACCCTGAAAAGTTCAGGCTGGTCTAATCATCCGATGAATTTTGTAACGTGGTACGATGCTTTGCGGTTTGTAAACTGGTTGCATAACGGTCAACCTATAGGTCTTCAAACTACCTCAAGCACGGAAAACGGGGTTTACGATTTATCTCTTGGAATTAATGCTATCCGTCAGGATGAGGCATTGTATGCTCTGGCTACGCCGGATGAGTGGTACAAAGCTGCCTATTATGATCCTAATACGGGAGTGTATTACTTGTATGGGACAGGAACTAATTCTACTCCAAACAGCTGTCTTCCGCAATATGATGATGGTAATTCTGCCAATTTCTGGGATAGCGTAGATGGATTTGTTACTTCTTCTTATACTGGTACGACAGAAGTAGGCGCTTATGATGAATCCGAAAGCCCGTACGGTACCTATGATCAAAGCGGTAATTTGTGGGAATGGGTTGAAGAAACAGATGGCATTAGTAACGCCCGTCTGAAAGGTGGTGCCTGGAGCAGTAGCGTTGGTTTATTGACATCTACAACGATTGGCGATTTGCTTGATGCTGAAATAACGTATGGAAGTCATGGGTTTCGTGTGGTAAGCGGGTTTGTATATCCGGAAGAAACATCGATTCCTGAACCGATATCTTCTATTCTTTTTGGGTTGACTTTGTTTGCTCTACGGTTTCTAAAACGGTAACAATCCAATTTGATAAAGATGCAAATAAACCTGCCTTTTTATAAAAGGCAGGTTTTTTGTATTCATGCGCAATTTAAATAAATTTTTATTTGTGCCTATTGTAACCGGCGGTCATCTTTGTTAGTATGGAGGAACAATGTATCAACCCAAACGGAAGGTCCGCTATGGCTGATGTGCGTATTCTTGTCCCGGGGTATTATACTATTGAGGCCAGCATTGTCTGCGCTACAATCACACTTATTCGTGATAACGGCTGTAACATAGTTGTCGATCCGGGCACTGTAGCTACTCAACAAATCCTTATTGATGCGCTTAGCGCGGAAAATCTGACTCCATCCGCTATCGATTACATTTTTATTACTCATTCTCATCTCGATCATTACCGAAATATAGGTATGTTCCCTCAGGCTAAAGCCATAGATTACTGGGGATACTGGAACGGTCACTGTTATACCTATAACACCATGAGCAGGCATTTTTCCGATGATATTTTTATACAGATGACCCCGGGCCACAGCTATGATAACATGACCCTGTTTGTTAAAACTCCGGCAGGTGTTTATGCTGTCTGCGGTGATGTGTTCTGGGATAAACACGGGCCTCCTGCCGACTCAATCGCCCAGGATATGCATAGACTTGAACAGAGCAGAAAACTTGTACTCGATAAAGCCGATTTTATTGTGCCCGGACATGGTGATGTTTTTGCTCGCGATGAAATTGTTTTATATAAATGATTCAATATAACGTGAAAGAATAAAGGATGCTCAGTTATGAAAAAAGTACAGCTTCAACCAAATACGTTTCTGTATCCCATGCCGCTGGTTATTGTTGGTACAATGGCTGACAACAGGCCTAATTTTATTACTATTGCCTACTGCGGTATTGTTCAACATCAGCCTCCGATGATCAGCATTGCAAGCAACAAAGTTCATTTTTCTAACAAGTGGATTAAACGAAATCGTTCATTTAGTGTGAACATTCCTTCCGTAGATATGGTCGAATTAACAGATTATATCGGTATGCATTCAGGGCGTGAAACAGATAAATCCGGTATTTGCGAACTTTTTTTGGGTGATATCCCGTCAGCGCCCATGATAAAAGCCTCACCGTTGAGTTTGCAGTGCAAACTGATGGAATCCATTGAGGTAGGGGGGGTAAACGAAATTTTTATAGGTGAAATTTTAAAAGTCTATGTTAATGACGATTGCGTTTCAAACGGGTTACCCGATATAACAAAGCTGCAACCGCTTTTGTTTTCCATGCACGACAACAATTTCTGGTCCGTTGGGAAACATGTGGGAAAAGCGTGGAGTGTTGGTAAAAATTTTAAGCCACAACAGAAAAAGGATACACCATGAGCACAGCAAAATCGATTGTTTATAAAATTCCTCAGCTGCTTATGCTTGTAGCTTTGGTGACATTTATTGTAGTACGCGCGCAAACACCTTCGCTTGAGTCTCAGGAGACAGAATCTACCGCAAGTTCGATTGTTACATTACTGCAAGTACAGAAGCTATACCCTGATGCCGCATCATTTGAATATTCAGCCAAGCCTGATGCAATGTCGGAGGTGTTCGATGAATCGGGTAATACTATTGGGTATTTTATTGTAACTACTCCCCATGCCGATGACATTAAGGGATACGGCGGACCGGTTCCGTTATTGATTGGTATAGATGATGACGGCAAGATAAAAGGTGTATCTTTCTTGCCGAATGCCGAATCGGGTGGTTTTATTAAAATTGTAACTGCTGAAGGTGTATTGGATGCATGGAATGGCTTGACGGTAGATGAAGCGCTTGACCAGCAAGTAGATACGGTTTCGGGAGCTACCATGACGAGTAGTGCTGTGATAGAATCGTTTAAAAAGAGACTGTTTTTTTTTCTCAGCAAAAAGTAGCATTTGAAAAATCATCCTCAGTAAGTCTCTGCGTTACTCTTCTGACCCTGCTTGTTTTGATGGGGGCATTGATTTCTTTTTTTATGAATCGGCGTATACGGGCATTTCGAATATTTCAGCTTATTGCAAATGTTGTGGTGATAGGTTTTATGTTCGGCAACTTGTTGTCTTTTGCTCAATTTAACGCATGGATAAATGCAGGCATGCGCATGTCGCTATTATCTGGAGTGTTTTGCGTGACATTAGTTCTTGCTCTGTTAACCAATAAAAATTGGTATTGTTCTTTTGTATGTCCATTTGGATCTGCACAGGAATTGGCTGGGATGCTGGTAAGAAAGAAACCTCTCATTCCGGCGCCTGTTCGAAAAATATTGAGGGTGTTTCGGAGTTTGTTTTTTGTATCAGTCGCAGGTTTAATGCTGTTAGGACTATCGTTTGATTATACTTATATCGAACCGTTTGCCGCATTTCAATGGCGAAGCGCTTCATTGATTGTATTGATTTTAGCGACAGCTTCTTTGCTGCTTTCTATAATGATACCCCGATGCTGGTGTACTTATGCTTGTCCTACAGGTCAGATACTCGAACTTTTTCAACGCCCGTTAATCGGTAATAAACGCTATCCAAAAAAGGAGTAGTTGCCATGAAAAATGGCCTGAAAATATTTTTTTGCTGTACCTTGGCAGTAGTATTGCAATTCAACTATTTATTCGCTCAGGAGAATTCAATGATTCCCAATGATGCATTATCTGTTATTCATCGACGTACAAGTGTACGTGAATACACCGATAAACCGGTCACCAAAGAAATGATGGAGATTCTTATTGATGCGGGTATGGCTGCACCAACTGCTGCGGATAAGCGTCCATGGGAATTTGTGGCTATTACCAAACGGGAAACTCTCGACAAACTTGCGGATGGACTTGAATTCGGTAAAATGCTCAAACAGGCAACAGCGGCTATAGTTGTCTGCGGTATCCCTGAAAATTCGTTACCGGGAATAGGGCAGATGTTCTGGGTACAGGATTGTTCTGCTGCTACTGAAAATATCCTGCTGGCGGCAGAAGCAAAGAATCTCGGTGCGGTTTGGATTGCCGTATATCCCTATGACGATCGGGTAGACTTTGTACGCACAGTGATGCGTATCCCGTCCGATGTGGTTCCATTAAATGTCATATCTATAGGTTACCCTGTTGAGCCTAAACGTCCTAAACATAAGATTGATCCTCTCAAGATACACTGGGAACTATGGTGATTTTAAACTGTTCTGTTGCGATTCTTACAGATGTGTACTGACATATATTTTATGTGCAGGTAATAACTCTCTTAATAGATCGGTATGGTATATCTTATGTACTATATTTATGTATACAGAAATATATTTATAATTGATGTTTTAATAAATATCTCAAAAACTCTTTTGTCTTTCTCTCTTGGCATGATATGTGTTTTTATCCGGTTCTCATATTGAATATTATAGTAGCAATATAATGCTGATAACTGGGAAGGAGTTTATTTTTGCTCAACGATTATGCAACCGATGAATTCTATGATGAAATGCTTGATGGCGAGGGAAATATACGTCCCTGGTACTCGTTTTTTTTACGCTATATTAAAAATCTGGGCTTTGATGAATTGAAACAGCGCCAGTACGCTGCGGAACGTGCTTTTGTATCTATGGGGATCACCTTTAGCGTGTACGGTGAAGGCAAAGGAATTGAGCGGATTTTTCCGTTCGACATTATTCCGCGTATCATTAATGATGACGAATGGTCGCATATAAATAAAGGATTGCAGCAGCGTATCAAAGCTTTGAATTTGTTTCTCAATGATATCTATGACGGACAAAAAATTCTTAAAGACAACGTCATACCCAGATATATCGTTGAGTCAAGCCCGGGATATCTGGAGCAATGCCGTGGGTTGAAACCTCCGAAGAAAATATGGAGCCATATCAGCGGTATTGATTTAATCAAACATAATGACGGCAGATATTATATTCTTGAAGATAATCTGCGAGTTCCTTCAGGGGTAGCTTATGTTCTGGGTAATAGAGAGATAATGAAACAGACGTTTCCAGATGTATTTACACGTCTTGGTGTTCAACCTGTTATTGATTATCCTCTACGATTGCTTGAGATGCTGCAATTTGTATCACCGCGTGAAAATCCGGTTATAGCCGTGTTGACACCGGGTATTTTCAATTCCGCGTATTTCGAGCATTCTTTTCTTGCTCAGCAAATGGGTGTACAGCTTGTTGAAGGACGTGATCTCGTGGTAATCGATGATTTTGTCTATATGCGTACTACTCGTGGGATACAACGGGTAGACGTATTATATCGCCGTATTGACGATGTCTTTTTAGACCCTGCTTATTTTCGGTCTGATTCTGTGCTGGGTGTTAAGGGTTTATTAGATGCCTACAAAAAGGGAAATATTACCATTGCCAATGCTCCGGGTACCGGTGTTGCCGATGATAAAGTTGTTTATGCGTATGTACCCAAGATTATCAAATATTATCTCGATCAGGATCCTATTTTACCTAACGTACTTACGTATATGTGTTGGGACGAAAAACAACGCGAGTATGTTATGGAAAATATTCACAATATGGTTGTCAAGCCAGCCAATGAATCGGGTGGATACGGTATTCTGGTTGGTCCGCATGCTTTCAAAACCGATCAGGAAAAATATAAGGAACTGATTAAGCAAAATCCTCGAAATTATATTGCACAACCGCTCATGGCATTGTCGCGTGTTCCGACGATCATTAATAATTCGCTTGAAGGACGTCACGTTGATTTGCGCCCCTATATCTTGTATGGCGATGATATTTTCGTTTTGCCCGGTGGTTTAAGCAGGGTCGCTTTGAAAAAAGGATCGTGTGTGGTCAATTCGTCACAGGGTGGCGGTAGTAAAGATACATGGGTTGTCCGCAGTGGCAGGACAAAACTCAATTAGGAGGCCTATATGCTAAGCCGTGTTGCTGAATCTATATACTGGATGAACCGATATGTCGAACGCGCCGAAAATTATGCGCGACTTATAGATGTCAATTTCAGGTTGACTCTCGACCTGCCTCCGGGCTTGCAGGAACAATGGCGTCCTCTTATACTCACTACAGGTGACGGCGATATATATCAACAGCTCTACGGAACCTGGAGCAAAGATAAAGTTATCCGTTTTATGGCGTTTGACCTTGATAACCCGAATTCCATCTATTCATGTTTGAGCCATGCACGAGAAAATGCCCGCTGTGTACGTGAAATCATACCCAGCGAACTGTGGTTGCAAATCAATGAGTTGTATTTATCGGTCAGTGAAGTTGTCAATACCAATGAATGGAAAGACGAAAAACTGTCAAAATTTTTCAGAAAAATAAAGTTTGCCAGCCATTTGTTTGCAGGTATTATGGACGCGACATGTTCCCATAACGAAGGATGGAATTTTGGTATGCTCGGACGTTTTATCGAACGGGCAGATAAGACCGCGCGAATACTCGATATGAAATATTATTACCTTTTGCCGAGCGTCAAAGATGTAGGAACTTCACTTGATATTTTGCAATGGTGCGCTTTGTTACGATCTGCAAGCGCCTTTGAAATGTACCGCAAACAGTTTGGCAGTATATCCATAGAACGGATTGTGGAGTTTTTAGTCCTCGACAGACTGTTTCCACGGTCTATCCATTATTGTCTGATAGTTGCCGAACAGTCACTCCATGCTTTGCTAGGTACTGATGTTACGACATTCGTAACTCAGGCGGAAAAATATCTGGGTAAAGCACGTTCTGATTTAAATTATACAGAAGTTGCCGATATTATAGGTATCGGTTTGCACGAATATCTGGATAGTTTTCAAACCGAGCTGAATAATGTCAGTGCCGCAATACACGAAACTTTTTTTGCTATGCAGTACGTTTGATATAAAGGAGATATCATGACATTTTGCGTTACCATGAAAGTCAGGGATGGACTGGTGGGAATTGCCGATACACGCGTTACATCCGGCAACGAATGTTTAACCGCTAAAAAAGTAACTGTTTGGGAACGCGAAGGCAGGCATGCAATGTTTCTTATGACATCTGGTTTGCGGTCGGTGCGTGATAAAGCTCTTACCTATTTTCATGAAGTCCTTGAAGAACAAGATGAACATTTTACCAAACTTTACCAGGCTGTGAACGCGTTTGCCAAACAAGTACGGCGTGTTGCCGAAGAAGATAAAAAGGCACTTGTTGAAGGTGGGCTGGATTTTAATTTGAATGCTTTGGTTGCAGGACAACTTGAGGATGATAAAGAACATAAACTCTATATGCTATATCCTGAAGGAAACTGGGTGGAAGTGGGTGACACAAGCCCTTTTTTTATTATTGGTAATACCGGTTACGGTAAACCTCTGCTAAGTCGTGTATTGCATTATGATGCCTCTATGGAATTCGCGCTCAAAGCCGGGTTCTTATCGTTTGATTCTACCAGAAAATGCGCCAACGATGTGTATTATCCTATTGATGTCGTTCTCTATAAACGCGATACATTTCATATAGTTTCTCAGCGGTTTCGTGAACAGGAACTGCAGAAAAATTCTTTTCTATGGCAAAATAAAATAGCTCAGGTACTCTCCGAGCTTCCTGATGACTGGATGCACGGCATTTTTAAGAAACTCAATAAGGAAATATCGTAATAGATCTTATGCTGCTTCGTATTGAACACGAAATTACCTATATTTATTCCCAACCGGTTGTGCTTGAACCGCATACTATCCGCCTGAAACCACGCAGTGACCCGTTTCATGCTGTTGTGGAATCATCCGTAAAAATATCTCCCGAACCATCAGGTATATCTGAAATGCTTGATTTAGAGGGAACTTCAACATATATGGCATGGTTTATCGGCAAAACCAGCTCGTTAACTATTACTATGGATTCGCTTGTCAAAATGTCTGACAGAGAACCCTTTGACTTTATTGTGTATCCGTTTTCTTCATTACAGTTGCCGGTAACATACTCGGAAGAAATACACTGGCGGTTGCATTATGAATTAGCTGCGTTGACCAATGATCCGGCGATTGAATTGTTAGCTGATGAGACTGCACGTGAGGTTCAAGGTGATACACTTAAGTTTCTCACTCTGCTGGCAAAGAAAATCGCTGATGAATTTACTTACACATATCGCGAATCGGGCGATCCGTATCCGCCTGAAAAAACTTTCGCGTTACATGAAGGCTCATGCAGAGACCTGTCTTTGGTATATATGGCTGCATGCCGTCAAATGGGGCTTGCGTCACGGTTTGTCAGCGGGTATTTTTACGATCCGGATTTGTCCGACCATCACCTGCACGCCTGGGTTGAGGTGTATATCCCCGGTGGGGGATGGCGGGGATTTGATCCTACCAACGGGGTTGCGGTGCATGGCAAACATGTGGCTATCTCTACATCTGCACAACCGTTATTGACAACACCTGTATCAGGCACGTATCGAGGTGATGCGAGCCAGACATTATCAGCTACTGTCCGTTTATCTGTGATTGACCCGCATTAAAATGCAACATTTTTTGCAATCAGGAATACAACACGTTTTTTGCAGTGTGTTTTAGCGGAAAGGTAATGGTGACGGTGGTTCCTTTTCCTGGAGGACTGTCAACGCTGATATTCCCTTTATGATTTTTGACAAGCCCTTGACATACGAATAATCCTAATCCTGCTCCTGAATGGTGTTTGGAACTGAAAAACGGATCGAAAATATGATCAAGATTTTCCTGAGGGATACCAGGGCCGCTATCGGTAATGGTGATAGTTATATGTTCAGGGGTAGCACTAGTTGTAACTTTTATTTGGTCTCCTGCCCTAGTGTAATCGATGGCGTTAAGCATGATATTTAAAATGATCTGATGCAGTTGCTGATGGTAACCATACATTTCAGGTAAATCTGGAGCCAAGTCCAGCGTCAAAGCCAGTTCTTTGATAGCTAACTGGTTATGAACAATAGACTCCACTTGCTTTATAATATGGTTCATATTGATAGCGTTTTTATTTGATTGGTTGCACATGTACACATCAAGCAGTTGACGGACAATATCGCGTATTTTCGTGAGGTTATCTTTTATTATATCATAGCTGTCCATTTCAGTAAAATTTAGTGGTAATTGTTCTTTGATAAGTTCAAGATGAGTAACGATCCCTTGCAGTGGACTATTAATCTCATGAGCAATACTGGCTGCCAAACGCCCGGTAGCCGCAAGGCGTTCAGATACCAATAACCGTTTCTCCATGTTTTGTTCGTGAGTTATGTCTTCGATAATCATAAGTACGTGTGCTTCGTTGTGAGTTATACGGGATAGACGAATCCGCAGCAGTTTTTTTCGATGATTCTGGCGTATTGTATAATCAATAGGTTGGATTATAGGGTCATTACTTAACAAATTGCATACAGATTCTTGTACCGGGCAGTTTTTTTGTTTGTCTTTCGAGCATCCGAACAAGTTACATATTTTTTGGCCTTGAATAAAGTTTTTGTTGAGTATCATATCCTCGAGCATCTTATTGTAGGTATGCACTAGAAGGTCTTTATCTATGAGGGCAACAGCGGATGGTATATTGGATAAAATAGTTTGTTGGCACTTGTTTAGACAGATCAGATCCGACGTTCGTTGATCAATCAGCTGAGAAAGATGTAAACGGGATTGCTTTAATTGCTCTTCAAACTTTTTTCGTTTTGTTATATCCATAACCATACCGAGCGTTTCTGTTGTCCCATGCGCCTGATCAGTCAGATTTGAAACAGAAAGTAGCGCCCACATCTCTGAACCGTCATTACGAATGAATATAACCTCCTGATTATTAGAGTTTAGCGACCCGTTATCTGAAAAGAGTTCTTCCGGTTCCTGCCATTGTGGAGATATGAAAGAAATTAGCGGTTTGCCAATCAAATCTGAATTTGGATAATCGAGCATCCGTGCAAAATGTGAGTTGCAAAATGTTATTATGCCGTTAGAATCAGTAATCCAAATTCCTTCATTCGCGGTTTCTATGATGCGCCGGTAACGTTCTTCACTTTGGCGTAACGATATTTCTATTTGTTTGAGTGAAGTAATATCTTGAAAAATACAATGGGCTTGCCCGAAAGATCCATATTCGGTATAACTTATTCTTCCAGTAGATGATGCATGGATATAACCACCAGTTTTTTTCTTCAAGGAAACTTCTACACCGGATATAGAACCGCTCTCTTTAAATTTCGCAAAACTGCTCTTGAATTTCTCGATAGATGTGTCTTCAAGGAATTCAATAAAATCTTTGCTGATGACTTCATCTTTATCATACCCTAGAAGTGACAGCCACGCCTTATTGACTTCAATAATAAAGCCATTTTCATCTAATGAGAGGTATGGCATTGGAGCATTGTTAATCAGATGATAAAAAGAGGGTTCACTCGTATACACAGGATGAATCGGACAAGAGCCGATACGAGATGATAATTTTCTTCCTGTCATAATTTTTTGGTCAGCAATTGATGATGTTTCTTCGTAGAATTTATGTGTTGCCTCATCAAAACTAGTTTTTCGTTTTTCATGGATTCTACGAGAATACTTTCTGTCGAGTGGACTATGCTCGTTAAGGCATTGAATAATTCTATCGTGAATCTCTTTTGAAAAATTGACAATATTTTCAATGCGTGAAGGATGTAAAAAACAAACGTAGATAACGGGAGTGTTACTCTCATCAATTGCATGAATATAAGCAGGCTGCTGTTTTAGCGCTTTTGTGCATAAAGAATGGTCTGGCGAAGCATCTATTATAATATCAATATCGCTAGTGTCTATTGATGAAATTTCCAGGTGAGTAAGCGCGATAGAGTGTTCTTTAATGAGTTGCACGCTTTTAGCGGGGAGCTCTTCATTAATTACCCTTCTAATGCAAAAATGATTTTCTGTGATGAATGATTTAAGAACAGGATAATTGGTTTCACCCGGACAGTTTAGCAATACTGATAGAGTAGTATTCATCAACAGTCCCCCGATTTCGTTTAGGTATGATTCAGATAACATACAATGGTTGATCGGGGGATAAGATATCTTATAAGCCTGTTGGACTAACGATATCTTTCAATAACCTTCGTGCTTCATCGAGAATAACTCGATTTTCTGCTGGTTTAGATATAAATGCATCAGCACCAGCTTCTTTTGACTTCTCAATGTTTTCTTGCGACGGATACCCGGACAAAACAATAATTTTTGTGTCTTGCAAATGGTCATGCTTTTTGATGAATTCACAAACATAAAAACCATCAAGTTCGGGCATCACAAGGTCAAGAATAATTAGAGCAGGCCGTTTCATTTCTATAAGCACCCCGGCTTCAAATCCATTGTTGGCTATGCTAACTTCATAGCCGTGTGACTCAAAAACCTTTTTTAAACCTGTCTGTATTGAAACATCGTCATCAACGATTAAAATACGTTGGTTTATGAAAACCGGCATATCATATTTTTTGAGAAACTCAAGGAGATCAGCGGTTTTAATACGCCTATGTCCACCTTTGGTTTTATAAGCCTTAAGTGAACCGTCTTTAATCCAATTGACAACTGTTGTCATAGTGACATTGGAATATTTTGCAGCCTCGTATGTCGTTAAAATGGGTTTTACCATGCTCTATACTCTCTTGATTTATTTTGATTTTTATTATACTTTACATTATTTTGGTTATTTTACAAATAACAGCTTTTTGGTAAAAAGGTCAAGGTTTTTTTGCAAATTTTTACCTCCTGTCTATTTTTTTGGTTTGCAGCAGGTTTCCTAATTTCGTTAATCATAATTTAAAACAGAACTCATGCAGATTAAGAATAGCAAAAAATCACACAAAATTTAAAGCAAAAAAATAGCTTTTCTGAATATAAAACAAAACTTATTGGGAATGAACAAATTTCTACGAATAAAATTTAAGGTCCAGATAATAGACAAAAAAAGTTTATCGAAGCGGTATGAATTATGTTGTAGATTCCATATTAAGATGATTTCTGAAGTTCAGGTATTTCCACGATACGCATGAATAATCCTAAACGCCGGATAGTTTCGACAAACTTATCGTATTCGATAGGTTTCGTTATGTAGTTGCTGCATCCCAAAGAATGACAGAGTTTGATTTCCTGTGGATTGTTAGTTGTGGTTAACATTATAACAGGTATGGTTTTTAGCACAGGATTTTCTTTGATCTTTTTAAGGACTTCAATACCGTCAACCCGTGGCATTCGGATATCAAGAAGTATTAAGTATGATTTGTTGTCATGCTGAGGATCATTTTCCAATGCACTCAGATAAGAAAGGATTTCTTCGCCGTTTTTGAAGTGTTCAATATGATTAGTTATACCGGATCGTTCAAGGTTCCGTTTTACTAGATAGGCATGTCCTTCATCATCCTCTGCCATCAAAATAATGACATCATTGAGCATAAACAACTCCTTTCTTTATCTTAACCAAAGGATATCACGGTTTACCTGGTAATGCTACATAAAAAGTTGTACCTTCATCTATTTTTGACTCAAGCCATATATTGCCGCTGTGTTTGTCGATAATTCGCCGGGCAATTGTAAGGCCTAAACCGTCACCGGGATTGACATGCGATGGATCAAGCCGATGAAAAATCTCAAAAATCTTTCTTTGATGATCCTGATGAATACCAATTCCCCGGTCTTTAATGCGATATATGCAAAGATCGTCTTTTTTGTAACCGCTAATTTTGATAACTTGTCGTCGTTTAGGATCTCTATACTTAATAGCATTATCGACAATATTAGCAAAAACCTGACTTATTTGTAGAGCATCGCCATAGCAATTTGGTAAGTCGTCGATCATAACTTTAGCGTCAGCTTCGTTGATCTGATAACGAAGTGAGTCAATAATGCTGTTAAACATATGGTGCATATCGATATACTGAATAGAGACGCTTGCCTGACCCAGTCTCGAAAGTTTGGTCAGTCCAGCCAGCAATGCATCCATTTTTGTTGCGCTAGTCTCTATGAAATGCAAAGCTGGAGGAAGGTCGTTTTTTAAAATATCTGTAAGTTCTGGAGTAGCGTCATCTAAATTATTCTCATTATTAAGTAGTTGTATTGCCTTGTCAATCAAATTTTCCAATTCCTTTGTAAAACCGCTTATGTTAACCAAAGGAGATCGTAGGTCATGAGAACTGACATATACGATACTTTCGAGTTCCTCGTTTTTTGCAGCAAGTGTGTGCAGTAAGCGTTCACGTTGTTCTACAGCATTTTTGCGTTCTGTAACATCCCGAACGATTGCCCACATGCCGACAGGATTGTTGTTTGCATCTTTCACTAAATATGTCCGCATCTCAACAGGAAAAACCGTACCGTCTTTTTTGCGGTATTCTTTTTCATAAAGATCAGAATATCCTTGAGGAATAATTTGTGTATCTACAATGTTCTGCTCAAAATCGTGCCAGTTACTCGGGGTGAGTTCATGATAGGTGATTTTACTGAGTTCCTCTTCAGTGTAACCGAGCATCCTGCTGTATTCAAGATTACATTCCAGAATTTTACCAGCCATATCGACAATTACGGTTCCATCGCGAATATTGTCAAAAAGTTCCCTGTATTTTCGCTCTGATTCGGATAATGCTCTTTCCGTTTCTTTTCTACTGGTTATATTACGCACTAATCCCCATATTGCGAAAGGAGTGTTATTTGTGTCAAACATGAGGTAGGCCTGTACTTCTACATCAATTATGGATCCATTTTTATGAATATACTGTTTTTCGTACAAATCGGTAAAACCAACCTTGAACAATTGTTCTCTGATCTTTTTATCTTCAATGAGTTGCCACTCTTTTGTTGTAAGATCCTGATATTTCATATTGAGTAATTCGTCCTGGCTGTATCCGGTAATTAATTCAAAGGCATTGTTAACTCGTGTGAATTTACCGTTTAAATCGGTGAAAACTAAACCATCTCTGGTATTTTCAAACAATTCCCTGTATTTTCGTTCAGATTGTTCAAGCGAATGCCGGGCTTTTACTCTATCAGTGATATCAAAGGCATATATATTTATGTATGATTCTTTATGTATGGGAGTGATATGCAAAAGGTAAAAAAGATCATCGCATTGCAGCTCTATCTCTTTTATTGACATAGTTTTCATTGCTTCAGAAATATAATGTTTCCATTCTTTATCCAAAGGGTTGTTTTTGTCTAAATGTAATGTTTTGATAAGAATATCTGCCGATTCATTTGCGTATAGCAAATATCCCTTTGAAGATATACGCATGACTGGATTAGGATTTTCATTGGGAAACTTTGCCATATAACGTATTTTTTGCTGTGAATCTTCCCATTCGCTTAAGTCGGTGATAGTTGCCAGCGTGCCAATATAAACACCTCTGTCATCATACATTGCTTTTGATGCCACCCGTGTTAATAAGGAAGTCCCGTCTTTTTTCGTAAACGTGAATGCGTATGTTTCTCTTATGTCTTTATTTTTGGTAGTGATTTTTTTCCAGATAGTACGGTTCTGTTCGTTATTTATAAAGTCCAATGCGCTTTGATGTAGCATCTCATCCGGTGTATAACCGAGCATTTGGGAAAGGGCAGGATTAATGTAGTTTGTTTGGGCATTACGATCTGTCATCCAAATACCTTCGCTGATATTCTCCATGATATATCGGTATTTATGTTCCGACTGAATAAGATTGTCCTGCATATGTTTTTTTGCCGTAATGTCTTTACAGTTAAATATTATCCCCTGTACGTTTGGCTCATCAAGTAAAGATGTTACGTTTCCTTCTATCCATATGTCCTGGTGAGAAGTCTTATGACGTATTCTAAAATAGGGTAGAGCTATTGTTTTGAAAGGGGTGTTGATTGCTTCAGTAAATGCCGCTTCCAGGGTTTTGGAATCGTCTGGATGAATTATTGCTTTTTGTTGTTCGCCAATCAGTTCTTCAGGCAGGTAACCAGTAATGGCTGTTACTGAGGGAGTGATATATTTATTGTTGTAGTTTTCGTCGAGAATAGCGAGAATATCAGAGGTTTTTTCAGTGATAACCTTGAATATATTTATTTTCGCTGAATACATTTTTTCTTGTTCAATCTGTTGTTTGACGTGACGCGCTAAAATTAAACCACCCGCAAAGGAGGCTATCAGGAAAGAGGTGCGTACATACATCTCGTGGGGCGGGACTGAGCTAAAAAGAAGTTCTACAAGTGATTTTGTCCCTCTGTAAAACACTGAATAGTCAAATACTCCGTCAATCAACCAGAACGATATGCCCATCAGAAAGGCGAAGCCAACAATCCTGCGGGTATGTTGCTCATATACATTGCTGGCCAGGCCTAATATTTTACGCACAAACGGTATATAGGTAATCATCTGTGCTGAGAGCAGTATTGAAAATGCGTTTAATGTTTGGATAATAAGGTGAAACTCAATATCAAAAGAAGAAAATACCTTGCTCTTAATCATACTCATAGAGGCTATAACAAAGTAAAAGAGCCTGAACGGGATTTCTGCAATGTATGGGTTACATATAAATCTTTTTGATTTTTTGTACAGGCTTGCACAGATTCCGTGCCACACAACCCACAAGGTTGTTGCAATCACATACAGGATTGTCAAAATAAAATTTGATGACGGAGCTATCCATGCGGACCATGTCGTATAACCGATCAAAGCGGAAATTAAGCCATATTGAAATCCCCACTGTTGCGTAATGAGAATAGGTATGATAAGGCCAATCGTGAAATATGTGGTGATAGATGCATCGGTAAGTAATACCAGAATAGCGTTAAGCAAACAGCAGCACAATCCAAATGCTACTGAGAGGATGAGTTTCTTTGCCGGAGTTTTTATGCGCATAAAAAAGTTCCTTGATAACTATTGCGAAAATTAATAGTTTTTGGGTAAACTATGTTACAAGCAGCTTTTGTACCAATTATCCTGACACAATTCTTTTGATATAATATTAATGTATGCCTTATAGGCAAACAAGTAAAAAAAAAGTAGCTTGCATGAAAAATAAAGATATCCTGAAGTAGCCCTAACAAAGCCATAAGTTTATGAGACTTTGTTTTTTTTATGGAACAAATCTTTTAGAAATATGTCAAAATTAAAAAATCGGATTCTTGAAATGTTTTCCGCGATAAGGCAAATCGATAATTTAAATTATAATTTGTTTGCATTGAAGTGGGGATAGTAGTATACTTATAAGAAATATTTTTGTTATATAACTTTTGAAAATAGCATTTATATGTTATAATTACGTTATAATTTTGTTAGTTAAAACATTAAAACAATACTGTACATAAATAAAGATTAATCAACAAGGAGGATCGTTATGAGATCAGTCAGATGCTGGATAGCAGCAGTGGTTGCTGTTTGTTTTGTACCTCTTGTATCAGTACAAGCAGCGCAAAAATTGGGTGATATCCCTGTTAGCCTTCAATTTCCGCCACAAGGTGCTCCATCGGTGGTGATTAATTCTGTAACACAATCATCTGGTGGATGGCAGTTTGATGTTAATTTCGATCTGACATTTGCTGAAGGCGCTCCGTGCGATATCGTTCTTGAATATCAAGGTGGAGCAGTCGTGACATGGACAGAAGCTAATGGTGTTACCGGCTCGGTTTCTGGAATATATCCGGACACATCATATAATCTTACCTGGGATGCGCAGGTTGATCTGCCATCTGCGAGTGGGGAATTGTACCAAATTCGTCTTACCGCAAAATGTGGTGTCTATGAAGGGACTCCAGTAGACGATGGAAAATCATATAAAATTCCTGATGGTGGAGTTGATCCTTCTATCGAAGTTATAGCTTTTGAGCGTGAATTGCCTTCTAACTGTTTTACCATTACCTATAAGTATAACGAGCTTGTGACCGATTATTCTGTTCTGTGGACAGATGAATTGCTCAATGATACTACAGGCTGGAACGAAATACCTTATGTCGACTTAATTGGAGAAGTTCTGCCTATAGGCGGTGAGACGTATACATGGACTGACTGCGGTGACCCAATGGCAACCGTTCCACGTGACGAACCGGATAACGACTCTGTACCTAACAGGTTGTATTATTTGAAAGTTAATTAACCTTACTTGAAATAATAGTAGATTTGATGTTTTTTATTTAAGGAGGTGGTACTACCAGATTTCATATAAAGAAGTTTGTAGTATAAAGTAGAAATAGAAAATGCATAACATATGCGAATCAACCAAACCCAACGTCTTACAACGAAAGGAGACAAAACATGAAACATTTTGTAGCAGGAATTACAACACTTGCGGTAGTTGCGCTGACATCGGCAGCATTTGCGCAAACATCACTGACGGCATCGGTAACATTTGAAGGACAAGATATTCCTACAACGTTTGGTCTGTATACCGACAATGATGGAACCAATACTGCTTGGACTGCAATTGAACTCGATAATGGCGCTTCAGGTGGAATATCTTTGAGCGATGATGTCCGTTACGTTGCTACTCAAAACTATTATGTCGATGTTGATCCAGGTAACTATGGCAACTGGTACCTTTGCGTGTACACTGATACCGCATCAAGTCTTACTTTCAATCCTGAGGGCGGAAGTAACCTGTTCCTGTATGACGGTTCAGGACAGTCATGTATATGGAAATATCGTAACGCCGCTATTTTTGATCCTGAAACCAGAGCCAAAGGCGCAACTATTCCCGCAGCAGATTGGTCAGGTAATGACGCGTTGTACAAATATTTTGTGAACGTTCCATCTCCAGGGACTGCAGCAGAAATAGCAGCTATAACCACACCTACAGAAGATGTACTCGGTTTTTCTTCAATAGTAAACTATAAAACTTCTTGGGATTACGATGTTTATATCGCTATGACTTTTGCTATCGATATGAGCACTGTTATTCGTCAGGGTCAATATACTGCTAACGTAGTATTTGAAGTTTACTACGAATAATGATTTTTTCGGGGAACGGGGTGTTAACTCCGTTCCCCATGATTTATGCAAAGTTGTCTATATAATTAATTTTTAAGTATTACCTGAATTAAATAATTTGAAGCAAGCAAATATAAAATAATAGAGATACGTATGGGACGATTTATAAAAAATAAATTGGTTTTATTAATGCTATTTTGCTGTGTTACCTCAGCATGGGCAAAATTTAATGTTGTACCAATCCGGGTTGAAGAGCATCTTAAGCCCGGTGAAGAAACAACCGGTACCTATACGATAAGAAATTTTGATCCGACTCCATTACGCATTGAACTTGAATGGTTCGATAAATCAATTGAGTCCGAAAATGATACATGGTTTGAATTTGAAAAAGAATTTGTTGAGATACCGCCTGAATCAACGGCGGATGTAAACTATACGATACGAATGCCTGAAAATGCGACGGGCCTTTATTATGCGCGGATTCGATTTTCTGAAAATCCACCTGAAGATGTCCCTATCGGTATCAGCAAACGATACAACTATCCACTGCTTGTTGCTGTTGAGGGCACACAACATTATGACTATACAGTACACGAAATTGATATACTCAATACCGGCGTTCCGGTTACTACAATAAATATTTTTATCACTAATAACGCAAATGTCCTGTTCCGTCCTCATGGGGAGGTGCTTATTAACCCTGTTGATGACGAATCAGTTGAATATCAAATGGATTTTAACCCTGACCGAGAAGTGATATTACCTCAAAACGGTAAACAATGTTCAGCTACGTTTATCGGTAATATGCTATTGCCTGACGGAGAATACAAGGCACTAATTTCTATCACTTCAGGGGATCCGCTTGAAGAAAAAATGTGGAAGAAAACACTCACCTTTTCTGTGGAAAATGGTGTAGCTACTATTAATGAATATTAAAATTAATTTATTAGATTGATAACAGAGTCCACAAAGGAGAAGCCACAATGAAAACGTTTTTAGTATGCTTATCTACGGCATGCATGCTGCTTGTAACGAGTGTGCACCTTCATGCCCAGAATACGGATGCGATACTTCCTGCTTCCGTCGAGTTTGTATCAGAGCCGATTCCTGCAACATTTACAGTATATACCTCGCAAACTGGTTCAACGCAGCTTGATGGTTTGCGCCTGAGTTCCGGGAATCATCAAATTTCCGAGTTGATTTATTATGTTGCTGGAGCTATGTATGTCGATGTCGATCCGGGATCGTATGGGAAATGGTATCTAACTATGTATACGCAGCATCCTTTGGGCTATCCTGTATCGGAATTGTTCAATGAAACTACTTTGACTGATGTATTGATTTGGAAATATCGCAATGAATCCATTTTTGGATATGATAGCAGTTTGATCGGAGAGACTATCCATCCTGTTGCATGGAGAGGAATGACAACGCCTCCAATCGATCCGGAATATAGATATTTTGTACATATCGGTACCGGCGGACCGGGAAGTGTTACACAAGACACTCTTGAGTATGTCTCAATAGTAGATTATAAAACAACATGGGACTATTCAAACCGTATACAGTTGCAAGTTGGTATCGATTTGTCATCATCTGCTGCTAACGGTACCTATAGTACGGAATTGAACTTTGAAGTTTATTATCAACCGTAATTTTATGCATAATATAATTATATAACCGAAAATAAAGAGGAGATTACATTATGAAACACGTGTTCACCGTGCTGATTGTTTCAGGTGTGCTGTGTGGGCTCACGAGCCTGGTATATCCACAGACGACCACTACATTTACTATATATTCTTCCAGCTCCGGCTCTGACGAGTTGACAACATCGCTTCCTATGTCGAATGGTTCGCATTACATAAATGAAAGCGTTAAATTTGTTACCGCTGAAGCGTATCTTGATGTTAGCGAAGGAACAACGTCTGGCTGGTATTTGACAATTTATACCAGTACACCTTCTTCACCTTCGTTCAATCCCTATGATGAAAGCGGATTGTTCAGAGCTGTTCCTCCTTATCAGATGCTTATTTGGAAATACCGTAATGCAGCCCTGTATGGTCAGACTTCTATGACTGTCGGCGAAACCATTACCGATATAGAATGGGCTGGTCTGAGCCCTATTATCGAGGCGAAGTATAAATACCTGTATAATGTATCTACTGGCGGAGGTGCCGCCGATATTTATTCATTGGCTTTGTCATGGGCATCAGTTGTTTATGATGGCGATGGTTATACGAATGTTCCCGGCACTCGTATACAGTTATTATTTGGTATAGATTTGTCGTCAGCGACCTATGCCGGTACGTATTCGGCTACACTTAATTTTGAAGTTTATTATACTCCCTGATTTACGATTTGCAGTACAATATGATATGGGCAACCAGTTCACACGAATGTTCGTCATCTCCTTGACTCATAGTACACTGGTTTAAAAGGAGTATACTATGGATATTTCGCCGGCTCTTGAAGATTATCTGGAAAGTATATTGATAATACGCAATAAGAAGCAGGTTGTCCGGGTAAAAGATATTGCCGATTTCCTTAACGTAAAAGCTCCGTCTGTCAGCGATGCATTGTCCACACTAAAACAAAAAAATCTGGTTGTACAGGAACGATACGGCGCTATTGAAATGACCCCTGACGGCGTAAAGCTCGCTGAAAAAATCTTTTCTAAACATATATCGCTTACCTCATTTTTTTCTCAGGTTCTCAATCTTGATGAACATACCGCTGAGGATGAGGCTTGTAAAATTGAGCATTATTTATCTAAAGAAACCCTCAGGCGAATTGAGCTCTTGACGCTCTTTTTTGACCGTTCTGTCCCGTCGGACATGAAGCATGTTTTGCATGCAATGTTTGATCAGAAAATAACGAGTTGCGGCCAAACATCCACAAAATTATGAACATTTAGTGGTTTCCCGGCAACAAATGAATAGTTACTTTTTGAAAGAATACCCTTTGTCATCGTTGGAGAGCGTTTAATGAGAAAATTATTTTTTTCTGTGATTTTGCTTTTGATTAACACTTCTGTGTTTGCCTTAATGAACTCACCGGTTACCGTAGACATAACCCGTCAAGAAGATGACGATAAACCATATCTTGAACTCTCAGTTGAACTCAATATACCAGACGGAATACATGTATACGCGACAAAGGATATGTTTTTAGATCTTGTTGTGGACAAATCTGAAAATCTTGCCAAACCAGAGTTGATTCTTCCTCCCACAAAACCATACAAAAATTTTGACGGTTCCATGTTAGACGTTTTTTCAGGTTCATCACGTCTTATCGCTCGTTTTAATTATAATGACCAACCGGGTGCATTGTATGCTGTATCAGGGTATTTTCAGTATCAGGGATGTAGTGATTCGATTTGCTATCCACCTAAAAAAGTTCCTTTTTCATTTGAAGGGACTGTTCCTGCTTCTGTTCAATCGACTGGAGTTGCCAATGAGGCCTCAACTCCATATGCGAGTTTGTTATGGGGGATACTTGGAGCATTTTTTGCCGGTGTATTACTGAGCCTTACACCATGTGTATATCCAATGATAGGTGTTACTATAGCAGTGATTGGCGCAAAACAAGCATCTCGCGGCCAGACCTTTTTTTTGACTTTCTTATATATTCTGGGATTATCATTAGTATATTCTATTGTAGGTGTTATTGTGGCTACTATCGGTAGCACAGCGGCATCTTTTTTTCGATCTGTATGGGTGCTTGTCCCGATAGGTATTTTATTTATTATACTTGGATTATCTATGTTTGATTTGATTGTCATTCAGACATCTTCATCGCTTGCGGCAAAGGTGCAAAAATTTTCAGGCAAATCAAAAGGATCGTATATAGGAACTTTTCTACTCGGAGCGGTATCTGCTTTTGTTGTTGGACCGTGTGTGTCCGGCCCTCTCATTAGTCTTATTACGTTCGTTGCTACTTCAGGAGATATAGTACGGGGATTTGCCTTCTTTTTCGCCCTGGCATGGGGAATGGGTATGATTCTGTTTGTTGCCGGAACACTATCGGGTGCTTTGCCGAAAGCGGGGGTATGGATGGGTCGCATTAAACATACAATAGGTGTGGTTTTAATATGGGCTGGATTCTATTTTACACGTCCTTTTATTGGCGAGGCTGTATTTATATCAGTATCTATCGCTGCGTTTGCATTGGGATTACATACCATTGGCATACTATCGATTCCAGATTCGGGGGCAACCCCTAAAAAAATCTTTCTTTCGTTACTTGGCGCGGTTGTGTGCGCGGTTTTTGCGTATACACAGATTGTCTCATTACAGGGGACTGCTTTGAACGCAAATATATCTCAAAAAATTGATTTGGATGTCATTGTCAACACCACAACCAAACCGATAATTTTAGATTTCAATGCACCTTGGTGTACCATCTGTAAAGAGATAGAACATACGGTACTGCAAAAACAAAATGTCCAAAAAAGGCTTCAGGATTTTGTCTTTGTATCTGTAGATTACGATAATAATCCGCATCTTGTGGAGCAATTCAATATTATAGGGCCACCGGCGTTTGTTTTTCTGGATAGGCAGGGGAAACAGGTTGGTAAGATTATTGTAACCGGCGAAGAACTCGAACAGCGACTTTTTGCCGACTAAAAAAGGCAGACGTATATGAACGCTGCCTTTTTTATCGTAGTCAATGACTATACTTATTCTGATTCTTCAGGAGCAGGCATATCAGCTGGTTCAGGCATGGGGGGCATATCGGTATCTATCATTTCCGGGTCTTCCATGTCGGTAGAACTTGCTTCGGTTGGCTGATCATCCGTAGACATCATTGTTTCACCGCCTTGTCCCATTGCTTTACTTCCGCCTGAACACTGGGCAAAAGTACTTGTGCTCAGTAAAAGGGCGAGAATCATTGCTAATGCGCTCAGTTTAAAAAAAGATGTTGCATTTTTCATACGTGTTCTCCTTTTGTGTTGAAAATTGACACCAACGGAAGAATTATTATATATTTAACTGAAAATTAATATAAAAATTTTTAATATTTTATGACGCGCTTTATAACCTTATTGTTGTGTGAATGATAGTGAACTTTTTAATTTTTCATACATCAAAATATATAATATGGCGGTAGCGTTTGAACACTAGATAACACACTAAAGAAAGGATTATTCCATGAAAAAGCAATCAATAGTATCAGCAGTAATTATAGCAAGTCTGATGGCTGGATGTCTGGTTTCATCAATCTACGCGATGGGCAAGAAACCCCAACAACCTCAGCAGGAAGTTCAACAACAAACAGAAACACAGGCAAAAGTAGACGTTAATGAACCCTTACCAGTGATAGATGTCAATGTTGCTCACCGTTTATTGACTGGAAATAAAGCTATATTTGTCGATGCTTTGACTTCTAAATCTTACCGTGTTTCCCGTATTCCCGGGGCAATTAACATCCCAGCAGAAGCCCCTGAGATGAATCTGAAACATCTGGCATCGGCAAAGAAAGATGATATCATTGTTGTTTATTGTGCCCATGCAAAATGCGGTGCGGCTAAAAAAGTGGCTGAGTTCCTGGTAAGTCAGGGGTTTTCGCAGGTTTACTATTTTAAAGGCGGAAAAAAAGATTGGCAGGAAGCAGGTTACAGGCTTGACCACTAAAAACGGTTTAGAGTTGTATGGAGAATGATCCGCCGTATATATTGCTTTCTATAAGATTGCGTATACTCACATATAAATAAATTGATATAATATGCCGATACAGTTGGTTATATACAACATTATTAAAAAATTATCGGTTGCGTATCAATCTGCATATACGCAAAAAAATCAATGAGGGAGTTTTACATGTCTTTTTTGACTGGTAAACGAGTATTGGTGACAGGCGGTTCAGGTTTTTTGGGTAACAGTGTAGTTGCCCAATTGCGACAGGCCAATGTTGCTGATATTTTTGTACCCCGAAGCAAAGACTATAACCTGGTAGATAATGAATCAGTCAAGCGTTTATATGCTGATAGCAGGCCGGAGGTAGTCATTCATCTGGCAGCAAAGGTTGGCGGTATTGGTGCAAATCGTTTGAATCCCGGTTCATTCTTTTATGATAACCTGATGATGGGTGTACAGGTATTGGAACAAGCACGATTATATGATGTTCAGAAATGTGTGGCTATCGGAACTATCTGTTGCTACCCTAAATTTACTCCGGTACCATTCAGTGAAGATGAACTTTGGAATGGTTATCCGGAAGAAACGAATGCGCCTTATGGTTTGGCAAAAAAAATGTTGTTGGTGCAGTCTCAGGCATACCGGGCTCAGTATGCATTCAACTCCATCTTTCTTATGCCAGTAAATTTATACGGTCCCGGCGATAATTTTGATCCTGAAACATCTCATGTTATTCCCGCTCTTATCAAAAAATGTGTTGATGCTATGGTTGATGGCAAAGATCATATCACAGTGTGGGGATCTGGCGCCGCTACTCGTGAATTTCTATATGTCGATGATTGTGCTCAGGCAATTGTATTTGCTGCCGAGCAGTACAATCGTTCCGAACCGGTTAATATCGGCTCAGGTATGGAAATCAGTATAAAAAAACTTGTCCAAATGATAGTTGAGTATTCAGGCTTTACCGGATCCATTAAATGGGATACGTCCAAGCCTGACGGGCAACCTCGTCGATGTCTTGATACTCAACGTGCTCAAAACGAGTTTGGTTTTACCGCCACAACGCCTTTTGACCAGGGATTACAAAAAACTATCTCCTGGTATAAAAAGCAACGTGGCCTTTTATGATCATGTTTAAGTCTTATTTCCCTGCTAGACGTCTTTCTTTAAGGTTTATCTTATTGTAGATGTAAAAAGCCCCAATTTTTAGATGAAATTATTCATTTATTTACTGCTGTGTATAGAAAATCTTTCTATTTTATGAGGTTTGCTATATAGTGTAGTTTAGTTGTTGCAAGAATTGTATGCAAAGGATGTATAATGAAGTATTTCCTTGCGGTACTTGGTATAACATTGATTATCGCGTTTTTGGCTGTAACATTGTTGATTATTCCGCAATATTTCTTTTCAAAAACGATTGTGAAATCATCACCTGATCAAACATACAAAGCGCATATTGAGCTCAAACGTATTCCAGGTGGTACCTTGACTGAATTGTTATCGTTGTATTCTACGGCTACGTTAAGGATTTATAATAATGCAAGTGAGAAATACATTGGTTCAGCGGTTACAATTTCAGGAAAACAGTGCATTCATAAATATGGGAAAAAAAGTGAGTTCATACAATGGAAAGATACAAATACGCTTCTGATTTGGTGCAGTGATGTATATGTGCTTGCAAAGTTGTCGTATGATAGAGATTTTAGTACAGAATATGTAAAAGATGACCGTATTCTGCAAATAGAAGTTTATGATGATACAGTGGTTACTTGTTTTATTAATCCACACTCGATTTATGAGTAGAAAAAGGTGCTTGACGCGTTGCGGATAAAAACTGCATTGACTATTTATATTCTCTTTGTATGGAGCATGCTAGGACTTTGTTGCTGTAAGAGTATCGCTTATGCGGCGTCCGGTCTTTCTGATGAACAGAAAGCGTGGCTGGATGAACATAAGGTGCTTTATCTGGGCTATCAGTGTGGTTATTCCCCCATCGGTTTTTCTGATCAATACGGAAAATTTCAGGGGATCACTGCTGATTTTATAGCGTTGATACAAGAAAAACTGGCGGTAGACTTTATTTGTCCTGTCTGCTATTGTTCCTCGAGATCTCTCTTGAGTGCGTTTAACGAGAATAAAATCGATATTGTTTCCTCTATAGTAGAAACTTATGAGCGAAGCAATACGATGCTGTTTACAGACCCATACCTTAGCTTGCCTTTAGTAATTATTGTCCGTCAAAATATAGATAGTTATTTAGAGTTGAATGATTTGTCCGGTCAAGTTGCTGTCTGCGTTAACGATTATGCTGCATATGAGAATTTGTATGCTATTTATTCCAATGTACATTTTGAGTATTCACCTGATTTGTTACATGGTTTGGAAAAGCTATTGTCAGGACAGGCGCAGGCTTTGGTTACTGATATCGTTTCAGCTACTTATTGTATTGAAAAAGATAGTCTTAAAAATTTAAAGATAGCTGGGAAAGCTGGTGTCACGCTAGACCTGTCTTTTGTTTGTAGGAAATCAGAATCTGTTTTACACGACATTTTACAATACGGTTTATCGCTGATAAGCGCTGAAGAGCGGGATGCTTTATACTCCAAATGGATGGGATTTGAGGCGCATCCTTTTTATCAAACTCAGTCGTTTTGGTATAAAGTTTTGGTTGTCTTTATAGCGGTGATGATTATTGCTATAGCCGTTTGGAGTTCTTCGCTTAAACGTCTTGTTTTGCAAAAAACAAAAGCATTGCAAACAGAATTGGATTCCAGAATAACCGCTGAAAAGGCTCTTGCTGAAAGCGAAGAACGCTATAGGCTTATTATCGAACAAACTCATCATATGGTCTACGATTATCATATCGAAAAAAGCGTAGTAACATGGGGCGGGGCAATTACTGAAATTACAGGTTTTTCAGTGGAGGATTTTTCAAAGTTTGGTGTTGAAGGTTGGAAAAATCGTATACATCCTGATGATCGCGAAGAAGTTGAAACGTCTTTCTTTGACATAATATCCAAAGGTGTCTCTTCAAGATTGAGTTATCGGTTTCAACGCGCTGATGGCCAGTATATCAATCTGGATGTTAGCACAGTTTTACTTAAAAATGCTGAAGGAAAAGCTTATCGTGTACTCGGTACTTTACAAGATGTGACCGAACGCATACGTAATGAAGAAGAAATTCGGAAATTTAAAACTATTAGCGATAACGCTAATTTTGGTGTCGCGATACTCGATCCTGAAGGCTTTATTTTGTATAGCAACCGATATTTCGCATCAGTGCATGGTTATTCAATCCCCGAGGTTATCGGCAAGCATTATAAAATTTGTTACAGTAAAAAGTATACGGATCAGCTGTTACAAGTTAGGGAAGAGCTTTTGACCAATGGTTGTGTCAGTGCTCATGAGATTAACCATGTCCGTAAAGATGGTACGGAGTTTCCCATGATGCATCATCTTGTGCTGATACGTGATGCTCAAGGAAACCCTGTTTTTACAGCTGTTATGGCATTTGATATTACCAAACGAAAGTTTGCTGAAGATGAACTGAGAAAATTTAAAACAATCTCTGATAATGCTAATTACGGCGTCAGCATTGTTGATACAGGTGGAAATATTTTATATACCAATAAATATTATGCTCAAGTTCATGGTTATACTCTTGATGAACTACTTAATCAGCATTTTACTATATTGCATAATGAAGAACAGATGCGCCAGGTTGAGGCTTCCACATCTATTATCATGAAAAATGATAATGTCAGTGGTCATGAAATATGGCATACCCGTAAAGATGGTACAGTTTTTCCAATGTTGCACAATAGCGTGGTAATTCGCGGTGAAGATGGTGACCCCTTGTTTACCGCCGCTACAGCCATTGACATAACCGAAAAACTTAATGCTGAAGCGGAAATGGAAAAAATGTTGTTTTCTCTGGCACAAAAGAATAAAGAACTTGAAGAGGTGAATAAAGAGTTAAACAATTTTACCCACGTTGCCAGTCATGACCTGCGTAATCCGATTGCCATTATCCAGAGCTTTGCTATGCTTATACAGGAACATTACGGCAAAGACTTGCCGGATAAAGTTATGGAATATGTTACACGTATCAATCGCGCTTCAGGGCGCATGGATGAGTTGGTCGATAACCTGTTAACGTTATCACGGATATCTCGTATAAAAAATCCGTTTGAAAAAGTTGATATTCAGGAACTTGTAGATTCTATTGTTGAACGATTGGAAGATGTTATAAATCAATACAATGTTGACTTCACAATAACCTCGAAATTACCGATCCTTACCTGTGATAAAATCAAATTGGGCGAAGTGTTTTTGAATCTTATCGAAAATGCCATTAAGTACTCGTCAAAAAATATCGAAAAAGACAAACCTGTAAAAGTTGAACTGGGATGTACTGATGGAAAATCAGAGTGCAAATTTTACGTCAAAGATAATGGTGTGGGTATTCCTGAGGAATACCATAAACATATTTTTGAGTCGTTTACCCGTCTATACTCTAACAGCGAATATCCCGGTACCGGTCTTGGGTTGAGTATTGTACAAAAAGTTATCGAAGATCACGGCGGCAAGATATGGGTTGAATCAGAAGAAGACAAAGGCGCTACATTCTTTTTTACCATATCGAAACATATCGAAAAAAAATAATGTAATTATTTTACCCTCTATTTGTTTATCTTTATAAGATAATCATCTTTTTAGGAAACATATTCTTCCTGTTTTTGTCTGATACACCAGTACCATCAATAACGCACGTGTCTGAACAGGGTGAAATTATTTTTCTTCTAATTGCAAAACAGCCTCCGGCGTGCTATAATAAATTTAACTTTTTTAACGAAATACTTATTTAAAAGGAGTAGTACGCGTGAAAACACATGGATGGAATTTCTTTTTTATCATTCTAATGGCGGTTTTGGTAATGGATTGTTCTGCCCAGTCGAGTGCACCTTCAGATGAAATAACATTTGATTTTACACAGATATCGACTGATTCACCCAGTATATATTCAGTTAAAGCCCGTTACTATAGCTCGCAGGTATATTATTGTTTTTTACGCATCACTGATGTGACCAAAGCTAACTATCCTGTATTGATGATGCGCCTTGATTCTTCACATAATAAATTATGGATTACCACTTTTGTCGAAACCTATTTTAGTGGCCCGCGTGATACGTCATCCATATTTCTTGCTGATTATGAGTCTACTTCAGTGACAAAACTTTATAATACCACCGGGCAATTTATCGGTGTTGAAGTCAATTGGGTTTTTACTCTCTGCCGTGATAATGATTCACCCTACTCTACTGCTGATGGAGAGTGGGCTACGCAAGACGATCAGGTTTATTTTGGAGCATATATTGTCGGTGTCACTGAAGATGGTTATAACGATTCATCTATTCCGGTAACTTATCTTAACGGGTCGGATAATCCGGTCTCGGATGAATGGGTCAATAACCGTGCTTTGTATGTCTGGGATCAGAGTAATCAGATAATTGCTGATTCGCAATCTCAAAGAGAATTTTTTAGTTTTCTTGCGGCTCCACATGGCGATTCGAACGCCAAAGTATCTGTCGTATTTATGAATTTCGATGCACTAGATATTGTAAATAATTCTTTTGATGCAGTGAGAACATTTGTCGCTGATGCACACAGCAGAGGGCTGAAAGTTGTATTCCTCTCAGGTGATCCAAGTTGGGCGTTGGATTATTACCGGTCATATCCTGTGGCACATTTACAGAAGGTTTTTTCTTATAATAGCAAAGCCATGCTGAATGAACGGTTGGATGGAATTCAGTTCAATATCGAACCCCATGTGCTGGCAAGTTGGCCCAGCGACACTATATGGGAACAGTATATAGGCAACCTTGCGTATTTTCAGGATATGGTCATCGATCATAATAACGCGCAGGCAGATACTTTGACTTTTGGCGTTACACTGCCTTACTGGTATGATGAGTATACCTACAACTATCGTCCGGTGAATGAATTTGTTCAGGATATTGTGGATTGTGTCACGGTTATTAACTACTGGACTGCCACCGGTGCAACTGCTATGAGTGGTACTGAAATCGCATATTCAGAAGCGCTCAATAATGGAAAATCTGTGTATATCGCATTGGAAACAAAAGATCTTGGGACAAGTGACCCGTACAACTATATCTCATTTTGGAATCATGGAAACGAAGCGCTTGAAACAATGATTTCAGACCTTGAAACCATTTATTCATCGTATTCCGTCTTTACCGGTACGGCTATTCATTATTACGAGACAGACTCTGCCAGTGATCAGGCATACCGCTCATTACGCCCTGACGCTTTGTCAGAGCCCAATCAGGATTATGACGAAGCTCCAGTTGTAACTGTGGTAGCACCTAACAGCGGTGATTTTGTGGCAAATAAGCCGCTGGAAATAGTCTATACCGTTTTTGACAGCGATACCAGTCAATTAGAGACATCGGTTTTTCTGATTTCTGAATCTGAGGAAATTCAAGTTGATGTCGCAAGCGTTACCATTACCGATGGTTCCGGTTTGCAAACTGTAACTACCACATGTGTGCCATCTGAAATGGGTGTATCCGCTGGCGATTATGTTGTGCAGGTTATAGTTCAGGATCCTTTAACAGGCGTGAGTTCTGCTGATTCATCTAATACATCTATTACTATTGAGCAAGCAACCGAATATCAACCGCCTGTCGCTAATGCTGGCGGTTCTTATGAGACCACTGAGGGAAGTACGGTTACTCTCGATGCTCAAGCCTCATATGATCCTCAGGGAAGCACATTGACTTATGAGTGGGATCTGAATAGCGACGGTGTCTTTGAAGTCTCCGGCAGTACACAGTCCGTGACTCGTCCTGATGATGTAACGTTTACTGTTACCCTTAAAGTGACCAATGCATATGGATTGTCAGCAATTGATACAGCTGAAGTTGTGTTTTTAAATGCTGCTCCTGTTGTGAATCCGTTACCGGATGTACAGATACTTATCGACGAGTCGGTATCATTACCTCCCGCAACCTATAGCGATGCTGGTGTGGATGATAAGCATATCGCCATTATAAACTGGGGCGATGGAACGTTTGAGCAATATAGCGTATCTAATGGTATCGTAACGGGAGTTCATAGTTATTCTTCTACTGGAACTTTTAGTGCCACCGTAACTGTACAGGACAATGCAGGCGCACAAGGAAGTGCATCATTTGCCGTTTCAGTAAAGGATGATACAGGTGCAGGAACAGTCACCCATGAAACTGTACTTAATGACATCAACAGCATTTTGGATATAGCATATACGTTGCCTTCAAGCAGGACTTCTACACGCATTATTACCCGCATAGAAGGAGCGAAGAACTTTATTGTCGCCTATGATTATAGCAGGGCTATCAGAAAATTGGATGCCGCCTTGGATCAGGTTGGTTTGCTATCTGATGACTTGGGGTTGACTGCTCTGATCGAACAGTTGATTGCTGATCTTCAAACATTATAATATTACTACTAACTAAACTTCTGAGCCGGCTTTTGTTATGAAAGCCGGCTTTTTTTTGTCTTGTGAGAATTGATATTCTTTCTTTATTGTGGTATAATATTAAAAACCAACATTACAATTATTAGTAGGTATAAAGATATTAGAAAGGGTAACAATGAAAAGAACTATTCTGGCAGTTTTTATAGTGATGATTATTACGTCCTGTGCCTGTGCTTATGATCTTAACGGCGATTCATGGGATGATATTGTATTTAGCCATTATCAGGATAACAACGGTAATTTTGAAATCAATTCATACATTTATTGGGGAAGTGGTACTGGCTACACAGAATCCTTAAAAACCGAGTTACCTACTTTGGGATCAAGATCTACGGTTGTTGCTGATCTCAATGGTGATTCTTTTTCAGATATTCTGTTTGCTAATTATAGCGATAACAATTCAAGTGATGTTAATTCATATATCTATTGGGGGAGCGCGTCAGGATATTCCGTTGGAAATCGTGCTGAATTATACTCGCCTGCTTCATGGGATACATCAGTTGCCGATTTTAATGGCGATACGTATGCGGATATCGTGTTTTCTTCCGGTATTTCAACGCATGATTCAACTATTTACTGGGGAAGCTCATCAGGTTATTCTGAAATAAACACTCAGACATTGGGTGTGAATCGCGCCAGAGATATAGAAATTGCCGATTTGAATGGCGACAGCAAACTGGATATATTTTTCTGTCATCGCTCCAGTGATTTGGGAGACCCTGTCACGGAATCTTATATTTACTGGGGCAGTGATACAGGTTTTTCCGATTCCAATCGCCAGACAATTAATACAACTGGCGCATTGGGCAGTTGTGTTGCGGATATAAATATGGATGGAAAAATGGATATTATTGTTGCGCAGTATAATAACGGTACGACTAGTGAAATAGATTCACTTATTTTCTGGGGTGACGATGCAGGTACGTTTTCAACAACCACTGCTATTCCTACTGCCTCGGCTACCGATGTAACAGTTGCTGATTTGAATAGCGATGGTTATATTGATATTATATTTACCAATCAACATGATGACACCGGCGACTATTCCATTAATTCTTTTATCGCATGGGGAGACGAAACCTACACTTTTACCGATAAAACATATCTGCCCACAATAGGCGCCAGTGCTGTTGCTGTTACCGATTACAATAACGATGCTTACCCGGATATTGTTATAGCCAATGCCTATGACGATTCAAACCCACTCGGTGCCAGAGAGCTGAATTCATACCTTTTTGTTGGTGATGAAACTTATTCATACACAGATTATATCGAATTACCCACCATAGGGTCGACAGCGCTATCGGCAGGACCGTTTATACCACAAGAGCAAGTCATCCCTGAACCGGTTACCGTGGTTTTGTTGAACCTTTCACTAATAGGATTGCTATTTAAAAAGCGCAGAAGGGCATAGCTACTCAACAGAATCATCTTCCTCAACCGAACTACAGAAGTTTTGATTTGCTTTAAGTTTGTGTGTTTTCTATACCTGCATGGCGTACAATATTTACGGTGAAGAGAAAAACTATGGATAGATTGGTTAAAGTCAGTACCGCATAGGCGATGACCGCTCCGACATGAGCATACAATGGAACAAGTATCCAGAGAAGACATATAAAAAGAATAAAACTGAAAAATCCTACCTTTGAGCCGATATCAGACCTGCCGTACGCAAGGCATATTGGACGTTGCCAGCATAACATCAAATTGATTACCTGCACCCATATGGCAATGCGCAAAACTATCACTGATGGGTCGGATACACCGTGGTATAACCATCCTATCAGGTAGGGAGCTATCCATGATATAAACAGGCCTGCGGGTATACCCAATAATAGTGAAAAGAAAATCACTTTTTTTGCTATTTTTTTGATCGTTTTTGTATCTCTGGCATTTCTCAATGCAACCATTACCGGAAATAAAACTTTATAAATCGGGTCGGAAACCATCCCGAAAATTCCGGCAAGCCCAAGTCCGTTTTTGTAATAGGTCACAACCCGAGGATCTTTGAAATATCCGAGTATTAACACGTCCATATACCGGTTGAGCGATTTGAGAGTAGAGGCAAATGTAGTGTGAAACGTGAAATGAAAAATTTCTCGAAACGGGATATCGCGCCATGAAGCTTTAATCCCGGCAAATACTTTGCGTTTATACCGGTATGCCTGAATAGAAATAATAATCGTGAACAGAACAGATGAAATAAGATAACCATATAAGATGCCGACGGCTCCTGTATTACATGACAGTGCTATGCAAACTGCTATCAAATCGAATACTTTGGTCATCACAGTTTGAATACTTACCCATGTGAATTCCCGAAACGCTTGAAACAGGTTTGTTGAGGTGGTATTGACTGTGATAATCAGCAGCATGGTGGCATAAATCAGCAACAACTTTTTTAGCTCCGGTTGATGGAAACAATCAGCCAAAAACTGCCGTCCGAAAAAGAGGATAGAACAGCTTAAGATACCCAAAAAGAAATCAATAAGGTATCCGATATGGATCATTCCCAGAGCAAGATCTTTGCGGTCTTGTGATATGAAATCACCGATATATTTTATCAGTGTCTCCCCGAACCGCAGGTCGATAAACAGGCTTATCATGCTCGATATGGTAATCGTTAAAACAATAAGACCGTTATTGTGGGCTCCGAGCGTACGGACGATCATAAGGTTGATTACAAAACTGATCACCGCAACTGATGTGTTGCTCAGAAACAAATGGCCGGTATGCTTTATTAACGTATCCTTGAGATTTTTATAGTCGAGCATAATTCGGTAATCCCATCAAACAGTATACGCACACAATTATCGTGATTTCATTTTGAGTTTGAATTTAAGGATACTCCATACAAGGATACAGTCTTTTATGATTTCACGCGGATCATAATATTTACGTATCCGTTTTTTGATCCTGTCAAACGGGATTAGTTTGTCTTTGACCATAAAATTGAGGCTTCGGATCTCGTCATATCCCATCTGTGGTTGAATCAGGGTTGGCAGGCGCGGGTCGCGTCCGATAGTCGGGTTTTGTACATTATAATATGGTTTTACCCAAGAAAAATCTTTAGGGAAATATCCTTGTTCTTTTGCCCATATTTCCATCTTTGTACCGGGCAAAATGCTGGTTCCTCCGGCAAGAGCGATGATGTCGACTTTAGATTTATATTTTTTGATCAGGTTAACAGTTTTTGTACCTTCCTCAACGGTTTCACCGGGTAAGCCGAACATGAAGAATGCTTTTGTGTGGATACCAATTTCCTTACACCAGTCAACTACTCGTTCGACCTGTTGAAGATTGATGCCTTTATCAATATTTTTAAGTACCTGTTCAGAGCCGGATTCTACGCCGAAAGATACGTAGCGGCAACCGCCATCGTACATTGCTTTGAGTAAATCTTTATCAACTGTATTGACACGTATTTCAGCGTACCAAATGATATCGATTTTGCGCGTTTTGATTTCGTGGAGCAGACCGTTGATATGATCGCGGCGTAGTGTAAGGGTATCGTCGAAAAACCATATCGCTTCTACACCGTAGGTGTTTACAAGATGTTCTATCTCATCTCCGATCAATTTTGGTGACCTGCATCGATAGTATTTGCCCCATAATTTTGAGGTTGAACAATAGACGCATTCTACCGGACAACCGCGTGAACTCATGACGGTTGTACTTTTTTTACCGAACAATTGTTCGTTGTATGCTGGAATATCCAATAAATGACGTGCCGGCATTGGCAGGTCGTCTAGATTCATAATCCACTCGGCCGGAGGATTGATTACCACTTTGCCGTTTTTTCGAAAGGCTATGCCTTTAACTTCCTCAAGGCTGGTACCTTTATTAAGAGCCTGTACCAGTTCGATAAAACTGATTTCTCCCTCGCCACGAACGATGATGTCGATCTCTGGAAGGTTTGTCAGTGTATCTTCGGCAGTAAATGTTGCGTGAGGACCGCCATAGATTATAGGTACAGACGGAAATGCCTGTTTCAGATGCCGGGCTGTATCGAAACTGTCAAAACGGTTCCAAGTAGTACCCGTTATCCCTATGATATCAGGTGATTCTTTGCGGACTGCCTCGACTAACTCTTCCCACGAATACCCGTGTAAGTATCCGTCAATAATACTGACGGGCATATTTTTTTGTTCCATCACAGCGGCGAGCATTGCTAATCCCAGCGGCGGCATGGGATCTTTTGTGACTTCGAATTTTATCTGTGGCGGATTCACCAAAACAACTTTTTTCATACTATGTTTCATCCTTATATACTCTGACATCTGAAAATATCTAAAACAATCATTTTAGCTGATTATACAACTATATGGCAAGTGAATTTACTTCTGAATTGGAAATGCTTGCGCTGGCTACATATTTTCCATGAATTCATCAGCGAAAATATTTTGATTTTCATTGAACGCAAAATCCTTTATTATTTCAACGTTACCTAAAAGAACGGATGTTATAACAATGAGCTTATTAACTTTATTTACTATTGCGCTTGGTCTGGCAATGGATGCATTTGCTGTTTCCATAACGTGTGGCGCTGCTGTGAAAACAGTTACCGGATTGCGTCATCCTATTCGCGTGGCATTCTTTTTTGGGATGTTTCAGGCTATAATGCCCCTGTTGGGATGGTTTGCCGGTTTGAGTATGTCGGAGTTTATCAAGCCTGCAAGTCACTTGATTGCTTTTGGATTGCTGTGTTTTATCGGTATCAAAATGATTTATGAATCACGCAGTATGAAAGACGAAACTGTCCATTCCGCATATTTGAGTAATTATGTACTGTTTACACTGGCAATTGCTACCAGTATTGATGCACTGGCTGTGGGGATTACATTGTCAGTTCTGGAAATCAAAATTATATTTCCGGTGATTGTCATTGGATTGGTTACTTTCATTTTGACATTTTTTGGTGTATGTATCGGTCGAAAAGCATCTCATTTATACTCTGATAAAATAGAGGTTTTTGGCGGTCTTATACTTATCGCTATCGGAGTTAAAATTTTGTTACAATATATTACCACGTGATTTGATCCAGTCGGTATTGCTTACCCTTTCCATTCAGCATTTGAATTATTAAGCAATTGGAAATGCAGTTCAATACTTACGATGTCTCATTCTCCCTTTTCTTTCTTTCACCTCTGAATCGAAGAATAAGTTATAGATATAGAACTCAACAGTCTGTTGCTTCTTTGGACATATTTGGTAATAGTTTTAGGATATATTATTTTTCACAGTATGTTTAATTATCTCATGGTTGTGAAAATTATCTTATTGGCATAAAAAGTGCGTAAAATTTAAGCTTGAAATAATTTAAGTAGTTGTTTCAAAAGAATTTGATATCCAAATAACTTTATTATAACGGGAGTTTTATTGAGGAGGCTGTAATGGAAAATTTATTGGAAGATATTAAATCTGACAAAAAAAAGAAATTAAATGAATATACAGAAACTTTTAAAATGAATTTAAAAGACTGGTTGGATTATTATCAGGAAAACATTCACATGCATAATTGTTCCTATATGGGAGTAAGAACCCGTAAAAATCCCATAGATGCGTGGGTTTATCAGGAAATAATCCATGAAGTGAAACCGGATTATATTATCGAAATAGGAAGTCTCAATGGCGGTAGTACTCTCTATTTTGCGAACCTTTTAGATTCTATTGGACATGGAAAAGTGATTTCCGTCGATATCCAAAGAGACTACTATGAAGTTGAACATGAGAGGATTATCGAAATCACAGGCGACAGTGCCTCTCCCGAAGTTCTGCAAGAGATATATTCCATATGCAAAGATAAATCGGTTCTTGTTATTCAGGATGGAGAACATTCCAAGGTGCAGGTCTTGAAAGATTTACGTGCTTATGCAGATCTTGTCAGCCAAGGAAGTTATTTTATTGTAGAAGATACCACTAGGGAATTCAGGCATCAATCAGAAACATCGTCCGGACCTTTTGAAGCTGTTGTAGCTTTCTTGAAAGAAAACTCTGATTTTATCGTGGATAAAGAACGTGAGCGATATCTTATAACAAACAATCTGAATGGTTTTTTAAAGAAAATTGGGAAAACTAATGTTGCGTCGCACAATAATTTTGAAAGCCAGGAACGAGGCGTCCGCTTACAAATGGACGATATGAAGCCTTACTTAGTTCCCCGATACCATACACGATTACTCTCCAATTATTTAAACAATAATATCGAGAAAGTCGATACTCAGTGTATGGAAGAACTCTATTGTATTGGGTTCGAAATGTATAATCTTTTCAAAAATGTGATACAATATAACCTTGGAAAATTACACATACACGGAAGCACTGCAATTTATGGGACAGGCGACTTATGTGAAGGACTCATTAGTGCGATTCAAGGTCATAATACTATTAAGCTTTCTGCTATTATTACGTCAAATAAACATAACATGAAGCCGATGTTATTCGGATTACCAGTCATATCTATTGGTGAAATAGAAAAATATAACATAAAAAATATAATAATCGGTTCTATAGCTTCGCGACATGAGATACTTAGGAGAATTAATGAATCGGTTGATGTGAAAAATGTAAGTGTATTCACTCTTCTTGATGATCCTATTGAAACAGCAAAAATCGAATTACCTGAAAATAATGATTCTCAGACTACAACCTATACATCACCAAAGGGTGGCACAGGTGATATATATGCTCAAATGGTTTGTCCTGTATGTAAAAAGGAACTTTGTTTATCGGCTTTTGAAACATCTGCTGGCAAAGTCAAAGAAGGCGTATTGTCTTGTGATTCGTGTAATAAAAAATATCCCATAGTAAATTTTATCCCAAGAATGGTTCCTGTTAACCTATATCGTAATAAGCAATTTGAAAAAAAATATGGTATCAAGGAAAGTGAGCTAGTTACATCTTTCAATCAGACAGAGCAATTAGTTGATTTACAGGAAAAAACAGATTTTTATTTTGGTCAACAATGGGAACATTATTCCAGATATGGGTGGGAAGAGGATTCTTCTTTTAATTATAAAGATTCTGTTGAAGCTTTCTGGATAAAAACATTACTGGAAAAAGAATCCATAAATGGCAAACTTATCTTAGACGCTGGTTGCGGCAATGGACGATATAGCAGAGTTGCCGCAGAAAATGGGGGCAGAGTAGTTGCCGTTGATATTGGAAGGAATGTAGATGTTACAAGGGATAACTTGAAAAATATTGGTTTGGATGTTTTTGTTGTTCAAGGCGATATGTTGAATCTACCTTTTAAGGAAAACGTTTTTGATACTGTATTTACTATAGGGGTATTACAGCATACTGGTGATCCTGAACGAGCTTTCAAATCTCTAGTACATACATTAAAACAATCTGGCATAATATCGATCAGAGCGTATCAACGAGGTAATCCTCTATTAGAGGAAAATGATACTAGAATTCGCGAAATTACAACAAGTTTCTCATTAGATGAATTGCATGAATTCTCCGGCATTATGTATGATCTCGCTCAATTTCTAACGAGAAAAAGATTGCTTTCCTCTTTAAACAAGTATGTGAATTTATGGAATCGGCAGCACAACATTTTCGATTGGTATGCCGCTCCAGTTGCTGATAAACTTACATATGATCAGGTTAAAACTTGGTTTAGTGATGAAAAAATTCGTTGTATTAAAGACAGCGATCAGCATATTCCCGAGAAAGATAGAAGTTTTTGTACTATATCTATTCTTGGTGAAAAAACAAGTTAGTTTTTGGATTGTTGGGTTTAAAAGAATATTCGTATGAGTAGGTAACTATTAATAATGGAATATGTTCTATTAATTACGCAGCATTTTCCAGCGGATTTACCGCGTTGAGTGACGGTAAACTGGGTTTGATCGGTTCACCAGGTGACTCATTAATCAATTTAAGTTTTTCTAACAATAATGTTCTGGATGGATATGTGGTTTGAGGCTCATCCGGTATTGTATTTAAATTATCAACTGTAATATCCAATTCTTTTTCCAGCAATGTAAATACTTTGCTGCGAAAAGCGATATACGAACTTCCTGTTATAGCTTCTATGTAATGTGAATAATCGATGCCGAATTGATCGAACAATTTTTTTATGCCCCATAACTCGTATGTGGATAATGGTGAAGCGTTCAGTGTTAATAATGATGCTTCATTCATGGTGTCGCCAAACAGCATGGATACCATTGAATAATGGCGTTTTAAAATTTCAAACTCAATTGCTTTGTGAATTCTTTCAATATCAGCGTTAAGGCAATCTTGATATTTTTTTGAGAAATACGATGAGTCCTGCATAATATCGAGAGCGAAACCAAGGATTTTTTCCGGATCGGAAAATGATGATAATACCTGCTCGAATGAATCGGTTTCCTGAGATAAAATAAAGGGAATTATCTGAGCTGTTAAACGTTCTGCGTCTGTTGCCTGTTCTGAAGAAAAATCCTGCCACAATTTCATCTGATGAGCCATGTCTTCACTGGCAAAAGCTTCAATATACATCATCGTGTCCGCAAGAAGCATAACCAGCATATTTTGTCCGGTATCTTGCATGTCCTGTATAACAAAGTGTGTGACATGATCTTCTGGTATATTCTTAAGTGCCGATTTTAAGGTTTCGTACTGCTTTTTATTTGATCCTTTGATGTATGCGATAATCATCTTGACCAAAGCTGCATTAAGGGAAAAATATTTTTCAGGATTGTCGATCCAATCGGAATGTTCGCTGGCAATAGCGCTGATAATAGAACAGGCGATCTTTTGAGTAGCATTACCATTTTTATATTCCTGGTATTTGGCAATACGTTGACGGCTATCATCAATTTGGGCAAATTTTACAAGGTTGGTAGCTACTGCTTTAATAAAAAATATTGTGCCCGAAAGTTCCTTGCCGTCTGTAAACAAATTGTCCTTTACGTTTTGTGCTTCATGCATAGATTGGAAAAATTCTTTTACTGACGATGCTCCATCCCAGAGATCAGCAGGTCGTTTTTCTTCAATTAATGGTTCTGTATGTGTTTCCTTCTGAACTTTTTCCACTTGCTGAGGCTGTTCTAGAAAACTAAGGTCATCGCTGAGCAGTTCCTGTCGTGGTGGAGTAATCTCAATTTGCGGTTTGTGAGATTCGATATCGGATGTTATCCAGTTTTCATACGCTGTTCGTTCCGACATGGAAATAAGTTTACCTGCAGACAGTGCGTAACTCTGATCAAACATTGATACATACGAAATCGGTATAGACTCATCAAGAAACACAGCTGTTGTTCCGTATTTATTCCTGACGAAATCGAGAAAGTGAATTGTCAGGTTGATCGTTTTGTCATTTAAGCCCTTGAGCATATCATCAAGTACCAGAAAGATGGGTTTGTTCATATAAATGTATAAAGCCAGCAGGATAAATCGGCGTTCGTCTTCGCGCATTCCTTTAATGGGTTTATCCAGATAATGCCGGATGTTCGGCAGAAAATCATCGACAAAATCAATAAAACCTTCGATTGAGTTACCGCTGTCAGTCAATGTTTTTATGATAGAAATGTTAGAGTACTGCTGAAACTTAAGATAAGAAAATACTTCTCTCAAGGCACTATGTGTCATTCTGTGGGGTGATATCGGCCGTACCCGCCCGTCTACGAGTAACTCTGTTTCACCACTTTTGGGTTTGTTGTAATGAGCCAGTATTTTTCCAAGCGTACTTTTCCCCATACCGGACATGGCGTTTATAAACACCAGTTCACCTCGTTTTATCGAAATAGAAATATCGTCTACAACAGGGCGTGATGCCTTGTTCTTCAAATTTGAAGATACATTTTTAAAATAAAATGCTTCTATTGGTTTCGAGGTTACTCTGTCGGTTCGCAATCTGGAGTTCCATGATTGTTCCGAGATGATTTGCGGTTCATTAATAAGTTCCCTCATTATCCGGTTGCTCGCATGAAGGTCTTCAAATGATTTCATGGGGTTGATAATCCATGAAGCCGCTCCAGCTTTGATAAGAGCTTCGATGAGGTTGGTCATAACAAACGCCTCAAGCAATGCGTTCAGTACAAGACCGAATACAGGACCCAATGTTTTAATAATCACATCGTACATGGGGCTGTACAAATCGGTTTTTTTCATGATTCTAGATTGTGCCAGCAGGAGCATCAAAAATGCCAATGCGATATATGGAACCATAAACCATGGCGTGAAAACAGAAACAATAAGCATTGATGATATGAGCGTCATCATAACAGATATCATTGCCCATCTCCCGGCTTCTATATTTGCTATAGCATCAGCCGCCGCGGCAAAATCTATTCGGTTATCGAATTTTGCAACGCGTGATAAATTAATTTCAAACAGTTCACGCATTTCGTCATTGTACTGGTTGAAAATATAAAATAAGATAATGTCCAGCCCCTTGATTATAAACATAACTACCATCATGGCAACAACAAGGTAAGCCTGAGTAAGGAAGAATGGCGCGAATGCAAGCGCAAGGAAAAACATTGCTTGTGTACTCAATAAAATGGAACGCAGCACGGCAATACGGAGCCTTATTTTTCCGTAACGTTTGGTGAATTCTTTTGTAGCGATCAACTGGTCCATACTTTTTATGACAGATTTTATGTGAAAATTAAAGAAAATTACCCGTGACATGTTGGTGATGAAAGTCGAAAATTTGTCAGGTTGGGCTTCATCAGCAGGATCAGTTTTCCCAAAAAATAAGCGTGGGAAAAAGTCGAATTTGTTTTTATCTTTCTGGGAAAATGCCTGTAAATTGACGTACAGGGTTTTTACTAATTTTTTCTCTCCAGAAGTCAATCGCTCATTGTGATACAATTGCGATAAAAACGTGAATAATTTGTTGATGATCTCGAAATTGATGAGAAATTTTATGTCTTTTTTGAGTTTCAATATTGCGTCATCGAGATTTTTTAGATCGTCTTGCGTAATACTTGACATTTCTTTAGAAGCAAAATTTTCTATGAGATCTATTTCTTTCGCTAATGGATCGCGTTTTTTATCCTGAGTTTTTTTGAGCTGTCGTATTTTGTCATTTCCCATTGAGCTAACTCGATACCGGCGAATGAGAAACATCAGGAGTGTGCCTCCAACGAATAACACGGTCAGAGGCCATGTGCTTATTTGTTTTACTTTTGTTAACAATGTGGGAGGGGTATATGTTTTTTCGACAATTTTATCGAGCGTTATCCGCCATTCTGCATATTTTTCTTTGCTTGTGTATTTTTCTAACAATCTATCCAGTTCTTCCGACGAACAGGTTCCTACCCGTTCCAGATCGTCACGCATCGGTGCTATGAGACCAACCTGATCGGTAATAATGTCTATGGAAGGATATTGTTTGGTGTCATCTATTTTTTGATTTATCTGCAGGACAACAAACCTGCTTTTTAACTCGTGCTCAATTAATTGTACTTCACTCGTTGTTAACTTTGTGCTTGCAAGTGATTTATCATAGATACTTTTTGCGAGCACGTATTCCGACTCGGTAGAGTTGATGAGATATTCGAAGGCAGATGGCGGTAGCCCCTGATTAACCTGAAACCGTGAAAGATAAATGAGCGCTTTGATTTTTTCACTGGAATAATGCTCAAGGTTATAATTCGCTTCGGTATCCTGTACAAAAAGATCGTCCAGAATCTGATAAATAACATCACGCACATACTGGTCGGTCTGTGCCTGTGATGACTGGAACAGTTCCAGAAATTCAGTTAATTTATCAATGTTGTTATGGTAATAGTGGCGCAATAAAATTTCACGACGCGATACATTTGAACCAAAAGTAATATAGTTTTCTATTTTGTACCATGTGTCAAGTTCCCGCCATTTATCCAGATTGGGATCAGGTTGTTCCTGAGGATTAAGAATTTGTGATGAAATAACCACGTGCGGGTACTGTGTATTCTGTTTTATTTGCATGTTATTCTGATTACGATAAACACGTTTTTCCAACGCGTCCTGCAAACCGTCGTAAATTTTTGGGAAATACGAACGGGCTGCCTCAAGAAAATATGATGAACCCGTTGTATATAGATCGTAGAGCGCTTGCGCGTGTACTGCTTCTTGTTCAAAAATAAAGGCTGTAAAACGTTTTTGACTTTTGGTGATTAAGTTGTTCAGGTTAAGAACAAAGGCGTTTTCAATCATTTTTTTCTGAGCAAGATTCTGCAATACATTACTTGAATGTTCGTAGATGATATTTGTATCGAATATATCGAATACCTGTTGTGCGTGAGTCATTTTTGGCAGGTCGGCACTGTAAGCGTAGTACATAGCATCAAGTTCCTGAGTATCAAGGATTGAAACAAGGGCTTTGCCGAACCGTTCCTCTAAAATTCCATGGCTTTGCTGTACGTAAAACGCTAACATGAACTTGAGTTTTTGGCGTGCGGATGTGTCTTTTATCTTTTGAATATCATCAAGGAAATTAAGATGTGTGTACGCTTCGCGAAGCATAGCTGTATCAAACATATCAACCGCTTTAGCGACATGTTTCGCGTCAAGTTGTGTGACTGATGGGTCCTGTTTAGTCTGGAAATGCAGTATTGTGAACATACGGGCTAGAAGATCATACCGTTTTGCCGCAAGGCTTTTATTGATGATAATCTCTTTGAGATCAAGATCGGTCGATGTCTCAAATGTCGATATAATAGTAGCTATATCATTATGGGTGAACAGGAAATCTACTGCTTTTTTCTGCAATGCGGGTTTGGCGGATTTTAAATCTATCAGTACCTGTTCTTTTAAAATTTCCATATCCGAATCATAGGCTTTTATCCGGCGTTGTATATCTTTGGGCGAATCCGACATAATCAATTGCGACCTGATTTTTTGATCCATAATAGGGGCAACCTGTGTCTTATAGGTTCGCGTTACTGATGGAGGCGTTTGCGGCGGATTCTTCATTGATGGATCCTGTGCCATAGCAGGTGCAGTGGCAAAACCGAGCATGTTTGCCAGTGATACCAGCAGAATAACGGTTTTGACTTTGTTGCTAGATCTAATGATACTCTGAGATATACCGTTTAGCCAGAGTGTCACCATATCTGAAAACGGCTTGATTGCTTCTACCAATGCGCTGAGAATTTCGTTAAACCACATTGCGGGCGGTCCTACAAGCCCGGTTGTGCTAAGACTTAAAATCGGCTTGGCCCCTAAAAAATTCTTGTTGTACGCCGCGTTTCCAACGGGGTTCATAATTTCATCACTGAAATGTTGAATATAAACTTTTTTTGTTGAATCAGGAATATTCTCAGTCTGTGGCGACAGTATTGTATAGGGTATATTGTGTTCCAGCAAAAATGACGATATCCCTTTGATATGAAATCCACCCAGCACAAGTGCGCACGGGCTGTTAAGAGATTGGTAATACGACATGAAAATATCTCGCAAAGCGCCGTCGCGCTGGATTGCGAGGTCATAAAAGTTGACTGCCGCAAATATGGCAGGCGTTATTGCTTTTGTCGTTTGACGATAATCATCCAGCAGCTCTTCGGGTAAGCCTTCGCTGGCAGCGTAGAGCATGTTGACTATATGTTTATCAAAAAGTTGTTGGGAGTCGCTGTTGGTGAAATCCATCGAAAGAAGCCGTTCTATTCGGTCGAGCAAAAATAGCATTTCCAAAACATGCTGCTGTTGTTCGGTTTGACAAAGACTATATAAATGCTTTTGGATGAACGAATCGATCTGGACAGATAACAAACTGTAGTCGGTAGCGTTGATTTTCGCATGCAGTTTAAGATAATTAGCCAGCTCACTATACGCATCATTTCCGTCAATGAACGATAAGATAAGCTGCTCATTATCGGAAAAAGATTTTGGATTCATCATAATAAACGCCAACAACATGTTTTGAATCTTTTTGCGGTCAGATCCTGCGTTTTGCAGGACAGCTTCATCACGGCTGAGCTGATAAATCTGCTGATTGATTGTAGCAATATGGATTTTTTTTAAGTCACCTAAAGCATCAAAATAATCGAACAAGTATGCAAAACCGTTGATTTCTAGAGGAGTGCCTGCTATTTCGTAATCAATCAAAATATTTTCGACGATTTGCGCATAGTTCATATCTTTTGATTTTTTTAACAACATATGCAGTTCGGGAAGAGAATTTACGACGAACCAATCGACCAATTTGGATCGATAATCCTCAATAACCCTCCTGTTGACTGCAAAACTGTTTAATACAGACAATGCCTCCCGATTTCGGATAATAAGCGATTCATCTTCAATACCGAATACATTCAGCTCATCTTCCATAGCTGTAGTACATGAAAAATACTCTACACCGGAAATAACTCCTTTTTGAATGTAACTGTTGAGTATTTCTTTTTTCTCTTCAATCAGGGGATACATTCTGAGATAATCGAAATCTTGTTCGCCAGTGCATCCTTCTATAAAAAGGTTATGCACGTCTTTTGAGTTGTATAACGATTCAAGCGTACTATAGATAGATTTTTGGACTTCCGGAACACAATGCGCGTCCGAGATAAGATATACGTGCTGTAAGCGATTAACTTCTGTTTGCTGTGTATCGGGTGCGCCCTGATATTGTTGTGTGTTCGAAACTGGAGTTGATTGTTGTTTTTCCGCGGCGCAAACTTTATAATCAAGGTGTAAGATTGAGAGTATACACAGCATACTTACATATCTTAAAATTGGTTTTTTAAGCAGTTTAAAGGTCATTTAAGACGCCTCCAAAGTGAAATTACTTTTTCCAAAATTTGATGTAAGTAATTATAAATCTTATATATTAGGAAAATATTAAGAATTGGTTGGAGTCCTTAATGCAATGTTATCTTTTTGGAAAGAACATATAACATCAATATGAACAGTAAGAGGTGACTAATGCACATTTTAATATACGGCGCTGGTGCGGTAGGACTTGGGCTTGCCAGTTTTTTGCATGAGGCAGGTAACAGCGTGTATCTGCTTGCCAGAAGACAGACAGTTGAGTCATTACGATCATCGGGCTTTACCCGTACAGGCATATTCGGGACGTATAGTGCTTCACCAGATACATTTTCTATTGCTAGTACCTTGCAGGAACTAAAAGATGTTCGATTCGATTACATTCTCATTTGCACAAAATCGTTTGATACATCTGCCGCTGCCGCGGATATTGCCGCTCATCCCGCACTGCTCGAGCATCTGAAAGCAGTTGTTTTGTGTCAAAATGGATGGGGAAATGCCGAAGCTGCCTCACAGTATCTTCCTGATAAACTTTTATTTAACGCCAGAGTTATTACCGGGTTTAACAGACCCAAACGCCATACTGTGACGGTTACAGTACATGCCGATGCAGTTCATATTGGTACGCTGTTCAACCACCCACTTGATCCTGTTATTGAATTAGCAGATCAGTTGCAAAAAGGGGGCATGCCCTGCGAAATTACCGATTATATAGGAAAAGATCTTTGGGCTAAGATGTTATATAACTGCGCACTAAATCCTTTAGGAGCTGTGTTGCGGGTGCCTTACGGCGCGTTGGGGGAATCATCGTATGCTCGTGATATCATGAATCGCATTATTGAGGAAACATTTACTGCCATGAATCTGGCTGGTTTTTCAACACATTGGAACACGCCGGAAGAATATCAGAATGTTTTTTATAGCCAGTTGATTCCTAAAACCGCTGATCATGAGTCGTCGATGTTACAGGATATAAAAGCTCACAAACCTACAGAAATAGAAGCGATGAGTGGCGCTGTGTTGCGCATTGGAAAACAATATAACAAACAATTCCCATGTACGCAGATGATTGTTGATATGATTCGCTGTATAGAACAATTAAGTGGGTTATGATTGATCGCGCCGATATCCTAGTTTCTTACATTACGGGGAGCGTAACGTAACATGAACTTCCTCTGTATTTTTCCGATTCAAACCAGACTTTCCCGTTATGCCCTTCTATAATATTTTTGACAAGGTACAATCCCAACCCACTTCCGGGGTATTCATCTTTGGAATGAAGTTTGATGAAAGGATTGAAAATTTTATCGTGGTATCGTAAATCAAGGCCGATGCCATTGTCGCTAACGCAGAAGGTATGGGTGTTATTATCGCATGTATATGAAATATTTATTTCAGGATGTCCGTTATCTCGCTTGGATGAAAATTTAACTGCATTGCTGATAATATTATAAAAAAGTTCGGAAAATTTTATGCGGTCGCAGATAATTGGAGGCAATGTTTTTTGCACAGTTATTTTTGCTTTGCTGCTCTTAATATCCGGTTGCAAACGGTCAAGAACGCTTTTGATCATCTTTTTCGGATCAACTTCTTCAAGGGTGTTTTTTCTGCGCGACAAACGTGATATATGCACAAAATCGGCAATCAGGTTGCCCATAGCTCGTACATTAGAAAAAATACGTTCCATAAACTGGATAATTTCTTCATCCGGTTCATGTGCTTCGATGTAATCCTGTAAAATACCTGTATACGTGGCAATACTTTGCAACGGTGAACGTAAGTCGTGGCTTGCCATGTGCACAAACGACTCCAGTTCCTGATCATTTTTTTCCAGTAGCTCCTGTATCTCTGCCAGTTTTGTTTGTGCTGTTTTTTTGTAGACTGCAAAATCCAGCGCAATGCGCAATTCGTTATCATGTACCGGCGCTACGATATATCCGCATGAGTCCGGAAAATTCTGCTGGGACATGATTTTCTGGTCTTCACAAAGATAAATTATGGGGATAGCTTGTTTTTGAAAAGCTGCTGCGCAATGAGCGACATCTTCTATACCGCTTTTAATAGTTGTGGCAAGTATTACAATATTCGCGATGTTTTCGGGGATATTGTCAACTGCTTCAGATCCGGTCGAATAAATTGCCGTTGATTCATAACCAAACTTGGCAATTCGTTTTTTCAGGTTATTTGCACGTTCACTGTTATCGTCAACAATGATGATTTTGTTTTTTGTATTCATACAGCAATCTCTTGATGATTGTGTGTGGTATGTCATTTCTAGTTACTATATATGAGCTGGCCCAAAATAGCAAATATTTTTTATCTATTGAAGAATGAGGTAACTTATCGTTATTGATTAAGTATTTTTTTGGGCTGGTAGGTAAGTAATCCGCAACAGCGGTTACACATTGGAAACAGTTTTTTCTTCTTTAGAAAACGACGGAAGGCTCTGGCTTCTTCTCCATTCCATATTTCCTTGAATGATGATGTTTTTATATTGCCGAACCTGTACCCAGGGTAGTCTGGACAAAAATGTAACTGCCCGTTTGGCAGGAACTCAGCTACAAACCATGGTCTATAACATGTTTTGCGTCCCATAGGGTAGCGTATATCTGTGTAATAGCGTTGCACGTCATGAGCTCGGATTTTTGGATTGAATTGTACCAAAAAATCTACGCCTGCATTAGTTTTGCGCAACCAGCGTGTTGTCTGTTCTATATGGGGGATATCATACCCCTCAAAATTAGGTTTAAATGCTTCCAGATCATAGGTTATGCCGAACTGTTTCTGCATCATGGCGTTGGTCGCGTCTATCATTTCCCGGGTGACAAACGTCAAATACGATATATACATTTCTCTGGGAGAAAACTGTGCGGCGGTTTTGATTGTTTCTTCAATCTTATATTGATTCTGTTTGGTAACTGTTGAATAGACAACCCATAATACAGCGGGTGGTTTGCCAAGCTTTTTCTTCTCTTGTTGCAAGGCATCCCATCCTTCTTTAATTGATTTGAAAACACCTGGTTTGTTTCTGACTGCGTCATGTATATCAGGTGGCCCGTCTATGGACAGGCCATAGTGCAGGCAGTCTACCTGAGCTAACTCTTTGGCATAACGTTTTAGTAGAACACCGTTGGTGATGATTCCTGCCTTGAGACCAAGCTGGTCAATACACCGGATGATATCCATGAACCCTTCATACATCAGTGGTTCACCACCCCAAAAAGAAAAGAACGGTTTTTTCTGCGCGATTTTTTTTATAAACGCGATCCAATCATCTGATGATAATTCTTCTTTTTGCCACGAGCAGTGACGCGTCTTTGTTTGTCCGCACATAACACAGTTTAAGTTACATCGGTTGGTCAATTTTATGTTAATTGTATCTGGATGAGGCGCGTAACCAAACGGTAGATGGTATCGCCATAACTGTAAGTCGTCCAGTAAGTAGTAGCGCAGATTGGTCCAGAATAAACCGGGAAGTTCACGCACTGAATGACGTTTGACCTTATTGATAAATGATACCAGGGATGAGGGTATCATAAAGCATTTTGCTTTCTTGATGGAACTTGATTATAATCATTCATATGGGAATATGATAGCTGGGAATCCATGATAGATTCGTATACAGCTTGTGTTTTATTCGCAGATGATTGCCATGAAAAATTTTGTATCCGCTTAAAGCCTTTTTCTATCAAGTCAGCCTGTAATGATGAATCGGTCAATACCCGTTGCATGGCATCAGTGATAGACTTAATATCCTTAGGATCGATAAAGAGTGCGGCGTTTCCTGCAATCTCTGGAACAGAACCTTGATTTGACGCTATAACCGGTGTGCCGCATGCCATTGACTCAAGTACCGGCAATCCGAATCCTTCGTATAAAGATGCATATACAAAACACGCGGCGTTGCTGTATCGCTCTTTAAGTGATACGGAAAAATCCGATGGAGCAAGTTCTATATTTGGATCGTTCAGTTCAGATACCATTCGCCTCAATTTATCACAGCATCCGATTATTTTTAGTTTGTAGCGGTTACGTAAATCTTTTGGTAACTGTTCGTATGCCCGAAGGACGGCAGTACTATTTTTATGCGCTGCTGAGCAGCCGAGCGTGAAGATATAATCCCTCGCGGGTTTTTCTGCCGGAGTCATCTTCGTATCGAATGACTGGAGTACAACAGCTATACTTTCTAACGGGATACCCAGCATGGTATGAATATCGTCTCGAGATGTATTGGAGACAGTAATTATTTTGTCAGCTTTCGGAAGAATATGATAATACATGTACTTCATATACATTGCGACCCGCCAGTCATAAAAGCGGCCTCTAAGAGTTTTTTGAGTATAAAAGAATTGGTCGAAAAACAGCAGTTCGATTACATCATGCACCGTTACGATAAGTTTGCACGGACAAAAGCGCGGTGCACGGTTTGCGGGCATATGTAAAAGATCAAGCTTGTCATGCTTGATCTTTATTGGCAACTCGTATTGTTCCCAAAGAAATTCATTTGAAGCCGGAAGATTTTTGACCGTTACCCTTGGATGTTTCTGAAGCTGAGCAATGATATCAGATGATGCTACCGTTGAGATTGCATACGCCGACGATTCATTGACATACAAAATATACTCATTCTCGTAATTTTGCACAAGAAGTTGTTCTAATAAATTAAATAAGTATACCCCAATCCCGCGAAGGTCATGCAATAATAGCCGTGCATCAAACCCGATTAGCATCATAATCACCGGTTGTTATGTGTATAGTTTATGCCTCGGTTACCCTGTAAACGTTTTATACTGACAATAATATATTTTCATTATTTTAATATTTTGTATTATTATATGAGATGTTGATAGAAAATGCAAATACAAATAGGTGCGTGTGTGTTCAGTAAACTGCGGATATTTTTATATTATATTAAATGCGATCTGATTTATTTGCTGGCTCATCTTGTACCTGTAGATAAAAATCTATGGATTTTTGGGTCATATTTTGGAGCGAAATGCTGGGGCAACTCGAAATGTTTTTTTGAGTATGTATCACAAAATTGCCCGAAGATTCAGGCGGTTTGGCTGACAAAAAACGAGCAGGTAATTACCTATATTCATACCAGAGGTTTCTCTGCTTGTGACGCCTGTAGTTGGAAGGGGATATGGTTATCCATGCGAGCGCGATGTTGTTGTATCACCCATAATTTATATGATGTAAACGAATATGCTGTTGTTGCGAGCAAAACCAAAATCATTCAGTTGAGACGAGGTACACCATTTCGTTATGTGGCGCATAGCGATGAGATAATCCAGTCGAAACAGCGGCAACCTATAACATTTCCATTGTTCAAACGGCATGTGTATCATTGGAAACATGCGCTGGTTATAGCGTCATCCAAAGATGTAGCAGATGTATATACACGTTATTTTTCTGTTCCGCAAAGTGATGTCGCGGTTACCGGATATCCACGCAATGATCAGTTTTTTTATCCTCCGGAAACTACAGATCCGCTTTTTTCGCGGGTAAATAAATTGAAGAAACAATACAAAACTTTAGGCATGTTTGTGCCCCACGACGATACCCCGCAGTTTTTTCGTGAAATTGAGGCAATCAACCAACGGATGAACAAACTCGATATACTATTACTTGTCAAACCATATCAGGAATCAGAACTCTATCGGGCTATGCAATCTATGAGTAATATTTTGTTGATCAAAGATTCGGACTGTATCGGTGATATCTATCCTATCCTGCCATTAACAGATTTTCTAATAACCGATTACGCAAGTGCCTGTTTCGATTATATGTTGCTTGGCAAGCCAGTTATATTTGTACCTTTTGAGATATCAGATAAAGACATAACTTTTTTCTATAACTATGATGATGTGACACCTGGCCCTAAGCTACAAAGTTGGAGTGAAGTGTTGAATTATCTAGAAAAATTGCCGGAAGCTCAAGTACCTTATGCAGGGCACTACGAAAAAGTCTGCAGGCGTTTCAATTGGGTGCTTGATGGTACAGCATGTAAACGAGTCTATCAGGTTGTACGGGCATATTGCGGGTTTTTAAATCATGAGGACAGAGACTGATGCGCATTTCTATCATTACCCCCACGCATAACCGTGCAAACTATCTTGATGAAATGTTGCATTCGCTTATGGATCAGAAATTTGAAGAAAATTTTGTCGAACATATTGTGGTGGATAATGCTTCGACTGACCGGACAAAAGAAGTTGTTGAGTCATATAAGGACAAAAATCCGAATATTCACTTGAATTATGTACGTGAAAATACCCTCGGTTGTAATTATGCACGGAATACTGGAATCAAAGAGAGTTCAGGTGATTGCCTGATTTTTTTTGACGATGATGTGATTGTTAAGCCCGGTTGTATTCAGGCTTATATCGATGTTTTTCTAAAATATCCTGATATTCTGTGTTTCGGTGGACGTATCTGTTTGAAAAATCCTGATTTCAAATTACCGGATTGGTTGGTGCTAAGCGGTCAATACCTGCGCCCGATGATTGTTCTTTCTCTGGATTTAGGAACAGGTGTTTCGTTACACAATTTTGAGCAGACACCAATGACCGTTAATATGGCAGTTAGGCGTACCGCGTTTGATAAATACGGTATGTTTAATACCTATTTTGGATTGCGGGGCAAAAAGTTGATGCCTGGAGCTGATTACGAGTTGTTTCATCGTTTTTCTGCATCGATTCCGCAGTGGGTATATGTCGGCGGAGCGGCGGTGTTGCATCCGCTCAAGAAAAGTCAGGCGACAAAAAACTATTTTCGTAAACGCTTGTTCGGGGTAGGAAGGGTTACGTATCGGTTACAAACGTTTGAGGCAAAGCGAACTATATTCGGGTTACCATTGTATTTTATTTCGTTTATCCTTAACAATATGTGGTTATGGCTAAAATTTTTGTTCCTTCGAAAACCTGTAGAAAGTTTTTACCACCATACAGAAATGCTTACCTATTTCGGTTGTGTATACGAACATTTTTATAAAAAATTTTGTACTGGAGACGTATCTTCCCAAACGAAGAATGATTCTTTATGAGATTATTATGTTGTCCAGTGGGTTTGAGGTATCCTGAAGATTTTTGTAAACTGTTTTGATCGTATGGGATGCCTTTTTATATGATTTTTCCATAAGGTCAATTTTTGCCAGTATTTTTTTCTGCGATATATCTGATCTGCAGTTAAAGCAATAATCTGTTTGTCCGAATGTCTGGAGTAACTCCGCGTATTTTTCTGCCCATCCCATCACGAGTGCGGGGACTCCATGTTTATACGCGTGTATGATCGAATGATACCGTGACCCAACTATCCAGTCGAATGATCCAATCACATTTTCTAACTCGAAAGATGGTACATCGCCAATAACCGAGGATACATTTGGATGCGATTCAAAACGTTGGCTTATCGTATGACATAACCATCGGTCATCAGCCGCATGTTGTACTATGACAACATGTTTACCCAGAGAAAAAATATTTTCAATGATCGCTTCATATAATTTGATCAGCGCAGGACGCTCGATTATAGTTTCCAGCATTTTGTTCGGCACAATACCAACGCTAGCATCAATATGTACTGGTAAACTGGAAGTGGGTATGGTGGTGTAAATATTTTCCAAAGTAAGTTTGGGAGATAGCAATACCATATCAGGGGATTTTTTAGGCGTTATATCTCGAAAAATTTTCATATGTTCCATAGCATCATCTTCCCGATAAAAAATAGTTTTCGGATATCTAAGCCATTTGCTCAACAATGCCATTAGCATGCCTTTGCGTGAGCGGGAATAGTCAAATGGCCCGAATGACTGAGGCATCAGGTACATAGGAATTTTGTAACGTGCGGCGACTATACAGTTGAGCAGGTAATTGAACGATTTGAAATCGCCGAATTGCGATGACAGCCCAAACCCGCTGATATCGATCATACAACATGCATTTACCAAAATTGATTTAATCTCAATTTCCATATCGCAATAACGGTTATTTCGTATGAAAACACGATTTAGTTTGTTAGCAATGCGCAGCTTGCTGGAAAAATTCCACGGCATAATTTTGAAGGCGTATTTTTCCTTATCCTGCTCGGTTCGTTCATAATCGATTGCGGAAAACAGGTAGCAGGATGTTCCGGGAAAACGTGATTTTATGTAATCGATTACCGCAAAGGTCATTGCCTGCGCGCCTTTATTGAACAGTTCTCCTCCGACAATAATGACATTTTTTCGACCGGATGATATTGGTCTCTTTTTTCTAGCTAACATACCGGTCAGGTACACAAGAGCAAAAGTCAATGTATCCAGATGCCATCTGATGGATTCTTTGTTTATGAATTTATCCATAATCATGCGTAGTCTGATTGATCTGTACGCGTACCGTTGTCCTAATCGCATTAGAGATTGTTCACGGCTAAGGCGTTTGCGGGCAGAGGATAGTCTGTTAGGTGTTATTTTTGTGGCAACTGGGATAGAAAAATTCTTTGCCAGTATCGCTGCGTGTTCTATGTGTTCTATTGTCTCTTGAAAAAAATCCTGAGATTTTTCAATACATTCCATATCAGCAGGGGAGCATGTGAAATTTTTCTTATAACGCTGAAAAATTTTCAATCCTTTTTCTGTTCGGATAATGATATTGGACGAGCCGCATTGTGATTTTTCTTCAGGAACATAACAATCTCCGCATGAGATATCAGCCTGGCGATTGAATTTGTTGAAACAGAATAAACACCGGTTAAGCTGAAAATATTTTTTGCATTCTTTACGAATCTCTTGGCTGACAATTTTTTCTATCCCTGATGAGAACCGCAGTTTAGTTCCTCCCGGCCATCCTAGTTGTTCTTTGCTTCTAAAATGGATAGAGGTAAGGCGTTCATGTTTGTTTTTGCGAAACATATCTTCGTACAAACGGATAGCATTATAATTGAAAGTTCGGTGACATAATATTCCGCAAAAAAACAAGTTCTCTCTTGGTAAATTATAATGACGAACTACACTCAAAATACCGTCTATATGGCAAGATGTTCCAACAATGATATACCTGCTTGATTTATTGTTTCGCAGTGTACTTATGACTTTTTCTACTGATGCGGGAACATACTTGGAGCCGGCGGCTGACCGTATGGTTTTTGAGTCGGAAATCGGTTCCAGCATAGCTTCTGATCCATCGAAGGTATTAAAAGGTAATACAAATGCAGCGTCGAACTTTTTATCCTCAAGTAGAAGGCAGAGAAGATGGGTTATAAATCCACCGCTGGTTCCTTCAAAACGCATTTGGTCATCATTACTGTGAACAGTGTATGCTTTGATAACAGGTTGATTTGAAATTATTTGTTCGATTTGTTTTTCCCTGAATGGCTCAGGGAATATATCAAAACCGGGGCACAGCTGAAGGCATATTCCACATTGAGTACAGTTTGAATGGTTAATATTAGGGACAAATTGTCCGTTGCGAAATGTCATCTCTATCGCATTTACAGGGCACACAGCCTTGCAGATACCGCACGACAAACACAAGTCGAGCTCAACAGTTGTTCTCACTGTTTGATCGCGCAGTTTCGACGGCATAACAAAATTGCTCCGTTAATGTTTGATCGCTTAGCGATATCTCCATGATTGATCGGATAACCACGGTAGATTTATTTTCATGAGCTTAAATGCTTTTGCAAGGCAAACGACAATTCCAGCGCCGGCATACATACTCGCTATGGCGTACAGTGCGGGACGATAAACAACATCGGCACCGGGTATCAGCACAATAATTATGCTTACAAGCATAAACGCATGAAGCGGCATAAATAATTTATTGCGATATGATACAATCATACCTATAACCATGCTTACTCCAAGCGCAATCCAGCTTAAGAAGAAAGGTGTTTTTAGAGTTGATCTGGGAATGAAATCAAACCACGCAGATTGATCGAATAACAATCCACCTGAACGCATCAGCAGTGAGAGGGAATCCCACTGGTACATAGTTAGTAACCATGGTGAAACAAGTACCAGCATTGTCAATAACGGTATGACTAGCAATTTTATGCAGTTAATCCAACTGTTTTTTATATACAACGCCATGTACAACATTCCGTATGCAAGCGGGTATAGCATTATCCACGGATCGAAGCAGGAAGCGCATGCAAGCAGAAATCCGAGCGCCAACCCGAATTTCCATTCGTAGTTGCGTTGAAACAGCTCTGCGTAACCGATGATCAAAGCAATCAGAAGCGCAAAGAGGGGGCCTGGCAAAATAAATATGCCCTGTATCAGCAATTGAGGGAAAAAGGCGTAGATCAATCCTGTTATCAGCCCTGCGGCAGACGTAGTCAGTAAGCGGGTAAGCACATAGATGATTATACAGGTCAATGCGCTTATCCCGTATAATAGAATCCGTATCGATGGATAATGTGTACCTCTCAGACGATAGATAGCGGTTAGAAATAATGTAAAGCCGGGGTAATGGTCGAGGAGTGTTTGATCGGGTTTGTCGCCTCTGGCTAATGCCTGTGCCGGAGCATCGTGTATAACTTCATGCGCAAGTATAGGCACCGCGTTTAGTTTTTTTGCCCGGTTAACCACAAACAGCCTCATAGATATTGTACATAATATCAGCGCAATGATGGTGAGGAGAAAAATTGTTTTAGATGATTTTTTTATGCGTTGCTGAGCGTTCATAGATAATCCACTAGAAAGATAATTTATTTTTATTTAATCTATTGTATACTAGAAGAACGCTAGTCGCCGGTCAATTGTTTTTACTTATTTTATGAGATTGTCAGGAGTAGAACACTATGCACAACAATTCTAATAAATCAGCTGAACGCAAAGAACCTTATACCCCGTTTGTCAGTGTGGTTGTGCCTGCTTATAACACTGAGTCTATGATGGAGTTGTGCATAAAAAGCCTGCTTTCTCAGACATATCCTAAAGATCGATACGAAATCATCATTATAGACAATAATTCTACTGACGACACCGCAAGCATCATAAAAAAATATCCGGTTATCTATTTGTCGGAGACAGAAATCCAGTCGCCATACGCTGCCCGCAACAAAGGTATCAAGCACGCGAAAGGCGAGATTATAGCATTTACCGATAGTGATTGCGTTGCTGATAAAGACTGGATTTCCAATGCTATAGTAGCATTTGAAGATCCTGCTGTAGTTGCTGTGGGAGGACCCATCAGAGGATATCAACCAACCAACTATATAGAACTATATCAGGAAAAACATCGTGTTGATAACCAAAAGATCACTCTGTCGGCTGAACGTGTTCAACAGAATTCCGCGGCTATTGCCACAGGCAATGCGTTTTATCGCGCTTGCGTCCTTGAAAAGGTAGGATATTTTGATTGCACGATTTTTGGCGGTGGCGATTTTGACTTGAGCTATCGAATTCAGGATCAAGTTGATGGCATATTTGTCTATGTGGCTGACGCAGTCATATATCATAAACACGCTATGTCGCTAAAAAAGTTGTGGGAGCAGTATTCAAGATACGGTTATGGCAATATACAAAGTGAGGCGGATACCAGACAGATGCTTATCCTGTACGATGAAATACAGAAATATGGTACAGTCAAAGTTGTTTTATGGCGGTTACGACGCAATAATGTGTTTAGCAATAGTAAAATATTTGTAAGAGAATTTTTCCTGTCCTTATTAGGGCGGAATAAACCGGATCATCGCACACGTATGCTTGACGCCTTTCTTGAAACGGTCGAGCAACTCGCGTTTTTACGTGGTGAACTTAAATCACTGCGTAAAAACAAAAACGAACTTGCCCGTTTATATACATCTAACAACAAACCGCAATAATTTTATTCCTGTGGGTATCCGACTGGTTGAGTCAAAATAATCCGCTCAGTTTCTGACAGGTTCATGCGTTCTGATAGTTCAGGTTTATCCACCCATCCAAGCACCACTGTTGCTAATCCTTCAGACGCACAAAACAGATAAACATTTTGACTTATAAATCCGGTGTCGGTTGCCGGATAAAACAGATTTGCGTCAATATCATCCTGCATTTTTTTATCGGTTTTTGTAAAATCGGCAACATAAATAAGGTTGACCGGAGCGGATTGCGTGAATTCCTGTAATCCCGTTACTTCGCGTATGTCGCCAGCCATGTATGGTTCCAGTACATGATCAGCAGCATTATATCGATACACACCTTCCGGCATAGCTACATATATGGTGATTTCCTGCCAGTTTTTGGCTGACGGAGCTGTGCGTTTCCCGCTATCACGGTTAACACCCCATGCTGCCCACAAGAGGTTTGATATCATTTCTTTAGATAACGCTTTGTTACTGAAATGCCGGCTGCTTTTGCGGTCTTTCAAGGCCTGCATCAACGATTTGCCACGGCTATAATCGGGAGCAGAAAGTTTTATCGGCTGTAAAGCTGTTTCTTCCTTAGATGGTTCTGTGGCATCTTGTGCATATACTTGACAGCAAACAGAAAAAATAATAAGGCATGTTGTGAAACTATAAAAGTATTTATTAAACGACATCTGAACCTCCTTTATATTTTTTTTGAGTTTGTAGTTATTTTGACTATTGACCATTTTGGCATACAGTATTACTATACCTAAGCATTATTATTTTTTAGGCACAGGTCTATACTACAATAAAATGCTGGTAACTGTATATTATTTTTGAGTGATTTTATCTTATCCTGATTGAATAATTTGCTTTACCTTTTGATTGCAAAATGCTATACTATATTGTGTTATGTTTTATGAAACGATACACTGAACTTTTTTGTGTTTAATATAGGCTGTTACATATCCACCCGGAGAACAGTGGTATACCTATTGGGTGGGATCAAATTTTTTGTTAATAACTAGTTCAATGCTGGTTTGTTTTTTTTGAAGGGCAGGTTTCTGGTGGATGAAAAGGTTAAAGAAAAAACTATAGAGAATTTATCAGGTAATAACAGTTTTGTGCCGGATATTCTTGATGCTTTGCCTGCAGCTGTCAAGACTGATAATCAGCTTTTGAATGCTTTGTATCAGCTTGAGGCACGCTATATACAACTGCGTCTGGAGAATAAAGAACTTCGCGATACCTTAGATGATATGCGTCATCACCCAGCCGGTGGTCGTACCGCCTCGATTTCCCGTGTTGTGGATAATGCTTCTGTTTGTGTCTTAGTTCTTGATTTTGAAGGAAAAATAATATATTTCAATGATTACCTTGAGAATATATCAGGGTATGCTCTGCATGAAATAAGCGGTAATGATTGGTTTGCCCTTTGTATGCCTGAAAAAGAGCGCAATACCATGCAGAAAGAATTTGTCAGTGCGATTACCGATAAAAATGCGGAGTCGCGAATGTTTCCCGTTACGACCAGAACAGGCAAACTCCAGTTTATTGAATGGTATGGCGAGATTAAGACAGATGAGCGTGGATTAGGTAGTATTGTCGCTATTGGTGTCAATATTACCCAGCGAAAGTTTTTTGAGCAGGAATCTCTTAAATCTAAAAATCTTGATTCTCTGGGTGTTTTGGCTGGTGGTATCGCTCATGATTTCAACAATCTTCTTGCTATCATAACCGGGAATGTTTCGCTGGCTAAAAAACATACCTGTGTTGATGGTAAAGATTATAACCTGCTTGCAAATGCCGAACGGGCATTGCATATTGCCGCCGGATTGAGTCAGCAGTTACTTACCTTTGCTCAAGGTGGCGCTCCTGTAAAAAAGACGACTAATATTACAGATTTGATAAAAGATTCCGCCCTATTTTCACTCAAGGGTTCTAATGTCAAATGTGAATTTGAGATAGATTCCAATCTCAAACCTGTTGATGCGGATACCAGCCAGCTGTTTCAGGTAATACACAATGTTGTCCTCAATGCCGATCATGCTATGCCTGAAGGGGGGACTATAACATTGCGAGTGCGAAACGCACGTATCAGGTCTCAAAAATGGTTGCCTATTCTTGCCGGGGAATACGTTAAGATTTCAGTCGAAGACCATGGCATCGGTATTTTACCGGAACATATTGATAAAGTGTTTGATCCGTATTTTTCAACCAAGGAAAAAGGTTCAGCTAAAGGCGTAGGCCTTGGTCTGGCTACGTGTTATTCTATCATTCGCAGACATGGTGGATATATTACTGTGCAATCAAAACCGGGTTTAAAAACTATTTTTGATATTTATTTACCGATCAGTCAAGGTATTGCCATGACTGATGAAGTTGATCTGCCGGATGCCTTATCCGCAGGCCATGGCAAGATTCTTATCATGGATGATGAGGCTATGTATTTGGAGGTCATGTCGCGGATTATATCCACACTGGGTTATACTGTTTGTCAGGCGCTTGATGGAGAACAGGCTGTCGCTCTATATCAGGAATCTATCAAAACTGGCGAGCCGTTTAATGCGGTTATCCTTGATTTGACCATACCGGGCGGTATGGGGGGACAGGAAACGTTAACACACCTTAGGATGATTGATCCTGATGTTCAGGCTATCGTTGCCAGTGGATATTTTAATGACCCGATTATGTCAAATTACCATGCCTACGGTTTTAAGGGGATGCTTCCTAAACCGGCCTCGATTGAGCAGATAAAAGCAGTCCTTGCCGCAGTACTACATACAGCTGTGGTACAGGAAGTTTAGGCGGTTTCTATATAACCGAGTTTTGCTGCTATCACCGTTAATAACAATGCCAACCCAAACGCGATCAACGGTGAAATTATCCACAAAAGAAAAATTCTACGCAGAGATGTTTGTCTTAATACGTTTTTGGCTCCCTCTTTTGTGATACCTAGGCCGATTATTGCCGCGGCGTTCATTTGCACCAGCGATGTAGGAATTCCTTTGCTCACTGAGGCGATGAGCAGTAGCGACGCTGTTACCAGTGATATAATGGTAGCGCCCAGCGGTCCGATAGAAACAATCTCTTTGCCGGTGGTTTGAGTAACACGTATGCCAAAAAGAGAACTGCCTATTGCGAAACATGGGGCGACTATAAGCGTTGTCAATATCATAATAATCAGAAATTTGTCTCCTGACGCATTGATCTCGAGTTCGGTCAGTACCATAGATGCCAGCGGTCCAGCGGCATTGGCCACATTGTTTGAGCCGATAGCAAACGCAACGTAACATGACGCGATAATAACCACAAACGAAAATATTTTATGTTTTGCCAGTTCCTGGAATGTTACGCGTATTGATTTATTTGGAAACCGGTACACCACTAATCCTGCAAGATAACTTATCGCGAATGCCATGATTGGCATGATAAACCATGTTGGAATAATCTCGAAAAAAAGTTTATCTGTTTGAAGTATCTTAAAATAAAACGCCGGGCCAAGCAGTGCAAAAATAGTTGCCTGGCTTGTGGATTGAGGTACACGCAGGATATTTGCTACCAACAGCGCCATTGCTATAGAAAATAAGATTATGGTAGTCAGTGTGAATGTCATGTTCTCTGCGGGGATAATTCCTTTTCCGATAGTCAATACCACTTTTTTTCCTGCAAGTATTGCCCCTGCAAATACAAATAATCCGAATAAACCTGGAATTAGGTCTTTACGGATAATATCCGATCCATATGCGGCCGAGAAAGACGGTGCGGTTCCGCTACCGCCCATATTGATCGCCAAAAACATTGCCACAACAAAAGGGATCAACAACAGGGAAAACATAGGTGATAGCATAGTGCAAATCCTTAGCATGTTTTAAGTGGTTATGAATACTATGGTATGACAAATAATTATAGCGTTCCCAAAAGGTTTTACAACGAAAAAATGTTATGCCGATTCGTCGTAGACCTTATAGTTGATAACCCGTTCAAGCTGAGGCTTGGGAATAGCGTGTTTTATACCGGGCATGGGCATGACCGGTATGTGTTGGTTGGCGAATTGTGCGAATATATCGGTGTCTGTCGTTAGAAAAACAAGCTGGTCGGCCATGACTTTACAATTTAACTGCGCAAGCGATAATAAGGTTGCGGCCGAAATATCATCTGACTCATTGGTGAAACATTCGGAACCGAGTATCAGGAATGAACTGTAATCTATACCCACATCGTTAAACAATTCTTCAAGAAGGAAAGATGAATAAACTGGCGATACTATGGCTATATTTGGTACGGGCAACGCGTCTCTGGCGGCGATACTGTTATATAACCATGCCACAAGAGTGGCCGGATCTTCTGTGATGTATACTACGTACCAGTCGGTATTCTCAACAGTTTCAAGTCGTTTTTGAAGTTGTGTGGTCATGTCTTGCGCAGTGGCGGCATTGATATCTGTAAATGGTTTGTTCTTAGTTAATTTCAGTGTCTCTGGAAATGAAATCATCGGCTCAGTTGGTGTGGATATGGAATATTCGTGGAGCATACGGAAGCGAAGCATATTGTTACGCATGTTACGGGCAATATCAAGGCCTTGTCTGATATACGAAATTCCAAATTCGTGCATAGTCACCAGTTTGAAATCGCTATCTGCCATCTGTACCGCCATGCTGACCGCGGCAAGCGGTGATCCCAGAAGATCACTTGCAAATTGATGGATAATTGCATCAGCATCATTTTGTCTGTTGACTGCAATTGATGATGTATCTATTCGGGGATAAGTATGGTAGCGTTCTGATATGGCCTCGTTGAGTTCGACACACTTCTCCAGTAAAGTTCCATACTCTAATGCGTCATCAGTATCAAGCATCAATTCAAAAAGTTCGATAAGTTTGTCTAAATCTTTACCGAAGTAGAGTTCACTGAGGTTTGCCTGGTCGATCACCAGTTGTCGCAAGCCTTCTTCGTAGGGTAGTGTCGCTATATGAGAGAGATCACTGATGTTTCCTTCGATATCATATGTTTGAAGAATGTTGGTATCTTTATGCTGTAATTGTACATGCATCAACCATGGTTTCCTGGCTACTTTAAAGTCGAATGAATACATGGGTCCATAACTATCACTAAAAAAGCGCAGCAACATTTGTAATCTGCTTACTCTATTCGGATCGGCTTTAGTTTTATCGAGCAATACCGGTATTGCATTCAGTCCATAAAACGAAAAGATATTGGCCCATATAGGCGTATACTTTAACTCAGAGTAGGTTAGTAGATCTTCCTTCTCAAAACTTTGATAATACAGTTCTGCCAACTCTTCTAAACCTTCAGTCTTTTTGTTTTTAAAAGCATTGGCTATTGTTACCGGGGTAATGGTCAAGTCATATGCCTGCTCACGAAGGTATGACAGTAGCTCAAATATTGGCATCAGACGCTCTGCACCTGGTTGAGTGACTATTGCTGCGATAGTATCGAGCTCGAGTCCGTTATCTAATAATATCTGTGCCGCATCTGCATTTGCTGTTTCTATTATATGTGCTGTGATGTCTGATCGTAGAAATTGTGCTGTCATTAACTGTAACCGACGATAGATAGGAGCGTTTTTGATAAATAGAGAAGCTGTAGAAAAGCGTTTTTCGGCAGATTGGTTTATTGCCTGTTCATAGAATTCAGCAAGGTAACCTAGTTGTACGGATGGACTTCTGAGCACATTCATCAGTTCATTATATTCAGTAGGATGTAGTTGTTCCAGATACACAATATCTAACAAAAGGCGTTGGAGTTCCAAGGTAAACGTATCTAAGGCAGTAGGTGCAGGCCGATCTGTCAATACATGACGCAATGCTATCCTCAGTAACAATGGATGCGCAAACACATCTATATCCAAAAGGGCTATACGTGAATTGTCTGGCAGTACCTGTAATGCTGCAAAATATGAAGCGCCATCGACAACTTTAAAAATTATATTATTGGATCTAATATACGATTTGGGAATGCCGATTGATCGTAGTGCATCATCAAGTTGATGACGATATGGGCCTGTAACAGGTGCTGATTCATTAATCCTTCCGAAGAAATTATATTCCCATACTTCTTTTTCGTTTAACCACATTGCATAAAATGGCGTTAACGTAGTAGCTGATTGATGCTTTTCCAGAGGTGATATCGGTTCTTTACGGTCTAATACCTGAAGTATTTTGTCTTTGAGTAACGCTGGTAAAGATGACTGCAATGTCTGAATACCCCCGTGATGGTCAAACCATCCAACCGGAACTCCTTGCGCAGATATAATTGATAAATAAGGGTTATTTATTACCGACTTGTCTATTTCCTCAGGTGGAGTCTCCGGACGCTTCTTGAGGATTTCTTTGTGCACTAAATCAATGAATGCCGTACGCATCTGTTTGGATGACTCCTTAACTGGTATCATTTCAATGGTGTTTGACAGTTGAGCAATGCTTAATTTCTGTAAATTCTCCACTACTTTGTTACGACGCTGCTGCATTGTCCATATCGGATCGATATTCATGAGGATATCATGGTACAGGTCGGATATCACGCTCAATTCATATTCATAGGTGCGTTTTGGGGCTGTTTCAGTAGGAATACTAAGCGAAATATCGGGCATATTTTCACAGATTTTTATGATATCCGGAATAGGTGCTTTAGAGAGAAGATCAATAACGTCGGATATTTGTTCTACCGGTATACGTAAAGAGAAGTCCGTTGTGTTCAGGTATGAATTTTCCTGCATGCTGTCAATTGAAATTGTACAGTCCAGATATGTCAGATCATCTGTAGTACGTAATTCCATGCTGCCTTTATAAATCTTTGTCTCTGTTGTGGAAGGCTGTTCGATATAAAGCAATTCATCTTTTAATTCGGGATTGGCCGCAGGTTTTTTTAAGGTGATATCCTTTTCATTTTCTATATGAGTGATAAACTGCGGTAATCCGGGAGTTGTTGATATAAATATATTCCCTGAGCGGATAAAAATTTCTTCTGTATCCATACCCGGGCGCGTTCCTGTTACAATAGACGATTTGATGTTATGGCGCGCAAATTGTGAACGTATGTACCGTGCAATGTCGTTTAAATTAGCTCCTTTGAGCTGAATGTCATCATAGTTTACGCCTGAAATCGTGAAAAATTTCGGGTTGTTCGGATGTACTGTTATCTGTGTCTTATTGGTTAGCAGGTTTATTCTGCCCATGGTGTCGTATTCTGTTGGCATATTTTCAAGCTGATACATGATATCGAATCGTATCATGTTTACGAATGTATCGAGCGAACTCAATACTGTTTTGGCGGTTTGTTTATCATCCAGCATTGTCAGTAGTTCGACAAAATCTTCGGTATTCATTTTTGAGATCGCGTTGACAGAGTCTTCTATCATTTCCGGTTGCGCAAATCCGAATCTTACCAGATGTGAAAACAACCGATATGTCGCGGCGGGATGCGCGAGCATGATGGTCGGATAATCTTTTTTATTTCGCAACATTTTATCAACAGGGAGTCCAACACGCTTCATTTTATCACGAATGATAGAAAATGATTCTCCTACTCTCTCCGATGGTTCACTTCCTACTATACGGCGTGCCATGGTATACAGTGCCCAACGCAGCTGGCGTATCTGTTCAATAGTAACCAGTTCCCGGCTGACTTGACGGTAAGGGTTTTCTGTGAGCAATGTATCTTTGATAAAATCGGCGTTAAAAGTCGAGTCTAATTGCTGTGCTCTGTACAGTATTGCTTGTGCCGAATATTTTATGAGTGGTGCAGGAATGTTACGCTGCAGGGTCCCTTTCATGCGGGTATACGTAAAGGCCTCTTCAAAATATTCATTGAATTCTATGAAAATCTGCCGGGCGTCCGGTTGCGATTCAAACATGATGCTATAGCGATTAAGTATTTTTGGATCTGATTGCATATACTCTATGAGCTTTTGTTCTAATGTATCCATATTGTCGAACAACGAACGTTCGAGTTGTAGTGACTCAATATCGGTCAAAAATGAATCGGATGTCTTTTTCATATCAATATATTGTGCGATTGGTTTATATGTCTCAAGAATCTCAGGAATTTGTTCTGTCACACTTGCGTCTTTTACCATTATTGCATAAATATTGATGATATGGTTCAGGCGGGTGAGTTGGTCGATACTTGAGTGCGCATGGCGTACGATAAGATTAAGAAACGATTCTCTATCTTGGCGTGCATTGAAAAGGCCGTCGGCAATGCGTTTTTTCAGGCGTTCTGCATCATCATCCTCTAAAGTTTCATAAGCAAACTCGAGGTCTTCATCATTGAAAATACCAAGACGATAGAGCAAATGCGCGTAATCCATGATTAAAAATTCGCTGCCCACTGGCGCATCGTCAAGTAGCTCGTCAACAAACACCGAGGCCATTTCATCGTTTGTTATGGTTAACATCGGGATACCATGTGCGGTTGTTCTGTCCACAATGCCATGGAGTCCCATCGTACGAAGTAAGGCATAATGATTGTGTAGAAATTCTGATCCTAACCCGCGATTTTTTGTAAAATCGTCCCTGAATGAGATATGCCAGTCGGTAAGTCCGGGTACGTCGCCCATTTCATTCTCGGCAGGAAGAAAATGTGTTTTGAAGCAAAATAAATAGTCACCCAGCTTACTGCCGTCTGAGCGCCGTATATTCATCAGTTCATACAACGAATCGATGGCATGCAAGCGGTCAGCTATGACGATTAGAGAATCTACTTGTTGCTCGTCTTCCGTGATTTCCCTGTCGTATAATTTGAGAACTACAATATCGTCAGGTTTGATTTCAAGTCGCATGACTTCCCATCTGAATTCACGATAGAGTTCTTCAACAGCTTCTACTGTGGCAATTCCTAAATGCGTGGTCAACGTGATAGTATTGTATTCAGCTCCGTCATTTATTTCCCGTAACATTTTGTCCATCCGCGGGCCTATCCATGCTTCTGCTGGAGCGTATACCACTCCATGCAATCCCTGTCGCTGGACTGCTGCAGACGGTGTGGTGATAAAAACTTGCAATCTATCTGCTATGTCAAGTATATCCTGGGTAGACAAATCTTTCAAAAAGGTTATCGTTGCAGGGTCGTCCTGGTTGGCGATGAGCGATTTTGCCAGTTCGGTGAGCATATAAAAACCGGTTTCTGCATAATTCTTATGAATCATATCGATAGTATCTATAGAAAAAATTCCTTGCAGGTCATCAGGTATAACCTTTTGATTTTGCATGATTTTCTCGTAATACTGCAAAAATTGTATCCATGATGCATGTTGCGATTGTATTTCCTCTGACAAAGCTTGCGTTGTATCTATTGCCTGAACAGCTTCAAGCGGTCTTTTAGACAGCAGGGCCTTTTTGAGTTGTTTTATCCCAGTATTTTTACTTGCTGCCTGTGCTATATTCAGCAGGGTATCGAGCTGATCGGGTTTTTGGGCATACTGTGATTCCAGATGATTCATGAGTTCTTGCAATTCAGGGGAACTCAATGAAAGTAAAAATGGGTATTTTGCAGGATACAACGGGTTTTCTAAAGCCGCCTTACACATATCAGTCAACAGGAAAAATCCTGTAACCGGATAGCGCTGGTATATTTTCGCAATACCTTCATCCGATAATAACGTTATGACATTTGCCGAAATAGGCCGGCGCGCTGTTTCTATTCTGGTACGCCACGGGAGCAAATCCAGTAGCGCACTTAAAGCTGATCCATTGATTTGTGCCTTTTTTAATGCGTTCAGCAGTGTAAACGAAATAGAGCCTAGTTCAGAATAGACTCCCGGAATACTTTGGAGTGCGTTCATGGCGTGTTCAGAGGCTACAGTCAGCTCTGCCATGAAACTTGGAGGAACAGTTCCTCTTTCGATATCCACACCGTTTGCCTGCAATGCGGGTAGCAGATGTTTAAATTGTGACATCTGATGTATATAACCTGCAATGAGTTGCATCTGCTGTTCAGGTGTGAATTCTATTTTGCTGTCTTTCAACAGATTCCCAAATACTATAGCTTCCTGTTTTAGATTGGTATCTACTAAGTCGGCTTGGGTGAGTTGTTCAATCAATGTTTGATATTGTTTGTGCGATAACGACCCTCGTATGCTGGCAACCGTCATATATAACGAAGTGGCGGCGCTATATATTTCTTGTAATTCCGGTGTTATCGTTTCAAACGGATATGTTTGTTGCGGTAGAGACTGGATTTTATTATTCAATAATGCCAGTTGGATTTGTGCCATAATAAAATATGGATTATTTAAAATCGATGGGTGTATTTGTAAAATATCGCCGTTTAGTTGTACGAATCTATCCAGACCTTCCCTTATTTCTATTGTTGAAATGCCATCAAAAACAGTAGTTCCGTATTGTTGTTCGATGACATTTTTTGCAAGTAGCAGGTTGAATTTGTATGGTTTGTGTAAGCCGGATATTTTATCGAGCGAATTAGCATCTATACTGGCAACAATATTGAGCTCTTCTGGAAACATGTCCAGAGGCGAATGAATTGCATCAATGTAGGGTGATTCATCAAACTCATTTTTAAGGAACCATGTTGAGGTTAAATATTTATAGATGGCTTTTTTCTGCTGTTCAACCGGTGTGACAGGTGTTTTTGCAATAACTTTGATTAGCATTGCATCCGCTCCAAGTCTTAAACCGCACGATTCTTTCATAACCTCGTATTCAACCTGTACTCCGGTTTCTTTTGAAAGCATGGTTACCGCTTCGGCTATGATTGCATGATTCTTTGCCCTGTTATAATCATAATTGAATTGGATAAGACCGCCTGTTCTTGTAACACGGAGCATTTCTTTAAGAACTACTGATGCACGGTCAATGTATTTCATAAGATTAATCGAATTAACAATATCAAAGCTGTCGTCAGCGTATTGCAGGTTACGGGCATCTGCTATGGCAAATTCTATGTTGTCCGGCGGTGTTTGTGCTATGACAGTACCTTTTTTTTCTTCATGAGATTTTAAATCGAGAAGCCTGAAAAATGTTCCGGCAGGCTGAGCAGTATCTTTTTGCTGCACAATGTGTGATAATGTTAGAGGTGAAGAGGTGTTTTCTATATATTCTTTTTCGTTAATATATGCCGCTGTCTCGCGGGCTATTTGGACTGAATATGGATTAAAATCTACTCCAACCGATAGCTTTGCGCCTTTCAAATAGCTGTAAAATACATTGTGCCCTGTCTGCGAACCTACTTCGAGCACCTGTTTGCCCTCTAATGGCATGTACTGCTCGATGGTTTTGTAAATCTCATAGCCTATTGATTCATCAGTAAGACGGATCTGGTTATTTTTATTGATAAAAAAGAGATCCATTTCAGACATATTCCCTGCTTGTGTTGCCCAGTTGGTTTGAGCAGGGGATATATAGGTAGAGCTGTGCGTTGTTTGATAATGATCTAAAAGTTTGTCGGCCGAATCAAAAAATTGTGGTTCGCCTTCAATATCACGATACACGAACCCGCGTATCACAATACCTTTTCTGAGGCCCGCTGTGTTGATGTCATCAATCAGCGACATAAGCTGTTGCGCCCCCTCTGCTCCTCGTAGCATACCATTGACACTGGTGACCAGATCGGTAGGTTGAAGAGTATCGGTACGTGGGGGACGGGTCAGGACAGATGACCGCGCGAATCCGCCATCTATTTCAAGATTGATTACTCCTGTCTGGAATGGCAGGGGTAGTTGATCGTCTGTGGTTTCAACAGCGGTTCTTGACCAGAATAATTCGTCGGATAACGGTAAATCATTTATCTCACTTATTTGCAAGAGCAATGACCCGTCGGTGAGACGCGAAGTCCTTGTCTGATATTTCAGGTTATTCCTTTTACCAATATCGATTAGCTGAGGTTCGCTGATATCGGTATATATAATAAACGAAAGTGTGGTTGCAACGGCTTCAAAAGGTAAGTTAGGATTGATAACAAGTCGCTCTAACCCCTGATTAAGCAAAATGTTTTGCCATGGGGCAGGCAGTGTGTTTACATGAATGACAGTATCGCCTTCGGATGCCCTGCGCAGTATGTCATAGGCAACGGAAAACAAATCGGCAGTGTGTATAGAGTCGGTTTGCCCATTCGGTATGGTTTCCGGTTGTGTATGGGCTACGTATTGCAATGTCACATAAAAATCACTCAGGGATAAAATATTCTTATTGTGGAAATTGTACGATTGATACGCTTGTAGCAGGTCAGCAATTGTTATGCTGTTTGATTCAAATTGACTACTGAGACCGAGAACGGAAAATATTTTTTGTGCTGTTTTTTGTGAAAATTCTACCTGTGCGGCATTATTTGCTTTGGCTAATTCCAGAAGCCGGTCGTATACTGAGGTAGTCACCACCTGTACTATGTCGCTACCGAGCGAGCTTTGCTCAAGCACGTCTTGTTGGCTGACACCCGCTGCAGTTTGTTCTGTAGACGGAGTGAACAGGAAAACAAGTTCTTTGCCCTGTACAGACAATGATACTGTCAGTGCTGTGTCCAGATATTCGATTGATTTTATCTCAATCATAGGAGCATGAGCAACTTGCCAGTCGAACAGTGTATTGTTGATACGGTCGATAAACGCTTCCATATTGTATTCAAGCAGGTCTTTGTCCTGTTGTGAGATTGACCTGATATGCGTGCTGACCAACATAGACGAAAACAATACAGTTCGCGTTTGTTTCAAATCTTCGTTTACCAGAGGTGTATCTGCCAGCCATGATGCTATTGCGAGGGTCGATCCCTGCAACCATTTTTCAAGCGGTGTTCTGTGGTTGCTTATCAATGAAAAATAATTTGTCTCTACAGAACTGTTTTTCAGTGACGGAGTAAGTGAACAGTATGAAATTTGTTTTTGGCTAAGTTGCTTGCAAATACCGTCACGATGAAAACCTCCGGTGATAATAATACCCACCGATGTTTTTTTCTGTGACATGGCATCAAGCAGGTTGTCAACCATAGCCGAATCGCGTTTATGAGCACATGCGTAAAACGACATGGCTTGTTCTACAGAATCGCGAATCATTTGTTTATCTTCTATCATAATGCCGTTTGATTCCAGTTGAGCACATAACCAATCTGCCGAATGCTGTTCGTCTATGAGTTGCAATGCGGCGGTGTCGATCGTAAGCGATGTAAGGTCAGTATAATACTGAACATAGCAGTATAGCTCGAATAGTGAAGCAGCAGAACTGTCACTTAACAGTATGTGCATGCATTGATTGGTTGCGGCAGATACTTCTTTATGCAGACGTTTTTTATCAATCTTCAACGATTGATTGAGTAGTGATATGTACGTTTGCAGTTGAGCATAGTCTTCTGCGGGGATATCTGTCTTAAAACGTTCGAGATATGTTCCTATGAATTGGAAATAATGTTCGGTCGAAATATTGTGGAGCTTGTATTGAATATCTGTTTTAAAAAGATCGGTAACTACATCGGCTGTTGTGTGTTTTGTTATCCAGTCGAGAAAATTTATCCGTTGCTGTTCAACAATTCTGAAATCGATCTGGTTTTCCTGTGAGCATAGATCGAGAAATCGGTATAGCTCGGTATAGTTTGTTTGCATATCACTACTATCAATCAATGATGCCAGATAAGTTGCGTATGATTCCAGTGAACTTGTACCAACATGGTACTCATACCATGTCGAGAAAAATACTGTCTGGTCATTGCTGAGTGTTCGTGAAAATTTTTCGGTTAATTGTGTATTGATGTCATTGAGCGCATTGGCAGATTCCTTATGGTTGTCAAGCGCTGATAAAATATGCTTATAGTTTTGCCTGTATAATCCAGGGTCTTCCACTCCCATAAATACGATTTGCTCAGGAGTAGTAAGATAGTAGTATTCTGCACCTGAAATATAACCGGAATTAATAAAATATTCTGAAACTTTATTTAAGGCGGTTTTATCAGGAAACTGTTTTAAGTTATCCGGTTTGATTGCGCCTGTAGCACCTTCTATTGAGACAATTGCATCAGGAAATTGCTCAAGCAGTTGCGCAAGAATGTCGGCTATTGTGAACTGTGCCTGGGGATGGCAATGAGCATCCTGAATATGATAAATCATTCTATCCGTGCTGAAAGCGGCTTGTTCATGCACCGATGCCGTATCGGAAGATACCCTATAAAACGGTGTATCATCCGCACATACAGGCTGTAAACCTGTCATAAGTAACAGGCACGCGGTCAGCATGCAAGCTATGTGCAGGCAGAACGTTGGAGATGTTTTAAATAGTTTGGTTGTCATGTTGTTTTTGCCAGCATTTTGGTTTTTATGTGCAGTGTTATATTTCTTACTATTATACCACAAATACGTATATGCTGGCTATCAACAAAATAAACGAAACCATTACTCCTTGACGGTTACCCTGTACATACGCACTCCGGTTTCAAGCGATGGATGTGGAATACTGTTAGGTCCGCCGCCTTGATCCATATAAAATGTCTGGTATCCTTTGGATTCCAGATTGTCTTCGAGCAATACGAAATCAGGACCGATCATATCGGTTTGTACATATACACGGTAGACTTTTCTTGGAGCACTGTTCCAGCCGATAAAAATGACGTCTACTCCCAGATAAGCCGACAATTCCTCAAAACGGGTAATAGCAAGAAAATCCAAACCGTCATTGGGGTTGGTACCGGCTATGATTTCGTCATAATCAGAAACACCGTCGCTGTCTGAATCCGGATTGTTGGGGTCAGTAAAGTAATCGAGCATTTCTTCTCCGTCGAGTAACCCGTCGTTATCGGAATCTTCATCGAGCGGATCAGATCGGGTGAGCACTATTTCTTCCCAGTCGGTCAGGTCGTCGTTATCGCTGTCAGCCATATTGGGATTGGTACCGTATAGATCAATCTCCAGTGCGTCACGCAATAGGTCGTTATCTGTATCATTACTTAGCGGATCGGTTCCGTATATATTTACCTCCTCGCCATCAGTCAGGGTATCGTCGTCGGTATCCGGGTTTTCAGGATCGATACCGTGCATCAGTTCATAAAGTAATGGGAGATCATCGTTATCGTCATCTTCTTTGCCGAAGATAGTTCCGAAAACGCCAGATCCATTCCCATCTTGATAATAACTTGACCATACGATGCATACGGTTTCGCCCCCTTGCGAAGCAATCTGGGGATAACTTTGCCCGCCGGTTGCGAAGGTGTTGACTTGAAATTCATCAAAACCGATACCGTCTTGTCCAATCGGACGAGCGACAACTTCTGTAGAAGTATTTATGACAGATTGCCAGACTGCCATAACACCTTGTCCTGGAATGGGGCATAGCGAGGGCATATCCTGAAAGCTTACTGTAATTTCATTAAGTAGCTTTTCAGATCCGATTCGAGTTCCTGATGGAGTAATATAACGGTAATAAATATCATACAAATACTCGTCAGGTGCGGAACTTATATCATTCTCAAGCCATGCTACCATATAATTCTCGCCGTCAAATGCCAGATCGTGGCTGTCCAATTCAAGATAACCATCATAATAATCTACCTGATTCAATGTAGATACAATTCGTTTTGATATTACTGCCGAACCTGTTTCTCTCATAATCCGGTAGTACACTTCTTCCCTGTCTATTGGAAGAGAAGTTGATATTCTGGTTGCTCTTGGAGCAGTTATCATGTAGTTGGTTCCATCAAACGCAATGGATACTCCTGTACATTCTTCATCTAAAGACATAACAAGATGTTCTGTTGATATGGAACTAGAGGAAGAAATTGTTTTAAATGCCACCTGATAGGAGCCTGACACATCATAAGCATAACTGATAGCGTAGTCGACGCCGTTTGAGGTAAGTGAGGAAAAGTATGAGTATTCTGCTGTGCTGACCTGGAACGCTGTTCCCATAACAGTGCCATCATTGTCAACAAATCGTCCATAGAGTCCTGAATGTATTCCCCCTTCAAGCTGACTCCTCCAGATAATCAAGTAGTTAGAGGCGTTTGAAGCAACCTGAATATCATTTTGTGCATAAGTAGTGTATGTATTTATCTGCAGTTCAGGTGTTAATGCGTCACCCATGTTGTTGTACAGACGGGCAAAAATACCGGTGCTGTCACCGTCTTGTTTATATGATTCCCATACAATCAGATAGTTTGTACCGTCAGATGCTATCTGTGCATTCATCTGATTGTACTCGGTTGTTGTGTTAATTTGAAATTCTGTTCCCATTTGGGCATAAGCAGTATGTATTGTGAATAAGGACAAGATGATGGTCATAAAAATGGAACCGTAATGCTTCATAGTTTCCCTCCTTGTTAACTATTATTGCTTGATTTTGTGTGTTTGATATTTATCTTTTTCATAAGAAAAGGCTCATCCCCCTATGGAAATGAGCCTTTTCTTAAGCTATTAGCAATGAATGCACATTATTTCAGATTTCTTATGATTGCCATGGCAGTGTCGTGAGCCTCTTTCATAAGTTCTGATACTGTTTCTTCTTTTTGGATTTCTGCCGATAGATCGAGTATTTCTTGCCACGTTGCCTGATTCTCATTGGTGATGGTCAGCTCTGGAAATACCTGTATAATCCGCGAAGCAGATTCTTCCCTGATGGTGAAACCGTTTTCATTGATTACTTCGCAGGTAATAGTGATTCGATAAATGCCCGGTTTTTTGAACTCGAATGTCGGTTCGTCCATGCATTTGAGGCGTGAATCATGCGTGTAATCGTACTGTACATAAGTAATAGGTATACGGGGTGGATCATTATCTAATTCCATACCCTCATTATCAAGAGGGAGGTAGTAGACACACGTGTCGAAATCCCATGCCTTTTGATACAGAAAACGGCAACATAAACCGGAATCGGATGAATCGTTATCCAAGGGAAGAACAACTGGTTTGATAATATCGGCGATTTTGTTGAAGGCAACTGTCTGGCCGACCTGGAATACCAGTGGTTCATCGGTCATCTTTATGATGTGACGTAAATCTTGTAAAACTACGATTTTTTCGACAGACATCATTTTTATTTCCACGTTACTCGTGCTATCAGAAAGGGTATATACCGGTCCGGTAAGCGCAACGAGATAGTGCGTTGAAAATTCTTGTAATTTGGCCATCATCTCGTTTGTTTCTGCGGTCAGGTACCCCACAAACGTACCGCCGGGCGTAACAAGAATAAAGGGCGCGTTTGGAGCGATGGTTGAATCGTCTACACGCGGTTTGATAATTCCACGCCATGTTTCAATTGGTGGCGGTGTATAAAGAATAGTTATCTTGGTGACATTGATTACTGGCAGTAACGATAAAGCGGAATCATTGTCTACCTCGGTATCGGTAATTACAGGAATGGTACCCGGATACTGATATCCTTCAACTTCGACATAGAGTCCGTCATATTTTGTGAAATTAATATTTCTGCTCCTGAGATGTGCGATGACTGTTCCGTCATTGTCAAGCAAAGTGGCACTGTAGATGGTAGGTATTAACGATGAAAAATTGGAAGTGTTTTGATACATCAGTTGCTTTGATGCCTTGATAAGCCCCTTCTTTGTTACTAAGACAGGTAAAATAGTAATTTTTCGTACATCTATAGTCTGTATAATTGTTGTCCCGGTACTGTCGTTATCAGCTAGCGTAGGGTATCCTCGCTGATAACCCCCAACTTGCACCATTTTTCCGGTATATTTATAGAGCGGTACGGTGCTGCTGAATAGGGTTGCAATCCATGTACCGTTATCATCGGCCAATCCTTGCATATATGTTTGACTGGATGTCGTCTCGCTTCCTGCAATATATGTTTGATTGGATGTAGTTTTGCTTGTGCTTGTTCCCTGTTGCATTGCGATCAAGCCAACCACAGTACCTTTTTTCTCAATCCATGGAGCTATGATGTAAATTTTTCTCACCTCTATTGTAGGCACAGCTGTTGTGTCCACATCTGGAGAAGTGAGGGTTGGGGATACATAATAAGTTTTGCAACCGATAACGTGAACCAGCAGGCGGTTGTACTCGGTGAAATCGATAAATCGGCTGGTAAGGCGCGCAATAAGAGCACCCTCGTTATCAAATAATTCAGCTCCAATTTTTTTATCGTTGGTTATGACCGGTTTTAATAATCCTTTCATCTCAATATGTTGTGGTTGAATGATGGGTTGCGGGCATATACCAAATCTTGTCAACAACAGTGAACTCGGTACCTCAAGTTTTTCAGGCACGATTGTCGGCGCTATAAGAAGCAATTTTTGTGCGGCCTCGTTAACCTGCGTAATAATAGTAGATTGTATTCTTTGTCTCAGTTGTGTCTGGTCTCGTTGTTGATCTGCGGCATTGATGAGTTGTGAAAAACATACAAAAAGCAAAATGCATCCGATAAAAAATATTTTTTTCATGTTCAACACCTCCTTGTTTACGGTTGACTTTGATAGCGATATGAGGAGAGAATTATACAGCATATTAAAACAACTAATATAATCAAAATATTACAATATTTTTCGCAAAATGTCATCTATTAAATATTGCTTTAGTAACTTTTTTATTGCCAAGAAAGTTATCAATATAGCTTCTTGTTTTAATGCATTTATGTATGTGGCTGTTACTGATTAATTGAATACGAAAGATATCTGTGATGTATTGATGGGTGAATAAATAATACAGACAACGTGGTTTTGTGAAAAAATTTTTAATGAAAAGTAATTTTTTTGTCTTAATCTGCCGACAGATAATTTGGACAGACACAAACCGTAACCTAACAATGCGGAGAGATTAAGATGGATAACAAGGAAGAATTAAAACGCGGAAATATCCTGCTGGAAGCCGGTACGAATGAAGTCGAAATTGTTGAGTTTATTATAGACGGATGTGCCTATGGTATTAATGTTGCCAAAGTTCAAACAATCATACAATATCCTGAAGATATAATCGCTGTTCCTCAAGCGCATCCATCTTTGCTTGGTATGATTAATTTGCGCGGTAATGTCATATCTGTTATAGATCTTGCGAAGCACCTTGATAAAAAGGAATGTGATGATAAACAGAATGCACGTGTAATTGTGTGTGAATTTAATAAAGTTATTGTAGGTTTTGCTGTTGATGCGGTCACGCGTATTCATCGTTTGTCATGGAAACAGATAGAAGCGCCGACTTCAATATTTTCTTCGGAAGACAATATTATTGTGGCGGTTGCCAAACTCGGCGAACAGATTATCCTTTTGCTTGATTTTGAAAAAATTACTTCGGATATCAATCCTGAATGCGGTATGCAGCATACTGCTGATACACATTATTCAGCTGAACAAATTGAATTCGATCGTGCTACAAGGACCATTTTTCTGGCTGAAGATTCGTCGTTTATACGCGCAATGATACTCGATTACCTAGATACTTCAGGATACAAAACCGTTTGGTTCTCAAATGGACAGGCTGCCTGGGATAAATTGCAGGAGTTACGTTCGTTACCTTCCGGTGAAAACATAGAAGACCATATAGGTTTGCTTATCAGTGATATCGAAATGCCGCAGATGGACGGATTACATCTTGTTCAGAACGTTAAAAATGATCCTAAACTGAAAAAGGTACCCTGCGTTATATTCTCATCGCTTATTACCGATGAGTTAGCAGCTAAATGTCGGTCTGTAGGTGCTGATGGACAAATCAGTAAACCTGAAATAGAAGGATTGCTTGCGCTGGTCGATAAGCATGTCTTAAAATAAATTTTTATTATCAGATTACATTGACAAAAAAGCCGTTCCATTCACAGGGACGGCTTTTTTATTGTTCCTGCCAATAAATTTTGCAAATCTAAAAAGACTTTTGTTAATGCTGCTATATATGATAAAAATCTTGCAATAGCTGGTTTCCCGTATAATAATAGGCGCAACTAATTGACATGAATTTATCAACGCCAGGCGGCAATAATGCTTGAAGTGGCATATCCGGTAGAAACTCCTGAACAATTACATATATCGTTCAATGGATCGTTATGTATCGATTCGCTTGATGATGTGTGGAAAAATCTTGTTTCCAAGCTGAATTCGCTTCATCCTTCCAGAGTTCTTGTTGATGCGCAAAATATTTCTGCTTGTGATGGTGCGGGTATTGCCCTGCTTTTGGATCTGAAAAGGCATCAGGAACAACACAACGCTGCTTACGAAATTAAAGGTTTGCGCAAGGACTATACCAAACTGCTCGAAATGGTGGGCGATGTCCGGTTGCATGAACCGGCAGAAAAAAAAGAATGCTGCAAACAGGCTATTGAGGATATCGGACGCTGCGGATACTTTTGCTTTCGCGATTGGTCGGAGCAAATGGCCTTTCTCGGTAAATTTTGTGTTATATTGTTGCGTCTTCTGCGTAAGCCATTAACCATAAGATGGAAAACAGTTTTTTTTATTGCCGAACGGGCAGGAGCGAATGCGGTCGGGATTACCTGTTTGCTTGGTTTTTTGATAGGGCTCATACTGGCGTTTCAGTCAGCTATCCCCATGATGCGGTTTGGCGCGCAGGTGTTTGTCGCCGATCTTGTTGCGGTAACCCTGTTCCGTGAATTAGGTGCCTTGATTACCGCGTTGGTACTGGCAAGCCGCAGCGGGTCGGCATTTGCCGCTGAGATAGGTACAATGAAAATCAATGAAGAACTGGATGCAATGAAAACCATGGGGATTGATCCCATCTCGTTCCTTGTTGTGCCGCGAGTACTGGCGGCTATGTTTGTTACACCAATTCTGGCTGTATTTAACATTATTTTAGGGATTGTTGGGGCATGGCTGGTTATGCTGTCTCTTGGATTTAGTACCCTGACTTTTGTAAATCAGGTGCGAAACGCGGTAACCTTGACTGATCTTACAGGCGGGCTTGTAAAAACGTTTATATTCGGTTGTCTTGTTGCCGGTATAGGGTGCCTGCGTGGATTGCAAACAACCAGCGGGGCAACTGCTGTTGGCGAAGCCGCTACGCGGGCGGTTGTCAGTTCCATCATTGCAGTCGTCCTTGCAGATGGCATTTTTGCGATACTATTTTATTATATGGGGCTTTGATAGTGGAACAAAAAAAAGAGATCATTCGAGTTGAAAATCTAGTCGGTGGCTATGATGGAAACGTCATTTTGGATAATATTTCTTTTAATGTGAAGCAGGGTGAAGTTTTTGTTATACTTGGTGGATCAGGATGTGGAAAAAGCACTTTGCTCAAACATTTGATCGGGTTACAACCACCGTTTGCCGGCAGAATATATATTGACGGTACGGATTTCGTACAGGCTGATAGAGATGAACGGTTTACTGTATTGCGCAAAATCGGAGTGATGTATCAAAGCGGCGCTTTGTTCGGAGCGATGACCCTTTTAGAAAATGTACGGCTCCCTATAGAAGAATTTACCGATTTGCCCCCTGAAGCAATGGATATTATCGCGTATACCAAATTGAAATTGGTGGGGTTGCAGGATTATATACATTTTATGCCTTCGGAAATAAGTGGTGGAATGAAAAAACGGGCTGCTATTGCTCGTGCACTGGCTCTTGACCCGCTCATTATATTTCTTGATGAACCCACAGCCGGGCTTGATCCGGTTACCGGTTCGGAAATTGACGAGTTGATCTTGCAGTTGTCAAAAAGCCTTGGAATTACCTTTGTTATTGTAACTCATGAACTGGAAAGTATTTTTGCTGTGGGCGACCGTGCAATAATGCTCGATAAAAAATCAAAAAATATTATTGCTGAAGGAACTCCTAAACAGTTGCGCGATTCCCATGAGAATGAAGATGTACGGAACTTTTTTAACCGTCGGTCACAAACGACACAAAAATAGATGATTGGTGTGTAATGAGCAGAGAACCGAATTATATAAAAATAGGATTGTTCGTTGTTATTGGAATCTCATTGTTGGTCGGGATTGTCCTGTTTTTTGCTATTGGAGCACTCCAGAACGAAGTGATTTATTTTGAAACCTATTTTGATACCCCTGTACATGGCTTGACTGTAGGATCGGTTATCGAAGACAGGGGAGTGCCTGTTGGCAAAGTGGAAAAAATCACTTTTGTAAACCGCATTTATGATGTGGATGGAGAATCAAAAATGGGCAGGTATGTGATGGTTATCGGCTCCGTACAATACGATAAATCCATGAGAATGCCTTATGAGGAATTTAAAAGCAAAATAGCGCGACTTGTTGATGACGGATTACGAATTTATATGGTTGTTAAACCTTTGACAGGAATAGCATATTTGAATGCTGAATTCCTTGATCCGGCAAAAAATCCGCCTTTGGAGATAAGCTGGTCACCTGCCAATTTTTATATCCCTTCAGCGCCCAGCTGGTTGAATAAATATGGCAAATCTATTGAAGAAATTCTGGAAGACCTCAGCAAGGTTGAAATGGCCAAACTATCAAAACACCTTGAAAGTGTGCTCAACTCACTAGATGAGATGCTCAGTTCTACCGGCGCTGTTGTGCAGGAAATTCAAGTCTCTTTGGAGAAGTTACAGGAGCAAACTAAAGATTTTAATATAGAAGAATTTTTTGTGGGTATAGATTCACTCGTAGAGTCGTTAGATAAAGCTTTGAAGGATGCAGAGGTAGATAAACTCAGCGCTCAGGCGCAAGAACTGCTTGTTGAAGCACGAGATGCCATTACACAATTCAAAAAAGTACTTGGCGATTTCGATACCCAGAGTTCTCCTGCCAGTATTGCACATGTACTCAGTCAACTTGATACAACGCTCTGGCGTATTGAAAATATGGTGCAGAATAATGATCCAGCGCTTAACAGTGTGTTGCTCAGTACTCAAGAAACAGTTGACGAGCTAAAATCGTTGATTAGACAAATCAAACAGAATCCATCGGGGGCAATCTTCAGTGAGGCGCCGCCAAAATCGGAGATTTTACGATGAACCGTTTTTTATTACCAATCATACTCTGTAGTTTTATGGCTTTAATAGGCTGTGTATCACAGCAGGCGTATCACAAGCAAACTTTTGCCTTTGATGTGCAACGTATTGGCAAAACTGCTGAAAAATCGTATGGTGTGCTTGAAGTACAAAATTTTTCTATTGTATCGGCTTTTGCAGGGCAAGGGCTGGTTACCCGTACTTCATCAACAGGCTACCAATCCGATTTCTATAACGAATTTCTCGTGGCTCCGGAAAACATGATTACCGATATTACACGCATCTGGCTCAGGGATTCAGGTGTGTTCTCGGCTGTTGTTGCTGTTGGGCGTATGCCTAAACCGAATTACATTCTCAACGGTACAATAACGAAACTCTATGGTGATTTTAGAGATCCGGCTGATGAGAAAGCTGTTCTGGAATTACATTGTACTTGTGTCGCTGTGGATGGACGCCAACAATCAATTGTTTTTGATAAAACATATAGCATTGAATCGTCAATTGCTAATCAGTCTGCCAGTGGTTTGGTGTCTGCCTGTTCTAAATCTATTTCAGATATTCTGACACAACTTGAGCTTGATTTGCAGAATTCTCTGGCAGCCATGTAAATTGTATTTTATTGATTTTGAACCGTGGGGGGTAGAATATGCACCAACTTTTAAATAAAGAAATGTTTTTTCGTCATTATAAATAGATGACTAGCATACTTAATGGTAATCAAAACTAAAATCCAAGGAGGAAATTATGAAAAAGTATACATGTAGAATGATAGTGGGATGTGCCGCGATTATTTTCGCATTGTCAACTATGGCTCTGGCTGGTGGACATAAAGATGGGTATTGCAAGAAGGGACTCGATGATAAATTAATAGGAAAATTCCATTTTGTTTTGCAGAACGAAGATGAACTCGCTTTAACTCCAGAACAGACACATGATATAAAAGAACTAAAGAAATCTGTAAAAAAGAAAGTGATCGAATCTGAGGCGGCGGTCGATATTATTAAAGTCGATTTATATGCTGCTATGTCAGAGGATCCGATGAATGTCGATTTGGTTAATGACTTGATAGATAAGAAATATGATGAGAAAAAGCATAAGGCGAAATTACTCATTCAATCATACTCAAAATTTCAGAGTATTCTGAACGATGAACAAAAAGAAAAAATGAAAACAATGTGCCGTGAGCAAAAGAAACAAAAAATGAACTGCGGTTCAATGAAAGATTGCCCCATGAAGAAATAGGTGTCGTTGTATCACGATATCTGCCCCGCGGGCGTTTGCTAGTCAGTGAACGCCCATTTTTTTTGTATAGATGTGTAAGCTTAATTCTCTGTGTAGCTATATGGAAATAATATAGATAAAACATCTTTTTAGCTCATTCTGTAGAGAAAATAAGTTCAATGCTAGAGAAAAAATATTTATTAAAATTATTATAGGTTAGGGCATAAATAGGTTGTATAAATCTATCCTGTTGACAGTAAAAATAAAAGTTGAAAAGTATATTGCCTGTGTGTATGATTAGATAAATCGATTAAATTCTATATACTGTGGAAATCCTAGTATTGCTTATTTATCTTGTCCCTTAAATAAGGGTTATTGTGAAATTTAACAATCTGAAAAGGAGGATAGGAAAATGGCAAAAGTAGCGATTGAAATGGTGAAACGGGCTGGAGTCGATCTTGAAAAATTGTTGGAAATGCTTATCAAAAATGCTTCCGCGGAACTTACTACATATTATTATTACACTATTCTCAGGGCAAACTTGATTGGTTTGGAGGGAGAAGGAATTAAAGAAATTGCTGAAACAGCTCGAATTGAAGACCGCAATCATTTTGAGGCATTGATGCCTCGTATATATGAGCTTGGCGGTAAATTGCCGGGGTGTATGAAGGAATTTCATGATATTTCTGCCTGTCCACCAGCATCTTTACCAAATAACCCGGATGCTAAATCAGTTTTAAAGGTGCTTGTAGAAGCTGAACGATGTGCTGTCCGCGGCTATACAGAAATATGCAATATGACAGCTGGCAAAGATCACCGTACCTATGATTTGGCTCTGGCAATACTTAACGAAGAGATAGAACACGAATCATGGTTTTCCGAGTTTCTTGGAGAAGGCCCTTCAGGTCATTTCCTGCGTCGTGGCGATACATCGCCGTTTGTTTCCAAGTTTCTTAAATAAGATTTGATCTACGCATCATTGACGATCAGATGTCTTCTCTGTAAGCAGAGTTTTTTATGACACTGCTGTTGTGAAACAAGTCTTTTATCGTTAAATGAAGGAGTAGCTAATGGAAACTAAACAAAATGAATTAAATACTGCTAAAGCCTTTGGGCGTACTTTTGTAAAAGGTAATATACCTGAAATAAACTCGGTTCGCTGTATGGGTTGCTCACACTGTGTAGCATTATGTAAAAAGCTGGGTCCTCATGTACTGGAAGTTAAAGAAGGAATTGCAAAAGTTGTCCGTCCTGAAAATTGTATCGGCGATGGGGCATGTATGCTTGCTTGTCCGACAAAAGCGATTTTTCTTATGAGCATGTATGATCCTTCTTCTCCACCGGACACACTATAGCAATCTTGATTAGCTCTGCTGAGTTTGTATGTAAGGTAGCTTACCTCAGAATAAAAAATAAATCCCGGTACTGTCATTGCTTTGCTAAAAGCTAAGGCGGTACCGGGTGTGACGTCATAAAGATAGCTCAAATTATGAATTAAAGGCCAAAGAATGTTTTGAGCTCTTTGATATGACTATCGAGAGAATTATAAATATTATCTATGACATCATCGGATATATGTAATATCGACTTGATCTGGTAAAATTTTTTTGCTTTGCATTCTGACATATCCCTCTCAAGTACCTGGAGTTTACTGATCCAGTTTGCCATGTATAACACGCATCCTTTCATCAGCAATGATTTTGGCTCATATGTTTTTAGAGTTTCCGGTTCATGATGATAGCGTATAAGATTGATCAGATCGGGAGGAAAATGCCATTTGCGAGCCAGAGTAGCTCCAAGATGAGAGTGATCAATACCGATATTTTCCTTTTCTATACTGCTCAAGTCATAGGAATCCTTGCATGCTTGTTCGTATAATGCAATGTACTCTTTTTCGAGGGTTAATAGAAAAACGATTATACCTACGTCATGCAATAATCCCGCGGTGAAAACCTCTTCGGTAAGGCGAGGATTGATTTTTGCCATCAGCATTCGACCCGCAAGAGCAGTTCCTATTGCATGTTCCCAGTAGAAAACTTTGCCTGTGTCTGTTGTGGCATTATGAAAAATGTTCATAACAGCAAGCCCAAGAGTCAGGCTTTTTATAGAGTTTACTCCGAGAACTACTACAGCACCCGTGATGTCCGATATTCGTTGCGAATAACCGTAATAAGCCGAATTGACCAGTCGCAGTACATTGGCAGTCAACGCCTGATCCATGCTGATGATACGTGCAATATCATTTGCGCTTGCAGCATCATTTTCTATTTCAGACAGGAGTTTAGATAAACAAAACGGAAGAGGTGGGAATGCTTCAATAACTTTTATACATTGTTCCACTTGTACTTTATTCATTGATAGTACCCTTTTAATATGTAGTGTAAAAGAATAAAGGCAGTAATACAGAGAGATATAGACAGGATTGTAAATCGAATATAAATTTTGTTATAATATACTAAGTATGATTGTTGGATGTCAATTAAAAATATTTATTAATATCCGTATATTATGTATTTAAACTTTTAATTAAAATACATATAAATGCTAAAAAGTATTGAAATGAATTTGTATGTAAGAATTTTTAAATAGTTACATCTATTTGCAACTCTATGTATTACAGTATTATTTTAAAGCTTTTTTGACATAATTAATTGGAATCGCAAAATTAAGATTTTGTGCATCTTTTACTGTTGCGGTAGTTATCCCGATTACTTCACCGTTTTTATTAAACAATGGGCCGCCACTACTGCCTGATGATAATGGAGCGGATGTTTGGAAAAGGGTTGCATCGTTTTTTGCTTCTTCGCGTATTGCGCTGATTATTCCGTCAGATACACTTGCCTCCAAACCTTGTGGATTGCCGATTGCCACCACGGCGTCGCCAACTTTGACCTGATCCGAGTTGCCAAGCCGACACGGTACAGCACGATTGCTGGCCAGTTGTAGTATCGCTATATCCATGTTCTGGTCGCTATATTTTACTGATGCCTGTGAAGTTGATCCGTCGGAAAATTTTACGTTAATCGTATGTGCTCCTTCTATGACGTGATGATTGGTTATCACTCGTCCGTTTGAGTCGGCTATAAAACCACTTCCCAAATATCCATTGTCTGTTGTCAATACTACCACGGATTTTCGGTTGTTGTTGACGATTCGGGCAATCCAGTTTGTTGATCCATCGTATGAGTCGTCAGACGGTTCATCATCGAACGGGGATGCATCGTATTTTGCCGCAATTGAGTTCCATCGATCAATTTCTGAAGGTTGTCTGTGTTTTTTTGATATGCTTAGCGCACTTGCTACAGTGGCCCCAGACACGACAGGCTGATTTCCCGATATAATCTTTGCTTCAGCCGAATCGTCACCGGTTATTTTAGTTACTTCCAGACGGGCGAGTGGGGTGAGTTGTTTTTCAGATGTCTGGCATTCGTTAAGATCAATATCAGCCGCGAATACTGAAAATCTGTCGCCTGGCTGTAGGGTATCCTCTGAACCTGCATTGATAATTACTTTGTCTTCGTGGATATCTACGACTTCACATGTCCATGGTGTATTATACATTTGCGCTGACAATGCGTGTACGCCGTCGTCTATTGCCTCGAATAATGAGTTGCCTGTCCCTCGTGCGGAATAGAGCACAGCACCGGTTTTCACACTATACAACCTGAAAAAGACAGTGTGGCTGTTACTGAATGATTCCGATTTATTTGATATGGCGGCTGAGAGCAGCATATCAACAGGAGACAACAGAGTCTTTTGCGTATTATCTTCTTTGGCAACCCACTTGGATTCATTGAACTCAATTTCACGGAGTAAGGAGTTGATATCCGGGCGTTCTATAACTTCAAAGCGTTGTGTATGTATCAAAGCATCAGTAATGGCAGCGGCAACTGTTTTGGAATCAAATTCCGGTTCCGGTTGTGGCGGACGTTTGGTGATTGTGCGTACATGTTTGGGAGAATCATTGTCCTGCTCGGTTGTTATCTCCTTGTATGAGTTATACAGGCTCGACGGGACGTATGGATCATCAAATGGTTTGATTGCAACACGATAAGCAATGAATTTTTCGGTATCGTTATCGGTTTCTGTCATGACTGATTGTGTATAATCGTATGTATAAATGCTTTTTTGGCTCTGACGTAGGTCAGGAATAGCGGGGTCAGCTACATGACGGGTAACGCATCCTGCTGATGAAAAAATCAGTACAAATATGATGAGAGATAGAAAAATGTTCATTTTCATCCTCCTGACTGCTAATGGCTTTTGCGAACTAGTACTGTGTAGTCAGCCGCTTGCGCCGAAAGAGACGTGACTGTATAGTCTGTCACTTTTCTTCTGTGCAGTAAAACCGGTTCCCAGTTGGTTTGTTCGAGTTCGAATCCGTCTTTGTCTTTGAATATGGTTTGTATATCTACTATATCATCCTTGTTTTTAGAATTTTCTATACCGAGTTTGACTGTCAGCAGGTTGTTATTGTCTCTTTCGACCGCGTGCCTGACTATCCGTAACCGCCATCGTGAGTTGTAATCTAACAACACGATTCTTTCTTTTTCCTGCATGACATTGGTATTTGATTTCGGTAAATACGGGTTTTGATGTGGAGCAATGGATGTTTTGTCTACGGTAGAACAACCCGAAGTGAAAATTGTTGAAAGAGTTATGTTTATTATTAGTATCTGTAGACGATAAAAAAGTTTCATAAACAACCCCAGATTATTTTTTGTCGGTTTGGATTTGTAAGAATTGCCCGCTTGCTATTTGTTCATAATGCGTTGTACCCGGTGTTGGAGGTACAAAGCAATGTCCGCCCTCGACCGCATGCGGTCCGTATTGACAACAGTTGTTGCAGTACCGGTGGTTTTCATCCATGAGCTTATATCCTTTATCTATATACATTTGGCGTACTGCTTCTACAGTCATATCTGTAAAATAACCGTCTGCCTGCCAGAGGACAAGATTTTTTTCGTTTGGGGTACACAAACATTTACCTCCCAGTATATACGGTTTGTTATCCGCTATATGTCCTATTGTATCAAAACAATAAATGATGGGAGGAGGTGTTTGGCTTTTTGCCCGAAACGGTTTTTTTGCGCATCCGGCGCAACAGGCAATCATTATGATAATAAAATATACTGTTAATCTGATGGAACTGTATTTCATGTTGTTTTCTCTTTTTTGCAGTAGACATTATGTTTATACGGGCCGCTTCGGAACAGATAAATATTTTCGTTTTCAGGATTGACCGGTATATAATAATGTGTTTGTTCGTATTCTTTAAGTTCCCTGTGTTTTTTGTCAAAGAATTTGAGTGTCACGGTATGCAAACCCTCTCCGGCATCACAGCTGAGCACATGAATCTCGCCGGGCAATAATGAACATGTACGCAAATCAGGTTGAGATATGACACTGCGCAAAATACTACCACCGGGAAGCAGGATTGCGCCTGCCTCGGCGACGACTCCTTTGACACTCTGCACGAGATCTTTGCCGGTCCTGCCGACTGTATTTGCCTGATGGGTTATATCCACAAGTCGTTTGGATTGACCAACGTATTGGCCGTCAATATAAACCTCTACGTATCGTTCTGGATAGCGCCGCGGTGTTATTACATCAAGAGATTTTAATACAGGGTCTCGAGTTTTGATTGGGGAATAGCCCAGCTCAATAAACAGTGTCAGCGATGTATCTGCCGGTTCATCGATGTTTAGTCCCGATGTGCATGCCGCTAAGCGTGAACAGGCAATCTGTGCATTATCAATTGCTCCTGTACGATAAAAGATAGAGCCTATAAGGTAGTGAGCTAATCCGAAATCATCCTGATATTGTTCTTTTTTTGATGATTTATCCGATAATAGCGCTCGTTTGAACGCTATTTCCGCATCATTATAATCACTGTAAGACAAACATGATAGCCCCAGATAACAATGTGTCATGGCACGTTCGTATGGTTCGCCTTTAAAAACTTTTACTCCTTCCGCGAAAAATAAACTGGCAATACCCTGTGATTTGCCTGTCTCGGTATTGTCCATGATTAACGCGGCGTTATGGAAGGCGTTTTGAGCATCATAATAATCACCTGCCATCATAGCGGCTACGCCCACATTCATTTTGTTGAGCGCATAATCGCCCTGGCCCGTATTTTTTGAATCTCTGTCCTTAAATCCTTTGAGCGCGAGAGGGTATTTGTACTGGTAGAATGCTTCTTCAGGTGTAATCGACTTGCATCCCACAAGAATGGTGATTAATGCAAGTATGCACGCTGTATGCAACACAAGATGAGTTGTTTTTACCGATCCCATAATCCTGATTTAGCTACCTTTTTTATTTCATATGAATCTTCCCAGACAATGTCTGAACTTTCCGCGTCAACCAGGCGGAAAAAGAAAACAGTGTAGGTCGACTTGTTACTGCGATATGCTTTATCCAGAGAATTTACTTCGCCAAAAAGAAAAAAGTCCGCGCCGGAGAGTGTTTTTTCGCCAGACGAACCGACAAGACCGTCACGCTTCATTTCCCGTTCCTGCATGACTTTTTTCAGTTGTTCCCTGTCGATAAAACGAATACGGTCGCTGCTGTATTTTATTAGCATGGATTGTATTGACCTTGACATGATGGATGTATCCAGATATTGCGAGGTTTTATTTTTGATATCCATAACAGCAATGCGTGGAGGAGTTTGGGCGTTAGCCACAACCGGTGTTTGTATGAGTGACCGTGCCATGCGCTGGGTTACTGTGCGAAGGTCTTTACTGTTTGCTTCAGAATCCTGCCATGTCGGTTCACTGTCAGGATCAACACGGCATGAAGAAGCGGTTTGACACCCTGTTGATAAACACATTATGGATAACAATAGCACTATGAAGTGGCAGATTAATCGCATATCTATCTCCGTGGAATTTTTGAATGTTGTGATGTTCTCCGTTGTTGTATCTTCTTGTTGTCAAATTGTAGAGGATTCTAATATCGTACGGTATCTCTTGATTACTTGTCAATTGTAAAAATCAAAAATGCTAAAATATGTCAGTGTATAGGCTGTGATGTGTGTGTTTTAGCCAGTCCTATAGATCACTGAGTGAATCAAGTCCTTCCGGTAATGGTCGACAATAACGTATTGCCTGCACTGATCCATCTTTTCTGGTCAATCGTTCAACCCGTTTTTGTTTCAGGGTACATTGTTCAATTTCGACGCCATTTTCGACGTACGTCCCGAACAAATAGGTTGTCCCTTTTATCAGAACATCATCTTCTATAGTAGTTGGATATTCATCACTTCCGGTCAGCCGTACTCCTGATTCGATCCTGACATTATTCCCTACCGTTACATTACCCCGAATAACGGTTCCCCGCAAAAAGTGGCAGGATGAGCCGATGGTGATTTTCTGATTTACATAATTATCCATGGAACAATCTGAACCGACATAGGTGTTCTCTCCGATGTATACTGTACCTTCGATGGTAGTATTCTTCTCTATAACCACACCACGTTTGATGTGGACGTCTTTACCTAAATGTACGCCCGGTCCTATGACAATATCCATTGCTTCACCCCGGCTGTCCAGTTCGACAATACGTTCAACCATCTCATCTGCAATATAAAAATCGTCAGCGTCGTTGATGGTTATAATATCTTTGAGTATATTGTAAACTCTTTTACGAGCAAGTACTTCCATGGCTTTAAGAACACTTTTGACATTGAATCCCAGTACCTCGTCGTTGTCGCGGGCTTTGGAAATACCTATTTTATGGCCATTCTGATTAAGAATACTAACCAGATCGGTCAGATATATTTCGCCCTGTACATTGTCGGATTTGATAGCGTTTATGTTTTCTATCAGTGGCTGTGCTTTAAATGCGTACACACCGGTGTTGAACTCGGGTACCTCCAGCAGTTCCTGACGGGTAAACTGGTATGTTATCCCTCGATGGTCAACTCGGTAACCTTTTTTACCTACGTTTAAAATATCTTTGAATTCCATGATCTGGATAACTTCGCCGGCATCAGGTGAAGGTGCGCCGGAGGCATCGGTCTTCGGTACACGTATAACCCTGCCGTAATAATTTTCTTCGGGATCGCCTTCGTATGTGCCTGTCATTATAACCATATCATAATGTGAATTGAAAAAATCATCTTTGATTTTGCTCACGGTATCGGAGGTAATAAGACCCATGTCACCGGGTAGAACAAAGATGGCTTGCAGTTGCTCTACAGTTTTATCAGGGAGCTGTTCAAGAGCGATTTGTACAGCATGGCCGGTCCCTTTCTGGTCTTCCTGATATGCGAAGACTGTATTTGCTGATTCGCCAACGGTTTGGATAACTTCTTTTGCTTTATTGCCTACAACGATAATCTGATTATTAGTACCAAGTCCTTTCTTAACCGCCTGCGATACCCGTTCTACGGATGGTTTTCCCCATATCGTATGTAGCATCTTTGATGTTTCCGATTTAATGCGTTTACCGTGCCCTGCGGCAAGAATAATAGGCAGCGTTTCACAGTCAGACTCAAGCTGAGAACTGTATTGTGCGATGATTTCTTTCATTTCTCCGGTCATATAGAGTATCCTTATGTGATGCTGAATTTGTTGTAATATATATAGTTATTCCGTCATTATAGGCACAGAACACACATGATGGCAAATATATTTTTAATTGGAATACAATCGTAAATTTGTCAGAAAGATATCCAGCCTTTTGCAGAGGAAATACACCGTTTTTATGCTCGCAAAAGAATCGCTTATTGCTCAGGCCTGCACCATTGTGGAAGGAAAGTTTTATAAAGCATGAGTATCATGCTTTATTCACTCATCACTTGTGTGAGCCTCAACATCTTTAGCATTTGCAGTATTCATATCTTGTTTGAGATCATGCTGATTCAATAATTTGTTTCCATATTCAATGTCATTTGGCAACAAATCTTCGGGGACTTTTTTTTCCGGAAATTTTTCGGCTACCTGCCATCGGGCACAGTTGTGGTGGTCGCCTTTACAAAAGGTATTTTTCAGCATTTCAATATATCGCGGCATATTTGAAATTTTTTTATTAAAAAAAAGGCAAAATGGAAGTTTTGGGCATAACATAACTATAAGGTCCCCCATGAGTTATTGTTATTTATATCGACCATTATTGAATGAAAATTAACTTTGATGAAGTGTTTTGTGTTTTTTTATAGAGATTTAAGTGTCTGCAATAAAGTTATATGTGTGTGTTAATGTTTGTAACGGTATATGTAAAATTAGCAAGAAGAAATTTCTATATTACGGAAAAGATTTCTTCCATCGCCACAGGCAATCAAGTTTAACACTCCGTATTTTGTTGATGGAACGGAAGTTGCGTATGATTGCGACGTAACCTAACAAAGTCTATCTGAGAGGAGGTGATATGTATGATAGATTCAATCGGCAGTGGCACAGATCTTCAGCAAATGATGCTCGAACGGTTTAAAAAGATCGATACTGACGAAAATGGGTCGCTCAATCAAGATGAGTTTCAGGTACTGGCCGACAAAATGTTGGAAGATACCGGTGAATCAATGGACTTTTCTTCAGTCGATACTGATGGTGACGAAGAAATTAGCTTCGAAGAACTGAATGCATTGCATGAAAAGCATATGCACCCAATGGGAAAAGGAATGCCTAATTTCGATGAGATGTTTCAGGAACAGTTCGACGAAGTAGACAGTGACGGTAACGGAACGCTTAATGAAACGGAATTTGCTACATTAATGGAAAAATTTTCGGTACAAGCAGGAGGTAATTCCGATTCCGATTCCGACTCTGAATCTGATTCTACTACTATCTCGAGTATTGATACTGACGGAGATGGTGAAATCAGCGCTGAAGAACTACGCGAGTATTTTGAGAGTAAAAGACCAAGTATACCGCCTAATTTTCATAGCGCGTACAACACTGGAACAGAAAACACTAATACAACAGAGAATAGTATATTCAGCTTTTTAGCGTAAAACTTGTTAACATATTATCAGGCAGGGTTTTTGTAGAAAATTGTATAACTCAAAAACCCTGCCTGAAGAAAAATTTATCTTCTTTTTCTCCACGATAAAGTCACACCTGATACGCCTGTGAGTAATAAAAGAATGCTGGCAGGTTCAGGGATAGTCGTGTCAGAAATTTCTTTATATAATTCAATTTCACGTAAAAAGGGATCGGTATAATTACTTAGCAGTGCCCTTACTAAGAAATATTGTCCCACTACCGGTGTGTCAAGATAATGTTCATGCATATAATATGGAAACCCTGTTTCTAGCCCGCCTGAGTAATAGACTATCTCATTCCATGTGTCGTCTTCTGAAAGTTTGTAAGAAATACTGTATTTTTTGAGAGTATAATTAATGCCATTGTTTGGATTCTTGCCAACTGCGAAAAATCGTATCCAGTCGACTTGAGTAGGGCTTCCCAGATCAATCTTCCACCAGCCGTTTGTCGTAGTGGAGTATATCTGGCTTCCTGTAACCCAGTTGCCGTCCGTTATGTTACCGGGCTTTGTACCGCTGGCGTTGCCGTGAGAAGCTGTGACCGATGCGCCGAGAGCCACATTGACAGACGATGCATGTACTTGAGATGAAAATATCAGGCAAATAGTTATAAAATATAACAATATAAATTTTTTCATAGCAGCTTCCTCCCCTTGTAATTTATATATGATCAATATAGCATGTATCTTGTCGTTTTACAAATAATGCTTAAGGAATGAATCATTTGTAATCAATAGTATCTTAAGATACATCAGAATACTACATCTGAAAAGGTTTTCTATATTTGAGATATGTGGAGCAATACAATAAGTCAGGAGCGGGGATCAATGTGGATTGTCACATCAACTACATCGTTGCAATGAGCAAGAATTTTTTTCTCTACCTGTTTTGCTATGGCATGGCCGGCATGGACTGTAATGTTTTGGTCTACCCCGATATGCATATCGATAAAAATAGCGCTTGCGTAAAAGCGGGCTCGTAAATCGTGTACATCAATCACACCTGTAATACCGCTGGCAAGCGTTGTTACTTCTTTTAAAAAATCTTCGGATGGAGATGTGTCTATAATTACCTTAAATGAATCCCACGCGATCGATTTACCTACATTCGCAACAAAAAGCGCTATCACGAAGCCCATGAATTCATCCATACTATGCAAGCTCGGCCAGATCATGGCTATGCCTATACCCGCCATAGCGGCAATTGACGAGAACGCATCGCTGCGATGATGCCATGCATTGGCTATCAGGCTTTTTGACTTGAGTTTTTTACCGGTACGCATTGTTATCTGAAACAATATTTCTTTTACCGCTATCGAAACAAACGCCATGATTACGGCTATGACTTTTGGTGTTGACTGTTCAGTGTGAAAATAAAAAGTTTTTGCCGTTTCGTATGCCATTGCAAGACTAAAAATGACCAGAACAACGCCAATGACATGTGCTACGTAGTTGTCGACTTTACCATGCCCATACTGGTGGTCGTTGTCTTTAGGTTTTGACGATACCTTTAATCCGAAATAAACACCTAAATCCGTTGCTACATCCGATAAAGAATGCATTGCATCGGCTATAAGAGCGTAACTATGCCCGAAAATACCGCCAATCAGTTTTAGGCCAATCAAGAGCAAGTTTACCACAATGCTCAGTATTGTGACTTTGATGCCTTCGCTTTGATCGGGTAAAGAATTATGTATGCTGTTATTTGCCGGAATGTTATCCATAATAAATCCTTGATCTGGAAATTTTTTATTTTATAATCTTACTATAGGAATGACCCCAAATTCAAATCTAATTTATTCTTACTGCTATTTTCATATCAATGCGCAACTATATCCAATATCGGTGCGCATGTAAAAAAGTAATGAACTCTTTATGCGGGTGGTGCATCTCATTATAATGTTTAGGCTTGCCTAAGTTTTGGAGATCACTTTACCCGCATCCGAATAAACTGTAAAAGGAAGCAACCTATGAGGTAGGAAGGAGACTATCATGAGGGTAATCAACAAACAGTATATGAATGAGTTATCAATCAAGACATTAAATGAATATATGCACAATACAATTTTTATTGATATGTGTGATGAAGCGCTGACATTACCAGATGTCAGTCCTGTTATAAGAAGTATGTCATACGGGCGTTCGCTATATGCGAAGAATAAGCGCCAATCGTTTGACCAACTGTCTCAGAGAGATAATCCGTATGGCTGTGTGAAGGTGAATCGTGATCGGGAACCTTTATGACAGCCTGTGAGCTGAGGCAACAAAAAGGCATAAAATCATGTCATATGGGGTTCACAGGTAATTCGAGGGGGAAGAATCGCATATGACATGTGATGCCGTCACCATACACAAAGTGGAGTTGCATATGATGTCCCATGAACAGGCTAAGAGTTGTTATTGATCAATAAACTATAAGTTGTTTGATAATAGCTGTTAGCCTGTGCTATAAGTGATAATGTTGTATTTTGTAAAATATTTAACCGCACAATTTCAAGTTCAGTTTCTGCCGCGTCAGCGTCTTCCAGAGTACTTTTACTCGATTCGTAATTTGTCTGTTCTATATCTAGTAAATCTTTTTCATAGTCCAGACGTTTAATATACGATCCAAGTTTCCCTTCGTCTTTCAAAATAAGATCGTAAGCGGTATCCAGATTGGTGATTGTTTGATTGATATCGCTGGTCGAACCGGTAACATTCAGGTTCAATCCGTCAAGGGTCAATCCGGCAAGGGTTGGTTGGGCGCTGTCAGTGGCAGTACCATCTAGCTTTGCGTTTTGTAATCCTCCCAACGAAAATCCTGTATAGATCAGGCTGTCCACGCCACTGCTGAGCGTCGAGCTAATTGAATCTCGCAACTGATTGATGTCTTCTTGAATGGCTGCTTTTTCCGCGGTTGTCGCGCTCACATTAAGGGCCTCATTCGCAAGTGAGCTCATTTCAGCCAGGGCACTGGCTATCTGGTCAAGATAACTGTCATTTTTTTGCAGTAAATTTATACTGTTTTCATAGCTTGTCTGTTTTGTATCCAAATTGCTGATTCGTTTATCGTATTGGCGTATCATATAATACGAAGCGGGTGCGTCGGACGCCTTGTTCACCTTTTTTGACGTACTGGCAATTTCTTGCTGCTTGTATAAATCGTTTTGGATAGACCACAGGTTTTTTAATAAATAATTAGAAGCCAGAAGGGAATTTATTCGTGTATATATGGAGCCGCTCATCTATATCCCTCCTCAACATTACGCGAATCGGTTGCAAGCGTTGAGTACATTTAACCATATTGACAAAATGTGTAAGCGGTTGAAGCACTAATATTGCGCATTTCTCAATAATTTTCATGTGGTTGTAACCTTTAGATTGTTAGCTTGTTAATTGTTTCCCCGCTTTATTGTTATATGCAAAGATTATTCCATAAGTAGCTTTTATTGAGTATGAAATGTATAACATATTGTAGTGTAGTAATATATGATTGATTAAAAATTATTTTGCTAATTTGTAGATTTTTTGATGTTGTAATGTCGTGTTACGTAAATAACTAATATGTGAAACAAATTGTTACATAATTGCATAAAGTGAATATGAAAACAGCCGATATCTATACTAGGATTGCATGGGGGAATCTGTGAATGTATAAAACCAGGGATGGCCGCTATGTCTGAATTGAAACGTTTATCGGATAATCTTCGTAAGGTTGGGTTCATAACACAAAACAAGCACCTGCTTGAACGGTTGGCTTGTATCGATCAAATTGCTGATAACGATATTTCTCTTGTGATTACCGGTGCCAGCGGTACGGGTAAAAACGTAATCGCCAACTATATCCACGCACACAGCAAACGAAATAAGGCGCCAATGGTGACGGTTGACGTTACCTGTCTTTCTCCCGGTGTAGTTGAATCCGAATTGTTCGGGCATGAAAAAGGATCGTTTACCAGTGCTGTCTCAACCCATATAGGCGCTTGTGAACGAGCTCATGGTGGTATTTTGTTTTTAGATGAAATAGGCGATTTGACATTGGAATTGCAAAAAAAACTTCTGCGCGCTATTGAAACCCGCACGATTCGACGGGTAGGCGGAAGGCAAGATATCTCGCTTGATTTCAGGGTGATAGCCGCCACGAACAAAAATATTAAGAAAATGGTTGCCAAACATACATTCCGCAAAGATTTATTTTTTCGCCTGCATGAATCGTCCGTTCATCTTCCGGCACTACGTAAACGCAGTGATGACATATCTTTATTATGTGAGTATTTTGTCGAACTGTACAATAATGAGTTAGGTAAGCGTGTACGCGGTGTATCTGCCGCGGCGCTCAGTTATCTGACTAAATACAGTTGGCCCGGAAATATTCGTGAGTTGCGCAATGTAATTAAGTCAGCGGTTGCTATGGCAAAACGTGATAATTTGTGGATTGAAGATATACCGTTGCATTTCCCCCAGTCACAACAATCTTCACCGGGATACGATACTCTTGTCTCGCTTGAGGAAATGGAAAAGGGCTATGTGGAGTATGTCCTTGAACAGTGCAAATGGAATAAAAGCAAAGCGGCACGGATACTTGAAATTTCACGTCCGAGGCTGCACCGTTTGATATCTCGTTTTTCACTCGTCGGTGAGTGATTTACGCCTGCTGTAAATACAGCCGCAATAATTCTGACGATAAAAGTTATACTGTTTACCCCGAATATTTGTTTTGCGGAATCCATCCTGCTTTTTAAAATTTTCCGCCAGAAAAGTGACTCCGTATTTCTTCGCAATATCCAGACCAATTTGATTGATCACCTTAGCGTCTTTATGGGGGCTTATCGTCAGTGTTGTGGTGAAGAAAGGAATATTGTGCTGTTGAGCTGTTTGCGCTGTTTTCTCAAGCCTCATGGCGAAACATATAGTACATCGCTCGCCTCTTTCAGGTTCATCTTCGAGCCCTGCGGTACGCCTGAACCACTCATCCACATCATACGGCTCTATTATCAATCGCTTATGCAGGTCGGCGGCAAGGCGTTTAATCTCTCTGACCCGCATCCAGTATTCGTCAGCCGGATGAATGTTCGGATTATAAAAGTATAGTTCAACTGTGTACTTCTGTTCCAGTAATTCTACTATATATGGCGAACAGGGCGCACAACAAGCATGTAATAAAAGTCGTGGTTTGTCGTTGTTCATGTGTCTTTTTTATTGATTGTTTTTTCGATTATTGATGCGTATAGTATCATAATCTTTTTGTAAATTACTACCTTTTTTGAAAATAGTTTCGCCATTAATGTTCAAAAAATATTATCACTATTATCACCCGCAGGCGATAAACTTGTAGAAAAAAACTTGACTTCCTTTGGGGTATTCACCTAAAATAACTGCATTTTTCGAAAGTCGTCAAATTACGACAACACAATAACGAGTATAAATGCCAATGGCAGATATCGGTAGTGCGAACCTGTCGTTGGCGTCGTATGTTTGTATGGAGGTTTTTTCATGCGGGGTCCGATTAAAGTTTTTTCTGGAAGCGCAAATCCTGATTTGTCTAAAAGAATTGTTGATTATCTTGAACTCCCTATGGGACAAGCTGATATTACACGTTTTCCCGATGGTGAAGTTTTTGTAAAGATAAAAGAAAATGTGCGTGGCTGTGATGTTTTTGTGATACAGCCAACATGCCGTAGCGCTAATGACAATATCATGGAATTGCTTATCATGGTTGACGCGCTTAAACGGGCTTCTGCAGAAAGAATTACAGCTGTGATCCCGTATTACGGTTATGCGCGTCAGGATCGTAAAGATCAGCCCCGTGTTTCTATTACGGCAAAACTGATCGCTAATCTGATTACAGCGGCAGGCGCTAACAGGGTTTTGACCATGGATTTGCACGCCGATCAGATTCAGGGCTTTTTTGATATACCTGTTGATCATCTGTATGCAGCCCCTGTGTTGGTTGACTATATACGCAGCCTGCAGTTGGATAATCTTACTGTTGTTTCGCCTGATACAGGTGGAATTAAGAGTGCACGCAATATGGCGCGAAGCCTTAATGCGTCGCTGGCCGCTATCGATAAACGCAGGGTTACCGGTAAAGATATACAGGTTATGAATATTATGGGTGATGTGAAGGGGCGAAATCTGGTGATCGTTGACGATATCGTGTCAACTGCCGGCTCTTTGACTGAAGCTATAAAGGCTTTGAAAGAAAATGGTGCGCTGAAAATTTATGCTGCTATAACGCATCCGGTTCTTGTCGGACCGGCGCTTGAGCGTCTTGATAGTTCGCCGTTAACGGAGCTGGTCGTGTCTGATACTATTCCGTTGAGCGAAGAAGCAAAAGCAGCTAAAACTCCGATTAAAGTGTTGAGTGTCGCCGGATTGCTCGGCGAAGCAATTAAACGAATCAAGAACAACGAATCAGTCAGTTCGTTGTTTGCTTAATATATATTCTTTGGTATAAAAACTATATTTTGATAAGAAGGAGGCGAGGAATAACATGGCTGGTACAGAATTGAAAGTTGATTTAAGAACTGAGCAAGGATCATCTGCGGCAAAAAAATTGCGCAGTGAAGGTTGGATCCCTTGTGTCGTTTATGGAATGAATTATGAGCCAGTAGCGGTTAAGGCTAATAGTCAGGATGTTGTGCATTTACTGCATTCGCTGGCTAGTGAACATCCGCTCATAAAAATCAAGTTGAAGAATAAAAAAGAAGATGTTATTATCCAGGAAATACAGTATCATCCGTATCGCAATGAAATATTGCACATAGATTTTCATAAAGTAGCTATGGATGAACTTATTACAACGTCGGTTCTCATTGAGGAAGTTGGGGAATCCATTGGTGTTTCTCACGGTGGTGTGCTCGATCATATCATGCGTGAAGTCGAAGTAGAGTGTTTGCCTGGTGATATGCCATCAGTGATCGAAGTTGATGTCACTAATCTTAATATTGGTGAAAGTATTCACATTGGAGAGTTGACTCCGCCTAAAGGTGTGAAGTTTCTTGGTGATCCGGAACAGGCTGTTATCGCTGTATCCGCGCCTAAGGTTGAAGTAGAGGCTGAAGAGGGAGAAGAAGGCGAATTGCTTGAAGAAGCTTCATCATCTGAACCTGAACTGATCCGTAAACGCGAGAAGGAAGAAGAGTAATCCTTCCGGGGTGGTTATGGATTTGTTTGTTGTCGGTCTTGGTAATCCGGGTAACGAATATGTGTTTACCCGCCATAACGCAGGGTTTATGTTGGTTGATTTGTTACAGCGTTCCTATGATGGTGTTTTTAAAAGGCATCATTCGCGAATAGCGCTGCATGCTAAGATCACGATTGCTGATACCACGGTGCATCTGATTAAACCGCAAACATACATGAATCGCAGTGGCCAGGCGGTCAGGACTCTTGACTTGGAAAAAGATAAGAATGGCGCGGTGAAAAACCTTCTTGTGGTTTTTGATGATGTTCATATCCCGTTCGGTTCCATCCGGTACAGGGAGAATGGCTCGCATGGCGGGCACAATGGTATGCGGTCTATTATTGATCATTTGGGTACAAATCAATTTCATCGCCTGCGCATTGGTATAGGTTCCGAAAGACCGGTAGATGTAATGCACAATTACGTGCTTGATAATTTTTCGAAACATGAGATGGACATACTTTCCGATACGCTTATTACTGCTCAGGAAAGTGTTGTCTGTTATATAGATCATGGCATCCAGAAAGCCATGAATATGTTTAACAGTAAGGCGTCGTGACGCGCTTACTGCCCACTGTGGGACCACTTAAACAAAAAAGGAGAAAAACAGTATGAACACAGGGTATTATGAAGCCATGTTCATTATCAACACCGGAGACGATGAAGAATCGTCACGTAATGCGGTGCTTGATGAAATCGTGGCAGAAGTTAAAAAACACAAGGGAACAGTTTTAAACATTGACCCGATGGGTAAAAAACAGTTTACCTACACCATAGCCAAGAAACGCGATGGGTATTACTACCTTATATATATCGAAATAGATACGCAGGCTATTCAGAAAATGAAAGAAAAGTTCAGGATCAATAACCGTATCCTGCGCGAGATGTTCATTCGTCTCGAAAAAGAACCTCAGTTTAATGCTTCTGAAGAAGGAACTGTGACGGAATCGGAAGTTAAACCGGAACCTGTCCAGGAAGTTGTGGAAGAAACAATGGAGCAAGAGGTTGAGGAAAAAGCTGATGATTCTGTTCCTGAACTCGAACCGATAACAGAAGAAGAAATTGAAGAGTAATTTAAATTTAGTAATGATGATTTCGATATAAAGGAGATTGATCCATGGCATATGTAAGACGAAGAAAATTTTCACGTCGGAAAAAATGCAAGTTCTGTATGGATAAAGTGAAAATGATTGACTATAAAGATTATGAACGGTTGCGACGTCACCTCACAGAACGCGGCAAAATTATTCCCCGCCGTATTACCGGTAATTGCGCAAAACATCAGCGTCAGTTGACTACAGCGATTAAACGTGCTCGTTTTATGGCTCTGTTGCCATACGTCGTAGAATAGTAATTGGGGAAGGAGATTCGTTACCATGGAAATAATTTTGATACAGGCTGTTAAAAACTTAGGAATCGAAGGGGATGTGATTACCGTTGCCGATGGCTACGGCCGTAATTTTCTGATCCCTCAGGGAATGGCTATTCCTGCCAATAAGTCGAATATGAAACGGATTGATGACATTAAACGCCGTCAGCTTACCCGTGAACGCAAAGAACTCGAACAAGCACAAAAAGTCGCGGAACAATTGCTTTCTGTCTCATGCACCATTCCCGTACAGGCTGGTGAAGAAGATAAACTATTCGGTTCTGTTACTTCGCAAGATATCGCTCGTGCTCTTGAAAAAGAGGGTATGGATATCGATCGCCGTAAAATTGTTCTGGAAGAACCTATCAAAGAACTCGGGGTATTCACCGTTAATGTGAAATTGCATCCTGAAGTTACGGGTACATTGAAGGTTTGGGTAGTTAAAGAATAATTTGGCGCTGTTATGGCTAACAATCGGGGTTTCTGGTGGAAAATTCAGTCCGGCAATTTCCTCGCACACAGACGGAATCAGGTTCTTTTGTGGATAGCTCTATAGAAAAATTACCACCCCAGAATATCGAAGCCGAAATGGCTGTACTGGGGGCGATGCTGTTGAGTCCCGATGCCGTTATAAAGGCGATGGAACTTATAACTGAAGATGTGTTCTATCGTGATGTGCATAAATATATTTTTGCGGCTGTGATTGATATGTTCGACCGCAATGTGCCTATCGATATGCTCACATTACGTGACGAACTCAATCGGCGCGACCAACTTGACCGGATCGGTGGTGAACCTTATATTGCGAGCCTGCTCAATACAGTTCCTTCTGCGGCACATATTGAACATTATCTTGGAATCATTTTTGAAAAATATATTTTGCGTAACCTGATTTCTGTTTCATCAAAAATTATTCAGGACTCGTATCGTCCCGACGCTGAAGCTGAAGTTATGCTGGATGAAGCTGAAAAACAAATTTTTAATATCAGCCAGCAAAAAACAAAAAATGATTTCCATGAAGCAAAAAATCTGTTAAAAGTAACAATCGACCAGTTGGATGAAGCATGCAGTAGACGGCGTCTTGTTACAGGTGTCGCAACCGGATATGTTGATCTCGATAAGAAAACGTCCGGCCTGCAACCTTCAGATTTGATTGTCGTTGCTGCTCGTCCTTCGATGGGTAAAACTGCACTGGCTCTCAATATTGCTGAGAATGTTGCTCTGCAATCCAAAGAAGCTGTTGCCATATTTAGTCTTGAGATGTCTAAAGAACAGTTGGTGCAACGTATGTTGTGCTCATTGGCGCGAGTCGATTACAGTAAAATTCGTAGCGGTTTTCTTGAACGAAAAGATTGGCCCACAATTGTCGATGCCGCGGCTAAGTTGTCTGAATCAAAGATATTTATCGATGATACACCTGCTATTACACTTATGGAGCTGCGTGCCAAAGCGCGCCGTCTAAAAGCGTCTGATGATATCAAGTTGATCGTGATCGACTATTTGCAGCTTATGCAGGCAAGCAGCAAACGTGTTGAAAGCCGGCAACAGGAGATTTCAGAGATTTCCCGTTCTCTAAAGGCCATAGCCCGTGAACTTCATGTTCCGGTTGTTGTATTGTCTCAGCTTAACAGATCTGTGGAAAGCAGGCAGGATCATCGCCCGATGATGTCTGACTTACGTGAGTCGGGCGCCATTGAGCAGGATGCCGATGTGGTTATCCTGATGGTTCGTCCTGAATATTATGATAAATCTGTCAGGCCAGGTGAAGCAGATGTCATTATAGCCAAACAACGTAATGGTCCGGTTGGCGATATAACAATGCGCTTTTTTAGCGAGTTTGCCCGTTTCGATAATTATGTAGCTCGTGATGAAGACTAACAACAGTAGTTTTTAAGGGGGATACAAAGAATCTTGTTCAGCTCAATTATGTCACAGAAAATTACGTTCCGTAAACTGGTGGCTTTGATGCTTACCTATGCTATGCTATTCACTTGCATCACTACGGTTAAAGCTCAAGACCATGAACTTATCAAAAAAATAAATATCACCGGATTGCGGGCTCTTACCAAGGAGTTTGTGCTGAACAAAATCCGAAGCCGTGAAGGGCGTTATTTCTATCCGAGCGTTGTTAAAGCTGATATTAAAGATCTGTATGCCACAGGTTATTTCTCAATGATCAATTTTGAGACCGAGCAAACATCCAGCGGTATTATCCTGAATATTTCACTTGAAGAAAAACCTATTTTATCGGAATTGACCTTTGTCGGGCTTGAAAAGCTGAAAGATCGCCATCTGAAAAAGGTTATGAAATCGAAAGTTGGTGAACCTGCAGACGAAGGCCGTATCAAACAAGATATACTTGCTATCAAAGATCTATACATTAAAAAAGGATTTCCGCAAGTAGAAATAGATTATCAGTTAACCATTGATTCGGAAAAACATGAAGCTACTCTTAAAATGATTGTCGATGAGGGTACGCGGCTTAAGGTGAAAAAAATTGCATTTGAAGGTGTTACCGCATTTGATGATAATCAGTTGAAAAAATTGATGAAAACTAAAAAGGAATCCATCTGGCCGCTGAACGTTATTTTTAAAACCGGTATCATGGATGAGGAAGTTTTTTCAGAAGACATTGACCGGTTGGAGAATTTTTATCACTATAAAGGCTTCCTTGATGCTAAAATAATTGATGTGAAGCGTGTTGTATTCTATGAAAAGAAAAAAATAGAGTTGACAATTGTCATAGAAGAAGGACCTACTTATCCGGTAGGTACAGTTACTGTAGACGGTAACACTGTTTTTCCAACAAGATCAATTGAAATGCTGTTGATCTCTCAACCAGGTTCTTTGTATTCTCCCGAAAAATTAGCGACAGATCAGCAAAAAGTGAGGGATTTTTACTCGAATCATGGCTATATTCAGATGAACATTGATACCAAAGTAACCTTCAATCCTGATAAGTCTGCTATGGATTTGGATATGACTCTCAGCGAAGGTTCAATGTATTATATAAACAAGATCAATGTTCAAGGGAATTTTAAAACGAAAGATAAAGTAATACGACGGGAAATTCTGGCGTATCCCGGTGAAGTTTTCAATGGCGATAAACTGAAAACATCACAACAACGTTTGCAAAATACCGGTTTTTTTGAAAATGTCGGTATTAAACTGGAAGATTGTGATTTTCCGGATCGCAAAAATGTGGTCTTTGATTTAAAAGAAAAGAAAACCGGAGCATTGAGTTTTGGCGCTGGATTCAGCTCTATCGACTCGTTTGTCGGGTTTGCTGAAATCAGCCAGTCCAATTTTGATTTGTTCAATTTTAAGAATTTTCAGGGAGCTGGCCAAAAATTTCGTATTCGCTTTGAAGCTGGTGATAAACGCCAGAATTTCATGTTGAGTTTTGTGGAACCGTATTTGTTTGACCGGAAATTATCGTTTGGATTTGATGCGTTCCTCGATAGAAATGATTATCTCAGTGGTGATTACGACGAAGACCATATAGGTGTTAGCTTTACGCTCGGCAAGGCATTCGGTTCTTTCAATCGTGGTGATGTCATTTTGACTCTGGAACAGGTGGATGTTAATGTCGATGACGACGCATCACAAGAATTGTTGGATGAAGACGGTTCGTACAATCAGGTGTCCGTCGGGTTTAAAATTACACGAGATACAAGAAACCGGATAATTTTCCCTTCAAAAGGAGCCAAGACGGTTGCGTTGCTGAAATTGTCCGGCGGTACTGAAAGTTATACTCGGTTTGATTTCCAGCATGCTCGTTATCTAGCGCCGTTTTCCCGATTTCCGGATCATATTATAATATTGCGTGGTGGTGTGGGTGTTGCAGGAGGTATGAGTGGAGGAGATGTTCCGCTGTTTGACCGTATGTTTCTTGGCGGTTCCAATACGGTTCGTGGATTTGAGTATCGTGCTATCGGACCGCAGGATATAAACGACGAACCGCTTGGTGGTAAACTATCGGTTTGGCATTCTGTTGAATATATGTTCCCGATAATCAGTCGAGTATATGGAGCATGTTTTATTGATACCGGTAACGTATATGAAAAAATAGGTGATTTTGGGGACAGAGATATGAACGTAGGTATCGGGTTGGGTGTGCGCCTTAACCTGCCTATTGGGCCTATGAAATTCGATTATGGGTTCCCAATAGTTACTGATGAGTTTACTGACGATGAGGATCCACAATTTCATTTTAGTATGGGTACTTCGTTTTAAGAGAACAATGTGTGTTTAACAGAAAAGGAGTTGCGTAATGCAAAGAACAACAAAAATCTCTATATTGGTAGCAGTTATTGCGGTTATGCTGTTAACCGGGTCAAAAACATTTGCTCAACAAGTAAAGCAGAAAGTCGGATTCGTTGATTTTGATTCTGTCGTTAAACGATACTATAAAACACAGTTGTATCAACAACAGATTCAGCAGGAAGCTACTGAGGAAGAACAGAACCTCAAAGATAAAATTGAAGAAATCAATAAGATGAAACAGGAAATGGAACTTCTTTCCGACGAAGCACGCACAGAAAAAGAAAAAGAATTGCAGACAAAAATCGCTGAAGCACAAGGACAACGTGAACGCAGCAAACGCGATTTTCAGAGAAAAACCATCAATACCATGAACGAAATCTTTGATGAGATTTATACTGAAATAGAAAAACAGGGCAAAGCAAGCGGTTATACCTATATATTCAGAAAACGTGTTGCTAGCCCTGCAGTTGATCAGCCGATCATTCTCTATGCCGACGATCAGTATGACATGACTGAACCTGTCATATCCGCATTGAACAAAGGTCATGAGTCAGATCTTATCAACGAAGCTGAAGATAATCCGACACTGGAAGAAGAACTGAAAGATGAAATGCCAAGCGGCGCTGAATAAGACGAACAATCACGAGGCAGGCTTATGAGATCTCAACGGACTATTAAGAAAAAAGCTACCCTGTCGGGTATAGGTGTTCATACAGGTAACACCGTCGAAATGATTATACATCCGGCAGAAGTAAATACGGGAATCCGGTTTGTACGGTCGGATTTACCTGGTAAACCCGAAGTGAAAGCGGCTATCAATAATGTAGCTGGTTTCATGCGTGGAACCACAATAGGGGAGAACGGAGCTAAAGTTCATACTGTTGAACATGTTTTGGCAGCTCTTAACGCATTCGGTATTACAAATGCCTTGCTACAGCTAAATTCAAACGAACCGCCTGTTGATGACGGCAGTTCATGTAAGCTGGTACAGTTGCTGCAGGAAACCGGTGTCAAAGAACAGGATGCTGTCATTGATGTGTTCAAACCGCAGGAACCTATCTATATCCGTGATAACGAGATCTATCTGGTGGCGTTACCGTACGATGGATTGAAAATATCGTATACGGTATCGTTTACTCATCCGAGCCTCAAAGCGCAATACCTGGACATCGATATAACACAAGATTCTTTCGTATCGGAAATTGCGCCTGCGCGTACTTTTTGTTTTTATCGCGAAGTAGAAGCTCTGATGGATCAAGGCCTTATCAAAGGCGGAAGCCTCGATAACGCTGTTGTCATTGGTGATAATGCAATTTTCTCCAAAGAGGAATTACGCTTCCATAACGAGTTTGTGCGTCATAAAATTCTCGATCTTGTCGGTGATACCTATTTGCTTGGTGTACCGCTTGAAGCACATATTATTGCCATTAAATCAGGGCATGCTACTAACTTGAAGTTAACTAAGGCGTTGTATGACGCATACATAAATTCAAAAAAACAGTGTGAGTTGTCATCATAACATACTCATCATCTGTTGAGCATCTGATATCGAAAGGAGATTGCTAGATGGAGCAGTCACAGGAAAATCAGGCAACTATGCCTATGACCATTGAGCAGATTCGGGATATTCTGCCGCATAGATATCCATTTCTGCTTGTTGACCGGATACTTGAACTTGATCCAGCTAAAAAAATTGTCGGAATTAAAAATGTCACCATGAATGAAGAGTTTTTTCAAGGACATTTTCCTGTACGACCGGTTATGCCTGGAGTACTTATCGTAGAAGCTCTTGCGCAGGTTGCTGGCGTAATGATGCTGCGTGAACCGGAAAATCAGAACAAACTCGCTTTTTTTATGGCGATCGATCAAGTCAAATTTCGCCGACCGGTGGTTCCCGGTGACCAGCTGCGTCTAGAAGTTGAAGTAGTGCGTTGGAAAACACGTGCTGGCAAAGTTCGCGGGAAAGCTCTTGTGGACGGTAATGTGGCGTGTCAGGCTGACCTCACCTTCTCGCTTGTTGATCCTAATTAATGCGGTTAAATCTTATTGGCGCACAACAAGTAAACGAAAAATACTACTGTATTTTTTAGGGGAAAGGTTAAGATGAGTATACATAAAACGGCTATTGTTCACCCGAAAGCGCAAATTGCGGAAGGTGTTGAAATTGGACCTTATTCTGTTATCGGTGAACATGTTTCTATTGGAAAAAATACAAAGATAGGCCCGCATGTGGTCATCGAAGGGTGGACTGAGATTGGTGAAGAAAACAAAATATTTCAGTTCGCTTCCATCGGTGCAGTATCGCAGGATTTGAAATACCACGGTGAAGAAGCTTACCTTAAGATAGGTAATCGTAATACTATACGTGAATATGTTACCATGAATATCGGTACTGAAGGCGGTGGCGGCGTAACAAGTATCGGTGACAATAATTTGTTTATGATTAGTTCACATATTGCCCATGATTGCCAGATCGGTAGTAATATTATTATTGCTAACGTTGGGACTTTGGCAGGACATATTACGGTTGATGACGGCGCTATTGTAGGCGGTGTTGTTGCTATACACCAGTTCTGCCGGATTGGGAAAATGGCAATCATTGGCGGTTGTTCCAAAGTTGTACAGGATATTCCTCCGTTTATGATGGCTGACGGACATCCTGCAGAAGTACGGGGTATCAATCTGATCGGTCTGCGCCGTAAGCAGTTCGAGAAAGACGCTATATCTCGTATCAAAGATGCGCACCGAATATTATATAGATCGAATCTCAATACCTCGCAGGCTATCGATAAATTGAAAGAAGAACTGGGAACTGACGCTCCTGAAGTGAAGACTATTCTGGATTTTGTCGAGAAATCGGAAAGAGGTATTTCAAAATAGGTTAGAGTAGTCATGGATGATCGTCTTGGAATTGTCGCAGGAAGCGGCTCATTACCATTTGTAGTTACAGATAATGCCCGTCAGGAAGGTGTAAAACACGTATGTGCCGTTGGGTTTAAAGGTCAGACTGATCCTGAATTCGAACAGCATGTGGACGATTTTACCTGGATTGGGCTTGGTCAAATCGGAAAACTGATCGATTTTTTTAAGAAAAATAACGTCTCACGTGCAGTGTTTATCGGCAGAATTGGTCATAATATAGTTTTTTCCAATCTTAAACTCGATATGAAAATGCTACAACTTGCTATGAAGCTGAAAGATTGGCGCACCGATAGCATTTTAGGGGTTATTGCCGATGAAATAACGGCAAATGGTATAACTATCATCGATTCTACAACCTATCTGCAAAATCTATTGCCTTCACCCGGCGTACTCACCAAAAAGAAACCGGATAAACAGCAACAGGAAGATATCGAGTTTGGATTTTATATCGCCAAACAACTATCCGGTTTAGATGTGGGGCAAACCGTTGTTGTGAAAAAGAAAACGGTACTCGCTCTTGAAGCCATCGAGGGTACGGATAAAGCGATTTTGCGAGGCGGTGAACTGGGTAAGCAGGATTCTGTTGTGGTAAAGGTCAGTAAACCGAATCAGGATATGCGGTTCGATGTGCCGGTTATAGGTCTGCATACGCTGGATACTTTGCAGCAGGCACGCATTGCGGTACTTGCTATAGAAGCTGGCAAAACGATATTAATTGATAGAGAAGAATTTTTGAAAAAGGCTGATGATCTTAAAATTGCGGTAGTTGCAGTTGATCCGGCCAGTATTGATATGGACGCTTTTGCACCGTATACCGCGGTGCGAAATTAACTATAGAGCCTGACAGGTGATATCATGAAGTTTTTTGATAAAAAAGAGGTTCCCGCAGACCGTTTGCGTGTTGCGGTGATAGGGGTAGGGCATCTTGGACAACATCATGCGCGAATTTATAGTGAATTGAAAAATGATGTTGAACTCGTGGCTATTTCAGATGTTGACGAAAAACGCGCAAAAGAAATAGCAAAGAAGACAAAGACAGAATACCTGCTGGATTATCGGCAGTTGTTTGATATGAATCTTGATGCGGTAACCATTGCCGCTCCGACAAGCCTGCATTACGAAATTGCCAAAGAATTTTTGGGCAGAGGTATTCCTACGCTAATCGAAAAACCGATTTGTGCGACACTTGAGCAGGCTGATGAACTTAACACTTTGGCAGAGAAGAAAGACACTATAATTCAGGTCGGGCATGTTGAGCGGTTTAATCCGGCGATTATAAAATTGTCGAAGATTGTCAAAGATCCAAAATTTATAGAGGTTCACCGTCTTGCTCCGTATAATCCGCGCGGGATAGATGTCAGTGTCGTTCTTGACCTTATGATTCATGATCTGGATATTATTTTGCATCTGGTCAACCGTCCTATAGCGAAAATAGATGCTGTTGGCGTGGATATTTTGACTACGAGTGAGGATATTGCCAATGTCAGGGTAACCTTTGAGGGCGGCTGTGTGGCGAATATCACTGCCAGTAGAATATCTTTGAAAGAGATGCGAAAAATCCGTATTTTTCAGCCATATACATACATTTCCCTTGATTATAAAGCTCAGGAAGGTGTTATCTACTCCAAGGTTGACGAAAGCATCAAACGTGAAACCCTTGACTTGACCAAAGGCGAACCTTTGAAACTGGAAATCGAGTCGTTTATCAGATCAGTGAAACAAAAAACTACTCCTGAAGTTAGTGGTCAGGATGGTAGAAACGCACTTGCCGCCGCTACTGAAATCAATCGTCAAATTATAGAGAAGAAAAAGGTGCTGGCGCCGTGATACAACAATTACAGGGCGCACACAATATATTGATCATTGCTGGTGAAGTATCTGGTGACCATCACGGTGAACGGTTGGTTCGTCAGCTCACTTCATTACAGCCTGATTTACAGTTTGTTGGGATCGGTGGCGCGAGTATGCGCGACGCTGGCGTCAAATTGATTCATACCATCGATGAACTGGCTGTGTTGGGAGTGGTTGAGGTTATTCGCCATTATCCGGCAATACGCAGGATCTTCTTTGATTGCGTAAGATATGCGCGGGAAAATCGCCCTGACGCTGTTATACTGATTGATTATCCGGGGTTCAATATCAGGTTTGCCAAACAGATGAAAAAACTTGGTATACCAGTTATTTATTACATCAGCCCGCAGGTTTGGGCATGGGGACGACATCGTCGTAAAACCATTGCGAAGCGTGTCGATAAGATGCTCGTATTCTTTGATTTTGAGAAAGATTTTTATGCCGATACCGGTCTTGATGTGACTTTTGTGGGGCATCCGCTGGTTGAATCTGTCGCGCCTGAATTTGATAAAAAAACTTTTTTCAAAAAAAACAATCTGGATGACGATAAACCGCTCGTCGGTTTGTTGCCCGGAAGCAGAAAAAATGAAATATTGAATATTTTGCCGGTGATGATTGAGGCGGCGTATGTTTTGTCGCAGAAACGTCCTGACGTACAGTTTCTTCTACCCATTGGACCGGCAGTGCCGCGTGATAAGATAGACGCCATACTGCAATCTACCCATCGCGATAAAATTAAACAGCTGTGCTTCGCGCAGGGACAGGTGCATGAGACTATGGCGTATTCTGATATGGTTATGATAGCATCGGGTACCGCAACCCTTGAGACAGCGTGTTTTTCCACACCCATGGCAATTATTTATAAGGTGACTTTTATTACATACCTTTTGGCGCGGATGGTGATCCGTATACCATATATCGGATTAGTCAACGTGGTGGCGCGCAAAAAAATAATACCGGAGTTCATCCAGCATGAGGCATGTCCGTCTGCTATAGCACAGTGTGTGCTGGAGCATCTTGACGACCCACAGTTGATGAATAATAAACGGCAGGAACTTAAACAAATACGCCATAAGTTGGGTGAACCGGGCGCTGTACACAGGGCGGCAGAGGCGGTTATCTCGTTCCTCGCAAATCTTAATACAACAAAAAAAGAAACAGTGGTGCAATGAAAATATTTTGGAGAATAGTTTCTTTCGGGAAACCATATAAATCATATTTTATCCTGTCGCTCGTGTTTATGGTGCTCAATACTATTTTTGAGGGAGTGTCAATTTTTTCAATTGTTCCTTTTATGGATAAGGTTTTGACCGGTAAACCTATAGAATTGACTACCAGTATTGAACTTCCGTTTATGGATTTCATAAATAGATTCTTGGCATACTTAAGTTCTATGGATCGAATGCAGTTGTTCTGTTATCTAGGGTTGTTTCTGGTGATTATGTTTTGCATTAAAGGGATAGCCTATTATAACAGTCAAGTACTTATGGAAAAACTCGGGCAGAATATGGTTAAAGATATACGCTGCAGCTTATTCGATCATATGCAGCATATGTCGATTGACTTTTTTTCCCACGGGAAAACCGGAGCATTGATGTCGCGTGTTACCTCTGATGTTCAGATGATTCTGGAAATTATTTCAGGCAGGTTTGCAAGTACACTCATAGAATTGCCGAAGTTCATCATTTACGCCACCATATTAATTATTATTGACTGGAAATTGGTAATTGCTCTGGTCTTATTACCTGTTATTGTGCTGCCTATTATCCTTATCGGGAAGAAGATAAGGTCGCTTAGCCGTCGGGCGCAAAACAGGCTGGCAGAATTGAACTCGGTACTCTTTGAGGTGATTACCGGTATCAAGATAGTTCAGGCTTTTTGTATGGAACATGCTGAGCTCAAACGCTTTGTCAAAGAAAATGTAAAATATTATCAAACTCGCATCAAGGCGATTAAACTTGATACGTTGCTTAGTCCATTAACAGAGATAACCGGCATACTTATATGTCTTGGTATTATGTTTTTGAAGATACCTCACATCATTGACGGGTCTTTATCGGTGGGGACATTTACTCTTCAGGCAGCGGCGTTGGTATCGCTGACAAAACCCTTGAAAACTCTTGGTAAGATAAATACCCTTTATCAAAGAGCAATCGGAGCGGCTGAACGTATCTTTGATATACTTGATACCAAATCGAGTCTTTCAGAAACTGAAAGTCCTGTCGAATTACCGCCTATCCAAAAGAAAATAGAGTTCCGAGATGTTTACTTTTCTTATGAAAAAGATAACCACGTCCATGATGTCTTAAAAAATGTTTCGTTTACGGTCAATAAGGGTGAAATAGCTGCGTTTGTCGGTCCCAGCGGAGCAGGTAAAACCACGATTCTCAATATGGTGCCCCGTTTTTATGATCCTCAGAAAGGCTCTATTTTTATCGATGATATTGATTTGCGTCAAGCATCCTTTAAGTCGCTACGTGATCAGATCAGTATTGTGACGCAGGAAACTATTTTGTTCAATGATTCTGTCCTGGGTAATATCGCTTACGGCAAAAACGACATATCTATCGAAGAGGTGGCTCATGCCGCTCAGTTGGCCAATGCACACGATTTCATATCCGCAATGTCCGATGGATATCACACGATTATCGGTGAGCGGGGAGTCAAGCTTTCAGGTGGACAGAAACAGCGTCTTTCCATTGCTCGTGCCATTCTCAAGGATCCGTCGATACTGATTCTTGACGAGGCAACATCAGCTCTGGATTCCGAATCGGAAAAATTGGTTCAGGAGGCGATTAACCGTATTATGGAAGATCGAACCGTACTGGTTGTTGCGCATCGTTTATCGACTATTTTGCATGCTGATAAAATCTTTGTTATCAATGACGGTGTAATACAAGCATGCGGTAAACATACAGAATTGCTTGAGACAAACGCATTGTACCAGAAATTGTATGAAATGCAGTTTGGTATGCCAAAAGAGCAGCAGGATGTATCATGAGCAAAAAGGTTTTTTCAGAATGGTTTCGATTTACAGTGTTGCCGTATATAGGCTATTTTGTAATCAGGATGGTATTTGTGACCATTCGCATGAAATTCATTAACGATGAGTTTATTCGAAAATCGATGCGGGATAAAAAATCAATTATATATGCCATCTGGCATAATCGTATGGCATATATGCCATACGGCTATACACGGGTATTCAAACAAAAGAATCTTGTTACCATGATAAGCCGAAGCAAAGATGGCCGGCTGGTAGGCAAAATCTGTGAGCTTTTTGGTTTGACCGTTACTTATGGTTCCAGTTCGAGGGGTGGATCAGAGGCTCTCCGCGAGATGATTAAACTCGCTAAAGATAAAAATATGGATTGCGCTATCACACCCGATGGACCGCGCGGACCGAAATACGGAGTTCAACCGGGAATTATTTCTGTTGCGCAGGCTACCGGTATGCCCATCGTTCCTGTTATCTATGACGTAACACGTAAAATCCGCCTGAAAAGTTGGGACGGGTTTTATGTGCCGATCCCATTTTCACGGGGTGTGGTTGTTTTTGGTGAACCAATGTATGTCCCTGAAAATATCACGGAAGAACAACGTGATATTTTCAAAAAAGAATTGAAACATAAGATTGAGTCAGTCTGTAACCAAGGTAAGGACTATTTGGGGTTTGAGCTCAAAAAATAGTTTAAAATAACTTTTTATAAAAAAAGACTTGTAAATAAATTAAGATTATATTATTGTATGTGAAATTTTTTCGGAATTTATCGGTTAAGCCGCGTTAAAGTTATTATTTTACTGAAAGGTACAGGGTTAAAGCTTTTTCAGTCAACCGATGAAAAATTAAAGTGCGGCTTTTGATGTGAAAAAGAAAATTTAACATCTGGCCTGATTGGAGAAAGTATGGCAGTTATAACAATTAAAGAATTGCTGGAAGCCGGCGTTCATTTTGGTCATCAGACGAAACGCTGGAATCCAAAGATGAAACGTTACATTTATGAAGCACGCAATGGTATTTATATTATAGATCTTTCAAAGACTGTTAAGTGTGTCCGTAAAAGCTATGAAATCCTTCGTCGTGTTGCCCATGATGGTGGAAAAGTATTGTTTGTCGGCACCAAAAAACAGGCTCAGGAAAGTATTCAGGCTGCTGCAGAAAAAACCGGTATGTATTATGTAACAGAACGCTGGTTGGGTGGTATGCTGACAAATTTGAAGACAATACGTATGAGTGTTAATCGGTTGGTCGATTTGGAAAAAATGGAAACCGAAGGTACGCTCGATCTTTTGCCTAAAAAAGAAGCATCGGGGTTGCGTCGTGAAATGCAGAAATTGCACAGGAATCTCGATGGCGTGAAAGAAATGTCTCAGTTGCCTGATGTTCTGTTTGTTGTTGATCCTATGAAGGAACATTTGGCTGTTGCTGAAGCACGTAAGTTGAGAATACCTATTATCTCAATTGTGGATACAAACTGTGATCCTGATCAGGTTGATTATGTTATTCCTGCTAACGACGATGCTATTCGCTCAGTGCGCTTGATTTTAGGTCGGTTGGTTGATGCTGTGATGGAAGGTAAGGGTCAGCTGATTAAAGATGTTCCTGAGGAAAAGGTTAAAGAAGTAGATGAAGTGCCACCAGAACTTGCTCCTGTTTCTGATGAAAAAGAACCTGCAAAGCCGGAAAAAAAAGCTGCGGTGAAACCCGCAAAGCCAGCTAAGAAAGAGGTTCAGGAACCTGTGGAAGAGATTGAAAAGTAGTTTGTAGTTTGAATTGGATAAAGAGAGGTAAAGATCAATGAGTATATCAGCAGCAGCAGTTAAAGAGTTGCGCGAAAAAACTAACGCCGGAATGATGGATTGTAAAAAAGCATTGCAGGAAGTAAACGGCGATATGGAAAAAGCCTTGGAAGTTTTGCGCAAAAAAGGACTTTCTCTGGCAAGTAAACGTAGTGGTCGTGAAACAAAAGAAGGTGTTATTGATTCTTATATACATCTGGGTAGCAAAGTCGGTGTTATGATAGAAGTAAGCTGTGAAACCGATTTTGTATCACGTAATGATGTCTTTAAAAGTTTTGTTCGTGATTTGATGCTGCAAGTTGCTTCTTCTTCTCCTTTGTATGTCAGTAGAGAAGAAGTTCCTTCAGATCTTATAGAAAAAGAGAAAGATATTGCTCGCGCTCAAATTACTGGTAAGCCGGATAATATCGTTGAGAAAATCCTCGAGGGCAAAATAAATAAGTATTTTGAGCAGATTTGTTTGCTTGAACAACCGTTTGTTAAAGATCCCGATATGAAGATTGAAGATTTGTTGAAAGCTAAGATAGCTGAAATCGGCGAAAATATTCAAATAAGACGTTTTGTTCGTTTTCAGTTGGGCGAGGAGGCGTAATTTGTCATCCTCATCTTCGAGTGATCTTGCTTACAAGCGTGTTTTATTGAAGTTGAGTGGCGAGGCTTTAAAAGGAAGTCAACAATACGGCGTTGATTTGAAGGTAGTAGAAAACCTGGCTCGCCAAATTAAAAGAGTAGTTGATATTGGAGTGCAGTTGGCACTCGTTGTTGGTGGAGGAAATATTTTTCGTGGCGTTAATGTAGCAAATAGCAGTAGCCTGGATCGTGTTACAGGCGATTATATGGGAATGCTCGCTACAGTGATTAACGGTCTTGCGCTCCAGAATGTTTTAGAACATAATGGTGTCCAGGCGCGGGTACAAGCAGCTCTTGAAATGGGGAAATTGGTTGAGCCGTTTGTATTGCGGAAAACTCAAAAGTATTTGGATGAAAATAATGTGGTGATATTTGTTGCCGGAACAGGGAATCCTTATTTCTCTACTGATACGGCAGCAGCTCTTAGAGCCAGCGAAATACAGGCTGATATTATATTTAAAGCCACTAAGGTCGACGGGGTTTACTCCGATGATCCTGAAAAAAATAAAGATGCCGAGTTCTTTTCGCAACTGTCTTATGATGAGGTTCTTGCGAGAAAATTGAAAGTGATGGATGCTACAGCAATATCACTTTGTATGGACAACAGGATACCTATTATGGTATTTAATATCGGTGTAGAAAATAACATCGAAAAAGCCATCTTAGGAAATAAAGTCGGTACAATAATCAGGGGGTAATATGCCAATAAATAAATTGCTTGCGGAAACAAAAGCTCGAATGAGTAAATCGGTTGAGCATGTGGAAAGCGAACTGGCAGGTGTACGTACAAGTAAAGCATCTCCCGCATTGGTAGAAAATATTACCATTGACTATTATGGAAGCGCTACGCGTTTGAGAGATCTTGCGGGGATATCGGTTCCTGAAGCTCGACAAATTTTGATACAGCCTTGGGATGTAAGCGCTATAGAATCGATAGAAAAAGGTATTATGAAATCGACTTTGGGTATTACGCCTCAGAGTGACGGTAAATCAATCAGACTTGTGTTTCCAGAATTGACTCAGGAAAGACGTCAGGAACTAGATAAGGTTGCACGTCAGATTGCTGAAGACGGAAAAATAGCTATACGTAATATTCGCCGTGAAGCTAATGATGCTCTTAAAGAGTTAGAAAAAGCGAGCGAGATTACTGAAGATGATCGTTTCAAGACTGAAAAACGTGTTCAGCAGAAGACAGATGATTTTATTCATCAAGTCGAAGAAGTATTGAAAGTTAAAGAAAAAGAAATTATGACAATATAGATTTATAAGGGTGGGTCGCTAGCTCATCAGGTAGAGCACCGGCCTTTTAAGCCGGTTGTGCTGGGTTCAAGTCCCGGGCGACTCACCACTTAAATAAATTGAAAAAGTAGTTGCAATTTCAATAAAGATTACATATTATATAGCGACATTCTGACAACGATATATCCGACCCCATCGTCTAGTCAGGCCTAGGACACAGGGTTTTCATCCCTGCAACTGGGGTTCGAATCCCCATGGGGTCGCTTTATTTAAGCTCACTTCGCATTTGCGGAGTGAGCTTTTTTTGTAGTTTTAAATAGAATATGAAGTATTCGTATCAAAAGTTTTTAATATTACTTTTTTATCAAAAAAGTAATATTTTTATGATCAGATTATCCATAGCTTCTTTATGCGCTGTTGTTCTTTTTTGTTTTTCATTATTAAATTGTATGGCAATGAAGAACATATAAAATAGACGCTGTCACAAATTTATCTAATTTGAAACGACAAGCCAGAATCGATAAAGTTGACTATCACCAAAAACTTACGGACGTGTAGCTCCCCCCGGGTTTAGAAAAAATATTAAAACCTTAAATAAATCAAAATATTGTAAGTTGCTTATTTACAATATTTAAAATATATTTATGAGAAGACAGGGATAATTATAAAGAATACGCTATTTACTCATACACAGCAACTAATGTTTATTTTGTTTGACAAAAATAAGCTTAAGTGTTAATAATGGTGATGAAGTTTTCAGCGACTCCCTAATTGATAAGATGGCGCGCTTTTTTTTATTTATTAGGCTCTTAAGTTTGGAAATAGGAATGAGTGAAAAAAAGATCGTCATAATGTCTACAAATGGAAGCGTACTAAGACTCAACCCTAACTACTTACATCACCCACGGATGTAGCCATCATAGGAGAGAGACCATGAATCGTATAATTGTTTTATTCGTTTGGATCAGCGTTTTACTAATTCCAACTTTTAGCTACGCGCTTTTGATTACGTTTACAGGGCCTGAAGATTCACACATAGAGTGGACTGGTGGTATTTTACAACATACTGTTAACTACGGTAGTTCTATTGAAATAAAAACTGCTAACAATGGGATTTTTGATACATATGGCCTGATTAAATTTGATGACATTTTTGGGGCTGGATCAAGTCAGCTTTCAATAGACGTAAATATCACTTCTGCTGAATTGCATCTATGGCTCAAACGCGAGTCCGATGCCTTTACCAACACAATTAACCTATACCAGTTAACGAAAGACTGGGATGAACTTACAGTCACGGGCACAGATTATGGCGGGTTGCACGCCAATACAACAGGTTCTGCAATTGATGTTTATAATAGTTCAACTCCTGGGGGTGTGCCTCAGGAACTGATCTTTGACGTGATGCCTAGCTTATTGGACTGGCAATCTGTTGATGGCGTAACTAATTTTGGATGGGGAATAGAATCCCAAACATTGCATGCAGTTAATTACTTTTATTCAAATGATTCAGGTGGTAGTTATACGCCCTATTTGGTTTTAAATTACGAGGCAACTTCTGTCCCGGAACCAGCAACAATCCTTCTTATCGGAACAGGTCTAGCAAGGCTTGTAGGTTTAAGAATCAGAAAGAAGAACAAATGATAAAATATGTTATCTGTCAGATAAAGCGGGACAGGTGGGACAACTTTTATAGAGGAGAGTTTACAGCGGATGTTTTATGAAATATTCACTGGAAAAGAGAAATTTGGGACAACTGTAAATGCTCAGTAATTAGGTAACACTTTTGGTATAGTATTAAGAAAAACCGAAGGAGGTTACCAGATGAAATATCATGATATTGTGATAGTAAAGAGATGGATACCAATTCTAAAAGAATATGAACGAACAAAAGCAAAAGTAACGCCCCGTCCTTTTAAGTTTGTAAAAGATCTGTGTGAGGCGCATCATATATCAAAGAAAGAGATAGCGCGATACTATCGTAAATGGGTTGAAGGAGGCAAAACAGCTGAGTCACTTCTACCTCAAAAGCGTGGTCCGAAACCCGGATCACGGAGAACACCCAAAGAGGTTGAGCGTTCAATTGTCAAAGCGTACAGGCGATTCGGTTCCAACAGATACGAACTGGTTATGTTGTTCAAACCGTATTACCTGGATAAAACACCGTCACCTGCCACTATGGATCGGATTAAAGCACGTTATCCTCTTAACGAAACCGATAAAAAGATCATCAAGCGATACGAGAAAAAAGCCCCGGGAGAGCTCGCTCATATCGACATATCAAAGCTCCCTAAAGATATGCGCTGTTCGTTCAAGATCAAAGAGCTCTATGTCGCAGCACTCTGCGACGACTGTACAAGAATAACCTATGCTGAGCTTATCAAAGACAAACGCGCATCAACACTGACCTACTTTATGGCGCGGTCGTTATCATGGTTTAAGCAAATCTATAACTTTGAATTTGAAGCTGTTATGTCCGATAACGGACCGGAGTTCAAAGGGTCGCTTGAACGGGAACACCCGTTTGAAACGTTTTGTCAGGAAATCGGCATCAAACATATTTACACACAACCTTATAGACCGCAGACAAATGGCAAAATCGAGGCATTCTGGCGTATCATAAAAAATGAGCTGTTCTGCCATAATAGCTTTGATTCACAAGAAGATATCATCTTAAATCTAGGCAATTACCTTTTTGAATATAATCATCTCAGAAAACATGGAGGATTGAATTATCAAACACCTTTTGATAAACTTATTTTAGTTACTAATTCGTTACCTAATTACTGAGCATTTACAACAACGCCTAATTTTTGCTATCCAGATGACTATGTATAATATATGAGTTCAAATAACTTTTTTGAACTCATAAATCTCCATAATTTCTCTAATCAGGGTGTTAAAAGTTTGGATATTTGGGGCGCTTTATTTAAGCTCACTTCGTATTAGCGGAGTGAGCTTTTTTGTTTCATAACTATCTTCTACTTGATGTATAAAAAAGTGTGTAAATTGAGAATTAAGGTAAATGAAGGCAGGAAATGTTTAACCAGCAAATTTGCTGGTTAAAAAAATCAAAAAAAGGGTACAACTCCAAGTTTAACCAAAAGAAAAGGAGATGTACCCATGAAGCAACTAAATTTCAAAGGAAATTCTATCACTGAATGGCAAAAACACAAGAGATTTTATAGGGAAAACTTCTGGCAGCATCTGGAATCACGTAATATGGAGTTGAACAAAATCGCTATCCAGGAGCTCATTTACGAAGATTTCAACATCCAAGTTGGAGCGGAAAAATATAAGAGATCGAATAATCGCAAATCATATCGTAATGGATATCGAAAAAGAAGTTTTGAGATAGTGAACGGTTACATAACTGATCTGACAATTCCCAGAGCCAGAAAACTCGACATCAGGTTCTCTATTTTTGATAAATGGCAACGTGTTCAGGATAAAGTTATTATCGCGATGACTAACGCTTATCTTTTAGGAAAAAGTTCTGCTTGTGCGCAGGTCATTGCTGAATCATTTGGTCAATCAAAATATTCAAGGAGCTTCTTTCAAAGGTTAACAAAACGATTCGAGAAGAAACTTGAGCAATTCAAATATCAATCGGTTGACAATTGGGAATATGTGTTTATTGATGGTATGTTTGTGAAGGTTTTTGATACAAGATTGAAGAAGAAAGTGGTTATTTTTGCGTACGGTATGAACGATAAGCGGCAATCTCAATTATTGAGCTGGGTTATCGCGGATCAGGAAGACGAAGTCTCTGTAAGAGGTTTGCTCATTGATCTTAAGCGAAGAGGCTTAACAAAACCTCAGTTGTTTATATCAGACGAGGCAAAAGGTATAGCGTCAGCTCTAAAACTAGAGTATCCGCATACTGAAAGACAAATTTGCACTTTTCACAAAGTCAAAAACATTCAATTTCATCTTAAAAATAGAGAAAACCGTAAATCAATCATGAGAGAAGCAGTTGATATATATGAGGTTTCTAAAAATAAGTCGCAAGCGGTTTCACGTTTGAATTTGTTCAGGAAAAACTGGGCTCATATAGAACCTAAAGCTGTAAAATTGTTCTGTGATAACTTTGAATATACCGTTAGATATTTTAAATATCCTGATCTGCAATAGTTTCGATTTAATCTGACACAAGAGAAATAAAAAAGGTTACTCTTTCAACGGTGAAGTAAAGTTGACCAAAACCATACTGAACCCCCTAGGGGGTTCGCCGTCGAAAGGAGTAACCATCATGACTGTAAACGAAAAGATCATTAAAAACAAGCTTGGATTATTGAATCTTGCTCAGGAACTCGGAAACGTATCTCAGGCGTGCAGAGTTATGGGATTCTCACGCGATACCTTCTATCGCTACAAATCAGCCGTTGAAGAAGGCGGCATTACTGCTCTGCTGGATCAGACCAGACGCAAACCCAACCTGAAAAACCGTATCGATACCTATACCGAACAAGCTGTCCTCGATATGACCATGGAGAACCCTGCGCTCGGTCAAGTTCGCCTCAGCAACGAGCTCCGCAAACAAGGGGTTTTTGTTTCTCCCAGCGGCGTTAGGTGTGTGTGGATTCGTAATAACTTGCAACGTTTCAAATTGCGTCTGGCCGCTCTGGAGAGAAAAGTAGCGGAGGAAGGTTTGATCTTAACAGAAGCACAGATCGTTGCCTTGGAGAAAAAGAAAGACGATGACATTGCCGCTGGTGAAATCGAAACTGAGCATCCATGGTACCTTGGATCGCAGGATACCTTTTATGTCGGAACGATCAAGGGAGTAGGGCGAATCTATCAACAGACGTTTGTTGATACCTATTCAAAAGTGGCATTTGCCAAGCTCTACACCATGAAAACCCCGATTACCGGAGCCGATCTGTTGAATGATCGAGTCTTGCCGTTTTTTGAAAGCCGTCAGATGGGGATACTGCGTATTCTGACCGATCGTGGCACCGAATATTGCGGCAAAGCCGATTCGCATGATTATGAGCTGTTTTTGGCGCTTGCCGATATTGATCATACCCGCACCAAAGCACAATCGCCTCAGACAAATGGTATCTGCGAACGGTTCCACAAGACCATCTTGCAGGAATTCTACCAGATCGCGTTCAGGAAAAAAGTGTATCGGGGACTCGAAGAATTACAAAATGATCTGGACACATGGCTCAGTTTTTACAATAATGAACGTACGCATCAAGGAAAGATGTGTTGTGGCAGGACGCCGATGCAAACCTTTCTCGAAGATAAACATATCTGGACACAAAAAGTGGACAATCTAAATGAGAAAGGAGGACAATCACAAGTTGCCTGACAAAGGCGACCGTCGAAAGGGTAACCTGTCAGATCAAGTCGTGACTACTACACCTGATCATATGTGGCGATCCATTAGAACATCAAACCCAATTGAACAATTTATTGGCAAAATCCGTGCATGGACTTCTAAATTCAATTATTTCCATGGCAAGGCTAATTTAGAGTTAGCTATGTTTACATATTTATCTTTCAAAAAAGACGAGCTTGTACCCGATAAAATTTTACCTCACTTCAAAAACTACACACTTTTTGTTGCATGATCATCTTCTAAGCAATAGTGATATGTAGTTGACAAAAATGAATAGATATGGTAATATGTTTTTAGTCACTAAAACTTACTAAGGGGGGAACAAATGAAGAAATTATTCTCAATTTGCTACATCATTTTATTTATTTTCATTACTGTTGAGACAGGAGATACGTCTATAGTGACATTTCGTGAAGGCGATGGCGGTTCTTACTCAACGACACAGTGTACCTATTTATACTGGCATAACCAGTCAACAAGTTATGGGGCCGCTGATTATATAAGGCAGTATAGTGCATTCGGAGAATTGAGAGCTGCACCTCTCATTCGATTTCCTGACATCTTCGGAACATCGCCAGGACAGATACCCTATGGGGCAACAATAAATTCGGCAACACTATTTTTTCGTATAAAAACTCTTTACACTATTCACTACGAAGATTTACACCACATAACAGGTGAATGGATTACTGGTCAACCAGATACTACATGGGAAAACAGTGTAACCTGGAATAATTTCACATGGGATTATGATACAACACCAGTATCCACTTACAGAGTTGGTGGAAATTTGAATTTAGATGTAACATCTTCTCTTGCTTTATGGTCCGAACAAACTGCTATAAATTACGGGTGGATTTTTATGAATACTACTAATAACAATACAGAGTTTTACTCGGATGATGGCAGTTTTGCTTTCAGGCCTCTGCTGACTGTGGACTATACGTACACTAATCCGGTTCCAGAGCCATTATCTATCGTTATGCTTGCCCAATATATAACCTTTTTGGGAATAAGAAAATATTTCAGCTGATTCTTTTTGTGCTAGATAGTTGCAAAGCATGTGCTAAAAATATTTTCGAGGTTGCTAAAAGTCGTGTTTAAATATCTGTCTCACTTCGCTTTTGCGGAGTGAGCCTTTTTTTATCTTGCTAAAAAAGTTTTTACTGGATAATAATGTTGCTGTTTTATGTGTTATTTGAAAGATAGTCTAACACATCCTAAAAGCAATGTCGTTCGCGGATCAGGCGACTTACCCATAAAGCTCGCGAAGACATCAACATCTGCATGATATTACAGAAAGCGAGGTCTATATCTTGTCCCATCCCTTTAAAAACGCAAAAATAACTTGACTTTTTATGAAAAAATGGTATGATCTAGTTAGTGAATGAAAGATATTAATATGTTTACGAAATTAAATTAATTTGGAGGAAGTATTATGAAATTGCAGAATTTAGTTTTGATTTTCGCAACAGTAATACTATTGAATTCGACGTTATTATCTTATGGCGCGACATGGTCAGTAACTCAGTTGACTAATAATGATTATGATGATGATTATCCTGAGATTAGCGGCAATCATATTGTCTGGGAAGGTTATGACGGCAATGATTGGGAAATATTTTTATATGATGGATCAACGGTGACCCAATTGACTAATAATTCTTATGATGATGATATCCCAATGGTTGACGGAAATAAGGTTGCATGGCGTGGTTATGACGGAAATGATTGGGAAATATTTTTATATGATGGATCAGGTACAACTCAATTGACTAATAATGATTATGATGATTATAATCCTCGGCCAAGCGGAAATAATGTTGTATGGCGTGGTCAGCCTGTGTGTGGTCTGGACATATTTTTATATGATGGATCAGTCGTGACTCAATTGACTAATAATAATGATTATGAGAGTGAGCCTCGGATTAGCGGAAATAATGTTGCATGGTCTGTTTCTGATGGTAATGATGAGGAGATATTTTTATATGATGGATCAACTACAATTCAGTTGACTAATAATTCTTATAATGATACTGATCCGGAAATCGACGGCAATAATATTGTATGGCGTGGTAATGATGGCAATGACAATGAAATATTTTTATATGACGGGTCAAGCATAATTCAGTTAACGGATAATTCTTATAATGATTCTGCTCCTCAAGTTAACGGCGACAATGTTGCATGGTTTGGTTCTGACGGCAATGATAACGAGATATTTTTTTATAACGGGTCAGTCATAATTCAGTTAACTGATAATGATTATGCTGATTATTATTCTGAAGTTTACGGCAATAATGTTGTATGGTGCGGTGTGAATGGCAGTGATGAAGAAGTATTTATATTTGATGGGGCAATTATAACTCAGTTGACTGATAATGAAGAAGAAGACGATTATCCTGGAGTTAGCGGTAATACTGTTGTATGGTACGGCTTTGACGGCAATGATTACGAAATATTTATGGCGACATTAATCGATTCGCCCCCTGTTCCCGAACCATTATCTTTGGCTTTACTCGGATTAGGGATAATTGGTCTGATCAGGAATAAAACCAGAAAATAAATTTGTCGTATCGTTTTTTGGCAATGATTTTTTACTGAAAAAAGATGGAATAACTTGGGTTCTACATATATTTAAAGCTCACTTTGTATTTTTGCGACGTGAGCTTTTTTTGTTTACGGGAACATAATTCTGTTCTAAAATAATAATCATCATCTAAGTTAGACACTGATTGAGGGCACTGTAGTTATGGCAATAGACGGTACTGGAATAATAGATAGCGATCTCGCACATGACGTTTATAATGAAATATTAGATTTATATGATACGGGTATTTATGTTACTGAAATTAGGACACGAATTTCAGAATGCGAAGATGCGCTGACAGACGATCTCGACCTTGAGATATATCTTGCTGCATGTGTTAAGGCATTCTGGGAAATTGGTAAACTTGATGGAATGCTGACTACTAGGCTTACTCAGTTACTGGAAAGAGGCAGCAGTCTCGCACTTTGGGCTGAAGATGGCAATACGCAAATCGCTAAAGAAAGAAAAACAAAACTGTCTCGGCTACTTCGCCAAGTTTCAAAACCTCGATTGAAACCACGACCACGAAAGAAATACTCCAAAATAAAAACAAAATTATTTTCTATTGGAGATTGCTTGGAACTCGTTGCCGACGGTAAGATATTTCGCGGAGTTATGTGTCACATCCAAGAGTATCGTGGAGAATGCGACTATTCAATTTTGGTAATGAGCCCAGAAACAGAGTCAAATATTGATTCTTTTTCAGCGGGTTATTATTACGGCCATTATATTGGGTCAGACAAAGGAAAAATTTTAGGACCACATGTCATACGACCAGAACATCGAATGCTTGTTCGTGCGAATAATCCATTCAGAGTAATCGGACACCTCCCATTGGATGAGACAAAATTTATGCTTGGAAGTTATACCGGTGTACTTGAAATGAGTCACGTAATAAAAGAATTCGAGCGAACAATAAATGACGCTCCAGCTTTTGGTAGAAGCCTTTTTCCGTTAAATGAACTACTATCCGATAATATTGGTGATAAGCTCTGAAAATAAACCGCTTGCTCAGTTGATTCTTATTCCAACAATAGGATCTATGCACTTTTAACCCATCTTTGGAACTTATAAATAACCTTCAAATCATTAGGTAATGTGTTAAAAGTGTGGATACTTTGGGGTCGCTAAATATGAGGTTCACTTCGCATTTCTGGAGTAAACTTGACCTTCTCCCATTCTTTTTTCCAAAATGATTTGCGTCTCGGTTTGGTAAAAAAGGTGAAAGTATCAAGAGTTATATTCTCTTCTTTAACTTTAATAACCATACAAGCCCTAATGCGCTTAAAGCCATTGCCCCTGGCTCAGGAACTGCTTGAGCAACCCGAAACCCTCGTGAGACGTTCATTGCAGACTGATTGTCGCCGTTGCGTAAATCCGCTGACAGGGTGGTATCACCGAAACCCCAAGCACCGCCACGCAGGACACGCCCAACAGTTCCTACTGCAGTTTCAGTCCATTCATATACGTTACCGCTCTGGTCATATGTCCCATACGGGCTCGCTGATAGACCATAAGCTCCAACATCCGTACTGTAATATGGGCTTCCTACACTATAACCAGTATTATAACTATAATAGTTTGCCGAGTTACCTGTATCGCTTACTGGAGCGTTGTTATCAGGTGTTGTGTCTGTTCCTGTAGCGTAGTTGTAGTATATTTGACTGAACGGGTCGTAGTAGGCAGCTTTATACCACTCGTATTCAGAGGGCAACCAGTAGTTAGCTCCATCCTTGCGTACTACTCCAGCACCAAGAGACATATCATAGGCACCATCTTCGGTTGTGGTGCTATCCTGCGTTCCGGTCGGCTTACCGTTATGCAGCCAGTTCGTAAACCTCAACGTACTAAACCACGTTACATACACTACAGGTTTATTTTCCCAGCCCGTATTTGCGCTATATGTGTAACTCCCGTAACTACCGGAACGGGTTATTCCATCATAATACGTAGACCCGCTCATACCCGTATAGTACAACGAATGGCTATCCGCCTGTGCTATCGCATTGAGAAATTCTACGTATTCTACAGTCGTTACTTCATATTTGCTAATCTGATACGCATGCCCAACACTTCCATAACCTGTGCTATCTGCGTCATTCCCCACATCACCTATTGTAACACACTCCATGCTTAATGCATGATTATTGATAGCGGTAGTAATGAATAGCACTATTAAGAAAAGACTGATTTTTTTCATATCTTATTTCCTCCTAAGTAGCAAATGGTTTAATATGTGATTTTGACATGCTATACATTATAACAAAATAATGTAATAAGAAAAACAAATTTAATAAAAAATTTAATAGTATTTTATTGCTATTATTGAAACACACTATGGTTATGAATTTTTTTCGGTAGGCTAAACTCATATACAGTATTCAAATCGTTAGAGTGTGGGGCAGTCTGTATGTTTTGAGGTGAGCTTCGTTAATACAAATTGGCTTGTTAGAAAAAGTAATGTAGAAATTTGAAAAAGGCTTAAATATATGGTAAACTTTTTATAAGATAAATGTGATGACTTTACAAGGGGTGGTTATGAAGCATTGGCTTAAAAATAATTGTATTCTGCTATTGGCTTTGTTTGTTTATACGTCTTATTCAGCAGCTCATGCTGTAACTTTAGATTGGGCTGTTATCAGCAATTCAGGGAATGCAGCTGATGATACCGGTTACGGAGCAGTCGAATATGAATATCGAATCTCGACAACTGAAGTCACAACATCACAGTATGTAGAGTTTTTGAACGCGGTGGCTGCTATAGATACCTATGGGTTATATAATACTGATATGGCAGATTCTACTTATTACAAGGGAATTATTCGTTCAGGGAACTCTGGAAGTTACACGTATAGCGCAAATGCGGGCTGGGAAAACAAACCTGTTGTTTATGTCAGTTGGTACGATACGTTACGTTTTGCCAACTGGCTACATAATGGACAACCTATAGGGAGTCAGGATGCAAGTACGACTGAAGCCGGGGCGTATACGTTTAGTGCCGCAGAGACTGTAAGTTCGAAAAATATTCAGGCGAATTTTTGGTTGCCTGATGAAAATGAATGGTATAAAGCCGCTTATTACAATTTTGTGACTGCTACTTATTACGATTATGCAACTGCGAGTGACTCTACACCTGACAATAATTCTCCAGATAGCGATAGTGGCAACTCGGCGAACTATTATGATAATGGATATTCCGTGGGTAGTCCGTTTTACAGTACAGATGTAGGAGCATATACCCTTTCGGCTAGTCCCTATGGAACTTATGATCAGAATGGAAACGTTTTTGAATGGCTTGATACAATAGAAGGCATTAAACGAATTGTTCTGGGAAGTGCTTGGGACTATACTTCGGTTGATATGCTTGCCGGTGACCGTGGCGATAATATACCAACTTCAGAAAATCAATATGTTGGTTTTCGTGTTGCGAGTTCTATATTTTTAGAAGATGAAACTACTATTCCTGAGCCTGTAAGTATAGGTCTTCTTCTTTTGAGTTTAGGCGGATTCTTCGTGAGGAAATCAAAACGAGCTTAATTTGAATTAGTTTCGATTATTGGCTCTTAATCAATCCCTGTTTAAATCATAAATTATTTTTAAGTCCTCGGGTAAATAGGTCAGCATCTGTATACTCTGCTTCGCTGATTTAAGCTTACTTCGTGAATGCGGAGTGAGCTTTTTTTGTATTCACATATACTTGAGTGAACTGTAAAATTTGGATATGCAGTATATCACATCAGATATGTTTTTAGAGATAATGAAAAGATTGACAATGATAATAAAAGCAGTAATATAAAAGGGTGAATAAATACTAATTAATTTAAGGAGTAGATCGTGAAAAGACTAGTGATGATGATGGGTTTTTTAACGCTGATGATTTTGCTAAGTTCTTTTAATGTGAGTGCGCTGGACTTTTATTGGGCGCAAATTGGAAGTCCTGGAAACGTTGATGATGGAACTGGATATGGTGGTGTCTATTATGCTTATAGTATTGCTAAAACGGAAGTAACAACAGGACAATATGTGGAGTTTCTGAATGCTGTTGCGGGGATAGATACTTACGGTTTATACAGTACTGCTATGGGAGGTTCGACGTATTATAGTGGTATAGCCAGAACCGGATCGGGGATACTGGGAAATCCATACACATATAGTGTGAACTCTGGCTGGGCCGATAACCCCGTCGTATATGTCAGCTGGTATGATGCCTTGCGATTTATTAACTGGATTCACAACGGTCAACCTGTGGGCTCACAGGACTCAACCACTACAGAATATGGGGCGTATGATATGTCTCAGGGATCGTCTCCTGCCAGATTGCAGGGAGCAATGTTTTGGCTGCCTAGTCGCGACGAATGGTACAAAGCCGCGTTTTATGATCCTGCTAACGGAATCTATTACGACTATGCAACGGGAACAGATACCCAACCAGCCCAGAATGAACCGGCAAGCGACACGGGCAATTCCGCTAATTATTATACTATGGCTGATGCATATGCGGTGGGTAGTCCATATTACAGTACACCTGTAGGCGCCTACGATGAATCTGTAAGTCCTTATGGTACATACGATCAGAACGGCAATGTGTATGAATGGACCGAGGAAGTGAAATATACCGATAAACGCGTTATCTGTGGCGGTTCATGGAGTAGTGAAGGTTTTGCTATGAAGTCGAATAGCATTGGTATTGATGAACCGGATAGCGAACGTTTCTACACTGGCTTTCGACTTGCGGGTACCTATGCTGTCCCGGAACCATCGGCAGTTCTTCTCTTTATTTTTGGCGTATGTGTAATCCGATCAAAAATAAGGAAGAAATAGGTGCCTAATTAAAAGAGATACGTTTTTATAAGTGGTGGTGCGTTTTCATTGACGTATGCGCTTCAGGGCAATGCCATCGCTAGTGGATTAATATTTGCCAGATTTGTTGCCCCGATTAATACCTTGCTTCAATATGATACTAAGCATTAGTCTGCCAAATATTGCAAAATTAGAAATGACTGCAGGTCCGTTGCTGGATATTTTTGACGAATTCACATTCGAACTGAATACCACAAATATAATTCCAGAACCGTTATCGATTATTCTTTTGGGTATCAGTTTTTTAGGGCTTTTTAAGCGAATTCGTTAATTCGCAGTGAATAACATTCTACTTAAATTTTTTCTTGATAAAGCCAAGCATTTGGGTAGACGTCAACACATGTGCGGCTGTCCCGACCCTTACATAAAATTCTTCGTTGTTTTTAGCTTTTAAAAAAGCAGGATCCTTAGAAGCTTGAACAGCAATAAGCAGGATTTTATTTTTTCTTATCTCTCGAATAGCAAAATTAATGTACTTTGAAAACTCGATACCGATGTGCTCATTAATCAGATTTTTTATATGCATTAAGCATTTATCATCATTTTGAAATTCATCGTTGTCCAGTCCGACGATGTTTCCATCGTCATCTACTCCGATAAAAATTAATCCTCCTGAGGTATTTAAGAAAGCCACAATATTTTTCAGCCATGCCAGCTCCATCCATTTGGCATTTTGCTTAGCTTTGATATCCCAGCGGATAGTCGATTTAAACTCTGTTATGGATGTTTCACCTTTTTCTATTATAGAAGAAATAATTTCCGGACTTGCTTTGTGTGGGTCAAGCAATGCCTCTTTTCTGAAAAATATTGTTAATAGTAAAGCGATTAGCGTAACAGATATAAATACAATACCGCCAGTCAGAAGATATAAAAATTTATTGTCGGGAAGTTCATTCGCGAGAAATTCGGATTCTGGAAACGCAATCGCAATCCACAATGTATTATTTACAATAGAGACAGGAATAAATTTGGCCCACCATAATTGCTCATTATATTTGCAACGGAATGAGTCGGAGTGTTTCGCAGGCGGTAATAGCTGCCATTGTTCGCTGAGAAAGTTTAATAATAGCTTCCGGTTTAGATCAGTAGTATTTGCGTTGTCATTTATGGGAAGCATAAGTTGAAGGGAGGAAAGATGGTCTTCTTCATTTTTTGATAGAAAAAATAGTTCAACATTTGATGATTCTGATTCGTCATAAGACATGTCCAAAATATCCTGAAGCAACATGTCACTCGCCAGTACAAATCGTTTTGTATTATCATGTATCACTCCTGCGATAGAAGCGGTAATACCTAATTTTTCTTCTGTGAAGAATTGGTAGACCTTAGTCCAATGTATTTCGTCAAGCCGATCTTCTTCTCCAATAAACCATGGACGGAGCCGTGGATCGTACTCAAGCTTTTCAGTCCACTCTTCAAGCAATTCTCCGTTCGCATCGAGTTTGGAAAAATTTGCATTGTCTCCAGATGCTTGGGAATTGATTGAACGACTGAGCCATGCGTTATCGCGTTTGGTAAGCATATACTCGTTGCCGTCTGAGTCAGCTATAATCATACCGTTTATTTGAGGAAATGTCTTGATTACAGGAAGAAAATAACGGTTTAAAAACTGTGGCTCATTTAAATCCAGTGTTTTGGAAGCGGAAACCCATTTTTGCGCAAAAAATAAATAGCCGATGGTAGGGCGGAAAAAATCTTTGATTTTATTCTCAATAATATCAACCTGTCTTGAAAGCAACTTGTTGTAAATTTCCTGGTGGTGCTGTGATGCTCCTTTTAGCAGAGAATTAATCATCAAAACTGATAATAAAAGAATAGAACTGATTAACAAAAATATGAAATAGGGATTGCGCCAAAGTCGATTTTTTCTCATATGTGCCTGATCTTTCAAATGGATTAGAAAAAAGAATTTTTTTCATCTTATAGCAGAATATTGAAAAAAACAATTTTAAAATATTTAGGTTTGAAAGAGTAATAGTAAGTTTATGGCTTACTATCGCGGATTATAGACTCTATATATGAAGTGTAATTTGGCAGTGAGCCTTTTTTCTTTACGCTAAGACGATATTTCTGTATTTTAAAAGATGACGTAGTAATCGCTATTTAAGACAAATATGCCGGCTTAATTGTCTTGATTTTATTTCATATAGAAGTAAACAAGAGGAAGGATGTATCATGAATAAAAGCATGTTTCTCATTCTTGTAGGTATGATTGTTTGTACAGGCGGATTATCCGCTGATTTACAGGGTTCTGATGATACTGATTTTACAACCGATACTGCGCTACTTGAGGTCGATAACAGCGCGCATGGCGAAGTTGATTCTGAACAGGATAATCTAGATCAGTTATGTGAAAATATTTCTATGCTCATCGAAGCAAAAGAGTACGATAAAGCTATTGATGTGTGCGATTCGATCATAGAGGATTCTCATTTGCCATATACTCGGATATTTAAATAAGTCTCTCATATATAGCCTGTCTGGTGATAATGAAAAAGCTTTGGATAATATTGAACACGCAGTTGAACATAATGTGGACGATGAAGCAATTTCCGCATATAAAAAATCGCTTGATATTGATCCGTTACAGCCGGAAACGGTAAACAATGCCTTCGCTATTTTGTATAACGCTGAGAGATATGAGGAAGCTCTCGAATTTTGCGATGCTTTTTTGGAACGGTCTTATGGTATTACGATAATTACTTTGTTGGATTCAAAACACCATGTCCTTAAAAAACTCAACCGAGATGCAGAGGCAGAACAGATAAAGATACAGGTGATAAACCTTTTGACTGAAAACGCGATAGAGCTCATCCAACAGGGGTTGTTTGGCGAAGCTCTCAATGATATAGAAAATGTGTTAAAAAGAGATCCTAAAAATACTCAGGTTGTGCTTTTAAAGGCAGTTGCAATGGGCGGACTTGAAAAATATGATGAATCGAGGGGACTTTTTAAGCATTACCTTACGATAAATCCTGATGATTCTACGGGATGGAGAAATTACGCTTCATGTCTTGCGATGTGCAATCGCCTTGATGAATCGCTTGATGCGTACAACAAAGCGATAGCTCTTGCCCCATCATTTGCTGAAGCATATGGCGGTAAAGGAAGCACACTTGAAAATATGAGCCGCTATGAAGAAGCTCTTGAAGCATACGATCAGACTATTGAACGAAATCCTCGCTATTTGATGGCATTGATTTGTAAAGTTCGTGTATTGAGTATCCTGAATCGCTATGAAGAAGCTTTAAACATTTGTGACGGCTTGTTAGCTATGGAGAGATACTCTCATATCAGACCAGACATTGAACAAGCAAGGGAAGAAATAATCCATCACCTGAAAAATAATGCTGAATAAAAGAGCCTGTTGTTGTCTTATATTCGTATGAATCCTTTTGAAATCATAAATTTATATGAAAATATCAAATTGATCTGATCAGAAAGGTTTAACCTCTTTTGTGTCATTTTTTTCTTTGATTGTTAGGGTGAAAATGCTAATGTTAGCTTGATCTGTAGGAAAATAATTAACTAGAGAGATTAAAATGGCAAAATTATTTACTGGAACCAGAGAAATATCAGAAGTTAGTCCCTCTTATTTTATTGCGGAGATAGGCAACAATCATCAAGGCGAAATCACAAAAGCAATGCAGTTGATCAAGGTTGCAGCTGATTGTGGAGCCGATGCTGTTAAATTTCAAAAACGTAATAATAAACTATTATTTACCAAAGCAATGTTTGAAAAACCATACGAGAATGAAAATAGTTATGGCACAACCTATGGCGAACATAGAGAATATCTTGAATTTAATAGAGACCAATTTATTGAATTGAAAGAGTACGCAGAAGAATTGGGCGTCGATTTTATGTCGACTGCGTTTGATTTCGATAGTGTAGATTTTCTTGAATCAATAGATGTTCCACTATATAAAATTGCTTCGGCAGATTTGACCAATATTCCGCTTATAACATATATTGCTTCATTGCATAAACCTATGTTTATTTCTACTGGTGCTTGTACCTTGGATGAAGTGCGGTTAGCGTATGATGCGGTGAAAAAATATCATAATAAATTTTGTCTACTCCATTGCGTGTGTTCATATCCTACAGATTATGAAATGCTTAATTTAAATTTTATAAAAACACTCAAAAAAGAATTTCCGGATATTCTTATCGGATATTCAGGTCATGATAACGGGATACTTGCGGCTGTTATTGCGTATATGCTTGGCGCAAAGGTGATAGAAAAACATGTAACATTGAATCATGCATGGAAAGGTACCGATCACAAATTTTCACTAGAGCCACATGGTCTTGAAAAACAGATTAGAGATTTAAAACGAGTTGATCTTTCTCTTGGGAAAGGTGAAAAAGTATTTAATGATTTTGAACAGTTGGCACGTGATAAAATGGGTAAATCTTTGTATTCGTCAAGGTTGCTAAAAGCAGGTCATGTTATACAAAATGCTGATATCGTTATAAAATCTCCTGCAGGTGGTATACCCCCATATAAACTAGAATCAATTTTGGGCCAGAAACTAAAAATTGATCTGACCGAAGAAACACTTTTTGAACTCGATCATTTTGAAATTGAAGAAACAGAACGGATAGATAGCCGTGAAGAAACCGTATCTTCTTGCATCTAAAGTCCGTATCGCTGTTTTTGATTTTGACGGAGTGTTTACGGATAATCGTGTCTACGTTTTTCAGGACGGTACTGAAGCTGTAAGTTGTTATAGAAGCGATGGTATTGGTTTGTCGAAATTACGTAAAAGCGGCGTGGAACTTTTAGTTTTGTCGTCAGAGGTCAATCCTGTTGTGAAAATGAGATGTGAAAAATTGCATATAAAGTGTATCAATGCTTGCGATGATAAACTTAACACCCTTCGTAATGAACTGTCTAAAACTGATATCCAACCTGATGAAGTAGCATATTTGGGCAATGATATCAACGATCTTGAATGTATGGAATATGTGGGATTGCCAGCATGTGTTGCGGATGCGTATCCAGAAGTAAAGCGAAAATGCCGCTACATAACACAAAAAAAAGGTGGGTGTGGCGCAGTGAGAGAATTCTGTGATTTAATTGTCAGGTCAAAATCTAAATGATGAACGATATATATAAAAAGTTTGATTTATCAGATAAAATTGCGGTTCTTACTGGTGTCGCGGGACAGCTAGGAAGCGAATATGCCAGAACCTTGCTTGCCGCAGGAGCCAAAGTTGTCGGTTTAGATGTTTTTCCTGATAACCCTAAAGGCAAATTAAATGATATAAAGTCTGGAAATTTTATGTCGCTGCAGACTGATATCACAAGCAAGGACTCTCTCGAACATGCCTTGTCCAAAACGATTGATCATTTCGGGGTACCGCATATTCTGATTAATAATGCGGCAATCGACGCACCACCGAATGCATCGGCTACTGATACAGGTAGGTTTGAAGAATATCCTGAATCCTCATGGGATGCAATGATGGATGTAAACTTGAAAGGAACCTTTCTGTGTTGTCAGGTGTTTGGAAAGGCAATGGCTGACAATCAATCGGGCAGTATTATAAATATTTCGTCCATATATGGTATCTTGTCACCTGATCAGCGTATTTATGAATATAAAAAGGATCAGTTTTTTAAGCCCGTAACGTATTCGGTTACAAAGTCGGGTATATTAAATTTGACGCGTTATCTTGCCACCTATTGGGCAAAAGAAGGTGTTCGGGTTAATACATTGACCTTAGCGGGTGTATTTAATAACCAGGATGAAAAGTTTTTGAAAAATTATACACAAAAAGTACCTCTTGGGCGGATGGCGAATCCTGATGAATATAATGGTGCGATCATTTTTTTGGCCTCCGATGCATCATCGTATATGACTGGTGCCAACCTTGTGCTTGATGGCGGCTATAGTTGTTGGTAACATATAAAAAAGGAGTTTTTTATGGTTGAAATAATGGTGGAAACATTTAAAAATTTTATTGGCGGACAATGGGTTGACGCTATTTCCGGTCAGACTTTTCAAAATATTAATCCTTCAGATACGTCAGAAATATTGGGCGTTTATCCCCGCTCAGGTAAGGCAGATGTGGATAACGCTGTAAAAGCTGCTCAATCAGCATTTAAACAGTGGAAAAATATTCCGCCGGTTGAACGGGCTAAAATCATATACAAAGCGGGTGAATTGCTTACCGAGCGAAAAGAAGAACTGGCCAAAGTTATATCAAAGGAAAATGGTAAAACCGTTGCAGGAGCAATGGGCGATGTTCAATCAGGTATCGATATGGCATTTTATGTTGCCGGCGAGGCTCGACGTTGGTTCGGTCAAACTGCTCATTCCGGTTTGAGAAAACGATTTGCGATGACTAAACGTTATCCAATCGGTGTAGTCGCAGTAATCACCTCATGGAATTTCCCTATGGCTATTACTTGCTGGAAAACATTTCCTGCTTTGTTGTGTGGTAATGCCGTTGTTTTGAAATCGGAAGAAAATACCCCGGAAACCAATCATCATTTTGCTAAAATTCTTGAAGAAGCCGGATTGCCAGCAGGTGTCTTAAATCTTATTCATGGATTTGGTGTAGAAGCTGGTGAAGCGATTACACAGCACCCGGATGTATCGATGGTATCATTTACTGGTTCGAGTACGGTCGGTAAAATTATTGCCCAGAATTGCGCTGGTAGGCTCGCGAAAATATCTTTGGAACTGGGCGGTAAAAATGCAGTCATCGTTATGGACGATGCTGACATCGACTTAGCTGTTGATGGTGTAGTATGCGGGGCGTATTCCATCTCAGGACAACGATGTACTGCGACAGGACGAGCGATCGTGCATGAAAAAATTTACGATAAATTTATGGAAAAACTTATCGCCAAAACTAAGACGCAAAAGCTTGGACCTGGGAGTGACCCATCATCGGATATTACACCTATTATCAGCGAAAAACAGTGTAACCGTGTATTAGGATATATCCAGAATGCGGTGGATAGCGGAGCAAAAATCGTCACAGGGGGAAAGAAACTTTCCGGTGGAGTATATGATAAGGGATATTATATAGAACCAACAATTTTAGAAAATGTTACAACTGATATGGAAATAGCTAATGTCGAGGTTTTTGGTCCTGTTCTGGTTGTTTTTAAAGCCCAATCATACGAAGATGCAATCGAAATTCATAACGACTGTCCTTATGGTCTCTCATCTTCATTGTTTACAAAAGATGTTAATAAGTCGTTTTCATTTTTCGATGATGCGGAAACCGGTGTGTGCTATATTAACGCTCCAACGTTTGGGTCCGAACCGCATATGCCTTTCGGTGGTGTAAAAATATCCGGGTTGGGGTACCGTGAGGCAGGATGGGGCGGAATAGAAGCGTTTTCCGAAATAAAAACACTTTATGTCGACTACAGCGCGAAAATTCAAAATGTTCAATTTGAGGATAATGAATAATTATTATGGGTAACCAATTTGAAATTAAATGTATTCCATACGCTTCTTTTCAATCCATTATTCAGTCAGGAATGGATCATAAACGTCTCCAGTTATTAGCAGATATGTGCAGGTATAATACGTTGTCATCCGTTAAGCTTGCCGGCTCAGGTCATTTAGGATCAAGTTTGAGCGCAATTGACATCAATACCTTTCTCTATTTTTCAGAGCTGAATGTTTTGGAAAAAGGAATTGATAACCCTGATAGGGATGTGTATTTTTCTTCCAAAGGGCACGATTGTCCGGGACAGTATGCTGTGCTTATGGCTGCCGGTATTATCTCGTTTGAAAAAATGCTTAAGCTTCGACGTTTAGGCGGGCTTGACGGGCACCCTGACGTGAAAATTCCGGGTATGGAAATTTGTTCGGGGTCGCTGGGTATGGGTATTTCCAAGGCAAAAGGATTTGCGATAGGGAAAAAATTGGCTGGTGATTCTGGGAGAGTCGTTGTCTTAACCGGTGACGGTGAATTACAGGAAGGACAAATATGGGAATCCTTGCAAACGGCGTCTCATCAGAAAATATCCAATATTATTTGTATTGTTGATCTGAATAAAATCCAGTCAGACAAAGAAACTCGTGAAATAATCGAACTGAAAAATTTGGAAAAGAAGTTTGAATCGTTCGGATGGTATGTACAACGCTGTGAGGGGCATGATTATGATCAGCTCCAATCAGTGTTCGATATTTTTGACACTATCACTGACCGCCCGAAAGTTTTAATTGCCGATACAGTTAAGGGCAAAGGAATCTCGTTTATGGAAGGTCCTGTTGCGCTTAAAGACAATAATGGTATATACAAGTGGCATTCAGGTGCACCGGCAGATGATGTTTATCTGGAAGCTGTCGGGGAACTTTCCTCAAAGATTAAACAATTGTGTGCAGATTTAAGTGTTACCGATCCGGAATATAAACTCATTGAAAGGCGTGATAAAAATGTCGTGCGTCTTAAAGATAAGGCGGAAAAAGTTGTAACTGCTTACGAACAGGCATTAGTGAAATTGGGAAAACAGCGTAGTGATCTGGTTGTGCTTGACGCTGATTTATGTGGTGATTGCGGTTTGAAGTCGTTTGAGCGGGAATTTCCAGATAGGTTTATTGAAAATGGTATCGCTGAACAGGATATGGTATCTGCTGCCGGTGGTTTGGCATTGCAGGGGTTTTTACCGGTCGTTAACTCGTTTGGAGTTTTTCTTGCTTCACGATCTAATGAGCAGATTTACGCTAATTCGACAGAGAACACAAAAATAATATACGTTTGTCATTATGCAGGTTTGATTCCGGCCGGACCAGGTAAATCGCATCAAAGTTTGCGTGATATATCATTATTCGGGGCGCTCAATAATATAACCATTATAGAACCATGTAATGCACAACAAACTGAAGATGCGTTGTTCTGGAGTGCCGAGCATGCTGACGGTTCGTGTATGATTCGCCTTATTATTTCACCATCACCACAGAACATTACATTACCTACTGATTACCGTTTCTCTAAAGGCCATGGATCTGTATTACTAGAGGGGACTGACGCGTTGATCATTGCTTATGGACCAGTGATGTTGAACGAAGCATTAAAAGCATCGGATATTTTAGCAGGCAAATCGGTTTCCCTTAAAGTGGTCAATATGCCGTGGTTAAATAATGTAGATACCGAGTGGCTTAAAGATGTCTCTGGTGGGTTTGATGAAATAATAGTTATTGATAATCATATGAAATTTGGCGGACTTGGACAGTGTGTGGCGAATGTTATGATGTCAGATGCTATTTTGAAAACCAAAAAGATTACTCAATTGGGTATCGACTGTCCTCCCGCATGTGGAACACCACAGGAAGTATTGCAATATCATGGTTTGGACGCTCAAAGCCTTGCTGATTTGATTACGTCTAAAAAAAACACTGCCTTGAAAATATAACTGAAGTTGGCAATAAGACAATATGTCAAAAAAAATATTAGGGTTTATACCGGCTCGTGCTGGCTCAAAGCGTGTGCCGTTGAAAAATATCAAGCCATTATGCGGTAAACCTCTGATTGGCTATACTGTAGAAGCGGCATTACAATCAAGGTATATCGATAGGGTTGTTGTGTCTACTGATTCTTCAGAACTTGCTGATGTGGCGCGACAATACGGCGCGGAAATACCATTTTTGCGACCTTCGGAAATTGCCCAGAGCACTTCAACTGAAATGCAATTTTTTACTCATGCGCTCCAATGGTTCAAAGAAAAAGAAGATTATGAACCGGATGTAATTGTTTTATTGTACCCTACGTCGCCATTTCGCAAAACAGCAACTATCGATAGGGCAATTGAATTGTTTATTGCTCATCCTGAAGCTGATTCTTTACGTTCGATAACAGCCTGTACGGAACATCCTTATAAAATGTGGACGATTAATGATGACAATTTGCTGGAATCGTTTGTGAAGACCGATATTAAAAATGCTCATACTTTATCGTATTCAATGTTGCCGGAAGTATATATTCAAAACGCGAGTATCTATATAACAAAGCCGTCGACCATATATGAAAAAGGATCTCCTACAGGTGATGTCATTATTCCTTTTGTCATGGATGCTCTCGAATCAATCGATATAAATATCCCCCTTGACTTTAAGTTGGCTGAAATTATGATGGAAGAACACAATCATGATTAAAGAGTTGCTTAAAAAAAGCCTGTTTTTGCGCAATTGTGTGCAAACATATCATTTGAAAAAGGGATTACCTGACTGGAAACCGGTTATAGGAAAGCATCAGGATGAATGGAATTCATTACTGCACAACAATGACGGAAAAAATATCTTGATAGCTACCAGCCTTGGTGCCCATGTGCCAAGCGTTACAATGGAAAGTTTGCTGGCCGTGGCTTTAACGCTCAGAAATGCCAGGGTACATGTGTTGTTGTGTGATGCTGCCTTGTCTGCATGTCAAAATTGCGTCTACAATATTACCATATCTGAAAAAGAATTGGCGCACAATGGTCCGCAAAAGAAGTTGTGTAAATCATGCCAAATGGGTTTTCGCCCCTATCTGGAATTAGGTTTAAACGTAAACCGGTATAGCGAGTTCCTTTCAGAAGAAGATGTCGAAAAAGCACATCAAATTGCATATCAAATCGACAGGGATGATATGGATGATTTTGTCCATGAAGGCATTAATATAGGAGAACATGCTAGGGCAGGTGTGTTGCGCTTTTATTTGAGGGGAGATGTCGAGAAAGAACGATACTCGGAGGAAGTTTTTCGTCGATACTTTGAATCAACCTTGAGAACTGTATTTGCAATGCGCAATTTCCTTAAAAAAAATGCGATAGATACTGCGGTGTTTCATCATGGTATTTATGTTCCTCAAGGTCCTATAGGGGACGTGTGCAGAGCCAGCAATGTACATGTGGTTAACTGGCATATCGCATATAAAAAATCAACATTTATATTTAGCCATGACTTAACCTATCATCGAAAATTGCTCGATGAACCACTTGACTGGCAAAAGATTGAATGGAATGATAAACTGGAAACAGAACTCGGCCAATATCTCAGAAGCCGATGGACTGGCAAGAACGATTGGATCAAGTTTACTCGCGAAAAAAACTATACAAAAGAACTTATTGAACAGAACCTGAGTATAGACTTTACAAAGCCTACGATAGGTTTGTTAACTAATGTTATCTGGGATGCTCAGCTGCACTATCCGAGAAATGTTTTTCCTGATATGATAACGTGGTTGAAAGAAACAATACGGTATTTTGAAAAAAGACAGGATATTCAACTGTTAATTCGCATTCATCCCGCTGAAATTTTGAATGGGAATCCATCTCGACAAAAGGTTATGGACATTATTAACGAGGAAATTCCATCATTGCCTGATAACATTTTTATTATTACTCCTGAGAATACCATCAATACCTATGCAGCCATGCAATGCTGTGATTCGGTGATTATTTATGGAACAAAAACCGGTGTGGAGTTAACCTCTGTGGGGATTCCTGTTATTGTTGCTGGTGAAGCGTGGATTAAAAATAAAAATCTGACAATAGACCCCAAATCAGCCGAAGATTATTTTGCCGTTCTTGACAAACTTCCCCTCAACAAACGCTTGGATGCGAAAACACTTGAGCATGCTAAGAAGTATGCGTTTCATTTCTTCTTCCGACGTATGATACCGGTGAATTTGTTTACTCCATTGAAAGGTTGGCCGCTGTATCTATTGAACTGCAAAGATTTGGAAAATTTGAAACCCGGTACCAGTGTAGGCCTTGATACTATATGTGACGGGATTTTGGAGCAGACTCCGTTTATTTATCCGTATGAAAAATTTGTCTAACCTTACAGGCGGTATAATAAATAATAGCGTTTTTTTGATTGGATATAGTATGTCGCCTTTGGTTCTTCCTGAATATATTGATAGAAATCCGGAATAGATTCAACAATAAAATCTTTACGAACCAGCAGATATACTGATTTGTCACGTTTCATGGTATGCAGTAGTTCAGCAATCGAGATTGTGTTATAAGGATAATTCAGAGAAATCGTCTTAAATTCGACGTTGGCATAGAAAGGAATCCTTGAGTCATCTGTTGTTATAACAGCATCTTGTTCTATATGGTTGTGTAACCATGGTCCCATTTCAATGCAGTATGCTTTACCACTTCTTGGATCTTTAAACGTTTTTACTCCGCTGATGCAGATCAACAAAATAACTACTGTAATCCAAAATCTCTTAGGCGATATTTTTTTTGAGAAAAAGTGCTTGTAAATAGACTCTAAACCGTAACCGGTAAAACCGAATAATAAGGTAACTAGCTGTAACATATGCCGTTTACTAATATAATAATCCGATGCCAACTGGTACAAGACAAAAGAATATAATAGGGTGAGCGTTGTAATTAGATAAAAGAGTAATCTGTTTGCGGGTGCATTTTTTAGATGGAAAATATAGAAAAGTAGTCCGATAAGCATTAGCACTACCCAAACGCTAAAACATTGCGCAAATGTTGATATGGTTGTTACAAACGGGTGTTTTCTATCAGGATTGATCGATTTTTTTGTTTTTTCAATTTCGTTAGGTCTATTGTTCTTAAGCTCGGTTGATGGAGTATCTTGTTGCGTTTGAAGAGGGGCCAAAGACGCTTTAGATTCTTCCTTTGATACGTTGGAGTGAATAACAAATGAGGGTACAAAATCTTTTAGTGGTTTTTTTGCTGTTAATCGCCATTCACCAGTATGTTCTTTTAAAAATAGGAGATATGGAAAACTGATCGCTGAAAAAGTAATAAGAAGTAAAACAAGTGTTATGAGTTTGCGACTCAAGATCCTTTTCTTTAATGAGATTGGATAGATAATGATAAATGGAACAAGGATAATCAATAATCCTACTGCTTCGGGTCGAGTCAAAAATGCTAACCCGGTGCATAATCCTGCAGCGGAGATATTAATCAGTTTTAGCCATGAGTTAGAATATAATGCTTTATGCCCGAAATATACACCTGAAACAAAAAATAAAATATATAACGGTTCCGATAAGGGATCGGCACTGAATCTCACTGCATACACGTGTATGCAGTAAAGAAAAACTGATGCGTACGCAGCCGTTTTACCGCATAAAGATTTTATAAGATAAAAAAGGGGTACAACTACTAAAGCTCCTGCCATAATAGATATGGTTTTGGCTGCTAGAATATCATTATGGATGATCCCATTGAGCCATCCGATCAATATGGGGAACAGTGGATGGAAATCTTCTTGAGAGAAAATAGTGAATCCGATCTCGTTGTAAGAGTCTGCTATCTGGATGAATTTAATTGCATCACGCGAAATGACAGTCAAGTTGTAGCTTAAAAATAGTCTCAACACTAACGCAACGAAAAAAAGGATTAGTAACATACAGACTTTATTCTTTCATAACGATTTATAATATACTTGTTGTAAATATTTAATCATTTTCTCAATATAGCATAAATACCTTGGAAGTTGAGATTATAACCCACCTTTTTTAAAGTTATTAGAAAAAATATAATTATTTGTCAGGTTTTATATTATTTGACAATCTTACATGAAAACTATACTCTTAAAAAGAAATTATGAGTGTTAGTGATTACTATAATGGAAGCGTAGTCTTTTGCTGTTTCCCTGTAATAGTTTATTTATAAAAATAAGAAATAAGTGTTATATGAACTACAAAGATAGAATACACAAAATTGTTAATCTGGGCTATTATCTTTTTCTGAAAGATTTCAGATATCGATATCGTCAAACCTTTTTAGGATATTTTTGGGCTGTACTGCGTCCATTACTCATTGGTGCCCCAATAATTTTTATTGGGAAACAGTTTGATTTGGGCTCGTCATCATCTAGTGTGCCTTATGAAGTGTATTCATTTACCGGGATAATTTTGTTCCAGATTTTTTGGGATGTAGTCCTTTTCCCACAATGGGTTATGCGTCGGTCTCGTCAATTTTTTAAGAATGTACGGATCCCTTTTGAAGCTGTTCTTGTAGCAGGTTTATGTTATGCGCTTTTTAATACGAGTATATACATACTTATGCTAGTGGCGATATGCTTATTGCTTGGAGTTAAGGTGTCTATATTAGTGTTATTATCTATTGCATCAGTACCACTTATATTATTATGTGGTTTGGCGATAGGAATTTATTTCGCGCCTATAACATTGGTTTATCTTGATATTCGTTATGCCTTGCCTGTGTTGTCAACTATATTTATGTGGAGTACGCCATTGGTGTATAAATCTCCATCTTCCGGAGGATTACATTATATTAACAAATATAATCCGTTGACCTATCTGCTTACTATTCCACGAGAATGGATGTTTGGTCAATCGGATACCTCGGTTATATTGTTTGTGACGAGTATATTGATATTTTTTATAGTATTGTTTTTTGGATTTAAATTTTACTACAGAGCTATGCCGATTGGAATAGACCAAATATTATAGGGGTTTTATATATGGATGCTATAATCGATAGGGCTAATACCTGTCCTGAATTTGAAACCTACACTAATGTTAGGGAACAAGTTTTAGAGCTTCTGAAAAATGATGGATCTCAGCATGAGCAAATAGCTTGTCCTAGTGAATATTGGAAAGAAGAATTGTCAAATTTTGATTACATGATAGATGCATCACCCTTACTCATAAAAAAACTTCGCCATCATTGTTATCATATAACCGGATTGAAAGTATATGAATACAGAACTCATCAAGAGTCTCGTAAAGCCATAATAGAAAAAAGACTTAAGGCTCTTAATAATTCAGGCGCTAAAGATTTAATCATTCCCGAATCTCGGATTCTTGGTGGGTTTGGTTATGAAATAGATGGTGAACTTTATAATGTTGATACCCTTAAATTTACTGAAGTTTTGCTAGGAATGGAAACGGCGGGTTTATTGGATATCCTTAAAAGCAATAATAGGCGCAACTTGGTTTGGGAAATAGGCGCTGGATGGGGTGGTTTCCCCTATCAATTTAAGACACTTTTCCCTGATACAACGTATATGATAACTGATTTTCCTGAGTTGTTTTTGTTTTCCGCAGTATATCTTAAAACAGCATTTCCTGAATCACGTTATGTTATCTGTAATCGGAAAAATATTTCTTCGGTACTTTTAAATTGGGAAAATTATGATTTTATATTTATTCCCAATAATCTTACAGAGCAGATACACTCGGTTACTCCTGATATAATGGTTAACATGGTTTCTTTTCAGGAAATGACTGAGGAGCAGGTTGACGCGTATCTCAAAAAAGGATACGAATTGGGAACTACAAATCTGTATAGTCTAAATAGAGATTGTTCATCGTATAATAAAGAACTAAGCAATGTTCATGAGATAATTAAAAAGTATTATATTTTAACTCCTTTACCAATTTTAGGTACCGATTATACTGCAGCTGCTAAAGGCGGAAAAGTACGTACTTTTTTTGATAAATCTAAGTCTCAAGTCATTATGACGAATTATCGCCACATAGTTGGAATTATACGCCAGAAGAGAACAGTGAAAAATTTTCCTGAGACTCCTCGTGTCGTTTTGGGAATGCCGGTATATAATGGAGAAAACTATATTGAAGAAGCGCTTATCTCCATACTGGGTCAGACATATGAAGATTTTATTCTGTTCATCTTTAATGATGGGTCATCCGATCAGTCCGAACGGCTGATTAAAGAATATATGCAGATTGATAAGCGCATCATTTATGTGAATAATCAATCCCGTGGAGGTATGGTAAACGCTTGGAAACAATCTTTTCAGCTTGTTACGCAAAAATATCCGTCAGCTGAATATTTTGCATGGATTATGTGACCATGACATATGGAGCCGAACTTGGATTCAATCCATGCTGAATTCTTTGGAGAATAATAAAAATGCTGTTTTATGTTATTGCCTGACTCAAAGTATTACAGCTGATAATCACCCCATTTATGAAAAGAAGCTGCAATTTTCTACACAGGGAATGCATAATTCATATGATCGATTCTATAAGGCATGTAAAAATTTAAAAGGCGCTGGTAACATGGTTTATGGCATGTTTCGCATTAAGGAGCTACAAAAGGCAGGAATATTTCGCCGGTTACTTCTCCCTGATCGTAACCTTTTATTTGAATTGTCTTTATATGGTGAATTAACTCTGTATACCGCTTTCTTTATGTTTTCGAAGAAAAATAAATCAAACATCGCTTAGACGGCAAAGACGTTACACTATTTGCAGATGATAAACGGCCTTTATATGTTTATTTACCATGGTGGGTTGTAAGTTTCGTAAGTTTTCTCAAAAATTACTTGATTTCAAAACCTGAGAGTTTGAAGCTTAGCAAAATATCGATTTTAAAATTAAGTTTTTGTTTTCTTTTTACACAGGCTTATAAAGATTTCAAAAAGCATCCAGCGAAAATCTATAAAAGATTTTGTCGTATTAAAAAAACTATAATTAATAAATTGGTTTGTATTGCTAAAAGGGTGCTTAAGTAAATGCTGGAGTTTGTAAGTGTCTATAAAGTGATGTCTTCAGACATTGACTTATCTCGCTCTAGATCGTTGTTGAAGATGTTTTCTATCAAAAACGATACAGTAGGAACATTGCATTCTGATGAGTTTTTCTCCGTCAAAAATATTTCGTTTTCGCTCAACGAAGGTGATAATCTCTTAATCCTCGGCGACGAAAGTTCAGGAGCCAATACTATTGGCCGGTTAATTGGTGGTATAATTCATCCAACCGAAGTGCGAAATTATTTCTAAAGGATTCTCCCGGTTGGTCTCTAACGGAAAAGCGGTCAGCACTCCATTAATGACACTTGATGAATATATGCGTCTTATTGTGATGGTTCAAACCAAGACCCCAGCTACGTTGAAAAACGATTGTGAAACAATTGTGAAGAATTGTTCACTCGAAGAATGGGGAGATGTAAAACTAAAAAATATTCCTCCTCGAACTTTGAAGATGCTCAACTTCTATATATCCATCTATTTAGATGCGGATTTATATGTATTTGATACTATCTTTTCTATGGGAACCGGCGCATTTAAAATCTTGTGTGATGAAACAGTTGAAAGAATATCTACTACAAAAACAACGGTTGTGATATCGAGTACGTATAAAAATTTACCAATTACTTTTGACAAAGCTATGGTTGTTCACGAAGGTGAAAAACTCTTCTTTGGCGATTACGAAGAAGCTATCCAAGTGTATAGCCGTCTCAATCATATGATGGAAAACTCTGATAACAATCTACCTTGTCCTGAGCGTTTAATCGAGATAATTAGGTATGATGACGAAGAAGATGATCTCCACCATGAAATTGAATTAGATAGAAATATTGCCTCGAAATTGAAGTATGCAACAACCTATCCACCTAAGCTTATGGAATTTTTTAAAAGGTTATCGGAAACAAATAAAAAAATTATTATAGGACCATATCTATCAGATATAGGTTTTGAGATACTTTACTGGATTCCTTTTGTACGGTGGATTATGAAGGAATTTAACGTAAAAAAAGAAAATACCATCGTTATATCGCGTTATGGAACAAGAGTTTGGTATAGCGATATAACCAAGGATTATGTGGATATTCTTGAGCTTATGGATGAGCCTGAGTTTGAAAAAGAACAAGCTATCAGAATTAAAACAGCTGGAAACATCAAACAGTTTACTGTATCAGAATTTGAAAAGAATATCATCAATGAGGTTCTCGATAACAAAAATATGGGTGACTATGAGTTACTGCATCCTTCGACTATGTACAAATTATTTACTTCTGTATGGAATCAAACATTTCCTATAAATTACATTCTTGATCATCTGGAATTCAAAAATATTACGGATAAACCGGATACGGCTGTTTCTTTACCTTGTCATCTTCCGCAAGAATTTATTGCGGTTAGACTTGATAACACAGCTTATATACCAGCTACACCGCAAACCACTTATATGGTGAAATTGCTTGTTGAGAAAATTGCCGATAGAATGCCTGTTGTATTGCTTAATAATGGTATTGAAGTTGATTTTCATAAAGAATGGGCTATAGATTTTGATCATGAAAATATTTTTAAGATAACAGGACAAACTGATAGGCGACAACATTTCTTTCTTCAAACACAAATAATGCAAAAAGCAAGCGGTTTCTTTGGCACACATGGCGGTGCGTCTTATCTCGCCGCGTTATGCGATATACCATCATTGACATTTTATTTGAGTGAAATCGGTGCCCATTACCCGGTGCATTTGAAGATATTTGAATCGGCATGTGATGAGTTGAATTCAAATGAATTTAAAATAGTGCGATTTTTAGATCTTGAACCCGATCTTGTTTTAAATACGATTACAGGAAATAAAAAGGTGAGTATTTAGTATATGAAAATATTGTTTTTTATGTTACATCCCGGTTACATGCGTTACTATTATACAACTATTCAGGAACTCCTGCAACGAGGTCATGATGTACATCTTTCTTTTGATATTCCTTCAAAACAAGCGAAAGATAAACTTGATTCAAAGCTTGCTGAGCAATTCCCTACACAAGTGACAATATCCAAAACACCAAAATTTACGAGTAAATATTATAATCTATCGCGTGCTGTATCGTGGGGGATGGATTACTTGCGTTATCTCACACCTGCTTTTAAAAATGCAGATCGATTGCGTAAGCGTGTGGAAGTTAAAATACATCCGAAGTTCAAAAAACTTTTCAATGAAAATCCTTTTTTAAGATCGCAAAAAGTAATACACGCGTCAATTAAATTCTTTTGTTCTTTTTATGCTTATATTCCGGTTTCTTCAGCATTGAAAAGATTTATGAAAACATTACATCCTGATATCGTTTTGGTTACTCCTCTTATTACGCAGGGTAGCTTTCAGGGGGAGTATCTTAAAGCTGCGAGGTTGCTTAAGATTCCGTCTGGATACTGCGTTGCGAGCTGGGATAACCTTACCTCTAAAGGTCTTATACGGGGTAATCCAAATAAGATTTTTTTATGGAACGAATTTCAAAAAAAAGAAGCACAGGAATTACATTTTGTTAAACCATCAAGGATAGAGTATACCGGCGCACAAAATTTTGATACTTGGTTTCAACGTACACCGTCACGATCGAGAAAAGCATTTTGTCGTAATGCACAGTTAGATCTTGAAAAACCATTTCTTTTATATCTATGTTCATCGAATTTTATGGCTCCCAATGAAACACGTTTTATCACGAATTGGATTAATTCCCTGCGTAATTGTGCCGATCCGCAACTAGCTGAACTCGGGATTTTAATACGTCCATACCCTGAACATGTAAAACAATGGGAACAAGTGGATTTATCACAATTCGAGAATGTCAGTTTATGGCCTCCGGCAGGAGAATATCCGTTAACAGAAGAATCTATCGCTAATTTTTATGACTCAATTTATCATTCTAAAGCGGTAGTAGGCATAAACACCAGTGCAATGATAGAAAGCGCGATCATCGGTCGGCCCGTGCTTACTATAACAGCAAGTGAGCTGAATAAAAGTCAGTCAGATACAATACACTTTCATTATTTATTGAAGGAAAACGGTGGTTTTTTGCTGGTCTCTAAAACATTGGATCAACATATAACTCAGCTGCAAACTATTATTCGTGGCGATACATCCATCAATGATGCTATTGAAAATTTTGTAAACACATTTATTCGTCCAGGTAACTTGGAAAAAGACCGTGTACCGCTTCTAGCTGATGAAATTGAGAAGCTTAATGATATAAAACCATCACATAGCTTGCTTCTAAATATTCTTATGACCATAAATAAGGTGTTGTATTATCCTTTCGCTTATCTGGTAACAAGAGTCAGCGTTGGGAAAAAATGGAAACATAGAGCTGGACAATGGAAAAAAGTATCGCGTTTGGCGGAGGAGTTAGGTGTTGATCCTCTGGAACTATGGGATGTATCGGAACGAAACAATCTGATATCAAAAGATATCAATAAGAATAAGTCTAGACTTATTGAATTAATGGATATGGATAAGGTATTGCTGTGATTGTTTTATTTGTATTACGACATCCCGGTTATATACGGAATTACGAATCAACAATAAAAATGCTTGGTGAAAAAGGGCATACGGTTCATGTTGCCTTTAATAGGTTTTATGATAATTTCGAGAAATGTACCAATGCTTTAGATAATATACCAAATGTATATGTGCATGACTCCATGGCTCCGGTAAGAAGAGATATCTGGTGGGTTTTTGCTAGAATTAACAGGTATTTGATTGACTATCTTCGCTTTTTTGATAAGCGTTTACGGGGATATTCCAAATTAAAACAAAGAGCTTCTCACCGGATTCCTAAAATCATCGATACAATATTGTTATTTATTCTGTCTTCGGAGATGAGTAGAAGACTAATACGTTTTTTAAAAAAATTTGAAAATATTTATCCTACCTGTCGTGCTATTGATACTTTTATTAAAAGTTTTGATCCTGATATTCTTCTGATAACTCCTTACGTAGATTTAAAAGGAGAGCAGGTTGACTATGTTACATGCGCAAAACGAATGGGGCTTCCAAATGTTTATTGTGTTACAAGTTGGGATAATTTATCGTCAAAAGGATTAATTAAAGTTGAGCCTCAAAGTTTAATATTATGGAATGATTTTCAAAAGGACGAAGCGATACATTTGCATAATGTGCCGGAGTCAAAAATATATGTAACCGGGGCTCAATGCTACGATAAATGGTTTGATTGGAAACCGGAATTAACTCGAACGAAATTTTTTGAAACTGTTGGCTTTGAAACTGATAATTATATCTTATATTTATGTTCATCAAGATTTATATCACAAAACGAGTTGACCTTTATTAAACAATGGATAGAACAAATTCGGACATCAAATTTTGACCATATTAGAAATCTGGGAATACTTATACGCCCCCATCCTCAGAATTATTCACAGTTTGCCGGTGTTGATTTATCTGCATATAAAAATGTAGCAATATATCCGGCTATGGGAGATAATCCGGTGTGCCAACGTTCAAAACAAACGTTTTTTGATTCTATATACTATAGCTCTGCTGTTGTAGGACTTAATACAAGTGCCATGATTGAATCCGGTATTCTTGGCAAACCGGTGCTTACTATGGAATCGAATGGAAATGATGATTCTCAGAAGGAAACAATGCATTACCACTATCTCAAAGAAGGCGGTTTGTTGTTTACGGATACTACCTTTAATGACCATATAGAACGATTAAATAGAATTTTAAAGGATAGTGAATTATATTGCAAAAATTTGAAGATTTTTAATGAAAAATTCGTAAGACCCCATGGACTAAAAACAGCATGTACTCCGCTTGTCGTTGATGCTATTGAACAAGCAGTTTGTAAAAAACAAATTCCTGAATCCTATAATATACGCTCAAAAGTTGCGATGGTTTTTATTTTTTCAATTGCCTTATTAGTTTACGCTGTATATTATTGTATAAGATTAGTTAAAAAATTGTTTTCTAAATAAATTTAGGATTGTCTCTATGAAAATTTCTGCATTTTTTAATTTTCCCGATAACATTTTGAAAATTCTAAAAAATGGGAAGAAAGTTAAAACACAGCTTGATGAAGTTCATTCCAGCATAGTTGGGATGAGTAATAGAGTTGATGAGGCAATACAGTATAATAAAAAAATATGGAAAGGCACAAAGCTTATTTTGCCACATTTACAGAATATGGCATTTGAGCATTACGAAAAAATATCAAAAATAAAAAAAATATATCTTTCGGAAATGTATCCGGAAATTCAGAATATTTCTTTACCTATGGGCGTCATTAATGAGGAATCCGGACATGAAAATCATGTTGAAATGCTTTATGTTGTTGGATTGGCGAAATTAATAAACGCAAAAAAAATATTCGAATTTGGTACTTATCTTGGTCAGACAACATATCATCTAGCGGGAATTTCAGAGGATACCCATGTATATACTTTAGATATAAAGAATGAGGATCCTAAAATTCAGGAAAGTAAAGGGAGATATTTTAGAAATACTGAAAGAGAACAGAATATTACCACTTTCACATGTGATTCAAAATGCTTTGATTTTTCATCTTATAAGGGGAAAATGGATTTTATTTTTGTTGATGGTGGACACACTTATAAAGATGTGAAAAATGATACTCTAAAAGCTTTTGAAATGCTAGCTCCCGGAGGAATGATATTATGGCATGATTATGCGCCAAAAACACCTGATATTCCCATGTTTTTTTCTGAGTTTACGCAAACGACACCATTGTTTCGGATAAATAATACTTCACTTCTTTTTCACATTGATGGTGTAGATCCATTAAAATTTGAAACAAAAGAAAAGGAAATATATATACGGTCTCTAAAACCAGTATAAAAATGGACTTGTTATTTTGAGATAAGGGAAATTTTATGAGTGCTAATAATCTTCAAGAAATTAAAGCCTATATGAAAGAAGTGAAAAGTTTATCTGATAACTACGAGATGAGCGTATTTTGGGAGAAACAACTTGAATGCATAAAAGGAACTGATTTATACGAAAATTTAGAACATCTTAATGAAAAAGAATTCGAGCTTTTTGTGCATCGTTTGGGATACGGTTTTACTGATCGAGAGAATAGTGTTTCTGATATCAGGGTTGATAAAGATTTTTCTTACGCAATGTCTCTAATGCAGAAGTTGAGAACCCTGGCAAAAAAAATCAGTGTTAAAAAATTAAATGAGACGAAAGATAACATTGAGCATGCGCGTGCTTTGTATTATCTTCAACGTAATGATTTACTTGAAGGCTACTTGGATTTTATCAACAAGTTTGCAATAAAATCAAATATGTCAATCGCCCGGCATTATTATTACGCCATAATAGTGAATCGGTTGGTAAAACAGAATTTCTCATCACAGCCTCTTTCGATATGTGAAATTGGTGCAGGAGCTGGAAATCTGGCTTTTTTTCTTGCCAATATGGGGTTAGTAAAAAATTATTGTATTGTAGATTTACCAGAAATGTTGATTAATTCAAGTTCAACGATCTGTAAATATTTGAAAGATTCAGAAATTAAGTTTAATACAAAATTTGAACCTGATTCGCAAACAACAAAGCCGATTTTTTGGTTCTATTCGCCGCAGTACTTAGATTGTTTACCTAATAACGAATTTGATCTTTGCTTAAACTTTAATTCATTTATGGAAATGGATGAAGCAACACGTGATGGATATATTAAGACAATATATCGGATTGGTAAAAAAGATGCTCTTTTTATAAATGTTAATCGTCGTCAAAATGCATTGCCGAATCGTGATGGTTCATCGTTTGATAATAATCCGCTTTTATATCCATATGAAAAGAATGATAAGGTTTTGATCTGGGAAGAAGAAGAATTCCAGCAGGCTACTCGCGCGACATTTGGATCTATGCCAAAAAGTTATGCCATCATTCGAGCATGTCTCATTAATCCTAGCTGAAAATATATTTCTTATCAAACTTTTAGAAATTTTTAGGTATATCCATCTATCCTGCTAATAATTTTTCAGGAAAGTTAAGGGATTTTAGGCAACGTAAAGTAAAATGTCGATCCTTTATTTACTCCGTCGGACTCTACCCAGACTTTGCCGTTGTGATAAGCAATAATCCGCTTGACTAAAGCTAATCCGATACCTGTTCCTTCTTTATTAGGATCAAGTTTGTTAAATAATCCGAAAATAGTCTCAAAATATCTTTTCTCAATTCCAATTCCATTATCTTTCACATAAAAGAGATATTCCGATTTTTCGATGGTTGCTCCGAGCTCAATATGTGGCTTAGAATATGTACCTATAAACTTGATGGCATTTTCCAGTAAATTCTCTACTACTTCCAACAACCGTTTGCGGTCGCATCGAACGGAGGGAAGATCATCGGGCAATTTAACTTTTATCGTTAAATTTTTGTCGATTAAATTCCCTTCCTGATTGTCTATTGCTTCTCGTACTAAATCGCTAAAGTCTACAACCTCTATCGGATTGACAAATTGTCCCACTTTGGCAACTTCCAGCAATTCATTTAAAATTTGATGCATCATGCTGTTTGCCGCTGTGATGCGATCAATGTAATGCTCACTGTTATCATATTTTCCGGAGTTCAAGTTAGCTTTTAATACACCGAGAAATCCTTCAATTGTAATGAGCGGTGTTTTGAGTTCATGGGAAATAGTGTAAAAGAACATTTCCATTTCCGCGTTTTTTTGTTCTAATTCTTTAATCAGCTTTTTGTGGGCTTGTTCGTCCTGTTTGGTCTTAGTGATATCCTGAACGGCGGCTGTGATGCGCAGGGGAGAGCCGTTACTGTCCAGTTCGACCTCAGATTCTTCATGGACAATTCGTTCAGATTGATCAGGCAGGATTATGCGGTACTCTATGCTGTAAGGTATGCCTTCATTGCGTGCTTTATCGATGCATTGCAGTACAGTTTGGCGGTCATCAGGGTGGATAGCGGTTATAAATTCTTCATGATTAGAACTTCTTGCCTGTTTTTTTACATTGAAAATTCTATAAATCTCATCTGTACAGTGGAATTTTTCGGTCTTTACATTCCACTGCCAGTTACCAAGATGCGCTATTCGTTGTGCTTCCGCCAGGCTATTGTTTGTTTCGGCTAATTCTGTCGTGCGTTCTGCTATAATATGTTCAAGATTTCTTTGATAATGTTGCAATTCTTCTTCCGCTTTTATGCGTCCTTCTATCTCGCGTTTTAGCTTATAATTCCAAAACACAAATATCAAAATAATTACGGTCACTATGGCAATACCTTGAACAACATACTTCCAGACAATTTTAGGATCTAATCCCGGTTTGTATTCAACGATAACCCAACGCCGTTCAATTTTCGCTCTTTCTTCAGGAGTTATGGATGCCAATCCCTTGTTGAGTAATCGAACCAGTTCAGGCCAATCAGTTCTAACTCCGAAATGCAAGGTTTGTAGTTCGTTGGAAACAGGAGCCGCTACCTTGAGGTTGGTAAGTTTCATCTTGCGTATCCAATAGGTTGCTGATGCGATATTGCCGACAAACGCACCCGCGTTACCATCGGATACGGCAAGTAAAGCATCTTGCAATGAGTTGTATCCTATAGGTTCGATCGATGTATAGTCTTTCAGATAGCCTTCATGAGATGAGTTTGCTTGAACACTAACGGTGCAATCGAGAATATCATTAATTCCACGCAAAAACGGTGTATCTGTTCTGGTTATAATTACTCTATGAAAAAATATGTACGGCCTGCTGTATTTAACAAATGACAACCGTTCACCTGTTCTTCCAATACAGGGCAATGCGTCAATCTCTCTTGCTTTTATTTTTGCAATGCTGGCCGACCATGATGATTGTTCTACCACCTGCATGTTGAGTCCAAGCCGCTCATTTAGCAACGCAATATAGTCAGATGCTATACCTTGATAATCTCCGTTTTTGGATATACTTTCAAACGGAAAAAATTCAGGGTCTATACCAAGTCGTATGACGGGATGGTTATTGATCCAAGCTCGTTCAGTATCAGTAAGCGGTATTTGTTTGATCTTGTCACGAGGTATTCCAGTAAGAAGCCATTCACGCGGAAGCCCAAAGAGGTTTATCTCTATTATTCTGTAAAAAATTGAGTCAGGGTCTTCTTTCAATGCATGAATATGTCGGTCAAGTTTGCTTGTTATTTCTTGTGCTGGTATATTGTTTTTTCCATAAGCAAATCTCAATTCTTGTGGATCGAATACGATGGATGTCTTGTTGATGTTATAGTAATAATCAAGCAATGAGCCGAATATTCTGCTGACAACTCCGGCATCGACTTTTTTTTCGTCGAGTAATTCAAAAATCTCTGTTGGTTCGTCAACTTCAATAAAGGTGCAGTTGATGTTAAATTTTTGAGCCAGTGTTTTTATACCATCATCACCTATAGTATGGATGCATCCTTTAATAACGGCTACGGTTTTATTTTCCAAATCAAGAAGGCAGTCAAGTGTAACATTACTATTAGTATATATTTTAGCCCAGTCTACAAAGATATTTTCTTTTGAAAAATTATAGTTTTTTTCACGTTGTTTATCATACGACATACCGGGTATAATATCGATTTGTCCATGCTCAAGGAGTTGTAAGCATTCTGCCCATGTCCCGGGAACGTATTGTATATCCCAACCTTCTTGTGTGGCAATATATTCGAGGATATCTGGGAACAATCCCATGGTTTTTCCATCTTGGGTATATATAGTGGGATATTTTTCATACGCACCTACTCGAACAACACGGTGGGAGGCAGGTTGGTCTGCGTAAACGATAAAATCTATCACACAAAAGACAATGAGTGTTGTTAGGAAAAAATATAATGTATGCAATTTTTTCATAGAATGATTCCCTTTTGTAAAATAATAATCTATAGATAAATATCTATTCAAGTCTTAATTGTATTATTTTTATTATTGAGAATATAAATGATATAATATCTTTAATAAAAGCGGGTTGTGTGGAGCTGTTTTTTTAGTATACAGGTTTAGATTAGTATTTACAGTAGGAGCGTACTTGATAATTTAACTAATTTTTTACTCTAATTAATGGTCTTGTAATAATACCTTACTATTACTCTGTTAGAATGTTGTCGCAATCTAATAAAGCATAATCCAAAAGAAACAGCTTTTTTATGAAATATGATAAAAATTAATCTACATGAAACCCGTTTTCTTTGATTTCAGTGTATGATCCGGTTCTGACGGTAATGTCCCGGTAACCTGTCTTTGCCAGAAAATCTATTGAAATCGTTACAACCATGTCTGTTGGAGAATTAACTTGGATGGCAGTGACTGTTATTCCATTTCCAAAATTAACAGCGGTTTGATTTTGATACCATTGGGTACTACGTCCAATAAATTGAACATCTAACGGTCCGGCTCCTCGATTAGCGTGATTCGGGTTGACCGATTTGATAGATGTAAAGAAACCCACCGCACGGTAAAATCGTTGTTCAATCCCGGTGACTAAATCGCCTGTCCAGTTAGTACCGGTTATAGGCCATTGCGATATCGGGCTGACAGGAGTCCAAGTTGCGGGAGGATCAATACTATCAGCATAATCAATCCTATAGATAAGACCGCTCCTGAACGGCTTCCATGTTAAAGAGACGGTATCGTTATCATTATACGTCATTGACAAAAATTCTCTGCTGATATCTATATATGCTCTGAAATCTCCGCCGTGGGTTCCGTTTCCGGTAGGGAATGAACCGAGATATTCGCCATCCAGATATTTGTCATTGGTATTAGTTATGCCGCTTAGTTGTACCAGATACTGGTCGTTTGGCAATAAGAAATTACCAAGGCTTAACATCAGGTTGACTGATGATTCCACAGATGGTGTTACGGGCATTTCCTGATCGTCACCTGTATTGAATATTCCATCGTTTCCGGCTTCTATTAATTTGCATGTCGTTGTTGATACAGAATCCGTTTTGATATCCTCGTTACAGTTGATCAGAATGTATGCAGGTGAAGCATGGAGTAGAGTATCTGGCAATGGATTCATACCGGTTATTTGAAATATATTATCCACCAGTACTTCAAAATAGGCATCATGAGTTTCTGAACCGTCATTGTATTCGGCACGGATGGTAACTGTCTGATCGTTATCAACTCCGGCTGTCCATAAATATCCTGAACTGCTGATATGCCCATATCCTGTTGGGGACGCACTCCAATCGGCACTGCTGGTGACATCGTATACACTCCCGCCTCCATAATCCGCGTACGCGGTATACTGTGAACCGCTGTTTTCATCTACGGTGTCGTCACCGGATATGGTCACAACAAAAGCTGGTTCGAGTACTGTCAGATACACCGTATTGCTTGTCATGCTTTTGGCATAATTCCATATCTCACAATAAATTTGAGTATGATCATCGGCTAACTGCGGGTTTGTGATTGTCACTGTATCGTTATCGGTTCCGATAGGGTTATGCACTGAGCTTATTATCTGGTACCACTGGTAATGGAGTGGCGCCGAACTGTCAGCGTTCACTGAGAATGTTACGGGTTCACCTACATAAACAGTTTGTGATGCAGGTTGTTGCATCATCTTTAATGAATCGGATATACAGTAAGTTTGGGCAGAATCACTCTGTATTGAACTTTTATCGTCTGATACAACGCAGTAAATCGTGGCGTCGTTATCCGATAAGGCAAGGCTTGATATTGTGTATGTGTTGGAATCAGTACCTGTCATCAGACCATTTTTGTACCACTGGTAATGTAAATTTCCATGACGGGTATAAGCAGTAACGCTGAACTGAACATCGCCATACTCGTCACCTGTTTGATCGACGGGATGATCTTTTATGACCAGAGCGATATCTTTTATGATGGTCATGCAGATTTGTGTAGATGGTAATCTGCTGTACCAGGCTACAAGAAAATTTGTACCATCAGATGCTACTGCCGGAGCGCTTTGATAATTGGTTGTGAACGAGTTGATCTGGAATTCCGTGCCGATTGGGGTTAGATCCCTATCGAAAAATTGCCCGAAGATACTCACTGGACTGCCGTCTTGCAAATCACTTTGCCAAACCGCAAGAAAATCCGTGCCGTTAAACGCGATTGCCACCTCTTCCTGATCATTGGTTGTATATGTATTAATTTGAAATTCAGGGGGGATCACTGAAACCGCTCGTATTAATTCGTTGTCCATAAATGTCATCTTTACTGCTAGTGCTTGCCCAGCCTTCCCATGCGGAAAGATAATTTGAACCGATAAAAATAACGTTCAGGCTTCTGGTTATAACTTCCTGTAGGGCTGGTGATTTGAAATTTTGTTCCCAGCTTTATTCCGTTTAAGGTGAGTAATTGCCCGAAAATCTCAAGCGATGGATAGCTTGTACTGCCACTCCAAACAACTAAATAATGCGATCCTGAAGAAATTATTGCCGCGGTTCCATCTGAATTCGAATCTGTTGGAGTAATCTGAATTTCCGAACCGGTTTTTGTACCGTTTGAAGTATATAATTGTCCGAATATATTTGCAGAATCATCCCAGACGATAAAGTAATCAGTACCATCAGACGTTACCGCTGGATGGCCTTGATTACCTGCTTCAGTAGTATTAACCTGAAACTCAGAACCGATTTTTGTCCCATCGTTATCAATGAGTTGAGCGAAAATGCCATAACCGTCGCTATCCTGTCCAAGACTACTCCATGTAATACAATAGTTGTCGCCATTGGTTGCCACAGCAGGTAATGCCTGGAAAGTTGGAGTAAACGTATTAGCTTTAAATTCAGAACCGATTTTGGAACCGGTTGCGTCAAAAAATTGTCCTGCAATATCAGTATTAGATCCAGTTGTTATGGGCATTTCCCATACCAGTAAGTAACCTAAACCATCAGAAGTAACCGCGACATTAGCTGAAATTCCAGTTGCATAACTTGCAACAATCGTTTCTTCCGGGACTTCATAGTTGGGTAGAACGGTCAGGAGTTACTGTCTGGGCTTGCTATAGATTTAAGTTCATCGAACACACGACAAAATATCTGTGCGTCGTTATCTGCCATGGTGATATCGGTTAATGTTAAACTGCTGTCATTATCTACCAGAATACTGTTCTTGTACCATTCGTACTGTACATTGCCGTGATGGCTTGAAGCATTCACCAGAAATGTCGCGTTATCACCTTCATGCACAGTTTGCGGTAGAGGTTCTTGGGTTAGCTGCAGGCCTGTGTATGACAATTTTTTAGCGAATATGCCCGCCACATCTCCGTCTTGTCCGATACTAGTCCATACTACGACAAAACCAGAGTTTGAGTCAGTCACGCAACAGGAATATTGACTTGAAACTTGTATATGAGTTTATTTGGAATTCTGAACCTATTTTTGTTCCCTTGCTATCAAAAAGTTGCCCGAATATACCATGAGCATCTCCATCTTGAGCAATAGATGTCCATGTTACGAGAAAATCACTGCCATTGCTTGCCACAGACGGAGAATATTGTGCGTTTGTGGTGTAGGTATTAACCTGAAACTCAGAATTGACTTTTGCACCGCGCTATTGTCTACCAGTTGTCCAAATACGCCATAACTATCACCATCCTGAGGAGCTATGTTGTACCAGACAACCATGTACAGCGAACCATTGGAGGCTATAACAGGATCTGTTTGATAGTTTGTGGTGTAAGTGTTAACCTGGAATTCAGAACCGATTTTTGTACCACTGTTATCCAATAATTGAGCGAATACACCGCTTTCATTTCCATCCTGATTCCTACTCATCCATGCTATAAGAAAATCGCTACCATTGCACGCGACGCTCGGGGTATTTTGCCAGTCTGTGGTATAGGTGTTGACCTGAAATTCCGATCCGATTTTTGTGCCGTTGCTATCTATAAGTTGTCCGAATATACCGTAAAGACTGCCATCTTGTCCCTCGCTGGTCCATACAATCATGTAATTGGAACTTGAAGCTACAGCACTGGCCGTGCCTTGTGTACCTGTTGTATAGGTATTAATCTTAAATTCTGATCCTATAATGCTTCCGTCGGTGCCAATAAGTTGGGCGTAGATACTTTGTGTACTGCCATCTTGCCCGATTGAACTCCATGTAATCAAATAATTGGAACTATTAGAAGCAATTGAAGATACCATCTGATGTGAAGTGGTATATGTGTTAATCAATAGTTCTGGCCCGCTTAATGAAGTGAATTTGTCTAGCCGTTGGCCATATACTCCATTTTCATCTCCGTCGTCGCTTTTCCATACGGCGAAATAGTTCACTCCATCAGATGTTATTCGCGGATCCCATTGAGATCCTGTAGTAGTGGTATTGATCTGGAATTCGCTCTCCATCTCATAACCATTGTCAAGGGCAACGCAATAGCAGGAAAAACTGAAGATGTATACTAAAACTATCATGTTGATCGATACTTTCATAATCCACCTCGCTTTGATATGTTGTAGACATAAATGTGCTTAAATGTCTTATTTATAAAGCTATTTAATCATTGTCTGACTGTCGTTATCAAGTTATTTGTTTTGATATTTAATATGGACGCAAGAAGTTCTTGATGTAGCGAAATAATCAAATACCTTACTTCAAAATGTATTTGATTTTTATATTGGCAGCAGGATTATTAAGAAAAAATCGCTAAGTTTTAATTAACTGAAAATTTCCAGATTATTGCATATAGAAAATATTTTATACAATTGGATGAGCTTTATGTATATTGCTGATGCTTAAAAATATCACTAAGCATTGACATAGTAAGGTTTGTATGGTATTATTATAATTGTAAGATTCAGTTTATCTATACTGGTTATTCAGATGGTAAATAAAATATTATCAGAATGATATGTCAATTTATTTGTAAGAGAACCTCTGGAAAATAAAAAGACGTCATTGCGAGGAGCAAAGCGACGAAGCAATCTCAATGGCAATGACGCAAGCGCTGTTCGGCCATTTTTCAGGGTCTCCTAAAAAGTTAATTGTGCTTTTTTAAGGAGAATGCTTTATGCATAGTAAACAAAGGCTATTATTGGTCATATTGTTTATTTTATCTTTTTGTACGCTAACAACACCGCTCTTTGCCGGTTACGTAAAGATTTTTGAGGGAGGATTTCAACGGATACCTTGATTACGCTGATTTTCAGGCTAACTCACAATTTACCTCTGTATCATTGAATGGACAAAGTAGCGCTGTGGTTTTTGCCGATCTTGGAGATGGCAATTCGGAACTCAGATTTTCAGGTGTTTTTTGCCAACAGTTTATGTCGAAAAGTTTTTCTCCTTCGTTGACTTCTTTAAAAGTGGATTATACATTGTCAGTTGAAAATATGGTTTATGACGCCGATACCAATCAATCCTTCGTATACCTTAAACAAAATGACCAGGATTATCATGTCGGGGGAATAATTGACAACAACATGTCAGTTTATTATTTTAGGGTAGGTGCTAACTTATTCGATACAAACAGTGACGTATACTCGATTGCAAGCACTGAAAGTCCTAATCCCAACCGTTTTACGTTTCATTTTTCAATCGAGATCGATGAGTTGCTAAATACCTTGTCCGCCACTATGTATGGTTTTGAATACAATTCCTCCGGCGACCTGATTAATACCATCTATTCGGAAGCGTCACCGTTTAGTTATACTCAAAGTAATCTCGGTTACGAAATTTCTGAACTGGAAGTTTATATGGAATCAATAAACTTAATAGGTTCAGGTTATGTAGCTATCGATAATATCAGTGTGTATACAAAGAGCGACAGTGTCGTTCCCGAACCGTTGTCCATTATACTGTTAGCAGGTGGATTGACTTTCCTACGGTTCAAAAGGAGAAAAATACTTTTTTAACCTATTGCTTATAAAAAGGTTGTACATAAAAAGAGAAGGGCATGCAAAATGGAATATGATAAAATATAGCAGTGGAATTATATTAGTTTTGTTGATTCTTGGAAGCATATCATGCCTGTCATATGCCTATGACCTCAATAATGATGGATATGGAGATATAGTTATCAGTAATTATAACTACAACGCCAACCATGTATTGAATTCATATGTATACTGGGGTGATGGAACTGGTTCTTACACCAATAAAATTGAATTGCCTACAAATGGATCCTACGCTAATAGCGTGACCGATTTGAACTCAGACGGTTACCTTGATATTATATTCAGTAACTATTATAATAACAGTTCTTATAAGATCAATTCGTATATATATTGGGGCGACGCTACTGCATCCTATACTACTAAACTGAACTTCCAACTTCTGGAGCATTGGGGAATTCTACTGCTGATCTCAACGGTGACGGGTATATGGATATTGTATTCAGTAATTATTATTCTGGATCTAGCACCAGTACCAATTCATATATATATTGGGGCGATGCAACGGCTCTTATAGCACAAAAAGTGAACTGGCTACCCATGGTGCTCGCAGTAGCTCTATCGCCGATTTAAATGGTGACGGGTATATGGATATTGTTTTTGCTAACAGGCATACTTCTGCTACAGGGCTCATCAATTCGTATATATACTGGGGTGATGCGGACTGCTTCCTACAGTACTAAAACCGAATTGGCTACGCAAAGTGCTACAGATAGTTCCGTAGCCGATTTCAATGGAGACGGCTATCTGGATATTGTTTTTAGTAACTATAATGACGACGATTCCTAATGTAATACAATCTT
>CAXXKF010000007.1:0-765239 GCA_963675685.2 Candidatus Auribacterota bacterium
ACACCAGTCGTATTTGTTGCAGATCACTTGCATCGATAATTGATGATGAAAGCGTAACACCACCCGCGGAAACCGATACAGATATCTGGTCTGATTCATTTCGGGAAATAACTACAGTCCCGGACCCTGAATAACCATTGAGGGTTCCTGCACCGCTATATGTTTGAACAGTATCCGCCGGATTACCATTATAGGCATAAAGATATGCAGAACCTTTATTGAGATGCCACATATCGGTTATTCCACTGCCATAGGTACCTGCAACGGTTTTAAGATAGATATGATGCGTGAATCCGTCCGAATTCAACGAACCGTCCCATGCGAATTGATATGTCAGTGAAAATGTGCCGTCAATAGACGGTAAGGATTGAACACACGTTATGCCTATATTGTTTGGGACATCCGAACGAGGGTTCTGCGTACCGTGATACAAATCGGTAACAGCAAAATTATATCCGTTCATATCGTACGAATATGACCAGCCTGGAGAAGTATAGTTAAACATATATACTTGCCACTGATGGTCGACAAAAACGGATTCATCATTGTCAAAATACTCATCAAACGTATAGGAATCGGCATAAAGGGATGACTGAAAAAGAAAACGGTTAAAGGCAATAAACGCAACGAAGAAAATAAAAAGCAGCTGTTTCATAACGCGCCCTTTCAGGAATTTTCCAATATATGTTGTTCTATATTTATTTAATTATACTTTATTATTTTTATAATTACAACTATTTCCATTCTAGTTTGTTATAATTTATTTCATTTTGGTGTATATAGATCAATATAATTTAAAAGATTTGACTCATAACTCATACATTAACAAAATATATAACTCGAATAAAATTTGACAAACAAAAGCAATCTGTGCTAAAATTATTAATGGTTAAACTTTACCTATCTTATTGACAGCAGAGGAGAAGAAAATGCAAAAGTTACACTCATTAACCATTCTTATTGCGATCAGTCTACTGACAAACACCGTATGTTTCGCCCAGCAAACGATACAAGGTGAATCGTTTTTCACACAGAGCGGGCAAAGTACATATATTGATTACACAATAACCGATCATGATATCGCCAGCGGCCTTGACAAAATCTTTTTTTATGGTGATGATGCTGCGTTCAGCAATTCACAATGGTTTTATTTTTATCAGATAGAATCGTTGGTTTCAGGAGAGGGCGTTTATAATTTCCAGATCTATGATTTTGATACATCTTCAATATCTTCTTACGGGTATTTTACCGCTGCTGATATGGAAGCTATGCCGTTCGATCATAATTTATTGAGTTCCGGTAATGAATCTTTTGAGGGTAACGATAGTAATGATTATATCCCTTCGAATATGGCGAGAAACACTCTTTATGATCGTTTTTATGTTGGATATGGAACGTTAACATCTTTCCCTGAAAGCGATCCACCGCAATTTCCTGTACAAAATACTGACCCCATCCCATATTATAAAGAGAGCGCCATATTGTTCATAACATCCTCTAACGCACCTGATGAGCATTCCGCGATACTTAAAGGGATGGCATATGGTGGTGAAGGGGTTTTACTCAACGGGGAAATACTTGCTCCAGCCGCTTCGGTACCGGAACCTTCGGCGATGCTCTTATTTCTATTTGGTTTGTTTTATATGGGTAAGAAAGTAAAGAAAAGCCTGTCATAAGATCAACCACTCATTTACAACTTCAGTCTGTGGCAATTCGATTGAAAAAGTGGACTAATACGCCTGATAAAAAGCGTGATACCTCTTTTTTCCGTGGAATGTAGTAGATCAATTTGACAATATTAAAATTGTGATGTATAGTATATATATGAAGAGGAGAATATAAATGTTGAGAAAATTTTGTTTAGCTCAAATTATGTTTTGCAGCTGTTTATTAGTGTTAGCTGTAAGCCCCTCTGTTTTTCCGGCGACTTATTATTACGATTTCACCGTTGAACAGCTGTCATTCAATGATTTCGATGACCGTGAACCAAGAATTAATGACAGCGGTGCTGTTGTCTGGTACGGTCCGTACAGCAATGACCCTCGAATATACCGCTATGATGGCGATGGAACCGCGCCGTATCAATACACTACCTCAGCCGCGGCGTATTATGTTGATATCAACGAATCAGGCGATATTGTATGGGAAGAAGATACCGGCGGGTGGTCTGTCAAATACGATGACGGAAGCGGTACCGTTCAAACATTTGAGCCGGTGATCTATAATTACAAACCACGCCTGAACGAGCGATCAAACGGACAGGTTGATATTGTATGGAATGCTCGTAATGCAGGAGCTGATTTACACGAAATTTATGTCGCGTGGGACGTTAATTCATCAGGCGGCTCTACCCCTGTACGTTTAACGACGAACAGTGTCTATGACATCCAGCAGGAAATCAATAACAACGGAAATATCGTATGGCAGCAGGGTATTGATGGCTCCTATGATATTGTTTACTATGACGGATCAATACATTATATCACGACAAATGGGTTATCCAACACTAACCCCTATATCAATAATAACGATGTGATTGTCTGGTGCGGTAAAGGCACTGACGGAACGGATTCCGGTGACGATTACGAAATTTTTATGTACGATGGTATTTCTATAATACAGCTTACCCATAACGACTATGACGATAGAACTCCGGTTATAAACGACTTAAACCAGATTGTATGGTCGGGCGATGAGGAAATCCTGTTCTGGGATGGCGATATAGTAACGCAAATTACCGATAATACCTACCTCGATGGTGCGCCCTTTATAAACAATTCAGGTACCATTGTATGGACTGCTTATGCCGATGGGAATGATTATGATGTGTTCATGACATCTTTGCAGAAAGAGATGATCGTTCCTGAACCGATAACATTACTCACCGTTTTATCCGCTACAATAGCCCTGTTGTTCAGAAAAAGAAAAAGCTGAGAATTTTTTTGTCAGACATCTTATATAAGATGTCATTTCCTGTAAAGGTTACGTATTTTTGTCTTTACTACTATGAGATGATAAGGCTCCGCTCATTTTCCCCTACCTCTCTAAATTTTGTTTTATAGCTGCTTCAATTTGTTCGGGTGTATGGGAATAATGCCGTTTTGCAAAAAAACCGGCATATTTAAGTTTCAAACATGGATGAAGGTTACCATCAAGAATATTTGTTTTAACAAAACTAAGCTTTTCTAATAAAGGCATATCATTTATAAAAGAAATTGTGGGAATCTCCCCACAATCGTTAAACCTTAAAATTTTTAAATTTTTAAGGTACTGTATCACTTCATAATCGCCAACTTTCTTGCAGTGGTCACATTCTAATAATTCCAATAAACTGTTTTTTAGCTCGGCAATGGCAGACAGCGTTTCAAGCTTTGGTAGGTAGGCCAACTCAAGTTGTTTTTAATGAGGGAAACCGATGAATTCCTTCAATCGTTTTAATAGGCGATTGAATAATTGAAAGATCTTCCAAGTTATGAAGCTCTGGCATTTCCGTTAAGTCTCTACTTTTTGGCTTATAGTGATGTAGTCTTAACAGTTTTAGATTCTTACATTTATCTGAAATTATCATTTTACTGTGCCAGTCTGCCCGAAGATCTTCTAAATACGGAAAAACACCAAAATCAATGGGTTGGTTGTTGTCAGAAATTGATATATATCAATTTCTTTAAAAGTTTAATAGGAGAAATATCAATCGACTTTGCATCAGTAAAAACAACACCTTTGACATAAGTATGTTCTTTTAAAAACTCAATTTCATTCTTTTTATAACCATGATAAGAGCATATCCCAATTCCATCAAGAGCATGATTGCGGTAATACTCCATACATTGATCAATTCGTGTGGAATCAATCCACAATGTTTTTCGTCCTCCCCAACTGAAAATATTTTTGTCTAAGCTTTCCATTCTAACACTCCTTTGTTATCTGTCCGCCTGATAAAAAGGAAAAATGATGGGATGATTCCCCCCTTCATTTTCACTTAACAACATATTATATCAAAGCTGGTTACACATGACAAAATAAAAGTCATTTTGAAAAAAGTAGCAAAAAAGGGTTGTTTCTTTTTCATCTTTAAGAATCACGTCATTGCGCGAAGCGGGTATTAACCTTTTCAATGATCGCAAGCGTTTAGTTTGCGTATACTCCCAGTACTGTCATTTCTTGTTAATGTTACGTATTTTGAGGACAAAAATGTCTTTTAAAAGATGCTTGTGACATATTGTTTGCTCAGAAATTGAAGACTAATATTCCCCATTGGATGTCATTCCCGCGAAGGCGGGAATCCACCTTGTTCCAACATATTTTGAGGATGGATTCCCGCCTTCGCGGGAATGACATGACTGAGAGGATTCGCAAAATTAAACGATTGCGATCATTGAAAAGTTTGTATGTATACCGTTTACTAATCTGTCCTAGAAATACGTAACTTATATAGAAAATCACATGAGTATGAGATAAGAAATATGCAAACGGCTTTTTTTCTCAGATAACCAGTTTCAATGCAGGGATGGGATCGATGGCGTCGTCTTTGGCAAGAGCGGCTCGGTCTTTGTAGTAATAGGCAAGTGTACCGATCATACCTGCGTTGTCGGTGCACAAAATTGGATCGGGCAGGACCAGTTTATATCCATGTCTGTGCGCTTGTTTTTCCAGCCGATGTCGTAACCGTGCGTTGCGGATTACTCCTCCTCCGGCAGTGATGGTACGAATAGAATATTTTTTTGCCGCGTTTATCGTCTTTTTGACAAGCACATCCGCTACCGCTTCCTCAAATGACGCAGCTATATCTGCCTGTCTTGGTTCGGGGATAGGGTGTGTTTCGGATTTAAGACAATATAGAACCGCGGTTTTTAATCCACTGAAACTGAAATCGAATGATTGCGACCGTATAAGCCCACGCGGGAACTTTATCGCGTGCGGGTCGCCGTTTTTGTGCCAGTTTGCTGACCAAAGGCCCGCCCGGATATCCTAATCCCATCATCATGGCTACTTTATCGAACGCTTCGCCAGCCGCATCGTCAAGTGTCCTGCCAAGCAAGGTGTACGATCCGACGGCATCCATTTTGATCAACATGGTATGCCCGCCCGATACGATCAGTCCCAGAACAGGATACTCAACTTCCTCATTACCAAGCAAAGGAGCGGTGAGATGTCCTTCAATATGATTAACTCCAACCATAGGTATCCCGTAGCGGTACGAAATACCCTGCAGGTACGAAATACCGATAATCAGCGATCCGATCAGCCCCGGCCCCTGTGTAACTGCCAGAAGGTCGATATCGTCAAGGGTCATAGACGCATCCTTAAGGGCTTTTTTAGCCACCTGATCAATAATCTCGATATGCCGTCGCGATGCCAGTTCAGGTACAACGCCGCCATAAGGCCCGTGAATCTCGTCTTGCGATGCGATCACGTGCGATATGATTTCGTGGCCGTCACGGCAGACGGCTGCGGATGTTTCGTCGCATGAACTTTCTATAGCAAAAATATTCATTGTTTTAACGGGGTAGCTCGTTGAGGTAAACCAGTTTGATTCCCTTTTTGTCCATTTCGGGCAACATTTCGTAAATACACTGCATGGTTATAGGATGAAAATGCCCGATACCAATTGACCAGCCTCGTTCAAGAGCTATGTCCATCAGTTGGCTGATCTGACCGTAAATATACTGTTTTTCGTGTTCGTTGTCGAGAAAAACATCGCGTTTGTAGATTGGATACCCGATTTCAGAGGCAATCCGGCCGCATACGGTTTCACCGGTTACGCTGTCCAGGAAAAACATATCTTTTCCTTGCAACTGACTGAGAATAAGGCGCATTTTGTTTTCGTCAGCAGTTATTGCGGAACCCATGTGGTTGTTCACGCCGCGTGCATAGGGGATAGAAGAAAAATTTTCATCGAGCAGGCTGAGCATTTGCTGATCGGTCATATCCATAGTAATCGCGCCCGGCCCCGGGTCGTTTCCTTTGACCGAAGCCATAGGTTGATGGAGGATAATAAGGTCGCCTCTTTTTGCGAACAGATCGGCGAGTTTTTTCGAGTATGCCAACTGGGGTAATACTGCATAAGTAATTGGTTGTTGAATCATCAACGCTTCGTTGAGCGCTTTGTTGTTGTTGCCCACGTCATCGATGATAATAGCCATTTTAGCGTTGACCTGCTGGGTTACTTCAATGGTTGCCAGCGGTAACTGGTCTTTGATAAAAATCAAACGCGCGACGTTAACCGGCGGAGCAGTCATGATACGGTTCACCTCCACCGTATACGCCTCGGGCATGGTTTTGCCCGCGTTGGCAAGCATATATTCCCAGTCGAACGATGCTGGTACGGTATATTCGGCGTACAGGGATATCCATTGAACATTACTGCAGGTATGTTCGGTATAAAAAATCCGTTTCACATATTCATCGCGCAGACCTATCTCTTTCAGGTCGTCGCTGATAAGCAGATGTGACGCGCGTGAATCATCTGCCAGATTGTTTATACGATCCGCACACCCTGCTACCAGGATGGATATCCATGATACAACCACGAGGGTTAACGATACTCGTAACCAGCCGGGTTTCATAATATATTCTACCTTTTGTTATTCGTTATCCGCTTCTCCGTTGTTGTTTGCGTATGGGATCGGCGGTGTTTCGGCTTTTAGCAGTTCTTCTTTTTCGTTGAGTATGAAAATCCCTTTTATCAAGTCTACCGCGCGTAACATTTGTGTGTCGGTGAGAGGGGGATACTTTACTTTTTCTTCTTCGCCATCTTCTTCGGCATCTTCTTGGTCTTCTGATTCACGATCATCTTCGAGCAAAGAGAACGAATCGGGTTTGCCGTCGTTATCCTCGGTTTCTATTTTTTCGAACGGTACAATGATATCAGGTTCGATACCAACATGATGAATTGATCGTCCGCTTGGCGTATAATATTTGGCTGTTGTCAGGCGCAACGCGGAACCGTCTTTGAGCGGGAGGACACTTTGTACAGATCCTTTACCGAACGTACGTGTACCGATCAGGATACCGCGATGCCAGTCCTGAATTGCTCCGGCGACAATTTCCGATCCGCTGGCGCTACCGCCGTTGACCAGTACAACCAGCACAAAATCCTGATGTGTGGCTGAGCTTGATCCGCGATACTCTTTGTTCTGATGAGGGATACGTCCTTTGGTGGATACGATAATCTTACCGCCGCCGATAAACTGGTCGGCAACGTCAAACGCTTCGTTGAGCAACCCGCCGGGGTTGTTGCGTAAATCGAGGATCAATCCTTCCATGCCCTGTTTTTCAAGTCCCGTCAACGCTTTATCCAGTTCGTCCGATGTGTTTTCCTGAAACTGTGTCAGGCGGACGTAGCCGATACGGTCGTTGAGCATTTTAACGTCTTTGACGCTTTGAATCTGAATTATATCCCGGATAATGGTGAACTTTTTTATTTCACGGTTTGACGGACGCAGCACAGTAATGGTTACTTTACTGCCCGGAGCACCGCGCAATTTCTTTACCGCTTCTGCAAGCGACATATTTTTTGTGGATTTACCTTCTATCTTGATGATCTTATCGTTGGGTTCCATGCCAGCACGATACGCAGGGGTATCTTCGATAGGCGATACCACAGTAAGGATATTGTCTTTGACGGTGATTTCAATACCCAACCCGCCGAAATGTCCTTCGGTATCGACTCTCATTTCGTTGTACGTTTCCGGATCCATAAACTGGCTATGGGAATCGAGCGAACTGAGCAATCCTCGTAACGCTCCGTAGATAAGGTCTTTGGCTGTTTTTTCGTCTACATAGTCTTTCTGGACGCGGCTTATGACAGTGTTAAACAGTTCCAGTTGCTGGTATATATTATCATCGTCGGACGAAGAGTTGGCAATCAGCGGTGTAATCCCTTTGTAATACAGGAAAAATCCCACGGTAAGCGAGAGTACAAAATAGAACGCTTTTTTTCTGGTTAACATAGTACGGAACCCTTTCTCATGCTATTGTGAATGTTATGTTGTAACGGTATCGTTGTTTTGTAAGCAGGTTTTATGCCGCTTTCGTGGAATTTAAGTTCATTTTTTAGAGTGATAAAGCGCGAGTCCGGTTTATTCTCAATGTTGCATTTGATGAATACTAGCATGAAAAAAAGATATTTTTCAAACCATAAATTCACCTTAATCGCCGATATGCTTGTTTTTTCATCGATGTGTGGTATATGCGAGGTAATTTACCACAAGGGGGAGAGATTGGAACCATATTCGCACAGAACAGTTACTTGTTGTGCAAACTATGCATGTAATAGTAGTTCAGAGATATTGTCGCTTCCATTTTGGTCTTAACGATGAGTTGAGACGGATTACAATACAGTAAAAAAGATATTAAAAACCAACCAGCAACTGACAAGATGAATCATTATCAGGCACACTCTTCAGGAAATCCTCCAACTGGACAGTTCAAGCATTGTGGGTTTAAGATTTCCTTAATATAAAACAAAGCAAGCTCAAGACGTAATCGAGACTCAAAAGTAGGTATTATAATATTTTGTATTTTATGTATAGCATCTTTATCTGTTTCCAAACATAATTGTTTTCCATATGTTGAAATAGAAATAATAGCATTCATACGCTTTTTATCAGAGCCAACACTTATATCACTGCAAAAAATTGAACCGATATTCTCAAATTGTTCATCTAAAGGAGCATATACATATTGTTTTCTGGTATGTGCGACTCTTTTATCTGGCAAAAAGATAGAATTAGATTTGCGATCAATTACTTGTCGTAATGTAGTATTAGGGTTATTAATCAATTCATCTATATCTAACTCGTTATTAATATTTATAGAATCAAGAACTTCCCATTCGTCAGATTCCGGTGATTGATATAACACACTAACACTAATTTTATCTCTATCAAGTCCAAATATCTGTGAAAGAGTAACTTGAATATTCTCAAGTAAACTATTTATCTGTTCTCTTGGTTTTGTGATTTCACCAAACGGATGAATATCTAAATTAGAAAAATTATCATCAACGTATTTTAAAAAACGTTGCATTTTCTTTTTTGTCACAAAATTGATACTTTCTAACAATCTTTGAAGAATAAAACCACCTCGTGTTTTTGCTTTTTCATTATATTTATCAGCTGCAGTCTTTAAAAGAGCAAACAAAAGAGAACTGAGAAAGAAAACGGTAGTTATTAAAAATCCAAGTGTTGTAAGTTTACCTGTTGAATCTGCCATGCCAACCTTATCACCTGCATATTTTATAAAGATAAGCCAATGACTTGATAGAGTTAATATTAGCGTAGAAATTATCCATCTCTGAATAAAAAAAATCATAGCATTTTCTTCCTATCGTGACGGGTCTCATATTTTATCTCCTTTCAAATTCGGAGGTCTAAAATCTAATTGCGCATCGACTATATGGTTATTACTAGATATATTATTATCCCAATCAAAAATATATGAATCAACAATACAATTATCCTGCGATACATTCTCCTCATGTTTGGTCAGAAAGGGTCTTAAAAATGAATAAATATTACTACTACACAAGATGTAATCGATAAGCCTCACAAAACTCATATTGATTTTCCTCCAAAATGATTGTAAATATGTTGCAATAATTACATATAATTATTATTATGTCAATGTTTAATTTGAAGATTTAAAACTTCATCCACACTAACTATGAGTATATTCTTATTGTGCTTTCAAGGACATCAGACGAATTTTAGAAATGGGGCTGGAACGGTAAAAATTATTTATCAAGCCTTGGACTGATCAACAGGTTTAGTTAAAAATACAAGACTCTGTCCCAAAAATGACGGACACCTAACTGGCGACTGCCATACGATAACAGACCTATCGAGTTTGAATCAGAAACAATGGTTTTCAATCAGAATTTTTTCTATATTCTCGGTATACTAAGTCAACAAGCGTCAACTATAACTCGGTTAAAGTGAATCCATTTGCTTTGGTTTCGATATTTGAACCGGTGGTTATTGTGATATCGCGATAACCCGGATCGGCGGAGCCATCTATACTGATTTCGACAGACAGGTGTGTCTCATCGCTAACGGTTACAGTATTGACAGTTATGCCATCCCCAAAGTCAACAGTAGTGTCGCTTGAGGTCCATGCTGTATCGTAGCCTACAACTTCAATAACTAACGATGACGCACCCTGAACGCCTTCATCAGGAGATAACGATTTGATGAACGATAATCCAGCGACAACACGATACACTCTATGGTTAATCCCTGATAACGCATCGCCTGTCCATGCTGTCGTTTCTATAGGCCATTGTCCTTCCGGTTCAACACGTGTCCAATTTAGAGTATCATAAGAATCGGTATATTCTATGATATATGATGTATCGTCTCGAAATGACATCCATGCTAATGAAACCGTATCATTATCGTTGCAAACAAATGACAAAAGTTGTCTGTTAATCGAAAAATATGCGGTGAAATTGCCGTCAGATGTTCCGTCACCCGAAGGGAAAACGCCGGAAAAAGATCCATCGAGCTTAGCATTAGCGGTATTAACTATGTTAGTTAACGATATCTGATATGAATTTGTAGGCAATATATAATTTCCGAGATCCAAATGAATCGTATATGAATCTTCAAGATAAGTCGAAACCGGTATTGTAATATCGTCATCCGTACCAAAAGATTCGTCATCGCCCGCACCGATAAGCTGACATTGTGATGTGTTTACCGATGATGCACTAATTGCTTCACTACAGGTTATAACTATAACCTTTGGTGACTCGGTAAGTTCGCTGTTTGGTACCGGTTCCATACTGGTTATGTGAAAAATATTATCGATCTTCACGCTAAAATCGGCAAAATGTGTTTCACTCCCGTCATTATACTCTGCTCTGATATAGACGGGGTAATCTTTGGTAAGCGCGGATACACTCAGGAGTCCTGATGCACTGATACTGGCATAATCCGAAGGTATAACACTCCAGGTGACACTCTGTGTTACATCGGATGTAGTGCCTGTTCCATAATCGACAGACGCAGTATATTGCGCACTCGAGTTTTCAGTAACTGATGTGTCTCCGGAAATTGTTACACTAAAAGATGGCATATTATAGGTTACCTTCATTAACGGATCACCCACGATAATCATCTGCCATGACAATAACCGTTGTGAAACATATACAGCCTCAGCATATGAATAACCGGCAAGATAATATTTGATTAGCACATACGGATCAGAATATGCTGTGGTAAATGGTTCTGCTGTTGGATATTGTGTACCACTTATCCCATCGGGAATCAGGCCGTCGACAAAGTAACCGCGCCAGGACAAAACCGTTGCCGCAATTGCTCCCGGTACAAAATTATATACATCATCGCCATAATCGTTGTCTGTTCCTTCAACGTCGGGCTGAACATCATACTTTATGTTACCATACCAGCCCCAATAGAAAAAAGCATCCTCGACATACTCATAAGGCGGGTTTCTGTAAAAACCTGACGACTCCTCAAGGTGAGCCTCTATCCCCAGACTTAGCACATAGTTATAAGCCTTACGTATTAGTGTATCTGTCTCATAATCATCAGTCGAGCGTCTCGCATCAAAAAACGCTTTGCCGTAAATACCATTTTGTTCCGCGAGAATGGCTTGATCAATCATTAATGTATTCTCAAGACGGCACACCAGATACATGCCGCCATACTGCCTTTTATCGAATGCTCCGGGCGGAGTTGATTTCTCCACAAACTCACTGTTTTCATCATCCCATTCATAAAATGAGTAGGGGTTTACCAGGGGACCCTCGGATCCGACAGATCCCAGTACAGTCAATTCAGAGTCAACTGTTGCCCATGTTGAACTAAAATCGGTTGGCTCTGATCCTTCACGGACATTTGTAGGAATACCTGTAACCGTAACCAGACATTGAATATTATAATGCCTCATTGAATTAATTTTTGATATTACCGGTGTCATTATCTGTGTTTGATATTGATCATGGGTCAAAGTAGTGCCACCCAGGCCGGTTAATCCAAGTAACTGGTTATCACTAAGTCCTCGGGCGGTTTTGTAATATTCTGCAATTGTTGTTGACGTTGTGTTGTCGGCATTGTATATAACCAGCACTTGATTGGCTGACAAGCCATAACATTCGGATAAAAAGAGTAATCCGGAACAAAACAATCCAATAATAATTGAGTAAATAATATTTTTCCTTAACATAATAAATTCCTAAATTTTATTCATATATCGAAACCTTGAATAAATTATAAGGATATACTGTATATTTTACCATACAATATAGATGCTCGACAAAATAATTTGGGCAGATGTGGAAATAAAGAGAGAGCAATATCCGTATTCTGCCCTTGTGGAAATTACTGCTTCACGGGCTGGATATGTAAGCCGACTTGCATTAATCTTCTTTGATGCCTATTTTATAATATTTAACCGCCGGCGAATTATCAGATGAGTTTGGCAGAATATCAAAGTAGTAAGAACAGGTCCCTATTGCGGTAAAGGTTTCCTTCAGGACAACAGGCGTATCGTCGTTACTTGATTGCCCATAGATGGTATACTGCATACCCGGTATACTTTGCCATTCAACAATGATGACAGGATTACCCGCGAAATTTTCAAGGCAATATAACCCGGTGATATCGAAAAATGATTCCGGATTGCATGGATCGGTATGCGCGATAATCTCGTTGTAATCCGGTGTGCGGTCGTTGTCGCTGTCAACTCGTAGCGGATTGGTACGCAGCGATACCTCCATGGCGTCCTCTAATCCATCGTTGTCCGAATCAGGATTAAGCGGGTTAGTGGAATATTCAGTACCGGACGCGGCAATAAGCACATCATCAACCCAAAACTGCGCAGGGTAGTTTGGTAAATCAGACATAACTTTCAAACTGACAGTGTTTACACCCGCCTGCAACAAAACTGTTTCTTTTCGCCACGGTAAAGGATAAGTTTGCCCTTCAGAATGGTCTACAATAACAGGTTCGTAATACGGTACAATTTGTTTGTACTGACGGTTATTTACTTCGATTATAAAGTAATCGTAACAGGAACAGAAATAAAACGATAACTCTGTCTGTTTGGGAAGGTCAACCTGCAATGCCAGTTCAAGTTGATCCATCAGCGCATCTTTGTTGGTGAGACAGTTTAAACCTGAATGGGGTCTATCTGCATCGATAATCCAGCTGCCCTCCGGCCACAATTTTGATACCCACGGAAACGATGTCAAGTCGCCGCTTTCAAAACCGTCATAATACATTTGTGACAGCTCCGATCCATCGTTTAAACCATCATTATCTGTATCCGTAACTAATGGGAGGGTTCCATATTTGATGATTTCATCGCTGTCAGAAACGCCGTCGTTATCTGTATCTGATAATCTGGGATCAGTGTAATACGCCACAACTTCGTCCTTATCGGTTACTCCATCACTATCAGTATCCATACGGTATGGTTTGGTATGATACAGAATTACTTCATCAAAATCGCCCAGCCCGTCGTTATCTGTATCGCCCGAACATGGTGACGAATGCGTACCTCGTTTAACTATCAGCGAAAACATAGAAAACGTGTTTTCAGCCACATAAGAGGAACCAATCAGTAACATTGTATCGTCTGTAGCGCAGATAGTATGCAGTATAAATTCTTCACTATTGTATGGTGAAGCTGGAGAAAGCAAATTGACTGGATACGCGGATTCGTTTTGATCGATCAACAACGTATCTAAGTTCAAATTGTTTTCAAAGATTAAATCGCGCGGTATGCAAACAATCCCCTCAGAAGTACTGCATAGAAGATTTTCATCATTTGTAGATGTTCGCATATGGTTTGTATGATAGATAATACCGCCTTGTTTATCAATGCGCCAAATATCTACTGAAGGTTGATCGTTAGATGTGTTTGCAAGAGTGATGTAATAATCGTCTCCATAAGCGCATATAGATGGTTGCGGTAATATAACATAATTTGCCTCTGATTGTTCCAAATAGACTGTTTGTCCGCGGGGAACCCCATCATGCTCGACCAACCGTTCAAGCAGGTATGAGCGGTAGAGATTTGACACTGTCGGTGATGTTGCAATCCATGTTACGCAGTACGAATCACCGTTGCTAGCGATACGAGGGATGAACGGATACCTTCCGTTTATATGTCCTGTTGCTGGATAACCAAAGTGCTCAGCCTGCGCAGTATCAAATAAACTAAACACCTCACCAAACGAGCCGGTAACCGGATCGATAGTGCAGCCTTTTACGTACACCTGACTGATGGATGACTCTCCCTGACTCCATGCTATATAGAACGATTCGCCGTTGGTTGCTACATGGGCGCCATATACAGCATTGTCAGATACTGATATTGGTGCGGTGATTGCGGATCCGTCATAATTAAGGAGCATAGTGTATAATTTATAATTGATATCAACCCAGACCATACACAATACATTACCGTTTTTGGCTATGGATATGGAATGCCCGCTGATATTTTCGCCAAAAGATGCCCAGTCCGTAGCCTGATTAGTGTCAGGATTTATAAAACAATAATTGATCCCGTTAACGTTTGGACGCAAAACCATATACTGCGATCCAACCATACAGCCAGCATAATAGGCAAAAGGGTCTAGAATATCAAAATTTACATCTGCCAGCATTTTTTTATCTTGTATATGGCTCACTTCCTCACCGTCCGCCAACCCATCATTGTCGGTGTCGGGATTGTTTGCCAGTGTACCGAGCTGGTATTCTGTATACGTATCAAGCCCATCGCAATCAGGGTCTGATGCGACATCATTTGCCAGCGGATTGGTACCCTGCGATACTTCCCAACCATCAGGCATACCGTCGTTATCGCTATCGGCGTTATTTGCCAATGTACCTACAACAAACTCATCGATGTTAGAGAAACCGTCGCAATCAAAATCGAGCAGGGTATCGTCATAGTCGAGTTGCAGGTTGTTTTCAAATTCCCATCCATCAGGTAACCCGTCGTAATCGCTGTCGGGATTGAGGGGATCGGTTTGAGTTCCTAAATCAAATAAAATTACTTGTAAACGGCCATTTAATTTCTTGACCGTAAAAATATTTCTGCCAACAGGGGTAGAATATGCACCGTATTCAAAATAGCTTGTGGTATTATTAGTTGAAATTATTGTCAACAGGTTTTCATCCATTAGGGTATAGTTTAAATCCCATAGGACAAGTGTTGTCTTGTCATTATAACCAACCGTCAACGCTATTTTTCCACTAGACGTTGCATCAACCGGGTCAAACCGTCCATGCCAATGCCATGAAAAAACTCGAACACCATTACCAGCATAATCGAAAAATTTACCACCGACGTTGATATGGGTGACAGACTCAGTCAACCGATTAATTTCATACCTGACTGCGTATGTTCCGCCAAGATAGACGCATTGAAGGACCCTGCTGTATGATACCGTTTCAGGATCAGCACTATTGGTGACTATTGTAAAAGGTGACGTATCCTCATGAGCTGCCATATCTATATACTTACCGCATATAGATACCGGCTTGCCGGTAACAAACATACCGAATATCAACAAATAATTATTTCCGTTAAATACAATATCATGCTGCTGATGTAGTCCTCCATCCGGCAAATCGCTTGCGTCACTGAGAATGCGTGGAGCAGCTACAATACAACCATCATTATCGATCATTACACCCTTGATGTTTGTATATGTTATGGTTTCCTCTTCAAAATAGTCTTTCCAAGTAATAAGATATGAACCATCATTGCCAGCACACACCGCAAAATGTCGATTGTGCATCCACACATCAGATTCGCCTGCCAGGGCAATTTCCTGTATTTTACCTGTGCTTAAACCGTATCTGCCAAGAATTTCAATTCGCAAAACTGTTTTTTCCTCGTTTACACTAACAACACAATATGATGAGCCGTTACTTGCTATCGTTTCCCAATGGTCAACATCAAATGGCGTTCCAATAGGAGTCGCGCGATGATCAAATAGCTGTGCCTTAGTTTCATAGGGACCGGAATAGGTATTTAATACCCGTTCATACCAAAACATTAGTATGGTTGAATCAGTAGCGGCAAGATTCGTTTGTTTACTTTCTGGAAGATAAAGTTTATTGTTTGTAACACTAGGATGAACCTCAAATTTTTTTGTGAAAAATATTTCTCTGTCATCTGATAACCCATCATTGTCGGTATCTTTTGATAAAGGATTTGTTCTATATGTTGAAGTTTCTTGTATATTGATTATCCCATCATTGTCGAAATCATCCAGAGAGTTTTTTGTAAGTGGATCAAAGCCATTTGTCACTTCAAGATAGTCCGTAATCAGGTCTCCGTCGGTATCTACTCTTCTTGGAGAAGTTCCTGCCTGAGCTTCTTGAAGATCAGTTAATCCATCGTTGTCGGTATCTATATCAAGCGGAGAACTATCATAGATATTGACTTCTTCGCCGTCGAGCAGTCCGTCGTTATCCGTATCTGCGGTATACGGATCTGTTGAGGCGGCGTACTCCTCGGCGTTGCTGAGTGCATCGTTGTCCGGGTCTTCTTCCTGATCTCTTTTCAAGGGATTAAGGTTATTCAGCAATTCCCAGTTATCAGGTATGGTGTCGTAATCGCTATCAGAGTTGGTCGGATCGGTGAAATAGACAAAAACCTCGTCACCATCGCTCAACCCATCGTTGTCTGTATCGTATCGCAGTGGATCGGTTCCCCATCCGGTAGATTTATCGATAAACCGCCCATTGAAATGATAGGGGTAGGGATTACTATCTCGCCATACAACATAATAATCACCTTCAGCATTGACGCTTGCGCAACTGGGGTTAACGAAGAAAATTTCTTCAGGTCTGCCAATAGTCATTACACCAGATATTTTCTGAGCGGACGCGTTGAGCAATTGGGCTTTTATTACCGTCTGGTACTCGTAATGCACACCCCACTCACACCATTTTATCAGATAATTATCTCCATTGCTATCTACCGATAAACAATTGTAAGGCAAATAAGATTCTGTAAAAAACTCGACCTCATCGGAAATAGCGACGCCCTCATTATCCAGAAGCTTCCCTGCCAAAATGTTGTCTTCTTTGTACCAACCGACAAAATATGATTCGCCATTACTAGCAATATCCAGCACTGATAAATTGGTTATTGCTTCGGAAGCAATAGTGAAAGATTCACCGGAGCACTCGCCCGAGCCGGTTACAATTCTGCCCCTGACAGAATTGTTCATGGCGGTATCAATCCACGTAACACAAAAATCAGTACCATCCGACGCCACAGCGACGTTAGGAGTATATGTATTTTCAACTACAAATTGTTCGCCCTGCGGGTTGCCCATTGCATCAACTAGTTGTCCTACAATCTGAGAAGATGTCTTGAATACCAGCAGAAAACAATTTTCATTACTGGCTATGGCCGTAGTAACATAGTGTGTACTGCTATTTCGAGTAAGAGTCGTGAGTAGTCGAGGATTTTCATCAATGGGTCCATCGTTTCCGATCAATCTTCCAAAAATTCGATACTCTTGAATTAGTGTTTCATTGCCTTCAATATAATATTCCAACAAGTGGCGCCAAATAACAAAAAAATGGTCACCTATTGTTGCTATTGAGGGATTACCAACATAATAAGAATCTATAAGAATCAATGATTCAGGAGGAGAAGTGATTTCAAATTCAGATCCTATAGCGATTCCATCATTATCAATGAACTGACCATATAGCGTATTACTGGAACCGGATGTAAGATCACCCCAAACCAGTAAATAACGATTCCCATTATAGGCAATATTTTGTTCATTCCAGTTGATTACTGATATCATAGAAGGCAGAGCAATAGGGTCGCTTAACTTCTGTAATTCCGTGCCATCGGTTATCCCGTCGTTATCGGTGTCGGCGTTGTTGGGATCGGTGTTGTAGATAAATTCTTCGGATGCGGTGAGCGTATCGTTATCATTATCGGATGAGCCATCGTCAAACAGCGGATTAAGGTTGTTGGATACCTCCCATCCATCAGTGATACCATCGTTATCCGAATCAGGGTTGTACGGATCGCTGGACACATCTAACTCACTGCCATTGGGTAATCCATCATTATCAAAATCAAGATTAGAATCATACACTAACGGATTAAAGTTATAGAAAAGTTCAATATTATCGGGTATCCCGTCGTTATCGGTGTCGGCGTTGTTGGGATCGGTATTGTATACAAATTCATCGGATGCGGTAAGCGTATCGTTATCAGCATCGGATAATCCATCGTCAAACAACGGATTAAGGTTGTTGGATACTTCCCATCCGTCCGTAATCCCATCGTTGTCCGAATCGGGATTGGTGGGATCGATTCCTAATCCGGGTTCAACTCCGTCAATCAAACCATCATTATCGGTATCAGGGTTATGGGGATCTGTGCCTGCATGATATTCCTGAATATTGGTCAATCCGTCGTTATCAGGATCAAACTGCGAATCGTTATCCAAAGGATCGCAATCATTATAATATTCCCATCCGTCAGGGATACCATCATTGTCGGTATCAGGATTTAGAACTGATGTGCGTAGCGAGTTCACCGATATTTGTATGTCATCTATTAAAACGATCTCTTCTCTGAAAGTTTCATAAGCCTCTATGCATTCAAACTCTATAACATGATTTCCTTGGGGAAGATTAATTTCGCGTGAATCCCATATCCAAGTATCCCATTGCCATTCATAAACTACAACAGAATCGACTTTCACCTGAAATTTACTAGGATAAAAATTACACTTTATCTTGAACGCGAACGACATCTTCCCGTCAATCGGCATCCAGACATGTAGTGCAAGTACTACCCTGCTAGATGAATAGTCATATGGAACATCCCACGATATTGGCGTAGACTTTGCGCAATATGATCCGTGGCAGCCATCTTCATTGGTAATAGTCCATGGATATAAGCCTTGTGTAACCCACATAAGTTGAGAAAAATCACCCGATTCAAACCCGTCTTCCAGCGAATAGGTAATTTCCTGACTATCCAGAAGACCGTCATTATCGGTATCAGGATCAAACGGGTCGGTAGCAAACGATATTTCATCCAGATTAAATAACCCGTCGTTATCAGTATCTACCTGCCAATCATCGACAAGTGGATTGAACCCATTGAAAAATTCCCATCCATCGAGTAGGTCGTCGTCATCAGTATCAGGATCATTTGCCATAGTTCCCAGATTATATTCTTGAATGTTGCTTAAGCCATCGTTGTCAGAATCAATTATACTGTCGTTATAATGTGGATTAAGATTATTTTGATACTCAAACAAATCACCCATGCCATCGTTATCCGTGTCAGGCAAGAAAGGGTCGGATGTATAGATCAATTCCTGCTGGTTAGTTAATCCATCGTTATCGATATCGCTGGCTACATCATTGATCAGTGGATCAAGCCCATTGGCAACTTCAAAAGCGTCAGCCAGCCCGTCGCCATCACTGTCGATATTGTTGGCGGATGTGCCGATTTGAAATTCGTATAGATTGGTCAACCCGTCGTTGTCTTTGTCTAACAGGGTATCATCGGCATGCGAATCGAGATCATTGTGGTACTCGTAAAAATCGGTTAATCCATCGTTATCCGTGTCGGGAACAAATGGATCGGAAGTATACTCAAGCTCTTCGGTATTGAACACCCCGTCGTTATCAGAATCCACCGCTCCATCGTCAATACGCGGGTCAAAATTGTGCGACAATTCCCAGCCGTCGGGCATACCGTCATTATCCGTATCAGGGTTATTTGCCATTGTACCAATCTGGAATTCGAATAGATTGGTCAACCCGTCTCCGTCCTTGTCCAGCGAACTGTCATCAAATAATCTTTCAAGTTGATTGAAAAATTCATATCCGTCAGACATACCGTCGTTGTCGGTATCGGAATTATACGGATCGGAGCTGGCAAAATGGATTATCTTCCCAAAAATCCCCGAAGAATCGCTCGATCCACACCCTGACCACACCACCACAAGCCTGTCCTTCGCTCCCGCTACAACCGGATTAGTCTGTGAATTGTAAAAATAATCATTAATTCGCAACTCTGTCGGATACCCTGGATGCAATACACCCTGCGAACTGACGAATTGCCCAAAAACCCCCTCCATCTGCCCGTCCTGCAAATAACTGCTCCACACAGCCAGATAGGCGCTTCCGCTCCATGATACAGACGGAACTGTTTGCCACAGGGACGTTACGGCATTGATTGAAAATTCATCGCCAAGCAACGATCCATCCGGTTTAATCAGTTGCGCGTGAATGTCATAGTTTTGTGGGTCAGGCAGGCGTGTCTGCCAAACTACTATATACGTATCGCCATCGCTGGCGGTAACGGGGTTACTCTGAATATTGGTGGTATAAGTATTGATCCGTACCTCACTGCCAATAAGGTTGCCGTCAAGATCAATCGACTGCCCGTATATACCCGACTCACTGCCGTCCTGCCATGCACTTGTCCACGTCACAAAAAAGCCGGAACCATTACTTGCCACGGCGCAATCGGTCTGATTGTTGATGGTAGATGTGTTGACCTGAAACTCTTCGCCCAGTTTTGTGCCGTCGTTGTCTATCAATTGCCCGAAAATTCCGTATACATGTCCGTCCTGAGACATACTTTGCCACGCCACCAGATATTTATCTTCGGCAGACGCAATCGCCGGATCACTCTGCGCGTTTGTGGTGTAGGTATTTATCTGAAACTCAGCTGTAAGCGGCGTGCCTGTATTATCGATCAATCTTCCATAAATGCCCATGTCGCTGTGATCCTGATCGTCGCTTTGCCAGACTATGCAGTAGTTTGATCCTACGGAGGCAACGGCTGCGTTTGCCTGTTCTCCAGTTATGAAATCGCTAATTATAAATTCGTCGCAGACAGGATACCCATATATATCGAATATACGGGCGTAGATATCGCCGTTGTTAGTGGCTAACGATTCCCAGCATATGCAAAACGTATCTCCGCTGGCAGCTATAGCAGGATATATCTGCGATCCATTAACGGCAAAGTTGACCTGAAATTCCGAGGTTTGGGCTATGGTATTAAGTTCATCGGCATCGCTCAGGCCGTCGTTGTCCGAATCGATAACGGCATATGTGTGGGTAATAAATAAACAAGAGAACAAAAGGATGGAGTATAACAAAAAGAAAAATCTTCGCTGCATTGATCTCGCCTTTGTTGAAAATAAATATCTATCTAATATTAAAGAGTATATCACAGGTATGATCGTTTCGCAACATATAACTTGCTTTTTGTTATAGCTTTATTATCAAAACTTAAAAGGTTCGCCTGTCACCCGACCGAATTTTTAGAGTGATTCCTGCGTTCGTATATTATCCTTTGATGCAAGCAGTTTGGCTATAGAAGACCCGGCAAGTGCTCCGCTTGAAAACGCGAATTGCAGGTTGTATCCGCCTTCGTCGCCATCTATGTCTATCACCTCGCCTGCAAAAAACAGGTTTGATAACAATTTGGATTGCATAGTTCGTGCAGCGATTTCTGTTTTGTCCACACCGCCTGATGTGACTATGGCTACATCGAATCCACCAGTCGCTTTGACCACGAACGGTAACCCGCAGAGTAATCCGAAAAGTCTTTTGCGGTTATCTTTCCTGACCGAATGAACAGGGTCGGACGGCTTCAGTCCTGCCATCTCCACGATAGCACCTGCCAGCTGGCGCGGTATATCCATTGATCGCACAACGCTGGATATTTGTTGGTTCGATGATTTTTGCAAAATATCGGTGAACTCAGATGGAGAACTACACATATCTCCCGCCAGATCGATTTTTACCGTATCTCCTGCCTGCAAGTATCTGGAAAGATTCAGGATACCCGGACCGGATAATCCGGTATGTGTGAACAGGATATCGCCTCTGGTTTCGGACATTTTTTTATCGCCACGCCAAACCGATACTGTTATCCCGGATAACGAAATCCCTGCCATTTCGGCAAACTGGTAATTAAGTACCTCAACAGGAGCCAACGCAGGTTTGGGCGTGACAATATTATGACCCAGCGACTGCGCCATACGGTATCCGTCACCGCTTGAACCTGTTTTTGGATACGATACACCGCCGGTAGCGATTACAAGGTAACGGCACGTATGTTGCCCGTTCTGAGTGACACAACGGAATCGTCCAGACGGCAGGATTTCGACGTTCTGTACAGGTTCACGGGTAGCAATGGTGATACCCTGTTTGTGGCATTCATCTATCAGGGCGTTACATATATCATGAGCGCGCATCGATTGTGGAAACACTTTGCCGTGGTCTGTAACTGTGCATTTGATATGGCGTTGTTCGAAAAAATCGATCAAATCACGATTAGAAAAATTTTTCAAAGCATGTTTTACAAAATTTGATGATTTGCCGTAATGACTAAAAAATTGGTCTACCGGACCGTCATGGGTAAAGTTGCATTGACGTGAACCGCTGAGCATAAGCTTGATTGTCGAACGCGACATTTTTTCAAGCACCAGCACCGATGCAGGTTGTGCCTGCAACGCAGCCATAAGCCCTGCCGGGCCCCCGCCGATAACAATCAGGTCATACGGTTTCATGATTGCTGTTAACCCCGCTTTTGAAACAACTGTGGGTAGTAAGGAATTTTTTGGTGGATAAACCGTTCCTCAAACGTTGTTGTGGGAAACTTTATATCCGGATCAAACCGATCTACCCGCTCAAAAAGATTTTCGAGTAGCATATATTCGCCTATATGTTTGGCGTACCAGTCGACATCGGTCTGGATACGCGCAATGGCATTTGGAGCCATGCATCGAGCCAGATACCTGATAAACGAAAGCCCGAACAGGCGGTTTTTCTCGTGTTTGCTCTTTGGCCACGGATCAGGAAAGTTTATCAGGACACGGTCTATAGACGATTCGGGCAACAGGTGCTGTACTGTCATAGGAGCGTCGATACTCATAATCCGTACATTGGTGAGCGATTCTCTCATTATCTTCTCGCGTAACCTGAAATAGCGATACGGATTGTGCTCTATACCAAGAAAATTTTTCTCTGGAAATCGTTGAGCCAGTTCGAGAAAAAATTTGCCCACGCCAAACCCGATTTCCAGCCACACCGGCTGAGTGATATCGAAGATCTCATTCAGGTCGAGTTGCCGGGTAAATGTTTTTACTATGATTTCCGGTTTGTTTACTTTATTATATAATGGCGAAATGTACGTCATATTTCCAAATCAATACAAGGTTATCAACTGCTCAGTGCTACAAGTTGTATTAAGATAATATACAATACGGATAAAAGACAAGCAAAATTATATCATGGGGATTGCTATGAATGACACAATTGTTCTGCTTATTGCCGGGTTGGTATCGGGGTTCAGCAGCGGGCTGCTGGGTATTGGCGGCGGCGTGATTACTGTTCCGGTGCTGGTGTTGTTATTGGGGTTTGAACCGAAAGTCGCGGTTGGTACATCGCTATTTGTGATTGTGCCTACAGCGTTGGTGGGTACGTTTGTGCATTACCGTGCACAGAACATTCATTTTTCTTATGGCATTACATACTTGATTATCGCTATGATAGGATCGTTTGTAGGGGCACATCTGGCAAATGTGCTTCCTGCCAATGTGTTAAGAAAACTGTTTGCGATACTTATGTTTGTTATGGCAATCAAAATGTTTATGGTAGGTAAATGATCATCTCTTCTCGTAATAAGCAATTGGTGCAACGATCTGTATTCTGGGTGCTGGTTGGTGTGATGATTGTTTTGCGGATCATCTATCTGTTCCAGGCTAGCCATGAACCGGGGTTCGACACCTTTTTGTTCCCTGATGATCAGGAATACTACGCACGACTGGCCACACGCATCGCCGACGGAAATCTCATCGGCGACAACGGCAATCTCTTGCGCGGACCGGGGTATATGTACTTTGTGGCGTTGATATTCGCGTTGTCCGGCAAAAGTATTCTGGCGCTCAAGGTAGCGCAGGCTCTACTTGGTGTGTTGTCTGGTATATGTTTATATCATATCGCCAAACGCCTGTTCGGTACACTTACGGGATTAGTGGCGTTAGCTTTTTATGCGCTGTACCTGCCGATTATCATATACGAATCAACCGTGCTTATGGCCGGGGTAATTACCTTTACCATGACGTGCGGGCTGCTGTTGTTTATATCCGGTTTGGATTCCAACCGCCCGTTTTTATATCTGCTTGCAGGATTGTTGTTCGGATGGGCATTTATATGCAGGCCCAATAACCTGTTGCCTGCCGCTGTATTGATATTATACCTAGTGATAACAGTTCGTACTCGTGGAATCGCTCCGATTATCACGTTTGCATCGGGGATATTTTTGCCGTACTTGCTGGTAATGCTTAGAAACGTTTACGCGGGCGGCGACCTGTTTTCCATCACAACACAGGGTAAACTTGTTCTGATAAACAGCCATTTTCACGATTGCCCGGGGATAGGATGGTATCGGTCGGTATTTGAAGAAAAAATTTTGCTAAAAGCCCATAACAGCACCTTTGGTGTTGTTCGTATTATACTGAACGATATAGCACGCCATTTTCCGGCATGGATGGGTAAACAATTCTATAAAATATATTCGTATTTTGCTGGGTATGAAATTCCGCAGTTTATCGATTATTATCTTCTGCGCGAAACAATACCGCTTTTACGCCTTCCGTCGATACCGTTTGGAGTGTTGTCGCCGTGCGCTCTACTTGGTATTTTTGTGGTACTTCGAAAACAACGCTCGAGCCGGTCTGTTCTATTGATAATCTATTCGATGGCTATGGCGGTATCGGTAATCGTGTTTTATATTATAGCGAGGTTTCGCCAGCCTATGGTTCCGCTGATGTGCCTGTTCGCGGCGGCATTTATTGTCGAGGTTGTGTGCCAGAGGAGATGGATTATGCGGGGTGTGTATCTGGTGATACTTGCTATCCTGATTGTCCTGCTGAACATTACGCTGTTTGTCCCTTCAATACGCACTCCTTTTGCCCTGCAGTCGGTGTGTAACCGCGGGATGTTGTACTTTAACAACGGTCAATATGAACAGGCAACGACAGATTTTCAACGATTTTTTAAACAACGTCCTAACTCCATCAAAGCTGCTTTTTTCCTTGGCAGATGCCAGCAGGAGCTCGGGAATAATCGGACTGCGCTCAAATGGTTTAATTACGCTCTCATGTTAGGCGATACATCGCGAGATGTACTGTATAATACCGGATTATGTTATCTGGAAGCGGGCAACTACAGCCAGGCTCTAACATATATCAATAGGGGATTGACAAAAGGACGGCTTGTGGCGGATCAACACGACGCACTGGCACTGGCTCATCTTGGATTGGGTAACGAGCAGGAGGCAATCGCCATCTGGCAACAAATAATCAGCGTGTTCCCAAACGATTACCGCGCGTATTATCGGCTGGGAACATTATTCTACAAACAGGGCGATTATCAACGCGCTGAACAATATCTGATTCAGGCGATATCGTTCAATGATCAGTTGGAAGACGCGCGCGAAAAACTCAGACAGATACAACAGGCAAAATAATATGGAATAACGTATTATTCACCGATATGTAATCCGATCCTCATACAATAGGCGCTAGATAGAAATAACAGTTAAACCAAAAAAAGTCTTTATACACAAGATATTGTCATTACTTCTTAAAAATTGTTTGCTCAGAAATCTAAGACTAATATTCCCCATTGGATGTCATTCTTGCGAAAGCGAGAATCCAGCCTCAGGCAACATTGGATCAGAACTGGATTCTCGCTTTCGCAAGAATGACAATTTTGAGGAAGTTGAGAAAAAAGTAGATAAATTATCTTAATAGTTATTTCTTAAACAATAAAGCCAACGGAGAACGTAATGACTAAACAAACCATGCGATGCAAACAGGTTGTGGTTATCGGCAGCAGTAATTCGATCAAAGGTGAACTGGAACTGGCATACGAAGTTGGTAAAGAGATTGCCCTGCGCAAATTCGCGCTTATCACCGGCGGGCGAACGGGCGTTATGGAAGCCGCTTCTAAAGGCGCGAAAGAACACGGCGGTCTTGTTATCGGTATTTTGCCAAGCAGGTATTTTGATGAGGCAAACCCTTATTGCGATATCGTTATCCCGACAGGTGTCGGATATATGCGTAACTCGATTAACGTGCTTGCCGCTGATCTGGTTATCAGTATCGGTGGAGCAGCAGGTACCCTCAACGAACTGGCATTCGCATGGAATTACGGAAAAAAAATTGTGGCTTTAAGCACAAGCGGTGGGTGGAGCGCCAAACTGGCAGGAACTGCCATCGACGATCGTCGTTCTGATGAGATCATCGACGCGCCTGATATGGCCGCCCTGATCCGTCAACTGGATATGCTGGCAAACCAACCTTTGGAATGATTTTTACAGGTGCTTTATTGTAATAATATTTTGACATACTTGCTATTATGTGATATATATTAATTAACGATTAATCAGTTTTCATCGGGGGGCAGCATTATGTGAAAATTATCTAAATCTCTCTTAGCTTTTTTGATTCTTGTTTCTCAGAATCTATTTGCCAGTACTGAATACGAAAGTATCACTCCTGTAATCACATCCAATGTCGCGTATACCGTAAGGTGGTTGTGGATGAATCAACCTGTGAACCAACAATTTTATACTGTTTCTTCATCTACCGACGAAAATCTATCGACTTTTTACACCAGTTATGACGATGGGCATAACGGCGAAACAGTTGATCTGAGAGGTGTAGTTAAATTCGATATAAGTTCTGTGCGCAATATGGGCATTGATCTGGACACGGATTTAATGTCTGTCACTTTGAGGTTGTATCCTACCAATACCAGGGCAATACGATTATATACCTATCTTATGGGTACGGTAACACCGGGTATTTATGAATCTGATTATAACAATTATACTCAGACAATAGATATACTATATGAGACTGATCCCACGCCTGCTCAAACTCCGTATGATATTGATATAACTAATTACATCAATTTTAATAACGACTACATTGGTTTTATAGTTAAACAGGTTACCGGCGGTCCATACGGATATAATTATTACGGCATGAGTAGCGAGCTGTACAGCCCTGTTATAATATTAGAATACAACAATCCTGTTCCCGAACCAACAACGATGATTCTTATAAGCATGGCATTATCCGTTTTTTTCGCCAGAAAAAAGAATCATCGTTAGCCATTCTTTTTAAGACAGTTTCTCACACAAACCAAAATGTTGACTCATAACAGTGGCATTGTTTGCATTTCATTGCTTATGTTTTTTCTTCCATATTGCACATTATGTAATATGTGTGATATAATTTATTATACATCAAAGACAACCACATAAATTAAGGTAGGGGAAGAAATAAAAACAAAATTATTTTTATGCGTCATGTTTATGGTGTATGTGTTTTGTCAAACCGGCAATGCCGCGCCAGTACAATGGTCGGGTAACGGTCACTGGTACGAATTAGTATCTGTATGGAGTACATGGACCAATGCGCGAACCACGGCGCAAAACAGCTCGTATCTGGGTATGCCGGGGTATCTGGTTATCTGACAACTCTGCAAGAAGATCTCTGGATAAGGGCAACTCTTGGAGTAAATGGCTATTGGATCGGAGCCTACCAGCCAGACGGAAGCCCTGAACCCACCGGAGGCTATTGCTGGGTCACTGATGAAGCATGGACTTGGAATGACAGGAATAAAGCGGATAACTGGGGTAATCAAAGCGTATTATATTATTACCCACTTGGTGGCGCTTATTGGGATGATGATACACCTACAAGTTCACGCAGCGCATATGTTATCGAATACGGTACCTATATTGATGACGGCATTAACGGCAACGATCCGATAATGCTTGTACCAGAACCGATGACATTGATTACATTGCTGGCAGGTTCAGCAGCTATTGCCATCCGGTCACGCAAAAAATAAGATTTCTCCGATCATCCAAAACATTTTACATATCTAAGTCCTGAGCAGTTTGAAAAACAAGCTGTTCTCTAATTTAACTGTCCGCTAATTCCGGGATAGATCAAAGTGTCCCTCTTTTTTTATCTATACCTCTGCTATCAACTACACTATGATGTTGTTTTAATAGTACACACACTATTTTTCACTAATGTAATTGTAATGCAATCCACATAAGATCTGCTTGTGAACAATTCAACGGGCAAGTTGAGATGAAAAATGCCATAATATGATTAAAAAGACAATAGTTTGACACCTTAAAATAAAACTAATGGTTGCCAAAAAGTTATTTTGTTGTTATATAATAAGATTACATGGATAGTGCAACCAGACACCTATAAGGAGACAGAACCATGTTAACCAACCGATCAATTCTATCTTTCTTACTGGCATCTATGTTTATTCTGATGTGTTGTGGGATTTCTTTGGCGGAGACCTACAAACTCCAGACACAATGGGGCGAAGTCGGCGGCGCGGACGGGCAGTTCAGGGATCCGTCAGGAATCGCTGTTGATCATTTTGGCAACGTTTATGTGGCCGATTACTCCAACTATCGGATACAAAAATTTGATTCCAACGGTAATTTTATCACTAAATGGGGTTCTTACGGCACAGGCAACGGACAGTTTAACGGCCCGAACGATATCGCTTTCGATAGTGAAGGCAACGTATACGTTGTGGAAATATATAACCGACGGGTACAGAAATTCACTCAAAGTGGCGCATTTATCACTAAATGGGGTTCCATGGGATCAGGCAACGGACAGTTTGAGAGTCCGAGCGGTATCGCCATAGACAGTGCTGGCAACGTGTATGTAGCGGATACCTATAACCGACGGATTCAAAAATTTACTTCTGAAGGTGCATATATCACCCAGTGGGGTTCATACGGCACTGGAGACGGTCAGTTTAATTCAGTGGTCGATGTGGATGTGGATAGTGCTGACAATGTATACGCGGTCGATGGCAATAATTATAACGTGCAGAAGTTTAGTTCTAACGGGACTTTTATATCTAAATTCGGGTCGTATGGTACTGCGAATGATTGGGAATTCGAACGCCCAAACGCTCTATCGGTTGACAGCGGTGGACGCATATTCGTAGTCGATAGCACTAAACGGAAAGTCAAAATTTTTGCTAATGACGGTACTTTTTTAAGCGCGTTCGCCGGGGAATTCTCCAGCCCGCAACGAATCGCTGTGGATGGCGCAGGGTTTGTATATGTGACAGATAAACTCGTGGATAACGTCCAGAAATATTACGAGTTTTCCGCCGGTTCCGATATATTGGCAAGCGAAGGCGAAAGCGTCCAGTTTTCAGGTGCGTGCCCGTCGCATATGTTACCTATCTGGAAATTCGGTGACGGGTCTACTTATGTAGCCGGTACGCTTGACCCCTCTCATATATATCAAGCCGACGGATCATACACCGTAACCTTAATGGCGTTCGATAACGACACTGTTTTTGATAACGATACCATTACCGTGACAGTTGATGTCGCATCTCCTGTCGCTGACGCGGGCGGCCCGTATTTCAGTTTGCCTGATACGAACATACTTTTTGACGGGTCAGGGTCGTACGATCCGCTGGGCAGAGAAATTTCTTCGTATGAATGGGATTTGGGCGATTTGTCGTCGAACAGCGGAATAGCTGTCGAACATTCTTATTCCACGCTCGATACTTACACAGTTAGACTACAGGTCACAAACGTGGATAACGATTCGTCAGAATGGGATGAAACTAGCGCGTATATCCTGTCAGCCGCTGGCGATGAGGATAACGACGGTGTTCCAAACGGTTGGGAAATCGCCAATAACATGATCCCCATAACAAACGATGACGGTGTGGATAACGATAATGACGGCGCGGATAACGTCGTGGAATACACCAACAGCACTGATCCAAATGACACCGATACGGATAACGACGGGTTGACCGACGGTTGGGAAATAGCCAACAACCTGAATCCGACCGGAGATGATTCGAGCGGTGATCCGGATTGCGACGGGTTGACCAATACAGAAGAAGCGTTGTTCAATACCGATCCAAATAACAGCGATACCGACAACGACGGTTACTCCGATTCCGATGAAGTCATAGCAGGGTCAGACCCAACAGACCCGTTGTCATACTTTGAGGTTTCCACGTTTTATATTTTCTCTGAGTTCCTTGGATGTGATATTCCGGTAGTCGCATGGTCAAGCGAACCTGATACGATGTATACCGTCTGGGTAAAGATAGGCGAAAGCGCGTTCGCTATACTCGCAGACGATGTCAAAGCCACAGGGTACGAGACAGTCTATCCGGATCAGGGCAGCGACAGCATATCAAACCCGATGTTTGATCCCAGTACAAGGGTATACAAAGTTACCATCAAAGAGTAATTTTTTGATCAGGATGATCTGTAGTTAGACGATTTACTGTGTGGCTAAGCTAAATTGTAAACGTATCAGAAATATAGGCTGGGATCGATGAAAAGTGTAATTGCGAAGCCCTTGGGCTGAAGCAATCTCTGCTCCTACCCATTGTGAGATTGCTTCGTAGCTTCGCTTCTCGCAATGACGGGTTTCATCTTAAAGCTATAATTTTGTATTCATAATCCATCTTAAAAAAACTTATACCCGTTTCCTGATACATCCCGCAAGGCTTAAAGCGAGTAATAGAATCGTCATGGGTTCAGGGATGGGGGTAGGTTCGGTTAACAAAAAGGCGTGAGTCTGTCCTTCAGGATTTATACCGTATCCGATAATCTGTCCTGAATTATTGATATCGCTTGCACTTATCAATGTCCATTCGCTTGCGGGGTCAATCAAGGTATTCAAATTAACCGCACCGTTGATCTCATCCCAAATAAACGCTGTATCATCTGAAATGCCTACAACTTGACCGAGCTCATTGATCGCATAACCGACTGTGTTAGTAGCATCGGTTAAGCCTTGAATATCGCTGAACCCGTTGTTCCAGAGATACGCGTATCGTTCATTTGACGAAGTTTCATAATATCCGACAATTTGTCCTGATTCATTAATACCCATAGCGAATGATTCTTCCCCCAGATAAAGCCCAAGGTCATTCATAGTACCATTTTCGTATAAGAACGCATGACGATACCCGCCGATATACGTATGTCCTACAACTTGATTCGCGTCATTTATATCATACGCGTAACTCCGTCCTCCTAAGGTACCCAGACTTGAAGGATTGTTTTCGTCGTCCCATGTGAACGCGCGAAGATCATTTGACGAATCATATGATCTTCCGGCAATGATTCCCGTATTATTAATTCCTAACGCGTTACTGAGGTTTCCTGATCCTATATCCAGATCGGTTATGGTACCATTCTCATATCGAAAGGGGGTATTGACGCCTTCTGAAGAGGTTGTCCATCCAGTGATAACGCCGTAGTCATTAATTGCTCGCGCGGTACTTGTTGCCCCACCGTTAGTTCCAAGGTCAATCATAGTACCGTTTTCCCAGAGAAACGCATGGTTGTTCGATGAGCCGACAACTTGTCCTGATTCATTTATAGCGGATGCATAGCTATCCGCACCGCTTAACGCGCCGAGATCTATAACATCGTATTGGGCAGCAAAACATGAGCTGGTCGCGAAAAAGATTGTCATAAAAACAATATTGATAACACTGGAGATTTTGAAAAACACGGTATAAGTCCTTTTCCCAGAAAAATAGTATTTATTAATACTAAAAATATATCACATTAGATGGAAAAAGTCAAATATACAGATATAAGCTTTAAGATATGTCTGACTTGAAAAAATCACAAAAACTTTATTTTCTGATTTTTTTCCTGATCAGCCCTGCTACTCCTAACCCCAGCAGCACCATAGATGTTGGTTCGGGGATAGCGTCACCAGCGGGTTCTTCCGTTTCAAACTCTGTGATGGTGAGGTTGTTCAGATACAAATGATCCCAGCTGCTATTCTCGTTGACATTCTCGTTGAAACGAAAATATAAGATGTCGCCAACCTCAAGTTCAACCTGATATGTAAATTGTTCGTGTTCGTTTGCCGTAAATAAATTTGATGTCAAAACAGTAGCGTTCTTTTGCAGATAGATTATTTGTCCATCGGAACTTGATGAATGTTCGGTAGCCTCAACAAATACATCAAATACACCTTGAACCGGACTTACAAATGCAAGAATCATATCATATTCCTGATTAACAACTTCAACAGAAGTGCCATATTGAAAAAAAGCATTGTTGTATCGGTTACCATACGGTGTGTTCCAGGAGAACGCTACAAAACCTCCATCAGTTAAATTTGTTTGATAATTAGCCGGATTCGAATCATCTTCAGGACCGTATATAAAATGCCAGACATCAGAGTTGCCATATTCATCATCATAGACTCTGTGATCTTCACCCCACGGAGCGGTCAAGCCGTCGTCAGTACGGTTTCTGAAGTTCCAGACTGTTGCCGCGAAAGAGCATGAAGCTTGTAGAATCAAACTTGCCAAGGCGATTGTAAAAAAATTTCTGCAGGTCATATATTGTGCCTCCTTATATTTATTTAAGTATATTTATGATTTAATCTTTCGACGGATTAATCCAAGAGAACTCAGAGTTATGAGAATCGCAGTCGCGGGTTCAGGTACAGCGACAGGTTCCTCGTCTTCCATAGTGAGAGTCAGATACGGTACGTTTGTTGATTCCTCAGAACGCTGGAACGTCCAGAAATTGGATACAACAATCTGAGTAACATGCATTTTTATACCGTTGTTCGCCACGACACCGGACAGCCACAATTGCGCTATCTCCGTGATATCAATGGAAACCCAGCAGTTAAACAACGAATCTCCGTTACCGATATTCATTGTTTTTACATAGGTCGATGACGGGGCGTTGTTCCATGTGATGGTATCTTCCGACCACGAACTGTTAAAATATGAAATAGCAACGTTTTTATAATATAAGTCAACGCTATATGTCCATACCGGTACGACTCTATATAGGTTGATTGTCGCGCTTTCAATAGTCTGACCCATATATGAGCTTAGATCAAACTTGATAACAAGATCATGTACGCCGTCACCGCTTGCATTGCAATTAGTAAGGCTGAGCTGTTTGGAATAGGTTCCACCGTAAGGGCTTGTTTCACTGTTCCAGTTCTGGTCGTCATGAGCGGAATGGTTGTTAATGTAAGTATCATCGGTTGCTCCATGAATCTCTACCGAAGACGCGAATACACAATTTGATAATAAAACAAGAAACCCGGCATAAACTAAAATATTTTTCATAAGTCATTCCCCTTTAAAGTATTTTCAATATATACATATACCACATAAAATTTCATTTTACAAGCTAAACACTGTTTTTAGATACTTTTCATATGAGGTAATGTGTTTTATTCTGAATGAGATATGTTTTAAAGCATCATACAAGCGTAATTTATCAATGAATAATCCTCCCTGAGTTTCCACATATCCCATACAATGCGTCATTTCATGTAGATATGCCATTTGAGCACGCCAGACACAAAAAACACTGTTTTCCATCTCTGGAATATTATATTCACTTGAAAAAGTAACCGTATAATTGGCAAACAGTTAATAACCTGCGCCAGAACATTTTCAATTCATCTTTGGCGGCATATTGCAAATACGCTTTTTTCATACTTATAGTTTTTGGTGTTGACACCATTATGACAATATGCTATAAAGTGTATGGTGCAACTTTGGGTCATCTATTTATGCACGCTCTGGCGCGTCTTTCAAAGATTGGAATCGGTGCGAATAAGTGTGAAAAAATTTTGACCTTTTTGTGCGGTATGTTGTCTGTATATTTAGAAAATGTTTATCGGCAGCATGCGTCATAGAGCTATGGAACAATCCTCCCGGAAAGGAAAGAGACACCGTGGACTCATTAGAGGGAATTGGAAATCCGAATAAAAATTTACGTCAGCTCATTGTCAAAGAGCTGAAAAGGGTAGACTCGCACCTGTCCGTGGTGGATTTTAGTTACGGATGCCACGAATACGGGTTCATCGATATTCTGGCTGTCGATCAGAAAGGCCAGCTGGTGCTGATCGACCTGATAGAATCCGGTGCGACACCTTCGTTGGTATCGTTGCTAAACAAGTTCCGTTTTGTGCTGGACAGCCGCGAATCGATCCATCAGCTGTTCAGCAACCATGTGATTGATCCTGCGCTTATTCCGCGGATTATTGTCATCGCTCCCCGTTTCAAACATCGGTTCATGCGAAGCCTTGCATTTGTTGATTTTACGCAAATTCAGCTGATCGGATACAAATTTGAAATCAGTAGAACCGGAAAAAAATTGAAACTTTACCGCCTGCCTGTCGAATCTAACTACAAAGAGAGCGTAGCCGACAACGTCGACGAGCTGAAAAAACGACTGCGCGAGCAGTTTTCCGACGTCGATGAAGATGAGTTGGAAACGTTCATGGAATTTTACGATTAACATTTTTTCAGTGTTGTCTTGATGAACCGCCTGTGATACTATGTGCCTATGCGCGACAGGAAGGAGTATTTTTCTATGGAAATCTGTATTTACGGTAATCCGGTATTACGCAAAAAAGCAAATAAAATTCCGCTGGATAAACTCCACGAATACAAAGATATAGCCGACCAGATGTTCGAAGTCATGAAAGAAGACCAGGGTATCGGCCTTGCCGCCCAACAGGTTGGGCTGACCGATCAGATTATGGTTATCGATATGCAGGAAGGCGAAGATTCGAAAATGGTGATTCTCAATCCTGAGATCACCCATTACAGCCAGCAAACTGATGTCATGGAAGAAGGTTGTCTGAGTTTTCCCGGTATTCGTGCGAATATTACCCGGTCTTTCAGTATTGAAGTAACATTTTATGATCTGGACGGCAAATTTCACCGTATAAAATGTTCGGATTTACTAGCCAGAGTATTCCAGCATGAGATAGACCACATCAACGGCGTCCTGTTCATCGACCGGATGAGTGCCGCGCAGAAACTTATGCTGAAAAGAAAACTCAAAAATATTCGTCAATCACAGGAGGCATCAGCAGAATGAATATTCTTGTCACCGGCGGCGCGGGCTACATCGGCAGCGTGACTGTAGAAGAATTAGTCAAACAGGATTACAGAGTTGTTGTAATAGATTCACTGGCACGGGGGCATAAACAAGCGGTTCATCCCGATGCCACGTTTGTTGAGGGGAACATCGGCTCTAAAAAAACTGTGCAGGATGTACTGAAACATTACGATATCGACGCCATATTGCATTTCGCCGCTGAAAGTCAGGTGGGCGAGTCTATGGAAAATCCAGCTAAATATTTTCAGAATAACGTTGCCCACGGCATGACACTCATGCAGGCCGCGGCTGAACACGGTATCAAAAAATTTATTTTGTCGTCGACTGCTGCTACCTACGGCGAACCGACAGAGATACCTATCACCGAAACCCATCAGAACGTTCCGACCAATCCGTATGGCGAATCGAAACTGATGCTAGAAAAAATCCTTAAATGGTTTTATACAGCATACGGTATGGAATATATAGTTTTACGTTATTTTAATGCCTGTGGCGCAAGCAAACAGTTCGGCGAAGACCATACGCCGGAAACACATATTATACCATTGGTTCTTGAGGTTGCCGCGGGTACTCGCGAATACATTTCGATTTTCGGCGACGATTATCCGACCGATGACGGCACATGTATCCGCGATTACATACATGTTATCGATTTGGCGCAGGCTCATATCCTCGCGCTCGATAAAGCAGGAAGCTACACGTACAACCTTGCTAACGGCACAGGGTTTTCTGTAAAAGAGGTGATCGACGCTGTTAAAACAGTAACCGGTAAAGACATTGCCGTCAAAATCGCGCCTCGTCGTCCCGGCGACCCGGCTCGGCTGATTGCGTCATCTAAAAAAGCACAGGATGAACTGGGATGGAAACCTCAGTACCCGTCGCTTGAAGCGATGGTATCGACTGCATGGGAATGGAAATGCGCCCATCCCCAAGGATATGAGGATTAAATCATGAGTCTTCGGATCGTCTATTGCGGTACTCCGGATTTCGCTGCCACATCGTTGCGTTATCTTTTGGAAAAAGAGTGTAACGTAATTGCCGTGGTAACCATGCCTGACAAAAAGCAGGGGCGCGGCAGGCATATGCGGTTCAGTCCGGTCAAAGAACTTGCGCTGGAGTACGAGTTACCGTTGTTTCAGCCTCTCAAGGCAACCGATCCGACATTTCTCGAGCAACTGGAAACATTGAATCCTGATTTGATACTGGTGTGCGCGTATGGCAAAATACTTCGACGGCGGTTTATCGATATACCGCGGTTAGGGTGTGTAAACTTGCACGCGTCGCTGTTGCCTCAGTATCGTGGCCCGTCACCGATTCAGTACGCTATCCTCAACGGCGATACAGAAACCGGTATGACCACGTTTATGATCGATGAGGGTATGGATTCCGGCGATATTATACTTGAACGCCGTGTATCAATTGATCAGGAAGATACCACCGGTACATTGCACGATAAACTTGCAGATGTAGGTGCTCAGCTACTGTATGACACGGTTAAATTGTTTGAGGACCCACCCGTTACCACGACCCCGCAAGCTGATAACGGTGTGTTTTATACACAAAAAATCACTCCTGAAATGAGCTGTATAGACTGGAACGCTTCCGCGCGGACAATACATAATCTGGTCAGAGCAATGAACCCTGCGCCCGGAGCACGCACTGAAATTGACGGAAAAATGCTGAAAATTTTTATAACGCAGGTAGTAGATCAACCACATACTCTACAACCCGGTCAGATAGTGTCGGTGGACGGAGGACAGTTGTGTATTGCCTGTGGTGAGGGTCAATTGTGCATATTGGAAGTACAGCTCGAAGGCAAATCAAAAATGTCAACCGACGCGTTTTTGCGTGGTTATCATCTTCAGGCAGGGCAGCAGTTAGGCTAATCATTGCGATATATCTATTTTTGTTTCCCTGCAATGGATTTCAGAAAAGAGAATCTTTAATCTATTACATTCAAATAACTTGTTGACAATAATTGAATTTCGTTTGCTTTCCCCTTAAAAATCTGCTATAATTATACTATAAAATTAACTTAATTAAAAAAGGGGGTAGCAAATGAACAAACTAAAGATTTTTATTGTAGTATCTATTATTCTCGCAAGCACACATGCTTCTTATGCGTTACAAGACACAGTCAGCGACAATTTTTCCACACAAGTTCTGGTTGATTCTGTAGGGATAACCGGTAGTTTTGATTTATCTTATCTGTTTTCTCAAAATGTGGTTATAGATTCGGCAACAGTATCTTTTTCATTCACTGACGACGGCGATCTGGCGTATTCATATTCCAACAAGACGCCAACCGTATCAGGCGATTATTACAACGGCAACTATTACCTCTTCATGGGCGAATCGACTCAGGGATACTATAAAATAACTACTTTCATGCGCAGTGAAGACCAATATTGGGAAGATGTGCAGGAAACGGTTACCATGGCAATAAATACCCAATCCACAGCGGTATCTACAACGAATTATTTTTCCAACTCGACCAGTCAAGGCACTGTATTTGAAGGGCAGGTACAAGTTGGTCAGACTGATGGGGATACCCAATATTTTAACCAGTATTATTGTAATAGTAATCTAAACGAATCAGGATATAATGGCGATGCTTCAGCTCAGATCGTCCTTGATGCCGATGCTATAGCCTACCTGATGGCTAATCAAGGTATTGATTTTACCCTGACATGCGGCAGCGGTGAAGATATTTTGTTTAACTCTGCATCTATGGATATCGAATACCACATCGAAGAAACACCTGAACCAGTGGCAGTGCCTGAACCGCATACAGTCATGCTTCTGCTCAGTGGTATAGCTATGCTGGTAAAAAAACTGCGCGGATAATTTCTTTTAATTTATATTTTAGTTTATAAAGAGGGAGCCAATAGGTTCCCTCTTTTTTTGTTGATACAATCTGTTTTGCGATAACTAGTATTTATGTTATGTTTAAAATGTTTATAACAAATCAATTAAGGAGGATTGAAATGAAACTTACAAAGATTAATTGTATGGCAATCGCACTAATTTTAATGGGCGCATCTTACTCGTATGCGCTACAGGATACCATCAGCGATAACATTTCAACACAAGTTCTGCTAGACAGTTCGGCTATAACCGGTAACTTCGATGTGTCCGGTTTGTTTAGTCAGAATTCCGATAAACAAGTGGTTATAGATTCGGCAACCGTATCTTTTTCATTAACCGATGATGGCGATTTGAAGTATATGACTACCACTTACTCTCCTGCGATTTCGGGCGACCGTTATTACAACGGGCGTTATTATATGTTCCAGAGCAGTAGTCAAAGCGGTTTTATAGTAACAAATACCTATTTACGTACTGAGTACCGCCAATATATGGATGCTCCGGAAATTGTTACTATTGATATGAATAACCAGTCTACAACAGCCAATACCAGTTATTTTTCCAATTCTTCAACAGGCAGTAACATTCTGGATGGTTCTGAAGGATATGTCACTGTTTATAAATATTATCATAATGAAACGGTTATACAATCAGGATATAACGGCAACGCGTCTGCTCAAATGACTCTTGACACCGATTCTATACAGTATTTAATGGTCAATCAGGCTATCGAGTTTACCTTATCGTGCGGTACCAATCAGGATATTTTGTTTAACTCAGCGACCATGGATATTGAGTATCATCTCGAAGATATACCAGAGCCAGTGGCAGTGCCGGAACCGCATACAGTCATGCTTCTGCTCAGTGGTATAGCTATGCTGGTAAAAAAATTGCGCGGATAATTTATTTAAATCGATACTTTAAATTTCTAAAAAGAGGGAACCTATGTGGTTCCCTCTTTTTATTTGATTCTTGATGTATAAAAAAGTGTGTAAATTGAGAATTAAGGTTAATGAAGGCAGGAAATGTTTAACCAGCAAATTTGCTGGTTAAAAAAATCAAAAAAAGGGTACAACTCCAAGTTTAACCAAAAGAAAAGGAGATGTACCCATGAAGCAACTAAATTTCAAAGGAAATTCTATCACTGAATGGCAAAAACACAAGAGATTTTATAGGGAAAACTTCTGGCAGCATCTGGAATCACGTAATATGGAGTTGAACAAAATCGCTATCCAGGAGCTCATTTACGAAGATTTCAACATCCAAGTTGGAGCGGAAAAATATAAGAGATCGAATAATCGCAAATCATATCGTAATGGATATCGAAAAAGAAGTTTTGAGATAGTGAACGGTTACATAACTGATCTGACAATTCCCAGAGCCAGAAAACTCGACATCAGGTTCTCTATTTTTGATAAATGGCAACGTGTTCAGGATAAAGTTATTATCGCGATGACTAACGCTTATCTTTTAGGAAAAAGTTCTGCTTGTGCGCAGGTCATTGCTGAATCATTTGGTCAATCAAAATATTCAAGGAGCTTCTTTCAAAGGTTAACAAAACGATTCGAGAAGAAACTTGAGCAATTCAAATATCAATCGGTTGACAATTGGGAATATGTGTTTATTGATGGTATGTTTGTGAAGGTTTTTGATACAAGATTGAAGAAGAAAGTGGTTATTTTTGCGTACGGTATGAACGATAAGCGGCAATCTCAATTATTGAGCTGGGTTATCGCGGATCAGGAAGACGAAGTCTCTGTAAGAGGTTTGCTCATTGATCTTAAGCGAAGAGGCTTAACAAAACCTCAGTTGTTTATATCAGACGAGGCAAAAGGTATAGCGTCAGCTCTAAAACTAGAGTATCCGCATACTGAAAGACAAATTTGCACTTTTCACAAAGTCAAAAACATTCAATTTCATCTTAAAAATAGAGAAAACCGTAAATCAATCATGAGAGAAGCAGCTGATATATATGAGGTTTCTAAAAATAAGTCGCAAGCGGTTTCACGTTTGAATTTGTTCAGGAAAAACTGGGCTCATATAGAACCTAAAGCTGTAAAATTGTTCTGTGATAACTTTGAATATACCGTTAGATATTTTAAATATCCTGATCATATGTGGCGATCCATTAGAACATCAAACCCAATTGAACAATTTATTGGCAAAATCCGTGCATGGACTTCTAAATTCAATTATTTCCATGGCAAGGCTAATTTAGAGTTAGCTATGTTTACATATTTATCTTTCAAAAAAGACGAGCTTGTACCCGATAAAATTTTACCTCACTTCAAAAACTACACACTTTTTGTTGCATGATCATTTGATTGACAGATATTCTTTCTTTTTGATTTTAAGACTAATATATGGTATAATAAAACAGAAAGTTAAAATATCACAAAAAGGATCTATTATGTCGGCAAAAAATATTCTATGTTTTTTCCTTATGATGTTTCTCACATCAAGCTGTTTTGCAACATCTTATAAAATTGAGTCTATCGGTCAAGACCTGACTCCAATAAGCATAAACGACAACGGGCAGATTGTCGGAAACACAGATGACTATGCATTTTTCTGGGAAGATGGTGTACTCACAAGTATCGGCGGTATTGCCGGAGGAACAACGAGTCTGGCATCCGATCTCAATAATTCCGGTGTAATGGTAGGAACCGCGAATAGCGCTACTTCAGGGCATGTTGCATATTACTGGCAACCCGGTATGACCAGTGTGGGAATCTTAGCTAATTATGGATACGAAACAAGCCGTGCTTTTGCAATTAACGATGCAGGCCAAATTGCGGGATGGGCTTTTGGTGCGTCCGATGGAATCCGTCATGCAACCCGATGGGATTCATACAGCTCTGATCCCTTGGATTTGGGTAGTTTAGGAAGTTTCCCAAGCCGATCATGGGGTATTAGTCCACAAGGCTATGTTGTTGGTGATTCTAAACTGGCTACAGGCGAAAGGGTTGCCTTCTTATGGGATGAAAATGCCGATCCTCAGATGCAGAATCTGGGCATACTTGGAACAGGTGATTATGCCACTGCAGGTGGAATGAGCGAATCAGGGTTGATTATCGGAGCTTCCGAATACGACAGTTCTTCCGAAGACAGGCACGCTTTTGTATGGGATGCGATAAATGGTATGCAGGATATTCACGACGATACTTTTGGCGCAACTTCTTCAGCAACAGATATAAATGATTCAGATATAGTTGTTGGTAATGCCGAACTGGGGGCGTTTATCTGGGATGCTACTTCAGGTATGCAAAGCGTCCTTGATCTGTTGGCATCTGATTCAGGTTGGAGTGAGTTATATGTTACCAGCATAAACAATCAGGGACAGATAGTCGGTAGCGGTATGTTCAATGGCGAATACTATGGTTTTATAATAACTCCTATTCCCGAACCGCATACAGTCATGCTTTTGATTAGCGCTATAGCTATGTTATCCAAACAACTTCGTAGATAACAAGTTTCGTTATATGGCAAACACGCAATGCTTACATATTGAAACATTGCGTGTTTGCTTAATTTTTATATAAAATATCGTCCGACAATCATTATGGAGCTACAACAACGCGATACAAACGAGTACCGGTTTCCTGCGACGGATGAGGTACACTGTTTGGCCCGCCGCCCTGATCCATATAGAAAGTTTGATATCCCTTTGATTCCCAGTTATCTTCAAGCAGGACAAAATCCGGTCCGATCAGATCTGTTTGCACATATATTCGATATGTTTTGTTTGGAGCGCTGTTCCAGCCTATGAAGATAACATCAACGCCAAGATACGAAGACAACTCGTTAAACCGTGTTATTACCAGATAATCCAACCCGTCGTTGGGATCGGTTCCCGCAATGATCTCCTCTGCGTCGGTAAACCCGTCGGAATCGGAATCGGCGTTGTTTGGATCAGTGTCATAAAGCATAACTTCTATCCCATCAATGAGTGTATCGTTGTCGGAATCGTCATCCAACGGGTCGGTGCGAAACGCGAAGAGTTCCTCCCAATCGGTCAACCCGTCAAAATCAGAGTCGGGTAATGTAGGGTTAGTTCCGAATACCGATATCTCAAGCGAATCACGCAGTAAATCGTAATCGGTATCTTGATTTGTGGGATCGGTAAAATAGACGTAAACTTCGTCATAGTCATCAATCCAGTCATTGTCAGTATCACTGTCATTTGTATTCATTGAATGAAACCACTCGTATAAAAACAGTACCCCATCGTTATCTGCATCGTCATTTGGGATAACATTGCCCATGACATCGTATTCACTATAATCAGTTGTTGTCCATACAGCAAAAACAGTTGTGCCATTTGATGCGATCTTTACATCTTCCTGCAAAATAGATCCTGAACTGATCTGGATAGTTTCGTCTTGCAGGAGATCCAGACTGCTGATCGGACGCGCAAGCACACGCGGATAGTCCATCGAGTTCCATGTAGCAACTACCCCATAGTCTCCAACACGTGTCAAATCTACAGCCCGTATATTTGTTCCGTAAGACGGGTCATTTACACGAAATTCAGATGTAACGATACTGCCTGACGTACTATAGCGCGCGGCGTAAATTTCGTACTGTCCATTGGCAAAATAAGTGTCTTCAGCTATGGCGCCCCATATTATCCAATAATGGAATCCATCAAAACAAAGGTCAAAAAAATCTTCAGCAGATGACTCATAATAATAGGTAGAGTTCGTATAGTAATAATGGCTATTATTTACTTTTATTGAATTTCCTGAACCGCTACCGGAAGAGTTAACAAGTCGTATGTAGATACGATTTTCGTAATTTGCCGGATAATCGATTGCATGAGAATAGTAACCGGCAACCATAAAAGTGCTGCCATTAGAAGCCAGTTTGGTCGAAAAACACTGATCGTCAGTAAAAACCATCTGAACATGTTCAGCTCCAATTGTAGGAGTGGTTCCATCAAACGATATAAGACGGGTATATACAGCATCATTCGTATTTGATGGATAATCAGCTGTGAACGATACAAGAAAATCTGTACCGTTTGATGCGACATCAGGATAATTCGATTCTTCACGATCACTTACTTGAAATTCGGTAGTCACTGCTACTCCATCGTTATCGTAGAAGCGACCGTAAAGAGGGTTGCTCAGGCCGTCCTGGCTGATTGATTGCCATACGACAAGATAATATGTGCCATTACTGGCAACGCATGGATGATATTGTGCGCTTGAAGTATATTGATTAATTTGAAATTCATTGGTCATAGGTGAACCGTCACTATTAAAAAATCTGCCAAAAATACCGTAGCTTGATCCGTCTTGCACATAACTTTGCCAAACAGTAAAATAGTTAGTACCTCCTGTGGCAACTTCAATTAAAATCTGATAACTTGTGGTTGTCTGGCTGATGTTAAAATCAGGGTCTATGGCATGTACCTGGGCTGTAATTGCTACACACACAATACAAGTTAATGACATTAATAGATTTCTCATTGCAACCTCCTGTATGTGGGTTAAAAGATCGGATGAAATACAATAATTCCATTTTATTGTACAATTATTGCAATGACAATATTAATTTATTGTGTATGCTTTAAGGCGTTAACCATGAGGGGTATATGTTTGCTGAAAAATTTCTTTGCTAAAGGACAAGAAATAGAACTAAGACCAGGTAACCTACATTAAATAAACGCAAAAAGACTGTAGACTGCGTTATTGAAAAATCAGGTATGCTAATCTTTTTTTAAGAAACAAACGCGCAGAAGACCGATATGACTTCAGGGTCAAATTGAGATCCTGCACCGGATTCCAACTGCGCTACAGCCACATGACGGGGTAACGATTTACGATAAGGACGGTCGCAGATCATGGCGTCATAAGCATCGGCAACGTGCAGGATCCGCGCTCCAAGACAAATTTGGTCGCCTTTTAACCCATAAGGGTATCCGGTACCGTCGTACCATTCGTGGTGCTGTAAGATAATCCGTGCGATACTCCAGTTAAAAGGAATGGGTTCGACTATTTTATAACCGATAATACAATGTTCGCGTACGATTTCTTCTTCTTCCCTTGTAAGCGGAGCGGGTTTGAGAAGTATGCGTTCGCTGATACCTATTTTACCGATATCATGCAGTTTAGCCGCCATATAAATACCTTCTATCTGTTCGCTGGGTAACCCCATTTGTCCCGCGATATCAAGGCAGAAGCTGGCTACCCTGTCGGAATGGCCGCGAGTGAGCACGTCTTTTGCCTCAACAGCATGGGTCAAGGCCTGCACTGAGGCAAGCAGCGACAACGACAACTGCGAATTAACCTTTAAAACCTCGTCGGTTTGCATCATTATTTTTTCTTCAAGAGCTTTGTTAAGCGAGGCGAGTTCTTCGTTTTGAATCTGAACTATATGGCTCATTTTTTTTAGATTGTTACGTAAATCATTTTTAGCGAAGGCATCGTGCAATATATCCTTAAGTTGCCCCTGTGACCAGTCTTTGAACACAACACGGTCAACTTCGGCGCCATTGATAATTGCGTCAAGGTCGAAATCATTTACTTTGCCAACGAGCAGTATACGAACCACATCCGCCCATACAAGCTTCATTTTTTCCAGAAATTCTATCGCCGTGTTATCGGGATATACATCGGTATCAACAATAGCGGCGCAGCAACGTCGTGTTGCCATGACACGAAGAGAATCTTCGACACTATGAGTTGCAAATAGTTTACAGGATGATTTAGATTCGATAACTTTCGATAACTTTTGTATCGTGTTGCTGTCGTTCGTAAGAGCCACAATATATTTTGACACGTTCCTATCCCCACGGTTGAGCCGAATCGTTCTCTTCTATACATTTTTATCGGCACAGGGGCGGTCAAAATTGAGTAATAAAAGTTTAAAAATGTTGCGTTACAATAAGATAACCAAATTAGTCATTATCTTTTTTGACAGCAGGAGCATTCATTTCAAGCGCTTTCTGCGCTTTATCGAGATATGTTTGGTACTGCGTGTTGTCAGGAGAAATAAACAACGCATGCTGAATTTCTTTCACAGCATCTTCAAAGTTCCTATCACGAAAATCGAGTAATCCCAGACTAAAATATGCTTCAGCGTAATCGGGGTCAAGGATGATTGCATCGTTGTATGCCTGTCTGGCTTTATCAAGTTTATTGAATCGTTCGTAGGTGAGCCCCATCTCATGGACTAAATACGCATCTTTTCGGTATTGTATAGCATCGATAAGATGATCCATCGCCAGGTCTTCGTATCCGTAATCTCGATAGATTCTCGCAAGGTTCACATGACCTGATACAAAACTCGGTTTGAGGTTGACTGCACGTTCCAGTATACGCATGGCATTTTGGTAATCTCGTTCATAGAGATACACCTGCGAAAGGTATTCGTGTACTTTGAAATCCTCGTTATCAAGCTCGATATACTGCTCTAACATGGCTTGTGCATATGGATACTCTCCCTTGCGGATAGCCAGCATGGCTTGATCTTTCAGGTAATCGAGTTTTTCTTTGAGTACGGTTTCGTCTACAACCGCAGGGGTATCATTATCGTTGAGTGCGGGTTGCGGGGTTCCGTCGTTATCCTGTGCGAACGCAAACAATGCCGCGCTTGCGATGACAGCCATTGCCCATACGATAGATCGAATCATTGTTCTCCTCCGAATCCTTCGAGTAATTTTTCAAATGGCGACCGTTCGCCGCGCATCAATTTAAAATAGTTGTTGTCGCCTTCCGGCTGAGGCATTTTGGGGTACATATGCACTATTGTTCCGGTATTCATTGACGAAAGCCAGAAAATCCATGCAGGCATATCCGATTCATCAGCCACAATAAATACAATATCTGCCTGCGCGTCATTCATGGCGTTACCAAGGGCTTTATTTTCGTCAAAGTACAACTGGGTGTAATTAAAAAAAGTCCGTATGGCAGCGGCGACTTTTTTCTGCACCACGTCAGTCCAGACCTCTTTAATCTGAGTAATAACCGTTTTGGTCGTACCATCCATAGGACCGGACTGCTCAAAAGACGGTGTTGTACTCAAAAGGCGATAGTCATCTATAGTTATCGCTCCCTTTATAAAACGTGACAGTGTCCTTGCGTATTCATTCCATTGTTCTATCAACAGATGACGCCGTACCGGGCGCAATTTTTCATCCAGCTCTTTTATGAGGGCTCGAAGTTCATCCTGCACCTGCGGTGTTTTAAGTTTATCGTGCCATGCCATTGTATACAGACGATAATGAAATGCCGGATATTCAGCTATACAATCTATACCCGCGGTTTTCATAAGGCTCATGAACCGCTTATATGATGAGAACACCATTTTTTTAGCTACAACCGTTTCCAGCAGAAAATCGATATCCTCATGGCTGAGGTCTTCGCTCAGCTGTGATAATCGTGCGTGAAACGCTTCCTGCTCGCTTTCTATACGATTAAAGGCATACGGAGCCATACCCCGTGTAGTATGGACTTGCAGAAACGCATTGCGGTAGAGACTCAATATCGGATACGGCTCTAGCGATACCTGTGCGTTATCCGCAAGGGCAAAAATGTTGAATAAAAATTGTTCTACTGGTATACCGGTATTGCGCATCTTGAGCAGAACAGTCTTAAACTGGTCATACTGATATGAATATTCCGACGCAGCCCATTTCCCGAGGATAGAGTTTAGCTCATCAAGGGGCGATTTAATAAATTGCTTTTTAAGAATAAGAGATTGATATATATCCGCCTGCGCAGATGTTTGTGAGTCGGTCCATGTTATGGCGTACCGGGCAATATTCCATGACTGATATTCCTGTACTGTGCCGCGGGTGCATAAAAACTGGTTGCCATACTGGTATGTAGAATCAGGGACCCACAGGTGGCTGTATGAGCGAAGATTGTTGATCACTGCCGAAATACGTGATGGTGAAACACTGCTATCGATCAAAAATATAACCGGAGCCGAAGATCTCGGTTGCAGCGGTACATCAAAAGAAAAAAAACTGGTATATGTATCTTCAAGCGGGGCAATGTAATATGAATTACCTTCACGCGCATCAGTACGTTCTTGAGCGCAACACAAAGCACTGGAAAACAATACAACAACGGTACATAGTAATAAAAAGCGTTTATACATTGGACGTTATATGCTCTTCTATCTGTTTAATGATATGGTTTCTCAATATTTTTTTATCCATATTTTTAGAACCATTATTCACGTTACGGATCATTTCCGGTATCAGGCAAAGCGGTTTATATTCGATGGTAATTGTTTTGCGCGCAAAGGGGTTAGGTCGATACAACGCCCTGCTTCCTTCGATCCTCACAGGCAATACAGGTACATCGGCTTTCATCGCAAGCATGGCTACACCAGTCTGATATGCTTTATCTATGCCGGTCTTAACAATCCCTCCTTCGGGAAACACACCGACAATCGATCCTGAGTGCAACACGCGCAAAGCTTCTGTAATGGTTCGTTTATCAGGTGAATTGCGTTTGACGGGTATTGTTTTCCATCTACGCATGAAAAAAGCTGTCAGCCGCGAGGCGAACAGCTCTTCCATAGCAATAAAATGTACACATCTTTTCACCCCGCCCGCTATAAGGAACGGATCGAAGTGGCTTATGTGATTGGCAGTGAGCAGTAATGCTCCTTGCTGCGGGATATGTTCGGTGCCCCGGACATCAATCTTGCAGCATAGCCGGGCATAAGCCCGGCATATCCATACTGCACACCAGTACCACGTATTACGAAACATATTCAGGCAAATATTTACGTGCCTGTTCAACCATTTCTTCGTTTGAGATACCCGTTATACGGGCATTTTCATACTGATCGGAAACCCAGTTATATATCTGCACGATACCGGGATGCCGCTTATCGATACGTTTATCTCCTTTAAGGCGCAAAGTGGTGTTGACCCAGTGGGCAATACCAGCCGTACCTGATACGTTGGTGATGGTAACGCCAAGGGGCCTGTTGAGGAGTTTATCCGTATTGAAAATATTATAAATACGTTCATCTTTACTTACACCGTCTGCATGAATACCAGCTCGTGTCGTATTGAAATCATCGCCCACAAACGGGAAATTAGCCGGTATGGATGCTTTGATTTCTTCACGGAAATATTCGGCCATCTCGGTTATGACAGTTGTGTCGATACCATCCTGATCACCCATGAGGCTGATATAATCGATGATCAAAGCTTCGATAGGCGGGTTACCTGTACGTTCACCGAATCCAAGGAGAGTTCCGTTGGCAGCACAACAACCGTACATCCATGCGGTAGAACCATTAACGAGAACTTTATGGAAATCGTTATGACCGTGCCATTCAAGTTGCTGTGGCGGTACGCCGCCTTCGTGTACCAACCCGTGAATGAGTTTCGGTACACTGCGAGGCAGAGCTGCTTCAGCCCACGGTACTCCGTATCCCATGGTATCGCATGCACGTACTTTAATCGGAATGCCGCTTTCTTTGGATAATTCCATCAACGCCTGAACAAACGGTATGATGAACCCGTGAAAATCCGCACGAGTGATATCTTCAAGGTGACAACGAGGTACGATACCTGCATCGAGCGCAGCACGAACAACGTCGAGGTATCCATCCATAGCCTGTTGTCTGGTTTTTTTGAGTTTCAGGAAAATATGATAATCCGACGCGCTGGTCAGAATACCGGTTTCTTTAAGTCCGAGTTCTTTGACCCGTTGGAAATCCTGTTTCACCGCACGGATCCAGCCAGTCACTTCAGGGAACTCATATCCTCTTTCAAGACATTTTTCTACAGACTGTCGATCGGTATCGCTATAGAGGAAAAATTCGCTCTGGCGTATGACACCATTTTTACCGCCCAAACGGTGCATCAGGTCAAACAGGTGAACGATCTGATCGACCGTATACGGCGGACGGGCTTGTTGTCCATCGCGAAAAGTTGTATCGGTAATCCATATTTTTTCCGGCATTTCCATTGGTACCGGGATATGGTCGAATGATACTTTACACACCTGGTCGTAATCGAATAATTCATCAAACAGGTTTGGTTCGTTGGTATCTTGTAACGTGTACTTGATTTGTTTAGGTTCAATTAAATTTCTTTTCTTCTTCATATCCACTTTTTCTCACTCCTTCCCTGCTGTGGTATACAGCATAAAATCTTCTCTTTTATTCGATATCATACTGTTTTTGTCAATAAAAAGCAAGTCATTTATTGCAGATACTTTTTTTTGTCATCATTAGGAATACGTTTACAGCCATTATTTAAACCGGAATATATCTTTTACCGGATAATATAAAAGTTAACAGGCAGCACAGCTAAAGATATAGCGCATATCGTCTATATTATCAAATAAAATATTTTGTGAATCTTTTATTTGTTGTTTTGCCAATGTGTCATCAGCTCACATTCCCATATGATGACATTCATACGAGTTCAAGCTTCATTCTTTGCTGCGCAATATCTTTGGCACTATAAGCGTTTGGCCGGCAGAAAGTGTTTTGGAATCGCCCAATTGGAATTTGTTGGTTTCCCATATGACAGTCCAAAGTTGCGTATCTCCGTAACATTTTTTAGAGACGGACTGCAGGGTGTCTCCATCTTCAACGGTATACGTCATGGTCAGGGCGACCGGATGGCCGTTCAACTCTTTGAATACCAGATCGTTTACCATACTTGACCGAAAATCGGCTTTATCATTGTCATAGGATGGTATAGATTGATACGCTGCCAGCTTAGTTGCTTGTGCCTGTAAATCTGATTGTAATTTTTCAATAAGATTGGTGTACTCTTTTTCTTTTTGCAACACGTTTTCGAGCATTTGGCGTGAAAGCATCAGTTCTTTTCGTAAATCCCCGATTGTTTTCTCCTGTTGAGCAACCTGATCTTCCAAACGTTTCAACACCGACTGTTCGTTATCGGGATCAGTAACCGTGCGAGCCGTAACTGCCGCAGGGCCCTCGGTTATTTTGATTCCGCTTATTTTATTTTCCAAGGCGCCCAGCCAATTTTTTGCCAGTTTAACCTTTTCGACATCAGTACTTGTTTTGATAAATTCCTCATATAGTTTAACCGCGCGTGTTAGATCGGTTTCCAATTCGTCATACATGAGAGCAGTATACAAAACTGCCTGCGGGTTATCGGGTTCAATTGCCAACGCTTTTTCAAAATATTTCAGAGCCTTGTCGAATCGTCCCTCATGGTAGTATGACATCCCTTTGTTCATAAAGCTGCCTGCCTGTGTTGCGCTGTTATCGCTTTGTTTATCACAGCCAGCAGTTGTGAGCCATATCCAAGTAAAGCACACGAGCAGTACTGTCTTGTACAGCATATGCATGATATACATCTCCGGGTTTCAGGGTAATTATTAAAGTTCGATAAACAAGATTCACCCGCAAGGCGACAGGTTCAAAATAACACAATGTGTTAAAAAGAAACTTGCAGGTATTTTTTCAAAATCGCTTCGATTTCATCGAATTTGTATGGCTTGTCGATATATTCTGAAGCGCCAAGGCGTTTCATTTCAAATACGCTTTCGCGGCGTTTATACGCGGACATCATTATAATAGGTGTTTTAATATTCAGTATTTTCAGGCGCTCAAGAATATCTTTGCCGGTATGCGGGCTCATACGATAATCGAGAAAAATCAAATGGGGTGTATGTTTTTCTAACGAATCAAGAACCATCGGCAGGTCGTGAGCAAGAATTGCGTTCATGGAAAGTGACTCAAAGTAGTCCTGTAACATCAGAGCAACGTTTACGTCGTCGTCTATGATTAAAATGTTTTCTCCGGCCATAGGTATAAGCTTTTATCAAGTTAAAGGTTAAAATAAAGACGCAACCGTATCGAGCAACCGTTTAATTTTAAATGGTTTGGTTAAATACGCGCTTGCCCCCAGTTCCATACCGCGTTTAATATCATCTTCGCTGTTCAGCGCGGATATGAAGATTACCGGGATATTTTTTGTCTGTGGATTTTTTTTAAATACATCACAAAACCAGTAACCGGAAAAGACAGGCATCATGATATCGAGTATAATCAAATGAATTTGCTGATTCTGCACAATCTCGACTGCTTTCACGCCGTCCTGCACACAAATAACCTCATATCCATCCATCTCGAGAGCAGATTTAATAAACTGAGCAATATCGGGATCGTCTTCAGTTACCAGAATAGTTTTATTTTTCTGGAGTACCTGCTCGTTTCCTGTCGGTTCAGTCATTGTGCTATCCAATCCGGGTTGATGTAGCATTACTGTTTTGTTACAAAAATATTATATTTAAAATATCGATAATTCCAACGATAAATTAATATAAAAAGCATTATTTTTGTTATGCTAACTATAAAAAGTAAAATATTCAAGACGATTTTTCAGAAAAATAATCCCAGAACTATTTTTATTTTTTGTACGCCATATCGTATATGAAGTACTTACAATTAAATTACCATACATGATCAAAATAAGTCAACAATATTGAGGTTAAAAGCCATCAACTCATCCTTATCTACATTTTAATTGCCTCTAGTGCTGAAAACCAGTAGTATGTATATCGCTATACAGAGCATAACCCGGTAAAAGGATTGTTTGCCCATGCGTTTTCGATGGCTGGAAGCAACGCTTATTGTAGTGGCGTGTATTATCGCCTATGCCAACATGTTCCCAAACGAGTTGGTGTGGGACGACAACATGTTTATCCGCGACAACTATTTTATTAAAAATTTTTCAAACATCACAAAAGTGTTTGGAGTTGATTTTTGGGAAACATCCATCAAAGCGCAAAAAGGTACTTTTTACAGACCGCTGATTACCGCTTCTCTGATCGTCGATTTCGCCATATGGAAACTCAACACCTTCGGTTACCATCTGACCAACCTGTTATTTTTTATACTGTGTTGCCTGATGGTCTGGTTGTCCGCAGGTTTTTTCCTGTCACGACAAGCTGCTCTGATTGCGGGGATACTGTTTGCTGTACACGCCATACATACCGAATCGGTCACCTTTATTTTAGGCAGGACAGATGTATTCGCCGGATGTTTCATGTTCGCGTCCATGTATTTTTTCCTGCGGTCTGATACGAAAACAAGCCAGCCGATGCAGTCGATATCTTTCTGGGCTTCGGTCGTGCTTTTTCTCACTTCATTATTTTGTAAAGAATCAAGCATTATGGCGTTACCTGTATTTTGTGTAGGTTCTGCATATCTACATCGAAAGAAAAACACCCTGAATCTTCGTCGTCTGGTTATTATGATGATTCCGTTCGCCGTGGTTCTGGGTTTTTACTTGATTGTCCGACAATTAGTGTACGCCGGTCCGGTCAAATACGGACACCTGCCGCCGGGCGGGTCGACTTTCAACACACTGGTAACCATGCCGAAAATCGTGCTGATGTATATTGGCAAACTTTTTTTACCCATCGGGTTATCTATCGATTATCAACCGGCTGTAGTAACATCGCTCTTATCGCCCCGATTCTTTGTACCGTTCATAACGGTTATAGCGCTGGCGACTTGGAGCGTTATCCGTTCGACCAGAACACTACCGGCGTATTCGGTTTTTTGTTTTTTTATCACCATTTTGCCGGTTATGAATTTTATCCCGATCGGATTATTTATCGCAGACCGTTTTTTGTTTATCCCCTCATTCGGTTTTGTTCTTTTTGCCGGATGGGTATACGACTGGATGTCAACCAATGCACGATTACGATCATACAGACTCAACCTGCCGCTGATAGCAATTCTCAGCATTATTAGCCTTTTGACCATACTTACTGTACGGCGTAATGCCGACTGGTACAATGCCTTGAGCCTGTGGAGCAAAACCGCTCAGACGACACCTGCAAGTTTCCGTGCTCATGGAAGCCTGGGACAGATTTTTCTCAATCGCGGTATGACTCAAGCCGCACTTGAAGAAACACAACGCGCTTTGTTATTTCATCCAAACGATCCACGTGTGCTGGGAAATCTGGGGATTATTCATATGCGTATGCAGCAATATAAAGAAGCGGTGCATTATTTCGAAAGATCACTCGAACGCGATCCGACCGATTTTCGCAGTTACGCGAATCTTTTTGTCATATATGCCCAACTCGACAGCCCCAACAGAGCCGTAGAAGCTATAACCCGTGCGCTTGAATGCAACCCCGCCCACCGTGAACTGTGGAACCGCAAAGCACTCTATCTTGTAGGGCTCAAAAGATATGACGAAGCACGCGATACCTACATAACAGCTTTGAAGCACGTGCCACCTGACAACGATCTTTTATTTGGATTGGGGGATTTGTACAAAAATGTCTATAATAATCCGGCTATGGCTGCTAACATATATAAGAAAATACTCGCCATCGACCCGGGTAATGTGAAAGCTAAACAATTGTTTTATTCATGCGTAAACCGATGATAATTTAAAGGATATAACCATGCCTCAAACCGTACATATCAACCTTGACGACCGTTCTTACGACATCCGCATACAATCAGGGATTCTCACCGGTTGCGGTAAACTGATTGCCGAGTCCACTACCGCACGGCGATGTATGCTCATCACTAATGAGGTTGTCAAACAGTGGTATTTGGAACCGACGCTGGAATCGCTCAAATCCGCTGGATTTACGGTAACACCTTATATCCTGCCTGACGGCGAAGAGGTTAAATCACTAAAATATCTTGAATTGATATATCACGCCATGCTTGATGCACACCTTGACCGCCATTGCTGTGTGGTTGCACTTGGCGGTGGTGTGGTTGGCGACCTTGCCGGATTCGCCGCGGCGACATTTATGCGCGGTATCGAGTTTATCCAGATTCCAACCACGCTGTTGGCTCAGGTTGACAGTTCGGTCGGCGGTAAAACCGGTATCAATCTGCGTGAAGGTAAAAATCTGGTGGGAGCGTTCTATCAGCCAAAGCTTGTGGTTATAGATCCTGACGTGCTGAGTACATTGGAACAACGTCAGTTGCGCGCAGGGTTCGCTGAGGTTATCAAATATGGAATAATCTATGACGCCGATTTCTTCGCGTATCTTGAAACCCATGTCGGCCGTATTTTCAAGCTCGATCCGGCGTGTATCGCTCATATTATCGCCCTGTCATGCACCATCAAAGCACGGGTTGTGGAACAGGATGAGCGGGAATCCGGATTACGGGCTATCCTCAATTTCGGGCATACGGTGGGACACGCAATCGAAGCGATCACCGGATACGGGCGGTTCGTACACGGCGAGGCGGTGGCTATCGGTATGGCGGTTGCCGGGTCGCTGGCAGTTGAAGTACTCGGATTCGAACCGTTTTCCGTAAAACGTCTTGTAGCATTGATGAAAAAATCAGGGTTACCGTGCACTGTCCCTTCTGACATTTCCACAAATGAAATCATCGATTATATGGGCAGGGATAAAAAAGTGAAAGACAACGTAATTCGATTTGTTCTGCCAGATGAGATAGGCCGTGTAAAGATTGTCAAAGACGTATCAGTTGAGGCAATGAGCAAGGCAATTGATCAGCAGCGGTCTTAATCTGTCTGACCTTATAAAGGTTACGTATTTCGAAGACAAATTAACACGTTCAGAAATTTCTAAAAGATTCTTCTAAAGGCTTATTTGCTCATAAAATGCAAGCTCATGTGCCTCATTAGATGTCATTCCCGCGCAGGCGGGAATCCACATTGTGTCAACATTTTACGAGAATGGATTCCCGCCTTCGCGGGAATGACAGGACTGGGAGGATAAGCAACTTAACACCTGCGATCATTGAATAGTTTTCATTATCAGTTTGTCCTCGAAATACGTAACCCATACAAAGAATGACATGACTGGGAGGATACGCAAGTTAAACGTTTGCGATCATTGAAAAGTTCACATGTATATCTTTTACTAATCTGCCTGACCGGCTCTAAGCTGACCGCAAGCGGCATTGATACCCTGACCCTTGCTCCACCGGATAGTGACAACCAGCCCGAATGTGCCCAGCATAGACTGAAAAGCGAGCACTTCGTCTTCCGTCGGAGGTCGATACGCGAAATTTTCCACAGGGTTCAACGGTATAAGATTTATCTTGGAAGAAAAATTTTCTACCAATTTCGCCAGTGTACGCGCATCATCTTTGCCTGTATTAAAACCGGGTATGACAATGTATTCAAACGATACCGGCCTTCGCGATAGGTGAGCGTATTTTTTGCACACTTCAATCACTTTATCTATAGGATATTTCCTGTTGATGGGCATCAATTCAGATCGCTTTTCGTTGGTAGGCGCGTGCAGTGATACTGCCAGTTGCGGGCGTATATCGGATCGGATAAGTTTTTCCATACCCGGCACAAACCCTGCAGTCGATATGCTTATGCGCCGTTTTCCGATACCGTATGCGGCGTCATCGGTGAATACTTTGTATGCCGCGGCGAGGTTATCGAAATTCATCAAAGGCTCGCCTCCGCCCATGACCACAATATTGGTGACAGGTTGGACTTCGCTCATCAGTCGAACCTGATCGATAATTTCGCCTGTAGACAAATTACGCACAAACCCGTCCTGCCCTGTGGCACAACACGTGCATCCAAGCGGACACCCCACCTGTGTGGATATGCACACTGTATGACGGGTATCGCCGTCTGGCATGGATACCCCTTCTATAAACTGCCCGTCAAAGGTTTTGAACAGGTATTTGGATGTGCTGGTATCTGACGAACAAATCTTTTTTTCGACTGACAGCGAACAGCAATTATATTCCTCTTTGAGGCGTTTAAGAAGATCTTTCGGCATATTACCGATTTTATCGAATGAGGTGACGTTCTGTTTGTACAGCCAGTTTATCAGCTGGCCTGCACGGTATTTGGACTGCCCCCACTGTTCGATCATGGTTCGTAATTCAGTAAAAGACAATTCAGATATTGCCTTCAGATTATTCATAATGTCTCCTGTATAAAAATGTTGACTAACAAATACCGTCCCTTATGCCATCCTGCGAAAGCATAAATGACGGTCCTAGAGGGCAGGCATATTATATCCTTGGGGTAATCAGATTAAAATCAGCTCATCATCAAAACAGACTTTATCCAAATATCACTTTGATATGAAAAGACGCTATCTGATTCCATTTTTAGCCGCTGTAAAAATTAAGCAAACTATATAGACGTTTTCCTTTTAAGCGGATCCTCCACGATACAATAATACATCATGAATACCTGAAAATAAAAACAAACTACATTTGTGCATGAATTTTTATGTGATCTATGAAAAATTTCCTGGCTTTGGCAACTATCTGTGGGCAGGTCATTTTATCCACAGTTTCCAACCCAACGATTTTTCCGGACAGCGGTTTTATCTTTTCTATTTCTTTTTTCAACTCAGACTTCGCTTCGCCGGGCCCAAAAATATAAATTTCATCCGTATCCTCAATTTCTTTAATAACTCTCTGATAATATTGACTCAAGTGAGTTTTATAGCGTTCTTCATGCCTACTTTCCGAAGTAATACTTTGAGGCCCAAAAGGATCTTTCGATCGAGAACCTCCTTTTACCCGAAAATGCCCTTCAACATTAGATTCTATTAAGATAGTTTTTACATCTTTACCTGTCAACGAAACAATAACCGCTTTTCTGTGATCAATCCACAAACCACAATTCTTTTCCATAATACCCCCTCCTTTGGATATTCTAAGTTACCTCAGGCCGGCTTCACTGGAAATTTTCAACAGGCCAGCAAAAGCATAGATTAATATTTGTCATTAAGATTAGACTTAATTATCAGAAAAAAGTTGTCTGTAGATAAAAAAATAGCGGATATCAGTTACACCAGCGCCCTTTTTCTTTAATACTTCTAGCCAAACAAAAAGGTCAATATGAAAATAAATATTCCTGAACAAATATGTTAATGATGAGGCTTTCCTATCATACGTTCTACTATTTCTTTTTGTAGCGGATGAAAGATAGTAGCGACAAACCAAACAGAATAATCGTCACAGGTTCAGGTACCGGAACAAACTGTGTTGTCAACCCCTGTAATCCATCGAGATAGATATATTTATATTGGCCGTCTACCCAATAGTCGCCGGTTGAGTAACTTTGTCCCCAGTCGCGGTTGGAATAGTACCATGTTTCGCCGTCGATAACTACCGATGCAAGCTGAGATTTATACAAACTGTATAAATCATTCATCTCCGTTAAATCCCAGTCTTCTCCAAACGATGTATCAGCGGCAGCATTAGTTAGATGTGCAAAGGTGTACGGATCGTCTGCGTCAAACAATGTGCCATATATATTAAAAGAGCTGTCAGCGCTCTGCCCTTGCCATGTGAGAAAAAAAGTTGTACCTAACGTAGTTATTGAGACTGTCTGTTGATCTCCATCTATAGTATGGTTAACTCTGAACTCGGAGCCTATTTTTGCGCCGGTTTCATCGAGCAACTGACCATAAATACCGGAGCCGTCACCATCATGACTGCCATAACTTGTCCAGCAGGTAAGATATGCTTCATCATTATATGCTATCGCCGAGGTTGTTTGATGATTGCCAGTAGTACTATTAATAAGAAATTCTTCACCTGAAGTGGTTCCATCTGCAGATACAAACCGTCCATATATATCACCTTGACCATCAGAAATATGGGTCATGGTAACAAGATAATTTGTACCGTCAAATCCGATATCATCTACCCAGTTTTCCAAACCAAGAGTACTGAGTTCGAATTCAGGTGTTACAAAACTACCGTCACTACTGACAATCCTGCCTTTTGCAGTAAAAATTCGATTATTACCGGGAATCGCGTGATTTGTGGAATAGGCTATTAAAAAGTTATTGCCATCGGAGGCAATGTCACCAAGGGCATTATATGTTGAGGCATAGGTTTTAAATTCGCCCGGTGGATTGACCAGCGATCCGTCCGATCCAATTACCTGACAGCTTGTTGTCCATGTACCTGGAGAATAATCCTGCCAGATAGAAAGATATCTATCCGCGGATTCGCTGTATGCCACTTTTGGCACAACCTGAATATTCGAGGTTTGTGTATTCACCATTAATTCAGAACTAATCGATGATTCGTCGCCGGCGGCTATTCGTCTATAAACTTCGCCTACAGCACCGTCAGCATCAAAAGGAGTTGAATCTCCATTTGAATATAAAAGTATGTAGTCTGTTCCATTCGATGTAACAGAACCAATATTCATTGCCGATACATTATACGATGCCAGAAGATGTTCGGTCGCGGATAACTGGCCGTCAGCTGACATGTACCGTCCATGGACAGTTGTCGTTTCGTCACCGTTTTCAGTACTTTTCCACATGATAAAATAGTTTGTTCCGTTTGAGGCTATTGATGCTGACATTTGATTTGCCGTAGTTGTTGAATTGATTATAAACTCAGCAGCAAAAGACTTGTTTCCAACAAGCAATAACCCGGCGGCAATAAAAGGGCATAACATTTTTACGTGGCGTGTTTTTTTTGGGTGAATACTCATTTTACATTTCCTTTTAGGTACATTATATTTTACATGCACAAAGTGATAAAATCATTATGAGCGTTTTCTGAACAACAGCGAAATAACACCGCTTATCAATAACAATACTGTGCACGGTTCGGGTACAGTTGTTGTTGGGGTGACACCGATTAAATTTATGAGGTCGTAATTATACTGGTCGGAGATTACGGTATCGTCCAGTTTTTCATCATAGAATTTGATTTCGTCCATTAAACCCTGATAATAATTCCCGCCATTAAAATAATAGTTGTATCCCACGGTTAAATCCAATGACGACGAGTATTGAGGTTGGCCTGTATCAATTGAAGCGGCGCTTTGTCCGTCGTAAAAGATTTCCTGAATATAGTCGGTACCGTTATAATAAAACCGGAAAGCGACCTGATGCCATTGATCATCAAGAATATCAACCGTCGAGGTTGCCAGAATCTTGAAATCTCCACCGGTTCCTGTTGCCATGCGTATAGATGCATTCCCCAGTTCATCTTTAGCCACAAAGAAGACATAGCCGGGCACCCAGTTGCGTACCAGCTGTACCCAGTTTGAATCAGGGATATCTTCTATTTTGAGCCACATGCTTACCGTGTATTGCGAAGTAAACGAAAAATCGGATTTGTTGGTACCCGGTACATAGAAGTAATCGTTTTCTCCATCGAAGTACATGGAGTCGTTGAGCCCTTCGGTATCCTGATAGAATGATCCGTCAACCAATGTACCTGTGTTGCCGCGTCCGGAACTGTCTTTCAGGCGGTTTGTCGGGTCGTCAAAGTTCCAGTAACACATAAGTGTGGCGTTGGCAACTGATGGTATACATAACAACATCAAGATAAGGACAAGCTTTTTCATGCGAACAATCTCCATGATTTTTGGTGTATGGCTATTAAACGCTACTCATATGATACCACATAACTTCTGGATTGGCAAACTGTTTTAAGTTTCATTCGATACTGGACAACAAGAAGAATGTTTTGTAATTTTCGCATTGTCGTGGTATACTATTATCGATATGATATGACTCACAATTACTCTATTGAACTTATAAGGAGAAAAACAATGCTGAAAAAGTATTGTCTATTCACATTAGTCGGTATCCTGTTGATTAATGTATCCAGTGGATACGCTGCGGAAGTACAAATTAACAGTTATACGACAAATCAGCAGTATGCTATGGATATTGCTTCGGTCGGATCGAATTTCCTGATAACGTGGTTCAGTGTAAATCAGGAAGGAGCTCAACACAATGTCTACGCGCGTATTATGTCTCCTGACATGGTGTTCCAAACAGGGGAGTTTCGGGTAAACGACAATACCGGTTATAATGATTTATCTTCCAAAGTGGTATCGAACGGAGAAAATTATTTTGTCACGTGGGTTAGTAATAATCCTACCGGTACTTATGTCTCATACGGATCAGTCTATGACGGGCTGGGTAATGAGATTGTAGGAGATACTCAGCTCAACAACGTGTCATGGAATTATCCTAGCGCATCAAGTGACGGAACCAATTTTTATATGGTATGGTTGAACAACTTCAACCTTCCGACAGATGTCTACGGACAACTTTATTCTCCATCTCTCACTCCGCTGTCAAGTCAGCAGTTGATCGCTAATGGGCAGGTTGCGCAAAACACGATGCTTGTTACTGTCGACTCTAACGGTCAAAATCATGTAGTTGTCTGGCATGAGAAAAATGCCGCCACCAGTACCTATGATCTTTTTGTGAAAAAAATTGACCTCAACGGTAACCCAGTCGGAACGGTAACCAGTTTTTCCAATAATTCAAACTTAACCCCCAACGCTGAAATAACCCATAGCGATACCAAGTATCTAATGACATATTCTAAAGATGGTTTAACCGGAACACAAAACGATATTTACGCACGTGTCATCAGCGCTGACAGCACAACAGTCGGCAACGAAATCAAAGTCAATATGGACGACCAGAACGAACAGCGCGCTCCAACTGTAGCGTCTGACGGCGATTATTTCCTGTTAGCGTGGCAATCCAATAATAATATCATTGCCCGTATCATGGACGCTGAGACTGAAACCTTTATTACCGCTGATTTTCAGGTAAATTCACTGGGCGCGTGGTATAATGGTAATGTCCATGCCGCGTCCAACAGTAACGATTTTATGATTACCTGGACTGATTACGCATCAGATGGCAGTGACGGGGGAGTCTTTGCTCTTACCCTTAAAGAGAAAGATTTTGTCTCGTGGGGATACTTGACATACGCTACGTATGACCAGTCGTTTGACGTAGATTGGAACATAGATGACATGGACATATTGTATGAATTATATATGTCGCAGGATGAGTATGCTCTTGTTGACGGCACTCAGTGGCTTTATTATTCTGACCTCGACTTAATTACCGGACGCACGGCAGGCGAGTACTGGATTGATAACGACGAAAAATATATCGCCTTCGCTGATGGATTTATTTCTACAGCCAATATTTCTACACCGGTACCTGAACCGGCATCGCTGTTATTGTGTATAACCGGTATCGTTTCGTTGATCTTGCGCAGAAGAAAATAGTTACCAAGATTATCTGTGTTGAAGCTGTTTGAGTTTGGCGGTGTATTCCTGTGCTTTTTTTACGTCGCCAAGCTTTTTGTAGATCGTGGTAATATGCTGATATGGTTCGGGAAACGACGGGTTGATCTTGATTTCTTCCTGAAACTGGGCGATTGCATGCTGGAAATTGCCCATCATGTAATACGCTTTTGCCATATTGGAATGAACAAACGGTGACAGCGGTTCTATGGAGAGTACACGCCCGTAATAATCTATTGCCGATGTGTACTGTTTGTTGTCAAAGCATACGTTGCCGAGGTTTTTGTAGTCGTGCTTGAATGTACGGTCAAATACATCGAATGGGATAAATGATATCGCTAATGCAACTACACCCGCTCCAAGAATCCAGGGCATATTTTGCAACTGCTTGGAACGAAGCATATCTATGATCCGCACAATACCCACGCTAGCGAATATCATGTACAACGACATGATTGGCAGGCGGTAGCGATCGCAGACAAAAAAACAGGTTGATACAACAAACATCACGATCAGGAAAATGTACACCGGCAACAGATTGTTTCGTTCGCCATAGGTAAAGATTAATCCGATCACCGCAAGAGCAAACAGGATACCCGCGTTCAGCGGAATCATTTTTAATAGCCACGATTTGGATTTATAAAAATAAAAACTGTGATGGTTAGGTATTTCAAACGTGTTGAGCATCAGCATCATTTTTTTCCCAAACAAAGCCAGAGCCTCACCGGGATACATGGATAGAAAATGCCTTGCGCGTCTAAACCAGTAACGCGATACCTGCGACGGCTTGAGTGGACGTTTGAGATCGGCCTGCGCAACCTGTTGCGATGCTTTATATAACCCGTCTACCCTCAACCCCGATCCACGCGGTATGGTAAAAATTCCGGTCGCGCCGTGATGGTTGCCGATATAAAAATTCACACCGCCGTTGGCAGTAAGCAGGATAAAATCGCGCTCGGTTATCCAGTTAAAAATAGTCAGCGGGCAAATAGTAAGTATTACTGAGATAGTGAGATAGCCTATATGCAATAAAATTTGTTTTCGGTTTTTTGAGGTGAAGAAAAGCCACATCGCCACTGCTGGAGCAAGCATAATCGTATCTGGTTTACCCAAAACAGATAACCCCAGAAAAACACCACCCGTAACAAGATACACCACTCGCCTTGTTTTCTGGTACAACACAAACATAAGGAGCGATATGTTAAGCGTACACACCACCAGCGATATCATAACGAGATCGCCTTCGAAAAAGATGAACACCGGATACACTGCCGCAAGAAACGCCCCTATCAGTGCCGGAGTGACGCCAAACAGGTTGAGTATCAATAGATAGATTACAACCACGTTGAGTATCCCCACCGCGAACTGGATAAGACGAGGAGCGGTCAGGTTATCGCTCAATGGGATAGTCGAAGCGAGGAAATACGGGTACAATGCGTTACTCAAAAACGGGGCTTTCTTTGGAAAAAATTCTCCGTCCATGATTTCTTGCGCCCGTGCCACATAGTTTTTCGCGTCACCCACAGGGTTATCGTAAAACGGTATAGTTGTTATCTGAGATAAATACGTTATCCGCAATATGCAAGCCAGCAGAATAATGCATCCCAGAATTACTTTGTGCCTCATCGTGGCCTCCGTAAAAGGGGTACCGATTTTAAGACTACAGGCAGGTGATACTTATTGTTTATCAATTCCACATCGCCTGCTAAATCTTCTCTGGTTTCAGGCAGTATTACGATCAGGATATTATTTATTCCTATTTTTCTGAATTTCTGTAAAAAGCGGGAAGTATCTTTCTTTTGAACAAGAAACAGCGTTTTTTCATAAAATATTGGTGCAAGGTCCATGGCGTTAAAAAAACTCGTTAACGCCACCATCTGTTGAGGATACGATAGTACCCTTTGATTTATTGTCTCTATAATTTTTTTTCTGTGGTACAACATATTTATCCCATACACCTGAATTACAAACGATACAAGTAGGCTTGTGATAGCTACATACCTAACGGCTTTATCTTTTCGCATAGACACCATAAACGATGCCGAAAGGATACATAGTAAGGGATAAACCGGCAGGAAATACCTGCATCCCCAGTGTATACCTTTTGCGTGCTCGTATGGGCATAAGAGCAGATACAGCAAGATAAACAGAAGTATGATGTGGCGCAGTTGTTTATGGACGTGTAGTTGTGGATAAGCGGATTTGGCGGCGGTACGCAGACGTATCAATCCGAAACATATCACCGGCGCGACCCCAAACAATCCGTTGGAGTGCCCCAACGCCATGCACGGTAACTCCCCGAATAAATAGTTCCACAGTAATACCAGTCCATTGACTACAGATAAAATCCCAAGGCCAATAGCGATATATCGGGCGGTTTTTTTAGATATTGAAGGATAAATCAATAACAATGCGAGAAACGGAATATTCAATGCCACGGAAAAAGGTTTGTTTTTGCAGGAATTAAGCAGTAACCGCTGTACTATCTTAAGGCGTTTGATCAGATAGATACCCCACCCTTCTTCAGACGCGGATAACGATGTAACGTGTAAACCCAACGGATGTCCCAGCGCTTTCCAGTTGAAAATCCACAAAGGCACCATACTAAGTGTTGTTGCCGCTCCAAAGATAATCACCTGTTTCCAAGCTTTTGGGTCGACAATCAACATGACCACGGCAATTATCGGGGCAAGTACCAGAAACTCATCGCGAAGGTAAGACGACACCGCAATACACGCACCGCAATACACCAAATTACTGTTTCCGGGTTCCGAATAATTGCGCAGTAAAAACCAGATCGCCCAAACAACCAGAGTGGTAGCGGGCATCAGTTCCCAAAACTGAACGCTATATGCCCATAGCGGAGTACACAGCGCGCTCATCAGTACAACCAAGGGCTGAACAAGGGTTTTATTGCGCATTAATCCCGCAATATTCCACACAGCAGGTAGTAACGCGCATGCGCTCAACAGCGGAAAAATATATAATCCCTTGAACCCCAACATTAAATAAAATAACGATGAAATAAAGACGAATAGATACGAAAACACGCTATAGATCTTTTTGCCCTTTTGAGCGAAAAAGGGAACAGCAGTTGGGGCATGAGCATAGGAATTGATGATTTTTAAACTGGGGATATCTATGGAAACATCTCGGTAGTGGTGGCGTATCATGCTTTGCATCTGGATATATTTTACGCCGGCGTCGCAGATAAAAAATCCTTTTTTAGGCATCATGAAAAACGATAAGACATACACACACACAATTGCCGCAAAAAGGTAGCGGATTCGCTTCCGCCCAAACAATGCTGTTTTCATGATGCAACCCTCTACTGTTCTATTTCTACGTTATAGCGATATTTCTGAAAATGTTTCTTTAAATTACGGTATTCTTTGGAAAAATATTTGCCGATGTTTTCCATAAACACTGCCTTTAACCTCCGTCCGTTAACCAGCGGTGCGCGCGTGACGGAACGTATTGTATCGTAATACCGAGCGATCACCGGATCGGTTATGCGGTTCATTCCGGTTCTGACCGAAGCTTCGTACCCATCGGGTACAGCCCTCAAAAAATGCCCGATGCGCCACGTCGGGTTGTAAATCGCGGGCAGTTTGGATAACAACGGGTCGCCAAGCGCAAACTGATCAATTATATGTACACGCGGACCCGCATAGTACCCTGCCATCCCCACGATATTTTTTATAAAAACCCGTTTATCTGAGTTCTTCATTTGTTCACCAGTAGAGCGCAGGTTGCGATTGACAAAGTTAATGGTGTACGGCGGTTTTTTATCTTTTTTTAGATTCAACAGCCCGGTAGACTGAAAATAAAAGAGCTGTTCGTCCGCTATTTTGTGGTTATCAACTACCAGTTTTTGATGTTCCGGATCAAGCCCGTATCCGGCAGAGCGGAAAAAGGGCGGTGAGGTGCTGAACCACATTGCGATAATCCATCCTATCCCCAATACTATCAAAATGTTTCTGCGAATAGTGTAATGCGACAACAAAAGCACTGCCGCAAGATATGGCACGGCAAAAAATCGTCCGCTCATAAAGCCTCCGCCAACTTTCACCACATACATGATATACAGCACAATTCCTGAATACAAAGCAACATACCGTGCGAACAAGGGTGATTGACGCATCACAAACAAAGCTCCGGCTGTTGCGATGATAACGCTCAGGGTAATCGGGTCGCTGAGAAACGAATTTTGTATATAGAAACCCCCCTGCCGTATAAGTTCCGTAGCAGGGATACCGGTGTTAAGCTTAGCGTAAGCAGTATTTGGTACAGGATAGCCATAATAGATCAGCGAAAAGATTTCCCACGCTATTATCGGAGTCAATCCTGCAAGCAGATACAACCATGCTTTTTTGTTACGAAGCCGGATAGCATACCAGAGTATCGACGGTGCGACGATCAACAACAGGTCGTGCCTGTTGAGCATCATTAGAGATCCGATTAGCGACAATCTGAGCAGACTTCGCAGGGTGATATCATTCTTCAGGAGAAAAATCACAAATAGAGCGAGTAATAGATAACTAAGCGGATTTTCCAACCCTGACGTACTGTATTCAACAAACGCTTTTGAAGATATCAGAAAAAGCACACAAACAACGGCGTTCAAACGTGTACGGGCAATCATAGATACCAACAACGCCACCGCACTGGACGCTAGCAGTACAGATACCGCAATGGTGGTAAAATACGCTTCACGAGTAAAAAAGTAACACGCCGACAGCACAAACATCCATAACGGATGAGTATAGGTTTGCACCCGCTCGGCAATATTCCATCGTAACCCGTAGCCGTTGACAAAATTGTCTACAGTGCGCAAGGTGATGTACGCGTCGTCGCCGATCCAGGCGTTGCGTATCACCATGACAAGAAATATCGCGACAATGACGACTGGAAACCATAAGTTTTTAAAAGATACAGCCTGTTGTTGTTTCATCGATATTGCCGTCCTGCTCTAATAAAAAGTTAACGCTTAACGCAGAGACTGTTTTTGTATATGCGAACGATACGTCTCGCGCAATTTTTCCAGTTCTTTGACTTTAGCCGGAGTGATAGGTTTTGGCGTACCTATTTGCAGGGCAGTGATTACCGTATGGGCGTAATGCTCGAGTTTTTCCAGTTTATTATATGCGTCAATCAATGATACTCCAACCGTCAGCGACCCATGGCGTTCCAGCAACAGGGCGTCGCACGTGGGTATGTACGGCTCGATCGATTTTGGAACCTGATCAGTTGATGGAGTTCCGTACGGCGCAGTGGGTATATTTCCTAAAGCAAGCACAACTTCCGGTACAAACGGTTGATCGAGGCTGACGCCAACCAGAGTCAGGGCAGTACACAGCGGCGGGTGCGCATGGATAACCGCCTGCACATCGGGACGGTTAGCGTATACCGTCAGATGCAGTTTGTATTCGCTCGACGGTTTGTTTGAACCGGATAATTTTGTTCCGTCGGTTGATATAATCACCATATCTGACGGTTGCATTGCGCCTTTTTCTATTCCGCTTGGGGTAATCATTATCTTGTCAGGCGCTATGCGCACACTGATGTTACCATCGGTGGCAACAACGTATCCGTTTTGGTACATGGTGCTTCCGATATCTATCATCTGCTGGCGCAGTTGGTCGCGCAATAAAGCCATGGCACAAAATCCTCCCCCGCAAAAGTTGATAATTTTTTTATATTAAGAATCTATACAATACTTTACACACAACAGAGTCTGCTTCAGATGAGATTGCTTCGTCAGTCGGCTATGCCTCATTCCTCGCAATGACGACTTAGCTTTGTACGTCATTGCGAGAAGCGAAGCGACGAAGCAATCTCATCTGTATATTTTAAGACGACTCAAATCGTATTCTTATGTGCTTTTAAAATATGATACTACGCCATAGCCGCGTGGATGTCTACTACTATCAATCAAATCAGGCGATCATTGTACTTGACATCGCACACGCTGTGCAATACACTCCATACAAAAACCCAACGGTACAGGTGGTGAATGAAAATTGTCGCACGATGCCCTTTCTGCAGGCAGAAAATACGGTTTCCCGTAAACAAAGGAAAGATTCTTATACGGTGCCCAAAATGCCGTAACCAGTTTATGTTTGACCCGAGTATCAAGCGCATGGCGTCTATGATTGTATCCAGAATAAAAAATTTTTTCTCGCGGTGTGCGGCAACTGTTAAACAATATATGAGGAAACGATGAAAAAAGATAAACTGCACCTCATTTTCAATCCCAATTCCGGTCAGGGCAAAAAGCGCGGAACGTTGGAAACTATCCAAAATATATTGTCGCAAACATATGAGCTGGAAACGACTATATCGAACAGCCGCCAGCAGGCACGCGATACTGCCCGTATGGTTACATCGTCACAACCGGGTACTTTGCTGGTTGCTTCAGGCGGTGACGGTACAATCAACGATGTGCTCAACGGCTGCGACCTGTCGTCTCCGGTAACGCTTGGTCTTATACCGACCGGTACGGTGAATATAGTTGCGCGCGAAGTTAATATTCCGCTCAAAGTAGCAGATGCGTGCCGTTGCCTGACACAGCGGGTTACACGGTCGGTTGATGTGAGTGTGGCGAACAATATCCGGTTTCTGTTTGCTACGGGTGTGGGGTTTGACGCGGATATCATAGAAAACGTGAACCTGCGACTCAAGTTGATTCTGGGTAAAGGTGTGTATGCTCTTAACGCTTTTAAACTCATGGGGACGTACAAACCGTTTGATGTGCAGGTAACTGTCGATGGATATGTTTGCTACGAAGGCCCGTCGTTTGAGATTATTGTGGGAAAAAGTAAAAATTACGCCGGCAAATTTTTGTTGTTCCCTGACGCTGAATTTGACAATGGATTGCTTGATATAGCTGTATTTTCACATCGCTCCAAATCATCTTTAATGATGGGATGCACAAAATTCTTTTTGGGTATGCGCGATGCCAAACGGCTTCATTTTCAGGGTAAAAAGATATCGGTCAAAACCAGCCGTCCAGTGCCGTATCATGTTGACGGCGACACGGGTAGCAATGCTCCTGTCGATTTTTATATTGAGAAAACACCGGTTAACCTGATTGTGGCCTCAAGCTAAGAATGCCGCATTGATATATCAGTTTACCTGTGTAGGACTGGACAAAGATTCTTCGCTATCCTGCGTACCTGCCTCGAAACCGACGTACGGATAGTTATCCTGAGTATCATAGATGAATGTCTTGTGAGATTTTATCTCCGATACAATTTCCTGCAGTTCGGCAAGCCGTGCGATAGTCGCGTTATTGACTTGTGAAGAAGAATTGTTTTTAAAGGCCAATTCGTTGATAATCTTTTCCATGCGTTCTACATACAAAAGATCGATTTCTTTACGGATTTCCAGTGACATAACCATCTGATTGAACACGTCCGCCATATCGTGAAGTTGATCGTCTTTGCGAAACCGTATTTCATGGGAATAACGTCCGTTGCGCACGATAGTCATGTATCGTTTCAGACGGTACAGAGGACCGGCAACCTTGTGGCTTACAAAAATACCGATCAACGCAAATACCACGCTTGAAAAAGCGACCCCGCCGAATATAAAATAGTACATACCACGACTAATATCGGAAAGAGATATCTGGTCCGCTTCAGCCGATCCGACAAAGTAGGTTATCAAGCCCAGATAATAATCGTTGACGTACAAGAGAATCAAACTCAATGTAGCGGTGATGAGAGCCACTTCAAGAACCATAGCCATCGCGATACGCAGTTGCAGTTTGCTGTTAATCAAATATTGCCTACGCAAAAATGATGGACGACCTAGTGTATTATTGTTACTCATCAGTGTATCCCCCACAAAATAGTAGCGATAGTTGTAATTGTATCATTGGTATAAATCGGTAAACATGTAATAAAAATTAGTTTTTTAAGAAAAATATTCGACTTTTTTTGAAAAACACGGAGATTTTTTTGATGACTGATGGCGTATCATACTTAATTGCAGTAGAGTGCACAGATTTAAACTGAAAAGCGGTATATTACTCTGAATGTCAAAAAATTATTTAATTACATGAGATTATATAAATCTATGGATTGCGGCTTCTTTGTACAAAAAATGCATCTAAGGCAACAGGTAAAAAATATGTCTTCTTTTCTTTTCCAAGATACAGATAAAAATATTTGGAATTATGTGTGTTGTATCGTTGTTAGCGACAGCAACATTATCTACAGCGCCAGTGAAATGGAACACTAATGGGTATTATTATGAAATAATTTATGAAACCGTTGAATGGACTACAGCAAAACCAACTGCCGAGTCGTCAATCTCCAAACTGTTTGCGCCTGATTCGTAATGTTGAAAAAATAATGTACGAACGCGGGAGTTATACTATAGGGGAAATTATTATATTTTTCTGGCTTTTATAGATAACATGATTGATTTTTTTGATAAAATTCATGATGCAGGTTCAGGAATCGCTGATTCAAGAGGGAAGCCAATCACGATACTGTTGCGGTAATCGCCTAATCCGAAATCGTTGAAGCTGTTGACGAGCATATGGTTTGTGAATGATGTTCCACCATCCCACTCCCATTTATACAATTCGACCATGGTGTGCCCATGTAATACTCAGATGCGCAAAAAAGCATAACAATAATAAGATCTCCTTACATGTGTAGAGTTTTTATAGACCATTATCAAATCTCTGTTTATATGAAATTTTCAAAAAAAATCAAAAAAAGTATTGCATATACTATGTAAATTGTATATTATAAAACAAACTTCATTCACAAGGAGATTGCTATGAAAACTAACATCTTAAGAAATACTTTTTGTGCTGTGGTATGCCTGATGATGACATCACACTCTTTTGCCGCTCTTAATGGGTCGGATGATTTTAACGATGGCGTTATTGATCCGGCAAAATGGAATATTTTTGCATCGGGAGCGAGAGAATTTAACGGAGAACTACAGTACCAGAATCTTTCCGGAAACGGAACAGCAGGTATTCTCGAATGGCGTGGTTTTTCTATAGATAACCGTTTCGACTGGTCGGCTATGGTTGATATTAACCTTCCCAACGGTCTGATCGACGAGTTGCTTCCCGATGAACAGGAAGTATCTATAACTCTATATACTGGAAGTACTACTGACTATAATGATTATGCTGAGTTTTTTCTCGGTGAATCAGGTGAAGAAGAAGGTGGTTATTTTGAAATTGGGCGTGAAGCAGGTGCAAAAAAAATAACCAATGGAAGTTCGGAATCAACCTACCTCGTAACACCAACTACCTATGCGTCACTTATGATTTCATGGGATGCCGCGTTGAATAACCTGTCATTCCTATTTGATGCCGATGGTAATCAGGATTCATTCACCCCGTTTGCGCAGTACAATCTCGATGACTGGAATATGCAGGATGGCGATCGGTTTATTGTGGGTATCAGTGCGGTAACTGATAATGTACCGTTGTCATGGGATGACGGTGTATTCATGGAGAATTTTGTTGTTACCAGTTCAGTGCCGGAACCGGGAGCGATGTTGCTATTCGCGTTCGGCATCATACCGATCATGCGTTTAATCAGAAAAAATCGCGGCGAGTAAATCTCTATTGAACGTAAGATTAAAGTAAAGCTTGCACTTTGGGGATAAGTGTTGCCTACCTCTGCTTGGAGGTAAATCGAGAGATCTGAGGTATCCCGGATATATCATTTAGTTCACCATAAATGGTCAAATTCTTTGTTTAAGAAATCAATTATTCCTTCATCCTCATTTCCTAAGGTAACCGATTCCGAATCTTGATGGTCCAAATAGGACGTTATATTTTCTTTTTGTGCTTTTTTTAATCCTTTGGCAGTTCCATAAATTTTCTTAATATCATAATTGCCTGTGGCATTTAGCAAATTAAGCCTTTCTAAATTATCAAAATTGTATCCAAATCCTAAAAAACACACAAAATCAGCTTGTTTTAAATATTCATGAGCTGTTTTCAACTCTTCTGTTGTCTCTGCATCTCTTTGAATGATTTTTATTCCCTTAGAATATTCTAAGATGTCTCTCGATTCATAATTGCCATACTCTCTACGATCACCTTCCCAAGGTAAAGGACCTAATTTTCCATAAATATGAATAATATGGATTTTTTTTATAAAATTAATTAGATTTTTTATGTCTTCTTGTGATGCATAATAGCCTATATAACTATATCTAATAGAAGATAGTAAAAAATATTCTAAAGACAAATCATAATTGAAAGTAATAAATTTGATTTTGCCATTAGCTAAAATATGATTATCATTGAGTTCATCGCTATAATGATGAATTTTATCCCATAAGTGTTTGTACCAGTTATTATTATCAGTTGATAAGCTACTAAGATGTTCTTTCTCTAAAAGAAATTTTGCAATGGCATATTTTCCTATTCCTATATAGTCAATACCGTCCCATTTATATTTTTCTGCCTTTTCTAAGAAAGAATCTATAGATGGCAAATGTGATCTTTTTAAAGCTGTGCAGAAATCTTTTACATTGGTAATATGCCAATAATTCTGAGCATCTCCAAGCGTTAATTTGTTAGCTATTTGCTGAACAAGTTCCTTTCAGCTGGGATATCCTAAATGCATACTTGCCCCAGCGCCCAAAATAAATACAATATTATGTTGCATGATATTAATCCTGTTAATGGAATAAAAATTAGGGGTCTAAAATGGGACAACAACGCCCTTTTCTCTCAACAATCATAGTATATCAAAGGTGGTTAAGTGTGACAAGATAAACAACTCGTGTCATATATGCGTTTCGCACGCAAATAAAGAAGCGGCTACCTTATGGCAGCCGCTTCTTTTTGCTCCGGTTGAGAATAGGACTGTCAACAATTTCACCACGACTTTTAACCTGTCAGTGATCGACCTTTTTGATTGAAAATGTATTCTACTTAGAATTATAATGGTCGAAAATCTCTTAAAGAAGGAGGTCAATATGAAGATTTGTAGTTACAACATAGAATGGTTCGATAAACTATTTGAAGATGATAATTCACAAAAAAATGATTCGACTTCACTTAAGCGATTAAATGCTATAAAGGACGTTTTAGAAGGTATTTCTGCAGATGTTGTTTGCATTATAGAGGCCCCCAACAATAAGGTAGATGGCAATAAAAGGACAGTTGAGTGCCTGGAGAATTTTGCGAACCATTACGGTTTGCAAACAACAAAAGCGAAAATTGGTTATCCATCTCGAGGAATGCAGGAAATCGCGGTACTTTTCAATCCTCAAAAGGTTGAGATGTCTCATGTTCCTAGTGGAAATGGCGTTAAAAACCCACCATTTAATGGTCGCTTTGAGGTTGATACCGATGATGACAGCATTCATGAGATATATGAGTTTTACCGCCCGCCTCTGGAACTGGAAATTAAAAGAATAGAAGACGGCATGGTTTTCAATTTAATGGCAGTTCATACTAAATCCAAGGGAATATTTAACTCATCAGATATGCTTCACTGGGAACGAGAGAGCCGTGGAAACAGAAAAAAACTTTATGCCGAGTGTGAGTGGATTAGACGAAGAGTAGATGAATGGCTTGACAGTAATAAAAAGGTAATCGTAGTAGGTGATATCAATGACGGGCCGGGTATGGATAATTATGAATTTCAATTTGGCAAGAGTGCTGTAGAAATAATTATGGGTTCCATATATGAGCCTGAAAGAATTCTTAAGAGTTATATCGGTAAACCCAAATGGAAACGCGACAAATATGCTGGTTGGGTGCCTTCATCAACACGCTTCAAAGATCGGTTCACTGAAACGTATATCAGTGTTCTCATTGATCATATTCTGGTGTCGCAAAATATACCTGTTGTCGACAATTCTCATATCATCTGGAATCCGTATCAAGACGATAGCTGTGAACCAATAAAAGCGGCCCTGCTGGAAGCATCGGATCATTTTCCAGTTAGCATCACGTTAAGGTGAAAATTTTGAGGTGTGCGCCTCAGGAAAAGCCTTAATTAAGTGATGTGAACTATATCTTTCTGTACGTGGAGAACGATATATCGCAATAACGACTTTTGTCCATGTACAGGAGGTTTTTGTACATCACAAATTATGTTATAAGCTTGCGGTGTTTTTACGATTCGTGATGATTCCGATCAAGGCGCTGCACAAAAGCGAAATGCTCAGAGGTTCGGGAATGACCGGTTCGGGATCGGGAGGAGGCGTATATGTGTATGTCACTTCAAGCATAGGACGAGCAGAGACATCAGCCCACAGGTCTGATCCCAGTTTACTGGCATCGGATACAAGTGTGTAAATAATCCATCCGTAGTTTTCGTCCAGCTCTTGTGCCCATTGTGATACACTTGTGGTCACATCAATCGTATAAGATGTCATTGCAGAGGGCACAAACGTATCTTCAGGTGTATTTGAAAAATCGGTTCCGATTTCACCGCCGGGTGTAGTGCTGAAGTTCTCCCATGTCACAAGGTCAACTACCCAATCGGTAAAGAGCTGCGCAACGTAATGTGTACTGTCGGATGTGGGGTCAGTTCCTACATCTATAACAGTAAGCGTAAGGGCTGCTGATTGAATCGATGCGCCATAAGGTATTTGTCCTTCACTAACACCGAACATATTTGTGAATTTTATCAATCCTCTGGCAAAAGGTGTGTCGTCAGTCCATGTACCGACGTGCAGAAAATCCAGGCCGCTGAGATTATTGGCTCCGAGTTGGATGCGCACTACATCGGTCTGTGAAAAATCACTAGCCGCGTTATTGCCTTCCTGAAAAGTCACTGTTGCCGCGGATACAAATGTATCATTACACAGAAACAATATAACGAAAAACGAAAGTATAACCTGTATTTTATACATATTAGAAATTCTCCCTAAACATCATACATACAAATATAACATATTCTGAGGGAAAATACAAAATAAAAACAGCAGAGCCTGATTTGACAATATTCAAATTACATGTTATTGTATTAGTAGAGAGATAACCGACGGCAGTCTTTTTCTGTCTGTCTACATTTCTAGCCAAACTATGGAGCGGAACCTATTAGCGTGATACTATTGATAGCGGATTGGCCGGAATTACTCTAAAAACAAGCTGAGAAAAGAAGTTTTCGCTATAACAATAATTGTTTATTAAAAAAGAGGTGGGGCGTGCGCAAACAGTTCTATACTATCACTGTGATAATCATCATGTGTGGTGTGATACTTTCAAACGCCACTGCGGCTGAATATGTTATGACCAACCTTGGGCTTGGTGGAGCATCGAAAATTAATAATAATGGAGTCGTCGTAAAAAGTGGTGAAATATGGGATAATGGAACGGTGACCACTATAGGAACCCTTGACGAGAAATTGCGTTTTGCCAGGGACATCAATAATTCGGGACAAGTTGCTGGTTTTCTTTTAGTATCCAACCCAGCACCGGTTTATGGCTCAGATGCTTTTTCCTACGAAGACGGATCTATAAACTATATCTACACTGGTACGAATATAGAAAACTACGCTACTGGCATTAATGAGGGTGGCATTATCGTGGGTTGGAATAGAGAACCGTCAACCGGTGGCTACGCGCGTGCATTTTATTATGACGGAACGATGCATAATCTTGGAACGATTAATAATGTGACATGGGAAAGTTATGCTAGAAATATTAACGATAATAACATTGTTGTCGGGTTTTCTTATATTACGCAGCCCGGCACGGGTAATACCGACTATCACGCATTTTATTGTGACATCAGTGACGGAGTTTTGCACGATATGGGTATATTGGGCACATCAGGCAGAAGTATAGCCTATGAAATCAATAATAATAATCAGATCGTAGGCTACTCCGAAATTACACCAGGTGGGGCACACAATGCCTTTATCTACGAAATTGGTGGTAGTATGATAAATCTCGGTACATTAAGCGGCGGCACGAGTTACGCGAACGATATTAATAACAATGGGGTCGTTGTTGGTAATAGTGACGGCTTTGCTTTTATATGGGACGAAACAAACGGTATGCGTAATCTCAACGACCTGATCTCTGCAGGTTCGGGATGGACATTGACTTCGGCGAATGGAATCAATGACGCTGGACAGATTGTTGGAACCGCTTCATATGAGGGCCAAATATATGGATTTCTGTTGGATTACTCACCAACATCAGCAGTGCCCGAACCACTTACATGTATATTGCTTGCTTTATCAAGTATAGCTATCTATTTTAACAAGTTGAGGGCATGACTAGAGCAGTGTGCTATAATTAGGTAATATCTGTTTTAGAATGAAAGTCTTTCTTTTCATTCTTTCGCGAGAACGGTTATCGTGTGCAAAAAGTCATTTGAACAACGGAATGCTCATAAGGACATTTAAAAAACTGCCTGAAAAGTACTTAATACTGAGTGGTTCGGGGAGAGTGTGTTATAAATTTTCCTTTCTACTACAATTTTTATTGTAACCTTTTTCTATTGTGTTGTATAGACTTCTTCCGTTGTCATGTGCAACTATTACTTCCCATTAATACCTCCCTTGACCATTCCTATACTAGCAAAAAATATGGCTTTAATTTTTGCGCTACATATTATATCATATTTATTTATATCTGTAACTTGTTTTAAACATTTTAAGAGAGCGGGTATAAAATGAAAATGTTTAGAATTTGTATCATTGTCGTTTTATTTGTTTTCTTCAATGACCTCTCGTTTGCTATTGATAATGGATATCAGATTGGCTCGGAAGTACATATCAATTCATATACAACATCAATTCAGTCAGATCCTGCAATATCATATAATGGTTCTAATTACCTGATAATCTGGGAAAGTTATGAACAGGATGGACACTTCAATGGCGTATTTGCACGGTTACTGGATGACAATGGAGCGCAAATAGGCCCGGAATTTATGGTTAACACTTATACCTATTTCTGGCAATCAGGGCCTGCAGTTTCATCTATAGGTACAAATTATATGGTTACATGGCATGACAACATTCAAGACGGCGATGGGCCGGGTATATTTGCTCAGCGGTTCGATACTAACGGTACAAAACTCGGCTCTGAGTTTCAGGTTAATACATATACAACATCTTATCAATCAGAATCTTGCATAACTACGAATGGCACTAATTATTTAGTTGTCTGGCAAAGCAATGGTCAGGATGGCGATGGTGAAGGCGTATACGGGCAGTTCCTTAATAGTAACGGATCAGATATCGGATCCGAAATTAGAGTTAATTCATATACTACAAACAGACAACTTTTACCTTCAGTAGCATCGAATGGAACAAGCTATCTGGTTGTATGGCAAACTCTTGAACAGGATGGAGATAGTTACGGTATCTACAGACAACTTTTCAAATCAGACGGGACAAAATTTAACAGAGAGTCCCTGATAAATACTTACACAACCTCAAGCCAGTTTTCACCATGTGTTGCATCGGACGGAACTCTGTATTTAGTCGTGTGGGTAAGTTCAAATCAGGATGGTGACGGGTATGGAATATACGGTCAATTTGTCGATAAATTCAGCGCAAAAGTCGGTTCGGAATTTAAGATTAACTCCTATACATCAGGTAACCAGAAAGAACCGGCGGTAGCGTCTAACGGGCGGACTTTTTTAGTCGTGTGGACAAGCGAAAATCAAGACGGAGACAATGATGGCGTATACGGACAGTTACTGGATAATAACGGTAATATTGGATCGGCATTTCAAATTAATTCTTATACAATAGACGATCAATATCAACCGGCGGTAACCGCATCGGGTGCGGATTATCTGATATCATGGAACAGTAATGAACAAGATGGCAGTGCCGGTGAAATATTTTCAACGAAATTAACATATCAAGATCCGGTTATCAGCGTTCAACCTCAATCGCAAACAATTTATGAAGGTTCGGACGTTGTCTTTACTGTAAGCGCATCATCACATATCGGGGGTGTGCAGTATCAATGGTTCAAAAACAGTATGCCGGTAGGAACAGGCAGTAGTTTGCTTTTGGAAAAAGTTACTATGGCTGATAATGATACTCAAATATTTTGCGTGGCATCCGATTCGCTTAACTCAAATTCTACTCAAACGGCCATACTTACTGTTTTACCCGGTTATCAGCTTGCTTCAGAAATACTTGTCAATACATATACAACCTCAGTTCAAAAATCTCCTGCCGTATCATACAATAGCAGAAATTTTATAATAACATGGCAAAGCGATGGACAGGATGGAAGCGCGTATGGTATTTATGCTCAGCAATTAGATAATGACGGTTTAAAAATTGGTGCTGAACTGCAAATAAATACATACACGACATCATTCCAAATAAATCCTTCTGTTACATCAAGTAATAATTATTTTATCGCATGGCAAAGTGAGGAACAAGACGGTGATGATTATGGTGTTTTCGCTCAGTTTCTTTATAATGACGGCTCAAAACATGGGCCGGAACTACAGATAAACACATACACAACTTTATATGAACGTAATCCTGTAGTAGCACATAGCGGGAATAGGTATTTGGTGGTATGGGACGCTTATGGTAAGGATGGAGACGGATATAGTATTTGTGGTCAATTTCTTGATAATGACGGATTGAAAATTGGTTCGGAGTTTCAGGTCAATACTTTTACTACAAATTCTCAACTGTCTCCCGCAGTTGCTTTTTCAAATAATCAATATTTAGTTGTCTGGGGAAGTTGGGAGCAAGGCGGAGAATATCATGATCTTTACGGTCAATTTGTTGATAATGACGGATTGAAAATCGGGTCGGAGTTTCAGATCAACACATATACGACATCTATGCAGTACAACGCATCAATCGCATCAAACGGCAGCAGCTATTTTGTTGCATGGGAAAGCGAAGGGCAGGATGGGAGTGATTATGGTGTTTACGGTCAATTTCTGGATACTGATGGTGCAAAATCAGGCCCGGAATTTCGTATTAATTCGTATACTCCTGATAACCAGTCTTTTCCCTCAGTAAGCTCAAACGGAACAGATTATTTAGTTGTCTGGCAAAGTTACGGCCAAGAAGGCAATGATTTTGAAATAATCGGTAAAATGTTTGATTATCAAGGAGATCCCATAAGTGATGATTTTCATATCAATGTAACTACAGCAAATAATCAAATAGAACCATCGGTTGCTTCTAATGGTGAAGAGTTTCTTGTCGCGTGGAGCAGTACTGCCAGCGGCCAATACGAAGTAAACGCCGTACTTGTACAATATGTCTCATTAACTATCACTCAGGAACCGGATGCCCTTACAGTTGATATCGGCGACACGGTTGGGTTCAGTGTAACGGCATACAGTCAAAATGGTACTATACATTACGCATGGTATCTAAATGATATATTAACCGGAACCGACGCCGATACTCTCAACCTCACGAATGTTCAGCTGGCGGATAACGATTCAACAATATACTGTATTGTCTCAAATGACACGACATCTTTAACCAGCCAAACCATACTTCTTAATGTACTTCCTCCAATTACAATCACCCAACAACCGGAATCAGGATCAACATATACAGACGAACCGATTGAATTCACAATTACAGCCTCAAGCGAAGTTCCGTTGCATTATCAATGGTATCAGCACAAAAACTCAACCGATAATCCGGTAGGAACTGATTGCAACATATTGACTTTACAGAACACGCAGAGCGATGATAATGGTACATATGTATTCTGCAAAGTTTCAAATTACGCGTACACAGAATTCAGCGACAAAGCTTATATTACGGTAATGACACCGGCTTTTAAACTTACTATCGTAGGAGATGATATCGTCAAGGAACAAACTACTTCTCAGTATACTGCTTACGCCAATTATGGAGGCGGTAACATTTATGACGTTACAACCAGTGTTGTATGGAGTGTTCAGCCTGCCGGATATACAGATATTGCATCCACAGGGTTGTTGAGCGCTTATGCCATTGATGACGACCAGTATATCAATATACACGCGGAGTATAATGACGGTTCAGAAACGCACTGGGCAGATTTTGCTGTAATGATCGATAATATGTTTCAGGTAATTGATATGGAGCCGTATCCTGATACCGTGATAAGCGCCTCACCGCAACTTATTGCCGTAACCTGCAATGAGCCGATTCAACCTGCTACGGTGAATCCTTCCAATTGTCTGTTGATAGAACCGGGTAATGACGGTTTGTTTGGTACGGGAGACGATAATCAAATACCTGTTTCGGTGAGCCTTGCTGATTCTTTTACTATTAATCTGGATACAGGTAATATTTTGTTAAGCAATGATACATATCAGGTTAAAATAAGTGATATTTTCAATAACACTATTCAACCCCTTGATGGAGAATTCTATGGTTTGTTCTCTTCAGGAAATGGAACAGATGGAGGCGATTTTACAGCAAAATTTTCTGTTTTAAGACAAGTTTTGTCTATTGCCTATAATGATAATGATACGGTTACATTAACGTGGTTACCGTTCAGGGATGATGTATCGTATATAATAGAATCGACCGACTCATTAGTCCCGCCGCAATGGATAGCAGTTGAGCCTTCAGGGCAATGGCCCATTGATACTACCGAATGGACAGGAGATGGATTAACCGGTATAGATCAAAGATTTTATCGTGTAACAGGTGGATTTTCGTTTATTTTGTCATTAACTCCTGACGAAGGAACTCGGAATTCTCTTGTAGAAATTAATATTGTCGGTTACCAAACCCAATGGCAGGGTTCCACCAATATTAGTTTCGGCAATGGGATAACCGTGGATAGCCTCAATATAACTGACTCGACACATCTGACTGTTAAAATATATATCGATTCCTCAGCCGATATTGGTTATCGAGATGTAACAATAACTACAGGTTCACATATTGAAACCAAACCGAATGCTTTTTATGTGAATCCATTATAATGCCTGTTAGGTTTTGTTATTTGTTAAATCATTCTACCTTTATCTAGGACATCGCCTTTTTTTATTATAGCCATTTGATTCAGAGACCAAAGTCAATAAAACCTGTCTATGGACAAAACTCTTACGAGTTCAAATCGTCATTACGGAATTCTAAAAATTGCCCGAAAAGTACTTAAGACTGACTGGTTTGGGGAGGAGGATAACAGGCCAAGATGAATATCCTGACTTCTAATACGAATATTATTTTCTTTGTCTAAGGTAAACTCCGGCTAAACCTGAACATAAAAGCATTATTGTAAGTGGTTCAGGAACAGCCTCATCAGAAACCTCTAAAGTTAATTTTGGCCGTAACGATGGATCATCAGTATAATCAGAAGAATAAAAAAAGTTAAGGTTAAGGGGAGGTATATAATCTGTAATTAACATAATACCATAATTATTTATACCGTTTGACGGATTAAACCACTCATTCACAATATCAGTGATATCCCACGTTACCCAACCGATATCCACTTGACCAGTTTGTGAAGCCATATCATCCGTAGTATATTTATCATTATGTGTTATCCACGATACAGTTTCCTCTGTCCACGATTCTGTAATTCGATTAGCATATATTGTGGGAGATGAGGTATGGATATAATCATAGCAATAAATCGCCATAGTAGCATTTACAACAGATGTTTGAGTTATTGATGATAAATCAAACTCTATAAGAGATCTGTATTCGTCAATTGCTTCATCATGCCTGACATATAACCATGTATCATCAAATGTTTCCTCTGGAAGATATTTTCGGATGATTATATCCTTTGATTCAGAACCAGGTTGTAATTCGATTAAAGTAGCCTGCGCATTAATACACTGAAGAATAAAAATTGTTAATATCAATCCATAAACTTTTTTCATTTGATTACTCTCTCTAAAGACTTAAATATAATTTAAAAGCTCTTCTATAATATATTTAGCATGGATATTGATATATGTCAAGGACAGCAATATAATACTTTTAAACAAATGAAAAGCAGAAAGAGTAAAACGATGATTTTATTTTCTGCTTTGGATAGGATTTGCGGTTGTATTAGATAAGGCTATGATCTGGAATTTTCTGTCAGTACCATGATTAATTTATGATAGATCCATCCAAACCATCGGTTATACGCAATCTTGCCATTTGCTATGATATCGTAGGAAATGCAAAAAAGCCCAACAATTACGTAACTTACTGCAATAGATTTTTTTATATTATAGGGTGTAAAAATATTTTAAAAAACCCCTTTAAAATTTGTATTCCTAGTGTATTATCATACTATTAGAGCCCCATATTCTTCACATTGTTAAATAGAAGCCACAAGGATCCTCATGAATAATCAAAACGGTTATGCAAAATTTCGTATAAAAGCTTTTCACTACTGCGCTCTTCTTTTATGGATAATCTTTTTCATTTCCTCATATATTATAAGTAAAGCGAACTACTTGCTTTTCCATGTGAGCACTGAACTTTTAAGTGTCGTAGTGGCGGTGGGTATTTTTATGTTTGCCTGGAATACCAGCCAGTATATCACCAATTCATATTATAAAGTGATAGGCATATCGTTTCTTTTTATAGGTTGTCTTGATTTTATCCATACCATCGCATACAAAGGTATGCTAATACTGCCGCAAATCAGTGCCCCGGAGGCAACACAGCTATGGATTGCGGCACGTTATTTGCAGGCGATTTCATTCCTCATTGCACCTTTCTTTCTGGATAAGGTAATAAATATCTTCAACATACGTTTGTTATTCTCTCTATATGGGGCTATTACGATTTTTCTACTATTATCTATCTTCTACTGGGATATTTTTCCGGTTTGCTACATAACTGGTACCGGTTTGACAAAGTTTAAAATAATCAGCGAATATATCATTTCATTTATGTTTGCCTGTAGTATTTTACTGTTATTCAAGCATAGGGCAAAGTTTGATCAACGCATTATGAAATTGATCATTATATCATTGCTTATAACTATTTTATCCGAACTGGCGTTCACCAATTATCTCAGTGTATACGATGAGTTTAATGTTTTAGGACACACACTCAAATTGATCGCCGTTTATTTTATTTATCGAGCTATCATAGAAAAAGGATTGCGTAAACCTTACAACATCTTGTTACGAGATCTTCAAGAACATCAAGAAGAACAACAGCGCTTGCTTAATGAACTTTCAGACCGTAATAGCGAATTGATACAGGCTAATCAGGAACTAGATACATTTATGCATATTACAACTCACGACCTTCAATCCCCTTTGCAATCATTTTCGGGATTCCTGGAAATGCTAAAAAATTCCGCAGGGAAAAAACTCAATGAAGAGGAACATTTTTTCTTGCAAAGACTTACCTGTTCTGTAAACCATATGCAGGATATTATCGAAAACTTGTTAACTTTATCCAAAATGTCTCACGCAAAGAACACCTTTGAAAATCTTGATATCAATAAATTATGTTCATCCTTAGCAGACCAACTCTCCTTAGAAATACAGAATAATAATGTTGAACTGCAAATTGCGGAAGACCTACCCTGCATAATCACTGACCGCCTGAAAATACGAGAAGTAATCCTTAATTTATTTACGAATGCCATTAAATTTTCTTCCAAGATCGAAGGACGTACCCCACGTGTGGAAATAGGTTACCGCCAAGAACAGCATAAACATGTCATTTTTGTCAAAGATAACGGGATCGGAATAGAAGATCAATACCAACAACAAATATTCGACTGTTTCAACAGGCTTCACTCACAGAATGAGTATAAAGGAACAGGCATCGGATTGTATATCGTAAAAGTTCTTGTAGAGAAACTCGGTGGAGAGGTTCGACTGGAATCTCAATACGGCAAAGGTAGCACCTTTTTTATTGTATTACCAATGTCCCCGCCTAATGAATAAGCGAAAGAATAACTAATCTATTTTATCTAAAACAGATCTTCTTTAATTTTCTTGGATAACCTATTTAAAAAAAGAAGTTTCCACAAATTGCCATCATATTTACATAAAACATCTCTTGATAAACAACATGACATTATACTAAATTATTGATTGTCACTTTTATTTTCAAAAGTGGTTGTGGATTTTTAAATCTATGTTGTGATTCAGGCTTAAATAATTAACTACTAACGGAGAACTGATGATGAGGGAAAAGATTTTTGTTATTGCAGCGGCTATTGTTTTTCTTACACTAATTAATGATGCCAGAGCGTTATCTACTTCCAGCGATGACCTGTGGGATGTAAGCCAGGGCACAGTTGTCACCGGGAATAGTGATTTGCATCACATTTCAAATCCCGCTAATATGTTTGGAAATTCTATACCTGATTATCAGTATCACGAAGGTGAAAACACCATTTTTGTAGACGGCAAACCAACAGGATTTGTTCACTGGATTGAGTGGGAAACACTAAACCCGGTATCAATAAATAGCTTTAATCTGGTTGCCAGTCATGATCCTACAAATACAGCTTACCGAGCTATTAGTACTTTTAATCTTTATAGCTGGTCCGGAGGTTTTTGGGATCTAATATATTCCTACGATGCTTCAAATCCATACGGTGGAGGCGAAACTTATACTGAAGACAATTTCCTGGAATTGTACGACACGTTTTCGACTGTTATCGCACAAGATTTTAGGGCGGAATTTGTGCAATACAGCGACGCCGGTGGGGGCCTTGCCTCAGGGCCTCGGATACATGAATTAGACGGATACTACACTGTTCCAGAACCATGCAGTGTAATCTTAATGAGTTTAGGACTTTTGGGATTCGTTAGTTATAGAAAAAATTCTAAAAATTCATAAAAGTTTTATCTTGATGTAGAGTTGTTCAGGAAAAAACAGAGAACATCTTACTAGCTACATACTGTTGACCTTAAATGCTCTATTATGTAAAATGAACGTTGTTCTGTGTCGATGTGTCTATATAAGCACACAGAAATATACATGATAACCATTACAATGGAGCATATCACATGACTTGGACAGAACGAATACGGATGTACGCACAGCAAAACCCAAACATTGTGTTCGGGATTTTATTTGTATTGCTGTTTACCATCACTTCAATGCTGGTAACTAAACCATTTTACAGCAAACCTGATTCATTGCCCATACTAACCTCGGAAACCTTCGCAGAGACACTCGATACATCGGATAAACCGGTGATCATCGAGTTTTTCGCGCCATGGTGCGGACCGTGCAGGATACAAGGATCGATACTCAATGATTATCAGGAAAAACACGCTGACAGCGTAGTTGTCGCCAAAGTCAATATCGATCAAAGCAAAGAACTTGCGGAACAATACGGTATCAACGCAATCCCGACTATCATTGTATTCAGGCAGGGAGCCGTAACAACCAGTTCAAGCGGTATTCACGAAAGCAAACAGATAGACGAACTGTTGGCTAAGTAATTTTATTTTTATATATAGATAATAAAAGGGATGATTCTCAAAAAGAACCATCCCTTTTGTGTATGTCCATTTAGACAATCAGACGATCTTACATCATACCGCCCATGCCCATGCCACCCATACCGCCCATGCCACCCATACCAGGTGATGGCATATCAGGGGTATCCTGTGGGATATCTGTAATCAATGCTTCTGTAGTCAACAGCAACGACGCGATACTCGATGCGTTTTGCAACGCTGAACGAGTTACTTTTGCCGGATCAATAACGCCTGCTTTGATCAGGTCTTCAAATTTACCTGTAGCGGCATTATAGCCTTCGCTACCTTTGCGTTTGAGAACTTCCTGAACGATGACCGATCCTTCCTGACCGGCATTCTGAGCCAACTGACGAAGCGGTTCCTGCAACGAACGTTTTACGATTTCAACACCGATCTGTTCGTCGCCTTCGAGGGTCAAACCGTCAAGAGATGACAAAGCGCGAAGCAAGGCAACACCACCACCTGCGACAATACCTTCTTCAACAGCAGCGCGAGTTGCGTGCAATGCGTCTTCAACGCGTGCTTTCTTTTCTTTCATTTCAGTCTCAGTTGCAGCACCAACATTAATAACAGCAACACCACCAGCGAGTTTAGCGAGGCGTTCCTGCAATTTTTCACGATCGTAATCCGATGTGCTCTGTTCTATCTGATTACGTATCTGGCTGACACGTGCCTGAATATCAACCGTTGCGCCGGCACCTTCGACGATAACCGTGTTTTCTTTGTCGATGGTAACGTGTTTCGCGCGGCCAAGATCCTGAAGCGTCACGTTTTCCAATTTGATTCCGAGGTCTTCAGTTATACAACGGCCACCGGTCAAAATAGCGATATCTTCGAGCATTGCTTTACGACGATCGCCAAAACCCGGAGCTTTCACAGCAATACACTGGAACGTACCGCGAATTTTGTTAACCACCAAAGTAGCCAAAGCTTCGCCTTCAACATCTTCAGCGATAATCAAAAGCGGTTTGCCAGACTGTGCTACTTTTTCGAGCAGCGGCAACATGTCTTTCAAACTCGATATTTTCTTTTCGTTGATGAGGATGAAACAGTCGTCAAGAACAGCTTCCATTCTTTCTGTATTGGTTACGAAATATGGTGACAAATATCCTTTGTCAAACTGCATACCTTCGACAACTTCCAAATGGGTTTCGATGCTTTTCGCTTCTTCAACAGTAATAACACCGTCTTTTCCCACTTTTTCCATCGCTTCAGCGATAATGTCACCGATAGTAGTATCGCCATTAGCGGATACACAGGCAACCTGAGCGATTTCTTTGGAATCTTCAATTTTTTTGCTGTTTGCCTGCAATTGGGCAACAACTTTTTCAACCGCTTTTTCGATACCGCGTTTAAGCTGCATCGGGTTTGAACCTGCGGTTACGTTTTTCAATCCCTGACGATAAATCGCTTCACCAAGCACGGTTGCGGTAGTAGTACCGTCACCGGCGATATCACTGGTTTTAGAAGCGACTTCTTTTACCATCTGAGCGCCCATGTTTTCATATACGTCTTCCAACTCGATCTCTTTAGCAACGCTTACACCATCTTTGGTTACCAGTGGAGACCCGAATTTTCTATCTATAACAACGTTACGCCCTTTTGGACCAAGCGTGACTTTTACCGCGCTGGACAATTTTTCCACACCGCGCAATATTGCCTGACGGGCATCGTCACTGAATTTCATTTGTTTAGCCATTCTTTTCCTCCTTAAATATTAAAACATAAATAATAATGTGCTGTTATTACTGGATGATACCCAGAATATCGTCTTCGCGCATGATTAAAAAATCTTCGCCGTCAATCTGAATGTCAGTGCCGGCGTATGACGAAAACAATACAGTGTCGCCTTCCTTGACGGTCATGGCTACGCGTTCGCCTTTGTCGTTGAGTTTGCCCTGGCCAACTGCCACAACAGAACCCTGACGCGGTTTTTCTTTTGCTGTATCAGGCAGGATAATACCGCCTTTTGTCTTTTCTTCCGCTTCCACTCGCTTTACTAACAAGCGGTCATATAAAGGTTTTACCTTCATAGTAAGCCTCCTTTTGGTGTTTTGGTTGTTGTCTGAATATATATCTTTGTTCTATAAGAAAATTCGATTCGGATATACGGTGTGCAGCCACTTAAGGATCAATGAAAATATTTCCACTGACGTTCATTTGCTCCCATTTCACGTAAAATGCGGTAGTATTCTTCGTGGCTAAGCTCTTCCATCTTCTTGCCGTATTTTTTAAGATACTGGTTGAAGCGCAGCACATCATCCACCATGTGCTCATGTGTCTTTTGCGATCCGCCAACCAGATAAAAATTATCACCTTTGGTGATATATTTATCCGATTCCTTGCCGTCAAACCCTAATCCCCAGAGCATCGCTTTTTCCATTATGAAACCTCATCTACTTAAAATTCCCAAATTAAGGTTGATGATACTACTATAATTTGCCAATTTTGGGAAGACTTTTTTTGAGCGTCGTCCACTTACTATCGTAACATTCTTTTTAATGGCAAATTATACGTTATATCCAATCAGGCTACACAATGTGTTACAGCTGAATAAGGCTTTTTAGCAAAGGTCCTGTCAATTACATAAAATTGGATCAGTTCTATTGAATTTAGTTTATTAATTCATCAACATATTAAATAATATAAATAATCCAAAATATGTATTATTGTATTACAGATTTTGAAAACGTAACAAAGTAAATGTTAGTATACAGTTAGTTTTTTGTTAAACATTATAATGAGATGTGATATGAAACCTGCTAATAGTAAACAACATTCCAAAAAAACACCTAAAAATACATTTTAATTATATTTATTTGTTGACATATTTATTATTTTATAGATAATATTAGGCAGGAGGATTGGTTATGATATTAAAACAATCTCTAATACAAAGTGTTATATGTTTATCGAGAAGAACTGCAGGGTACGTGTGGATAAACAAACGACGCATCAAAAACTGAGCAGATAATTACTCCACTCCATGTTTATTCTACGCAATAGTATATTTTACAATGCGTTATGAATAATAGTCCTCACATATTATGCCACAGGCCACATCAGGCTGGAAGAGTGAAGAAAAATTCTGATCCCTTGCCAGGACCTTTAGAAGCGACATCTATATTGCCTTGGTGCAGTTCAATAATTCGTTTTGCGATAACAAGCCCCAGGCCTGTTCCCTCGGAATCAACATCGAGTTTATAAAACAACCCAAAAATCTTATCTTGATAACCCGATGCTATGCCAATTCCATTATCTTTAATATAAAAGGTATGGGATGATTTATCAGACCGCACACCTATTTCGATGCGCGCTTCGATTACATTTTCGGTAAATTTAATCGCGTTATCAAGCAGATTAAAAAAGACATCCAATAAACGTTGCCGATCGCCTTTGACAAACGGGAACGGTCCCTTTATCACTAACTCAATATTTCTTTTATCAATACGATCACGCACCAGGGCAACCGCATCTTTTACCAGAAGATTACAGTCTATTTTTTGTTTATGGCTAAGAGAACGCGTCTTGCGTGCAACCATAAACAAGTCTTCAAGTAACTGTTGTAGTTTGCCAGCAGCATTAACAACACGTCCTAATATCTTTTTAGAATCATCACAGTTTCCCTGACAAATAGATTGATAAATCTGCAGGTAATTACTGATCGTTACCATCTGATTTTTCAGGTCATGTGATACACTATACAAAAATGTCTCAATCTCTATATTTTTTCGTTCCAGATCCTGAATAAGTACCTGCAGGGTATCTTCGACACTTTTTCTATATACAACTTCTTCGTGTAATTTATCGTTAACTGACTGAAGCTGCTTGGTCTTGCTTCTCAAGCTACTATACAATATAGCGTTATGCATTTGCATAGCAACACTGAACGCCAGTATTTCCAGAAAATCATTCTCTTTGGTGAAGTCACGTTCGGTAGCCGATGCCACACCAAGAAGCCCAATGACTGCATTATCTATAACCAGCGGTAACGCCGCAAAAGATACAAGACCCACTTCTTTGCATTCCTGCCACGTACATCGGGCGTCAGTATTAATGTTTAGCGAATACAACGGTTTTTTTTCTTTAACCGCAAGCCCGCACATACACTCACCAACCCTGTGGATCGGTGTCTCGCTATGCCTGAACTTATCATTCGAAACTTTACTCTCCAATAATTCAAGATCATCATGTTCACGTTTAAATATCAAAACAACATCAGGATTCAGACATTCAAAAACCCTATCGACTACCGCGTGTACTACAACGTCAATTGAAGCTGCGTTCCCAGCTAACTTACTGATTGAATGCAATGCCGCCAATTCGTGCAAATGAAACGACAGAACTTTCTCATTGTGTGAAATATAACTTCCTTCTTTCATTTTGTCACCATCGATATTCGCCATGCAAAATTGAGTCTTTTCACCTTCCAAGGTATATTATCCTTATTATTTTGACAATTTTATTTATTTTATTCATGATATTTTAATCATTACACATTTTAATTTCAAAGTAAACCTTTTTATGTAATTTTATTGTTTTTTGACGAGATAATTCATGTATTATATTGTCGCACAGGAGGCATTGGCAGGTATAAGCTTCGATTTACCAATGTAGTTTTCTGGAAATTACACACAGGTGCACAATGGTCTGTCCTTCGCCTGTGATCGGGGTATTGGTGATTGGAATAATGCATGCTCTATCATTAATTGGCGAGATAGTGCTATTTGCCAATCGGAGTAATGCGGATAGCTTTAGTTAGGAAACTAGCGAGGATTTCTATCAGTATTGTTAACCTCTATGACGGATATACCCGAATAGAGCACACATTAACAAAATAATGGACAATGGTTCCGGAATTGTAGTGGGTGTAAGTAAAAATCTGTGTAACTCGCCTTCATACCATCCAGCGCCAAATATCTGCCCTGAATTATTGATGCTACCGGCTCCCGTAAGTTCCCAGCCTGAATTGGCTGGTAACAGATCGTTTAAATCAATCATACCGGTTGACATTTCCCATATGAATGCACTGCCGTCACTTGAACCGACAACCACTCCGCTATCATTGATGCCACTGCCATAACTTACTCCTCCATCAAGCGTTCCTAAATCAATCATGACATTATTTTCATAAAAAAATGCATGGATATCTCCATCCACTGTAGTATCCGAATAACCAACAATCTGATTAAGCTCGTTGATCTCGTTTGCCATGCTTTTGAGGCCTGTACCGAGGACTCCCATGTCATGCATTGTTCCTTCGGAAATATCGTAATAGAAAGCGTGGTATTCCGAATCCGAAGGATCACCTATATCAGCAATATATGACAAGCCTGCAATACGGTTATTATCGTTTATCGCCATGGCGTAACTACCGTGATCAACATTATTGATTGTCCCCATCATGTGCATTGTTGTATCATAATAATATCCTAGGGCATAGCCTGATGCGTCACGATGCCACCCCACAATAATACCTCCATCATTGATATCAAGGGCAGTATTTTCGACAAGCGGATCGTTATCAATATACTCCATAGTCCCATTTTGATATACAAATCCATTGCGAAAAGGAATTATCTCTTCTTCATATATTATGCCGACTACGGTGTTTGAGTTATTGATACTAAACGCCTCGCACTTATTACCATCGAGTGTTCCAATATTTGTCAACACACCATTTTCCCATATATATGCCTCGTTATTATAAGTCATTACTACTACGCCTTGATCGTTGAGATCACCCGTGCCGCCACTCAACCCAAGGTCTGTTACAAGATAAGCGGCATTTGCTATACATGAATATGATAATAACGTGATGATTAATAAATAAATAGATCTGAATAATTGTTTACACATATTGAAGTCTCCTGAAATAGTTTTGTCTCTATTTCATTATAACATTGAATAGAATATTATGCAAATTGTTTTACTACTAGTTTGATTAGTGCTTAGTGTGTTTTTTAAACTTGCAGTTTTTTGTATAACATGCTATACTATAAATACATAAAAAATTAAAAAAGGAGATATTGTTAATGAGAAGCATTATTACACGGATTTTAGTGGCTCTATTCATCACATTGTTGAGTTGTGTTCTCGCAAAGGCATCAATATTCACCGATGATTTCGATGCAGGCACAAGCAGTGATTGGCTTGATATCTACGGAACATGGGATGTAACCGGAGGGCAGTATCACGCTTCATCATATGAATTCCCAGATACCGGATCGCCGTACGCAGAAGCGATATCTGTCTATAATTACAATAGCTTAAGCAATTTCTCGCTTGACGTTGACGTTTATAATACGAATAACGTTGGTTTTGTGTTGCGGTCTAGTTTCAACAATAGCGGATTTTTCGGGTTTGATGCAGCTGTTGTATTAACAATAGCCCTCGATACGACTAATCGGATAAATTGTTTTATCATATCAAACGGTATACTGCAAAATAACATCATCTTGGCAGAGATGCCGGAGTTCCGTAACAACGATCTTCATGTCAGGGTTGCTGCCAAGGGAGATACATTTTCAATATACGCTTATATACTTGGCGATGACAATACCGGCTGGAATACTACCCCGATTGCAGCGGTAAACTCAACCGATTACGGCGTAAGTATCGCTAGCGGCTATACCGGTTTGTATACCGATACGCGAAGTTCAGGATTATTTTTCGATAATGTTAATATCTCTGTACCAGAACCGCTGACAGTCGTTTCAGTCGGTTTCGCATGCCTTGCAGGATGGATCAGACTCAGGAAAAAGTAAGAGCGGTTACTTTTTTTCTTTATTGGATATTTCTGATACCAGAGCGGCATACGATTTATAATCTTCTATCCGTTTGGCGATATAGTAAGTTTTGACTTCCTGCTCAAGTTCCGGGTAGGTAAGCAGGGTCAATTCTTCAACTGCCTGCTGAGCGGTGTTGCCCGTTTTCAGTTCGTCTATCATTTCGCAGATAATCACCTCTCCGAACGTATCGATAAGATACTTAATAGTCACGTACGATTGGATATATGCCTGCGCGCGGTCGTGCATATCAAAGACGCCTGTCTCGCCCGATTCTATTGCGTCATAATCGATAACAGAATTGTTTTCGACTGCCACGTCAAACATTTTTGCACGCATTTCATCCCATTGTCCCGCAACGTATTGGGCTAATCCTTCGTTACACCAGAATGGAGTATTGGTATGTGTCAGGCACGAAAACGCGTGATGGGTATACTCGTGCATTGCGGTTTTTTCCAGTTGAGTACGGTCATTGCTGTTGACCAGCAACCGTATTTTTCCATCGTAAATACCAACTACATTTCGTTGGCTGTTGGTTACGTCAAAAAATTCTTTTTCCGGGTACAGATACACAGGTATTTCGTTTTGCGGGTTATAGTTCCACCACGATGCCAACCTCAGGTATACTTTGGCTAACGCCTGCGAAATCCATTCTGCCCGTTCTTTGTACGAATCATCAGGATAGAATATGACAAACGGGTGGCAGTTCATCTTTTTGTATTGCGCAAACCGCTCGCTTTCTTTGCGGATATCGTTGCATTCCACTTCTTTGTACGGTATACCGAACTGTTTGTCTATAGCGTTGTAATCAGCCATAGCATCGCTGTAATCTTCCATCAGATAATTAAGGTACGCGGAAAATTTCAGCAGATACGGATCGTTAGGTTTGAGCAGTAACGCCACGCGGGTTTCGCGTTTGGCATCAAACAGGTCGCCTTTTTCATAATACAATTTTGCCAGCAGTATATGCACGGTATCGATGTTGACATTAAGTTCCACTGCCTGTTCAAGTACCTTGACCGCCTTATCTCGTTCGCCCTTGCTTTTGAGTTCTACAGCAAGGTTGACATACGTGTTTGCCAGATTTTGTTTGATCACTTTGTTATCAGGATCAAGTTTGAGTGCACCAGTGAAATATTCGATTGATTTATCGTAATCGTTCTGACTGCAATAGCGTATACCTTCGTCATTGAGAAATTGTATTTTCTGCCAGTTACCCTGATTAACCGACCGCGAAACACACCACAGTGGAATAATAAATGGAAGAGAAAAAAGAAGCAGTAATATAAATTTTTGCTGTAAATTTCTTAAAAAAGCGTCCATAATGCACCGTATGAGCCTTATTCGATTCTATTGTATGAGACACGTTACCAGTTTTGTTATCGGCACACTTCAAATAGTGGTTAAGTTTTGATTATGAAAAAGATACCGCCATTGTACAAGACACTCGCGCATATCAGGGTACGCCTTGCCATGCATCTTGTGTACGAAACCGCGAAATTACTGTGCCTTGCTGTTGCGTTGTTTTTCTTTGTGCTGATTCCAATATGCTATGCGGCTCATTTGTCGGGCACATGGTTTGTTGCTATCTGTGGCATATGTGCCCTGGCAGGATCTTTTGTCTGCTGGATAGATGTGCTGCGTCCGGGTATGCGCATACTCACACTGGAACAAACCGCTCGTCTGCTCGAACACAGGTTTAGCCATCTGAATGGCGACCTGATATCCGCATACCAGTTTACCGCCAATCCCGATGATTATCAACGGCTTGGCGTATCTGCGCATCTGCTGAATGCTCATATTGAGCGGATAGCGGAATCTATAGAACCTAAAAAAATTCTTTCCGATAGGCAAAGTATACCTCACCGTCAGTTTGCCCGATCCTGGGTATACATTATTGCCGTATTAACACTTCCGGTTATAATATTTTCCGATTTTTACGCATCATCATTGTATGGGACATACGAACGTTTTTTCGACCAACCAGCGGTTTTTAAGGAAATCATGGTTGTGCGCCCCGGTTCAGTCAGTGTTCCTTACGGAGATGAGGTGACGGTCAATGCCATTGTGTTCACACAGCAAAAGGGTGTTCCGTCGATTATCTGGTCAAGCCCGCACACTGATGTTACCAAAAAGGCAATGGCTGTTGACGCGGGATATCGCTACCGCTTTATCTTCAGTAATGTTACAGAGCCGATTACCTATCGGGTTACCCATACAACGCTACAGTCGGATGAATACACCATAACACCTGCCAGCCTGCCGGTTATCCTCAAACATACCGTTGCTTTCAAATACCCGCAATATACAGGCTACGAACCTGTTGAGGAAACACGGGCACAGTTTGACGACATAAGCGCACTGCGCGGTACCGATATTGCAATAACAATCACCGCGAACAATCCTCTTGAAGAAGCTTTTTTATATCGTGTCAGATCAGATAGTAAAGATATGTTTAAGGTCTTGGAATCAACCAATGCGCGCCTGTCGTTTCCCATGGAAACCTCGGATGAGTACCGGGTGATTATCACCGATATTCACGGTCAGCAAAGCCAGCCGCTCGCGTTGCACCAGTTGATCGTCATAGAAGATGAACCGCCTTCAGTACGAATCACCAGCCCCGAACCAACCATGGAAATTCCGCGCTCCATGCAGGTAACGCTTACCTACCGTGCCAGTGACGATATTTTACTGCGGTCATCTGAGTTGTGTTATACCGTATCAGGCTATGAACAGCAGGTGTATCATCTTGAACCGGCAATCAATCAACCTGCGTTTGACGGGACTTATGAGTGGGATTTGACCGAACTGAACATCGCGCCGGGCGATGAAGTTTCGTATTTTGTGCGTGTGTACGACTGGTACCCACCGCCGGACGGTCCGCATGTTGCCGAATCGGCAGTTCAGACGCTGGTGTTCCCGTCACTGGTAGAAATCTATAAGCGCAGAGCACAGGTTTTTGAAGAACCAGCTGGAGAACTTGCAAAACTTAAGACCGATCAGGCTACACTTCTTGAACAGTTCCAGAAATTGTCCGAAAAGATCGCTGAATCCGAATCGATGAGCTGGACAGATAAACAATCGTTGTCCGGTATGATGGAATCTCAGGAACAGATCAATTCGGTAGTCCAACAGCAAGCCCAGTCGATTCAGGAACAACTGCAAAACCTTGATGTTGCGACTGACGTACTTCAAAAATATTCCGAAATACAGCAGCTTATGGATAACCTGTTGACTGACGAAATGAAAGAAACAATGCGTAAACTCAACGAACTGATCGAAAAGTCGGAATCTTTCAAAGAACTCCAGTCGCAGTTGGAAAATATGGAAACCAATCTTGAAGAGTTTAAGGAAAATCTGGAGCGAACCCTTGAACTACTCAAGAAACTGGCAGTACAAAACAACCTTGAACAAATGGTTGAAGCTACGGAAAAAGCGCTGGAAAATCAGGAGCAATTACTCGAACAGCTTGAACAATGGCAGGAAACACAACAACAAACTGATCCCGATGCTATGAACGAAAACGCCGAGGATACACGTAACCTGACCGAGTATATAGATCAGTCAGTCGATAATCTGGCCAGTCAAGAATTTGCCGACGAAGAACTTCAACAGATGCTGAATGAATTGAAGGAAATGTGGGATCAGAAAAACCCGCAGGGAGACATCGCCGATATGCAGCAACAAATCAGCCAGAACAATCCACAGGGAGCACAGAAAAGCGGGCAGAAAGGATCACTCAGCCTTGCCGAGTTCAAGCAGATGTTAAATAATATGCTAGAAAAGATGCACAAAGAAAAACAATTGATTGCTGATATTGTCGACATGATCCGACGGTTATTGCGTGTCAGTGACGATCTTGATATTCTCTCAGCTTCCATGAACCGATATCAGGGTAAAAACGCCGAAAAAAATGTCGATCACGCAACAAGCATGTTTTTCCTGCAAAACGAATTACAGCGTATGGCACAAACAGTGCGCAATATGAGTGAACGATCGCCTGTCATCGATCCGGCGTTTGCACGTCCGTTGAGCGATGTTGCAACCGAGTTGTCCGACCACACGGAACGGGTATTCAAACGGGGCGATAAAAATGTGATTCCAATTATAAGGGCACAGGTTGCTCAGATCCGTTACGAGGCGTCAAGCTGGGTTGCCCTGCTCGAAGCATTAATGCGCGCTCAGCAAATGGGGGGCGGGGGAGGTCAGATGCCGTCTGACATGGACGATTTTTTCAAACAGCTTCAGCAAATGGCGCAACAACAATCACAGCTCAACCAGCAAACAGGAATGTTCCCGCAGATGGGGCAGACGCCGTCAGCCATGCAGCAGTATCTACAACAACTTGCTGCTCAGCAGAAAATGTTGTCAGAGGCATTATCGCAGTTGTCTCAGGGGATGTCTGGCAAAAATAAAGTGCTCGGCGACCTCAACAATATTGCCGCACAGATGGATAAAGCTTCCCAGCAACTTCTCAAAGGCGATGTCGGTTCTGAACTCAAACAACGCCAGCAGAGAATTTTGACACGACTGCTTGAAGCGGAAAAATCGCTCACTACCCGTGATAAAAGCAAAGAGCGTGAATCTAAAACCGGCGAAGATCAGCAAACCGAATCCCCGGATGAACTCGATCAGATAGCTGAGCAGAAAAAAGCTATCCTGCGCCACAGCGAACCGGCGTATATCCCGCCCGATTACCGCGATCTGGTAAAAAAATATTTTCGTATGCTCATGGAATCTCAGTAGAGGCATCTCCATACCCTATTTCGAGGACATATTAGTAAAAGGTATGAACTTTTCAATGATCTCCAACGTTTTATTTGCGTATACTCCCAGTCATGTCATTCCCGCGAAAGCGGGAATCCAGTTCTGATCCAACGTTGCCTGAGGGTGGATTCCTGCTTTCGCGGGAATGACATCCAATGAGGAATATTAGTCTTCAACTCCTCCGATATGAGAAATCAACAGTTTTGCTTGTATACTTTGTCTTATTCTGAATAGTTACGCATGGAGTCTCAGTAACGTAAATATTTGATTGTGTGATTATATTTGTTTGTTTTTTATCATATTTCATGGTATGATTTAAATACATTTATAATCAGATTAATTGGAGAATAATTATGCAAACTCAAAAATCATATTTTATGTTGTTGGTATGCAGTTTGATTGTACTGTTATGCTCTAGCGTGCAATACGCCGCGGAAATTGAGATTAACGATATAACCGATCTGGGTACTTTATCCGGCATAGAACATATTCGGGGAATGCATATTAACAGTTCAGGTGATATTTCGGGCCAGGCATGGAACGATGGGTTTATCGACCGTAGTGCGGTACGTTGGGAATATATCAACGGCTCATGGACAATCACTGAACTTGAACCATTTACAGGTGGAGCTGAAAGTTCGGAACCGCATGCTATCAACGACTCGTCACAGGCTGTGGGTTGGGCACATACATCGACAGGGGTACTCACCGGCGCATTCTGGGATAGCGAGACTTCTACCCCCACACTGTTGCAAGGTACAGATACATACGGCGGTAGAGGCTATTACATCAATAATGCAGGCCAGATAGCCGGTGTTATTATTGAAGCGGATTCACCATATTATAAGGGATCGTACTGGGAAAGTGCTACATCAAGCGTGCAAGTACTGCCTCTGTACACTGAGCGCGATATCAATTTGGCAGTTCGTATGAACGATGATTATATTATCGGTCTGGCATCTAATGCCACAGGTACTGAACCGACAAGAGCCATTTACTGGGAAAAGTCTGGGGCATCATGGAACGATCCACAGGCTTTAATTCTTCCCTCAACAAGTACATGGGGAATGTCTCAGGCATGGAGTATCAACGCATTGAATCAGATGACCGGATGGGCGTATAATGAAGACGATTCATCCTATCATTTAATACTCTGGGAACTTGAGGGGTCATCGTGGACAGTTTCTGATATGGGGATAGGCATGGGATTGACCATTTCTGACGATGGATCTATGATTGTCGGCTCATCATCTGACCATGCGACCTACTGGATGAAAGATGGCGACGAATGGGTATCATACGATATTTATGATGCGTTAGATGGATGGACGCTTTATTCCATTCATGACGCGCAGATCATCAATGATGAAATCTATTTTGTTGTCAACGGTATTAATGATACGACCGGCGAATACCACGGGTTTGTCATAACTGGTATCACACCTACAACAACTGTTGTACCAGAACCACTGAGCTTTCTTCTGCTGGGCATATCGGCAGTGACGGCAATCAGAAAATATCGCAGCCGGTAATCTACTGAGATATACGAGCTCAATTTTACATCTTTTTATCCCAACAACAAATTTCTATTTATTGATCTTTTTCGATAAAAATGTTACTAATATATGGAGCATTGTAGAAAAATTTTTCCTGACCAACTGATCTGGATTTGGATAAAAACAACTCCATGCTAGGCCTCGTAATTCTTCTTCAACCAAAAGATAAATTGATGATAACGAGAACTGTTACCATTTTTTTCAAAGGAGATGTATTATGAGTGGCAGTAAAGTGTTTATCAGGAAACAGGATCCAAGTGTTACAAGTATTGGTATCAAAACATCATATATCCCATTCGAAATCCAAAGTGGCCCAAAAGATCAGGATATAATCATTCGCGATTTACCAGAAGCTTACCCGGATCAGGATAACAATTTTCTTTTTGATCCTCAGCAAAACCCAAAAGAATTTGACGCGGTCCACACATTTACCATTGTTAAACAAGTTATCACAATGTACAGGCGAGCTCTAAGACGATATGGCCGCACGAAAGAATTAAACTGGCAATGGACAAATGAACCGATCAACGTTTATCCTCAAGCCGGTGTTCAGCCAAACGCTTATTATAGTCGATCGGAAAGAGCCCTCAAATTCTTTTATTTTCATCCCGACAACCTCGATTCACAACCTCCAATCTATACATGCCGTTCATTTGATATTGTTTCGCATGAAGTGGGACATGCTATTCTGGATTCATTTAAACCGAATTTTTTTCATAGCTGGCATCCACAAACCGGCGGGATTCATGAATCTTTTGCCGATCTGACCGCTATTTTTACTATGCTGGATCAAATGGATATGTGTGAGGCGATCATTGCGGAATCCAAAGCGAATCTTCATGCAAAAACATTTTTTCCGGCATTAGCTGAGGAATTCGGAGAAGCGCTTGGACGGCCATTCGGTTTGAGAAATGCTGATAATGACCTTAAACTCAGTGAGGTATCCCATGAGGTTCATGATATTTCCAGAGTTTTTACAGGGGCGGTTTATGATATTCTCGCCGATTTATTCGACAGTCACAAAGATCCGGAAAAATATGACCACGCAGAATCACTTTACCGGATCGGCAGACACGTCGCCGACCTCGTGACCATTTCAATATTAGATGGGCCGGAAGCTAACGCAACTTATCAGGACATCGCTAATAAAATGATCGAAACAGAACAGAAGCAGGAATGGAAAGATGTAATACGAAATCAATTCGAGAAACGCGAGATTTTGGGTGCACCTCAATTTGCCGCGGTTCACCCTCAATCTCTTGACTGGAACAGATGTTGCGCAACGATGCGACGTCAGGAATATACTGATCAAATTGCACTGGCCATTGATAATGAACAAAGCGTGCATGTGTAATCGCTAAACGTATCTCTATAATTAATGTTAAAAGGGGACATCGTCCCCTTTTAACGAACCTGTGAAACTTATAACCACCTCGCTTAAAGTATTCAAAATGGCGATGCTGGGGGCTATATAAATATCAAGCTCACTTTTATTACAAAGTGGGCTTTTTTTTGTCGAAGATTATTTTTTCCGTATAGATATATTAAGTGAGGCGTCTCCTTGATTTGAGAAGGCATATCCGAAGCCCGAAGGGCAAGGTTCTGCCGTGGGTTTAACAGTGTGCTATATTCGGACGCCATAGGTAGATTTTGGGGTGTTATTCAAAGAAATATCCTTCCCATGGCAGAGATAAAACGGATAGTTAAAGAGTTTGGTCATTGGTTTGATGAGTTGCGTAAGCTCTGCAAGGAATTTTATCCATGGATAAACGATGAAGCATCAGGTTTTCATGTCTATATGTACAGACCGGATAATTTTTTGAAATACTTAGAGTTGTAATCTAACGTTTTGTCGTTCAATCAATTAACTAAAGTATTGACATAAAAATAAATTATCGTTACAATGACATTATCTCCTTCTAGATCAAATGTCGCGCGGAAATTTTAAATATAACGCAGGAGGAAACATGAAAAAAGCTGAAGAGTATTTATCAGAAATTGAACAATTACGGCAAAATCTTTTTATCGAGACTACATACACAGAAGAAGGATCTTATCAGGACGTTTTAAAAGATGGTTGTGAACCTGGTAAAATGGGTGCGGGCTGTTATGGCTGTTATGGTAGTGCTTGTGACTATTACGAAAGAGAATGGGTTGAAGGTGAAACAATAACAAAGATGGAAATACGTCGTGATTTGAAAGGAAAAGAAATAAAAAATAGATTGGAAGAAATATTTCATTCTACTCCTGATGAAGTGGTAAAAGAGGAAGCTAAAAAAGTTGTAAGATTATATGATAAAGGCTATTAAAATATTGATTTCTCACTGAGAAATGAAGTGTTATAAAATATATGAGGTAATATCGATCGACAGGAAGGAATATTAATGAAAAAGGATATGTATCAATTCTTGAAGCGTTTTTGTAAATTTTTTACATTATCTTTTGTCTTAGTCGCGATGCTATCAATCACAGGTTGTGTTGGTATGATAGCAAGAGGAGTTACGACAGGTAAAAAGTACAGTGAAGCAAAAACAACAATTCAACCCATTCCATCAGGATACGGACGGCTATTCGTTTATCTTGTTGATGGAGGACCTAATATCATAAACACACTAGGCGTAGTAAGCACTTGTACAGTAGATCGTCAGGTGTGTGAAATTGCAGGGAAGAGTTACTTTTTCATTGATCTTCTACCAGGACGGCATAAAGTAACATCTGGAAGCGTTAACGGTGTTATAGGTTTATTTGGAGCAAAGTATGGAAAATACGCTGAAGATTTTGATTTGGGGTGTGGTAAAACAAAGTACTGTCGTCTCGACCTCAATGGCTTTGGAGCGTTTACAGAAATTAAGCCCATTATGGTCTCCCCATCAGTGGCTGAACAAGAGTTAGAGACTCTCCCCTTTAAAAAGTTTTACAAGATGAAAAAAATGGTTCGAGAGTGATTGCATAAATATATAAACAGCTACATTCTGGTGGGTATCTTTTGGGAGACACAAGGCTAAAAAGGAGAATTTAAAACAATGCGAAATTACTTTTTTGTTTTTTTATTGCTTATACAGACGACTTGTTTTCTCCTAAATGCATATTCTCAAACAGATACTGATAATGATGGCTTAACTGATGAGAACGAAATATTATTAATTGGTTCAGAGTTTCAATGCCTCAGTTCTGTGCAATCCGGTACTTATCTGTTTGGTCCCAAAATCTCGAGTAACGGCACAAATTATTTTCTAATGTACTCGTCTTATATAAATGCATATTACAAAGAAGACATTACTGGTTGGCTGTTAGATTCTGAAGAGAATAATACCGGAATATCTCTTAGAATCAATTCTTATACGGAAAGAAATCAATACGACCCCTCGATAATCAGCAACGGGACTACTTATCTTGTGACTTGGACTAGTGAGAATCAAGATGGGAGTAATAAAGGTATATATGGTCAGTTTTTTGATAATCAGAGAAATCCAAGTGGTGTAGAGTTCCAGATTAATACTTATACAATCGGAACTCAGACTGCTAGCTCAATAGCAAGCGATGGCACAAATTATCTTGTAACTTGGGAAAGTATATACGATGAGCGAGATTTTGGCATATATGGCCAACTATACGATACTGCAGGTAATTCGATTGGTACAGAATTTCAGATAAACTCTTTTTGGACTATTGATGATATAAGTTATCATTCAGTAACGAGCAATGGTACGAATTATCTTGTGACATTTTTCCATGATGCACAACACGAAATATATGGTCAAATTTTAGATAATTACGGTAATACTGTGATTTCAAAATTTCTAATCAATCAGCGGATACCAGCCAATGCAAAAGCGACCGTGGCAAGCGATGGTGTAAACTATCTTGTGGTGTGGGAAAGTATTTTGGATGGAGAGATATACGGAAATGGATCAGGTGTATATGGTCAGTTGTATGATAATGAGGGCAATATCATTAAACCAGAATTTCCAATTAATACCTATCTTACTAATGATCAACGTAATCCTGCTGTGGCAAGTAACGGAATAACTTATCTTGTGACGTGGGATAATTATAATTTTGAAGATGCACAAAATGGGATCTATCGTGGCATATCAGGTCAATTATATGATAATGAAGGAAATGCCATTAGCGTTGAGTTTCAGGTTAATGCCAACACAAGTTGCAGACAAGTGTTTCCTGCTGTAGCAAGCAACGGTACAAATTACCTTGTGGCATGGGTAAGATGGGAAGGAATGATTAGAAATATTTATGGACAGTTTATAAAATCCTTTGGCTATGGTACCGATCCACTTAATCCTGATATGGATAACGATGGATTAAAAGATGGAGAAGAAATTTATAACTACAATACTTCTCCAATATTTTCAGATTCAGATAACGATGGATTAAAAGATGGAGAAGAGATTTATAACTACAACACAGACCCACTTGACGCTGATACAGATAATGATGGGATGCATGATGGATGCGAAATTTTTAACGATTTAAATCCTTTTATTAATGATGCCGTCAATGACATCGATAATGATGGATTATTAAATATTGAAGAACTTGAATTTAACACTAATCCTTATATTGAGGATACAGATAACGATGGAATAAAAGATGGGGAAGAAATTTTATTAAAACTTTTTCAGTTCCACATAAATACTTATACTACTGGTGAGCAACGCTACCCCTCAGTAGCGAGCAACGGGACGACCTATCTTGTGACATGGAGTAGCCATTATCAGCAGGATGGATTCGGCTCTAATATATATGGTCAATTATACAATAATGCTGGTGATGTCATTAGCGAAGAATTTCGGGTTAATACCTATACTACAAACTTTCAAGAATATCCATCTATAGCTAGTAATGGCTCCACTTATCTTGTAACTTGGAAGAGTTATAATTTTGGATATGGCATATATGGTCAGCTATATGATTATGAGGGTAATAGAATGGGGGAGGAGTTCCAAGTCGATACCTATCATAATTTTAACCAACAATCATCAGCAGTTGGCAGTAATGGAGAAACCTATCTGGTTATATGGTCTAGTCAGTATCAAGATGGAAGTTTATATGGAATATATGGCCAGTTATATGACAACGAGGGAGATGCTATTGGGACAGAATTTAAAGTTAATACATTTACTACTAACTCACAAAGTGATCCTTCAGTAGCAAGTAATGGTTCTACCTATTTTGTGACTTGGAGCAGTGAGGAACAAGATGGAAGTTCATATGGAATATATGGTCAGTTATATGATAATGAGGGAAATGCTATTGGAACAGAGTTTCAGGTTAATACATTTACTGCTAACTCACAAAGTGATCCTTCAGTAGCAAGTAATGGTTCTACTTATTTTGTGACTTGGAGCAGTGAGGAACAAGATGGAAGTTCATATGGAATATATGGCCAGTTATATGATAATGAGGGAGATGCTATTGGAACAGAGTTTCAGGTTAATACATTTACTACTAACTCGCAAAGATATCCCACAATAGCTAGTTCTGACACAAATTATCTAGTGACTTGGAGTAGTTTGGAACAAGATGGAAGTTCATATGGAATATATGGTCAGTTATATAGCAACGACGGAGACACTATTGGAATAGAGTTTCAGATTAATACTTTCACCACCTACGATCAGCAACGATCCTCTGTAGCCAGTAATGGTATAACATTTTTTGTCACATGGGAAGGAGCTGCGGTATTTTGGCAGGCTGAAAACAATCATGGGATATACGGTCAATTTGTAAAATCATGGGGATATGGTACTGATCCAATCAATTCAGATATGGATAATGATGGTTTAAATGATGGTAACGAAATCCATGCTGGAACTGGCTTACTTGAGCCGGATACTGATTTCGATGAAATGCTTGATGGTTGGGAAGTAGAAAGCGAATTAAATCCTCTTGTTAATGATGCAAATTTAGATAGTGACAATGATGGCTTAGATAATATTGAGGAATATAGATATAATACCAAACCTAATAATTCTGATACCGACAATGATGGGATGAATGATGGTGATGAGATTAAAGCAGGTATGGAGCCGGATAACTCTAAATCGTTATTCAGTATCGTCTATTGTGGATATAGTAACATAGACAATGCATTTATACTTCAGTGGCAAGGTTCTCTATCGTATCCTGATATTTCTTATCAAATTTTATGGCGTGATAATCTCTTGTTACCATGGGAAGAAGTGATAATTGATCCTGTTGATTTGTATAATGACAATGGTTGCAGAATTTGGATTGATGATGGTGACAATGATTCAACACCACCTCGACCAGCTCCTGAAACCTCTACCTTAAGATTTTACAAGGTTATTGTAGAGTAAGAGTTGTAGAAGTTAGTTAAGCCCCTTTTACCCATCTTTGAAACTCATAGACAAGCTTCAAATCTTCGCTCAGGGTGTTCAAAGTGGCGATACTTGCGTCTTCCTCAACACCGCCCTTTCCCTCTTCAATGAACGTCAGTCGGCAACCTATTTCTATTTCTTATTCTATTTATTTCATGAAACAAAATCCTGATTTAGATGTCTTTCATTGTAACGAACTTTTTGTTGCAAAATTATTTAACACTGTGTTATATTTAGTAGCACAGCAAAACAACAGTGATAGCCAAATGAGGTCATAGTGCGTATACGATGGCTGTATCTTATAATAATCTGGTGTTTCATATCCGGTTGTCTGTCGACTCCAAAGCGGCAGGCGCTGATCCCTCATATTGATCAGGTAAACCATACCACCGCTCAACTGCAGAAAATCCGCTCTTTTGACGATATCCGAAACCTGAGTGACAACGATTTCGATCTGGCTCAGGCCGTCTTGTTTATCAGTGAAAAAGCTCAACCCGGAATCGATAAGCAGAAGTATTTGTCGATGATTGACCAACTGTCCGCGGAATTGTCGTATCATGTCAAATCCAGACGATCCGGTAAGGCGCAGGCTAGCCTGATAGCTGATTTTATCTGGCAAAAAGGGTTTATCAGTGAACAACCGTACTGGATGAATTTCCGTACCAACATGTTTTATGAAATGTGGAACCTTGACTACTCGAATTTTATCGCGTTGCTCGATACCCAAAAAGGTAACTGCATGACCTTTTCGTTACTGTATCTCATCCTTGCACAACGGGCAGGCTTACCGCTATACGGTGTAGTCATGCCGTCACATATTTTTGTAAGGTTCGATGACGGATCGTACAGGTGCAACATAGAGACCACGGATAACGGATATATTGTATCTGACGAATCGTATGTCAGGGCTATGGATGATGATTTCGACTATCTGGAATCATGTGACGACGAGTTCATGGAGCGGTTTGGCAGCTACTATCTTACTAATCTAACCCGCAAGCAGGTGCTCGCTTGTTTTTTAATGAATCTGGCTATGGTCAGAATCAATCACGGCAACGTGGATGACGGACTGCAGTTGTTGTTGCTTGCAAATCAGTGTAATCCCAGGGACCCGGATATATTGAATAACCTGGGAAATACACTCAAACGCAAAAATCGTCATGCGCTGGCGCTCGATGCGTATAGACGTCAGCTATCGGCAACGCCGTTTAAAGCTCAGGCATATTATAATATCGGCTCAGCCTACAAAGAAATGGATGATCTTCCTCAGGCAAAGCGATTTTTTAAAGAAGCGACTGTACAAAAATCGTATGTTTTTTATGACTACTGGTCTGTCTGTATGGCTCTATACGAACTGGGCGAGTATGATACAGCTATGAAACAGCTGGACAAAATAATCTATTTCGATAAAGGACATTGCCGCGCATGGTATTACAAAGCACGGGTACTAACGCAACTACAGAAATACGATCAGGCGATTGAATGTTTATCTCAGGCGTTCATTGCCAATACCATCAGTAAAAAATGGGCTCAGACCGATCCGGTATTCACTCCAATCTACAGTAATGAAAGATTTAGAAAACTGACATCTCAGTAAGATTATACCTGAAGATCCGCCATTTTTTAAAAGACTTTTAAAAAATGTTTGTGAGATATTGTTTGCTCATAAATTGGTGCCTAATATTCCCCATTGAATGTCATTCTTGCGAAAGCGAGAATCCAGTTGTGATCCAATGTTGCTTGAGGCTGGATTCTCGCTTTCGCAAGAATGACATGTCTGAGCATATAAGCAAATTAAACTTTTGTTATCATTGAAAAGATTGCATGTATATCTTTTAGGAGACTCTGAAAAATAGCCGAACAGCGCTTGCGTCATTGCGAGCAAACGCAGTTTGCGCGGCAATCTCAGCTCGTTGCGCATTGGGATTGCTTCGTCGCTTTGCTCCTCGCAATGACGTATTTTTATTTTTCAGAGGTTCCTTTAGTCATCTGTCCTCGAAATCAAGAAGGCTTTATCATGAAATTATCAAAAACGGGAAATGCTAACTACTGGGGATATACATTTTCAAGAAGATAAGTTATAAACTCGTCGCGGGTTTGTGCTGTGAAAGCTTGTTGGGTTTCCTGTTCGTTCAAACCGTATGATGCCATCACATGACGTCCCTGTATATAGTCAACCTGCAACTTGCAGTTAAGGAAGTTTATCCCCTCAGAATTGGTTTGGATGTACGCAAACAACCACAGCGACACGGTGTATGTATCGTCGACCGCCATATTGCGTTCAGCCAGAAAGAGCGGTTTTGATATACCTTCATGGTAATATGACGGCATGGTAAACGGTAACGCCGATTTTGGAAACCATTGCAAAAACTGTTGCCAATGAGGGTCAGAGGTGATGGATTGTTCAAGCCTTTTGTATTCGACATTGGATATACGATAGATTGCTGGTTGATACAACAACGGTATAAGATATGTTGTACACAGGATAGCAATTAACGCCAGGAAAAGAAGGATTCCTGCTGTTTTGTAGACCGCTTTTTTCATAAAGGTGCTCTGAAGTTTTTCTATATAAAACCAGCCGGGTAAACTGACATTGGATCTGAAGTTTTAGGTTAGAGACTGGTTTTTGTATCTACAGTGTTTTTACACATCGCCTTTAAGATAAATATTATAATAGCAAGCGTCGGTTGACGTTTTTGTGTCGTCGGAATCGCTCATGATGCCGATCGCGCCGGCTTTCTTAGGCGGATTCGACCCGAACACCTTGCGGTAATCTTCGATAATATTGCGTTCTTCCGTTACCCATTGACCCTTGTGTTTAGATCCGTTTTCAACAACCAGCAGTTTACAGTTGTTGGAAAATGTACTTGGTTTGACGGCTCCGGTATCGGTTGCCCTGTCATCCCATACATAAACGAGAAACTTAGTTGTCCATAATGACCATGACGGGAACACAACGCACAATCTCGCAGCGTAATCGTCGATAGTGTCTATGGATCCATTGTTAGGTGAGTACTCAGGAAATTTGTTTACCATCCAGTGCCAGCGGATGACTGAATACTCATTGGGATTAAACTCCACCGGTTTTAGCAGAATATTAGCAGAATTATTGCTCAAAATGTGGAGCACATTCCCTTTTTCTTTTTTAATAAACTGATACTGATCTTTACCGACCAGGCTTTTTATTGTCCATTGTTTGAGCATTTCTTCCAGTGAATTGCCAAACCGAAGGCTTATATCGCGTTGTCCAGCGTTGCTGAAAGACATATCTACACCCGAAAAAGCCAGCTGCCAGATCAAAGTTATAGTACTTACCAACATCCATTTTGTCATTAGGTATCTCCTTTGTCCGTGTTCGGATACACTACTACAGCAAAATCGATTCCACTTTTTGAATGAAATTGCTGGGAGGCTGAACCGGACAGTTTTATGCTGCCACTATTTAATCACAGTGGCAGTTTTTTCCACATGATGGTATCATTATGCGGAAATTATTGTATAATATCATAACATTGTCATGAAATCAACACATATGTTATATATTAAATGCTTAACAATGAAGAGGATAAGAACTAATGTTGATAAAAACGATACCTGTCGGACCTTTGGCCACTAACAGCTATATAGCTGTATGCGAACAGACAAGAAAAGCGGTTGTCATCGATCCGGGGTTTGATGTAGATCGTATAAAGGCGCAAATCGATCAGCTGGATACGGATGTGACAGCTATCCTGCTGACCCACGGTCATTTCGATCATTGCAGCGGGATTGGCGAAGTCAAAGATCTGTTTGCTGTGTCGATATATATGCATCGCGATGATATACCGTTTGTGGCGGAAGCCAAAACCCATTCGCGCATGTACGGTTTTTCTGTTCCGCAGGCACCCCTGCCTGATCAATTTATAGAAGACGGCGACACTATTTCGTTTGGCAATTATTCGCTGAAAGTTATCCACACACCCGGCCATACTCCCGGTGGAGTGTGTTTTTATACACCGGGTATTTTATTTGCCGGAGACACGCTCTTTAGCGGATCGGTGGGCAGGACAGATTTGCCGGGTGGCAGTTTTGATGCAATATCTGCCAGTATAAAAAACGGACTCTATATCTTACCGGATGAAACCATTGTCTATCCCGGTCACGGGTTACCCACGACCATCGGTGAAGAGAAGGCATCCAATCCATATGTAACAGCATAAAGTTACTTATAATAAAAATATTTGGATATAAAAAGGGTTAAACGTTTTTCTAGAATACGCTGGTTGTCGGTACGTCGGAATAAATGCTTTGGATTTCGAGGAGAATTTCCATAAAGTTATAGAACTCATCCACAATGCGTGGATCAAGATGTGAGCCGCGCAATTCGCTGATGATTTCAAAACAGCGTTCTAAAGGATACTTTTCTTTGTACGGGCGTTTAGTGTTGAGAGCGTCGAACACGTCTGCTACAGCGACGATACGCCCTTCAATCGGAATTTCTTCACCTTTGAGCCCTATAGGATAACCCGACCCATCCCATTTCTCATGATGAGTAAGCGTTATAATTCCAGCTGTGCGAAGCAAATCGGAATCCTGTCTGTAGAGATGCTCAAGAGTTTTCATAGGATGCGAATTTCGCATATAACTGGTATCGTTAACCAGAAAAATTTCCGCGCCAATCTGACAATGTTTTTTCATAATCTCAAATTCTTCCACTGTCAGTTTATCCGGTTTAAGCAATATGCTGTCAGGCACACCTATTTTACCTATATCGTGCATAGGAGCCGACTGGAGAATGTAGTTCACCAGATCCTGCGATAAGCCAAGCCCGTCAGCAAGGATTGAGCTATACAACCCGACACGCATGACATGCTGGCCGGTATCATTATCTTTAAGTTCAGCAGCTCTGCCAAGCCCTTTGATTAACCCGAGATTGGAGAGTTTTATCTGTTCGCTGCGTTCAGCAACAGTTCTGCTGAGCATCGTATTTTCCTGACGTATTTTTTCGTGATCCGATTTCATACGCAATACCGCGTCGACACGTGCGGTCAATTCGTAGGTATCAAACGGTTTTATGACAAAATCTCTGGCACCAAGCTCAAACGCTTTGCGTCGTATTTCGATATCACCGACTGTAGTTAACACTATAACCGGTGTCTGGCTATCTTCGTAGGATTTCTTCAATGTACCCAACAAATCTAATCCGTCTATGGTTTCTACTGATATATCTAACAGGATAAGATCAGGACAGTTGTCTTTGATGAAGTCACACGCTTCCTTCGGAGTATCGATTTCTTTGATATTCCCGTACCCTCCAACGCCAAGGACCATGCTCGCAATTTTTCTTGATAACGAATTGTTATCAACGATAAGAATGTGTGCCGATTCCTGCATAATGCTTCTTTCCATAACGCTTAATAATTATTGCATAATAATCGTTTATATATAGTTAATCGGCTTTTTGACGTATCACGTTACATAAAAATTAAATTAATTCTTTTTTTGTGTGTCAAACTGTGTGACAGAATTAAATTGATAAGAATTTATGTATCTATCTGAGGAAAATAAACAAACCAACGACCGGAATCAAACCTGTGCCCCCTGAAAAAAGAAATAACAGTTTTTTATTAACATCACTTTTATCGATTCCAGAGATTATTTAGCATTAAAACAAACCAGGGCAAACAGTATGCTGTCCGCCCTGGTTTTCATATATCTAAGCTAAACTCACAACACCTTAGTTTTTTAAATATTTACGGATCGCTCCAATAAGGCTCAGGCCAAACAGAAGTATCGTGCATGGTTCTGGAACAATAATAGGAGTAATAGGCGGAGCCGCACCTACAAAATCAGCGTATATCCCATATCCATCGCCATCTTCCTGGCTACTTTGCCAAGTTATCAGATAATTTGTCCCATCAAAAGCAATATCAGGATTTTCCTGGTTTGCTGTTGTATAATCATTCATTATAAATTCTTCACCAACCAGTGATCCATCAGTATCCAGGTATTGGCAAAAGACTCCTTCCAAACTTCCATCCTGATTATAACTCTCCCATACTACCAGATAATATTCACCATTAAATGACAATTTACAGGTATCTTGATCTGATGAGGTGTAGGTATTGATTTGAAATTCACCGCCAACCTTTGAACCGTCAGGAGCCACAAACTGACCGTATATTCCGTATCCGCTTCCATCCTGAACGCCGCTTTGCCATATTACCAGATAATTTGTACCGTCAAAGTCTATAGCACAATATGTTTGATCTGATGGAGTATAGGTATTAATTTGAAACTCACCGCCAACCTTTGCTCCGTTAGTACCCACACGCTGACCGTATATTCCGGACATACTTCCATCCTGACCATAACTTTGCCATGTTACCAGATAATTTGTACCGTCAAACGCGAGATCAGAATAGGTTTGATGATATGTGGTGTAAGCATTAATTCGAAACTCACCGCCAACCTTTGAACCGGTTTTACTTATACGCTGACCATATACGCCATAGCTGCTGCCGTCTTGTCCATCGCTATGCCATGTTACCAGATAATTTGTGCCGTCAAACGCAATGGAAGACTGACGTTGCGCTGCCGGGGTATAAGTATTGATTTGAAATTCATTGCCTATAAATGATCCATTGCTGCTCACAATCCGTCCGAATACTCCGTTACCGTTGCCATCCTGCAGATAACTGCGCCATGTTATCATATAATTTGTGCCATCAAACGCGAGGGCTGTGGAGTCCTGATGAAAAGAGGTATATGTATTAAGTTTAAATTCACCGCCGAGAAACGACCCGTCAGTATTCACAAGCTGAGCGTATACTCCACCGTCGTCTCCATCTTGCATGTCACTTGTCCACGCTATCAGATAATTTGTCGAACCAAATGCTATAGCGGGGGACGTCTGATCGTCTGTGGTATAGGTGTTGATCTGAAATCCAATAGCATTGGTGTTGATTGTCATAAATACACATACGGCGAAAACCATACTTGACACGATTCGTTGCATAAGAAAACCCCTTTTCGTATTTGTTAAATTTAAATATATATAATTATATCACAATACTAGATATATGACAAATTATTAATTTGCTGGCGATGTAAACATTTTGTGTAAAGGAAGAAAGTATCGTGAATAAAGGATAATGCTTCTTGATATGTGATTTTTGATAGATTGCTTAAAAATATAAACTTATTGGCGCAAAGTAATAATTTTCATAGCCATTTATTTAATTTTGATAAATTATGTGGTATAATTTTGTCAGAAACTACATAACATGTCATAAGGATGGAGAAAGTCATGAAAAAACAATGGTTTGCCTTAACAATCCTATTAAGTTTCATTAACTTGCAACCGGTGTTTTGCGCAAGCTACACCATAAAAACACATGACCTTGGTGGTTTTGATCTTTCTGCGTCAAGCGCTTTGTCAAACGCACTTTTATCATCGTCTAATTTCGGTACAGGGGGAATTGTTGAAGATGTTGAGTTTACTTTTACATATGCAAACGATTTCTCTGCAGAGAGCCTAGCCGATGCGGATATTTTTATCGCTGGTTTTTCAGCAGGTTCTACAAGAGTAATTACAGCAGCAGAAGCACAGAACTTAAAAAATTTCGTCAACAGCGGTAAAAGTTTATTTGTTGTTGCCGATTACGCAGCTAATTCGGTTGCATCCGCTACCCTTGTAGGTTCTCTTTTTGGTGGAGTAACTTTTGTAGACCGGCATGACGGAAACGGAACATCAACTATTACTGACAGAACATCTTTTCCTCAGATATCAGACGGACCTTTTGGCGCTGTAAATTCACTCGGCTGGTTCACTAATGCTGTAGCATATATCTCTGAACTTGGTGACTCAATAAGTATCAATTCCGAGAATATTTTTTCAATAATTGCTCCGACCGCTACAACCGGTGCGGTTATTTTTTATGATGATATGGACAGTTTTTCATGGGCATATGCATCAGGCGATATTCAACCTCTGGCTCTAAATATGTTCACCTATGCTGCAACCGGTTTAGCAGACGGATCAGTCGTTGTGCCTGAACCGGCATCAATCATATTGTTAGGTTTGGCGTTAGGCTGTGTAAGATCTAAAAAAATCATAAAATAATTTTTAGAGATATAAACTCTTAAAAAAGAAAACGCCCGTAACGGGTGAATAACCCTTATTACGAGCGAAGTAAGAAACAAGCCAGCGACCGGAATCGAACCGGTGACCCCATCATTACGAGTGATGTGCTCTACCAGCTGAGCTACGCTGGCTTTGTTCAAATGCGATATGGTGCAATTAGTATCATATATTCAGCACAAAAATTCAACAAAAAAATAATGTCTCCCTACTTAGCTATATTTTACCAGAATAACACGGTTATACATAAACTTAATCATTCTTTCAAACATCGTCAATATTGCCAAAAGACTTTGCCTCACTGCACTTAACTTACGCTTAATTGCTTCACTATCAAAGGGTAATACTGTCACATTATTATAATTTTTATACCAAAAACCATAAATCATTCTTGACTTTTAATGAATATGTGATATTATTCACATTAATTGTCCGTACATTATTTCACTTCAGGTAATACAGTATGGCAATCAGCTTGTACGTGACTTTGATGTTCTTTTTAAACGCTATCTCCTCGTATGTTATTCTCTAAGAAGAACTAATCTTCCTTTTTAATAGCATCTTATGAAGCAAGAGGTTTGCCTTGTGTCCACATGATGTCATAAAAGGAATAACAAATCATGTTTAGATAGAATGCGGTTTTGCAAAATAACGCATAATCGCGACATATAAAAGCTATGCAGTGTAATGAAAATAAAAACGCTCACAGAACTGCATGCATAATAACGAGCATCGTTTGATACGATATGATTATATCATTACTGGTGCCGGGGGGTATCCTATGCCAATATCAAAGATACCGGAAGCGACCATTAAACGGTTGAGTCTGTACAGCAAACAACTAAGAAGACTGGTCGAGGAAAATATCGATAATGTCTGCTCAAAAGAACTGGCGGAGTGGTTGGATTTGAATCCCACACAGGTTCGAAAAGACCTCTCCTATTTTGGTAAATTCGGCAGACGAAAAAAGGGGTACGATGTACAGGAACTGTTATCGACTCTATCAAAAATACTCGGTGTTGCCAGCGATAACCGGATTGCCCTTTTTGGCGCAGGTAATCTGGGCAGGGCGTTACTTGGTTATAAAGGGTTTTCAGAACGCGGGTTCTCCGTTGAAGCTCTATTCGATGCGGATCCGGACAAAATCGGTAAAAAAATTTTTAATATTTTATGTTTACCGGTGTCTGACGCGGAAAAGATTCTCAGCGAGAAAGACATAAAAATAGCAATCATTGCCGTACCCGATGAAGCGGCTGATTCAGTAGTTGATATTGTAACAAGAGCTGGTGTAAAATCGATTTTAAACTTTACACAGCGCCACCTGCAGGTAACCACCGATGTAATGGTCCGCAGCGTGGACTTTACCGATAAACTCGAACAATTGTCGTATTTCAGTCGACATCCAAATAAATAATGATTATAAACTATAACCCGAAACAGAGTGAGTGCTAAACGTGAATACAAAAGGAATATTACAGCGATATTTCGAGCTCAAAGAGCAGAGCATATCCCGGCTCAACGAACAGGGATACACCGGTCTGGTCAAAATTCAGGTCGGCTCGGCCACGTGTGAAAACGCCTCAGGAGCGGAAGCGGTCTATCACGAATTTGACAAGATGATTAAAGCGTCAGGACGCACCGATATCGTACTGCACAGAACCGGCTGTACCGGACATTGCAGTAGCGAACCGATTGTCGGTATCTTCAAACCCGGCGAAATCCCAGTCAAATACGGTGAAGTTACTCCGCAAAAAGCGTTTGAGATTTTTACACAGCATGTGCAGGGACACGGCGGGCCGGTTGTTGACATGATCCTCGACAAAAAGACCGACCGTCTATACCGCAACGAATTTATTTTTTGCGGTAGGGGTTCCCAGTGCGAAGGCGCAAGCGACAAGATGTCCGCTGCGTTTCAGGAAAAACTCAATCAGCGCGGGCTTGCCGATCAGGTTAAAATTGCCAGCGGAGTGTGCCTCGGGTTATGCGCCGAACAGGAAAAACCTGTAGCGGCGGCGTGTTTCGTGTTCCCTGAACGGGTTTTTTACGGCAATATCCAGGAATCTGATCTTGACGAGATTATCGATTCGCACATTGAAAAAAACCAGCCGGTAGAACGCCTTATCGTAAAATTCGATAAAATACAAAACCACTTTTTCGATCATTATGGAGACGTGGAATATTTCAACCACCAGCTGCGGTTGACATTGAAAAACTGCGGTGTCATCGATCCGGAAAGCCTCGACGAATATATCTATTACCGGGGTTTTGAGGCGCTGGCGAAAGTACTGCAAAATGAAACGCCGGAAACAGTAATAGAAAAAATCCTCGAATCAGGGCTCCGCGGCCGTGGCGGCGGCGGGTTCCCTACAGGAATCAAATGGAAAAACACTTACCTTGCAAAAGGTGATGAAAAATTTATTATATGTAACGCCGACGAAGGCGATCCGGGCGCGTTTATGGACCGCAGTATGCTTGAAGGCGATCCCTTCTCCATTATTGAGGGGATGATTATAGGCGGTTACACCATCAGCGCGAAAAAAGGATATATCTATGTCCGCGCCGAATATCCGCTGGCAATCAAACGTCTTGAAAACGCCATAGAGCTTTCCCGTAAAAACGGGTTCCTCGGCGACAACATTCTCGGTTCCGGCTACTCGTTCGATCTGGAATTGAGGCTCGGCGCAGGTGCGTTTGTCTGCGGAGAAGAAACCGCGCTGATTCATTCCATCGAAGGATTACGCGGTATGCCTCGTCCACGTCCGCCATATCCATCAACACAAGGATTGTGGGGCAAACCGACCATGATCAATAATGTGGAAACACTTTGTAATGTACCGGTAATCATGCTTGACGGCCCGCAATGGTTTTCTACTATCGGCACGGAAGGTTCCAAAGGAACCAAGGTATTCGCTCTGGCCGGAAAAATCAACCAGACAGGGCTAGTCGAAGTTCCAATGGGTACCACCCTTCGCGATATTATTTTCAAAAACGGCGGCGGTATCAAAGATAACAAAAAATTCAAAGCGGTTCAGACAGGCGGCCCGTCGGGTGGATGTCTGCCTGAATCATTCCTAGATACAATTGTCGATTACGATTCGCTCAGCAAAGCCGGATCAATCATGGGTTCCGGCGGTATGATCGTGCTGGATGAAGACGATTGTATGGTGGATATAGCCAAATTTTTCCTCGATTTCACACAGAACGAATCGTGCGGTAAATGTACACCGTGCCGCGAAGGAACCATGCGTATGCTTGAAATTCTTCAACGCATTACCGAAGGCAACGGGACAATGGAAGATCTCGATAAACTGGAACGGCTCGGTAACCTCATCAGACGCGCGTCATTGTGCGGGTTGGGGCAGACAGCGCCAAACCCGGTACTCAGTACTCTTCGCCATTTCCGCGCAGAGTATGAAGAACATATTCTCAACAAACGGTGTCCGTCGCATCGCTGTAAAAAATTGCTGCGTTATGAAATCAACACTGATAAATGCGTCGGTTGTACCGCCTGTGCCCGGGTTTGTCCGGTTAGATGTATATCCGGTTCACCCAAACAAGTGCACGAAATCGATCAGCAACGCTGTATCAAATGCGGTGTTTGTTATGAAACCTGTAAATTCGACGCAATCGATAAACAATAAGAGTGGTGATAATTATGACAGATCAAACTATGGTTACATTAACGATTGATGGTGAAAAGGTTACAGTACCTGCCGGCACGTCAATCATGCACGCGGCAGAGAAAATCGGCATTAAAGTGCCCCGTTTGTGTTACCATCCGCGCCTTAGCGTGGAAGGGGCTTGCCGTGTTTGTATTGTGGAAGTTAAAGGGGCGCGCAACTTTGTGGCATCTTGTGCCACTCCGGTGCAGGAAGGTATGGATGTGACAACCACGTCGCCGTCCATACGTCAGGCACGACGCGATATCGTCGAGCTGATTCTCGACAACCACCCGAAAGAATGCCAGACATGCGAACGCGACGGCAACTGCGAATTGCAGCGACTGGCATACGCAATGGGTGTGCGCCATCGTTATTTTGAAGGAAAACGAAAAAATTACGACAACGACCTCTCTGGCGCGGGTGTCGTACGTGTCCCAAATAAATGTGTCTTGTGCCAGCGTTGTGTACGAGTTTGCGAAGAAGTACAGGGCGTTACTGCACTCGGACAGGCACACCGCGGGTTCGATACAGTCGTTATGCCGGCATTCAACCTGCCGTTTGCTGAATCGGTTTGTACCAACTGTGGACAGTGTATCAATGTATGTCCTACTGCTGCGTTTTTAGAAAAAGATTCTACAGCACAAGTTTGGAAAGCGATTGAAGATCCTGAAATAACAGTTATTGCTCAGTTTGCCCCATCAGTCCGCGCGGCTGTGGGCGAAGGATTTGGTTTGGAAGCTGGCAGTAACATGGAAGGACAGATGTATACAGCATTGCGTAAACTCGGTATAGACGTTGTCTTTGATACCCAGTTTGCCGCTGACCTTACCATCATGGAAGAAGCACACGAGTTCATAGACCGGTTCACCAAAGGCGGTAAGATGCCTATGGTAACATCGTGTTCATCAGCGTGGATGAAATATGTCGAACAGTTCCATCCTAACATACTCGATCATATTTCTACCTGTAAATCGCCAATGAGTATGCTGTCAGCGGTTACCAAATCGTTCTACGCGCAAAAACACAATATCGATCCCGATAAAATTTTCAATGTGGCTATCATGTGTTGTACCGCAAAGAAATACGAAGCCGCACGCCCGGAACTGTCCGGCGACAACGGCAAACCTTATACCGACGCTGTGGTGACAACCCGTGAATTTGTCTGGATGGTCAAATCGCAGGGTATAGACTTTATCAACCTGAAAAAATCCGAACCGGATCCAGCTCTTGGTTTCTCGACTGGTGCGGGTGCTATTTTCGGTACGACAGGCGGTGTTATGGAAGCCGCGCTTCGAACGGCTTACGAAGTCATTACCGGTGAAACGCTGATTGAAATCAACTTTAATGCCGTGCGCGGTATGAAAGGCATCAAAGAAGCTGAAATCGATATCGCGGGTAACATCGTTAAAGTCGCTGTGGGTCATGGTCTTGCCAACGCAAAACAACTCATGGATCAGATCGAGAACGGAACATCGCCATATCACTTTATCGAAATTATGGGGTGTCCCGGCGGATGTATCGGTGGCGGTGGCCAGCCTTATGCCGGTTCCAACTCGATTCCGCTTGATGAGTCACTGCTTCAGAAACGTGCTCAAGCGTTGTATGGCATTGATGAACACAAAGTTGTCCGCAAATCGCATGAGAATCCGGAAGTACAGCGTCTGTATAAAGAATTTTTAGGCAAACCGCTGTCGGAAGTATCTCATAAATATTTACATACACACTATAAGCAACATTTTCCACAGGGAATATAAAACAGAAGGATGGCCAGGCTATGAACGTACAAAACGAACAAGATTTTACCCTGTCACCCGAGCTGGTGGAGTATATAGACAACTGTAAAGAACAGAAAAACACCAAAAGTTTTCTGATCAACGTGCTCCAACGGATTCAAGGGGTACACGGCTACCTGCCGCAATCTCTGATGGAAGAAGTAGCGTTGCGGTTACGTATTCCTACGGCAAAAATATATGGTGTCGCGACATTTTACCATATGTTCAAACTCGAACCGCAGGGCAAATTCACCATCAATATCTGCCTTGGTACGGCATGTTACGTAAAAGGCGCGCAACGAGTGCTGGACGCATTCAAAAGCCACCTGAACATCGATATCGATGAAACCACTGAGGATTTGATGTTTACCCTCAAATCAGCCCGTTGTGTAGGTACATGTGGGTTAGCTCCGGTGGTTATGATCGACGATGACGTATTTGCAAAAGTTACCCCTGACGACGTGCAGGGAATCATCGCCAAATATCGTAATCAACAGTAATTTTTCTCTATAAGAGATAGATATAAAAGCGGCTGCCATACGGTGGCCGCTTTTGTGTTACTCTTCTCCTTCCCGCACTAGCCAATATTAATTACTTTTCAAGCCGTTTTTAGAATTCCAGAATGACAATTTAAGCTTGGACGAGTTTTGTCCATAGACAAGTGGAATCATTTTGCCGATTTAGCCTCAGATTAATTTTGAGTAGCACAGTAATGTTAAACCTGACGATGTCCATTATGGGCGAAAGAATTCTATACAACACAAAAGAAAAATGTTAGAAATGGAAAATATATAACACTGCAACAACGCAAACAGGGGCAAAAACTCTCTTTTAAAATTTTACCCATTTTGACCATAGACAGGGATATCAAATAAGAAGACCTTTCTTTTATGAAAATATGTTTCTACTGTGCACGCTATCCTGATGAAAAGAAAATGAAAACCGAACCGTTGGGCATCGGTTATCTTGTGGCGTATCTCATACAAAAGAATGTTGTTACGGAAGATGATATTCGTATCGTAGATACTGTCGAGCAGGCTATCGAATTTAAACCCGATATTATCGCTGTAAGTTCGGTAACGCAGGTTGCAGACGACGCTCAGGCGTTTGCTCGTGAGTGTAAAAAATATCTCAATTGTTATATTTTTTTAGGCGGATATCATATCAGCTGCCTGCCTGAAATGTTGCCTCATAAATGTGATATAGGAGTGCTTGGTGAGGGAGAGGAAACAATCATCGAGCTAATTAATCTGATTCAATCGGATAAGTTCAATACCGATAATCTTGCGAAGGTTAAAGGAATCTGCTATTCGGAAAATGGCGGGATTACGATAACCGATTCTCGACCACTTATGACCGATATCGATTCACTCCCGTTTCCGTATCGATACAAGGTGTATCCTATGGGTATGTCAATATTTACATCTCGCGGATGTCCGTACAAATGTATTTTTTGTGCTTCGACAAAATTTTGGAAAGGTAAGTTTCGGTTACGTAGCGCTGATTCTGTCGTGTCTGAAATATGTGAGATAGTCGAACGCTTTCAGCCTGAACGAATTCGCATTATGGATGATTTATGGATGAGCGACAAAAAACGGTTTCGCGAAATAGTCAATCGATTGGTGGAATTGAAGATCCCTGAGAGGGTGCAGTTCACGGGGTTTTGTCGATCGAATATTGTCTTTGAGGAAGATATTCTTCTACTCAAAAAGATGAATTTTAAAATTGTGCGGTTTGGTGCTGAGACCGGATCGGAGACATTACTCAAGCGATTGAAGGGCGATAATATATCGATAACAGATCACCAGAGGGTTATTGACTTGTGCAAAAAAAACGAAATCGCCAGCAGTGGATCGTTTATGTTTGGCATCCCCGGTGAGACCATGGACGATATCGACGCGACGGTCGAGTTTTTACGAAAAAACAAAGGCGCGTTTCATATCGCTGGGTTTTACTTGCTTAATCCGATTCCCGGAACGGATATCTGGGACGACATGAAGCGAACAGGTTTGATTTGCAGTGATTTTGGTTTTGAAAATTTTCAGTTGGATCTTCTATCGAAATCGTTTTCGTGGGATAATGTTGCATATTTCAATGACGAGTCTATCCCGTTAGACAAATTCAAGCAAAAGATCGAACAGATTAAGCTTGAGTTCATTGGACAAAAGCCTAAAAAGCCGTCTCTTCTGAAACGAATCATCAAAAAGCTGAAAAAGAGCTACTTTTCGATTGGCAAAAAGTAGCAAAAACTCTCCCCAAACCAGTCAGTATTAACTACATTTAAAGCCGTTTTTAGAATTCTGGTATGACGATTTGAGCTCAGACGAGCTTTTCTAGGACAAGTATGATATCAATAGATTCAATAGTTTGACACGCTTTCAACAATTTGACATTCTTTGAATCGTATGATATTATATATAGTAAGAATTACCATAGTTTATTAGAAACATATAAAGGATATCATGATGAGAGTAGCAAAGGCGATAACATTATTTATTACGATTTTCATTGCTTGTTCAGGGTATGCGAGTTCTGTTTCAAGAAGCACAATAAGCGGAAATGCTTTGTCGATGGATGGATATATGGATTATGTGATGATACCTGATGATCCCGCGTTCGATATATATAGATCATTTACAATTGAACTCTGGTATAAACCTACTACACTGTCTTATGGGCTTTTTTTTGAAAAATATGCTCTTGCTGAAGAAGATAAACAATTTATTTTTGTTGGGGGAGCACCATGGGGATATGCATATAATTGGTCTCCTGTAGAGTATGTTAAATCCAGTGTTGTTTTAACTACCAATACCTGGTATCACATAGTATTTACATATACTAATGGAACTACTGGTACTATATATATAGATGGAGTTCAAACTGGCACAGTAACAGGAACTGCTAGTGATATACAAGATTCTACCGGTCCGGTATTTATAGGAAGAGATTATATAAGAAGTAGTTCTACAACCACATTAAATGGAGTACTTGATGAAATGCGGTTTTACAATATCGCTTTAGATAGTTCCGATATCCAGCAATCATATAATGATGGAGTAAACGGTATAAAAAGTACGGTTTCACGCAACGGTCTCATGGCAGAATGGACATTCGATGAGGGAACTGGCGTAACGGCAGGGGATACATCCGGGTACGCCAATGACGGTACATTTGGAACTGCTGATTCTTCGCCTACTTGGGTACTTATACCTGAACCAATATCATTGATTTTATTTTGCCTTACAATTGCGGGATCAATCTTGAGGAAAATGAGATCGTAATTCTTGGGTCGAAGTCTGAGCGAACCACTTTTTGTGCGAAATATGGTGTAAAAAGTTCGAGAAAATATGAGGGTAATTAACTCATAAATAGGTGATTTTAAAAACCTTTACTGTTTCAATTCTCCTCTTTCCGCCTAACCATCAAGCATCCCGATTCGCCCCAAAACCTCGATTTTTTGCGACTATTCCGTCGTACTCGAACCTTTTGTTGAAGAAAATTTTGAGAGTAAAATGGTTCGGATATCGTGGGATAAGCCGATTGACAACGTTTCGATCACCAGCCAGTGGGGTGCAGTAATTACTTGAACCTAAATCATGGATACCCTTAAAAACTTAAAATGTAACGAACTATTTCTTCATATATCTAAAAATGAATATCTTTAATATTTTTCATAAAAATTCAAGTTCGCATTACTTTTATTTTATATCAAAACTAAAGCTCACTTTGCATATGCAAAGTGAGCTTTAGTTAGCTATCCCCCCCCCTAGAAAAACTATAAGCTTCCTACTTAGGCCGTTGCACTCATTTGTCTCATTTCTTCCTGAACCTGCTGATAAAAATTACATTTGAGACAATTTGACATTTTTGAAGCTGCCGAACCCTGCACTTTTCCTGCACAAAATGTACCTGGTACCTTCCAACAATATCTTCCTCCATTTTCTCCTCCGCACACACCATTGAATGTCGGATCGGTGGCAGCTTTACATACACCGAGTTCATGGACTTTTGAACCGCCGGGTTCTCTGCCACATTGCTTCATATCCCAGCAATTCAATAGTTTCTGCCCCGGTTTTGCCTTAAATACCTGTTGTTTGCTACCCTCGTTAATAGTAAACATTTTCACAATATCATCAAGATGCTGAGCTTCTTTGTTCATACTTGTTATTTCATCAAGGGTTTTGATGGTATCATTCTGATTTTGTGAAGCAACTGAGCTGACATCCTCGACGGCTTTAGAGATTTGCTCGTTACCAAGAGCCTGTTCTTCCATCGCAGTATTTACTTCCTCAGCCACTCTGGCCAGATCAGACATAGCGTTTGATATTTCATTAGAACTCTTTGCTTGTTCTTCCATAGCCGTCAAAGTGCTCTGAGTCTGAAGATTAAGTTCTTCCATTGATTTAGCGATATTTTCTGATACTCTCTGCTGGCCATTAGTCGAGTTAGTTACATTTTTTATCAATGCTCCAATTTCGCTGATAGCCTCTACCATTCCTGTTATACATTGATCAACATTTTCAACAAGATTGACTCCGTTTTCAGCTTTAACATTAGCATTTTTAATTAACGTACTAATCTCTTTAGCTGCTTCTGCTGATCGTTCTGCAAGTGTGCGAACTTCATCTGCCACGACGGCAAATCCTCTGCCTGATTCACCAGCTCTGGCTGCTTCTATCGCAGCATTCAACGCGAGTAAATTGGTCTGCGATGCAATTCCGGTTATTACTTCAATAATATTATTTATTTGTTTAGAATTTTCCGCAATTTCTCTCATCCCAATTACCGATTCTTTTACCGCTTTATTTCCTTCCTGGGCATTTTCCTCTATTCTGCCCGCAAGGTCATTCACTTTATTGGAACTATCAGAAACCAGTCTGATCGATTCAGCTAAATCTTCTACAGCGTGTGTGGATTCGTCAATAGAATCAGCTTGTGTTTTAACAGATTTAAGCACTTCAGATATATTCCGGGTCATTTGTTCAACAGAAGCTGAGGTTTCAGTCACAGCAGCGGTCTGATCTTCAATACATTTAAGTACTGTTTCAACATTTCTGTTCATCTCGATGACAGAACCGGATGTTTCCTGCGATGCGCTGGCCAGGCTGTCTGCACCCTTAGACATTTTTTTTATTACTTCATTCATCTCGCCACAACTGCCAAAGAGTTTTTCAGATGTCTCGAATACCTCTTCGATCACCTTTCTCCATGAAGTGAGAAATTCATTGAACGTATTCGCCAAATCAGTAAACTCATCTTTCCTGTTTAAATCTATTTGTTTCGTAAGATCTCCAACTGCAATTTCTTTAATAACGGAATTGATTAGCTTAAGTGCGCTTGATATGCGACGCTCCAACCAAACCAGACTTGATGCTGAAATAAGGGTAAGCAGAATAATTGATATCCAAAAAATTGTGTTGAAATGACCTTTCTTTTTCTGAAATTCATTTATAATGGCAAGATTATCCGAGTCCAATATTTTTTCAATTTGAACGATATCATATTCAATCGGTTCATAAGCATTATTTAAAGCATCAGGAGTTTTATTGACGATGCATTCTTCAAATACGTTTTTGTATTCTTTAATTGCCGAGGTCAGATGTGCAAGAATATCACGTAATTCACCGGAAGAAGGTAATTGTTCAAGTTCTGAAGATGCGGTATACCCTTTATCAATAGTCTTAAAAAAACTGTCCTTTATTACATCTGCAGATGTTAAGAAATACGATTGCTCATATATCCTTGACTGATTGAGAAGATCTTTAATATCAGCATATTTATTCGTAAGTAATCTTGTATCTTCCTTTTCAACCCAGAATGATTTAACAACATTATTATGTATTTTGTTTTGTACACCGAGAAAAAAAAGGCCACTTACTAATAAGAAACTTAGAGAAAAAAACTGTTTTTTTAATGTGATTTTTGTGAAGAATTTTCTCATGTCGAGGGCTCCTTTTCCGATAAAAGACCTAAGAAACAATATGTTGTTGCCTTAATTCCACCCATTCCGATAGACATTAAAGTAATTATCGGCAACAACCAATAATAAAATTAGCGTTATTGTATTTTATTAATACTTTATGTGTTTGGGAATCAGTATCTTAGATGTATTAACAATAATAAAGTAACGCGAAGTTTCTTAAATAATGAGGTGGATGATGTTAAAATTATCAACAAAATTTAGGTATGGTTTCAGGATCCTTTTATATTTGGCAAAAGCGAAGGAGAATGATTTTATTCCAGCAACTACCATAGCCGAAAAAGAAGATATTGCACCAAGATATTTGGAAACAATATTGTCATCGTTATTAAAAACCGGATGGGTTATCTCTTCACGAGGGGCATATGGTGGATATAAATTAAATATCGACCTCAATGAACTAAATTTAAAGCAGATTTTGGATCATTTTGAGGGTAAATCGGATTTCATGCATTGTATACAACAACCCTCTTTATGTAATAGAAGCAATTTATGTATTTCCAGGTATGTCTGGTTACAGATTCAAAAAGAATTGGAATCGATGACTCAAAAAATAACATTGCGTGATTTGATTGAAATCAACGATGTGTCAGAAATCAAAGATTTATTCAAAAGTTAACATTCTCCCCGACATCAACGCTATGGCGGACTCTCCTACTCTTAAAAAGTTATGAAGTTAAAGTTTGGACAACCATCATTCTGTTGTTCAACATATTGAAACGCAGCTCTTCAAATATATTCAGGACCATTCGGATAAGATGCTGAAAGTCTATGGTTATTTTCCTTCCCCTAACCAGTCAGTATTAAGTACTTTTAAAGCCGTTTTTATGTTTTGACTCAGCTGGAAAATATGTATTAGATGGTTAATAAAAATATATTCTATACTAGCAAAAATTATTTAAACTTTAAGGCAATAAGTTTTAATGTCTTGACTATTAATATGTTGCAATGGAATAAAATCTTTAACACGGATTAAGACGTTTTATGATATATTCCTTGGAAACTCTCCTCAATCAAAGGTGTCCCAGTTGTCCTACTTTATCTGACGGTTAACAGTCTTTTATGCCACTATTTCCGCGGATCAATTTTTCAAAAAGCAAATATTGGAAAACTTAATGTCAAAAAAATGGATATAAAAGAGGAGCAAGTGCTGATGATTCAGTAAATATTATTAATGCTCCTAGTAATAATAAAGTAATAATTAATGGCAAAAGCCACCATTTTTTACGAACTTTTAAATATTTCCATAATTCATTAATTGTCTCGAGTTTACTCATTGCAGAAATAATCTCTTTTCTTAATATTGGTTACTGTAAACATTTGAAACGTTATTGGATAATTTTCTTTTTTTCCAGCTACTTGTTGAGATTTTATTTTTACTTAAATCAAGAAACTTTTTACCGGATAGTTTGGCAATCAAACCTATTGAAGTAAAACCGATGAAATAAACTATTGTTAAAAAATTTTTCATAACAACATTACTCAGTGTCTCGGTAAAAATTTTCCATAATTTGTGAAAATATTTTATTTGATCTGGAAAAACAAAACCGGTTATTATAAAAAATCCCGATAATACAACAGAATATATTAATAAGTCTTTAAAGAAGAGTAAACATAAAATTATTAAAAATAGTCCGCCGCTAAAACATGATTTTATCATCTTTTTTTATGTATAAGATATATCCGCTTTGTTTTTTCCATAAAAAACGGCTACCTTTCTATTTCCAATAGTTTTTTTCAGCAGACTATATATAATTTAAAACTAAAAGTATCTTTAAACAAACAGGTTAAAGTTTTTTTGTTAAGGTTATTTTTTATTCGAGGTGTACCGGAGTATATTCGCAGTGATAATGGTCTTAAATTTATAGCCAATGAGTTATGCAAATGGCTTGCTAAAAATGATTGTAAGACCGACCATATTTATAACTCCGGGAAGTCCCTGGGAGAATGCATAGATAGAAAGTTTTAACGGTAAATTTCGTAATGAATGATTGAATCGTGAATTATTTGAAAATGGCGGACAAGCACAAATCATTGCGGAAAATTGGCGAATTAAATATAATACTTACCGGCCTCACAGTTAGTTAGGATATATGACACCGAAAGAATTTGCTGACAATTCTGGACATTCCGTTCGACCTACGGTCTCACTACATTTCCAGAATTGGAGCCGGAACTAGGGAATCACGGAGAAAACCACTAAGTTTTAACTGATACCAAAAATGGAGGTTGGTCAAGAAAAATATGCTGAAAAATTTTATGATAAACTCAATAATAGTGGTTTGTTCCATCTTTATAGGATTACTTTTGTTTGAAGGAGCATATTCTTTTTTAAAAGGGGAAAGTAAGATTTTAAGGATAGTAAAAAAACGAATCAATACTCCTTTGATTAATCCTGATGAAATTAAACAAAAGCCCCCAACCATTAAAGACTTAAATGATCGAAAATCAAAGACTGATCCTGAGGAAATGAAAAGTTATATATTAGATGAAAATACTTTGAAACAACTCTTTCCTGAATTTAAATCTAACAGAGTTTTTCTTGGGAACACTCCTTATAATGAGCTATGCGAAGCGGTAAATAATTTAACTAATCAACCTTCCGGCAAAAACAGAGATAATAAACCCTCAACTAAATTTAGGTGTGCTTTTTTAAGATCAAGAATATTTAATAATTTTGATCCCCTAGTATATTGGCAATTCTGTCCTGATTTAAATGAACCTCTATCTCCGGAAATGAAAAATTTTCTGGATATATATTCATTTCGTTCAACCGTTGTTCTAACAGATAATAATAGAAATCGAGTGACTGTTCCATCATCTGATTCTTCGGATATTATTCTTGTTATTGGCGATAGCGTGGCATTTGGAGGCGGTTTAAATAATGATGAGACAATATCTGCTCAATTGCAAAAAAGGTATACGGCCTTTAAATTTATAAATGCTGGAATACCGGGCGGTCAGCCTAGAGATTCATTCAATAAACTGCAAATTCTTCTTAATTTATATGGCAATCATGTAAAAGGTATAATCTATGTGCATTGTGAAAATGATTTTCTTCTTTACGAACCCAATACTCCCGAAGGAATTGTGAATGGGCTTGTCAGAATTATAGACAAATATGATATTAAATACAGGGTCTTTGTATACCAGATGTATATATATGCAACAATGCCAGATATTATAAGAAGTAGAACTCAAGAGGAACTTAAAAACAATATGATTCTTAAAGATGCAACCATTAAACTTGCAAGAAATAATGGATTTCATATTGTTGATTTCTATGATATAGTTAACAATTACAGAAATAGTACAGGAAGTCCTTTTGCCGGATTCGCCTTATATGTTGATCACTGTCATTTTTCATCACAAGGTGTTAAAATGGTAGTGGATCAAATGCCGCCTCCTAAATAATCCGAATTTTTTTGGATTATACAATAAATCTTTTTAATAAACATTTTTAAATTTAATAAAAAATGGGATTTTTTCTATGCCGCTTTGGACTTATTATCCGAGATCTTTGAATCCATTTATAAGTTTAATAAATTAAAAAGAGTAGATATGTTCTATTTCAAAATGTTACGAAATTGTTGGGCTTTCTGGGGGTTACCTGCGGCATCATAGCAAATGGCAAGATTGCGGATAACTGAGGGGTGGGATGGATCTATTCTATGTAGATGTTCAAAAATCTCGATCGCCTTTTCGACATTACCCAGCTGGTACTGGATGTATCCGATATTAATCATGGTAGTTAGAGAAAATTCTAGTTCGATCGCCTTATTAAAATATTCCAGTGCCCGTGAAAAATTTCCTTTTTTCATATATATCTGACCTAAATTGACATACGTATCTGTAAATTCCGGATTAAGTTCAATTTCCTGAAGAAATTCTGCTATGGCAAGTTCTGTCTTACCCTGTAACATGTACACGTTGCCTATATTATAATGATTGAACGGTGAGCGCGAATTGTATTGTATTGCCAGCCGGTAACATCGCAGTGCCTTGTCATACTCCTTGATAGACATATAGACGTTGCCCATATTATGGATATCCTGAGTGTACGTACTGCTCAGGCCCGGAAACGGTATCCATGTCAAGGCATAAACTACTACTGCAGGTATGAGCAGCTTTAGGGCGCGCCGGTATTCTTTATCTCGGAGCATATGGAACAGGCGGTACATGGCAAACGAGGCGAACATCAGGTAAAAGGGTACGGTCGGAAGACGGTAACGGGATGTCACAAAGAAAAGTACGATTATCCAAAACGTTACCCCCAGATAAATATACAAAATGCTGTATCGACGCCACTGAGCCAGTGATAGCCATATCCCGACAACTGCCAGCGCTACAAACAAACTTAATCGTAATGGATTATACGCAAGCACAGACGACCATTTGCGGAAAAAATAAAAACTGTGATGGTTCGATACTTCAAAACGGCTGATCATCAGCATGATTTTTTTTGCGGTAAGCGTTACAAATTCAAATGGGTGTCGCACAATAAACTCCGTTCCCTTGCCGAACCAGAATTTAGATACCTGCGACGGTGTTACTGGCATACCCATCGATTGCTCGGCAACTTCTTTAGAACTGACATACAATTTGTGGTCCCACAACCCTGAATCCTGAGGAAGATGAAACATCCCGTTTGCCTCGTGGTGGTTGCCGATATAAAAATTGACACCACCGTTGCTGGTAAGCAGTACGGCGTCATTTAACAGAAAAAAGTTTGACAGGGTAACCGGAGCGATACTGACGGTCACCCACAAAGCGAGCATAAACGCTCGCAACAATCCCTGCTTGATATTTTTTTCGGTCAGAATGACAAACAATGCCATAAAGGGCGCGATCATAATCGTATCCGGTTTGCCCATTGCGGACAGGCCGAGAAAAACCCCGCCCAACGCCAGATCTAACCGCTTTTTCGTCTGTTGATACCTTACAAACATAAGGCACGACAGGTTGAGCGTAAATAAGACGAGCGGGATCATCATTAAATCGCCCTCAAAATAAATAAATATAGGGTACACGCTCATCCAGAACGCGGACAGCAACGCTACAAGGGGATTAAATAATGACGATGCTATCAGGAATACCACAACCACATTGGCAAGACCGGCTATTGCCTGTACAATACGCGGTGCGGCAAGTGATTTTCCTATCGCGTAAGTAGCCGCTATAAAATATGGATATATAGGCGAACTGTGAAACGATACCGATTCGGGAAAAATTTTGCCGTGGTATATATCCATAGCCCGGTCAACGTATATCCTTGCGTCCGCAACAGGATGATAGAAAAACGGAACCCGTGAGATTTCAACAAGAAAAAGAATACGCAATACTGCACCAAGAATGATGATGCCGATAAGTATCTGTCGTATGCGCTGTTTAGTTAGTGTCATCGATAATCGTTTCCCGAATCAACGGTTTTATAAGGTGATTTTTTTCGTAATGCAAGCACATCGCCAATCAAATAAAGCGAACCGCAGATAAGCAGCACTGTTTTGTCACTACGGGTATAGTTGTCGTTGAACTGGTCTATCACCTTGTTTGCAGATGTAACCGCTTCTACCTGTATCTCCTCGGGTGCGTATTGGCGGCAACATTCTGCCAGTGTGCCGGCAGGTAACGATCTTCCTGAGGGCACGGTTATGCAGTCTATCCGATCAGCGACCGGAGCAATAATGCCGCACATCTGCTGATAATCTTTATCAGCCAGGATACCCAACAGCAGGTGCACACGCCAGCCGGGGTAAACATCTGCGATAGTTTCTTTCAATGCAAGCATAGCAGCAGGATTATGGGCGCCGTCAAGGATAATCGGCGGTGTGCGCTGGATAATCTGAAACCGTCCTTTGATTTTCACCTGTTTCAGTCCGTGTAACGCCTGCTCAAACCATGATTTATCAAATTGTTTTCTGCGCATTATTTCTTGGATTACCTGCAACGCAACTGCACAATTTTTTAGCTGGTAAGATGCGACAAGGTTGGTTTTGATATCGCTAAGCGACAAATCGCCATCATCATAATCAAAGATCATACCGCTATCGGTTCGTTTTTTAAGATTAATGTGTTGCATTGATGATACTGTCATGGGAACGTCCTTCGAGCGGCAAACTTCCTCAAACACTGACAGAGCAGATGGTTCTTCCGATCCGGTAACAAACAGTGAACCGGGATTGATGATACCCGCTTTGTCCCGCGCGATCGCTTCTATAGTTGTACCCAGATATTTGCAGTGATCAAGCGCAACCGTAGTGATAACCGATATATCAGATGTTACCACATTCGTGGCGTCAAACGATCCACCCATACCTGTTTCGAGCAGGACGACTTCAACGCCCTGACAGGCAAAATAGTCGATTGCCATAGCCGTTATTACTTCAAAAAAGGTTGGATATATACGTTGTTCGTTCAGTTGGTCGAGAGCATTTTTGACACGGATGAAATGACGGGTAAATGATTGAGGCGAAATAGAATGATTATTAATTTTAAATCGTTCGCGCAATGAAACCAAATGCGGTGAGGTGAACAATCCGGTTTTTAGTCCCGCAGATGTCAATGTGGCGTTAAGTATTGCTGATACCGATCCCTTGCCATTGGTTCCGGCGATATGCACAAAAAATAATTTGTTCTGTGGTGATCCCAGTAGATCAAGCAAACGGGTTATGTTTGCAAGTCCCAGTTTGGTGCCGAAAAGACGCAATTCATATAAAAATGCCTCTGCCTTGGAATAAGTAATTCTTTGGGCATCAAGTAAATGAGTAGATGGAGGCAATGTCATGGCAACCTGCGTTTATATTACACAAGTGCGTGTGCTTCAACTAGTTCCCGAACTTCGCCTTTACCGTTTCCTCTGTCGCTTGACTTTTTTTTACCGGACATAAAAAAATTCAGGGTAAAATGAAGCGTTTCTCTGAGGTCTTTACGGTCGACGATCATATCGATCAAACCGTGTTCAAGCAAAAATTCAGAACGTTGGAACCCATCAGGCAATTCCTGTTTGATTGTCTGCTGGATAACACGCGGACCGGCAAAACCGATAAGCGCTTTTGGTTCGGCGATAATCACATCGCCAAGCGATGCGAAACTGGCAGTCGTACCGCCTGTAGTCGGGTTAGTAAGAACAGAAATAAACGGTAAATCTTTTCGGCGCAGTTTACCGATAGCGGCACTGGTTTTTGCCATTTGCATCAGGCTCAGGGTCGATTCCTGCATACGCGCGCCGCCGGATGCTGATATAATGATCACGGGTAGTGATTTTTCTATAGCGAACTCTATCAGACGGGTAATCTTTTCGCCCACAACTGATCCCATACTGCCGCCCATGAACACAAAATCCATAACAGCAAGTGCTACAGGAATACTGTCAAGCGAACCGGTACCTGTAATAACAGCGTCGTTAAGACCGGTTTTTTTGATAGATTGTTCTTGTCGTGATGAATATGGTTTTGAATCGAAAAATTCCAATGGATCGGCAGATCGCAAAGTTGCGTCATTTTCGGTAAACGTGCCTTCATCAATCAAAGAAGCTATACGTTTTGCCGAAGGCAATGGGTACAGGAAATTACATTTAGGACAGGTCATAAGATTTTCTTCAAGTTGAGTCTTATGAATAATTTCCTGGCATGATTTACATTTTTCCCACAGGCCTTGTGGGATATCTTTTTTCTTGATCAATATTTTAGAATATTTCGGTCTTCCAAATAATGACATAACAACACCTCCTCAGGGGGAAGGTTTAGAGAGCACCCTAAGTTAAATTTATTTTAATTCAAACATCATTCTCATATTCAGTGCTCTAGTTTATGCTAACAAGACACACTAAGTCAAACAAAAAAGAAATATTATCCTGTTTGAGCTTATAGATAAATCGGTAATGACAGCGTATTACACCGTTTCTTACCTGTTTCCGGACCGTTCTATAATTTCATCATCCCGGGTATGTTCGATCAAGCGTTCACTATTCGGGTTAAAAATCGGTTCATCCGGTGCTTGCGTTGTTTCCAGAGCATTGGGATCGTTGAGCATATTGCCTATTAATGTGTTGCCTGCTTCAGAGACACATCCGCTAAAGCCAGCTGTGCATATGAGGGCAAGAAGAAAGAAAATATACTTTTTTACCATTTGACAGTCCTCCTGGTTTTCTATGGTATATTGTTAAATCTTAGTCTTGTTGGTAACATGCTGTCAACAAAAAATACAATATCACTTTTCTGTAATTGCCTTACCATACTCCGGTAATGCGATAAAATTTCCATCCACCGGTATAATTTTTGTACTTGAATTTAGCGGTCAAGGTTAATGGGCAATCAAAGTACAGCTCATACCGATCATATTTAAATACATGGTAATAAAAGGGTGTTCCGTTCCATCCCATGGCAGTACCAGATATTTTTCCAAGGTACTCCGGTTCAAGTTGATTAAGGTTGAGCGGATACTTCCCTGTCTGTTTTTGATACTTTTCGAGAGCATCGATTATCTGATTGCCTCGTTCAAATGACCGTTCTTTCTGAACCTGAATTATGGTGTACGTAACGATACAATGTGTGGCAAAAAACGCCACAGCGACCACAAAACTTTTCAGCATATACACCCTGCGGTCAATTATAATATGAGATACGAGCACTAAAAAAAGCAATAAGCATACCAGGAAGAGACTTATAAAATAAAACGGGAAAGCGTATGCCTGAATGATATCGAATACAGGCGACACTTCGCATCCAATGCTCAGAAAAACGCTGACGCACCACAGGGGGATCAGGAACAGCAATTTAATCATATGCACCATTATTATATAATGTTAAAAATCATTTTAATTATATCACAAGTTGATTCTACACTTCAAACAATTATAATTAAAGCATACTTTAGTACAAGGCAAGATATTACAGAGCACCTTGGAAACAATACAAACAGGACATATACAGAAAAATTATAGATTGATATCAGGCAATAGATGCAGAACCTGCCGTTTGAGAAAATCGCGTGTATGCACATCATCATCCAAAACAATTCCATCCCATACGACAATATCCAGATCGATAGTGCGGGGGCCGTTCTTGTTGGCAGTCCTAACTCTGCCGAGCATCCTTTCGATAGATTTCAGGTAGATTGCGAGATGTTCTTTATCAAACGATGTATCAATAAGCACAGCGGTATTGATGAAATCGTCCTGATCTGTATAGCCTATAGGCGAGGTTTGTTCACAAGGCGCAGTTGCTACGAGCGTATGTATTTGTGAGATATGATCAATCGCCGCCTGTATGTTTTGTTCCGCGTCGATATTAGATCCGATGCCGATGACAGCTTGATGCTCAGTAACGCTCATCAGCGGCTGGCGCTGTGTTGCACCGATACGGAATCGGCAAACCGCAGTGACCCCGGTTTATCCACCTCGACCGTAGCGTGCTTGATTCGTTTGTCGCGCATTACAAGATTAAGCACTGACGCGCTGAGGGTTTCCAGCAGGAAAAAAGACGATTTTTCTATATGATCCAATATGGATTTTGTCATAGCGCGGTAGTCGACAGCTTCGTCGATGGCATCGGCGTCAACTGCCAGTGAATCGTCGTATTCAAAGGTTACATTGATGATAATTTCCTGTCTGGTCGTGCGTTCCCAGTCGTTTACTCCGATTATTGCCTGCTGTTTAATATTCTTTATTTTTATAATCGCCATGATTGCTCCTCTTGAGTCATTGTATCAGATGTTTACCGCCGTCTACAAAAATTGTCTGGCCTGTAAGATAGGTATTTTGAATCAGAAAATCGGCGGTTTTGCATATATCGTTAAGAGAACCTTTTTCTTTGAGAGGGACTTTTTCGATCAGCGGGTCGAGGTACTGTTCGCCTTTGTCCGGGGGAGGCAGGATTATCCCCGGCGCGATGGCGTTGACACGGATAGACGGCGCGAACTCAAGAGCCGCCATGCGTGTGAACTCCGCTAAAGTTTTTTTCGATAATGTGTAGGCGCAATATCCTGAAGCGTTACCGATAATTTTTGTATCGAGAATATTTATGATCTGGCCTTTATCAACATTTTTTGCGAAATTACGAGTGAGCAGTATAGGTGCGAAACAGTTGATCATAAAATTCCGTTCAAGAATAGAATAATCGGTATCTTTTATAGAAAATTTTTCAAAGATGGAAGCGTTGTTGATCAATAATTCCAGCCCATCGCATTGATCGATCACCGATTCAATAAGATGCTCGACGTCGGCAGGTACAGAAAGGTCAGCTTTAAATAACGTACATTTGCGTCCAAGGCTATGTATTTCAGATACAAGCGATTCTGCATCGTTGTGTGAGCTGTGGTAATGGGCGGCTATATGGTATCCCATCGAAGCGAGATGTACTGCCAGTGCCCGTCCGATCCGTTTAGCTGCTCCTGTAATCAACACAGTTGGTTGCATGAAAAACTCCGTTATATGTTATTGTCATGTGCCATGGTGTGGTATCAAAGGTATGAGCGTATCTATAATTATGTATCCTCAAAGTCATGTCATTCTTGCGAAAGCGAGAATCCAGCCTCAAGCAGCATTGGATCAGAACTGGATTCTCGCTTTCGCAAGAATGACATCCAATGGGTGAATTCTGGCAAACAATTTTTTCTATATTACTTTTTGGACAGGTATATAACAAGAAATTTTTCGGAATTGGCAACGGCTACGATCTTTTGCGTAGCATGTGGCGTACAATAAAGAAAAATCCCCACGCGCTCAAAAACATCGCACCCGGTTCGGGTACGACAGGCACACCGCCGTCTAATTGAGTTTCCGAAGTGGTTTTATAACAGATTGTAGTACATAAATCGATGATTTGTAATCGTGGACGCTCTTCAATGTAGATTCCAGCGTATTCTATGCTATCCAGCATCTCGATTATTTCGGGGTCGAGGGGTTCTAATTCCTGATCGGTAGTTGCTGTGCCGGCATCGTCAGGAGATTCGTTGGAAACAGTATCGGGATTGGATTCAACTTCAGGGTCAGACGTTGGATCAGGTTGCTGATCCTGAGTAGTGTCGGTTTGTTGGGTATCCCCAGTTGTCTGTCCCTCGGTATTCGATGATGATTCCGATGGTGTTTCGGTATTTTGTCCGGTGGAGGACGATGGTTGCTGTGAATTGTCCGAATCGTCTGATCCTGTATCAGTATCGGATGAATCAGGCGTATCTGACTGTGTTGGCGTGGTATCGTCTTCCGGGTTGGATGTGGATTCGGGATATGGTACAAGTTGCGGTGCTGTCGTATCATCGCCGGACGCGGCTTTTTCCCAGACCAGTTGAGAGGTGTCAATCTCTACGGAAAAATCTACGGGGATTATAAACATTTCCTCAGCAACCTTGCAGGTAGGCATGGTTAACGAAAAAAGTTCGGTATCCGCGTAGTATGTATCGGTGTAGTCGCCGTACATGTATTGACGTAATGTGCCTGATTCGTCGAAAGATCCCTGTTGCGGCATATCAAATCCGTCAGGAGCTGTGCCAGAGAGGTTGTTGAAAAAACGGGCGTATACAGATATAGTTTCGCCAGAAGAGAATTCATGAGCCAGATAATCGATATTCATACCGCCATAGCACACAGGGTATTCAGTAATACCATAGGCCGCTAAGATAGATTGATCGTAATAGCACAACGGATTGTATACATTGTTTGAGAACATTAAAGAGGTATCGTCTCCGCCTATAAAGAATGGTGATGAAAAATCGAGGTCTGCCGGATCTGTGCTGTCTGACGCGAGGATCAGCATCATAGCAGTTCCCAGACGAAGTTCATCGCCACTGATTGGATCTGTAATTGGCGCATCAAGGGTAATGGAAAGAAATTGAGCATGCGCAGGTATAGCAATAGATATAAAAAGGACAATTTTTAGAAAAAATCTGGATGTAGTGAACATGGTGACACCTCCTTGTATATATTCTAACACCAAAGAAGTATTGTGTGTAACAAAAAAATATTTTATTTGGATTTTAAATCAAAGTTTGAGCAGATGAGATTGCTTCGTCAATCGGCTATGCCTCATTCCTCGCAATGACAGTTTTACTCTTTATGCGTCATTGCGAGAAGCGAAGCGACGAAGCAATCTCATCTTGTGCGCACTTGATATTGCTTCAACCCCGATGGGGTTTCGCAAAGATGTTTTTTTGAATGATCGGAAAGAGTTTCATTTGTTGATATTCATTGTCATGTTATCCCCATCACGCCCTTAAAAATATTTTAAAAGGTTCGTATAAAGGATTGTTTCCTTATAAATTAGAGACTAATATTCCCCATTAGATGTCATTCCTGCGAAAGCAGGAATCCAGCCTCAGGCAACATTGGATCAGAACTGGATTCCTGCTTTCGCAGGAATGACATCGAGTGGGAGGATACGCATTTTAAACGTTTGAGATCATTGAAAAGTTCTGCCGACAAAAAAAGAGCTGAGTTTTGGAAAACTCAGCTCTTTTGAAAATCTCTATGGTAAAAACTTATTTTTTAATTTTACGAACCAAAAACAGCATACCGCTAGCCATCAGCATCATAGCGCCCGGTTCAGGAACAGCCGTGACGTTTGTCCATGTATTAGGAGCAGCGCCATCTGGTGACCAATCTGCTATGACAGTTGGATCAATTTCTGGAATATCAATTTTTACGGTTAATGGAGAACTAAGACCGTCAGGAATATTTATAGTAAAAACATCAGTGTCAAAATAGTACACATTACTAAGATCCATAGTTCCTTGAGCATTTTGAAGAAAATTACCATTTGCATCAAAACTATCAGCTTTACCAGTGTCATTCCATGGAATATTGGTTACAGTATTACTAATAACCCTAGCAAAAAAGTTATAATCTCCAGATAGACCAGTAAAATCACCAACAGCACCACCAAGTTCCATAGCATATCCCCAATAAATTGTTGGATTAGAATAGCCTTGACCAGAACTTGCAGATGTTAAAGATACCAGAGTATCTGCACCGCCTATAAAATAAGGTTGTGCAATATGTGTAGCGGCTGGTGTTGTGTCTCCTGCAATCATTAATAAAACCGTTGTTCCTACTTCAAGTCCTTGCCCTGATGCCATAGGTGTATCAAGTAATGACTGCCAGTTAAGTACTACTTCAACACTCTGTGCCCATAAAGAAGATGATACAAAGATTGAAACAGCAACTCCTAATCCCAATAATAATTTTTTATTCATTTCTTCCTCCTTACCTTTATCAGATCGATTTACATTCTATTTTTAATATAACATACGTTTTTTAAAAATACAAATCCTGAGTAAAAAAAATTTATTATTCTGAAACTGGTGACTCAAGTTTCCAGATAAATCCATTCTTTGCACTATACATACATGCTGTCCCTGGTGATAAAATCCATGCAGAGTCTGTAGATTGGATTTCTACATAAAATGGTGGATATGGTACAGATTTATACCATTTTGCTCCGACATCAGGATTATCTGTTGGTTTATCCCAATACATAGCTTTATTTTGCCATGATCCTGTTGCCGAATTAAAGCCCGTCCAAATAACGTCACCTGATGGGTCGGCAAGTGGAGTATTTCCAGTTCCAGCCGTAGGACTAATTGCATCATTGTCTGGATCAATTTGAAAAGCATCCCCTATAAATAAATTAGAAGGATAGGGATTTCCTAATATGTTATAGCCTTGAGATATCGGAATTTCAAGAGGCTGATCATTAACTTCCCCCAACATATAAGTCTCTCCACCTTCAGCAGGAGGATTTGCAAACTGAACAACAAAGCCTTCCCCAGCTGTAAAAGCTGTTTCGCTTAATTGATAAAATGGAGGGAATGGAATGGATTTAAACCAGCCAGTTTTGCCACTTAGAGATTTAAAAGTAATTGAAGCTAGAAATGATCCAGTAGTGGGATCAAACTTAAATATTTTATCTCCTTCAGAAAAATTCTGATCAGAGAATGTACCTTCGGAAAAACCATCAAGTGTACCATCGTTATCATAATCGGCGTTTAGAAAAATTATCTGTTCATCATCACCAATCTGTTTGAAAGGTACGGAATAATAGTAATATCCAGAGCCCATAGGAGCTTTGACGAAACCGACGATTTTGGTTGATACTTCGTCCTGAGCATAAGATGCGGCTGTGAACGAAATAAGCACGGTGCATAAAACAAGTAGCGTCATCCATTTTGATTCTTTACGTGTGTTCATCGGGTTACCTCCTTTAACGAGAACGTTTATGTGTATACAAAATAATATCTTTCAACTATACGCAATCAATATAACACGGATTTTACAAAAATTAAAACAAAAATTTTTAAACTTTCGCTCCTTTCGTGTTTTTATACAGTAATATCTTCCTATTGTTCTATAGTATCATATTATAGGCGATTTGTCAAATAGACGATAAAAAATTTTCAACTATCACCACATTAATATATATTATCGGAAAAATACAATAAAATATTCACAGGTAATATCACAACTTATTGCAAAGCAACAAACTAAATAATAATAGCCACGGAATAACACCTTTTCGTTGCCAGAGTATTGTGTACCTATATTCTTTATGACAATATATGACGCGTAATGTTTCAATAAAATTCTAAAATCGCAAGTTTTAGCGATTTTGAGCGAATATTTTTGTGTCATTTTATGCTAAATAATTTCAATGATCGAAAAGGATAAATTGTGTATCCTCTCAGTCATGTCATTCCCGCGAAGGCGGGAATTCACCTTGTGTTAACATTTTTTGAGGATGGATTCCCGCCTTCGCGGGAATGACATCCAATGGGCAAATATAAGTCTTCAATTTCTGAGCAGACAATATGTCACAAGCATCCTTTACATCAAAAACTACTATTAGGTTATCATTATAATGGATTGCTGTCAATGGTAAAAATATGTTTTTGCTTTATGTTAAGATGGAAACTATATAATGCTCGTTTACAAATAGTTTTGAGTTGGCTTGTTTATTTTGTGTGTCGTGCCGTGAGGTATCCGAGTGAGCGCGCTATTTTGTGAATGAGAATGACAAAGGTTTTTTTGTCGCGATGACGGATCATGCGGATCGGGAAAAGGATCAGCTGGCCGATCAGATAGAAGAACATGCTCAGGTATTTTTGTGAAAAAACTGATCTGCGTTGAGCGTATGCCATAAAAACTCCATTTTGATACAGGCGTTTGAAGCGGTAAGCGATAGAAAAATTACGGTCGGGTGTCCAGTGGTAAACCAGTATATTCGGATCGTACCAGAAATAAGGATGTTCTTTGTAGATACGTGAGAACAGATCGGATTCCTCGCCCATACGCATGGTTGTGCCTGTGATACCCAGTTGCGGTGAAAATCCGTTAAATTTTTCCAGAAATTTTTTTAGGAACGCCATATTGGAACCTGAAAATCCGTATTGGGCAGACGGTGAATCGAGAAAATGCGGTTCGTCGCCCCACGATCTTACTTCGAATGAATCCATATACCATTCCGGTGGCGGTGATTGAAAGTGAGGATGGATCTGTCCGCCAACGGCAACCGGTTGAGGTTTGACTGTGGTGAAGGCGTTGACGATACGTTCACACCAAGATTCATCGGCGCGAGCGTCGTCGTCGAGGAACGCGACGTAATCACCTCGAGCGTCTTTCCATCCCCGGTTTCGTGCGTTGCTGAGCCCTTGAGCAGTTTCGTGGATTAATTTGAAATGGGAATTTTTTTCACAGAATGAGCTGGCAATATCGGCTGAGTTGTCTGTAGAGTTATTGTCCACGATAATCACTTCGAGCTGAGATTGATCGATTGACTGGACGGTCATAGATTCCAGAGCATGGGCAATAAATCCGCTCGGTTATATGTGCAGATAACAACAGACAAAACAGGCTTGGTCATAGGTGTCCTTTGTGTTAGCAATTGACTGTAGATATAAATTCTAGTATGGTTATCGTGGAGAATATTGTAGCGGTAAAAAGATATTTTTTACACAATTTTTTCTTGTACTATGATGCAAAGAGAGTTGAGTCTATTTTTTTCTATGCGGGGCATGAATTGCCGTGAGGGGAAAACAGACTCTATGTAAAGTGAACCGTTGTTTGGTTGGAGATGTCTTAGTAAAATGTTTTTTTGCTAATTTGTTTGGTGTGGTATGTCGATGTTAATCGTGCTACAACATATATATATCTAATTATCCAGGGGAATTTTTATGAAACCAAAATCGAATGAAACATCGCTCTCGTTTTCTTATACTCCGTTAGGGCCTAGGGTAATGGGTATGAGCGGCCCATTTATGAATATACGTCTTATGTTTCGGGAATTATTTGTAGGGCGCGAATTGATATGGCGATTTTTTGTGCGTGATTTCAGTTCGCGATACCGTCAGGCGGCTTTGGGTATTTTATGGGCGTTGTTAATCCCGGTAATTACCGTAGGTATTTTTGTAGGGATGAACAGCGCGGGGATTTTAAAAGTTGAAGGGATTGATGTTCCGTACATTATTTACGCGCTAATCGGGTTGACAATTTTCAACTTGTTCAATGGCGGTATACTGGCGTGTACACAATCAGTTGTAACAGCGGCAAATATGTTAAAGAAAATAAATTTTCCTCGGACATCAATTGTGTTCGCCGCATCGTTAAGCGCGATTATCGATTTTATTATACGGTCGATTCTGGTAACCATAATTTTTTGTATCTATAGAGAAACCCCTCATCCAACAGGATTGTTTTTCGGATTGCTGGCGATAATACCATTGTTTTTGTTGACCCTTGGAATTGGTTTTTTTCTGGGTTTGATATCAGGTATTATGCGTGATATATCGAATTTGCTGAGTTTTGCCAGTATGGGGTTTATGTTGCTGACCCCGGTGTTGTATCCGATTGAGGGAACGAGCTGGCTGGCGAAGATATCTATGATCAATCCGTTGAATTATCTTATCAATCTACCCCGTGATCTTATCCTAAAAGGGACGTCGGATTTGACGGTCGGTTACCTTTGGAGCGCAGGGCTTGGAATTGTGGTGTTTTCATTGGGATGGCATTTGTTTTTTATTGCACAAACAAAAATTGCGGAGAGAATTTAGGTATGTCTGATATAGCTATTCGTGTAGAAAACGTATCGAAAAAATTTGCCACGCGTATGCGGTATGTCATGATGTATGGGGCGTTAGATATAGCCGCAAGTTTTTTCGGCGTCAATCTCAAGACAGATCAGTTACGCAAAGGAGAATTTTTTGCTGTCAACGATGTCAGTTTTGAGGTAAAAAAAGGTGAAGCCGTCGGATTGATTGGAGCGAATGGAGCGGGTAAATCGACCATGCTCAAGATGCTCAACGGTATTTATATGCCGGATAAGGGGCATATAGAGATGCACGGCAGGGTGGGTGCATTGATAGAAGTTGGAGCGGGATTTCATCCCATGCTGACCGGCCGTGAGAATATATATATCAACGGATCTATTTTGGGGTTGAAGAAAAAGGAGTTGGACAAGAAGCTAGATTCGATTATCGATTTTTCTGGGATCGAAGAATTTATCGATATGCCGGTTAAAAATTATTCGAGCGGTATGTATGTTCGATTGGGGTTTGCGATCGCAGCACACTGTAATCCTGATATTTTGATAGTGGATGAGGTTTTGGCAGTAGGTGACGCAAAATTCCGCCGTAAATGTCTGGATCACTTGCTCGGTTTGCAGAAGCAGGGGACAACGTTCATTTTAGTAAGCCATAATATGGCCACCATAGAAGGAATCTGTACGGATGCGATATTTTTCAATAAGGGCAAAAATGTTTATTCAGGAAATTCCACCGTTGCTATTTCATATTACGAAAAACAACAGTTGCTGGGACAAGATGTTGAAGAACAGGCATATAGTTTAAGTTCTAACAGTTCTTTAATGAAAGGATCATTGAAGCTTATCAAGCATTTACCTGAATACGGGACACATGATGTTGATGTGCAGGCCATATATTTATTGGATAAAGATAATACTCCGCAGACAAGTTTTTTTTCCAATGAAAAAGTATTTTTGAAGGTAGAAGTAAAAAGTAATGTTGATCGACAAGTCATTTTAAGGGTTTATTTTCGCGACGATCAAGGGGTAACATGTTTGGGTACCCATAAAAATGCTCATTTGGAAAAAGGTGAACAAGAGATTTATTTGACATTTGATCCTGTTATGCTGACAACCGGGAGGTATTTACTGGTTTTTCATATTTATGATGAAACGTTTACGCTACCTTATAGTAATGGTCATTACGGCTATTTTGAGGTGAATTCAAAAACGGTGATAGAATCTAGGGGGAAAATATCGCCGTACTGCTGGATAGACCCACCACTGCAAATAAAGTGATTTTTTAAGAAATATACATTTCTTGTGAGGTATTTATGAAGTTTTTAATAGTGCATAACAGCGGTAGTTTCAATAAAGGGTGTCATGCATTGAGTTATGTCATAGTTCAGGAAATAGAAAAACTATATCCAGGGAGTAGCTATTGTATATTCACACCCACTCCAGAATATGATAGGAAGAGTTCGTTAGCGTCAACAAAAATTTGTTTCAAAAATTTTAATTATACTGCCAAATTAGGGAAAAAGGCTATTCTTGGGATACTGTTATATTATTTTACAGGCATAAAAAATAAGTATTTGTTACGGGAATTAGAAGATTTTCATGAGGCCGATGTAGTCATATCAAGTGGTGGTGATACAATATGTGGAACCTATAGTAGTACCTATAAATTAGCGAGATTTTTACGAATAGCAGGAGTTTTTAAGAAAAAAGTAATAATTCTTGCCGCTACATTAGGGCCATATAAAGATTTAAGTCTCGAAAAAAAAATGTTTCAGGTTTTCAAGGGTGTATCAGCTATAACATTGCGTGATGAATGTTCTTTTATGTATTTACGGAAAAAAGCGCCAAGTCTTACTAAAAACACATTTCTTGTAGCAGATCCTGCATTTTTATTAAAAAAGCAAAGTTTAGGTATCGAATTAAAATATGACAAAACAGTGGGGGTTGGTTTAAGTGCCAGTCTGGTCAAGACAAATAGACTAAAATATCAAGGACTTCTCCATTTTTATAGTAATGTTATTTCAGAAATTATTAGGCGGGGTTATAAAGTTTTGTTGATAGCTCATGTCAATCAGGATTCACTTGACATCAATAATGATTATAAAATGGGATTGGATCTTTTAAATACCGTGGATTCTTCAATCAAAAAAGAGATTATTTTTCATGAAAAAGATATTTCATCACTCGAGATAAAAGATTTAATTTCTAAATGTTACATTTTTTTAGGGGCAAGGATGCATTCAACCATAGCTTCGCTATCTTCTATGGTACCGACAATATCTTTGGCTTATAGTGAAAAGGCTTGGGGTCTAAACCAGATGTTGTTTAAGCATACAAAATATGTCTATGATATAGAAGAACTAAAACCGGAAACATTAATGAAGTTATTTGATGAAGTTATTTTGCATAGAGAGAATATTATTAAAGTACTTACTGATGTTATTCCTGAAGTTCAGGAAAAATCTTTGCTAAATTTTGAGATTTTAAAAACCATAGTAGATGCCTAAGTTATTTTCAAAAGAGAATATATTTATGATAAAAAGTTTATTTATTTATATAAAAAGGAAAACTCTCTTGCGGACTCGCGTAACAGCTTTTTTTAGTGACAAAAGAGTATACAATTTTTTCCATCCATTATACCTGATATTTGAATATATCGAATCTTTTTTTTACTATTTGTTTTACAGAAAGAAAAATTTTTTTGTTGTCGTTTCTTGCACATGGAACACAGAAGAATTAATCTCCAAATGTTTGCAATCTGTGTATGCACAAAACTACGATAAAACTCGTTACAAACATATCCTGATTAACGATGCATCAACCGATAATACTGACCGAGTTGTCAGACAATGGCTCAAAGAACACCCGGATCATAACGTAGAGTACATATTAAGGGAAAAAAATGTTGGTGGCTGTATCAATACAGCTTTCGGTTTTTTAAAAGCGAAACAGGGGTCCATTGTACTCGAGGTCAATGGGGATGACTGGCTACCCGACAAAAATACGTTATCATTCCTGAATCGTGTCTATAATAATCCCCGTGTATGGTTGACGTATGGAACAATGAAACATCCCAACAATAAGGTGTTATATCTCAAGCCTATAACTAATAGCATAAAAACGAATAATTTTAGGGAAGGTAGCTGGATTCACCATTTAAGAACATTCAGGTCGGAGCTGTACACACATGTTGATAAAGAAACTATGATTGACCCATTAACCAAACAGCCATGGACAAGCGCTTGGGATCAAGCTAATTATCTTGCTATGCTCGAACTGGCTGGTTTCCATTCTAAAAAGATTCATCGCATCACCTATGTTTATAATATAAACGACACATCCGAATGTGTTCGACGGTTAAGTTATGAGAGCGAATGCCGTGAACGCATTAAAAAGACATTACAGTATCAGCCGTTAAAACAGTTATGCTATAAAAACGAAAACTGGTTGTCACAGGTTGGTATTGAAATTTAGAAAGAATATCATTATGGATAAACATAACAAGCGGACCAGACAAAAAGAGTCTCTTACTGTATGTTCTGCAATTGTGAAGAATAGTCTTTGCGTGGGATGTGGAATTTGTGTTGCTGTTTGTCCTGTTGACAAATTAAATATAATAGAAAATGAATATGGCGAATATATTCCGATAGAGAATGATACAATTTGCAGGCAAGATTGTAATCTATGTCTGAGGGCATGTCCTTTTTGGGATCAACCAGAAAACGAAGATACTATTGCTCAAAGGGATTACAGCAAACAGAAAGATATCCTCTACTGCTCAGAAATGGGGTATTATTTAGCATTATTTGCAGGATATGTTACTTCCGGTCAGTTACGATCATCGGCTACATCGGGCGGTTTAATCCGTTGGATTAGTGCTAAACTTTTATCTATGCAATTGGTTGACGCGGTGATTTGTGTTGATCGGTCTTCGGACGACGATAAGCTTCTAGCATACTCTGAAATAACCGATCACAGCAAAATGTACAGTATTGCAAAGTCGAGTTATTACCCTGTGGAGCTTTCTGCAGTCATAAAGCACATGATTGAGAATGACAAACAGTATCTGGTTGTAGGGCTTCCTTGCTTCATAAAAGGATTAAAACTGGCCATCAGGGATAACGAGAAATTAAGAAATCGGATGCGATTTTGTATCTCGCTAATATGTGGGCATTTGAAGAGCAAGCGTTATGCGCATTTTTTAAGCCGTGCGTGCGGAGTAGATGAAGAAAACCTTGATTTTATTGAGTTTCGGAGTAAAAATTTATACAAACGCTCAAGTGATTATGATTGTATGGTGTACCCGATAACAGGCAGTCCTTTAAAGAAACCTATGAAAGATGTTTTTGCAACAGATTGGGGTCTTGGGACCTTTAAACTGAATGCGTGTGATTTTTGTGACGATGTTTATGGTGAAACTGCTGATCTTGCTGTGGGTGATGCGTGGTTGTCGCCATATACAGAAGATCCGCAAGGTACCTGTATGCTGATATGCCGTGACACTTCATTATTGCAGTTATTGCAAAAGGGAATAGAGGATGGAGAACTGTCTCTGAAACCGTTGTCGCAACAGGATGCAATCAAGGCCCAAACGGCCGCTTTACGACACAGAAGGGAAGGATTAGCATACCGGTTATTTAGGGCAATTAAAAAAGGACAATGGGTTCCCAAAAAACGGGTTGAACCTACTAACGAATGTGGTTTCTTTTTCAAATTGATACAGATTATGCGTCAGACGATTCGTATTAAGAGCCATCAGGCATTTAGGCTACAAAAATCTTTTCATGGGATATTCTTGTATAAGTTGATAATGAGACCATATTTATTTTTCTATTATAGTATATATTACGTTCGTAATTTTATCTGGTATGAATGCCCAAAATATAAAAAGAAATTGAAGAAAAAATAGTGCTTTTGTGCAATAAGAATGATTCTTATAATCTACGTTTTATTTTCTAAAGAGTGAATATATTGTAGAATAAAGAATCTCAAATGATAATAAGATTGTTTTTAAGAGAATTATCTCTTGATTGAAATGATTAAGTCTTACATTTACGTAAGTTATAATTCAATTTATTTAAAAGGTATATTTATATACCAATGGCGAATATATTCCAATACATAATAATTTAGTTTAGGTATCCGTAGCATGAAAGAGATATTACGTGAGCTAATGCTGAAACTTCGTCCCATCATAAGGTTGAAGGCATTTATAGAGAACATGAAACGATTCTTTGAGCTTGCTTCTGAGCATTTGGAGGCGCATTGTTTTTTCTTGATAGAGCATAAAAAAAATCATTTTTGTATTGTTTCAACATTCTATAATGCGGGCACGTATGTAATCGAGAATTTAGACTCTGTTTATAATCAGAGATACAGGAATTACGAACATATTTTGATAAACGATGTCTCAACGGATAATTCAGATGAATTGGTAAGACAATGGTTACTCGATCATCCTGACCATAAGGTGAAATATATATCTAATAGTAAACGAGTTGGCGGATGTTGCAATAATACTCGTGGTTTTAGAATGGCTTCTCCCGGATCAATCGTAGTCGAACTCAATGGTGATGACTGGTTTCCGAATAATAATATCTTGTCTTTTTTGAATAAAGTATACTGTAACTCTAACGTATGGATGACATATAACACGGTAATGTATAAAGATGGAAGTATTCCGCAATTTTTTCATAAGATTCCTGATGAAATTATAGCTAAAAATGCATTTCGTGATATAAAATGGGTTGCATCGGCTTTGCATACCTTTAAAGCTGAATTATTTGCTCATGTAAAAGAAAATGACTTGATTGATCCTCAAACAGGAGACTATTGGGAATCTGCGTGGGATAATGCTCATTACCTTCCAATGTTTGAGATGGCAGGGCATCACTCTAAACATTTATCGACAGTGACATATGTATATAACGAGCTTCCATCATCACACTCTCGTTCATCAAGAACTCTACAGATGGGCACTGCTCAGAGAATAAGAAAACTTAACAAATATCAACCTTTGGAAAAACTTTAGTGCGATAATAAGTCGTCTCTAGCAAAGCAAAAAATATTACTATGAATACTCAAATTATCTCAGCTATAATATGCACCTATAATAGAGCGGCGCTCTTGCAGGCATGCTTGGAGTCTTTGGTCGATCAGACGCTTGATAGCTCATGTTATGAAATTATTGTCGTTGATAATAATTCGACGGACAATACTGTTGATATGGTTGGTCAGTTTGCTGAAAAATATCCCAACGTCAAATTGTTATCAGAATTATCACAAGGAGCAAGCCAGGCTAGAAATAGAGGATGGCGAGAGGCATCGGGTAAATATGTCGCATTTATAGATGATGACGCCAAGGCAACTCCTGACTGGTTGGAACGAGTTGTAGATGCGTTTGAGACTGTAACCCCGAAACCAGTTGTTGTTGGCGGCGAGATACATCCTTATTATAATGAGAAGATGCCTTCGTGGTTTACTGATGACCTTGAGATACGAACATGGGGACAAAAAAAGGGGTTTCTAGAAGGCATTAGAGCTCCATTCGGATTTTCCGAATCGAATATTTCATTTCAAAAGGAAGTGATAGATAAATACGGGGGATTTTCTTCACAGTTCGGCAAAGTAGGGTCGAACTATCTCATGGGAGAAGGTGGTCATTTGTGTCAGATCATTTACCCAAAAGAACCCTATTTCTGGTATGATCCGGCTATAAAAGTATACCACTATACCCCCCGACGGAACGCCCGTTTATGTTGGCGTCTCAAAAGACAATATCGATGTGGAAAAGCCCGGGCGACAATTATAAACCGGTGTTTTTTTTCCCGTGAGAATTTTAATGCGTGGATGAAGTTTATCCCATGGGCGTTAAAAGTACCATACATTATGTTGCGTGTCAGGGATAAGAGTGAGTCAGTTAAATTGCTTCAAGCAGTTTCTTTTGAGTTAGGAATTTTGTTTGGAACTGGATCTTCACCATTTGCTGATGAGTGAGTTATGGGTATTAATATATTATTGAAAGTGAAGAAGGTATCTTATGTCTATACCATTTTTTAGCATCATTGTGCCGGTGTATAATGCTCAGGATATGATATCAGTTTGTATAGAAAGCCTGTTAGCGCTGAATTACCCTAAAGATCGGTACGAAATTCTTATGGTCGACAACAATTCCACCGATAAAACAGCAGAAATTATAAAAAAATATCCGGTTACGTATCTGCTGGAAGACAAATTTCAAACATCTTATGCGTCACGTAATAGAGGTATCGCCAATGCCAAAGGGGATGTGTTGGTCTTTACCGACAGTGATTGCGTAGTTGATAAAGATTGGCTTCAGGAACCGTCTGAAATATTTGCGGATAAAACCATAGGTGCTCTTGGCGGTAAAGTGTTGCCGTACAAACCGCAAACATGGATAGCCAAATATCAGGGTAGGGTATTTGCCCATGATAATGAATCAAATATGTCCGATGATAAAATCAAGAATCGAAATGCTGTGTGTACAACTGCAAATGCTTTTTACCGTCGTGATGTTTTCGATGCTGTCGGTCCATTTCAGCAGGAACTGTATAGCGGCGGTGATTTTGAATTCGCCTTGCGCGTTCAAAAACAAACCGATTATCGTTTTGTTTTTTGTAAGGACGCGAAAATTTATCATATAAACTGTACAACGCTACGTCAACTTATGCGTAAAACACGGCGTTACGGTCATCATTCCATTTTAGTGCAACTGTTATATGATTATGATTTTGAAAAAGACGACGCAAAACACCTTGCTGAGGAAACCTATCGTTTTGGCCCGTACAAAGTGTTTTTCTGGCGTATTAATTTGTGGAAAAAGGTCAGTACGATTACGTCAGCTTTATTCGGATATTTGTTTTCGTTTCGGGAAGAGAAAAAAATAACGCTTATAGATACATATCTCAATGCATTGAAACACGGTGTTTTTTTGTATGGAGAACTACAGTCTTTGATGAAAAATAAAGAGATTATCATGAAGGCATTAGAGAAAAAGACCGTTGATTTATCAAAAGAAGATTACAAACCGTATGTGAAATCTAAAAAGAAGCGGAATTAACGAAACGTAACCCTACAGATTGACGATATGACCACAAAAAACGTAACTATTATCGTACCGGTTTACAATGCGCAACGCACGTTGCACCTGTGTCTGGATAGCCTGCTTGCTATCGATTATCCGAAAGACAAGCTGGAAATCATTATGGTCGATAACAATTCGACCGATGACACAGCGGAAATTATAAAAAAATATCCGGTCACCTATTTACTTGAAGATGAAGTTCAGTCGTCCTATGCTGCTCGCAACAAGGGTATCCGTCATGCTAAGGGAGAAATCATTGCTTTTACCGATAGCGACTGCATAGCCCATCCTGATTGGATCAAAGAGGGGATAAAACCGTTTGAGGATCCTAATGTTATGGTAGTCGGCGGAAAAATTCTGGCTCATACCCCCGAGAATTATATTGAAGAGTTTCAGGCACGCAAAAATATTCTCAGTCAGGAAGAATTTTTGACGCCGCAGCGCATGAAAGATAAAATTGCTTTTGTGGTGACCGCAAACGCTATCTACCGCAAATCAGTATTTGACCAGATAGGCGCGTTCGACGATTCCCAGCCTTCCGGCAGCGATTGCGAAATGTGTTTCAGGTTACAGGCTCAAACCGATTATAAAATACGATATGTCGAAGAAGCGATCATTTATCATAAGCATCGAGCAACGCTTAAAGATGTCTGGAAACAGTTTCGCCGATACGGATATTTCGGGTTGTACCTGTTGAGCAAATATCCACCGCCGGAAGCGGTCTTGCTACCGAAATTTGGATACATCAAACCGTTGTGGTGGCGTTTCCGTAATGGTATTCTGATGAATCTTGTCAATATAGCAAAATATCTGATTCTTTCCATATTCAAAAAAGAGGCACGGCAACAGTTTACCGACACTTTTCTGGAACTGATTCAGCAGGCGGCATCGTTCTACGGTGAAATTCGTTCGGCTCGCGACCATCATATTCCAGTTAACTATATTATATTGCCGTTAAGCGAAGAACAAATCAAAAGCATGCAGGGCTGATCTATGCGTTTTTCCATTATCATAGCAGGATACAAACAAACCGCCATAACCACCCTAACCGATTGTCTGGCGCTTAAGACGACCGGCGGTATCGATTATGAAATCGTTTTTCTCGATAACACCACCGATAAGAAACACGAGCAGGCAGTAAAAAATATTGCCAAAGACAACCCCGCTTTTCAGATAAAATATGTTCCCTATACCATCCCCGGTAAAGTCGCGGCGCAGAATCAGGGTATTAAAGCGGCTTGTGGTGAAATATATATTTTTCTAGACGATGATGTCCGCGTTGATATAAATTTGCTTATAGAGTATGACAACGCGTTTAAAAAATACGATTGCGCGGCAGTTCAGGGACGGGTAATTCTGGAATTTGACGATCCCGCTGCGGTACCCTCATGGCTTGACGAGCGGTTCAGGCTCGATCTTGCCCAGATGGATTTCGGCGAACCGATTTTTCCGTTCGAAATGGGGTTAACCGGTGCCAATATGGCAATCAAGGCAGATATGTTCCGTCAGTTCGGACTGTTTGACGAACGGCTTGGTCCGGCACGATCAGGGACTATGGAGGATCAGGAATATTCCGAGCGCATCATTGCAAAAGGTCAGAAACAACTGTTCTGGCCCGGTGCACTGGTTCATCATTTGATTCCTCCGAAACGGGTAACGTTAACTAGTTTTGCAGCAACGTATCGCGATGTCGGGGCATCGGATTATATCATGTACAAAGAAATGGTTAAAGGCAGCAAAGTTCGATATATTCTTTATTCTGTACGCCACATGCTGTATCATTCCCTCATGATGATGCTGTCATACATCAAACGCGATATCAGCCGTGCATGCTGGCATTATTGCAAGATTCATTTTTACAAAGGCGCAATGCAGCAGCGTCTTAACGATACACAGTAAAGATACCATGAAAATAGCTATAGCTTCTACCGGATTAGGACACATTTACCGCGGCGTCGAGGCATGGGCTGACGATACTGCCGCTACCCTCTATCAGAAAGGGATAGACGTCACTCTCTTCAAAGGGGGAGGTAAACCGGAACATCCCTATGAGGTTGTGGTGTCGTGTTATCAGCGTGATTTGCCGAAAACCCATCGTCTTATCAAATTTTTCTCGTATTTATCCGGCTGGCGGTATTATATGGGGTTACCGTATCATGTGGAGCAATTTACATTTGCTCTCAATGTCATACGGCATCTGCGTAAAGGATTCGATATCGTTCATACTCAAGATCCGCAGTTGGCAATCCTCCTGCAACGATTTAAACGGTTTGGACTGATCAAAGCAGAAGTCATACTTGCTCACGGTACGGAAGAAGACAATACCCTGCTTGCAAAAATAAAATATCTGCAACAAATCGCCCCGTTTCATCTTGATCAGGTACGTGAAGCAGGTATAGCGAAAGACACATGGTTCTGCGCTCCGAATTTTATTGATACCCGTATGTTCAAACCACGTAGTAAAAATAAGATGCGTGAGTTGTTCGATCTTCCTCAGGATGCCTTTATAATCCTGCAGGCAGCGGCAATAAAACGACATCATAAACGAATCGATTTTGCCATCGACTGCATAGCCAAACTGAAAGCGACAATCGACGTGCCTCTTCTTTTCGTTGTCGTCGGTGGCAGGGAAGATGACACGGATGATGTTATCGAGTACGGCAAAAAAATGCTTGGCGATTCAGTGCGATTTTACGTCAATTTACCCCGCGAAAATATGCCCGGACTCTATGCCGCGTCAGACCTGTTCATGCTGACATCTTTGATGGAAATGCTCGGGATTGTGTTTCTTGAAGCCATGGCATGCGGCGTCCCGGCTGTTGGCAGTAATCATCCTGTCCAGCAATGGGTTATCGGCTCAGGCGGTGATAGCATTGATATGACCGATCAGGATGCGGTTGTCAATATCCTCAAACGATATATGACCGATCAGACATATATGGCGGATAAACAGAAAAACGCTCTTGCATGGGTTAAAGAACATTTCGCTAAAGATGTTGTTATCGCACAGTATATAGAAAAGTATACTGGAATATTATCAGGAAAGCATAACGTCTGAGAGGAATTAAGGAAATGAGCCTGTTATGTTAATAAAAAAAGGCGTTTTCCCCTTTTTCCTCGCACGAATTACTGAGCATTTACAGCTTTCCCCTTTTCAAATCTTTCCATAGCGGCATCTATTTGGTCAGCAAATCCTCCTCGTGAGACACCATATACATTTGATACTATCGAGTAAAGACATTTTTTCTTATCGAAATAAAGTGTTACCCAAATGTCTAAATCAGGACGTGCAATACCCGGATATTTACGTATATAATATGTAATTTCATATCGCTTGGTGTATTTTATAAAAAAAATAGTACCGTATATTTCATAGCTTGTGTAAGGAATACCAAACAGGTCGACGATATCCTGTTGTTCATAGTGTTCACCTATTTTGAGTTCAGGAAGTTTATTAAAAAATTCTTCGGCTTCTTGATCAGACATATAAAACTCATATTTGCCATCGGCTTTCTTTTTCTGTCTGACTTGTTCCATAGGCGATGGATACTGTTTGCAATCTGCGCTATCCACAAAAATAGCACCCAGAAATACGATAATAAGAAAACAAAGTATTTTGTTCATAACTATCCTTACGTTGAATTGTAAATATGCAGTAGTTAGGGAATAGTATAGGACAAACTTATATAAATAGCAAAATATTGTAAACAGCAATATTGAAATGCTGTTCCCTCCCCGTCACGTCATTCTCGCGAAAGCGGGAATCCACCCTCAAAACATGTTGGAACAAGATGGATTCCCGCTTTCGCGAGAATGACATCTAAAGAGAGAAAGTATTTCAACAAAAGGTTAAGCAGTAGAGAATAGGATACTATTAATCTTGGATAGTTTGCTTGAGAACTTCCTGTAGTTTTGTCGCGATGGTTTTCCAGTCGTAGCGTTTGGCGAATTTCACGGAATTTTTTCCGTATTTTTTTCGCAGATCGTTATCACCGAGCAGACGGATCATATTGTCAGCCATACCGTTGATATCGCCCGGTTCGCTGAGTAGTCCGGTGTGTTCGTGTTCTACCACCTCAGGGATACTTTTTGAGGCAAACGCCACACACGGCGTACCGCATGCTGCCGCTTCGACGAACGTCATTCCGAACGTTTCGTCGAGCGCGCCCGATACAAAAATATCACCCATGGTATATATATAGGGCAAAACTTCTCCATAGATATCTCGGAACATACACACAGATTTTTCAATACCGGCTTCTTTGATAAACGCTTGTATTTTGCTCACATACGCCTTGCTTTCGTGACGGGCGAACATATAGAGCACGGCATCAGGGGTTTTTCGTAATACCGCGACAAATGCCTTGAGCATATTGAGTACCCCTTTATGCTCGGTATATCGCCCGACATAAACAATCACCGGGTGTGTCTTCTGAAAATTCGGCAGCACTTTATTCGGATTGAAAAAATCCATGTCAACACCGTTTGGCATGACCATAGAATCGATGCCCGCCTCGGCAAGTTCCCGTTTGGTATGCTCGCTTACCGCCATGACCATATCGGCTTTGGATGCTTCGCGATGGATCGCCGTGCGCGCGTCAATGCGTTGCTGGCGTTGCGCCCCTTCGTACATTGCCGGATCGGCTGTACCGTGATATGTATACAAAACTTTGTATCCGAGTTTGTTCTTCAAACGGTTAGCGTAACGGTCAAGGGGAGTGTAATCGACACACACGACATCCGGTTTGGTTTTCTGCAATTCACGAGATATTGAACGGCACGCCACGCTATTAAAAAAATTGTTTTTGGAAGATACCAGCCTGAACGGTAATTTTTGCGATCCGATCAACCTGGGTTCACGCACCGCAATCGATTCGGGCAGTTCACGTCCTGCCAGATCGAACGTCACCATAGACACCTGTTCGCCCAACGCATCCAGATGTTCTCCCAGAGCGGCTACCCTGTTGGGTATCCCTTTACCTTCGCTCAGTGTATTTATCAGGTAAGTAATATTCATGGTTTACATATACACTTTGATGTCGATTGTACACGCACCGCTGCCAGCTTTCTTAAACGCCTCATGGGTATACGGTATAGCCGCAACCCCGTCGACAAGTTCGATCGGTGATCCGTTGACCAGTACGCGCATAGCATCGTCCGGAGTGGAATCATCACGGTATATTTCGCATTGATACGTCACATTGGCGTGTTCGATATGATGTGATTTTTTGCTGATTTTCGCCACCAGTTTTCCATCCTGCGCCATGTGTTTCCATACCGACGGAAGTTTCGGGGCGATGAGCAGACGGTCAAACTGAGGTTCGATACCCATCATCTGATATACAAACATCATGCGCCACGCATGCGATCCGGTAAACGGGTAGTAAGGCTCTTTGCCGTAATCGTTGTTGTCCGGTATAGCGGTATAGTTGCTATGATACGTCGGCGGATTAGTTGTGATATCCGGGATACGGTTCTCGTTGGTAAGCTGGCGGAAAATATGCCATGCGTCGTCAAGGTATCCGGCTTGCAGTAGAGCGGTTGCGTAGAACAATGCTCCGTGCTGGTATACAGATCCGTTTTCAAAATGGCCTTGTGCCTGATCGGCGATCCTGCCCACCTGCGTTGCGCTCTTTTTTGTATATGGATCAAGCAGGCGCGGTCCAAACGGAGTATTGAGGCTTTCCATAGCCTTGATAACCGCTTTGATCCGCTCATCAGTCGCCACGCCGCTGAGCAACGCCCAGGAGTTTTCGTTCAGGTGTTTGCGTCCTTCATCATTGACCGATGATCCGACCGGGTTGCCGTCATTATCATAACCGAATATATAATAATTTTCCTTATCCCAACCGGAATCATTAATAGCTTTTGATATTTTTTGTATCAGGTTATTGAGATAATCTATAGTTTTACCATCATTTTTATGTTCCGCAAGTTGAAGCATTTTCTTTGCCGCGTACGCAAGCAACTGTGATAACCAAACGCTTTCGCTATTATCTCCGCGTAACCCGTCGAGGGCATCGTTCCAGCCGCCAAAACCGAGACGGCATAAACCGTGTGGCCCGATATTGTTGTCGTACGCGCTCTTAACGGTAAGCAGGGTATGTTCGTACACCGATGCTTTGTACTCATCACTGAGAGTGACGTTATCATCAAGGAGAAATCCGACTTCTTCATCGAGAATCGAAAAGTCTCCTGTTTCATTAAGGTACAACACTATCAGATCAGGCAGCCACAACTGGCAATCCATGAAATTTCGTAAATCGTGCATTGTAGAAAATTTTGATATCTGACGAGGTACACGTCCGTCACGGTACTGATAATTGACCAGATACGGGATCATCAGTTTCACATACTGCGGTTCAAACAAACAGTTTGCCAGAAGATACTGGAACATATCGCGTGTGCCAATATCGTAGGGGCTGTTGAAACGCGAGCAGATGATACTCTGGTGTTTGCCCCATATATTAAATGTGCGGTCGAGTTCATCGCTTGGTGTTTTTATCAAAAAGGAATCAAAAATCTGTTGCCACGCATCGGTTACGCGTTGCAGTTCTTTTTTTACAGCGTCAGCTTTGAGTATTTTTTTGAATGATGATACTTGAGCGGGTACATCGCCAGCCGGATCAATAGCCGCTACGGCAAAATAGAATGTTTTTTCTTCGCCGGTCTTTAGAGAGATATCGTACTGGAACGCGCCGATCATACCTTTAAGCGGCTGTTTCGCTTCGTTATTCGCCAGTTTATCTTTGAATAATGACGTGGGATACGGAATTTGTGCGCCGAATCCGTAATACGTATCGGCGTTGGAATCGAATGCCGTTGGTTTATCGCTTGCTATAAAAGCTCCCCATCGTGGGAACGAATTTTTAATATCGAGGTTTTTAGCGATGATCGCCGAATTTTTCGCGTCGTAGTCGACTTCGCTTACAGCCATACCCACAAAGTAGTGGCTTGGATGGCTATCAAGCCCGAAATTGATTTCAGGATAGAGCGAAAATTTTTGATCTGCGTTACCGGCGTTGCGTACAGTCACAGCCCATATTTCACCGGGTAGTTGGTACGGAACAAACATCTGCAATGTACCTTCGATACCGTTTCGTTTAGAACGGATGGTCATTGAGCCGGGTTTTTGCTCGCATGAATAGTCGTCGTAGGTATCGGACTGGTTGACTCCTGACGCGTCGAACATGTTTTGTTGCGGATTGAGAGGGAACACCGATCCTTCAGAAGTTTTGATCCATACGTTACGTGTGTTGCGGTAGACCTGAGCAACGTGCATATAATTTTCGTTACCCGCCAGTTTTGTAATCGGCCCGAACAGAACGGAATCCTGCGACAGGCAACCTGCACCGTCCTGTGCCGCGATAGATACCACTACCGGACGTAAAACCTGGCTGAGATTCATCATATAGTGATACCACCCTTTGGGCAGGTTGACTGTATCTATGCAAAAAGTTGATTTGTCGACAAACCCATTGGTCGTAGAATCATCAAAATGGGCATAACGTGATTTAAGCATATCGATATCCGATTCGCTCAACCCTTCAAATTGTTCCTCTCCGTTTTTCAGATTGGTACGGATTTTTTGAACCAGATCATCAAGCATAGCCTGATCGGACTGGCTATCAAGTGTGGTATCAGTATTCATACAAAACCTCTCTTTGCGACATAATTTTATTATTGCGTTTTTCATAAAATATGCTCATTACGGTATAACAAAAATGGTGATTTTGCAAGGATAGAATTTTAGCTCCTGCAAGGTATCCATATGTCCATTATGAAGAGTGATTCTCCTGTCGCAAATGTCTTATAAAAATAAAGTTATCGAATGGTTTGCAAAACGCAAAATATGTGATAAACTATTGACATAGAGATAAAAACTAAATTACTCAGGAGAACAAAATCAATGAATAAACAACTTAAGAACATAGGTATTGGCCTGTTCGTATTATTATTCAATGCATCTAGTTCCATAGCGGTAACCTTTGACTGGGCAGAAATCGGTAATGCCGGTAACACAGCGGATACTACAAATTACGGATCGGTAGGATATGATTACAATATATCGACAACCGAGGTAACCACAGCGCAATATGTAGAATTTCTCAATGCAGTGGCAGACACGGATACAAACGGACTATACAATGTGTTTATGGCTGGATCATTATATTATAAAGGAATAACGAGGTCCGGTAGTTCTGGCAGTTATACGTATAGTGCAAACGCAGGTTGGGAAAACCGTCCGGTGGTGTATGTCTCTTGGTACGATACATTACGGTTTGTAAACTGGCTGCACAATGGCCAGCCTGTAGGAATGCAGGATGCAAGCACGACAGAATATGGAGCCTATGATATGTCGTTGCAACAAACGAATCCTGAAAGTATAGTCCGTCTGGCGGGGGCTCAATACTGGTTGCCGAGTGAAAATGAATGGTACAAAGCTGCATATTATGATCCGGTTAATGAAATATATTATGACTATGCAATAGGAATGGATGGTCGTCCATCAAACATGTCACCAGATCAAAATTTGCTATATTCAGCTAACTATTATTATATGGGATATACAATTGGAAGCCCATATTACACCACAGAGGTAGGAGCATATACTTTATCGGCAAGTCCGTATGGAACATACGACCAGAGCGGTAATGTGTCAGAATGGAATGAATCTTTAATCGGAAGTTCACGTGGTGTGCGTGGTGGCGCGTGGAATCTTACGGAATATAATATGCAGTCAATTGCTCAAAGCGGTCTTAGCCCTACTGATGAAAGCGATTCGGGGTTAGGGTTCCGTATAGCAGGTGTGTATACTGGAGATGATGCAGCTGCTATTCCTGAGCCGATGAGCATAGGGCTTGTTCTATTGAGCTTGGGTGGCCTTGTTATTCGTAGAGTAAAAAAGAATTAATCGTTTTATTATTACATAGAATACCGGTTTATAAATGATAATGCCGTTCCTGCAATAAGCATAATCTGCTTTTAGGGAACGGCGTTACTGAAATTTCAAATGACTTTACTTCAGGGATTTAAATTTTCTGCACAATATACCCACACCGCCCAAAGCCAGCAAGATCAATGATGCCGGTTCGGGAATTACTGTGGCGATGTCGTTGCTTAGAACAATCATATTAGAATAAAGTTGCGGTGGATTTCCGTTGTATCCACCGGTAAGTCCTGTAATATTAGATAAATATAACGACATATTACCCATAAGGTCAAACTGATAAAGGTTTAAAAGACCGGTGGAATTATCTTTCGCAAGCCCATAAAAAACGTCTTCGGCATGGTCATAGGCTAGATTGTATAGAGCAATATTGGAATCACTCCAAAAAGTAGAAACTGTATTATCTTGATTTATCTTTTGAATTATATTATAGCCGTTATTTTTATAGAGGTTTCCATAATCATCGGCTTCAAGAAATAGTGCCCACCCACTACTACTGATAGTAGTACCTGAATCAATGCCCATCATCCTTGTTCCCGACCACTCTGCAACATAAACCTCTCCATTGCTGCGCAGTGCCATTTGCCATGCATAACCAAACCCTGTCGATCGGACAGTAGTTGATGTTCCTGTTTGTATATCGAGTAGTTGTACCGTTGCTTGAGTGTATTGTGCGTAGTAAATATCTCCATCAGAATTGGGTTTTTCAATGGCGCCAACAGAATTATATACTGTTTCATATTCTGTAGCTAAAGAGCCATCTTCGTTGAATATCATGAGCGCGTTAGTTCCTGCATAACTTGCAGCCAGTAAATGATTACTGCCGTATTGCCCTAAGGTTGTAAAATCGTGATCTGCTGAGTAAGTATCAATCCGTTCAGCCTGGCTGGTATCCATATTGAGTTTAAACAACCCGCCCTGAGTCCAGCGTGTAGTGATGTAAATAGATGGGCTTGCAAAACATGCTGTCGCAAAAGAGATAAATGTATACAGCAAGATGCTAAATTTGATCGCTTTCATAAATCCTCCATTTTTTTGAATCGATTTGTTTATCTTTTTGCACACATATGTTTTTTTAACAATCCAATAAATCCCACTGCAAGCAAGATCATCGATGTCGGTTCGGGGATTGCTGTGGTGATTCCATCGTTCAAGACAATCATACTGGAATAAAGTCCTGCTGGATTGGTCCCATGGTATCCACCTGTCAGGCCGCTGATATTCTCAAGGTATAGAGAAGAATTACCCAAACCATCAAACAGGTAAAGGTTTGTGTAACCGGTTGTCAGGTCATCACCTAACCCATAAAAAATATCTTCTGAAGCATCGTATGCTAAAGTGTACAGGTTAATATTGATGTTAGTCCAGAAAGTGGAAACCGAGTTGGAACCGTCTATTTTCAGGATACTGTTATACCCGTTGTTTTTATAGAGATTGTTATGATTATCAGATACGAGGTATAATGCTGTTCCATTGGTATTAATAAGTGTTCCTGAATCAATTCCCAGTACTTTTCCTCCCCACCACTCCGCGGCATATAATTCTCCGTTACTTCGTATAGCCATGCGCCATGCATATGCAAATCCGGTATTGCTGACTAAAGTTGATGAACCGGTATCAGTATCAAGGAGTTGTATGGTAGCCTGAGGATGTTGAGCGTAATAGATGTCCCCGCCAGAATTTGGTTTTTCAATGGCACCCGCCGCGTATGAGTTCTGGGCATATTCCGCGGCCAAAGAACCATCGCTATTGAATATCATCACTTCATTGATTCCATCATAACTTGTAAGTAAAAACTGGTTACTTCCATATTGAGCGAGTGAGGTGAAATCGTGGGCAGTCATATATGTATCAACTCTTTCGGCCTGTTTGGACGCTATATTGATTTTGAATAACCCTCCTTGGGTATCACGAGTCGTTACGTAAATAGAAGGACTGGCTAAACAAGCTGTTGTCGAAAAAATAACAGTACACAATAAGATAGTTAACCTGATTGCTTTCATAAGAACCCCCAGATTTTGAATAGAGTAGTTTATCTATCGATTTGAAATTATATACCGTTTAAGTAATCCAATAAATCCCACTGTGAGTAAGATTAGTGATGTGGGTTCCGGGATGGTTTCCTGTGGTGTTGTGTAGTTTTGTCCATAAGCGGACATTGAACCGGCACTGACACCAATCGCTCCCAGTGTTGCCAGTTCACTTCTTGTTGTGTACGATGCCAATGCGTCGCCCCAGTAGATATATGAGTTGGTACTGTATGTACCTGCTATACCGTCGTATTCATTGCTGATTATTATATCAATGTAACCGTCGTTATCCAAATCGGATACGGCAACACCCTGTGCGCCTTTTGTTGCCAGTTCTGTTTTTGTGGAAAACGGATCGGTTTCGTCGCCCCAATAAATAAATGAATTGGTGTTGTACGTTCCGATCCCCTGAAAATTACCGAATATAATATCCATACAGCCGTCGCCATTGAGGTCGGCTATGGCATTGGCAAGGGCGCTTTCAGTGGGCAACTCGGTTTTTGTTGCAAATAGGCCTGATGCGTCGCCCCAGTAAATGACTGAATTCGCATATATACTTGTATCATAATTATTGGAGAAAACAATATCCAGATATCCATCGCCGTTGATGTCGGCAACAGAGTTGTCATAGGCAGACATGGTTGCTAACTCTGTTTTAGCTGTATAAGAAGCCGTTGCGTCACCCCAGTAGATGTATGAGTTGATATTCTGCGAGTTACCGTTATTAACATTGCTGACAACAATATCGATATACCCATCATAATTAAGATCAGCCAGTGAGTTTGCAATAGCGCCATGAGTTGCTAAATCACTTTTTGTGGAATACGAAGCAGTTTCGTCACCCCAATATATATACGAGTTGATGTTGTAAGAACTACCATTATAGGTGTTACTGATAACAATATCCAGATACCCGTCGCCGTTGAGGTCACCGATAGAACTGCCTGCGGTACCGTGAGTAGCCAGTTCGGTTTTGGATGAGTACGAAGCAGTTTCGTCGCCCCAGTATATATACGAATTAATATTGTATGAACTGCCGTTATAATGGTTGTTGAAAACAATATCCAGATACCCGTCGCCGTTGAGGTCGGCAACAGAATTGCCGTATGCGCCGTAGGTAGCTAATTCTGTTTTGGAGGAAAACGAAGCTGTCGCATCGCCCCAGTATATATATGAGTTAACGCTGTAACCGCCACTGTAGTGGTTGCTGAAGACGATATCGTCATAGCCGTCATTATTCAGGTCGTAGGCATAACAGTTAATAGATAGCAAAAGCATAAGTGTGGTAATAAAAGGCGTTTGTTCATGTTTTGTCTTCATAGTACTTTGTTCCTCAAATAATGTTATGTTGTATACTTGATTTCTTTCTATAATATACCATGTAAAACACTGATTGTCAAATTAGCATGCATTGATTTTGATATAAATATTCGTATAGTCCTTAACCCAGAAAATATCTTATTGGGTTAGAAAAGAAAATTATTTTAAACAGTTTTATGCAGTGACTTTTTTTTGTGGTTACAGTATAACGGATACATGACACAAACGGGCTATCAGCAAGAAGGAGGTGTTATGGATCGCCAGGAGCGAATTTCCAAGGAAGAAATGTACATGCGCATGGCAATTATCCTGTCCGCACGGTCAACGTGCCAGCGGGTGGGCGCTGATGGACAGGTCAAGCGGGTAGGATGTGTGGTTACCAATTTTGATTTGAGCAATATTTTGTCGGTAGGCTACAACGGTAATGCCGCAGGGTTGCCAGATGAATGCAGTAATCCGGATGCCCCCGGTAACTGTGGGTGTTTGCATGCCGAGGAAAACGCCATATCCAAATGCCGGTCGCATGAACGAGATAAAATAATGTTTACCACCGATTCACCATGTCCGCGATGCGCCAAGTTTATTATCAATAATGGTTTTTCGAAGGTGTATTTTCTGCGCCAATATCGCGATCCTACAGGGATCAACCTGCTCAATCAGGTAGGAATAGAGACAGCGGCTGTCGAACTGACATCCAATCCGATTTTAAATAGTATGTTTCAGGATATACCGGGATTCCTCCCTTAATCGGCAGAGGTTGTGTATGGATTCTTCCCGAATGTGTTGGGGCTTCGTTTATCTCGAATAGTTGGCGGAACGTTGCTTTATGGTATAATAGGCAATAACAACGCTGCTGATAAGTTCGTCGAGCGACTGTTTGCATAGAAAATCGTCAACAGGGCTTGTCGGTGACAACAGTTCGTCGCGCAGTTCCGTAGCCGCACTGCATATAATGATGTACGGGTTTTTTATCTCCGGATCGCTTTTCATTTCAGAGGCAAGCTCTTTGCCAGTACCGTCATCCAGTTCGTAATCGCTGACTACCACTATAGGCGACATGGTTTTAGCCACTTCAATAGCTTCTTTCTTTGAAGATGCCATAACCGGCTGGATATTTTTTTCGCGCAGAGAATTGCTGATAACGTTTTTCTGATAATTCGAGTCACTGACAACAAGGACTTTTTTTGCGCCCAGATATAATTCGCTGCTGGTAAGCATGTCATTGACTACCAGTGTCAACGATGTGAGTTTCTGTTCCATTTCGGCCGCCATTGTCTTGATGGCTACATTTTCATGTTCTACCTGATGGAGCTGTCGTTCCAGACTCTGTGCTTTATTAACCAATTTTGTGTGTGACATGTGCGATGATACTTTACGTTCAAGGACAGTCATGGTTTTTATTTTATCGAAGTTACCTGTTAGAAATCCGTCAGCGCCTTCGTTGAGGGCATACACCAGGTGCTCGTAGTCAATTTCATTTTCAGAAAAATACATGACTGACAGCTCAGGATATTTTATTTTGATTTCATAGAGGTTTTTTATACTCGAGCAGTCTTTAGTTTCGTAAGGAAGTATGGCAATAGCGAACGGCTGTTGTACCAGAGCGTTGATAACATCGTCTGACTTTTTGCCTTTGACAACTTTCCATCCCTTTTCTTCAATCCACTGGATCATATCTTTGACCGGTTTTGATGTGCCGGTTATTCCTAAATAAACAAAAAGCTCATGCTGTGCCTTTTTCATATATAATACTCCGCTTACGTTGTTTGGATAATTTCGTATTCGTTGACATCGTAGTACGGTATCAAAATTCTGGTAATACAATTTTCCACTATCTTCTGTTCATGGTCGCTGGCGATGAAAATTTTGATATTGTTTGAACATATTCCCTTTTCTATCTCGTTGATACGCGGGAAACTTGCCAGAATATCGAATGATTCGGCCATTTTGCGCAGTATCAGGTATGCCAGCACGAAATTGGTTTGTTTGGTGGATTTCCAATCCAGGTATACCTGAAAAATATTTTTGCCAGCGCGTTTTTTTGTTTGAATAGAAAATTCCTCAAAAGGCTGGAGAATGAAATCCTGACCGGTGATATCAAGTTCTTCTTCCATTTCAGGCTGGCGTTTATATTCATCAACCCTTTTTACGAGAGCGTCTGAAACATGACCGGGAACTTTGCTGTTACCGATCATTTCCAGAAAGCGTGTCAATTCGTCCACAGTATCGAGAAGTATATCGATAATCACCTCTGAAATTTCCAGTTCTTTTTCGCGGATACGATCCAAAATGGTTTCGACATCATGGACAAACGCGGCGAATTTATCGTATCCCATCATAACGATATCGCCTTTGATGGAATGCAGGTACCGGAATATGGAGTGCACCAGATCTTCATTCTTCGGATTTTTTTCCAGTTTGAAGATATGGTCGTTAACGTCAGTTAGCAGCCCTTTTAACTCAAAGAAAAATTCTTTGTTTTTTGCCAGTGTTTCTTCGGCGGAAAGTTGTGAAGATTCTTCTTTTGGCGAGGTATCGCTTTTCTCAGGTGTAGTATCTTCATCTTCTTGTATTTCAATAGATTGCACAGCTTTTTTTGGTTTATCTTCCTTTTTTTCTTCTGCAGACTGAGCTAATTCGTCCATAGTCATTTCTATAAGATCGGCTGGATTTAAGATCAATCCCAGGGTGTTGCCGCCGATAATCGTGCTTCCAAGCAATCCTTTAACCATGTACAGGTCGTCCCATGGGAACACAACAAATTTTTGAGGGCTTAGCAATGCGTCGACTTTAAGCCCGATTGTACCGAGTTTATGTGTAATAATTATAACTTTAAACATACGCGGTTCATTACTGGTAGTTTGCTTTTGTGTTTCGTTATCATCTTGTTTTTGTGCTTGTTCCGTATGTTCTTTTTTAGTGTCTTTTGAATCTACGGCATCAGTTGATTCGTCGATACCATCGGCTATGGTTTCTGTGTTATTCTCAACAGGTTGTTCAACACTGGTTTGGACGTTGTAGATATCGTTTTTTTTCTGTTCTTCTTTATTGATGGAAATTTTATCGAGAACCTTTTCGATATTAGTAGGTTTATTTGTAGCAAATGCCCCTACTCTACCTTCTAGCAGGTCAACCAGATCATACAAAGGAATAACCTTTTCATAATATTGAATCGTCTCATTTTTGCATATATTGGTTATTTGCTGGTCTCTAACTTCAAGTGTTGCCAGTACCGATTCGATAGGGATAGCATAGTATGTTCCGCGAGCTTGAACCGTTAATGCGTCAGTGATGTTCACCGCGCTCAGCTGAGGTATTTTTAAGACGAATTTAGTGCCGACGCCTATGGTAGATTCAATATGTACGGTTCCGTTAAGTTCCTCAACTGCGGTTTTTACTACGTCAAGCCCTACGCCGCGCCCTGAGATATCGGTAGCTTTTGCTGCTGTAGAAAATCCGGGTTGGAACAACAGGGCAAACGTTTCCTCTTGTGACAAAGCATCTGCTTCAGCTTGTGTGATCAATTCTTTTTCAACAGCTTTTTCCGATATTTTGTGTGCATCAATGCCGCGTCCGTCATCAATCACTTCAATATATGTAGCTTTTTGTTTCAGATACGCTTTGAGAGTCAGGGTTCCTTCAACATTTTTGCCTGCTTTTTTTCGGTCGAGTGGATCTTCCATACCATGATCGATCGCGTTACGTATCAGGTGGTCAAGCGGGTTACAAATTTTTTCGACGATAGTTTTATCGATAGGGGTTTCCTCGCCTTCGATAAGCAGTTGAATTTCTTTACCTAACGCTTTGCTGATCGATCGAACTGGGCGTCTGAACCGCTGAAAGGCTTCTTTGATTTTGATTAGCCTGACGTCCATAACCAGGTTATGCAAATCCTGAGATATCCGCCGTGACATAAGAGTCGCGTTTTTAATCATATCAAGACAGTCCGGAGATATGCGTGAGTTGGATACATGGCTTTCATTGATATATTTGCGAATAATATCAAGGTTAGTGCTGTTGATGATGATTTCGCCCGTCAGGTTCAACAGGCTATCCAGATGGGCGATATCGACCACCATCTGTTCTATTTCAACGGTATTTTGTTCCTGAGATACGTTGGTTGTCGTCATGATAGTATATCCTCGTTAAGAAATGCTCTTTGCAATACTTTATCGAGTAAATCGCCCTGAACCGGTTTGATGATATAGTCATCCGCGCCAACTTTGAGCGCTCTTACGATAAACCGCGCGTCGGTTTGCGTGGATACCACAATTACTGGGATAGTACATTTTTTAGGATCGTTTTTTACGGATTCGCATAGTTCGAATCCGTCCATTTCAGGCATAACCAGGTCGGATACGATCAAGTCGAATGGTTGTTTTTTCAATTGCTCGAGCGCTTCAAGGCCGTTGCATGCTTCTGTAACGGTGAATCCTCTTGCTTCCATCAACTCTTTGATAGAATGGCGCATAGCAGGGAAATCGTCTACCACCAGAACCGATTTAGTTTGTTGTGCTGGCATAAAAACACCTCTTGTCAGTCGTATAATGTAAAAAATAAAAAATTCTCTTGGGTTTACTACAGTATTATCATCGGAATTGTTGGTATAAAAGTAAGAAGTTTTTTACAACATTTGAAGATTTTGCAGGATGAAATATAGCGTTGTTTTTTTCGATATATGACAACACTATGATGCAGAAGGACATAGTGTGTAATGATGATAAAATTTAGGGCTTTATCTAGTGATTCTTTCATTGCTTGCGACATCCATAGGTGTGTTTTACTTAAGCCGTCGAAAAATGTAACTGATATGATATATACATTATTATATATATAAGACGCGCTTTTGTGAAAGACGAAAGGCTACTTCACAGGGCTGGCTACTCGTTATGCATCTTCAGGCTATAATAAGGGTTCTCATAGATTAAGCTTCTCTCCATTAGATGTCGTTTCCTGTAAAGGTTATTATCATTGTAATATTTCATCTGCAACACTCTATATAAGTCACTTCATATAGCAGTATGTATGTATCAAAGTATCTATTTTAGTAAAAAAGCAAAATGTTTTAATCTATGTAACATGCTTTATAATAGAGTAATAAGGTGTTATTATGACTCTTTTGATAAAAATTTTGCGTAAAAAAAGAAAATTTCGCTAAAGTTTGATCAAGCTCATACCGATAGCTATTTGTGGAACGGGAAAGTTCCATCATATTTCAACAAGGATGTTGAACCACACTAAATCAAGGAGGATTGAAAAATGGGAACAGCACATCAGAAAGTACACTGTACCTTTTTACAAACAAACCGGTAAGACTACAGTAGAACTGTGTCATTATCATTGTAATGTAATCAAATTGTAAAAACAGTTTTTTATAAATTAAAGGCACGAGGATTGTGCCGAGGTCATGCCGGTAAAATATCACCGTAACGGTTGTATGTATCCGGCATAACAATGGTAAACAAGGATGTTTACTACTCAATTATCAGGGAGGATAATATTATGGGAGATTTAGCACGTATTAACACAAATGTGTCTGCGTTACGTTCGTTTCAGACACTGACCAGCATTAACTCGCGGTTAACCAAAGCGCAGGAACGTATTTCAACCGGCCAGGTGGTAAACCGTGCATCAGACAGCCCTTCAGATTATTATGTCACGCGCAAACTTGAGACCGATATCAATTCGGTGAACCGCAAGAATAAAAATATTGAGCGTGGTATAAACTTTTTGCAAACCAACGACAGCCGTTTGGCACAGGTAGCGAATATCCTTATGGAAATGAGTGATCTTGCAAATCAGGCAAACTCAATTGCTGTTACATCGGCTGAAAAACAGGCTATCCAACAGGATCTAACCCAGTTATCAGAAGAAATCCAAAACATTTTACAAAGTGGTGTATCCGTACGTTTGTACACAGGATTTACTCTGGCTGGATTACAAAACGCCAGCCTGACCGGTAACCTGACAATTAATCCGTTAAGTACTTTGTCAATAGACGGACAGAATATCAGTGTGACCGGCAATAACCTGACACAGATCCAAACGTCTATCGACAACATAGATGCGGCATTAGACGTCATTCTACGCGACGAAGAGCGTCTTGGGTCGTACATCAAAAGGTTGGAAGCTGAGTATGATCTTCATGATGTTGAACGGGTTAACCTGAAAGCAACATTAAGTTCTATTCAGGATGCAGACCTTGCGGAAGAACAAATGGAACTGACAAAACTCAATATTTTACAGCAGTCATCATTGGCAATGTTGACACAGGCCAATTCTGCGCCAAATGCTGTCATGTCATTGTTTCAGTAAAAGATACTGAAACGTTGACGTGGAAACAGTAACAGGAGACGTGTGTCTGGAAGTAGATGTAAAAATTGGTTTTAAGCAATATTTAAGCTGATTATATGGTATGAGCCATATGAAAAATAAACAAGGGCACGGAGGCCCTGAGAACCCAACAATCAAGGAGGATATGTCATGGGCGATCTCGCAAGAATTAACACAAATGTATCAGCGTTACGAGCATTTCAAACACTAACAGATTTGAACTCGCGCATTACCAAAGCACAAGAACGTATATCAACCGGTCAGGTTGTCAACCGCGCATCGGATAGTCCATCGGATTATTACGTCACACGCAAGCTTGAGACTGACATCAATTCGGTTAACCGCAAGAATGCAAATATCGAGCGTGGTATAAACTTTTTGCAAACCAACGACAGCCGTCTTGCTCAGGTAGCGAATATCCTTATGGAAATGAGCGATCTGGCAAATCAGGCAAACTCCATAGCCGTGACATCGGCTGAAAAACAAGCTATCCAACAGGATCTTACGCAGTTATCTGAAGAAATCGCCAATATTTTACAAAGTGGTGTGGCAGCCCGTCTGTACACCGGTTTTACCATAGCCGGTCTTCAGAATGCCAGTTTGACCGGTAACTTGACGGTAAACCCACTGTCAACTCTTACAATCGACGGCACCAACATTAATGTAACTGGTAACAATTTGGCGACTATTCAGCAGTCGATCGCAAATATAGATAACGCTCTTGACGTGATTTTACGCGATGAAGAGCGATTGGGTTCTTATATAAAACGACTCGAAACAGAATTTGATTTCCATGAAGTGGAAGAAGTGAACTTACGCGCGTCACTCAGCTCAATTCAGGATGCTGATCTGGCGGAAGAACAAATGGAATTGACCAAACTCAACATATTACAGCAGGCATCGCTTGCAATGTTGACGCAGGCAAATTCGGCTCCTGGCGCGGTTATGTCATTATTTCAATAATACGTAACCAGCTTGGATATAAACAAATAAACAGTGAAGAAAACATGGTGGATGTTTAATGAACAACTATGCACTGAGTTTGAGCACGGAGGCTCATATAAAAAAATCAAGGAGGATTTTAAGATGAAAAACGTAACAAAAGTAGTTAGCCGTATTGATGAAGCGCAGGCATTTCAAACTTTGACCCATATACATCATGCTCTCGTCAACCGGGTTCTTGATAGGGATAGCGCCATTGCAAAATCGGAAAACAGAACGATTAAACAGGGGTTGCAGTATTTAAAAGACAATCCCGGCACGTTCCAGAAGGTCATGCAAAACCTTATTGAAATAAGCGCATTAGGTAAACAGCTGGACGCTATATCAGGGCAAAGTAAAGAAGCTCAGGATTTGTATCATGAGATTGTAGCAAAATCGCGGTTAATAGAATCGGTTTTATCGGTAGTGGTGTCGGGCAAATTGTGCGATGCAGTCACTGTACCCGGAATGAATCGCGGAGTACACAGCACAACAATAAGTCTTATGGGAACCAGGGGAGGAACTATCTCGTCACACGGGGTTCCCGACTATGCGGAATCAATACATAAACTTGCCAACCGCATAGATACCGTACTCGATGTAGTACTCAGCGACGATCAGCTGCTCCATACATTTATTGAAGAGATGGAGTACGCATGCGACCGCAACGAAGTGGAAGAAGAAAATTATAACGCGTCGGCAAGCTCTATACAAGACGCGGAACAGGCAGAAAGAGAAATGCAAGCTGTACTTGTCAGCCTGTTCGGAGAGGATAAAACTATACCTGAAGGGTTGTTTTATGCCGCTCCGCAAGCTGAAAAACAATTCATCCATAAGAAAGGATATCTGCGGTGATGCTTATGGTGATTGTTAGCTTACAAAAAGACAAAACAGGTTCACAGGTAGCAAGCAATGTCTGTAGTAATAAGTGAAGGAGTGTGTAACTAGAATATGATTTTCAATAGAAATTATATAAGACAATTACAACTAACACTAACTGAAAACTATTGTTTCAAGGAGGAAGTAAACCATGGGTGATTTAGCAAGAATCAACACAAATGTAGCGGCATTAAATGCGTTTCAAACATTAACTGACATTAACAGCAGGATTGTCAAGGCGCAGGAACATATATCAACCGGCAAGATGGTTAATCGAGCGTCAGATAGTCCATCAGACTATTACATCTCGCGAACGTTTGAACGAAACATCAATTCTGTGAAACGCCAGAATGACAATATAGAACGCGGTATCAATTTTCTGGAAACCAATGACAGCCGGCTTGGGCAGGTCGCGAATATCTTGATAGAAATGAGTGACCTGGCAAATCAGGCAAACTCAATTGCGGTGACATCAGCGGAAAAGCAGGCAATCCAGCAGGATCTGGAACAGCTGCGAGTCGAGGTGGAAGCACTACTTGAGAGCGGTGTGTCTGCAAAACTGTACACAGGATTCACCTTAGGTGGGTTAACAAATGTCAGTTTGACAGGCAACCTGACCGCCAGTGCGTTGAGTACATTAACGATCAACGGAACGAATATAAATGTAACCGGTAATCAGACATCATTAGACACCACTATAAGCAATATAGACGCGGCACTGGATGTTATATTGCGCGATGAAGAACGTTTGGGTTCGTATATCAAACGGCTCGAAGTGGAATTTGATGTCAATGAAGTGGAAAGCGTCAATTTAAAGGCATCATTGAGCTCTATTCAGGATGCTGACCTTGCGGAAGAACAGATGGAACTAACCAAGCTGAATATTCTGCAGCAGTCTGCCCTGTCGATGTTAGCACAGGCCAACTCGGCTCCGCAGGCGGTAATGATGCTGTTCAACTAATAAAGTTTGGATAAGTTATATGAGTAATCACTAGAAATGTATCATATACAACACACTACATGAAAACCCATAGAGAAAAAGGAGATCTATCATGGGAGATTTAGCAAGAATAAACACAAATGTAGCGGCATTGAATGCGTTTCAAACATTAACTGACATTAACAGCAGGATTGTCAAGGCGCAGGAACATATATCAACCGGCAAGATGGTTAATAGAGCATCAGATAGTCCATCAGACTATTACATCTCGCGAACGTTTGAACGAAATATCAATTCGGTGAAACGGCAAAATGACAATATAGAACGCGGAATCAATTTCTTGGAAACCAATGACAGCCGGCTCGGGCAGGTCGCGAATATCTTGATAGAAATGAGTGACCTGGCAAATCAGGCAAACTCAATTGCGGTGACATCAGCGGAAAAGCAGGCAATCCAGCAGGATCTGGAACAGTTGAGAATCGAGGTGGAAGCATTACTTGAGAGCGGTGTGTCTTCAAAACTGTACACCGGGTTTACCTTAGGCGGGTTGACAGATGTCAGTTTGACAGGAAACCTGACATCCAATGCATTGACTACATTAACCCTTAATGGAACGAATATAAATGTAACCGGTAATCAGACATCATTAGACAGCACTATAAGCAATATAGACGCGGCACTGGATGTTGTATTGCGTGATGAAGAACGTTTGGGTTCGTATATCAAACGACTCGAAGTGGAATTTGACGTCAATGAGGTGGAAAACGTCAATTTGAAGGCATCATTAAGTTCTATCCAGGACGCCGATCTGGCAGAAGAACAGATGGAGTTAACCAAGTTGAACATTCTGCAGCAGTCTGCACTGTCGATGTTAGCTCAGTCCAATTCGGCGCCGCAGGCGGTAATGATGCTGTTCAACTAAAAGAAACGCACGGTATAAACCGGTAACGACAGGCAAAAACGGCGTATAACGCGATAGATGCGATAGATGCGATAAACACAATGAACAGGAAGGTCAATATGTATACGTTCAAAACCTCATCAGAGTATGGAAAAGGTTCATGGAATAGTTCGGCAGGTTGTCTTGAGATTCAGTCTAAGCCATTATCGAAAGATGGATTAACGTCTGCATCACAAATCGTAATGGATAAGAATTTTGAGACTATCGACAGAATTAAGCTGCTCTTTCTGGCGTGGCGGCGAATGTATACAGATTGTCTAAACCAGGCGGCATCTATGACTTAACCGTTGTTTGAAATAGTAACCGGTAAGGCAGTGGCTGGGAATGAATAACCAGCCGGAAAGCAAAGAACTAGCAATACCGTGATAAGAAGGTAGATGACATATCCATTTAGTAAGCAGTGGCGGGTATGTTGTGGATAGATACGATAGCAGTTTGGCGATATCGAGAACCATTAATCTGCCTCAATAGTTAAACAATAAATAGAACGGAACATCGGATAAGGAACAACTTAAAAGAAAAGTTTATAAGGAGGATACATGAGTAGCGCAAAAAACAAGTAACTCAGTACATATAAAGAAAATCGCATAGTGGACAATAAACGTCGCGGCTATGCGGCCGATCAAGGACGATCGGTAAAAATCGAGTGATTTACAGGGAGGTAATCATGGGAGATTTAGCACGTATCAATACGAACGTGGCGGCATTAAACGCGTTCCAGACGTTGACTGATATCAATACGCGACTCGTGAAGGCGCAGGAACATATATCCACGGGTAAGGTGGTGAACAGGGCATCGGATAGTCCGTCTGACTATTTCATCAGCCGGACACTGGAACGAGATATAAATGCTGTAAAAAGAAGTAATGACAATATAGAACGCGGAATCAATTTTCTGCAGACCAATGACAGCCGTTTGGCACAGGTCGCGAACATATTGATAGAGATGAGCGATCTGGCGAATCAGGCAAATTCGATAGCGGTCACATCTGCGGAAAAACAGGCGATCCAGCAAGACCTCGAGCAGTTGCGCATGGAAGTAGAGGCCATATTGCAAAGCGGGGTTTCATCAAAGCTGTACACCGGGTTTACGCTGGCCGGACTGGAAAATGTCAGCCTGACCGGCAACCTGACCAGCAATGCGCTGAGTACGCTTACGGTCAATGGTACAAACGTGAATGTCACGGGTAGCCAGACCACGCTGGAGACGAGTATCAGCAACATAGATAACGCGTTGGATATGGTATTACGCGACGAAGAACGAATCGGCTCGTTTATCCGCAGACTTGAAGTGGAATACGATGTCAACGATGTGGAAGCGTTGAATTTAAAGGCAACATTGAGTTCAATACAGGACGCCGATTTAGCGGAAGAACAACTTGAATTGACCAAGCTGAACATATTGCAGCAGTCAGCGCTGTCAATGCTGGCGCAGTCTAACTCTGCCCCGCAGGCAATACTAATGCTGGTCAACGGGTAATAGACAGTAGGAGTGTGCCCGGATGAAAAGTAAAAAGTAATGATTTGACAGGTACATATAACAGGAGTGCAACAGTATGCAAACGCATAAACAAAAGCAATCTCAAAAGGAGGTGATACGCAAGTAGTATGTCTATATAACAAAACTCAACATACATAATGCGTATACGTCGAACATGGATGTTCGCCGTTAAAAGATGGAACCATATACAAGGAGGGAATCATGGGAGATTTAGCACGTGTAAACACAAACGTAGCGGCATTGCGATCGTTTCAGACATTGACCAGCATAAACAATCAGCTGGTGAAGGCACAGGAACATATATCCACGGGTAAAGTGGTCAACCGGGCATCAGACAGCCCATCTGACTACTATATCTCGCGGGTGCTGGAGAAGAATATCAACGCGATGCAGCGTAAAAACGACAATATCGAGCGGGGAATTAATTTCCTGCAAACCAATGACAGCCGTTTGGCACAGGTAGCCAATATCCTTATAGAAATGAGTGATCTGGCAAACCAGGCGAATTCCATAGCGGTAACGTCAGCTGAGAAACAGGCAATCCAGCAGGATTTGGATCAGCTGCGTGCGGAAGTAGAAGCGATATTACAAAGCGGTGTGTCTGCCAAGCTATATAGTGGGTTTACTTTAGGTGGGTTACAGAATGTGAGCCTCACCGGTAACCTGACCAGTACAGCGTTAACAGACTTGACCATCAACGGTACCAATGTGAACGTTACAGGTAATCAAACTACGCTGGAAACAACCATCAGTAATATCGATAACGCACTAAATGTTGTGTTGCAGGATGAAGAACGGATCGGTTCGTTTATCAGAAGACTGGAAGTGGAATCTGAAGTCAACGATGTGGAAGCTTTGAATCTGAAAGCGACATTGAGTTCAATCCAGGATGCCGATCTTGCGGAAGAACAACTTGAATTGACCAAACTTAACATATTGCAGCAGTCAGCGTTATCGATGATGGCGCAGGCGAACTCTGCACCGCAGTCGGTTCTGATGTTAATCAGCGGTTAAGTAAAAGTATGAACGACATGGAGATAAAAATGAAGTAAGAGATAAAGTTCCCATCGCACGGCGGCGCCTGTAGGCGTCAAAAGCAGACAGGCGTTGCCAGTGGCATCGAAAAAGAATATCGGTACACCAGTGTAAATCTAGGGAACAGTACAAATTAAAGAACACATGTGCAACATGGACGTTGTACGCGAAAACAAACCCAACAAGGAGGGAATCATGGGAGACTTAGCACGTGTAAACACAAATATAGCGGCATTGCAATCGTTTCAGACATTGACCGGCATAAACAATCGGTTGGTAAAGGCACAGGAACATATATCCACGGGTAAAGTGGTCAACCGGGCATCAGACAGTCCATCCGACTACTATATTTCGCGAGTGCTGGAGAAGAATATCAACGCGATGCAGCGTAAAAACGACAATATCGAGCGAGGAATCAATTTCCTGCAAACCAATGACAGCCGTTTGGCACAGGTAGCGAATATCCTTATAGAAATGAGTGATCTGGCAAACCAGGCGAACTCTATAGCGGTAACGTCAGCTGAGAAACAGGCAATCCAGCAGGATTTGGATCAGCTGCGTGCGGAAGTAGAAGCGATATTACAAAGCGGTGTGTCTGCCAAATTATATAGTGGGTTTACTTTAGGTGGGTTACAGAATGTGAGCCTCACCGGTAACCTGACCAGCACAGCATTAACCGACCTGACTATAAACGGAACCAACGTGAATGTCACAGGTAATCAAACTACGCTGGAAACAACCATCAGTAATATAGATAACGCTCTAAACGTTGTGTTGCAGGATGAAGAACGGATCGGTTCTTTTATCCGCAGGCTTGAAGTGGAATCTGAAGTCAACGATGTTGAGGCTCTTAACCTGAAAGCGACATTGAGTTCTATTCAGGATGCCGACCTTGCAGAAGAACAACTCGAACTGACAAAACTGAACATATTACAGCAGGCATCATTATCGATGATGGCGCAGTCTAACTCTGCCCCGCAGTCGGTTCTGATGTTGATAAGTGGATGATAGTAAGAAAAATAGAATGAAAAGCAAACAATAACATTAAAAAGCAGTGCCAAAAGGAGGTGATATCACAGTAGAGGATGGTTTAGGGATTAGGCAGATGCAGTATGTAGCCAGTCCGGCCATCGAGGGTTGATAAAAGTATCAATAGGGATGGGTTTTACAAGGATGTAAATATACTCATAAATAACGTAAAACACGGAGGATAGGATAATGGGAGATTTAGCCCGTATAAATACAAACGTAGCTGCGCTGCGCGCGTTTCAGACGCTAACCGGTCTCAATAATCGGCTGGTCAAGGCACAGGAACATATATCTACCGGTAAGGTAGTGAACCGTGCTTCAGACAGTCCATCGGATTACTATATATCCAAGTTGCTGGAGAAGAACATAAACGCGATGCAACGCAAAAATGACAATATTGAACGAGGTATTAATTATCTGCAAACCAATGACAGCCGTTTGGCGCAGGTAGCCAACATATTAATAGAAATGAGCGACCTTGCGAACCAGGCAAACTCTATCGCGGTAACGTCGGCGGAAAAGCAGGCAATCCAGCAGGATCTCGATCAGCTGCGAGCGGAAGTAGAAGCCATTTTGCAAAGTGGTGTAGCCGCTAAACTGTATACGGGCTTTACCCTGGGCGGGTTGGAAGACGTGAGCCTAACCGGCAATCTGACGAGTACAGCGTTGAGTAGTTTGACTATCAACGGTACTAATGTGAATGTAACCGGTAATCAGACAACATTGGAGACAACTATCAGCAACATAGACGCGGCATTGGATGTCGTGTTGCAGGATGAAGAGCGAATCGGTTCATTCATCCGTCGTCTGGAAGTTGAATTTGAAGTCAACGATGTTGAGGCTCTTAACCTGAAAGCAACATTGAGTTCTATTCAGGATGCCGACCTTGCGGAAGAACAACTTGAATTGACCAAGTTGAACATCTTACAGCAGGCATCGTTATCGATGTTGGCGCAGTCTAACTCTGCTCCACAATCGGTGTTGATGTTAATTAATGGGTAATCATTATAACTGGATATTCCAGAGGTGAAACCTCTACCTCTATGGATTATCTGGAAAGGCTTAATCATTCTATGAAATTGGCATAAAAGGCTTAAACAAAAACAAAATACGATAGAAAGGGGGTGTCTTCATGACGCTTTGAAGGATGCGCAACATCATAATGTTTCGCAACAACAGTTGAGATCTATGCATAGCCGGAAGCGAAACAGGGCGTATCTTATGTAAATAACAGTTTTGTGAAACAAACACGAAAACGTACACATGGATTGTACACAAATGAATTAAAACACGGAGGATTAAATCATGGGCGATTTAGCAAGAGTAAACACTAACGTAGCAGCATTAAACGCATTTCAGACATTAACAAACATCAACGAACGTCTGGTCAAGGCACAGGAACACATATCCACAGGTAAAATAGTCAACAGAGCCTCAGACAGTCCTTCAGATTACTATATCTCGCGGGTACTGGAAAAAGAGATCAATGCAGTGCAACGCAAAAACGACAACATTGAACGCGGTATCAATTACCTGCAAACCAATGACAGCCGTTTGGCACAGGTAGCTAACATCCTCATAGAAATGAGCGATTTGGCAAACCAGGCAAACTCTATAGCGGTAACGTCAGCGGAAAAGCAGGCGATCCAGCAGGATTTGGATCAGTTGCGCTCTGAGGTAGAGGCTATTTTAGAAAGTGGTGTGGCTGCCAAACTGTATACCGGGTTTACCCTCGGTGGCTTGGAAGATGTCAGTCTTACAGGTAACCTGACAACCAATGCATTGACCACATTGACCATCAATGGTGCCAATGTGAACGTAACTGGTAACCAGGCTACATTAGAGACAAGCATATCTAACATAGATGCGGCATTGGATGTTGTATTGCGCGATGAAGAGCGGATAGGTTCGTTTATACGTCGTTTGGAAGTTGAATATGATGTTAACGAAGTGGAAGGCATCAACCAGAAAGCATCGTTAAGTTCGATTCAGGATGCCGATTTGGCAGAAGAACAACTTGAACTGACCAAGTTGAGCATCTTACAGCAGGCATCGTTGTCGATGTTAGCTCAGTCGAATTCAGCCCCGCAGTCGGTTTTGATGTTGATTGGCGGTTAATAAGAACGTGAGTAAATATGTATAAATGTAACACTATAGGTGTAAATATATTACGCGAACTTAGCGTGAAGTAAGAACATTAAAGGATTGAAAGGAGGTGTGTAAATAACTATGAAGCCCGGCGTATGGAGATGATACAGGAGCAGTGTGTCTATTCGATGCGCCGGGCAGAAAAAACGATATGAAAGGATAACAAACTAATTACTAACTGAATTGCCGACATGGAAGTCGGCGTGAATGAAATGATTCTTAACAACATGGAGGAATGAATCATGGGCGATTTAGCAAGAGTAAACACTAACGTAGCAGCATTAAACGCTTTTCAAACGTTAACCAATATCAACGAACGTTTAGTCAAGGCACAGGAACATATATCCACGGGTAAAATAGTCAACAGAGCCTCAGACAGCCCTTCAGATTATTATATCTCGCGGGTACTGGAAAAAGAGATCAATGCAGTGCAACGAAAAAACGACAACATTGAACGCGGTATCAATTACCTGCAAACCAATGACAGCCGTTTGGCACAGGTAGCTAACATCCTCATAGAAATGAGCGATTTGGCAAACCAGGCAAACTCTATAGCGGTAACGTCAGCGGAAAAGCAGGCTATCCAGCAGGATTTGGATCAGTTGCGCTCTGAGGTAGAGGCTATTTTAGAAAGTGGTGTGGCTGCCAAACTGTATACCGGGTTTACCCTCGGTGGCTTGGAAGATGTCAGTCTTACAGGTAACCTGACAACCAATGCATTGAGCACATTGACCATCAATGGTGCCAATGTGAACGTAACTGGTAACCAGGCTACATTAGAGGCAAGCATATCGAACATAGATGCGGCATTGGATGTTGTATTGCGCGATGAAGAGCGGATAGGTTCGTTTATACGTCGTTTGGAAGTTGAATATGATGTTAACGAAGTGGAAGGCATCAACCAGAAAGCATCGTTAAGTTCGATTCAGGATGCCGATTTGGCAGAAGAACAACTTGAACTGACCAAGTTGAGCATCTTACAGCAGGCATCGTTATCGATGTTGGCACAGTCGAATTCAGCACCGCAGTCGGTTTTGATGTTGATAGGTTAATAAAACAAAAGTTAGTTAATACCGGCTAGTCTTGCGGTTAACGTCTAGTGGCGAGGTGTCTTTAGATACAGTAGCTCTGCGGTAACCGCACGCTAAGAGAGAGGAATAGCTATGGAAAGATGCCGTGGGAATGCGCATAGTGGCTTAACGCTATAGCTGTGCGTATTCCCCGGCGGATAGAAAAAACAAATAGACTTAGAATCAAATATTGTAATGGGCTAAATACGGATGTTTAGCCCCGTGCGTGAAAAACCATAAAACAGGGAGGTTTTGTCATGGGAGATTTAGCACGCGTAAATACTAATGTAGCAGCACTTAATGCGTTTCAAACGTTAACCAGTATCAATAACCGTCTGGTGAAGGCACAGGAACATATTTCAACAGGTAAAACTGTAAACAGGGCGTCTGATAGTCCGTCCGATTATTTTATCAGCCGGACACTGGAACGTGATATCAACGCCGTACAACGTAAAAACGATAATATCGAGCGTGGTATCAATTTTCTGCAAACCAACGACAGCCGTCTGGCACAGGTAGCTAATATTCTCATAGAGATGAGCGATCTGGCAAACCAGGCAAACTCAATCGCTGTCACGTCGGCGGAAAAGCAGGCGATCCAGCAGGATTTGGATCAGCTGCGTTCGGAAGCTGAATCGATATTACAAAGTGGTGTGTCAGCCAAACTGTATACAGGGTTTACCCTTGGTGGTTTGGAAGATGTGAGCCTTACAGGTAACCTGACGAGTACAGCGTTAAGTACGTTGACCATCAATGGTACCAATGTGAATGTGACCGGTAGCCAGACAACCCTCGAAACAACTATTTCCAACATAGACGCCGCTCTTGACGTGGTGTTGCGTGATGAAGAACGGATCGGTTCGTTCATCCGCCGTCTGGAAGTTGAATATGATGTGAACGAGGTTGAAGGTTTGAACCTGAAAGCGTCATTGAGTTCGATTCAGGATGCGGATTTAGCAGAAGAACAGCTTGAATTGACCAAGTTGAGTATCTTACAGCAGGCATCGTTATCGATGTTGGCACAGGCTAACTCTGCCCCGCAATCGACGCTGATGTTGATCGGTTAAGGCTGGAGAATAGATTAACGTTCTGAACCATGTGTTTAGGTTTAGGCTGACTATGTAAGGAGAAAAGTAATGGGGTAGTGTCTGTGTGGACAACTCCAGAACGGATCTTGTAACAGGTGTATTCCATCTGCTGTGCGCAATGGGTTAGAGATTGGTTTAACTACATTGGCAGGCTGAATACAGGAGTAGTGTGCGGGCGTATGCCTGCTCCGTAAACTCTGATTCCGCTCGCATAGACAGAGACTGGCATGCTGCGCCGGCAGATGGAGGCACAATCATAGTCTGTCTTAATCCGGCACGAGTTTGGTGTATGTGATGAAAAGTATGAATTTGACGTTAAATCGGTACGCTCAATAAAGGAGTAGTGTGTCATGCACAAGTAACGAATACGTACATCTATATTCAGGTGTAATCAACCAGTATGAAAGGAGGTGATTGCGTATGGATACATGACGGTACAACCCGCGTCTGATACGTATCAGATTAGATCACGGAAGGAGTCTGTCTACGTGCAGGCGGGATAGTTTTGACCGTCGGAAACCATGCGGCCGTAAAGGCCAATCATCAAAATGAACGTGTGTAAACATGGATAGTATTAACCACAAAACAAACATGGAGGTTTGAATCATGGGTGATTTAGCACGCGTAAACACAAACGTAGCAGCATTGAATGCATTTCAAACATTAAGCAGTATCAACAGCAGGTTGGTAAAGGCACAGGAACATATATCCACGGGTAAAATAGTTAACCGTGCCTCTGACAGCCCGTCAGATTACTTTATCAGCCGTACATTAGAAAGAGATATCAACGCCGTACAACGTAAAAACGATAATATCGAGCGTGGTATCAACTATCTGCAAACCAACGACAGCCGTTTGGCTCAGGTAGCCAATATCCTTATAGAAATGAGCGATCTGGCAAACCAGGCCAATTCGATTGCCGTTACCTCTGCTGAGAAACAAGCGATCCAGCAGGATTTGGATCAGTTGCGTTCAGAGGCAGAAGCTATCTTACAAAGTGGTGTGTCTGCCAAACTTTACAGTGGGTTTACCCTTGGCGGTTTGGAAGACGTGAGCCTTACAGGTAACCTTACAAGTAGTGCGTTGAGTACGTTGACCATTAATGGTACCAATGTGAATGTAACGGGTAGCCAGACATCCCTCGATTCTACTATAGCTAATATAGACGCGGCGTTAGACGTTGTGTTGCGCGACGAAGAACGGATTGGTTCGTTCATCCGTCGTCTGGAAGTTGAGTATGATGTGAACGAGGTTGAAGGTCTGAATCTGAAGGCATCATTGAGTTCGATTCAGGATGCGGATTTAGCGGAAGAACAGCTTGAATTAACCAAGTTGAGTATCTTGCAGCAGGCATCGTTATCGATGTTGGCACAGGCTAACTCGGCACCGCAATCGACCTTGATGCTGATAGGTTAAACGTAAATAAGATCTGAACGCGTCGCCGCGCTCAGGATAGATCAAAAGGAGATTAATCATGGGGTAGTGTCTGTATGGACAACTCCAGAACGAATCTTGTAACAGGTGCATTCCATCTGCCGTGGGCAATGGGTTGGGTATAGGTCTGATTACATTGTCTGGCTGAGAACCGGAAGTGTGCTGCAGAGTTAAACCTGCGCATACCCAAGTGAATCCGCTTGGCACATAGTCTACGGCAAGTTGCCCCGGCAGATGGAACACAGGTATGGTCTATCCTTATGCGTCGGCAGATGCGCGATGTCCGCGTGTGTCCGCGTTCGGATTGTATATGTAACAAGGGAGTAGTGTGTCATGTAGCAGTACGTAAAAGATAGCATTATCTATACGTGTAACCAATCAACCTGAAAGGAGGTGGTTGCCTATGAATCCCTATGACGGTACGATCCGCGTCTGATATCGATCATATCAGCTCATAGGAGGAGTCTGTCTACCGGTAATCGGATGTGAGTTCTGCCGTCGCAACTTATAGCGGCTGTAAAGCCAATATATTAGTGTGTAAAAACACGGAAGTGTAACTAATCAAGTCTAAACATGGAGGTTTTAGTCATGGGTGATTTAGCACGTGTAAATACTAACGTAGCAGCACTTAACGCATTCCAAACATTGAGCAGTATCAACAGCCGGTTGGTAAAAGCCCAGGAACATATTTCTACGGGTAAAATAGTCAACCGCGCATCAGATAGTCCATCAGACTATTTCATTAGCCGTACATTAGAAAGAGATATCAACGCCGTACAACGTAAAAACGATAATATCGAGCGTGGTATCAACTATCTGCAAACCAACGACAGCCGTTTGGCTCAGGTAGCCAATATCCTTATAGAAATGAGTGATCTGGCAAACCAGGCTAATTCGATTGCCGTTACCTCTGCTGAGAAACAAGCGATCCAGCAGGATTTGGATCAGTTGCGTTCTGAGGCAGAAGCAATCCTGCAAAGTGGTGTGTCTGCCAAACTGTACAGCGGGTTTACCCTTGGTGGTTTGGAAGATGTAAGCCTTACAGGTAACCTTACAAGCACCCCGTTGACTACATTGACCATTAATGGTACCAATGTGAATGTAACGGGTAGCCAGACATCTCTCGATTCAACAATAGCCAATATAGACGCGGCGTTAGACGTTGTGTTGCGCGACGAAGAACGGATCGGTTCGTTCATCCGTCGTCTGGAAGTTGAGTATGATGTGAATGAGGTTGAAGGTTTGAATCTGAAGGCATCATTGAGTTCGATTCAGGATGCGGATTTAGCGGAAGAACAGCTTGAATTAACCAAGTTGAGTATCTTGCAGCAGGCATCGTTATCGATGTTGGCACAGGCTAATTCGGCACCGCAATCGACCTTGATGCTGATAGGTTAAGATGGTAACGGCTAGGGATAGGGCTTAAATTCAATGGAGGTGTGTGTATGTAGGTAATCTGTATGTCTGCATATAGATTTCATATACGCTTGAATGCGCGGGTTTGTGCAGGTGCGCTGTACACAGTTATCAGACATGATACGTCTGTCATAACGTTATGGCAAGCGGGCGCAGGCACGGTGTGTTCCCTCTAATTTATGAGTGATGCCTTGTTATCCGTAGGCGAGACGGCAAATGAATAGGTATCTACGAATGTATCTTAAGAGATACAAGTAGCTATAGGTGCCGCCCAAATGTTCTGTGTGTGCTCTTTTGAGCGCTTGTGCACAGAAAGTACAGGCGGTATGTCACAGTAGGAGTCTGTCTTGATGCAATAGCATGAAACGATACTGTTATGCGGATGCTGTAGTAGATACATAGTGTTATATATAAGGAGGTTGTATAGAGTAGTCTGAAAATAAAACTTAATATACATAATACGCGATCCGGGCATGGATGCCCCGGCGTAGACTGTACAGGGAGTAGTCCGGTGTTGCAGTATAAAACCCGTATATAAAGAAGAAAAGCGGGTGGAACTGCCACTCTGAAACACGCTGTAACTGGTGCGACAGTAGTAGTCTGTCTATCGGTGTCCCTGGCAGGAGTGAGGCTTTTTTTATGATGAAGATAGCCGCACAGGTGGGGTCTGTCTGAATGCCGGATTTGTCGAACAAAGGAGGTGAAAATCGACAAAATGTTGTAATCCGTTATAAGGTGTGAAGTGCCTGTACCATTATTTGGGCACGGAAGCTCAACCTATTTGCACATGGAGGATTAGTCATGGGCGATTTAGCACGCGTAAACACAAATGTAGCAGCATTACAGTCATTTCAAACGTTGTCTTCAATCAACAGCCGGATTGTAAAAACGCAAGAGAATATTTCAACCGGTAGAGTAGTTAACAGAGCGTCAGATAGTCCATCGGATTATTTTGTCAGCCGGACACTTGAACGTGACATTAATGCTGTTCAACGGAAAAACGACAATATTGAACGTGGTATCAATTTTTTGCAGACCAACGACAGTCAGCTTGCACAGGTAGCCAACATCCTTATAGAAATGAGTGATTTGGCGAATCAGGCAAATTCGATTGCCGTAACGTCAGCAGAAAAACAGGCCATACAACAGGATCTTGAACAGCTTCGAGTTGAAGTTGAAGCAATCTTGCAAAGTGGTGTTAGTGCGCAGTTGTACACCGGGTTTACATTGGGCGGACTCCAGGATGTCAGCCTGACAGGTAACCTTACCAGCAGTGCATTGAGTACCCTGACCATTAACGGTACAAATATTAATGTAACCGGAAATCAGACCACTCTTGACAGTACGATAGAGAATCTGGACAATGCCTTGGATGTGGTTTTAGGTGATGAAGAGCGAATTGGTTCGTATATACGTCGTCTGGAAGTGGAATACGAAGTGAATGAGGTTGAGGGATTGAACCTCAAAGCATCGTTAAGTTCAATTCGTGATGCTGATCTTGCTGAGGAACAACTTGAGTTGACCAAGCTCAATATTTTACAGCAGGCTGCGTTGTCGATGATGTCTCAGGCAAATGCAGCGCCGCAATCGGTGTTGATGTTGTTTTAAGGCCATGGAGGGCACAAAGACTAATAATCACAACGAGTTAGCGGAAAGAAGGACATCATGAAAAAATCGAATAAAAGTTCAGCTAATGGATATCATAACAGATTGTGGAACGATGCGTTGCACGATGTATTACTCTTCGTATCAGAGGATATAAACAAAGCTGGCAACGATGTTGACGGTATGTTTAATTCGATGCAATGGGATGCCGCCGGGAGGGATACACAAAAACCGCCCGATGAATCGGGGCAGGAAGAGGCGGTTCTAAAAAAAGCTACTATTGATGTGACTGTACAGTTCAATCAGCTTGCCAGTGTGCATAATATGGACACGATTGATGAAGCTGCCGGAATTATCAGGGATATCATTTCAGCCTGATAATCGTCGGTTGTAATATACGCGGGAGAGTCTGGATGGCTCTCCCGTTTTTTTATATGGGCGCACAATGATATAGAACTATAATAATATAACTTGATATTAGAAAATAGTCTTTCCAAACAGGGTTGTTACTATTAGGGTGGTTGTCTCAGCAATCTACAGTAAAGAATTATTGCAGAATTTTAAGAACGATAAACGTCAGGTCATCGTCCAGAGGTTCATGCTCGATATATTCATGCAGGTACCAGAACAGGATTGAGCTTATTTCCTGAGCGGATTTATCTTTGTTTTCGCGGATAACTTCTTGTACTCGAGGTATACCGAGGAATTCTTTATGTTTATTGGTAGCTTCGGTTAATCCGTCGGTATAAAAGAGGTAGATGTCATTTTTTTCCAGCGGTATAACAATCTCGCCGTATTCTGTTTCTTCAAATAGGCTTAAAAATAACCCGTCTGTAGTGATAGGAATGAATTTATCACATTTGGCGCAATAGCGCATGGAAGGATTATGTCCTGCGCTGGTGTAGTGCAGTGTGCGTTCTTCGGTATTGAGGATTGCATAAAGCATGGATACAAAATTGTTTCTTGGAATATTTTTGAACAGAAACGAATTGAGTTCAGATACCACTTCTTTGGTGGAAACAATACCGGTTGACGATAATTGCACGCAGGTTTTAACCAGAGTCATGATAAATGCCGCCGAAACACCGTGACCGGTAACGTCTGCAACGATGAATCCTGTATTATGGTCGTTGATATCGATGTAGTCGTAATAGTCACCGCCGATCATTTCCGCGGGAGTATACATGGATGCTACTTCAAAGACATCGCATTCTGGCGGTGCTTTTGGGAGCAATTCCATTTGCATTTCCATAGCGATTTTCATATCAGCTTCCAGTTTGGTTTTCTGGATGGTTTGCTGATATAGCGTGGCGTTTTCGATTGCAACGGTAGCCATGCTTGCAAGTGTTGTCAAAGCCACGATGTCATCTTGTGTAAAACTGTCGCAGAACAGTTTGTTGATAACCATCATGGTACCGATAACAGTGGTTGCTGTTTTGAATGGAATACATGCCAGGGCGTTGATAGTGAGCTTGCGATCTTGAAGGATTTCTAGATCCAGTTGCTCATTAACATCATCCGCATTGAGGATAACCACTTCACCAGATTCCAGAACTTTTTGATAGATTGCCTGGTGTCCATTGTTTTTGAATTGAATAGCTTTGAATAGATGTCGAATCCGATGTCCGAATTCGATTTTTTTGGTAATTTCCCCGTTTTCCAGTAGCAGCGCGGCGCCGACTTCCGCACCTATTGAGTTGATAATCATACTCCGCACCTTGAGTAGCCAGCAGGCGGTTAGGGTCATGGATAGTGGTGAGCAATTTGCCTGCTTCATAAAACTTGTGTAGCTGGAGGGTACGGTCTTCAATTTTTCGATCGAGTTCGTGAGTCGTTGGAGTGGATGATCTGATTTTGAAGATCCTCAATCTCGTAGCTGAGAGCCGATATTTTTTTGCTAAGGCATATATTATCTATAATCGTGGTTAACAGGTCATTTAGCGATTGGATCATGTCCTGTTCAAACCCCGAGAATGCCTTATTGCTGCGGCGGCTTACAATAATAGCGCCAATATAGTTGCCTTTCGAGTATAACTTTTGAATGATAAGGGTTTCACGCGAAGGCTCGTATTTCAATGTCGGATGTAAAGCTTCGCGTTGAGATATAACTGATATTCGAAGCTTGTCGTAGTTGAACGAACAAGTTTTCTGTGCTGAAAAACAGGATTTGTTCCACAAAGATATCATCCGCGTTAGATGTTTTATCCATAAGTATCTCGTGCGTGTCAGCCAGATAGATGCCCATAAGGTCATAGGAAATCGTTGTGGAAAGCAAGTTGAAAATGTGCATCATCAGATCTTCGGAATCTTCGATAGTATTAGCGTGTTTGTTGATAAGGTTGATGACATTTTTTTTCGAGCAGTTTGAATTCCAGAATCCTGCTTATTCGCTTGAGTATATCTACTTCGGACAAGTGCTTATCGTTGTTGCGGCCGGGTGATAGAGATCGATTGAGTTGTTGCGTCTGTTCCTGGATAATGGACAGGAGAGTATGCAGGTCGGTGTTTTTATTCAGGAGTGAGTCTGCTTTTGGTTTTGTATCCGGAGTAGATGGATTATTCTTTGTATCAGGCTCAATGTAAAGAATCTTTATGTGTCGAGTTGCGGAATCGAATTTCAAGATTCGGCATGTTTCTTCGCCATTGAGCTGGGGCAAATTGGGATCGATAATGACAATATCCGGCAAATGCGAGTAGATACATCGCAGTGCGTTGATGCCGTCATGCGCAATATGAACATCGTAACCGTACAAACGGAGTGGATGTTGGTAGCGGTTAATCAGTTCATTATCAGTCACGGCGATCAAAATTTTAGGTTTTTTGATCTCGGGTAAACAGGTCAAGCTCAGTTACTCCTTAGACGTTGCAAAATTCAATAATGCGCCAGTATTTTGTGTCTGATCATTATTTAGTGTATTTAGATCGTTTTCAAGCGACTCAAGCGAATTCATTACAGTCTCGAGCAATTGCTGGAGTTGCTCGATAGTCTGCGCATGTTCCACTGAAGTTTGTATTTGTTCCTGATGCTTTAGGTCAATCGATGTAAACAGCGGTGATTGTTCAATCTGCTCACGTATCATATGCACGCTGTCGAGCATGTTATCCGTCGGATTTTGTTTTGAAGACGTTATCTGTGACGGTATAAACCTGCAGGTGTACCACCAACTTACTTCAAATAATACAAATAATTCTATACCAACGGCTAACCCATGTAACCACAATGATGTGCCATGTGTCGCGATAAAGCTATGAAATTGCACAAATACGGCAACCATAACCGTAACCGCTATGACATTAATTGTTGCCAGTACAAACTCAGGCCTGAACGCTGTAGTACGTTTCGTGTCATTATGTTTGCTAGAACTAAACACAGTGAACCTCAAATATTAAGTTGTTGTATCCATTACCCAGAGAATAATTCGGTTGTTCATGTGTATTGCTTTAGATAAAACATGCTTAATAATATGATTATTTAGGGAATGAGTTTTTTGTGAAAAAATCTTGTAAAAAAAATAGGTTTTTGCTATCTTTGAACCTCGATTTTGTTTTAGTGTATGATGAAAAAGCTTTTGTCAGGGACTAATGAGAGTTCGAAATAGAAAGTATCAAAACGCAAAAAAAGGAGTGCAAATCATGTCAAAACATGTGTATTTTTTTGGTAGTGGTAGCGCGGAAGGCGAAGCCAGCCAGAAGAATCTGCTTGGTGGTAAAGGCGCCAACCTGGCAGAAATGACTAATCTGGGTATTCCGGTGCCAGCTGGTTTTACCATCACAACCGAAACATGTGTATATTATTATCAGAATGGCAAGCAGTTGCCGGAAGGGCTTGAGAATGAGGTAAAAGAAAACCTCAAAAAACTCGAAGATGCCATGGGTATGAAGTTTAACGACCGCAATAATCCGTTGTTGGTATCGGTTCGTTCCGGTGCTCGAGTATCGATGCCCGGTATGATGGATACTGTTTTGAATCTCGGTATCAACGATGATATCGTAGCCGGTATTATCGAAAAAACCGGTAATGATCGTTTTGCATGGGATAGTTATCGTCGTTTTATGCAGATGTATTCAAACGTGGTTATGGATATGGATTCCGAAGCTCTTGAACATATCCTTGAAGCGAAAAAAGAAGAAAGAGGCGCAAAAGCCGATACCGATCTTACCGCTGATGACCTCAAATCGCTGATCCCTGTTTTCAAGGCAAAAGTAAAAGAAATCACCGGTAAAGATTTCCCGACTGATCCAATGGAACAGTTGTGGGGAGCTATAAAAGCGGTATTCAATTCATGGAATAATGACCGTGCTATTTATTATCGTAAAATGAATAATATTCCTGCTGACTGGGGTACCGCAGTTAACGTGCAGGCAATGGTATACGGTAACATGGGCGACGATTGTGCAACCGGCGTTGCATTTACCCGTGACCCATCGACCGGAGAGAAAATTTTCTACGGCGAATTTCTCCAGAACGCACAGGGCGAAGACGTTGTTGCTGGTATCAGGACTCCTTGCCCATTGCGTAAGGACAGAAAAACCGATGACAGCCTTGTCAGTCTTGAAGAGTTGATGCCGGAAGTTTATCAGCAGTTGGTAGATGTCTACAAACGTCTTGAAAATCATTACCGTGATATGCAGGATATCGAGTTCACTATCCAGAACAATAAATTATATATGTTGCAGACGCGTAACGGAAAACGTACTGCTGCCGCGGCGTTGAAAATAGCTGTGGATATGGTTGCTGAGGGAGCGATCGATAAAACCACTGCTGTAAAACGTGTTGAACCTGCGCAGCTTGATCAGTTGCTGCATCCTACTTTTGACACAAAAGATAAAGCAAGCCGTAAACCGATTGCCAAAGGGTTGCCTGCATCACCGGGCGCTGCTGTTGGTAAAGTGGTATTCAACGCGCATGATGCTGAACTATCGGCTGAAATGGGCGAACGCGTTATTCTTGTTCGTGTTGAAACATCGCCAGAAGATATCGGCGGTATGAATGTCGCCCAGGGTATTTTGACTGCCCGTGGCGGTATGACTTCACATGCTGCAGTGGTTGCCCGTGGTATGGGTAAATGTTGTGTTGCAGGTTGTGGCGATATCACAATCAACTATAAGACCAAATCGTTTACTGTTGGCGATTTGACCATTAAAGAAGGTGATGTTATTTCTCTCGATGGTGCGGCTGGTGAAGTTTTCGAAGGCGAAGTAAAACGTATCACGCCTGATTTGGGAGGTGATTTCTCAACCATTATGGAGTGGGCAGATGAACTTCGGACTCTGGGTGTACGTACTAATGCGGATACACCGCATGATGCTACAGTAGCTCGTAAATTCGGCGCTGAAGGTATTGGTTTGTGCCGTACAGAACACATGTTCTTCGAAGGCGACCGTATCAAAGCGATGCGTGAAATGATTCTCGCTTCAGATATCGAAGGCCGCGAAAAAGCGCTTGCTAAACTGTTGCCTATCCAGAAAGGCGACTTCGAAGGTATTTTCGAAGCAATGAACGGTTTGCCGGTAACGATCCGCTTGTTGGATCCGCCGTTGCATGAGTTCTTGCCGCACGAAAAAGCCGCTATCGAAGAGTTGTCAAAAGATATGGGTGTTTCTGTTGAAAAACTCGAAGCTAAAATAGAGAGTCTCAAAGAACTCAATCCGATGCTTGGTCATCGCGGTTGCCGTCTTGCTGTTACATATCCTGAAATTGCCCGTATGCAGGCACGCGCGATTATCGAAGCGGCATGCGACGTTAAAAAACAGAAAAATGTAGACGTAATTCCGGAAATCATGATTCCTCTTATTGGCGATGTAAAAGAGTTGAAAATGCTTAAAGACGAAATTCTTGTCATCGCAAAAGACATCATTTCCAAAAGCGGTGTGGAACTTGATTATAAAATCGGTACCATGATCGAAATACCTCGTGCCGCGTTGTTGGCAGACGAAGTTGCCGCAGAAGCTGAATTTTTCAGTTTCGGAACAAACGACTTGACCCAGATGACATTCGGGTTCAGCCGTGACGATGCCGGTGTGTTTTTGCCGGATTACGTTGAAAAACGCATATTGGATGATGATCCGTTCCAGACACTTGATCAGAATGGTGTTGGTAAACTGGTTGAGACAGGTGTTAAACTGGGACGCGCGACAAATCCGAAATTGAAAGTCGGTATTTGTGGTGAGCATGGTGGCGATCCTAGATCGATTGAGTTCTGTCACAAAACAGGTCTTAACTATGTAAGCTGTTCGCCGTACCGGGTTCCGATTGCTCGGCTTGCGGCTGCACATGCTGCTATAGACAACAAAAACTAAGAAAAATAAATTTTGCACTGAAGTTAAAATTTTATTTTCCGAAAAAAGAAGTGTACAAATAGTTGCAAAAGTAGTATTAATATACTAACATATTTGCTGAAACAACCTGTTTGTGAACATTATTTGCAGGGGAATAACAGATAGGTAGCTAATGACTTCGCGAAACTCGGTGCAAATTTATTTGAGAGATATTGGCGAAATTCCGCTTCTTAGCCGTGAAGATGAATGTGAACTGGCTAGGTTAGCGAAAGAAGGCGATGTCGATGCATATCGTAAGCTGATCCGATCGAATTTACGATTGGTGGTCAGTATAGCGAAAAAATATTCAAACTTGGGGTTACCGTTCCTCGATCTTGTCGAGGAAGGTAACCTTGGTTTGATGAAAGCGGTCGAAAAATTTGACCTGTCCAAAGAGTGCCGGCTTAGCACATATGCCTCATGGTGGATCAGGCAGGCGATTGTGAGAGCACTTGCAAATCAGGGCAAAATAATCCGTATACCGGTGTATATGATTGAGAAAATGGCTACAGTTCGAAAGGCCATTGATAAATTGAATACCGAATACGGTCGTCAACCGACCAATGCGGAAATAGCAGAAATAACTGGTGAATCACTTAAAATAGTTGTTGAGATTCAAGAGCTTCTGCAAAAACCCAGTTCTTTGTACAGTTCAATGCATGAAGATGAAGTAACCGAGCTGATTCATATGCTTGAAGACCCAGATGCTATGACACCGTTGCAAACATTGTGTTCCGATATGCTCAAAGACGATTTATTGCAGCTTCTCAGTTTGTTAAACGAACGGGAACAAACAATCCTCATCCACCGGTTCGGCCTTTTCGATGAGACCCGCAAAACGCTTGACGAAATCAGTAGGATTATCGGAGTGACCAGGGAACGCATCCGCCAGTTATCGAAAGGCGCCATCAAAAAGCTGCGCACGTATCTGCGTGAGTATGATCTTGAATATGACGATTATGCCTTATAAGCTGTAACCTATTTCTAACCATGTTTTTTACAGGAGAGTTGTTGTTATGTCTGCCTTGAGCAAATATATTCGCGACGTTGTAGATTTTCCCAAGAAAGGGATTGTTTTTAAAGATCTGACCCCATTGCTTAAAAATCCCCAGTCGTTTTCGGAAGTGAACCGTATTTTTTATGAACAATATAAGCAAAACAAGGTCGATTATGTAGCAGCTATTGAATCGCGCGGGTTTATTGTTGGTGCGGCACTGGCATTACAGTTGAACGCGGGTTTTATTCCAATTCGCAAAAAAGGTAAATTGCCTTATAAGACTGTATCTAAGACCTATGATCTTGAATACGGTACGGATACTATCGAAATGCATGTCGACGCCGTCAAGAAAAACGACCGTGTTTTGCTGGTTGACGACTTGATTGCCACGGGAGGTACGATGAGAGCCGCTGCTGACATGATAACGCAGCAAGGCGCTGAACTGGTCGACATTGCTGTTATTGTGGAACTGGCGTTTCTTGAAGGGCGCAAAGTTCTCAAGCCATACCCGCTGTATTCGATCATACAATATTGATCTATCAGTACAAAATGAGCTAACCTCTTTTAAAAATCGATTGGCTGTACAATGAATGTATTTGTGTATGGTACCTTAATCAGCGAACACAATCAGAAAATTGTTACGGGCCATACGTTCCGTTGTGAACAGGCTGTGCTCAAAAATTATCGAAAAGTTACCTCAAAAGCTTGTTTTCCGTTTATCATTCCGTATCGCGGCGAATCTGCAGAGGGCTATATTCTGTATGATATTGATCGTGAATCGTTGCAAAAGATGGACAAGTACGAAGCAGAAGGCGATTTGTATTGGCGGCGTACGGTTGAAGTCTACCCCGAGGGATCGGATCAGCCTGTGCAATGCGAAGTCTATGTGGGTAACGTCAAGTCTATCAAGGAATATTTTTTACCGGGTACAGACATAGATGACCGCATCGAAAAATACGTTGAAACTGAAGTTGACGAGTTTATGCTTCAGGATTCACTCAAGGAGCAGGTATCTGTCAAAGAAAGTGATATCGTACAGGCTTCCGAGGACCAGCGAATCAAAAAAGAGTTGCTTGGTTCAGATTTTGAAGACATTGTGCGTTCGCATATAGAGCATCGTAATATTTCGTTGGAATATTTGTCGAAAAATCTGGCAAAAAAGACGTTGCCGAGTTTGAAAAGTATCCGGAACAATCCTGAAATCTTACCTTATGCGGATAACTATATAGCCTTTGCAGTGAAACACATGATATTCAACCAGATAGAAGACCGCATCAGATCCGAATATACGGGCAGAGTCAAGGTTGAACATGAGTTTTACGCCCATACCATATCAATTATGATAGCGCTTACCGTGGTAAACGAGCGGGCTACTGAATTGGCACATCTTATGAAGCAATACCAGGTGGACACTTTCCATGAAACATGGGAATATGTCGATTATGCTCAGAAGTCGTTACATATAGCGGATACCTTATATAACAAAGTCCTCATAGATCGTATTATAGAGCGTGTACAGAAGAATCGCCATGTCGGATCGATACCGCTTGGAGCGGAAGTGGAGTTCAGTACAGGCGGCAGGTTTGCTGTTGAGAAGGAACGCCCGTTTGACCCGGTATTCAACTATTTTCATTACTTTTACGACTTCGATTTTTCGGGCAGGATGTGGAAATTAGGAGGTCACATTGACGACCATCATTTTCCCGATCCAATGAGAGAACGCTCATACGGATTTTTGGAGTATGCATTTGGCCGAAGCAAGATTTTTGAGGATTTGTCTAAACCGGTAACTTTGGATCCGTGGGTTCTCAACCGCTTGATAAACGAGGCGACGCGATTTACGGGCATACGCCCGCACAGTTTACATCTATCTATACAGGCTCCTGAGAAACTTCAGTTCACACGTCAGAATGATATCGACCATTTGATTTGCCTGTTGTTACTTGGCGGTGACCTTGGTTATGATACGCATCAGATTTTGCGTGAGAAACGAATTTATAACCGTGAGATTGTGGATGAACATGGTTTTGTGCGTTTTAGTCTTGAAAATATACATTGCCATGACAGGGAACGACAGCATAAGACCACAGTGGTTGAATATCAGTTTTCCCGCCTTTATGTTGAGCATAATTACCAGCCGTTGATTATGGCGCTCAAAGGGTATCAGTTGGCAATGAACCCGCGCCCTTTATGTCCGGCGGACGATATTGAGAAAACAGGCCGATATGAGATGGAACACCTGAAATTTTGGGCTGAACATCCGTATCCCTTGCAGGAATCTAAAATAAATGAGTTTTTAGAAATTGTCGAGCACGGTTTGATGACTGAAAACGAGGATGCCCCGGCACACAAACTCACATATATCCGCAAGAATATTTCCGACATGACCCGCCAGATGAAAGCTAAAAATAAGTTTTTGATGCTCAACTAATTTCTAAAAATATTTCTTACAGCGCTTAACCTTTTTCTTTTAACTTTTGGATTATTTTGCCGATAGAGTTAGTAATGTAAAAGGAAAATCTATGCAAAATATTGATCGTATATTTTCAAAAATTGGTACATTACCGGCTCTTTCTCCGATAGTCAATAAGTTGCTATTATTGCTCGAGGATGATTCTTCTTCAATCGAGGATATAGCACGATTGGTATCGGTGGATCAGGCGTTTTCTGTCAAAGTCTTAAGGTTTGCCAACTCGGCATATTTTGGTTTTGCCAGGGAAATCTCGTCTATTCAACAGGCGATTGTTATACTTGGTACCAGATCTCTTAAGAATATTGCGCTTGGAATATCGGTTTTTCAGGTTGAGCAAGGGCTGGAACCACATTTGCAGCGTGATATTATTGAACTTGAGAAAAAATCAGTCAAGTGCGCGGTGTATTCGCAGACAATTGCCCGTCATTTACATTTGCCTAATTTAGACGAAATTTTTGTAGCTGGTTTACTTCATGATGTAGGACAATTGATAATCATGCGATTTTTACATGAGGAATACGAGAAAATATGCGCACTGCGTAAGTCATCCGGTATGAGTTTAGTTGATGGGGAACTCAAGGTACTGGAAGTGACACATATGGATGTTGGCGCTTATATATTGAGTCAGTGGAATTTTCCTGAGAACATTGTATCTGTGATCCAGTATCATCATATGCCTCATTGTATACCTACCACGTTGGAAGATAATATTAATATCCGCAACCACATTAAGATTATTTCGCTCGTTCAGCTTCTTTGTGATGGAAAAGAATTGGACGAGAAAGACAGGGCTTTGTCGGATTTGTTGCTCACCGAACTAAACTTATCGCTTGATGAAATTGAAAAATTGTTTGAAGACGCACAAATAGAAGTGGAATTGTTATCATCCGCATTTGAGAGTGATTGATATAGCGTTTTCTGCCCGGGTTTCAGGATTGATTACTCTTATGGCTTGTTAATTTGCCAGACAAAGGTGTATACGACCCGTCGCCTAAAATATCTTCGTTATATGCCCGTAAAATTTCGCCCACACTCCATGCTTGTGATATACAACCGCGGAAATAAAAGGGCATTGCGCCGTCAAAAATTTCTGAGACAGTGCCCATGCCGCCAACGGATAAATGTTCCTGGAATATTGAAAACAGCGAAGCGGCTGTGTTTATCGCTTCAGATGTGCGTCCATGCAGTTTAATTATACTGCTTGCGTAGAATCCGAGCATCCATGTCCATGTTGTTCCCTGATGATATGCGATATTGCGCGGTCCTTCTCCACCACGGTAATGGGGCATAAAGCAAGGATGATCGGGAGACAAACTGCGCAGTCCGAATGGGGTGAGCAGCTTTTCCCTTACTTTTTCGAGTACTGGTTTCATGTGTTTTTCATCGAGTACCGCAAACGGCAATCCGCTGGCGATAATCTGATTTGGGCGCAGTGCAGTTTCTGTATAATCAGTATCAACGAAATCGTTCAGGTAGCCTGTATTTGGATTCCAGAAAACATCATTGAACGCTGTTTTGATGTCATCGGCAAGATGGTCATAGTATGCCGCATCAGACAGATAGTCGGTTTTGCTGAGAATATGAGACATGATTTTTGCCGCCTGATACCATAATGCGTTCACCTCAACAACCATTCCTTTGCGCTGGCGTGACCTGGAATCGGATCCTAGCGCGTCCATCCATGTCAGCGGCAGTTCCGCTTCAGGAAATTCTATAAGTTTGCGTTCGTTCATATGTATACCGAACAGCGTACCTTTCTCATACGAGTTCATGATGGATCTTAGTTTTGGGATAAGCGATTTCGCAAATGCGTAGTCATCGGTATACAGAAGATATTTATATAGTGCATAGAAAAACCACAAAGACGCGTCAACGGTGTTGTAGACCGTTTCGTTGGTGTCTGTAAAATAGTTTGGCAGTAATCCGTGATGTAACTTTTTGCTGTATGAAGCCAGGATATGTTTCGCAACCTGGAATCTGCCTGTAGCCAGTGTCAGGCCAGGTAGCGCGATCATGGCATCGCGCGACCAGTCTTCAAACCAGTGATAGCCTGCGATGATACTGGTATTGGGTTTATCGTCACGTTTGACGATAAACGAGTCGGCTGCCAGTGTCAGCGGTTCGATAAACGACGGTTCTAGCGGCAGATTTTTAACCAATTTACTGCGCCGGACAATTTCTTTTTCCTCAAGGGAATGGATATTGATATCTATAAGCGGTTCTGTGGAAAAAACAATCCACGCGTCATATTTTGACGGGCGGTAAAAGGTGAAAATGAAGTATCCCGGATTAAACAAATCCTCGTTGCACTTAAACCCGCGATAAGCCTCTTCATGGTATTCAAAATTGTTGTACCAGAATCCTTTGTCTCTGAAAATGTCGGCACTGTGATACATGTACAGCGGCGGCAGCGACCATTTGGGCGCAATTTTGACAGCATGTGGTGATATGGATATATCGTGAATCATATCCTGATGTCCGGTCTGGAGTTGATGAAAATGACGGTATGCCAGCATCGGACGAACATACAGTTCCACATCCCCCTTATCGGGTAGGATAAGGTATTTTACTGCAGTCGCGTTTTTGCCGTGGATCATGAACACGGTTTTTTCTATACGGTAGTCGCCTATCTGATATATGAATTTAGGAAACGGCGTGATACGGAATTCTTTCAGGTACTTATGCCCATCGGGGAACACTTCGCCTTTATACTGGTTACAGGATAAACTATATTTATCACCTTTAATTACAATGGTTTCCTCAACTTTAGACACGATTACATGGCGGTTGACCGGTGGGTCTATAGCCGCTACCAGTAATCCGTGGTATCTCCGTGTGTTCATACCGAGTATTGTAGATGACGCGTATCCTCCAAGCCCGTTGGTTTCTATCCATTCACGTAATGTAGCAGAACTCATGTTGGCGGTGAGAGTGTTTGGAATGCGTATCATCTTTATAACCTTTTTATAAAAAAAACTTTTAAATAGTTATGTAAGTCTATACTATTTACAACAGCCTTATTTTGAAAATATAACAATTCAGTACAAGAATGTTAAGCAAAACATGCTAAAAACAATAAATTTATACAAGGAAACGCTATGATATGGAGCCTTGTTGCGCTAAGTAGTGCATTAACTGTTTCTATTGCTGATAGTTTGACAAAAAAATATCTCAGCGGGTTCAGTGTATGGGTTGTTTTCTGGGTTCGTATAGCGTATACGTTGCCGGTATTGTTGGCATGTGGGCTGGGAAGGCCGATCCCCGTTTTGCCATCAGAATTCTGGCTACCTATGGTACCGTTGGTTATCTGCGAAATACTCGCGGGAGTATTGTATGCTCGTGCGTTGCAGGTATCGCCGTTATCGTTGACGATTCCGTTTATGGCGTTCAGTCCGGTCTTTTTGATTGTAGTGGCTTACCTGATTTTGGGTGAACGGGTGTCTATAACCGGTATGCTGGGGATACTTATGGTAGCAGTGGGGGCATATTTGCTCAACATACATCATAATAAACACGGTATACTCGGTCCGATAAAAGCGGTGTTTCATGAAAAGGGATCATGGATGATGTTGTTGGTGGCGGTGCTATACAGTTTTTCCGCCTCGTTTGGCAAGAAGGCATTGCAATATGCGGGCGACCCTTATTTTTTCTCGTGGTTTTACATGTTGGTAGTCAGCATTGTCAGTTTTCCGGTAATGTTTTTGTTTTCCGGCAAAAAAGTAAAACGATTTTTTTCGCATCCGAAAATTTTTCTATTGGTGGGTACCGCTATGGGGCTTATGGTGGTTACTCATTTTGTAGCTGTGCAACAGATGCCGGTTGCGTATATGATTTCGCTTAAGCGAATGAATCTGGTGTTCAGTGTTATAATAGGTTATTTTGTGTTCAGGGAAGAAAGATTGATTCAAAACGCGCTTGCCTGTATAATGATGCTTTGCGGTGCGTTTTTGGTTACTATTGCTCGATAAAGGATATATTATGGGATATATTGTAGCTTTGGCATTACTGATACGGGTTGTTGTAAGTTCGTTGACGTTTCTGATTTCCCGTGATGGCGTGAGATTTATAGAGGTAGCTTGTTCTTTAGCTGCTAACGATATGCACAGGATTGTCGCGGAACAATACCATCCGCTGTACCCGTTTTTTATATATCTGGTACACTTTATTTCTCCTGATTGGTCGGTGGCGGCGCGCATGGCGGCTATTATCATGGGTGGACTCACGGTAATACCGTTATTTTATATTAGCAAGACATTGTTTGACAAGCGGGTGGCAATTATAACTACATTGGTTTACGCGTTTCACCCGTATGCGGTAAGGTATTCTGCCGACGCATTATCGGAATCTACGTATATATTCTTTTTCCTGTGTGCCTTGTGGGTTGGATATAAAGCCTGTCACGATAAGTTACGCCCGTTGCTTGCCTTGTGTGCCGGCGTGTTGGTTGGATGTGCTTATCTTACCCGTCCAGAGGGGTTAGGCATGATGTTAATAGTTGGCGCGACGATTGTTTTACGCAGGTACTCAGTTTCCTATAAAGGACAGTTTTTGAAAAAAACGGTGGCTGTCTTTTTGCTCATTACAGGTGTTGTTGTATGTTCATTTCCCTATACGTATATACTCAAGCAGGAAACCGGGCAATGGCGTATAACCACAAAGAAGTCGATCGGAGATTTTATTCCCTCTTTTATACGTAACAAGTTTATTGATCAAACTGATACGCAATCTGATTCTACAAATATACAATCGATGCAGGCAGTACCGTCCGCACCAACAGATACACTGCAAGTTATGCCGCAGGAATCCAGCGAGAAATTTTTTGGCAATTTGAAACACCGTTTGACAGCCTTGGGTGAGGTAATATTGAGCTTTATCAATACTTACCATCAGTTACTTATTGCTTTTTTATTGATAGGGGCTATTTGGGGTCTGCGAAAAACCAGCCGTGATCAACGCTTTTTGCTTGTCATGATTATTGCCACATTTTTGTTATATGGGTATGTTTTATATCGTTTAGCATTGCTGCATTATATAAGCAAACGGCATGTTATGCCGTTGGTAACACTGGCATTACCATTTTGCGGCTGCGGGATTAATTTTATTGCGCAATCATCGTGGTTTGGTCGATTTTTTAAAGGGCGTATCAAGCCGGTGTACGCTCTTGTGGTATGTGTGTTGTTGGTTCTTGCCCCAAAGACGTTTAAACCGCTTCGAGGTGATGAGCAGTTTATTAAAGATGTGGCTAATTGGTTGGTTATCAACGCTGAGCTCAGAGGGTTGTATGCCGCAGAAGACCCGCGAGTGGCGTTTTATGCGCATCTGCCGTTTATTCAGCTACCCAAATGCTACATTGTAAATGATGAATTGCTAAACTTTTTTAACGTCAATAATATTGATTTTTTAGTGCTTTCAAAAGAGTATGCTGACGAGTACTTACCCGATTTACATTTACTTGAAGATGAAAATAAGTTAAAACTAATATCGATCTATAAATATACCGATACTACAACTGGGAAAAAATATCTTCTCTATGAATACCTTCGCGGCTCACGCCGTCAATAGAGGAGAACCCGAAATGAGAGGAGACATACCGATGTTACAACGAACTGTTTTGTTCATGGTAGCGCTGATTGGATTGACAACTGTCTGTTGTGCTCAGATGAAAAAAGAAGAGCCTATTACCGACCTCAACCAGTTTTGGAATAGAACATCGTGGCGTATTCAAAATATAAACAGGCTTGTAAGCCTTGGTAATACCGATAAAGAATACGAGCGGCTTATCTACGAACTGGAAAAATTTCGGTCGTATATTGAGCAGAGTGAAAAAAATCTGTTGCCTGAAAATGAGTCAAAAAAGGCAAGTATGCTAGATGTAACAGCTTCCATAAAAGAGAAAACTGACGAATTGATCAATCTGGCATACAGCAAAGATAAAAAACAACTTGTCGAAAAGACCGGGGAATTGTTTAAAAAATATACCGAACTTAAACAGGTCTTAAAAGAAGATCCCATGGCGCAATTCAAATAACGGTACGGGAATATATGGAAGAACAAGAACAACAGTCTACAGAAGAACAGTTTCAGGCATCCGAATCAGGTATTCTGAAGATCATCGGCAAAAATCTGGGTGATTACCATATCGTCCGGTTGATCGCCAAGGGTGGTATGGGGATTGTCTATGAGGCTGAGCAGAGATCGCTCAACCGCAAAGTTGCCCTTAAGATTCTTCCAAACGACCTGATAAACGAGTTTATCTCTATAGAGCGTTTCAAGAGTGAAGCGCAGTCTATTGCTAATCTACATCATCCCAATATTGTACAGGTCTATCAGTTTTCCACGTGGCAGAACGCTCAGTTTTTTGCCATGGAATACATTGAGGGAAAAACCCTTGATGAGATATTGCGTATCAAACGTCAGGCAGCGGAAGAAGAAGGTATACCGTTGTTGTGGGCTTTGGATATTATGATTCAGGTGTTGAAAGCCCTTGATTACGCGCATAGTAAAGGTGTTGTTCACCGCGACATCAAACCCGGCAACATTATGCTTGATGTATCGGGCAGGGTTTTTCTTACTGATTTCGGTCTGGCAAAAACTGTTGATGTAGATAAACTTGAAGCCGACGGATTAACTCTTGGTACACCGGAATACATGTCGCCCGAACAGGCAGCCGGCGAACCGGTTGACTGGCGGTCGGATATTTATTCTATCGGATTGGTATTGTACGAAATGATAACCGGAGAAGTTCCGTATCAGGGTAACAGTCCGGTAAGTATCATAGCCAATCGTATTGTAAAAGAGGAAGTACGCCGTCCGCGCGAAGCTAATCCTGATATTCCTGAAGAAGTAGACCGCATAATCATGCGTGCTTCAGCCAAACAGAAATCGGAGCGATACCAGAGTGCCCGCGAGATGGCTGCAGCGCTCGATAAGTTCCGCTCGGAACAAAAAATATCGGAGATCGTAAAAAATGCTGCCGCCAAAGAAAAGGCACGGGCGCAAGCTGAAATAGAGAAAGAAAAAGAGAAAGCTCAGGCTGTTATTATGGAGGAGAAGATTAAGGCAACCCTCCAGTTTACGCAGGAAAAACGTCAGATCAAACAGAAAGAGCTTATCAAACTCCTGAAGATAGCGGTTAAGGCATCGATATTTGTCAGTATTGTGTACCTGATGATGTTTTTGATTTATGAGTCTAACATTGAGGAAGACCGCATACAGAAAGAAGTTGCGCGTAAGGTTATTGAGGAAAAACGACAGGAAGCCAGTGAAGCCGCGTTGAATAACCTGAAAGACGCTGCGACGTTGCCTGATATTCCCCAGGAATTGATTGTCGAAAAAGAGCCTGAACCGGTAGCTGTTCCTGCTGAAACGTTGCAGTCTAAACCAGCGCAGCCGGAAACTGGACAGGAACCGGCTCCATTAAGCCGTCGTGAAACCGACTGGATTCAGACCCAGCTGCAACTGGGCAAAAATTATGAGTTTGTCGACAGAGCAGACCTTGCGATCGAATCGTACATGAAAATTATCCGTAAATACCCCGATTCCAAATATGCCGAACAGGCCCGATTACAGATAAGGCGCCTGAGCGGTCAATCCAATTAACGGCTGAAGTATCTATTCAAAAGCGTTTGTTGCTTAAATTATTTGCTTGTGTTATGATTTTATCCCAAAATAAATAACAACGCGATTACGCAGAGGTGTGTTATTCGTACTGAACCTGTTATTCTGTCAAGTATTCCCTGTGACATACCGTGGACACCGGTATTGCGCAGGCTGGGATATATTCGCGGTACTGAGCCTGACGAGCCTACAAAGGCACGGCTTGATGCCGTAGGGTCATCGGCAACAGTTCTTGCCGAGCCGCGGGGGATGTACCGGATACTTCCGTGTGAGGCGCGGGAAAATACCATTGTTATTGATAGTCGGTTTGTGATACAAAGTGAAGCCGTTTTTCGACTTTTTAAGTCGTGTTCGCATTGTGCTGTAATGGCGGCTACTATTGGAACCGCAATTTGTCAGGAGCGCGATGCACTCATGCACGAACGGGGTAAATATGCCGACGGAGTTATCCTCGACGCAGTCGCCTCTGAACTTGCGGACGAAGCCATGGCGAGGGTACATGATATGATACAGAAACTCGGGCTTCAACAGGGTTTTTCTATAACCATGCGCTATAGCCCTGGTTACAAAGATTTGTATCTATCGAACCAAACCATGATAGACGAATTACTTGACTTATCACGGATCGGAATTCATGTTACCGATTCGTATATGCTGGAACCGGAAAAATCTGTCACTGCGCTGGCAGGATGGGAGAGATACCATGAATAGAGTTGAATTTAAAGAATTGACCGCGCGCAAGTATCTTGTGCTCGACGGCGCAACAGGTACTTTTTTGCAGCAAAGCGGGATGCCCGCGGGTGTCTGTCCCGAACAGTGGGCGCTGGAAAACCCGCATGTGCTTAAAAATATACATAAGTCATATAAAGATGCAGGTTCCAATATTGTTTATACCTGTACGTTTGGCGGAAACCGTCTTAAACTGAAAACCTATGGGCTTGAAGATAAAGTACACGAATTTAACCGCGATCTGGTCAAACTGGCAAAAGAGGCGTTGGGAGACGATGCCTATGCCGCTGGTTCCATAGGACCGATCGGGCATTTTATCGAGCCGTTGGGTCCTTTGACCTTTGAGGAAGCGTACGATATTTTCAAAGAACAGATTCAAGGGATGATCGATGGCGGCGCGGATATGCTTGTCATCGAAACCATGATCGACGTTCAGGAAACTCGTGCGGCACTGCTTGCGGCTCGTGACCTGTGCGATCTGCCTGTTATCGTATCGTTAACCTACGGTGACGATGGAAGAACTCTGACTGGATCTGATCCCGCTACAGCGATTATTACCCTTCAATCGCTGGGTGCTGATGCTATCGGTACCAATTGCAGTACCGGACCTGATAAAATGCTCAATATAATAAAGCAGATGAAACCGTACGCGCGTATTCCCGTCATGGCAAAACCCAATGCGGGGTTACCGGTTATCAAAGACGGTAAAACGGTTTTTAATCTTGATGCAAAAGGGTTTGCTAAATATATCCCTGATTTTATGGAACACGGTGTCCGCCTGATGGGTGGATGTTGCGGTACATCGCCTGATTTTATCAAAGAAATCAGCACACGGTTTGCCGGAAAGACACCTCCACCGCTACAGCAAGGAGCTGTGCAGGCAGTAACGTCTCGTTCAAAGACAGCATTTTTCAATAACGACAAACCTGTACTGGTTATAGGCGAACGAATTAATCCTACAGGCAAGAAAACGTTGTCCGCACAGTTGAAAGACGGTACTTTGAGCGAAGTCAAACGGTTTGCTATCGAACAAAAAGACGGCGGGGCAGATATTTTAGATGTCAACGTGGGTGTACCTGGTATTGACGAGAAAGCCGCGATGCGCAATGTGCTTATCAATTTATCATCGTTTACCGACCTGCCGTTGTGTATCGATTCATCTGATCCGGCAGTACTTGAGGATGCTCTGAAAATTTATCCCGGACGCGCTCTGGTCAATTCCATATCCGCTGAGTCGGAAAAGATAGCGGCTCTGGCTCCTGTGCTTGCGAAATATAATCCTATGGTTATTTTTCTGCCTATAGATGATAAGGGTATACCGGAAACAGCCGAAGAACGTATCAATGTGATTGATAAGACTGTAGCTAAACTTGAATCGCAGGGAATTAAGCGCGACCAGCTACTTGTCGACGGGCTGGTGATGACTGTATCGTCCGCACCCAAAGCTCCAAAAGAAACTCTTGCGACTGTGCAGTGGTGTACAGAGAATAATTTGTTGAGTACTATGGGATTGAGCAACGTATCATTCGGATTGCCGCAACGTAACAATGTCAACAGCGCGTTTTGCGCTATGGCGGTAGACCGTGGTGTCAGCGGGGTGATTATCAACCCATGTCACAGTGAATTGATGAACATTTTTTACGCGGCAAACGTACTCTCAGGCAGGGATGCCAATGCGTTGAGTTATATATCATCCATACAAGCTACAGCAACCGTAGCGCAACCACAGGCACAATCAGGTACACTTGATTGCGCAACTGCTCTGGTACAGGGCAATAAAGAAGCATTGCTCGAGGCAGTAAAGGTTGAAATAGAGAAAGGGCGTAAAGCGATTAATATCGTTAACGAATCTCTCATACCCGGTATCCAGAAAGTGGGCGAAAAATTTAATGCCAAAGAGTTGTTTCTACCGCAATTGATGTTATCTACCGAAGCCATGCAGGAAGCCTTTGAATACCTAAAACCGATGATGGAGCAAGACGAGTCGCAAAAGGTTGGCAGAATGATTATCGCTACGGTTAAAGGTGATATTCATGATATCGGCAAAAATATGGTATCGCTCATGTTACGTAACCACGGCATTGAGGTGATCGATTTAGGCAAAGATGTTGACGCCGATACCATTCTCGAAGCCGCTGAACGCGAGAATATTTCTGTCATTGGATTAAGCGCTCTTATGACCACAACCATGGTTGCCATGGAAGAAGTGATTTGCAGAGCCCGCCGTGAGAACAAGCCATTACGTTTTGTTGTCGGCGGCGCTGTGGTGACTCCTGAATATGCAAAAGAGATCGGAGCTGACGGTTATGCGGAAGATGCCGTACAGGCAGTCGATGTGGTCAAAAAATTGCTCACCTAACCTGACAATTATTTGATTGACTAAGGCGTAAGAACTAATCTACAGAAAAATTGCAGACAATTCGATATAGACACAACAGTCTTTCATGTCTTATAGGACAAAAGCAAACATCTTAAAAGCTGTTATTTACTGCTGTTGATGATGACTATCCTTGTGTTGTCTTCCTGTGATTCAAAATAATGGGGTAAAAAACCGGCAAACCGGATCATTTGCCCGGAAGACAGGTCGAAATTTTCTCCGTCAACATTCACACGGCATTGTCCGTCGATGACATACAATGTTTCGTTGATATTCGGATGCGAACTGCTTTTGCCGTCAGCAGGCAATATTGCGGGAGCGTGTCCAAACATAATGCGCATATCCGACATGGAAAACACTTTCATCAAAAAACCGTTAAGGCGGACAACTTCGCTTTCGGTGAATACTTCCGCATGTTTACCTTCGGCAATTGATATTAAATCGGATGTGCGGCACGATAGAACAGACGCTATTTTAAAGAGGGTTTCAAGGTTGGGAGTTACCTTGTTGCGTTCGATATCAGCAATGGCGGAATATGAAATGCCTGCTTTTTGGGCCAATTTTTCCATGGTCAGGTGTTTCTTTTTACGAAGCTTTGATAGTACTTTGAAATCAAAATATTGAGTCATCCGGGTGATCCTCATATTAAATATTGCAAACAGCAGTACAGATGATGTAGTATTTCCATAATAATATAATCGGTATATTTTTCAAGCTGAATTCTGACATATCATTTTTTCATGCATAAAAAAATCCAATTAAGTTACTGGTTATATGCTTGATGGGGCGTCATAATTGTTTCAAGCCTATATTAATATGATATTGTATATATATACCTATTGTGACGTGAATTTTGTAATACAAGGAGCACAGCTGTGTTAGAACGTCGTCCGTTGAAAAGAAGGAGTATTTTTTTCGTAGTATGGTTGTTGTTGTATATAGCGTTCCTTATCGGGACAGCAATATTGGTTTTCGTGGGGTTTATCAACCGTCCTAAAGAGCTTGAAGATTTTTTATTGCTGGGCCTTGGATTATGCTACGTAGTAAATGTTATGAGCGCGTTGGCTATCTGGCACTGGTGGAAATGGGGTTTTTTTGTGCTTGCCGCAAGTATTATAGCCACAGTAGGATTGACAGTGGTCGAAGGATCTACATCAGTTTGGACACTGGCCGGGTTGCTTGCAGGATATATTGTTGTTGTGATTGCGCGGCCGAGCTGGTATTATTTTGAGTAAGAAAAGAATTGATTCATTGTGAAGTTTTTGTATAATAGACCATCAGACTAATTTAAGAAGCGCTACCTGAGGATGCGTATATGTCAAACGATTCGGTATCACAACACCCTGTGCAGCAAATTCTCATAGTTGATGACGAAGATCTTTTTCTGCAATTGATACAGGATATCCTGGAAGAAGAAGGAATCAAGGCAATTGCCACATCCGATCCTACCAATGCATTGGATATTATTAATACTACCGATATAGATATACTGGTCACTGATATCAAGATGCCGGAAATTAGCGGCATTGAACTTGCCATCAAAGCTAAATCCAAACAGCCCGATACGGCAGTTGTTTTTATAACTGGTTATAGTGAAATGATTAACGGGTATAGCGGCGATTTGGATTTTGACGATTATTTTCTATTGAAAAAACCATTTCCCATGGATGACATGATCAAGTTGCTTCGTGAATTGGGAGCTTAATCATTATCAAGTAATTTGAGTTCATCTTTAAATGATATGCGAGGTTTTTCGCCTTTTTTCGGATGAACATTGAGAAGTTTTTTCTTTTCGCGGTCAAAATAAATGATCCCTTTTTCCGCATTGGTCTGATAATAGATTTCTAACATATCGTCATTAGTTTTATCTTCTATGACAGCAGGTTCAAGAAGTTGGCCTCGTAACATCACGTCATACAGAGGAAACATGTAAGGTGAAGCTTCCAGTTTTTCAAAAAACCTGACGTGTGTTTTTCCGTTTTCGAAATGAAATATTATCACTTGCCAGCCCCTTTTGGTGGGAAGAAATTTACCAACTGCCATTTCATCCTGTAGTGCGCAGGCGCGTGAAGTAATACATATCATAGTAATTAAGAAAAACAGTATTATACGATGCACAGCAGGTTCCTTTTGAGTTTAAAAAAAAGGCGAAACGCCGACCTATTATCAGTATCGGCGTTTCGCCTTAATATATTAGCATATCACAATTCAGCGATCGAATTTATAGATCACTTCATTGTCTTTGCTCATACCCATCTCGTCACGTGCCACTTTCTCAGCAGCGACAGGATCGGTTTTCAGCTTTTCGTGTTCTTTTTCGAGTCGTGCTTTTTCGTTTTCCTGTTGTTGCAGTACTTTTTGTAATTGTGCTTCCTTTCGTTCCATCGTATTGATTCGTAAAAAGCCCGGAAGTACAAAATAAGTTCCTACGACACACAAGATAACAATCAGTATCACGTATCCGATTGGTTTCCACGTTTTTTGCTGTTGCTGTGGTCTCACTTAAGTAAAGAGCCTCCGTAGATGGCTTCGTCGCCCAGATACTCTTCGATTCTCAGTAGCTGATTGTATTTACAAATACGATCAGTACGGCTGGTCGAACCGGTTTTTATCTGTCCGGCATTTGTTGCTACGGCGATATCGGCAATAGTGGTATCTTCCGTTTCACCGGAACGGTGCGAAATAACAGCAGTGTATTTGTTGCAATGAGCCATTGAGATGGCATCAAGCGTTTCTGTCAACGATCCGATCTGGTTTACCTTAATCAGAATTGAGTTACCGACACCAGCTTTGATACCCTGGCTGAGTCGTTTGGTATTGGTTACAAACAGGTCGTCGCCAACCAGCTGAACTTTGTTGCCGATGGTATCGGTCAAAAGTTTCCAGCCTTCCCAGTCATCTTCTGCCAAACCGTCTTCGATGGAGAAGATAGGATATTTTTTAGCCCATTCGGCATAGAAGTTAACCATATCGGCACTGGTTTTTTCTTTCTGAGCTTCAGCTTCGAGAACATATTTTCCGCCTTTGAAAAATTCGCTCGATGCCGGGTCAAGAGCGATACGGATATCTTCGCCCGGTTTGAACCCTGCTTTTTCGATACTTTCCATGATAACCTGCAAGGCTTCTTCGTTTGACTGCAGGTTAGGAGCAAAACCACCTTCGTCGCCGACTGCGGTGCTGTAACCTTTGCTGTTCAATATTTTTTTGAGTGTGTGGAACGTTTCAGCGCCCATACGCAATGCTTCGCGGAATGACGGTGCGCCAACAGGCATAATCATGAATTCCTGAATGTCCACGTTGTTGTCAGCGTGTTCGCCGCCGTTGATGATGTTCATCATGGGAACCGGCAACACTTTAGCGTTGACGCCGCCGATGTACTTGAACAATGGCAGGTTGTTTGCTTCGGCTGCCGCGCGAGCGACTGCAAGCGATACACCGAGTATAGCGTTTGCGCCAAGTTTGCTTTTGTTTTCTGTAGCGTCTAGTTCGCACATAACGGTATCTACACCGATCTGATCGATAGCGTCCATACCGCATATTTCCGGAGCGATCAGTTCGTTGACGTTTTCTACGGCTTTCAGGACACCTTTACCCAGATAACGGCTTTTGTCGCCGTCACGAAGTTCAACAGCTTCGTGTTCGCCGGTTGATGCTCCTGACGGTACCGCCGCACGTCCTATAACACCTGATTCCAGTTCTACTTCAACTTCGACTGTCGGGTTGCCGCGTGAATCGAGTATTTCACGGCCCCAAATGTTTGTTATAATTGTCATGCTGTTCTCCTTTTTTGTTTTCGTTACCAATTAGGTGAATTTTAAAAAGAAATCGTGTGCATTATACCGGAATAAAAAAATTTTTCAATGTTTTTAGATATAAAATACTCGCTGCTGTAGTCAATAGGAGCTCATCGTGGGATATATCTTTATTTGATGCTATCCATGCAAAAGCGGAAAGAAATATTTATCGTTTCACTCAATAAAGATCTTACGTGATGATCGCTCATAAAAAATTATACTTCAATGGAATATTATCCTATTAAAAAATTTAAATAAAATTAACATATTTGCAATATTATGTTAGTATTTTGATTCATGGAATCAATCGCATGTATTTTATTAAGGCGCATAAAATTATTATTAAATTTTTATCGCAATTCTTGCTAATCTATTATCTTTTTGCAGGCTAATGGGTTAGTTTGGCGGATGTTATTGTTATGACATACTGGTGTGTTACTGCCATTCCAAAAAAAATCAAAAAAATAGTAAAAATAAAAATTTATTGTTGCAAAAAATTATTTAACATGTTATATATTTTATAGACCCTTTCTATATCCTATGTATATCTTAAGGTGATTTTAGCACTATTGTAGAATATTTTTTCAGTTGTATTCTATTCAATAATATGCTATATTAATAGTAGAACATAATGATTATATAAAAGCATATAACGGGGATACAAAAATGAAGAGTTCTTTTTATGCAGTAATATGCATGGTATTATTTGCAGTAATTAGTCCGGCAGAGTCTGCGACGACAATATATTATCAGGATTTTGATGATGGGACATATCAGGATGGAGATACGTTCGGCAATCTGAGTGGACTTAAAAATGCAAACAATATGGGTATGTATTTTGCCGGTGGTACTGTTGTCGACCTAAGTGGAAACAAAATGCTCAAACTGGCAGGCTCGTTCCCTGATCTCGATACAGCCGCAGGTATATTGATAGACCTGAACAACAATTTTCTTCAGCAAATTTCCTTCACATTTTATTTTGAATATATTACAGCAACTCAGGACCCGCTAATTACTCCCACAACCGTACAGGCTGAATTACTTTCTGTCGGGCAGGGTAACAAGGTAACAAGCACCCCGCTTTATCTGCTTAATTTAAACTATAACGGCATACAACAAGATCTTATGGACGTTAGCAGCGATCCTTCAGGCTACAACGATCCTCTAAATTCGCAGTATTCTGTTGTAAACAGAGCTAGCTATACTGTCGACCTGGCAGCAATGAGCGAAGCTATTGCTAACGCTGGAAACTCGATTGCGTTGGTCTTATCGGTTTTGTATCCTGATTTTGATGACCAATACGACGCATCGATATACATCGATGACCTCAACGTTACCGCGGTTCCGGAACCTTCTGTAATCGCATTCTGTTTTTTCGGTGGGTTGCTGACACTGCGCATAGCCAAAAAAATTCGTTCCTGATAATATTTTTCTTTACTCATCTTTCACAACAGTAGTATTGTGTTCCTGTGTTTTCTAATAGTATTAGGGTTAGTTGTATAAATCCCCATACGAGACTATTTTTATGTCCAACACTGAAGAACATAAAGCCGCTAAAAATCGCTATAAGAAACGGCACTATGGTCCTTGTCCACCGTAATTTTCTATACACAATGTGCATTACTATACTTCCAACATCGAATCAAAAAGGATATCTGTAATGAAATTGATTTTCGTAAGTATGGCTGTTTTAAGTTTATTTATTTGCACCTCTTCAGTTAATTTTGCAGCAACCAGCAATCATGATTCAATCATAACTATAGCTCAAATGGAACCTGACGATCCTATGCAATATGAAGAAGGAACCCTGACAGGTGAAGATATTTTCGGCGACTATTCGCCTGAAGAAGAAATCGACATAGATAAGTTGAGCGATGATGAACTTAAGGAAATGGGTTTTTCCGATGAGGATATAAAAGAACTTCGTTCATCAACCCCGCCGGCTTCTGATGAATAAATTTGTATAAAAAAAGAGGGTACCGGCCATGCAACCGCTACCCTCTTTTGATTTATAGTTTTTAGTCTTAGACTTTCAATTTACCGCTGGTTATCATTGATGTCAAATTAGCGAATTCCCCTTTACTGAGAGAACCGTCCTGATTGCTATCCAGATAGCTGAACAACATTTCCAGTTTATCTTTTGCTGTTTCCTCGTCAACGCTATTACCCTTGTCATACTTTTCCATCGCTTCCTGAAACATCTCCATGAAATCACTTTTATCAAGCGATGTTGATTGGGTTGCCTGTGTTGTTGTGGTTTGGGGATTCAGTATTTTTCCAACCGTGCCCAACAACGAAAGCCCTTCTACAATTCCAAACGTCATAACTATCCTCCTCGTGTACGATGTGATTGCGCTTTATCAAACCGATGAGAATATCTGCAAAAAGCACGCCAACTAAATTTGAGCTTGTATAGATTGCTGTGCCGGATAGAAGTAGGTAGTTTTGTTTCTATACCAGCATATTTTACCGCGAAAAATTCCACTTTTCAGTAGCATAACGAGATGATAACAACCTCTCAGAGCAAGATGTTTCCGCATCGGTAACTGTATCGTCATGAAGAGGTATAGCGAACAAGGTAGACAATGCCTGACAGATTGATTGACGCACCTGAAGGCGTATTTCCTGCTCGTCGGTAATATCGTTGCCAAACAATTCCGGGGATTTTGTGTAGAAAAATGATGACTGATGCAGTACGTACCCTTTACGCCTGCGTTGCGCGCTGCCGCCAATCTTGATCGATTTCCAGATGATGTCATAACGGGTAGGTTCGTTGAAACAAAACGTCGGAGCACCCTGTTTGCCTGCCTGAAGATCATCATCATGAAGCGATATCCCGTCATTACCGGTAAGACAACGGATAATGGATTCGTTAATCATGCGGTAACTGTCTATCACCGCTGTACGCAAGAGATTTTCGGGGAATATAATGGAAAAGGTAACGTCATTGTCGTGCAGCACTGCTCCGCCGCCTGTGGGACGCCTGACCAGTGTGTAGCGGGAAGATTCCTCAATGCCGCTTAAAATTTCCGTAGCGGACTGAAAATAGCCGATAGATACAGACGGTATACTCCATTGATAAAAACGCACTACCGGGATATTGTTTTGCTCAGGGCATTGGAGCATCAAAGATTCATCGATGGCCATATTACGGTACGGATCGTGAGCACCGTCAACGATCACCCGAAGGTATGGCGTACGATTGTTCTTAGGATTAGTCGAGGTCATGCCACGTTAAAACAGGGTTACGTGCCGCCTGTACTTCATCTGGACGCGATACTTCCGTTGTTTGTGGTAAGTCGTGGAACATATCGGCGTTGCGCTCCATGGTTTCTTTGACTGACATCATCTGAGCCACAAACTCATCGAGAGTCTCTACCGTTTCGGTCTCGGTAGGTTCTATCATCATAGCTTCTTCGACAATCAACGGAAAATAAACCGTTGGCGGATGGATATCGTGATCGATAAGCCACTTTGCCACATCCATAGCGCGAACACCTTTGGATGAGGCTTCCTGTTTCAGCGAAACCACAAATTCGTGCATCACACCGTCGTTATAGGGTACGTTAAATGAATCGCTGAGTTTTTTCATCAGATAATTGGCATTGATAATGGCTGTTTCGCTAACACGAGTCAAACCGTTTATACCGTTAATGATAATATAAGCGTACGCTCTGATGACAACACCCACATTGCCGTAAAAAGCGGATATTTTGCCGATGCTGTCGGGGAATTCATTATTCAAAAGATAAGTTCCGTTGTCACAGGTAATTCTAGGTACCGGCAAAAATGGTTTCAGGATAGATTTTACCCCGACCGGCCCGGAACCCGGACCACCACCGCCATGCGGTGTCGAAAAAGTTTTATGCAGATTGACATGCACCACATCAAAACCCATATCTCCCGGTCGGCAGATACCTAACAGCGGATTCAGGTTTGCGCCGTCGTAGTAGAGCAGCGCCCCAGCTTTGTGTACCAGATCGGCAACATCAAGAATATTTTTCTCAAATACACCGAGTGTATTCGGATTGGTCAGCATAAATGCGGCTGTTTTATCAGACAGATGTTTTTTCAGTTCGTCAAGGTCAACCATTCCTTTGTCGTCAGACGGGATGGTAATAACATCGTATCCAACCAGATGCGCACTTGACGGGTTTGTGCCGTGCGATGAATCAGGCACGATAACCTGCATACGGGTATCGCCTTCACCGCGCTGTGTATGGTATGCCTTGATAAGCATCATACCGGTCAACTCGCCATGTGCTCCGGCGGCAGGTTGAAGAGTAAATGCATCCATTCCGCACAATGCAGACAAACTCTGTTCCATGCGATACAACAATTCAAGCAGTCCCTGTACTGACGAAGCAGGCTGTAGGGGATGCGTATGAGCGAATCCAGCAAGGCGTACCAGTTCCTCGTTGATTTTCGGGTTGTACTTCATTGTACATGAACCCAGCGGATAAAAATTGGTGTCCACAGAAAAATTTTTATGCGATAACCGTGTAAAATGGCGGACAATATCGATTTTCGATACTTCCGGCAACTGCGCCGGTTGACTGCGCAGTAAATGTTCCGGTATATAATCGGCAACCTGCTTGTCGTCGCCATCCCATTGGGTGAGCGAAAAAGCGGTTCTGCCGGTTGAACTTAATTCGGTGATCAATTTTTCGTACATAGGTATCTCTATCCGTTCTTATGTTATACAGTTGCCCGCAAAGCTTCGACCCACTGGTCAATCTCATCGCGCGAGCGTTTTTCTGTCACACACACCAATAACGCGTCAGGTAATGACTCATCAAGAGTTTTTATATTCAACCCGCCCAGCATACCGTGTTTCTTATGTAGTTCCGCAACAACATCTGCGGCACGTATGCCAGTATCTATCTTCAAACAAAATTCATTGAAAAATGGAGCGTTATAGAGAAGTGAAACTCCATCGATAGAACACGCTTTTTCCTGTGCGTAATGTGCGCGCACAATATTTTGTTTTGCTATCTGCTGTAACCCTTCTTTGCCGAGCCACGTAAGGTACATACAGCCCTGCAACGCCATAAGCGCCTGATTGGAACATATGTTTGATGTGGCTTTTTCGCGGCGGATATGTTGTTCGCGCGCCTGTAACGTCAACACGTAACAACGGTTACCGTTATGGTCGTTGGTCATGCCGACAATCCTGCCGGGCATTTTGCGCATCAATTTTTTTGTGGTAGCCATAAATCCGAAATACGGGCCGCCATACGACAAATCAACTCCAAGCGGCTGACCGTCACCGATGGCGATATCCACACCACATTCACCCGGCGACGCAAGCGCACCAAGAGACAGCGGATTGCAAACCATACTCACCAGCCCGCCAACTTGTTGTACGGCTTCCGTCAGAGATTCGACATCTTCTATACAACCAAAGAAATTGGGCGATTGTACTATAAAACCCGCTGTGGCTTCGTCAGCAAGGGTTTTGAGCTGATCCATATCGGTTACACCGTCTTTAGCAGGCACGGTAACCAGGTCAATATTAAAATTTTTCAGATAGGTCTGAATGATCGTCCGGTACAGCGGATGAACGGTTTGCGATACCAACAGGCGGTTTTTATTACGTACCGAATTGATCATCAACAACGCCGCTTCGGCACATGCTGATCCTCCGTCGTATAACGACGCGTTCGATACTTCCAACCCTGTCAGTTCGCAGATCATACTCTGATATTCAAATATCGCCTGAAGCGTGCCCTGGCTCGCTTCGGGCTGATACGGTGTATAGGCTGTAGAAAACTCACTTCGACCGGCTAAGTTACGGACAACTGCCGGTACAATATGATCGTATGATCCCGCTCCGATGAAACAGGTAAAGCGATCTATATCGTCATTGGAAGCGGCGAGTTTTTTAAGTTGTTTTGCGGCATCATGTTCGCTTAAACCGTCAGACATATCAATGGAGTTGCGAAAAATCTGCTCAGGAATCATCTTGAGCAGGTCGTCAACCGACGATACGCCGATCGTGTCGAGCATATGCTGTATATCAAATTGCGATGCTGGTACGTAATCCATAGAACAATCCTCGGTAATCTATCAGGTGGCGTATGACTCGGAGTACACTTCGGCAGTCAAAAGTTGATCGACCTGTGATGGATCGCTCAATTCGATTTCAAAGATCCAGCCTTTGCCGTAACAATCTTCGTTGATAAGTTCCGGTTGTTTGTCGAGATCTTCGTTGATTGCGGTAATTGTACCGGCAACAGGCGAATAGATATCGCTTGCGGTCTTGACCGATTCAACAACGCAACAGGCTTCTTCTGCTTTGACGTCGCGACCGGATTCCGGCAGTTCGACGAACACTATATCGCCCAGTTCTTTCTGCGCAAAGGATGTAATGCCGACACGGGCTTTTGATCCGTCGACTTTGATCCATTCGTGAGAAGGTGTATATCGTAATGTTTCAGGGAAGTTCATGTTTTCTCCTTCCTCATGTGTTTTCGGTTACTTTTTGACGTATGTTCTAGGCCTGATGAACGGGCCTTTCTGAAAATCTATCTTTTTCGGTTTGTCGTATATTTCAAGAAACAAATTTTTCTTATCCAGTTTATTCGGATCGACAAACCCCATTCCTATTCCCTGCTGGAGCGACGGCGACATGGTTCCACTGCTAACTTTGCCGATCACTTCGTTACCGCACAGAATGTTGTAGCCGGCGCGAGGTACTCCTTTATCGCAGAGGACAAACCCGATCAGCTGGCGGGGAACTCCGTTATCTCTTTGGTCGACAAGGGCTTGTTTGCCGATAAAATCGTCTTTGGAAAAATCTACTATCCACGACAACCCTGCTTCCAGCGGCGTTGTGTCCGGATCGATATCAGAGCCGTGAAGCGGATAGCGCGATTCAAGGCGCAATGTATCGCGCGCGCCAAGCCCGATGGGTTTGATACCGCGATGGCGTCCGGCTTCAAGGATAGCATCCCACACAGCCGGGATATCTCCCCAACCGCCATAAATTTCGAATCCGTCTTCGCCGGTATAACCTGTTCGCGATACGATCATTGGTTTGCCGTGTATTTCGTATTCTGTAAAATGATAGTAATACAAATCTTTGAACGAATGCCCCAATGCTTCTTTGAGTATTTCCACGCTCGAAGGCCCTTGCAGAGCGATCAATCCTATTTGGAGTGAACGATCTTCGATGGTTACATCAAATCCTTTGGCATGTTCTTCTATCCAAGCCAGATCGTCTTCGCGGTTAGCGGCATTGACTACCAGCATGTACGAATCGGCCTCTTTGCGATAGATCAGCAGATCATCAACAAACCCGCCTTTTTCGTTGAGCATACCGGTATAAATTATTCTGCCGTTGTATGATAACCTGTTCATATTGTTACAGATAATTTTGTTAAGGAACGCGACGGCATCGGGACCTGAAACGTCGACCTCGCCCATGTGTGACAGATCGAAAATGCCTGCTTTGGTGCGTACCGTCTGGTGTTCGTCGAGAATACCGCTGTAGTGAACGGGCATTTCCCAACCATGGAAGTCGATCATCCGCGCTTCATGCGCAGTGTGATGATCGTAAAGTGGTGTTCTATAGCTCATCGTATACTACCCCTGTAAAAATTTTTAGAAAAAAGATATTATTGCAGTTGAACCATCAAAAGTCAATGCAAACCGAAAGGCCTACGCAAAAAAATCACGGCGCAGTTTTCTTTCTGGAAAAGGGAAGACTAGTATGAATTTATAATAAAATTATTTAAGACGCCAGTTAGAAACATTTTTACTTTTTATGTTAAGACCACTCCACAATATTAATCAAAAAAGATCACAAAGTGAATTACATATTACGAAAATATATTATTTTTTAAGTTAACTGCCCATATATTACAAGCTAACACTAAAAGCTAAAATTAAATTACAAAAAAACATGAAATTATATTGATTTAAAATATTACCTTGGTTATTATTTTATCGTTTTTTTATAGAACCGAATGTAAGCTCCTTTTACTGTCCAATATTCTTTAATGAATGAATCAAGAATATATGGACATAAATCTAAACAGTAGACACAAGGAGAGGTTGTTATGAAAACAAAAGACAAAAAAATCAATTGGGAACCCATTGCCCCAGGAAATGACAAATACATGATACTTGGTGTTCGTTCATCCTCATTGCAACTGAATAATAATATTGCTATCTCAGTTGTAGAAAATGATAAAAATGGAGCATTTATAAAAATACTCCAACACGATCACGAAGGAGATATAGTAAAAGCATTAATCGGTGAAGGTGAGAACTATGAGAGACTAAATTATAGTAACACCAATCCCGGACAGAGAATCTTTAAGTTTAGCAACGCTCAATCCCACGATATAAAAATACTTTTTAAACCTTATACTCCCAGCCCAAATGCTCCTGAGAGCATAAGGAAGCTTAAGGATAGTTTTTCATTTAAATTTCAAAAAGAAGTTCAGGATAAAATAAGATTTCAAAAGTATAAGAAAGTTTTAGATTATCATTGCTGGCGCAACCGAGAAGCAATCCTAAATGAAGATATTACTATTGTAATCCGGAGTATTTATGGAGTAGGAATGTATCCAGGCAGTGATCATGATCAGTATGCAGCAACAATTGACATTGTAAGGGCTGATAACACAATTATTAATACTTTTAACAGAGTGGGCATAAAAACTGGCAATTTTCTTTTGTCTTTTAGTAATAATCATAACAAATATTTTCTTCACTTAAATGAAATACGACCTGAAGGACTTAACTTTGCCGTGTATAAGTATATTCCTCCACAGGGTCAACCAGAGTCTGATGACAGCATCCAACAGGATAATGATTTACGCTTAATCCATGATAATGATTCAATTCTCGTTATACAAGGAACAGATGATCTAGACAATTAAGCAGACTAGTTATTATTGCAGTTTTTGGACATAAAGAGGGGATAAAACTGTTCCCTCTTTATGTCTTTTGCCCCAAGATATTAAGACGAGCATAAAAAATATAGTTATACAATCCTTGAGAAAATTTTTAAGATAAGCTTTAAAAGCAACCGTTATTTTTTGATTTTTATTCAGCGCTAGATAGTGTCGTCACGAGATACGCAACCACAACATCAGGCAACATATTTGTATGGAAGCAAGGAAAGATGTTGCATTCTTGGCGTATCGCGTAGCTATACCCCGCCATCGTTTTAGGTGTAAAAAAGCATTTTCGACAAGATGTCTTATTTTATAAAGGTCTTTGTCGTATTCTCTTTGTATTTTTCTATTCTTTTTTGGAGGAATAATCGACTTCATTCCCTGCGTTTTTGCTTGATTTACAATAGCATCACTATCATAGCCACGGTCTGCCAATAAATACTCTGCCTCTATTCCTGCGATAAGACGTTCAGCCTGTGTGCAATCAGCAACGGTACCCTTTGTTGTAATAACTCTGACCGGCATACCATGCGCATCCACGGCCAGATGCAATTTGGTGTTGAGCCCCCTTTTGTGCGGCTCATTTCTTGATTTCCTCCTCGTGCGCCGCTTGCATGTGGATGCACTTTAATGTGGCTGGCATCAATCATCAGCCACTCAAAATCCGGATCTTCAATAACTTGTTCCAGCAAGGATTCCCAGACACCTCGGTCACGCCAACGACAGAACCGACGATGGGTATTCTTCCAATCGCCATAGTCAGGCGGAAGGTCACGCCATGGCGCGCCTGTTCGTAATATCCAGAAAACCGCATTGATAAACCGTCGGTTATCTCGGGCAATACCGCCATGTAGCCCTTTTCTGCCGGGCAGATGCCCCTCTAATAAACTCCAAACTCTGTCAGAAATATCATGTCGTCTGTGTGATGCTGTTTTCATAATCACCTCCTATTTTTGATTATGAAAACACTATAACATATAATTCATCTCGTGACGACACTATTTAATTTTTCTGGTTAATTAAACGAAGGATTGCCATAAATTCTTGAAATGTTGAGGTTGGATCAATTGATAGGCTTCCTCGCCCTACCGATTGTACGGGAGGGATATCTTGAGTATAAGCCCATTGATATCCATCAAATTCAGCTTCACATGTGGAACCATTTTTTCGCACCGATATCAGCTTATCTGTTAATGTTATAATCTCAAATCCTTTTTCTTCAAACATAACAGGAATATCATTCATTTCAACCTCCGTGCATTATATGAGTAATGGTAATCATAGGCTAATTTTAAGTAGACATAAAATTAACTATCCCAAAATTAGCTTATTGTTATAAAAACACATGGTATGACTATATAGTAAAAAAATGTAATTTATAATATAAATTAATTAGTATTGATACAAGAAAAAACTTGGATAATTAGGTGTTGTATTGTAATCTATTATAGACCTGTTTTTAGGTTTAAAGAAACGTTTTGTTGATCATTACGCAAGATAACACTATCACAAGGTAAAAGCTATGGAGCATCCTTCACGAGTATGGAAAAAGTTTTGTGATTATATCAAAAATGAAAATAGGTTTTGCTTAAATGCTGAAAACCGTAAATTTATAACTTTCATCAGAAAAACTTTAAAAAATCATACTGGAGAATTAGAGAAAGGTCGTAAGCTTTGCCGTGCAAGAATTGGATATTGTGAACCTTATGAGCCTTATTCTGATGATGAAATAAATGCTCCACCTGAGGATAAGACAAAAAATAGTAGGTTATCTCCTCAAGGTATTTCACTATTGTATTTATCAAATGAGTTAGAAACAGCTATTTCAGAAGTTAGACCTTGGATTGGATCGACAATATCTATAGGTGTTTTTAAACTAAAAAAACGTTTGAAATGTATTGGCTTAATGGAAAAACCAAATCCATTCCTTCCCCCAGCAGGCATAGATAAGACTTCAGATGATTTTCAACCTCCAGCAGACAAAAATAAGACTTCTAATGATGATGATTTCCAAGAACAATATATTTGGAATGAAATCAACCGAATTTTTTCACGACCTGTATCTCCTTACGATGAGCAGCAAGAATATATACCAACACAATATTTAGCTGCATTTTTTAAAGAACGTGGTTATGAGGGTATTATATATAGGAGCGCAATGAAAGCAGGTGGATTCAATATTTGTGTTTTTGATAAAAAGAATGTATCTTATGAGAGATCTTTTCTTTATCAAATTGATTCTTTAAAATATTATTACACGAATATAACTAATAATTGCTTTGTTACGAGTAAAAAAAAGGGGGCAGCTATAACTGATCACTAGTCAATCAATTTTTTTATATGATCTTCCTTCTTGAAAGAAGACGCCAACTTCACCCCTTTTCCCGTCTGAAGAGAATCTCCTTAAAACAAGTTGCTGTGAGATAGAAAGGGACAGCAGCCCCATCTGGAAGGGCGGGGAGTTCGATTATAATCGTCTGATTTTATGAGTGAGCAAACCTGCAATAGCACCCAGAAGAAGCACAATCGACATTGGCTCCGGAACAAGAACCGGTGTTAACAAAAATGCTCTTTGTTCGCCATCGTATGTACCCCACCCGACAATTTCTCCCATGTCATTGACAGATTGAGCTTTTTCCAATGTCCACAATGATATGTCTATAACAAGGTCGTTAAGGTTGTACATTTGATTGTCACAATAGACAAATGCCTGCATATCATTGGAATCGGTTTGAGAAGAACCGACTACAATGCCGGCATCGTTAATATGCTGAGCAACACTTTGTGAATAACCATTTAGAGTACCGAGATCAATTATCGAACCTGCCGAGTAAATGTACGCATGAAGATTTCCCCCGAAAGAAGAAGCTCCGACAACCATATCGTTGTTATTAATACAATACGCTGATGTATCGTAACCACCTATACTTAAAAAATTAGGATTTGGATTGCGAGTATACAAATATGCAGTTGAAATACCTGTTGGATTACTCATTACAATCGCGGTACCTGAATTATTTATATCTGTGGTGTACATATATTGAGCCGATGGATTGATGTTAGTGACCCCGCCATTTTCATAAATAACAGGTTGATATTGCGCAAATCCTGCGGTATACGAACCACCGGCAATAATCCCGTTATCATTAATTCCATACGCATGGCTGTATCCGCCTAATGTTCCTAAACTATGTGCGGTGCCGTCGTTCATAAAAGCATACTCACCGGAATGCCCGACAATTTGTCCCGCGTTATTGATACGGTTAACTTCGACAGTACCGCCGAGTGCCGCGATATCTGATCTGACACCGTCTTCATAAAGATACCCCAGCCCGTTGTAACGGATTATAATTTGTTGGCTGTTATTGATATCATACGCTCTACCTTGTCCGAGATCAGTAATTTGGTACTGTAACGCTGATAACGGTGAAATACTCAGGAGTGATAAAAACATTGCTTGAAATAACCGACGTTTTGCTTTCATAATCATTCCTTATATCTTCTGTTTTGAAAAATAATCTGAATTACAGGTTATATTATAGCATGATAATATGTTTTAGTCAAATTTAGAGTTGTCTCCTTAAAACAAGTTGCTGGAAACCACATACATATGATATAATGTAAGTGGATTTCAGCATAATTAATATTCAGAGGGGATAGAGACATGAAAAGTTAAGAGTGTTCAGTATTGTTTTTGTAGCGATTTGTTTATTAATTACAACAAGCGTTTTTGCTTCGGATGTGTATATAGGGTATTACGCAACCGATTATGATCAGTATTATATTGATCGGTGGGATTGGGATGGAGCCGATGGGTTTACCATACTGGATGAAAAGTTCACCATGATAGATTTGAATCGCTCCACTGCTTTCCAAAGCACGATGATGTCTTTTGGTGCAGACGGGTATCTTTATATAGGCTATTACGCAACCGATTATGATCAGTATTATATTGATAGGTGGGAATGGGACGGAGGCGATGGGTTCACAATACTGGATGAAAAGTTCACCATGATAGATTTGAATCGCTCCACTGCTTTCCAAAGCACGATGATGTCTTTTGGTGCAGACGGGTATCTTTATATAGGCTATTACGCAACCGATTATGATCAGTATTATATTGATCGATGGGAGTGGGATGGAGGCGATGGGTTCACCATACTGGATGAGAAGTTCACCATGATAGATTTGAATCGCTCCACTGCTTTCCAAAGCACGATGATGTCTTTTGGTGCTGACGGGTATCTTTATATAGGGTATTACGCAACCAACTACGATGAGTATTATATCGACCGCTGGGAATGGGACGGAGCCGATGGGTTTACAATACTGGATGAAAAGTTCACCATGATAGATTTGAACCGCTCCACCGCTTTCCAAAGCACAATGATGTCTTTTGAAGTACAGCCAGTACCGGAACCGGCAACGATAATCTTAATGGCGCTATCAGCGTTATCGATATATTTTCGTAAGAAAAAGTAATCAATTAATTATTCTTCCTTTTAAAACTCCAAAAGTCTGAAAAGGGAACAGGTGTACCTTTTTTTGTCCACTTAATTGCTGCGCGCCTACCTTTACCGTTTTGATATCTTTTGTATTTATTTGATAATCTTAGACTTATAGATTGACAGGCTGCTGTAAATAGATTATTGTTAACAACCAGGTAGTTACAATAGAGTCTCAACTATTCATCAACTAAACCTGGAGAAAAAGATGTTCAAAAAAGTGCTATTAACTCTTTGCTTTTGCGTTATTGCTTCAACCGCTTGTGCCAGCATTTACTATGCAGGCCACAACAACCCGGCCGGATATAACCTATTAGATTCAACAACTGATCTAAGTGTATCAACCTATGGAAATTCTACCGCAAATGTTATATTAACTTCACATTCTCTTGAGGTGGCGAATGTCTTTGTTTCGACATCCTGGGCTGCTACGGGTACACTTTCTCTTAACACCAACTCCACGCTGACATGTTACGGCGACATGACCGTAGGTAAGGTTGGCCAGGGAACAGTTAAGGTTTATAGCGGCAGTAAAATATCGAGTAATAACTGTTATGTTCAAACCGATGATTCCATGTCATGGGGCCGTGTATATGTTGATGGTACTGGTTCTATCTGGGAAAACGCGGGGGATTGGATAATGGGCGCGTCGAACAACGAATACTCATCTTTGGATATCACCAACAATGGTACCGTTGAAGTTGGTGGAGATTTCTCTACAGGGGGCTCTAATACCTATGTCAAGGTCACAACCGGCGGCAAACTTATCGTTGGAGGAACCTTGAATTTAGCTGATGCTGTAGTAACTGTCGAAGACGGTACGATATCAGCCTGTTCGGTTTTAGCAGAGAGTTATTCTGTTCAGTCAGGTGCAACTACAGAGATTAAACTCGGTAGTGTTCAACCAGGTATCCATGTCACGGGTGACCTCAACCTCGCTGGAACCCTAAAAATAACTTTTGAGGATAACTTTACACCACAGGCAAATGCTACTTACGATATCCTAGACTGGAACAGTTATACAGGTCAGTTTGATCAAATTATTCTTCCGGAGTTGTCCGATAAATCGTTTTCCTGGGACACCTCAAACCTTTATAATGATGGCACCATCTCAGTGCTCAGTTCAGCGGCCTCAGTACCCGAACCGTTATCATTGGTACTACTTGCTATATCAATGGTAGTTATGCGAATACGACATATCATCCGATAAAACTTTGGGAGTGTACAAAAATCATTCTGTATTGATTTAAGGTGTCATGCCTTATATTACCACAATTTCTGTGTACTTTTCATGACTCAACTATTCTTCTTTATTTTTCATAACGGATTATGCATTTTAAAATTGGGGTACCTCAAGGTATCCCTTTTTTGTGTCTCCTTTTTTGCCCATAAATATTTTACTCGATAAGTTGCGTAATTAAAGCAAATGTGTTATATTTATTGTATAACAAATTGATTCACTTTTACTTATGATATTATTTAAATTGGGAGAATCGCCGGTGATGAAAAAAATATTAATTTTGATGATTTTTCTTTCAACTCATATTTTTACAGTAAATAGTTTTTCTTATTACAGCAGTGAAACCGGCCATTACTATCAGGTAGTCTCGAAATCAAGTACCTGGACACAAGCTCGTCAGGAAGCAATGGACAGCGGCGGGTATTTGGTCAGTATATCTTCGCAAACAGAGCAGACCTGGCTTTATGATACGTTTGGCACTACATTGGATGGTAAGTTGATCGGTGCATATCAGTATGACAAGCTTGATGAACCGAGCGGGCACTGGCAGTGGGTTGAAGAATCTTCTGAGACATGGGGGTATACTAATTGGAATAGCGGTGAACCAAACAATGGTGTCACCAATCCATACGGAGAAGATGTGGCTCATTTCTATAGCGGTACTTCCGGTAAATGGAACGATTTACCGGACACCGCATCGGCAGGATATATCATTGAATACACTCAAAATACCGCTTTTAAATGGGAGCTCTGCTGAAGGCGGAAACGATCATTATTATATGGTTATTGATTCATCAGTCTCATGGGAAACCGCCAGAACTGAAGCTGCCGCATTGGGCGGTTACCTGGTTACGATAACTTCTCAGGATGAATCGGATTGGTTAATGTTAAATTTCGGTACGGATTATCGTCATATCGGCGCTTATCAACCTAATAATGATTTAGAACCGGATGGAAACTGGCAATGGGTCGAAGAATCGGGTGATGAATGGTCTTATACAAATTGGGCCAATGGTGAACCGAACGACAGTCCAGCAGATGTGAAGAGTGAAGATGTGGTTATGATCTGGAACGAGGATGGTGAGTGGAATGATGCTTATATTGGAGGTATACGCCCTTATTTTGTAGAGTTTAATTTTAATCCCAATCTACCGCAAGAGGCGGCTGTTCCTGAACCTGCAACAGTTTGTCTTATACCATCAGGTTTGTTGGGGGCTATTGCCCGTTTAAAGTCTGGAATAAAAAAATAGTAACAATAATCAAGCAATTATTTCTTTACATGATCTTATCTATTTAATTTGCTAAGTGAGATAATATGTGCTATTATATATATTGATAAACTATAACTTCGCATCAGGAGTGAACCGATATGAAAATAGCTTCATTATTAATAGCCATTCTGTCAATTTGCTTAGCAACAACCCCTGCCCCGGCAACGACTATCAGTGATAACTTTAACGGAACTACACAACTTGAATGGATTAACATTTATGGAAGCTGGGATGTTGTCAATGATAGGTTTCAACCGGTAAACTACGAATCTATACCAGACTCTGATGCGGCTGTCAGCGCATACAATGACAATACTTTAAGTGATGTCGTCGTTGAATACGATATTTTTAATGTCGATACGACCGCCCTGTTTTTGCGTTCCAGTTTTGATGCATCAGGACAGTTTGGTCTGGATACCCTTGTGGCACTCATGATGGGACATGCCCATACTGATCAGATGGTCTGGTTTATTTATCTAAACGGAACATATTTTGCATCGACTTCTATTTCTACACCAAATATTTTGAATAGCGATGTGCACGTTAAAGTGGTTGCTCAAGGAGATACATTCTCAGCCTATTATTATACTTACGGGGAAGACAATACCGCGTGGGATACCGTTCCATTCAGCACATTTACCACCACTGACTATGGTGTTTCCATAGACTCCGGTTATGTAGGGTTTTTTAACGATCTACGCGCTACAAGTACACCAATGATCGATAACTTTTCATTGACAACAACAACAATTCCCGAACCGTTGAGCTTAATCCTTCTTTTATCCGGGATTTGCATGTACTTACCAAAAATTAAACGTATGTGAAAAGAGTAGTCGAATTTTTGCTGGTTTTCCTGGACGAAAAACTGGCAACGCCCTTTTTATCCCCAAATTAACAGATTTTTAAGGTTGGTGGAACTTATTTTTTTGACAAACAAGAATAAGTGTGTTATTAATAATAAATGGGTTAAGAAAAATTTATAAGATCTTGTATAAAGGAGTTAATAATGAAAAGAGCATTATTTTTCGCAATTTGTGTATCAGTTATAATATCTACATCAACTCTTTTTGCGACATCATTTTACTCAGGATACCGCACCGGATATGATCTGGTTATCGATAAATATGACTGGGATGAATCGACCGATACTTTTTCGCTTGCGCAGTCAAACATCACTACCATCACAACACCTGTGCCATACAGCGACCGCGGTTCTGTGATGGCATTCGGCGCAAACAATACTGCGTATTTCGGATACAATACATCATATGACATAATTATAAGCAAATATAATTTTAATGAACAAACCAATGATTTCAGTATAATACAAGCGAATGTCGCCACAATAACTATACCTGCACCATACGCATCAACAGGCATTGTTATGGATTTCAATCAGGACGGTTCAATTCTTTATATGGGCTATAATTCGGGTTCTAATGTTATAATAAATAAATACAACTGGAATGAATCGGACAGTGATTTTTCACTCATATCCAACGTCACTACCATCACATTACCCGCGAGTTATTCTAACAACGGCAGAGCCATAGCCTTCGGTCCGGATAACACCCTATACCTCGGATATCGAGTCGGATATGATATGATTATAAATAAATACAATTTTGATGAAGAAAATGATAATTTCAGTCTGATAACATCCGCTATTGACACTTTATCGACTCCTGCTCCGTATTCTAATGCCGGTGCTGTAATGGATTTTGAATATACACCCATTCCTGAGCCAACAAGTTTGGTGCTATTGTTGTCCTGTTGCGGAGCCTTTTTCTTGAAACGTAAGAGACGATAGGGACATTTACATGTTGTTCATGTCTGTGTCTATCAAGGGATAACTGTGAATGCTCGAAAGTTAAACTGTTATATATTTCGTTTTTTATGGATAATTCCGAGTATCCCTATTACGAGAAAAACAAAGGATAACGGTTCAGGAATTGCAGAAATTGAGGTGACGCCTTCAAAAGATAGAGATTCGGCAGTTAAATTCCCGTAGGCGTAAATTTCTTCATTATCATGTGATCTGAAACGAAGTGATATCCTGTCAAAATCTTCAGTATCTGTTACGGTTTGGGAAATGGTATAACTACCGCTTTCAATTTCAACAGTCAACTGATCGCCAGTTCTTTCGACATGAATAAAAGCGGTGTCGGCAAATGCCATAGAATCGTAGCCTGTGTGTATTGCTTCACCGATTGCCGGTCCCTGCACGTTAATTTCACCGCTACGCTGACGCCATGAATCGCCATATCCCGTAAAAATACTGTAAGCATCTGAGTTCTCGGCATACAACATCAAAGCCAGTCCGTTTATAGGTTCGTTCATGCTAGACCCACCAAGACAATCCCAGGACAAAGTAAAGTCGATAGAAAAGTCGCCATCAATAGGAGCAAAAGATTTTGTCAGGAATAGAAATGCATCAGGATCATCTGCTCCAACAGTGATATCGCGGATAGTGTATGATCCGCTTTTATAGGTAAAGTCATAATCATATGACTGAACATTAGTCGTGGTTACGACCCACCCCCGGTCGGTAAACATCTCATCGCTGGAAAAATCTTCCGTAAATGAAATTGTACTTGCAAATACACTGATTGGTAGTAAAGTTATTAAAAAAGCTACTGTTAACAATCGTTTCATATGTTTAAACCTAAATTTAGTATTTAGAAATTTTTAAATTTTGAACGAATCAAAAAAGATATTGTAGATAATGATAGCAATATTAGTGATATAGGTTCAGGTATAGATTCATCAGGGTTTATGAACTCAAACGACATCATACCAGTAGCACCGAAATTATAAGAAAAAGACCCAACCTGTGTGCCTCCTCCAGTACCGGTTCCCACATTAAAATCGTTAGATGATGATTGCCAGTCCCATTCGTATTTGATTAGACTATAATCTGACCCACTAAAGACATATAAGTCACAAGAAGCGGAATACGCGTCTTTAGAAATGATTAAAAATCCAGCGACGGAAATAAAACAGGAATAGAATAGCTAAATGAATTGATCTTTTCATGCTATGTAGTCCTTATTTTATATAAACTTCTTTTTCAATAGCGGTAAAAGAGAAAGAGTCAGTAACAAAATTCCGGTTGGTTCCGGTACCGCGACAGGTTCCTGGCCGAGTTCATTGAGTACATAATTATATTCCTGTAAAACTTCAGTATCGCTGAGAGTTCTGTTAAACAGCTTGAATTCGTCCATATAACCATTAAAATACCGTCCTCCAGCGACGGAATCGTACGTAGTATACGGAGTTGCTCCGATAAGAAAATGGGTTTGTGTAGCTTCCATAGGGCCACTGGCTGCCCATTGGTCTAAATACACACCATTATAGTAAATTTTTAAGACCGAATTATCATATGTAAACGCAAGCTGTTGCCATTGTCCTGCGACTATTGAGGCTGGAATAGTAGTCCATGTCTCATTTATCTGCACATATATATCATCTGAGGTTAGACGCATACAATAGTTTCTCTCAGACCCGCCGTCCCATAACCATTTACTGAACAGTACCTGCCATGTAGATGAAACAGAATCCGGGTTGATCCACATAGTAGCGGAAAAAGCGGTAGTGAAGTCGAGAGAATCCGAATCTGAAACGCGAATATAATCCTCATCACCATCCAAATAGAGTGACTGGTCAAGGGATGGAGTTGTTGACACATACGTTGCGTCACCCATCAAGGTGCCGTCGTTGCTTGTCCCGGACTGGTCAACGGCAGATCCGTTAAACTGCCAGTAAGCGACCATCCCGTTAGTCACCGATCCTGCATATACGGCTTCTGAGAAGATAGCCATCAAAATTAAAGAAATAACACCTAACAGTTTCACTAGAGTACTCCAATGAATTTACAAATTAACCTTATTAAAGTATATCATGACATTCTTAAAAATACAAGAATTACTATTTTTTTTAAAAGGGATTAAAGGAGATAAAGCCCCCCTGATGGTAAAAATTTCTATAGGCAGATATGCTTGGGGAGAAGATGGATACCTCAATGTGTCTCCATAAATTCTTGATGAATCAACAGAAAATAATTTTAAAAAGAAGGTTGTGTTACTTGAAAAACGATAGTTTATGTGGTATTATAAATATCTAGTAGACGGCAACTTGTGAATAATAAAACAAATTACAGAATTGATAAAACTTAATCTAAAAAGGGAGAGTATTAAATGAAGTTTACGACTGTTTTAATTGCACTGTTTGTCATTTGTGGTTCGTTACTCAGTGCACAAAGCGACGCGGCCACTGTTACGCTCTATGGAGTTGATAACACTGTTTATTCTGTGAGCGTCAACTATGAGGGAGGTTACCAATTTGCCAATGATATTTTTAAGGTAACTTATAATTTCTATAGCGGAACACATTATCGTGGATTCGCAGAATTTAATCTGCAAGAATTGTACGATCAGGGTATTACCGCGGCTTCAATCGAAAGTGTTGTTTTTTATATAGGCAATACATTTCATAGAGAAAATTATCCGTACGTCGATTTATACGCAATGACCGACTATGAGGACGGAACATCTTCAAATTACACCCAGACCTTTGCGAATCCTGGAACAGAAATATATAATAACGTATATTATCTGACACATACATATGATGTAACGGAATACTTGAAAGACGATCTTGAAAATATGAATCAGTATTCTGGATATGCAATGAAATTGACCAGTGAAAGCGGGTTACAGCAAGCTCATTGGTATGACGATAGTATCCAACTGATTATCACGTATAGCGACGAACCTCCTGTTGTGGTTCCTGAACCGACTTCGATACTGATGTTAATCGCAAGTATAGTTGGTTTGAAATTCCGTAAGGTTTCAAAATAGATTTGCGTGCAATCCATAGAGTTGGTTTAAAAAGGGGATAGATTGATCAGATAGTCTATTCCCTTTTTTTGTCCCTAAAGGAAAATCGAGATAGGACTGGAATTAGATTTAATTCTTGAGCTTCTTACATAATGCCAGGAAACTTAAGGATAACAAAAAAGTAGTTGCGGGTTCTGGGATCGGTGACGGCTCGTATCCGTAATAAAAATCAGAGAAATATTCGGTATTATATATTCCTATATCGCGTATTTGGATTTCATCAATCAAAGATGTAGACCACACACCGAAAAATTTTGCTTTTGTGCCGTCTTGATCTATCTGATACAGTAAAGTATCCCCAACCTGTTGTCCTTCGTAAAACAAACTGACTTCAAAGGGCGCATAATATGAAGCCGGAGCACTATATGATTTCTTAGCACGAAATCCAAATGAATAGACGGGAGTATCTAAAAGGATATCAAAATTGGCTTCATCGCCATACCATGCAAGAGGAACTGTTGAAAATTTATAGCCAAACGTTAAAGCGTATGGTTGATTGAAGCCCGAGACATTGACTATATTGATTCCTGAGTCCTGATTTTCACTTCTTGTGACAAATGTTAGCCCTAACTGGGGTTGTTCTTGTACAGGTAGATAGGACGTATGAATGGTCAAATTTCCGGCAAACACGGCTCCGGTTTCTTCCTGAAAGTCAGGACGGCTATCAAAAGTTGTGACTTGCGCGGAATACAGATTATCAGATAGGAAAGTTAACGCTATAACCACTAAAACTAATTTAAACAATTTCATAGCTGCCCCCCATTAAATGCTTTGTTGTATTTTTATAATATATCACAACGATCTAACAATGTCAATACTTTAGGCGTAAACAAAAGGCAAGTTATATTGCGATAAACTTGCTTGGGAAGCGAACCGTGTCTAAAAACCGATAGAATTTTTCTTTATCGTTGCTCGATGCTGACGTGCCTCTTCAGACTGTGGGTTGATTTCCAGTGCCCGGTCAAAAGCTTTGATTGCGCTATCATAATGCCTGTATTCTTTATGCAACATCCCTGTGAGAAACCATGCCTGATACAAATTAGGGTTGCGATCTGTAGCCTTTTTGAGAGTATCAAGTGCAGTTGTTTTTTGACCGATTTTATAGTACATTTTAGCGGATTTAATCCATGCATCCCAGTAATTGGGATTTAGCCGTAAGACTTTTTCAAAACAGGCCAAAGCGTCCTCATAGTCCTGTTGTGCAGCCAACAACATTCCCTTATCGAACAATACTTCTAAGTTATCAGGTTGAATATCAAGAGCTCTATCCAATACTTTTCTCGATTCTCTGAATCTATCCAGCTTTAAAAGGATTAGTCCTTTGTTGGCTAATAATGTCGGATTATCAGGATCACACTCAAGCGCTTTCTCTGTTGAGAGCAAAGCTTGTTTGAAAGACCCTGCTTTTTCATAAAGACCGGTTCGAACCATCCATATTTTCGCGCTATGAGGATTGATACTCAACGCCTTATTGACTAGCGCCATCGCTTCAACATCACGATTAAGGCGAAAACAATTCAGAGCTGCAAAATGATATGCATCCATATTATACGGATCAATTTCAATCATTTTTTTTGCAGCTTCAAGGCCTTTATCCAGTTGCCCTGCCTCGTTGTACACTTTGGCTTTCACTTCCCACAATCGATAATAGTCAGGTTTCAAGTCATATGCCTTACTGCACATTTGAAGCGCGCCTTCGAGATCATGTAAGCTAGACAATGCTCCTGCTTTATCCAGATAAATATCAGGGTTGTTGGGCTGTAATTCGATTGCCCTGTCAAAAGCGGATAAGGATGCCTCATATCGATGCATAGATGCTAAAATTGCACCTTTAGCAAACCATAAGCGATAATCCTCAGGATGATCCAAAAGCGCCACTGTATAATCGACCAAAGCCTGTCCTAAATTATTCTCATCGATGGGAGGTCGCTCAACATTATTAGAGGGAATCTGTTTTTCATCTGTAATAGCGGGGAGGGGTTGTTTTTTACGCAGTTCTTTTTTCAAGTCCCGCGCAAGTTTAAAATTCGGATTAAGAGCTATAGTTCGATCCAAATACACTATTGCTTGAGAAAATTCATTCATATCAGCTAAAACAACAGCCTTAAGATAAAAATTTTCTGCGGATTCATCTTCCTTGATATATTCATTTATCATACTCAATGCTTGTTGATATTTACCAAGTCCGCTTAAAGCTCGTATTAAATTTATTCTGGCCGCCATAAAATCAGGTTGAAGAAACAACGCTTTTTGAGTATACATTAACGCATTTTCATGATCTTTAATAGACTCATAATACTCTCCCAACTTGCACCATCCTTTTGCCTCATTTGGCGCGAGTTTTACATATTGCCGAGAAGCTTTGGCAATTTCCTCATGGTCGTTAAGAGCACACAGGATAAGTATTTTATTCCATAACCCTTCAAGATGTTGATCGTCAATGCTCAACAGCTCGTTATATATCGATAATGCCGTTTCCTTGTCATTAAGATGCTTTTTGTACGCAATTGCTTTAAGGATGAGCAGATCCGTATCCTGCGGATTATATTGTAATCCTTTATCATACAACGCAATGGCTTTTAGCGGCTCATGGTTTCTAAGGGCGTTATCGGCTTTCATTCTAAAAGCCCATGAGAACTTAGGGTTAAGTTTTAAAGCCTTATCAAAATCTTGTTCTGCCTTTTTGTAATTATTGTTTATATTTTGATAACATGAGCCCTTCATGATCCACAAATAAGGACTCCTGGGATATTTTTTGAGTAATGTTTTTAAAAGTTTCAATGTATTTTTGTAATCTTTGTTTTCACCAAGCAAAGTCGCCCTGATCATGATTTTAAGATCTTTGATTGTATCAACAGAACAATTCTCGAGAAGATCGGCATCAGAGCCGGTTTGATCAATCATAAACCGCAATAATCTTATATACGTAAGATATAATTCATCTGTAGACCCTAATTCATTCAGCTTTTTAAAGACATCCAGAAAGAGTCTATCTTCTTCATAAAAAGCTATCGGGTCCAGAATAGTAATCAAAAATTGTTCATTTGGAGAAGCATCTTGTAATACCTGTTGGCCGGTCAAAACAAATGCTTGTTCATTTTTTAAAATTCTAAAAATAGTAATTTTCATATTAAAAAAATCATGGTCATCAGGGTGATAGCGCAACGCAGTGTCTAACAGGTCAAGACATTCGTCATATTTTTCCAATTTGAACAAAGCAAATGCTTTTTGATGTAAGCAATCCTCATCGGTCGGGTCGATGGCTAGTGCTTTGTCACAACACTCTATTGCTTTGTCACAGTCAGCTATAGTTCCCTCAATATAAGCACGAAGATTAAGAAATGAAGCTTTAGCACTGTAGGCGAGAAGATTATATGGGGTTATTGTGATTGCCTGATCAAACGCCTTAAATCCCGCTTCATACTGTTTCAAGCAAACCAATGCTGTTGCTTTATTGTACCATAACAGATAGTCATGCGGTTCAAGTTCAAGCGCGACATCCAATATTTCACATGCTTCTTGATTTCTATTGAGTTGCCGTAGCAGCCAGGCTTTTTGACCAAGAACTAACACATTATTTTGATTTATTTTGAGCGCCTGATCGCATAGGTCAATGGAAGTAATGTAATCCGAATTTTCAATATAGAGATCGCTCTTATGCATATATGCCATTTCATTTTGTGGAAATTTTTCGATAAGTTGATCGTAAGCCTCCAGAGCCAAATCGAACTGACCTGCGTAATTATATATAATCGCCTTTGTAGCCCACAGATCGAAATTATCAGGATCATAGGACAATCCAGTTTCAACAGCTTCAAAGGCTTTGTCATATTCGTGAAGTTCGCATAAAATCTTTGCCAGGTCAATGTATCCGGATAGATGTTTTGGGTTGATTTTTACCGCTCGGCTAATCGCTGTAAAGGCGTCTTGAAATTTCCCCATTTCAGCCAGCAATACAGCTTTATTCACGTGTACTTCAAAATACTCATTATGCAGTTCCAGAGCTTTTTCATAATATTGTAATGCTTGTGCAAACATGTGTCGTTCAGCAGCTAAAATTCCCATATTGAAATATGCACTGCTACAAGTAGGTTCTATTTCCAACGCTTTTTGGTATGCCTGCATTGCCTCATCAAACTGGCGCAGTTTCTTATAAACATTTCCTTTACTAACCCATGCACTGAAGTGATCGGGATCAAGCTCAATAACCTTATCACAGGCAATAAGGGATTCTTCCAGTTTATTCATCTCGCGTAATACAATACCTTTATACCACCATGCCTCAACATGATCCGGATGGTGTTCGATTACAGTATCATATTCAGTAAGAGCTTCACTGTTTTTGCCGGAATTTTCCAAACAGAGTCCTTTAGATAAATGAATCTGTGGTGAATCGGGTTTAATAGATATCGCTTTAGTATATGCTTCCAATGCGTTATCATATTGTTCCATTTTATAGAGAAGGTTACCTTTTTGTTCTGCGGCAAAGGCATAATCGGGCTTTGCTTGTAAGGCTTTGTCATAAGCATCTAATGCTTCATTGTAGCGTTTATGTTGAATTAAATTATTGGCTTCGATACAGTATATTTCTTCAGGGGAATCATCGAGTTCTGCCGCCTGATTATATGCCTTAATGGAAGCATCGATATCACCAAACGATGCAAGGATGAATCCTTTACATTTCAAGGCTTGCAAATGGTCTGGAACTAATACAAGCAACTCATTCAATACGTTGAGCGCCTCATTATATTTGTTCAGCATCATATATGCGTGAGCCTTGCAATCCATTGCCTTCCAAAAATCTGGTTGTAGTTGCAATACTGAATCAAATGTATTGATTGCATCTTCAAATTTTTGCAGGGACATATAGCATATTCCTTTGAGAAACAATGCATCTACAGATGTTTTATTGATCGATATAGCCGTATCAAAGGCTTCTAATGCCTCATAAAAGTTCAATTGATCTAAAAGAATCCGTCCTTTCAACAGCCAGCTTACATAAGAATTTGGAACAGATTGTAATACAGTATCAATTTCCTGCAATGCGCTATCATATTTTTTGAGCATAAACAGGACAAAAGCTTTGTCTATTTGATTCTCTTGAGAATAGACAGAAATTTTTTCACAACATTTTAAAACACCTTCATAATCATGAAGAGCAAACAAAATATCTTTTTTCATCCTGAGTAAAACGTCTGCGTCAAAGTCGGTTTCAAATAATTGGTCACAAATGACAAGGGCTTCTTTATAGCGTTCCTGATGATATAGAACATGGATTCCCAGTATTTTGGTGTACTGATTATCAGGGGCTTGCTGCTGTAAGTTTTTGTATATATTTTCTACTTCATCCCAACGATTCAGATGGCGCAAGATTAACGCTTTATAGCATTGAAGCTCAACACTATCGGTTGCAATTGAAAGGGCTGTATCAAATGCAGTGAGAGCTTTCTCATACTGCTGGTTCTCAAGTGCGGTTGTTCCCTGGACAACATATGTGTAGGCAGGGTTACTCTGGAAAAGGAAAACAACATCAACTACATCTTGTATTTCTTTAATTTCTCGCAAGTTACAGCTATTCATCAACATCAATGCATCTTCGTGATCCTTTCCTGACAAAAACATAGGTATCGCTAAAGACCATTTTTCGAAAGAATAGCTTGTTTCGAGGTTATCTGCCGCTTTGGGCAAACGCTGGGCTTCATCACATTCAGAGGTATATGAATCTTTAAAAATTTTATTGCCTGAAGAAAAAAGATTTTGTTTATCTAATTGTTCTACACTGCCCCAGACTGGATTAATCAGATGAATAGATGCAATAAAAACCACAGTTGTCAAAATAATCAGTTTTTTCATCGTTAAGCCCTTTATAATAAGCAAATTAAAATTTGTATACATTTATATCATAAAGACAGTGAATGGATAAAGCAATTTGTCATGTTTGATAAAAAGTGGGCAAAAGTATTATCTCTTGGAAACACCAATATATAGGCTTGATGCATACAAGAAAGAATAATTATGGTATAATATGAAAGACCGGTTTGTTTTGATAAGAATTTCTAATCGAGTATCAAAATATGATCATTAACCCAAAAACTTTACCAGGAGGAAAGTATGAAGAAACTGATTTTGTCTGTAGTAACCACAAGCATTTTGGCCATTACAAATTATTCTGATGCGTCACCAACGTTATTCAATAACGCTATGGTGTTTGATAATCACAATTTTGGGCATATACATTTTGATGACGCATCTCAAGATTCTTATGCGGCTATCGATACTTATTTGTCAGCATATGATGCGGGTTTATCAGGAGGTGATTTTGGCGGTGCTGAATTTAAAGATTCCAGTTACAGCTACGGTATGCCCATTACACAACCATATGGACTTGGCGGTGGAAGTGGTACTATTACACTGAATTTCAACACTCCGGTGACCGGTGTGGGATTTTTTGTTAGCGGATTCTATAATTTAACTACGAGAGTTAGAGTTCTGGTAACAACTGCCGATCCATCAAGCACTCAATATACATTTACACTGGATGAAGCTGGATTAATTCCTGAAAGGTACAATATCAACGGCTTTTTTGGTGTTATGGATGAAGAATACGGTATTTCTCAGATAACGTATGACTGGGGATTCTCCATTATAGACCGCTCAACCATTGATGACTTTTATTTCGGTAATCATCTCACCTCCGGCTTAGGTGATGGTCCTTTAGATATTGTCAGAACAGAATATGATACCATACCGTTGCCGACCCTTAATACTGCTGAGAATTTTTTCGATGGATCAACTTCCGAAGCAGTTCCCGAACCGGCATCACTAATCCTATTTGGGCTTGCTCTGGTGAAATTTATAACCAGAAGAAAAAATTCATAAATTAAGATTTGCTGCTATAATCCCCTCATGTGTTATCATTTTGCATAATGATCTGGACGCATGGGGGGAAATGTTATAATAAAAAGAATATATTATAACTATATCTACGAACTTAAGTGGATAACCTCAACAGAAAGATAAGGCACCCCAGAGGTGTCCGACTAAATCCGTGCTATGAATTTTCCAAAAGCAATTAAACCTGTTTTTATGTTTTATGCTTAAATGTATGATAAATATTCTAAAATTTTTATAAGAAATGAGACGTGATTATCAAAGTTTATTTGAGAATCTTCGGATCAATCCAACAATTCCCGTCGCAACTAATAATAATGACATTGGTTCAGGTACTACCGGATCAGTCACTAAGGGCGCATCATACATTTCGATCTCGGTAATTGTGTACCGATTTTCCTGCGGCGCTAAGAAGTGGATATGTGTTACAGTAGCTTGAATATCATCGTATACAAGCCAGTCGTTCAGATCAAACAAGTTCGCTTCGTGTTTGTCTATATACCCTGTTGTGGTAAAAATACGTGTAGAAACAGTGTTTAAATCGCACTGAGTCAAATAAAATTGTAGTGTATCAACATATTGTGGTGTGTTGAATGTATATATTACTGTGTAATGATCCAGATTATAATCAGGATACGGTGCATGGCCTTGTAACAACCCGTATGTTGTGGTGTCGCCATCGGTTAATCCGGATTCATTCCAACCGAATTCAGGGTGACCGCTGTGATAATTGCCGATAGCAAAAGTTCCATTTGCTTCCAAATCAATCATAACGGCTTTTGCAGTTGAGCATATCAGAAATAGTAATAGTAAAACCAGAAGACTTTTTTTCATTGTGACCTCTCATGTGTTAATGGTTACTATAAATATAACACATAAGTATTTTCTTTTCAAGAAAATCAATATTTCTGTCCAAAACAGGAGGGAAAAGATACAAAAATGTCCCACCAATCACATTTTTGATACAAAATAAAGATTATCTTCGGATTTTTCTCGTTAACCAGACAAATCCCCAGATACTTAACAAAACCACGGAAGGTTCGGGCACAGCTGAGATAGTGAGGGAATCAAAACCGAGTTCGCCTTGTACTTCACCTTTCGTATCTTTTATTGCAAATCCAAGTTGTTGAGGGCCAGTTAAAAGATAATCAAGAGTTAAGCCTGCCCCGCCATCATATTTTATCCAATCCTCTTCATTGGAACTGATTTTGAACATAGATTTCTGCCAGTCATTGGCGCCAATTGAAACAGATTCTTTTAACAGAAACCATGTCCAAGTACCGGATCCGGCATTATCGATATATTCACCCACAAAGAAATGAATTGATCCATCCATTAAGTTAGCCGACCCAAGATCATTAAGATAAATTGAGAAGAAATGGTCAGATATGCTGCCTATGGGGCCAGCTAATTGGCTTTGATCATCAAGAAGATATGCAGGCCAATACATATCTTCACTACCGGGTTGCCATATCCCCGCTTTACTCAAATCACAAAAAACATACCCTGAATCTGATACTCCTCCTGTAGCAGAATGCTCCATAGGCAAATCATACGAATACCAGCCTCCAGGCATTAATACACCGTCTTTATCCCAATACAACCATTCGTTGTTACCGTTTTCCCAGTTTTCAACATATTCCAGACATATAGCAGTGTTGGTAACGAGTAACATTACTAATGACATAAGCAATTTTTTCATATCGGACTCCATTTCAAATTTTGATCAAAATATCGCCATAATTAAAACTATTACAATTATAACAATTATTAATTTATTTTAAAACATTTTTTTATTGAAGAAGTTAACAATTTAATGTGTGTTCAATATATTTCTTGTTACAAAAATTAAAACAACTTACGTAAGTGCAATAACTTGTTGATGTATAAAGCTTATTTGTCCAAGAGGGGATGATTCGTAATGATTTTAAAAATAACCACTTCATTCTCACGAATACTTTAAAACCATCTACAGGTTATTGTGTTGCTCATATTATGTCATGTAAAACATGATTATTATTTTGACAACTATTTGATGTGTAGTATATAATAAGAATTAATCAGGTTGTTCTAATAATATAAAAGAAGAGGTGATGAAATGTATTTGTCAGGAAAAAGTATTCTTGTTGCGTTTGCTTCTTTGTTTTTTGCTACGAATGTTTTTTCTGCAAAAAACTATACTATAACCGATCTGGGTAGCCTTGGTGGCGGTGATACCATTGCATTTGGGCTCAACGATCAAGGACAGGTTGTAGGACAATCAAATGGACACGCCTTTTTCTGGCAAAACGGTGTTATGGCTGATTTAGGCACTTTTGGAGGAAGCAGCAGTTTTGCCTATGATCTTAACAATTCAGGTAGCATGGTAGGAAGAGCTCAGGATAGTTCTGGTTATTATAAGGCATTTTTATGGAATATCACAAATGGTATGATCAATTTGGGAACTTTAGGCGGTAATGAAAGTAAGGCGTCTTCTATTAATGATGCAGGACAAATTGTCGGCTCTGCAGATGATAATTCGACAGATTCTCATCATACCGCGTATTGGGACTCTTCGCTTCAGATATATGATCTTGGAACGCTTGGTGGTGATGAAGGTTTTGCTGAACGCATCAACGAAGTCGGGCAAGCTGTCGGTCGATCAAGAGCCTCGGATGGTATAAGTTATGCCTTTATTTGGGATAGTGTAAATGGGTTGCAGACTCTTGATCCTGTATCAGAAACCAATGGATATGCGGCTGGAATAAATGATTTGGGGCAAGTCGTAGGAGTTCAGGCTCCATCGTGGGATGTTTATTTATGGGATTCTGTCAATGGATTGCAGGATTTGAGCATTCTCGGCACAGGTTGGAGTTATACATATAACATCAATAATGCCGGTGAAATCATTGGAGCCAGGCAATTTGATGATACTCAAACCAGTGCGTTTATATATGATTTAAATACCAATCTGTTAAGCGATCTTATGGAGCTGATACCCGATGATTCCGGCTGGGATTCTTTAGATACAGCACGAGATATAAACGAAGCCGGCCAGATTGTTGGGCAAGGAACAATTGACGGTGAAACACATGCATTTCTCTTAACACCTGTTGCTTCAATACCTGAACCTTCGGTCATATTCTTATTCCTTTTTGGTTTAGGGTATATTTTCCGAGTGGTTAAAAAGTTGCAATAAAGTATTCTTCTTTATCTATTGTAATTTGAAAATCAGTAAATTATGTGTAATAATAAATATACGATCAGGTCTAATTAGTTCAAAAAGGGGAATTTGGAGATGATTAAGAAAACTTTTTGTATCGCATCGATATTATTTTCTATAACTACTGGATTAGTGTACTCATCTAACCTGACTGCTGGATCGGAGTTTATTGTTAACACTACTGTTGCTGGCTCTCAGTTCGATCCGAGTATTTCCTCTTTAGGCAACGGAAAATTTGTTGTTACATGGACAGATAGTAATCAAGATGGTTCCAACGATGATGTTTATGGACAGATATTCGATGGCAGCTCAGGTGTAAATCCGATAAAAGTGGGATCAGAATTTTGTGTTAATACACATGTGTACAGTAGTCAAGCATCCAGTTGTGTAGCTGGAATGAGCGAAAATGAATTTGTTGTTACATGGAGCAGCTATGGACAAGATGGAACAGCATTTTCCGTATACGGTCAACAATTTACTATATCCGGAGAAACTATAAATAAGACAGGAGCGGAGTTCAGGGTAAACACGACAAATAGTTCTTTTGAGGGAGAATCATGTGTTACCAATATTGGTAATGGTAACTATGCAGTAGCGTGGACAGGGAATGGCTTTGTCAATGAGAATGATATTGCTTGCCAGCGATTTGATTTTTCTGCACAGTCTAAACTCGGAATCGAATTTTTAGCTAATACAATAACAGAGGGAAGCCAAATTACACCATGTATTGCGGGTATTGGTAATGATAAATTGATTGTTACCTGGTATGATGGCGAGATATATGGAAGAACTTACGATGCCGTTACCGGCAATCCTGATGGAACAGAGTTTGTGATCAATTCCTATACAACTGGTAATCAGCAATGGCCAACTGTTACTGCAATAGGTGATGATAAATATCTTGTCACATGGACAAGTGACGGACAGGATGGTGATGACTTTGGCGTATATGGACAGTTATTTAATTCCACGGATAACTCTCCTATAGGAAATGAGTTCTTAATTAATTCTTATACAACTGGGCCGCAAGCTGGTATTGATGCCGCCGCTTTAGGCGCTGATAAATTCGTTGTAACATGGACAGACGAAGGTGAAGGACAGGAAGACGTTGCCGATATTTACGCCAGCATTTATGATGCTAATACCGGGTTGGTTCTTGAAGATAATTTTCTTGTTAATAGTTACACAACTGATTCACAAAATAGCTACTATTACAGTGGAGTTGTTTCAAGTATCACGGCTCTTAGTGATTCTGAATTTGTTATTACATGGTATGGTCAAGGTCAAGATGATGACTCAAGTGTATACGCAAGAGTTTTTTCATACACCACAGGAGACACACTCGCAGTACCTGAACCGGCATCGATCATTTTATTGATCATCGGAATATGCGGTTTATGGAATAGAAAGATGAAAAAATAATTTAAAAGTAAAAAGATAGCAAAGGGGGGATAGTTGTTGTCTATCCCCCCTTTTTTTAGATTTACAAACGGCAAATATATTACTGAATTATCAGCAGACTTTAACTAATCCGAATATTCTTTTTAATTGCTACAGCAATACTACCAATGGCGACAAGCACACATGTTAAAGGTTCTGGTATAGCGGTTACAGGAATAGACTTTTCAGTCCAATACAGGCCTGTTCCATGGCTGACATTATAATGGTGGCTCTGACTCGTTTCTAACATATCGAACAAATAGTCCACCGAGTACCATGTTCCTTGCCAGTAAGCTTCATATAAGAAGTTGGCGGAAAAATCGCCGGTAATTGGTGCTACGACACCTATACTGTTGTCAAACGTTGCGTCAATAGACTGCAGGTCTGTCGCCGAAATAAACCCTGATGTACCGGTTCCGGTTAATGTCATTGTAAAACGAACCGGGACCGTATACCAGTTAAATGAGCTGCTTACCCGTGCATATATCTGTGAACTTCCAGTCCAACGAGCTTGTGTTGATGATATAATTCCGCTCAAAACTAATGCGTCATTAACGTAAACCCCATTCAAACTAACTTCCGGCAAGTACGTTGGATTAAGACCGTACCATAATTGATCTACAGCGCCCATGTCCAAATTACTGTAGTTCCACGTGACTCCTCCATTTAAAGCGGGATTTGTACCAATAGGTGTCCACGTCGGGTTTGCCGGTGTAGGCCAATCCGGTCCATTGATGTCAAGTGCGCTGGCTGTGGATGTCAAAGAAAGGACAACGGCAATAAACATTGGGATAAAATTGGCGCGGGAGAATTGCATAATTCAACTCCTTCAAATTTAGATGTTTTTTATACGAATTTATGACAGGGAATATCTATGACATTTGAGGAACAGAACTATCGGACGTGTAAGCACAAACTACAAGATAAGTATATCAAAATTAACACAATAGTCAAAATAATGTCAATGCTGTTCTGACGTTAACTCATAACTAGTTTGTTGACAAGATAGTACCGTTCGATGAAACAACATCAGATGGGGAAATGTTTGTATATAGCATCAGCCTAACAATAATTTAAATGCAGATTACACGTGTGGTTTTCTTTCTTAACCTTCACGTAAATAGGATCTAATTAAATAAAATGGATTTATTCAGGGGGCGATATTTTTTGATACAAAATTTTCAAACGTGCTTTGGCTTCGTTATTCCATTGTGCTTTTGGAGCCATCTCAATAGATTTTTCATAATAAGAGATAGCTTTTTCCAGGTCGCCTGTTTCTTCATAGCATACGGCAAGGCTGATATAGGCATACACGTTACCAGGATTGTTTTCGATAGATTTTAGAAGAAGTGGTATAGCACGGTTGAATTCACGTCGTTCACGCATCAGGTCGCCAAGGTTATAGATACTTCCATAGTACTCTTTGTCAAGAGCGAGTGCTTTATTGAATTGTATCATGGCCGATTCTCCATCGCCCATGGAACGGTATGCTGTGCCGAGATTATTATAATAATCGGGATTTGATCCGTTCAGTTCGATTGCCTGAAGGTATAGTCGTACGGCGGCTTGGTACTGTTGTTTTGCTTTATAACAGTTTGCCATATCGTATAGAATTGAGGCCGTATTAGGAGCAAGTTCGTTGGCTTTCTTGTAGGTTTCTATTGCTTTATCCACCTGACGTTCTTCGTAATATGCTTTCCCAAGGCTCATGTAGGCGTTTGGGTTATCTGGGTTGAGTTCCAGTGAACGCTGGAACGATGATATTGCCAGTCCTGTTTTATCGAGATAAGCATACACCAGACCCCGCTGGTAATAAACACCTGGAGCTTCAGGCAAAAATTCTACAGCTTGTGCGATGGCATCAAGTGCCTCATAAGGTTTATCCATTAGGTAATAGAAAACGCTCAAATTATATAAAATATCAGCGTTATCAGGATATTTTTCCGACAACGTCAACAGATCAGTCAGAGCCTGCTGGCGATTTCCTGCCTCGAAAGAGTCGAGGATGGGTTTAAGCTGATTGGCAATTTTTATCTCTTCGGCTGTCATGCTCGACAGGTCGAGCTTTTCCATATCAGTATAGGGGTTATAGAGTTGTTGAGTAGTTTGTGTGTCAGTTGTATCGTTATCCGCTGGCGCTGATTGCGCAAAATTAGATTGGCATGTTATAGACATGTAAAACATAACGGTCAGACTGACAAACAAACTGGTCTTCATTGTAAGTACCTTTGTTTTTATATGTTATGATTCCCTGTTTAGTTTCATTGAGCAATAGTCGCCGCACATGGAACAAACCGATGTGCTGTCGCCCCCGCGTGCTGTATCTTTACGTTCCCGGGCTTTTTGTGGATCAATCGCCAGTTCGAACTGTTTTTCCCAGTCGAATTCTACCCGTGCTTTAGCCATGGCATTATCCCACTGTTTTGCTCCGGCTTTACCTTTTGCCAGATCAGCTGCATGAGCCGCTATGCGCGATGCGACGACTCCTTCGCGGACATCGTTTACTGTGGGTAACCCCAAATGCTCGCGCGGCGTCAGGTAACATAGAAATGACGCGCCGCAGTACGCGGCAAGAGTCCCGCCGATAGCGCCGCAGATATGATCGTATCCGGGAGCAACATCAGTGACCAGCGGTCCTAACACGTAAAACGGTGTTGAACCGGCATATTTCTTTTTCAGTTCCATATTCTCCTGTATTTGATCAAACGGCACATGACCCGGCCCTTCAATCATAACCTGAACGCCAGCGTCTCTACATCGTTGTGCCAGATCGCCGAGCACTTCAAGCTCACTGATCTGTGCACGGTCGGTGGCATCGTTGATGCAACCCGGACGTAATCCGTCTCCGAGGCTGACTGTGACATCGTATTCCCTGCAAATCTCAAGAATATCATCAAACCGCTCGTACAACGGATTTTCTTTCCCGGTACGTTTCATAAGGCTTACAAGATAAGCCCCGCCACGACTGACTACACCCATCAACCTTTTATCTATATCGGCAATATGTTTTTTTAGAATACCGGAATGAATGGTAAAAAAGTCAACACCCTGCTGCGCCTGTTCTTTGATAATATCCAGATATTTTTCAATAGAAAAATTTGCTTTATGGCGAACCATAAGTTCATAGATAGGCACAGTACCAACCGGAACTTTGCATCGGTCTAAAATAGCCTGCCTGATAGCGAACAAATCGCCTCCGGTACTTAAATCCATCATTGCGTCCGCACCGACACTCAATGCTGCATCGAGTTTTTCTATCTCGTATTCCACTTCAGGGTACGATTGAGACGTACCGATATTGGCATTGATTTTTGTTCTAAGCGCTTCGCCTATACCTATCGGATTAATAGTTTCTGTGCGGGCTATGTTAACCGGTATTACCACTGCACCTTCAGCTACGAGCTGGCGTATATCATCTGGCTGCATCTGTTCAGACGCGGCCACAGTTTCCATGGCAGGGGTAATAATGCCGCTGAGTGCGGCTTCCAATTGGGTGGTCATGAAACGAAACTCCTTATATGGTAAATTAATTATTGTCGTTTTCGTGTATCGAGATGAAACGGTTTTTCTCGGGTCGAGCGGTCTGCCGGTAACGTTATATCGTTAAGGGCATCCAGTTCGCCGCGGGCTTTCAGACGATTGTAGATCAGAATCCACGCGCAGTCTTTTTCCGGATAAACTTCGCATTTACCGTCAACCGGACCTCCGCACGGACCGTTTAGCAATCCTTTGGCGCAACGTGTTACCGGGCATATCCCTCCGGTTTTATTCAGAACACAATTACCGCACATGGAACACGTTTCAGCATAGTTACCAACGCGCTGAACGTTCCCTAGAAACAATGAATCGAGCGCGGAATACACCGGTTTATCTTCCATGAGCGATCCGATAGCCTGCACGCCTGCTCCGCACGACATGACCAGCAGGCAATTTGCCTGCTCAACTTCTTTGTCGTGTGCGCGTAATTCTTTACGGCATAGCATGTGCTGACAAGTTTCTTCAGGAACAATCCAACCTGTGACGGTTTTGCCGTTTTGCTCCAGAAATTCCTGCATTTCCTTAACTTCTTTTTCTCCGCCTGTGTTACAGGCAGTAGCGCAACTGCCGCATCCGACCAGAAAGACCGATTCGTGTTTTTCCAGTACTGACAGCAGATTATTTTTATCTTTGGCTGAAGTAATGATCATTTTGTATTCCCGTTGGGCTCCCATGGTTTAAGCGCACGTTGGATGATGTCCTGAGCGTTTAGCTCTTGCGGAACTCCATCTGGCAAATAATCCATATAGCTTATGGTAAAGCTGTTGCCGTTTGTGCCCACATGAAACGAATCCTCTGTATCGCGCGGTACCCCATGGTGTTGCGTTTCAGGTTCAGTTGTCGAAACTGGTTCTACCTGATTAGACTGTGAAGGCGGCGATGTGTTTAATTTAGCCTGATCTTTTTCTGTCGCGCCAGTCGAATCCGTTTGTGGTAACGAGTTGTCGGCAAATAAATCCATCTGCAACGTATCTGTATATTTTTGTTTTCTTTTCATGCAAAAGATTAAACCGTCAATCGGTTAAAAAGTCAAGCTTATACTGACTTGCGATGCATAATCAGGCGTTGCATTTGCAGTTGTCTTTTTTTTCTCATTATCAAAACAAATTTTAATCTTTTTATGCTATAAATGGACTAAACGATAAAGAAAACCCTGATTTTTTACTTAAATGATTAGGAGAAACAACTTGATGAATAAAACAATAAAAGAATACAAGACAGATGATAATGATATAAATATTTTGATAGATCAGTTAGCTGATAAAGCTGGTTCTGGTGAAACCAAATATTTATTGCGTGAAATGCTTACTACTGTTGTTAAATTGGGGGTGGAATCGGGTGATAAAGGTGATTTTAAACTGGTAAACAATACACTTAAAGAATTACGTTATTCTTTTAAGGTGTTTAAGAACTATAGAAATTTCAAAAAAGTTATAATTTTTGGGTCTGCCAGATCGAAAGAGACATCGCCAGAATATAAGATGGCTGAGGAATTTGCGCGAAAAATGAGCTCAAAAGGTTATATGATTGTAACCGGTGGAGGACCCGGAGTTATGGAAGCAGGGAATAAAGGTGCTGAAAGCGGCAATGAATTTGCTTTAAATATCAGGCTTCCTTTTGAACAAAAGGCGAATCCGTTTATTGACGAAAAAGATAAAATAATAAATTTTAAATATTTTTTCACCAGAAAACTTATCTTTGTTAAAGAAACTGATGCAACAACTCTTTTCCCCGGAGGGTTTGGCACAAATGACGAAGGTTTTGAAATGCTGACCCTGATACAGACTGGAAAATCTAAACCCCGCCCCATCGTTTTAATGGAACCGGAGGGTTCTACATACTGGACTGATTGGAAACGTTTTGTAGATGATCAATTACTGGATACGGGATTTATCAGCAAAACTGATTTAAGCCTTTTTACTATCGTAAAAAGTGTTGATGAAGCGGTTAGTTATATAGAAAATTTTTATAAAGTGTATCACTCTATCCGTTATGTTTCAGACTTGACAGTATTACGGCTGAACAGGAAAGTTTCAGATAATACATTGAAAATGTTGAATCAGGAATTCAAAGATATTTTGACAGATGGGGAGATAAAGCATTCACCCCCAACCGATATAGAAATACAAAACGAAGAATACTTGGATTTACCACGTTTAACAATGAATTTTAATCGTCGTGCCTATGGCAGACTTTGTGAACTGATACACGTTATTAATAACGATTAATCTATACTTAAAAAGCAAGGTATTATGAAAAAATGTCCTTTTTGTGCTGAAGAAATACAAGATGCGGCTATAAAATGTAAACATTGTGGTGAATTTTTTGATAAAAAACCTGCAAATAAATGGTACTTCAGTACTTCAATTTTGGTTATTGCTTTTCTGTCAATCGGACCATTTGCATTACCTCTTCTTTGGTTTAATCCCAATTATAGTAAAGCAAAGAAGATTATCATTAGTGGAATTGTCATCATATTAAGTTATCTGTTGATTAAATCGTTTTTTGGATTAGTGGAAAATTTAAGTGAGTATTATCAGATCTTTTTGGAACAGAAGTAAACCCAATTTTGTGGTTGTCCCCCTTTTTTCTCCAAAATAATAACTTTCTATCTGTTTACAGATATGGTATTATCTGCATAATAATTTAGTGTTTAAACTTAACTAAGGTTATGCACAGTGATTAATAAAATTATACATCTGAATGAGATTGGCATTTTTAAGTCATTTAAATGGGATAAAAATGTTCTTGAATTCAGTAAGATTAATATAATATTAGGCTATAATGGTACCGGCAAAAGTACGTTATCGAATATTTTTAATTTGTTTTCAACAAAAAGAGAAGATGATAACGATGAACTTTTAAAAAATTTAGTAAACGATCAAGATTCCTCTATTGAATTATTAATCAATAAAAAGAAAATTAAATATAAACCTAGTTGTCAGAAAGAAGATATTTACGTATTCAATAGTGAATTCGTAAAAGAACATATTTTTGACGGGACTCAAGCAAATCTAAAAGAATTTGATTCATCTGTTGTAACTCAAAGTCAACTGACAAATCCTGAAATAAAGAAAATAGCAGACGAAATTAATTCTTTATCTCAAAAAAATTCTGAAATTGCTTCAAATAAGATATCCATAGAAAAAATTTTTGATGAAATAAAAAGTAAATACTCCATTGAATTGAATACTAGAATTATTGGTACAAGGATGCCAACATTAGATATTAATAATCTGCCAAAAACTGGTAAAAATCCAAAGGATTTAAGAGAAGAGTTAAACAGGACATTTGAAAAATATGATATAGCTGAAAAACAAAATGATCTTAAAAATGATATTGAAACATTAAAAAACTTAGTTATTGAAAAAATCAATTTAAATTTCAATGAGATCAAAGAATTATTATTAAAAAACATATCAAAGGATTTAGGAGAAAAAATAAAAAATAAAATAGACAATTTCAGTGAATTTACTCCTGAATACTCAACTTTAAATGAGTGGTTTGAAGATGGGTATAAATTTTTTTGTCATTTAACTGAAACAGAGAATAAGAATTACCCCAAATGCCCTCTATGTGATAGCGATATCAAATTGGTGATAAATAAACTTATTGAAGAATATCAGGCATTTTTTAATAATGCATATAATAATTTCCAAGCTGATTTAAATGAAATTTCTTCAAAAATCAATAAAATTAAAAAGCAATTTCTTGCAGATAAAGATGTTATTTATGACATCTTAGAATTGCATAAGAAATATAAGCCAGACACAATAATCCCTGAGGATAATAAGCCAGACACAATGATTGCTGAGCATAATAAATATTCTGCGGTTTTAGACGAGGCAAATAATTTTGCTGACCAGCTATTAAATAATATTGATGAAAAGAAATCTAAAATTGACAGAGAAATATCTATTCAAGCCGGAGATTTTGAAAAATACAATAAAATTGTCGACGGGATTACAGGAATTAAAGATAAATTGCTTGAAAAGTTAGAAAAAGAAATTAAGTATAATCCGAATACCTTAAAAGAAGAAGCAAGACAACTTTTAAAAGAATTGTGTATAGCTGATTTTGATACTTCAAACAAAGGTGATCAAATAGACAAATACACTAAGTTAAAGATAGACGAAAATAGTAATTCAAAAAAAATAAAAGAAGCACAGAAAGAAATAAAGAAACAAATTTCAGATCTTAAAAATGAATCAAAATATGTTAACGGTTATTTAAAAAAATTAGGTATTAATCATTTTTCAATTAATATTGACCAAACACAGAAAACAGATAATATTGAAATTCATTATAATACTGGAAAGGCTAAACAAGGATTACGCTATTCTATAAGCGCGGGAGAAAAAACAGCGTTGGCTTTTGCGTACTTTCTAAGTAAAATAGATTACGAAGTCTTCGGTAGAGGTAAGGATCAAATAAAAAACACGATAATCGTAATTGATGATCCTATTTCAAGCCTTGATGAAAATAGACTTTATTCAACTGCTTTTTTAATTAATGAACGATTTAAAGAGACAAAACAAATTTTTATTTTAAGTCACAATTTAGTTTTTTTAAAGCATTTGAGTAATATTATTGGCGATCATAAAGATACTCATAAAAATTCTATCAGAAGAGACTATATTCTTGCTTCTTATCCAGAACCATCTATAAAACAACTGCCCGTAGGATTAACTAATTATCTCACATCATATTTTACTAAATTGCAGGACATAATAAAATATGTAGACCATACAAATAATGAAATAACTTATGACGAAGCAAAAAAATTTCTTCCAAATTACATTCGGGTAGTGTTAGAAACATTTTTGAGCTTTAAATTTTTTATTTTAAAACAGGGTAGCTCAAGCGAAAAATATCAATTCGCTAGTTTTGATAAGCTTATTAAAACATTGGAGGGTAAAACTCATCTTTTTGATAATTTTCAATCTGTTAATGGTTTGGATTCTAAAAACTTGCTTAAGAAATTAGCAAATATAAAGAAAGTGACTGATCCTCAATCTCATGGTACTCCACAAAATATTGAATTATTTAATTATATCGACGAAGTAGAATTAATAGAAATTGCTCAGGATACTTTGAATATAATAAACTTTCTTGACCAAATACACTTTGGCGAAATAAAAAGCTAATACGAATCAAATGGGAGACTCCCCATCCTCACAAAGGAAAATGGGAAATCTTATTTTTATGCTACACCAATTTCAAAAACTCACATTTAAGAAGCGATCTGGCAAGCGATAATAAGTCAAATGTATTGTTACAATGCGACGATTCCAAGATAACGTTACCGCGCAAATGCTTCATGATATACTCAAAATCATATTCCTCAGGTAAAAAAGGGAAAAAGGGCGTTGCTGTAGATGCTTTTTTCTACCTTTTTAAACACACTTTACAACTCATCCGCCTTTGATTGCATCTTACTGATTAAACAATACTTTTTGTCGGCTTCTTATTATTCTCGAAACAGATACACTGCAGTTATAGATAATGCCGCTTTTTATTGCTGCCGATTAGTAAAGAATGTATAGTGGTATCAATGTGGAAACCGATGCGCAACCCGCATAATGAAATTACCACAGAATCGCAACAAAAAACCATCGGGGCATATAGAATGGAAAAATCATCATTTCAAATCAGATCGTATGTGGCAACAGTGCTTAAATTTACCTTGGTAGGACTGGTTGTCGGATTGTTTACGGTCTGGTATCAGATTTACTCTACGATTACGATCAATCAGTATCTAAATTACAAGATGTATCACCTGATGGCAACTTTGATGTTGCGCGAAATCAGCAACGCATTATTCTTACGCGGAGCAATGTTTTTGATTGCGGGTTTGCTGTTTCCGGCTGTCCGGTTTTTGCTGAAAAAATTATTTGGCGCCATTCCAGTACTAAAAAAATTGCCCGATGTATTTGGAGTGGGAGTATCTCTGTTGATTGTGACAGTAGCGGCGCTCAATCCGTTTCCGGCAATACTTATTACTTCGCTGGGTATTATATCGCGCAAAACGGTGGTAGCCGCATTATGGCCTGTAGCTTTCGGGTATATTCTCATATTTCTGTTGATAGTACCGTTGATGCTCGCCAAAAAACCGTTTGCCACTCTGCTTCGATGGTTTGTGCGGTTGTTGACCGTAGCCGGTGTGCTCATGCTGGTAGCATGGACTGGTATTGCTTTATGGGCATCGCTTAGTCAACCTGACACAGAAGGTCGTCCGAATATTGTTTTGATATCGATCGATACTCTTCGACCCGATCATCTGGGCTGTTACGGGTATACGCGCAACACATCGCCGTCGATCAATAAATTTGCTAAAGAAAGCATACGGTTTACCAACTGTATTACTCCACGTACTATAACTTCGCCTGCGGTGACGTCTATGTTGACAGGGCTTTACCCTCAAACACATGGTGTACGGCGGTTATGCATACCGCTCAATCCGAAGTTTGCTACTGTGGCGGAATATTTGAAAAATGCCGGTTACAGGACATGTGGAATAACCTGTAACCGTGTTTTACGTAGCCAGCTGGCAAAGCTTGATGCCGGGTTTGATATGTGGGACGAGTATTGCCCGCATCGTGGTACTAAATTCGGTTTTCCGACTTATCAGAAATATGCAGAAGACGGCAACAAAGTCGCCTACAAATGGCTCGAAAAAAATTATGATAAACCGGAACCGTTTTTTCTATGGATTCATTATTTCGAGCCGCACGGGCCATACAATCCGCCGCATGTATTTCAGGAATACAGCCATGAACCGTTGTTTATCCCTGCTGATGAAATACCGGAATATCAGCGGCTGGAAGAAATTACTACCGATACTGTTGACGTGAACAAATATATTGTAGAATATGATAAAGAAATACGCTACACAGATCATTACACCGGTGAGTTAATTGATAAACTCAAAGAGCTTGGTGTCTACGAGAATTCACTTGTCATAGTAACAGCTGATCATGGTGAAAGTTTGACTGAACACGAGTTTTATATCAATCATGGTGGATACACTTACGAAGCCTGCGCTAAAGTACCTTTGCTGATAAAATTACCCGACTACGTCCCAAACAAATCTGAAAAAGATGATACAGTTATAGATGGGCAGGTGTCGCTTATCGATCTGGTTCCCACAATGCTGGATATGGCAGGGGTTTACCAGCGGTCGTATCTGGACGGAACAAGCATCATACCAGTGATAGAAGGTATGGCAGGGCAAACGCACGAATACATTTTTATTGAAAAATTGAATCTGATGAAAGCTGTCCGCACCAACGACTGGAAATATATCATGGTTCGCGCCGACGGCCCGATCAAGGCGGGGCAGGAACTCTACCACCTTTCGCAAGATCCTGCTGAGACGAAAAATCTGTTTGATCCTCGTAATCCGGATTATAACCAGATTGTTCAAAATCTACGTATTGAGCTCAAAAATTGGCAACGTGACTTCAGAAAACTTCAGAAACTCTCTGAAGTCAAATTTGATGAAGCCTCACGTGCGGAACTGCGGTCGCTTGGTTATTTAAAATAAAAATGAATGCCTCGATAATAAAATGTTATGTATGCATATAAAAACTATTCAATGATAGCAAGCATTTAATTTGCGTATACTCTCAGTCATGTCATTCTTGCGAAAGCGAGAATCCAGCCTCAAGCAACATTGAATCAGAACTGGATTCTCGCTTTCGCAAGAATGACATCCAATGGGGAATATTAGTCTTCAATTTTTGAACAAACAATATATCACAAGCATCCTTTAAAAGACTTTTAATCGTGTGTTTTGAAATACGTAGCTTTTGCAAGAATCATATAATTAGTAAGATACGTAAATTAAACTTTGCCATCATTGAAAAGTTGAGATTTATACAAAGCCAATAAAGGCTTCTCCAAAGTCGTCATTGCGAGAAGCGAAGCGCCGAAGCAATCTCACCTTGTATCCACTTGACATTGCTTCAACTCCTTTGGAGCTTCGCAATGACATGACTTGGAATATACATAATTTGATGTTTTAAACGTTAAATAAATTTAACTTATTGAAAAATAATTTGTAAATAAATATGACAAAATATAGCTACAAAAAATGCCCCTTTGGGTTATTTTGAAAAAATAATATTTTATTACTTCTTTATCTTCAGGAACATATCCCGCCGTAAAATTTTCTTGAACATTGATTGGCACACCATTTGATTAATTATCCGGTAGATATCGAGAAACGGATTAATGATATCCCGGTTAATAGATTAACAAAAGGAGATGTGTCATGAGAACGCTAGTTGTCTACAAAATACTTGCCAGTGCGATTTTTGTCGGAATGTGTGTAAGTTATGCCTGTGCTGAGGAAGAAAAAAACGAGATGATGCAGTCATACGCCGCTGATTTGACAAAATATATCGCGGAGGCTCAGGCTGACCTGCAGGAAACAGAGCAATGTTTCGCAGAAGAAAAGAGTGATATATTGAAAAATACTTCGTACAACGAACGGATTCTCGAACTCAAAAAAGAGCAGATTGGCATCATGAAATCATTGCTTGTTGCGGTAGGTAGTCAGGATTTTGAGCAGATAGAAGAATTGGAACGACAACAGGAAATAAAACAACATATGCTTAACCTCGTAGGTACGGAAAAAGATATGGCGCTCGTAATTGGTGACTTGAAAAAGCAGGCGGCATCAAAGAAAGTGGACGATCCGCAACAGCTTGCGGAGACAATAAAAGATCTGGAAACTACGTTTCATGGGATAATTGCTACGGAAGAAGCGGTATTCAGCGAAACACTTCGTCTGAAAAGTCTTTATAAAGAAAAAGAGAAAAAACTTGCTGAATGCTACCAGTGTCTGGAAGGTGACGCAAAGAAATAGTTTTCTGCCGGAGTCTCTTACGATAATGGCTCCGGTTTTACATAGACAGGGTGCGGGTTGAACAACAATCCGCACCTTATTTTTTGTTTGCAATCATAGAACCAATATGGGAAACTTGAGGTTGGAGTGAACTGACCCATTAAGCATGTCATCCAACTTCCACAATGCTCCTCCAGTGGTGCTGTTGTGCCACCGCGAGCGTACAAAACCTTTACCAATGAGAAAGGTGGTGTACTATGCCAGTATTAGAACAGATTTCGACACAAACCGGTTTGAGCCATCCCCTTGGAGCAACCCTCTGCGATAACGGCGTGAATTTCAGTGTGTATTCCAAAAACGCGACATCTATTGAGCTTTTGTTGTTTGATTCGGTTAACGATGCGCATCCGACGGAGATTATCCAGCTTGATCCTGTAGCGAATAAGACATACCATTACTGGCACGTTTTTGTGCCTGAGCTCAAAGCAGGACAACTGTACGGGTATCGTGTGCACGGCCCATTTGAACCGCAACTGGGGCATCGGTTCGACGGTTCAAAATTGCTGCTTGATCCGTATGGCAAATCAGTTGCCGTTCCCGACGGTTACAGTCGTCAGGCTGCGGGAGAACCGGGCGATAACTGTGCTGTTGCCATGAAAAGTGTTATAACCGATCCTTCAAACTATGACTGGGAAGGCGATACTCGCCTTAAAATCCCTTTCCCCAGAACGATTATATATGAAATGCATGTAGCAGGGTTTACCCGTCATCCCAACTCGGGTTTGTCCAATGAGAAACGCGGGACGTATGCCGGGCTGATCGAAAAAATACCGTATTTACAGGAACTGGGTATAACCGCTGTCGAACTGTTGCCGGTGTTTCAGTTTGACCCATTCGATTGTATGCCTGGTAGGCAAAATTACTGGGGGTATGCGCCTGTATCGTTTTTTGCTCCACACGGTGCGTACAGTTCAAACAAAAACCCGCTGGATGTGATCAATGAATTCAGGGATATGGTCAAAGCTCTGCACAAAGCAGGCATTGAGGTGATCCTTGACGTGGTATTCAATCATACTGCCGAAGGCAACCATGAGGGGCCGACCATATGCTTTAAGGGATTCGAGAACAGCGTGTACTATATGCTCGAACAGGACAGGCAGTATTATTCCAATTATTCAGGTACGGGCAACACTTTAAACGGTAACGACCCGATAGTGCGCCGGTTGATACTTGACAGCCTGCGCTACTGGGTGCAGCAGATGCATGTCGACGGGTTCCGGTTTGATCTGGCGTCAATTTTATCGCGCGATGAAAACGGTGCTCCGCTTGCGAACCCCCCTGTGCTCTGGGATATCGAGACCGATCCGGTACTTGCCGGAGTCAAGTTGATTGCCGAGGCATGGGATGCTGGTGGGTTGTATCAAGTCGGATCGTTTGTCGGTGACAGCTGGCAGGAATGGAACGGACGGTTTAGAGATGATATCCGTCGTTTTATTAAAGGCGAGAATAAGACAGTATCGCGGTTGGCATCGAGGCTGCTTGCCAGCCCTGATTTGTTCGAGCACGAACAACGCGAGGCTGAGCAGAGTATCAATTTTGTTACGTGTCACGATGGGTTTACGCTCAACGATGTAGTCTCGTATAATCAAAAACATAACGAGGCTAACGGAGAGAACAACCGTGACGGCTCGAATAACACTAACAGCTGGAACTGCGGTGTTGAAGGTCCGACTAATAATCAGCAGATAGAATCGCTGCGTAATCGTCAGGTCAAAAAATTTCTGGCGCTTACCTTGATGGCGCAGGGAACCCCCATGCTTCTTATGGGAGATGAAGTCCGCAGAACGCAGCATGGCAACAACAATGCCTACTCGCAGGACAATGAGATAAGCTGGTTTGACTGGTCGTTTCTGGACATACACAACGATATTTTTCGGTTTGCAAAGCAGTTGATATCGTATCGGCTTAAAGCAAAATCGCTGGTGCAGGATTTGTCAATGACCTTAACCGAGTTGCTGGCGCAGGCAACGATCATCTGGCATGGCGTACATCTCAATCAACCCGATTGGAGCGATCATTCGCATACGCTGGCGTTTACAACAAAAAGCCTGAAAGGCGATTTTTACCTGCACGCTATGATTAACGCCTATTGGGAAAACCTTGATTTCGATGTGCCTTCTGTGCCTAATGATGTGCAGGGAGAGTGGCGTCGGATTATAGATACATCCAAAGATTCGCCTGACGATATTTATCGCTGGCATGAAGCTCCGGTAGCGAATGACGTTATATATCCTGTTGCATCGCGTTCTATCGTTATCTTTTTGTTGCGCAACAGCTGATAGGTGAGCTGCTATTCTATTGAACCTCCATGTTATCAAGACATCATTGGTGTCTTGGATGTACTTTTTTGCCTACGTACATAAAATTCCGCATCCAATAATCTAATCTACTCCTGCTAAATATTTTAGGAGACTCTGAAAAATATCCGAACAGTGCTTGCGTCATTGCGAGCAAACGCAGTTTGCGCGGCAATCTCAGCTCGTTACGCGTTGGGATTGCTTCGTCGCTTTGATCCTCGCAATGACGTGTTTTTATTTTTTAGAGGTTCCTTATAAAATGTATGATTCATTGATGGGTGATAGGGAAAGACATGCATAAAAAAAGTAGAAAAACAAGAGGTTATATGTTATCTTAATAGTAAGAATAATTCAAGGTTAACATAAAAACATTAGGAAGCCGTTTAACATGAAAAAATATTTTCTAATCAACATACTAGCTGTGGTTTTTTTTCTATTAAGCCCTTTATCAAGCAATGCTGCAACTATAGCACATTGGACATTCGAACAATCTCCTGTAGACAGTTCTGGATCTGGATTGGATCTGGCAGTAGCTGGAAATATTACATATAGCAACGATGTCTCAGCTTATGCGCCAACCCAATACTCACTCTATGTCAATGATTCAACCAGCAATTATTTATATAACAGCGACATTATTGTCCCTACAGGAAGTAACCCTTTCACCATTGAATTTTTCTTCAAGACTAATGTAACTGGAACTATAGTACCGTTTCTCGAATTCATTGTTCTGGGGAGATCCGCATATATCGCACTCAATACTGAAGGTACGTTAATGTATTACACAACTGGTCGAAGCGCCGATAGTACTTCGGCGAATTTGAGCGACGATCAATGGCATCATGCGGCACTCATTTTTGGTACTACTGCAATATCATTTTATGTTGATTATAATTTTATCAATGATGACGGAAATATTGGAGGACGCGCTGTAGGTGCGATAAGCGCGATCTCTATACCAGGGTCTTTTGATGCTAGTAATTACTATGATGGATATCTTGATGACGTCCGTATTTCAACAGGTGCATTATCTCCATCAGAGTTTCTCGGATCGCCTGTAACAGCTATCCCTGAACCAGTATCTGGTCTGTTACTGTTAATTTCAGGAGTCTCATTGTATTTTCAGCGTAAAAAATTATAATCGCCTAACATACCTTAATTACTGCCCTGAATTTTTCATATGTAGGAATTCCTCATATTGTTTCTTTTTTGTACCTTTGTTGAGAGATGTCCTGCTATTTTGAGAAACTTATTGCTATTTTTTAAAAACCTGCTATTATAAATGCTCCCATTGATAAAGATGGCCTCAGCTATCAGGTATAAGTAAACGAGAAAGAGGAGGGGTGAGTGTAATGAAGAAGGTAGAGGTGGTAGACCTGTACGGTGTGGACTATAGTAAAATGACCGAACGGATCAATGAGGCTATGGTAGCTTTGCAGTCCGAAGGTAAGCAGGTATATGATTTTAGAGTAATCGGCGCTGCGCTTAACAAATGCGCTGTTTTTATTATGTATGAAGAATAGTCACGCGGGTATACTGCGTGTAGAGCAGTAATAAAACCTCATCCCGATTCGGATGAGGTTTTTTCGTTCTAAAAGTTTTCTAGAGAGTAAGGCTGTTTGTATAGTCGCGGCGGATAAAAATCATAATATACGTGGATGTTCCCATCTTTTGTGAAAAAAAAGACTTTCAAAAACAGGGTGTTTTCGCGTATAATTTGTCATTTATTTTAGGTGTTTAGATAGATCGGGAGAAACCCATGGCAATACATCCTACAGCAATAATCGGCGATTCCGTTCGTATAGCGGATGATGTGGAAATCGGGCCATACACGGTTATCGATGGTGATATATCCATCGGGCGTGGAACAAAGGTAATGGCGCATGCGAACATTACCGGATATACGAATATCGGTGAAAATTGCATCATTCACATGGGTGTGGTACTAGGTCATGAACCGCAGGATCTGGTGTTTGCCAACGAGCCGTCGTATTTGAATATCGGTAACAATAATGTGTTTCGTGAGTATTCATGGGTTCATCGCGGTACCAAACCGGGTTCGAGTACAACCATTGGTGATGGCAACTATTTTATGGGGTTTTCCCATGTTGCGCATAACTGTACGATCGGTAATGATACCATTATCGCCAGCAACGCTTTGCTTGCGGGATATGTTGAAGTTGGCGACAAGGCGTTTGTTTCAGGCAATATTGTTGTGCATCAGTTTACCCGTATCGGAGCGTATGCTATGGTATCTGGTTTGAGTGCGGTAAATAAAGATATACCGCCATACATGCTGGCAGGCGGCCGTCCCGCTGTGGTAACCGGGCTTAATGTTGTCGGATTGCGCCGAAACGGGTTTGATTCGAATCAGCGTAAGGCTATCAAACAGGCGCATCGCATTTTATTTCGCGAACGGATGGCGACAAAACGGGCGCTCGAGGCACTTAAAGAGTTGCCGGAGTCGGATGAAGTGAACAATATCATCCGGTTTATAGAAGCATCGCAGAGAGGGCTTTGTTCGTCGTCTGCGTCACGTCACGCACAACCGTTTGGAAGTGACGAAGAGTAATTTGAGATTTATGGATTTTAACGTATAACTTTATAGATATATAAACAAGGATCAACAATGTTCAGACTCGGAGTAATCGGTTCAGGAAGCGGTACTAATTTTCAGGCAATAGCCGATGCCATCAACAACGGGACATTACCCGGCGTTGAGGTGGCTGTGGTTATATCTGATGTGCAGGGCGCGCGTATCCTCGACCGTGCGAAAAAGATGGGTATCCCTGCAAAATACATTGCGCCGGGTAAATACCGCACAAAGCTCGAGCCGGACATTGAGAGGCAATATGCCCAGACGCTCAAAGATTACAACGTTGACCTTGTAGTGCTTGCAGGATTTATGCGTATGGTAAAACATCCGCTGCTCAGTGCGTTTGCGGGCAAAATTATCAACATCCATCCATCGTTACTGCCGGCGTTTCCCGGTTTGGCATCGTTCAAACAGGCGTGGGAATATGGCGTGAAAGTAACCGGATGCACCGTGCATTTTGTGGACGAGGGAATGGACACCGGTCCCATCATCGGTCAGCGGGTTGTACCGATCCTCGCTGGAGATGATCCTCACGATGTGCATGAGAGAATACAAGTGGAGGAACATATCCTGTACCCTGCGTGCATAGAGGCGATAGCCCAAGGCAGAGTTACAGTGGCAGGCAGACATGTTGAGATAGAAACTCCGGGTCAAACAGTTAATGTAGGTTAAAATAATATTTAAGACAATAATGGAATAAAAATATAAAAGGAAATGTATTATGAAGTTGAAATTGGGATTACCAAAAGGCAGTTTACAGGACGCAACATTCCAGATGTTCGCGAAAGCGGGATATAATATAAAGGTGGGTTCACGCTCATATTTTCCGTCGATAGATGATGACGAAATCGAAGTTATTTTACTTCGTGCTCAGGAAATGTCACGCTACGTTGAAGACGGCGTGCTCGATTGCGGGTTAACCGGAAAAGACTGGATTATGGAAAACAATTCTGATGTTGTTGAAGTTTCCGATCTGGTATACGGAAAACAGGGGCGCAAACCGGTTCGCTGGGTGGTGGCCGTGCCTAACGATTCTGATATCAATACGGTTAAAGATCTCGAAGGAAAACGTATAGCGACAGAAGTTGTCGGCCTTACCAGACAGTATCTTGATAAGAACGGAGTCAAAGCTGAGATCGAATTCTCATGGGGCGCAACCGAGGTGAAAGCTCCTGAACTGGTCGACGCGATCGTTGAGTTGACTGAAACCGGTTCATCGCTTAAAGCAAATAATCTGCGCATTATGGATACTGTTGTGGAATCGACAACCAAATTGATAGCCAACAAAGAAGCATGGGCAGATGATTGGAAACGCAAAAAAATAGAGCGTATTTCAATGCTGGTCAACGCTGCGTTGGTAGCGGGCACAAAAGTTGGCTTGAAAATGAATGTTTCAGGTGATAATCTCAATAATGTGCTCGAAACTTTGCCTGCGCTCAAAAGGCCGACCGTATCTCCGTTAAGCGAGGACAACTGGTTTGCTATTGAGACTGTGGTTGACGAATATGTAGTGCGAGAAATCGTGCCTGATTTGAAAGATGCTGGAGCTGAAGGTATTATAGAATACCCGCTAAATAAAATAATATTATAATATCGATTTTGGCCATGCCGGATAAAAAATGAGCCGGATAGTTGCAAAAATAATTATTATAAGGTATAATGAAAATGTAAACCATATGAGCGCCAAGCGCTTACAGGTTTACCAGCTGTAAAAGGAGAGTGTTGTCTATGCCTTGCGGACGTAAGACGAGAAAACGTAAAATCAACCGACACAAACGTAAAAAAAGATCGAGAAGAGATCGGCATAAAAACAGATAAGCGTGGTCATCTTCTTCTCTGTCGAAGATGGTAGGTTATATGAAAATCTGGTGTTCCCGACTGACAGAAGCTACTCGGATAGCTCTACTGACGGTGGCGGTGGTGATACTTGCACAAACGGTTTTTGCTTTGGATGAATCTAGCGATGAGAAAAAGTCTCTATCGGATGTATTTCCGTTTTCATCAGTTGAGTTTTCATTCAATAATCAGCAATCCCGTATAGCGGCAAGGACTCATTTCTGCATGGGAATGTTATATCGAAATGAAGAGCGTTTTGAAGACGCTCTGACGGAACTGCATTTGGCGTTGCGGTTGCAACAGCGCTCCGCAACGCTACATGCGTATATTGCCGATTTGTACAACCGTATCAATGATACCGATCGTGCGGTAACGTATTATCAGAAAGCGATAACCATTGATCCGAATTGTGCTCAGGCGCATATGGAGTTGGCTCGTGTATATCAGGTCAAACGTATGTATGACGAGGCTGTTGAATGTTACCGTACCGCAATACGTTTAGATTCTGAGAATATACAGGCATCGCGTGAATTGGCGCAGTTGCTGATTCGTCAGAAGCGTAACGATGAGGCGATTATTGTTTACCGCGCGATTTTACGCGATAACTATACGCAACCTCATTTGTGGTATGAACTGGCAAAAGTGTATGCCCGTATAAACAGATTTGCCGATGCGATTGATGCATATATCAAATCATTGGAATTGGACGGGTCACTGTATCCAGCTCATTTGGGATTGGCGATTCTTTACGACAGAGAACTTGGCGATTATAGCAAAGCCTTAGAACATTATGCTGCCTGCGAGGAGATTTACCATAATACGAACATCTATCAACGTATCGAAGAATTAAAGCAAAGCCACTCAAAAGACGACAAGAAACAACAAGAGGCTCAAAACACATCGGAGCAAGTCGGTTTCTTAAACTCATCTGAACTTTAAGATGTCATCCTTGAACTAAAGGTATGAGCGGATCAACGGTATACATAAAAGGATAAGTATATGAAAAAAGGGTTGTTTCTTATATCAATCATCTTTTTGGCATGCGCGTTTTGTGTTGGCAGTATTATTAGCGATAATTATGTTTTGTGGGTCTCTGCCGACGAGCCGTCCGAGGATATCGCTCAAACGGATTCTATGTCAATTGACCAGATATTGCCGATATCTTTGTTGGGTATAGGTTCTAACAACTCGGAGAAACTTATCAGCGCACGTACTCATTACAGTATGGCAATTTTATATTTGTCGTCAAATATGTATGAAAAAGCCCTCGAAGAACTTGAAGCCGCCCATAAGTTAGATCCTAAATCCGCTGAAATTCTCTTGAAGATAGGTGCCATTTATTTAAAAAAGGGTAATATCGATAAGGCGGTAGAATATTTAGAGCAAGCCTTGGAATTAGATAACTCTTTATATGATGCGCACATTATTCTTGCACAGGCATATTATCAGGATGGTGCTTTGGAAAAAGCATTGGAACATTATAAAGAAGCGATAGCCGCCCGTCCTGAATCGAAAGACGCCTATATTGAGTTGGGTGAAGTTCTGTCTCGTGAGGGTTTGATAAACGAGGCTATCGAAACGTATCTTAAAGTGCTTGAGATTGATCCTGAACAAGCGGTTCTATGGTATAAACTGGGCTTGCTGTATAGTAAACTCAATGACGCAGTAGAGGCAAAAAAATCATTCCGCAAATCCATTAAATTCGACCCGTCATCATTTCTTGCGCATTTAGGTTTGGCAATTGTGCTTGAGGCAACAGAAGAATTTCAGGATGCCATACTTGAATATGAAAAATGTATAGAAATAAATCCGCTGAGCAAAAATATCTACAAACGCCTTGCCGATCTGTACCGTCAGGTAGGAAGATACGACAAATCGTTGCAGTTGTATGTATTGTTGATCGATCTTGAACCTGGCGAAGTGCAAAATTATGTAAACGCGTCATATTTGTTACTAAAAAAAGGCAAGAATGATGCGGCTCTGGAAGTATTGCAGATGGGGACTAAAAATATTCCCAATTCGCTTGAAATATCATTTATGCTGGCATTGACGTATAAAGAACTTGGCGAATTTGACAAATCAATAGAAATATATCATACGGCACTGAAACTCGGTGGCAAACCGGATGTGATCCATTATTATCTGGGGTCCATATACGAGGCCAAAGGTGATGTCGATATGGCTGCTGACCATTTCCAGAAAGCAATAGATATCAACGAAGGGTATGCCGACGCGTATAATTATTATGCCTATATGCTTGCGGAAAAGGGAATCCAGTTGGATAAAGCCCTTGAACTCGTGCAAAAAGCCCTAAAAATAGATGCAAATAATGGCGCCTTCATCGATACACTCGGCTGGATATATTACCAGCAGGGAATGACCGATAAGGCCATTGAAGAACTCAAACGTGCAGTTGAGTTTATGGGTGATGATCCGGTGATCCATGAACATCTTGGCGATGCATACCATAAAATGGGGAAAGTACGTGAAGCGATCGACTCGTGGAAAGCATCGTATGAGCTCGATTCTACTAACCAGTCTGTGCTAGATAAACTCAAGCAAAACAACATTTCTCCTGACGAATTGAATAAGTCGCCACAGGACAATCCCGTCAACTAAAACTATCGCCATGATATATACGCCGTTTTAAGATACAGGTGTATTTTCAGGGAGTTATACAGCGTGTTCAAATCAAAGCAATCCATTAACCGAAAAAGTAATAAAGAACTGCATCCCGCGCGAATAATTATTTATTCGTTTATAGTTGGTATTATCATTGGCGGTCTGTTGTTAAAGTTACCGCAGGCGTCGCAAGGCGAACCTTTAGGGTGGGTAGACGCATTTTTTACCTCTACTTCGGCGATATGCGTTACAGGCCTGATTGTTGTCGATACCGGTACGCAATTCACTTATTTCGGGCAGTTGGTTATTCTATCGCTTATTCAGATAGGCGGGTTGGGTATCATGGTGTTTTCTACCTTTTTTATTATGTTGTTTGGCAGGCGTTTGTCTATTTCAGATAGATTTATGGCAAAAGAATCGCTATTGGGGCAGATATCGTTTGACAACCTTTTTTCGCTGATTGTCTATATACTTGCCGTCACATTTACAGTAGAGCTGATCGGGGCGGCATTGCTTTTTATACCTCTATCGGAAACCCATCCGATAGATCAGGCTATTTACAGCTCTATATTTCATGCCATATCTGCATTTTGTAATGCCGGGTTTTCGTTGTATAGCTTAAGCCTGATGCCTTTTTCCAATAATATAATGGTTAATTTAACCATCATGGGGCTTATTATTCTTGGCGGATTAGGTTTTCCTGTATTGTACGAACTGATCAACCGTTTATTTCATAAATCTGCCTGGGATTTACCGCGTTTGAGTTTGCATTGCAAACTGGTACTTATTACAACCGCTATCCTGATTGTTTTCGGAACGGTGTTTTTATATTTGTTTGAGCTGGTTAACCCATTACATCATGATTACAAAGGTATTTCGGTACTAGAAGCTTTATTCCAGTCTGTGACTGCCAGAACAGCGGGTTTCAATACTGTATCTATAGAACAATTGACCAATCCATCGTTATTTTTGATAATCGTTCTTATGTTTATCGGCGCATCGCCTGCGTCGACTGCCGGCGGTATAAAAACTACATCTTTAGCGGTATTTATCATACTTATTCGGGCACGTATGAAGGGGAAAGAGCAGGTGCCGGTATTCAAAAGGTCAATTCCAAATGAAACAATATACAAAGTTTTATCTATAATTGTTGGTTCTCTTTTTCTGATTATCTGTGTTAATATTATTCTACAAATAACGGAATCAGGGTTCGCGCCGCATAACGAAGTGGCGGGCAGCTTTTTGATTACTCTTTTTGAAACAACATCCGCATTTGGTACGGTGGGTTTGTCTGCAGGCTTTACACCATCATTGAGTTTTGCGGGTAAACTGATTATAATGCTGACGATGCTTATAGGCAGGATTGGGCCGTTGACCTTTGCTATTGCGTTTGTGGTCAAGAAAAGCAAACAGCATTTCGAGTATCCTGAAGACAGCCCAATGGTAGGCTAAAACGTAAGAGAGGTATACACTATGAGACAGTTTTTGATAGTCGGACTGGGGAATTTTGGATCAACCATAGCGCAGTCACTGTACGAACGCGGATGTCAGGTGCTGGCTATAGATAACGACCGCGATAAGGTACAGGATATCTCCGATGTCGTGACCCAATCTGTTGTTATGGATGTCACCGACCGGGACGCGATCACCTCATTGCCAGTCCAGCCCAGTGATATTGCCATTATAAGCCTTGGGTCACATATGGAAGCAAGCATTCTTGTTACATTATATTTTAAAGAAATGGGCTTAACGACAATCATGGCAAAAGCGATGAACGAGGATCATGGTAAAATACTCAAATCGATCGGCGCAACGGAGATTATCATACCGGAAAAGCAGATGGCTGTGCGTATTGCCGACCGTCTTGCCCATCCGAATGTGCTAGACATGGTATCCGTAGCCGACGAGTTTTCCATGGCGGAACTGTTGCCGCTGGAGTCTTACTACGGTAAATCTCTTATAGAGCTGGATATACGCCGCAAGATCGGTATAGAGATTGTTGCCATAAAACACACTGAAAAATCTGAAGACGGAAAAGTCAGCGAAAAGATCAAAGGGATACCTTCAGGAGATTACATCATAGAAAGAGGTGACATTCTGGTTGTTGTCGGAGAAGACCGCTGTATAGATAAATATCGTAAATTATAATCGCTGTAAAGCTTGCGGTTGTCATATAAATAATAATTCCTCTTGCTTTTTTTTGCGTCTTTATTATCATGATAGGGAACAACAATAAAGACGATGAAAGAGGGAACTACATGAGACTTTGCGTTCTGGGCAGTTCCAGTAGTGGAAACGCCACGTTTCTGGAACTGGGCGAAACCAAATTCCTGATAGATGCCGGACTTAGTACTCGAACAATTACCCAGCGATTGGCAGAACTTGATGTGGCTGTTGCCGATCTTGACGCTATTTTTATCACCCATGAACATACTGATCATATCAATGGCTTAAAAGTGCTGACCAAACGTCATCCGGTACCGATATACTGCACTCGCCACACGGCGGTTGCCATTGAGTCGATTTTAAAAATAGAACCTGAATTTTATATTTTCTCGTCGGGTGAACCGTTTAAGTTTTGCGATGTAACCATAGAACCGTTTTCCGTATTTCACGATGCCGAAGACCCGGTGGGATTTTGTTTTCATTATAACGGAAAGAAAATTGGGTTCGCCAGCGATATAGGATACGTGACCACGTTTGTTAAACGTCAGCTGCAAAACTGTGACGTGCTGTTAATCGAATCGAATCACGATGTCAATATGCTCATCTCTGATCCGAAACGTCCGTGGGCGGTCAAACAACGTATCAAAGGAAGACAGGGGCATTTGTCAAACGACCATGCATGCGACCTGTTAACGGAAATAGCACATCCGGGGTTGCAGCATGTAGTGCTGGTGCATTTGAGCCAGGACTGTAACCGTCCTGCAATGGCGCATAAAAAAATGACTGAAACCCTCGGGGCGTTGGGGCTTGACAGTATCAAAGTTTCTCTTTCGTACCCGCATAAACCCTCAGAACTGATCAGGCTTGATGCTGTTGCTGTGCTAGAGCAACCCTCGCAAGTTGAATTTAATGACGATCAGTTGGAAATGTCAATGGTACTGCAATAATGAGCACACTGTTACTGGAAAATATTACAAAAGAATATCCCAATGGGGTTCGGGCAGTTGATTCGGTTTCTCTTGAAATCAATGATCAGGAACTCTTGATACTAGTCGGTCCGTCAGGTTGCGGCAAGACCAGCACACTGCGCATGATAGCTGGTTTGGAAGACCCATCCAGCGGAGATATTTATATAGATTCTAAAAAAGTGACGACTCGCTCTCCGCGTGAACGTAACATAGCCATGGTGTTTCAGAACTACGCCTTGTACCCGCATATGACTGTGTATGATAACCTTGCCTTTTCGCTCAAGATGCATCATATGGATGCCGGAGAGATCCATTCTCTTGTGACAGAAACAGCGCAATTACTTGGTATAGAAGATATTCTTAACCATAAGCCTCGGTTGTTGTCTGGTGGTCAGCAACAGCGTGTTGCTCTTGGCAGAGCGATTGTACGCCGTCCACAGGTATTTTTATTTGACGAACCGTTATCAAATCTCGATGCCCATCTGCGGGCAAAAATGCGCACTGAGTTGAGCAGGTTGCATACCCGTCTTGCGACAACAATGGTGTATGTGACTCATGATCAGATAGAAGCCATGTCCATGGGCGAAAAAATAGCGGTCATGAACAAAGGTAAACTTCAGCAGGTGGCTGATCCGATAACTATCTACGACCGTCCGGCAAACAAATTTGTAGCTGGTTTCTTTGGCAATCCCCCAATTAATTTTTTCGAAGGGGATTTGATTGCAAAAGATGGTACACTCTTTTTTGTCACTGGCGATATGTCGTTTCCCATACCACCTATGCGTTATGATGGCCTGAAACCGTTTGTCAACCGCAGGTTGGTAATGGGTATGCGCCCTGAAGATATCATTGTAGGACAGGGGAACAAGCCCAGCCAGTACGGATTGTACGTAGCATCGTCGGTTGAAGTGATTGAACCTATGGGGTTTGAGACGATAGTTTATTTTTCCGCCGGTATCCACGATTTTGTGGCTCGCTTTGAGGCCCATTCTGAATTTGAGGTTAACCAGCAGGTAAAACTGTTTTTTTCCATGGAAAAGAGCCTGCTGTTCGATAAAGAAACTGAAGAGATTATTCTCTAACCAGTATATTACCCGTACGGTATTTACAGAAAACCATCAGTTGAGCCTATGTCATTGTTGCGCAGTCAGCGAATGTTTTCCGACCCATTTTATCTGCAGGGGATTTTTTTTATTCTCTACTGTTGTATTTTGCTGGTTTCATTTTGCGCGCACGCACTTGTCGAGCCTATATGGCTTCGATCTTCTAACGTTTTATTTTTTATCTATTTCGTTGTCGCATGGATGTATATAGATCCAGTTCTGATATGGACATTTGCGGTTAGCTCTATTATATATTATCTGTTTATACCGGGTATAAGTTTTGTTGCAGGTATATTTTTATTTGCGCTCACGTTACTGTTTACTTTTTTATATGATATGCGCAAACGTTCGCTGACCATGTTTGAGGAACGTACAACCCGCCTGCGCCGTAAAATACGCGATTTATGGTTAAAAATCGAGTCGCAGACCATCCAGATAGAGCGAATCAACGGTAAAATTCAACAGGTCGGCCTTTTTAAAAAAATGTCAGAGGCAATCATCGGTAAACTCGATGAACAACAGATTTGTGAACATATAGTTTCGTATACCGACCGGATTATCTCACGGGGTGACGCAATACAGCTTTTTTTACTGGAACCTAACATGCAGCATCTTACTCTGCATACCCAACATGTCCGTACGGGTGATTTGAATGATGAAGATACTTCCGATTCCCTGAATTCCCTGATCCTCAAGCAGAATCGATCTACACGAGTGATAGATACAGTAGACGATGGGCATATCGGAGAATCGTCTGGCTGTAAAATACGCTCATCAGTCGGAGCGCCGCTGATAACTGCTGATCGCCTGTTAGGTGTGATCCGTATAGACAGTCGTTGCCGTGCTACCTTTACCCTTAGTGACCAACGGATATTAAGTGATATATCCAATTTTGCCGCGTTGCTCATCAGCAACGTGCGCCTGTACCGTCTGACACGTTATCTGGCGGTTACTGATGGGCTTACAGGGCTGGTAACTCATAACTCACTTCGGCAGCAACTCGAGTCACGAATAGAGGACTCACAGGCATTTTCCCTATTGTTTATAGATATTGACGATTTTAAGCGTGTAAACGATACCTTCGGGCATATTATCGGCGATCAGACATTGATCCACATTGCACATATTATTAGCGAAACCGTACCGCAAGGCAGTATTATAAGCCGTTATGGTGGTGAAGAGTTTGTAGTTGTATTGCAGTCGCCGTCACGTGCTGAAGCCTCATCGGTTGCCGCTCAGGTATGCCGGTCGGTTGCGGGATCAATGTTTTCCGTACGCCGTACACCTATAACGGTTACCGTGAGTGTGGGTGTTGCTGTATATGAAGGACAAAAGATTGTGTATGATGATATTATCCGTGCCGCTGACTTTGCTTTATATCAGGCAAAAGAGCACGGCAAAAACACGTATGTGGTGAGTAATGAATATTAACGTGATAGACAGCGTATTTCTTGCATGCCTGATCGCGGTTGCTGCCGCGACTAGCGTATCGCTTGCTGTGGCGTATGTCGTTGGCGCAGTGGCAACACTGCTTCTATCCGGTACAGCACTGTTTACACAATCCGGCTGGGGAAGCGGCTCACTGGTAGTTGTGTGGGGTATGTATGTAGCGGGTATGTGGTTTGTGCTTATTGCGTTATCGCGTATGAACCGGCATTTTTTATATGAAAGGCAGGGGGTGATGGCAACATTACAGCGTCTTCGTTTGCTAAGGCAACATTACGGCGAGCATCTTTCTTGGTTAATCGCACAGGTAAGGTGGTTACAGGAAGGACAGACCAATCAACTGCTTGTAACAGATATGCTTAGATCCATGAGTCATACATTTGCTTTCAGTGATATATTCCAGCTCTTTGCCAGAACAATCTACAAGACAGTCCGCTTTGAGTCCTGCCATCTTGCTTTCGCGGTGATTGGTAACGGGAGAACCCGGATTGAACAGCGGTCAGTCTATCCGGAAACATCTCAAGAACTTGGCGATGATTTTAAAGGGGTTATTCTGGCTCGTGTGCCGGTATGTATTCCCGATACATCGCTATTTGTGGCTGATCAAAGTGGAAACCGCATTGTCGTGTATCTGCCTCAAATAGACAATGTGCAGCCTGTATTGATATTCGATCAGATGGACAAAAGTTTGTTTGAAGAAATCCAACCGCTGATCCATCCCTTTTACCTTGAAATGCGCAAATCTTATTTGTTTGAGCAGGTGAAAACTTTATCGCTTAAAGATGGATTGACTGGTTGTTATCTACGCAGGTATGTTGTACAGTGCATTAATGACGAAATCTATCGTTCAAAGCGAAGTGGCGATTTGTTTTCGCTGATCATATTTGATATTGATCGCTTTAAGCATATCAACGATAGTTTCGGACATTTATACGGCGACTATATTTTACGCGAGATCGGGTTGATTATACGCAAAACATTACGTAAAAACGATGTGCCTGCTCGTTATGGCGGCGAGGAATTTGTTTTGCTGTTGCCTGCTACTGACCGATCGGGCGCAATGCATATGGCGGAACGTCTTAACGAATCAATCAAAGCGCATCCGTTTGTATTGTCGGGAACAGTACTGACCGTTACGGTGAGTATGGGTGTTGCCAGTTATCCTGATGATGGCCAGACGGTTGATGAGTTGATTGACCAAGCCGATGCACGTATGTATCGCGTTAAACGCAGTACTCGCTGATCCATCCTGAAAAATATCTGTTATAGAACGGCCTTTAATGGTATAGTAACTTGCGATATAGTCTATTAGCATGAAAATGAGGTGAATATGATTTTTTTAAAATATGTTGTACTTTGTTGTGCTGTTTTATCTGTAATAGTGCAACCCATTGCGGCACAGGAAACAGAAAATGGTTATAGCGATTTTGACCGGTCCTACATCGAACCCGGTGAAAAACTGGTATACAATGCGTATATTTTCGGCCAGTTGCTGCCCATGGGAAGCGCGGAGTTGAACATTTCGGAAACAGAGGTTGACGGCAAACAATATTATCTGTTCAGTGGTCATGCCAAAGGCGGGCATCTGATCTTTACAGTTGATTTGGATTTGGAATCGTATGTGGATTACCATACGTTGCGCCCTGATTTTTTCCTCTACAAACAAACCGGATTTGAATCACGTATGCGGAAACTCGATTTCAATTGGGATACCAATGAAATTATCTATTCAAAAAGGTCTCGTGATGATGATCCTTATGAACAACGCTCAAAGACACCTATACAACCCGCCACGCGCGATATATTAAGCACCCTGTATTTTGCGCGATCTATCGAGCCGGTTGTGGGGGCAACCAAAGTAATGCGTTTGATTGAGAAACGCAATATATGGACTGTCGATGTGAGCGTTGAGGAGAAAAAAGAGTTTACTACCCATAAAGGTACAAAATTCGATGCGCTGCTCATAAAAATATCGCCTCGGCAAACAGGTGACAACGAGTTGTTTCACGGTTTATTTGGGCTTAAGGGCAATATTAGTCTCTGGGTAACCGAAGACAGGCGTATTCCGGTGCAGATAGAAGGCGACTATATGCTTGGATTCATCAATTTGCACCTGACGGTTGTCTTACAGGAATGGGCGCCTGCAAACGTCATAAGCAAAAATGATACTGATCAAATAGATAAATGATGGATTTTGATTATCTTAAAGGCGATGATATCGAGGAACCCCGCTTCGGTAGCTTCTTTGTATTCCTGTTCCAGTTGTTTGATGCATAATCCGAGAAAGTCCTTTAAGGTTGTCTGTTGTCTATCCGAGAACGGTTTGTCCGCCGAGTTTTTCAGCATCTCCATACATTCTTCCAGAAAACCTTCACGGCAAACGGGTTGATCCTGATTGAACACGTTATCGATAAACACCTGCATTGTTGCCAGATCGACAGGCTGGGCACTCCATCTGTCACCAACGTATTTATTGGCTAATGAGGTCATGAGCATAGATTTAACAGAAAAAGATTCTTCGCTGTAATAATCTATTGCTGAATTGTCCCGGGTGGGCAGTTTAAGACCAAGTTTGTTAAATAGCAAATCAGATAGGAAAACCGCATCCATAACTTTTCGATGAGCAGCATGTAATTCTTCTGTAGACTGAAAATCCCGATATGCCAGATGGTCCGCCTGATCGTTGCCGGCAAAATATTGCGGTGTTTCCCGGTCAATACCATTTAAAATTTCTTTTAGCGGAAAATCGAAAATATCCAACCCGAGTTCGGGTGATTTTTTGAGTGCATCAATGATTGGTTCTATGTTGCGTTTGAAGTCAATAACGACACTCCAGCCTACCTGAAAGATGTGGTCCATCCAGAGGTTTTTCAACGCATGTTCGGCGCAGTCTTCGTCACGTTCGCTGAGAGTTTCCAGTCCGATATTGATGAATCCGGTAGTCTTGGCCAGTTTATTTTTAAATGTCGTCATGTTGTTGAATCCTAGCCGGTCTGCGACGAGCACTTTATTAGCCACCCGCGCGAGGCTCATGCTTAAGTCTTCAATCACGGCATAATCTTCTATTTGTTCAAGGATTGTTGTAAGGAACAGGTCTGGCCTGCCGCCAAGACGCAGGGGATAAAAACTTTTTTGTATGTTTTTGGACTGGCGTGTAATGGCGTCTTTCTGAGGTAAATGAGTACGTTCTTTTTGCGGTATGAATCGATAAATCAGCCTTGCATCGTCATATTCCGGGATACCTTTCATCTCAAGTCGCTGCTGGCTGGTTTTGAATGTTTCGTATTCAAGTTCCGATTCGATACCCCAGATGATATATTCCATAAGTTTGCGGTATAGGGCAAGGTCTAGACCGCACAAAATGGCCAGTATGCGACGCATGATATCGGTGGTTTCTTTTCTGAAAAAATGTATAAAATATGCACCGTCGAATGTAAACAAGGGTAATGAGTCGACCGCTTCGCCGTAGTCGTCAATATAATCGTCGTGTGGTTTATAAACCCGTATGAACTTACGCATGGTCAGTGCCAGCAGGTCGAAATCGAGCATTCTGAGCCATTGGGATACTTTAGCATCACCGCAACGGGTAAGGGCTTTGAGCCATGTATACATACGTTTGGGGTTCAGGTTTTCGCCGTCCCACCATTCAATATCGCATAAAAAATGAAGTTGGTCATCGGAACTCATTTTGAGTAAAGGCAACGATTTGTTAACGCCGATTTCTTTGATCGTCCAGTATACTTCTTCTTCAGGTACGGCGTGAACAAGGTCTTTCGGGCGTTCTAGCACTGACAGCAGGCGCATGCGGTTTTTCGGGTCGGCAGTCAGAAAAAGGTGCATTTTCTGTTGATGCGACAGTCCGTCAACAATTTCTCGAGCCTGTTTACGTCCCTGCGAGAGAATCTGCTTGCAGGTTAGTTTAGATTCACTGAACACGCGTATTTTTTTTTCGTCCATAATCCGTATCCTGTAAAGATCAGCCTATGTTTAGATGGTCTGCGCAATAAAGAGTTACGATAGTATAACTCGTGTACTTGCCCAGAAATCATGCAGGGCGCGTTTGCGTTTGTTACACAAAATACAAACCGCATCGCCAAACATAAGCACAGCAAGAAAACCGTAGACGAACCGCATGTTGGTGGTGATGCCGTAGCGATGGTATTCTTTGATAAAATCTATCACCGAGCCAAGATGTTCCACACCCATACCGGATTGCAGGTCAAAGTAAAACTTAACCATGCCCATGATGTACAGGAAACCGATGAGTGTGCCGAGGAAATGTCGTAAAAACGATTTGATGAATGTTACGTTCTTATTTTTATAACCCATAACTTCGATTTCCATGGCGATTTTGCCGGGGGTTTGTTTCATCTGCCATGTAAAAACAACGTAGTAGATAAACAGGAGCGCATAGGATACGCAAAACGCCGTGACCGTAATGGCCGGATTAAAAAAGAATATTGGCAGCAAAAAGAGCATCGCTAATATGAAAGTCAAAATCAAACCGTCTATTGCACGCGCTCCTACCCGTTTCCAGAACCCTGCCGGATGCAGTAATTTGTCGATAGGAACAGTTTCGATTTTATCGATACACTTTTCGCAATACACTTTATATTTGAATCCGGTTGTTTTGCATTTCGTGCACATTGTTTTGCCGCACTCATCACATTCCCAGACAACAACCTGATCGGGATGTACGGAACAAGCGACTTTCTGTGTGTCTTTTTCAATAGCGCCCATAGAAAAACCTTTCATGTTATAGCGGATGACTTAGTGTTTAAACATAAATATAATGATCTATATTGTATGGAGATAGTGTCCTCAGGTCAAGTTCATAATTACTTTAACCGATATCGGCACAAAAAGACATCCTTGTTATCCGAAAAATCGGACAACATTATATTGAGCGGATCGTAATCTTTGTCTATATAGATTAAACTTCGAGTACAGAGTTCAAACCGCCGTATGGGCTGTATTCAGAATCATCGTTGTTTTTGTCGTGAACCCAGCTACCGTCCACGATAAAACGGTATTGATACCGTCCTTTGGGCAACAATAATGTTTTGTTCCAGTCGCCATCGCCGTTTTTATTTTCCAGGTAGATCTGGTTAGGCGACCAGTTGTTGAAGTCGCCGACCAGCTGGACATTCTGGGCATTTGGTGCGAAACAACGGAAACGTATACCCCGTTCGGTTTTAGCTGGCGATTCAATAGCTTTTTTGCTCTGTAGTTTTGCTTCTTCAGCAATGAGTTCTTTTGCCAGTTGATCGTAGTCGAAGAACCCGAGGCTTCCCGTATCGAACCTGCTGATCGGTTTACCGGCGCTGGCAGCTTCTTTTAGTCGCACGTTTGTGTGGATTTTTGTCTCGAACATGCGGTCACCGAAATGGCGGCGGATTTCTTCGAGAAAATCCCACGAATATTTTGTGCGCCTGTCAAAGAGTGTAGGCACTGCGCGGAATTCGATAGTATGGTTGGTTCGTTCCTGCATAAGTTCTATGGTACCGAGCAACCGTCCAAGCCCCTGAATGGAAAAACAACTCATTTCGATAGGAATGATGGCTTCGCTTGAAGCACGAAGGGCATTAAAAGTTAACAGCCCGATACTTGGGGGACAATCAAGAATGATATAATCGAAATCGTTTTTTACCTGTTGCAGAGCGTCACATAATACGGTTTCCCTGCCTTGTTGGCCGGCAAGGAATTGTTCTACCGCGCTCAGGGTTACTCGTGAAGGAGCAATAAAAAAGTTTGGGTATTTTTCAAGCGGTACAGACCGCAGAGGTACTTTATTGCACAGCACATCATACATACATTTTGTGATTTCATCGTCTTTGATACCAGAAGCAAGAGTTGCATTGCTTTGCGGGTCTAAGTCGATTAGCAGCACTTTACGATGGTGAAGCGCAAGGCAGTCGCTTAAATTTACAGCGGTTGTTGTTTTCCCACAACCCCCCTTCTGGTTCACCACAGAGATAATACGCATAATTCCCCCTTTAAGTGTGATGTTGCTGTAGTATGAATTTGTTATATAAACTAATGATTAAAATCTACCAAATACTGTAAAGCTCTTTTAAGTGGTTTTTTCAGGGGAGTGATAATAGTGTCTACACGTCCAATTAACAAAATCATAATACTAGCAATGTCGTCATGTCAATAAAAATAAACGTGAAAATATTTTATAAAATCTTTTTTATTGTAACGAGATATGCAAAATAATCAAAATTGAGATGAGTTCGTGCCTCGTCTGCGATATAGATAGTGGTAGCATATTAAATTCTTTATAACTAAAATCTTAGTAATCAAGGTTCTTTTTTCTCAAAAATGGGAGCCACTATCTTCAAATTTGAGAAAAAGGAAATCTGTTGCGCGTGGATATGGTTTGTGGTATGGTTCTTATATTGTGAAAGCACTCACTTGAAAAATGGGAGCAATGTAACATATTATGATAGAGAAATTTAGAATATTGCTTATTGTGTTGCTGTGCAGTCTGTTTGTTGCTGGTTGCCAGGATCAGTCGTATAATGAGAAAAAAAGTTTGATTCGTGCGGTGCAAGGCTTTTACGACGCGATTATGGAAGCTGATATGGCTACATTGTATGATTATTTCCCCCAGTCGTTTACAACGCAGTTTGCCAAAGAGCAGTTTCTTAAAAGCGTTGCCGGCCAGCCGGATGAGTTTGTTCTGAATGCTTTTTCTTTGGTGAGGATAAAACGCTATTCAATAGATACTGTCAGGAAAAAAGAACCCGGTGTGTATGATGTTACCGTCTATATTTATCCCATTACCAGTCAGCAAAAAATGGTTGATATTATGACATGGGAAAAACTTGATGGTGGTTGGGTAAATGTTACGTATCGCGATTTAGTTGCCGGGTTGCTTGATAATGTACATCAAAAACAGAAAGATATTTTAGATCAGGTCTTTGAACTTCGCCAGTGTAAAAATGAAATGCAGGAGCTTATACTTGCCCTATTTGATTTCATTACGGCGTATGATATGGGATTGGCGGATTTTATGGGCATTGCGCCTGAACAGTGGATATCAGTACTGCAGAAAGAAGAGAAGCTGGTTGATGGAATACCCCAGTGCCCTGCCGGGGGAGAGTATAGCGTTCTATATGACCGTGTGGAGAAAAAACTGATTTTTTCCTGCTCAAAACATAGCTCCATCGCCATACCATTTGAATTTAGCGATATGGCAGCACCGCAATCCATCCCACAACCTGCACAGAAAACAGAAAGTACCGCCCCATGAGAAATTTTTCAGGTAGCGTGCTTGCGGGTGTTATGATGATAGGTTTATCGCTAACCCCTTTTTATGCATTAGCTTCTACGCAATCATATTACGGTCATACCGAAGAATTAAAAAAGTTGATCGATTTTGTTCACACCGAGCAATTTGACGAAGCGTTGGCTATAGCGGCTAGCCTTGTAAGCAAATATCCTGAGAGTCCGGTCGGATATTTTTATCAGGCAGCTATTTACGATACAATTATCAGGGATTATTGTGATCACCGTTTTGAAGCTCCTTTTGAAGTATCGGTTAATGCGTCAATCGACCTTGGTGAGAAATTTTTGAAAAATGGGGAAAAGAAAGGCGAACACGGTGATCCATGGACTCATTTTTATCTTGGCGGAGCTTTGGGGTTCAGAGGATTGTATAAATTTATAAAGAACGATTATTTCGGCGCTTTTTACGATGGTATATCCGCTGTGAATCATCTGAAAACCTCTGCGGAGCTGGATCCGGAACTCTATGATATTTATTATGGTTTGGGGTGTTTTTATTACTGGACCAGCGCTAAGTCGAGATTATTATGGTTTTTGCCTTTTGTCAGCGATAAACGCCAGCAGGGTATAAATCAATTGATCCTTGCGGTCAATAAAGGTACCTATACCAATGTTGAAGCGCAGTATGCCTTGTTACGGGTATACAACAGTGAAAAAATGTATGACCAGACCTTAAGCATTGGACAGGAACTGCGGGAAAAATTTCCGCAGGATATCTTTGTGCTCAATGAGATGTCATATGCGTACCGCGATATGGGCCAGTGGGAAAATGTCGTACAGGTTGAACAAAAAATTATTGATCGGTGCATGCTTACTGAGCTACACTGTTTTGAACGTATAGCCCAGTCGTCGCTGTATCGGGCTCAGGCATTTGCCAACTTGAAAAACTGGCAGGCGTTGGATGTGGAGTATACATTTATCGTCAGCGAGCGCCGACGCAGGGAAAATGCCGATGAACAGATAAACGATTTGGCAGACGGGTATATAAAAAAAATTAAGAAATTGATAAGTCATCACAAATAAATGTGTTACAGGAGATATCATGCAGGTACCATTGCTCGATGTAAAAGCGCAAAATGATGAGTGCAGGCAACAAATGATCGATGCACTGATCGGTGTGGTTGATTCGGGGCGATTTATTATGGGTCCCGAAGTTCAGGAACTTGAATCGCGTATTGCTGACCGGGTCGGAGCTAAAAGCGCCATTGGGTGCGCTTCCGGTACGGATGCCTTGCTTCTGGCGTTACGTGCGTTGGATGTCGGTTACGGAGATGAGGTGATAACCACGCCGTTTACCTTTTTTGCCACTGCTGGGGCTATAGCCAACGTTGGGGCGACACCGGTATTTGTGGACATAGATTACGCTACGTTTAATATCGATCCGTCAAAGATCGAGTCAAAAATATCATCTAAAACTAAATGTATTATTGTTGTGCATCTGTTCGGTCAATGCGCTGATATGAAGCCTGTGATGGAAATAGCCAAAAAACATGGAGTACCGGTAATCGAAGACGCCGCCCAGAGTCTTGGTGCCCGTTATGACGATGTTGCGTCGGGAGTGCTTGGCGATGTGGCGTGTTTCAGTTTTTACCCCAGTAAAAATCTTGGCGGTATAGGTGACGGCGGTATGGTGAGTACCAACGATCCCTCTATTGCCGAAAAGGTAACTTTACTGCGAAACCATGGTTCGCCGGTTAAATATTTTCACTCCATGGTAGGGACTAACAGTCGGCTCGACACATTGCAGGCGGCGGCATTGCTCATCAAACTTGATCGGTTGACCGATTATGAAACCAAACGACGCCAGCATGCTAAGCGGTATATAGAGGCGTTTTCAGGCATTGAAGGATTGGTTGTTCCAGAAATACATACCTCATGTTATCATGTGTTTAACCAGTTTACTATCAGGTCGGATAAACGCAAGGAATTACAACAACACCTGACCGATAAACAAATCGGTAGTGATATTTACTATCCGAAATGCCTGCACCTTCAGGAATGTTTTGCAGGCCTTGGATACAACGAAGGCGATCTGCCGGTTGCCGAACAGGCGGCACATGAAGTGCTGTCCATACCGGTTTATCCAGAACTCAGCGTAGAACAGCAGGATTATGTTATTGATACGGTGCGTTCGTTTTATTCGGCGGCCAGTGTTGTTTAAGTGCTTGTTGTATTGAATACTACAGATTTTTGTTGAATATATTTAAGTTAACACCGCGTAACGATGTTATTCCCAACGGTAAATATTATATGAACAGGCGTCTGCTGAAAAATGAAAATAGCTTGATTTAAGCACGGCTGTACCGATATACATAGTATCTGCACGATGCGAACGATCAAAGAAATCAGTTGACGATGTTTTCATAATTATACCCATGCGAGTACATGTGGTAGAGTACTTAAGGAGGATCAATCTGTATGGAGTCAGCACCGTTTACCATTTTGCTTATTGATGACGAAGAAGATATACGCATAATGGTTAAAGACGCCCTTGAAGGACAAGGGTATAGTGTAGTGACAGCTGAGTCTGCTGAAGACGCGCTGGTGAAGTTAAACAGCGACCAGATAAATCTTGTCCTTTCAGATATTGAACTACCCGGTATGTCCGGTCTTGAGTTGTTGGCACAGCTCAAGATGACCAACCCCAACCTGCCGGTTGTAATCATGACCGGTAAAGGCTACAGTATGGATCAGGCGTTGCTTGACGGCGCTGACGAATATATTTCTAAGCCATTTGAAATACGCGAGTTGTTTAAGGTGATAGAAAAAACATATTTGCGTACTATGGCAAACAGCATGAAATATTCAGGTGAAATGAATGAGAAGACTTTCAACAATATGCTTGTTTCCATGGGTGTGGTTGAGGAGGATCAGGTTCGTAAGGCAATGACGAAACGCCAGGAGCATGAAAAATATCTTGCTCATACGCTGGTACGTTTGAGTTATTGTTCGGAAAAGACAATTATGCCGTTGCTTGCTGATCATTTGGCTGTGGAATACCTTTCTCTTAAAGATACTGAGATCGATCAGAACGCGGTAGCACAGGTTCCCGCCAAGTTTGCTCATCATTATAAAATAATGCCGGTCAAACTTGATGGATCGAATATTGCCGTTGCGACTATGGATCCCCTTGATGTGCATGTCCTTGACGATATGCGCCTGCTGCTTGGGTTTCAGATAAAAGCGTACCTTGCCAGTGAAGAGCAAATCATGGCATCGCTCAAACAGTATTACGGTCTTGGAGCCGATACTGTGGAGCAGATGATGGACGAAGACGTCGACACCATGGAATTGCCTGATATCGAGGAAACCGCTATAGACAGCGAAGACCTCGCGGCGGACGCTTCGATCATCAAATTTGTGAACCAGATATTTTTAGAAGCATATAAAGACCGTGCTACAGATATTCATATAGAGCCTTTTGAGAACGAGTTGCGCATACGTAACCGTATCGATGGTATTTTGTATGAAACCAACGTGCCTGCGAGTATCAAAAGGTTTCAGTCTGCTATTGTATCGCGTATAAAAATCATGGCGAATTTGAATATCGCGGAACGAAGGTTGCCGCAGGATGGCCGTATCAAACTGAAAATGAAAGAGACGGAAATGGATTTGCGTGTTTCCACCCTGCCGACACCGTACGGTGAAACCACCAATATCCGTTTATTAACCGCCAACAATCAGCTCTTGAGCCTCAATCAGTTGGGATACGGTAATAAAGAGTTGGAAATGCTCGACCATATAATTAAAAAACCGCACGGTATTATTCTGGTAACCGGTCCGACCGGTTCCGGTAAATCGACTACCTTGTATGCCTGTTTGAAGACTATCAACAGTGCCAAGATGAAAGTAATTACCATCGAAGACCCGATAGAATATCGTATGCAAGGCGTATCGCAGATACAGGTTCTACCAAAGATCGATCTGACGTTTGCCCGCGCGTTGCGTTCTATGTTGCGTCATGACCCTGACGTGATGATGATCGGGGAAATTCGTGACTACGAAACAGCCGAGGCCGCTATCCGTGCCGCTCTTACCGGTCACCTTGTGTTTTCGACAATCCACACTAACGATGCCGCCAGTTCGATTACCCGTTTGATCGATATGGGTGTTGAACCATACCTTGTGTCGTCATCTGTAGAGTGTGTTATAGCGCAACGTCTTGTACGTGTTATTTGTCCATCATGCAAACATCCCATCGAGTTTAAACAGGTCTACGAAAAAGAGTTTAGGGGTTTGCCCGAATTTGACCGCGCTAACGCTCAATTATATGCTGGTGAAGGATGTGAGGACTGTAAATTTACTGGCTATCGGGGCAGAACAGTGGTTTATGAGGTTATGATCATGACCGATAAATTGCGCGAAATGGTTGTACAACACGTACCGGCTAATGTTATAAAAGAGGAAGTCATAAAAACACAAGGTATGTTGACATTGCGCCTGACAGGGTTGCAAAAAGCGCTCAAAGGTATAACTACCGTTGATGAAGTGTTACGTGTGGCGCAGGAGGAATTGTTCGACTAATCATGGCTACATTTTATTATAAAGCAAAAAAAGGCCCCACGGATATCGTTGAAGGCAAGATCGATGCGGAAAGTCAGGTTGAAGCCATTAATAAACTGACTTTTATGGGATATTTCCCTATTACGGTCACTCCGGCAGGTTCGGCGCCGGCAGCATCTAAAAAATCCTCGAAAGCGCCTAAACAACCAGCACGGCAACGTCAGGCTAAACCCGCCAAAGCTAAGGCAGGTGATCGGGAACAGAGCCGATCCGTGAATATCCAGTTGTTTCAGCGAATCACCATTCGAGATTTGGGCGCCTTTACCCGTCAGCTCGCGGATTTGCTCGATTCAGGTGTTACCTTGTACCGGTCTGTTGAAATTTTGAGTGAGCAATGTACCAATCCACCGTTCAAAAAAGTGCTTGATGATGTCCAACAGAGTATTAAAGACGGTAACACACTTAACGAATCACTCAACCGTCACCCGAAAGTGTTTAGCCCGTTATTTATCAACATGGTTAAATCAGGTGAAATCGGCGGTATGCTTGAAACAGTACTCGAACGCCTTGCCGATTTTACCGAGCAGGAAGACGAAACCCGTTCCAAGATAAAATCCGCCATGGTCTACCCGATGCTCATGGGTGCTGTTGGTGTATTGATGATTACGGTGCTTTTGACATTTGTTATCCCGAGGCTGGTCAAATTGTTTACCGATATGGGACAGGCATTACCGCTACCGACACAGATTCTTATTACCATATCAACCATCATGTCGCAATACTGGTGGATGGTAGCTATTGGTTTGGTTATAGGAGGTTACGCATTTCGCCGCTGGAAAGCAACAGATACCGGCGCATATATGATAGATAAACTCAAATTGAATATACCGGTCGTACAGGATCTTGTACTCAAAAATGAAATCGCGAGGTTCGGAAGAACTCTCAGTACGTTGTTAAACAACGGTGTACCCATATTGCAGTCACTGTCGATTATTGTAGATACCATAGACAACCGTGTTATCCGGGCGGAAATAAGCGATGCCATGGACGACATATCCAAAGGGGCTAAACTGGGCGAATGTTTGCGCAGGTCAACCATATTCCCCTCGTTGTTTATAAACATGGTCGCAGTAGGTGAGGAAAGCGGGCACATCGAAAAATCGCTCGAAAAAGTTGCTGAGAGCTATGACAAGCAGGTCGACCGGGCTATCAAAACATTTACCACCATGCTTGAACCGGTTATGATTGTGGTGCTCGGAGCAATACTCGGAGCGATTGTTATTAGTATCATCCTGCCGATTTTCGATATCAGCAATATCGCGAAATGATGAACCTAAATTATAATTCGTTAATCAAATAGACGTTATGAAAAGCATCTATCTTGCACTTATTCTTATTGTTATCATTATTGCAAGTACGGCCTCTACCCAGCTGGCAGACAGGCCGGGCAGTGACGGGTGGACTGTACGCAAAAGTGATCATTTTATAGTCAAATACCGGGTTTCGGATACGTTTGTCGACACAGTTATCCGGTCTGCGGAACTCTATTATCACACTATAGAAAAAGAACTCGAACTAGACCGGTTTGATCGGTTTTGGACATGGGATAACCGTTGTCAGATCATAATTTATGATGACCAACAGCATTATTGCCAGTCAACCGGTATGCCGGAGTGGTCAGGAGGGTGTGTCAATTACGAGTCCAAAGTGATTTATACGTTTCCGTGGGCAAATCATTTTACAGAGACCCTGTTGCCGCATGAAATTGCACATATAGTTTTCAGGGAATACGTTAAAGATAATCCACAAGTGCCGTTATGGATTGATGAGGGGATTGCTCAGTATCATGAACAGAGTACCGATCAGCAGATGGAGTTGTTTTTTGATACAGCTTTAAAAAATAACATGCTGTTGCCTATGGAACAGCTTATGACGCTCGGGTCGGTGACACATGATGCTTCAGATCCTCGAGTAGCATTATTTTATGCACAGTCAAAGAGTCTTGTTTCGTTTATGATCGACCGCTATGGCCAGAAGCGGTTTGCGGAATTTATACGTCAGCTTCGTTCGGGTAAATCGGTTGAGGATGCGTTGCGGTTTGCTTATCCGAGTACATTGTCTTCGACGGCAATGCTGGAGCAAAAATGGCTTGAGAGCGTTCAATAACTGTTGCTTTCTTAATTTGAATAGTACATACTGGATGTAAAGGTGAAAAATGAAATTGTGTATATTATCGCTTGTTATATTTGCTTATGCAATTCTGACGTTTTTACACAGAAGTAAGAAAAGCGTTGCCTGTAAGCTCAGGGTACCGGTAGATGACTGGTATCCTTATAAGAAATACCGTTGATCAGGTGTTATTTTTGCTTACTACAGTGTGAGATTAATATGTTAATGGTGTTTTAGTAATGCTGTACAGGTGGTTACAGTTGTCGCAATGATAGGCGGTCTACGATATCTTGCGAATAAAAATGCGGTATTTTGAAACAAAAGAATAAAATTGCATCATGTTGATACTTAACTATAAGGAGGAAGAATTTGATGAGCACAAGACGAGCAGCGCAAAAAGGTTTTACCCTGGTGGAACTTATGTTGGTGGTTGTTATTCTGGGAGTATTGGCCACCATGGCAGTGGTGAAATTTTCAGGACGTGCGCAGGAAGCGAAGGTCCAGACAGCCAAAGGTGAAATAGCAGGAGCCTATGGTACTGCGTTACAGCTGTTTGAAATCGACTGCGGCCGTTACCCGACCAGTGAAGAAGGGCTCAGCGCACTTAAGTCATCTTCAGCCAAAGGATGGAAAGGCCCATATATTCAAAACAGAAGTTTCAATGATCCGTGGGGTAATCCGTATCAGTACAAGACACCAGGTTCTCACAACACCGATGATTACGACCTGTATTCCTATGGGCCTGATGGTCAGGAAGGTGGCGGCGATGACGTTACCAATTGGTCTGACAAATAGGAAACGGGGGTTTACCTTACTCGAACTGTCCATGGTTATACTGGTGATCAGTATTATTGTGGCGATAGCAACTCCAAAATTCAAGGCTACATATCAAACCATACAGTTTCGAAATACGGTTTATAATCTGGTTAAAATAATGAATTATGCCCGCGACAGGGCGATTGTGGAAGGCAAACCCTTTCGCGTTCACTTTTTTGAAGATGAAGGTTCGTTTTGTCTGGAGACAATTCCTGAGACAGAAGAAGATGAGTCCGAATCCCCTATTTTGAGACGTCAAAGCAGGTCGAAAAGGGCCAAAGAAGAGTACGAAATGGTCAGAGGTTCAATTGGGCAAAAACTGTTTTTCCCTAAAGATATTTCTTTAGATATAGACGAACCGGACGAAGATTATGTGATTTTTTATCCAGATGGTAATGCCGATGAATGCGTTATTTATATTGAGGGAAAAGGTAAGCAGGTCTATACCGTTACCACCAAATCTTCAGTTGGGTTTGTCAAGTTGTATAACGAGAAAAAACGATTATGAAATTGCGTTCGCTCATTACTCGTGCACAGAAGTCGCCGGGTTTCCTGTTACTTGAGGTATTACTTGCCATTACGGTTATTTCTATAGGATCAAGCGTCATTATGCGTACGTACAGTAACAGTATTGCTGCGGGTATTGTATCGCAGCAGTATGTTGTTGCAGCTAATCTTGTGGAAGAAAAATTCTGGGATATTCTGGCGCTTGAGGAAATTTCCGCCGCTCCTACCGAAGGGACGTTCAAAGCTCCTTACACCGATTATTCTTTTTCAGTACATATAGAAGAACAGATGCCAGAATTGGAATCGGATGACGAATTTGAAGAAGCCGCATATACCGATTCCCTTTCATCCAATGTGCAGCAAACGGTTGAGGAAGAAGAGCCGATCTATATTTTGTACAAAATAGAAGTTACTGTTACATGGTCATACCGAGGTGACGAAAAAGCTTTGAGCCAGCGCACAGCTGTTATCCGTAAACAACCTGAAGATGAAGAAGGCGAATTCGACGATTTTTCAAGTGGTACGGAGGATTTATGAGCAATCGGCCGGAGCGACGCAATTTTACCCTGCTTGAATTGTTGATAGCCTTATCGTTGTTTGCGTCAATCATGGTGGCGTTATATTCTGCGTTGTCAGTGGGCATAATAGCTTGGAAGCGTGGAGATCAGGGCTCGAACCTGCATCAACGGGCACGTATAATCCTCGATACTATGGTCAGCGATGTCAGGAAATGTGTATATTTCGATTATATACAGTTTCTCGGCCAGGCAAATGAGGTGTATTTTCCGGTAGCGTTACCAGTCACAGATGCCAGTTCCAAAGATCCTACGGTATTTGATACCAGCATATTTAAGATTACTTATTTTCTCAAAAAAACCAGTTCTCGAAGCAAGTATAAATCACTTATGCGTTTGCAGGAAACTTTTCTCAAAAGCCTTGATGAAAGCCGCCGTGAGGCTAAAATTTTGTCTGAAGATATAGCCGACGTCAGTTTTCAATATATTTATGTTGTTGACGAGGAAGAAAAAGAAACGCTTACCGAAACGGAATCAGCAACGTATTGGGAAACTGATTGGGATGTGGAAAACAAAATCCCCAAAAGTATCAAGATAAAATTGGTTCTTGTAGATCAGCCCGGAACCAAAGAGGAAGAGAAAATCACCTTTGAACGAACGGTGTTTATTCCTATAGGCACTCTTGAGGAGTATCCTGAGGAGGAAGACGATTGAGAATGCGTAAAGGGCAAAAACAACAACGCGGTATGATATTGATTATGGTCATGTGGATGCTTGCCATTTTGTCGTTGTTTGCCGTTGGGTTGGGGTATCGCAGTGCGATTGAGTTGCGCCTGACCAGTATGTATCTTAGCAAACTGCGTGCGACGTATCTTGGGCAGGCAGCCATATATACGGTATTTTTTTATATCGCGAATGATCCTGAACGAGACGTGGATGCTTATAATGAAGCTTGGGGTAACTCCCCAGACTTGTTCAATAAAGCAGAGTTTGAAGACGCTGAGGTAACCGTTGTGCATTATGCCCAGAATAATGACGAGGAGATTGTCGAGTTGTACGGAGCTGAAGATGAGATGGGCAGGATAAATATCAGCACTATACCTACAGAAATCCTCGAGTCGGAATACTGGGAAGAAGAGTTTGGCATGGATGAAGATCTTGTTGAGGTCATAGCTCATTGGCGTGAAGACACGAAATCCGAGAAGGATTTAGATAACTGGTATGATACAACTTATGGTTACGAAGCACGGCACGCGCCGCTTCAGATTCTTGAAGAGATGCATTTTATGAAAAATTTTGCGTCTACCAGCAAAGAAAAGAATAAAAAGCGTAGCCGACTGTATGATATATTGACCTGTTATGGTAATGGTGCGGTGAATGTGAATACTGCCAGTGCGGAAGTGCTAAGCGCCTTGTTTGTCAGCCAGGGACCGCGCATGACGTTTGCTCGTTCCGACCGTGAAGAGCTGGTAAAACTGATAATCGAATACCGTAACGGCGATGACGGTTTACCCGGTACAGAAGACGACCAGTTATTCGAAGACGTTAACGTAGAAACCGCCATAGGAACCCATGATTCCAACATGATAAGTATGCTCAACTGGTTGCGTACTAAAAAATTGATTGGTGTAACATCGGATTATTTTCGTATCAATGCGGTTGTGTCGTTTCCGGGCAAACATCTTGAACGCACGGTAAGCGCTGTGGTAACACGTTCCAAGGAACGGGCAAAAAGTAAGGCATCGAAAGAGGAAAAAAAGTCACGCACTGTGACCGTTACCGACGAAAAACTTGATCAGGATGTTGACGCAATGCAGATATTAAAATATTTTGAAGAATGATATATATTTGTGATACACTGTGCGAAACAGTTAATTTAGGATAATTATTTGAGCGTATGAGTACATCATCATCCAATTCATTACTCACAAAAGCGGCGGGCAAAAAAAATAAACGTCCTGCCGGTTCAGGCGCCGCGCGTATCGGTGTTGAACTTGATTCGGCATGCGTTAAAGCGGTTGAACTGCGTGTCAAATCTAACGGCGATATTCAGGTAGATCATTTTGCGGTTACCGAGCTGAATTATTTTACCTATGACGAAGTACCCGAACTTTTGCGGAATTTTCTACGTGATCACGGGTTCAAAAAACGCAAGGTAGTATCGTGTTTTCCGCGTAACCTCAGTACGATCAGATTTATGCAGTTACCGTCTGATAATCCGCATGAGATTCAGGAGATGGTTGGGTTTCAGGCGATCAAACAAATTCCGTATAACCGTGAAGATATGATTGTGGACCATGAAATTATATCAGTTTCTGAGAACGGTTATTCCGATGTTTTGCTTGCCATAGCCCATAAGAATGTCATTTATCAGCATATTGATGCTATTGAGGGAGCCGGCTGCCAGACATCTCGCATTGATATAAATTCACAGGCCGCGTTTAGGGCGTATCTGTATTTCAAGAACCGAGCCATAGCTCAGGATTCTGCTGATAAATCACAAATTAAGCCAACTTACGTTGCGTTGATTAATATCGACTACACTCAGACAAATATTCAGATAATCGGTAACGATCAGGTAGTGTTTACCCGTGGCATTATGCACGGTGTAATGCATCTATTGCTTAAAGAAAAAAAATTTCAGGCGGAGTCGGCAAACATCAACTGGCAATCGGAATTGATGGATGAGCTGCGCAGATCGTTTGCGGTATTTTCTCGTGAACAGCAGGGAGCGTTTATTGAAAAAATAGTGCTTGCGGGTGGAGTATCTAATTTTCATAATATCGAGCGTAATATGGGTACTCGTTTTCAGGTACCGGTCGAGGTGTTTAATCTGCGAGACCACATAACAGGCCTTGAGCAGTTTCAGGATGATCTCACCATACAGGGTAAAGAAATATCGCTGCTGGCTCCTATTGGTATGTTGCTGCAAGGTACAGGTCGCCAGCTTGATATGATACCGGAAGTGATAAAAAACCAGCGTAAAAGCAAACGCAGGATGGCATCGCTTACTGTTGCGTCACTGTTGTTTTTGGTTTTACTGGCTGTTGGCGGAGTGAATTTTTATGCTGAGGTTAATCTCAAGGCACAGGAAATAGGATTACTTCAAACCAAACTCGATTCATTATCGCCCCGGGTCCGAAAACTTGAGCAAATGCGGACCAAGATCAATCTTATTCGCGATCATGTAGGCACATCCCGCATGAGCCTCGATTTTTTACGCGAGTTGTACCGTGTAATACCTGAAAGTATCGCGTTGTCGGGCTTTTTGTATGATGAAACAAAGTACATTATTATTAAAGGTACTGCGGACACGATGTCAAATGTCTTTGACCTGATTCCCACCATAGAGGATTCACCATATTTTGAGAAAGTGTCGTCGCGAGGTGTTAACCGCCGTAAAGTCGGATCAAAAGAAGTGGTAGATTTTGAAATACAATGTTCTTTAATCAGAGAAGACATCGGTGAAGCTCCAGCGTCTTCTGAGGCAACGTCTGAACAGGCATCGCCGCAACCAGTCCCGCAGGAGAAAGAATCGCAGTCGGTAGCGCAGCCTGAGGCATCTGAGGCAGAATCTCCACCTGCAGTTCAACGGCCGTTGGGTTCTCCGAGGGCATCTGCTCCGTCTCGCAATATACCGCCTGTCCCGCCACAACCATCAGGATATGATGGCGGTCCTCAGATTGAAGAAGGCGCACAGGAACGAGCTCGCATGTTACAGACGGATTCTTCTGAAATGTCAGAGGAAGAATGGATACTAAAGCAGGAAGAACAATATAAGCAGGCGCAGGAAGATTATTTTGATCATTTCAAGGGAGACCAGTTGCCGCCGGAACAACAGCAACTGTTACGTGACCGTATTCAGGAAAAATTTTTACAGAAAATGGAAGAGGCGCCTTCAGATCCGTATTCCGGTTTCAAACCGTTACCCGGTGTTCCGGACGCGGTTAAACAACGCAGTCTACCACAACGGGGGCAGGACGAATGAGCATATTTTCCAAATTGACCAAACGGGAAAAAAAGTTGGTTTCCGCGACAATCCTGATTCTGGGTTCTGTCCTTTTGTATACGTATGCGATCGAGCCATTATGGCAATACTGGGTTACCCAGAATACTACTATAGTCAATCTCAAAAAACAGCTGAGCCGTGATGAGATTATTCTCAGTCGGGAAGATACCATTGTCAACGAGTATCAGTTTTACGAAAAAAAGTTGAAGTTCGAAGGATCAGATCAGCAGAAAACCGCTCAGATCTTAAAAGAGATAGAAACGTCTGCTCGCAGTAACGGTGTCAATATCAACGATATGAAACCTCAGGAGATTCTTGACGAAGAATTTTATAAATTCTATCGTATTGAACTTGAAGGGGAAGCAAATGTCATGGCGTTGGCTCGGTTTATATATGACCTTCAAATATCTCAACAAGCTTTACGGGTTAGCCGGTTACAGATTACTGCCAGTGCCTCCAAACCACATGTGCTTAAGATAGACATCATTATCACCAAGATTATTTTGCAGTAGCATAGTACTGCGCTCTGTCATACGTAACTTTATAAAGGTACAGATGAAAAAACTGAGCCTGCCCCGGATACTCATTATCAGAAAACATTTTTATCCTGACCTATGTTTCATAGCGTTGATTGTTGTGTTGAGTTCAGTTGTGTATGGGCTTACTCTTTGTCCGACAGTATACATGGGGGACAGCGGTGATTTATGCGCCGCGGCCCTGGCTCCTGGTATAGCTCATGCGCCGGGGTATCCATTATTCACCATACTCGGCTACTTTTTTTCCCTGATAATCCCTGGAGCCGGTTCGGCGTTTGATATCAACCTGATGTGTGCGGTGTTGGGTTCTGTTACGCTTGTGGTGATATACGGTTTGATGCGTTCGGCCGGATGTTTTGCATTGGTTGCGTGTGTAACCGCGTTGACGTTTGGTTTCATAAATCCGGTATGGTCACAGGCAGTGGCTGCGCGAGTGTATACGTTAAACAATGCGCTTATGGCTGGTGCTTTGTGGTGCTTGTTTCAGTACGGTAAAACCGGTCGATGGCGAATGATGCAGTTCTATGCGCTTTTGCTTGGTTTTGGTCTTGCAAACAATCCGCTGTCGATTTTAACTTTACCACTTGCATTGATTTATGTATGTACTGTCCGTACTGAGAAATCAATTTCTATGCGACAGCGTATTTTAATCCTGATTTGGATTATACCTGGTTTGTTATTATATCTGTATATACCGCTGTGTGGTTTGACCGAACCAGCGGTACATTGGGGAAAACCGGGTATAGACCGCAGTTTCTGGTTATATCTGATCCGTCACGATTATATGGGACGAGCTTATGTCCAGTCAGTTCGGGATGCTTTGGAGGTAGTCTGGCACTATCTATCTCTATTGCCCGCGGAATATACTATTGGGGGCTGTATTCTTATTCTTCTGGGAATATATTATACTGCTCGACGTTCATGGCGTATGACGGTATCGCTGGTGATGCTGTATATGCTGAATATTGCATTGATGATAATGCACAGCCCGCACCCTGATGTTTTTTTCTGGCCCCGATACATATCGCCTGCTTTCTTAGCTACCACCATACTGTTTGGTTTCGGCTTGCAGTACGTTGTCTTCAAATTGATCTCGATTCGCTGGCTGCGGTTGGTTGTAATAGTTGTACCGGTTTGGCTGATTGTGGTTAATTACCATGACAACGATCGAAGTGAAAACTATTTTGCCTATGATTACGCTATGTTTATCCTCAACCAGTTACCAGTAGAAGCAGAGTTGGTGTCAGGGGCTGACGATACAGTTACTTTTTCACTTATCTATCTGCATAGAGTCATGGGTATTCGTAGAGATATAACGCTCTATACACCCGGTGTGATTCCGGGTAATATGCCGTCAGGTATCAATCCTGCCAAAAAGATGTTTGCTACTCGTGATACATTATTTGACATTAGAGATTATGATTGTGTCCCGTTTGGACTGTTGTTCAGGGTAGTGAATTCCGGTGAGGATGTGGCTGTTTTTAATGATTGGGATATATGGAGGATACGGAATCTACAATCCTCTGAAGTCGCTTTTGATTACACCGCTCGTGTATTGCTGGGGAACTATTTTTTTATGCGTGCGCTCAACGCGGCACGTGTTGATATGGATGCATCACTTATGTATATAGACAAAGCGATAAATGCGGGATATGATGTGATAACGGTTCAGCACAATAGCGGATCATTCCTGTTGCGTTATGGATACACAACAGATGCCCGGCGTTGTTTCGAACGGGTTCGTTCAATAAACAGGCAGGCATCTACCCCTATTTTTTAAAAAAATACTTGTCAAGCAGTGATCAAAGCAGCACAATTCTATTTTAGAGCAATAAAATGGCTTTGAAGGAGCTATACATCAATGAATAACCCTATTTTGTTTAATCTGCTATTTGTTGAGAAAATCAGTTGCAAGTTTTGTGCTTGGAACTGGTTGTCTGTGCTTGGACGGACATCGAATACACGTACATGGCATGATGTACCAGCGGATATTATAAAAATTATAGACGAATATACCTACGCCCACAATGCCAAAGAAACTATATGGCAAATACACCATCACCAGCTTCAGATAACCGATATCTACGAACGGCAAACTGTGTTGCAATCTGCCTATTTATCAGTCGCTGTAGACTATTTCATCAACCGCGACTATGGTTATGCTTTGCGGCGGCTTAAAAAAGCCGAGAGCGCCTATCATTTTTTGCGCAAAGCTGACGAAGGATTTCGACGCCAGAGTGAATCCATCCATTTTTACACATGCCTTTTGTGGGGGATCATATTGTATATAAAAGGATATGACCGGCGGGCGCGTCATCGCTTAAAAAAATGTATCAAGTCTGATTCCAACCCGGCGATAGAGAAGTTTATCGATTATCTGGAGTAAATTTAACCCTCAAAATTCTATTTCACTAACAAAGCGTCTACATGGCATGATGCCCCCCCCTGATTGTAATACAATATAAAAGCATAGTGTAATATTATATAAACATCATTATATTAACTAAATACAAGTCAAATTGAAGTGAAAATATGTGTGTGTCATTCTTTAAACGTTCCTGAAGTTTTTTGAAATAAAAAAATTTGATAATTTTGGTTAAGAAAAAGAAATGATTTGCCGATAAAATATGTACGAAGAAGTCGAACCTATTTTGCTATATAGGTTTTTGATAAAAACAGCAAACAAAGTGAGGATATATGATGGCATTGTTCGGGCGTAGCAAATGCAGGCGATCAGGATTTTCATTGCTTGAACTATTGTTGTGTATCTTTGCCTTATCGATGCTTATGACAGTGATAGTATCGTCGGGCAGGAAAGTGAAACAGTCCGCAATGAGTACTATCTGTATGAATAATTTGCGTCAGATATCCATAGCGATGGCAAGTTACTACAATGATTATCGTGATTATCCGCGTGGGTTGCCTTACAGCACCCTTCCAGCACAGTTAAAGACATATCTGCATGATTCGGCTATATTCGTTTGTCCAATGGATCGTACAGAAGAGCAAGACAGTTACACCGAATATTATGTGTATCGTGCCGAACAATTGGCTAAAATGCGATATACAATCGGGTGTCCCCGTCACAAAGACGACAAGGAAGCGGTCAGTATCTTTTCTCTGGGTAGAACCGCAACAGGACGTGTCAGTAAAGTTATGGTGGATAATGTACCTGTCAAGCCCGGCACTACCTGCACAGGAACCATTACTCTTGAAGATGGCACGACAGTTAGTTCTGGTGATGTAGCGATGTTTATCATCCAGTCGTTTAGAATGGATGACGGCAGGCTGTATACAGTCATTCGTGCTTTAGATGGTGAAGCAGGAAGCATTGATGTACAGGCAACACCCGGTACAAACCTTGAAATCGTAACTCCATCACTTATAGCGGCGGTACGTGGTACGGCGTATACAGTATATGTTGGCTATTATGATATCAGGCCGGTAACTGAAGTAAGCGTAAGTGAAGGCGAAGTAGGTATTTCGCCTCTAAACGGATTTTTTGCCCAGAATAATCAATGGACAGGTGCCGGCAAACAGCCTATAAGTTTATTCCCCGGCATGCAAATAACCATTTACGGGCATGAGTTAGATGTAAAGAGGGCTCCAATTGGAGCCCGTATGAATGCGCTCCGGCGCAAAATCGATAAGGGAATAGATGCTAATCAGGATATGGATAGGGAAATAGACGTTTATGCCTGGTTATCCCGCTTTGTCCCAACCGATTATTCAGACATAACATGGCTGGAAAACCCTCCTGATCCATTTAATCCGGGAGAAGAAGTACCTGATTTTGTAGACGAAGAGTTTATTCCGCCCGGATTGATCAATAACACAAATACACCTCAGGGTGTAATAGTAGACGATGGGACTAACACGGAAGAAGAGACACCCGTGGACGAGACACCCGCGGACGAAGATACTAATCCAGGTGTTGATCCCTGGGCCGATTTTTGGTTGTGGTGGTTGTGTCATTAATATAATAGTAAAATAGTTTGTAATTATAACACCTGTTTTTGATTGACTAAGCGTATAAATACATGGTTTAGTTATGAAAAACAGGTGTTTTTTATATGGCGATGATCCCTTCTATGATATTGAGAAAAAATATATTACGATTAATTATTATAGGTATGCTTGCATTGGTATCGTGCGTAGTGTATATGTATGGTATCGATCAGGAAAGTATCTGGGTAGACGAATGGTATACGGTGCGATCTGTTAAACAACCTTCGGTATCCGAAAGTATCGCTATGGTTGTTGACGGGGAAAACACTCCGCCTGCATATTTTTTATTGCTTCGTGAATGGGCAGGAAATACGCCGACAGATTTGCATAGGTTACGATGTTTTTCTGTGATGTGGGCAGTTGGTTGTGTTGTCTTGATTTATTGGTTAGGAACTATGCTTGCGGGCGGGGCGGCAGGAGGTATATCGGCTCTGCTGGTAGTATGTTCTCCGTATGTATTATGGTATGCGCAGGAAGCGCGTAATTCTGCAATGGCAATGTTTGTAGCGATGGCATTGGTTATGGTGTTTTATCAGTATGCCAGGCGCACAGGATTATGGTGGTTGCTGGCAACGGCATGTATGCAGTTGTTCGCTTTGTATACCCATTATTATTTTGTATTATTTATACCCGCCCAGTTTTTGTATCTATATATGCGTTCTACCCGCAGGAAACTGCTTTACTGGATTGGAGCTATGGTGCCAGTGGGGTGTCTTTTTGCGTTGTGGATACCGCGTATGTTGGAGCAGATGTCAATCAACCGTTCAAACTGGTTGCTTGCTCCAAACATTTATTTTCCAGTTCAACTGCTGAGCGCGTTCAGCGCCGGTATTTTTTATGAGTTGCGACAACCTGTGGCAATTATTGTGACTACGTTATTCGCCATCTGTTTTCTTATGGGCATTTTCATGATACATATCAATCGGCGGGGTATGTCTTGTCGTGTACGGTTTAGCGATGAAACCGTGCTGTTGCTGCTGTTTTTGTGCGTCCCTATTGTGTCAGCGTACCTCATATCTCATGTGAAACCGATAATGTATGAGGGTAAACGATACCTTATTGTAGTGTTGCCATTTTTTTATATTATTGCCGCGCGCGGGATCATCCGTATTCGCCGGCGATGGATTGCATTGTTAGTAACGCTTGCTATTATGAGTTGCTCGGTTTTGTTCATGACAGATATTTATAAAGGTACACAAAAACGCTACTGGCGCCAAACTGCCCATATAATCGAAAAGAACAGTAAACCCGATGACGCATTGTATTCCATAGATTACACAAAGGGTGGTGTGTTGGATTATTATGGTACAGGATATGCTAAAAAAGAAATTATACCTGATTTCAGGCTTTTTAAAAAGCATCTGCGTCCATATAAACGGGTATGGTTTATCGCTTATTCCGAAAATACCTTTGAGGAAAAACAGTTGAGCAACGCGTTGCGGCTGATAGAAGCGAAAACGCTCGTAAATCCCGCCGGTTATAAATTACGGTTGGTGTTATACGATTGCAGTATGCTGTAAGCTTTAATACATGAGGTTTGCTGTATGCTCAGTGTGTGTATGATAACACGTAATGAGGCGCATTGTGTGGCAGATGCTATCATGTCGGTAAAAACGATTGCTGATGAATTGATTGTTGTAGATACCGGCAGTACCGACTCGACTGTCGACATTGTCCGCGATTTAGGCGCAACCGTAATACCGTTTGAATGGTGCGATGATTTTTCACAGGCGCGCAATGTGTCTGTAAAGCACGCATCCGGCGACTGGATATTGTTTCTTGACGCTGATGAAGTGATTGCCCCTATCGATACGCAAAAAATACTTGCTTGTTGCGCATCGTCTACTCCGGTTGCTGGATACATGATGATCCAGCGCAATTATACCAATGATCATAGCAGAGTACGATTTGTACCGTGTTCCGGAGGTTATCCTGAAGAACAACAGGCATCCGGTTTTGTTCCTGTTGAGCGGATAGGATTATTCCGTAACGACCCGCGCATCAGGTTTAGCGGTATTATCCACGAGACAGTCGCCCCGAGCATATACGCGATCAATGGTGTCGTAGGTATGACAGATATTGTGGTACATCATTATGGGCACCTTAATTCGGAGTTACGTAACTCGAAAACCGATTACTATCTTCAACTCGGCCTGCAACAAATCAAACTAACTCCTGACTCAGCAAAACCATATTATGATGTGGGGCTTATTTACCTGAACAGAGGTAATTTTATATCCGCGCAGGATTATTTATTAAAAGCGTTTGATATTGATGCCGGCTATTTGGATCTTGCGCTCCATCTCGCATTACTTTATTTTAAATGGCATAAATATGATCAGGCATTGCAGTATACCGGGGTTGCCGAACAGCAGGGAACTCAGCAACAAACGGTCATGTTGCTTAAAGGTATTTTGTACGATGCGATAGGGCAATATGATACTGCAAGGTCACTGTTCAAACAGGGAACAAAAAAATTTCCCGGTGACCGGGCGTTTAAGGAATCGCTTGCTTTTTTATCGTTGAGGCTGAATGATTTGTCTACAGCTGAACAATTATTGATAGAGATCTTTCACGATAATCCGTTATATATGCCTGCTTTTCGAGGATTGGTACAGGTATATTACGCACGGGGTGACTATCGGCAGGCGCTTTCGATGATAATCGCGCGTGAAAGCGCTGGATACTATGAAATTGAAACAACAATATGGAAACTTCTCCTTTATGTACGAACAGGTGCGATAGAAAAATTGCCTGACGGTATCAATCTTCTTATTCAGAAGGGGTATACTGGCGGTGAACTGTCGTTTTTTCAGGGGATTGTTGCACAGGAGCAGGGCGATATAGGTACTGCAGTATCATTGTTTTCCACGGCGTTACGTAGTTGTCCGCATCTTGCTGATGAAATCAAATCACGTGTCGCTTCGTTATCATTGCGGTCAAAAAATTAATCCACGCGCAATTTTTTATAAACATTGTAGTACAGCCAATCCGGTATTATTCGCATTAGCCACGCTGCCAGAAGGTAGCGCCGTGTAACATACGCCACTTTCTTTTTGCGGTCCATAGCCTGCAGGATTTGTACAGCCGCTTTTTCCGGGGTCGCAACCCAGAATTTTGACTTGATATTAGCTATCATATCGGTTTCGACAAACCCCGGTCGTATATCGGTAACCGTAATTCCTGTACTGAGGCACTTTTGCCATAGCCCGTTGAGAAAGATAGATACAAAAGCCTTTGATGAATTATACGATGGAGCATTGGACGTACCGCGCAATCCGGCTATGGAAGATATACCGACCAGATTGCCGCTGTTTTTAGATCGAAAATGGTTCATAGCCACAGTAGCCATAGCGACAAATCCCTGTACGTTGACTGCTATGGTATCGAGTTCAGGTTTGAGTAATAGCTGTTTGTTGGGATGTCGAACCCCTGAGTTTATTATAACAACGTCAACCCCGCCCATCTTCTCGATCATCTGCTCTAAACATTTCGCGGCAGTCTCCGGTTGAGATATATCGATTGTCTGTATAAAGGTATTGGTATGGATTTGGCCGGCAGCTTCCCTGAGCAAATGTTCGCGACGGGCCATCAGTCCGACGTCATAGCCTTGTTTTCCAAGTTCTATGGCAACAGCTCTTCCGATCCCTGAGCTTGCACCTATGACGATCGCTTTTTTTGCGGATTTGTGCATATTGTTCTCCCTTATGAATAAAAAGACGTCATAATGCCGGTTTGTATGCTATACCAAAGAGTATGATGTTGTACAGATGAAAAAAAAGGCCATCGCTCTGTTTGTGGCAATGGCCTTTTATAGTTAAAAATCAATATAGATTACTTTTTCAGTTTTTTGGGGTCACATACCTGATCGGATCTGATAGCTGCCCGTCCGCAAGTATTGCAAATATAAGCGATTTCTTCGGTTTTCTCATCACACATATGACGAGCGTCAGTAATTTGTGCGCCGCACCATTCGCAATTGGAATCTTCCAGAGGTTTAGGCGAGCACATGTGTCCATGTTCTCCAGCCGGTTGCGCGCATGTGGGGCAAGCTTCGGCGCTACTTGCGGTAATATGAGATGGTGCTGGTTGTTCTTCTGATCCCATTGCCACACCTACTTTCAGTTTAACTTGAAACTGTTTGACGTTTTGATTGGAAACAAGGCCGCGTTGTTCGATTACCTCGAACCATGAAGCGACATGTCCCTGATTATGTATGATTTTCAAGGCATTTTTAACTGCCTGCGAAAAACTATCGGGCGCAACACCCACTACTTCCAGCATTGTGTACATGATTATGTCCTTTTATCGATGATCGTTCTTAAGTTTATGGGTTAGTGTTATACAAGAAAGAAGAAACCGGCAGCTGTGTTACCAATCTCTTCTTTCGTATATTATTCTAAGTTGTATCAATGACAGGGCTTAGATTTCTTCAAATTCATCTTTGCCTGCGCCGCATTCAGGGCACAACCAATCTTCCGGTAAGTCGTTAAAATCTACGCCGTCATTGTCAGCCGGATCATAAATGTAGCCACATAAGATGCAACGATATTTTTTCATGGTATATCCTCCTGTACTGGGTTCTTATTGGGTGTTCCGCCTGCACTCTACTATGGATACTCAAAATTTGTCAAATATAAATTTGATGAGATTTTTTCGTCACGGCGTATAGATAAGAAAAGCCCCGAAACAAAGTATTGCTCCGGGGCTTCTAGATGTGTTTTTAGCAGAATATATTACACAGTAAATTTGGAAACCATCTGATCGAGGTCGTTAGCTTCCTGTGCCATTGCTCCGGCCGCTTTGACGCTTTCTTCGGCGCTTGCTTCGTTTTGTTGTGCCACAGCGCTAACCGACTCAACGGTACGGCTGATCTGTTCCGAAGCTGTTGCCTGTTCAGTCATAGCGGAACTGACTTCCTGTGCCAGTCCGGCGAGTCTTTGCATAGCCTGAGCTATTTCTTCGGACCCTTTGTTCTGTTCGTCCATAGCGTTGTAGACGCTTTGGGTAACTTGATTAAGACTTTCCATTGCCTGAGCGATTTCACTTGCGCCTTTTTCCTGTTCGACAGTGGCATTGCTTACATCGTTTGCCAAAGTGACTACTTCTGAAGTAGAAGAAGCGATTTCTTTTATGACGCGGTCGACATCTTCAACAAGGGAAACACCTTTTTCAGCTTTGTTGTTGGCGTCTTTGATAAGTTCGGTAATTTCTTTAGCCGCGTGAGCAGATTGTTCAGCCAGATTGCGTACTTCATCTGCCACTACAGCGAATCCTTTACCCGCGTCGCCTGCACGTGCGGCTTCAATAGCCGCGTTAAGAGCCAGCAGGTTGGTTTGAGAAGCTATACCGGTAATAACGCCGATAATGTTGTTGATTTTTTGAGAACTTTCAGCAATCTCACGCATACCGAGAACAGTTTCCTGAGCGGATTGAGTTGCTTCGTCGGCTTTGTTGCTGACGCCGTTTGAAAGCTGGCTGACTTTGGTTGAGTTTTCAGCCACAGTCTTAATGCTTGCCAGTAATTGTTCAACAGCGGCTGTCGATTCGTTAACTGATGACGTTTGTGATTCAACATTTTTGAATACCTTATCAACATTACGTGACAATTGTTCAACAGCTGAGGTTGTTTCTGTAACAGAATCATTTTGTTCCTCAACAGCGTTGAGAACATCCTGAACTCCTTTGCTCATCTGTTCGATAGCGCTTGAAGCTTCGGTCGCTGATACTGCAAGGTCTTTAGAACCGCTTGATATTTCATTCGCTGTGCCGTTCATCTGTTCAGAAGCTGAAGCAACCTGCTGTGATGTTTTTATGATATTGCTGATAATATCTTTCCACGTATCAAGCAGTCCGTTGAAGATATTGCCCAGCTGTCCCAATTCATCGTTGGATTTGATAGTAACGCGTGGGCGCAGGTCGCCGCTTGCAACTACAGAGACCACAGAAACAATAGAGTTAACCGCATTGACTATAAGTCGGGTGACAAACAAAGATGTCAAGATACCTATTATAATTGCGATAACCCCGACGATTTGCAATGTAGCGATTGCGTTAGCGTTGTTTTTCTGTAGTTTTGGTCCCAGTGCGTCCTGTTCGGTTTTATATTGACCTTTGATATTATCCAACGTAGACGCAACTTGAGGCCCGATTTCATTGAGAGTATTATTGATAATATCATTGCGCTCAAAAATTGTATCGGTCAGTGCATTGAATTTAGCAAAGTAGAGTTTTTTGTTTTCCTGGAACGAAGTGAACAATTTTCTGCGTTCAGGATTATTCAGTTCTTTATCAAGGATCTGAAGATATTTTTCTACTTTTGCAGCTTCTTGATGGACTCGATCTACATATCCCTGCTGGTTATCCTGAACGAATTTCATAGCGTACAGTCGGATCAACAAGGTGTCTCGAAGAGCTTCACCTGCGTTGAAAGCGGCGACTATGTCTTCATCTTTGTTGGCGCTTTCCATTATGCTGGTGAGTTCCTTTTCCATCTGAGGGCCAATCTTATCCATTCCGCGAATAACAAGATCGTTACGTTTGTTTTGCAATTGGGTAACTTGTTCAAAGGCAGAAGCGTATTTCTCTAACGATTCCTTAACCATTTCAATTGCTTCCAGACGTTCCTTATTTTTGATGAGTCCGTGAGCTTCATTAGCAGCTGAGGTGCTTGCTTCGAAAAATTCCATAAATGCCAAACGATCTTTATCAGTAGCGCTGATAATGTAGTCTTTCACTTTCATTCGAGCCATTAACAGGTTACTTTGTATAACTCCGCAAACATTTGTATTACGAGCTATCTGACGGTAACGGGTGAATCCTGATGAGGACTTTTTGAACGCACTGGCTGCCACAAGGGTCATGATTACCAGTAACGCTAAAACAGCAAAAAAACCGATTCCTATTTTTTTACCTATAGTCATTTTTTTCCAGTTGTCTTTAGTCATTGATACTTCCCCTTTTTTACTAAAAAAATTTAAAGTGTAATAAAATAAAAAGCAATATAAAAGATGATATCACCCCCTTAAGATGTTAAATAAGATTGAAATAAATCAAATAAAATTAAAAATAAACAAAAAAGCTAACAAATTTTAAATATAATAAATAGCTTAGATGTATAGGTTTTAACGGCATTGCTGTTGATAAGTTTATTTTGTAAATCAAAATTTTTTCATGACCCGAAAAACCATATTGTGGTAATGTAGATTCACGTTATTGCTCTATAGAATTCAAATATAAGGTTTTTCTATGATCCGATTACGTCCCATGACAAAAAATGATTTAGGCGACTCATACTGTTGTATGAATGACTATGAGACCGCCCGATTGATAAATCGAAATCCAATTATGACGTATGCGGAGCATATCCAATGGTACGAAAAAGCGGCGTCTAACTCGCGGCGTCTCTTATTTTGTATTGAGGATGATACAGCGCAGTATGTGGGTAATTGCGGGTTTAATCATATAGATAAGTCTAACAAACGTGCCGAGTTATGGATTGTAATCGATAAATATTCACGCGGATTCGGTTATGGAACTATGGCCACCCAGGCCTTGTTGAGGTATGGTTTTTACGATATGGGGTGCACACTGATATATTTACATGTGCTATCGTACAATCGGGGTGCAATCAACTTATATAGCAAGTTCGGATTTAAAAAGGCAGCTATAACCTATGAAGACCGTGGATCAAAATGCCTGCCGGAAAGAAGCCTCAGGATGGAATTAAAACGTAGCGCATATCAACAGATGTTTTTAGCAGAAGACTTAAAATTGAATTCGAGGCAACATGTCGCAAGCCAATAACGAGAGTTATTCCCATTATTTTTCTTCCGGGTATGATGATAAAACACGTTTTGTAAGTTATTTTCATCAGTCTATAGAATTGATTAACCTGCATCCGAAATCTATCTTAGAAATCGGAACAGGTAATAAGATGGTATACCGGTATTTGAAGGAACGTAACTGGAACATAACCTCTATCGATATTGATATGGCATTGGAGCCGGATGTAGTTGGCAGTGTTACCGAGTTACCTTTTGAGGATTGTTCATATGATGTTGTGGCATGCTATGAAGTACTTGAGCATTTGCCGTTTGATCAGATTGATGTTGCGCTATCAGAAATATATCGGGTAAGTTCCAGAGCTGTTGTAATTTCGATACCCGACCAGCGACCGGTGTTCCGGATATTTGCGCATAGTCCATCTCGAACATTAATTCGTCGCTTGGTGCCTGTGCCGGGTTTTCTGCGATGGTTGTGGAAATCTCCGTCGGCAGTGGTTGATCCATCAGACCATCGCACGTATCATCACTGGGAAATAGGTGCTCCGGGATATACGTTATCTAAGTTGACAGATAAGCTCATCGCCACGGGGTTTACAATCAGCAAACAGTACCGTTTGTTTGAAAATCCCTACCATCATTTTTTTGTATTGCATAAAACGAAATAATAGCGAAATGCTACCATACCATATGAGGTCAGGGATGTCTGTTCCGCCTTTTAAATAACATTCTTGTTAATGTAGTACAATGATTTAACTATATGTGCTCGTTAGTTTAATTAGAAATAAGATTAAAATAGCAGTAAAAGTGATGTATAGGTATTCTTAATATCAAAATGATTGAACTTTAATCATCGATATGGTGTAGGAAAATTCCGGTAATAGAGTTGTATGTACCCTGTAGAATTGTCTGTGAATGAGCTTGAATCTGAGTGTCGTGTATTGAAAATAAATTACGGGCATGAGGCCCTAATTCGTAGCGGCTGATCCAATCGTTTTTTGTCCCGAAAACTCCTACGAAGTGAACATACACGGAAAAAGTAATCAACATGGCAACAAATTTTCTGGTAGTTTGTTTACTGACTTGCGAATAAGCCGCCGAGAATACAACGCATAAAATGGGGGTGATTTCGCAAAGAAATCTTGGTCCATAGCACATCGCTCCCCACCAGCAATTCCATTTTGCATACAGCAATATAGTCAAACAAGCCGCGATGCACCATGATACGATATTAAGTTTTATCATAGATGATATTGTTGCAACTTTATTTTTGATGATCAGCCATATTCCTATAGGAACTAAAATTAGTGCCGGCGAATAGATAAACAATCCTCGTGACGGAGCAATCAACAAACCCGGCAAACCTATACGCATAGGATTAATCCACGATTCCCCGAAGTGTCCGTATCCGCTATTGATGATATTGTTAAAATAGGATAAATTGTATCCCACTAAGATCAATGCAAACAGCGCGAGCCCGCCCAGCAGGCACATAAATTCTTTCCACTGCCTGCGGTATAGAAATACACAACAAGTTGCGCCAGCGAATAGTATTGTTGTAGGACGTGTGATGAACGCCATACCTAGTGAAAGTCCGATACATAGCGCTATCGTTTTAGAAAGATTTTTTGTAAGGAGTAGATAGAGCGCGAGGCATACAAAAAATGTTGCAGGGCCATGCATCCATAATCCCTGGCTGGCAACGCTCCACAGACACGTACCCAATCCATATACTATTGTAGCAGGCAATGCTGCCTCGGGAAACAATGCCATGCAGATCGCGTAGATAAGCAGAGCGGATAAAGCCACATATACCGATGCAGTGATTTTGCCCAGATAACGCATAGTGCCCGAAGATGCTGGTTTTTCACTAAACAGTGCCATTGGTGCAACAAACGGAATTGCGGCAATACTGCTTCCCGGTGGATAACACGATACCCATTTACCGTCGGGTGTTGCTTTGATTGCGCCATCGAGGTATTTTTCAAGTTTAGAATATCCGCTCACGTCAAAACTGTGATTGCGCACCAGCGCCCATGCTGCATATGGTGCGGGTATACAATCCTGTTGGCAGATAGGTTTGCCATTGGCGTGGTAGATAGCCATCAGTACGACAAAAAGGCACAGATATATTTTTTTTGCTGGAAAACGATACATAAACAGAAAACTCCGTATATACGAATTTTTTCTGTTTATCGGATAAAAAGTAGAGTTAGATTAGGGTAAATTCTGTTTAATTTCTGGCAGTACCTTTAAGCTGAAATCGGTCAACCGTTCCTGAGTTTCTGCATATGGCGGTTCTTCCTCAAGAGGTATTGGCGTTGAGATCCTTATCAGAGCGCAACTGCTTGTGCGATGTACAAGTTGGGTAACTGCCGCAAGCAACTGCTGAAGTAAATAGTTCGATGAAAAAAACGAACCGGTTTTGTACCAGTACAAATACATCCATTTGGCATTACCGTGATTGACAATAAGGCGTTGCGCGTCGAAATTATCTTTAACAGAAGTATCAAAATTGATTTGTTTTTTCTGTTCCACAGTATTGCCGCCGCCAGATAGACATAATTCAGGTGGATGGGCTACTTTACGGTTATTTTCCGAAAAAATAATGCACAGATAAACCGGGATACGGTCAGGTGCTGAATATTCACGAAATGTAACATCGTTGGTTTCGAGAATATCGAGTGTATGCTGATCCATTTCGATTTCACGGGCTTTCATACCGTCAATGACCATTGGCATTGCCTGTGCATATTGTTTATTGTACACTTTGATGTTATAATAGAAGCCGAACCACATAAGTAATCCGGTAAGCAGCAGTAGAATAAGAGCTATGATAATGTTGCGTGTTTTCATAATAAAGACCCCTTTTTCTGCTGTTGTTTCCCTTGCAAAATTTTTTCTAGCCCAAACAGGATCATAAACGCGACCACAAAAACCCCCAGTCCCGAATAATCGTGGAATTTACCGGTGGCAAACGGTACACCGAATCCTTCGGCGGCAAAGCATAACCCGGCTATTCTAACTACGTTTGATGCGATAGCACATGGGAACGCCGCCATAAAAAGAATATATTTTTTCCATAACGGTAAATTGCATAGATATGAAAACAATGCGCCAAATGCCAGTAGCGATATAAGCGACCGAAGACCACTGCACACATCGCCCACGGTCATAACATCGTCAGCAATATATAACCTGCTTCCTTCCTGAACTACTAAAATACCGGTCAGCTCGACAATCTTTACAGCAATGGCAGTAGCGATGAATTTTAGTTTCAGATTGATGACTGCTATCCATGCTTCAGGTATCGGAACCATGAAAAACAGGAACAGGATGGGGAAAAAACATAGTTTGCGCATTTCGCGTCCGAAAAGATACTCTACACCACCGTATAAAACGACCAGCATAGATAATCCTCCGAGAAAATAAAAACGCCACATGGCAGAAAGAAACGCCATGCCAAGTCCTAACAGAAGAATCATTATGCTGCCGCCTGTACGGTTGGCCCATGCCAGTTGCAATGCAGTGCGTTTACGGTAAAGCAGGTATAAGCTGATCGGAGGAATTAAAAAACCGTGGCTGTAGTATGTGTCGGTGGCCACAAACCGCTCGTACATCCATTCCCAGATTGGGTAATAGGCAGCGATAAAAACGACTGCCAGAATGACATGCAACAACTGTTCTTTTTTCATCGGGTCATCCTTGTGTTTGGCATTGTATAATTAATGTTAGTAGTTTCACGAAATTGATGCGGTATTCTTACGGAATTCAAAAAAACGTTTTGCCAGTATGTTACCGCAAAGCGCCCCTGTTCCTGCAAGGATAGCATCGGTACTGTCGCAATATCGTGTCGCAATGAATATCTGTACCAATTCAAGAACCATGCCTGACAGTAAGCCAATTACAAAAGCTTTACTGTTTTTTCGATGTTTATTGAAGATACCACATATTCCCATAGGAATGAAAGTAATTATTTGCGTTGATAAGTCGGAAACGCTAAATATATTGATTCTAACGAAATACATAGAAAAAGGAATGATTGTGTATAGAGATAATTTAGAGCTGGGCGATGGTTCTATCTGAAAAGGAAACATGGTGTTGAATAAAATATAGATACAGTACATAACCAGAAAAAATCGCATCATTCGAACAGAGAGGTGTTCATTTTTTAGATATATTAGCGATATTCCTATACCGCTACAGGTACCAAATATGGCAAAGAAGAAATTAGAAACACTTGTACTGCGTGATACGATAAACAATTGTATGCATTCCATCATACCAGCGAAGATCAGACAGAAAAGGAATATCCGAACCACACTGATTAACCGGAATCGTTGTCTCCAACCTGCTACACATGCAAACACGCTTGCTGCGCAGAACAGTAAAAAATTGTTGATCGATGACTTCATATACCTCCACGGAACGATCAGGTTCGGATAACGGAGGGTATGTTTGACGCTTGCTTTCAAGTCGCTGATATCAATGGATACATCAAACGGTGCGCAGGCGAAAAAAAGAATCCCCGCGAAAATAAAAACTGTGTATACTTCTAACAAAGGACGTTTGAGAGTATGTAAAAACACCGGTTCAAGATATCTGTTAATATATCTATGGTAAATGTATGCGGTTAAAGCTCCTGCGCCTGATCCCAGAGCGTTGTTGATAACATCGGAGATAGATGTTATCCTGCTGCTGACAAAAAGTTGAATCATTTCAAGGAAACAACTCATGAAAGCGCCGGATACTATCGATATACAAAGTATGATCCATAGCGGCATACGTGCAAGCATGATTGATGCAAGCAAAAGCCCGAAAGGGAAAAAGAGAGCCAGGTTGCTCACGATGTCGGGTAACGATCTTTCCTGAGCGAGAAAGAACGGTATCCATCTGATTTGTGCAATTGCCTGATAAAAATCTGCCTTCGATCTAATAAAATCGAACGGAACAACGCTTGCATAAATCAAAAAAAGGACGTATAACAAAAATAGTTTTGTATAAACAGGACGTTTCATTTTTTGTAACCGTCTATAAAATGATTTTAGATATCAACTAACGATTAATCGAGGTTGTTATGAATACTTCTACTGCCAATACTATAAACGGAATGTCCGTTGATGTAGAGGATTATTTTCAGGTTTCTAATTTTGAGCAAAAAATTGACCGTGCCGACTGGAAATCGTGCGAGTTGCGTGTTGAACACAATACACTGAGAATCCTTGATTTGTTCGATAAATACAAGGTCAAATCCACTTTTTTTATTCTGGGATGGATTGCCGAGCAGGTGCCCGATGTCGTACGCGAGATCGCAAGGCGCGGGCATGAAGTGGCGTCGCACGGCTATCATCATCAACTGGTCTATAATCTTACCGAACAGGAATTCGCCGACGACATTACCCGTACAAAAAAGTTACTCGAAAAATTGGCAGGTACCGAGGTGATCGGTTATCGTGCTCCGAGTTATAGCATCACAAAGCAAAATTTCTGGGCTATCAAAGTGTTGCATCAATGCGGGTATCGTTACGACAGCAGTATTTTTCCGATCCACCATCATCGGTACGGCATACCGGATTTTTCAAGGTTTCCCACAACCATACCGGTAGGCGATAAAGATGCTATGCGCGAATATCCCATCTCGACCGTCAGGATGTTCGGCAAGAATATTCCTGTTGGAGGAGGTGCGTACGCCCGCTTGTTTCCGTTGTGCTTGATTATGCACGGGCTGAAACGGATCAACCGTAAAGAGGGGCAGCCGTTTATATTTTATTTTCATCCGTGGGAGATTGATCCCAAACAGCCGCGAATCGACTGTTCACGCTTAACCCGCGTAAGGCATTACGGAAATTTGCACGCCATGGAACGAAAACTGGAAAGAATTATGCAACAGTTTGCATTTCAACCGATAAAGGATATATGAGCGAAACGTTTCTTGTGTTTTCAGATGATTGGGGCGGGCATCCATCGAGTTGCCAGCATCTTTTCAAGCGGATATCCCGTACGAAACGGGTAATCTGGGTGAATACCATTATGCGTATGCCATCCTTTTCTGTTGCCGATTTTAAGAAGATAGTCTCTAAGCTCTGTGGATCAAAAAAAGCCGCAGTCGATCAGGTAGAGTGTCCGGTTACAGCGCTCAGGCCGTTGATGATTCCGATGTTTAACCGTCTGGGGCGGTATATCAATAAAAAATTGTTGGTGAGGCAACTGCGATCATATCTTACAAAAGAGAAGGTTGAGTCGTTTACTGTAGTTACCACTTTACCCATTGTTGCAGATATTATTTCGAAGCTTGGGGCGCAGAAAATAGTATATTATTGTGTAGATGAGTTTTCCGAATGGCCGGGGCATAACCTTGATCAGATGAAAAATATGGAAGCCGATCTGTTGCCACAGGCGGATGTGGTAATCACTACGTCAAACACCTTGTTTGAGGCAAAAAAAGGTTTTGCGAAAAAAATTCATTGTCTGCCGCATGGAGTTGATATCAGTCATTTTTCTAATATTGAGTCACAATATGCCGATGATTTTTCTCATCCCATGTTGGGGTATTATGGATTGTTTGATGAGCGCAGCAATTTGTCTCTGATAGAATATATATTGAGTAACCACCCTGACTGGCATATCATGGTTGTAGGAGAAGTCCGGGGCGATGTAAGCGCATTGCGTAAGTATCCTAATATGCATTTTTACGGCAAAGTATCTTATGATCAATTACCTGGTGTGGTGCATGGGTTTGATATATGTATCTTGCCGTATAATGTTGATGCGCTGACGCAGAATATAAATCCGTTGAAGTTCAAAGAATATCTGGCAACCGGATTACCCGTAGTGACAACCGCATTGCCAGATTTAAAACAGTATAGCGATGTGATCGGATGGGCTCAGACCGTAGAGCAGTTTGTGAGTTTTTGCGAATCATTTTTGAAACAAACCGATCAACAACGCAAACAGCGTATCGATCAAACGAAGAAATATCTTGAAGGACAGTCGTGGGACGACAAAGCGCAGGCGTTTCTAAGTTACATCCAAAACGCCGGGCACAGCAAAAGGAGCTGACAGTGGCAGATATACGTCAACTTATACCGGAAGATCACGGACACCTGTACGAGGCATGGAACAATTATGTTTTCGATACCCCTGCGGCTACTGTGTATCATCTGGTTGAGTGGAAGGATATTATAGAAAAAGCATGCGGGCTTAGCTCACATTATATATATGCGGTTGATAGCAAAGATAAGGTATGCGGAGTATTGCCGTTGATCCGCTCTAAAAGTTGTTTGTTTGGCACATATCTTACATCTATACCGTATTTTAACTACGGCGGTATAGTTGCGGATTCACAGGAAATCGCGCAGCAGCTGTATAAAGCGGGTATCAAGGCGGCACAGGAAGATGACGCAAAACATATTGAGTTGCGTCATCAATCATCTTTTCTGCTAGAAAATGTACCTACGAGAACACATAAGGTTCGTATGCTGCTTGATTTACCAGATACGCCAGAAGCGTTGTGGGATAGTTTTAAATCCAAGTTGCGCAGTCAGATAAAAAGGGCAATGAAAGAAGATATGACTACGCAAATAGGCGGTATGGAACTGCTCACCGATTTTTACCGAGTTTTTTCTGAGAATATGCGTGATTTGGGTACTCCCGTATGGACAAAAAAGTTGTTTTATCAGGTGCTGGATCAGTTAGACGACATGGCTCATATATGTATGGTGTACCACAAAAAGACACCGGTCGCCGCAGGGTTTCTCATCGGGTTCAAAGATACGATGGAAATACCGTTCGCGTCATCGTTACGCAAATATAACCATTTGAGCCCGAATATGCTTTTATATTGGAGTGTGCTGGAATTCAGTTGTCAGAAAAAATTCAAACGATTTGATTTTGGCAGGTCGTCGCCAGATGCAGGTACGTATAAGTTTAAGGCGCAGTGGGGTTCCGAACCCGAAATACTGCACTGGCAATACTGGTTGCCATCAGGGGCGGATATGCCGGAGATCAACCCGCAGAATCCCAAATATCAGCTTGCCATATCCATGTGGCAGAAGTTGCCGGTGTGGATGGCAAATGTCATAGGACCAAATATATCGAGGAATTTACCGTGAATATTTTGTATCTTGCTCATAGAATACCGTACCCGCCCAACAAAGGCGATAAGATCAGGGCGTTCAACGAGATCAAATTTTTCAGCCAAAACCACACGGTTGATGTGGCTTGCCTGATAGACACACCCAACGATAAACAGTATATCGAACCGCTAAAAAAACATTGCAGGCATCTTGCGTATACAACGGTCAACGCGAAAATAAAAAAAGCTAAAAGTGTGCTGTCTGCTCTATGTTCCGGCACGACATGCACCGAGGAATTTTTTCATTCCAAAGATTTGCAAAAGCAGATAGATGATCTGATCGCCCGCAACAACTACGATATTATCTATATATTCTGTTCGTCAATGGCAAGTTATGTACGAGATAAACACAATATACCGCGCGTGATCGATTTTGTTGATATCGATTCGGATAAGTGGATTCAGTACAGCAAGTTCGCCCCGTTTTTCCTCAGATGGTTGTATCGGCGTGAAGGAAAAATCCTCGGGCAGGAAGAAGAGAATATTCTTTCGTGGGCTGAAGCCGCGTTTCTGGTGACAGAACTGGAAGCCGAGTTTTTCTCGCATCTTGATCAGAGCAGTAAAGTCTACGGTATACCAAACGGTATAGATCGGTCGTTTTTTGATCCCGATAAAACTCCGTCTGATGAACAATTGGCGAAAGAAAAATATGTCTGTTTTACAGGTGCGATGGATTATTTTCCAAACGAAGACGGTGTTCTGTTTTTCTATGAAAAAATCTATCCGCATATCCGAAAACAACTTCCCAATTTGAAGTTGTACGTGGTAGGCAGTAACCCGACACCACGCCTGCAAAAACTCGCTCAGGATAAAAACGTTGTCGTTACCGGTACGGTTGACGATATCCGTCCGTACATCAAATACGCGCAACTGTCAGTGGTTCCGCTTCGTATGGCGCGGGGTATCCAGAACAAAATTCTGGAAGCGATTGCCATGGGGGCGGCTGTGGTGTGTACGTCTAACGCCGCTGAAGGGCTTGTGATGCGCCATGGAACCGATCTGTATATAGAAGACGACGAACAGAAATTTGCCACGCGGGTGATTGATCTGCTCAATGATCCTGAAAAGCGAGAACAACTTTTGAAATCAGCTCAACAGCAACTGATAGACCACTATGATTGGCAGAATAATCTAAAGAAAATGGAATTGATCATGAGAGATATCGTATCGGGGAAAAAGAAAAATGCCGAAGGCGGGATTTGAACCCGCACAGGCGTTACGCCCACTAGACCCTGAACCTAGCGTGTCTGCCAGTTCCACCACTTCGGCATCTAAAATTTTGTATATCAAAGATATTTCGTAGCAATTAATATCCAGATATGATACGGTTAATGAGTGTAATCTGTCAAACAAATTTTTATGACCAACGTGTTAAACCGGATTTTTAAGCATGGCTAAGAAAAATAAGAAAGACGAGAATAAAAAAGTCAGACTGACCAATCGCAAAGCTCGACGCGATTACGAAATACTCGATACCTTCGAAGCAGGTATAGAACTTCGCGGTACCGAAGTCAAATCGCTACGCGAAGGACGCGGTAACCTCAACGACAGCTACGCTACCGTCGAAAAAGGCGAAGTGTTCGTGCATCAGTTTAATATCACGCCCTACACCTTCGGTAACCGTTTCAATCACGAACCCGATAGAGTCCGTAAATTGTTGCTGCATAAATACGAAATCCTCAAACTTGCTCAACAGGTCGACCAAAAAGGGTTCACCATAGTCCCCCTGCAACTTTACTTCAATAACCGCAACCGTGCCAAAATGGAAATAGCCATCGCCAAAGGTAAGTTTCTTTACGATAAGCGCCAGGACATCAAGAAGCGCACACAAGAACGAGAACTTAGACGAGAGTTCAGGCACAAAGGGTTACAGCGGTTTATGTAGTATTGTGTTTTGAATATGATTTTCATTATATATTGTACTTTTTTGTAAAAAAAGTACCAAAAAACAGATCAGATGCGGGTGCGCTCAAGGAAGATTCGCTATAAAAATAATTGGAAAATCTAATGGAAGAACGAAAAATAAATTATTATATCATGGGATATATGGATTTAATGGGACAAACTGCAATTCTTAAGCAAATGCAGGATTTTCCCGATTCTTCAGAAGGACAAAAGTCGTTTATGGAGAAAACTGAAGCTACGATTAACCGGGTTGAGGAATTTAGAACTATAATAAAAAATTTTATTGATAAAGTTACACATGAAAAATCTTCTGTAAAATTTCAAACACCTGAGCATCAACAATTCCATGAAAAATATACCAAAGCAAATCTGGATGTGCAGTTTTTTACCGACTCTGCAATCATATGTACATCTTTGCATGAGAAGGATGTTTCGTCAAAAGAAAATCCATCAATTCTTCCTGCGATATATTCTATGTTGAGTCTTTTTTCGCTATGTATGTTACAGGCATTCGCAAAAGGATATACAATTCGCGGCGCACTAGAAGTAGGTTTGGCATCAAAAATGATAAATAAGGATTATTATGGTCCAATAGCAGAAGAGTTAAAAGTATTGGAGAAAAGGGCTGGTTACTCACGGATACTCGTTGGTCAAAGATTTATAGAATACCTTAACGGGTATTGTGAGGATTTAGGAGAAATTGGTAGCCAAGATTATAAAATCGTAATCTCCTATTTAAAAACCTTCAAGCAATGTTTATACAAAGAAGACGATAAAATTGGTTTTTCCTATTTACGCCATGCTTTATTTCTTGCAGAGGGTGATCAACGTTATGGACATCCAGAATTTAAAAAAGCTTTGGATGAATTGTTACCTTGTTCTTGTGCTTTTATTAGACAACAAATAAAGACTTCAAAAGATGATAAAATAAGAAAGAGATTTGTAAAAGTGAGGGAATATTTCAAAAAAGAGCATTGTTGGCGTTAATTATTGTTATAAAATAAAAATCCCAACCTTCCCCAGCTTCGCAAAGTCTGAGTAAATCAGCTATCCGATCAGTTTTTTGGTACTTTTTTTACAAAAAAAGTACCTTATCTTTTAAATATACCTATCTTCTATAGCTAGATCGCGAAATATATCATACAATACAGCAAAACTACGTGATTCAGACAGATGAGGATGACATCGCTGTATGGGCAAACTGAAAAATCAGGATATCATAGGCATTGCGTGTGTGGTGTTTACTGTGCTGTGGTCTTTTTTGAGTATAGCGAAGATACTTCAGTACAGATATATTTGCGCGGGCGACACTTTCTGGCATTATTCCAACGAGATACATCTACTGCGATCGTTGCAGGATGGGCAGGGGATTTTTAGCTGTTTTCCCAAAGGGATGGGCACACCGTTACTGACGTTTTATCAGCCGTTGTTGTATCTGATAGTAGCGGCAATTCATTTGATAACAATGAAATGCGTGTCGGTGTATACAATCCACAACATACTGGTAGTGGTACTGTTCGCGATGTATCCGGTATCGGTCTATTATTTTGCTCGATCATTTGGGCTTTCTAAACTCAAATCGGGACTCATCAGTATTTTTTCTTTATTCCCCATAAGTGCCTGCGGTCATACTCTTGACGCGTGTTTGTCGATGGGGGTTCACACACAAATTATCGGTACGTTGTTGACTCCGGTTATACTGGGATCTGTGAACAGGTTGTCGTATGATACGTCACGCCGTTCGTCGTTGATATATACCGTGTCGTTGCTGTTCATGATTCTTGGGCATGCGGTGTACACGTTACAACTGGTGTATATCATTCCCTTATACCTTGTTATGTTTCTTATCTGGAACGGATGGAAGCGTTTTCTATCCCTGTTTTGGCGGATAGTTAAAGTGTCGCTGATTGCGGTTATTCTGGCATCGTTCTGGTTGATTCCATTTATAGTGTCGCATTCTGAATACGAGTCGATTTCCCAGATAGAGCGATCGGGCAGTGGAGTGTATCATTCGATGACTGTCACGGAGTTTATCCAGAAAACATTCTCAGGGCAGTTACTGGATAACTCAGAAATCTCTGATCGTGAGGTTGAACCGGCATTGCGATGGTCGGATAACGCGAGGTACAACCGATTTTATCTATTTACGATTATGTCGTTCATCGGATTGATACTGTTTTTGATGAAGGCACGGGCATTTCGTGATTTCTATCTGCTGTTATTATTTTTCTGGGGGATTTTTTTGTTCCTTGGATTAGACGATATTCCGTGGTTGCGCTATCTACCCTTTATTCAATCATTTCAGAATATCCGCTCAATTTTGATAATCGAGTTAATGTGTGCCGTTTTTGCCGGCACATTTGTCTGTACGATTTTGATTTTCGCGCTTGATATGATAAGAAAAAGATCCTCTGGAAAGAGCAATATTATCTTAAGGAAGGTAGTAGCGATACTAATTGTATGCGGTATCATCACGGCAATGGCAATACCGTTGTTTGAGCGATATCGTACAGCACAACGATTAATCGCACGTCCTGTACAATCAAAAGCAGACAAGCTGCAACGTATGTTTGCATCTGAACAGGATAAAGAAAATTTTCCTAGGATACTTTTTGCCCAAGATACTGTTTATCGATCGTTTGCGGACTGTTTTTTTCTAAATAATATTAACGGTCTGGATAATTTCGCCGGAAACAGTTTGGCGTGGTTTGTCAACGATTTGAGCCACCGAATTATCTATTCTTCTCAATTATTAGATTTATTTGGCATAAAGTATGTTGTGTTTGATCAGGATGATGTCGCGGGCATCGATGAAATGCCCTATCGTCTGCTTGAGGATACTCCATCCTTTGATCTGTATGGAGTTACGGAAGATACACCGTTCTTTTTTGTACCTCAGAAGGAACCTGTGCTTGTGTATTGCAGTGATATGTCATGGTATCACTTGAATAAGGAATGGTTGAAGCGCTACCTGAAAGCGGGTGATCCTCCTGCGCATCTAATCAGGATTACTGACGGGTTTGACGATTTGATTAATCCTGATGCGGTATCATCAATTATGTTATTAAATTTTCCTGATTCAGAAGAGAACAAACAGCGTTACATCAAACTGTTTAAGCAGTTTATTGATAACGGAGGTGTGGTTTACAGTAATCGCCCGTTATGGAATTTACCGGTGAAAGAATTTGTCGGGATAGAAACGCTTAGCGACGTTTTAGATTCTTCTGTAGAATATAAATCGAATACAACGCTTGATACGATTACGTCAAAATGGTATACGCAGACAGTACGTTACAGCGCATCACAACCTCAATTTGTTATTGCCAAAACGATTTATTATAAGATGTGGAAAGCATTTTTCGACGAGAACCCTCTGAAAACTTTCTGTGTAAGCCCGGGTTTTGTCGCCATATTTGCAGATGATCCTGCTGGAGAAATAAACCTCTCGTATGTTTCATCAAAGATGCATTCCATATTCTTTATTATTGCCCTAGTTGTTCTCATCATAACATTTATTATCATGCGAAAATCATCAACAGAGAAATTCAACCCATCTTATGATATGACATTATCCGTCAATCGGGGTTTGTGCTGGGCAGGCAGGATACTCATTTTGGCGTGTGTGATGTATCTTGGCGTATTATTTTTTCAACAGACGTATCACAAACAAGTACCGTTGCTGTATCCGTTGCAAAGCCAGAAGAATTTGAGCTCATTTGAAGTTACGTTGCATTGGACTCGATTACGCGATACGGATACATATTCTGTTCAGGTATCGGAGCAACCTGATTTTTCGTTGTTGTCGGCATCTATTGATAGCAGAAAAGAAAATTATCTGCCATTACATGGCCTGAAAGAATCATGTACATATTATTGGCAGGTAAAAGGTACAGATGGAAAGTGGAGCCGGACTCATCGATTCAGCACTGGCATATATTAATAAGTCATGCATCGGGAAATAAAAAACCTATAAAAATATTTTCAGAAGAAAGCTTACCTTGCCTAAAATTAGACAGACTGAGCAAATCAGCTATCCAATCCGTTTTTTGGTACTTTTTTACAAAAAAAGTACCTTAAATCAATAAGATAACAATCAAGCCTACAGATCTATAAAAAGTAATTCAGATTGCTCAGAAAATCTGCAAAAATTTTCTTAATGTTTGCCACTATATCGTTTTTGCTGTTGAGCACGAACAGACGATGGTTGATGTGGAACAATTCTCCTTCCATCCTTACCATGGTACATTCGTGCCCGCGTGACCGGAACACGTGTTCGATCATGGGTACAATTTTATCGCTCATGCGCAGGTGTGTATCAACCAGCACTGCGGCCATTGCGGGGCGGATTGTTTCGACTCTTGAACAGAATTCGACGATAGAGTTTTGTTCGATATGTCCCGGTGGTGACGATTTAGTTTCAATGTATGCGAGGTTATTTTCGATAAGGGTCAGAACATCGTAGTCTCCGCCGACTCCGGGAGTTTTTAGTTTGACGCCCCAAGCGGCGTTAACGCCCAATTCCTGTTTGATGATGGTCGCCACGAACCATTCCAGAGTATCGCCGAAACTTGTCACGTGGTCGCGCACAAGGCGAAACGATCCGTTCCCGATAGGTGAGATTACCCCCATATCGGCAACCTCTTCAAGCATCTGTTCCGCGGATTGACGGTCGATGAATGGGCTCAGCATACTTGCATTGATCTGGTTATGATATTTTATGACATCGCGTAGCACAAGACGAAATGAGTATCGTTTGAGCGCTTCGTAGATTGGTTCTACAGGCGCATTAGCTGCATCGAACAGGAGGCGGCGAGTACAAAAACCGTCGAGTAATATCAAATTCCGGCGGTTGGCGATATACTGCAATGTTTCTCTATCACGGGAATAATCAAACATAGCCGTACAAACTCCATATTATCTAACAATAACAGAGCAATCTATCAATGTCTATGGATTTTGTCAGAGTTTCTTTGGCTTATGTAAAAACGGCAGTTGAATTATTTTTTAGCAAAAATTTCTGCCAGCACCTGATAGAGTGCAGAGAAAATTGCAGATCCGCCGCAGAAGATTCCTTCGTATCCTGCGATAGTTTTTATGATATGGCTGTGTGTCGCATCGCCGATTGCCAGCAGAAAGAACAGGACGGTCAACGACGCGAAGATAACTTGAAGTTGTCTATTCAATTTCAGTGTTCCGATAAATAAAACAAGGGTAAAAATACCCCACATAACCAGATATGCTACCATGGCTGAGTTTTCCGCTGCTTGTGCCAATCCAAGTTTTGGCAATAATATAAGCGCAACTAAAGATAACCAGAACAGTCCGTACGATGTAAATGCCAGTGTGCCGAACGTATTCTTTTTCTTCCATTCCATAACCCCTGCGATAATCTGAGCGATACCACCGTAAAAAATTCCCATGGCAAGGATCATTGATCCCAAGCCGAACAGTCCTGCGTTGTGCAGGTTTAAAAGGACGGTTGTCATACCAAATCCCATTAATCCCAAAGGAGCCGGGTTGGCGGTGGTATCCATAATGCTGATGTTCTGGGATGAAATGTTGTTTTTGGGATCAGAAATTTGGTTTGACATAGAAAATTGTCCTTCTACTGGCAGTTGAGTTAAATAATAAAGAATGGTTGCTCAAAAAAATATATGCAGAAGTAATAATATACTGATAGTAAATACAATGCTACAAAAATATCCGGTGTTGACAGATATATTTTTGTTTTTCTTGATTCGAGGAGAAGAGGATATAGCTCTGATACGATTGGAAAAGCAAAATAATTTTAGAAAAAAGCCGTATTATACGATATAATTAAGTAGCGTCATGTGTTCTACTAGTATATAAGCGGAGATGAACATGCGATTTTGGTTATATATAGCCTGCAGCTTATTGCTGCTGAGTACACCGGCATGGTGCCTGTCGCCCCCTGATGTGGTACGTGCCACAGCAGGCAATGAGGTGATTGAACTCAACTGGTCGGCCGTACCGGATACTGCTGATTACGATGTGTACCGTGCGATAGGTTCGCCTTCAGGGTTTACGCTGCTTGGTACTGCGGTGTCGACATCGTATCGCGATACAGGAGTGTCTGCGGGTAAAATATATTATTATTATATCGTATCACATGCCGGATCGACATACAGTTCACCGTCTCAAACAGTAAACGCAACACCTGTTACCACCGGGACACTGGTGTACAACCGCTGGAACGATTTCGTATATTACTTCAATCCGTGGATGATGCATACCAACGGCGACCCCTCCGATACGCATACGGAACAGGAATTGTATTTAACCGAAGGCGACGAAAGTGTGGCTTATTCAGGTAGCAGTATCGATTTCAGCTACGCGTCCACTCCGCAACTGACTCCCGACAGGCAATGGCTTGTTTTCTCGCAGAATGATTCACTGAGAAGGGTATCGTTACAGACAAAAAAGGTGTCTATTATAGTTCCAAGCGGAATAGAACCGGAAAAAGGGTTTTCGGTTTCACCAGATGGGCAGTGGGTTGTCTATGTCAAAAAAGTCAATAACCATGACGCTATTTATCGATGCACTATAGAAGGTGCGGATGAACAAGCGCTCATGCAGGATCTTAAGACCCACCAGTATCCATCATATACTCCTGATGGCAACTCTATTGTATTTGTATCGAACCGCCTGAGTTTTAAATATGAAATTTATACCCTGAATCTGACGACATCTACGATTACCCGTATTACCAACAACAGTCGTACAGAGCGATATCCGCGTATGTCGCCTGATGGTACAGCGGTTGTCTATCAGGCTTATAATTCATCGACAGCTACAACTGAAATTTTTTCTATTTCGACGGATGGTTCAAGCGATACATGTCTTACCGACGGTACATCGAACGACGAGTATTTTCCTGCATGGTCACCTGACAGTTCACAGATTGCCTACATACTGCGCAATGATGTGGTTTTGGACGAAGGAACATCGAGTGAGAGAACAGAATATTATTTTCATATACAAGTTATGAATGCTGATGGTAGTGGGACGGCACAGTATTTGAGTCGGTCTTCATATAAAATAATTCGTGGTGGTTTAAGTTGGATTGGCAAGACAGATGTAATGTCGCCATCGGCAATAACCGATTTGGAAGTAGTATCGGTATCGTCTACGGGCGTGGAAGTTAGCTTTAGCGCTCCCGGTGATGACGGATCTGATGGGCAGGCATCTTCGTATGCGGTTGTCTATGCCAAACAGTCGTTTGATCAATCCGATTATGATACTCATACGATACGCAGCCTTACGGTCTCTCCCGCAACAGCAGGTACCTTGGAAACCGTATCTATAGATCATCTTTTAGCCGACACAGATTATTATATTGCAGTGATAGCATATGACGAATTGGGTAATGTATCTTTATTGTCAAACATGGTTACTGCGACAACCGATGTATCTGGATCGGCTACAGCGCCCACGGCTCCGACTCAGGTATCAGTGGAGGCACATGATTATCTGTCCATGAATCTAAGTTGGACGCACAGCGTTTCTTCCGATACAGCCGGATACAATGTGTACCGCAACGGTGATCAAATAGCGCAATTGGCGTATGTAACGTCGTATATCGATACTGTACCGCAGAAAAGCGTTACTTACACTTACACCGTATCGGCGTATGATGAAACGAATACGGAAGGTGCGGTATCCAGCTCTGGGCAGGCAAGTTCACAGGATGATACTGTACCGCCTGCACCGGAATGGATCAGGATATACAATTCTGACGATGCAGTACGCATCCAGTGCGAACCGCTTGGTATCCCAGATGTAGCAGGCTACAAAATATATAGAGACAATGTGTATATCGGCACAGCCGGTACTACCGGTGTCTATGACGATACTTCCGCTACATCGGAAACCACCAGCCAGTATCGTGTATCAACAATGGATACAGCAGGTAACGAAAGTGCGTTATCCGATTCGTATGCCGGTATTAAAGGGTGGCCTGATAACAAACGCACATTGGTATTGTATACCACGCAAAGTACTGTGTCACAGGAGGTGGCAACATACTACCAGAATGCACGTAACATACCTGCTGAAAATGTATTGGGGTTGGATGTGCCGGTGAATTATTATATATCCCTGCAAAATTATCTCGATCTTATACGCACACCGGTGCTTAATTATCTGGAGAACAACAACCTCACGGATAAAATTATTTTTGTTGTGTTGACAAAAGATATGCCGGTCTTTGTTGAGCAGGTGGCTGTGGATGCATTGCTTGCAGATGTCTACCGTGATCCACCCGAAACTATATCTGATTATTTTGTGACCATAAGTGATATCAGCACATCGCCACATGATTATTATCTGAGTAAAAAACGGTTTTCTTCAGATTACGATATGATCATTACCTCCCGTATAGATGCGCCGACGGTAGATTTGGCAAAATCGCTGGTGGATCAGGCGTTGTTCGTGGAACGTCACCCATCGTTTATTGAACAAAACATAATGTGGATCGATAATCGTGGTGACACCCCCTACTTGTGGAATGGTTTATATTCTCAGGCAGAACGATTTATCGCAACATCAGCGCTTGAAATGCATCTGGCTGGAATATCATACCAGCAGGATACGAAATCGAGTTTGTTCAGTCTCAATTCATGCACGGATACGCAGTTTTATTATGGATGGTATTCGTATCATAATTTTCAGGATGTTTTTTCCGGATACCTCATGCCCGGTTCGGTTGCCGGTCATCTTGATTCAGCGAGTTTTTACAATATCCGCAACACAGGTGATAATAACTGGGGAGTACATTTGCTTGAAAGGGGTGCAACTGTTGTATACGGTGCTACTGTTGAGCCCTACACAGCGGCATTTCCTGTTGGTGGTATCATGTACAGCCGATTTTTTAGAGGGTTTACGATAGGTGAAGCGTACTGGTGCGCAGCGAACAATCTAGGCTGGCGGCTTATGCTGGTTGGTGATCCGTTGTATAATCCGTATGAGTCGCAGGATATAGCTGATACGACTGATCCGGTTATCAGTGATGTGGCTAGTAGTCCGCTGGGATATTTGTCGTATGTGGTAACTTGGTCAACCGATGAGTTGACCGAGCACGCGGTACAGTTATATGACGGCACGGAACTTGTCTACGATAGCGGATATCTGGGCTGGTTTTCGCGTAGCGCGCATGTATCGATCACAAACCTGACAGAAAATACGCTTTACACGTTTTATGTGAAATCCCGTGATTTAATGGGTAACGAATCTGTATCCACATCGTACCAGTTGATGTATACTGATACCGATTACGATGGTATAGAGGACAATTGGGAGATAACCTATTTCGGATCAATCAACGCGGTTAGCGGTAACGAAGATTCAGACGGCGACAACCTGATAACCTTCTATGAGTTTGATCAGGGGCTTGATCCACTGACTGCTAACGTATTTACCCTTGAAACAGATGCAAGCGACACCACCTTGTCCTTTGACGGCGCGACCAATCGCACATATCAGATATATTACAGCGATGAACTAACCGGACAGACATCGCAGTGGACTAAAGCGGGTCCATATCGGTATGGAATGACATCGTCCATAGAGTGGGATGATAATGGAGTCAATACCTCGACCGACCCACAGGACGAATCGATAACGACCCGTATTTATCGGATCACTCATACTCCTATATCGCGTTGAAAACGAAATCTAAATAGAGTGTTATTGAAAATTTGTAGTATTGTTTTTGTTAAATGTGTATGATTTTAATTATAGATATTTAATGTGGCTTTTTAAATAACATCATTGATAAACTAAAGAGGAGCAGACACGTGAAGCATCATGATAAATCCGCTAAACATCCTCAGTCTTCACATGACGCGTTTGTCAGTTTGATATTGAGCAAGATGAAAGATGGTAATACAAAGGCAGAGATTCTGGAAGAACTCACAGCGACTGCCGATTCTTCAACGGATCCATCAGTAATCGCGTCAGCTGTTGATAAAATCTATAATGATATAGTGCGAGAATCGTTGAGCGAACGTTTTTTGATGGGGGCATACTTTCCGTCGGTTGTAGGGGGAATGTTAGCTGCTGTTATAGCCGGGTTTATATGGGGCTTGATCATCAAGTATACCGATTACGAAATAGGCCTTATCGGCATAGCCGTAGGTTGGTTATGCGCATGGAGCGTGCTTCTGTTCAATAACGGAAAAAAAGGTTTACCCACTCAAATTATTTCCTGCGGATGCGCTATATGCGGCATTTTAATCGGAAAATACTGGATATTTTATTATCTGCTCAGAAATCATTTGACTGAGCAATACGGTTACAATTTTGCCAGCCGGTTTCCTCTTGTTTCTATGGATACATTGCGGGGTTTTCTGGGTTTTATGCAGGAATCTTTAAGGGGTGACAGCATTATGTTTCAACTCCTATGGATTTCTCTTGCTCTTGGAAGTGCATGGAAAATGACAAAAGCTACAAAATTATCCAAACGGGTATTTGAAGAAGCCGATATGGAGTATGATGCGTTTGCGGAACCATCTTTTATGCGCAGTATTGGTTTGACTGCGGTTGGAGTAATGATTATTTACGGTTTGTTTCTGCAACTCTCTCATTCGCCTGAATTGAAAATGGAAGATATTACTCAAGATGACCTGAAACTGGTTACGTCCATATTACATTCAAGCGTAGATGCAGAAGTTTATTTTAAAATACTCGACCAGGAAGTTATTGAGGGTATAGAAAGTGATGTATACATGTTAATAGAGTCGGATAAGGACAAACACGATTTTCTCGAAGAATTCCAGCGCGTTCAAAAAAAGTATAGCGAAGGTGCTATTACTCTGGCAGAAAGGGAAGTCCCTGATGATTTTGAAGAAAACGTATCGAGTTATCCTGATTTGGCTAGTGCTGTATATCAGTTCATTCTTCAGGAATATCGGCTTAACTATTATTATAAATTTTATACGGTATTTTTTGATGCAGATTATCAGTTGGTGTTTGATGAAGATACAACAAAATCCTGCGAAAGTATAATAGATTCTTTTCTCGCTAAATAGCATATCTGTGCCACAAATAGTTTCATCTGCCACAAAAAGTTGCTAATTTATGTAACTTACGCTTTATTAAAGTGAAATCAAAACTAAAGATTGCTTATTTATTCATTATGCAACCATATGCAGCAGTTTAAGGTTAAAAAATCACTTTTGTCTGAAAAATGTAAAAAGCATTGTATCAATATGATAGCTAGTGTTGGGAAAAATTTACTCATGTTGGTATGTTATGTGCGGAAATATTTGCTCATGAACGGCAAATATTTCACGGTGGTACAAGGAGGTTTCAGTTTATGGTCAATTACTACGAAGTGTTGCAGATTGATCCGAAAGCCGATCAGGCGGTTATCCGCGCCGCGTACCGTACACTCATGAGAGAGTTGCACAAACATCCTGACCACGGAGGCAGTACGGCTGATGCGCAACGTATTAACGAAGCGTACAGCAATCTGATAGACCCTCAGAAACGAAGTATGGTCGATCAGCGTATACGGCGTTGGTATGGCGGCGATGATCAGCGCAACGAATCCCCTCATCAATCAGTCCGTTATATTCGGTGTGCCAGTTGTGGAGCGACCAATCGTGTGTTTATCGGGAAGTTACAGCACAATACCATGGTGCAGTGCGGTGTGTGTAGAACTGTGTTGTTATGCAATACATCTTTTCAATCAGATACCGCAAGTAAGCCGTTGCGAAAAATGCTTTGTCACCTCACCAATGACAAGTGGAGCGAAACCGGAGAAAAACAGGAGTTCTTTGATGCGGTTTTAGAAAATCATTTTTTTCTGAAAAATTTTCTTTATATCAAAAAAATATCTGCTCTAACCCGTGATAATATACATGATATTGCCCAGATATGCAAAAATACGTGTCGGCGCCATGTAACGCCGGTAGGCAATTATTTCATCCTTGTCGCCGATCGAATAGCTCATATATCATATGTTGTCGAAGAATTAAAGCAAACCTGTTCACAAATGGCAGGTTGGTCAAGTGGGATTATCATACCGGTAGATTGTTCTCGCAAGCAGGTTTTTTTATCACATGTTAATCTCAATCATCATCCTGCGGATATAATGAAATTGCGGGAATATTTATTTCACTAATATCAGTGCTGCATATACGCAACCGCCGGCTGTTATTAACCGGATTCCCTTGCCCGGTCGATGGCAGCCGGTGTGCTTGCCTGCCTCAAATAAAGCTCTACTTTATTTCTCATCTCTTTAGTGTATTCCTCCAGCAATCCGGAGATACAGAATTTGTGAATATTTTTTTGTATATTTTTCTTCGGGAGAGTAATGTTTTTCAGTCGTATGTCGATAAATAATAATTAGGAAGCCTTAAAAAATAATGCGTACAGGAAAATGTAAGACATGCGAAAATTAAATATCGATAAGGTTCATGACGGTATGATATTAGCAAAACCGTTGCATAATATTGAGGGGAAGATTTTGCTCGCTGAAGGATGCAAATTGTCTACTCGTGTTATATCGCGCCTTGAGGAATGGGGTTGCGATGTTGTATACGTAGAGGGAGAACCGGAATCGTCAGACGAGCAGAATGCTGTGCTTGGATATAATTGTCAGGATGGAAATATCGAGAAAATGCTCGAAGAGATAGAGCTTAGATTTTCAAACGTGTCTGACGACCCTGTGTTGCAGATGGTAAAAATGTCGCTCAAAGAACATTTGATAGGAAAGTGTAGCCCTAATGGAGACGAAACAACAGAAACTACTGAATCTGGTAGCTAAGATATCGTCACTTCCAACGTTGCCTCATGTAGTTACCAAACTAGAGAAAATGCTTGAGAATCCTAACGTATCGGCTGAGGAAGTCAACAAAGTTATTTCGTCAGATCAGGTATTGACCGCAAAGATACTCAAGTTGGTAAACTCGGCTTTTTACGGGTTTCCGGGACAGATCAGCACTGTTACGCATGCGGTGGTGATTTTGGGTTTTAGTACGGTTCATTCCATAGCGTTGTCCACATCGGTATTCGATTTATTTGATATGGAAACAAAAGCAGGCAAATTCGATCGTCCTAAATTCTGGGAACATGCCATAGCTACGGCGGTTATCAGTAAACTGATTGCGCAGAAATATTTGCCCAGCGATGCAGAAAAAGCGTTTGTTGCGGGTTTAATCCACGATATTGGCAAAGTCATACTCGACCAGTTTTTGCATGTCTACCTTGATTGTATCATGGAAGAAGTCTACAAAGATGACATTCTTTTTGTAGATGCCGAACACAAAGTTATCGATTGCGGGCACGACGAAATGGGCGCATGGCTGGCCGAAAAGTGGTCGTTACCTATACCACTGCGTGAAGCGATCGCGTATCATCACGATCCATCAAAGGCAAAAGAAGGTAAGATACTGACGAGCATTGTTCATCTGGCCGATATTTTTGCCCGTGTGAAAAACATAGGTAACGGTGGAGATAATCATATTCCACGTTTGAATCATGATGCATGGGAACTAAGCAGCTTAAACGAAGGCATGATGCCTGAATTTTATGACGAAATCGATGACGCCATAGAAAAAGCAGAAATGTTCTTTAGCATGATCGACCAATAGTCCATCCGAATATTTTCATAAAAAGCAAAGAATTTACGTCAGGTGTATTAATGTTTTACCCATGAGTCGGGCAAAATGCACGACATCATAAATAACATGCCACCAAAAGCAAAAAAGTATACACCGATACCGCCAACCGAGTCGGCACTCGTAAGTGTATCAATCAGTGAAGTTTGTTCTCCGGCAAAAGCTAATCCGATTGGTATACAGAATAATCCGAGTGTAATGATAACAACTCCAAGCATACGAATTTTTTCTTTTAAACCCATAGCATGCCCCTTTTTGTATGTATCGTATACACTGTTAAAGTTTATTGTAAAAACTATACAGTAAAGTGACCGGGCTATGCAACAATATTTTGAAGCATAACCCGGTGAATGTAATTTATCTTTGCGTTATTGCAGTTTGAAAACCATAGCTGACAATCCCGGAATATCGATCTGTATCGAATGATCTCTCCATTGCCATGGCAATGCGTCTGCCTGCACACCGTCTTTATCATCTATACCACTGCCGCCAAACTGTGAGTCATCACTGTTGAGTATTTCTTTGTAATAGCCTCCACACGGTACACCGATGCGATATGCGTCACGCGGGACGGGTGTGAAATTAAATACAAACAGCAGAAATGTCTTGCGGTCTTTTGCATACCGAACAAATGAGATAACCGAGTTGTCGGTATCGTGAAAATCAACCCATTCAAATCCGGTATAATCGAAATCCACTTCATACATTGCCGGTTCTGATTTGTACAGGTGCAGTAGTGTAGATAAAAAATGTTTGAGTTTCTGATGCGGTTCGTAGTCGAGTAGATGCCAGTCTAGGCTGTGGTCTGACTGCCACTCGACCCACTGGCCGAATTCAGCGCCCATAAACAACAATTTTTTGCCCGGTTGCGCGAACATATATCCATACAGTAAGCGAAGGTTGGCAAATTGTTGCCACATATCCCCGGGCATTTTGTTGAGCAATGACCTCTTACCGTGTACGACTTCGTCGTGGGACAGCACGAGTATGAAATTTTCATGGAATGCATATATCATTGCAAACGTCAATAGATCGTGATGATATTTGCGGTGGACCGGTTCTTTTGAAAAATATGTAAGGATATCGTTCATCCAGCCCATGTTCCATTTATAGGCAAATCCCAGCCCGCCCAGATATGTCGGCCGTGAAACCGCAGCGAACGAGGTAGATTCCTCAGCGATAGTCAGTACACCGGGGAAATATTCGTAAACAACTGTATTGAGATATTTGAGAAAATCGATAGCCTCCAAGTTTTCTCGTCCACCGTACCTGTTTGGTATCCATTCACCCTCTTCGCGTGAGTAATCCAGGTACAGCATAGATGCCACGGCATCTACACGCAACCCGTCGATGTGGTATGCATCTATCCAAAAGAGTGCATTGGCAAGCAGGAAACATCTAACTTCAGCACGTCCGTAGTTGAAAATAAGAGTTCCCCAGTCGCGGTGTTCACCCTGGCGTGGATCGGAATGCTCATAGAGACATGTTCCGTCAAACCATGCCAGTCCGTGTCCGTCTTTTGGAAAATGTCCGGGTACCCAGTCGATCAACACGCCGATATTATTCAGGTGGCACTGGTTGACAAAATATTTAAAATCCTCAGGCGACCCGTGTCGGCTGTTGACAGCGTAGTAACCGGTTACCTGATATCCCCATGACTGATCAAAGGGGTGTTCTGCGACAGGCAGTAGTTCTATGTGTGTAAACCCTAATTCTTTGACATGCGGTATCAACTTCTCCGCGAGTTCCCGATAGGTTAACATGCGGTCGCCTTCTTCAGGCATGGTCATCCATGAACCCAGATGGACTTCGTATACAGACATTGGTTTGTCGTATGACGGGTTGTTATCGCGTTGATGAACCCATTCGTGATCAGTCCATTGAAAATGGTCTTCGTAGATGATTGATGCTGTTTTTGGCCGTTTTTCCATATAGAAAGCATATGGATCAGTTTTTAGCAAGATGTCGCCGGTTTGCGATTTGATTTCGTATTTGTATATTTCGCCGGATTTCAATTCAGGAACAAAAATTTCCCATACACCCGATGACCCGCGGTTGCGCATGGTGTGGATTCTTCCGTCCCACTGGTTGAAGTTACCGACAACACTGACCCGCTTCGCGTTGGGTGCCCATACCGCAAAATAAACACCTTCCACTCCGCTTAAGTTAATCGGGTGAGAACCGAGTTTGTCATAAATCCGGTGATGATTTCCTTCGTTGAACAGGTGAAGGTCATAGTCGCTGAGTATCGGTTGAAATGAGTAAGTATCATGTTGTAAGGAAATGCCGTTCCCGTTAAAATTGATTTTATACTGGTACGGGAATAGATTGTTTTGCCCTTCGAAATACTGTTCGAACAAGCCGCTTTTATGAATTTTTTCCATGGCAATTTCTTCGTCGCCACGTTTGATGAAAACCTCTTTAGCGTGAGGTTGAAACGCCCGTACTACGACAGAGGGGTTGCCGTTAACGTCCGTGATATGCGCCCCCAGTACGGAAAAAGGATCATGGTGTTCCGAACGAAGCACCTTTAGGACATCGTCCGTAAGAATGTATTCTTTTTCCATAATATATAATCTCCTTATGTTGCATGTCATTGTTACGTCCATTTAAAAATGACACAATTCCAACATACAATGGTAGTATACCCTTAATCCCTTAGCAAGAAAAAAATAACGTTACACTATTTTAAGTGTATGAAAAACGAGGTTGAAGAAAGTATAAGCAAAAGATTGTCAATAATTTAAGATATTGATAAAAAAATAACATATTATCAATGAGTTATCGTGATAGTGAGCTTGAGTAAAAAAAGTACATTGTGGTGTGCTGGCAGTGTCAACAAAAAGAATCGAAATGCTGTTGCTATATGGTTTGAAAGTTTTCTGTTAAGATACGTTTCATTGTTGTGGCATTTCGGATCCCTTTTGATCCGTGGCAGTTATTGAACATGATGAACGATTTTTTTGTCTGAGCAGCAAGATTGTCTACAACGGGTACGAAATCATGAAGCTGCTGGTTGCTGTACAGATAGTCATATCTCAAAGACGTGGCAATACCACGTTTCAACCATGTTTGCCGATTACGTCCATGGAGTCGGATATACGCCACGTCAGATGTAACTGCGGGTACAAATGGTATAGTTGCCAGTGAACTGTACTGGGGTTCATCGGCGGTAACATAGGTTAATGCGTTGTCGCGTAGAAATGATATCGTGGTTGCGCGATGTGATGTAGTAAGCCAGCTTCCGTGACGGAATTCGACAGCGAGTGAAAAATCTTCGAAGTGACCTGCTGTGCGAACGATCAATTCCATATTTTTTGTTGAGTATTGCAGCCATGGCGGATATTGGAACAGGAGAACACCAAGTTTGCCTGCCTGCTTTAATGGATCCAAAAAATCTTTGAAACAGGCGATAATATCTCTCATCAGAGCTTTATCCCGCACAGTAAATGATGGAGAATTAGAAACATCGGGCGGCAATGAATCCCTGATATATTTTGGCAGTGTTTTTGGTTGGATTGCATGTCCGGTTAGCGCTCCATACACTTTAACGTGAAATACAAAATTTTCAGGTGTCCTTTCTGCCCAAAGAGAAGCCACTCGAGGTGCGGGTATGGCGTAGTAGCTGCTGTCGACTTCAACAGTTGAGAAATGTTGTGCGTAGAACTCAAGACGCTTTTGAGGTGTAGTAATTCCAACCGGATAAAAATCCCCGCTGGCTACAAGTGTCTGTTCAGACCAGGAACATGTACCGACATAAATCATTGTTATTCCTTATAATGAGTAAACAAGTAAGAGAATAATTATTTACGATAAAACTACATTAATACTAAATTATTTTCTATTATTTGTCGACAATATACAGTGATATCGCAATACACCAAGGAAAAGTTCACGATTGACTGGTAGACGCATAACTGAGATTGAATTAATTGCAGGGGCCTGCTATGTATAACATTTTAATAGTCGATTCATCCGATGAGATACGTGAAAAGATAGTTTCTCTCCATACTCCTTCAGTTGAAAATGTGTATTTAGCGAAAAGTATAGATGAGCTCAACGATTATATCAAAAATTATGATGTGGATATTATTGTATCCGATTTGTTCCTGCGAGATCAGGAGCTGTTACCTTTTTTTGAAGAAATGCGAAATGCCGGCTATAACCTTCCGGTGATTATCCTCACTACCGATCAGAGCAGAGAAAATGTGCTCAAAGCTGCCAGTTTGGGAACTATGGGATATTATCTCAAACCTATAGAAGAAGGGTTGTTGGTGTTAAAAATCCGCACGGCTTTGGAGGTTTACAAGGAACAGCATCCATCGCGTAATTATGTGCGGGTTAAACCGCTTGAATCAGATGCCATAGAATTACAGTACAGCGATATGAAATCAAAAAAAAAACAAGACGGAAAATTGATTGATATCAGTCTTGGTGGTTTGGCGTTCATTCGTTCTTCAGACGATTTATGCCCCGATTTTCAAAAAGGTGAAATCATTGACATTTCTTTGGCTATTGATAGTCAACATATCAAGCTTATCTGCGAAGTGATCAATATACTTGATATGCGTTGTAACGTGAAGTTTGTCGACTTGCCCCGAGAGTATCAGGAAATGTTGTCAAGTTACATATACCGCCGAATCGGTGTAGAATAGCCTTGTAATATTATATCTTACCTTGCCATCTATAATTATGCGTTATCTATGTTGTTGCTTGTCAGAAACAATGTAATAACTTTATTTATGCTGTATGATCCCCTAAATATAAACCTTAATTCATAAACCTGTTTGATTTTCTGACATGCCAGTCATGACAGATAAAGCCTTTTTTTGTGCTGCTGATTTTCTTTTCTGATCGCCAATTGAATCAAAATATTTCATGGCACATTTTATGCTTTATCACATAAAAAATCATAAAATCATTTACCTGACAAATAATGAAGGAGGACAGTTTCATGTTAGAAAAACAGGAAGGAACCGTATTTGAGGGACAACACGAGGAGCAGGCTGCGAATAATCGTAAAACGGGAGAAGAGCTCCTGCGTGAAAAGATAAAGAAGCTATTTCCGGGTTCAGGGCAGGATAACGCTGTAAATACAAAGGCGCAAGAGACTGTGGCTTTGCAGGAAGCTCCCGCACAACCGGCAGTGACATTTGCGGATATGGAAGATGAACCTGAGGAAGAAGCATCTATAGACACATCGGAAAATATACTTGATGAAGATTTACAGGATATGACGGAAAATACAACACAGTCCGATGAACCGGCAATAAAGCCGTTCTCCTTTTTCAGCGATATGTTTTCAAGATCGGGTGACTCTGAATCGCCACAACGTTTTCAGGAAGAACCACCTCGCTCGTTTTTGGATATAGACCCGTCAGAAATCAATGATCGTATATCAGCCTATGACAGTGATAGCCGTCAGGAATTTGTCAACATTATGTTTCAGGATAATAAGGATGTCCAGGAAGAAGGTCTTGCCACGATTTTACGTGAAGAGATGGATTGGTATTATCGCCAGCGCGAGTCGGAACGTGATCGCATACAGCAATTGGAAGAACAACGGAATAAGCTCGAAGAACGATTGCGACTTGAGGAAGATGAGATCAAAAACGAACTGACCGATCTCGAACGTCGTAAACAGGAAGAGAAAGTAAAAATTAAACGTGTTCACGAAAACCGTCTTAAAATTGAACAGCAGCTTCATCAGCAGGAACGCGAACTGCGCCGAAGTCTTTCGAATTTGGAAGAAAAAAAGTTTCGTGAAATGAAACAGCTTGAGATGATCGACCAGAAAAAACGACAGGGCGAAACCGCATTGAAACAGCTCGATGATTTGATGCGGGCAGAACTTGATGTCATAGAAAACAAAATTTCTTCAGAAAAGGACAATTTGAAAAAATTGAAACTGCAAACTATTGATGCACGTGAAAAACTTAAAGAATTTGAGACAATTCTGCAGGATAAACGAGACGAATTGGCAGAACAACAACGTGAAAACGCGCGAGTGCTCAATAAACTCAACGAAGAAATATCCAAAACCAATCAGAACGCCGAAGAACTGCGCGAAAAAATGATTTCCGAAGTAAACGAGATTATATCGCGTCGCAATGAAATACAAGATCAGGTAGAAAAACATCATCGTGAATTCGATATTTTCAAAAAATCATCAGTGGGCGAAAAAGAACGCTTGCAGGATGAAATCGTAAGACTGTCTAATGTTTGCGAAGAAGAACGTTCGTTCATAAAACAGCTCAACGATAAAAAAGCTGCTCTTGAACAGGCTATATCCGAGCAGGAAACAACTTTCAATCAGGAAATCGACGAACTCAAGAAGCAAGAAGGCGAAATTAAATATCAGATTCAGCAGCTCAAACAGGAATTCGCGAAAGAATGGACTTTCTTCAACGAAAAGAAAAAAGATATCACCGAACAGGAAAACGCGTTGCTTACCCGCATCAAAGAGAAAAAGGGTAAACTCCACCAGTTAGAGCATGATATCAAGCAGGAACAAAAACGTTACGATCATGATAAAGAAAAATTGGGCCTTGAACTGGAAGAAGTGAAACAGGAAATCGAAATAGGTAAAATCCAGTTACAAGAAATCCAGACGACTATTGACGATCAGAGAAGCCAGTTGAAAGACGTTGAAAAATCTTACAGCGATCGTGTAAACGAAATCAATGCTCAGATTGATATTGAAGAACAGAAGTTGTTTGACAAACGCAATACTGTTGTCGAAGAAGAACGTGCTATGGAAAAACAACTCAAAGACTTGCGCCAGAAACATAAAGATCAGGAAGACCAGTATAAAACCGAAATTCATCAGTTGGAAAAAGAGCGTGAACGCCTCAAACAACTCACCGAGCAAATGCGCGTCAAACATCGTGAACTTAATGACGAAATTATCAACATAAAACAAAAACGTGATTCAATGCTTCTCGAACTAGACACGCAAAAACGCAGTTGCGATAAAGAACAGCTCGTCCAATCGGAAGAACTCGTACAGATGCAGGCTGAGATTGCTCGTGCTCGCGAATTGCAACAGCAGGAACAGCAGGAATTAGATAAGATAGCCTTGAAGCGTCAAAAAGCCGAAAGTGAATATCAGACACGTATCAAAAAACTGCGCAATGAGTTAGATGATTTGGCTCAACGCCGTATGAATGCATAATGTTGCTTTTTTATCTATATAAAAAATAGTTAAAGGAATCCACTCCATATACCGGGGTGGATTCCTTATGCGATAAAAGGTCTGGCAACCATAAGGAATTGCGTCTGAAAATAGTATTATAAATAAAATTCGATAAATCGGGTTGCACGGCTGGCTATATTTGTATATTATGATAAAAAACTACGACAAAAATATTCACCTGAATTTACAGGATATTTTATGGAAGACACACACATCTCTTCATTGCACACACCGTCAGATACACCTGAATCGGTACGTAATCAGGAACAGCATTCTTTATTGATATCAGCTATTGACGAAGTTTATCAGCGCAGGCATTCGCAACTGTGTGAAAAACTTGGCAGGATATACGCAGTCAGCGCTATGATCTATTTATTGTCAGGCATGGTTTTAGTTATTGCCGGGGTCACAATAAAAGATTTCTTTGGGATTTACGTGCTTCTTCCGCTTGGCATTGTTTTTGGAATAGGTTCTATCTTCCAATATTCCGCATCTAAAAATCTTTTCGAGCATAACGATTGAACCGATCTCCGCACTTTGAATCTTGACATGTAGCGCCATCTAAGGCATACTAAAGGGCATTATGAGATCGACATTAATTAAATTCAATAACTGGCAAGTCAAGAAACGGCAGGTGAAAGCGCCTGCAGAGAATATTCTTGTGCTTTGTCCTCGTTGTATACAGTATCACCAATGCGGCCAACCGGTTACGCATGATCCAAGTACCTGTAAACAGTGCGGTAAATGTCAGGTGATGGATTTGGTTAACCTGTGTACGGAACTTGGCGTGAAATTAAAAATAGCCACAGGCGGCGGTGTTGCGGTTAAGTTGGCTAAAGATCCGTCTGTGAAGGTGATCGTTGCTGTGGCTTGTCCACGTGAGTTATGCCTTGGTGTATTGTTCACGCTTCCCAAACCGGTAATAGCTATAGAAAATATCCTCGAAAACGGCCCTTGTGTCGATACCGGAGTATCTATTGAAAAAGTCAGACAGGCGCTCGAAGAACTCATCGAGACAGACCAGTAATCCGCGGCTGGTAGCCCACCAGCTCCTTTCAGAAACCGCTAACGGCGGTATTGTAACCGACAATCTGGGTATCCGTCTATCCGAAACATCGCTGTCAGAACCGGATCGGCGTCTTGCGTATGAGATAGTAATCAATTGTATGCGTCGTCGCCTGACATTGGATTATCTGATAAGCTGGTATGGCAACAGAGACATCGACACTGTTGACATGCCTGTCAGGGTTGCTTTGTGGATTGGTTTTTATCAGATGCGTTATATGGATAAAATACCTCCGCATGCTGCGGTGTCAGAATCAGTAGATGTTGCAAAGACGGTAGTTGGCAAAGGCGCTTCAGGTTTTGTTAATGCGTTGCTTCGAAAATATCTCCGTCAGCCGGAGTTGGTTGATGATCGATTTGCTAGGTTGTCTTCATTGGAGCAACTGGCGTTTAGCGAATCGCATCCTGTATGGCTGCTTGAGCGATGGAGCAAGCGGCTTTCTTTAGATCAACTGCATAATTTATGCGTATTCAATAACAATAAACCTCCTCTTGTATTACGTGTACATACGCCAAATATCACTGTTGACGGTTTTCTGAAAAATTTAGAGCAACACGATATACCGTTTGAACGGTCAGCAGTTCACGACAGCTGTGTGAGGCTTGTTGGGCATCATAACGTCGAGAGGTTGCCCGGTTATGCCGAAGGTTGGTTTGCTGTGCAGGACGAAACCACACTGCGCATTATTGATCGCTTGGATGTCCAGCCCGGCAATAAGGTGCTTGATCTATGTACCGCACCGGGTGGCAAGATGGCCTATCTTTCTGTCTTGACCGGAGCATCAGGACAGGTTGTAGCTGTAGATTCTAACAAACGGCGAATGAAACAGGTGAACCAAACGATTGATAGGCTCAAATTATCGAACGTGACAACCATGGTTGTCGATGGAACCGATAGTGATGCCCTTATTAGCAACGGCATCGAGGAAGCGTCTTTTGACCGGGTAGTTATTGACGCGCCGTGTTCGAATACAGGTGTGTTGCGCAAACGTCCTGAAGCTCGGTGGCGGTTTGTTCAGGACGATTTCACCCGGCTGGCAGATTTGCAGGGCAGGTTACTTGCCAATGGGTCAAAGTTTGTAAAAAAAGGTGGTATGCTGCTATATTCCACCTGTAGTATAGATCATGAGGAAAATGAAGACGTGGCGCAACGCTTTGTCGCAAAACATCCTTCGTTTACTCTGCTTGAGATGACTCCTCATATTCCATCGTTGCCGTCTGATCCTGACGGTGGTTTTTGCGCTTTATTTAGCTGTAAAGATATAATATAAGACCTCTGCATAAGTTAATTTATTGATCAGAAAACACAAATTTATAAATTGTTCCTTCGCAAGAATGACATGACTTAGAATAAACGCAAGTTAAAAGCTTTCGATCATTGAAATGGTCGTATGCAAATTTTTGAATGGTTATGCAGTGGTATTGATATTCAAATTGATAGAGATGGACTAATAGTGCAAGACGTCATTGCGAGAAGCGAAGCGACGAAGCAATCCCATACTATTAAAACAAAAAAGCGCGGGTTTGAGATTACTCTTACCCGCGCTTGATGTTTATATAGATTGTTAAATAATTATTTAACTAATTTTTTTCTCAACCATACAAAGATACCGCCAAATGCGCATAACAACATTGCGCCCGGTTCAGGCACTACTGCGTTATGTATTGTAATATTGTCTATATCAACAGTACCGGCTTGTACCCAGTCATTTAAAGTTCCTTGAGCATCAATGGGAACCTGCAGGAATAATATCTCTACAGCGATGACATCGGTTAAATCAACCATGTTCCAATGTCTTTCGTCAGTAGAATTGAAGATAAAGTCAGATGCGTTGAAAGTCAGCGTATCCCAAGTGGTGTTTTGAAAGGTTTTCAGAATTTCCGCTGTAGTGTTGCCGTATACCTGACCGGAATAATTCTGCAGACGCCAACTTTTGTAACCAAGGTCAGACATGTCATTGGGATCGTATGTACGAGCCACGATCTGAGCACTGATTACCTGATTTACCGCGGAGGTTAAACCTGTTGTGCGGATATCAAACGATACGCTACCGCCTACCAGTGAAAACGGTGTAAGATCGTCTGTTTGTGTAACACCAAGCGGTACATACGGAGGTACTCCTACACCGGAATCGAAAGCTATACTCAGGTAGTTGTCTATTCCGTCACCGGCTATCAATGTTGAAGCTTCAGTTACATCATCTCCAAATGCGTAATATGCAAGATCAGAATTTGATGCTGTACCAGAGTCACCGACTGTGTACGAATTGAAGTCGTCCAGTACAAGATCCAATGCAAATGCCGAGCTGATGCTGGCACATAGTAGTGCGGTTAGTAAGAATGTTTTTTTCATGTTTTGTGTCTCCTTCTCCCATTAAAGTTTGGTTGCTTGTCTATACAATCTCATTTCAGGTTATATATTAATAATATAACATATTAGATAGTGTCGTCACGAGATACGCAACCACAACATCAGGCAACATATTTGTATGGAAGCAAGGAAAGATGTTGCATTCTTGGCGTATCGCGTAGCTATACCCCGCCATCGTTTTAGGTGTAAAAAAGCATTTTCGACAAGATGTCTTATTTTATAAAGGTCTTTGTCGTATTCTCTTTGTATTTTTCTATTCTTTTTTGGAGGAATAATCGACTTCATTCCCTGCGTTTTTGCTTGATTTACAATAGCATCACTATCATAGCCACGGTCTGCCAATAAATACTCTGCCTCTATTCCTGCGATAAGACGTTCAGCCTGTGTGCAATCAGCAACGGTACCCTTTGTTGTAATAACTCTGACCGGCATACCATGCGCATCCACGGCCAGATGCAATTTGGTGTTGAGCCCCCTTTTGTGCGGCTCATTTCTTGATTTCCTCCTCGTGCGCCGCTTGCATGTGGATGCACTTTAATGTGGCTGGCATCAATCATCAGCCACTCAAAATCCGGATCTTCAATAACTTGTTCCAGCAAGGATTCCCAGACACCTCGGTCACGCCAACGACAGAACCGACGATGGGTATTCTTCCAATCGCCATAGTCAGGCGGAAGGTCACGCCATGGCGCGCCTGTTCGTAATATCCAGAAAACCGCATTGATAAACCGTCGGTTATCTCGGGCAATACCGCCATGTAGCCCTTTTCTGCCGGGCAGATGCCCCTCTAATAAACTCCAAACTCTGTCAGAAATATCATGTCGTCTGTGTGATGCTGTTTTCATAATCACCTCCTATTTTTGATTATGAAAACACTATAACATATAATTCATCTCGTGACGACACTATTTAGCTCATAAAATGCAAATTTTTAGGGTGAATTTTTAGCAAATTAAAGAATTAATCAAAATAGCCACAGTGTTTGAAATTTATGTGAGGTATCTAAATAATATTCTTAAGTAAAGGTGGATTTTATATGACAACATAATGATTATAAGGAATGCGTAATCTTGATATCTGATAATATGTATGTTATAATAAGAATGACTACAATATGATACTTTAATTTTTTCACAATAAGAGGAGAAAAGAATGAAAAAGTTATTTGCGGTTATGTTTAGTAGTGTTTTTCTGTAACACAACCCTTCAATTGCGTTACTTCTTGGTTCCTGGTCGTTTGAGAATTCCGCTGTGGATTCTTCAGGTAACAGTAATGACGGTATTCTTGTTGGCACTGCGACGTATGCACAGCAATCTGCTGAATTCGGGTCATCGTTATATGTGGATGGATCGGGAGCCAATATGACGGTAGCTGACAGTGACAGCCTTGATTTTTATGATCAATGCACAGTCAGCGTTTGGATTAACCCCATCGAAAACAGCAAAATGTAAATTGGAGACACAAAAAGCCCTTTGCGGGTATGTAAAAATGCAAGTGAAGGAAGTAAAGCTTGAGGAATAGGATACCACGTCATCAGTAATGGTGTGGAGTTTCTTTCTATAAAAATTAAATGGAGATTGTTTACAATGAAAAAATCTTTTATATCATTACTTATTTTCTTATGGATTTTATTATCTCAAACAGCAACATACGCGAATTTGATAGCCTATTGGCAATTTGAGGGTGATGGAACCGATGCGACAGGTAACGGACACACTGGTTCTACACAAGGTAATATTTTTTATCAGGAAGATAACTCTGCTGGAGGACTTGAGCGATTAGGTACATCAATTTATTTTGACGGTAACAGTAGCAATGAATTTATCGTAGGTTATCAACCGGATTTGAATTTCACAACCAGTTATACTTTTTCTATGTGGATTAAACCTGTTCTTCCCGCCGCTTCTTATGGCTCCTTACTCGGACGATATTATACTGCAATTGGAGATAGCTATGGTTTATATATTACTAGTTCTCAAACAATAGGTCCGATTATGTATAAGAGCAATTCCAGTAAAATATTTTATCAATACCATGACGCTGATTTTGTTACTGATGAATGGCAACATCTTGTTGTAACTTACGATAATCAATATGTTAAAATTTATAGAAACGGTGTTTTAAAAGCATCACCAGTAGCATCTGGAATAATTAATTCCACAGTCGCTCCGCTTTATATTGGTAGCCTAACAGGTGATGGCGATAGTGCATATCAATATAGAGGTTGGATGGATGAAGTTATGCTCTATGATACCGCTCTTGATGATACTGAAGTTTTAATGTTATACAACAATACATTAAATACAGCAACAGCTATACCTGAACCAGCAACAATCATTATTTTCATGACAGCATTATTAACTTTTTTTGCAAGAAAGAAATCATGTTAGAAAATCTTTCTTAAAGATAATATATTTCTGTATTCAGTTTTTTTAGTATTTGTGATCCTTAGGAAAAATAATAATTTTGAAAAAGAGTTGCATGAAGTAGCGGATGTTTTTCTGAATAAAACGAATATCAAAATAGACAGGTTGGGTGAGGGATAGATATGCTGACATATCTATCCCATTTAAAAAATTAACGGCCGTATGGATTTTCGTTGCGATCTCCACCGGCATATCCCTGAGCAACACCTTCGGTGACTGACTGAGGTATACTCAAAACACCGCCGACCGGTTGTCCCGCACTGCGTGCAGCCTGATTTGGATTTTCACATCCGCATGTTAATGTGATAAGTGCTGCAAAAGACACACATAGCATTACTATGCCAATTGTTCTCATTGAAAAAATCTCCTTGTATGTTCTCGTTATCAAAGGTAACTATATTTGTTGATCTATAACCGTCGATGTATCGGTTTGTTGTTCAAACCGCACCACATCTTTTGCGGCAAACCCACTGCCGGTTACCGGTACAGCTTTGGTATATTTATCCTGCACGTTGATAGCTTCGATTTCACCGATTCTGCTCAGCTCAGAACCCAGCGACACTCCGGTATCAGGATCGACGAATTCCTGTCCCTGATGAAACACGGAAAACCGATCGCCCGGTTTGATACCAGCATTGGAGCCGGCATTGATAATCACTTCATTGTCACGAACCGTTACCACTTTGCCTTCCCAGGGGATAGAACACATACGGCGTATGATATACTCAACTGCCCGGTCGATGGCAATTTGTGTCGCTTCGCCGATTGGTGTTTTAGAGTAACCGGACTGGAAAAAGTCGAAATCGCTGTCAGCGTATCCGAATCCAAGCCCGCCTGAATTTGCTTCACCTTCAACTCGTTGTGAATCGATTACTTGCCCGGTGGTTGTATCGATCAGGCGGATGATGACCGCTACATGAGCGGTACTGCGTTGCATATTTACCGTCACGCCGTGTATGTTGAGTCCCTGATCGCCGCCGGTTGTTTGCGTAGCGTATTCTGTTACTGATCCGCGAATCAGAAGTTGAACAGGCAATACTTTACCGATTTGCGCAGTGCTTCCTGCCTGGACAGTCCTGCCGCTTGCGGCAAAATCCTGTTCTGTCAGTACCGACTGTACGGCCTGGCGTTCCATGACATTAAAATATCCCGACTGGATAAGCGAGTCGGTCAACATATCTGCCATACCGTTACCCAAATCGACTTCGCTAACGAAACCGGCTTTATTTTCAAATGTTTCCACAGCCACCAGTTTTTTTAGCCCAACAGGAGGCAAGGTAGAGTCTAATGGCTGTTCTGCTGTCAGATTAGCGTATTGGGTTTGTTCTATACAGCCTGATAAAGAAATAACACTTGTAATGAGCACAACCGAACTAAGTAAAAACGAACGCACTGCTGATCCCCCCTTAGATTACTGAATATCGCGCACAACATCTTTTGCGGCAAAGCCTGATCCTGAAATAGGTGTTGCTTTTGAATATTTTTCCTGTACAGATACAATTTCAACTTCACCAATTTTGCTTGTTTCTGCGCCAAGCGACATACCGGTATCGGGATCGATAAATTCTTCACCTTTGCGTAAAATGCTAAAACGATCACCAACCTGAACACCTGCATTGGAGCCACTGTTGACAATAATCATACCGTTGCTCACGGTGACAACTTTGCCTTCCCATGGAATACTCATCATGCGGTTGGTGACATATTGAACCGCACGGTCGATTGCTATTTGTGTTGCTTTGCCCATAGGTGTTTTATCAAAGCCTGAAGTTCCGAACCCGAAATCACCGCCTGAGTATCCCAATCCGAGCCCGCCTTCTTCGATATCACCTTCGACTCGTTGTGAATCGATTACTTCACCGGTTGATGTATCGATTAAGCGAATGATAATTGCCACGTGCGAGCGACCTCGTTTCATACCTACGTTGAATCCTTTGATATTCAAACCTTGCCCGCCGCCGCCTGTATCTTCCTGGAATTCAGTCACAGCACCGCGGATCAGTACTTGGGCTGGAGGCATCTTACCTATTTGTGCTGTTGCGCCTGCCTGAGTTGTCCTTCCGCTTGCAGCGAAATCCTGTTCTGCCAGTACCGATTCTACAGCCTGACGTTCGAGTACGATAAAATTACCCGATTGGATTAGTGCATCGGTAAGCATGTCAGCCATACCTGTGCCCAGGTTAAAATGGCTTGCCGCTCCGGCTTTGTTTTCGAATTGTTCAACAGCTACCAGTTTTTTAAGAGCCTGTGCACCCATTACCTGTTGTGCGGCCAACGCTGATACGATTACCAGCGCGTACATCCATGTAGTTCGCTTCATACTGCTCTCCTGTTTTGCATTATTGTTGCAGGTCAAAAAGTTCTATATCGATCCTATTGTCGGTTTTTCCTGTCAGGGTAACGCCTACCGATTTGAAATCTTCGATACGGTCAGAGAAAGTACTCCATATAGATCCTTCTACTTCGACATCCATAATGAGTACATTGTTAATGAACGAGCGTTCGTTAACCGATTCGACCCCTCGAATAGCCTGAAGTTCATTCTTGAATGCCTTGCGGCGTAACCCGCTGACATTTTCAGCCACAATCTGGATCATGACGGTATTATATACTTCAGATCGCCATTGTTCAAGAATTTGATTCATCATGTTATCAGCAAGTGTTTCACCAGCCGCGGCAAGCGACTCTTTAGCGGCTTCCATACGTCCTGACCCTTGACCCTGGCCTGGTTTGCGCCAATCGCTTTCCGCACTGCCAGCCGCCATAACCATGGCAGTATCGACTTTGATTGCCTTGGCGGATATCTGAGATTGATAATAAAAAACCGATACACCGTACGGCTGGCTGGAATCGACCAGATCGGCCGATGCCTGTCCCACAATAACTACTTCAGCGCCGAACCGTCTGCCGAGTGCGGCAGCTTTCTGCGGATCGGCATAGCTGAGTGTCGCGTCGCGTTCCTGAATAGCCATCATCTGCGCTTTGTCTACCACCGGAAAACCATGCTTCAGAAATATTTGTTCCATTTTGGTGGCGGCGACTGCGCCGGATATAGGCAAACCGTCCATTACTTCGCTAAAAAGAATCATTATGCGAGGGTTGCCTTTTTCATGTTTGATGATGTTGAGCGCTTTGAGGTCTTTACGCAACTGGGCGAGGACTACGGTAGCAGCTACTGTCACGCGGTATATTCCGTCTTTCCCGCCGTTATCGGCAATAATGTCATACTCGCTGACATATCCTTTGACCTGCGAATAAATCTCATCGTTGAGCAGTTGAAAATTTTGCGCCATGGATTCGGAGTCGATGAGGGCACCGACTCCCTGCTCTACAGCACGGCGCAGGGCACGTTTGAGGGCTTCGTCGCGGGCATTTAGCACTGCGTCTGGGCCGTCACCGGTAATTGCCGCTACGCCTTCGGCTTCTATAGTTTTCATCGGGACATCCTGAGCGCGAGTGTCAGTTGTTGCTGCCGCGATTATCAGGACGGTCAAGCCGATGAATAAAGTTGTTATAGGTTTATTCCACCACATAATGGCGCTCCACTACTTTTTCTTTTGAAACAGGTGTACTGCTTTTGAGTTCGTAATCGCCCGGAGGTACTCCTTCGTCACCATAGTAGGTGTGATATGTACATCCGGTTATATATGCCGCACAAATAATGCTGAGTATTGCTGTTGATGCTGACCGAAATATAGTATTCATCGTAAACCTCCGTGCCTATAAGTTATTCTACAATATAGCCTTCACGAACAACAACGCCTTCGTCGATCATGCGTTCTTCGCCGTAGTAATGTTCGTGATATGTACATCCGGCAATAGTTACTGCCAGAAGAGCTGCTGCGCATATTATAAACAATGATGATTTCATGATTGAGTCTCCTTTATATCAATGTCTACACCGATTATGACGCGGCGCAGGGTTATCTATTCATTAATTACCGTATGATTTCGATACCGGTTGTCCCATATAGTAATGTTCGTGATACGTACATCCTCCTGCAAGTACTGCAAGGAACAAAGCCAGCGCGATAGCCGCGAGAATAGCTGAGGTTTTCATAGAACAATCTCCTTAGTTATGTATGTTGTTTATTCGGTATATCCGAATTTATTATTCTCTTCCTATAGCACCAAGGATACCATCGAGCGGTATTTCGAGCGTAACTTCAACACTGCCGTCTTCGTTATAGACCGGTTCGCCGACCCGTCGTGCACCTGCGATAAAAGCGGCTACATTAGCGTTTACCTGATCGTTTTGAAGAACGTAATCACGTACGGTTGTGGTTGAATCTATCTGGACGCCGTAAAGCTGTTCTACGAGGTTACGGCGAGCGTCCATTTCTGCCGCGCGTTCCGCACGAACACGTGCTGAAGGTCCTGTGTCGCCAGCTGCCGGGATACCCACACCAGTCGCTGTGACAACCTGTCCTGTAAACTGTGGTGCAGGTTCTATGTATCCTGCACCGGGTGTAGGAGCAGGTCCGTCAAAAAAGTCCATTTCATGGACGGTACCCGTACCTGTGGCCACGATGACTTTTTTATCTGTCCAGCCGGTAATTTGTTCAAACTGTACGTTACGGAAAACGTCTCGTTGCCATAGAAACCCTTTTTGCTGGTAATGTTGTTGGATGGTGGTGAGTTCCTTGATGACATCCTGTATAGTCACCTGAACGTCAACTTCGACGATGGCATCTTCATAATAACGGTACGGGCTGATTTGTTTTACGCCTTTGATAAATCCCTGAACAGCGGTACGGATTTCATCGCTTTCAGTAACAAAATCGCGAACATATGTGTTACCGGTGATTTGTAATCCTTCAACGGTTTCAAGCAAGTTGCGGCGTGCGTCGGTAAGGGCTGCACGTTCTGCTTTTAGCCTGCCTTGTCCGGTTACGTTTTCCCAGCCGGGGATACCTACAGTTGGTGACTGACGGTGAGCACCATAGCGTCCCGCGCCTTCCATCGGAGCACCTGCTGGCCCCATACCCGGAGGAGGAGCGTTTCGTCCGGTGTTTGAAGTACCGGTAGCGATGAACTCTTTTTTGCGTGTATGTTCTTTCATGTAGGTCAAATCTAGCGGTGGTTTGTCAGGACCGCGGTTATAGCTGATTTCAGCCAGTCCCTGGAGTACCTGCTGCAAGGTGACCTGTACATCAACTTCAGCTGTAAGCGATCCATCTGCTTCTTCTATGAAGCGGGGTTGTCCGAGTACTTTCGCGCCTTTGATGAAATCGTCGAAACGGGTACGGATTTCGTCGCTTTCAGTGACAAAATCGCGTACGTAGGTGGTTGATGACAGTTGTAACCCTTTGATCATTTCACTGAGTTTGCGGTAGGCGTCAACCTGAGCGCCTCGTTTTGCTTTGAGCATTTTCTGTGCTTTTGTTTCGCTGAATGCCGCAGGTGTGTATGTTGTCAGTGCAACTGCGATAACAGCCAGCGATGCGATAAATTGTGTTCGTTTCATAATGCACCTCCTCATGGTGTGGCTTATTTTTTTTGCCATTGCATCCATTCCAATTGGTCGATGGTTTTTGCTTGTTTATTACGTTGTGTATATTCTTCCTGTGTAATTGCTGATGGGGTAATTCCCTGTTGTTCAAAGTAGTGTATATCAGCGTCGTTCATTTGATAAAAATAAGCGACTGTTGCTTCAGCTGTGCCGCTTTGACGGTGATACTGCTGGTCAAAGAGAGTTGCGCCTTCCAGAAACCCATTGATACGTTCCAACCCTGTGCGAACAGTTTTGTTTGAAGGGTGTAAGGTACGCATAAGGTTGCGGTATCCGTCAACGCGGGCGGCACGAAGCGCCATTAATCGTTGCTGGGCTTCACCGTTTGACTGTGCTCTTGCTTTCCCGATTCCTGTAACGTATAAAATACCGTGTGTAACGGAATGATCACTATATATTTCCAGACGAGGTTGATTTAAACGGCGAGATTTTGTCACCTGATCACGGGTCATTTGAGCTAACGCCGCAACGGTACAGATACTCAAAATCAATGCCAGTCCCCATGCAGTGATTTTATAGTGTGTGTACGGTATTGGAATATGGAACGTCTTCATCGGATACAACCCTTTCTTTTCTATGACTACTGTTCAGCATGAGTTATTCATACAAAACAGCTGAATGCGCAAATAGTGTGCCATCCATGATGTTGCGTCCAATAACCGGTCTACCGGAAAGTGGTTTGGGTTCGAGCTGAAAACAAATTTTAACATAGCTTACAAAATAAAAAGTAAGTGTATCGATAAGAAGCCAGACTGTTGTGGGATGAGCAATAATATGCCGGATTGCTGAGAAAATAGTTCCAAACGAACAATAACACTATGCTATACTATGGCATTTAAACGGTACTGTAAAGATTTTTGTAACATGGATTATAAGAAATTAAGGAATGTTATGGAGCGTAACACACAATTGTTACTAATAACCTGCCCGCGCCGTTGGCCGCGGCTTCCGCCCCTTGGGGAAGCCTGTCTTAAATCTTACCTTGATAGCAATGGGATACATACTGATGTTCTCGATATGAATAACTATTGCTATTCATTTGTAAATGATGAGCTTAAACGTTTATGGGAGTTGCCGGTTTATCCGATGTTGTCGGATGCCTTGTGGGATCATTTGATGCTCAGGTACAAAGGTGAGTTTCAAAATATCCTGCGTGCGATTATAGATCATCCTGCGCAAACGATTGGGTTATCTATATGGCACAGTGCTGAAAAGTTTTCACATAAACTGGCAAAATATGTCAGAGAAAATGCCCCTCTGAAACGAATCATCGCAGGAGGCCCTTCAGTTACCCTTTCCAGCCTCGAAAAAAATTTATCAAAAACCGATAAATTTATTTATGCCGACCATTGTATTGCTGGTGAAGGCGAGTATAAAATGTTAAGATATTTGACAAAAAAAGAAACTAATAATGTAAATAAAAATGACTTTAAAGAGTCAGATGCGGATAGCTTACCAGCTCCTGATTATACTCAGATATATCCACGTGCTTATCGTTATCCTCGTACACGTCCTGTATGGATGAGCAGAGGCTGTGTTCGGCGTTGCGCGTTTTGTGTGGAACATACTCTGAGTAAGAGATACCGCCAGAAATCCCCGGAATTGATGGTGTCCGAATTACGGGATTTGTATGAGCGGCAGGGAATTCAACATGTAATTTTCTACGATTCGTTAATCAATGGGAATATAGTGCTGTTCGAGAGGTTTCTTGATCTTTTGATCGATAGCCGTCTGCCTATGAAGTGGGAAGGACAACTCTTAATCAGATCAGATATGCCTGAGCGTGTTTATCATAAGATGAAACCCGCGGGTTGTTACAATTTGTTTGTAGGGCTTGAGAGCGGCTGTGATCGCATTTTATCGATCATGAAAAAAGGTTTTTCCACAAAGGATGCGCAAAAAAGTTTTGCCACGTGTAGGGAAGCTGGGTTGCATTTTGAAGTGAGCATGATCGCAGGGTTTCCCGGAGAAACCGAAGCTGATTTTGATGCTACCTGCGAATTTATGTGTGATAATGCTTCGATAATTCCCAAAATGGCGCAGATAAATCCGTTTATACCTCTGTCCGGTTCTCCGGTAGTGCGTCAGGGTGATGGCGAAGTACAATGCCCACCGAAAGATGTTGTTCGAAGACGCATAGAGCGTCTTGTTGCATTGTGTAAATCAAACGGAATTGCCGTTACCAATGCGTATGTCAATAATCTTATTGCCCAGACCGCAGGTTTTGATGTTATCAATGGAACGATGATTGAATAGTGTTATAAAATTATAAAAATTTAAACATCCTGCTTTACAAGATGTTTTGACAGGTAGTTTTGGATATCGCCGAAAGTTTTCCACTCAATAAATGATATATCGTTTCTGGTGCAATAGCGTGCAAGGCTGTCTTTTGCGAATACCAGATCGGCTTCTTTGACAGGGCAACGGTCGGTGGTGCCGTCACCAATGTAAATTATCGGGAAAAATCTTTTGTGTTTTGATAACCTGACATGGCTGGATTTGCAGTGTCCGCAGCTACCGCATTCCTGATTAAAATAGGGATAATTAAGTTCAGCTTTATTGCCGTTAAAAAAAATTTCGTTGGAAAAATACTGAACGCCGTCAACTCCTTCTTTAGAAAAAATCAGATCGATAAAACGGCTGAATCCACCGCTGAGCACGATAAACTCGATATCATTTTCTCGGCAAAAAGATAGAAACGTCAAAAAGGTTGTATCGATATTTATATTGTTGAGAAGCGAGTGCTGGACATCTTCCCATGATCCATGAAAAGTATTGAATTCTTCGACCAGTGATGTGGCACATCCGATTTCACCGCTTTTGACCCGTAGTTCAATGTCGCGCCAGTCGGGTGAACCGAAGGTATCGAGAATATGCACCAGTGTATCTTTGAGGGTAATAGTCCCATCAAAATCGCAATATATAATAGGTTTTTCATCAAGCTTTAATGGATTCTGGCTTTCAGACTGCATAGGGACTCCTCAAAGGGTATATATCAATACTATAGTTGCCAAGAGTTTACATGATTTTTCTGTTAGATACACAAAAGGTAGCAAAAGATTAATCAGAACACAAGTTTAAAAACGGGAAGCCGGATAAAACCGACTCCCCGTATAAAGTAATCGTCATTTTGCTACAAATTATAACGATTTAACGATTTGACTGATTTTTTCCTGCAGTTCTTTGGTTTTCGTCCATGTTTCTTTGACGAATCCGTCTTGAGCTGCCGGTTTATGCGCTTCGGCGTAATCAGGTATGATCCGCGATCCGCGTTTGTCGTCTTTTTCTTTTGATTCCTGTACTGATTCGGCGATGGTTTGTTCCATCTCCGACAACAGGTTCAGGCATTCAGCAACCGATTTGCCGGGCAGTTCTTCAAGCAATACAGCGCGTTCGTGTTCCCAGCGTGGACAATCGGTTTTTGTTTCAATGAGAGACGCAATCTGGCTTTGTTTGCCTTCGTCTGTCAATTTACAGGCAGCGCGGTACAAACCGGTCAACCCGTAGTATTTGAGGTAGAAAGTATAAGCGTTGATACCGTTTTGACGGCTTTTTTCGCTCATATAGCTTTTGCCAAGCCCTTTGACATCTCTGCTGGTGTAGATATCTTTGATTTCGCTGACGTTAAGGCGGCTTCTAGCGTCTTTCATCAGATCAACGATATCCGGTCTGAAAACTTCGAGAACCAGTTTAGAGCGTTTGGCTTTGTTGCGTTTCATGTATTTGCCTTCGTTACGCTTAATGACGTAGATGTTGTCAGACAATACCCAGCCCGGCATCAATTCGTTGTAAGCAGGTGATAGACCAGTTGTCACAGCTGCTGGAGTATTCATCAAAGAAAATGGGAATTCCATTTTCTGAGGTAATGCGCTAACACCAGTGGCGATGATGGTGTAAGGAGCACGGCTGTAATCTGAAGGGAACTTGATGTTGACGCTCAAACCATAGAACAATCCTTCGCCAGCCCACAGTTCCTGATCGGGAGCTTTTGAAGTGTGGTTTGATCCGACGTTTGCGCCGTATCCTACGTTACCTTTACCTTCAGGCCAGTATGCGGCAATCAGCAATGACTGATGATGGAATCCTACAAAGGGACCGACCAGACATGCAGTTACTTCACCTTCGGCTATACCTGTATTTGCTCCGAGCAGAGACTCGGTTACTTTGCCATGACGTTCCACATGAGAATGTTCTGTCATAACTGATTTGTCGACAATACCCATAGAGGTAACTTCACAACCCCACTGTATGATAGATTTGTTGACGTATGCGCCGTCAGAAATTTCAGTTGATTCATCAGTCAGGCTGTAAATAGTTACATTCTTGATTGCCAGAGCGTTATCAAGATGAGCGCCTTCGCCGACGTACGTATTGACGATTTTCGGGCAGTTTTTAATAACCGCATTCTTTTCGACGGTACCGCGTGTTGACGATGCCAGTTCGACATATTTGTCAATCAGGTTATTATACTTTGAAATCAGGTCTTTGTCGGAACGGGAAGTAGCGATTTTAGCTGCGATATCGACAGTGATTTCAGGATAAGTAAACACTTCACGACCGCCTGTTTCAATGGCTATTGGCAGTTCAACGCCGATACCGAAACTGGAAGTGCCTTCCATAATCAGCGATCCGATATTTTTAATAACCGCGCCGCTGTGGATACGATATCCGGATATTTCTTTTGCTTCAACGATAGTTACGTTGTCCATAATTTCGCTGTTGAACAGGTTTGCGTTGGCAAGCCCGTACCAGACGCTATCATCGTTAGCATTTGCGTATCCGCTTTGTTTGCCAATATATAATGTACCGTGCAGGTAACAGCCCCAGATATTATCCGCGATAAAATCGTTGGCAACGGTAATTTTGCTCCAATCGGTAGAAAAGTTACCGTTTTGTTTGAGTTGATTAATTTCTGCGTCGGTAAGTTTTCGGCCTTTGATCGGTGTGGCATTGTCTTTAGCGGCTTTGATAACCGACGATTCGGCCAACGCATGTTCTACAAGGCCGATTATGTTGCATTGATCGATACATTCAACCATAGTATCCTCCATGAATTAACTGTAGTCTACGAAATTCGGGTGGTAAAAAATTGTCCTCCGAATATACACGTACCCGGAGGACAATTGAAAGATCATATCTTAGTAGTGCACAAATCAGTAAAACTAATATTATGCATACTGTTTTTCGAGTTTTGAAGCAGCATCTTCATCAACGATGATGATTGAATTAGGATGTTCCTGCAGGAATGATGCTGGAACCGCTTCAGAAACCGGGCCTTCCACTGTTTTTACTACAGCGTCGGCTTTGCTTGTTTTGTTGGCGATCAGAACAACTTGTTTTGCGTCCATGATAGTTCCTACACCCATAGACAATGCCTGAGTAGGTACATCTTTAGGATCTTTGAAGAAACGTCCGTCGGAGTTAGCGGCGATAGTTTCTTGAGTCAAGTCGACGATACGGGTACGTGAATTACGCGGTGAACCAGGTTCGTTAAACGCTATATGGCCATTACCGCCGATACCAAGTAACTGTATGTCAATGCCACCCAGGGATTTAATAAGCAGTTCGTAACCATCGCAATACATTTGCGGGTCAGCTGCCATACCGTTGAGCACGAACGTGTTTTCTTTTTTGATGTTGATGTGGTTGAACAAGTTGTCGTTCATGAAATAACGATAGCTTTGGTCGTGTTCGCCAGGAAGTCCAAGGTACTCATCGAGGTTGAAGGTAATCACTCTTGAGAAGTCAAGGCCTTCATTTTTGTGCATTTTGATAAGTTCGGAATACATCTTTACCGGGGTACCACCGGTTGCGAGCCCTAATACGCAATTGGGTTTGTTGCGTATTACTTCAGCAAAGATTTGTGCTGCAGCAAGGCTCATCGCCTCAGTGTCTTTTTTGATTCTTACATCCATTGTCACATCTCCTTTCCTTGGTTCGATTAACCTTTTGGTTGAATCGCTTATGTGTAAGCTACATTTAGTTACACGGACTGTGTTAATGATGCTATGGTATAAGCTTTTAAGCTGTAAGAACCTATGATAGGTAATATGTAAGTCATAGAATACTATTACTCTAAATGGATGTCAAGTGAATAAATACGAATAAAATAATTTTTTTATCACACATATATTATAAAAACACTATATAGCAAAGACTAGCAAAGTGATAGCAGTATGAAGACGACGATTTTTATGGAATAATCGACATGAAAACCAAAAAAATATAATGTAAAGTTAAAAAATTCACATAATAATAACATAAAATGGAAATTATGGCGAAATTAAACGAAATTTAAAATTTAAAAATATAGTGTTAAAAATAGATCGCAAAAAAAAATATATGTCAAAAAGAATAAATTATCAGTAATACTAAGCTGCAGTGAAAGAGATGTGTTTGTTGACATGGGCAACGCTATAGTATATATATTACATTATGAGTAAGATGCGAACAAAGGATATACAATGGGAAAAAAATCAAGACTTAAGAAAGAAGCAGCTAAACCCAATATAAGAAACCAGCAGGCGGAGCCACGAGAAAAGATAACCCACAAAAGATTTCCCTGGCATATTATAATACTGGGACTCATTATGATAGTGGGTTGTTATCTTCGTATGTATTACATAAATGCGAACGACTATGAAAAAAAGTTGTTTTTTCCGGGAAAAGGAATAGGATTTGGTAATGAGGAATTACTTGGATGGGATGGTGTTAGATATGACTGGATTGCCACCAATGTTATAGAAGGCAACGGTTACGGCTATAAACCCGGACAACCCGATGCCTGGCGTCCACCTGGATACCCATTTTTTTTAATAGCGGTCTATTTTATATTTGGAAAAAATTATTATACAGTCAGGGTTATCCAGGTGCTTTTATCGGTAGTGAGCATCTTGTTTTCTTATTTGATTGCCCGTCATATTGCCGGCAAGTCGGCAGGATTAACTGCTGCGTTGATAAGTGCATTATACTTTGATGCTGTGGTGTTTCCATTGTTATATTACTCCGAAATTCTTTTTATGTTTTTTATCAGTATTTTGATCTATATGCTTATCAATTTTTCACGATATGATAATCGGGGCAGATGTTGGAAGTGGGTATATCCTGTATGTATAGGTTTGATTGGAGGCTGTGCAACGCTTGTTCGTCCTATTTACCTGTTGTCGTATCCGTGTATTATATTGGGGTTGTTGTGGTATCATAAATTCAATCGCACAACGATGGTTAAAGTGGCTGTAATGACTATAGCATTGCTTATAGTCCTTATGCCGTGGTCTATACGCAACAGTATGCTTAAAGGTAAACCGACCTTTATTTCTACAAACGGTGGTTTAAATTTTGCCATGGGATTTTGCGAAAATGCCAACGGTTTATTTCTGCCTGAGACAAAACGGTTTACTCCTGAGGAAAAAGAGATTATCAAGGATCGTGGGTATGGCGCAGTGGTCACCCATTTTGTAACCTCGCATCCGTTTCGGGCGGTGCAATTATACCTGAAAAAAATATGGCAGCAGCTTTATAAACACAGTGCGCGAACAAAAATTAAAAAGTTCACCAATTGTTCCATCCCCATGCTTGCATATACACCTTGGATTATGCTTATGTTTGGAGGAGGTCTTTTGGCAAGTATCTTGGGAAAGAAGCGCAAAAGGTTTGCTGTTATCTATGGATATCTGGCTGGATACATGTTTGCAAGCGCATTTTTCTTTTTTATGGGCGACCGTCACCGGATTCCACTTCTTCCGGTATATGCAATATTTGGCGGTTATCTTGTATCTGTTGTCTATAGTTATGTGAAAAGATATTTTGTCGCAAAATAAGAACATTTTCCGATTTATGTGGATGTTGCTAAACCGTATCATGCACAGGAGGATAATAGTGCGTTTGATGATTAATTCAATAGTCCGCCAATACCGGAGAATTCCGCCAGCAGTGTTGGATCTGATTATACTTGGTGTGATCTATAGCGCCTATTGCATATATTCCATAACCACGATCCCGCAGATAATCATACCGCCGGAAGAGAGTGATCCCCATATGTATGCGATGATGGCAAAGATTATCTCGGTCAAAGGATTGTTCCTAAAAGGGTTTCCCGTCTATTTCTTTTCCCCTTTATATGGGTATTTCATGTATTGTATTGATTTGTTGACTCCCAACAGCGTAATCATGTTTCGGGTATTAGTCGTGTTACAATGTTTGATATTTTTTGTATCCATATTCGTTTTTAAAAAAATAGTAGCTATATTGGTAGACAATCAAGCCGGTAGGATGGGGATGTATCTGTATGCGTTATATCCGCCATTTATCTTTTACAGTGTTATTCCGGTAAAAGATATCGTTACAGTCGCGCTCTTGGTGATAACCATCTATTGGATATTGCGTTTTATTGATTCAGGAAAGATTTATCTACCTCTTGTGATTGGGGTTTTAACCGGATGTATGATTCACATGCGTGGAACGGTAGCGCTATTGATTCCGCTGATCATGCTGGTAATATATAAAAGAGGGGCGTGGCGGTCGGTATCTATATTTTTTGCGGCGGTGGTTGTTTGTATCATACCGTTTAGCCTGCGAAATTATTTTGTTGCAGGGGAACCTGTATTGTTAACGCCGATATCTGGTATTCACGCATATATTGGAAATAATGAATACGCCACGGGGATTTATAATTATGTCAAAGGAGTTCGTACATCGTCATTCGGACATTTCTTTGATGCTGCAAGGGTTGCACAGGAACAAACCGGGAAAAAAATGTCGGCGCGTCAGGTTAACGCATACTGGAAACAAAAGGCGAGAAAATATCTTATAGCTCATCCGTTGCAGGCGTTGTGGCTCTATGTAAAAAAGATGATTTTACTCGTTCATTATCAGGAGATACCAAATAATTATTGTTTTGAGCAATTTAAACATGATTATAGTTTGTTTGCCATAATAAATTTTCCCTACAATTTTACGCTATTGGTTATTCTGGGAGTACTCGGTTTCATTTCAACACAGATAAAGTATAAGCCTTGGTTGTTAACAGCGATAGGTATTTTTGCCGTTGGGACGATGGCTGTCTTTATTGTAGGTCGATACCGATTACCGCTGGCTATTTTTTTTATGATTGGTGCTACCGGATTGATATACGCGATTAGAGAACATCGCTGTGAAATAACCAAAACCATGGTGTGTATCGCGATAATGATATGTATTGCGGGATGGTATCCATCAGTCAAAGAGTCACAGGAATTTTTTCAAGAGGCTCAAGCAAAAGCGCGTAAGTCGAAAAAGTTATATGATAGATATGGAGAAGATGGTTTCAAAGAATACGATCAATGGCGGAATCGTAGAGATATAAAGTATATACAAAAGTTTACCGACCAACGATATCTGAAATAGTTAAGAAATTAACGTTTTTCCAGTATTTCTGATACATTCATATCCTGTGGTGCGAGAGATTGTTTTTCACGGCGTGTATATATACGATGCAGCAGAAGTGCAACAAACAGGGTTAACCATGTAACCGCATTGGCAACAATGATAATCGTGTCGTGCAGATGAATTCCATATACCATCCAGCAAGATACTCCGATGAAGAACTGAAATAAAGTTAGCAAACTCACATCATGCACCGATTTGGTCTGCATCATTTTCACTACCTGCGGTACAAATCCAAACATAGTGAGTCCAGCGGCGCAAATTCCGAATAATTTCCAGATCAATGTGATTGTCTCCTGGCATATAAAGGTTTAGTCTAACATATTCAGAAAAGTCATTTAACGGGCAACAAAATTATTCTGGCAACGGGCTGAATGCCAATTGCTCCTCTCCTTCAAGCCACATGACTATCGGATCAGCGAATGGTCCTTGTTTGCCTTTAAATACAGCCATAAAATGAGGGTCTTCATCGATGAAAAGGAAAACATTATTCCAGTTAAGTACTTTGTGTACCCCCAGAGGTAATTGCGGATTGAGAGAAACCATTCTATACCGTTGTCCGTCAACCGTAATTACACCTTCGCCACGGGCAACGAAAGTAAGATGTTTGCCGTTCCAGCCTACGACACAGACTTTTTGCTCAGTTCCTTTTTCGATCTGGCGTAATCCCAGCAAGGTATGCAGGGTGTCGGGCAGGGTGTAGAGTGTGTCATCTTCAAACTTTAAAAAATTTTCACCGGCATCTTCGCCGGTAACGGATAGTTGCACGCCTTGAGAACTCATTTTAAGATCGGCAGATTGATAAATATGATCGTTTTCGGTACGTTCTTGGTGCACCCAGCTAAGTTGCATACTGTTTTTATCAATCATGCATGAGAGTCGTTTTTCTTTGCCTTCTTTTGTATTATAAGTTGTGAGCATAAATCCTTCAGAAGTATCAAAAAAGGAAGCGTTTATCTGTTCTCGCATGCGGCCGGTTTCTAATTCTTTGGTAAGATATGTGCCGGTAAAAATGCAGTGCCCGTCGACAGGGCTTAATGTTCCAACAGAAACGGTTACAGGCATCATGATACATAATAGAATGGCAAAACAACAGGTTCGTTTCATATATCCCTCAATCATTAAAGTTAGGCGACCGGTTTATCTCATCGGGTAATGCAATCATTCTTTGATTATTATATCGGATGCAGGGTTTAAAATTGTTAGCGGATTTAATTCTGTTCCCTGTTGTACCGTTTCAGGTGTCATATCCTGAGATCCCCATAAGACCTTGCCTATGATTGTAGCACCGCCATCGGCGACAACCGCGCCGCTATTTGGCACGATTATGCGTCCGTACGTATCTTCATGAAATACAATTGCTTCGTAGACCGATACCGTTATACGTGATGTCTGACGCCACGCGTCTCGGGGGGCACCGTGTTTGGCGCATAAACTGCTTAAAAACAATTCTTTATCCGGTAACTGTTCCCATACCTGCGGAAGGTAGGTCGATGATCCGTACGGAGTCTGCAGTACCACTCCGTGGCGCATAGGTTCCAGCGCGTCGAGCAGCTCTTCGGCTGAATCTACCTGCAATTCTTTGGGTACGGTAAGGATACTGATTTCTATTTTTATATTTTCTAATTCATTGAAAGTGACCGGACGAAACCTTGGGTCATGTATTGCCGCGTCGACCGCTCTGTCGCGTACATTGTCGATCAAACGGTTAACTGGCAGGATATATCCGATACATCCTCGCAATCCTTGCGATTTAGCGTTAAGAGTAACAAAGCAGCCGCGTTTTTCTTTGAATCGTTCCGGCAATGAGGATTCATCTATTTTTGGCATTGATTTGTCGTGTAAGTAGCAGTACAACGAAGACCGTGCCAGATCGATCAAATACTGTTTTTCCTGATCGCTATACTGTTCTGCGTTCATGGGGGTATCCTCTCCTTGTACAAATTGGGTCGTTGCCAGTATTGAAAAGATTAACCATATCATACAGTATCGTCTCATAACGGAAAACCTCCCTGTGATGGTGGAACCCTTATGCAATCATAGGTGAAACACAATTACCTGGCAAGAAAATATGAAAAGAATCCGCTTAAAACGCAGCCGATAGGGCAATCACCATAACGCCGTCCTGATACTGATTACCGCCTATGATAACCGTACCACCGTTGACAATACGAAAATTGGTTTTAAGCCCGGCGCCCTTTATTGTCACTTGCAGATTAACGTATGATCCGTCGATGCCGGTTATCTGCACCATCATCTGGTCACCGTCAGGCAGAGAAAATGACACGGTTTGTCCCTGTTGTCCTTGTTGAGATGCTTGTTTGAGTATAGTATACGAAGAATAATTAAGGCGTTTAAGCTGAGAACTGATGTCATTGAGTACAGGCGACAGCTCGGTCCCCTGATTCGATGCTTTGATTGTCCTGATACTTACCGAGATTGATTGTGCGCTGGCATCGTGTACAAGCGCCACATTTAACAGACATACAACAACGCATCCCACCAGCAAAGAAAAATACTTCATGAAGTTGTCCTCCCTTCAGAAGGGGCTGAAGAAAACATCCAGATTATAGTCGTGTTTGTATTTGTATCTTTAAAAACCATTACCGATGATGATTCGGATTCAACCGATTCGACAATACAGGTGTTATTTGGCTCATTATATTGCGTGTTGGAAAAAATAAAAAGATAAAATCCAAAAAAAATCAATACACTTGCGGCCAGCGCTGAAGATATCCATGTGGCACGGCGTTTGTAAAACGGAACAACTATCCTTGATGAAGGAGTATCTATCTTAGGAAGTTGATCGGATATTGAATCCCACACGGAAACGTTCTCCATAGTGGATTGTGCGTTTTTGAAAAAATCGCCCATGAGAGACCCTGCTTGTGAAAGTTCATCAAACTCTGCTTGCATGTTAGGGTTAGAGGCAAGGAACTCATCCAGTTCCTGTTGTTGAACCGGGGTAAGTTCGTTGTCAAGACTTGCGCTCATCAACTCGTAAAAATATTCATTATCATGTTCCATGATCACCCCTCCTGTCCACGCAAATACGGTTTGAGCAGCTCCTGCACTTTTCTTCGGGCATAATACAACCGTGACATAACAGTTCCTATAGAGCATTTGAGCGTATCGGCAATTTCCTGATACGACATATCTTCAATTTCACGCAAAACCAGTGCCGACCGGTGTTCGTCGCTAAGCGAATCGATTGCTTCGATCATTTTTTCGTAGAGTTCCTTGTTAAGCGCCTTATCACGCGGTAATGATTTTTTATGCGGTGAAATTGGTATATCTGTATTCAGTTTCACTTCATCATTAAACTCCACGCTCATTTTACGTTTTTTCTTCCGCATAAAGTCGATAGCTACATTAACAGTTATGCGGTACAACCATGTATAAAATCGCGAGTCACCGCGGAATTTGTCAAGCGACTTATATATTTTAAGGAACACGTTTTGCGCCACATCTCTGGCGTCATATTCGTTATGGACAACACCATACGCCACGGCCAGCACTCGTTTTTCGTATCGCATCACGAGTGTTCTAAATGCTTCGCCATCACCTTGCCGGATATTTTCTACCAGTTCGTTGTCCGGTATTTCCGGTAATTCATTGTTTGGTGTTGACACCATTTGCTCTACCTATAATTGACGGTTTCGGTTCAACAACTATTCAGATTATTTTTTTATTGTACAGATATTGCATGTCGAACGCAAAGGTTTTTGCAGTCAGGGTGATTACTGTTGAATGTGTCGCAGTCGTTTTTTATATGATTCCTGTCCCTCTATAACTACTACAAACTCACCTTTAAGCATCAATTCGCCAGCGGATAATTTTTCGATCAGTTCCGAGCAGGTACCGCGTTGGATATCTTCGTACAGTTTAGTCAATTCACGACACAAGGAAATTTTACGATCGCCGCATGCACTCAGTACGTCTTTTAGCAAAGCTTCTATACGCAACGCCGATTCAAAAATGATCGATGTGGCGTCGTTTGCCTCTATTTTCCTGAGCAGTTTGTTTCGCTTATTACCTTTACGTGGCAAAAAACCTTCAAATGCGAACCGATCCATACGCATACCGGAGAGAACGAGAGCAACCAGTGGGGAACACGCCCCTGGAATAACCGTTACCGGAAGTCCTGCGTCGATTACTTCGCGTATAACACGCTCACCTGGATCGGATATGCCGGGCATACCGGCGTCGCTGACCAGCGCTATAGATTTACCATTTTCAAGCATTTCAATAATGCCGGAAATACGTGTTTTTTCATTAAAACGGTAACAGCTTTGCAGGTTAAACGGGATATCAAAATGTGCAAAAAGTTTTTTTGTATGACGGGTATCTTCAGCAAGACACACGTCAACCGATTTAAGGGTTTGTAATGCGCGAAAACTGATATCATCAAGGTTTCCTATAGGTGTGGCAACAACATATAATGTGCCGGACGACATCGCGGGGCACCTCCTCAGGCAATGTTATCCTTCTGATTGCATAAACTGTTGAGCCATTTTGATTCGCCGCCCTATGCTTGGATGATCGTGCATGATGAATTCTATCAATGGATGCGGCTCTTCATCAGCCAGATTCATATCGGCAAGTTTACTCATAGAGCTGATAAAGTCTTTCGGGGCATTGGTTTCACGCAGGGCAAAAAGGTCTGCCTGCCGTTCAAGTACCCGTGAAAAGGTGGCGTTAATAGGCATGGAAATCAATGCGAAAACAAACATACACAAAAGGAACAGGGGAAACGATGCTATAGCGGTTATGCCGTCGTAGCCTGCAATAGCCACTAGTTTGTGCAGCAACAGGCTTGTAGCGTATAAACCGCCAAAGGTTATCGCCCCGCCGAAGAAAATCAGTTTCCAGATATGTTTGTAGTAGAAATGACCCAGCTCGTGAGCGAGGATCACTTCAATTTCATCATGAGTAAAATTTTGTAGTAATGTATCTCCAAGGAGGATACGTTTTGTGTTGCCAAGTCCTGCCAGAGCTGCGTTTGCTTTTTTCGTCTTAGCGCTTAATTCCAGTTCATAGACACCGAGAATTTTTGCCTTAACACGTTCAGCAAGGGCAATCAATCGACGTGCGAGTTCTATATCTTCCAAAGGTTTGTATTTGTAGAACAGCGGTAGTATAACAACAGGAAACACGTTGCTTAAAATGATCCCGAACAATACCCATAAACTGCCAACCCATAGCCACCAGGATTGCTGTGCCTTATTCAAAAACAAAAACAACACCTCAGCCATAATAGCCATAAACACGAGGTTTAGCAGATACGATTTTATTCGGTCAAAAAACCATGAAGCAACCTTTTCGTTGGATAACTCATATTTGTGTTCAAGAATATATCCGCTGTAGAATTGAAGAGGCAGCAACAGAAGCATATATCCTGTGGTAAGAAAAGCAACATACACCGCTACCTGAAGCCAGTAGTTCGGGCACCAGCTTGAAATCCAGTCGGCAAGCAGCGTTGAAAAACCACCGTTTGGACCGGCGAAAACAAATATTCCGATTGCAGCAAGTGTATAAAAAATATCTACCAGAAATAAAAGATTATGGATACGCTCGTAAGCTTTCGCACGGCGTTTCTTGTCTTGCGATTGTCCATCCGTTGTTGATGTCTGCTCCTCAGATGGCGAAGATTCCTGTGGCGTATTGTTGCTTGTATCTGTCATGACGATTTTCTCCCGAATTTCCCAGCGATTCTCAAACGGACCAACGCGCGTTGAAGTGATGCCTGTGCCCGGTCGAAGTCGATTCCGCCCGAACCCTTTTGGCTTACTTCGGAAGCCCGTTTTTTTGCATTTTCAGCGCGTTCAACGTCTATTTGATCACCGCGTTCGGCAGAAGGTGTAAAAATTTGTACAGAATTTTTCTCGACTTTCATAAAACCGCCGGAAATAAAGTATGATCCTACAGGTTCCTGTTCTCCTTCAGGAGATTGTATTCCTGAGCACACCAGTTCGCTGATACGCATATTAGATATCAGTTTGGCGTGACCGGGCAGGACAGTAAGAAAACCTTCTTCACCATGACCGACTACTTTTTCGCAGGAAAAAGAGACGACTGTTTTTTCCGGAGTAAGTATTTCGAGTTCAAGCATACTCATTATTTTGATTCCATCTGTTTTGCTTTTTCACGGACATCATCAATACCGCCGACCATATAAAATGCCTGTTCCGGCAGGTTGTCGACTTCACCATTGACGAGCAGTTCAAAACCTTCAATCGTATCTTCGAGTGATACGTATTTACCTGGAATTCCAGTAAACTGTTCGGCAACGAAGAATGGTTGAGATAAGAAACGTTGCACTTTACGTGCACGTGAAACGATAATTTTATCGTCGTCGGACAATTCGTCCATACCGAGAATACGGATGATGTCCTGCAATTCAGTATAACGCTGTAAAATTTCCTGAACCTGACGAGCAACGCGATAATGACGTTCACCAAGAATACGCGGATCAAGGATACGTGAAGTAGAATCGAGCGGATCAACCGCAGGATAAATACCGAGCTCCACGATACGGCGTGAAAGAACTGTCGTAGCGTCAAGGTGTGCAAACGTTGTTGCCGGAGCCGGGTCGGTCAAGTCGTCTGCTGGAACGTAAATAGCCTGTACGGAAGTAATAGACCCCCGTTTAGTCGATGTGATACGTTCCTGAAGCGAACCCATTTCAGTAGCCAGAGTTGGCTGGTAACCCACAGCGGACGGCATACGGCCGAGCAACGCGGATACCTCAGATCCTGCCTGCACAAAACGGAAAATGTTATCGATAAAGAGCAGTACGTCCTGCCCCATTTCATCACGGAAATGTTCAGCAACGGTCAGGCCTGTCAAACCGACACGAAGACGCGCCCCAGGAGGTTCGGTCATCTGACCATAGATCAGAGCAGTTTTTTCAAGCACGCCCGATTCTTTCATTTCGAGCCACAAATCGTTTCCTTCACGGGTACGTTCACCCACACCGGAGAAAACCGAAATACCACCGTGTTCGCTTGCGATATTACGGATCAGCTCCATAATCAAAACGGTTTTACCCACACCAGCGCCACCGAACAGACCGGTTTTTCCACCCTTACTGTAAGGAGCGAGCAGGTCGATAACTTTGAGTCCTGTCTCAAACATTTCTACTTTAGCGCTTTGATCTTGCAGTAGAGGTGCAGGGCGGTGAATAGGCGATTTCTGTTTTGATTTTATATCACCTGCATGGTCAACCGGTTCGCCAACCACGTTCATCACTCTGCCAAGGGTTTCCTTACCTACCGGTATGGAAATAGGATTACCGGTATCGATTGCTTCGATGCCGCGAGTCAAACCATCGGTAGGAGCCATGGATATACAACGAACCTTGTTGTCTCCCAGATGCAAGGCAACTTCGCAGATGATTTTTTCCTTTTCTTTACCGTCAGTCGATTTGTAAACCTCGACAGCATTATAGATGGCGGGCAGCTTACCCTCTTCAAACTTAACATCAACCACCGGGCCAATGATTTCAACAACTGTCCCTTTGTTCATAGTAGCTATCCCTTTTTGTATCAGTTCCAATTTATTTTAAGATGATTTAATTGCTTCAGCGCCACCGGCGATTTCAAGAATTTCCGTAGTGATCATCGCCTGTCGTGCCCGGTTGTACGCCAGTACCAGCGAATCGATCAGATCGGATGCGTTTTCCGTTGCTGAATCCATGGCGTTCATTCGGGTAATATGTTCGGATAATTCCGATTCCAGTAATATCATATATAATTGTAAATCAAGATAATGTTCGATCAATTCATCGTAAACATTTTCAGCGGATGTTTCGTACATGAATCTGCGCAAAGCTGGAGTAGCTTGTTCCGGCGAAGGCTCTTCAGATGATTCTGTTTGTTTCGCAGGCGGTTCAATGGGCAAAATTTGTTTTATGATAATATTTTGTTGTCCCATAGATTCAAAGTGGGTGAACATCACGGAAACAGATTCATAAGTACCGCCGAGAAATTTCAATTTCAGGTCATGCATGATCTTATTGCATGAACGGAACGAAGTTTTGCCAAAAATGTCGACAGTTTCGCCGATTAAATTGATGTCATTGTGTTTACGCAGAAAATTGCGTCCTTTTTTACCAATGACATAGACATCTGACGGTTGCTGCTTAAGTAGCTGTAATGCCTGCCGGTTAAGATTTGCATTGAAGCTTCCGCATAATCCTTTGTCAGCAGTTACTACAATCAACAACGAATTCCCGTTAGTCGTCTTTGACGTGAAAAACGGGTTGAAACGTTGGATAACCTCAGCGCCTGTACAACGAATCAGATCATCGACGCGGTCAAGATATTTACGTGTATCGCTGACCTTAGACATCAACTTTTTCTGTTTTGCCGTGGCAACCAGTTTCATTGCGCGGGTGATTTTATGTATCTGCCGCACACTTTTAATTCTATCTTTTATATCACGAACGCTTTCCATAGATTACTCTTCGATTATGAAACCTTTTTTGAACTCTTCGATAGCTTCTCGAAGTTTCGGTTCTATTTCTTTAAAATCCATTGATTCTTCACGGATTGCTTTGAGCAAGTCGGATTTCTTTGATGTGATGAATGCCAGGTATTCCTCTTCAAAACGTCCACATGCGTTGACTGGGATATCATCGAGATAATTATTCACAGCGACATAAATTATAGCAATCTGCTGTTCAGTTGGCATAGGTGAGTATTGACCCTGCTTCAAAATTTCTACAAGACGTTCACCTTTATGCAACTGAGCTTGAGTAGCTTTGTCAAGGTCGGAACCGAACTGTGCGAACGCAGCCATTTCACGATATTGCGCCAGTTCCAGACGAAGTGGTCCAGCCACCTTTTTCATAGATTTTACCTGAGCGCTACCACCCACACGGGATACCGACAACCCCACGTTAATAGCAGGGCGGACACCTGAATAAAACAGGTTGCTTTCCAGATAAATCTGCCCGTCTGTAATGGAAATAACGTTGGTCGGGATGTATGCCGACACGTCTCCGGCCTGTGTTTCAATGATAGGCAATGCGGTCAATGACCCGCCGCCATTTTTCTGGCTGAATTTTGCGGCACGTTCAAGCAACCGTGAATGCAGGTAAAAAATGTCGCCCGGATACGCTTCACGACCAGGTGGACGACGAAGGATCAGGGATATTTCGCGGTATGCAACCGCGTGTTTTGATAAATCGTCATATATAATTAATGCGTGTTTGCCGTTATCACGGAAATATTCGCCGATAGCGCAACCGGTATACGGAGCGATATACTGCAAAGGAGCCGGGTCACTGGCTGATGCCGATACGACAGTGGTATATTCCATAGCGCCGTGTTCTTCAAGGGTTTTGATAACCTGTGCCACAGTCGAATTTTTCTGACCGATAGCAACATATATACAGTAGACATCGCTATTTTTCTGGTTGATGATAGCGTCGACGGCAATAGCTGTTTTACCTGTTTGACGGTCGCCGATAATAAGTTCACGCTGACCGCGTCCGATGGGAACCATTGCGTCAACAGATTTGATACCGGTTTGAAGAGCTTCTTTTACCGGTTGGCGGTCGACAACACCCGGAGCTATCTGTTCGATCGGGCGAAAATTTTTTGCTTTGATTGCGCCTTTGCCGTCAATAGGTTCACCCAGAGCGTCAACTACTCTTCCGCACAATTCTTCACCGACTGGCACTTCAACGATTTTTCCTGTCAGTTTGACAGTATCGCCTTCTTTGATGAGCGTATCGTTACCCATAATAGTAGCGCCGACGGTGGTTTCTTCAAGGTTCATGACCATTCCTTTGATACCTTTACCCATATCGAGCAACTCACCGGCCATGGCATTATCGAGTCCGTAGATGGTTGCAACACCATCTCCGACCTGAATGACGGTTCCTACGTCATCCAATTTCATTTTCTTTTCATATTTTTGTATTTTCGCCTTGATTAAGGAACTGATTTCATCGGCTTTTATCTGCATAGCGAACTTATCCTTCCTCTTTTAATGCACCGTTGATCCGTTGCAGTTCACCTTGTATTGAAAAATCGATAATTTTGTTACTTATCTGAATACGTAACCCGCCGATGAGTGCGGGGTCCTGTTTGCAATCAAGGGTAATAGATGTATTGAATATTTTTGCCAGTTGATCAGAAATTCGTTTTTGCATTGCCGCGTCGAGTTTTGTAACACTATACACGACCGCAAGAGATTCTTTGAGTTTTCTACGCACCATTCTGGCATAAAAAAATGTTATCAGATCAAGAATATCGAGCCGACTGTTATGCAACAGCACATCAATAAAGTTAGTAACTATTTCGTTAAGTTTAAGTGGTGTAAATACTTCAGTTACTACTTTTATACGGCTCTCAAGATCAATCAGGGGGTTCTGAGCAAACTTAACCAGTTCGGGATGTGATTTCAGAAGCTCACATACCGATTCTAATTGCGTAAGCAACGGTTTATATTCGGTTTGCTTCACAACATCGATAAACGATGACGCATATCGTTTTGCGATTCTCGATTTATTTAGTTCCATGTCTCAAATTGTTCCAGTGCCTTTTTAAGCAGTTTATCCTGATCTTTTGGGGTAATCTGCTGTTCAATCATTTGTCCGGCCAGGACGGTAGCTATATCGATCACATTATTTTGCAATGTGTCTTTTGCTTTGCGCATTTCCATATCAACGGATTGTTTACCGCTATCAATGATACGTTGCGATTCCTGTTCGGCTTCTTGTATCATCCGGTTTTTTTCGGAATCGGCTTGTTTTTGCGCATCACGCACGATATTTTGCGCTTCCCGTTTAGCCCGCTGGAATTCCATCTCCTGATTTTTGATAACTTCGGTGGCTTCTTTTTTCATACGTTTTGCTTCAGACAAGTCGACTTTGATCCCTTCTGAACGACGGTCGAGATAGTCTATGACCGGTCCGTAAAGCAACTTGTTGAGCAGCCACATGAGAATCAGGAAATTGAGCACCTGAACAATCATGGTAAAACTGATATCTACCACAGTATAGTCCTCTTATTGCAGGTTGCGTATTTGTAGTAACAATTACATGACAAACAGCATCAGCAGCGCGATAACCAACGAGTAGATACCTGTTGATTCCGAAACTGCCTGACCGATAAGCATGGTACGGGTAATAAGGTTTGCGTTTTCCGGTTCGCGCGCGACACCTTCGCAAGCTTTACCTGCGGCAAAACCTTCACCGATTCCGGGTCCGATAGCTCCGAAACCCATACAAATACCAGCTCCAAGAACAGCTGCTGCCTTGACTAATTCTGCACCTTCTATCATTTTGTTGCCCCCTTTTGTAAAGACGGTTTATAGTATTAAACAATTGTTAACAAAAACGCTATTACCAGTGCGTAAATACTAGTTGACTGAGATACAGCCTGTCCAATCAACATAGTTCGCAGTAAAGTCGTGTCGTAATCTGGCATACGGGCTACGCCTTCGCATGCGGCAGCGTTGGCAAATCCTGCGCCTACGCCCGGTCCAATTGCTCCGGCCCCCATACAGAACCCTGCTCCGAGAATCGCGAAAAACGACACCAGACTTGGATCTGGTGTTTGCCCAAACAGCAGTAAAATCGATATCAACAACGCAAAAATTGCTGGTGACTCGGACACAGCCTGACCGATAAGCATCATTTTAATAATCTTACCTGACTCTTGTGGCTGGCGAGTGATTGCCTCACAAGCCTTTGAGCTGGCATACCCTAATCCGTAGGCAGGTCCGATGGCTCCGAGCCCCATGGACAACGCCGCTCCGAACAAGGTGACCAATTTCATTGCTGATTCGTCTATGTGCATAGTACCAATCCTTACTGTATACGCAGTTCTATAAAACTTTTTTAAAGCCGTCTAAATACGGCGAATTATCAATCGTTAACCATTACCGATACATAGACCAATCCAAGCATGGCAAACACAAAAGCCTGAATTGCTCCCACGAACAACCCGAAAAAGGCGTTCAGAGCAACCGGTAATACAATAAATTTTGTGAGGTTAGATATAACCAGAATAATAATCGATCCACCGAGTATGTTACCGAAAAGACGGAACGAGTGTGAGATTGCCTTCCCGAATTCACCGACGATATTAAGTACGCCCATGAACAAGTTAGGAATCTTAAGACTGCCAATCTCAACCATCGGTTCAAAATATTCGGCGACATATTTTTTTATACCTTTATAATAGATGCCGCTGATATGTGCCACGAAGAAACAGAACAACCCTAATCCCAATGTGGTGTTGAGATCTTTGGTGGGTTCTTCAATTTTTAGCCAGTGAGGCAATCCGTGAAAGATATGCCAGAAGCTGGGGAAAATACCGATCCAGTTGGATAGCAGGACGAATATAAATAATGTGGCAACCATGGGCAAATATTTTCTGCCTTTTTCGTCTCCCAGCACTTCTCTACATAACGTATCAAAAGCGGAAACATATTCTTCGGCGATAACCTGTAATCTGTTAGGTACAGGAGTCAGGTGACGTGTAATTGCCCAACAAGAAAAAATCAAAAACGCCATAATTAACCACGAGTTAAGCACAGTGGCTATATTAACGCCGTTAAATGGGATGGTAAGGCCGAAAATAGATGTGAGTTTTGCCGGCGGTTCCGCTATGGCGGACATATCTACTCGGATGAAAGCAAAGCCGATAATGACTTCGATGAGTATGATACCGATTAGAAAATACTTTTGTTTTTTACTTATGTGCATGATTGCAACCCCATATATATTCTACGTACAATAACCCCTGTATCAAAAGTAACCCTACCACAAACGAAGGAATTGCCAAAGCGTCATATTTAGCCGTAATAAGGAATGCTAATGCCAGTATAGTATAACGAAGGAAGAAGCCAGCCAAAATTTTCTTTGAGGTGCCTGTCTTTTTAGTTTTAAGGATAACATCGGCGGTACGAGATATATCCTTACCAGCTAGAAAAAAATTTATTAATCCGATCGCTGCGCCAAATAAAAGCCCGGCAATCAAATGTGTCCATCCAAGCAACCATAGAACTCCAGTGGCAGCAAGACAAACAAAAACCATTTTCTTGCACAGTGTTTTGAGAAGTGGCACAATAGCCTGATTTAGTTCGATGGTACACTATCTCCGGTTAGAGATTCAATTCTTTTTTTAGAATAAGATAACAGCGATAAAAACCAGCGCATATACCGACAATTATACCAATAACGAGTAAAATATACCTGCTTTGGAAAAATTTATCAAGCCAAAAACCAGTAAAAAAACCAATAAAAATAGAAAAAAACATGACAAGCCCAAGGTTGCCAACTACTATAAAAACGCGCATTAATTCGCTTTTCTCATTGGGTGTCTTTGGTTTAGAAAGTGATTCCGAGGAGTTATTGTGTGTGTTGTTTGAGTTGGTCGACAATTCGGTCAAGTTCCTTTTCGGATGCGATATTAATAACCAGTTTACCTGAGTCTCCTGTCCACTTCACGTTGACTTGTGTCTGGAAAGATTCGCGTAATGTTACGGCAAATTGTTTGCACTTTTTGCGAAGTTTGGGATCGATCGGAATTTTTGGTGGCGCTATTTTTGCCATAGCCATTTTTTGAATTTCTCGTTCTGTGTCACGTACAGTCAGATTTTTTTGTATGATTTTATCGCACACGGCAAGTTGGTCTTCCTGTTCCGGTACTCCAAGGAGAACTTTAGCGTGTCCTACAGATATATCGCTGGTAATCAGGGCTTGCTGTATTTTTTTAGGTAGTTTCAGTAACCGCATGGCGTTGGTAACCGCGGTCCTGCTTCGCCCGACTTTCTTTGCCACGGAATCCTGGGTAAGTGAAAATTCTTTGCTAAGCATAAGATACCCTTTGGCTTCTTCAATAGGATTAAGGTCAGCGCGTTGAATATTTTCTATTAAAGCGAGTTCGAGCGATTCCTGATCAGTGGCGTTTTTGACGAGAGCCGGTATTTCTTTGAGTCCCAATCTTTTGGATGCGAGAAAACGCCGTTCTCCTGCGATCAGTTCGTATCCCATATCGAGTTTTCGTACAATGATCGGTTGAATGACACCATGTTGGCGTATGGAGTCGACCAGTTCCTGTAATTTCTCTTCAGCGAAATTGGTACGCGGTTGATGTTTGTTTGCGACAATTTCAGCAATCATTATTTTTCTGATAAATTGTTTATCTAGTTCGGAAACCGGTATGAGTGAACTTAAGCCTCTGCCTAATCCGGTACGTTTGGTTTTGTCCTGCATGAATCAATACCTCTTTTATGATATCAGCACGCTGAAAGTACTTCGGCTTGTTTTCTGAGAAATTCTTTACTGAGCTCGCGGTATGCCTGCGCGCCTGTTGACGACGCATCGTAATAAAGAGCAGGTTTGCCATAACTGGGAGCTTCGCTCAATCTAACGTTTCGGGGGATTATCGTATCAAATACATATTCTCGTCCCATGAAAAACGATTGTACTTCATTGACTACCTGGAGACTCAAGCGTGTTCGTCTGTCAAACATGGTCAACAGGATTCCTTCGATTGCCAGGTCAGGATTTAATCCAAGTCGTATCAGGTTGATAGCGCCTAGCAACTGTCCGAGCCCTTCTAAGGCATAATATTCGGTTTGAAGCGGGATAAGAACGCTGTCTGCGGCGGTCAGGGCATTCACTGTAAGCAGTGTCAGGGAAGGAGGACAGTCGATAATAATATAATCGTATTCCTGTTTTAAGATGTTAAGCCCTTCTTTCAGGCGTTGTTCACGGCGTTCGATTTGGAATAATTCCGCATCCACACCGCTTAAGTCTTTGGTAGCGGCGATGACATGAAAATTATCGTATCCGGTATCTAAAATCAGTTCGATCAGCGGAAGTTCATCGATTATCGCGTCATGCAACCCCAGAGATATTGCTTCACGATTGATTCCAAGCCCACTGGTTGAGTTGCCTTGTGCATCGGAGTCGATAAGTAAAATTTTATTTCCGTGTTCGGCTAACCCTGCTGCCAGATTTATAGCGGTAGTTGTTTTGCCGACACCGCCTTTTTGATTTGAAACACTTATTATTTTGCCCATACATCGCCCCCGAATTATTTTTATATCTTCGAATCAGATAGTAGCATGATGCCTATGGGATTTCAATCGATTTTGAAAACTTTTTTCGGCAGAATTCATGCATACAGGAATCTCTTCTCATGGCGGTCATCAGATAAGATTTAAGATCTGGATTATACTTATCAGTTCCTGCCTGAAAAGCGTCGTACACTCCATATTAAGGATATTGCCAGTGTAACACAGGTAAGAGGTTCCGGTATTGGCACTGAACTGAAAGAAACAAAATCAATAAAACCGGGACTGCCAAACAGCGAGCTGGTTATGGTATCAATCAACTCACCTGAAGAATTGTATTTCGCAATATAGTTATATGTCCTGTCAGCGACATACAAGTTACCTTCCGAATCATGTCCCATTCCATAAGGTAAGATGATACCGTCAGTAATATGCATCAAGACTGTACCATCCAGAGAATATTTTGTAATACCATAATCAGTACTACTGATATCGGCTACGTATAAATTGTCATCATCGTCCATATACAACACACCGGGCCTTGTCAGACCGGCTGAGGCAAAAACACCAAGATACGTTCCGTCAGAAGAATATTTAACGATGTTTCCAGTGGTTGCATTCGCGACATACAGTATGCCGTAACGATCGAACGCTAGTCCAGCAGGTTCGTCCAAAGCTCCACCAACAATAAAATTGGTTACGGAAGACCCGTCAGGGCTGATTTTTGTAACAGTATCGACACCCGGTTGAGAGATATATAGGTATCCTTGCTGATCCAATACGATCGCATGAGGAGGCCTGAAGCCTGAGGCCAATTCTGTAGCGACAGCGGTTGCGGTATCGTATTGAAGTATTTTGCCATTTGATCCACTCGAAACATATAGAATAGAGTTGTCATTATTCAAGGCTAAACCAATAGGATGGTCCAATAGCCCTGAGTCGGTAAACTCAGTCACAAGACCTGATTCGGTGTCGACTTTTAGTATCTTGCTGTCATTGCGATTGCCTGTATAGAACACTGATCCGTATATATTAGATATACAGCTACTCATCAGAAGAAAAAGAATAAAATATTTCATGCGCCCCCCTTTTTTTATCTTCACTGAAATCCTAATAAAAGTATAGCACACACTTTTGATGAAAGCAAGACACAAACTTACTTGATTGTGAGAAATTTATTAAACTTTGAATCCCGTAGATATTGAGCAATAAACAGCTCTGAATTTACGAGGTTACCATTTTATGCTGGTGCGGTATCGTAAAGTAGCCTCGCCATCGCTTTTGACAGGGACGGAAAAGTGTACCATGGACGCAGATTTTTTCTCAAATGGATGCGTGTGGTCGATGATCGTCCAGTCGCCAGGTATGGGTTCTTCGATGATAACGGTGATATCATCTTTTTTGTGGTTTCGAATAGTAACTTCCCATTCGACTTCCTGAAGGTCTTTTCGTATTTTGCGATAATCGGTTTGAGTACGTTCAGCGGTGACATCAAACGCCTCGCCGAGTTTAACCGAGATTTCCTCGTCTTTTGGTGTATGGTCGATGGCATCTTCGCCAGCAAACTGCAACATGCCGTCATGGTCGGCTTTATATACTCGAATCGTTCCTTTAGGTAGAGGAATACCGAGATTGTTGTCCTTGCTATTTTGGAATTTAACGACTACTTCAACAGGCAGTGCTTTCAATGCTGATGAATAGGTTGATGTATAATAATACCGATAGCCTTTAACGCGGAATTCTTTGGTTGTACTGATATCGCTTCCTTCAAACAGTACAATTTGTTTCATCTGGTTTTGTTTAACTGTAGCCGGTCGGTTGAGAGTATAGATATGATATTCGAAAAATTCTTTTTCTTCGAATTGATCGGCTTCCGGTGCCGCGGCAGCTTTCATCATGTATACTTCCCGATTATACGAGACCTGCGGTTTAACGCGGTTAACATCGCCTGCAACCAGTTTGACCGAAGCGTCTTGAAATGAAGTTCCTGTTTTATTATCAATGGTTACCCATCCTGTCAGGTCGGCGTGCTGATCGGTTTTGTCAAGCACAAGTACGTAATTACATTTCCATGAGATACCGTTGGTTAAATAAGATACCTCAATGTTTTGCTGTTCAGATGTTTTATTATTGACCAGCCATACGAGTGTCGGACGGGCGAGTAAGTCTTCAGGTAGTTCCGGCAGGATAACTCTACCTGGAAAGCCCAGATGAATTTCGTCATCTATTTTGAAGACAGGTTGTTGATTATTACTCAGTAACGTTGCGTTTCGGATTTCTTCTGAGCCATCGTATTCGCTTTTGAAGATGAGTTTTACTTCTTTGCCCACGTATTTATCCATGAGTTTGTTGTGGTTCATAAGATCGTATTCATAGTTCTGTTCCAGCACATGAAACGAATCCTGATGCGATAGCGAAACGGCATGCACGGAGTCTGGCATGATGTGTTCCGCAACATCCATAAACTGTATGGTATACAAACCGGGATCAAGTTGGATGTCTCGCGTATCTTTAACCAATCCAAGATTGTCATTATAGATGGTAATTGCGATGGAAGATTGGTTAGATTCATCGATAGTTGCGCTCTGAGGCTGGTCTGAATGGACTTTTTGGCATGAAATGGCAGAGACTAAAAATAGCATAACTATGAAGTAACTTGTTTTGTTCATTATATCTTTCATGATTCATATCCTTTCGTAGTTATGATTTATTCAAATGCAAGATCATCAATATATATGATGCCTTGTCCTACACCATCAGGAAAACAAGTTGATTCAAAACAAAAAGCCACTGATCCAAGTTCGGAAAGGTTGAAGGCGGCACGGCGGTCGACATATGCCTGAAGAGGAATTTCAGCCTTTTGCCAGTCTGTTGTGACTTTTCCATCAGGCAGGTAGGTACCTATATCGTTTGATTTGATAGAGTCTTTTATCTCATAGTATGCTTTATCAGCTAATCCGACTTTAAAATTCTCTCCGCCGCGTTTACCTTTTATCATGAAGGTTAATTTAGAATATTTGCTTGCGTTAAAAAATTTGCCGTTGGCTACGAATTCTAAATAATACCCGCAAAATCCTTTTGCTTCTTTTTTGTAACCGACGAACAAGCCTTTATTTCCGCTGTAGGCATTATCAGAAGTAATCCCTTTTTTTGCGTCACTTTCAGAACTTTTATATACACCTGTTTTTGAAAAGAATGCGTTTGTTCGTGTTTCAAAATCGTCAATAAGAAACTGTTCGGCAGTTGAGGCGTATTGCACAAATAATGTTACAGCCAGCCCTGTAATAATCGTTAGTAGCACTGGTAGTTTCATTTGAAGATCTCCTTTGTTACATTCTCACATATGAGAGATATGCAGTTGGTTAGTTGTATACTAATCATTAAAACCGATTTTTTCAAAGACTATTTTTGTAGAAAAATTTTCACTTTGAAGAATGAAATCAATATATTGTGTCTGGCTATCATGTAGCGCCACAAAATATGACAATACGAGCTGTGAATTGTTTCATTAAATTTTCATGTTTTCCCATTATAAATGATCTTGTTGTCTGTAACGTCATTGTCGAAGACAACAACAATATGTAGATGATTCAAAAAGTGATTTAGATTCAATCAAATCCTTCATGAAATAGTTGCCTTTAGAAAAATACATTGATATTCAGTTGATTGCATTAGATTTGAAAAAGATTTGAATACAATTAAATAAAATTAAATACAACTTTCTTTTGTTTTTTCTTTCTTTCTCTCTATAAATTCAAATTGTGAGCTTACTTTATTAAAAGATTCAATATTGCAGATTGTTTGAATAAATATAAAAAACATGCAGATGTCGATTAGTTGTTAGCCTGATTAAACTAAAAATAAGCTCACTAGAAGATTGAAGTAAAGTTAAATGAATTACAATAATAATGAATAGCGTTATGTTTGTGTGGTTTAAAAAATATTTAATATTGATTCCTTATTTATCTTGTAATGATGACGATTATATGATTATTATTGTAGGTAGTGTATTGCGTAAGATGTTATCAAAAAGGATGATATGCTACAATAAGAGGTTTTATTGTGTGTTAGCTTAAGTAAATATGAGAAAAATAAAAATAATAAAAATAACAGTATAATGATAAAGAAAAATAAGAGTTGATGAAAGATAATAAAAATATCTATTTTGAGTAGGCGTTATGGATACATCTAAATCATATGTGGAAATGTGCGGACATGCGCGATGTTTGCAAGACAACTGGGTCCCGCAAAGTGGTGACTGGTGCTATATAAGCGCCTACGAGAGATTTTCTCCGATAGTGCGCATAGCATATGAGCAGGGTGTGAAATGGCGTGATTGCGTGGCAGAGTATGTATTGCCTCAGGATGTCCGGCTGTATGGTATTGTATGGCTTCCTCGACAGGATCAGTTGGTTCGGCTTGTTTACCCACTTCAAATGGAACCGGTATCTGATGAGATGTTTCGACATAATCGTAGACAGATACATTATTTTGAAAGCTATTTGGATTCTACAGGTAGTTGTTCTATAGAAAAACTGTGGCTTATGTTTTTGATGGCTTCCAGATATAGCAAGTATTGGAAAGACGGACGTTGGCTAAAAGATCAAAAATTAGTGGATTTTGTTTAAATCGGTTAAAATATTGAATAACGAGAGGAGGGGCAAATGGCATTTTTTTTCAAGGGGCAGCGATATCTATCGATTGACGAACTCAAGGAGGTTTTGCCGATTCATCCTACAACACTTAGCAGGATGCTGAAAAAAGGTGATATTCCTGGTGCGGGAAAAATTGGTAAACAGTGGTATCTGCCTGAGGAAAAACTGGAAGAATATCTCCGTCATCGGTTTAAATGAACCGTTTTGATAAAGCGAAAGAAAAAAGGACAGTTTGTGAAGAACTGTCCTTTTTTATAGAGCTTTAATTTATTGTATTACGCTTTACCCTGATATTCGCCTGTACGTGTATCAATTTTGATTACTTCGCCTTCTTTGATAAAAAGCGGTACAGTAACTTCCAAACCATTTTCGAGGGTAGCGGGTTTTTGAACGTTGGTCACGGTATCGCCTTTGACGCCCGGTACAGTGCTGACTACTTTATAGGTTTCTGAAATGGGAAGTTCGATGCCGATAGGTCGTTCACTATGCAGTGTAACATTGAGGTCCATATTATCTTTCAGGAATTTTGCATCATCTCCGATGACATCGCCGTCTATATGGATTGTTTCGTAGGTATCTAGCATCATAAAATAGTAAGTTTCATGTTCTTTATAGAGGTACTGAGCCGGTTTAGTGAACAGTTCTACCGATTCGAATTCATCGGTCGGGCGGTGACGGTTTGCATATGTTTTACCGCTGTTGATGTTTTTGTATGACATTTGGATAAATGCCCGCAGGTTGCCGGGTGTACGGTGTGCCCATTCGGTTACGATATGAATTTCGCCATTGATCATAATAGCGGCGCCTCTGCGCAGTTGTGATGCTTTTACTGAAGCCATAATAACCTTCCTTCTTTATATGTTTTTTGTCTTTAATTCTAAAATGAGGCTATTATAATACATGATACTCCACAAAAAAGCAACCCCACTTTTTTTGATAAAATATTCGGTCAATTATTTGCCTGAAAACATTTGTCTGATAATTTGTTGATAAATCTAAAATTTATCATTGTATTTGGATGGCTTGTATGGTATTCTTGTAAAAGAGCATAACTACTCTTTTAACAAATACATAGTAAGGAGAAATCATCATGAAAGGAACTGGAGCATCATTGAGAATTATCATTTTACTTACATCATTATTTGTTATGAGTTGTCTGCCGTTATATGCTTTTAACCCTGTATCTGATTTGGATAATGACGGATATATTGATATAGTTATATCAAATTTTAATGCGGGTAGCTATTTTGCCAATTCCTTCATCTATTGGGGAGGAGATGGTAGCCAAAGTAATTTTCCAACAATGGGTGCAACTGGAAATACGGTTGCTGACTTAAATGCTGATGGTTTTCAAGATATTATTTTACTGAATTGCCGTACAACTGACAGTGTAAATTTGAATTCCTATATTTATTGGGGTGATATCGATAACTCGTATGTGAATAAGACAGCAATTGCAACACATGGGGCTATCGGCGTATCAGTAGCTGACTTGAATTATGATGGATTCATCGATATCATTGTTTCAAACAAAACCGCTGGCTCGACATATTCTATAAATTCATATATCTACTGGGGCGATGCAACTTATTCATATAGTACTCGTAAAGAATTACCTACACTAGGAGCTCAAGCCAATGCTGTCGCCGACCTGAACAGGGACGGTTATTTGGATATAGTTTTTTCAAATCTTCATTCAGGTAGTTATGGGAACGCAAACTACAATGTGAATTCATATATCTACTGGGGCGATGCAAATAATTCCTACACAAATAGAACAGAACTGCCTACCCATGGGGCGATAGGTAACTCTATTGCCGACCTTGATAATGATGGGTATCCTGATATAGTCTTCTCAAATTATTATGATGGCGTGAGCTATTATGTAAATTCATATATCTACTGGGGCGATGCAGAAAACCCGTATTCTACAAAAACAGAACTGCCTACAACCGGCGTTCAGGGAAACTCTGTAGCTGATATTGATAATGATGGGGATTTGGATATAGTTTTTTCATGTTATTGGGATGGCAATACGCGTAATATCAGATCTTTGGTATTCTGGGGTAACAATATGCGTACTTTTTCGAGTGCGACACAACTTCAAACCGTAGGAAGTGTCAGCAACAGTATTGCGGATATAAACCATGACGGATACATGGATATACTGTTTGCCAACAGTACTGACGGTACAACAAATTATGTAAATTCTTATATATATTGGGGTGATGCTGTCAATCCGTTTTCTACTCGTACGGAATTCGCTACGGTTGGTGCCCATGGTGTCACAGTTGGTTCTATATCAGCATTCGGCCAAAATTTTTTGCTTGATCCTGAAGCTGATGAGGATGGAGACAATATCCTTAATAAAGATGAAATCATATATCATATCAATCCATTAAAATCTGATTCCGACGACGATGGATTCGATGATTTTATCGAAATTTATTATTTCTCGAATCCTGCTGATAGCAATAGTATCCCTCATATAGATGTGTATACGTGTCCATCCGATCTTAATCAGGACGGTTATCCTGAAATTATTATTTCTTCATATAATGACGGCGATTTTTTTACCAACTCATACATTTATTGGGGTAATAATAATACGATTTTTACAGATAAAACTTTACTTTCATCAATAGGATCAACAGGAACGAGTGTTGCTGACTTAAATAGCGATGGATTTGCCGATATAATCATCATTAATCAATGGAATGCTGGTAATCCCAACCTGAATTCATATATTTATTGGGGGTCTGAAAGTAATCTGTACACCACTAAAACCGAGTTCGCCACCCATGGGGCGGTAGGTGTATCGGTTGCTGACCTCGATTACGATGGCCAGCTTGATATTGTAGTGTCAAATAAGACAGATGGCGCGTATGCCACCAACTCATATATCTATTGGGGCGATACGGACCATACTTATACAGCTAAAACTGAACTGCCCACACTGGGAGCACACGCAAACGCTATTGCTGATCTTAACAACGACGGGTATCTTGATATAGTATTCGCCAACCGCCATTCAGGTACGTACGGGAATGCTGACCGCAATGTCAACTCGTATATTTATTGGGGCGATCAGTCGCATACATACTCGTCGCGAACTGAGCTGGAAACTCATGGCGCGATAGGTGTTTCAATTGCCGATTTGGACAATGATAACTGCCTTGATATTGTCTTCTCGAATTATTTTGATAATGTAAATCACGAAATAAATTCGTACATTTATTGGGGCGACGAGACTAATCCGTATACGACAAAAACCGAATTGCCGACGGTTGGAGGGTACGGAAACACCATAGCCGACCTAAATGACGATGGATTTTTAGACATTATATTTGCGTCTTTATGGGATGGTGATACCAGTTATCTGAATTCATATATATATTGGGGGGCGGAGGACAATGCATACAGTACACGTACTGAATGTCCTACGGTAAGAGCCGTGGGAAGTAGTGTTGCCGATGTAAATATGGACGGCTATCTGGATATCATCTTTGCTAACAGTCAAAGTGGTATTAACTCATATATATATTGGGGAGCGGAGGATAATCCATATACTACTCGCAGTGAATTGCCAAGTATCGGTGCGTCAGGGGTTACGGCAGGCAGTGAATCTGCTTTGGGGCAGAGTTTTATTTTGGCTCCTTACGGAGATTATGATCTCGATGGTTTAACCAACGGGTGGGAAACCGGATATGGACTTAATCCATTGTTGTCCAATATTGGGCTCGATACTGATAACGATGGCCTGACTGATTTACAGGAAAAAGATTATCAGACTAATCCAACCTCGGATGACTCTGATAATGATTTTATGCCAGATGGATGGGAAATTGAGAACAACCTTAATCCTCTGTTTAATGATGCTGATCTTGATCTGGATAATGACGGTCTGCAAAACATCGAGGAATACGGCAACGAAACAAAAGCCGATAATCCCGATACAGACGGTGATTCTCTGGATGATTTATGGGAAGTGCTTTTCGGTCTCAATCCTCATAGTAATGATGCGAATATTGACTCAGATAATGACGGACTTGACAATATTGGCGAATACAACGCAGGAACCGATCCTTCCGATCCGGATACCGATGACGATGGTTACACCGACGGTGAAGAAACCATTGCCGGCACAGATCCGCTTGACGATACCTCTTACATACATGTCGTGATGCTCAATGCGGTAACCGATTCACTTGATGTACCGATCATTATCATCGGTTGGGCAAGTGTACCGGGCAAAATTTATCGAGTGTATGTGCAAAGCGATACCCTCGGCCCTGACTTTGTGTTGCTTGTCGATGGAGTAAAAGCAAAAAGCGTTTTCACCTATTGTATCGATCAGGGAGCCGGTCCAAATGATGTGCCGCATCCGACAGATGATCCTTCAGGGCGAATGTACAAAGTAACAGTTGTCGAATAATAGTATGAATGAGAATTTTTGAAGTTTAATTACAATTTTTTCGCTCGCAAAATAGCAATAGCCAGCCAGAAACCGAGTACTGCGGCGATACTGTATCCGACTACCCCCAACGCGGGATACCCTAAAAACATAGGGCCTGTATTGGTGAGCATCACAAGTGACGATCCGACAATCAGTGCGGCGATAACCAGACTGAACGCGATACGGTTGCTGGAGCGGTCTAGCTCGGTAATCAGTTCATCAAGTCCACGGTGCTGAAAGTCTACCTTGAAATGTCCCTGACGCATATTGCGCATGATTTGCAGTAACTCTGACGGACCTGAACGCATGAGCATCCCCATATCGCGCATTATCTGTTGCGATTCATCCATGATGTTACGCGGGTGGTATCGCATACGAATCATACGTGTTATAAATGGTTTTGCCTGTTCGATCATGTTGAAGTCAGGGTAGAGTTGTTTTGTCACCCCTTCGCTTAAAATCATGGTTTTGACCATAAGATACAGGGCGCGCGGGACTTTTATCTCGTATGTACGTACCAGCATAATGGCTGTGGTGAAAACTTTTTCCATCTGGATGTGTTTGATGGAAACGCCATAATACTGATCGATAAAATCATAAAAGTCGCGTTTGAAATTGCTTATATCGATTCGTCTTGGATCGACTTTTCCCAGTTCGATAATCAATGATGCTGTCCGGTCTATGTCTCTGTTGACAATGCTTATCAGGAGGTCGCCCAGAGTTTTACGCATCTGTTTGGTCAAACTGCTCATCATACCGAAATCGATAAAAGCAATGGTGTTGTCTTCAAAGTAGAACAAATTACCCGGATGCGGATCAGCGTGAAAAAATCCGTCGATAAAGATCTGTTTTAGCATAGCGTTTGCACCCCGCTGGGCGATGATATGGCGGCGATGTTCATCGCTGGGCGCATCAATAAGGGTTTTGAGCTTTTCTCCCTCAAGTCGTTCAATAGTCAGCACTTTAGGCCGAATATAATCCCAGTAAGTATGCGGTACTTTAACATATTGCGACCGTCGGAAATTACGGCGAAAGCGGTCGATATTGTATGCTTCGCGGGTAAAATCCATCTCGTTGGTAATGGTACGCGCGAATTCCTTGACCATACCGGGCAGGTCGTAGATGTCCAGCGCAGAGATACGACGATGAATCATATCAGCAAGATTATGCAGGATTTGAATATCTTGCTCGATCATTTTTTCAGCGCCCGGACGAAGGATTTTAACAATCACTCTTTGCCCATTTTTGATGACAGCCGTATGTACCTGAGCGATTGAAGCCGCCGCGTGAGCAGTTTTATCGAACGACAAAAAAACTTCGTCGGGCGGTTTGCCGAATTGTTCGATAATGCGTTCTTCTATTTTTGAAAATGGCACTGGTTGTACAGCATCCTGTAATTTTGCGAACTCCTCGCATAGTTCTATAGGGATAAGGTCGGGGCGGGTACTTAGAATCTGTCCGAGTTTGATATAAGTCGGACCCAGTTCTTCAAGTACCTTTCGAAGGCGTTCCGCAATAGTTAGGTGTGTTGATCCAGAGTCTTCCTCGGAGATCAATTTCCATTTACGCAGTTGCTTGGATATAAAGTGATCTTCGGTTCGCAGTTGTTGAACGAAGTAGCCGAATCCGTGTTTTATAAACACATTGGCAATTTGTTGAATCCGTTTTATATCGGGATACTTACGTTTTATTCGCCGCGATGCGAGAGCTTGTTTCATAATATAGTGTCCGGTAAAATGTTATGCCGTTGGAGAAAAAACACCTAACGGCGGCCGGTTATTTTTTATCGGAACTTTTTTTAGTAGTTGTTTTTTTAGTCGCTGATTTTTTTGCTTTCAGTGCGGCAACTTCTGCTTTCAGGCTTTTTATTTCATCACGCAATTTGTCGATATCCGACTTTTTTGGAACAGGAATTTTGTTTACAGCGTCTTTGACAAACGCTTCCAGTTTAGATTCTACTTCTTTGCGGTTAGAGTCAAGGCGGTTGAGAAGTTCCTCAATGTACTGTTTTCCTTCTTCACGGCTCATTTCGCCGCGACGGATCATGTCGTCAGCCAATTTTTCCACTTTTTCACGAGTAATGGCATATGCTCCGATGCCTAAATTGACAAGTTTGTCCAGTGCATCCATGTGAGTCCCTCCTTGTATTACGGGGTACCGGAACTCCGGTACCCCGCAGATTTTGTCTTGGACTACAGTCTGTGTCCGACGAATTTACCGACTTTTGGTAACTCGCCCATCAGCGGCAGCAGATAATCGAGGTATTCTGCCTGTATATCATTGCCGGCGATGTTAATATATTTATCTTCAAGAGATTTGGTGTTTTTAGCCAGTTTTTTAAGCGGTACGATTTCCGTAACGCATTTGTAATCCCTGCCGTCAGCGACACGACGGAAAATGACACTGCCGTCCCAGTCTTCCTGAAGCGAGAAACGAACCGCGTTGCGGCCTGCCATACGGGCTTCGTGGGCGTCAACTTCAGATACACATCCCACAAAACTACGTTGCAGGTATCCGAACGTATCGGAACGGACACGGAGTTTTTTACCGAGGTTATCTTTGATCATAGTTGCCAGATAATCACCAAGAGCGCCGCTACCGCTGAGCTGCACATTACCGTGTGAATCTACTTCACCGGTGGTGAAGACCGGTTCTCCAGATGGGCCATGGATACCTTCTGATACCGATATAACAGCCCTGCCAAGTCGGTCGAGCACTTTCTGAACATCATCGAGGAACTGTTCTTTGCTGAACACACGTTCAGGAACATAGATCAAATGTGGAGCGTCATCCGGATCCTGACGTGCTGCGCGGCTTGCCGCGGTCAAAAATCCTGCGTGACGTCCCATAACCACGTTGATTTTGATACCCGGTAACGAACGGTTGTCGTAGTTATCGCCCATGAATGCGAGGGTAACAAATTTAGCGGCGCTACCGTAACCTGGGCAGTGATCGGTTTCCAGAAGATCGTTATCGATGGTCTTTGGAATATGGAATACACGTAATTCGAAGTTAGATTCCTGTGCCAGTTCGTTAATAATATTTGCAGTTTCAGCAGAATCATTTCCACCGATATAGTAGAAATAACGGATGTTATGTTTTTGAAAAATCTTAAAAATCTTTTCGCATTCTTCACGCGTCACTTTTTTACGGACCGATCCGAGAGCTGCTGATGGTGTATTTGCAACTTTTTCGAGGGTATCCCAGGATTCTTTCATCAGGTCGATAAGTTCTTCGTTTAAAATACCCTGTACACCGTGTACAGCACCGTATAAGTTTTCTATTGCAGGAGTTTTATGTACTTCTTCGATAACCCCCACAAGACTTTGATTGATCACGCATGTCGGGCCACCTGACTGGCCGATAAGCGCATTTCCTTTTACTGGACTCATGTGTTGTGTTCTCCTTCTTTTAGAACGTGTTAGTGAGTTTTTTGTATGTATTTGGTTCATTTGTCGTGCAACATACGTGAAGCACCGTTGGATGAATTACCTATTGTACTATAGATTGCGTCTAATGCAATTATTTTTTGCTCTTGATGCTATTTCTAAATTCAAAAAAAGCTTACAATGCACATTAAAAGATCAAACTGTGTAAATATAAAAATTATATAAATAACTACTATTAACAAGGTAATATGGGTGTGTGGTGTAATAAGTCGTTCTGGATGAAGAGTTTTAAGTAAAAAAAATTTGGGTTTTGCCGTATAATAGTATATAATGAAAGTAGAGTGCGAAAGCATTCGGGATCATAATGCTAATGAAAATGTCTTGGTTCGTGAACTAGTCTCATTCTACTTTTAAGCGAGGGTACGGCGATGAAACGATGGTATATTAGTCTCATAACAATAGTAATGTGTGCTTTAATGGCAACACCTGCCTGGTCTGATTCTCTTATCGGATTTCGCACTGATACAGCTAATCACTACACAATATCCTACGATGGAAGCCAGACGGTATTATCGTTTGGAGACACCATTGTCAATAACGCCCGTTATGACGGGGCATTGGTAAGCTCATTACTGAATGCGAACGTGGAAATTTCCGATATCATTATAGATTTGAGTTCCAAGGTGGTCATCAGCAACTTTGGCCCGTACGAATATGCTGAATACGCGTTGTTGCCGCCTACCTCGATTAATGATGGATTCAAAATCACTATCGGGCAGGATGTTGTATTATCAGGTGATTTATTGTTGAACAATGCCCGGTTTCTGATTAAATCGGGAACGATTGATCCTGGCGTTGCCCTGAATGTTACCAACGTGACGATCAACACTTCATACGTAACAGATCCTGTTGCAATTGCGTTGTTGACAGAATGTGTTGAAGGCGGTGATCTGACAATTACTGTTGAGGATACATCAGCCAACGATATAGTAGCCGCATTGGATCAACATTCTCTAATTACCGGTATTTTTGCGGGGACGTATTCGGCAATAGCCGATATAAAAATACCTGAACCTTTGACGATACTCTTGATTGGCGCTGGTTGTATAATTTCCTATTTAAAGCGGAAACGGTCTTGAAAGGGCATAGTACGGGAGGCATTATGACGATAGCAAAACAATATTTTCTTATTTTAACAGCTGCGGTCTTGACGTTTTTTACGTCGCTGGCAACTGCCTCGGTAGAACTTGAATTTGCCACTGAAGTGGGTGGCGACACCGGAGCGTTGTATTTGGGTGCGGGCAACAATATGTATTTTTCGTTTGGAACTATGTCGCTCCTTAATATGCCAACCGGGTCGATTCTTGATGGAGCGTATTTGATTTTATCTGATGTGAGGATAGATAGCAAAGTAGCAGATTACAGTACTTCACAACTCAATTCGGCGTTTTATGATACAACTATAATGAATTCCTCACCGGGACTAAGTTTGTATACCGCAAGCGGTGATTTAATTATGACCGGAGACGTGTATATTGACACACTGTTGACCGTTGGGGCATCGGGATATCTTGCGCTCGAACTTGACTATGAAATCAGTAATATTCAAGTATATGGGTTTGGTCAATCATTGATACCATCAGAATTGCAACCGTTTTTCGAGGCGGGCATAGCCGATATTAAAATTGAGTTGTCAAAGGCAGGCACTGATTTTACTTCATCAATCGATTCGAAAAACAATATTGATAATATTCAGGTTACGACAACCATTACAGCAGTACCTGAACCGGGTGTAATGGCGTTATTCATTCTTGGTGCTGTAGTTTTTATGCGCAGTAAAAAGAAAAATTCGTAATAATTGAATAGAAAATAAATTTATTAGATAAGGCCGTCATATATATGGCGGCCTTATTATTTTGTTGAGATGTTGTTCCAGCCATGATCCTATGAACTCCAGGCGCAAAAAAGAATTGTGATATTGAAAAATTATGTCAGGGATTCAAAAAAACGTTGAAATCCGTAAAAAAATACGGTAGTGTCGAAACGAAAATCATAATTTCAGTGACATCTGTTATAACTGACACCCGTGATCAAAAGGAAAAACAATGGCAAAATCAAAAGGTTTGACAAACCGTCAGCAGGAATTGGTTGATTATATTTCGCATCATACTTATGTATCGGGCTATGCGCCGTCGATGCAGGAAATTGCCGATCATTTCGGGTTCAGTTCATTGACGACTGTGGCAGATCATCTAAAAGCCATAGAACGTAAAGGGGCGATTCATCGCAACAAAGGTGCGCGTACAATGACTGTCACTAAAGATTTTGTGCCTGGGGCACATCGTGCCCGCCCACAGAAGGAAGGTGTCCTTGTTCCGCTGGTCGGAAAAGTTGCGGCAGGGTTGCCGGTGTTGGCTGTGGAAAATATTGAAGATTACTACCTGATCGATTCGTATATGGCTCGATTCGGGGACGTTTTTATGCTGAAAGTCACAGGTGAAAGTATGATCGATGCGCATATCATGGACGGCGACCTGATAATCGTTCATCCGCAGAAAGACGCATTACGAAACGAGATTGTAGTTGCCATGGTTAACGACGAGGCAACTGTTAAACGATATATCCCTCAGGATGATTGCATTGTGCTCAAACCTGAAAATCCTGCAATGGAACCGATTCGTATACCGAGAAAAGATGATTCTGTCAGTATAATAGGAAAAGTTGTCGGTGTTATGCGTGAATACAGGTAAAAAGTAAAAATTTGCGCTAATAAAATTCTCTTGGTGTGTAACGTAAATTCTTATCAGTGATGGAAAATATCTTGCAAACAGCGTAGCTGGTGTTACAATGATGGCTGTTTTGGTATAATCTTTTTAATGAAAGTGGGATTTCTATGGATCAGTTATTAGATAGCACTTTGTGGTGGCGTATACTATGCTCGATAGTGTGTGGGTTGCTGATAGGTTTCGAGCGTCAGGCGCGCGGTAAACCGGTTGGTATCCGAACGAGTATTTTGATTACACTGGGAACCATGTTTTATGTTTATCTTGCTCAGTCAATTGTTGAGGGTAAGGAAGTAGGGCGTGTACTCGGCCAGCTGGTAACCGGAGTTGGGTTTCTCGGTGCTGGTGTCATTATGACTCGCAACGATATTGTCAGCGGTGTAACATCTGCATCGGTTGTATGGTTGCTTGCTGCTATTGGCGCGGCGATAGGGTTACAGCACTATGCTGTCGCGGTTGTCATGGCTCTGGTGGCGTTAGGAGTCTTGCTGGGAGTGGAATGGCTTGAAAAAATCTATAAATTTTTGCAGCGTGGTGTTCATAGCCAGAAAGGCATTAATAAACACACTAAATTATAATTATTTCTAACTGCTAAGAAAACCTCAGGCTTATTGCAGGAGGATGCTTTGTGAAAAATGCAAACGGAATACGATGGTTGTATTCGCAGTTGCCCGATTTGATTGATCGGGGCGTTATCGACACGTCTACCGCATCGAAACTCAAAGATCATTACGGCGAAGTGAAGTATGAATCAAAATTGCCCTCCATGGTTACCATATTTGCTTCAATTGGGGCAGCCTGCATAGGTCTTGGCATTATTTTGTTATTTGCCCATAACTGGGATATGATACCCCGCTGGTTACGTGCGGTACTGGCATTTATACCAACTATGCTGACCGGATTGCTTGTGGTATGGACACTTACGAAAAACAAGAAGTCTGTTGCCCTGCGTGAAAGTGTAGCTGTGGGCAATATGTTATCAGTGGGCGCAATGATTTCTCTGATTAGCCAAACCTATCAGATACAGGGAGATATCAGTTCATTTTTGCTGACGTGGATGCTGGTATGTGTGCCGTTGGTATATCTTCTTGATGTAACCTTACCGTCTGTTTTGTATCTTGCCGGCATCACTGCATGGGCCGGGGTAGCGCAGATGCGTTTTGGAAACGCCTTGCTGTTCTTTCCGTTATCTTTGACTATCTTCCCGTATTGGTATAGTACGTTAAAACGCAAACAAAATACGGCGCAATGGCTGGCGGCTGTAGCATGTATCTGCTATACAATTGTGATCGGGATATTTCTAGAAAACGCGATTCCCGGTGCATGGATTATAGTATACTGTTCTTTCTGTGCGGCCATGTACCTGACTGGTTCGTATATTTGGAGTCGATCAGAATTACTCTGGCCGGTACCGCTTAAACGATTGGGGATACTGGGGGTAGTGGTAATGTCGTATATCCTGACTTTTAATGATACGTGGGATAAATTAGGGTACGCCGTCGGAAAAACGTTGGATGACTATCTGCAAATTGACGCAGTGGCGGATTATATTGTGTGCGTGCTATGTTTATTAACCACCTGTTATTTGTTGATCCGCATGATACAAAAGCGCAATTATTTTGAAACCATATTTGGATCATTGCCACTTGTTGCCATATTTGGATTGATCACAATTGCATCAGGTGCGTCGGCTTATCTGCCGGCATGGATATTCAGTGCCTATGTGCTGGTTATAGGTATCACAACAATAGCTTCGGGTATCAAAAACGCAAGGCTGGGGACAACCAATGCGGGAATATTCCTTGTGGCGCTTCTTTTATTTATCAGGTTTATGGAAGAAGATGTACCCATTATAACTCGTGCAGTTGTGTTTATTGTGATAGGAATAATGTTCCTTTTAACTAATGTGCGATTAGCTCGCAGGTTACAGGGAGGCAATCGTGAATCTTAAAGCGATGGTATCTATAGCGGTGATTGCGGTGCAGCTTGCCATACCTGCATTTATGTTGCGAAACCATCTCAACATATTGGCTAACGGAGAATTATACCGTTTTAAAGCGGAACCTTTTGATCCATATGATGCTATGCGTGGGCGGTACATGGTTTTTTCTGTAGATAATGAGGTTGAGCATTACGACGGATCGCCAGAAGTAGGCAATGGTCAGGTTGTGTTTGCTGTTATTGGCAAAGATAACGAAGGGTTTGCCGTTATAGATCACGTAACACTATCGCGACCTGATAATGCTGGTTACATAAAAACCGTAGCTTATTATGATTTCTTACCCGGTAACAAGAACAGGGTTGCTCTTCCGTTCAATCGTTTCTATATGAACGAATACAAAACCAAAAGGGCACAGAAGTTGTATTTCGACCATACGAAGACAGAAGAATCCGGCACGTATGTCACAGTGCGTGTTCTTAATGGAAAAACCGCTGTCGAAAATTTATATCTTGCCGACAAACCTATCGAGAAATATTTCGATTAACCGCGAATCATATTTTACAGCTGTTTATCCAGTTCTCTGAAGATGCTGTCCAGATCAGGATCGAGTTCCACAGGTGTATTTGCATATTTGCAGTTAACCCCATCGATATTTTTCTGATGATACGCTACTTTAAATCCTGAGAATTTCAGTCCGTGCGCTGTAGATATCACCACAACGCGGTGACCTTTTTTGACCACGCCTTTATCGATCATTTTAAGCAGGACTGCCAGAGCGACTCCGGTATGAGGGCAGTTATACATACCTGTTCTGTCACCCATAGCCGATGCGTTGGCAAGTTCTTCTTCTGTAGCCTGTTCGACGATACCGTCAAATGCTTTTAACGCTTTGATTGCTTTATGGACGCTGACAGGGTTACCAATCTGAATAGCGCTTGCCATTGTTTTTTGAGCGGTAACCGGCTCGAATTTATCAAATCCGGTCAGGTATGATTGATACAGCGGGTTGGCTTGCGCTGCCTGAGCGAGAACTATACGCGGCAGACGGTCGATCAATCCTAATTCTTTCATCATCAGAAATCCGTTCCCAAGGGCGGATACGTTACCGAGGTTCCCTCCGGGTATGATGATTACATCAGGAACTTGCCAGTTGAACTGCTGGCAAATTTCGATACTGATACTTTTTTGCCCTTCAATACGAAGTGAGTTCATTGAATTTGCAAGATAGATCGATTCGGTTTTAGTCAATTGTCTGATCAACTCCATACAGCCGTCAAAATCGGTATTAAGCGAAAACACTTTCGCGCCGTTGGCAATAGGTTGAACCAGCTGAGCTGTTGATATTTTGTTGTTTGGCAACAATACGATAGATGGAATACCCGCTGCGGCGCAATATGCCGCCAGAGCCGCCGAAGTGTCGCCTGTAGAGGCGCATGCCACAGCTTTGATAGGGGCACCGTTTGTGATCATCTGTTTTACCTGCGAGACCAGCACAGTCATCCCCAGATCCTTAAACGAACCTGTATGGCTGTTACCGCACAGTTTGATCCATACGTCCGGCACACCGATTTCTTTACCAAACCGTTCTGCCCAGAACAGGTTGCTGTTGCCTTCGTATAATGACACGATATTGCTGTTATCGATCTGCGGCAACACCCATTCTTTTTTGCCCCAGACACCTGATCCGTATGGATAATCGATAGTACCGCAACGTTTTTCGAAAAGTTGTTTCCATTCGTCAGGAGTTTTATCTTTCAGTGCTTCGATATCGTGTGTCACTTCCAGAAGGGAATGGCATTTTTTACATTCATAGATAATTTCATCGAGCGGATAAGTTGCTCCGCAGTCATCATTAAAACATTTAAACCATGCTTTATAACTCATTTATCACCTCACGTGGTTATGGTTACCAAATATCAAACTGATACTATACCGTATTTGATAAAAACCCTCAACTGATAATCTACTTAATATTTGTTTAAAATTTATCATATAATATTTATACTGTGTTTAAGGTTCAGTTTGATTTTTAAATAGAACCGATATTTTATTTTGTAATCCAAATATGTAACAATCTTTCCATGGAGGATATATGACAACAGCGTTACGCATCAAACGACATACTATAATTTATCTGATTTTATTCGTGCAGTTTGTTTTGACTCTTCAGCTATCTGCTGAAGAAAACCCTGCAACACCTGTTCTCATAGAAGACAAAGTTGTTGTGGCAGATGTCGAAGCCAAATTGCAGGAAGCCAAGTCCAAACTCGACGAATTGCAGCCTGTAATCGCAACACTATTGGATAACGATACCAGTGCGCGCGTCGATGGGATACGCAAAAAGAACAGTCTATTGACAGAACTTAAAAACCTGTTCGAGCGTCAGTTAACTTCACTGCAACGTATACAGGCATTGAAGACATCAATAACCGCGCTGGAAAAAGAAATTGAACAGTTTCAAACACAAGGTTTGACAGAAGAGCCACCTTATAGTGTTGCCCAATACGATTCGCTGACCGATTTGATTGCATCGGAACAACAAAAAAGTATGACGCTTAATTTGACAAAAGACACTCTGGCGCGTGAACTCGTGCTTGTACAAAACGGTCTTGAAAAAGCGGATAAAAAAGTACGGGATATAGAAGAATCTATTAAAAATGCTACTTCGGAAAAATTGCCACAACTTGAAGGAGATCTTGCGTATTCAAAAATCGAACAGTCGGTCGCACGTAATTGGATAACATTCAAAAAGTTACAGTTGCGTGCCAACGAACTGGAACTCTCGTTGTCGCAAAAGCAGCTCAAACTGCTTAGAGATAAAATGCATGACGTGGCAAAGCAAGTTCAATTTGACAAAAAAGATTTATCGCTAAAATTGCTTGAGATAGATAAAAAGCGGGATGAACTCGATCTTGCTCTGGAAAAAGCAAAAATCACACTGAGTACCAACGAAGTACGGCTTGCCGATGCACGGGAACAACTTGCGGCGGCAAGGGGCGAGCAGGAAATTCAGAAACAGCGTGATCAGGTTAATAATTATGATGCATGGTTCATTACCAGTCAGTATAAGGTTGATAACCTTGAGGAACGATCTCAGTTATATACTGTGGAAAAGGAATTATGGCAAATACGATATAATTTGTTCAATGGCGAACAATTGGAGGAAGTACCACAGTGGATCAGTCGGGTTGAGGTATATATAGAACAACTGGATCGTAATCAGGCTATTGCGCAGTCTCGTCTTTTGACAGTGAGTTCCACCATAACCGATCTGCAAAAAAAGGCAAATGAAGAACTTGCTGGTTCGGACCGTACGGTGTTGGAGTCGCAGATGAGGGCATTGCGTAATCGTGAAGAGCTGCTTACCGAGCGACTTACTAATCTGAACGCAATCCTTCGTATGGGAAAATCGGTACAGGCTCAGCTTGAAAAAGAAGCAACAGAAGTTTCTATCAGAGATGTTATGACGTATGTGGGGACCGTGCTTGGTGGTATCTGGAATCAGGATATTGTTGTACTTGAGAACAATTCTGTAACCGTCAAAAAGGTTGTACTTTCACTGTTGTTGTTCCTTCTTGGCTTGGTACTGGCAAAACGAGTGACACATTTTTTTCGACTGCACACCATCAAGGCGTTTCGTATCGACGAAAATGCTTCGGCTGCCATAGAAAAAATATCATATTATTTTTTGGTTGTAGTGTTGTTGTTGTTTGCGCTTCATATGGTCAATATTCCGTTAACGCTTTTTACGTTTATGGGTGGTGCGCTTGCTATAGCGGTTGGGTTTGGAGCTCAAAACCTGCTAAATAATTTTCTCAGCGGATTGATTATCCTAATGGAGCGTCCAATCAAAATTAACGATGTTATTGAGGTGGAAGGGAATTATGGAAGGGTGCGTGACATTGGCGCGCGTTATACATTAATCCGGTTGTTTAGCGGTATTGACGTGTTGGTTCCAAATAGCGCTATCCTCGAAAAAAATGTTATCAACTGGACTCATTCTGATCTAAATGTTCGTTTTTCAGTCAAAGTAGGTGTGGCATACGGAACTGACCCCCGTAAAGTCGAGCATTTGTTAATGAGGGTCGCAAAAGAAGATTCGCGTATTTTAAAATTCCCCGAGCCAATAGTTATTTTTGGTGATTTTGGTGATAATTCTTTGAATTTTGAAGTGTTTTTCTGGTTGCAAGTCAACCAGATGATGGACGCTCGAATCGCGTCCAGCGATTTAAGATATCGAATAGACACATTGTTTAAAGAAGAAAATATAACAATAGCCTTTCCGCAACGTGATATCCATTTAGACTCACAACATCCTCTCCAGGTGGAAATTGTCTCACAACAGAAGAGCCAGATTGACAATCTGAAATGAAAATTGTGTCAAATTTATTAAAAAAAAGAGTAACTAGGCTAGACATAAAGTATAAATAATGTTAATCTAAAATAGCAAAAAGAATCTTATTGATATATGTTGCAGTTTAAAGATCTTTTGGTGTAATAACTTAAGATTAGATAATGTCATTGGTGAAAATGAAATTGTAATGTAAAAACAAGAGTGTCATTCGGTTTTGGTTATGAGTGTGAACTATACGGAATTGTCATCATGAAACTAAAAACGAAATTGCTTGTATTTTTTGGGTTGTTATTTTTATTCCCGACGAGCATAGGTGGCCTACTGTATGTCCTGATCCACAATGAAATTATGGAGCTATATCAGGCCGATTTGAAAACGACAATAAAGATAGCTTCACATTTCATTGAAGATAAAAAGCTTCAGGTTGAAACTACCGCTTTATACCTTGGTAAAGAATCTCGTTGTGCTGTGGCGTTAAAAAATGAAATGATTGACGACATACAAACAACAATCAACGAAAAATTGGCAGTTACCAAAAATATAAGTATAACTTATATTGCTATTATCGACCCTTCCGGCAAAAAAGTTTGCCAAACGGGGGAGAACGGGCAACAAATGAATCTACCCATTGATCCTGATGGGCTTATTGAAACACAGAATGGCAATAGCAAATGCTATTTTACTTCCATAGATAAACATCTTTATTTGATAGGATATGCCCCACTGATATTGAATAGAAAAATTATTGGTACGGTAATGTGTGCCTCGCATATAGATAAATCTTTTATCCATATGATCAAAGATATTACCGATTTAACCGTTTCTTCTTATATTGACGGAGAGTTTAGCCCGAAAACAAAGGACACACATCTGGAAAAATATCCTTACATGGCGGAACGTGTGATTGCTACAGGACAGGTGCAAGCGATACGTGCCTATGTAGATAACTTGCTCCATTCTCTAATATTTTTTCCGTTGCTTAACGATAATGACACTCCTTTTGCCGCATTATGTATTCAGATGCCCATGAAAAATATGCTATATGCAGAGCGTTTCTTCAAGTATGGAATGATGTCATTTTTTTCTTTCTTTCTCGTATTACTGATTATTTTCTTTGTGATAGCTGACAAATATTTTCTCAAACCGGTAGCTAAACTGGAACAGGCAGCATTACTGGTGGCACAGGGCGATTTTGGTGTCGAGTTACCAGAACATCATAATGATGAACTGGGACAGCTGACCGAATCGTTTAATACAATGGTGCAGAACCTGAATCAGGCACAGTTGGAACTACACGATATAAACCGTCAATTAAGCGATACCAATAAGCAATTGGAAATGTATGTTTTGACGGTAAGTCATGATTTGAAATCACCTATTCTGGTAATAAAGAATTTCCTTGAGCTTTTTAAACAAAGTCTTGCGGCTAATCATTTGGAAGAAGAACAGCGTATGTTTCTTACCAGGATTGGCAGTAATCTTGATAAAATGTTGGTTCTCATAAAAGATATCACCGAGTATTTCAAATTGGGAAAAATAGGCTATGATCTGCATCCTGTAGATTTTCAGGATATCCTTGATATGGCAATACAACGTCTTGAAGATATGATTGAGACGAAGAATGCACAAATTATAGTGTCGGAAAAATTACCTAAAGTTAAAGCGGATAAAGATCGTGCGACTACTCTTATGGTAAACCTGCTGAGTAATGCCCTGCGTTTTGTCAAAGAAGGTACTTCTCCAAAAATAGAAATATCAGCCGAGAAGCTAGATGGTTTCTATCGTTTTTCCGTGAAAGATAACGGGATTGGTATCGCTCCCCAATATCATGAACATATTTTCGATATTTTTTATATTCTTGGCGAGGTGGATGCCGAACACAGTTCCGGTGTCGGTTTGAGCATGGTCAAAAAAATTATTGAAGACCATGGCGGCAAGATTTATGTCGAATCGGAAAAAGGAGTTGGAAGTAATTTTATATTTACCTTACCCCAGGTATGACCTATTGGTTTTTTATCGCCTTATAATCACATATGCGGTAAAGGCAACATAACCTATCAGCAATAATATTCCTTCTTTGCGACCCAATTTCAGGCTGCGGTACATCAAAGGTAAAATTCCTATACTGAAAGCAAGCATGAGAATCAGATCGATCATAATGTGTGACGATTCGGCAAGGGATAACGGCGCAATCAGTGAACTTATGCCTATAACGAACAGGATATTGAAAATGTTGCTGCCCACAATGTTGCCTACAGAAATATCGGATTCTTTTTTTATTGCGGCAATAACTGATGTAGCCAGTTCCGGTAAAGAAGTACCCAGAGCGACAATGGTCAATCCTATGAGCCATTCAGGCACACCGATTATCCGGGCGATATAGCTTGCGTTATTGACCAACAAAGACGCACCGATCGTCAGGGCAACAAACCCTGCGAGCATCAGAAAAATACTTTTCGGAATATTTATCGCTTTATCTTCAACTGAAACTGTCGTTTTATCTTTTTTCGCGTTGGCTATCATGCGATGGTTGAACCAGATGAGGCAGGCACATAAAATACCACCTTCAATGCGTGTAATTTGTTTATCCATACAAAACAGCATCAACAGCAGAGATACGCCTATCATAAACGGTACTTCGCTTTTGAGCAATTTTTTATCGATTAACAATGGATAGAAACACGCGGAGCATCCAAGCACAAGTCCGATATTGATAATATTACTGCCAATAACATTGGAAACAGATATGCATGGATTGCCCATAAGGGCCGCTACAATACTGACAAACCCTTCCGGTAACGATGTGCCGAACGATACCACAGTCAACCCCACGATAATTGAGGGAATACCAAGGCGTCGTGCGATATTGCACGATCCGCCAACAACAAAATCAGCGCCGTAATACAGCAGGACACATCCGACAACGATAAGAAAAATAGCAAGTGCCATTGAGAAAATCCTTTGTTTGACAGTAAATATGGTGCATGTATTGGCAAGACAATAACAAAATATCTATTTTCATACAACTGTAAATATTTTTTAGAGGGGAATATCAGGGAGTGAGAATTTCCATACAGACAATTCAAGCGTCATTATCTGACTCAGTTGCCACTACCAGGGTATTGGCTTCCCAATTACCGTTCAATGCATTAGTAATTTCTGTTTGAAGTAGCAGATAGTCAGGATGATCCGGCTGGAGAGACAATGCGTTTTGTATGCTTTCCAAAGCAGGCTCAAGTGACTGTTTGTACAAATGATACAATGCCTTTTCATAATGGAATGTGTGGTAAGTTGGAAGCAAACTGATTGCGGTATCAATATTTTTAAGAGCAGCATCATAGTCTTTTTTTCTGGAATATAGCATAGCAATGTGGTGATAAGAGTTTGCATTGTTAAAATCGTATAACAGGGCTTTCTTCATTAATTTGAGAGCCTTATCGTAATCACCGATATTTTCATAATATATTCCCTGCATTAGTAAAGTATTTGCATTGTCGTTGACATCAACTTGTTCAACATATTCGGAAGCTTTGTCAAAATCTTCTTGTCGAATGGATATGTTTGCAGCTAAATAATATGCGTACGAATGTGATGGGTCTAAATCTGTCAAATGTTTGATATCCGCTACAGCTTTATCATATTTTTGTAGTTCCGCATATATTTCTGCACGATGGTAGTATAATTTTGGATTACGGGGATGTAATTCTATTGCCTTACTTATAGCGCCTAAGGATTTCTCAAATTCCCTCTTGATATAAAAATATGATGAATATGAAGATAATAAGTGGGCAATAATCTCTTTTCTGGATAGATTGCGAAGGTATAACCCATCTTGTATTTCTGAATCAGCAATATCATATTTTACAATATAGTTATGATCAGTTTGGTTTCCTTTTTCAATACTCGGTTCGATATTTATAGTATTTTTTTTATCTTGATATCTGATAATCATATGATCAGGTAAATCTATCGCATACAATGAAAAATATAGTTTTTCAGCAATTGCAAGATAGAGCAATGAAAAGAGTAAAGAGTTTCCGTGTTTTGTTTCTAAAAAGTCGCTAAAAATAAATGAACTGGTGTCAGATTGACGAAACCCCTTATTGTGAAGAAAAGTTTTCATGTAATCAACAGGATCATCAAACTTATGGTAATAGTCTAATTTATGATATAATTCTATAGCCAGGTTGGTTATCTCCCTTTTATATTTTGGTATATCAATATCGGGTCGGACGACTCTTTCCACAACTAGGATAGCGTCAAGTAAACTACCTTCTTTTTCATTCAGTATAGGAAAATCTTCTAGTTTATTTGTTTCGATTGCATTTGATAAAGAACTATGTTCCGAAGCACTTAATTGATTCACAATGCAAAAACATAAACCTGCCAGAACTAAAATAATCCATTTCTTTGTCATGTTGTCACCTTAAATATTTCTTAAAATGAAAGGTTATAGTCTCTAAAACAAAAGACAGTAACATGGCAAATTTATTTCAAAATTATACATATAAATTTGGCAGGATGATTGTATTTTACCAGTATACAGACTGTTACATAGGATGGGTCAATACCTTAAATTGTAACAAACAATGAAGATATAGTTGAGGTATTATAACACTCGTTTCAGAAAACGCAGAAACCTGAGTATCTTGATATCATAGGGTGTTACAGAGTCAAGTTTTAATAAGAAAAATTAACCGCCGAATCCTTCATGTTTACCGAACATCACCAGTACCCACAGGAAAAACGGGCCTCCGAGTGCTGCGGTAATAATTCCCACCGGCAGCTCTGATGGGCGGATAACCAGGCGGGCCACTGTGTCGGATACACCGAGGAACATTCCGCCAACGAGTACGCAGGCGATAATCAGCCAACGGTGTTTAGGTCCAAGGATAAGACGGCAGATATGCGGCACGATCATCCCCACAAATGCTATCGGACCGCACAGCGCGACAATAAAACTGATGAGGAACGAAACGATCCCGAACAAGATCAGTTTCAGATGATTAACGTGAATACCCTTGCTGGTTGCGATTTCGTCACCGAGCATAAGCAGGTCAAGTTCTTTTGCGTATACCGATATGATGATGATACCGCCGAACACCACTGGCAATAGTTTTCCAATAGTCGGGTAAGATACCGCGTCAAGACCGCCCACCAGCCATCGGAAAATCAGAAATGTCTGATAAAAATTCGCCATGTATTGGATCAGCATCACAACACTGGAAAAGAACAGGGTAACAGCCACACCGGCAAGCAGCATGTAAGTACTATGAAAGCCGCGTTGTAAGCGTGTGATGACAAACACAATCAACGATGCCAACAACCCGCCGCAAAACGAAAACAGGGTTATCCCGCTCATTCCGAATATAGAAAATTGCACAAATCCAAGTAGATACACCGCCGCTCCCAGTGAACATCCACTTGATACACCCAGTGTGAACGGGGTTGCCAGAGGGTTGCGGAACATGGTTTGGAATACCATACCGCTCAGAGCCAGTATCGCCCCTGCACAATATGCCAGCAACAATCGTGGCACTCTGATGTTCCATAGAATATGCGCATTGAGTGATGTTGAGGTCGGTTCGGTGTAGGTATTGAACGTAAATACGTCCATACCCAGTAAAGGTAACACTACCAGTAAGATACAATATAGAACAAAACACACTGCGATAAATCCCAGACGGGTAGAACGTGATTTAAGCATGAGGCACCTCCCAGTCCGCCAGAACAATAGAGCTGTCGCAATGCGGATGTTTAACAAATGAGAATTCAACCTGAAACAGATCTTTGAGCAGATCGGTAGTCAATTTATCGGGTGAATCGAAAAATTTTATTTTACCATCTTTCATCGCAAGTATTTTATTTGAGAACAATAAAGCCGCGTTGACATCATGTGTAACAGAAACAATCGTAATTTCGTATCGCTGATTCAGCCCATATAGCAATGTCAGCAAATCCTGCTGATGATGAGGGTCCAGATGAGTCATCACCTCATCGAGCAGCAACAGCTGTGGTTCCTGCGCAAGGCATCCAGCTACCAGCACTTTTTGAGATTCACCACCGCTTAAAGTGGTGATATATCTATCTTGAACATCAGTCAGATGTGTTTCAGCAAGTATCCGGTCGATGATAGCGTTGTGCTGTTCGTCGTGTATACCGAAAATAGACGCGTAAGGATAACGTCCCATACCTACAAATTCATGTACAGTATACGGATACCCGAAAATTGTTTTTTGAGGGATATATCCCACTTCACGTGCAAGCAATTTTTGTGAGAGCCGCTGTATATTTTTTCCGCATACGGAAATCGATCCGCAGGTCGGTTTGATGTATCGCGAGATACATCGCAGTAATGTGGTTTTTCCCGCTCCATTCGGGCCTATAATGCTCACCCGATCGCCCTGATTAACGCTGAACGACAGTCCTTTAAGGATATCCTTGCCGTTAACCTTATACTGTAAATCGTTAACGTTCAATACGTGTGCTGTCATGGTTCCCCGGAATTTGTTGTGAAGTTTGTGGATGTACTATTTGACAAAATGTTTCGGCAATAGTAACAAATCGCGGGCCGGGAATAAAGATATAATCTGCGGTCATGGTATAAATTTTTTTATTTTTTACCGCATTGACCTGAGAAAGGTGTTGCCAGGGCGCTAAAATTTGATCAATTGATGTCGCCTTCGGGGCATCGGTATAGATCAGTTCGATGATAATATCGGGGTTAAGGCGCAACATTGCTTCATCTGATATCATGGGATAGCGTATCGCTGAATGTTTAACTGCGTTCGTACCGCCTGCCAGTTCAATAAGGGGTGTATAAAACAGGTCGTCGCCAACTACGCATCGTGTATTGGGCGATCCGCCGCCCATTTGTTCTCCGAATACAAGCATAACTCGCGGACGTGGTAATCCCTTGACCGCCTCTTTGAGGTTTTCGATACGAGCAGAAAGATTTTCAATAACTTCATCAGCTTTCTGCGGTATATCGAACAGTTGAGCAATCTGTTGCAGCGCGTCCATGATGGAATCAGGAGTGCTGGCATCAATCATTACCGGTTCGATATCCAGCCTTTGTAGTTGTGAGACTAGCGATTCATGTTCAGTACCGATCAAGGCGTAATCGGGGTTGATTTTGACTATCAGTTCCATGTTAGGGTCGTAGTAGCCGCCGATTTTTTGTTTCGAGCGGGCATCTTCAGGATAAACGCAATAGGTGGTCACTCCTGCCAGATGATCTTCAAGTCCAAGCAGGTACACCATTTCCGTAATGGCAGGTGAAAATGATACGATAGAAATATTTTTCTGCGCAGGTTGGTTGACTGGTGTAACCTGTGATGATCGGGATTGTTTGTACATAATCTTTAGAGCTGCCCACTGGACGGCAAAAATAAGGGCAACAATGCCGAGAGCGAAAAATAATTTTTTCATGAGTCGCTACCATCAAGTTTGAACACAATGGTCAAATCAAGGTCTGAGTCGATCGGTTTGCCGTGCCGGTATGCGGGTATAAAAGTAGCTTTGCGTACCGCTTCTTCGGCCGCTCTGTCGAGACGTCGGTATCCGCTTGATTGTATGATGTGAGTATTCCGCACAGTTCCTTCAGCGGACAATTCAACCTTCAGGTAAACAATACCTTCTTCACCTCGTTTGCGTGATATGCGTGGATACGATACCTGTAATTGTGAGGATATCTCTGATGGCGTTTCAACGCCTTTTTTACGCAGATCGGCATCCTGCAATGGTGAATCCGGAGTATTAACCTGTTGATTTCCCGTATCGGGTTCTTGAACTGGCATATCACTGGCAGCGGTATTCTGCTGTTCTGATCTGTCTTCCTGAACTTGATTATCCGGTTCGGCAGGAGATTGTATCTCATTCTCTGGCGCAGGATTCTTCGTTACAGGTTCCGGCGTTGTCTGAGTTGAAATTTCCTGAGGCGCGTCGAAGGGCATTGCATAGAAGTGATCGGGTTGTTGAGGCGATAGCTCTTGCGGTTCAGGCGGTTGTGGCTCAATTTCTTCAACAGCTGGTTGATGTGTATCCTGTTGTGGTTGCTCTTCAACAGGCTGATTTGGAGTATCGAGCTGTTGCGCCGCCGCACGCGAGGCAATGCTCGGTGCGGACGGCGTCATAGTCAATTCCAAAGCGGAGTAGCCCTGTTTAAGAGCTACCTCTGCCTGATGGTCTTCACCTGTACCGTAGAAAGTTACCACGCCGATGTGAACGGCACATGCAGTACAAAAGGGAACAACATAAGGTTTAAATTGATACAGTATTTCAAACATAAATATATACCTGTTAGAGCGTTATTTTTACACCGCCAAACAGTGAAAACGGTTGTGAATCGTAATCGAGTACCTGTTCGTAGTACTCATCAAAAATATTTACAAGTTTACCAAAAATTTCAACGTTTTTCGTCACGTGATAACGTCCGGTCAGGTTAAACAGTGTGTATCCTTCAAGGCGCGCACGGCTATATGTTGTGAAATTGCTGAAATCATCACATCTGCCGACATACATCAATTCCGCATGGAGATTTCCTTTATCCTGCAAAAACGAGTAATTGGCGTGGATGCTTGCCTTGTGTTTTGGACGGCGTATGAAACTTGTACGGTTAAGCACGTCACGTGATGAAAAATCGTCAGTGGCAGACAGCACTTTGGTATGCAGATACGTATAGTCAAACCCCAGATACAAGTCGCTGGTTACATCCCACTGGGCGAATAACTCGATACCATTGGTTTCGGTTTCTTCCAGATTGTAGTTTTCGTATGTAGTCCATTGTACAACTTCCTGCGTCCATATCAGATCGGTAAAATTGTTCTGAAAATAGGTGATACCGCAATGGAAACGATCGTTGAACATATACTGCTCGAATCCGATTTCCCACGATGTGCTTTCTTCCGGTTTAAGATTCTGATTGCCGCCAAATCCGTACATTTCCGATATGGTTGGAGCTTTGAAACCGGTGCTGTATGCGAATTTGAATTTAGAACCGGTCTGCTCGATGTACAATACCGGAGAAACTCTGATAGTACCTTCAGTACCGAATTTGGAGTGACGGTCCCAACGCCCGCCGATGGTGGTAGTGAGCATATCAGAGAGGGAAATAACATCCTGCAGGTATACGCTCCAAGTATCGAGCGTATGCCACGGTGCGATTGAAGTGTATGGGCCGAAACGTGTTTCTGAAATGATACCCGACTCAGCCCGTTCCTGTTCGTATTCCAAACCAAAGGTAAACGTATTTTTTACAGATATATCAAACAGGTTGAATTCAGGGAAATAAATGTTGTGCTGAGAATCAAAAGCATGTTTATACGAGCTATAATAACTGTTCTGGTAAAACGGATAGTTGGATGTTGGAGCATCGTTAATGGAATATCCGTCTTTGTCATCGCGGTCGTATCTCAGGTATGAATAGCCAAAAACATGTTCGTACATATCATCAAACAGGGTCAACGTACCCTGTGATCTGAGAGAGAAAACATCGGCATAGTTGTATCTGTTTGGATCATCACCGAACGCTCCTGTACCATCATCGACTGCAGATTTGCTGTCGATGTATCTAATTGAGGTGAACAGATCGAGGTTTTCAAACGGGGTTACACCTACTTTACCTGATACTGTAAGGTTTTCGAATCCGTCATGTTCCCGATGTCCGAGGTTGTGTGATGTGGAATAATGTCCCTTTGAATCGGTATATGACATACCGTAAGAATAATAAAACAGATCGTTACCGCCCGATAGGCCGCCTTCCTGACGGAACGTATCAAACGAACCTGCCTCAGATGAGAAATAAAATTGTGGCTTACCTTTACCGCGTTTGGTGGTGATACTGATAACACCACCCATGGCATCGGAACCGTAAAGAGTACTTTGCGCGCCGCGAAGCACTTCGATCTTCTCAATGTTGGTTACTTCCAGCTGTCCGAAATCGAAACTGCGGGTCGGATTACCCGGATCATTCATTTCAACGCCGTCAATTATGATCATGGTATGGTCGGAATCAGCGCCGCGAATGAATACCGATGTTTGCTGTCCGCCAGCCGCGCCGCTTCGGGCTACGGTGATACCCGGTACCTCTTCTAAGAGATCGACGACTTTTTGTTTTTTTGTGTTTTCTATATATTCCCGATCGATAACAGTTACAGAACTACCAATTTCTTTGTATGGTGATTTAAGGCGTGTAGCAACCACGACGATGTCGTTTGGTGATTGTACATAATTGCCGGTGGTATCGTTATCGGCTTGTTCTATGGTAGTGGGTGCAGTTTCTGTTTGTTGCGCGGGTTCTAGATTTTCGGCGTGTGCCGGTTTAAGAAATACATACGACAGAAGTAGAATAAATAATGTGCGTTTCATGATACTTAAAAAACCTTTCTCTCCCTCGAGATAGTGTTTGTGGGCAGTCAACAGGTCTCCTGACTCACGTTCATCCTACTTACCGCGCCTTCCCGATAGGCATTTGTGCCGTCAGTGGCGTGTTGCGGTGTTCGTCGCGATTACAGTCGCGGGGCGGTGGAGGATTGTCACCTCACTTCCCTTGATGAGTACCCTTAAATAGATTGTTGTCTATAAAATCTGTTTATTAGCCGGTTATTGTGCAAGGAAAAAACGATAACAGCATTGGTTTTCTTCCCATTCCACCCCCTTTCAGACACAAAAAAACCTCAAACCGATTATTGATATAAACCGGATTTGAGGTCATCCCTAATACTGTTCCACAAATCAGACCGAATCACCCGAATCACCCGGGGTGAAAGCGATATATCCATCGGGCAGGTATTCTGACTAAGGATCATCCTACTTGCTTGCCTTCCCAGCACTTGGTAGTGCCAGTGGCATTATAAGCGTTCGTCCCCATTTACAGCGGCGGGCCCGTTCCCGAATTACACGAGATTCCCTGTTGCCGTGCGTGAGCACACCCGATTTAAAAAGTATATGTTAAAATTATATTAACCGTCAATAGAAAATATATCACCCTGTAGTACATGTGTCAGCTGATGAGTATGTTAGTATGTAATATCAAGGTGTTAGAGATATAGTGTAGATCGTTTTTTGTTATCTGAAAAAATAAATTGAGTTTGCGTGAGTCATTATTTGTGCTATAATGTTAACAATGAAAGAAATATAAATAAAATAAATTTGGAGGGTACTATGAAATTCTATCAATCTATTCAAGTTGCCGCTATGGTATTACTATTCGCTTCGGTGTCACACGCAATTCCAGTTGTTATATCAGGCGGCAAACCTGTTACTGCCAGTGGTTATTATACTACTTATTATCCCTCACAATTAACGGATGGGAATTATTCAACTTGCTGGATTCCCCCTGATTACTCAGGATGGGCTGAAATAGATTTGCAGGAATCGACACGTATTTCTCAGGTAATATATTATGCATGGGCAACACCGGAATCTTACGAAAGTCTCGTTTTGTATATAGACGGGACGTATATGGGAACTGTCAATTTAACGGTACCGTATGCCCAGGTTACCCCGGTAACAATTGATTTTAATGATTATGTAGGAAGGTATGTTAGAATAGTCGGAACTGCCACATCTTCATGGTTTGGTGGCATGGAAATGGAAGTTTGCGTAGATCGTTCTCAGGAGTGGGCATATCTATATTCGTCAAAAGATACTTTTACCGAGGATTGGTTGGTGAATGACGTGGATATCCTGTACTCTTTTTGGTCTTCGGCTCAACAGGGAGAATTTATCGAAATCGACGGTGAAAAATGGTATTATCTCGACGACGACGATGACGTGTTCAGCGGACATGCTGTAGGTGATTACTGGACCGATACATCGGGAAACAAGTTTGTTTATCTTAATGGTGGATTAAGTACGAAGGATCCTACGCAAGTACCTGTTCCTGAACCTGCTTCTATCCTTTTGCTTACGGCAGGTGTAACAGCTCTTTTTAGAAGACTTCGCAGACAATAAAAACCGGTCTGAACATACTATTCAAACCGGTTTTAGAAGTTTTTATGAAATATAAAATAAATTTATTTTACCGCCCATTCCCCGGACGTTGATTGGATAGGCATTCCGGAAGGCGCGTTTTTCTGCAGTGTAATTGAATACACTTTGCCCACTTCCTCAACCGAAGTACCCTGCTGTTTCGCCAGAGTTTCATAAATGACAGAGCGGTCTTTGTTTTCCAGATCGATCAACTGGTTTAGATCCTCAATCTGCTGATCGGACAGTCCGGTTTGCGCATATAGCTCGACATATCCGTTGTTATTTTCACCGATAATTCCCTGTTCGCCCCACGAAACAATTTGATCCCTGCGTTCCTGTCGTCCTTTGATAGCCTGCATTGTCGCATCATCGAATTGAGAATCCTGAGCGTAAACGCTGGAGGTGAAATCAAGGCTTGCCAGCCGCTGCCACGTACGGATAAGAAACGATTGTCCTCCGGGCTGATTAATCATATCTTCTATGGTGTTTGACTGTTCAAGTACATGCTGGTATACATCGATACGCATATTGACGTCGACCCGCAGGGGTTTTTCCTGCTCAACTCGTATAGTATGCTGGGTACATCCTGCATACAAAAGGGTTAAAATTGCAAACATGCCAAAAAAAGCGCGAGTATTCATAGTATCCTCCTGTTGTTATTAATCCAAAAAATCATGTAAATAAATATCGAAATTACGGTCGCCGGTATCGCCGGATAATGAAAGATTTAGTTTAACCGCGTTTTCTTCCATCCCTAGATTCATTGATCCCTCATCGTAATCGTGGTGCGCTAATGATCGTGCCACTTCATCCTTGGCTATCCCTGCACGGCTGGCTATGTTGTCTATCATTGCCTGATCGGTGATAACCAGTTCGCCACCTTGGGGATCAGCTACAAGGTTGCCGTCTATGGCGGTGATACCTTTGCCGCTTGATCCTTTGACGTTGACCGTACCGTTCCACACGCCGCTCATCTGTAATTTTTTCTCAAGGTTTAAAATGATCATCATATCGCCTGCTTTAAGGTTTTTCATTTTGACGTGTGCTGTGTATTCAAATCCATCATCGCCAAAAACAGCTTCGATTGTTCCGGTTACCATACCCCCTGAAAACAACATATGAAAAATGTCGATTTGCAGTGTATTGTTTTTCAGTGAACATTCGGTTTTGACTTCCTCCATCTTGATTTTTTTAAAGAAAAATTCGCTGGACGTCATAAATCCGGTATAACTTAGCGTTTGAGCTTCATTTGTGTTAAGCCGTGCTTCCAAATGCGGCTTTTTTATGCGAACTTCTTTATATTGGATGGATTTCCCATCGATAAAAATGTTTTTCAGTATTTGGTTTGCTGTTCCCATCTCAATATATTCAAGGAGTTTGGACGGTTGAAAATCCAATTCAATTCGATCTATATCGATAAAAATGTCGTACTGGGGAATTTTAAGATCGATTTTACTGAATGCCAATCGGTTAGGCAGGTGTAGCTCGCTCGCGCCGAGCGACAGGGAAGAACCCGGTAATTCGGATGAGACAATCTCTTCGATTGCGTATCGCAATGCCCAGTTTCTGTACTTGTATGTCACTACTATTGCTGAGACGAACACCAGCAGAATGATCAACAGTAAAGCGAAAAAGATTTTTTTCATGGCGGCCTTTCCGTATGAATCGCGATATGCGAGTCCCTGTAAATCATATAATGAAGATATCATATAACGAAATATGGTTGGATAAAAACTAAAAAATAAAATAATGTGTTCGATCATGAATCTATTGCGAAATTTCTTCTGATTATGTAGTATATGGTCGAAAGAGAGGTTTGGAAATGGATTTGACAGAATCAGCAGATATATCATCGTTTTTCAGTAACCCTGACGAACGGTTTATGGAAGAAGCGCTCAGAGAAGCTCAGAAGGCGCACGATTTGGAAGAAGTTCCAGTTGGGGCGGTAATAGTGCATGACGGTCATATCATCGCGCGGGCGCACAATCAGGTTGAGATGCTGAAAGACGCTACAGCTCATGCGGAGATCATCGCGTTGACGCAGGCATCGGCGGCATTGGAGAATTGGCGGTTGATAGATGCCACGTTGTATGTCACCAAAGAACCGTGCCCTATGTGTGCAGGAGCTATGGTGAACGCACGTGTGTCGAGGTTGGTGTATGGAGTACCCGACACGAAGTACGGGGCTGCGGGGTCGGTGTTTGATGTGGTTGACAACCCGTGTTTGAATCATCGGTTGACGGTGCTAGGTGGTGTGAAAGAAGCTGAGTCGCGGCAGTTATTGCAGTCATTTTTTATAAAACTTCGCAATAAAATATAGAATTTTTTGTTGTGATGTAGTAGAGTATCAGATACTTTTTGTTTTTCTACAGATTTTGTCTATCGAATATCAATCGGAGAGGTGCCTGAGCGGTTGAAAGGGGCGGTCTCGAAACCGTTGACCACTTTTCGTGGTCCCAGGGTTCGAATCCCTGCCTCTCCGTTATATATTTCTTCCTTTATTTTAGATTCATTTTATTCACGACAAATTTTAGAGATAATTTTTATATATTTAAGCAAATGTTTGACTTGTAAAGTTTCTCTATAAATTACTCATCAATGTCATCAAAGATAGATCTATTGCTAACTTGTTTTTCAGTAAGCTCTTCTATCTTGCGAAAAGACGGTGGGGAATCATCATCATCAAAATAATAATCATCTTTTAACTCATCAATAAGCTCATGTACGTTTGTTATAGCACAGTCTAATTTGTCTGTAGCTTCTGTATCATGTTTGAAAAGATCTTTATATTCTCCTAGCGAAAGTAAAAGATCATCAAAATACTCTTCAAGGTTTTTACGGTCGTTACAATTAAACTCCCAGTCAGAAATAATTTGATCAAGGTTAGGCAATAGATTTATTTTGATATATGAAATAATGTCATTGAATTCATCTTTAGTAAATAATGTTTTGATTTCATCTCTAAGAAATCCTGGATCAGGGGTACTAACAGCCAAATCTTTGATTGTAGCTATGGTTTTCTGACGTATATCTTCAGGCAATAAGTTGAACTCATGTAACCTAACCAGAACATCTACCTCTGAAACGGCATAGAGATAAGAATAGACATTTAGCATATGAATGAAAAACGGATTTTCTTTGATATAGAGTTCAAAGAAATTTTTATCACAACGATACGCTAGAAAACGATGAATTTTATCCTTATTTTCAAAGTAATTCTGTTTTGTAGTTTTAAAAGTATTAATGCGTTCAATGATAACTTTATATCGATTAACGGGGACGATCACTTTAACTCCATCAATACCTAAATCTCCACATGATACTTCTTGGAATAATTGCTCAATGGGAGTTCCCGCAAGATAGATATCCATCCATTCGTGATTTTCGGCAATGAGAGTTGCAAAAGCATCTTGAATTGTCGGATGCTTGAAACGCCATATATGACATCCATTCTCCCTTGAGGAGAGTAAAAGGCTACCGTTTAATGCATCGACAGATTCTCTTATGCCCGCAGAAGAACTTCCTAGTATTGTTATAACTTCTTGTTCTTTTGGTGTCATTTGAATCGGGCTTGGTAGTACTCCTGAATTAATGAATACTAATGCAAGTGTTGCCTTGCTATTGGAATCAAGAGTTCTAATTATCTCGCATAGCAGGTCAAGCGGACGGTTTACAAAATCACTAATGGCTGATTCATAAAGAGATAAGTTTTTAGTAAAAAGAGAGTCGCCTAGTCTCCGAGCTATTTCTGGAGTAAAAAGTTTGTAATTTACTATAGTTGGTAAAAATATTTTTATTGATTTCTTGAATTTTTTAGATTGATTACCCAAGCGGATATGGTTATATAAAATTTGTTCACGCTCTTCTCGAGTTAGTTCTTCAACATTTATCACTACTTGAGATTCCTTTATAACTGGCAATGCTGATTCTTTAAGATGTTTACGTGCTGAGCGATATATATAGTCTCGAGAAGTAAAAACAACTCTGCAGCCTTTACGTATGGCGGAATGAATGTGAGAAAATGCATTGTTCCATTCACTAGTCATTGACCAATTAAACTGTGTTGCGCCAAAAGCATCGTCTACCCAAAAAAATTGTTTGGGTTCATGGGGGTTCCAATGTTTCACAAAATCGTCAGCATTTCGAATTTTTATGGTTGAGCATCCCCACTTATCTAAGGCTCCCAGAGCTAATGTTGCAGCAATAGTTGATTTACCACATGCTGGTTCACCAAGAAGAAGTACAAAACCATGTTCCAGTAATGCTTTTGCACTGAGTTTATACGCATTTGTGATAACAAATTTCGAGAGGTCGTTACCGAATGAACTTAGAATTGCGTTAGCTTGATCATAAGCCCTCTCGTCAAGAATTTGGCTGAGGTCACCGAGTCCATAGATTCGAGGAACTAGCATTCGTAATCTGGATGATTCACGGATAAATTGAGTAATTCGTTCAACACCATACACAGTACATTTTTTAATTTCTGGAATATTTTCAAAGCGTTTGACAATTTCTTCTTCTTCAGTTCCTTTGAGTTTAGCGTTTGTAAAAAGAAAATAGTTATCAGCTAGCCCGCGACTTGCTAAACGCTTTGCTTTTTTTATTTCATCGGATAGATCAGAATACTGTAATTGCTTATCTTTTTTAGAAGTGAATTTACATTGTACCGTAAATGAACCTTGGTATAATTCATTATTTTTTTGTTCCCATTTGCCATAAAATGCACCATCTCTGCCGCCATCATGTGAATCAAAAAAAGCTTGAATCGTTTGTCCCCATATTTCAGATGTTATTGTAGCACACAAATTCTGAAAGGCTTTCCATCCTAGCGAATGCAGTTCATATGTAACTTCGTTAGCTTGAACTTTCGAGGTTTTTTTGGGTACTGTAGTATCTTCAAATATGTTTTCAGAAGCAGCGTTGGGGGAGTAGCATGTACAGATATTTCCTTTGCTGAATAATATAGTTGTATTAGATATAGATTTTAGATCAAAGCTTAAAATCATTCAACAAAAAGTTTAGATAGTGGCTAGCAATTTGTAGGTACACGCAAGGAATAAGAAGAGCACGATAATATTCAACTTTCATTCCTAAAGGTTACGTAGACATCTAGAGCAGGATGCTGGAGAACAAAAATTGATGGCTAATTTAAGTACTTAATCCCATGAATATCTCAATCAAAGTCTATTTATTTACGGTCCTGTTGGTGCAGGGAAAACATTTCTAGCGTACAAACTCATGCAGCATTATGTGCAGCAAAGATATCACTGCATATTTGTAAAAATGCTTGATCTCATTGATAAGGTCAATGGTTACGAAAAATTCTCCAGAGACTTTTACAATCCTTACTTGACATATGGTGAACAACGTTGTCTTGTGATTATCGATGATATCGGAGTATCGGTAAGAGCCGAAAGAGAGAAAGAAATACTATTCCGAATCTTGGATTTTAGGTCAGATTATAAATTACCAACAATCCTTACTTCAAACTTAAACATTACGAAAATTGAACAAGTATTAGATGGACGTATCGCTTCAAGGATTCAAGGGCTATGCAAACCGGTTCATATATCAGGAAAAGATCGCAGAATAGCATCTGCCTAGGGTCGTTTAGGCACAGTTTGGGCACAGTTAATATTTGAGAGAAATATTTAAAACGTTATATCAATTAGTTACATTATTTAAAGTAAGAACAACTTAATCTCAGACGATGGAAAAATTACTCACAATTCAAGAACTCAGTGAATATCTACAGGTAAGCCGAAGTACACTCTACGAGTGGACGCATACCGGATTTATTCCCCACTACAAACTCCCCAAAGGAGTTCGATTCCGTATCTCTGAGATAGAGAAATGGCTGAAAGCCCGCTACAAACGTGGCCGGTCGCAATTCAAACAAACAGTTGAAATGATATAATATTTTGGTAGAATTTATCATATGATTAGAAGTACATATCTATTTAGATAGGATTGATCTATGCATAGAAATAAGGTTTTATTAGTGGGAAATGGCATCAATCGTTTGAGTGATAACTGTTCTTGGAAAAATTGCTCAAGAGTGTAATAAAATGGTCAGACTCAAGTGAAAAAATACGACTTAATGATGAAAAACCATTTTCTTTGCTATACGAAGAAATTCTCCTCCACGGATTAAAGGCTCTTAAAAAATCAGAAACTGATTTTCAACGGTTTATCGCCGATGAAATGAAGGAAATTGAACCAGCAGAAATTCATAAGCAAATCATGAATGCTGGTTTTGAGCATATCTTGACAACAAACTATGATTATGCGCTTGAAAAATCGATTCATCCCGATATGAAACAAATTGAGAATAAAAGGCGAATAAACGAGACTCGTTACAGCATGTTTAGAAAAAAACTGATTAGCAACAGTTACCTATGGCATATTCATGGTGAACTATCAACACCGAACACCATGAATTTAGGATATGAACAATATTCCGGATATCTCCAGAAAATGCGGAACTACATGACTGATGGCTTAAAATATGCGCAAGACTTTTTCGAACCTTTTTGTAAACGATTTAAAAATAATGAAAAGCAGATAGAATCGTGGGTTGATTTATTTTTCACTAATGATATTTATATACTCGGATTATCGCTGGATTTTGTCGAGATCCATTTATGGTGGTTATTGACGTACCGAGCACGACAGAAATTTAAAAATAAAATGACTATAATAAATAAGATAGTGTATTTATCGTGTAATAAAGAGAAGAAAACAGAAAGATTAGCTGCCAAACATGACCTCCTCAAAGCGACTGATGTTTCAATTGAAACACTGACATGTGACTGGAAAGATTTTTATAGTAAGGCATTGCAATGGATAACAAATAATAACTGACTCTTTTGACAACTATCCTTGCGCAGATTAATTACACTCAATTCAGTAAAAGCCTCGCCGTCAGATTAAATCCTGTATGGATTATCAAAAAGTAACGCTTTGGTATAAGTATGATAATGATAATTGTAAATAAATTTCTTGCAATAATATATAATTTTCATTACAATCTAATATAATTATGACCAAAGGGTTGTCGTGAAAAATTTATTGAAAATACTAATCTTATTCTGCTTCATTGCACCTCTAGTTCATGCGGAAGATATTGATAACGATGGAATGGAGGATGGATGGGAACGTCTGTATGGACTGGTTGTGGGAGAAGATGATTCCTATCTTGATCTGGATTGTGACGGGAACTCTAATTTGAAAGAGTTTTTAACATGTACAAATCCCGCCAACCCTGAAGACCTTTTTACGGTAAAAAGTTTTGAGCCGGATAATGACGGTAGTTCTATAATCCATATATCTGTCAAACCACCCTACAAGTATTGTGTTGAGTATTCGGATGATCTCATCAACTGGTTTATACTTGAAGATGCTATTGTCCCATCTGAACAAGATTATTTCACAATTGATTCCGGTAGCGATAAACGAGAAGCACCTTTCTCAGAAAGTGTAATCAATCGATATTATAGAGCAAGATTTGTTAGAGAAACAGAAATTCCATCGGAACATGAAATAGATGAGGGATCATTTGTCAATGATAACACAGTAACACTGGTGTTTGATGTTACCGCTGATATGATGATTATTTCTGAAAATCCTGACTTTAGAGATTGTGCATGGATAACATTTCAATTCACCTACGAATATACCCTATCTGATGGAGATGGTGAGAAAATTCTTTATATTAAATTCAAGAATGATGATGGTGAATCTGAGGTTAAATCTGAATCGGTAATTTATGATACCGTTCCACCTGAAATAGAAGTAGAATCACCATTTGGTATTCTACGAAAAGTTATAAAAGGTAAATTATGAAATTTGGCGGAAAAATAATATTTTTCATATGTTTATGTTTTTTGCTTTTTACACAAAATATCCATGCAGAAAAAATAAAAAATATTCAGGATCTCTGGCCTTTATTGCATAGCAGGCAAAAAGCGATTGGAGTAGCAACTACATCTCCTAAATCTATTAATGAATTTAGAAATAATATTCGATCTTTAACTGATACACAACCTGAAAACACAGGCTCTCAGTATGTTTATCCACCTCACTTTGAGCATTATGGTGTAGTAACATCTTGGCTACAAAATGATGAAGGCGTTGATCAAAAAGTTGAATTTAATCATTATTATAAATATGTCCGTCATTACAGTATTGTACCTGCGTATTATACAAATATATTAAGCATAATATATGGTGATCGAACAGTTGCCACATGGCAACAAAATGACTCACGGTTAGCTCTATTGGAAATACAGCAAGTTCTACAGTTTATAGATGTTCTTTGTTTTGATGTTGAGTTATTTGATAAACAAGTAAAACAAACTATGGGATGGTCGCACGAATCATTTTTAGAAGCATATCATGAAGCACAATATCATTACTCATTTGAACCATGGCATGCGGTAACAGGAGATTGTATTATAAACGGTGATTGGGGAGCAACTTTACGAGCTTTCTGGGATGGTGATTATGCTAGCATCAACATGATTTCTATGAGGGCTAAATTTCGACTAGATTTAACGAATTATACATATTTAAAAAATAGTATTGATGACATTGAAATTTATGCTTTTTGTGATTGGTTTTTTATGGATAAGAGTTTTATTCAACCTGGTTTTTATGAAGATGTCCCTTGGGATGGAGGTAATAATTTCATTAATTATCAAGGAAAAAAACTTCTTATAACAAACCTAAAACTTGGGGAAGTCTATCAATCTAGTTTTTATTATCCCACGCAATTTAATCTGCCTGATTACAATTTACTTAAGTATTATCTCGAGCATTCTATTTCTCATGAAGTTAGCTTTGGAGAATGTGTTTGGCGGCCAAAAATATTCGGTGTATTAAAACTATCTGATCCTATATCTACTCCCAAACCACCATCCAAACGTCTGTATTACACAGGAGAACCACAACCGGTAATACATCCGACTTTAGAGCCGGGAGAAGATGAGATACCTCGTAATAAAGATTATATAGAAGGACCGACTATTCTTGCTGGACCAGGTTCATTATATATCCCAGAGACAGACTTTGAATATAAAGGTGGTGGTGCGGATGATGGCGTCAACATTTCTTTTAAACGAACCTATAATTCCAGCAGGGAGATGAAATCCAATGAGCAAATTATGGGCGATTGCTGGTGGCATAACCATTTTTATAAATGTTCATATTTTCAGAACGTTCTCGGACTATCTGATTTTGTAACAATACTTGATGAAGATTATAACCGTTCGAAATTTGTTAAGGATAATGATTCATTCTTTTATCAGCATCAAAGCAAAGCCGATTTACCGATGTCGAGTTTAGAAGAGCAGGATAACGATACCCTAATCTGGACACATAAGTACGGAACAAAACATATTTTTAAACGTAATGGAACAACTATAGTATTTCACTTATATAAAAAAATCGATAGGAACGGTAATTATCTGCGATATGAATATGATACAGAAGGAAACCTAACCTCTGTCACAGATAATACTGGCAGAAAAATTATATTTACGTACCAAAGTGGGAATCTGGTATCAGTACAAGATCCTGCCGGACGGGAATGGAAATATGGTTATTCCAACGGCAATTTAACCTATGTTGAAGATCCTCTTGGACACCGTGAAAAATATTATTACGAAAACAGTACAATCCCTTCTACTATCACAAAAATTGAAGATAAAAGAGGTAATGAACTATCTTTTGAGTATCAAATCAGGACAAGTGTTGAGTTGCAGGGTGAGTTATCCGATCCATCCGCAATTATATACGATTCGTATGGAAGAGTCTCGAAAATCACTGATGCACTGGGTAACGAATGTATAATCGATAATGGTGACCCTGATTCGCTTATCCAGCAGGATATAACCGTTACCAAGATGAATGGACAGAGTGAAACGTATTCATTTGATGATGAAGGACGATGCGTGAAACGGGATATTGCCGGAGTCGGTTATGAAGAATACGGCTGGGATGATTACAACAATGTAACATCATACAGAGATTATAACGGCAATGTTAGGCAATTTACGTTTGATGAAGAATGGCGTGATGTTTTAACCGAAACAAATGCACTTAATGGCGTTATCGAACGGCAATATGACAGCACTTACCGCAAAAAAATCTATCAAAAAGATACTCTTGGGCGTGAAACTGAATGGGATTTGGGTAGTGCAGGCAATATTGTAAGTGAAACCGATCCGCTTGATAACTCAATAACATATACATATGATAGTGCAGGCAGAGTTTTAACTGAAACGGATAAAGAAGGCAACACCACAACGTATGAGTATAGCTATTACGGGCATATGAAACGTAAGACTGATCCTGAAGAAGGAATATGGCGATTTTCATATGATGTTGTGGGTAATAAAACCGCGGAAGTTGATCCTGAAGGTCATGTAACTTATTATCTCTATGACGATTTAAACCGTGTTACCAGAATAACTAATCCCGATTTAACGACAAAATTATATGCCTATGACAATGAAGGAAATCTTGCATCCGAAACCGATGAAAACGGTAATGTTACCGAATATGAATATGATGCATTAAATCGACTTGTCAAAAAAATAGATGCTCTGAATGGTGAAACATCATATACATACAATGCGATGGGTAGCCTAATTTCTGAAACCGATGCGAATAGCAATACTACTTACTACGCATACGATGGTGTTAATCGTCTGATAAAAAAGACTGACGCGGAAGGATATTTTGAGAGGTATGAGTATTCCGGTGATTGCGGTAATCCCGAAGTTGTCGGGGGTAAAGCTAAACCAACAAAGATAACTGACAAACGAGGCAAAATTACTGAAAAGACTTATGACGCATTATACCGTTTGGTGGAAGAAGAAGATCCTCTGGATTACACGAAAACCTATGACTATGACAACGAAGGTAATCTTATATCAGAGACAGACAAAAATAATAACATAACTACCCATGAATATGATGATCTTGATAGATTAACAAAGACAACTCTACCCGGTTCAGAAGGATACACAATTGAGTATACCTACGACAAAAACAGCAACAAGAAAACCGAAAAAGATGCCAATAATCATGTAACTACCTATGAATATGACGGAAATAATCGAGTAGAGAAGGTTACCGATGCATTATCGGGTGAAAAGAAGTACGAATATGATAAAAACAGCAATGTTCTTAAAGAAATTGATCAACGGAATAAAGTTAAAGTTTACACTTATGATTTTCGAAACCGCAAGAAAACCGAAACAGATCCATTGGGTAATACAATCAGTTATGATTATGATGGTGTCGGTAATGAAATCAAAATAACTGATGCGCGGGGGAATATTACTGAGAAAACATATGATGCGCTTAATCGTCTTACCGAAATCAAAGATGCTTTGAATTATACGGTAACATATGAATATGATCCTGTAGGCAACAAGTTATCCGAAATCGATCAGAATAATCACACTACTTCCTATACATATAACAGCCGTAATTTGCTTACTGAATTAAAAGACCCTTTAAACGGCAAATTTATATATAGTTATGATGAAGCGGGCAATAAAGTATCGGAAACCGATAAGCGTGGCAATGTGACATCGTTCAGTTATACAGATCGCAATGAACTGCATATTGCTACTGATCCTCATACGGAAACAATAACTTATACGTATGACGGTAATGGAAATAAAGCGACTGAGACTGATCAGAATAATCACACTACCAGCTATACATATGATGCGCGAAATAATCTGACAAAAACTACCGATGAATTGAATGGTGAAATCAGTTCTACCTATGATGGAGTCGGCAACAAATTATCAGAGAAAAATCAGAATACCCTCACAACTAATTATACCTATGATGCAATAAACCGATTAACCCAAACAAAAGATCCGTTGGACCACACTACTATTAACGCATACGATGCGGTCGGTAACCTAATAAGTATAACTGATGCAAATGGAAAAGTAACCTCATACACCTATGACGATGCAAGCCGACTTATCAAAGTCACGAATGCCGAAGGGGGTGAAATTCACTATAGCTACGATGCGAATGGCAATAAAACAAGTACCAGTACTCCTGAAGGATCTGTAACGACATATGAATACGATCTTTTGAATCGGCTGACAAAAACAATTTCGCCTTTAGGGTTTGAAACCTTGTATACCTATGACGGCATCGGCAACAGGGCATCTCAAACCGATCCGAATGGCAATAAGATCACCTATCTATACGATGTGCTTAACAGGCTCAAGAAACGCACATTCTCTGATGATTCTTTTGTGGAATATTTTTATGACAATGATTCGAACAGAACAGGTATGACTGATCCTACAGGTAGCTACACATATTCCTTTGATGAGTTGAGTAGAATTACAGGTGTTTCCGGACCGACTGGATCAATCACATATGGTTACGATGCTGTAGGAAACCGAACGCAAATGGTTTCTCCTGCCGGATCAATAAATTATGAGTATGATTCATTAAATCGACTGGAAAAGATAACGGATAATGACAGCGGTGAAACAATCTATTCATACGATGCGGCATCAAGAATTACCAGACAAACTTATCCTCATGGGATTTATACTGATTATGCCTATGATGATGCCGACAGGACTACTGCCATAGCGACAAAAGATAATGACGGCAGTGTTATCCGGTCTATTGCGTATACATACGATAATGTTGGGAATAAACTTACTCAAACCGATACGGAAGGTGTTGCTGAATATACCTATGATGATGTGTATCGGGTAACGCTGGTTGAGTATCCTGATGGAACAACGGAAAGTTATACGTATGATCAGAATGGGAACCGGATAAGCAAAACCAATTCAGTATCAGGAGCAGGCTATTATACCTATGATCTAGAAAATAGATTGATTTCAGAAAGCAATTCAAGTTCTGGGACATATACAACCACGGTTACTGGTAACATTAATGATGTCAACATTGCGTTTGTGCAGGTTAATGGTGTTGATGCTGAGCTGGATAATGGTCAATTCAGTGCTGAAATCGAAATACGGTCTAATGACGGTGTTGTAGCTGTCACGGCAGTCGACTTGGCAGGTAACTATACGCGGAAAGAAATTGTTACCTATTTTGTCGACGGTACAAAATATTATTATGATAGTAATGGTAATCTTATAAAAAAGACTATGGGGGGCAGCGATACAATATATGGCTACGATTATGAAAACCGTTTGGTGTCTGCGTCTCTTCCCGATGGTTCAGCGGTCTCTTTCACGTATGATGGTGATAAACGCAGAGTATCCAAAACAGTCAATGGATCTACAGAAAAATTTCTCTATGATGGGATTAATATCTTAGCCGATCTTGATTCGAGTAACGCTATTTTGACCGAGTATATACAGGGCATCGGCATTGATTCTTTGATCAGGTCAAAAGATAATGATGGTGTCTCATATTATCATGCGGATTCGCTTGGTTCTACTCGATTCATGACTAATCCTGCCAAAAACATTATCCAGAGTTACAATTATGATATCTGGGGTAAAATAAGATCAAGTACGGGATCTTCTTCTAATGAATACACATACACCGGGCGCAGAGATGAATCTGAACTGGGTTTAATGTTTTATCGTGCACGCATGTATGATCCGAATATCGGGCGGTTTATCCAAAAAGATCCTCTCACCGGCGGTCCTGATGACCCGAGTATTTCGTATAAAAACAACATCTATGCATTCTTTGACAGAGCCATTCAGGAAAATATCAATTCTCTTGATCCGCATAATACTAATCGATACGTGTATTGTGGAAGTAATCCTATTAACTATATTGATCCTTTAGGATTATGGAAGTGGGACAACGATTGGATACAAAAAGGAGTAGGCGGAGTTTTAGGTTTTTATGGCAAAGATCCTGTAGATGAAGCTTTATCGCCAATAATAAAACCGACAATTAGAAGAGCAATACTAAATTCAAATCCAGCAGGAAGGTTGTGGTTATCAATTGAAGATGGAATTGAACAATTTAATAAATTAAAAAATAGATATAACGTGCAACGTGGTGGAGGAGCAGGTAAAACTGAAGCCATAATTAATTCTTTAATCATTGAGATCAATGATTACACTGGAGGAAAAAATATTGTTGAAAGCATATCAGGGATTAGTCTTGAAAATGGGCAGGAACTTTCTAAAATTGAAAGAATATCAGAATTGTTTATTGGTATTGGAAAAGTTGCTAGCTTAAGTGCATCAGTTGGGAATAAAATAGATTCAGTTCCTCCTGTTACAAAAAACAACAATGTTAATAAAATTGTTGATGAGTATACAAGCAATTCAAGATATTTATGGAAACCTGGTAATATAAAAAAGGATATTATGTCTCGTCTAGAAAATCATTGGAGTGATAGAAAAAAGCAAGGTGTATTTAAACATATAAAGAATGCTAGGCAATATGCAAATGAGGCTCACGAATTTATGAAATATCCTCCAAAAGGAACATTAATAAAAAAAAGAAATAATGATTTATTATATTATCACAATGAAACAAATAGATTTGGAGTTTGGGAAAATAGTTTAGGTCCGGCAACCTATTTTAAACCATTTCATAATCGGCCTCATTTCAAAGCGCGCAATTATTTTATAAAACAGGATGGAGATTTACTTGGCATTGTAAAATAAATACAATGCCAAGTATGGTGATATGACAGTTAATTATTTGAAGGTTCAGCTTCTAATTGCTCAAATGTCGGCAGGGCTATTTTAAGTTAGGTAAGGCTTATTGATTATAGAAAGTTCAAGTTCATGGAGTTGACAGCATAGGTAATAAGAGTCTGCGAATTATGAAGAGAAATAAATTATTATTTATTGTTTTATGTATCAGTTGTTTTTCATTTATTTATTTTTTACTAATAAAGTATATTGAAAATCAACAAGATCCTATCTCAACAGAGAAGATAGAGGAAACTACAACGGAAGAAAAAGTTACGGAACTTTCTGATGGGTCTCTAAAAGATCGACAAAACAAAAGCACCTATACAAATCCTGTATCAAGCACAAATAACATCGAAGAATTAGTTGTCAGCGATAGTACTAATCTTTTGAAAGAAAAAGAAAATGATGATATCCCAATCGGCACAATTTCTTTTTCTCCTCCTAACGAAGATGTTGATCACAAACGAAAAGTTGAGCCTGTATCAGCTCGACAGGTCTTGGTTGAAATAAGTAGATTCCAAAATGGAAAATACTTTCCTGTTGTAACCGAAATGATTGATCCGTTGTTGGCTTATGATTTCGATGTTCCGGCAGGTGATTACAATGTTTTTGTGCAGGATTATCATAGCGGTATAATAGTAGATTATTCTAAAGCAAATTGTTCAATAAAAAACGAAACAAAAACTTTTCTCCCAGCATTGAATTCTCTAAATTTTAAAGAATTGGTTTTAATGAGAAGAAAAATATGTTTTGAAAATGAATTGGAGCAAATAAAATCAAATCCTGATATACCATACATCGGCAAAGAACTATTAATTAGGTTTAAAGATAATGTTTCTCTAGTTGATATATACAAAACGGTCTCAAAAAAAAATGGTATCATTATTGAACGTATTCCCATTATTAATGTTTATAAAGTATATTTTGAAAGTGATGTGAACTTATTCAGATTAATCAATTTTTTTGCAAGTCTTACCTGTGTTCGTTATGTTCACCCTGATTATACTATTAAAATGAATGATACTGAAATTAATTTATTAGATGGTGTAAGCCCTGATGATTTTTGTCTTGCGCAAAAACTAGATCTTATAAATTGTCCTTTGGCTTGGAAACTTTTCGACACAAACAACGATGGTAATATATCAAATAATGAGAAAAAACCTGGAGAGGGAGTACTGATCGCTATTATTGATACAGGAATTGATTATAACCATGAAGATCTTCATGAGAGTATTTGGATAAATCCTTATGAAGATCTCAATCACAATGGGCAGTATGATGAAAGCGATATAGATCACGTCGATCAAGATGGAAACGGTAAAGATGATGATATCCGTGGTTGGGACTTTATTTTTCTTCAATCAAATGACCCGAAAGATGAGGATGGTCATGGTACTCATGTAGCAGGTATAGCAGCTGCAACAGGTAATAATAATGTAGGCATTGCTGGTGTGGCATGGGGTGCAAAAATATTACCTATAAAGGTCCAAACATATCTCTTTGGGCTAAAACTTGAAATCACAGATATTATAACCGCTTCGGCAATATGTAATGCTATTGTTTATGCAATAGAAATAGAAGTGGATGTAATTAATATAAGTCTTGGCTCTTATACAGAACCAAACGGTGAATTAAATCCTCATTGGTCAGCAATTTATGATGCTTTATATGAGGCTTGGAATAAAAAGATCGTTGTAGTTGCTGCAGCTGGTAATGATAACACAGATACTTCTACTCAATGTCACATCCCATCTGATTTTGAACATTGCATTAGCGTTGGTAATTGTAATGATTATTCTACTCGTTATATAAAGTATGACCAAAACCTTCAAGACCCAGGTCCCGGAAAAGATAATGGGAGTAATTATGGAAGTTATTTGGATGTAATGGCTCCGGGGGTTGAAATTTATTCGACTTTGCCCATTCCTACAAAATATGGAACTAAATCAGGGACTTCAATGTCGTCACCTATGGTTGCTGGAGTGGCAGCTCTTCTTAAATCAATGGATTCCGAAATGACTCCTTTACAGGTTAGAAATCGAATTAGAGCGACGGCAGATAAAATAGGAGATGAACCATACATTAATGGAAGGAATGATGATATAGGTTATGGGCGTGTCAATGCGGCCGCCGCCTTGGCAAATGATACTACTCATCCATATGTCACCGGATATAGCTGGGGAGATTATAATATCAAAATCAAGTTTAACGAAGATATGGCTACAATAACGGAAGATTATATTTTTGTTGAAGGAAACGATCATCAATATGAATTTAGTTTAACATTTGATCATCAATATTATGAATTAATAATAAATCTTACTGAAGATTTTTCTTCAGGTGAAGAAGTTACTGTGGTTGTGGATCATCATGTAGCCGATCTGGTCGGAAAAGAGCTGGATGGTGATAGAGATGGCAGGGTAGGGCCTGACAAAATAATAACCTTTACCGCAGGTATGCCATATATCAATATAAATTGTACTGTTGACCCTGAATATCCTTTAAAATCAGAAGCTTTTAAAATTTCAGGAACTGCAAATTATAATACTGGTGAAAAAGTAACCAATGAAACATGCCTTATTACTTTTTCTGATAACGATAGCATTGCAACAATAGTTCAAAACGGTGAGTTTTCTGTCTATCATGAAAAAGCTTATGGCAGTTATACAGCGACTATTGAGATAGAAGATGAAACGAATATTTATGGCTATTGTGTTATTAGTATTAATGTTGGTGATAATAGTGACAGCGCTAAAGATTTTTATAAGTTAAGCTCATTCTCATCATTGCATTCCGCTTATAATTCTTCTCATGCACAAGCTGAAGTAAATGCATATTTTTCACAGATACAAGGTGCTTGTGAGGCTAAAATGAAATGGTATCGCCCTAATGGCGACTTTGATCAACAAATTTTGTTACCAGATTTAGGTAATGAAAACTATATTCTACATAATGTCCATTATTATTCGCATTTAGATGTAAGAACGCATCCTGGAGAATGGACAGTAAAACTTTTTGTAAAGAAGCCAAGAGAAAGTAAATGGATTCACGTTAGTTCATGTAGTTTTATAATGCGTTTTAAAGTAGAAGATGTTTACATAGCCAAAGATCATGAATTAACCTCTCCTTATTATCCAATTGATAGGACACAAATTTTTATAGAATCGGATGAGTATATTCATATAGGTTTAAAATTGTCTCAAAGACAAGAGAATATAGAAATGGGATGGCAGTTTATAGATGCAGATACAGGTAGCGAAATGGGGTTTATCTTGGCCAATAATTTAAATTGGTTAGAAATCGATAATGAAACGGAGATTTTTTGGCAAAAAATAGCAATTGAAGATTTGAAATGGTATGCTTATCACTTTGATTCGAGTTTATATAAACATAAACTAGTCATCAAACCTGCTTTTAAATACGGTAGCATTTATTGTTGGACACATGATTATGATCAAACTATAAAATTTATTGAAGATCCACCGTCTCCACCTGAAAACACTTTATCAGTGTCTGTTGAAAACTTGCCTGAAACAAATGATATAACAGTTACTTTGAACGTATCTGTGAACGATAATAATTACTTGGAAAAAGTGATTTTATATTGGAAAAAAGATTCACTTAATTTTAAGGAATGGAATGAGGTTTATGAGCCAACCCTTATTGCGAATCAGACACTTGCTACCTTAAGTCCAGGAGATACGGTTACTTACTGGATAGAGGCATGGGATACTTCTGGCAATCATTTAGAAACGTTACCCGAAAACTATGTTTTTAAAAAAATAGAAAAACCTTCAAAACCTCAAGGTGATGAGTTTGTGTTGGTCGATGAAGGATATGAATATACGACACAAGCCGTCAATAATATGGGTAATGGACTTGAATATAAGTTTTATTGGGGCGATGGGGCAACTTCCGAGTGGGGAGCTTATCAACAAAGCCACGAATGGAGTGCTGCAGGTCTATATAGTCTCAAAGTTCAGGCCCGTGATATAACAGAAACCAGTACTCTTTCTGAATTTTCCGATGAAATACTTGTATTGGTAAGAAACGAAATGGAACCACCGGTAATAATTGAGTTCGAAAATGAAACAGCTTTAGTCGAACATACTAATTTAAAATTTAAGCTAGTCGCTGAAGATAATTCTGGAGTGAATACGGTTCTTTATAGATGGTGGGATAACTTGGGATTACATGAAGTTAGGAGATCTAACTTAAATGATGCTACATGTACTCTTTTTTTTGAATTAGGTGAATACAGCATTGGTCAAGAAATTCAATATTTTATAGCCATATGGGATACAGAACAAAATCTCTGTGCTAGTTCTGCTTTTCCGTATAATAGTTTTGTTGTTCAAATTGAAACCGTGACTAAACCAGATCAACCAATATGTCCGGTCGAGATAAAAGAAGGACAAATAGTCTCTATATCTACAGGCGGATCAGAAACTTCGGGCAGTCATGAGGTTGAATACAAAATTATTACAAAGTATCCCAATGGCGAAACTCTTGATGGTGAATGGGGAGATGCAACAAAAGAAGTAGCCTTCACTATTCTTGATGAACAGTTAGAATCAATACAATATGAATTGATCGCTGTAGCTAGAAGCAAAAAGACCTTAAGGGAATCGGAATACTCTGAATCTTTGTTAGTTAATGTTAGTCGCGATAGAGACGTTCCTCAAATCACAATAACAACAGACGGAGGAAATGGTGCTGGAGAAGATTTTATTACCTCAGATTCACAAATAACCCTTTGCGGTACATCTATGGATCCTTCACCGGGAAGTGGCTTGAATTCGGTAATCATTAATACTAATGATCTCAACAATGGGTCTCTTACCAATTGGACGTTTGATATAGATCTTCAAATTGGAGATAATTTAATAACAGTAACAGCAAGTGATAACATGGGAAATGAGCAACATGCTTCGATCAATATTTTTAGAGCTCGCAATCGAGTAGTCTATGTTAATCAAAATGCACAGGGTTTGGGAGATGGTTCAAATTGGGAAAACGCCTATACGGATTTGCAAACGGCTTTAGATAATGCGATTTATCGCGATGAAATTTGGGTTACAAGCGGGATCTATATTCCCTCCACAATGGAAAACACAGACGATCCTAGAACTAGAACCTTCAGATTGATAGATGGCATATCCCTTTACGGTGGATTTTCGGGCGTTGAAAGCCAACTTGAAGAACGCAATATCGAGGAAGCCCCTACCCTTCTAAGTGGTGATATTAATCAGGATGATAACTTAGAAAAAGATTTTTTAGATCCAGAACGAAATAATTCTGAGAATTGTTACCATGTTTTAATATTACAAGACAAAACATTATTAAATGGATTTATAGTGGAAGGTGGTTTTGCGAATAATCATGGCGGAGGCGCTTATGCTGAATTCTCTTCAATCAGAGTAGAAAATTGTGTTTTTAGATACAATTTCGCAAATAACGATTTAGGTGGAGGGGCGTTGTATATTGAAGGAGGATATTTAAAAGTCTTGCAAAGTGAGTTTTTAGATAATTATTCAAATTTCTGGGGCGGAGCAGTTTGTTTATATAATGCTAATGCTGAAATCCAAAATTCTATATTCAATAACAACTCTTCCTCGAATGCAGGTGGAGCCTTAAGTTCATTCGATGGTGATTCATTATATATAAAAAATTGTTTGTTCTATGAAAACCATTCGGAAGATGGCGGAGCGCTTTGGATAAGAGGTGGTTCAAGTAAAATTTATAATTGTACACTTTCCAGAAATTATAGTTCTACTTTGTATGGTCCTGGAGGCATATATATTTGGTACAGTAATACAGAAATAATAAATACAATTCTATGGGATAACTATCATTTTTACTTAGATGAGAAGAGAGTATCTTCTATAAAGTGTAATAGGAATACTACGCTTACGATCAAAAATTGTGACATTCAAGAAATCATTGAGGACATAATAAAAACGGATTCGGATGTAATTATTGAAGAAGGCTTTAATATACACCTTGATCCTTTTTTTGCTGATCTGGATAATGATGATTGCCATCTAAAATCTTCAATAGGGAGATATAGCAATGGTCAATGGGTATTAGATTCCTTGACAAGTCCATGTATTGACCGTGGCAATCAAAATGATGACCATTCGAATGAGCCATCACCTTCAGGCGATAGAATAAATATGGGGTTTTACGGAAATACCGTTCAGGCTTCGAAGTCGGAAATTATCCCTCCTTCCCCAGTGAGTGATTTATTGGCAACTTCTTCTGTTGGCGAAATTAAATTATCATGGGTTCCTCCTTCAGATTTTGATTACTATGCCGTGTTGATTTTACGTACTATGGATACTCCAGCAGTTGAAACAATAGAGCAAAAACAGGATTACAAAGTTGGTGACCATATTGGAGAATCCGAAATAGTTCATTTTGGTCCAGGAGATCTTAATCCAGATAATAACACATATTTTTGGATAGATTCTTTTCTTATTGGAGAACGCGATTATCATTATGCAGTATATACTGTTGACTATTGCGCCAATTATTCTACATCGCAATTAATCAATGCTACTCCTTTAACTGTGCCGCATGTCGATGATTTTTGTGTATCATGTGGTGAAAAAGATGTACTTTTATCATGGAGAAATCCAGATTTTTCTACGTTCAGTGGAGTGATTATTACAAGAGCTAATTCTGTAGCAAATAATGCAATCCCGGAAAAAGGTATAGTTTATTCCGACAATGATACAATCAATAATGCTGAAGTTATTTATGTTGGTTTTGGTTCAAATTCTGAAACTGGAAAATTTTCTTCTTGGCGAGACTCAAACATAATTCTTAGTCAGAATTATTCATATAAAATCTTTGCTTTTGATGAGTCTCCTAATTATTCAACTCCACAAGAACAATCTTGTACTCCACAACAAGCTGAATACATGATAATTGATGTTTCAGCAGGGCCTACTGCTGAAACCTATCCTGTAACATATGTTTTTGGTGAACCGGAAGATCTCCTTGATAACGATGACTACCGAAAGAATAAAATTCTATTACGAAAAATTTCTGCAGGCACATTTATGATGGGGTCTCCAGAATATGAAGAGGGCAGATCATCTGATGAAATACTACATGAAGTTACTTTGACAAACGATTTTTATATTGGTGTTTTTGAAACCACGGAAGCACAATATGAAAATGTATTGGGTTTAAATGAGAATTACCGTGATTCAACTTTTCCTGTTGGGGAAATCAATTGGTTTGATGTGAGAAACGGAGGTGCGCCATTTGGTAAACCTGCGAAAGGGACTTTCTTATATGTTTTATCTACAAAAACCGGTATAGATTTTGATTTACCAACAGAAGCTCAATGGGAATACTCATGTAGAGCTGGAACAAGAGGCCCGTTGAATAATGGCAAAGATCTTCTAACCGTAGATGAACTAGCTTCTTTTTCTTATGGAAAACATGAAGTTGGTATGAAATTACCAAATAATTGGGGATTGTATGATATGCATGGCAATTTAATTGAGCTATGCTTAGATAAATATGGTTCTTATTCAAGTGATTGTGTGAATCCTGTAGGAGCTTTAAATAATCTTTATTTTGTTCTGCGTGGAGGCTTTACAGGCTTTGGAGAAGGATATTATCGCTCCGCTTCTAGGGTGACAACGCAATCTAGTTGGGAACCGATCATTACTTTTCGTATTGCTTCATCAGGCACTCATAAACCAGTGGCAAATTTTACGAGTTCAATCATTGAGTCTGAAGATTTTGTTGCTGTAAGTTTAAACGGACAAACATCCTATGATGTAGATGGTGACATCATTGATTATTATTGGGATCTTGGAGACGGGAATTTTAGTAGGGAATCTGAGCTTCTGCATTATTATAGTAAAACAGGAACATATACTATAAAACTTATTGTAACCGATAATAATGGTGCTCAAGATAAAGTAGAACAAAATGTTACGATTTTATTGAGACCTAAAGAAAAAACTGAAGATAACTTTAAATACATCATAATAGATCTCTCAGGAGGACCTGATTGTGATGGTTATCCCATTTCATTTATTCCTAATGAGCCGGAAGATTTATTAACAAATAATGATTATCGGAGAAGTAAAATAGTACTTAAACGAATTGATGCAGGTTTATTTGCTATGGGAGCTTCAATATCAGATCCAGGAAAATATTTTATCACCTCAGATTTAGATCAAAGATCAATTCATGTTTTTAATGACTTTTATATAAGTGTATTTGAAATAACACAAGCTCAATTTGAAAAAATTATGGGTTACATTCCTCCATCATCTTATAACGATAATGATATGTATCCTGTGCAAAAATTGACATGGGACATTGTATATGGAGAAGATAATCTTCTTTTAGAATCCTCATTTTTGGGTAAGATTCGGAAGAAAACTTCTATGAATTTTGATATTCCCACTGAACAAGAATGGGAATATGCGTGTAGAGCAGGAACGCTTTCTGTGTTTAATGATGGTACCAATTTAATATTTGAACCCTTCCAATTTTATGATTGGTGTTCGCCTGCTTTAAATGAAATTGCCTGGAATTGGTATAATTCAGATGGTCATCCTCATGTTGTAGGAACAAAACCATCTAATAATTGGGGATTATATGATATGCTGGGTAATGCATATGAGGTTTGTTATAATTCACAAAATGATTACTCTTATTTATATCCAGGGTTAATTTTTAGAGGTGGTAATTGTTTTCGAAATGCATTTTATTGCCGTTCTGCTTTTAGATTTAATTCCAGTAATTCACATACGGATTTTGCAATTAGGTTAGTTATTTCACAAGGCGAAATTAATACAAAACCAGTAGCTGAAATATCTATCAATAATCTACAAGGGAAAATACCTTTTAAATGTTCATTTGATGGATCATCTTCTTACGATAATGATGGTTCTATTGTGTACTACACTTGGTTAATGAATGACAATATAATATCAACAGAGCCAGAATTTACCCATTGTTTTGATAATGAAGGTGATTATGAGATAACTCTTATTGTTATGGATAATAACGGGGCGATAAACGATACATCAGTAATGGTCAGAGCTTTATTAGAAAATATTAGCCCAGTGGCAAATGACTTAAATTTAATTTTAAATGAAGATGATTCTATTACGATTAACTTCCCTACGCTGGCTTCAGATAATGATTCATTGAGTTATTCTATTGTAGCTTTTCCAGAGAATGGAAGACTCAAAGGTGATTTTTCTAATCTGGAATATCACCCCAATAATAATTACTATGGAGCGGATGCTTTGGGTTTCAAGGTATATGATGGATATGAGTTTAGTAATATAGCTACAATTTCATTTGAAGTATTACCAATTAATGATTCTCCAATAGTAACTGATAATATAATTAATATATTTGAGAATGATATTGTTCAAATACCCCTAAGTATTTCTGATCCTGATAATGACGTATTTGAAATAAACATAATCGATAATCCCGATCATGGAACTATTACGGTGTATCCTAATATTGTGATATATTCTCCTCAATCGGGGTGGGTTGGTGTCGACGTTTTCTCTTATAAAGTCAATGATGGAATTACAGATAGTAATATTGGATATGTAACAATAAATGTGGTTTCTAACTTTACTGACTCTGATTTAAACAATGATGGGTATCCAGATATCATAGTAAGCAACTCAGCATATAATAGAAATCCTAACACAAATTCATTTATATATTGGGGTTCTGCTGCTGGTTATTCCTCAACAAACATTATAGAATTACCCACTCATAGAGGTATTGGCAGTGCCGTTGCCGATCTAAACAACGATGAATATATGGATATAATTTTTTGTAATCAATACGATGGCAATGATCGCGATATTGATTCTTACATATATTGGGGTTCTGTATCAGGTTATTCTGCAGAAAATCGCACTGCATTACCGACAAGTGGTGCGTGGGCAGTATCTGTAGCGGATCTAAATTATGATGGACATCTGGATATAGTTTTCAGTAATTCATATAATGAGGAAGGACCAAATCTTAATTCATATATATATTGGGGAGCGCTCAATGGATTCTCTGTAAACAATAAAACTGATCTTCCTACTCATAATTCTTGCGGAAATTCGATTGCCGATTTAAATCACGACGGCTATTTAGATATAGTCTTCAGCAATTCAGATAATGGTACAGATTATTATATAGATTCATATATATATTGGGGTTCTCCATCAGGGTATGTTGAGTCTAATCGGACTGGACTTCCAACAATAGGAGCGTTTGGAAACTCACTTGCAGATTTAAATAATGACGGTTGGTTAGATATAGTTTTTAGTAATCAAACGGATGAAACGACATGGAACCAAAATTCATATGTATATTGGAACTCGGAAGAAGGATTTTCTATATCTAACAGAACAGAATTATCTACTCATGGCGCTTTGGGAAACGTTCTTGGAGATCTTAACAAGGATGGCTATTTGGATATAGTTTTTACAAATTCAAGGAGTGACTATTCTTATATATACTGGGGCTCAGAAACTGGCTATACATCAGAAAACAAAACGGAAATACTTACTTATGGAGATCAGGGAATTACCTTGTATGATCTTGATAAAAATAGTTGGTTAGATATTGTTGTTGCGGTTAATAAATGTAATGATTCGTATCATACCAACTCACTTATATATTGGGGCACACAAAACGGATTTAGCGTTCAGGATCTTACATATCTCCCAACGTATGGTTGTTATGGAGTAAGTATAGGAAATAATTCATCATTGGGTCAAAGTTTTATCTTAGATCCATTAAACGATTATGATCGTGATGGAATGCCCAATAAATGGGAAGTCCAAAATAGTTTAAATCCAATTTTGAATGATGCTAAAGATGATTTAGATAATGATGGCGTTTTAAATGATGAGGAGTATCAACTTGGTACTTTTGCTGGGAATCCTGACAGTGATAATGACGGAATGAGTGACGGTGATGAAGTGCATGCTGGCATGGATCCAAATGATTCAAACTCGTTGTTTGAAATAGTAAATTTTGAAATTGAGGAAGTTTCGATAGGACTAAAGATTACATGGAGTTGTACAGATAAACCGGGACGAATATACAGAATCTTTTGGCGGGATTCATCGGCGTCTTTATGGAATGAGGTAGATTACGCTCAATGGGAGTTAGACATTGTGACGAATGCTGATGGTACCAAGTCTTGGATAGACCATGGTCAGGATGATCGGATGCTTGGTGCTCCGGCAGCTAGCAATGCTAAGTTTTATAAAATTATAGTTGATATGGACAATTAAACATCCCATATAAGTTACAATACTCATAGAAAATGTTGCTAAGAATAAAAGCTGCTTCAATATGGATTTAGTTTATAGCCACCTCCTTCAAATTTTTCATAAATCAAATTAAGTAGAAAAATTCCCATACAAAAATTAATTTAAATTAAATATAAAAAGTGTTGACAAAGTAAGCGAAAAGCTTTAAAAAATTACACATATGGAAAAGATTATATAGGAAATGTCTCATTGTATAGAATAATTGGAACAGTCTCAGCTCACTCCACGTATAGACGCATTTCACAACCCTCTTATAAGAAGTAATTGAAAGAACAAGACACTGCATGAATAAAATTAATCGAACATATCTAAAAATGCTATAAGGCACTTTTGTATCTTTTGAAAAATATACAGCCACATAGTATTGGGCACAACGATTAACTTACAGCGGGAGGATTTGAAGAATGAAATCTTGTTTGATGCGTGGAACCATATGTAGTGCTGTTGTTATTTTCTTTATTCACGCTATTGCTTATGCTGCGGGCGGTACTATTGGAATCTATGATGATCATTGGAATTCACTTCAGGAAGCATCAAACTATCTTAAGCAATACTATACTAGCGGCCTTTGGATTGCCGGAAATTTAATAGATGGCCAAGATCATGACTGGCTGAAATTCAAGATAGACAAAGCCCCCAAACTTTATCTGCTGGAACTAAAAACAGTCGATAGTTTAACTCCCATAAGAGTGGAAGTGACTGATCAAAACGGAACTGTCCAGCATACGGTTGATGTTTCTAGCAGTAATAGCATTTTGATGGCAGGCGAAGATGATGAAGAGACGCTTTTTTTGCATATATATTCCCCTGAAAACGAAAAAGGAAACTATTTTTTTAAAATAACACCTTTATTCTCCATCTATCCTTTGATTTCATATATTGCCCAAAACGATAATAGCAATCTTTATGATACATGGAGCGAAAAAAAATCTCTTATGTATTTATCTGGTCCTATCCCTGGTACAGATATAGGCGTAACGGTATTTATAGATCTGGCAGATTATGCGGGTTTGACTGAAGAAGGGCAAAATGGATGGGTCACCTTGTGGGGAAACTTTGATTTATCATTTGGTATCAGTGTTTCACCAATAAATGCAGGTTATATTACAGTCGATTTTATAAACGATTATGATATAACCGGAGCAACGTGTCTGAGTTTAACCACTCCTATTTTACAGGCTACCTTGATCGATGGGAGTAATAGTGGATACAGTGACTATTCATATTATTTAGGTCAACCCACAACTACTGATTTTTCTTTTAGTTTTTTAAGTACGAGTTTTACTTTTGAAAAAGTTGAGATAAGAAGAGAACTTTTAGATGAGTATGTTTTCTCTAATTCGAATTTTATGTTCCCAGTTAGTCAGCCAATTACAACTATTATCAATAACTTGATTCAAGATGTATTTAATAACGATGGAAGTTTGAGAGAAATTTTCAATGCCAGAATGGCAACGGAAAGTGATTTTGACATTGGTCTTACAGGGCCGGCTATTGAAGTGCAAGAGACAAATGTAACCTATTCCGATTATGTTATAAATTTTGATGATGTGCTAATTGGAGAAACAGAAAGTATCAGTATAAATATCATCAACTATGGCGATGAATCGCTGATAGTCTCTGAGTGGACATCTGATTTGCCTGTTTTTCAACTTTCTCCGACCAATCTTGCAGGAAACTCTGATGATGAAATAATTCCAGCAAAAAGTCAAAAAACAGTAGACATTATTTTTTCGCCAATTAGTACGAGTGAATATCAAGCATATATAAAAATAGTTTCAAACGATCCTCGTAGAAATCCATTTTATCTTACTGTGTTAGGTAAGGGCAAAACCGTTGCAGTTCAAGACTTAGAGGTTGTACTGGATGTTACGCCTGCAAGTGTTGAGCCAAATGGTGCACTAACTCTATCGGGTTCGGTAACAAGTGATGGTAGTACAGCGGTTTCCGGTGCATCGGTATCCTCATATATTGGAAGTACATATCTTGGGTCAGATACAACTGGTTCTGACGGGAGTTACACTATTAACGCTACGGCTCCTAGCAATGCAGGCCCTTATACAGTTGAACTTACTGTTCAGGGAGATAATTCGACAGGGTTTGCGGAAGCTTCGTTAAGCGTTGTTGACAACTCGTCGAACCATGATGTGGCGTTGACCAATTTTACATGCAGTAGTAGTTTTATACAGCCGGGAAACTCTATTTCACTATCCGCAAAATTGATTAATATCGCCAAGATATCGCCGGGAGAATATGTTAGTGTGACCTATAAAATTATTGGTCCGGACGGTACCCCTGACCAATATACCGATCCTAATACCCATTGGGTTCCTGATGACGATACACAAGTGCCGGTAAGCCATGTATTCACGCCAAGTGGAGCAACTGGAACATGGAGTGCCTCTATCACAGCCACACCAAACAACGGTGATGCTGATTTATCTAATAATATTTGTGGCGGATCATTTCAGGTTGAGCCGAAAGTTGATTATTACCGCTACAAAATTCATGATATTGCTGGAGCAGAAGGAGGGTTTAGCAATACATATGCAGGACATAATATACTTCTGGAGTCCATTGAAGGAGACGACAGTGCACGATTTTCCATAGATGGCGACAGGGAATGGTTGGAAGCTGGTGACATTTATATAACCGATGATGGTAAAGTGCTTATCAAGGTTATATTGGTAATCTACAATAGTTATATGCAAATATTTGAAGCCTCTTTTGAAGTTTGGGAGGCTTATTCTGGTTCTGAATTCAATGCTCCTATAACTCAAATGGCGGGTGCTCCTAATGATAATGTTAGTTTTTATGCCTCTGCAAGCGATAAACCGAGAAATATTGATGTCTCTCTCGTATTTAAAGATGATTCTCAGCTTACCAATTCTTCAACTTGGCCGATGGATGATTGGGGGCTTGATGATGAAGGAGGTGGACTGTATCTATTTGAAGAGGATATCAGGAATAATACCGCTCCTGGAGAATATATCGTATGGATAGATTTTAATGTTGGGTCGCTTCGTATGGCACAAAAGGTTGAAGTAACAGTTCTTCCTACCCATGACGTTTCTGTAAGTTCAATCAATACCGGTTCCGGCTCATATACTGTTAATCAAAGTGTACCTATTTCTGCTTCGGTCAATGTTTCTAACGGGTTTACCGAACAGGTGGTATTGACTTTGAGCATTGCTGGTCCAAACAATTTTACTTATTCTCAAACAAAAAACCAAAGTATAACAGGTAGTTCAACTATTACTTTTTCCAACTGGAATACCACTGGATTAGAAGCCGGTTCGTATGTGGTATCGGTAAAGGCTACGATAGCAAATGATAGTAATTCAGGCAATAATGCCTCAAGTACATCTGTCACGCTCAATCCATTACCGGCTTTAACAGTCACAGCTGATTTTACAAAAACAAGTTATGCCGATCGTGAACCGGTAAAACTATATTCCTCAGTATCTTCATCTCAGGGGACTGTTAGTTCGGCACAAGTTATGGCGACTGTCACTTGTCCCGATGCTTCGCAAACTCAATATGCTATGGTGTACAACGCTTTGACCGAAAATTATTCGGCTATTTTTATGCCAACTTTGGTTGGGAGCTATAGTGCTGAGATAAAAACATATCTGCAGGGGTATTCGCAAAGTATCGTTCAATGTGGCCCTGTCTCGGTTTTAAGTACCAATGTACCTGAAATTCAAATAGTATCGCCTACCACAAATATAGAACTTTTTCTCGAAGATTCGTTGCAACTGCAGTTTGTAGGTTCAGATAATGATAGCGATGCTACTATTTCGGTATATTTAGATACTGATACCAATCCGCTAAACGGAAAATATCCTGTCCCAGATGGAATCGGATTAGCGGAAACTATTTCTAGCCTTACCATGCAGGCATCAGATTTTCCTGTTGGTACCTATTTTATTTATATCGTTATTTTTGATGAATATAGTAGTAGTTCAGTATATTCACAAACGACGATTACCATCAACCAGGCTGTGTCGGAAATAACAACTATACAGATTACGCCATCTTCGGTTTCCATTGAAACAACGGGACAACAACAATTTACTGCTGTAGGATACGATCAGTTTGGCGCTCAGATGAACGGGTTATCTTTCGACTGGTCTACCAATGGTGGGGGCAGTATCGATAATGATACCGGGCTTTTTACTGCGGGCAGCAATGCAGGCGGTCCTTATATTATAAGCGCTGAAAATGATGGCGTAGTAGGTGCGGCACAACTATATATAGTGCAATATACATTACCTGAAGCACCTTCATTCCTAACTGCTTACGCTTCAAATGGAAACGTTGATTTGACATGGACTGAACCAGATAATGATGGCGGTTCGTCTATAACGGGTTACAAAATTTACAGAGGTACATCCGCTGGCGATGAAACATTACTTGCCAGCACTAATGACGCTACCACCTCATACACCGATTCATCAGTAACTAACGGTACGGAATATTTCTATAAAGTTTCTGCGGTAAATAGTGTGGGCGAAGGTCCGTTATCCAACGAAGCCAGTGCGACACCACAAAACCTCTCACCTACTGCCGTTCACGGGGGACCGTATACAGGTGTTGTAGATACGGCAATCACTTTAGACGGTTCAGGTTCGTATGATAATGATGGATCTATCGCACTGTATGAATGGGAGTTCGGTGATGGCGATAGCATCTCAACCCTCAATGCAACGCAGGATCACACGTACGATAACGACGGAACATTTGCTGTTCGTTTGCGTGTTCAAGATAATGACGGTGCATGGTCAGACTGGGTAGAAACCAGTGCTGTTGTATCGCCTGTACCAATTGGCAGTGCGTCAGGCTGGATAGCCTATTCGTCGAACATAAATGGCAATCGTGATATCTTCGTTCAAAAACCGGATGGTTCTGCATTACAACAAATTACGGATTCTCCTTATGATGAGGATCCATGTGATTTTTCACCTGATAATACCCAGCTCATTTACGCAATCCCAAGTGAAGCCCAATTGTGGATCTATGACTGGAAAACAGGCACAAAAACAAAGCTGTATGATAGTATCGATTATCATGGCCAGGATTATGGGATCTATCATCAAGTCGGATATGCCCAATACTCCCCTGATGGAACTAAAATTGCCTTTACCGAGCGATATGCCAACTCCGATTGGAACATTACCTTACTGAATATCGATGGTTCAGGCCGGTATCCATTGCCAATCGATAACACCAATGAGAATAGTCCCACATGGGCTCCTGATGGCAAAAAATTAGCGTATATTCAAAATGGTGATGTATGGATTTGGGATTTCAGCGCTACAGGTAATGTTGCCGATGGAAACGCCATACAGCTGACAGACGGACTGACAGCCTTAACACCTACCTGGAAGATATCGAATCAGATATTACTGGAATACGGAGGAAAAATTGCGCTTGTCAACAGCGACACCGGTGATGTTAGCTATATCACATCACCAACAGGTAGAGATTCGTATCCACGCTGGTCACCGGATATGAATTATATTATGCACGCAAACAATAGTAACGATTGGCATTTGTTTATACGCACATATTCAAGTGGTGATACAACTCCATTCACAAACTCAGCAACGTCTCAGGAAGAAGCCAGTGCATGGGGTAATCCGGTCGGTGATCCTGCAACCATAGATCCTACAATGGTTTCCAAGTGGGAACTGTTGCCCGGTCAGCTCAATGCCGCTCGTCATGCAGGCGGAGGGGGTGCATTACTGGGTAAAATATATTATTGTGGAGGAGGAACTCCAGACGGAAGTTATCCTTATGCGGTTGATACTGTAGAGGTTTACGATCCATCGACAGGTTTGTGGTCGTATGCTCCGTCTATGCCGACAAATCGTCATTCAGTCTCAACGGCCGTATTAGACGATTACCTGTACGTCATCGGCGGTCATACCGCAAATTCCAGAAAAGAAGTTGAACGATACAATCCATCTACCGGATGGCAATCAATGACTTCAATGAATTATGAACGTAACCATCCAGGTGTAGCGACATATAATGGAAAAATATATGTCTTCGGCGGACATCGTTTCGGATCAGATTTGTCATCTATAGAAATATATGATCCCACGACAAATAGCTGGACTATGGCTGGTAACATGCCTGAGACACGTCAACCGGTAAATGCGGTTCCCTTAGGTGATAAAATCTACATTGGCTTAAAGGGGGATGATGGGAAACTATGGGAGTATGATCCGGCCACGAGTGCATGGAATACTGATCTGCCTGTTCCATTAGCCGATCATCAAAGTGTAGGAGCTCTTGTTTTAGTCGAAGACAGGATATACGCTATAGGCGGATACCAGTTGGGGGCTTGTCATGGCATCGTTGAATCCTGGGCACCGGGTGAATCATCATGGCGTTTGGAACCTGCACTCAATGTCCCACGCGGTTCAATGGGTGCGGCTGTGATAGATAACATAATTTATGTGTTTGGCGGATGGAGTGGCAGTGAAAATTTAGCGAGCACTGAACAGCTTGAAATTAAGACAATAATCCAATGGCCCACGTCTGAGGGTGGTAATGGTCATTACTATCAGTTGGTAAAAGACATAGTGTCATGGGAAGACGCGAAAAGTTTGGCAGAGGTGGTTGGCGGCTATCTTGCAACGATCACTACCAGCGATGAGCAGAACTGGATTATCCAACAATTTGGAAAACAACCAGAAGGAGCTTGGTTAGGTTCAAAAAAAGAAGGCAACTGGAAATGGATAACTGCTGAAACCTGGGATTATGCTAATTGGGGTCCGAATCAACCCACGTCCGATATATACCTGTCAATGACTCTTCGCGATGATTCTACCTTAGGATATTGGTATACGATAGATGCGTTGAGCAACAGATGGTACATAATTGAATGGGGTGAAATCTCAGGCAAACCGGTGGCAGATATCGGAGGCCCTTATAGAGGGATTGTCGGCAAAGAGATTTCATTTGATGGCTCAGATTCATTTTATATCAATGGGAGCGACATCCCCACCGGCATGGTTAATGTTCAAGCCGGATCATTCCAGATGGGTGACACGTTTGCGGAAGGTAATGCAGATGAACTCCCTGTGCACGATGTCTATACCGAAGATTACTTTATAGATCAATATGAAGTTTCGAATGAAGAATATGCTGCTTTTTTAAATAGTGCTAAAGCTGATGATTTAATCGAAGTGACTTCAAATATTGTCTACAGGAAAAATTCGATCGATCCATATATCGATTTGGCGAATTATACCGAAATATACTTTTCAAGCGATACATTTTACGTTACAGCCGGACGCGAACAGTATCCTGTACGGTACGTTTCATGGTTTGGCGCCGATGCCTTTGCAAAATATTATGGGTTGCGCTTGCCCACAGAAGCAGAATGGGAAAAAGCAGCCGCATGGAACCCTATAACCTCCACTAAAACTCGTTATGCTTTTGGTGATACGATTGATGCGACATTATGTAACTATGATAATCAATATAGTGGGGCGACTACGCCTGTTGGCTTCTTTGACGGATCAAATACCGGAACAGTGGATTCGCATAGTTACTATGGATGTTATGATATGAACGGGAACGTGTGGGAATGGTGTAATGACTGGTATGCCTCAGACTATTATAGTAATAGTGAAGCGTTCAATCCACAAGGACCCTCAAATGGTACTTCACGGCTCGTTCGGGGCGGTAGTTCTTATCACGTCGCCAATGATGTAAGATCAACTCATCGAGGATATTTGCCTCCTGTACAGGCACTTGCTGACGGTAGTTTTCGCTGTGCGGTTTTGGCAAAAGATCTTGCATCGGACAATGACGGACTATCGGAATATGAATGGGATTTTGGCGACGGAACTACGGGGACAGGGGTAAATCCAGTACATCAATATAGCGAATCAGGTACCTATACTGTAAAACTCAGGGTTAAAGATAATAATGGCGTGTGGTCACCTTGGGCGGAAAATACAATTGAAATATTACCCATACACCAGATGGTCAACGGTTTCGACCTTAACAAAGACGGATACGAAGATTTAGTGTTCGGGAATGATGGCCCGACTTATATCTATTGGGGTGATGAAAATGTATTCACCTCAACCAATAGAACAGAACTCTCCGTTGAAGATGCTTATACAGTCAGAGCTGCTGACCTCAATTATGATGGTTGGCTTGATCTTGTTATGTCAGCATCGTTTAATAGCAGTCAACCAACTATATATATTTATTTTGGCGGACAAAATGGTTTTTCTGATCACAGGCGTATCGATTTACCAGCCAACCAGCCGATAGACATTTCTATTGGTGACCTCAATGCCGACGGATATCTCGATATATTAGTAGGTAATCAAAACGAAAATACGCTGATATACTGGAATTCACCTGATGGATTTGTATCTACCAATCGTCTTGAACTGTTACATGACTATGTAACAGCCAATGCTATAGCTGATCTTAATAACGATGCGTATCCCGATATTGTTTTATGCGAATACGATACGAACGCTTCATATATTTACTGGGGTTCTGCATCGGGTTATTCCGAATCCAACCAGGATATCATAGAAACCAACACACCGTATACTTGTAGTCCTGTTGATGTTGATGTTGACGGGTATCTGGATTTAGTGATTTCGCAACAACAGTTAGGATATTCGTATGTCTATAAAGGTTCAGCCTCTGGTTTTTCATCTGCGAATCGAATTTCTTTACCAACAACCCTCTGTGTAGGCAATGCGGTATCTGACCTTAATCAAGATGGGTATAAAGATATTATCTTTGGAAGCCATGGCGATGGAGTCACCGCGGATATCTACTGGGGTTCTTCATCGGGTTATTCTGAAACTAATAAACTGGGCTTAGAAGCGATTCGAACTATGAAAGTCGGTATCAACGATTTTGATAAAGACGGTTATGAAGATGTTGTTATATCGAATTATAATGGCAGCGAATCGTACATTTATTTCGGGTCATCAAGCGCTACATACAGCACTTCTAACCGAATGGCGTTGCCAACTATGAGTGGAATAGGTTTGTGTGTCGGTTCACAACGCACTCTGGGTAAAAATTTCATTTTATCCGAGCAAGGTGACTACGATAATGACGGTATACCAAACACCTATGAAACTTCAAACGGCTTAAACCCATTGATCGATGACAGTAACTTAGACCTTGATAACGATGGATTGTCAAACGCTGACGAATACGCCAATAACACTAATCCGCAACAAGTAGACTCTGATAATGACGGTTTCAAAGATGGTTTTGAAACAGCACATGGCAGTGATCCGTTGGATAATACCGACACACCACAGATTGATATCAATACTACCTCCGATCTTAACGCGGATGGTCATGAAGATATTGTCATGAGCAATTATTATGATGGCTCAAACTACAGTATCAATTCATACATCTACTGGGGTAGTACTACAGGATACTCGGTAACCAACAAAACTGAGCTACCTACCCATGGCGCTCAAGGTAATACCGTTGCCGACCTAGACGGGGATGGATATCTCGATATTATCTTCTGTAACCGATTAAGTGGTACGACAAGCAGCTTTACCTACGACAATAATTCGTACATTTACTGGGGATCAGAGAGCGGATATTCTTCTAGCAATATAACCGAATTACCCACCCATGGAGCGTTTGGTGCATCCGTTGCTGATTTCAACAGCGATGGGCATCTGGATATTGTATTCAGCAACTATCATACAGGTACCCAGCACAACAGTAATTGGGAACTTAATTCGTATGTTTACTGGGGATCAGATACAGGTTTTGATGCGTCGAATAAAACAGAGTTGCCTACCTTAGGTGCAATGGGTAATGCTGTGGGCGATCTCAATCAGGATGGATACGTTGATATTGTGTTCAGTCATTATCGGAATAATTCTTCATATAACATCAACTCGTATATCTATTGGGGATCGGATACCGGCTTTGATGCCTCGAATAAAGCTGAACTGCCTACCTCAGGTGCCCATGATGCCTCAATAGAAGATTTGGACAATGACGGGTATCTTGATCTCGTGTTCAGTAACTCCAATAATGGCAGTACGCATGTGGTTAATTCGTATATCTATTGGGGATCATCAACAGGGTATTCCGCCTCGAATAGAGCGGAATTGTCTACTCCAGCGTCTACCTCGAATACGGTTATGGATCTTAACAGCGATGGATATAGCGACATTATATTCAGTTTAAGCCCACCGTATACCGACTATGGCAACTCATATATCTATTGGGGATCGGATACCGGGTATGAGAACAGCAATGTAAGCAACATTGTTACCCGTCACGCATCATCTTGTGCGGCAACCGATTTGAATGGCGATGGATATGTCGATATTATATGCGCAAATCAGTATAACGAGTCGACATTTGTCTTGAATTCTTATATCTACTGGGGTTCGGATACAGGCTACTCACCATCTGACAAACTTGAATTGCCTACGTTTGGTGCAACAGGTGTGAGTGCAGGTCAACATACCGGATACGGGCAGAAGTTTATATTGTCTCCATATGGCGACTATGACCACGATTTCTTACCTAATGGTTGGGAAACCGATAACGGTTTAAATCCGTTGTTAAACGATGCTGACGAGGATAACGATAACGACGGTTTAGCCAACCTTGAGGAATACACCAACGGTACGCAAGCCGATAACGCTGACTCAGATAATGACGGCATGAGTGATGGCTACGAAGTCGACTATATGCTCGATCCTCTTGCGGACGATTCAATCAATGATGACGACAACGATGGATTGGATAATATCACTGAATTTATCCTGATGACCAATCCGCGGTTGAGCGATACCGATGGAGATGGCTACGACGACGGCGATGAACAGTTTGCCGGCACTGATCCTACTGATCCGGATTCATTCTTACGCATTACTCAATTTATCATACCACTGCATGTGCTGGAATTCCCTGTGCCGATTATCTGTTGGAACAGTGTTCCGGGCAAAGTGTATAGGGTATGGATACAGACTGACCTGATCGGACCTGATTTTGTTATTCTCGCGGATGACATTCCTGCTCAGACAGAAGAGACAATCTGTCCTGATCAGGGTGGCGGACCAAACAACGTACCGCATCCGGTATTCGATCCGAATCCACGACTGTACAAGATATCGGTAAAAGAATAGTCCGGAAAGTTTCTATATGATTTGGTATAAAACCTTCGTCGAACCGCTGATTCGGCGAAGGTTTTATACCAGAAGGACTGTTATAGATGTGCCCAAATTGTGCCCATCGGGTACCGAAACAACAAAAAAATACGGAAAACATAAGCAAACAACCGGACAACGTAAAAAAGTTTATGCGAATGGCTTTTGATGTAAAATGTTGTTGTTAAGTTAATTGAAAATGCTTGTTGAATCGAATCCCTGCCTCTCCGTTATATTTTTCTTATAACTTTTCCTTAACTTAGAATAAATTACTTTAATTCTTCTGATAATTTTTCTTGGCACAACAAATGGGGGAAGGTCAATTGTTCTCAAAACATTGTACAGGTCAAGTTGACCTTCCCCCGAAAAACTGTGCCACTTGAAATTAGAGTAAAATGATGAGATAATTTATTCAAAAAGGAGGCACAGAATGAAACGCAAAAGATTTAGTGAAGAACAAATCATCAGGATATTGCAGGAAGCAGACGCAGGAATGAAGGTCGCAGACCTCTGTCGCAAATACGGGTTCAGTGAGGCGACATTTTATAACTGGAAGTCTAAATTCGGTGGCATGACAATCAGTGAAGCCCGTCGATTGAAGGCGTTGGAGCAGGAGAACAGTAGGCTTAAACGGCTTGTTGCTGATTTGACGCTGGACAATCAGGTGTTGCGGGAACTCAGCTCAAAAAACTTTTAACGCCCAGAGCAAAACGAAAAGCATGCAAACATATAAAAGATTGCTTTGGGCTGTCAGATAGACGAGCGAGCCATCTTGCGGGATTATGTCGCAACACGCTTCGTTATAACCTGAAAAGTGGTTCAGATAACCAGTTACGCGAACGCATGAAAGAGCTTGCTCAAAAGCATCGCAAGTTTGGCAGTCCTCGTTTACATGTATTGTTAAAGCGGGAAGGTTTGGTGATAAATCATAAACGAACTGAACGAATTTACAAAGAGGAGGGACTTTCGCTACGCAGACGAAAGCGACGTAGAAAGGCATCGGTAATTCGTATAAAACCGGATGCCCCCACTGCTCCTAACCAGAAGTGGAGCATGGATTTTGTACACGATCAGCTGGCCGGAGGACGCCGTTTACGCTGTCTGAACATAGTTGATGATTATACGAGGGAATGTATTGCTATTGAGGTTGATACATCGCTCAATGGACGACGGGTAGCACGCGTTCTTGATCGTTTGGCTTATGTCCGTGGGTTGCCTTCGGTAATCACGGTTGACAATGGTCCTGAATTTGCCGGCAAAGCAATGGATGCATGGGCATATAAAAATAGGGTGAAATTGGATTTCATAACACCAGGCAAACCGATTGAAAACGCCTATATTGAAAGCTTTAACGGTAAATTTCGAGAAGAATGTCTGAACGATAACTGGTTCTTTACAATCTGGAATGCCAGAGATATCATAGAATCGTGGCGTATTCACTATAACAGCAAACGCCCACATAGTTCTTTGGATTTTCTTACGCCAGATGAGTATAAAAACAAATGGATGGCTTCACAGGGGCTAGCCCCTGTGAATGTGGCTCAAGCTTAACTCTCTAATTATACTTGGCACAACATATGGGGTAAGGTCAAAATAGATTATACGAAAAAACTAAAAAGAAAGGACCTAGCGCCCAAAATGTGCCCAATGAACACCAAAAACAGGATTAATTATCCTGACCGTAAATACTGGAATACCTAAATCTCCTTTTTCAAGGTGCTTTAGTTTGTAATACCTTTTCATATTTTCTTTGATGGGCGATAGATGCAATATACAGCGCCGTTATACGGAAATCTTTCAACGAGTTGAAATTTTTTATCCAGCAGAAACGGTTTCACAGAATCGCCGTTTTTGATCAGGTTATGGTTATCTGGTATAATCATGATAGATGATATTGAGTTAGTCATCAATATTTTTTGACTTTGCAATACCTTCCAGCGATTGTTCATTCTCAGGGATAAACGACCACTCAAGAGGAAAATGCTCCCATATAAACAGAAAATGCCACTCCCAGGGATAAATGCAAAACCGGTCATTATCGTTAATTGCTTGTATGAGTAAAGGAGTGTACTGCGCAAGATGTTCTTTGTTGGTTTGGATGTCTGTGTACCTTCCAGCGATGATTTTTCATATCTCTTCGGTTAAGCATAACAAATAAAAGTATAGTTAAACACAAGAAACATTGTTTAAAAAAGCGTCCTTTTGAGGATGTCAAATAGCGTTGCCAAAATTCATATAAACCACCCCAGCAGGATATCACTATAAATGGATTTGTGAAAAGAAACATACGTTCGCCACGATTGCATGAAATTCTATAGAGCAACATGGTCACCAGAAAAATGCAAGCTGATATAATTAAGGTGAAGATGTAAAATTTACGATTTTTTTCATTGGTTTTGTAAAAAAGCAAATATATGAAAATAGTACCTAATCCTATTGCGAACATCCCCAAGGCTGTATTGTAATATAAATTGTTAACCAAATATATTAAATTATATTTGCAGTTCATGAGTATAGCTTTGAGTATCAATTGAGGAGTTATTGTAATGTTTTGCACATAGGTGTTGTCGGTGTAAATAATCTGATACGCATTATCATTGGTTGCCGAAGCAATAATGTTTTGTGCTAGCAAAGATGGTTGTCCGTCCGAAAGGAGGTTGCTTATCAAAATCAGTATCGTGGAAGTAAAGACGAACCAAATAGCTTTTTTGCCGCTATCTTTCATTGCAAGGAAAAAGTATCCGGGCAGTAAGAATAACCCTGTTTCGCGAACACTAAAAGCTATGGCAACCGCACAAGATGCAACTAAAAAGTTCCATTTTCTTGGAGATTTAATAAATAGATAGAACCCTAAAAGACAACTAAATACAAAGAAAGATTCCATCATGGCAGACAAAGAATATTTGATAAAAATAGCGTAAATCATGAATGATAAAGCTGTGCAAATTGCGATTCTATTCCTGAAAAAATGTAAGCTTATGTGATAAATTAAAAGTATGGAAAGGATGTATGAAAGCAAACTTATAAATACAGATGTGAAATCTGATACACCGAAAAATCGATAAATGAAAGATATAACATATGGATATAACGGTTTGTAGAACAGATTAGTCTGGCCTGGTTTGAGGTTACAAATTACTGTCGGGTAGTTTAAATTGGAGAAGTTCCCGTTATGCGTGGCTACATTTCTGGCATACGTCAAATAATTATACTGATCGTTCATACTTGGAGCTAATGGCAACGATTTGTAATCGAAATAACGATAAGAACAAAACAGTGTTATAACCGACAATAGAATAAGAAATATACTAACAAGAAAATGCTTTTTCACAGATATCCCCAGTTGAAATTGCTTCATATTCAATTAAGAACAAAAATATAATTAAGCTTAAAATATATTGAATATTTAATATGATGGATTGTATAGGTGTTTAGAATCGGTAATATACTATATTCTTTGAGAAGAAACAATATATAACTTAATAATGATAGAAACAGAAATATAATATGGTTTTTGTTTGATAGGATACAAGTCATATGTTGATAATAGACTGCGAAAGATTTTGTAATTTACTTACGCGTCAGCCGTTTAAATGCCAGCGCAATACCCAGCAACAAGATGCTCAGCGGTTCTGGTATAGCATCAATCTCTTCGTATTCGATGACTGGTCCTGCCGTGATGCCTAAAGCAGCAACAGTAGCAATTTCGCTTCTGGTGGTATATAAGTAGGTTTCGTCACCCCAGTAAATATACGAATTGGTATTGAAAGAATTACTGTCATAATAGTTAGCAAAAATGATATCCAGGTATCCGTCATTATCCAGATCAGCTACTGTATTTTCTCCAGCTCCCATGGTTGGTAACTCTAGCATTGTGCTGTATGAACCGGTTGAATCTCCAAAATAAATATATGAATTGATCAGATAGTTATTTACATCACGAAAATTGCTGAAAACAATGTCCATATACCCATCAGCATTGAGATCAACAAGAGTACTGTCCCGCCCCCCAATTGTAGGTAGTTCGGTTTTAGTATCAAAAGAACCGCTGGCATCGCCCCAATAGATATATGAGTTAAGCTGATAATTATCTAAATCACGGAGATTAGGAAATACAATATCCAAATATCCATCAGCGTTAAGATCGGCTACGGAGTTGCCAAATGCTCCTATAGTAGGCAATTCAGTTTTAGAAGAGTAAGAAGCGGATTCATCGCCCCAGTAAACATATGAATTGATAGTAAAATTGCTGTTGTCATCCCGATAATTGGAGAATACGATATCCAAATAGCCATCGCCGTTAAGATCACTTAGCGATGTTTTTACAGCACCCACGGTCGGCAGTTCAGTTCTAGAGGAATAAGAAGAGGATTCATCGCCCCAGTAAATATATGAATTGAGGTTTTTTGTAGTTTGGGTCTGATAGTTACAAAAAACAATATCCAAATAACCGTCACCGTTAAGATCACCTACAGAATTACCGATGCATCCTTGGGTAACCAGTTCAGTTTTAGAAGAGTATGAAGCGGTTGCATCCCCCCAATAAATATATGAGTTGACACTAAAACTGGTGGTGTCATCACGAAAATTAGAGAAAACAATGTCCATATACCCATCGCCATTGAGGTCAGCCACGGAATTATCTCGTGAACCGAGGGTAGACAATTCTGTCTTGGAACTGTACGAATTGGATTCATCGCCCCAGTAAATATATGAATTAATGGTAAATGAAGTTGCATTACGATAGTTGCTGACAACAATATCATCGTAACCGTCACTGTTTAGGTCATAAGTGTAACATTCAGTTGAGACTAATGTTATGATAGATATTATTGAGTAGATACATGCCTTATATAGCCGCATTATTCCCCCTGTTTTATTTTTGAAGAACTTGAGTAAACTATACAAATAAAATTATAGCATATTTTTTGTGAAACGAAAATTTTTTTTATGATTTTCTAGGGTTGTCAATGGGTTGTGAAGTTTGCTTGACTTAGCTGTTACTGATGTTTTGTTTATATAAGATATCCAGTCATGGATATTATAGTTTTGTTAATAAATAATTGTTTTTTAGTGAACATCAAGTCGACAGTATGGGTCATTCTTTATTTTCAATGTAATTAGATTGGAAAATTTTTGGAATGCGGTTACAATGATAACAGAACCAGTCATCGCAGACCGAAAATAGCGTGAAAATATATTGACGAAAGGATTATTTATGAATCTGACCGAACAATTTTTAGCTCGTGGTGCAGGCAAAGCAAAAGTATCGGCAGGCGATATTGTGACTGTTGCGCCCGATGTTATGATGGGCAACGATGTTACGTCGTCGCTGGCTATAAAAATTTTGCAGGATGCAGGTCTTGAGAAGTTTGCGGACAAACAAAAAATGTTTATCGTGATGAGCCATTACGTCCCGAATAAAGATATAAAAACATCAGAAATGACTTTGCTTATAAGAAATTTTGTGAAAAAACATAACCTGCCGTATTTCTTTGAAGCGGGAAAAGGCGGCATTGAACACGCGTTGCTTCCCGATCAGGGTTATGTTGTTACAGGCGATATTGTTATCGGAGCGGACAGCCATTCGTGTACCTACGGAGGTATCCATACTTTTGCGACAGGGATTGGATCAACCGATCTTGCTGCGGCGTGGGTGCGGGGTAAAATATGGTTGCGTGTACCAGAGACGATTAAAGCAACGTTTAATGGAATTCCAAAACATCCGTATACCTCGGCAAAAGATCTGGTCTTGTATTTGATCAAAGAAATTGGCGACGATGGAGCTACTTATCAGGCAATCGAATATCACGGCGAAGCGATTGAGAATTTGACAGCCGAAGGTAAACTTACCATTGCAAATATGGCAATTGAGGCAGGCGGTAAAAATGCTATTTTTCCGTGGGATAAATCTATTGAGGAATACGAAAAGACCCGCGCACAACGCCCTGTCCGACCAGTTGAGACCGATCCGAACGCCACCTTTGCCCGTGAGTATACATGGAATGTGGAGAATCTCGAACCGCAGGTCAGTTATCCACATTTGCCGTCAAAAGCCAAACCGATATCTGAAGTGATGGAAGAAAAAATCCAGATAGATCAGGTGTTTATCGGATCATGTACCAACGCTAAGATGGAAGATTTACGCGTGGCGGCTAAGATCTTAAAAGGCAAAAAGCTTGCCCCGAATGTCCGTGGTGTGGCAATACCGGCAAGCCAGAAGATTTATCGCGAGGCAATCAAAGAGGGAATAGTAGATATTTTTCTCGAGGCAGGGTTTGCCGTAACCGGAGGAACCTGTGGTCCATGCCTTGGCGGTCATTACGGAATTATCGGTCCAGGCGAAAAGATGTTGTCTACCTCGAATCGTAATTTTGTGGGTCGTACTGGTCATCCTAAAGGGGAGACTTATCTGTGTAACCCGGCTGTTGCCGCGGCGTCGGCTGTAGTGGGGCATATTGTTGACCCGCGTGAAGTAATGGGATCATAAATTGAAATGTTAATTCAAAAATACACAAGGATAGAACAATTATGACAATGCAAAAAGGAATTGTTTATAGATATGGCAGAGACGTCAATACCGACGTCATCATACCTGCTAGATACATGTCAATGCAAGACCCGAAAGAATTGGCACAGCACTGCATGGAAGACCTTGACCCGGATTTTATAAAAAAGGTTAAACCCGGTGATATTATGATCGCTGAGGAAAATTTTGGATGCGGATCATCGCGGGAGCATGCTCCTATATCGATCAAAGCAGCTGGAATATCATGCATCATATCAACTTTTTTCGCCCGTATTTTTTATCGCAACGCGGTAAATATAGGGTTGCCGGTGTTTGAGTTGCCGGAAGCCGTGAAAAATTTTCAGATGGGCGATGAGATCGAGTACGATCTCTCAAAAGGATTTTTTAAAAATTGTCGTACAGGCGAAAAATTTCAGGCAGAACCATTTACTCCTGAGATTCAGGAAATTTTTGATGCGGGTGGTTTGATAGAACTGGTGAAACAGGAAACCGGGCAGTAAAACTATAAGGAGTTTTAACGGTGAGAAGCGATGAAATCAAACGAGGTATAGAGCACGCGCCCCATCGTTCGCTGTTGCGTGCTTGCGGTGTTAAAGAAGAAGATTTCGATAAACCGTTTATCGGAGTTGCCAATTCGTTCAGTCAGATCGTACCCGGGCATATTCATCTGCGTGAAGTAGGTAAACTGGTATGCGATGCTATACGTGAAGCGGGCGGAGTGCCGTTTGAATTCAATACTATCGCTTTGGATGACGGTATTGCCATGGGGCACAGTGGTATGCTGTACTCATTGCCTTCGCGCGAGTTGATTGCCGATTGCGTGGAAACCATGGTTAACGGGCACAAATTCGACGCGTTGTTTTGTATTCCCAATTGCGACAAGATTACGCCGGGGATGTTGATGGGCGCTGCCAGAGTCAATCTTCCAACTATTTTTGCATCGGGCGGACCTATGTATTGCGGTCATTCAAACGGTAAGGCGACCGATTTGATTTCGGTGTTTGAGGCGATTGGACGCTATGCCAGCGGCAAAGCCAGTGAAGATGAGGTGACAGAGCTTGAACAAATTAGTTGTCCCGGTGCGGGTTGTTGTTCGGGTATGTTTACAGCCAATTCAATGAACAGCCTTACCGAAGCGCTTGGGCTTGCATTGCCCGGCAATGGGAGTATTCCCGCGCTCGATCCTGCGCGCCAGGAGTTCTGGCGCAAAAGCGCGTTTACACTCATGGAGCTGATAAAGCAAGATCGAAAATTTCTAGATATTCTCACTCCTGAGTCTATGCACAACGCGTTGTGTCTGGATGTCGCTATGGGTGGCAGTACTAACACTATTTTGCATACACTTGCACTGGCTAATGAAGCGGGGATACCGGTTGACCTGAAAACCATCAACGCAATATCCGAAAAGACACCCACGTTGTGCAAAGTTAGTCCTGCAAGTAATCGTCATATGGAGGAAGTTTGCGAAGCCGGAGGTATTCTGGCAATTCTCAAAGAAGTCGATGCCCTGCCCGGACATCTGAATCGTGATTGTATCACCGTATCGGGTAAAACCATCGGTGAACAGATAGATGAAGCGGTAAACAGTGATTTCGAGTTGATCCGTCCGGTAACAAACGCGCATAACAAGCGTGGCGGGCTGGTTGTGCTTTTCGGTAACCTTGCTCCGGAAGGATGTGTGGTCAAAACCGCCGCGGTTGCTGATTCTATGCGGACATTCAGCGGTAAAGCGGTTGTTTTTAACTCACAGGACGAGGCTTGCGAAGGAATTTTACAAAAAAAAGTGAAACCAGGTGACTTTATTGTGATCAGATATGAAGGCCCAAAAGGCGGGCCGGGTATGCAGGAAATGCTCGCGCCCACATCGAATGTTATGGGACAGGGACTTGGTGAATCTGTTGCTCTGATTACCGACGGAAGGTTTTCCGGCGGTACGCGAGGAGCGTGTATCGGTCATGTCTCACCGGAAGCGGCGCAGGGAGGGGCTATCGCGTTAGTGGAAAACGGCGATATTATATCTTATGACCTTGACGCTGAAACTATAACACTTGAAGTGAGCGATGAGGAATTATCTAAACGAAAAGCGGCGTGGCAACCTCATCCACCTAAAGTAACCACTGGTTGGCTGGCGCGGTATGCGCGGTTTGTAACATCAGGTTCAAAAGGTGCGGTGTTGTCACTTGAGGAGGCGCAGTAATGCAGCAATTAACAGGCGCGGAGATTGTTTTAAAAGTTTTGGAAAAACAGGGGGTTGATACTATCTTCGGATATCCGGGAGGAGCGATTTTACCTCTGTACGATGAGTTATCGGATGCACCGTTCAAACATTATCTTGTTCGTCATGAACAGGGTGCGGTGCATATGGCTGAAGGGTACGCAAGGACTACCGGTAAAGTTGGCGTGGTGTTTGTTACCTCAGGGCCGGGCGCGACTAATACAGTTACCGGATTGGTGGACGCCAAGATGGATTCTATCCCTGTTCTGGTGATTTCAGCACAGGTTCCCCAGATATTGATCGGAAAAGATGGGTTTCAGGAAGCGGATACCGTGGGTATCACTTTGCCTGCAACGAAACACAGCGATTTGATCCGTGACGTAAACGAACTGGAAAAAGCTCTGCTCGATGCGTTTCGCATTATTCAGGATCGCCGTCCGGGTCCGGTTTTGTTGGATATCCCGAAAGATGTGCTTATGGCAAAAGCTCCGTATCCACAGTACAGCGAAGAAAAAATTACTCGCAAACCTTTGCTGGAATCAGGCGACATTGAAGATGCAGCTAGAGCGCTGTGCGAAGCTAAACGACCTGTTGTCTATTTTGGCGGCGGTATTATCAATGCCGATGCTTCCGAGCAGCTTATCCGTCTCGTTCGTGGTTTAAACTTGCCTGCCACCAGTACACTTATGGGGCTGGGCGGGTTTCCGAGTACGGATCGACAATATTTGGGGATGCTTGGTATGCACGGTTTGTATACGGCGAACATGGCTATCTACGAGAGTGACTGTATCCTTGCTGTAGGTGTACGATTTGACGATCGGGTAACCGGAAGATTGGAAGCCTTTGCACCCCGTGCGCAGATTATTCATATCGATGTTGATGCGGCGGAGATCAATAAGAACAAAAAAGCAGCTTATGCAATTGTTGGCGATGCCGCACCTGCACTCGAAGCATTATATTCTGAGACGCAAAAGTATCTTGAAGAAGGCCATTCAGGACGCGATAAAGCGCTTGAAGATTGGTGGGCTGTTATCCGTGGATGGCAGAAAAGCAGGCCTTTGAAATATAATAAAAGTTCAAAGATAGTCAAACCACAACAGGTGGTTGAGGAACTTTATAAACAGACAAAGGGCGAAGCCATCATAGCAACCGACGTAGGACAGCATCAGATGTGGGCAGCTCAGTATTATTTGTTCGATAAACCCCGCAAATGGGCTACATCCGGTGGGTTGGGAACGATGGGATACGGTATGCCCGCCGCAATCGGCGCTAAACTGGGCAACCCCGATCAGACGGTGGTTGCTATTGTTGGTGACGGTGCGTTTCAGATGACCATGCAGGAAATGGCGTTACTAATGAACAATGCTGTGCCGCTCAAGGTGGTTATCTTAAACAACCATTTTCTGGGTATGGTTCGTCAGTGGCAGGATTTGTTTTACGAAAAACGATTCACCGCAACCGAGCTGTCAGCGTCGCCGGATTTTGTGATGCTGTCTCAGGCATACGGAGTCGAAGCGTTACGCGTCGACAAGCCGGACGATCTGGAAAGTGCGATATCAAAAATGCTCGCCAGCGAGGGAGCGTTCCTGATGGATGTGATCGTTGACCATGAAGAACACGTGTACCCCATGGTACCCGCGGGCGCGGCGTCCCATGATATGATCGTCCAGAAAGAAACAGACCTGTTGTATATGGATTAATCTACCGTTGCGCAATATATTGCTGTGGCGGTTGATATAAAAATAAAGGAGAAACGCATGTCAACCACATTTTCAACGCTGGTAGAAAACAAGTTCTGGGTGCTTGCCCGGATATCGCGGTTGTTTTCACGGCATATGTTTAATATTCAGTCTTTAAGTGTCGCGCCAACCATTGACCCGAACATATCGTGTATGACCATCGATGTCGACGAAGAACCCGACCGCCTGCGCCGTATGCAATTGGAACTATCAAAGGTGGTCAATGTCCTGTCTGTGGAAATCTGCGGTTCGAGCGAATACGTTGAAACCGAGATGGTGATGGTTAAGATTCATAAATCGAACCCGCACTTTGCTAATTTTTTGAAGGAAGTCGAACGGTTTCAGGCTCGTGTCGTGTATCGTAAAGGAGATGTGGAAATCGTCGAGTTCTCCGGCGACCGCGAAGCAATCAAAGCGTTCCTTGAAACATCGCTCGCCCACGAAGTGGAATCGGTTATTCGTACAGGCCCTGTCGCCATGGCGAAGATTTCGGAAGGGAAGTAGTCTGGATTTATCAGGGAAAAGAGATGTACTTTTTTTATAAAAAAGTACCAAAAAATCTGCCATGTCGGTGTTGATTGTGTTATTTTGATATGTATGGGCAAGGCTGGCTGTGAGATAACATGACAGTATCTAGTAAATAGGCTAATCTTTCATCCAAAAGAGAGAATTTTAATTTCATCTAATAAATCGAAAAAGTTTCATCCTTTAGATTAATTCAACGAGATGACTATGATAAATGTTGGTGATGTGATTTCATATTTGACTATGTGTCAAGAAGAAGGTGTAAACCTTCAACGAGGCATGAACTTTCGTCTTCGGAACAAATTGAGTATTATACTGATGAGTCTGCGCTCTAATGCTCCCTATGCGGATAGAATTGAAAATAATGGAGAAATTTTAATTTACGAAGGGCATGATGTCCCTAATACTAAAGACTTGACTGTTGATCCGAAAATGCTAGATCAGCCGCTTAAGACACCTAAGGGATCATTTACAGAAAATGGCAAATTTTATCAAGCGGCACAGTGTTATAAATCCTCGAGAGAAAAAGCTGAGTTAGTAAAAGTCTATGAAAAGTTACATCCTGGAATATGGACTTTTAATGGAATATTTAGACTGGTTGATGCTTGGCTAGAATATGATGGAAGACGTAATGTTTTTAAATTTAAATTAAAAATTACGGATCAAATCCTTACTGCTCCTATAACTCAATCATTAGAACATGCACGCATTATACCTACCTCTGTAAAATTAGCTGTATGGAAACGCGATAAAGGATGTTGTGTGATGTGTGGTGCAATAGATAATTTACATTTTGACCACATAATTCCTTTTTCGAAAGGTGGGACATCATTACTTGCAGATAATATACAGCTTTTATGTGCTAGACATAATTTAGAGAAACGAGATAATATTTTATAGAACGCTAAGACAATTAATTGCCGTGTACAGCATATTTTTGCCTGATAGACAAGGTATAATCTTTAACAATCTGAGCCACCAAATCTTTTTAAAAGTCATAAATAAAGCGTCATGTTTAGGTTATATGATTGATCCAACAAGGAGTAGTAAATCCTTCATTGGCTGACAAAAAATCTAAGTCTAAATATCTTTTTGTTTGACAATACACTAATTATGTGATATCCTCTACTTACCAATCATTATATAGCAAAATAATAGTGTTCAACTTTAGGTGGAGGAAATCAGCATGAAACGATTTATGTACTCTTTGTGCATTATTGCTGTTTTGACGAGTTCAGCGTTTGCTCAGATGTCGGAACGAGGCATAGACGGAGCATCTAATGAAGTTTCAGACCCAACTTTTACCGGCGCTGAGAGCGGTTACTGGAATACAACGCCGTGCTGGGATATAGATGACTATGATGAGGAGTATCAGGGGCAATATTATGGTTGGCATACTTTTCAGTATATGACTGCGGGTGTTGATGGTTATGCGTTTGACCACGATCAGTATCCAGATCACTATTCTATATTGACAGCTAACCTTAATGCGGAAGACAGTGGGTTGTACGATCCTTCAGCAACTCAGCAGAAACTTCATTTCAGTTTTTTTGCGCATGTAGATAATTTCGGTTACGTAAATATCGCGATTTACGGATGGGATCCGGAAAGCGGTCCTGAGTATGGTCCTCCTAATACTGTTATCAACCTGACAATTAATGATGACGATGAGGATGGCTCTTATACAATCAGTGACGGATTCGAAGTGAGTACTCCGGTTGATGAGTTTGACAACCCTCTCGTATATCATGAGTATGAATATTATGAGGATCAAGGTGAGTATGGTGGCGGATGGGTGCAAGCACAAAAGGTTTACGATTTGTATTCCTTTGATGTCCTTCTTAGCGAGAATCCGCAATGGATGATGTTGGAAATTACGATAGGCCATGGGCCTAATGCTCCCGAACCCGGTCCTGCGCCTTCTTCGGCGTATATTACTGACGTTTGGCTTCAGCAGCAATCAGTGGCTGGCGCTGTAGTTGTTCCTGAACCGACAACATGCGTTCTTCTTCTGTCGGGTTTAGTTGCTGGATTTGTTGCAAGGAGAAGAAACAAGTAACATTGTTTTAGACTTTTTTTTGATATTATCAGGCCATTCTTGTTAAAACGGGAATGGCCTTTTTTTAATTAAGTTGTGTTACAGGATTAACAAAGTAGTCCAGCGATATACCGCACGTAGAACACACTAAGTAGTAAGATTCTTTCTTTTTGCTGATCCTTGCTGGTTTATCACACGATGGACATTTTTCTCTAATTGAAAATGTATCACCGCACGATTCACATGAAAAATAGTAACCGTATTTTCCGTATCTAATCACTCTTGTCGCTTGTTGGCATGATGGACATGTTTTTAAATCATCAATCGGATCTTGCTGTTGTGATTTATCTTCTACGTCAATCAATCCATTTTCTATTGCCCATTGTTGAATTTCTTCTTGCGGTTCATTGCTGATATCAGATTCCAACAGAAGATTTGCCAGGGCTTCCAGTTCACTGCGTTGCAGACAGTTTCCATCTATTACTAGTTGCAGTAATGTTTGGTTTTCCAAGTTTTCTATAGCTTTAGGAATCATGTCGTATTTCATAACGACATCTTTATACTGGGATCGTCCTTTTCCGTAGATCTTTCCTTTTTCTGAAATGGCTACAAAATAATGCTCAAGATAATACCCGATTTGTCCTTGCAAACCTAGCAGCGACTTTCTGAATTTTGCAAGGTTATCTTTAAGAAAAGCAAAGAGCTTTTTTCCTTGAAAATTTACTTGTTCAACAGGAGAATTTATCGGTATAGGAGTTTTTCCATAATAGCGGAACCATTCATTGTATTCATTCACGCAAATGCTATCGGCGACACTTTTTGATTCTACAAAATACATTCCTTTCCGCGATAGCACGAGATGATCAATCTGTACATTTTGCTCATTATGAAAAAGTTTGATGTTGTTAAGCACAAAGATATCCTTTTTGTTAGCAAAATAACCTTTAAGGCGGTAGGCGGTTTCTTTTTCTGCTTTTAGACCGCTCAACCTGCAGATAATTGAATTCTTTTGCTCAGTTGAAAGATTTTCATCTTTGAGCAGTTCGTGGATGAGGTCTATAGCTGATTGATAATCTACGTCTTTTTTAATCATGATATCCTCTATGTTGATATATTCTGTATCGGAATTTTTTGATCACATATTAGCGTAGTGTGTGTCAGGGATATATGCATATCTCCCTGATGGCTGGTTTATATTGCGCCGAAATAGAGTTTAGATATGTGAAACTGTCAGGTGATAAAAATACTCAAAATAGTCAAAGCTACTTTTTAATTTTCTTTATGCAAGCAAATTGTGCATATAGAAGATAAAATATTTTAAAAAATATTTTATACATTTTTTAAACTTTTATCAAATGTGAGGTGTCTCAAGATTGAAGAAACAAGTTAATGATCTATCACTGGCTCTGCTGTGTAGATGTTATATAAAGGGTTCCGTTAACTGAGGAATCTGCTCAAAAGGAAAAAGAGCCATAATAAGCGATGGCGAAGGATCTGACAGTCCCTCCCTTCCCCCTCATGTCAGATTCTTCGCTATTGTTGTATAGTTTGGTGATCGATATCCCCGGATAAGACACAAAATATATTATCATTATCCGGGGGTATAAATTTTATGATCAGGAATATTTTTTAATTTTACCTATCCATATAGCCATTACAGTTTCCATGAGGGCAGTATAGCTAGTTTAGTATTATAAATACCCGTTTCAGGATCATAGGTTTCTGAATGATATACAAAAAATACATGAATGGCAGATTTTAAGAAAGAAGGTGACAAGTGCTAATTGCGGATACATTTTTTTAAAATAAATGCGCCGAATACGAATAAAGCCATACTCATTGGTTCGGGAACGGGAGCAAATCCGACAGGGCCGGTTAATGTTAACGTCTCGGAATATGTATTCTCTAAATTTATCGTATAGGTAATATCAATTTCAAATTCATCTATAATTGTGTATCCTTCACCAGTAGGCAATCCAGTAAATAAACCACTATAAACGAACCAGCCAGTGGGAATTAAAGGTCCATCATAATCATCAGGGTCATTTAGCATCGCCGGTTGTGCCATAGAAATTTTAGAATATTTTATTGAATCCGAAATTTCCTCATATGTTACTTCTGCCCAAAAGTCTGGCGCTAAAGTTTGCGATATATATTCATTGTCAAAATTAAATGCGGTATTCCTGAAAACAAGTTGATATTCAAAATAATATACCAATTCTGTGTTGTGTATTTCTAATGACCATCCAGTATCGATATTAAATGGTGTGTCTTCATGAAAATCAATAACGAGAGCACCATCAGAAGTACTTACTGAGGAGAACGAAGGTGTGGAAAATAGAAAAAATACAACGGTAATCAAGAATAGCTTTTTCATGGCTGTCTCCTAGATAGAAATTTTCTTGTCTTCAATAATTATATCACAGGATTTTACATATTGAAATATTTATCAACAATTTTCTGTAAAACTGATCCCTTTTTGATATCATCTTTGAAGGCTTTTTCACTGATTTAGTATCGTCGTGTCCATCGATGGATATGAGCAGTGTCTTGATGATATGTTAAGGATTTATATATGTGGTTGTTATAGAATGTTACACATCCACAACAGTAACGCCCAAACCGCCTTCGGCGGCTCCTCCGTCGCGTATGGATGAAACTTGAGGGTGGCTATTTAAAAATTCACGTACAGCTCTTTTCATTTTGCCGGTACCGAACCCGTGGATAACGGTGAACTGTTTGAATCCATACATGATGACATCGCTTAAATGTTTTTCGAGCAGTTCGAGTCCACGTTCGACATATTCACCACGCAGATCAAGTGTCGGATTGAACGACCCACGTCCTCCGGTATGGACATGGAACTGGACGTGAGCTGTTTCTTTCTGTTTTTCTTTGGTTTGAGGGGCAGTTCCTGCAGGGCGTACGATAGATAAATCTTTAAGGTGTGCTTCTATTTTGCGGTTGTCGCATAGCACCATAACCCGTTTTTTCTTCGGGTTGATCGAGATAATTTTGCCTTCAAATTTAAAAGGAGCTACCTGCACGACATCATCCACTTTCCAGTCGGTGTACGGTTTTTCCTGCTTCTGTTCAATCTCTGGAATATCTTCCAGTTGTTCCGGTTCGTCATCGATCAGCTCGGCTTGCCTGGATTGGATTTGGCGGTGGAACGATTCCCATTTGCGTCGCGCGTCTTTAAGTTTTGACTCGTTGACAAATTTCAAATCGCCAACAACCGCTTCGAAATCTTTTTTGATTTGTTTGATAAAATCTTCCATTTCTGAAAGTTTTGTTTTAAGTGAGTGTTCTTTTTCTTCCTCGAATTTCAGCACCTTATTTTTATATCGTTTTATGAGGACGCGTGCGGTTTCTCTGTCGTCGATACATTTCTTTGATTCTTCCTGCAGACGTAAACGTTCTGCATGAAGTTCCCGAGTTAGTTCGGTTATCGTATCGGGATCTTTACCAACTAGACTATGTGCGCGGTCGATGATTGTTTTGCCCAACCCCAGTTTAGATGCGATTTCCAGTGCATTGCTTGAACCGGGGATATCCATGACAAGCTGGTACGTGGGTGAATTGGTTTTTTCGTCAAACAACATTGACGCGTTGCGTACACCGGCAACACTGGCGGCAAACTGTTTGAGTCGAAACAAATGGGTATTGGCAACCACAAATTTTTTCTGTTTAATGAGCTGTTCAAGGATAGAGATTGCCAGCGCAGAGCCTTCTTCAGGATCCGTTCCGGTACCGAATTCGTCGATAAGTACCAGCGTATGCGGTTTATCATGTTTGAGGATTTCCACAATACGGCTGACATGAGACGAAAATGTGCTCATATCATTCTCAAGGCTTTGCTCGTCACCGATATCGGCAAAGATCGCGTCGTACACCGGAAACACCGATTCTTCTTTGACCGGTACAGGCAACCCGCTTTGCGCCATCAGGCACAACAGCCCGATGCTTTTAAGCGCAACAGTTTTACCACCCATATTGGGGCCTGTGATGATGAGGCATCGGCCTTCTTTGTTCAGTTCGACGCTCATGGGTATAGCGCGAGTGCCGATGCGGGTCAGAAGGAGTGGATGGTATCCGTCTACGATTGAAAAATCGTGTTTTCTGCTCAGATGAGCGGCGGTCATTCCATAACGCAGTCCGAATTGAGCCGCGGCAACCAGAAATTCACATTCGGCTACAGGTTCCAGCATAGATGCGAGTATATCGAGATGTTCACGTACCAATCCGCTTAAAAAACGTTTGATGCGTAGTATTTCGTTTCGTTCGTCAAACCGTAGTGAGCGCATACGGTTACCCTGCTCTATGATCGACGACGGTTCCACAAAACATGTTGCGCCGCTGATGGATTTGTCGTGGATAACTCCATCGATATCATGGCGGTGTTCCGATTTGACAAAAAGGACATAACGGCCTTCCCTAATAGTTATCTGATCGTTATACAAACATTCTTTAGAACGATTTTTATCGACAATAGAAGTCAGTTTGTTCATAATTGATTTACGAATAGATCGTATTTCCCGTCGGATTTCCTTAAGACGTTTTGAAGCGGTATCTTTGATTTTTCCTTCCGGCGTAAAAACAAAAGAAATAGCCTTTTCAAGGCGATGGGGAGATTCTATCTGCGAGGCGAGTTCCTGCAGTGCGTCGATCGGGTATTCATAGGATTGTAAAAATTTTTTCATATGCCTGCTGCCGCTGAGAAATTGCCATAGCGACAAAAAACCTTCTGTATCGAGGATAACTCCTTCAATATGGAATTTTTCGACAATATCGGAAATATCGGGCACACCGGTTCCGGGTATGGATTTGACATCGCCAAGTAGATCCATCATGTTGCGCAGTCGTTCTGTTCGTTTTCCGATATGCTCAAAAATACATGACGGTTGTAATGACAAAATTTGAGTTTTGCCCAGTTCCGATGAAGTCTGATCGGCAATAAGTTGTTTCAGTTGTTCAAATTCGAGAACAGAAAGTGTATGTTTGTCCATATAAATACCAAATATTGTGTTTATCGATTTCTCATTTGCTAAACGTTGGGTATATGATATTATACTATTTCGGCTGTCTGCGTCTAACAGATTTTTATAAAGGCTAGACGAATAATTTTAAAATATACATACCATACATAATTATAGATCAAAAAAAGGATAGTACGATGATTGTTGTAATGAAACAAGGTGCGTCTGAGTCGGAGATAAAACAAGTCATTAAGGAGATTCACGATTTCGGATACGACGACCACCCGATAGTAGGTGTTGAGCGGACAGTGATAGGAGCGGTTGGCGACGAGGGCACAAAGTACCACCTGATGGAAATTCTAACGCAATTACCGGGTGTAGAGCAAATTATTCCTATCTTAAAACCCTACAAGCTGGCGAGCCATCAATTCAGGCAGGAAAAGACGGTAATAGAGCTAGATAACGGATTGAAAATAGGTGGTAACGAGGTTGTTATCATGGCAGGACCGTGTTCTATAGAATCGCGCGAGCAGATTATGGAATCGGCAAAGGTTGTCAGCGAATGCGGCGCTACAGTGTTGCGCGGCGGGGCGTTCAAACCGCGTACATCTCCGTACGATTTTCAGGGTATGGAAGGTGAAGGATTAAAACTGTTACGTGAAGCCGGCAACAAATACGGTTTACCTGTCATCACCGAAGTATTGCGCGAGCGTGACGTGGAGTTGGTGGCAGAGTATGCTGATATCATACAGATCGGTGCACGCAATATGCAGAATTTCGGTTTGCTCAAGGCTGTCGGACAGGTCGACAGACCGGTTATGCTTAAACGCGGTTGGGCAAATACGATAAAAGAATTTCTTATGTCAGCAGAATATATCCTTTCGCAGGGTAACTATCGTGTTATGTTGTGTGAACGAGGTATACGTACTTTTGAGACAGCAACCCGCAATACGCTTGATCTCGGTGCTGTAGCGGTGCTTGAGCAGGAAACACACTTGCCTGTGATTATCGATCCGAGCCATGCTGCAGGGCGATGGGGTTTGGTCCCGCCGCTGGCAAAAGCAGGGTTGGCGGTTGGCGCTGACGGGTTGATTATCGAAGTGCATCCTAATCCACATGATGCTATGTCGGATGGAGCGCAGTCGTTAATCCCTGAAAAATTTTGTAAATTGATGAAAGATTTGGCGAGAATCGCCGAAGCTTGCGACAAAACTATTGCCGGATTAAAAACATCATGACCTTTCATGCGGGTATCAAACCGTGGTTTGCTATTGCTTTGATTTGTTTGCTGGGGATTATCGCTTATGGCAATATCCTCGGCAACAAGTTTGCCTTTGACGATTACACAGTCATTGAGGTGAATGATCAGATAGTCAAACTGTCTAATTTTGATAAATTGTTCTCGCATGATTATTTTACATTTGCCGGTGAAAAATCGTATCGTCCGCTGGTTACCTTGACGTACATGATTGACGGAGCGATATGGAAAAAGAATGCGGTGGGATATCACCTGTCCAACTTGGTCTTGCATATCCTGTCAGCGTTGGTGTTATTGTTTCTGACCCGTTTGCTGATTAAAGACAATATTGTTGCGTTGATTGCGTCGCTGTTATTTGTGTGCCATCCACTGATGACTGAGGCAGTTTGCTCTATCACGTTTCGTGAAGATGTATTATGCTCATTGTTTTTCTGGATAGCGTTATATGGCTACATCCATTACCGCCAGACAGGGCGGACTATGATGATCGGGGTGATGCTGGCGGCATACTTATTGTCGATATTATCCAAGGAAATGGGGCTGGCGTTTATTCCGGTATTGATCGTATACGAGTTGTTCTATAGAAAACGTCCTGAGTCGTTTGTTATTTATTCGGCAACTGTTGCATCGATTCTGGTTATAACCGGATTTTTTCTACTTTTGCGGTTCAACTGGATGAAAAATCCGGATGATTTTTTTAACGCGTCTGTTTTTTCTGTCGTTACTTTAATTAAGACACTTTTGCTCTATTGGCAGTTATATGTGCTTCCGGTCACGTTACGCGTAATATATTATCCACAGTTTATGTTGTCATACTGGACGGATATTCTTTTTCTGCTGATTGCAATGGCATTGACCGCCGGAGGTTTTTTTGTGTTGCGTCCTGATGAACGCAAACAGGCGGCTATTTTGATATTAATGTCGTTAGCGGCTTTAGCTCCGGTGCTTAACGTGTATCCTATCCGCCATCCTATTGCGGAACGTTACACATATTTACCGGCGTTTGGTGTGATGATATGTTATGCACTGGTCATAAGGGCGTGTATGCGACGCTTTGATAAGCGGTGGGTGTTTGCTGTTTTGACTCTGTTATTGCTCTGTTATACTGGACGGACTATGGCTCGCAACATCATCTGGGAAGACAATTTTTCGTTGTGGTCAAAAACCACGCGACAGAATCCATGGGCAGTGGAAGCCCATTACAGTTTGGGGCATGCGTACCAGATGCGAGGAGAAATTCCGCTGGCAATAAAAGAGTATAGCCGTACGCTGCAGCTTGATCCGGAATATTTTGACGCGCATGTCAATCTGGGCAGGGCATTTATGGAACTGGAACCGCCTCAGTTTCACAAAGCGATAGAAAGATACCTTATTGCCTTGAGAATCAATCCTAAAAAGGCGATTGTGCATTTTAATCTGGGTGTAGCATATGGCAAAGTGAATGATGATAAACGTTCGATATATCATTATATGCAGGCCATAGAATACGATCCGTCTTACATAGAAGCATATAATTCTCTGGGCGGATACTTTGCCAAACGTGGAGAAGTTGAACGGGCAGCCGCATACTGGAATCAGGCGGTAACGTTGGATCCGACATTTGCGCAGGGGTTTGCGAATCTAGGTAGTTTATATGCAAATGTTGGTGATTATCAAAAAGCGCGGTTTTACTGGCAGAAAGCATTGCAAATTAATCCGTCGTATGAGAAAGTGAAACGTGATCTTTCTACGCTTGAAAAATCTATTAAATAAATGATAAGGTATATAAAATAATCATGACCAGCAAAGGAGAAACTGTATGACAAATAACGTACTTGCGATTATTTTGGGCGGTGGCCGTGGAACAAGGCTTTTCCCGTTGACTAAAGACCGGTCTAAACCCGCTGTGCCGCTGGGTGGTAAATACCGTCTGGTGGATATACCTATCAGTAATTGTATTAATAATAATATAAAGAAGATATATATTTTGACGCAGTTTAATACCGCGTCTCTGCATATGCATATCAACCGGAGTTTCAATTTTGACATTTTTTCAAATGGTTATATAGATATTCTTGCTGCTGAACAGACACCAACCCGTGAAACATGGTATCAGGGCACGGCTGATGCGGTGCGTCAAAACCTTCAGCATTTTTCCGATCCATCGATAGAATATTTTCTTATTTTGTCTGGCGATCAGTTGTACCGTATGGATTTTGATAGTATTTTGGAGTACCACTTAGAGAAAAAAGCGGATGTGACTGTTTCTGTTTTACCGGTAGAACGCAGTAAAACAGCCGGGTTTGGTATATTGAAAGTCAACAATAATGCCCGCATTACCGATTTTGTTGAAAAAACTACAGATCCTGCAATTCTTGATGCTTATAAAGTGAAAGATATGAGCATTTTTGGACCGGAGGTGGCGAGAAATAAAGATAAAACCTATCTTGCGTCCATGGGTATTTATGTTTTTAATAGAAAGGCTATGTATGAAGCCCTTGATAATGATATGACCGATTTTGGTAAACATATTATTCCCGCGTCTATCAGTGACCTCAAAGTGTTTGCCTATCCGTATAACGGCTACTGGGAAGATATTGGAACTATAGACGCTTTTTACGACGCAAATCTGTTGCTCACGAAAAAAGACCGTCCGTTTGACTTTTTTGATCCTAAAAGTCCTATATTTACTCATCCTCGTTTTCTGCCGCCGTCAATACTGACAAATTGCAATGTAACGGAATCATGTATCTGTGAAGGATGCCATTTGAGCGGTTCCAAGATACATAACAGTGTTGTCGGTATTCGTTCGGTAGTGCAGGAAGGATCGGAGATATTCGATTCTATCCTTCTTGGAAATGATGCGTTTGAAAATGGCAGTAAAGCGCAGAGCACTGTACCGCTGGGTATAGGTAAACGGTGCCGGATTGAACGCACGATCATCGATAAGAACGCCCGCATAGGTGACGGTACTATTATCCGTTCAAAGGAAGGGTGCCCTAACGAGGATCATGACAATTATTATGTGCGCGATGGTATTGTTATCATACCAAAACACGCAGTGATTGAGGCAGGAAGCGTTATTTAGCCCGCAACAATATAGCGTAAGATAAACAATACGGCAAACACATATAAAATAGGGTGAACTTCACGCCATTGTCGCAAAGCTATTTTGAACAGCGCGTATGAGATGAATCCGAATGATATCCCTTCGGTAATACCAAATCCGAACGGCATAATAATAAGTGTGAAAAAGGACGCGAGGGCCTCAGCAGGTTTATCCCATTCTATGCGGGTAATGTTGCGCATCATCATAAAGCCAACCATAATCAGTGCCGGAGCAATGACAGGGTACAAAGTTGTAGTACCGCTGTGTTCAATACCGATACCCACCATTGCTACCAGTGGCGAGAAAAACAACGTCAGCAGCATCAACAGCCCGGTAACAATGTTGGCAAGCCCGGTACGTGCTCCGCTTGATATACCTGCCGCGCTTTCAATATAGCTGGTGATAGTCGATGTACCGCACGCAGCGCCGGCAACCGTACCGATAGCATCGGATAGCAATGCTTTATTAGCCCTCGGCAGGGTGCCGTCTTTACGAGTGAACCCTGCCTGTTCGCTGACTCCGATGAGTGTGCCGATGGTATCGAATAAATCAAGAAAGAAAAAGACAAATATAATCAGAGGAATACCAACTTTGATTGCCCCTATGATATCGAGTTTGAAAAGTGTAGGTGTGATGGATGGGATATCCGCGGTAATAAATCCTTTATAGGGGATTAATCCGGTTACGATTCCGGCAAGCAGGGTACTGATAATGCCAATGAGTATTGATCCGCGAATGCCCATCACCGTCAGAATTGCCATAACTACCAATCCGAAAATAGATAAATAGGTGTATGACGATGCTGTCTTGAAGGAAGTCAGGGCAAGCAATGTACCCGGATTTGATTCGATAATACCGCTCCACTCAAACCCCACAAGGGCAATTAGTAAGCCGATACCAACGGCAATGGCGTTTTTCAATGATGAGGGAATTGCGTTGACAATCGTTTCACGTATACCAAAAAGCGAGAGGATCAAAAACAGCAAGCCTGAAATACACACTGCACCCAATCCAACAGCCCATGGTTGGTGTGTTGATCCTTCGGGCAGCTTAGAGGCGATCAGGGGAATAGCCACAAAGGCGAAATAGAAGTTATGGCCCATTGCGGGGGCCAGTGCAATCGGATAATTAGCGAGCAATCCCATTATGATTGTTGCCAGGGCGCTGGAGACACAGGTTGCTACGAATACTGATCCACGGTCCATACCACATGCGGCAAGTACTGCCGGTTGTACAAATAAAATATAGCTCATGGTCATGAATGTGGTGATACCGCCGGTGATTTCACGAGCGGTGGTCGTATTATTTTCATGTAGCTTAAAAAATTTATTCAACATGCATACCTCCGCGGTTATGTTGTTATAATAAACACTGTAATATGTTGATTATCAATACAATAAAAGTTACTTTAGCTTAAAAACATGAACTTAAGGTAAAGTGTCTTTAAGTATCAATAAGATACAAAAATAGTCTATTAACAGGATAAGTAATATTTAAAATTTATAACATGCTAGCACGAAATGAGTTCAATTTGATCTAATGCCCCGGTCAAATGGTATAGTACATGAGTAACTGTGAAACAGGAATCATCGGTTCACTTAGTTAATAATTATAGAAACTGGTACTTATTTTGCAATGATAAAATATGCGACGTGTTGTGGAATGTATGTGAAATTTTTAAAACTATGTGACAACCATTAACGATAGGTATTATATGATTCGTCCTGCACAAGACATATGTAATGGTTCAATAGTCCTGGATTTTTACAAAAAGATCAATAATTGTACAACTCTACCACAGGCATTACGGGCACTGCATACTTTTGTTAACAGGCAGATACCACTTAAAAAACTTTCATTGTTTATATTCGATTCAGAGAATCAGTTTATCCGGGATTCGTTAGAGATATCCGGTACTTCCAGCCGTGTGAATAAAGATGTGCGCACTTATTTGATTCCAAAGGATATTGATTTGATATATGGCAGCAGGGAAATAGATTTGTTTGAGGTTGATCTTCTGCATGCAAGTGATCGTCATCACGGTACAGCTGATTATGCTATACCATTAACTAGTATGAACGAATGCAAAGGTTTTCTATTGATATCGTTGCCTGTAGATCATGGCGACTTGATAGATTCGGTAATGCGCAACAGCTTATTGCAGATGGCAGGGTATTTAGCTTGTTTTGTGATGAATCTTGATACATCAGCACAACTTGAAGAAAAAAATGCCGTATTGGCTGAAACGAAAGACTATGTATCGTCAATTTTAGAAAATATGGTGCATGGGGTAATCAGTATTAATAATCAGGGTGAAGTGACAACGTTTTCACGTGGTGCTGAAATATTGCTGGAAATCAATGGTGCTGATGTTGTGGGGTATAATTATAGAAATGTGTTTCCGTCCCAGATCAGTACACTGATAGATGATATAAAAGAAAATCTGCGCAATACACAATATGTCGTTGAGAGCGAAGCGGAATACATCATGCAGGGTAAATTTTTTATCCCTATCAAATTCAGTGCTTCTATGCTTAAAGACAAGCAGGGCAACGAGGCAGGCCTGTTGTTGATATGTAAAGATTCATCCACGGTCAAACGGATTATAGCATTGCAGGAACTGCGTAATATGCGGTCGGAATTTTTGTCAACGGCATCGCATGAATTTAAAACTCCGTTGAACCTGATTATGGGTTCGTCCGGTATTCTCGCAAATGGAATGGTTGGGTCGATGACCTGTCAGCAGGAACACCTGGTCAAATTGATTCAGGAGGGAAGTAAACGCTTGCATACCTTAATCAATGATTTGCTTGATATGTCTAAAAGCGAAAACGCGGAAGCTATACATCTGAGTGAAGTCAATCTTCCAGCTGTATTGCATGATTGTCTGACGATTCATGAACAGACCGCTGTGGAAAAATCTATAGATATAGGTGTAACGGTAGACGATTCTGATTTATCTATTACGGCTACAAATGATTCGGTAACTAAAATATTTGATAATCTCTTAAGCAATGCCATAAAGTATACACCTGAGGGTGGCAAGGTGCAGGTACGTATAGATCTCGTTCAGACAACGACATCGTCAGATATATTTTATGATTTTTCAAATAATCACCGCTTGTCAGATTCACAAACCGCCGCACGGATTGTTGTGTCTGATACAGGAATAGGTATTGCCGCTGAAGATCATGAACAGATTTTTGACGATTTTAAACGGGGCAATACACCCTATGTCAAAAAGGTAGAAGGAACAGGGCTTGGTTTGTCAATTACCAAACGGCTGGTACGTTCCCTGGGCGGATCGATCAGCGTTGACAGCCAGATTGATAAAGGTAGCACATTTACTGTATATTTACCGCTCACATCGCCTAAAGAGTCAAATAGAGCTTTAGGTTAATCGAGGTCAAAGGGGCGGATTTCAGGCGGAGAAATATCGCCTTCTTCCTTAATTTTTTTCTTTTGTTCTTCAAAAAGCTGATCGAGCTTATCTTTTTGTGTATTCATGTTTTTCTTAGAGGATTCGAATTTTTGCTCAAGTTCGGAATCTTCGTTTTTCATTTTTTCAAGAGCTGAAAGCAGTTTATCGCCCGATTCATTTTTATCACTTGCCGGAAAACTTCTAACAACTTTTCCGGTAACTGGATTAACTTCCAGAAATCCTTCACAAAACGGACAGGTAACATAGATTGTCTGCGCCATATGAAAATACCTCCTCATCCTTTTGTGGCAAAAAATTAGTTTAATTTCACTATATCGCTAAAAATTTATCCGGTCAACAATATCTTTATGGTTGAAGATCCCCGTTTTTTTGATGATTTCATCATGAAAGACTTTGCATAAGCTAAACCCATTGAACGTCATTGCGAGGAGCAAAGCGACGAAGCAATCTCAGGGGCTAACGAAGCGAGATTGCCGCGCAAACTACGTTTGCTCGCAATGACGCTAGTGTTGTTCGGCTATTTTTCAGAGTCTCCTTAATATATTACCTTATTTTAGAATCATTACGCGGAGTTTTCTTTTTCGGCCTCTTTCTTTTATGTAGATTAAGTTAGTTACACAATACTATGACATAAAAAACGGGGGATTTTCAGTATCTTTATGTGTGTTTAAGAGTTACAAAAATGTATAAAAGCTAGATTGATCTACAATATTGTAGAATAAGTTTATGAAAAAAATTTCCCTTTAGATTTATAACTTGTTGATATAAAGGGTAAAATGAAAGTATCTTTATCGACGATTCTCTGGCACGCAACTTGAATTAAATAGAATCATGCAAAACGACGTGTCTGGGAGGATAGGAAAATGAAATGTCTCGAATGTAATGGATTGATGAACGTAGCTCACAAGGAATGCGAAGCACAGTTTATGTATGTATGGTATTGCTGTCCCAGTTGCCATTATTCGTTTTTACGGAAATTTGTTTGCTGTTAGAGAGGAAAACTTATGTCAATAATACAATTGAATGCAAGGAGAAACCGACAAATGCTCAATCACTTCAAAGGGTGCCTTGCAGGTATTCAAACTGGAGATGCCCTTGGTATGCCGGTACAAGGATGGCTGCATCTTGATATCAAAGATCAGTTTGGTGTGCTCGATTCAATGCAAAAAGGCATTTTGCTAAAAGGTGATTATACAGATGAAACAGAAATGGCTTTAGCCGTAGCTCAGTCGCTGGCACAGGAAGAAGATTTTAATGGCGAAGCGATCGCGCAGGCGATGATAGAGAACTACAATGATAAACGCGGGTATACTCTGGTTACGCTTGAGGCTCTGGATGCTTTGAAGTCGGGGTACAGCTGGCTTGAGTCAGGCGAAGCGTCACCGCGTGCAGAGATTTCGTACGGCAGTGAAGCCGCGGCACGTATTGCGCCGTTGGCGTTGATGTATCACGATCAGCTGGAAAAATTGTGGTCGCATACAGTTTTGTCATCACGTATAACTAATGTGCATCCTATGGCAGTAGAAGGCGCCAAATGGCAGGCGCATGCTATGGCTCATGTGTTGTATCATCTTACTAATTCAAAGCAGATAGATCCTATGGGATTTTGTGATTATATGGAAGCGAAAATCGAGAACGTGGAATACCTCAAAAAGCTCCGCACAATCCGCAAATTCCTCGCATCACCTCCTTCTGTCTCTGAGGTTATATCCGAGTTGGGTAACAATGGATATGCCTTGGATTGTGTACCTTCGGCGTTATATTCGTTTTTACTTCATTGCGGAGATTTTGAGGCAGCGCTAACCTATGCGGTTAACCTTGGAGGCAGTGCAGATACCATTGGCGCGTTGACAGGTGCCTTGGCTGGAGCGTATTGTGGATTTGATTCTATACCTTATCACTGGATAAAGAACCTCAAAGACAACGCTCAGGGCGCTACTCAGACGGCAGGCAAACTTTATAAAGTATGGCGTAGCCGTCACACGTTTAGTACGGTGAATATTTCGCTTAAGTGATCGATGATATAATCAGGTCCGGCGGATTCCAATATACGGCGCGACTGGTAACCTGTTGTGACTGCGATGGTGTGTACCTCGCCTGCCTGTCCGGTTTCGATATCGTGGGTCATATCTCCGACATAATAGGTGTGTTGCGGGTCGAACTGCAATTCGTCCAGTAATCTGTGGATACAATCGAGTTTGTTAGGTACATCTTCATAAATTTTCTCAAAATATTTTTTATCAGGAAAATACCGCTGGTTTTCGATCGACACAAACGAGTGTGACGATAATACCGTCATAGGGATTTTTTTCGCGTGGAGCTGATCGAGTACATCTTCAACGCCCGGTATGATAACGGGAGGAATATCCAGTTGCGAATAAATTCTACGAAAATGTTGTTGCAGTTCATCCAGCGGAGCGCGCCCGCCGATGATATGTTCACAGAAAATTTCGTATGGCAGTACGAATTGGTCTTTAAATTCTTCCCGTGTCAGGGGATTGATATCATAAAGCGCAAAAATTTCGTTATAAGTCATCAGCACAACGTCAAGGTCGTTGCTGATCACGCCTGACCAGTCAAAAATGAGGTTTGGTTTAGATCCGTTTCGCATTCTGATCCTTTGTTGGTTGTTTCAGGAAGAGATAGATTAGCATATTACCCTCTGAAAAGAAAGATAAGAAATAGCTCGTTGAATACTCAACAAGCCTGAAGCATCAGAGACAAGTTCATCTTAGCAGGCTATCAAAAGAAAAATACGTCGGTTGGAAAGATGATTTACTAGCCCGTTTAACTATCTCTTATAGATAGAAATTTACTCTAAATAGGTAGGGTGAAAAAATTTTGAGTAATTTTCGCAATATATTCGCTTTTCAATATGGTGCTTAACCGACTTTATTTTTTGCTCGGGACAGATTGTTTTATTTCCCTATAGAGTTAATTATTTCGGTTGCTCTGGAAGCATTTTCTTCGCTAACTACAATATCTATCCCTCTAATGAATGCCAGCTCACTACGCCAACCGCTTGCAGTATCTCTAACAATATTACATTCAATACCTTCATTTTCTAGATAACTTAAAGCTAAATCCGCTTCGGGCATACTTGAAAAGGTCGCTATTTTGACTAATTTTATATTGAGATTAGGAACATGATTCTCTTCAACGGGTAATTCATCAACCAAGTCTATTTGACAGTCAGAACATCTATCAAATCCAGGTCGATATTCAGCTTTACATATTGGACAAAATCCCATTTCTTGTTCCTTTGGTAAATCAAGCTAACTAACCCAGCGATGTTACTCAAAACTAATATGAACATAAATATACAAGAATACTATTAATTGTCTTTCCCCACAAGAAATAAAATCATTGAAAAGATTTATATTGTACCAGACAAATATTTAGGATTACTCTTTATGTCAGTTAGTTGTAATATGAGTTAAGCAACTTTTATCATTGGTTTTAACTCATAGATAAGTATAGTATCTGATATAATGCGGTTCGATTTGCGAATGTTTGGGGGAGGGGGATTATCCCTTTCATACAAAATTTTCACATCACAAAAATAAATAAAATTGCAATTTTTAAATAATATGCTATAATATGCTTTGGTAGAATAATTTGACTTGTTTAAACCTTAAGAGGAGAATATGAGATACGTTTATGTATTCAGATGAGTTTTTTCAAGACAATGTGATAATTGTGCTGGATAAAAATAAAATATAGTTGTTCTTATGAAATAAGCCATAGATAACATTCTTAAGTGATAGGAGGAAAGAATGAAAAAGGAACTATTTATTTTAATTGTTTCATGTTTTTTAGGAACTTCGAATAGTTATGCTTCGTCGTGTCTATATGTGGGATCTCACGCTAATTACGTATATGAATACGAGGATTTTGGCTCACGTGTTCAAATTGCCAGTGGAATGCATCCATGGGGTATGGATGTAGATTCAGAAGGTAATTTATACTTTGGGTCAACAACGAATCTTTATAAATACGATACTTCTAACAATTTGAGCGTATATGATAGTACTTTGGGTGTTACTTCCTATGATGTAGCTATTGATTCGGAGGATAACCTTTACGTTGCCACAAATACGGCAATCTATAAATATGATACTCAAGGGACAAGGTCACTTTTTGCTTCTTACCAAAGTGATGGACGACCAGATATCACAGTAGATTCTAACGATTACATTTATTTGGGAAGAGAATCAAATGGTCAAATATATAAATATGATTCATCGACAGGGGCAGTTGTTCTATTTGCAACTGTTTCCAGTGCATCAGGTATGAATTTTGGGATAGATGGTAATTTGTATGTAGCCAGTTATTGGAGTGATGCAATATATCAGATTACACCCGGCGGGTCTGTATCAACATATCTTTCTGTAAGTAGTCCATCAGATCTTGTATTTGATGATGAAGGAAATCTCTACTATACAAAATATCATACTTTCGATATTATTAAATACGATACTGAGGGAACTTCTTCGGTTTTTGAATCATCAGTTGGGGTACCTGTATCGTTAGCTTTTTATAATGCTTCTTCAGGATCAGAAGCTGCAATTCCTGAACCCGCAACATTAGTATTGATTGGATTAGGATTGTTCGGAATATTCAGAAAAACAATCAGATGAAAAACTGAGAATAGTTGTATGGACAAAAGTCATCCGGGCGCAAAAATGCCGATTTGGCCCATTCTTTCTGAAGACGTACAAATAAATTTTTAAACTGATAAAGAAAGATAATTTCTTCTATCAAGCGGTTCGATTTGCGAATGCTTGGGGGAACTCAAAACGACTAAAAATACTTGGTCGCAAAATATTTCACTCAGGTATAATGTTTCTTGATGTGTCTTCTTATTCCATGATTTTTGAGATACCTTGATTGATTTGCCCTTTTTTAACGAAACATAAAAAGGGCTTTCAAGGTACTTAATACGGAGTGGTTCGGGGAGGTCAAAAACTAAAAATCATAAATACTTGATATGAAATAATATTTATTGGTAGTCATATATGGAAAAATACGATGCGATTATTATTGGAGGTGGACCTGCTGGAATAATGACGGCAGTTGTATCGGCTGAAAAAAATAAAAACATTCTGTTGATTGAACGAAATAATTCTTTAGCGAAAAAACTTCTAATATCTGGAAAAGGTAGATGTAATGTTACAAATTCCTGTGATAGTACTGAGTTTTTGGAAAATTTTTCTTCATCTCGAAATTTTCTAAGAAATTCTTTTTCCAAATTTTTTAATAATGAATTAATTGAGTTTTTTGAAAAATCTAATCTCAAACTTAAAGTTGAACGAGGCGGTAGAGTTTTTCCTGACACAGATAAATCGCAAGACGTATTGAATGTTTTTCAAAAAAAGTTGAAAAACAAAAATATAAAAATTATTTTTAAAGAACGTGTTAAAAAAATATTGATAAGTAATAATGTAGTAGAAGGAGTTTTCACCTATTCTGATGAAAAATTTTTTTCGGATAAAGTTGTGATCGCGACAGGAGGGTTGTCATATCCGTTAACAGGTTCAACAGGTGATGGATACAAAATGGCAGAAAAAGCAGGCCATCAAATCATACCGCTTAAACCTGCGTTAGTTCCGGTTTGCATCAAAGAAAAATTTATAAGAGATTGGAAAAAAAGTAATCTGAAAAATGTTGGATTGTCTCTTTGGGTCGGTACAAAAAAAATAGATTACCGTTTTGGTGAGATGAATTTTACTGATTTTGGTATATCTGGTCCGATTGTTCTTGATATGAGTGCATCTATTTATGATGCGTTAACTTCTGAAAAAAATATAACTGTAGGAATTAACTTCAAACCAGCTTTGGATTATCAGAAACTTGATGTACGATTACTGCGTGAGTTTAACACTAATCCAAAAAAAAATATAAAAAACATATTTAAAAATTTATTACCTCAAAAATTAATTGATGAATTCCTTCAATATTGCAATATTGACTCACAAAAGACGGCAAATCAAATCACCTCTAAAGAGAGGAAAAGAATAATTCAATCGTTATTTGATCTTCGACTAACCGTTTCGGGAGTGATGCCTATAAAAGATGCTATTGTTACTCAAGGCGGTGTGAATACAAAAGAAATCAATCCGAAGACGATGGAATCGAAACTTATTTCTGGGATGTATTTCGTTGGCGAGGTTATAGATATTGATGCAAAAACCGGCGGTTACAATATGCAGGCAGCATTTTCTACTGGATGGGTTTGTGGGGATAATCTTTTTCGCTCTTAATTTGTTGTGTACCTCAATAATTCATGTGAACTTATATTTTATGATTTTATCAAAAAGACAGCTTTAAAAGTTATGTCTATTCCACGGTAGGGGGGATCAAAAATACTTGGTCGCAAAAATATTTCACAGAAACTTTACATTTTCATGTATAATGTTTCTTGATGTCTGCTGTTGTTCCATGATTTTTGAGATACCTTGATTGATCTGCCATTTCTAAATGAAACATAAAAATGGCTTTAAATGTACTTAATACTGACTGGTTCAAGGAGGAATTATGATGAAAAAGATGTGTCTTTTGTTGGTACTGGTTTCTATGTGCTTTTTAACAGCTGCCCAAGGCAGTGGAGAAGAGAAATCCGAGGATTATGGCAAACAACCATGGGTAGTTGACATCGAAGATCTGACGATAAGCAATGAAAATTTTCGAGCCGCTAAATGGACGGGAACGAATCTTCAACTGACCGTTATGACGGTAAAACCAGGCGGAGAAATAGGACTTGAAGTACATGAAAAAGGAGATCAATTTATACGTGTCGAAGAGGGAGAAGCCCGTGTAGTAATGGGAAAAACCAAAGATGAATTGACCTTCGATAAAAAAGTATCTGCTGATTGGGCAATATTAATTCCTGAAGGAAGTTGGCATAACATTATCAACATCGGAGATGAACCTTTGAAGATATATGTGATTTATGCTCCACCGGAACATCCCGCGGGAACATTGCATAAAACATTCGAGGAAGCAGAAGCACACCATGATCATTAATCTTTAATGAGAAAAGAAATGTTACGAATCTGATAATTATGAATAAAGGGGATACCTCAGGATAATATGAACAGAAAATATATTGTGCTGATAATTTCTCTTACGGTTTTATTGGGCGGTTGTTTTAAGAGCCAAGATATCCAAAAACAAATATTCGAACATTACGACGCGATTTTAAAAGAGAATGGAGCCCTCAATAATTATAAACGATCAGCTCAAACGACTGTAATCCCATCTACCGCGTGGTTGAAAAGTATAAAACCTGAGGATAATGTAACATTTGTAAGTTATCGAACTATCGACAAAAATATTTTTTGCGTTGTACTTGATTGCAATGTCACGCAAAACGAAATTGTTTTGTATCCCATCGGCGATAATCGAAGTCCGGTTGGTATCGTTATGAATCCTGAGTATCGAAAAGAATTTTCAAAATTGATTGAGGATTATCATAACGAAACATTAGATAAAAGAACGAACGATAAAATTATAAGAGCTGATTTATCGCAATCGATCGCAGACAAAATGTATGGATCACCAATTCCTGTATCCAATCAGGTTTTTGCAGTTGCGATGAATTTTTCCAGCCATATCGAAAGAGACCTTGCTTTTGATTTCGATGAGAAAAGTCGTGAAATAATGGGAAAAGCGGCTCCTCGTGTATTCTTTAAATATCCGCCTGTCGCTCCACCAGTTCAGGAACTAAAAGATAAGAAAAACAATCACGATTCATTTCTAGGCGCATATGATACAATCAAGTACGATGAGAAAATCTTCATACCATCCGATGACCCCGCGTTATCCTATAAAACTACCGACCTTAAATTGGATTATGAAGTAGAGGTCGGGGTGGTTATAGGGAAGCAAATCAGGCATGAAACTTTACAAACAATGTCAGATGAGGAGATTTATTCCCTCATAGCGGGATATGTGCTTGTAAGCGATGTAAAAGCCCGTAACCCGCAAGTAATGTTAAAGATAATTAATCACAACGAGAAACCCGATTCCGATAATGCGTATAGTTTTCAGGATGCAACGTTAAACAATGTATTCGGCAGCTGGACTGAACAAACGTGCGCATGGTGGAGTTATGCCTCTACATGCAATAACTTTTTATCGGTCGGGCCTTTTTTTGTGACGGCGCAAGAATGCTTGGAGTTAAACGAAATCCCTATTCTGGCAGCACGAAGCTATGGTAATTCACGCGATGAAAAATCATTGAAAAAGTATCTGAGTGATACGTTGTATTTACGACAGTCAACGGTGGTTACAGAGTCGAAAACACATAACCACGCACTTATTTGGAATCTGCCGCAGATTGTTCGCGAAATTGTTCGTCCCGATAATCCACTTGCTTCTGTAGCGGGCGAAAAAATTATTCTGATGCCTGGTGATATCATTTGTCTTGGTACGCCGTCGGGAGTGGCACTCACATCAAAACCATATCCACTTTTTAATTTTCTGAAAAATCTGTTGTTTTGGATGAAACCAAACCAATGGCATGATATGTTTTTCAAAGGACATCAAACGGAATATTTATATCCATCGGATCGTGTGTTTATGTGGGGTGAAAAGCTGGGATATCAACATCTGAATTTTGAATTGAAAAAGTAAACGATATTTTCTAAGAGCGCGTCTCTAGAATAAGATATTATGTTATTTATGCTCCACCGGAACATCCCGCGGGAACATTGCATAAAACATTCGAGGAATCAGAAGCACACCATGATCATTAATCTTTAATGAGAAAAGAAAAAATGTTAAGAACCTGATGATTATGCATAAAGGGGATACCTCCGCTTGAGGTATTCCCTTTTGCCCGACCCCAAGGTCGTTGCTGATCACACCTGACCAGTCAAATATGAGGTTTGGTTTAGATCCGTTTCGCATTCTGATCCTTTGTTTAGTATTTCAGGAAGAGATCGCTTAGCACATTACCCTCTGGAAAGAAATAGAAGAAATTGCTCGCTGATTCTTGGACTCCGCTCCATCTTTCAGCTATACAATTGTTTGGATATCCAAGTATCTGAAGTTTGAGGAACTCTAAACTTTATGCAATAAATAGTTACGTGAGATGTCCCTGTCTTTATCCTGTTTTTAGTCATAATAAATTTAGTCCTACGGGCTGTCAAAGATAAAAAAGAGATGACATTATATTGCAACTTTGATAAATTTTGTTATACTAAAAAAATAACTTTCATCTCTACTTCTTTAGAAAGGCATTAGATATGGGACTTAATCCACTCGGCGATCTTAGAGCTGAGTATGATCATCAAATGCTTGATTCTTCCTTTTATGAAATGGCAGAATATCGCTCAATTTTAGAAGATGATAAAAGTTATATTGTTGTTGGCAGACGTGGTACAGGCAAAAGTGCTCTTTTTTATAAATTACAACAATATTGGACTAAAACATCGCATAATTTTGTTATTGAACTTATTCCAAATGAAACTGAAATCATAGGTTTGAGGTATTTCATTGATTTTTTTGGAACCAAACCATCATATTTACGAGCAGCCGTTTCCAAAGCTTGGGAATATGCATTATTAAATGAAATAATTTCAAGGATAGCGGGGTATTACAAAGTTACTTCTGATAAAGAACTTGAACATCTTACCATTACAGCCCAGTCGTGGAATAACCGTGGCAATAGTATATTAGAAAAATTATATAAAACTCTTGAAGAACGAGTTAATAAAAATGATGCCATAGAAAAACGAATTGCAGATTTGGCAACTAAGCTTAATGTTAAATCATTAAAAATTGATTTAAAGAAAGCCTTCACTTATACAAACTTTCATTTTTATATCATTGCAGATAGACTTGACGAAGGTTATGCACCTGACCCGGTTGGTGTTTCAATTTTGACAGGTCTGATATATGCTTTAAACAATTTAACAAATGCAATAAATAATTTATCTTCTATAATGTTCATAAGAGATAATATATTTCGAGCCATACAAAAAAATGATCCTGATTATTCAAGAAATATTGAAGGCAATGTACTTCGTATTCATTGGGAAGAGTACACTTTGTTTACGATGATTTGTAAGAGGATAAAATCAGCTTTCAATATTAAACCTGAGAAAGATTTAAAAATATGGACTTCTGTCACTAGTGGTTCACTTAAATCAAAGGATAACTTTAGGCAATGCTTGAAACTAACTTTATATCGACCTCGAGATTTGATTTTACTTCTTAATCGTGCTTTTAATAAAGCAATATCATCTGATGACAACTATGTGATCACTAAAACACATATAGATTCTGCTGCTTCTGAAATATCATATTCAAGACTAGATGATTTGAAAAAAGAATATAGTGAGATTATTCCTGGTCTTATTAGTATTCTCCATAGATTTGTAGGAAAACAAGCAAAAATGTCACTGCCAGAGATGATCGATGTTATATCACCTATTTTTGAAGATGACTCATTAGATCCTATCACACGGCAATTATTAGCTATTTTAGAAAATGCAGAGAATCTCGTTAGAAGCCTTTATAGTATAGGCTTTTTAGGTATATGGCATCCATCTATAAATAGCTTCGTTTTCTGTCATGATGGAAAAGATCCTGACTTGCAACTTCACAAAACAAACAAGATTCTAATTCATCCTTGTTATTGGATTGCCCTCAATTTAACCTCTGATGACCTTGATCAACTACAAGCTGAACAAATTAATGATGAATACGACATAAAAATCTCAAGTGAGACTCCTAAAATACGAAAGAAAAAGCTAGGTCAGCTTATTTCTAGGCTTGATTCAATTCAAGAAGGTAAAGATCAAGCAAACGATTTTGAAGAATGGTGTCTTGAAGCTGTTCGTATTGTATTTGCTCCTGGACTTTCCAATATAGAACATCACCCAAATAAAGATGCTACTCAAAGGCGTGATATAATTGGTACTAACACTGAAGAAACTCCGACGTGGAAAAGAATATTAACTGATTTTTCAGCAAGACAAGTATTGTTTGAAGTAAAAAACTACTCTTCTCATCTTAAAGCTACAGAATACCGACAGATGAATTCTTATCTCACTAAAGAACATGGAAGTATAGGATTTATTATAAACCGCTCAGCAGACAGTAATCTAGAAAAAGGTAGCGAATTGGATTGGGTAAGAGAAATTTATCAAGAACACAATAAAATTATTATTAAATTACCCGCCAAAGAGATTGCAAAATGGCTTGGAAAATTAAGGAATCCACAAAAGCATGACGAAGCTGATAAAAAACTAGGTCATATTATTGATAGATATCAAAGATTATATTTAAAACTATGTGCTTCTCCTTAAAACAATTAATTTGCAAAAGTGTTACCTAATTACTGAGCATTTACAACAGCGCCCTTTTTACAATCTCTCTTTTCCAACCTAAAAAAAGCCCCCTTCCAGATTAAGAGAAGAGGGCTTATTATCTTAATATATCAAATTTTATGAACGTTTGCGTGAACGAATTATTGATGCAATTGACCCAAACAACACCATAACAACCGTTACTGGTTCAGGTACTGGAGCGGGTGGAACATAGTTTTCATCGAACTCTATAGTTAAAAAAGGAGTCATAAGGCCAGAACCTTCTACATGACCAAAGTCGGCACCTTCAGTAATAGAACTAAATCCTTCGGACGTTTCATCATCAAGTATCATCATAAATCCGGTATATGTATTGCCGGCAATAATATCATCGGTAACATACTGAATTTCGTCACCAGTTAAGGTAATTTGCAAAGTATTTTCGAAAGGATCTAAACTCGAGAATGGGACATATTTGAAGTTTGAACTTAATGCATTAAATTCACCTTCCTCACCAAGAAATTGCCCATCTTCATAATCTTCCATCGCATACAGATAGAACCCATCAGGATATGAATCAATAGACCACGATACAGAAGGAGTCGTAATTGTAATTGATGTAATAGAATCGATCTGAACATTCATTCCCAAAAATGGGGTTAAATCAAATTCCATATACCCGCGTCCAATAGTCATAGATTGATATGCACCATAAGAATCATACATCTTAACCACTTCCATAGCAGAACTATAACTATAATAACTCGTTGTCGGAAAATCAGTGGACTCATACATAAAAACGCTTCCACGTACACCTTCAATAACAACAGGACTTCCTGAAGGGCCTTCGCCTCCACCTTCACCTTCACCGTCAGCGTAAGATGATACACTTATAATTGACGAAGCTACAACAATTAATCCCCACATAAAAAATCTTTTCATCGGTGCTCCCCTTATCAAATAAGTTGTTTATTGATATAAAACGCATAATCTCTTCTATAAATATAACATAATGTAAGAATAATGACAAATAAAATTTATTTTGGGTAATGTAAATATATTGTGTAACAAAGCTAATATCAATTATATAAGTTGTGTTATGAAAATATAAAAATCTTTAAGTAAAGAAAAGATATGTATAACAATATGGGATCACATCACTTAATCACAATTCCTTTGTCTAAGTCAATTAGGTGAGGTATCGCTTTAACTTCACGCTATAAAACAATGCTACAAAAATTTCACTTTTTGCGAATCAGTTGTTGACAAAAGATGTGTAACATGATAATAATTAAACGTTTAGCAACAAATTTTAACAACTACTTAAAGGTGGACAGCATGAAACACGTATGGTTTTGTCTGGTAGTACTCTCAGTAATGGCATCGAGCGGGGCATCTTGGGCATTGAGTACGCTTGAGATCATGGATGATGGATCGAATGATATGATTGTCTGCCGTTCCATAAAATTAAATTATTACGTAGATGTGGTCAGTGGTTCGAACGATGACTATTTGCGGTATGGCCGTAACGAACGGTGGCGAAGTATAATAGAAATCGATCTATCACCGGTATACGAACAAAATATTCTCCTTGCGTCAATTGTGAAAATTGAGTTTTACGCTGCATTATATGGTGTTGCTCCGGGAGATGGTAGCGGGGCCACCGAACACATGGATATTCTTGCCATGACTGAGAATGAAGATGGTGAAATTTCACAGTTGACGGACCACTATTTCAACGCCACTGAGAGTATCGGTCTGGAATATGTGTTTCCCTCCGGTGATCTTGAGGTAGATATTACCGACGCGGTGCTTCCCGACTTGCAGTCCGGACAGGATTGGAGTGGAATCATTATTAAGGCGCATACAGAAGGAGATGAGCCGGGTGCAGCGTATTTTGCGCGACAGCTCAGCAACCCATTATCCGCGGAACCGCGTCTGATTATTTATTATGATGAAACGATGACCGCAGACGCGGTGCCGGAGCCGTGGTCTATCCTGTTACTGGGCATTGCATGTACAGCATATGCGGCTAAGAGGCGTTCATCTATCTGATAAATAGTCATGGACGCTTGTTTGATCTCCCTGTCATGGGCAACAACTATTTTTTCCTTATGATAAAATGAGTGCATGCTGCAAGAAGTAACAGTATCGATGCTGGTTCAGGAACAAGCAGCATATCGTCCACTTCGTAGGTCAATGATAGACTATTCAGATATTGTGTACTGAATGGTGTATCTGCATATTTTTTCATTATGATATTGATATAATTGAAATCGTTGAAATAATCGGTAGTGACCTGATGCGAGACACTACCTGCTGTAACGAGCACTGTCATAGAGTTTCCCACACGCTGTGCTGTAATAGTGACCGGTCCCTCAACAAGAGTTTCGTTACGAGTATAGTCTGTAACATCATCGTGGATATTGGTTCCGATATGTCCGCCATCGGCATAAGTGATACCATCGGTTATACCGGTATGAATATAATCAGTTGGAGTATTATAGTTCTGTAATCCAAGCCAGACAGCTGATTTTGCTGGCGCACTGAAATCTGTTGTAATGTTGAATGTTATGGAAAAATCACCCGCGATTACAAATGGTGTTATGTATTGAAGTGAGTAATATCCATCCTGAGATGTGTTGGTCAATTGAATATCATTCACAACCATTCCACCATAGGGAGCCGAGTCCACAGCATAATCTGCACTTGAAATATTATTCTTAACTTGCTTCCATTCTCTGATATCTTTGAAGTCTTCGGTGAAGGTAACAGTCGCGCTGTGCGCATAAGATGATAACAACAGAATAATTGTTGTGCAAAAGATCATTTTTTTCATGGTCGTTACTCCTGTTATGTTCGGTATACTTATTATCTATTATCGTGAGATAATTATACCATAGATTGTTATACTTTTCAAATTTGCGTGTGCTTAAAAAAAAGAGGAGTTTTTTTATAGATAACGAGTTTTTGCACATGACATGAGTAAGATAATCTGCTATAAATGCGATATTATTTTTTTTCATAAATGTACCGATAAAAACTAGAAAAGATAGCAATTAATCTTTATTTATTAATGATCAAAATTTTATACGGAAAATAAGTAATGTTAGAAAAAGAAGTAACGGTACTCAACCGTAAGGGGATTCACGCAAGACCTTCAGCTCTTCTGGTTGAGGCTGCTAATTCAGTAAAATCATCAGTTGAACTAATAAAAGACGGTCAAGTAGCTAATGCTAAAAGTATCATGTCCATAATGACTTTGGTTATGCTCTATCAAAATAAAGTTACGATAAGAACAAATGGGCCTGACGAACAAGAAGCAATGGATGCAGTCTCGAAAGTATTTACTTTACTATTTTACGATGATTAAAAGAGATTATGAATAATAAACTTACCTGTACCGTTATCTCCTGGTAAAAGGCGGTTATCTATCTGCAAATAGTCATACTATTGTATACTATCCCTGTCATAGGAAACAACTCATCCTGGTTCAAATTGTCATTCCGTAAATCTGAAAATCGCACGAAGAGTTCTGTGTTTTGAACCGTTCGTGGATGATCAAAACCTTTAAGCGTTTGGTGTCAATCCTATTTACGAAATACATTAAAAATGTAATTTACAGAACTCTCAAATTGTTATATAAAAAATTACAGATTAATATTACTACTATTCATGAGAAGACTTTTTAAGCTAACAACCAACGCGAGTCGAGAGGTAAGGAATCATGCGTAGAATACAAACAATATTTATTGCTATTTTGATTTGTATTGTTTCTCAGGTTGTCCATGGGGAGTCTATGGTATGGGATGGAAAAGAACGGACATATGAAACCATTATTCCTTCTAACCTGGGGGGTGATTCGCAAGGATATCCCCTTGTGATAGGATTACATGGGGTAACACCAGAAAATCAATACCAGCTAACACCTGGTGAAGTATTCATTGCCACCGCAGGCTTGATTCTCAATGCAAGTTTAAAAAAAATTTATTGTGGCTTGCCCAAACGGGTTAAAGTATGATCTGTTTTATTATTTTAATGCAGGCGAGGAATATGAAAACTTAACCGAGCATACAGACGATATCGGCTTTATTGAAGCGGTAATCGACGAAATGATTGAAAATTATCCGGTTGATACCAGTCGAGTATACATAATGGGTCACTCCAATGGCGGCATAATGGCATATCGTATTGCCGCAGAATTACCATACAAAGTGGCGGCCATTGCATCAAATTCAGGACCAATGGTTTATGAATACCCTCCCATTGCTCCTGTTCCGATTATTCACATACATGGTTTACAAGACCCTCTAATACCTTATGAAGGAGATATAGTTGGTACTGTTAATGTTCCGTCTGTCGAAACAGTAATAGAAACATGGCGGCTCGTAAATGGATGTGATCCAAATCCTGTTGAAATATATCGTGATGATAGTTATGGCATTCTCGGCAAAAGATGGGATTGTCCAGATGGAGAAAACGATGTTGAATTGTATACATATGCTGAAGGGGGACACGGGTGGCGATATGATAACGACGGTTACTCTGCTACTCAGCTATTCTGGGATTTTCTAAAAACACGCCGGAATCCTTTGTCGCTCCAGTATAATGATAATGATTCGGTCTCTCTATCATGGACGTCTTTTGGAACGCATTATTTCTATAGAGTAGATTACCGCGATAATTTGACGAGTAGTGAATGGAACACTGTAACCCCTGTTTCCCAATTTCCGATCAATTGGCTACACTGGATTGGAGATAATGTGGGTAATACCGGCATGAGGTTCTATAAGGTAACAGGTATAAAAAAGTATATCGCAAGTGTAACACCATCAACTATTACTAAAGGATCGTCAGACGTGACTCTTACTATCATCGGACATAACACAAGCTGGGCAGTGGGAAACGTGTCGGTAGATATGGGTAGTTACGTTGACATAACTAGCGTTGATGTTGTGGATACGGAACAATTATCGGTATCTGTGAATGTTGATTCAGAAGCTGAATATGATCGGTATTACAAGGTGGTTATAACTACTACCGAAGGAGAAAGAGTTATTAAACAAGACGCTTTATTTATAAGTGAATAAGGTTACTTAATTACTCAACTATTTATCTAACTTTCATAACACCGGACCAAGCATGGCAATGGTATTATTCCATATCCGGCCGCGCAATTTCCATCTATCTACGGTTTCTATCGTAACGGCTTTAGAGCTAAGTATATAATTTTCCTGTCTCCACCGCATATCAGCAGTAAGTGACGGATCATAAAATAAAATATTGTTTTCATAATTAAGGTCGAAACTTCGGCGGTCCATATTAGCTGAACCAATTAATGTGACTTCTTCATCTACAGTCAAGGATTTGGTATGAAGCAGTCCGCCTTTGTATTCATAGATGAGGACTCCGGCGGTAAGCAAATCTTTGTAATAACTCCGACTAGCCGCCCGAACAACCCACGAATCGTTCTTCTCCGGAAAAATAATGATTGTTTTTACTCCGCGTCGGGCACTGGCACACAATGCCGCTTGCATAGGATCGTCAGGAACGTAATACGGTGTCGATATGACCAGCTCACGTCGAGCTGTATACATCAGGCTCTCAAACATCTCAGGCATAGCCGAGTGACGAACAGTCGGGCCGGTTCCTATTACCTGTGCAGGAAAACCATGTGGAGTTGGGGAAAGTGGAAGTCTCAATATATCGCTAAGATTTTTGCCCGTTTCAGCCTCCCAGTCAGCAATGAACAGATATTGATTTTGACGTGCAATCGGTCCCTCAAATCGCATCACTGCATCCACCCAAGGCGCGTATTTTGCTTTGATTAGAAATTCCTGATCCGCACAATTTTGGCTGCCGCAATAAGTGATAAAATTGTCTATGACGACAATTTTACGGTGATTTCTCAGATCAATTCGGCCTTTTAGCGGTCGTAAAAGAGGATTGCCAACAGGAAGAGCAACAGCCAATTCAACACCTGCGAGGCGCATATCTTGCCAGTGTTTTGACTTAATCATAATACGTGAACCCAGACTATCAGCTATAGCACGACAGGAAACACCGCGAGAAGCGGCTCGTTTTAGTGCCTCAACAACCTTGCAACCATTTTTGTCAGGTAGCCAAATATAAAAACAGCACATGTACATGGTCTTTGGCCGCATCAATGTCCGCGACAATGGAATCCATAGTCGCATTTGAATCCGGCATTAAACGTGCCCGGTTGCCGCCAACTGGATTAAATCCATTGACTGTTTTTCCCACCCGGAACAGATGCGCATAGTTCTGCGGAATATCAAGCGGTATATTCTTAGCATCGTCTTGAGAAATAGGTACAGGTAATTGTGATAGGATTTTATTCATTCGTGCTACGCGGCGGAGGCCAATATTCGTTTCCCCAAATAAGATATACCCCAGTATTCCCACTAGGGGGAAGGCAATAATAACTACAAGCCAGGCTATCCGAGATTCAGGATCGCGATGGGATCGCACTAATACCCTTAAAATGAGCACAATCTGAACTAAAAGATGTAAGAACAAAGCAATAATTGTCATGAATGACTTCTACTCATAGGTTGTCAAGGAAACGACATTTTAGATATATAAAGTGATAATAGGTTAGAATCATATTTTTAAAAGAACAGATATAATTCTGCAAAATTCACAGCTATATGGTCAAGATAAATCTATTCCATAACTTATGATCTGCAAAATTCAAGTTCAGAAGTTTTGTATATTTAGCGGTACGTGGAGGTGGTTACCGGAATGGCTGTATCAACTGATGACAAAATCGCCTTCCGTAGTGTCTTCAAAATAATGGATTTACTCATTTCTAATTATTATGCATTTGGGATAGCATATGGTTCGACATGGAATGTTCTTTGTCACCAGACTTATTCTGAGTTGAATCTTTTTGGGCAGGTAATGTAAAGCAAAAAGTCGTCCCTTTTCCTTCGCCTTCTGATTCAATCCATATTCTCCCACCATAAAACTCAACGATTCTTTTGACAATAGCCAACCCAATCCCTGTCCCATCGTGATGGCGATGCAGTTGATTAAATAACCCAAACACACGTTCATGATATTTAGGATCAATACCTATTCCATTATCTTTAACATAGATAATGGTTTCATCAGATTTATTATACACCCCAATTTCAATTTGCGGTTTTGGTTGATTCCCCATGTATTTAATTGAATTTCCGATCAGATTCTGCATGATTTCAAAAAATCTCTGGTGATCACCATAAACTACCGGTAAGTCGGGCGAAACATTTACTTGAATATTTTTATCTTCAATGGATATGGTGAACAACCCCAATATTTCATTAGTTAATTCAAACAATGAAATATCCTGAGATGGATTCATTTTTCGTCCAATTCGAGATATTTCCAGCAAGCCCTCCAACAATTTACTCATTTGATCTGCTGCTGAACTGATTCGTCCCAGATCGGATTTCATGTCTTCCTTATTCCCTCCTGCGATATGATATCCCAGTAAGCCAATAAACCCTTTGATGGTGACAATAGGTGTTTTAAGATCGTGAGATACAGTATAATTAAAACGCTCAAGTTCGATGTTTTTATTTTCCAGTGTTATTGTCATTTCTTTGTAATCCGCAAGTTCGCAAATGGTCAATAATAAGATGAGGGACATCGTCAAAACAACCAGGATGATTAATATAGTGGTAATAATTTTATTCCGGTTTACTGAGGCTTCGGTTCGGGCATTAACCATCATAAACACTTCATCAATAGAGGTCATGATGTGCATCTTGTTTTTATGGTATTCTTCATCATACAAGATGGATCGTGCATACTCGTAATTTGGTTCACCCTTTACTGTGAATTCTCCATTCTTGTCAGGATATATCCCTTTCATTGCCTGCATGGCCTTCATTTCTGTTCTGACAAGATCGTTAGAATAAGATAACGCTTGATTCAGTTTCGTTAGTTCCTCTTTCATGAAATCGAGATCTTTCATCATTTGAAGTAATGCAATTTTTTCTCCATCGGCACGGGGTTTTTCATTTTTGTATGCCATAAAATCCCAATAAATGCTCTCATATCTAACTGGCCTGGGTTTTTGACCATTGCGTATTTTCAGGATATCCCAATACATGTTTTCAAACTTTGGATTGTTAGTCATTACATAAGTTCGTACCATTCTTGTCAAATCATCAGAGCTTTGGCGCAATTCATCTGCAACAACATACGACAAAAAGCGTTGCTTTTGACTAAAATTCATTTGACGATAAAACCATAATAAAAGAACTATGAAAATACCCAGAGATATTAGAAGTAATATTCTTACAGTTTTAGAATATACAAGGGCATTAATCATATTCCACTTAGTCATTGCACAGTCCTTGTGTTTACTGGTTAACAACTTGTGTTATTTTGTAAGGTTAAAGTCCTGTTTTTGAATTGATTAGTGTTTGTTGTGTTTGTCAGTAATTTGCAATTATGTAAATATAATATCGCGTCTTTTTAAGAGATACAAGCAATTTTATCGACCTGTCACAATGAGATATCCCGGAAAAAGAAGAAAATGCTTACGTTGCATTTCTTTATATACGGCATCTCAACTATCTACTGTTCTGGGAGTTGTTAGGATTTTTATAGCGAATCAAATCTTGAAAACATTTTTGTATCATCCTCGGTACGATCTGAACTGACACAAAAAACTTCCATATTGGCAAAAAATCATTATAATACCACCTAATGTGTAATTTTAAATTATGAACATATTGGAGGATTATTATGGCGCCAACTGTGTATGACACGATGATCGGGTTGGAGATAGGCGACCCGTCAGAGAAAATGTTTGCCGATTGCGGACAAATAACTCGTGAACAGAAAGAACAATTTTTATCAACTTCCATATTTTCAGTATCAGGATGGCGGCGAGTCTGCGCTATCGACGGTGACGAAGAAAGCACCACGCCCGATATCAGTATCCTGACCAAAATCCTGTTTGCCGGAGCGGCGCGTCTGTTCGCCAATATGCTTCAGCAAAAACAGGGGATAACTAACCCTGTCGTGTCGCTTGCGCTTGACGCACGTCACACAGGCCCGAAAATCGGATTGGCGATCATCCGCTCGTTGCTGGCGTATGGATGTACTGTTCGGTATGCCTATATAGCCTCCGCGCCGGAAGCCATGGCGTATGCCAAGACTACCGATGACGTGGACGGGTTTATCTATGTCTCCGCAAGCCATAATCCTGTAGGACACAACGGTCTCAAATATGGATTGAGCGACGGCGCTGTGCTGGGCAAAGACGCTGCACAACCGTTGATAGATCAGTTCAAAGAATTGTTTTTTGATGATGCCTGGGTTGCTCAGCTTATCGAAGCAGTAGACAGCGTCTCAACCGATGCTGTGGCAGATGTACTGGCAGGCGTTGAAGCAAATAAAAAGGCATCGCTTAAAGAATACGAATTATTTTCAAATAGAGTTATAACCGGTATAGAAGATCCCGCTGGACAATTATCAATGCTTGAGACTATCAAACAACGTATAAAACATATTGGTATCGGAGTGCTTGCGGAACTCAATGGGTCTGCTCGATCTGTATCTATCGATATAGATTACCTTACATCCATGGGATTGGCAGTAACCGCTCTTAACGCCAAACCACGTCAGATAGTGCATCGAATTGTGCCTGAAGGGATATCGTTGAACCTTGCCAAAGACGAACTGGTGAAACTGAACTGCACCGATCCTCGTTACCGCTTGGCGTATGTACCTGATTGCGATGGTGACCGAGGTAATATCGTCACCATCGACCGCAACGGTAATCCGTGGGTACTTGAGGCACAGGAAGTGTTTGCCCTGAGTGTGGTATCTGAATTGGCATATCTGGTCTACTCAGGTTTATTGACTTATGACGCGCAAGGTAATGCTCAGCAAAAAGCTGCTGTTGTGGTTAACGGCCCAACCTCCGGACGTATAGAGAAGATAGCCGAGGCGTTCGGTGTCGAAGTAGCTAGAGCTGAGGTTGGTGAGGCGAACGTTGTATCTCTGGCGCTTGAAAAACAAAAAGCCGGGTACATTGTAAGAATTCTCGGTGAAGGAAGTAACGGCGGTAATATTACGTTGCCAAGTACTGTTCGTGATCCGATCAATACGATTTTCGCGTTTATAAAAATGCTGGTATTGCGTTCCGAGAACGGCAAACCGGGTTTGTTTGAGATTTGGTGTCAGCGTTCCGGTCAGATGGATGCCTATTGCGAGCAGGTTGAGTTGTTCAATGTTGCCGAGTCGTTACCGGCATACACTACTACCAGCGCGTTTGAAGACCGTGCCATTGTATCTATCAAGACAACCGATCATGCTGTTCTTAAAGCCAATTACGAAAAGATTCTCATACGACAATGGATTTCAAAACAAGCGGAATTGCAAGAGAAACTCGGTGTTACTAGCTATACAATAATCAACTACGAAGGTTCTGCAATACGTGAAGGAGCAGGAAACCGAACCGGTACGCAACGGGGTGGTTTTAAGATTGCATTGAACGATGCTTCAGGCGTCCAGCAGGCATATATATGGATGCGCGGTTCAGGTACCGAACCGGTATTTCGAGTACTTGCTGATGTTAAGGGCAACAACCCACAGATGGAATCATGGTTACTTGACTGGCATGTGTCTATGATAGCTGAAGCGGATAAACTTTAAGTTTAAGCCAAAAAGAAGGCGCTTTTTACGATTATATTCGCTTCATAGATCGTAAAAAGCGCCTGGGGCTGAATTATTCTATCTTATTTGTTTTAGCAATTTCCGTTGCCGTTACCATTGTTGTTACTGTTCCCATTACCGTTGCCATTGCCGTTATTCCCCCCACAATCATCGTCATCAGAGTCGTCGCCATGAGCGGGGTTAGATGGGTCTTCGCCGTCTGGTGTATCTTCGCCTTGAGATTCTTCGCCTCCATTACCTAATCCATTGTTCCCGTTTCCATTACCATTGCCGTTACTATTACTATTGCTGTTGCTGTTGCCATTACCATTGCAGTTGTTATCATCATTGTCATCACCATGAGCGGGGTTAGAAGGATCTTCACCGTCCGGTGTGTCTTCGCCCTGAGATTCTTCACCACCGTTTCCTAAACCGTTATTACCGTTTCCATTCCCATTACCGTTTCCGTTACCATTGTTATTATTATTGTTATTGTTGCAGTCGTTATCATCGTTGTCAGTTGAATCGTCGTCCTGTCCGCCTTCGTATTCATTTTCATGCTCATTTTCATAACCACCGTCGCTACCGCCTTCACGTTCGCGTTCGCGTTCACGATGGCGTCTGCGATAACGATGGCGTTTCGGTGTACGCGATGAATCGTCGCCGTTGCCATCGCCGTTGCAATATCCGTTACCGTTACCATTTCCGTCGCCGCCGCCATACCCATTGCCGTTGCCGTTACCGTTACCGTTACCGTTACCGTTACCGTTACCGTTTGACGAATCGCTTTCATAATCGATTTCGTAATCTTCACTGCTGTCATCTTCGATGAGTTCGAAATCCGATTCTTTAAATACATCAACGTGGCCGTCTACATATGCCGCTATGGATATGGCGTACCCATCATCCCACGTTGCGCCGTGACGGAATGATACAGCTTCCAGATATGTATCATCAGTTTCGTCGATATACGACGAGATGGCTTCAAAATGGCTGTCGGCAAGCAGCACGGTGCGAGCGGCGTTTGGTATCAAATCAAGCCGCCAACCGGCAACCATTACATTAAGCCCGTATGATGTATTTGTTTCGGAGTCGGGACATTGCAGTAGCTGCATTTTGTGATGATACATATCTGACATGCTGATACTTTGTGCGAATGCCGATCCGCATGATGGAGCGGTTTTATCCAGTAATTCCTGCAAGTACATGCCGTCACTTAGTTGAGCAAGGTTTACCGGCAGGTTAGCGCCGCACTCATTGGCATATAACAGAGCCGCTACAGCCAGCTGGCGTTGGTTGCCGATACAGGTAGCCTGTCGTCCTTTTTCGCGCATACGGTGTATGGATGGTATAAAAATCATTACCAGAATAGAAATTACCGAGAATACCATTAATAGTTCCAGAAATGTGAATCCTTGTTGTTTTGCGTGTCTAGCCATGTTAGTGTCCTCCGTTATGTTGATAGTGTTGTTTTCTTTTGTATTCCGGTTTTAGTAATAAGCAAAATAGATGCCAGACAAAATTAACCTCAAAAATGATATATATGACTGCGCGTGTCAGGATTACGGACACGGGATTTTGTCCGAATGGCGGACACGTGTGGATTGATGGTTAATCATTAAATTATAGATATGTATTGTGATAATTTCAGGTATATAAAACACTATGATTTTGCTTGAGGATAATACCCGCCAAAGAGGAATTTTGATTTACTTTCATATTGAATATCCGTATACTTTCTGTACCAGATGATAAGGAAAATATATGATTGCTGAAATACCGGTTAGTATTATAATACCTGTTTATAACCGTCCCGTGATGCTAGTTCGTGCAATTGAGTCGATACTGAACCAGACATATCAGTGCTTCGAGTTGATTGTGGTGGACGATGGATCGGATGAACCGCTCGATCAGCTTGAAACTCAATTTGATGATACGCGCATTCGGGTTGTACGTCAGAACCATAAGGGGGTAAGCTCCGCACGCAACCGGGGTGTGAAACTTGCAAAACATGATTATATAGCATTTCTTGATTCCGATGACGAATGGTTGCCAGAGAAACTTGAACAGCAAATGCGCTTTTTCGAGCATAATCCTGCGAGCCGTATTTGCTATACTGGTGAAAAATGGGTGCGCCATGGCAAACGGTTTAATCATCCTAAATCCCGTGAAAAATTTTCAGGCGATATTTTTGAGCGGTGCCTCGAAGATTGTTTCATCGGTTGTTCGACAGTAGTGATGCATAAGTCGTTGTTTGATGAAGTAGGTGGGTTCGATACGTCGCTTGCGATTTGTGAGGATTACGATTTATGGTTGAAAATTTCCGCTCGCTATCCCATAGTATTGCTTGAGCAACCATTGATTAAAAAGCACGGTGGTCATAAAGATCAGTTGTCTATGGCAGAGTGGGGGATTGACCGCTTTCGTATACGGGCATTACAAAACAGCATCAGGTCAGGGCGGTTGACCAGTGCGCAGCGCAAGTCAGCTCAAGCAATGTTGCTGAAAAAAATTGCTATTGTATGCGGAGGCTGCCTCAAACGGCAAAGATTTGATGCGTTCGCTGAACTTATACCATTATTATTACATAGAGATATACAGTTGGAGACCATGTGAAAACAATATTGAAAACATTATCAATAAAAGCGATAGACCGCACTGACGAATATTTTTGCATAGGCTCATTCCCTTGCGATGAAATCGTGCAACGCGATTTGGATCAATGGGGTATGCTGGAGCCATTGATCGTACAACAGCGAGGCGAGCTGTATCGCATTCTCGATGGATTCGATCGGTTTGATTGTGCTGTACGTAAGGGCATGACTGAACTTCCTTGTGCCGTAGCTGAACTTGATGATATCTCGTGTTACCGCTTTGCGCTGGATAAAGCGATCCAGCGACAATCATATGATATTTTTGATGTCAGTACGTCGTTGCGTGTACTGGCAGAAGATTGTTCTATTTCCAGAAATAAAATTATAGAAAAATATTTGCCGTTATTCGGCTTTGGGGCGCATGAGAAAATTTTAAATAAACTTTTGTTGCTGAATGAATTAGAGGACGAGCAGATATCTTTATTGAGACAAAATTCTGTAGATGCGGATAAAATACTGCTTCTCAGTGAGGTCGATCCTTCGATACGCCCAGCTGTACTTACCTTGATTGTGCAGTTGCGCCCCGGTATAAACAAATGCAGGCAGATACTGGAATTGCTCGACGAAATATCCCGACGTGAACAAATAACGATTGCCGACGTCCTGGTTGATGACTCTATACAAAAAATATTGGATGATGAAACCTGTAACGCCGGTCAAAAACTCAATCGTTTCAGGGATGCGTTGTATGAGCGGCGAAATCCAACTGTAGTGCGTACTATGGAGCTCGTCGACAAAAAAATACGTCAACTTAAACTGGATAAACGAGTCAAACTATTTGTACCACAGTATCTTGAGGGAAAACAATTACGACTCGAAGCGACGTTTGAGGACGCTGCCGGGCTTAAAGAAATTGCGCGGAACCTGTTGGAAACAGCTGGACATACAACATTTGGCGAACTGATTGATATTGTTAAGGAACCGTAATGGCATTATTCGAACCGGTACAAATTCTAGTTGAACGATCTGCGGTCGATTTGCCGTATACACAGAAACTGCTGAGGTATTTTTCTTGTACACCGGTGCAGGTAATAGATGAAATCCATCAAACCAAGAAAACACTTCACGATTATTTTTCCAAAAATGTACTGCTCATAACCGACTATAAAGGCGATATCATAAAACGGTGTCCTGGTACTCGTGATATGTTGTGTTGCAACTATTATGTAGCCAATATTATCAATGGATGTCCGTTTTACTGTACGTACTGCATTTTACATGATTATATAAATTGCGGATCAGTGATGATTTGCGCAAATATCCCTAAGGTTTTTGAGGAACTGAAAGCCAAAACCCGTGATGATTTCCTTATGCGGCTCGGCACTGGGGAACTGGCGGACAGCCTTGCGCTGGAACCCTATGTGCATCTCAATGATGAACTGTTGCCTGGCTTAAAAAAATGTAAAAATATGGTGTTGGAGCTGAAAACCAAATCGGCGTTTATAGATTCGATCCTCAAGTATGATGTAGCTGATCAGGTTGTCGTAGGCTGGTCGGTTAATCCGCAGTGTATTGTTGATCGTGACGAATACAAAAGTGCGTCGCTTGATGAACGTCTTGCAGCGGCTCGAACCATGATAGAGCACGGTTACAGGGTGACATTTCATTTCGACCCGGTCATTTTGATACCGGGTTGGCAGGAGCAGTACAGGGCGGTAATACGCAAGTTGCGTGATACCATACCGGGCGACCGTGTTGCATGGTTAAGTATAGGTGGTTTACGGTTTACTCCATCGCTCAAAAAGCTCATACAGGACAAGTTCAAGAAATCGAATATAGTATCATATGGGGAATTTGTACCGTGCCCGGACGGTAAACTGCGTTATTTCAGGCCTACCCGCGTGGCGATGTATCGGTTTATGGTTGAAGAAATACTGGCATGGAACCGTTCGATTCCTGTATACTTATGTATGGAGTCAGAGCAGGTGTGGCGGCAGGTATTTGGCTGCCATCCTCTTGAACGTGATACACTATCGCATGTGTACGCACCAAATCCCGATTGGGAAGAAGATGAGGAACGCGCAATATGAAACTTAGATTTTTGTTGTATAGTCTGATTATAGCAATTATTGTTGTAGCACCCTGTGTGTGTGCCGAAAATGGCGAAGTAAAACAGCTCACAGATGAAGATAAACAATCTCTAAATAAAATTTTGGAAATCGAGTCATCGGATGGTATGGGCGATGCCGAAAAGCAACAGTTGTTCAGTTCTATCCAGCGTCTTCTAGCTATTATGCAGGCTGACCCCAAAACAGAACCCGAATTACTTATATCCATGACTTCAAAACAGATAACCTTGTTTCCCGATGAACGGAAAGCGTATGTGGATGCTGCGAGTGTTTATCTTAAATTTAATAAAATGAAAGATATGTACGAGCAGGCCATTGAGGCGCTCAAAAAGAAATCGATTTTTTATAAAGGCGACACCCAACGCCTTGAAGCAATGATTTATACCATGCTCGGTCAATATTTATTGGAAACCAAACAATACAAGCGGGCATACGAAGCTTTGAATAAAGCATTAATCAGAAGTAAGGAGATGGCGTTGCCGTTTTATTTGATGGGCAATGTATGTTTTCAACTCCAGAAATATATAGAATGTCAGAATGCCTATTCCGTTGCGTTTACTACAGGGGTTGATCCGGCGTATCCGGTAGATTATTTCTATTACGGCATTGCGTTACACCGAAATGGAGAAACTGATAAAGCCAGTCAGATGCTGAGAACAGGATGTTTTGCTTATCCCAACGAGCCGGGGTTGCCCCTGAATTACGGTTATGTATTGCATAGGCAGGATAAATTGATCGAGGCGTATTTAGCGTTTTTCCGTGAACAGATCATATTTGGTCCTAACGCGCCGTTTTATCAGGCGGCGCAATTCAATATTAACATGCTTGTAGACTTGATAGCTCGCCGCAATAATCTGCGTGAAACACAAATTATGCACCATATCAGTCAGTGGGATACATTGATGAATCAGGAAAAATTCGAACCAGCGCTTGAAGAAATGAAGCAGGCAATAGACCTGTTTGATGAGTACAACTGGACGCTTCAATTCTTCCTGCAGATGACGTATGAGAAACTCAAACAGTACGATAACGCAATAGATGTGCTCGAAAAGATGAACCTGAATAACCCTCATGTGGTTATCAATTACATAGAACTGGCGAAAAACTATTTTTTGATCGGTGATATGGAAACCTCATTGGAATATTTTAAAAAAGCCAGGAAAGCGAGTCCTAATAACTGGAAGCTCAAGCAAATGCAAGATTCGTTTCAAAACGCGCTAGTAAACGAACAGGATAAGTAGCCATGCGTATACATTATCTTCAACATGTGCCTTTTGAGAGTACAGCCTATATCGACGAATGGGCTATGATTAAACATCATAAGCTGACTTCTATAAAAATGTATGAAGGATTTGAGTTGCCACAACTTGATGCTATAGAGTGGCTTATTATTATGGGTGGGCCTATGGGCGTCAATGATGATAAAACCTTCCCATGGTTGAAAGATGAAAAACGCTATATTGAAGATGCCATAGCGGCAGGCAAACCGGTAGTAGGTATTTGCCTTGGCGCTCAGTTGATTGCTGATGTTCTCGGAGCAAAGGTGTATAAGAATGATTATAAAGAGATAGGTTGGTTTCCTGTAGAGCGTACCGAAGATGCTCGGGAATCTTCAGTATTTGCGGGTGTGCCGGACTCGTTCTATGCTTTTCACTGGCATGGCGATACGTTTGATATACCCTCCGGAGCCATATGGACAGCACGCAGTGAGGCATGTGCGCATCAGGCATTCGAGTATAATAAAAAGGTGATCGGTTTGCAGTTTCATCTTGAATCTACCCGTGAATCGATAGGTAACCTGATTCACAATTGCCATAGCGATATCGATGGTTCACAATATACTCAAACGGATCAGCAGATACATCTGCACTTTGATAAAATAGAGCACTCGAATATCGTGCTGATTCAGATTTTCGATGCGTTACAACGAGTGCTCACACAACAAGGATAATTTTTAGATGAAACCATCGAACCCTGCTCATCAACAAAGAAAACCCCGATGGATACGCACTAATCGAAGTATTCTCGATCCGGAGGTATCCCGGGCGGCTAAACTTCTTGAACAAAGAGGGATAAAAACGGTTTGTAAAGAAGCTGCCTGTCCGAATCGTAGCGAGTGTTGGCGTAACCGCTCGTTTACATTTATTCTGATGGGGCGACACTGTACTCGAATGTGCCCTTTTTGTAATATCGACGCTACCACACCTGAACCGCTTGACCTAGATGAGCCTGCACGGATAGCGCAGTTTGTTGCTGATTTCAGTATTAATCATTGCGTGATTACATCGGTTACCCGTGACGATCTGCATGACGGCGGAGCGGCTCATTTTTGCGCTACAATAGCCGCATTGCGTGAGCTACCCATTGAACTATTAATCCCTGATTTCGGTGCGTGGAGCGCTTTTGACGCGGTAATCGAGATGCGTCCTGCTATAATGGGGCACAACATAGAAACCGTGGAGCGGTTGTACCCTGTGGCACGTCCGCAATATACGTATAGCCGTTGTCTGGAGATATTGTCGTATTGCAAAGAAAAAGCCCCGTCAATTCCTGTCAAATCATCTATTCTCGCAGGCTTGGGGGAGACCACTGAAGAGTTGCATGCCACTATGCGTGATCTGTATAATGCGGGGTGTGATATTGTGTATGTAGGACAATATCTTGCGCCCTCAAAGCGTCATCATCCGGTAGAAAAATATTATACTCCTGAGGAGTTTGCCAATTTGCAAAAATTTGGCGAACAGCTTGGATTGAGCGCGTGTTTAGCCGGGCCTCTGGTGCGCAGTTCGTATAGGTCTTGGGAAACATTAATATGCAGTTAGGTATAAAAAAACCGGAAGATGTTTGGAACACCTCCCGGTTTTTATTTATGAATTGTGTGTACTGATTATTCTGTTTTCAGCCCGCACAATTGTTGATCGAGTGTTTGTGACTGTTGTGTCAGTTGCTCTGATGCCTCAACATTCTGGCGTGAGCCAGCTTCATTGCTTTCAGCAACGCTGCTGACCTGTTGCACAACGTTGGTGATCTGTTGAGAAGCATTAGCCTGTTGGTTCATTGCTTCGTTGATTTCCTGAGAAATAGAAGCCAGCTGCTGCATGGCCTGTGCTATTTCCTGAGTACCTTTGTTCTGTTCTTCCATAGCAGTAAAAACAGATTGGGTAATCCTGTTCAATTCTTCCATGGACTGAGCTATTTCGATGCTGCCTTTTTCCTGTTCGTTGGTTGCTATGCTGACATCGTTGATCAACTGGCTGACTTCATCAATAGCCGAGGTGATTTCTGTGATTGAAGTGTAAACGCCTTCAACAAGTTCAACACCTGTTTCCGCACGTTGATTTGCTTCTTTGATGAGATCGGTAATCTCTTTTGCCGCTTGTTGTGACTGTTCAGCCAGATTACGGACTTCATCAGCAACCACAGCAAACCCTTTACCAGCGTCGCCGGCGCGAGCCGCTTCGATGGCAGCGTTCAGGGCAAGCAGGTTTGTCTGAGAAGCAATACCTGTAATAACACTGATGATATTGTTGATTTTCTTAGAACTCTCGGCAATAGCTTTCATTCCGTCGACAGTTTCTTTAGCAGCTTTGTTACCGCTTGTTGCTTTGCTGGCGACTTCACGGGAAATGTCATTGACTTTATTTGAGTTCTCAGCAACTTGTTTGATTGAAGAAACCAATTCCTCAACAGCAGCGGTTGATTCGTTGATAGCAGATGACTGGTTTTCAACATTTTTGAGTACCGCGCTGATGTTGCGTGAAATTTCTTCAACCGCAGCGGTTGTTTCAGTTACCGATGAAGTTTGTGTGTCAACAGAATTGAGAACATCCTGTACACCGGTATTCATCTGAGTAACCGAGCTGGAAACTTCGTGAACACTGCTTGCCAGTTCTTCGGATCCCTGTGAAATGCTTTGGGAAGTTGATGATAACTGGTCGGCAAATGAAGCGACCTGTGAAGAAACCGCTTTAACCGAACTGATAATTTCACGCCATTTTTCAATAAACTGGTTGAAAGTATCTGCCAGCTGTCCGATCTCATCTGTGGAATCAACTTTAAGTTGTACAGTCAGGTCTCCTTCGCCATGAGCCAAATCGGATATTTCCTTATTGACAAGCTTGATAGCATTGACAATACCTCTGCTGGTGAAAAATGCTGCAACTGCACCGACTAGAATAGCCAGTACTGTAATCAGTATCGAAGTTGACAGATTTTTTACATAAGCTTCTGATGCATTCTCATATGACTTATCGGTTTTAGTGAGTGTTATCTCTTGCAATTTATTGAGATAATCACGCATTGCTTCGAATTTGACTTTGGCTTCGTTTATGGTCGTATCGATAGCGATTCTGCGTCCTTCACGAGTATCGGAGGTTCTTGAATCGACTACTTTGCGAGATACTGCCTGCCATTCATCCCATGCTTTGTTGTATTCCTGGATGATTTTACTCTCTTCAGGATCATTGGACAATGCGCAGAATTTTTCCCATCGTTCTTTTGCCTGATTGAAATTATTCTCGTATTCATCGGTCAGTTCTGTGAACAGCTCTGACGACGCATCGGCAAAGATCATAGTTCTTTCAGCAACTAAGAGTTGTTGGAGATCCCTGTCGGTTTCAATCAGGTAATCGATACTTGGGATATTATCTTTACATATATGGGTTAATTGAGTCTGAATGTTTTTGCTATTAACGTAAGATGTCACTGCAATGATGAACATGAAAAGCCCCATTAACCCGAATGCCGCAAAAAGTTTTGCGCCTACTTTCAGGTTTCGGTATGCTTTAAAAAGTGCTTTCATGTAGACCTCCCCGTCTATTATTCAACTTGATCGACATCAATACTGATAGTCGCTGCACCAATGATGGTGTCACCGTCTTTTACAGGGATGGATACCTGTACGACATATACCTGGCTGCTATCATCGAATTTGACATCGCTTATAGAAATTTCACCACTAAATGGTTTGGTGAATTTTTCTTCATCGCCCTGCCAGTAATCGGATGTTTTTGAAGACATGGCTACGTTAGCACCCAGATTGTCCATAACAAAGATTTCAGCAATATAGTCTTTTTCATTTAATAATTTTTTGAGGTATTGTCCGCATTCGGAATCCATAAGAGAATTCATGAAATCTGAATACCCTGATGTGCTTTGCCATTCTGCATCAGCTGCTTTGATCTGATCAAGTGTTTTACCCTTATCATTTTCAGCTTTAACGGCGGCAACGATAACCGGGTCTGTGCCTAAACCTAGAAGTTCTCCATTTGCGAGATCAATAACTTTTTGTGGAGCTTTTTCCTGAGCATAAGCCAGGCTACAACATACTGCTAAAGTTGCACAGAAAAGTGACAGTTGGTGAGTTTTTTTCATAGCGTTTCCTTTCATGTTAATTGGTTTCCTTGATACATTGTCATACCTGACAAAGAATATGCCGTATCAAAATTATAACCTTGGATAAAAATCTGGCTGAAAATCTGGCTGAAAATATGAATTATTATTTAATGTCGAGAAAAAACAGCAAAACTTTAGAATTTACAAGTGTATTTTCTAAACAACAAAAAATCAAATTACTGATTTATTTTAAAGTGTATTTTAGAAAACATACTTTGTTAAAAAAAAGATATGTAACTTTAAGAAAATATCCTTACTGAAAGTAGGTTTAAGCAGTTTGAAGAAAATTAAAATAGGTAAAAATAAATACATTATTAAAATGAAATGTATTGAAGGGAAAATTGTTAACTACTATAAAATAGCTGGATAAGAAACAATCATTTATTATAACTAATGTAATATGTATGTTTAATGACAAAATTACTGTGGAGGTAATTTTGTTAGGAATAATGTGGATAAGCACAAATAGATACTCAGACCCACCATATCGTTAAGTGTCGTGATGAGTGGGCCGGATGCCACGGCTGGATCGATCTTGATTTTCTTAAAAAGCAATGGAACGCACATCCCTATGAGTGACGATACTGAAACAGCGAAAAACATTGATGCTCCCAAAATGAGTGCGATATACATATCACCGCGCCACAATCGTGCAACAATCATGAGCAATGTTCCACAGGTGATTCCCAACACTACAGCGGTACGAACTTCTTTCCAAATATCGGCCATAACGGTATATGTTGAAATATCACCTAGAGCCATGCGCCGTACCATGATAGTACACGATTGCAAACCCGTATTGCCACCTGTTGACATGATAACGGGAATAAAAGCCACAAGTGCTATTTGTGTAGAAAGAGTCATCTCAAATTTTTGTATAACCGCCCCGGTCAGCATACTGCCTAAAATGCAGGTCAACAACCAGGGCATACGGATGCGGGCAATTTTAAAGGGTGAATTACTATGGAGTTCTTCGTAATCGGTACCAGCCATACGGTAGATATCTTCGGTAGCCTCATCTTCAATAACGTCAAGAATGTCATCAACGGTTACTCGACCAACCAGATGCCCCTCGTCGTCAAGTACGGGTAGGGCCGGAATATCGAATTTACCGACGAGCTTTGCGACTTCTTCCTGATCGGTATTGACTGAGACGGTCACAAAATCCTCTTCAATCAGGTCTGCGAGAGCGTGGTCAGGGGATGCGAACAGGATTTTATGAATCGGAACAATCCCGATAAACTTATTATCGTTGTCTACCACGTAGATATAAAAGACAGGTTCTTCAAGTCGTTTCAGACGAATATATTCTATTGCCTGCTCGGGTGATGTATTTTCGTTGAGGGCAACGAAATCGGTGCTCATCAAACGTCCAGCGGAATCTTCTGGATATTCGAGAATTTTTTTAACTTTTGCCGAACCCGATTGTTTCATCAGGTCGATAATTTCCTCGCCGTGGCGTTCGTGCATATCGGTTAGAATGTTAGCGGCTTCGTCTGAAGGAAGTTCATCAAGGACGGTGGCGACAAATTCCGGACCGAATTCTTCAATTGCCATGGTGATAGTGTCGGGGTCAAGTCGGCTAAAAAGTTCGGGTAATACATCATTTTTGACAAGGGGAATAATGCGTGATTTTTCTTCACGTTTAAGTGATTCAATGATTTCAGCAAGATCTTCAACACGGGTATCTTTTAAAATTATCCGAACTATTTGTTCGTCATCTATTTCAAAAGCGTCCAGTATCTGTTGGATAATCTGATCTAATGATTCTTTTGATTCTTTGCGTTCGTCTTCCATATGCTCCCCCGTTCCATATACCCCTTAAGTTATATGATAATTTGGCGGGGCTGTAAAGTGGTAAATATAAGCCCATAAATAAAGATGGAATTTGTCGAGAAAAAAGCTATTTTAATCCGTGTTCGTTAAAGAAGTCGCTGTATAATTTATCTTCATGTAAGACATGTGAGCAGAGCCAGGTTCGTAAAAAATTCTGGAGTTTGATGGCTTGAGTTATTTTTTTATCAGGTGTCTGATAGGTAAATGATGCTATTTTATCAATAAAATGCTGATGATGTTCTTTGTGAGTTTCATAACGCGCGTATGGATAATAGGTCATATAGTTTTCTTCACATGCAAAATGATGCCTGGAATATTCGATCAACTTATCAAGGACTTCATCTAGAACTTTTGCTCCTTTACCGCTGGCTAATGCTTCATGAAACATGTTGATTGTATCAACCAGTTTTTGGTGTTGTTTATCGAGTTCCTCGACTTTGACGCTATATGAATCATTCCATTCAAGAAAAGGCATAGTATACCTCTGGGATTAAGGTTAAGTTTTTATATATAAATTTTATCGAAAGAAATGAGAATTTGTTGAGCAAGAAAATGCAAATATCAAGTATGGGTTTACATAAACAGGGGATAACAAACTAATGCGGCGGAATATGTTGGATACCCCGCCGCATCGGAATGATAGTATTAGCAAAATTTCTTTTTATATAACGAGCCTATGGCACAGATGAGCAATAATAACGAAGCCGGTTCAGGAACAGGTACAGGTGCACCCAAATCTGGATTGGTTGTCAAACCTGAGCCAAGATAGATATGCTTAAAGCCGTTTGTATCAACCCATCCATCTCCAAGAGCATGGGCATCGCCCCATGAACCTCCTGTGGCATATTCTCCGCTGGAATAATACCATGTTTCACCGTCGATTGTTACCGAACCACCGGTAGCAAAGTAGAGGTCAAGCAGGTCGTTAGCTTCCTGTAAACTCCAGTCTTCCGCGAGGTCTTCAGCTCCGCTTTCCAAAAAAGTTGCTTTTGTAGATTTAGTGCTTGCGGTATATGTAACAGTAAGTACCGGCCAATAGTTGTCATACCCCGGGTTCGGTTCAGGATACATGTCGGTAACCAGATCATACCAGTTGACGTCAGGAGCAATACACAAAATACCAAGGTTTGCCGCAATGGGAAATCCGTTTCCGCCAACCCAACGTCGCACAGCCATCAGTACATCAATATTTTCCCACTGACCAAAATTAAAGGGATATGTAACGCTGGCATCTACAGTAGTATATCCGCCGCCTTCGTTAATCATTGCAGCACTTCCCTCGCGTGAACCACCGTAATCCCGTCCGGTAACTGCCAGAGAAGCGCTTGAGATATTGGCTCCCAGCAGGGAAATAGGCACTTCAAACGTCAGCAAAGGGTAACTAGATGAAGTGGGATTATCATACTCGCTTGGGCTGATATACGTCGCGGTAGACCCGCTGGAATATAAACTATACGTGGCGCCAAATGACGAAAGAGTTGGAAGTAAACAAAATAAAAGACAGAATATTACTTTTTTCATAGGATTCCCCCCTGTAATAGTTGTTGAAAATAATCGTTGCAATACAATTATTTTTTTAAAATTACGAACAGCACCTCCTTTGTTTCTTGAATTCTGTAGTGGTAAGATGTATTAAATATTACTCTATAACACTAAGATTGTCAAAATAAAAAAAGAAAATAAATAAAACTTAGATTTGAATAGCGTGATGCTCTCAAGAGGTATTCTTTTTTAAGAAACAATGAAATAAGTGAATCCGTCTTTGAGAAGATTAAAGAGACGAAATATTCTTAAAGTGGATAAAACTAGAGGTTGCGCAAATCTAGCTCTAATAAGACCTTTTAATCATTTCTTAAAAGATAAATGTAAAAATAAAAGGTTTACCTTTTAATATAAAATTGACATCAAGAAAAAGGTGCTTACCATAACATTTGTAACAACAGAAAAGGATTTTGATAATTCCAAAAATTTGTTCGATAACATCATAGGAATATTCAGGATTTGCGATAAGTAGAAGAAAAATTATTTTTTCCAGATATTTTTGTGGAACGATACATATCGATTGACCAGAAATTTAGCTAAAAAGAACGGTAAAATCGTACCGATCAGCGCACAGACAAAATATACCCATTCCTTATTTGTAGACAGGATATACGCGGCAAATGCTATACCCGCAAACAATCCTGCTGTAGGGAGCATGAATACCAGCAACACTGCTTTGAGCAGGTCACCGGGTACAGCCTCTATCCATATATCGTCACCCTCGTGGATATCAGGTTGAGCAGGTACGGTGATGGTACGCTCTTTGCGTTGTGATCCTCCGCACGCCGTACAGCTATCGCACATTGAGGGTGGATTAATTTGCACTGTCATACTATCTTCGTGTATTTCTATGACCTTACCGCATTCACGTATTGCCATTATTACTCCTTTATAGTGTAAACAAGTCTTTACCGCAGATCACTAAATCCGTCATTGCGAGAAGCGAAGCGACGAAGCAATCCCAAAATGAATAGATGGGGCTTCGTAATAAGACTTTTTATTGATTCCGATTTGATTCGGAATCCTGATTCTTTGAGCGGTTAAGGCGTTCCATATGAATCATAATCAACTGGATATCCGCTGGATTGACTCCCGGTATCCGCATTGCCTGCCCGATAGTTGCCGGTTGCCTCGCTTCGAGCTTTTCCCGTGCTTCACGCCGCAGGCCGGTGATAGTATCGTATGACAACGATGGGGGAATAGACCAAGTTTCGTATTTTCTCATTTTTTCAACTTGTGACCGTTGGCGTTGAATGTAACCCGCGTATTTGATTTCCACCTCGATATCGAATATTTCCTCATCGGATAGTGCTTCTTCAGTGGGTGCGATTATCTTTTCGTCAAGCAACCGCTGGTAAGTCCAGTCCTGACGGCGCAACAGAACCTCCGCTGTGGTATCCTGATAAGATGTGCTGTTCAGGCGTTCTATTTCCAGTTTAACGTGTTCTATATGACGTTGTACTTCGGAATAAGTATCTTCATCGATCAACCCGAAACGATTCCCGTATTGTGCCAGTCGCTGGTAGGCGTTATCCTGCCGTAATAACAAACGATATTCTGCCCGCGAAGTGAACATGCGATACGGTTCTTCCGGTATCTTGGTTATCAGGTCGTCTACCATGACACCTATGTAAGCCTCGTGGCGTTGGAGGATAAACGGATCTTCGCCCCTTATTTTGAGAACAGCATTGATGCCGGCCATAAGCCCTTGCGCTGCGGCTTCTTCGTAGCCTGAAGTACCGTTGATTTGACCTGCAAGGTATAAGCCGCTGATCGAATAAGTTTCAAGAGTAGGCTGAATCTGATCTGTGGTAACAAAATCGTATTCTATGCCATAGGCGTATCGCATGACCGTGGCGTTTTCCAGTCCGGTTATGGAATGATATATTTGCTCCTGCACATCCTGCGGCAGACTGGTAGAAACACCGTTTATGTACATCTCCTCAGTAGATAATCCTTCAGGTTCAATAAATACCTGATGAGACGTTTTATCGGGAAACTTTACAATTTTGTCTTCTATAGATGGACAGTACCTCGGCCCGATACCTGTAATTTTGCCCGCGTAGAGCGGTGAGTATTTCAGGTTGGCCAGGATAATTTCTTTGGTTTTCTCCGTAGTGTGCGTAATGTAACAGGGAACTTGAGGTAACGGATATTCTTTTATTTTACGTGAAAACGTTTGTGCATGATCATCGGGCGGGTATTCATCCATCTTTGAAAAATCGATGGAACTGCGCAGGATACGCGCCGGAGTGCCTGTTTTAAGCCGTCCAAGGCGCAACCCGATTTTTTGCAGGCTGTCCGATAGATGCGTTGACGGGAATTCGCCAAATCTCCCTGATGGAAACGATGTCAATCCGATATGGATCAATCCGTTCAAAAAAGTACCCGGCGTAACGATTACCGCTTTCGCCTCAATATGTTGCTGATAAATAGTAGCCACACCGGTTATGATATTGTTTTCAACATGTATATCTGTCACGGTATCTTGCAAGATAGTCAAATGATCCTGTCGTTCGAGCACCTGTTTCATTACCTGCTGGTATATTTTTTTATCGCTTTGTACTCGTGGAGCCCAAACGGCGGGGCCTTTTTTGGTATTGAGCAAACGAAATTGAATTGCGCTCAGATCAGTCACCCTGGCCATTTCACCACCGAGTGCATCGATCTCTTTGACCAGATGCCCTTTTGCCAGCCCTCCGATTGCCGGGTTGCACGACATTTGCGCTATAGTATCGAGGTTCATGGTGATAAGCAGGGTAGACAACCCCATACGCGCGCCTGCTAATGCCGCTTCGCATCCTGCGTGTCCTGCTCCGATTACAATTATGTCGTAAGTCTGGCTCATAGTTATTTTCCTATACAAAAGTGTGAAAAGATCTGGTCGAGTACATCATCAGGAGATATTTCACCGATAATTTGCGCTAATGCCCGTTGCGCGTCCTTGAGGTTTTCCGCGAAAAAATCTTCCGTCAATCCATCATTGATTGCGCGCAGAGCTTCGTGCAATGCCTCGTCACCCTGTTTAAGGCAGGTAGCATGACGACGGTTAACCGTGAACGCCGAGCGGTGTGAACTGCGTACCAACGAGGCGATAGTATCGCATAAAGCAGCGTGTAATTCGGCAATACCGGTTTTCTGCAGGGCGCTTATAGTGCATACAGGTATGGAGTTATCTGAGATAGGTATCTGTGGTTTTGTTTCGATCAGATCGGATTTATTGAAAATGGTGATCAATGGTTTGTCGCACAGTGATTCAATTCGTTTGATATCGTCAGAAATATTTTTGCGTGATGAGTCGATTACATACAAGATGATATCCGCACTTTCCATAGATTTTTCTGTTCTGCGGATTCCTTCCTTTTCAACAACTCCTCGTGGTGTGCGCAGTCCGGCGGTATCATGAAAAATCACACGAACTCCGTTGAGTATGATTGTTCCCTCAATCACATCACGAGTCGTGCCGTGAATAGGCGTTACAATGGATTTTTCTTCCTCAAATAAAGCGTTCATCAGTGACGATTTACCGGCGTTTGTCTGTCCTGCTATGGTTACTTTGATGCCATCGCGGATACGTTTGCCTTCGTCGTACGATGCAAGCATAGATGCGATAGATTCGCGTATAGCGGTTATCTGATCAGTCAGGACAGTAGTCTTGTCGTTTAGCACATCATCTTCTTCAGGAAAATCAATCGAAGCTTCGACACGGCTGATAATAGCGATAAGATCGTCACGCAGTTGTTTTACCCGTTTGCCGAACTCGCCCGACAACATTTTGGCGGCGATTTTAATTTCTTCTTCTGCCTGAGCTCCGATCAGGTCTGCAACCGATTCTGCCTGTGTAAGGTCGATCTTGCCATTCATAAATGACCTGCGTGTGAATTCGCCGGGTAGCGCGAGGCGAGCCCCTTCCTGAATGCATCGCTGTACAATCAGGTCAATCAGGATAGTATTGCCATGAGAAAATATTTCGACCATGTGTTCGCCGGTATAGCTGTGTGGGATTTTATAGCAGACAAAAGTGATTTCATCGATCAATTCACCGTCAGGAGCGAAAATTGATCCAAGATAAACTTGACGTGGTTTGCAGTCCGTAACAGAAATAGATTTACTGCGAGGAGTAATGACCTTGCCTGCAATATTGAGCGCATTACTGCCGCTCAGGCGCAACATTCCTACCGCACCTGTTCCTTCGGCACTGGCTCTGGCGACAATAGTATCTTCCCACATGGTACGACCCCGTTAAGTTTCGGGCAGTTACTTGGTTTTCACATAATGCTGCTGCAAAATGCTCAGCAGGTTGCTCAATGTCCAGTAAAGCACCAATCCAGAAGGAAGTTTATATAGAATAAAGGTGAAAATCACCGGCATGAACATCATCATTTTTTGTTGCTGTGGATCTGCAGACGACATCTTTTGCTGCACGAACATTGTTATACCCATAAGCAGCGGTAAAATGTTAATAGGGTATTCCGCCCCGCCCCACGAGAACATAAAAAGTTTATCCGGTTCGGATAAACTGCTTATCCATAAGAAACTGGCATCAGTCAGTTCGTATGCGTTATACAAGGTTCGGTATAGTCCAAAAAAGATTGGCAACTGTATAAGCATAGGTAAACATCCACCAAGCGGGTTTACTTTCTCCCGTTTGTAGAGCGCCATAGTTTCCTGCTGCATTTTCTGTGGGTCATCTTTGAATTTTTCTTTAAGGACAGCCATTTTTGGTTGCAGTTCCTGCATTTTTTTCATCGACTTGAAACTTTTGTGAGTCAGAGGATAAAAAAGAAGTTTGATAATAATCGTTAGCAGGATAATAGCTATACCATAGTTCCGGCAAAACGCGTACAGCCCGTTTAGTGACTTAATAAGCAGTAGGTTGATAGGGCCGAACCAGCCGGTAAAGTACATGGATTTTTCAAAATCGCTTTTATATGGAACTAGATTCTTAAGTAACTGCGGACCGAAGTAAGTAAGGTACCGAAATGTGGCTGAAGTGCCTTTTGCTATTTGTTGCTGGCCGGATCGGATATAAGTGACATTCGTTTTTTGTTCTTCATCAAGCAAGGAAACATCAAGAAGGCTGTTTTCCTTATCTGGTTTGGAAATCAGAACAAAATATTTATTTTTAATACTCGACCATATAATGTCTCCGGTTTTTTGCGTAACCGATTTTTTACCGTTCAGTTTAACCGACTCCAGTTCACCTTTATTGAGATTGAGATACATGGAAGCAGTCAGCTGTTCGCGACGATCTTCCTGCGATACTTTTTCGATTGAGCCAAGCGAAAATCCAATGCCCTGTGAAAGGAATACCGGATCGTTAAGTGCGGTAATTGTATACGACACATCTATCTGAAATGAATCAGGAACCAGGGTTAAGACTTTTTCTTCACGAAACGATGCGGTCTGGCGGGTATATTTTATGATATTGTCTGAAACCTGCTGAACCTGAAAGATAGGTACTTCGCTATCTGCTGATGCGCCGGTAATATCCATGTAATATGGTTGTATCTGGTAACTATGTGGAGTAACCAGTTCGACATCTGGTCGCTCAGGCTGTTTTACGGCAAACGATTTTAAGCAAGCACCTACATTGGAGAACACAGCTTTAACCCGATCATTTTCCAAAACGGTTTCCTGTTCCTTGTCGTACTGTTTCCATTCAAGTAACGATGCGGTTGAAATCGCCGACGTTGTGGGAATATTTTGTTGTGCTTGTGTCTGAACAGGTTGGTTAGCCTGAGTAGCTGTTGTCTGCGGAGCTATCTGCCCGTCATTAGAGACAATTTGAGTTTGTGCTTGTTGTTGTTTTTCGTACATTGGCCGCATAACAAAGTGGTTATAGAGCAACACCACAATACATGATAGCAGCAAAGCGGAAAAAAATCGTTTATCCATTATTATATCATCCTCTGGTTAACGGGTGATGGCACTGGCGCGGTGCGTCGGGGACCGGATCATATCCGCTTCCGCCCCACGGGTGACAACGCGACAATCGTCGTATAGTCAACCAGCAACCGGTTATCAAACCTCTTTTCTGGACAGCCTCAACAGCGTATTGGGAACATGTTGGCAAATACCTGCAACAGGGTTGCTTCCAGCTAAATAAAATGCGGTACAATTGTATGATGGCAATAAACAGCGTACAGCAAAATTTACGCAACAAAGAGATCATTTCTTGCAAACCCTTGATAAATATCATTATACAAATCCTGAAACGACGCGTTAACGCTAATTGATTTAGCGACGATTACAATGTCATGTCCGGTTTGTAATGTATCGTACAGGCGAAAGAAAATATCACGTAGCCTTCGTTTGATCCTGTTCCGCACAACGGCATTACCCACTTTTTTAGTAACGGTGAAACCGCAGCGGGTAATCCGTTCAGGCAGGTCATTATGTCGAATATACACTATGCAATATCTTGCAACTGTTTTTGAGCCTGTATCATAGACCTTACGATACAGCCATCGTTTGGTAATCGCATAGTGTGAACGATGTTTCATGAGCAAAAAACGTTATACCGTAAGGCGTTTTCGTCCTTTGCGACGACGACGGGACAATACTGCGCGTCCATTTTTTGTGCTCATACGTTTCAAAAAACCGTGATCACGATTACGTTTTAAATTTGAAGGCTGAAATGTCATTTTCATAGTTTACGTACCTCTTTACCTGTATGGTTATAGTTATATTTTTGAATAAAATTAATAGTGGTGAGGTATTATAAGGGAATTGGCATCTGCTGTCAACGAAATAGTCGCATGATTACATTTCAGGAACTTGTTCTTCGACTATTTTGACCGTCATACCTTCTGAGACACCTTCTTTTTCACCGATTACAACCAGTTCGCCCACTTTCAGCCCGCGAGAAATGACTGCATAATCTGTGGTAGCGTATATCACAGAAATAGGCCGCTCAGTGACACCCATAGAATCAGGGTTGACCACAAACGTAGTATATTTATTTTTTTGAAGATTCAAGGCGGAAGTGGGTATGATAAGAGCGTTGTTCTTTTCGAATACGTTGATGCGAACCCGGGCAAACATGCCGGGCAATAATACTTTTTGAGGATTCGCCACTTTGATTTCAACTGAAAAAGTACGGCTTTGCCCCTCAACAACAGGTGATAATGTTTCTACAGAACCGACAAATTCTCTGTTGGGGTAGGCATCCACAAAGATGGAAACCCGTTGTCCGATTTGTAATTTTTCTATATCCCGTTCAACCACGCCGATACCAACGATCATATATTCCACATCAATCAGATCGCAAACCAGCGTGTTCATAGTGATCGTTTCGCCTATTTCAACATATTTATTACCTAAGATACCTTCGTAAGGTGCAAATACATCGCATTTATTTAATTCAAGTTTTGCATCTTCCAATTCTATTTTAGCAGTTTCGAGCTGATGAGTTGATTTTTCATATTCGAGCATTGCTTCTTCATATAATGATTTACTGGTACCTCCAAGCTCATATTTTTGTGTGGCGCGTTCGAGTTTATTTTTTGCCAGTGATAATGTACTGTTAGCTTCAGCAATTTTTGCTTCCGCATGGCGAACGGTTATTTCGCTGTCGCTTTTCTGGAGAGAACATATCAATGCGCCTTCAGGTACCAGGTCACCGGCTTTGTAATTGAACACCTTGATAATACCGCTTTTTTCAAAGCCAAGTTTTGTTTCACGGTATCCTTTAAGGGTTCCCAGTGCAGGAAGAGTATCACGGAATCCGGTAATAAATGCTTTAAATACCGTAACAGGTATACTTGAATCGGGTTTTTCTTCTTCTTCTATGAGTGCGCCATCATTATCAGTCTTGGATCGCCCGTCGTTTTCTTTAATAAATCTGCCAAAGATTAAGTCTTTGACATCTCTTTGCGGCACAGTTTTAAGAAAGACCAGAATATCGCTTAAATTGCCTTCGAATTGGGTATACAGAGTGTAGCCACCAATAGCCATCGCCGGTATAATCAATAATAGAAAAAAGAGTAAAAATCGTCGCGTTTTTTTCTTCATAGATTCCCTTATGCGGGCATATTGTTTACTATATATACCCATTTGATCGAGATTAGCACAGAAAGTTTATTTCATTTTCGGTATATGGTATACGATTTATTCTTCGGTGTCACTAATTTTATTCTGCCGATTCGGTTTCCTGTATTTGCTGAGGGGCAACATCCGATTGTGATTCAGGTTCAGAGCTGGAATCATCCGCTGGCTGTGCCGATTCATTGGATTCTTCCGTGGTGTTTTCTTCTACAGTCTCTTGTGTCTCGTTTTCCTGATCAGGTGTTGTTTGAGCAAGTTCTTGTGGAGTTTCAGTTTGTTCTGTATCGGGAATTATATTATTGTGCTTATCTATAACAGCAATGGAATCTACCAGTACGGTGGAGATCCAGTCTTCGGTATTAACCGGCAAGCCGGTTATCTGAACCCGTTTACCGTTATACTGGTTTAAATCGATTGAACGGCTTCGTGCAAGCGCTACCCATTTACGGTTTTTGTAACCGGTTACCAGTTTATGTGTAGCAGGAGCAACGGTAACGGTTTCCAGTTTTAAAAGATAACCGGTCATGGTCAGCTGTTCTTCCGGATTTGGTTGTTTGGGGCCGACAACTTTATGGAGCATCTTTACATGAGCTTCAGGAAGTTGTTCCTGCACTTCAGTTGGGAGATAAAAGTTACTTTTACCAATAGCTGTATCGAGGCTGGCGAGCTGAACCATATAATCTGCGAGAGCTTTATGTAAACCTGATTGTTCTGAAGAAAGATCTATTTCAGATTGAAGTAACTTTGAGGTTTCCAGTTCGCCAAGACTACGCTGCAGGTTGTACAGGTCGACAGTTTTTTTGCGGAATTCGATCTTGCTTTTTGCGGTATCTTTAGCAATTTTTGCTTTAAGAAAATTATGGTATGCATCGCGCACTTCTTCGATAATAGTATTTTTCTGGTTGGCAAGATCGTTGAGTGCTTCAAGTTGTTTAACTATCAATTCTTGTTTTTCGCTGATCGGTTCCAGATCGTCAAGTAGTCCGACCGCTACTTCCCATGTTCTTGATTTTTCAGTACCGATTTTGGTTACACTAGGTGCTTCGCTTGCTTCCTGACGGCGTACTTCAAGGGTATTACCCCAGACATTCCATGATAATTTAAAGCCTGCGAGGTATTCTGTTATCAGGTCGAGGTCGCTTGTTCTTTGCGCCTGGTTTTCAGCGCCTTGTCCGAGTTCGCCAAATACTTCAAAATGAGGTAAAAAAGTTGAGTGGGCAATGTCTACTTCTTTTTCGGCTTTTTGAAGTTTGAGTTGTTCTACGGCAAAATCTGCACGATTTTTTAACGCATAGATCATATAGCTGTCCTGCCGAAGCTGGCTTTTTTCATCAACGGATTGTTGTGATGCATCAAAGATCTGTATATTTTGGATCAGCGGTATATCTTCGTAGCGTGTATCCAGTTCGATTTCGTTGTCTTCTAAAGCATAAACACGAATCGGAGTGGTGAGGTCAATATTCATGACATTTTGTAAATCAAGCACAGCATGTGACAGTTCCTGTTGGGCTGCTGCCACCTGACTGTGGATTTGGTTGATCTGTGCTTTGAGGTTAAGTAATTCGAGCTCCGATACCAATCCTGATTTAAACTGTTCTTCTACCAGTTGTAATGATGCTTGCGCTTTGCTAAGTAACCCGCGTTGGACTTTCAGATCGGCTTCGGTGCGTGCTACTTCATAATATGCTTTTGCTACTTCCAGCGCCTTTTGATTTACAATCCGTTGGTATTCTTTTTTCTCTATATCAAGAGCGATATGCGCTTTTTGTACTTCGCTGCGTGCTTTGCCGCCACTGTATACCATGTGGCTTGCCTGAAATTTGTATCGATTACGTACAAAGTCACGGGTAGAGTTACTGCCCGTGTCTTCGGCACCTGATCCACCTTGTGCCTGTGAATAAACAAAAAACAGGTTGGGGAAAAAATTCCTTCTGGCAATGAATAAATCAATTTCTGCCTTCTTTATTTTTTCGATAGCTATTTTGGCCTCACGGTGATTTTCTATAGCGACCTTGACACAGAATGACAAATCACGTCGTACGACATCTTCTTCTTCTTCAATAATAGGAGCCGGGGTTGCTATCTCTTCAGTTGGAATCTCTTCCTGTGTGACAGCAGGTGTTTCTTCTGTTGTTTCTGCAGGTTGTTCTTCATCTAGGTTTCGTTGGGCTTTTTCGATATATTTTTGGATTTTGGTGTCACCCGGAGTAAGTTCTAGTGCTTTTTTCCATTCGTCAATAGCTTTTTGGTACTCGCCCATCCTGAAATATTCTTTACCCTGGCTTACCAGCAATTCTGCATTTCCTTCAGCGGGTTGTGCTGTAGTGGCTGGTGGTGTTTCTGTTACGGGTTCAGCACCGGTTTCTTCGGCTACTTTTTCTCGTGCTTTTACAAGATAGCGCTGGAGACGTTTATTTTCAGGATCAAGTTTGTATGCTTTTTCCCATACTGCGATGGCTTCTTCATATTTTCCTTCACGATAGAAATTTCGACCCTGATCGATCATCTCATCAACCTGGCCGGTTGCCTCAGATTGAGCTGGTTGGGCTGTTTCCTGTTCTTCCGCCGATTCCTGTTCACCGGATATCCCGAGTTTAGCCTGAGCGCGTGTTATATATTTCTGAATTTTTGAGTTGTTGGGGGAAAGTTCAAGCGCCTTATTCCATTCTTCAATGGCTTTTTCATAAAGACGTTGCCGGTAATAGCGACGGCCGTTATCGATTAACTGTTTAATTTCTTCTGAGTCACCGGCATCTTCATCGGATGACGCAGTATCATCGGCCTGCGCAAGCAGTATTACTTCCCCAGATGCATTTGATGATGATTCTGATGCATCGTTTTGAGAAAATATCGATGTATTTGCGGTTAACAGCGAGAAGATGCAAAAGACCATAATGAAAATTCGTTGAGTTGACAATGTATGATCCTTTCGCTTTGGATTGTTATGATCTTAATTTTATATTTATTTGGTGATAGCGTGCTTGATTGCAAGAATCAAGCCAGATCAATACGTATCATATAAATCTATGCATTTTTCGGTTTGTTTTGCGCTACAAAAAGTTGGGTGAAAATATACGTTCTTATCAACTAAACCGCTTGTTCTGCATAAGACAATCTACGATATTATATATTAACTTTTTCTTGTAGAAAGAGTTAATCGCAATAAAAACCCTGTGGCGATAGTTTTTGTAGAAATATTATCATAAGGAATATCAAAAAACCAAGAAAAATTTACATAACCTAAATTGTATGTTTGAAAATTGCATATCCTGTAGTATTTTACACTAGCAGTGATTTTTTTAACCTTCTGCAGACAGAGCGGCTGTGAAGATCCATAAAAATTCTATTATAGTAATGATTGTAAAAAATAAAAATCTTTATTGATTGAGAAGAAGAAATGCGATCATCCTAGTAATCGGAGCCTGTTTTTAATTGCCAAAATCGTAAACCATGAAAAATTTTGCTGGAGAAAAATTGATCGTTAGTATTAGTTGATGTATCTTAATAGATACCTTATTATTATGCTATCTGTATTTTGTATAAAATATATATTAGACATTAATTATTATAAAATGCTGATGCAATCTCCTTAAGTTTCCGTCGTTATCGGTCGATTGAAAAGGTAACACCAAAAAATAAGGACTGGATTTTCTCTCTTGTTCATGCGATTATATACGATTACTTTACCTGAACAATTATTATTTATCAACCATGCACATGGAGTGCAGGTATGAATATTTCTGCCTTTTCGGTTCGTAAACCGGTTACTATAACAATGTTTTATCTGGGAATCGCCCTGCTTGGGGTGATTTCGTATATCCGTTTGCCCCAAGAGTTGTTTCCTCCGATAAATTATCCCCGTTTGTCCATTGTAACACAGTATACAAACGCCGCCCCTGAAGAAATAGAAACGCTGATTACCCGTCCGATTGAAGAAGCGGTTGGCGCTGTCGGCAATATGCGTGGAATTACTTCTGTGTCCAAAGAGGGTACGAGTATTGTGACCGTATCGTTCAATTGGGGTACGAACATGGATTTCGCGTCGCTGAATGTTCGCGAAAAACTCGATATGATAAAAGATAGGTTTCCCAACGAATCGGAAGATCCGGTAGTGATCAAATTTAATCCCTTTGATTTACCGGTGTTACGTTTCAGTGTCACAGGCGAGTTAGATCCGTATGAATTGCGCAAATTATCGCGTAATATCCTCAAAGACGGTCTTGAAAAGGTTGAAGGTGTGGCATCGGTGTCGATCAGTGGTGGTTTAACCCGTGAGATTCTGATTGATGTAGATCAGGGCAGGTTGCAGGCTTCGGGTTTATCCATAAACTCCGTGGTAAGCGCTCTTGACAAGACCAATCTCAACTATCCTGCAGGCACTATTAAAGACCAGACCTACGAATACCTGATCCGTACGATTGGCGAGTATCAGAATGTACGGGAGATCGGGTATACCCCGATCACCATAGACAGGCGAAAAGGAACCTCGGATGAGTCTGCGCCTGATCTGGAACCGTTGCCTCCAAGTGACCGTCAGACTATGAGCTATCAGCGAAAAGAAGAAGAAAGCAGGGTTGAAAGAAAAGAAAAACGCCTGATTTTTCTCAGGGAAGTTGCTGATATAAAAGATACCTTCAAAAAACAGACATCGTATTCCCGTCTCAATGGCAAACCTGATATATCGATATCAATCCAGAAACAATCGGCAACCAATACAATTAGTGTGGTCCAGAATGTATTGAGCGAGCTGAAATACCTCAAAGAAGATTTTCCCGAAGGGATGCAACTCGATATTATCTATGATCAATCGGTATTTATTAAACAGTCGATTGAAGGTGTGCGCAATGCCGCTATTCAGGGAGGGTTGCTTGCCTTTTTAGTTATCTTATTTTTCTTAAAAAACATACGCAGCGCTATGATTGTGACTTTCGCTATACCTATTTCCGTTATGGGAACATTTATCATGATGTATTTCAAGGGCGAAATGTTTCAGTCAATGTCGCTCAATATGATGTCGCTCGGTGGTTTGGCACTTGCGGTCGGTATGCTTGTGGATAACGCTATTGTGGTGATAGAAAATATTTTCAGGTACCGTGAAATGGGGTACTCGCCGGAAGATGCTGCGGTTAGCGGAACTAACGAGGTGACTGGTGCTATTACATCATCGACATTAACGACCGTTGCGGTATTTTTTCCGCTTATCTTTGTGCCGGGGCTTGCCGGTCAGATTTTTAAAGATCTGGCGTTTACCGTTTGTTTTGGTCTGGTGGCGTCGTTGGCTGTGGCAATTTCGCTCATTCCGTTATTGGCCACAAAAATCAAAATGAAAAAGAAGAAGGAAGCCGAATCGCTGGAACAGGTCAAAGAAAAACTATTTTTTCTCAAGAAAGGCCGTCGGCGCGGTGTCTATTTTGTTATTATCTTGTTGGGCGTTTTCGTCTTATTCTGTTTGAGCGCGTTATTGATGGTCTCACTCGACCGCGAATTGTTGCCCAAAGTCGATCAGGGACAGTTCATGATTAAGGTCGATTTGCCGACCGGTTCTAAACTGACTATTACCAATGATACTGTTGAGAAGATAGAGGAATATATACTGCGCATGCCTGAGACTAAATCGATTGCTGTTGCTATCGGCTCCGATCAGGATGCTACGCGCGAACAGGCGGAAATCAATATACTTGAATCACATCAGGGTGAGATGCTGATTACTCTCAAAGAAACCAGGACTTTATCCACCGAGCAGATTATACAGAATATCAAAGCAGGTATTGCCAACATGGCTTTGGGTAACGTCAAAGTGCAATATGTCTTACAGGAAAGTGTATTTAAGTCCCTTATGGGTACCGATAGCCCGATTGTCATTCAGTTGTCAGGGTACGACCTTAATATTTTGAGCGATTTAACTGAAGAAGTACAAAATGGGCTCAAACGTATCAAAGGTATATACGGTATCAAGTCAACCCGTTCGCTGTCCAATCCCGAAACGAAGATAACTATTATCAAAGACCAGGCGGCGACCTATGGAGTGTCTGTCGATCAGATAGCCCAGGCCGCGCATACGGCACTCAAAGGAAGTATAGCCACCAAATTTAAGGAAGAGGGGCAGGAATTTGATATCCGTGTTCAACTACGTGAAGAAGACCGTAAAGATTTTATGAATATCCGTGAGTTGCTTATCAAGTCCGATATGTTAGATATAGCGATACCTCTCAAACAGGTGGCGCTTATAACCCGTGGTTATGGTCCGAGTGAAATACAGCGTATCAATCAGGAACGTACGGTATTGGTAACAGCAAATATTTTTGGGCGTGAACTGACCGATGTGAGTGCCGATGTGCAGAAGATGGTCGACAAAATGATTCCTCGCCTTGAAGATGGCTATCAAATGGAAATGGTAGGTGAAAATAAAGAAATTAAGGAATCTTTCAATAACCTTTTTCTAGCTTTGGGTTTATCAATTTTGTTGGTGTATATGGTGATGGCATCGCAGTTTGAATCATTTGTTCAGCCTTTTATTATTATGTTTACAGTACCGTTATCATTGATTGGTATCGCCGGGGCGTTGTATCTTACCGAAACACCGGTAAGTGTAGTGGTGATGCTGGGTGTTATTATGCTTGGCGGTATTGTGGTGAACAACGGTATTGTGCTTATCGAGTTTATCAACCTGATGCGTTCGCAGGGATATTCCGCGCTTGAAGCCGCGTTTCTTGCCAGCCGTATTCGCCTACGCCCGATTATGATGAGCGCTTTGACCACCATTATAGGGTTGATTCCTCTGGCGCTGGGGCTTGAGGAAGGTTCTGAATTACGTTCTCCCATGGCGATTACGGTAATGGGCGGGCTTTTAACATCTACCTTTTTGACCCTGGTTATTGTTCCGATTATTTACTATTATGTGGAAAAAATAAAAGAATCGCTTAAACGATTGTTTGGGAAGTTTACACAAGACAATGGGATTGCCAGCTAAATCGGTCAACAGGCCGGTATCTATAATTATGCTGTTTACCGGTGTTTTGCTGTTTGGGTTTATCAGCCTGAGCCGCCTGCCGGTGGAACTGACGCCTAACCGCGATACAGGACAGATCAGTATCATGATCTCTGTTCGAGGGGGTATGCCGCCTACGGAAGTGGAATCGATGATAACCAATATGGTTGAAGAAGCCGTAGGAACGGTCAGCCATTTGACTAACATATATTCCAATTCAAAAGAATCGTTATCTATTGTTGTACTCGAATTTGAAACGGGTACCAATATGGATTTTGCCTCGCTGGAAGTACGGGAAAAATTCTCACGTGTCAAAAATAAACTCCCTCCTGAAGCCAACAAGCCGGTTATTGCCAAATGGGAATATTCGCAGAATTCAACAGTTATCCTCTCTGTTACCAGCAACACTTACACACCTGAAGAATTACGAACTAAAGTGGATGAGAAGTTAAAAAGCCGCCTCACTCGTGTTGACGGTGTTGCCAATGTGGAAGTCTGGGGTGGCAGAGAACGTAAAATTATCGTTGATATCGATCAGGGCAAGATGCTCAAGTACGGCCTGTCTTATAAAGAGGTTATGGAAAGCCTTGGTCGTAACAATTTTAATTTGCTGGTAGGTGAGATAGAGGAAACCCGCGATAAATATCTTATACGGACAATGGGGTTGTTCAATACAGTTGATGAAATAAAAAAGATAGGTGTCGGTATTACCCGGCAGGGTTCTATTATAAGGTTGGATGACGTGGCTAATGTGGAAGACGGGTTTATGGAAGCCTCGGCGTATGCGCGTATCAATCTGTACGATAATGTCGGTATTTATATTTCCAAAGAAAGTAACGCCAATACGTTTCAGCTTTCCAAACAGATTCACAAGGAAGTCGATAAAATTCTTGAAGATCTTAAAGGTGAAGATATCGAACTCACGTTTTTGTATGATCAGGGAGAGTTTATCGAACTGGCAATTGAGGCGGTGAAATCGTCGTTGTTGATCGGTGCGTGTCTGGCAATGGTAGTTTTATACCTGTTTTTGCGTGATTTCGCCTCTACAGCGGTGATCGCGTTATCGATTCCTATTTCTGTTGTAGCCACGTTTATTTTTATGAATTTCTCCGGTATCACATTGAATATCATGACATTAAGTGGGCTTGCCCTTGGGACGGGTATGCTGGTGGACAACTCTATTGTGGTGCTTGAAAATATTTTTCAAAAACGCCAGAGAGGTATAGATAAACGAGTTGCCGCCGTGGAAGGTAGTGAGCAGGTTTGGCTTGCTATATTGGCATCGACCATAACGACGATAGCCGTGTTTTTGCCGATGATTTTTATCGATAAAGATATCCGTATCCTGTACAGCGGTCTGGCTTTGACAGTGACTTTTTCTATTTTGGCATCGTTGTTTGTGTCGTTATCGCTGGTGCCTATGATGTATTATCAAATATCCAAAGTATGGCATTTTAAAGAGCGTAAACATCGCTTTCAAAAGTTGTTGCAGAAGATATACCAGGAGCTTTTACTGGTATCAGTTCGGTACAGATACTTTTTTTTGCTTCTTGTTTTGATATTGTTTACGGTTTCGGTATTCCGCATTACCAATATGGGTATGGAGCTAAGCGGCTCGTATACACATGACCAGTTTTCCATTAATTTGACACCTCCTTCGGGTACCAAACTTGAGCGTGTGGACGAAGTTGTACGGACAATCGAAAGCTGGCTGGCGGATATACCGGAAATACGTACCATATCGTCGAACGTCAAAAAAGGTGACCCGAAAATTATTGTTACGCTTGAACCGCCGGAAAAGTGCCGTCGGACGAAAGATGAAATTATTGAGGAGTTACGCACAAAATCTTCTGAGTTTCCTCGATATTTTATTTATTTTTATGGAGGGGCACAGCAGAGCGAGTCAAAAGAGGTGGTTATAGATATTTATGGGTATGACTACACAAAACTGCGCAAACTTGCCAACGCCATCGGTAAGACTATCAGTATCCTGCCGTTTTTATCAGACATCAAGTTGCGCGTAAGAGACCCTCAACCGGAATATGGACTTGTGGTCGATCGCCAACGTGCCGCGTACTATGGTTTTACAGTTCGCAGTGTCGCGGATATCATCCATGGCCAGATGCGCGGTATGCGTGCAACAAAGTTCCATACTGATTCCACCGAAGTAGAAACTATCACCCGCCTTCAGGAAGAGAGCCGTAAGACGATTACCGACCTGGAAAATCTCATTCTCATGTCAGCCGACGGTGATCCGATAACTCTCAAGCAGATAGCCGGGTTCGTACCGTCAAAAGGCCCTTCGGAAATTTACAGGCGCAACAAGCACCGTTTCATTCAGGTTAGCGCCAGCATAGGGGATAAAGACCTTGGTACTGTGGCGGCGTCTATAAAATCACTGCTCAAAGAAGTGAAATTTCCAAAAGATTATTTTTACCGTTTTGGTGGAGATTATCCGTTGTTGCTTAAAAGCCGTAACCAGTTATCATGGGCAGTAGCTGTTACCATTATTCTGGTGTATATGATATTGGCATCGCTGTTTCAGTCGTATTATCAACCATTTATTATTATGATTTCAGTACCGCTTGCGTGTATAGGTGTTGTTGTGGCGTTACAGATAGCCGGTTATCCGTTATCGACGTCGGTTTTTATCGGGATGATTATGCTTGCCGGTATTGTGGTGAACAACGCCATTATTCTGGTTGACCATGCCAACAGCCTGCGTGATAAAGGTTATACGCGGTTCAGGATAATTATTCAGGCGGGAAAAGATCGACTGCGCCCCATCTGTATGACCACTACTACTACGATTCTAGGTTTGATACCCATGGCACTGGATAGGAGTCAGGCGGCTGGATTGTGGGCGCCGCTGGCTATTTCGGTTATGGGAGGTATGTTATCTTCAACATTTTTAACATTGATTGTTGTTCCAAATATATATATACTCTTTGAAGATGTCAGGAGCGGGCTTTCCGGCCTGTTTTCCTTTGAAAAACGCCAGGAGGAGGTTTTGGCTGATGAAGAATAATGCTATGTGCCGGTTAATGTCTGGGGTAGTGGCAGTATGCCTTATCGCGGCAACAACGGCGTTATGCGAAGAAAATTCAACTGAACCATCGAAAGGCGCAGTGCATCAAACTCGTGCGATCAGATATTATCCCGATGGCAGCATTAAATCGGTTACGCTAAAGTATCCCGATGGAACATCGGTTAAAAAACTATATAATGAAGTAGGATTGTTGGAAAAGAAGATCGGTGCGGATGGAGGTGAAGTTATCTATACATTTCGTGTCGAAGACGGTGTGAAAAAATCGGAAGAAACGCATTCTGGTGCAACGGTTATTCGTCAATTTGACCCCCATGGATATATTGTCATGTCGAAGTATACGGACCGGGTTGAAAAATACAGCTATGAAAAGGACAAATATGGTGATATTCAGTCTGTAACTATCGAGTATGACAATGATTCGACGGTTACTCTACCTCCTACAGATAAACGCTTGTCGTTTTTATGGGATTATGATATCATCGGCTCCGATGATATACCGCTATATCAGAATATGGGTAATAAGGAATACTTATTTAATCCACAGCGGTACAAAGAACGAATGGAAATGCATAAAAGATACAGGTAGTTATAATACTTCATAGTAACCGACCAGAAAGGGGATTCGTGCAATGAAAAAGGTAGTGGGAATCATAGTTGTTGTTGTGGCTCTTGCGGCTGTAGCTATTGGTGTTGTTATGTATCGTCAGGGCAAAACACCCGGCGATATGATGAAAAGTCTTACTCAGGTAACCCCCTCCGTTCCATCGGAAACACTTGCGACAGTTGTTCCTCAGGATGCCGTAGCGTATATTGGTATCTATGATATCAAAAATCATTGGAAATTGTTCCAGAAAAGTAATACATGGAAAGAAATATCCAGTCTGCAGTTGTGGAATGATATCGATTTAAAGGCTGCTTGGGATAACTTCAACCAGGAGTTTAAAAATCAGGTAGGTATTGAATTAAATGAATCGAATATTATGGAACTGTTTGGCCGCCAGTTTGCCATAGCTATGTTCATGAAGAACGACCGTCAGGCGCAGCCATCAATCATGGTTCTTGCTCAAGTCGGTACTAAAACCCGTATACTTTCAGGATTGGTGAGCCTTACACAGCAGGCTGATTCCCCTTATGAAACAACAGAGTATAATGGTGTTAAAATATACAGTGTTGCCCCGACACCGGAAACACCGACAGCCATGGCATATGCGCTAGCAGGGGATACGCTGATTATCGAAATCGGTCAGGCTACAAAAAATATCAATGCCGTAATCGATATGGTGAAATCCGATTCGAGCAAAGGTGCCCTTTCTGAAAACCATACATTCAAAGAAGTAACTGATGCGGCAAACGGCCCATATTTTCAGGAGTTGTATGTTAATTCCGCGGAGTTGCTGGCAAAACTGGATCAGACAGAGTTGCCTGAAGCATTGCAGGATGAAACAGTACGTAACAGTCTGCGCACTTCGTTGAAGACCATAAGCGTACTTGGTGGCGCGGCTAAACTGGACAACGGATTGTATTCTCGTCTGCTGGTAGTGCCGAATTATGATACTGACAACGAACAATTACGTCAGTTATGGGCAGCGTCGCCGGAGAAATCGAAGGCAATGCGTCTTGTCCCGAAAGATTCTATCCTGTTCAATTCGTCGCAGTCCCTTGATATTCCTGCGTTATGGAATGTCTGGCAGGAAGGGATCATCACACAGGATGTCGATCAGGCAAACGCGATTATGAGCGGCGTCAATGCATTGGAAACAACGCTCGATATCAGTTTGAAAAACGATGTGTTTCCTGTATTAGGAAGTGAAGTTGCATATGTTCTTTCCGATCTGAGTATCGAAGGCTTTTTGCCGATACCTAAAGCGGGAATTGTTGTGAGTGTCAAAGACGCAGCAAAAGCCGATGCCCTTATGCGTAAAATAATTGATGCGGTTAATAACTATTATGGCTCTGCCGATCCTAATGCAATGCCGGTACTGGCCGTTGAGACAGCTAGTTTTATGGATGTGCCTATCGTGCAGGCAAAGATAACCACTCTGCCTGTAGCAGGATTAACTCCGTCATATATGATTATCGACGATCAACTGGTTATTGCCACAAACGCCATGACGCTTCAGCAGATGGTGCAGGTGGCGCGCGGTAAAGAATCGTCGCTGGTCAAATCGGATAATTACGGCAGGGTGAAAGATATTATAACCGACCGTAACAATCAGGTGTCTTATATAAATATTGAGATGACTGTTGAACGCCTGGTGGCTATATGCCAGTGGCTGATCGACCTGCAGCGCTCTACAGGTGAAGCAGGCGCGCTGGATCAGGATACACTCAACCTGATTACAAACAACCTGATACCGTTTATCCGTTCGTTTGATTCGGTAAAAGCATTGGCAGCAAATACTATCTATACAAAACATGGAATCGAGAAGACAATTGTGTACAGAGTCGAGGATTTTTAATGAACAATTATTTTTTCAGGAAGTTAAAAACATTTTTACTTTATCATTGGATTAAAATCGTTATAGTCATCTTTGTCGTAGGACTTATCGGGTTGTGTATATGGGGTTTGAGCAGCCTTGAGAGCTTTTACAGACATCAGATGCTTGCGACTATCCCTATTCAGATTTTTATCGCGCTGGTGCATGTGCTTATATTTGTGTCTATATTGATTAATGCGCAGGGGCGCGGATTTACATCACTTAAGAAAAATAAAATCAAGGCGCAGGATGTCAACGTCACTTTTGATGATGTTATCGGTATAGATGAGGCTAAAATCGAAGCATCCGAAGTTGTAGAACTTATAAAAGACCGTAAACGGCTCGATAAAGTAGGTGGGAAAATTATCCGCGGACTTTTGATGATCGGTCCTCCGGGTTGTGGAAAAACGTTGCTTGCCAAAGCGATTGCTTCTGAGGCAAAAATTCCGTTTATTTCTATATCAGGAAGTGAGTTTGTCGAAGTGTTTGTCGGTGTGGGTGCGTCACGTGTACGTAAGCTGTTCAAACAGGCACGCCAGCACGCATACGAATCTGGCGCATGTATTGTGTTTATTGACGAACTTGATGTTATTGGGCGCGGCCGTTCGTTTAGTTTTTACGGCGGTGGCGGTGAGACAAACAGTACTCAGAACCAGTTGCTGGTCGAGATGGATGGTTTGAGCGGCAAACGGGAAAACATCATTGTCATTGGAGCGACAAATGCGGCTGAAGGCGTGCTTGATGAAGCTTTGCTGCGTCCGGGTCGTTTCGATCGAAAAATATATGTTGGTAAACCATACGAAGATGGACGCGCTAAATTGTTTGGTTATTATCTTTCGAAAGTCAAACATGATGCCAATATTGATATCGGGCGTTGGGCACGAAGAACAGTGCATAAGAGTCCGGCTGAAATAGAATATATTGTTAAAGAAGCGGCGCTTATCGCTACTCGTGGAGGCAAGGAAATTGTAGATCATGTATCCATGTCTCAGGCGCTTGAGCGTGTGGAACTGGGGTATAAGCATCATCGTAAGATAAATGACCGTGAGTTGATCAATACAGCATACCATGAAGCGGGTCATTTGATTGCCGTTTATTTTTTGCACCCTACACACGATGTTTTCAAAGCTTCGGTGGCTACGCGTAAATCGACTCTTGGAGTTGTGTACCACCTACCAAAAGAAGAAATTATCGGACGTGATAAAGGTATGCTTCTTGCCTCAATAAAGTCGTCTTTGGGCGGATATATTGCAGAGAAAATCAAATTCGGTAGTACCACAGAAGGTGTCAGTGGTGATTTTAGAAACGCAATGGAATTGGCTTATTATATGGTTTGGCATTTGGGTATGTCTGACGGAGGCTATCTTGGGGATTATTCGATTATCGACGGCATATTGTCCGATGCACAAAAAGATATTCTTAATAAAGAAGTTGAAAAAATCCTCTCCGATTGTTCCAAGGAAGTCGAAAAGTTATTGAACGCAGAAATAAAATTGCTGGATCGCTTCGCAATGGAATTGGTTAAGCATGAAGAACTCGATTTCGATGAGATTGATGCAATCTTTAAGGAATATGGCAAAACGCAGTACGATTATATCTCGAAAGAACAGCATAAAGAGACAGTTCTTGAAAAAATCATAGCTGAGCGTAATAAATTCCTTGAGCAGAAAATAGAGGAAATCAACAGTCAGCACAAAACGGCATCTTCCGATGAGAGCACAGCAGGGCCTGACGCTTCTAGCGACAAGGCTTAGCATACACCTGAAACGAGGATGGCGATGATAAGGCAATCGACCGTAACGCATTCCTGCTTACAGCGTAGCGTAATATATCGGCAACTGGCCTGGCTGGTTGCCGTATGTGTATCTGTGCTTTCGTTTACCATAATATGTGGTTGTACCAAGCCTACTTATCCCAAAGAAGAACTTGAGCGTAGGGTTAAAAAGCTTATTGATGATGAATATGGGTATGACGCGAAAGTAAAAATAATCGGAAAGACTCTGGGTATTTATGTATCCGTATCGCAAATTCTCACCTATGATATGGATGCCACTGAAACATTTAAAACGAAACGGCAGGATATTTTTCTGTCAGCCTTGCGTGTTTGTTTGTCGACCGATGCGGATATTGAGTTTTTTCTCACCATTTTTGCAGATAAATCACGCGGAACAGAGTATTGCTTTATCCAGTCTGTGGATGACAGCAAACGCCTTTTGCTGGGTACAATATCGCGTAATGATTATGGCGAAAGATCGGTGATCAACCCTACGTTTTCCATGTCGTATCTTTCGGAGGTAGTGGTCAGAGAAATTCTGGGAGGTGTTCCTGACAAACGATCTCAGATGGCACAGCATTTCATGCCCGGCGATGAGTTTAATAAATCTTTCTGGTTTAAGCATTTGATGGAGTCTGAATTAAAGGATAAAATCAAGTATTCCATAATCGATTTAAAAACTAAACAGCTGTCCGATACCAGTGCTCTGGTTTATGTCAAAGCTCGTGAAACATATATCCCAAAAGAAGGATATGAACAGTACACATTTTCGTTTCCATCCGGTACTGTACACGAATGGTTGTTTGAAGTCAGGTTTATGTATAATTTGGCGTTGCGGGTGGTAAATTCGTATTCATACAAAGATATACTAAATGGGCGTGTAATTACACCTCCAATGGGTATGCCTTTTTCTGAAAACAGCGATATCGATTCATGGGACGAAGATTTTTACATGACCGAAATGACACAGGCGGAATTTATAATTGGACAAGTGTATTCCAAGCTCAACAGGAAGATCCGTGAAGCGGAAGATCCTGAAGTAGAAGCCCGTGAAGATGATCTGGAAACACTGGAAATGCCTATTGATGTTGTCAGCATCAGCGGTCAGTTTGTTGAAGGAGAAAACGAGTATACTGGCGCCTATAAGACATTTCAGTTGACATATCGCTTTAAAGAGAATAACTCCGGTGATGATCTGAGCGATCAAATACGCGATTATTCTTTAAAAATATTTAAACGTGTGCTAAAAAAGTATAATTACACAGACTATACCCAGCTGTTGCTTCTTTCCAGTGACGGCCGGCTGTTAAATTCATTTGATAAAGAGTCGATAGATGTTTTGGAACCGTCTGAATTCAATTGGAAATCATTACTGCGTCCGACGCAATATTAAAGGAGAATATCAGTGAACGTATTCAAGTGCTTATGGACATTGGTGTTATGTGTTGTTTGTGCTGGTTGTGCGAATCAGGACACCTGCGACGTAGAGGATAATCCTATTCGTAAGGTGCAATGCGGAACCGCTGAAGTCACACATGGTGTCAAAAAGGCGGTTGTGGATGTGAGTGAGGAAGGTGTCAGCACTCTTCATAATGCCGGTATGAAGACCGGAGTCAGTCCGGCGTTGCAGGGAGTCAGCCAGGTAATTGTGGATACTTCCGAACAAATCGGCCAGGAACAGCGCGGAAAGGTTATGGGGCAGGAAGTGATTTTGTTCCCTCCTGAAACTGAGAATGAAGGCAAAATATTGCGGATTGAGTTCTGATCGGCCGATGAAACAAATTGTCTACTCAACTATAATTACCTTTCTGGTAGCCGTTGCGGTAACATTTTGCGGTTGTGCCGGTTCTAATATAAGGACCTACGGGGCAAAGAGCAGTGAGACGTTTTATTTCAAAACGGAAGACGACTGGCGTCTGGCTATCCATCATTATCCTGCCAAAAACCTGTTGATTAAAAATGGAAATCGTGCGCCTATCATTTTATGCCATGGGTTAGGGTACAACAGTAATTTCTGGGTATTGGATGAAAAAATAAATTTTGCCCGGTATCTTGCTGACCGGGGCTATGACGTATGGGTATTATCGCTGCGCGGGTCGGGGTTGAGCACAAAACCGGGGCTTAGCGTTGTAAAAAATATTATGGATGTCCGGCGCGGTGAGTTGCGCAATATATCGTTTCGTCCTTCGCAGTTGAACTGGAATATTGACCAATATGTCAATTATGATATTCCTGCCGCGCTCAATTTTGTGACTGAGAAAACAGGGAAAGATCAGGTTGTCTGGATAGGCCACAGCCTTGGCGGAATGATTATGTACGCGTATCTGACACAGAATAATAGTGATAAAGTCGCATCGATAGTCACTATCGGATCGCCTATAATCGAGCCTCACCCGTTGAACTTAATCTTAAATGAGTTTTTACGTAACCGGGCGTTATTTAAGGCGTTTCTGGTTATAAATACTCGTACCGGAGCTTCAGGTATAGCGCCGTTTCACAGGTTTATCATTACGCCTGACGCGGTGTTATTGTATAACCGTGATAACATTGCTTCGGAGACGGTTGCTAAAGTATTGAAAAATGTTGTTGAGGATATTCCGCTTGGCGTGGTTGATCAGACAATGGAAATGCTGCGTAGCGGTGACTTCAAATCATTTGATAAATCGATCAATTATACCAGCTTGTTGTCAAAGATTACAACGCCGGCGCTTATGTGTTGCGGCAAGGCGGATAATCTGGCTCCTCCGGAAAGTGTCCGTTATGCCTATCATAATGTCTCATCAAAAGACAAAAAATTTGCACAGTTTGGCAGGGCAGACGGGTTTAAAAACGATTATGGGCATAACGATTTGGTTATCGGTAAATATGCCCGCGAAGAGGTGTATCCGCATATCTTGCAGTGGTTAAAGACACATGCGGTAATCAAGCCGGAAACCGAATAAGTAGATGGACATATCTATAAATCAAACCATAGGTAGTGTTATGAAAAAGTATATTTATTGTATCGTGCCGGTATTGCTGTTAATAACAACAATAACAACCAGTGCTATAGGACAATCCATGGAAACGCCAAAATTTTTTACAGATAAAAACCGGTATATTTCTTTTTTACCACCAACAGACTGGAAATTACATCAGCCAACGACCAGTGATCCGCGTACAAAATTGATATTATCGTATATCGACAAAGCAACAACGTTGCCTGTCTCACTGACTATCATTGTGTATCAGGTAGACCAACCGCGTACAAAAGAATCGATGACATTGGCTTTGACATCCAAGTTGGATTTTTTACGACCTAGAGGAGCGACATATAGCGAGATACAGGATGTGACAGTGGCTCAAACAGATTGCATCCAGACAGAGATTATGATGGGCGATGCCAAATCGCTGCTGATTCTCGGGTATCCTGATGGCGTGTTATGTCTTGATATCGTGTATCACGCTCCCAACGATCTTTATGAAAAGTATCTTCCACAAGTACGTGATTCTATTGACTCGTTAGTGACACTTAAAGGAGCAAAGCAGGATGATCCTGAGCTAAAAAAACAGCAGAGGTTATTCTGGTTGAAAAAACAGGTGTATATATATGTAGAGCAGCAGGATTATGAAACTGCCCGCAGTATGCTCAATGAACTTATAGCTGAACAACCGGAAGATTTTACATCGTATTTTCAACTTGGATTGATCTGTATAAAAGAAAAAAACTATGAGGAGGCACAACCTCATTTCGAGAAAGCTATCGAGCTGTTTCCCGCTTATTGGGAAGCTTATTTGCAAAGCGGCGTAGCGGCTATGCATAGCGAGAATTACGATAAGGCGATTACTCAGTTTGAGAAGACCATAGAGATAAATCCTAAGGCAAACGAGGCACAGATTAATTTGGGTATAGCGTATCGCAAGGCCGGTAAACCTGAAAAAGCGGTTGAACTGTATGAAAAATTACTCGCCTTAAATCCGGGAAATCAGATATACTTATTTAATAAAGGCAGAGCATACAGTGACATGGGGGCGTTTAATGAAGCAAAACAAGCTTTTGAAGAATGCCTTGAGATAAATCCAGGTTTTTCTGAAGCTATGGTGAATCTTGCATATTTATATGTAAGTATCGCTGATTTTCAGAAAGCAAGGGAGTTATGTGAACGCGCTTTGTCCTATGATATTAGCCTCGAAGAAGCTAAAACTTTGCTCAATGAACTGAACCAGGTAGAGGAATAATGAACTTAAAAAGAACAAAAATTATAGCAACAGTCGGTCCTGCGTCGGAATCGAAAACGGTTCTGGCGTCTTTAATTGACAATGGGGTCGATATTTTTCGTATCAACTGTTCACATAGCAATGAACACGAAATTATTAAACGCATAAAAGTGATCCGCGACAGCAGTTATATCACTGGTAGAGAAGTGGGCATATTGCTCGACCTTCAGGGTCCTAAGATCCGGACCGGCAAACTGCTTAACGGAAAACCTGTATCGCTCGAAAAAGGACAGATGGTTACGATCACTTCAGACGAGGTGCCGGGTACGGCATCGCTGATATCGATTCCTCATTCTGTTGTATGCGATGGGTTTACCGAAGGGGATAAGGTGTTGCTTGCCGATGGTATGATTGAATTACGAATCAAGCAGCGTAACGGTAAACATATCACTGCTGAAGTTATTAAGGAAGGAGAACTCGGCGAGCACAAAGGTGTCAATTTACCCAGCGTGCGATTCAAGATGTCGGCAATCACTGATAAAGATATCGCAGATTTGCATACCGGTTTGGCGGCTGGCGTCGATTATATCGCCCTGTCTTTTGTACGCAGTGCTGAGGATATAAAAGTACTCCGGCGGCATATGGGTGATAACAAGAAAAATGTTCAGGTTATAGCCAAGATAGAAAAACCGGAAGCCATTGAGGTGATTGATGACATTCTCCGTGAGGCAGACGGTATCATGGTTGCCCGGGGTGATCTTGGTGTGGAACTTCCGTTACAGAAAATCCCTCTGATCCAAAAAGAATTGGTAAGCAAAGCGGCTAGAGCATCGAAGTTGGCAATAGTTGCGACGCAGATGATGGAGTCGATGATTTCCCATTATACACCTACTAGAGCGGAGGTGACCGATGTTGCTAACGCTGTTCTGGACGGTGCCGATGCGTGTATGTTGTCTGGAGAAACTGCTATTGGCAAACATCCGGTTGGTACAGTTGCCATGATGCATACAATAGCCGAGGAAGTAGAGTTACAAAGCCCGCTGATTGACCAGCTTGATGAATGGCATGATTGCGGCTCAGACTATACGCACGCATTAGCGGAGAGTGCTTGCGTACTTTCCAAAGCGATTGGTGCAAAAGCTATTCTGGCGTTTACCATGTCGGGCAGGACTGCGTTGTTGTTATCCAAGCATAAACCCAGTACACAGATTTACGGGTTAACTCCCGACCTTTTGTCATTACGTCGTATGGCGTTGTATTGGGGTGTTCGTCCTGAACTCACCAGTGAGTGCCACGGCATTGACGAAATGGTATCTGAGGCTAAAGCCTTGTTGCTGAAAAAGAAATTGCTGAAAAAAGGCGACACGGTAGTCATTGTTGCAGGCAAAGACCCTACGCCTGGCGGTTCAACATTTATAAAACTCGACCATTGCTGATTGAGGGTTGTTGATGGGTAAATTGATTGTTGCGCTTGTTGCGCTAGGTTTGCTGATTTATATGGTGGTATCTTTTTTTCGCGAGGATTCATCTGATATACCATCGGATACGTTGCAACCTGCTGGGCCGCAAACTGAGGTTTTCGAACTCAAAGATAATCTGGGGCATGTCACTATACAAAAAGATTATTTCGATATGCCTATCAAGAAAACCATAAGTGAAGAACCGGCAATTCCAGATAAGGATATATTGGATTTTTATAGTAAGGAAATAGAACCACAAGAAGAACAGTAACATTTGAGGATTGAACAATGAGAGTATTATCGGGCGTGCAGCCCTCTGGTAAAATTCATCTTGGCAACTATTTTGGCGCCATGAAACATCATATAGAGTTACAGAAAGAGCATCAGGCGATTTATTTTATTGCCGATTATCACGCGTTAACCACGCTCAATGACGCGCAACAACTGCGCGAGAATATTCTTGATGTGGCAATGGATTATCTGGCGTTAGGGATCGATCCTGATAAAACCATTTTTTTTAAACAGTCCGATGTACCACAGGTTATGGAACTGGCATGGATATTGACTGCGTTAACCCCCATGGGGTTGCTTGAACGTTGTCATTCCTACAAAGATAAAATTGCCAATGGGATATCGCCCAATCACGGTATTTTTGCTTATCCTGTATTGATGGCCGCTGATATTCTTATCTATAATTCGCAACTCGTACCTGTTGGTAAAGATCAGAAACAGCACATAGAAGTTACCCGCGATTTGGCGTTGAAATTTAACAACGTCTACAACGAAGAAGTGTTTACCATACCCAAAGAATACATTATGGAGCAGTATGCTACAGTCCCCGGGGTAGACGGACGGAAAATGAGCAAATCATACGGCAATACCATCGACATCTTTGCAGATAAAAAAGCGTTAAAGAAAAGAGTAATGAGTATTGTTACCGATTCTACGCCGCTCGAAGACCCCAAAGATCCATCTAAGTGCAATGTGTATGCCCTTTATTCGTTATTTGCAACTGATGACGAGCAAAAGGAACTGGCGGATATGTATCGCAAAGGCGGTTTTGGCTATGGCTCAGCAAAGAAAATGTTGCTTGAAAAAATCAATGAACATTTCGAGCCTTATCGCCAGAAACGTGAAGAACTGCAAAAAGGCATTTCTACTGTAAAAGACATTCTTTTTGAAGGAGCGGTACGCGCACAGGTGATTGCTCAGGAAACTATGGATAAAGTCAGATCGGTTGTCGGCGTTACCTTATAGCACAAATCTTAATATATTTTACATATTATTTCAATATGGACTTAATTGCGATTAATGATCTTTCAATTTATTGGTTCAATTGATGATAAATTTTGACTTCCTTAGTGTTATATGTTATTATTAATATGATAGCCTAGGTGTGAAAATCAGGAGAACCAAAATGAAGATACTCAATTTATTTGTGTGCGCTTGTTTATTAATCATATGCCTGCAAACAACATTATTTGCGGCTCCAAATCAGGAATATCAATTTGAGAATACCACAACCGATAGCATGGGCAATGTAGATATGATCATGCCCGCTGATTCGGCTAGTCAACCCACATTTCAATCAGGCCCCTACAATTCCGTACTATCTTTTGATGGCAATGACTATCTGGAAACATCATATACTGATATCGCTTTTGACCAATTGACAGTGAGCGGTCTTTTTTACAAAAGCGGTACTTCAACGGGTACTATATTTTCAATGGCGTATGTGGCTGATAATCATGTGTCTTTGCCCGATGAAACCTTGGATTTGCGAATTACCTCAACAGGGTCGTTTTATGCGCACGCACGATCTGATGCAGGTTGGCAACAAAATCTGGTTAGTAGTCCCGGTAGTATTCAAAATGACCAGTGGTATTATTTTGCGTTTGTATACGACATGTATGCCGGTTCAAATGGCATTATGAGTGTATATATTGACGGTACTTTGCTTGCCTCAATAGACTTAACCTATCAGTCATCGCTTCTGGATATCGCATATGACAGTAAACAGTATATTGGAACGCTAAATGAGTCTCCTGGAACTGGAGAAGACACTTTTTTACTCTATTTTGAAGGTCAACTCGATCAAATCAAAGTATACCATTCTGCGCTCACATCATCGGAGATCACGGCAGAATATACATCTTATCCCGATTATAACAATATCCCTGTTGCAGTACCTGAACCCGCCACACTAATATGTTTTAGTGCCGCTTTACTGCGGTTATTGAAAAGACGTATATAGCAGAAAATCCAATCATTCAGAAGCGTGCAGCAGGTTATGCATAACCTGGCTGATTTGGCGTGCGTCGTATGGTTTCCCTATGACGTTATCGAATCCATAATCACGGTAATGGGATAGGATAGGATCGTTGCTGTAGCCGCTTGATACCACTGCACGGACGTTCTCGAATTGTTCACGAAGGCGAACGATAGTTTCTTTACCGCCCATGCCACCGGGTATAGTTAGGTCGAGAATGACCGCATCGTACGGTTTTTCATCATCTATGGCCTTTTGATACATAGAGATAGCTTCTGCCCCATCGAGTGCGAAATCGACCTGATATCCCATATATTTGAGCATACTGCCAACGCTGTTGCGTACGAGTTCCTCATCATCCATAAGCAATATTCTACCTGAGCCGTGTATTGCTTCAGTTACCCGTTCGATTTTGTGATGGACAGCTCCGGTAATCTGGTCGGCTGCGGGTAACAGGATATGAAATGTTGATCCTTTACCGAGTTGCGAACTCACAGTAATACACCCATTATGTTTATTCACAATTGAGTAGCACGTCGACAACCCCAGTCCTGTACCCCGATGAGCTGTTTTTTCTTTTGTAGTAAAGTATGGATCGAAGATTTTTTCCAGATATTCTTCAGGAATTCCAACGCCGTGATCGGTTATGGCTATAGATACATATTTGCCAGGTTTGACCGGAAAAACATCGTCGGCATTGATAACAAAGTTATCACAGCTCACTTCAATATTACCACCTCCGGGCATAGCTTGTTTGGCATTGATAACCAGATTGCTGATAACCTGATTGAATTGACCTTCATCCACGTGGACAGTAAAGAGGTTTTTAGGTATATTGAAGTCGCATTTTATATTCGAGCCTTTGAGAGCAAATAATGTGGATTCTTTAACCAGTTCACCGATAGAAACATTCTTTTTAACAGGAGCGCCGCCTTTTGAAAACGTCAACAGGCGGTGTGATAACTCTTTTGCCTGCATAGACGCTTTATCCGCGCTATCGAGAAATTTGTATCGTTTATCGTCTGGTGATACATCGAGTTTGAGCAGGCTGATATTACCTATAATGGCGGTTAAAAGATTATTGAAATCGTGTGCTATACCTCCTGCAAGTATACCGACTGATTCGAGTTTTCTTGTTTTGATAAGCTCGTCTTCCATCTTTTTCCGCTCGGTAAAGTCTTGAATAATAGCAAAGATAAGTTTGACCGTTCCATCATCATTGCGCATACATTTTAGTGTCACGCTGGTGAATATGGTTTCGCCATTTTTGCGCAGGTAACGTGTATCGAGGGAATACCCGTCGAATTCGCCAGCCAGCATGCGGTCAAATTGTTCCTGATTATTTTCGATGTCTTCCTTATAGCACAGTTCGTCGCAATACATCTGCATGAGTACTTCACGGGAATAGCCGAACATTTCGCAGATACGGTCGTTAAAAAAACTGAATTTTTTGTCAGGGGTGATAACTGCCATACCCACTACGCCGAGTTCGAAATATTTTCTAAACCGTTGTTCGCTTTCCTGTAGTTCTTGCGTACGTTCTTGAACTTTATGTTCAAGATTTTCACGGCTTTTCGCCAGCAATTCGTTTTTACGATCAAGAACCTTGAGCAGTTTTTCCCGTGAATCCGCTTCTTCTTCCAGCTTTTTGATTTTATGGCGTATAGAATCGCGTAGTTCAGCCAGGCTTTGTGCCAGAGTACCTATCTCGTCATGGCGGTTTATAGATATTTCACGCTCAAGGTTACCGTCAGCGATACTTTTAGAAATAGCGGTAAGTTTTTTAATCGGTTGGGCAATGTTGTTGGCAATAATAAACGACATTACCATCCCCAACACCCAGAACAGTGACAGGATAATATTTGTACGAATAATAGTCTGGCTGATTTCTACATCAATTCGTTTAATACTCAATCCAGCCTGCACGGAACCGACAAATGTACCCAATCCATCAAAGACAGGACACTGAAAATCAAGGACTTCAAAAGTACGATTAGCACCTGTTTTCACTTCTTTTATATGGACGGTACTTTTGTGCATGTTTTTCTTTGAACGCAGATTACTTTTGGTTTGAGCAGTAGGCATGCTGATGATGCATTCATTATTTTCATCAAAGATACCGGCATATACAACATCTTCCAAACCAAATAGTTTCTGGATTGATTTAGTCAATACTTCATCATCATTTTGAACTATGCCTTCGACGGAATGTAACGCAAAATATTTGACGATAACTTCACCGCGTTCTCGAAATTCACTGTAGACCCTGCTTTTCAATTCTGATAAAAGCAGGTAAGAGATAGCCATGATAGCTACTGTAATCAGTATAAAAATAAACGCAAAAATTCGGACTCTGAGTTTTATCTTAAAAAACTTAATCATCTGTTGAGCAAATCCTTATGCAATTTCCGTAACATCCCTGTAACAAATGACTGTTCGGGAAAAGAGAAATATTCATATCTAACCATTTAAAATATCGGCAGATCAGATTAATCCCTTGATAAAGAAAATGAATTTTATCAGTGATTTGATAATAATAGCTAACAGGAAGATATGACGTAGATTAAGAAAATATAACCTGGTGTGGAAGCGAATAAATTCAGGTTTTATACAGAAATACACTGCTTCTGTACTATGATAGGGCTTCAAAAATTAAGCGTAAATTGATTTTAATATCTGAATACCAGCGAGAAATCAAAAATTTGGCGTTCGTATTCAAAATAATTTTCAATAGTCGATTCCTGCTTGGAGAAACGATATGATGTTTCAACACTGGCAAACGATGTTAAATCATATCGCATTTTGAAACGGCATGACCAGTAATCATCGTCACGTTCTGACTTTGAAAGATAGAATGAGCCTAAATAGGGATCAAAGTAACGGTTGGCGTATTCACCCAATACGAACAACCTCAGTTCAGGAACGATAAATGGTGTTGTAAATTCGATAAATAAGCGGTTGCGTTCATAGTTCCAGAGTAAACCTTCAGCATCGTTATTGGTATAGTCGTAACCGAAGTAAACATAACGACGTTCCGGCAGTTTGAACCGCATGCGCAATCCGCCTTTTGTCTGGACTGCGTCACGATTGAGATAGTAGTTGTTTGCCGGACGCAGGCGATAGAAGAAATCATCAAAGTTGACTTCAAAAAAAATCGAGGCATTCAACCATGATAGCACATCTGTTGAGGTTCGTGCGTGGATAGTGTGAGTACGAACAAACGATTCGCCGCTGAGAATATCATAATTGTAATTGTATTCAATACGATTAGTGAATGTTTTATCGCAAATGGGCAAATCAAAACTAAAAAACGGACCAAAATTGAAGCTTGAAAGGTTAAATGGTTTGCTATCGTTTTCGGTATGTAAGTTCTGGTAATAGGAAAAATTAGCGCCAGCCCACCAGTCGGTATCTTGCAGGGCAATCAATTCAACCCATGTGTAGTTGATAAAACGGCTGGAATCTTTATCTTTGCCATGTATGCCAAGTTTTTGAGGTTCAAGCATTACATTTGAATCATACTGGTAGCCGACTTTCTGGTACAACGCAATCGGTTTGCGATGTGCCTGCGGGTTCGGACGGCGAACAAGTTGTTCTTCAAGAGATCGTGCCTTTTCATGATATGTACCGCTTGGCAACTCCGCAATTATGTAGGTCAGTTCCTGACGTGCAAGAGCGGTTTCTCCTGCGGCATAATATGCCTGTGCCAGATAATAACGTATGGAGGCATTTGAAGGCGCGAGTTGTTTGGCGCGGGTAAGAGTAGTTATTGCTTCATCGGTGTTGCCTGTATACATGTATGATAAACCGAGAAAACGCAATGAACGGACGTTATCAGGGTTGGAAGCCAGCATTGATTCATATAGATTGATAGCTTTGGCGTAATCCCCTTGTTTAAACGCCTGATCTGCCTGACTGGATTCATGAACTGCCTGTGCCGGAGCACTAAACATCATACCACAAAGAGCAACCACTAAAAGAAGACGATGTTTCATAATAACCTCTCTATTGTTTATGAATGAATATATGTAACAGAAAATAAAATTATCAATCGTAGAAGCCATGGTGTCAACAAAAATTTATAGAGAATTACACTACAATAATTTCTGTTTATTCAGACAAGCAACGTGAAGATATCGAAATAATAATTATAAGTAATTAAGATACCGTGATTAATCTAGTTTATTGAATACCAGGCCTGTATAAATTTTTGGAAAAAAGTCGGTCGATTTCTGTGGCATTGTTTCACCTGAAAACGATATATCGCAGACAGCTTCGATAGCTGTCGGTGGCACAAAAAATACAGTAGAATGCGATCCGCTCCTGACCATTTCATAACCCTGTTCAATCGTTGCCGCATATGATACATGTGATTGAGCGGCCAGTTTTTCCTTGTCGATTCCCATCAGGTGGTCCAGAATAACGTCATGCAGTACCGTAACCGACAAGTCGTACCATGCCGATGGTTTGCCCTGTGCCATAAGTGATGCCACACCATCTTTGCTTTTCAATGTCAAAACAGTTACCGAATTACCGCCGCGATAGACAGCAATCCTGATAGAATCGGATTGATTTATTGCATCAATAGAAAAATTGTCGATCTGCACTTCTTCCATATCAAAATAAGACGCCAGATTATCAAACCAGTTTTCCGGTATATCTGCCGCATCGCTTTTTACCGCCCGATGAGTAGGTAAAATCAACAACCCCGGATCATACATATTGACAAGGCTCATCATCTGGTATGAGTATGGGCTGTCTTTGTGTTCTATAGGATCAGCGCCGGTCATTTCTTTGCAGTAATTGAGTGCCGTTTCGTAACGATGATGACCGTCGGCAATCAACAACTGTTTGTCGCTGAACAAGGTAGTTACTGCGTTAAGTGTTGCCGGATCGGTAATATTCCAGAAGTTATGGGTAACGCCTATAGAGTCGGTAAACGAGTACAGCGGCTCCTGCTCTGTGGTTACTTTGTCAACAGTGCTGTTGATGGAGTTGTGTTCGTCTTTATACAGCATGAAAATGTGCCCGAACTGTGTTTTTGTTGTCTTAAGCAGGTTAAGCCTGTCTTGTTTAGGTCCGGTCAATGTTTTCTCATGTGGGAATACTACTTTTGCGGAATACGGTTCGAGCCTGCCTAACGCAACCAGCGCGCGACGTGTCATAGCCGGGTAACCTTCAGCCTGAAACTGCTGGTCGTAGACATAAAACGCCGGAGCATCTTCACGAATAAGGATATTTTCTTCTATCCATTGATTCAGCGACTGCGCGGCGCGGGTGTAACGGTTATCCTTATCGGAATCTGAATCGTTTTGTTTGCCAAGAATTAGCCTGACACAGTTGTACGGGCTTTTCTGGTAGTACGCATCCTGTTCCTGAGGAGATATTTTGTCGTACGGTTTAGTAGCTACGTCGCCGATAGACGTTTTTTCGTTATTATAACGTATTCCGTTAAATGGAAGTATCTGTGCCATGAGTAAACTTTCCTTGCTTAAATAAAAAATGTTTCAGTAATTACGCACCGAATTTATTAAGTTTCATTGCATGAGCCATAGCTATAGGCAGCAAATATTTTGATTCGTAGCCGTTAAGTCCGCCTTTAAGGCAGTGCGCTTCGTCGAAGCGCTCAAGACGGTCCGGCCGGCACAGGTGCGAGTAGAGCAACGCCGGAATCCGATGCCAGCTGTGTGCTTTCATTTTTGCCGGTGTGCTGTGGTCGCAGGTAATGACAAATGCGTCCGGTTTCAGGTTAAGGATTTGCGGTATCATTGAATCAGTTTGCTCGATAACCTGTACTTTACGTTGAAAATCGCCGTCTTCGCCTGCACTGTCTGTATATTTGATATGGATGAAGAAGAAATCATACTTATCCCAATTTTTCTGTAGCTCGTCAAGCTGTTCTTCCTTGGTAGAAATATCCCAGTTGACATCCATGCCGATCAACGATGCAAGACCGCGGTACATAGGATACGTAGCCAGAGCCAACGATTTCATCTTGAATTTGTCTTCGATTGACGGGAACGATTTGTATTCCGCAAAACCACGGAGCAACACCATATTGGCTTTTTCTTCGTCAGCAAGGATTGTTTTTATCTGTGAGACAATGTCTTTCAGAATAGCAGCTGTTTCCGCGCCTTTCGGATCATCCGCTACCGGTTCGAGCGGTTCGAGTCCTGTGCGTTGTGGATCAGTATCGCAAATATTATCATAAAAAGTTTTGCCTCGCAAAATGAGTCCTGCGCGGTGATCTTTTTCCGTTTCAAAGAAAAATTCTATGCCGGCAGGTACTTTGATCTGACCGAGGATTTTTTTAGCGATTCGCTGGTTCTCTTCTGTCGGAATTCTTCCTGCGCGACGATCGGTTACTTTGCCGTCTTTGTCGATGGTACAGAAATTGACGCGGGCACATAAGTCACCGTGTTTGAGCGGGAAGTTAATTCCCAGAGCGGACAAAACACCGCGTCCGATGTTCGATTCGATCGGATCGTACCCGAACAGCCCCAGATGCCCCGGGCCACTACCCGGAGTAATCCCCGGTGCTACAGCCTCGAGCAATCCAAGTGTTGAGTGAGGTGCTATTTTGTTTATGTTGGGGGTTTTAGCAGTTTCCAATTCGGTTTTGCCATCCGGCTGAAGTGGAATACCCCCCAAACCGTCCATGACCAGCATGACGATTTTGGAATCGGTTTTTATCGCGAGATCGTGATATACCTGTGCGTTACTCATAATTGTTCCTCCTTATATGCTACATGGTTATTTCATTAAAATTTATCATTTGAGGGTAGTAAAGGTTGCGCTTTTTTGCAAGTTTTTTCTCTGAAAAATTCCTGAATTATCTATGAGGCGAGCGCGGTTCATAATTGGTCTGGAATAATCAGTATTAGGTCTGATATAGACAAATGCCCGATTGTATTAATTTTCTGACAATTCGTCATATAACGATTCGGGGATCGATGCGAATGTCTTGCTCGGCGAAGCAAACAGAAAACCCTGTGCAAACTGGATACCCAGCTGATTTACGGTTCTCAGCTCATCCATGGTTTCTATTCCCTCAACAATGATGTTCGTGGAGATGTCTTTCGTTAGTTTTAGCATGAACGATATGATCTGTTGTTTGAAGTCGTGCTGATCGATATCGCGGATCAAACTCATATCAAGTTTGATGAAATCGATGTAATCAGGCAAAAGCTCGCTGAGCATCTGTAAACCGGAGTAACCTGCTCCAAGATCGTCTATTGCTACTTTAAACCCTGATTCTTTGAAGGTTTTCAAAATTATTTTAAAATTCTCGAAATCTTCTATCGCCTTGCGCTCAGTCAACTCAAGAACAACCTGCTGAGGTTTGACACCTGCTTTTTCCATCTCGCTCAGTGTTTCACGAGTGAAAAACTGCGGGTCTTCAAAAGTTCCTGGCTCAACATTGATAAAAATGTTTTCCGAATCCTTTAGATTCTTGATTCCGCGGAACGCCTGAATCCGGCACAACCGGTCGAGCGCCCACACAGCGTTGTTCTCGTAAGCTAGCCTGAACAGGTAATCAGGATTTTCAAATTCACCTTTAGGACCACGATTCAACGCTTCATATCCGATAACCCTTCGGTTTTTCAGGTCGAGGATTGGCTGATAGAGTGTAGATATCTTCTTGTGAGTTACAATACTGTGCAACGTGGAGGACCTGCGTTTTGCATCTTTGATTTTCAGGTTGAGCGATCCGCGGTGCGCGTCTTCCACCGCATTATAAACCAACCGTTCCAGCCGCTGAGTCGGATCGTCTTCAAGGATAGAGTACCCGAAATAACAGCCGAGTTTGTCCGATACATCTTCACCTAACCGATTTTTGAGCTCGGTGTTAAATTCTTTGCCAACACGTTTGCATAAGGCGGATAAATCGTCACGCAACATGAGCCGTTTTGTCCGTGGGGGAGATAACAGGAGCATAAAAGTCGTGCCTTTGATCATCACTTCACAGACAGCATCAGGTACGCGCATTAGTCGATTGCGTATATCAACCAGCGTTGATGCCAGTTCTTTCATAAAAAAGTCGAACTTTCTCCAGCCGTACATTTGCTCGAGCATACTGTACTGCACGATGTTAACGTATAGAAAACCCATCTGGCCTTGTTTGTTGAGGATTCGCTGGATAGCATCGAACATCACAGGTAGCGTAGGGAGCTTGGTTACATCATTGTACAACAACTTTTTGAAATGAAGCTCCTGCTTCTTTTCCTCGTTGAGGTCAGGGAATTGTCGCCTGAAATGAAGCGACAATATATTATCGTTAGTTTCTTCCGGTTGATTAAACATCATAAAGCACATATATCCTTTTGTAGACAAAAACAGCGTGTTCTCAAGCGTCTACTATTATACAGCAAATATTGTGTGTAGTCAAATAACAAATTTCTAATATACTGTGCGTAACAAAAATATTGCGTGTTAAGCCATTAGAAACTATACTGCTGGTGGATATGGAGGTAATATATGACCTATGAAGAAATATGTACACACCTTGCCCCGTGTGGTTTGAATTGCAATAAATGTCAGGCATATATAGATGGAGACATCCGTAAGCATGCCATGGAGTTAAAACGACTGTTGAACTCTTTTGACAGCTACGCCGACCGATTTTCCCATTTCCTGCCCGTGTTTAAAAAATATCCGGCGTTTAAGGAACTTTTAACGTTTTTAAGTAACGCCAATTGCAAAGGATGCAGGCAGGGCGATTGTAAATATCCTAATTGTTCTGTCCTGGCATGTTGTGCTCAGAATAAGGTTGATTTCTGCTTTCAATGCGATGCATTTCCATGTGATCGCACGAATTTTGATACGCACCTGCACAAAAAATGGATTGCCATCAATCAACGGATGAAAGAAATCGGACTCGAAGCATACTATCAGGAAACAAAGGATATGCCTCGATATATGTAAGCTAAACACTCAACACAGAAAGGGTACTACCATGAAATGTATAAAAATTTTGATTGCCGGTGTTGCTGTTACGGTTTTTAATATGATCGTAGGATCTCTCACCTGTGGCGGAGTGTTCAACTGGGTGTATACCCTAGAACCTACCAATGTCTGGAAACCTATGGACGGCCCGCCGGGATTAATGTTCATGTTGGGAAGTTTGATTTTGAACATTATTCTCGCGATTGTATACGCAATACTCAGAAAAGGTATCCCCGGCAACAACAAATGGATTAAAGGATTGGTCTATGGATTATGCGTATGGGCAGTCGGCATGCTACCCGGTATGCTCATGACATACTTCTTTATGACCGTAGCCCCGACCGTGCTTGTATACTGGACACTGCTCGGATTAATCCAAACACCCCTCGAAGGACTGATCATCGCCGCCATCTATGGCGAGTAGCCGATCAATTCGTCACGTGGTATATATCTTGAGCAAGTTTGAGTTTGCCTTGCAAACCATTCGTAATGGTGATCTATGCTCATCGATTGAAGGTATACAAGAAAACTCATCAATGATAGTAGAACTTTAAGCGCTTCTCCTCCCCGTCATGTCATTCTCGCGAAAGCGGGAATCCATCCTCAAAAAATGTTGCCACAAGGTGGATTCCCGCTTTCGCGAGAATGACATCTGATGGTGAATATTCGCGCGCAAAGATTAATCCGCTCACTTATCCGCATAGAATTTAAAAGCAATGTACTTTTTTTATAAAAAAGTACCAAAAAATGGATCAGATGTCGGTTTTCACAGCCAAAGTGTGTGAACAAGATGAATTTAAATGAAATCATTTTTATATTTTATTATTCTTACAATTAATATATAAACGTATGATTATACATGTCATTGCGAGGAGAAAAGCAACGAAGCAATCTGAACGCTGATCAAATGCGTTTGTTTGAATTATGATTTCTTTAAGTATCTAGCACAAGGTGTGATATGAAAAATAAAAAATGGAATTATAATGCGTATTGTAATATAAAAATGGAAGATGGAAAAATTCTTTTACTACAAGATTATATTATTGTTTGGCTTGATATACTTGGACAAAGTAAGACATTTTCTCAACTTGATCTCCCTCTTCCCCTTATGCTAAATGAGAAATATGACATATTCAAGCGTGTTGTAAAGGAAACGTTTTTTAAAGTTAAGCAATTTAGGACTATTATTGAAGATTTAATAAGAGAATTTAACGCAAAAAATCTATATAAATCAGATAGTTTGGTTGAAATTTCACGCATAGATATACAGTTTATTTCCGATAGTGCAATTTTAAAAATACCATTTATTAAAAATTTTGAAGAAACAGAAAGAATTCCTTTAGCTTCTCTTATTATCATTTTTTTAGAATCTCTTAAAGACATCTGTAATATAGTTTCTGGGATAATGATGTTTTCATTTTCCCAAGGAATAGCAATACGAGGAGCAATAGATTTTGGGGTATGTGCAGAAATGAATGAAATCAAAACAGATATATATGGAGCAGGTGTCGTTAATGCATATAGGAATGAAGCAAAGGTAGCAAAGTATCCTAGAATTGTTATAGGAGAGCATTTATGCAAAACGATTGGATTTTATTGTAATATCTACAATAAACAACCAGAATTGTTCGTAAATCGTGATGCTACATTACGTAACCAAATAGAACATTTTAGAAGGTATTTTAGCGAAGATCAAGATGGAATTCCGATGCTATCATATCTTGATTTTTTTACGGAAGATCATGAGATGTTTGTTGAGCAAAAAGAAATAATTATCGAGGCGTATAAATTTATTGAAGAACAACTGCAAATACATATAAAAAATGCTGATGATAAACTCTCCGGTAGATATAAACTTGTGAAAGCTTATTTTCTTGAAAGACTTGATGTCTCGTATAACTCGCAAAAAGAAATAGTTGATATAGCATTAAAATAACCTTGCCCACCCTTTCCTAAAGGTTGAGGTGAACCGCCATCCGATCTGTTTTTTTGGTACTTTTTTATAAAAAAAGTACATAGAAAAACGCCTGACTACGCATGAACCGCCCATCCTTCTATCGCGCGAAACGCTTCCATAACCGCTTCTGACACGGTGGGGTGTGCGTGGATCATGGTGGCGATATCTTCGGGGAGCAGTTCTGATTTTTTAGCCAGTAGAGCTTCGTGGATCAGTTCGGTAGCCTGTATCCCGACGATATGAACTCCCAGAATTTCTTTGGTTGACGGGTTGAACAGGATTTTGACCATACCTTCCGATTGATCTATCGCGACGGTTTTCCCTGCGCCGCGCATAGGGAACACGGCTTTGTCGAATTCGATTCCGGCATCCGATGCTGTCCGTTCGTTGTAACCGAACGAGGCGATTTCCGGTTCGCAGTAGACGGCGGACGGGATTGTGAGCGGATCGATTTTTGTTTCCACCTGTTTTCCTGCGATAAATTCGGCGACGATTTCGCCTTCTTTGGACGCCACGTGAGCGAGCAGCGGGGTATTGATTACATCGCCGATAGCGAAGATCGAGTCGACCGACGTGCGGTAGTAGTCGCCGACTGGGATAAACCCGCGTTCGGTGTTGATACCGACTGTGTCCAGCCCGATATCATCGGTATTAGGTTTACGTCCTACGGCGACGAGGATTTGGTCGACTTCGATATCGACCGCGTTATTGTCGTTATCTTTGAGTGATAGAGTTACGCCTGAATCGGATTTTTTCATAGATTCCGCTTTATGCGACAGATAAATTTTTATGCCGCGACGTTTGAACGAGTCGAACAGCACTTTGCTCATGTCGTCGTCTTCGAGAGGTACGAGTCGGTCGAGCATTTCGATCAGATGAACTTCCACGCCGAACGAGTTCATGATATGTGCGAATTCCGAGCCGATAGCTCCGCTACCCAGAATGGCAAGTCGTTTAGGCAGTTGTTCGAGCATCAGCGCTCCGTTAGATGTGAGCACGGTGGTTTCGTCCACTTCAAAGTTGGGGATAGACCGTGGAGACGAACCGGTGGCTATGATAATGTTGTCTGCGCTGATTTTTTTGTCGTCGTTGATAGAAACGGTATGTGGATCGACAATTTTTGCGTGTCCTGAGATTACCTCGATATTATTTTTTTTCATGAGGAACGTGACACCTCTGGATAATTTATCCGCGGCGGTACGTGATTTTTTAAATACTTTGCTGTAATCGAATTGTGATGCGTCGACGGTGATACCGAAACTTTTGAAATTTTTCATACCGAGCCGAAAAATCTCCGCCTGATGGATAAGAGCTTTTGAGGGAATACATCCGATGTTCAGGCACACGCCGCCCAGTTTATCCCGTTCGATGACAGCGACTTTCTTACCCAACTGTGACGCGCGTATAGCGGCAACGTACCCGCCGGGCCCTGCGCCGATAATGGCGACATCGTAATCGTATGTATCACTCATAGAAAACTCCTTATGATGTTAATATTCAATATAATACCTGTATCGGGTACTCGATAATCTGTTTCAAATCCTGCAGGAATGCCGCGCCGACTGCTCCGTCAATGACCCGATGATCGCACGATAGCGTCATAGTCATCATAGTTTGGACAGTAACAATATCGCCCGCGCCAACCACAGGTCGTTTTTCCATTGCGCCCACGGCAAGTATACTTGATGCGGGCGGGTTAATGATAGCGGTAAATTCTTCTATTCCAAACATTCCCAGAGAACTTATGGTGAACGTCGCGCCGGTATACTCTTCCGGAGTCAAACCGCCGTCGTGAGCCTTATCGATCAGTGTTGCCAGTTCGGAGTTGATCGCCATAATTCCTTTGTTTACGCAATTTCGTACCACCGGGGTGATCAATCCATCGTTAAGTGCAACTGCCAAACCGATATCGATAGAACCGTGTTTTTTGATGCTATCGCCCTGCCACGATGAGTTTATGACTGGATGATGAGCAATTGTCTGGGCTGCAAACGTTATCAGAAACGCGTTATACGATATTTTATGTTCTATAGATTTATTCAGCTGATCGCGTGCGTTAATCAGATTATCAACCGCTGCGGATATTTTCAGATAATAATGCGGTGCGGAAAATTTTGATTCCGATAACCGCTGCGCAATAATCGCCCGTTTACCCGATACCGGAATGGATTCATCAGTCATGTCAGATACCGTAGAGCGCATTGCTGCTGCCGGGCGGGCAGATAAGTGTTCCAGATCTTCTTTGATAATGCGTCCGCCGGGTCCTGAACCATGAACAGACGCCAAATCGATCCCTTTTTGCTGGGCAATTTTTTTTGCCAGCGGCGATGCTTTGATACGTGTATAGTCTGGTGTCTCGGTTTGTTGTGGTTTAGGTAGGGGAGCAGGTTGGGTATCTTCAGCAGGCTTTTCTTCCTGTTCTTGAGGTTCGGGTTGTTTCTCTTGCTGAGGTTCCTTTTTTTCTCCGCCCATAGATTTTGCTTCTTCGAGCACGTCGGAAATATCTTCACCTTCTTCGCCGAGGATGGCTATCGGGTCGCCGACAGCAGCTTTGCCGCCTTCGTCCATCAACAGTTTGAGGATAGTTCCATCGGAGGTAGCTTCGTATTCCATGGTGGCTTTATCGGTTTCCACATCGCACAGCACGTCGCCAGAGGCGATAGTGTCGCCTGGTTTGACGCGCCATTTGGTGAGTGTTCCCTGTTCCATGGTAGGCGACAACGCCAGCATGACCAGTATTTCTGCCATAGTAACCTCCTAATCTATATACAAAACTTTTTTAACTGCTTTGATGATTTTGTCTACCGACGGTTGTGCTGCCAGCTCTAGCGAATGGTTGTACGGCATAGGCACGTCTTCCGAGGTAACCAGTTCTACCGGAGCGTCGAGATAATCGAAACACTGGCTGCTTATCAGATACCCCACATGCGAAGCAACGCTTACCATCGGCCACGATTCGTCGACAATTACTGCCCGATTTGTTTTCCTGACCGATTCAAAAATGGTTTTTTCGTCGAGCGGGCGTAGTGACCGCAGATCGACAATTTCCGCCGAAATATTTTGTTGAGCCAGTTGTTCAGCCGCTTCCATTGCCATTTTCAATGGTTTAGAATAAGTGATGATTGATACGTCCGTACCTTCTCGCTTTATATCGGCTTCGCCAATAGGAACCAAAAATTCCTCTGACGGAACTTCACCTGTCCACGCGTACATCATCTCCGCTTCAAGCACCACAACCGGATTGTTGTCGCGTATTGCCGACTTTAACAACCCTTTGGCATCATAAGGGGTTGCCGGAGCAACTACCTTGATTCCCGGCACGTGCACCAGCATTGTTTGCAGCGCCTGAGAATGTTGTGACGCCAGATACTCCGCTGGTCCGTTCGGTCCACGGAACACGATAGGGATATTAAGTTTGCCGCCCGACATGTAGAGCATCTTTGCCGCGTTGTTGATTACCTGATCGAGGGCAAGAATGGCAAAGTTGAGCGTCATCCATTCAACGATCGGGCGCAAACCAGCCATTGCCGCGCCGGTACCGATACCGGTGAATCCCAGTTCGGTGATGGGTGTATCGATAACGCGTCGGTCTCCAAATTTGTCTAACAAACCTTTACTTACTTTATACGCACCGTTGTACTGGGCAACTTCTTCGCCCATGAGAAACACAGTTTCATCACGGGCCATTTCCTCATCCATTGCCTGTCGCAAGGCTTCACGATATTGGATCACAGGCATATATCTATCCTCCTTCAGACCAGCACGTCTTCATAGAGTGACGACAAAGGCGGTTCGTTGCTGTTTTCGGCAAACTTGACAGATTCAGCCGATTTAGCTTTGCAATCTTTGTCGATCTCTTTGAATTCGTCTTCGGTCAACAGGTTGTTATCTATCATATCGTTTTTTAGTATCACTATAGGATCGAGCTTTTTGTACGCTTCCAGCTCGTCTTTGGTACGGTATTTAGCCGGATCGCTCATGGAATGCCCTTTGTAGCGATATGTTTTTATTTCCATGAATGCCGGAGTCTTGTGGTTTCTGATGTGTTCGGTCATAGCGCTTACCTCATCATAAACGGTCAGCACGTCCATGCCGTCTATCTGTTTGCCTGGCATACTGTATGAACTTGCCATAACGGAAAAATCGTCAACCGATGATACCCGTTTGAACATGGTTCCCATACCGTACTGATTATTTTCACAGATATACAAAATGGGCAAATTCCATATTTTAGCCATATTTAGGCTTTCGTGAAACGCCCCCTGATGGATAGCTCCGTCACCAAAGAAACACAAAACGACACCGTTTTCCTTGTTGTAGGCAATCTTGAATGCCACTCCGGTTGCGACAGGTATGTGTCCGCCGACAATTCCATTTCCGCCAAGCATGTTGTGCTCAACGTCGAACAGATGCATGGAACCGCCTTTACCGCGAGAACAACCGGTTTCTTTCCCAAAAAGTTCCGCCATGACCGAATCGGGCGATAATCCGCAGGCAAGGGCATGAGCGTGGTCGCGGTATCCGGTGAGGACATAATCGGTAGAAAGATCAAGTGCGGCGATAGATCCTACAGCAACCGCTTCCTGTCCGATATACAGATGGCAAAACCCGCCTATTTTCTGAAGCCCGTACATTTGAGCAGATTTTTCTTCGAATCTACGGATCAGTACCATATCGGTAAGAAGCTTGATAAGAAAAACTTTGTCATATTTAGATAAATCTTTTGTGGTTCCCATAGTGACCTCCTATGAAAAACAGACAAGTTCTTTTTGTGATTTCATGGGTAAAAATAAACTACCTTTATTAATGATAGTTTCAAGCACGACAAATTCGGTTTCCGGATTAATTTTCCAGAATGTCTGCAATCTTTTTCCGACCGCTTCCATAACTTCATTTTTGATTGAAGGATTATCGAGAATATTAATAACGCCGCTGAGATTGACAATTTTATCAAGCGCCGGTGTCTGAATCATCCATTCCACCATTGGTTGGTCTTGCAGTTGTAAAACTTTTTGGAAATGAGGTGAAGTTACACAATATAGTATGCCCGGATCGTTTTTGAGGAACACTGGTGTCATCCATCGCATATGTGATGCGCCCTGGCGGTCGGTTGTAGATAAAATTGCGGTCTTTACATCATCAAGGATAGTTTCTGCAATGTATAGCAATTCGTTTTGTTCCACGGTATCCTCCTGTGGTTCCAGCGCTTAGCAAATTTGTATTGTTCGCATAAAATCACATATATATTGCAATTCATTGTTTATAGTAGAAATTTTATTGATCCGGTCACAAATATCGTTATGAGTAAAGTAACATCCTTGTAGTCTTATAGCAAGAGTATCCTTTGTTGTAGGATCTAAATTATCTGAAATTATATCTAATTTATCGATTTTACCGTTTTTTATGAAAAAATTAAATGTGGTTTTTGTGTTGACATTGTTAAGAGAAGTTGAAAAGTCAAAACGGGGAGTGCTGGCGTAAATCCATTCCCATGAACAATTTTTTTGATACAGCTCTTCAACCGCAACCAGATCGGTTTTTGAGAGTGATGACCTATCTATAGCGCACGGCATTTTATCCCCCTTGTACGCTTTGTTGAATGCTGTGCACAACGCGTCTATCACTGTTTCCTGTGATATGGAAGGATCAATTTCAGTAATGTTCGTGACTTCCGATCGATGCGACGGCACTGCATGAGTCCTTATATCTTTCGATACAGGAAGCAGGTAACGGTTCAACGCGGAAAGGTCGGCGTTGATAAGAAGTGTACCGTGATGCAGGGCACGATCTTTACGAACACAAAACGCGTTACCAGAAATCTTTTTCGATTGAACTGTTATATCACGCCTGTTGCTGATTTTCGCGTCAATCCCGAGATGTGATAACGCGTCAAGGATGATTCCGAACTGATGTTCAGAATCGTAAAATTTTCTATCCATGAGAAACGAAAAGTTGAGGTTGCCGGTATCATGATATACAGTACCTCCGCCTGAAATTCTTCTGCATAAAGGGATATTATCGGTTTGCAGTAACGGCACGGAACATTCTATCCAGGGGTTTTGATTTTTACCCATAAGAAGTGATGGGTCATTGACATACAACAGAAGCAAACATTCATGAGGAGCGATCGTAGAGAAAAAAAAATCTTCCAGAGCAAGATTAAACCATGGGTCGGTTTCGATTGATCTTAGAATACGTGTTGTTGGAGTCATCTATCTCCTTGCAGTTTGGATGTGTGTTTTGTTTATATATTGTTATTGGAAAAATATATAAGCTCTTCAATGATCGTAGTACATTAAATTTCGTATCCTCCCAGTCATGTCATTCTTGCGAAAGCGAGAATCCATCCTCAGAATATGTTGGAACAAGGTGGATTCCCGCCTTCGCGAGAATGACATCCAATGGGTGAATATTGATTTCCAATCAAATAGAATCTAAACTGATTAATAAAAATATACGTGCAAACTATTCAATGATCACAACTGATTAAACTGCGTATCCTCCCTGTCATGTCATTCTCGCGAAAGCGGGAATCCACCCTCATAAGATGTTGTCACAAGATGGATTCCCGCTTTCGCGAGAATGACATCCAAAATGGTCAGCCTTAATCAATAGCATTTATCACATCCAAAATCAGGTTATATTTTTTCAGGATGCGCTTTCATACGTATTTTTCAATCTTCTGAATTTCAAGGACAACGCCTATAATCTCATACGGATATTTAATCTCTAAAACTCCAAAATCACCTGTTAATACGTCATTATTGCTGATTTTCTGTAATTTGCCAACTGTAGGGGTGTGGTTTTCGGTGTTATAGGTGATTATTATATTGTCTGGTTGTGGTGTGCGTTTAGTATCTATAACATACGTTTTATGTGTGTCTGGATTTTGTGTCGCGATCAAACCGGTTTTATCAATCGTTGTAAACACTGTTCCGCTCGTTTTCAGGGAATTAATGTTATCTTTAAGATGATTCCACGGAAACAGTTCTAAGTGTTGTATATTGCTGGCGGAGTTGTTTCTGAAATATTTTAGTAAAATATTATTGCCTTTAAATTTATCTTTTATATAACTGTCAACAATTGCTTGTTTCTCTTTTTCTGTGGGTTTAATGTAATCTAATATTTTTTCTAATAATTCTTCAGATGGATACGCTTTACCATTAAAAATATTACTTACATGGCTATCAGTAATATCAAATTTTGCACAAAAATCTTTTTGTCTTATGTCTTTCTGTTTGCATAGACTGGATAAATACTCATACCATTCCACAGCGGCACCTCTATCTTAGATTTGCAATTCCAAGTTGTCACATATCATGTAAAAACCAGATGATTCGATCCTGAGCCTCAACCCGTGCGGCGGGGTAACGGTGTGCTGAATCGTCGGAACCGTCAAGGATAGTATGCACGACATCTGACTTCGATGCGCCTGACGCCAGAAAGTACACATGCCTTGAGCGGTTTATGAGCGGATATGTAAGCGTAATGCGTTGTTGAGGAGTAACACCTTGTGGTGCACGCGCTGGAACAACCCAGCGTGATTTTTCGTCAAGTGATTCACTTGCGGGGAACAGTGAGGCGGTATGCCCGTCTGCGCCGACTCCAAAAATCATGACGTCAAATAGCGGTTCGTCAGGATTATCGATATCGAGATCAAGTTCTTCCTGAGAAAAATATTTTTTTAATTCAGATTCGTAGAGAGTAGCGGATTCTTCAGGCGATATATTTTCTGTTTGTATAGGATGAATATTTTCGCGCGGTAGTGCTACGTCTGCCAGAAGGTTATCTTTTACCGCAAAAAAGTTGCTCTGGGGATCGTCGTGCGGTACGAACCGTTCATCTCCCCAGAAAAAATGTGTATTAAATAAGGGGAATTTAGTTGTAACTTCCGGTTTTGCAAGTAACTCATATAATCCTTGCGGAGTACTGCCTCCGGCAAGGGCAACAGAAAACAATCCGTAATCGCGTACGCATTCATGGGCAAAAGCAAGCATGCTGACAGCGACTGCCTGATTGAGTTGTTCCATCGTTGAAAAATGTCGTATCTCCGGCTCCATGCAAGCTGTATCCTTTCTTAGAATTGATGTTCAAGCCATTGACGCCCATCGCGCCGCAAGAGTTCGTCCGCTTCGTATGGACCTGATGATGCCGCTTCATAAAATTTTAGAGAATCGCCATTAGTATCGGCTTGCCATGCACGTAAAATTGGGGTAAACAACGACCACGCTGCGGACATATCGTCCTGACGCACAAACAGGGTTTGATCGCCGAGCATGGAATCGAGCAGAAGTCGTTCGTATGATTCCGGCAAATCCGCGCCAAAAAGTTCCTGCCAGTTGAAATCCATGTTGAGGGTACTCATGCATAGCTTAGGTCCCGGGTGTTTTGCCTGAATTGAAAGAGAAATCCCTTCTTCCGGTTGTACCTGAAAGATAAGAACGTTTTTGGCGAAATCGTCAGGACGGATAGGCGCGAAGATCGAATACGGTATTTGTTTAAAGACTATTGCTATCTCGCTGGTTTTTTTCGGTAACCGTTTGCCGGAACGGAGGTAAAATGGTACATCGCGCCATCGCCAGTTATCGATCATCAGTTTGGCGGCAACGTATGTTTCGGTCATGGAGTGTGAGTCGACATCGGGTTCGTCGCGGTATCCGTTGACTGGAATTCCGTCACGGATTCCGGTAGTGTATTGACCACGAATGATTTGCTGATCCAAATATTTTTTTGAAAAAGGCCTTATCGATTCAAGAAGTTTGACTTTTTCGTTGCGCACATGATCGGCGTCGAAAGATACCGGTGGTTCCATAGCCACCAGCGCCAGCATTTGGAGCATGTGGTTCTGGAACATATCGCGCAACAATCCTGCCTGCTCAAAATATCCTGCACGATGCTCAACCCCTACCGACTCGGCTGCGGTGATCTGTACATGATCTATATAATGGCGGTTCCAGATTGGTTCAAAGATAGCGTTTGCGAATCGGAAAATGAGAATATTCTGTACTGTATCTTTGCCCAGATAATGATCGATCCTGTATAACTGTTTTTCGTTTAAGACTGTATGGAACTTCGCGTCCAGCTCAAGCGCGCTTTCGAGATCAAAACCGAACGGTTTTTCTACGACAACCCGTGTCCACGGCGATTCGTCACCTGATTGTGTAACCAATTTATGGTTGCCTAGTTGTTCTACAATTTGTCCGTACACATTGGGTGGTGTAGATAGATAAAAAATATGATTGCCGCTTGTGGCGTATGACGAATCGAGCTGGTTAAGTCGTTCGTTAAGTTGTATATAGAGATCATCAGCTTTATAATCGCCTTGAATATAAAAACAATGATCGATAAATTTTCTGTGACAATGGGTCGCGTGTTCTTCATCAAGTCGAGTAAGCCCTTCTGAAATCGATTTTCGAAACTGCTCATCGGTGTAGTCTGTTCTACCGCAACCGATGATAAAAAAAGTTTCCGGCAACAACCCGTGGCACATCAGATGGCACAGAGATGGTATCAGCTTACGGTTGGTCAGGTCTCCGGATGCGCCAAAGATAATCATACCGCACGGCTGTGCTTTTGATTCGATACAGAACTCATCTCGTATGGTGACATGCGTTTTTGGACGCGGCATACGTGTTTTCTTTCTGTTTCAGGTTCAGGATGTTTTTGTTTCGTCTGCGCGTGCGGGTTCAACTCCGCCCGCGCCAATAGTATCACCTGATTTGGCTTGTGTACCGGTTTCGACCACAGCGTGTCCGCCAAACTCGTTTCGTAACGCGGCTAAGACTTTATCTGAAAAAACGTTTTGCTGGCGCGACTGGAACCGTTTGAATACTGCATGAGCGATAGCCGTTGCGGATACGCCAAAATCGATTGCCTGCTGTACAGTCCATCGTCCTTCGCCGGAATCTTCTACGTATCCTGTGATAGAGTTCAGTTCGGGATCTTTATCGAACGCTGATTCGAGAAGTTCCAGCAACCATGATCGAACCACACTGCCCTGATTCCACAGGTGCGCCACATCTTTGAGGTTAAGCTTATCACCGTATGGCGATGCCTTGATAAGCTCGAATCCTTCGCCGTATGCTTCCATCAAAGCATACTCGATACCGTTGTGTACCATTTTGACAAAATGTCCGGCTCCGGTTGCTCCGCAGTGCAGGTATCCATCTTCGGGAGCAAGTGTTTTAAGTAGTGGCTCGATATGATCAAAATCGGATTTATCGCCGCCGACCATGGTGCAGTATCCCACTTTCAAACCCCAGATACCGCCTGATACACCAGCATCAAGATAATGGATGCCGTGTGGTTTGAGTTGTTCAGCGCGGCGGATATCATCTTTGTAAAAACTGTTACCGCCTTCGACTATGATATCTTCTTTTGAAAGCAATGGGATCAATTGATCTATGTGGTCGTCGATAGGGCCGCCAACCGGAAGCATGATCCATATCACCCGTTTAGGGGATAAGGCATCGACAAATTGTTTCAAAGTATGCGTACCGATCACTCCGGTTTCTCTGACCAGATCGTCAACTTTTGATGTAGTTCTATTATAGACAACAACGTCGTGACCGCCGATTTTCAGACGGCGAGCCATATTTTTGCCCATTCGTCCCAGTCCGATTATTCCAACCTGCATGAGATTCCCTCCATGGTTGCGGTTGTTTCTGTTATGATGAGAGCATAGACTCCATACATGCACAGATATGATCGGTGGTAATGCCGAATTGTTCAAATAATTGTTCCGCAGGCCCTGACGCGCCAAAGGTATCGATGCCGATAACTGATCCTTCTGCACCCACATAACGTTCCCATCCGAAAGTACATCCTGCCTCGATAGCAAGACGTTTTGTGACGTTGGGAGGAAGGACAGTGTCTTTGTATTCCTGTGATTGTTTGTCGAACAGTTCCCATGACGGCATAGATACTACTCGTATGGATATGTTTATCTCGGCCAGTCTTTTTTGTGCTTCGACAGCCAGATGTACTTCTGAACCGCTTGAAATTACAATACCTTGAACGTCACCGGATGATTCGGAAAAGACATACGCGCCTTTTTCAAGTAGAGAAGCATCTGTCTTGTAAACAGGTAAATTTTGACGTGAAAGAATCAGTATCACCGGTCTTTTTGCAGTGATAGCGTATCTCCATGCCGCCATTGTTTCGTTGGCATCGGCAGGACGAAGTATTTCCACGCCGGGCATTGCCCTCAGGGATACCAGATGTTCTACCGGCTGATGTGTAGGTCCATCTTCACCAAGCCCAATACTGTCGTGTGAAAATACAAAAATAGAATGTACTTTCATAAGGGCTGCCAGCCTGATTGCCGGGCGCATATAATCAGAAAATACAAAGAAAGTCGAACAATAAGGAATCATGGCTCCGTGCAACGCCATACCGTTGACAACAGCGCCCATGGCATGTTCACGGACACCGAAATACATGTTGCGGCCGGTTGTTTTTGTAGATGCGCTACAATCGAGGTCGCCTGCATCTTTTAAAACTGTTTTGACCGATGATCCGAGATCTGCCGACCCGCCCATGAACGTTGGCAAGTTTTGCGCTATGGCATTCATGATTGTTCCTGATGCGGCGCGTGTGGCTACCGATTTTTCTGTTGGGAAATTCAGGCTGTTCAAAGCGGAATCCCAGCCGTCGGGCAACGATCCTGCCATGAGTGATTTTAACACTGAGGCATCTTCCGGATATGATTTTTCGTACTGTGCCAGAAGAGTGTTCCACGCCTGTTCAAGTTTCTTACCGTTGTCCACAGCGTCAGACATGTGCCTTTGGGCTTCTTCTGGAACTTCAAATGTTTTATCGGTTGAAAAACCGTAAAATTCTTTAGTTGCCTTGATCGCGTCTTTACCGAGCGGTGCGCCGTGCACTCCGGGAGTATCCTGTTTCGGACTTCCGTAACCTATATGGGTACGGATGATAATCAACGACGGTTGGTCTAGATTTTTCTTAGCTTTGCTGATGGCTGATTCTATGGCATCGATATCGTTGCCGTCATCGACGTTGAGCACCTGCCATTCGCAAGATTTAAATCGCATTTCTACGTCTTCGGTGAATGTGATATCGGTTGAACCGTCGATAGATATATCGTTGTCGTCATATAAATAAATGAGTTTGCCCAGTTTCAGATGTCCTGCCATGGAAGCGGCCTCATACGAAATACCTTCCATCAGGTCACCGTCAGAGACGAGAGCATAGGTAAAGTGATCGATCAGTGTGCAGTCCGGCTTATTGAATGTTTTAGCCAGATATTGTTCGGCAATAGCCATACCAACGCCTGTAGCAAATCCCTGTCCGAGCGGACCGGTAGTACATTCCACACCGGGAACAATCCCGTATTCTGGATGCCCGGGCGTCTTACTGCCAATTTGGCGGAAATTGATTATATCTTCTAGAGAAATATCGTAACCACTCAAGTGTAACAATGCATAGAGCAATGCCGATCCGTGACCCGGCGACAAAATGAAACGGTCACGGTTAAACCATTGCGGATTTTGCGGGTTATGATGTAAAAACCGTTTCCACAGGGTATACAGAATGGGCGCAGCGCCAAGCGGTAAGCCCGGGTGCCCTGAGTTAGCTTTTTCAATGGCATCGACCGATAAAATTCGGATAGTGTTGATGGATAACTGATCTAAATCGGTTTGTTGGGTACACATGTTTTTCACACAACCTCCACATACAGTTTCATAGGGTTACACCAAACGATTTTCTCAGTTTGCCATAATAGTCTCTGAAAAGCAATCGTTTCAAACAAATATTTTCTGTCATGATAGCTTTTTAAGTATAGGGGAATTTTATGTTTCTCAAAGATGAGCCTCAATTTATGTTTAATCGTATTTCAAATATTGGAACGATGAAAACAAAAACAGCCAAACTTATACAAGGTGTAAATATTTTTCATTTAGCCATGATATTGTTCTTGTTGATGTATGTGTTACATTGTTAAAGAAATAACATTGTGGTTGTGTGATGTCAAATATAAAATTGATTACCACGTATGGTTGAAAAGCAATTGACATAGCGGTATATGTTATATAAAGTATTAAATCTGGATTATAATATATTTATTATAAGACCATCTACTCCACCCGCAACTCTGGATGCCACTATGCATGAAACAAAAGATTTACGTAAACAAAACAGTCGTTTACGGCGAACGTGCGATCTCCAGCGCGAACGTTTGGATAACTATAAGAAGTTAATCCGGATCAATAGTATCATTAACTCTACACATTCCAATCTGGATAAACTCCTTAATACTATCATGCGTACAGCTGAAAAGGTAATGCATGCTCAGACCAGCTCTCTGATGCTCATTGACGAAGAAACCAATGAGCTGGTATTTGAAGTGGCGAGGGGTTCAAAGGGAAAATCTTTGAAGCAAAAGTTTCGTCTCAAAATGGGGCAGGGGATTGCCGGTTGGGTGGCGCAGGAGGGCAAAGCCGTTGTTGTGCCTGATACAGAAAAAGATCCGCGTTTTTACAGTAAGCCTGATGAGCATAGCGGGTTCAAAACCAGATCGATTATTTGTGTGCCGCTACGGGTACGAAATAAGACGATCGGCATTTTGCAGGCGCTTAATCCATTGCAGAAAAAATCGTTTTCACATCGTGATTTACCTATGTTCAGGGCGTTTTCCAATATTGCTGCTGTAGCGATCGAAAATTATAAGGCGCATGAGTACCGTATACGGCAGCAACGGATCGAAGATGAACTTGCGATTGCCCAAAAAATACAGGAAAATATTTTACCTCATAAAATACCGTCAACCGATATGTTACGTTGTTGCGCGAAAAATCTGCCGGCACGTATGGTTGGTGGTGATTTGTACGATTTTTTATTCCTGAAAGATAATCATATAGCGGTGGTTATAGGCGATGTATCTGGAAAGGGTGTTCCAGCGGCATTGTTTATGGTGGCTATGATAAATAATCTTCGATTTTTTGCGCAAACAACTCTTGATCCCGCGCAAATTTTTACGCAGGTGAACAAACTTTTGTGTCAGGAAAGTACATTGGGTATGTTTGTTACATCTGCAATTTTGATGTTTAATCTTGATGAAAAAACCATTTCTTACGCCAATGCGGGGCATTTACCTCCGTTAAAAATCAATAAACATGGTGCGCATCAGCGTATAGAGTGGATGCAGGGAGCAAAACAACCGCCGCTTGGTATCTTGCCGTCAGTGAAATATACATCACAAGAGCTTCCTTTGCGGGAAGGTGATATGTTTCTTCTTTATACAGATGGAATAACTGAGGCTCGGGGTAGCCATAATAAAGAGTTCGGGGCAAAACGCCTCAAGCAAATGGCTACTAAAAAGACAGAAACACCTGCGGAACTGGTGGAATCAATCTTTTCAGAGGTGCAGGGTTTTTCGAAAACAACAGCACAGCATGATGATATAACGTTAGTCTCAGCAGGATATATGAATCATGGAGCGAACTGTGGCACAGCATGACGAAAACACTATACTATTATCGATATGCAGTCACCCCAAATACCTGAAATTGGTACGGTCGGTGATTTTGCAGTCAGCAATGTTGATGTGTTTTAGTGAAAAAACAAGTAAAGATGTGACACTTGCTGTTGACGAATCACTCACAAATATCATAAAACACAGTTATATGGGGTGTATGGATAAAAAAATAGTCATTACCATTACCTTGCATGATGACCATCTTGAAGTTAAAATTCGTGATTATGGCAAAAAAGTCGACCCGAAAACTATAAAACCGCGCAAATTACACGATGTCAAGCCGGGAGGGCTGGGTGTTTTTTTTATTAAGAAAATTATGGATGAAGTAGATTACGATATCTCACGCCCGAATGGAACAGTATTAACAATGATAAAATATAAAGACAAAACCTGTACACAAGAAAACACACCGTAATTGCCGGTGCTGACAAGGAGGCCGAATGCATATTCAGATCAAAGAACAGGATGATATTGTGATTTTCCAGATAGAAGGGGAAATCGATCTGTACAATTCTCCGGGCTTACGCCAGCAACTGACATCAAAGATCACTAAAGGTGCTAAGAAAATAATTGTTGATTTTGAAAACGTAAAATATATCGATAGTTCCGGGCTTGCCACACTTATAGAAGGTCTGCAGAAGATGACCCGTCAGAAAGGAATAATGTGCTTATGCGCCCTCAATCAATCTATAAAGGATATTTTTGAGGTAGCGAGACTTGACGATGTATTCAAAATCTATGCTACCGTAGAGGAAGCGGTCAATGACATCAAAAAATAACCGGTCAGGTGGTTTGTTAGAAAAATTCAGCGGCGCCCTTAACACCGCATTGTACCATATTACCAGTTTTGCGTATCTGCATTGGCTATTGATACGTTTGTTTCTTGTGGGGCTTGTGAAACCCGGAAAAATCTTTCGGGGTAAACAGATTTTTGAGCAAATGTTTCTTATGGGTGTGCAGTCAATACCGATTGTAGCTGTGACTTCACTTTTTCTCGGTATGACATTGGCTATGTTGACCACATACACGCTTGCCGATTTTGGGGCGGAAGTATGGGTGGCAGGGCTGGTTGGTGTAGGTTTTACACGTGAACTCGGTCCGTTGATTACCGCTATTGTTGTTGCCGGTAGGGTTGGTGCTTCTATATCCGCTGAGCTGGGCACCATGGTGGTTTCTGAGGAAATAGATGCTCTTGATACAATGGGTATTAACCCGATCCGCTATCTGGTATTGCCCCGGTTTTTGGCGTTGTTGATTATGATGCCGTGCCTTGCTATTATGTCTGATTATCTCGGGATTTTAGGCGGATACCTTATCAGCGCAATGAAAATGGATATGAGCTTTGCCTATTATAAAGATTTGACCGTGGAAGCTTTGAAGCTGAAAGACGTTTTCACGGGTTTGATAAAAAGCCTCTCATTTGCCATGATAATATCTATGATAGGCTGTTATCAGGGGCTTATCGTCAGTGGTGGTGCTGAGGGAGTTGGAAAAGGTACGACGAAATCGGTGGTAAATTCGCTCATTTTTGTTATAGCCGCGGACAGTTTTTTTACGGCTTTGTTTACGTATGTTATCGTTTAAATCGAACATTGCGTCAAAGATACTAATATGATAGAAATAAAAAATCTTATAAAAATGTATGACAATCGACGGGTACTCGATAATGTCAATCTCACCATTAAACAAGGTGAGACCATGGTGATTATGGGTGGCAGCGGTTGTGGAAAAAGTACGTTGTTACGGCATATAATATGTCTTGCCCGTCCCGATTCGGGGCAGATTTTCATCAAAGGGCAGAACGTCACTGAAATGAAAGAATCCGAACTGGTGGAAGTACGCAAGCGGTTCGGTATGTTGTTCCAAAGCGGCGCTTTGCTTAATTCCCTGACTGTTGGCGAAAACGTGGCGTTGCCGTTGGTTGAGCATACGCAGCTTGATCCGAAAATCATTAGCATTATTGTTAAGATGAAACTTGAGCTGGTTGGTTTGACCGGTTTTGAAAATCTGATGCCGTCGCAACTAAGCGGTGGCATGAAAAAACGAGTTGGACTGGCACGAGCGATAGCTATGGACCCTGAGTTAGTGTTTTACGACGAACCCGGGGCGGGGCTTGACCCGATTACAGCGTCGGTTGTGGATAAGCTGATTATGGATTTGACCAAAAAGCTTGGTATTACCTCTATTGTGGTAACCCATGAGATGAAAAGTGCGTTTCGCATTGCTGATCGTATAGCGGTGTTATATAAAGGGAAAGTGGTTGATATCGGTACACCCGATCATATAAAAAACTCAAAACATCCGTATGTTACACAGTTTATATCCGGCGCGCCTGATGGGCCGGAACCGTTGCGCAGATCAAAAGACGATTATTTGTCACGCTTGACTGCATTCGATGAAGAATAACCACCGTACTATATAAGGAGTTGCCGACCGTGGCTGATGTGTTCCGTAAAGAAGTAGTTCCGGGTATTTTTATTGTACTGGCAATAACATTGTTGGGAGTGTTGGTTTTTAACATTAAACCGCCCGGAGGGCTTGAGAATCCATATACCGTTAAAGTTCGCTTTGATAGCATAGCGGGTTTGCGTGAAAACGCGCCGGTATGGTTTGCCGGTGTAGAGAAATACAAGGGCAAAGACGTTGGTCGAGTCAAAGAAATGCACATTGTTACTGCAGCGAATCCGAAGACAGGGGAAGAACAATTTTTAATCGAGGTATCGCTTGAAATCAATGAAGTGATACGTCTTACAGAAGGGACTCAGTTTCGTATTGCCTCAAAAGGGTTAGCCGGATATCCGCATGTGGAAATACTACCCGGGCCGTCAACCGAAAGGTTGTTGGCTTTGGAGCAAGTGCATCCGGGCAACAAGCCGCCTGATGATTTATTTACTACGGTGCAGGAGTTGTCGCAGATAGTCAAAGATATGGAGCTGGATAAACTTGGTCCGAAAGTACACCGTGCAGTTGAGAATATTGGCGACCTGACCGAAGAGTTGACCTATACCGCAAAGGATGTGAAAGAAATTGTCGCTGCAGTCAAAGAAGATAAGTCTATCGAAGAAACATTAAATAACCTTAAGGTAGCGTCAGCTAAGTTAAGTGGAACACTGGATAATGTTGACGGAACACTAGGTCGTCTGGATGGCATACTTGATGATAACCGTGAAAATATACATTCTATGATAGTGTCGCTGGATGAATTTTCGCATAAATTGAATACAGATCTCTTTGATACCCTTAAAAAGTTCGATACCCTGTTGACAGGAATCAGTACGTTTCTTTCGGAAAACAAAGAAGAAATCAACGCTATTATCACTAATTTACGCATGACGACTCAAAACGCGAAGTTATTTACACAAGATATCAAAATGAATCCGTGGAAATTGTTGTTCCGTTCCAAAGAGAAAAAACAGCAAGACCGGCTCATTCCGCAAGCGGATAAAGGTTTATAAGGGAAAGAGGGTTGTTTTATGGTTAAAGTTAACATCAACCAAAAAGAGATACCACCCGATCAGGCTGACGCGATTACATCATTTTGCGAGTCACTGCTGATATTGCATAGCAAAAAACTTCTTTCTGTAGCTATTTATGGAAGTGCTGTGACATCAAATTTTATTCCTAAAGTGTCGGATATCAATCTTCTATGTGTTTTTAACGAGCTGAAGGTTGAAACGTTGCGCAATAGTTTGCGTCCTATCAAACATGCAAAGAAAAACAGAATTGTGGCACCACTGTTTTTGACACTTGAACATATAAAATCATCTCTTGATACGTTTCCTATTGAATTTCTTGAAATAAAAGAAAATCATAGAACAATATATGGTCAGAAGATTTTTTCGGAATTGAAGATTCCAAAAGAAAACCTTCGGTTACAATGCGAGCAGCAGCTCAAAAGCCAGATTGTAAGATTACGCCAGTTGTATCTTGAATATGGCGGCGATAAAAAAATGATGAAGAAAGCAATAGTCACCTCGTTTAACAGCACGTTTGCCATTTTTCGCAGTTTACTGCGGTTGGCTGATGTGCCGGTACCGGAATTAAATGAGGAAATTGTCTTGAAGGTCAATAGCGTCTATAATTTTGACGGTCAGGTGTTTTATGATCTCCTGAAAGATAAAAAAGGCATGGATAAGGTACTCTGGCGTGAAATGGACGATCTCTTTGGGGAATATCTGTTGCAGCTGGAGGTTTTGACTAATCGTATCGATCAGCTTAAGGTAGAGGGGCATTCATGAAACGTAGCGTTACCGTAAACGTTGTATTACTTATGTCGCTTATGGTGACTTTTTTGTCCACCGTTCTCGCCCATGCAGTTAGTGTACCGAAGTATCAGAGCTATATTAATGATTTTGCAGGAGTAATAGAACCCGCTCACCAGCAGAAACTCAGCCGGTTTATAGCTGGTTTGGAGGAAAAGACCGGGGCTGAAGTCGCTGTACTCACCATGTTAGATCTTGAAGGAGATACGATAGAAGATTTTGCAGTGCGTACCTTCAATACATGGAAAATCGGCAAAAAGGACAAAGATAACGGTGTGCTCCTTGTGGTGGCGATAAAAGAACGCCGGGCGCGTATTGAGGTTGGATATGGGCTTGAACCTCTTTTAACTGATGGTATCTGCGGTGTTATCCTCGATAAAATGATCCCTTTTTTCAAAAGTGAGTGGTATAGCCAGGGAATATATACTGGAACAGTAGCAATTATCAACCAGATAGCTTCTGCAAATAACATAAATATCAGCGAGTTCCCAGAGGTATCTCCAATTCATGACCCTTCAAAGTCATCGGGCTTAGTAAAAATATTCAAGGGAATCTTTTTTTTGCTGTTTATGTTGATTGTCGTTAGCAGTCGTTTTGGCTTGTTGCAGTATTTATTATTTGGCAGTATGATGCGTGGTGCTTATTGGTCAAGCGGTCAACGAGGTGGTTTCAATCAGTTTGGTGGGTTCGGCGGAAGTGGATTCGGCGGTGGATTCGGAGGATTTGGCGGCGGCTCAAGTGGTGGAGGTGGTGCATCACGGTCATGGTAAGAGTCGTGAAGTTGTGTTTAAAACAATGCAAGGAGTATAAATATGTCTAAAGGTATGAAGATATTTCTTATAGCGATTGTTGCACTGGTAGTAATAGCAGCAATCAATATTGTATCTGGTATGAATAAAATAATTACCCTTGAGGAAACGGTTAAAGCATCTTGGGCGCAGGTTGAAAATGTGTTGCAACGACGATTTGATCTTATTCCTAATCTGGTTGAGACAGTAAAAGGGTATGCCGCGCATGAAAAAGAAGTGTTTGTAGAAGTTACGAACGCGCGTTCAAAAGTGGCACAAGCGGGTTCGATATCTGAGAAAATAGAAGCCAACCAGTCTTTGTCCAGTGCGTTAAGCAGACTAATGGTCGTGGTTGAACGGTATCCACAACTCCAGGCGAATCAAAATTTTATGCGTTTGCAAGATGAATTGGCAGGAACAGAAAACCGCATAGCGGTGGAACGACGGCGGTACAATGAAGCAGTCAAACGGTTTAATACCTATATCAGACGGATTCCCGGTAGGTTTTACGCACCATGGGTAGGAGCGGAACAGCTACCGTATTTTGAAATAGATGAAGGAGCAAAACAAGCTCCGAAAGTATCTTTTTAATAAAAATTACTTATCGGCAAAAAATTGGTTTGCCTGATTCTTCAGCTTTTCCATTTCAAGCGCTACTTGCAATTTCGCAAGCTCGACTTTTGTCTGTGCAAGCTCATCGATAACATGCACAAGGAACGGATAGAGTTCCTTATCGTTAATTTGCGTTTTCATGCTCACTTGCTCTCCTGTTGACAGCCCGGTAACCAGACCATCTTTGGATGATGTTGGTGTTTGTGGTATATCTTCAAATGATGGTAGTCCAGCAGACAGTGTTGCCTCAGCTGCAATCTCTTCATCAATATTGTCCAATGATTGATCTATGCTATTCAGTTCATCAGCAATTGATTGGTCCTGATCAAATGTCGTTTCAGATATATCTGGTTCTGAGATGTCGTTCTGAGACTCTGCCATAGCTGCCGCTACGGGATCATCATCAGTTTTGGCATCAGGCTGAGGAGTTGCATCTGCCTTTTTTGGAGAATCGTCCAAAGCTTCTGCCATAGCTGCCGCTACAGGATCATCATCAGTTTTAGCATCAGGCTGAGGAGTTGCATCTGCCTTTTTTGGAGAATCGTCCAAAGCTTCTGCCATAGCTGCCGCTACAGGATCATCATCAGTTTTAGCATCAGGCTGAGGAGGCGCATCTGCCTTTTTTGGAGAATCATCCAAAGCCGCTGCCATAGCTGCCGCTACGGGATCATCATCAGTATTAGCATCAGGCTGAGGAGTTGCATCTGCCTTTTTTGGAGAATCATCCAAAGCCTCTGCCATAGCTGCCGCTACGGGATCATCATCAGTATTAGCATCAGGCTGAGGAGTTGCATCTGCCTTTTTTGGAGAATCATCCAAAGCCGCTGCCATAGCTGCCGCTACGGGATCATCATCAGTCTTAGCATCAGGCTGAGGAGTTGCATCTGCCTTTTTTGGAGAATCATCCAAAGCCGCTGCCATAGCTGCTGCCACAGGATCATCATCAGTCTTAGCATCAGGCTGAGGAGTTGCATCTGCCTTTTTTGGAGAATCATCCAAAGCCGCTGCCATAGCTGCCGCCACAGGATCATCATCAGTCTTAGCATCAGGCTGAGGAGTTGCATCTGCCTTTTTTGGAGAATCATCCAAAGCCGCTGCCATAGCTGCCGCCACAGGATCATCATCAGTCTTAGCATCAGGCTGAGGAGTTGCATCTGCTTTTTTTGGAGAATCATCCAAAGCCGCTGCCATAGCTGCCGCCACGGGATCTTCATCAGTCTTAGCATCAGGCTTAGGAGCAGCCTCCGCCTTTTTTGGAGTATCCTTTTGAACTTCAGCCATAGCTGCTGCCACGGGATCAGCGGAAGCCTTTTTTTCAGTGGATGCTTGTGGAGTTCCTCCAACTTTTTTTTGTTTAGCAGCCTGAGCAGCTTCCTGTATCATTTTGTCCACATCTTCCTGAGTAAAATGGTCCATGATATCCTCCCGTAATTTTTGTACATATGTAAATAATTTATCTATATATAATCGAAGCAATTACATAACACCTGCATCTTGAGATGTTCATGGAATCGTTATCTTATAGTGTAATATCATCATATATATCGGCAAAAATTGAGACTAATTGAGGATATTGTGAACAAAAAAGCACGCTCAAAAATGTGTTAGCGTGCTTTTTTGTTAGTATATTGAATATGCTTATTCATCAAGCCATTTTATAGAACAACCCATTGATGGTGGTTGGTCTTTTGGAGCTGGTTTGTTATTAATCAAGCTGTTGAGTGCATCTTCCAGATTGCGTTCTGTAACTTTGTCTGGATTTTGCCAGTTGTCGTTGACTCGACCATGATAATAGAGTTTTCGGTCTTGGTCGTATACATAAATATCTGGAGTACATACAGCTTGAAGGGAACGTGCAACTTCCTGTGTTTTGTCACGCAAGTACGGAAAATTTATCCCCAATTTTTTTTCAAATTCAATCATGCTTTCATAGCTATCTTCAGGATAAGCATCCGAGTCATTGGGGTTGACTGCCACAAACTGCACACCTTTTTCTTTAAATTTGTTTTGCAGGTCAATCAAAAGAGGCCATGACGCTTTTGCGTATGGACAGTGGTTGCAGGTGACAACAAGTACAATTGATTTGGCATCTTTAAAGTTGTCTGGCGTGTAATTGTTTCCATCCGTCCCTTTTAGATTGAAATTGACAATAGGAGTTCCTATTTCAAGTGATTTAGATTCAAGTAGCACGGCAAAACCTCCTTTACTCAATAGTGATACAGTTATGCAGAGTGTAAGGGTTATTATAGCTTTTAATCGTTTCATATCTGACTCCTTGTTGTATGGTTACGATTGGAAGTTAGATACAGAAAATGAGGCAATGTTGAAAAATTTTTATAATAAAGTGGATTTTTACAATAAATGGGAAAATTTATATAAGGTAAAGATCTTAATTTGTTTAGTTATCGGGTATAGTGATTGTGAGTTAAATAAAAAACGGACAAAGCAAAGAAAAGCTTTATCCGTTTAGAGAAAAGAAAATATATGGATTATTCGTTATCGCTGAGAGTAGTTTCTTGAGATGAGCGTCTGCGCTGTCTTTTTTGTCGTTGTTCGCGTTCTTTGATTGATCTTTGATATCTGGACGGTTTTTGCAATTTATTGTAAAATGAGGAATCATTATCCTGTTCAGGTTGATTTTTTCTATCCCATGAACGCTGCATTTTCTGATAACTCTCGCGTTTTTTAATAGATCTTTGCTCGGATTTTCGCTCGGTTGGTTGAATTTCGCTTTCATTATCTTGTTGTTTCAAGACAAAGTTTCTCTTTGTTGTTCGTTGGCTTTGGCTGAATGCATTAGCAGGTGCAAGTAATGCTATCAATAGCACGGGTATTAAAATGAACAGCAATGATCGTTTCATATTATAACTCCTTATGTTAGGTTGAAAATTCAAAAGCCACGTTTTATACGAAATCGTCCGAATATAGCAAGCTCCAATTGTTTGTATAAACGGAGCATACCATACCGAATCGTATTGTATAAACGAATAAACTTGGAACCAAGACGGTTGTGATATTGCAATTGTAGCATGAATCCAGCTTTTTCCAAGGATATTTTTATTGCCTGATTGATGTGCAATTGTTCGCTGCCCTGATATGGGTCGATACAACTGAGTTTGCGTGATAGTTCGCTGATCGACGGTAGGGGAATGGTATTGGATTCGGAGTTTAGCTGTTCGATAATATGCGGATATATTTTTTTTATGGAGGAGCAGGTTACAAACATGGATTTATTATATTTATTGCGTTTTGCAGAAAAACCGAACAACCTGCATATAAGCATTCTGTGTTTATAAATGGAGCAGTGTCCGTTGCCGGTTATATGCGATGGTTGATAAAAAATACAGTGTGATAGAGCATCCATTGTATCCAATCGCTCAAGAATCTGAGTTGCCTTGCCGGATTTCCAGAGTTTTTTTGCTATGGGTAAAACCTCAAGGACAGTGGTATAGACGTGGGGGTTTTCACAGCAATGCCCGCATCCCGGTTTACAGGTGATTCCCGTTGCTTTTTTCAATGAAGCTATTTGACGGTCAACTTCATCATAAATTTGTGTAACTTGTTTAATTTTGTCATTAAACGTGTTCTTCCGAGATATATTCCATTTCAGAACCATGGTAAAATAACCTTATTTTAAGATAAAAAGCGGCATAACAGGCCACTACGTCAGAAAAAAGTAAAACATTTGACGGTATTTTAAATGTTTTTATTCTGATCGTACAATAAAAAAATGTGCTGTGGATAAAATTTTTTATGTGGAATAAAACAAGGCCTCCTACAAGGGGTTATGGAGTTAAGCAGGAGGCCTTATCTTTTGAGGGCTATTGCCTCTTCCTAATGAAAAAGATAGTGCCAATGGCACTCAGTAATAGAAACAACGATGTCGGTTCTGGGATTATAGGAAAATCCGTAGTCGGGATGGGCAGTTGTCCATCGTATCCTATTGCTCCATTGAGTATTGTAGCTTGACTGTACATAGGTGGATAATAGCAGGTCAAGAACAATATGACACTTTCGTCACCCAAAGGTATTTCAGGGCTGAAGCTCCATGTCTGGTTTTGAGGAACAGATGTATCATCGAATGAGCTTGTACTGGGAACGACCAAACTAGCTCCGCTGGCTTCATATTCACCGGTAATATTATGCAGTTCCACGGCGCTTGTTGAAGGATTTGTTAAATCTATGTCAATGTCTGCCCCTAAAATATAGCCTGCGCTCACAATAAGCATGGGATCTATGTCCAGCGATAGTGTAGATAGAGTAGTCGTGTTTATGCCTGGTAGAGGATTTTCTATTTGATAATAATAATAGTAGGTTGAATTCCGATAACCTGTAATACTCCCTCTGTAGGTGCCCGGGCTTCCTTCTATCTCAGAAAAAACAAATTTTGAATTGTCAATATGGGTAGTCATATCACCATTGCATACCATCCAGTCAACATAGGTAGTTAACCCTGTAGTACCACCGCCTTTGATAAATTCAGATTCGCCTTTAATAGGACATGGACTTGTCAAATCAGGCAGTGGTAATGCAAAAGCTGTTTGTGTCAGGACCCCAAAACAAATTAGAAGAGTCATGCACCATATTGTTTTTTTCATGGTTATATCCTCCTCTTTTAGAGTGTTATTCACAAATTGCACTTATTCCTCCTTTCGTGAAGGGTTCATTTGACAATGATTCTTTGATGAATAATCAAAAATGATATCAAATGTAATAAACAAAAATCAACTAAAATATTAAAAATAATAAAAATAATATAAGAGAAGCCGTAGCAATAGGTTGTAATATATTATTGGTAAATAGGAGCTAAAAGAAATATAAAAAACATTTTATCAAATGGATAACTAATTGTTTGATAGATTGTTGTGAGAAGTTTTCTGATTATGAGTAGGTTGTGTGGAAATAAAACATAATTATGTCAAAATAAATAAAAAATGAAAAGGATATTATGTGATCTTGGTAACAAATATTAAGCCAAAAAAAATAAAAAATGTTTAATAAAAATAATGAGAATAAGCAACTTGATATATGGGCAGGATGTTTTTGATTGCAATTGAGTAGTAACGGTGGTAGGTTGTATTGATATTTGCTAAGGGCAATGCACTACATAAAAGGTATAGAGAAATGAATCCATCTGTGGTTTTTTATGATACGTTATCGTTGATGATACAGATTGCTCTGATAGGCCTGATCGGTTTTTGGGGTTTGCGCCGGGGGTTGATAGGTGAAAATTCGATGTTGACCTTGAGCCGACTGGTAATGGAAGTTACGTTTCCATGTTACGTATTTGTGCATATTACGCATAATATCTCTATAGGCAACCTGATGAATCTGTTTTGGTTGCCTTTGGCGTGTGTAATATTGCTGGTCGGTTCATATTTGGTAGCGAGATTTTATTTGAAGTTAGATCGGTCTATCGTTGAAAAGGGCGAATTTTCGCTTTTGGTGACGTTTCAAAACGCGGTATATATACCGCTGCCACTGATATCCACTTTGTTTGGCGAGTCGGACCAGAGCAGGATATTTTTGTATTTATTTATTTTCAATGTACCGTTTACAACAGCGATGTTTGCGGTAAGCCCTCATGTATTACGTAAGGACAAGGGATTTACGTTCAAGTGGCGCACATTGTTTAGTAACCCGGTGATCGCGGTAATCGTATCATTGTTCCTTGTCGGGACAGGGTGGCATGTGTATGTCCCCAAACCGGTTGTAGCCAGTATGGAAATGCTTGGAAAAACGACTATCCCTTTGGTGATGATTGTCATAGGCGGTGTTATCCTGCTCAATTATCGTTCTAAGAAACCTGCGCATCCGTTGACCATAGCCAAGATAACAGCTTTGAAATTGTTAGTGATACCATTGATTGTTCTTGGAATTATAATTGTATTTAAGATTCCCCATGATTTCGCTGTTTTGTTTTTACTGGAAGCCTGTGTGCCCTCGGCTTCAACCTTGCCGTTAATTGCCCGTAAAGAGGAGGCTGATTACCGATTGATTGGCGCAACGATATTTTGGAGTTATATTGTTTCTATTGTGACAATACCAGTGTTTGTTACGCTTTATTTTTATTTTTGCACCTAACGTTCAACCAAACATTATCAAGAAGAAGGAGTATCCTATGAGTATTTTACGTTCTACTATAGCCTGTGTAACGTTGATGCTATTGGCTTTCACCTTTTTTACCGGATGCGCTAATGATGCTGCGTCTAAAAATGGCGACGAGCCGTGGTCAAGAGAAGTGATCATAGAGTTTAGAACTGATACAAGTGAGTTTGAAAGAAACCAATTTTACAGCATCAACTATCTGGAATTTATGTCGCAATATGATTCCGATACTGTTCGGGCGCGTATTATTTCCGGTGAATCCATTGCGGATTTGATTGACCGCCTCAGCACTGATCCAAAGATCATATCTATCAAACCTGCTGATTGATCCAAAAGATTTTTCAGGTGGCTGAATTGATCGTGTTTACATACAGGGTTTGTGTCGGGTAAGCGAATTCGATGTCGTGATCTTCGAGTTTTTCTTTGAGTGCGAAATTTATACTTTGCTGTGTATCCATATAGACATTGTAATCGCTGCTCAATACATAATAAACCACTTCAAACACGAGGCTCGAATCGCCGAACTTATAAAAATGTGCTCGGTCGAATGTGGTATTCTCCAGAGATGTTACAATATCTTTGACTATCGGGGGGATTTCTTTTAGTTGTTCCATTGATGTTTGATACGTAACACCAAACTGGAACAATACCCGTCGTGAATTCATTCTTTTATAATTCCTGACCCGTGAATTGGTAAGGTCGCTATTTGAAAAAACCAGTTGTTCTCCCCCCAGACTACGGATACGGGTAGTTTTGATACCTATATGTTCGATTGTTCCCATGTATTCTCCGATGATAATAAAGTCGCAGAGAACAAATGGTTGGTCGAATAAGATAGCAAAATAGCAGAATAAATCGCCAAGAATTGTTTGACTTGCCAGAGCGACAGCGACACCACCAATACCCAGACCGGCGATGACCGTAGTTATCTTGAATCCGAGATTGTCGAGCATAAAAAGAATGCCAAGAACCCATACAAGGGTGCGAACAGCTGGCATAATCCCTTTGAGCATTGTTTGTTTTGAAAATTCCGGTTCGTTTTTTATAAAAACATTTTTAAAAAGATAATTGACGACCATGTTGACAAGGCGTACAGCCGTGTATGTCAGAGTAACGATCATGGTAACATTGATGGCGTATGCGGTGCCTTCTGGCAGGGTGAGCATATCTGCAGCGATATAAAACGCGAAAAAATACAGCAGGGGCAAAATGTTTTTGACAAATAGCAATACCAGAAAATCGTCAAGCAAGGTTGCTGTCTTTTTCGCGAATTCCTCGGCGGCTTTTATAACAATTTTTCTGAACAGTTTGATACCGATTATGCATCCTATCAGTACAATGGCGGATAAAATGTAATCGAATATTGTATTGTTATAAAACGAGGTCTGTAATATCTCATACATCAGATCTTTCTCCTGACTTGCTATTTTGATTGAAGATTGAATCTTTTTAAACAGGTTATGCTGTATTGTTCTTATAACACAGATGTGTCCGATTTGTGTAGATTATTTTGGAATACAATAGTTACATTATTGGTATTGAGGTAAGCGCTTCATGCAGTGATGCGCTTAAGTCTTGAATTGATACCGGTTTTTTTACTACAGATCTGAACCCGTATTTTTTATGGTTAGACATTACCGGATCGTTGCAGTAGCCGCTTGCAACAACAGCACATACATTTGGGTCGATTTTATGTAGTTCTCTGATAGCATCTTTGCCACCCATCCCTCCGGGAATAGTCAAATCCATAATAACAGCGGCAAAAGGAGTACCACTGTCTTGTGCCTGTCGATAAAGAGTGATTGCTTCAGCGCCGTCAACCGCGTAGCTTACTTCATATCCCAATCGTTTGACTATTTGACCTATGGTATGGCGTACGATGTCTTCATCATCCATAATGAGTATCTTGCCCTGTCCTGAAAAGATGGTTTCTTTTTTAGGTTGCGTTCTAAGAATTTTCTCAGTGTCTGATGGAAGGTAGATATTGAAACAGGCGCCTTCACCTGCTTCTGATTCAACAGAAATATGGCCGTTATGCTTTTTTATAATAGAGTAACAGGTTGCCAGTCCAAGGCCGTTACCTTCTTTTTTTGTGGTGAAATATGGATCGAAGATTTTTTCTATCTGTTGTTTGCTGATACCGTGTCCCTGATCTTTAACTGAGATCCGTACATATGTCCCCTGTCGTAAGTGAGGATGTTCCGTAGAAATAGTCACATTATCGCAAGTTACAGTAATAGTACCGCCTTTTGGCATAGCTTGTACTGCGTTGATAGCCAAATTATTAATGACCTGGCTAATTTGACCCTTGTCAACAGTTACTGCATTTATTTGATCTGGAAAATCGAATTCGCATTTTACATTTGTGCCTTTTAGGGTAAAAGCAACGGAATCTTTAATAATAGTTTCTATTGATGCCGTTTGTTTAACCGGAGCCCCGCCTTTTGAGAAGGTCAGGAGTTGCTGGCTGAGGTCTTGTGCGCGTTTCGAGGCGTTTTCTATGTTGGTCAGTAATTCAAAAACCGGATTTTCCGGAGGTATATCCATTTGTGCCATAGCGACGTTACCGAGTATAGCGGTAAGCAGGTTATTGAAATCGTGCCCGATACCCCCTGCCAGCAGTCCTATGGATTCAAGTTTCACAGCTTTGAGCAGTTCTTCTTTCATTTTTCTTTCTTCGCTGACATCCATAGCGCTTATGGTAATAAATAAAGGTTTATCCAGTTCGTCTTTGATAAGTACATAATTGGATAATACAGGGAATGCGGTTCCATCAGATTTGGTATGCCATAGTTCGTCTGCTCTGAGATCGCCGTCATGTAAAAGCCTGTCATGAATCTTTTGGTAAGTTTTATATTGTTCAGCATCGAAAAAAATACGTATATTATGTCCTAAAAGATCGTGTGCTTTATAGCCGTGAATGTTAGCCATATAATTGTTGATGTATTGAATACACCCGTCAGTATTGATGATAGTTACACCGTAATTGGCATTATCGGATAAAACTTTAAATTTTCGTAATTCCTGTTCGACACGTTTTAATTGCGTAATATCGAATATGACCCCTACGAGACCTGCCAAATCACCGCTGTTTGTCCAGTAGGGCGATTTGTGAAAGACAATGTCGTGTATGGAATTGTCGGCAAATTTAACTGTTTTTTCAATACTTCGTGTCTTTGGGTCGACAAATATTGCGACATCCATTTCGTTAAAAATATCCGCTTTTTCCTTCGAAATTACGTCATATATCGTGTGCTCTATGATATCTTCTTTAGGCATACCGGTGAATTTTTCAAATGCCTGATTACATCCTTTATAGATACCTTCGATATCTTTTACAAAAATTGGTGCTGGGATGGCGTCTATAACATGCTGCAAAAACTCTTTTTCGTTATGCAGTAATAGTTCAGTGCGTGTGAGATCAATCATATCTTTTCCGCTTATAATCAAACCGTTAACCTGATTATATGCATTGGATAAAATGGAGCAGGATATAAACATGGGAATCAAGTCGTTTTTTGAAGTAGTATACATGCACTGAGAGGTGATTGTTCTAGCGGAGTTGTACTTTGATAGTTCCATTATTCGTGAAAGAACCTCGGGATCTTCAATAATTTCAGAAATATGTTTTCCGATCATATCTTCAGGGCTGTATGCAAGCAAATTGCACACAGCTTTATTTGTAGAAGTAATAATGCCGTGTGTATCGGTTACAAGAAGCGGATCGACCATACTATGAAAAATTTCATCAAGATAACGTTTGCTGACAGTCTTCATACTCAGGTCGTCAGTCATTTTATTAAACGCACTTGCTAAACGCCCGATTTCGTCATGTGATACAATAGAACTGCGAACTGACAGGTCACCATCGGCGGAGATTCGTTGTGCTGTTGCCGCAAGTTCAAAGACCGGTTTTATGAATGAGTGGTTGATCGTATGGTAGACGATAAGCAGAAAAAAGAGCAAAATGAAAGAAAAAACAGCGATTTGGCTACGTAAGGTAGCTTTCCTGAGGGCAACATATTTTGAAGTATCCATATCGCATATAATAGCCCCGACCATTTTATTATCAGCCCGGTAGAGAGGGAATGCCCCGATGCTGTATGGATTTTGATTATAAGTTGTGTTTTCAAGAAGATGGGATTTGTCATCTATAAAATCAATATAACTTTTACTAATAAAGGATGTTATTTGCTGGAAATCATTGTTTAACGATGCAACAATCACGTAATCTTTGAAGGAATCCCATGTGTCTGGTTGGTTGTTAACGGCGCACTCGGAAGCCCAATCTTCGTGATTAAGGTAATCTTTGTTAACGATTATAGCGATATTTTTTATAAGATCGTGTTCCTCTTTCATTTCGGCAAGAAAATGATTGATTTCCTGGCCGAACTCGACATATCCAATCAGTTCATCGTTGTCGTAATATGGGCCTACAACGCGCAGGGCGAATGCTGTTTTCCCAATCTCAAGTCCCTCAGCGTTTTCTTTAGTGACCTGTGCGATACGAAATGTGATTCGGTCGGTCAAATCATCATATATATTTTTATTATGAACACGTAAGAATGTTTTGCTGTCCGGTAATTGAAAATAAATATGCGTGATATCATATTTTTCTTTCAATTCGTTGTAGAGTGGATATGTATATTCATATAACTGCTCGCGGTTTTTCTGTTGATAGATTTTTTTGATATTCTCATCACGTATAAACATATCTCTGGCTACAGAGAGTACGCGTATATCTCTGTCAAGTTGGAGGTAAAAATCATCCTGGATATTGTCGAGTATGTTTTCTATGTTTAGTGTGAGGAGTTGTTCCTGTGCATGAAATTCCTGATACATGAATGCAAGAAAGGCGATTACCAGGCATACTGATGCGATAAGTAATAGTTTTAATCTGATGCTCATTCTAATTTGTCCAGAGTTACAGGTTGAAATCACATAGTCAAGCGATCGAGCTTGGCGTATGTATTATATCTTTCGGACAGTGTGTCATTTTCTTGAATATTTATTTTGGAAAGTGACAAATTATCATTGATCAGGTTAATATGTCTTATGTTTAAGTCAAAAAGGGAGATACTAACGCAACTTTGTGAAAAAATTAAATTGTGTAGCTCCGGTAATTGCTTCCGATTCGTTGTAGGCTGTAAACAATTGTTGCCATTCTTCTGATGAAGGGCTGATATAGCACAGGTCAATTATAAACCCTGCCAGTTCGGAGCTTTTGAAGCGAGATATAAGATGGGTAATCGACACGGGCGCTGTGGGTACAATAATAGAATTTTTATTTTCATGAATAACAATAAATTTTTTTCCTGAGGTATCTTCCAGTTCCGTTTCCGATGGAAGCGTATTAGTCTGCATGCGAGTACGCATGATTACCGGTACAAAAAAGACAGTCAGGCACAATGCCGAGCTAATCTGGTTGGATGCCAGATTTTGCAAATTGACATAATCCGATTCAAGGCAATATGTGGTATAGGTAATGCCAAGGGATCGGAGTAAACAAATTGCTTGCCGGTTGAGGCATATTACATCAGGCCCGGACATGAGTGTAGCGTTGATCCCTTCAAACAATGGTAGTTGAGCGATATGATTGATCGAAAACATGGTGAATTGTTTTTGGACTAAAAAGCTAATGGTTTTTTTATACTCATCTCTATCTCGATCGAAGATAAGTGGAGGTAACTCGAAAATCACCTTATTTCTGTGATTCTGCCATTTCTCTGCCAGTTGAGTAATATCTTTCAGGTATTCGTAGTTAAGTACAAAAACGGCATAGGTAACTTCTGAATCGTCAAGTACCAGCGACCACTCTGGATTTTCAAAACGGGCAAAAACAAAGGGATCATTGGATTCTTTGGATGAGCCGCTTTTATTGGCCCGCATATCGGTTAAAAATTTTTTTCGGCGGTGATGGCGTTCGGACAACACTTTGCCGTGAGGTTCTTCGACAGTGTAATAGCGATACATTCCGGCTAATTCATTTTTTATGATATCGTTATTCCATGAAGCCGGGTTGCGTAAATATACCGGAGAACCGGGCGTAAAGTACTGTTTAGATATAAGGCAGTAACAGGTGTCGCTTTCTTTACGTAAATCTTCGACTACAATATCGGTATATGTTTCTGATGCGGTATTATAGATGGTTAAAATATCATTGGCATGGATAGCTATATTTTCCGTTGCTTCGATATTTAGTTTGCGTTGAGTCGCATACGATATTCTACCTATATAAGTACCGCTCCCGCCTGAAACAGTAGGATATGTATTGCTATCTCGACATGAATCATAGCAGTGCTCGTCACCTTTGCGGGAGATTGCTTTTTTTAGATTCTTGCTCATTCCTTTATGGATTGCGTCATAAATAGATGTCCCGCACGCGTCTATCAGAGTTCTGTATGTGAGTGTTAGCTGTTCAATGGTATTAGGTTTATCCGAATACCCCTGAATCCCCATAGCTGTAATACCTGCCTCTATGAGTTTATTGACATACCCTATGGCGCATATGTCAGGTTTGGAAAAATAAAAATCACGTTTATTGTCGATAGACCAACGGGTACGGCATGGTTGATCGCATGATCCGAACCGTGCGCTTTTTTTGCCCACATAGCTACTGCATTGGCATAATCCCGGTGATGAAAAGCAGGTTTCACCGTGGATAGGTACTAAATACTCCACGCCGGGCACTTCGCTTGCAATATATAACATCTCATCGAGAGTTAATTCATGTGACAGCATGATGCGCGTAATACCCATCTTTTTAAACTGGCTCGCGCCATCGGCAGAGTGTATTGCCAGTAATGGGCCGGCGTGAATGGGTATATGAGGAAAATAGACTTGGGCGATCTGCAATACGCCCAAGTCGGATACAAGAATGCCTGCAACACCGTGTAATTCAGCCCATTCAAATAATGTATAAACATCATTCAGTGACTTTTCATTGACGATTTTATTTAGATGCAGGTACCAGTGGCAGCCTTGTCGTTTAATGTATCGACATAAAATCGCTGCTTTTTCCAATGGCCTGGAACATACCTGAATGTAATTTGCATCTAGGGATACATCCAGATATACTGCGTCAACGCCCGATCTGGCGGCTGTGAGAGCTACTTCATCAGTAGCGGCAACGACAGTCAAATCGATCTTTTTTGTACTTTTATAACATGTTGATGATGAATTAGATAAAATCATAATAAAAAAAGTATGTAAATATGTTAAAAAATAAATAAATTTTTATTGACACACAAAAAGACATTTCATAGTATGGTAATTGTAATCTGTTAATATTTCCTCTTTCAACTGTGTAGACCGTATTTTATCCACATCTCGCCCGGATGAAATACGGTCTATTTATATACTATTGTCAGCTAATAACAAATCAATATTTCAATAAAAATCATAACAAAGATAATCTATGGTGTAAATATTACCGCTATACCATTATATTTTTGCAAAGAACGAGTTGTAATATATATCGGCAGACATGGTTGATTCTTTTAGAATACTCATGCTGAAATGAAAATAGCAGAATTGATAAAGATTAATTGGCTGATATGAGATTCTTGTAGTTATCTCGTTCGCAAGTAGGACAGAAAATTTCCAGACAATAATCGCCGTCATTCATTTTTTTGCATTCCACCACAATACCTGAAAACTGGTATTCATTCTCAGTGGCACTGCATTCGATAGTAATTTCTATCTCCCTGAATAAGGGTACATATTGATCCACATGACAGGTCAGGCCATGATGAAATAATGAAAAATCGTTATTAAGCAGTTTGGGGCATACCTCCCTGACTTTTACTTCTCCATCTATCGATTTACGTGGATGCCTGCGCTGTTCATGAGGTTGTGGCCATAGATTTGAGTCAGGAGATAATGGTAGTGATTCTATCAATTCCTTGAGAGTATTGTCTTCTGTATTATCGGAACAGAAACGCAGTCCGAGTCCGATTTTCTTCGAATCGTAGTTTTCCGCTGGAAACTGTCGTATGACTTCAGCCTCATAACGTTGATCTGCCAGCAGAATCTCAAAGCGAGTTCCCTCATAGACCGTCTGATTGGTATAACAACTTAACCCTGACGTGCTGATGTCACGCAACTCCATAGAAAAGTCAGATGCGTTTTTACGTATTATGCCGGGTATATGTAATTCCATAATAACCTTCTTAATTATAGTTAATTGCAGGTGAATTATAACTGTCTCGTTCTATTAAGAACTATACCATAAAAAGTCCAAATTGTCAATAGAAGGTAAGGTTTTTGTTAAAAAAATAACAATTCTGAGATCATGAAAAATGCAGCATACTGTATCGCATAGCAAATCGATAAAAGCGGATTGGAGAAGTTGTGGTATCGTTACATCGGTAAAACCAGTTATAAATCTTTTGCAGCACATATCACGAATATCATAATACTAATCTAACAATAAAGAAAGTGCAATAAAAATTTGACACAACATAATTGTATTGACGGAATAAATTAAGTGTCAAAATATTGAGGATAAATTAATTTTTACCGAAAAACTTGGATCGTTTGTAGCCGACCTGAATATCATTGTAGAAAATACTTACCCGCCAGTTTTCTATTTCGCCCCGTTCAAAATAATCGTCACCGGTATTTCTGAATTTGAACGTGTATCTACCCGGAACAATTGTATCATATTGTTCTGAGATACGGTAAACAGTTTTATCTACAGGGTACTGGTAATCGAAATTAAGTACGACAGGAGCATTTTTAGCTGGTGGACCATCATAACGCCATACGACAACAATTTCTTCGCCTCGGTCCTTATATTCCAGTGCGTCACTGAGTCCCAACGTGCCCTGGCGGCGTTTTTTACCGATTACTTCAAACCCTTCGCCCTGCAATGTTTCCATACGCAAAAAGCGGTTAACTTTAACTACTTTGAAAGACGCCATGCTGCCAGATGATTCTGTATTGTGGGCGCATGAACAAAGTAATACACAGAATACGAATAACAGTCCTGTAAATGCCAGAGAAATGATAGATCGTTTCATGAGAATAACCGCCAGATTAGTTTAGTAGTGTATCCGAGCAGGTGTCCGCATCGGATTAGAACGAGTATCGTTTCTTTATATCCTAATCGAATAAAATCCGCAACATAAAAATGTGACGCAATAATGCTCAGAAGCAATCCGTTCCAGAAGAAAAAGAAAGCATAAATCGCGGAGAATGAGAAAAAGAGACCTTCGTGCTTCAGTTCGCTTTGTTCCTGTGCTACAACCTGAAACGTGGTTATTACATGCCAGCCTATGATGAACCCTGCGATAACGTATTCGGTATAGCGTATCCACGGTTGCATCCAGTCTATAACCCATAGGATACAGTGCAATGAGACTAAGATGGCAAGCGGGATAGAAAAAAAGTACGGCGCCAGTGCTGCGACGACAGAATGATTTTCCGCCTCCACATGTCCGCCGTTGCGGCTCACGTAAAACGTGTGGACCTGATTACCTGTCAGTGCGCTCCACATAGCATGGTTTAATTCATGCAGGAGTACATATACTCTGCCGATATATCCTTTTTTGATGACAAACACAATCGCCATAGCGCCTCCGCCAAGCAGGCAGATCGCCATGTGTAACGACGAGGCAATCACCATGATAAACACTTTTCCGAGTGCATAACAAAAGGGAAGTAACAGTATACCAACAATAAATTTAATAAATCTCATCGCTTTTATCTTGATTTGCGTGCTGCTTTTACCTATTCTTTATGTAAAAAAGGGGGCTTTATGCATATTCTTATAACCGGCGGTGCCGGATTCATCGGTTCACACCTTGCTGAGCATCTGCTTTCGCAGGGTAACGAAATAACGGTAGTTGACGATTTTAGCACCGGGCGTATCGAAAATATCCAGCATCTGTTGCCTGACCCACGTTTTACACTTGTGCGCGATACCATACTCAACGATAAACTGATGCATATTCTTATAGAAAAATGTGATCAGATTTATCATCTCGCTGCGGCAGTAGGTGTGAAACTGATTATAGAAAAACCGGTACATACCATATCCACCAATATTGCCGGAACCGAGGTACTGCTTGATATAGCCAATAAGTTTAATCGCAAGATCATCATCATGTCAAGTTCTGAAGTGTACGGAAAAAATGATAGTATTCCATTTCGAGAGGACGATGACCGTTTAATGGGCGCTACCATCTACAGTCGCTGGAGTTATGCCTGTTCAAAAGCGATAGATGAGTTTCTAGGTCTTGCGTATCACCGTCAATACGGGTTACCGGTGATTATTGTGCGGTTGTTCAATACAGTTGGTCCCCGTCAGGTTGGGCAGTACGGCATGGTGATCCCTCGGTTTGTGCAACAGGCATTGGCAGGCGACCCGATTACGGTATATGGTGACGGCTCACAGAGCAGGTGTTTTACCTTTGTATCCGATGTTGTCGGCGCGCTTGTGGGATTAATGCAAAACGATCAGGCTGTAGGGGAAGTCTTTAATATAGGTTCCCACGAAGAAACATCTATTTATGATCTTGCTTGCAGGATCAAAGAGAAAACCGGCAGTTCGTCGCCTATAGAAAAAATTCCGTATTCGCAAGCCTATGAAAAAGGATTTGACGACATGTTACGCCGTGTGCCTAGTATAGAAAAAATCGGCAAGGTTATCGGGTATAAGCCGTCTTATACTCTGGATCAGATACTTGACAGTGTCATTGCCTATTACCGATCTATGCCGTAACAGAAACTGATTATTCTAGTCATTCTACCGGATACACAACTTTGTATTCGCGATACGCTACACCTGTACCATTAGGCGTTCCTGTAGTCATATCAGGATCATCACCTGTATCAATCCAATAAAAGATATGATTATCGGTGTCTTCGGTAATGAAATTAAGAGCGTTACCGTCTACCTGATTCCATGTATCGTTGTAAGAATCACGCCAGTAAATTTTGTAATTTCCGTTATTTCCGCCTTCCCACATAAGTACAGCGCCCGGTACTGGTGTTTGGGTCATACCGATGAAGTCTGTTGCAAGATAGAAGGACGCACGATTTCTGGGGTTATATCCTTTTGCCAGTTCGTATGTGTCAGATTGGGAATCCTCATCGCTGTCAGCGCGAGCGGGATCTGTTTGGGTTGTTGAAAGCTCGTAATCGTCGTCAAGCCCGTCGTTATCCGAATCTGTAGCAGTGTAGTCGGTGAAATAGACCAGCTGTTCGTCCATGTCACTGATCGAATCGTTATCGGAATCTGTTCCTGATGGTTTGGGATAGATAAAATAGCCCAACTGTTCACGAGGTAGTGCCGCCAGTGTGATCCGTATATCGTCAAACTCTCCCAGATATTGTGATGATGTCGTATTAAGATATGGAAGCGAATAGAACTGCGCGGTATTGTCTTTGTATGATCCCTGATAATATGTGGTTGATACATCGTATGTGCTGGTTGCGTCAAAAAATCGCATTTGGCGTGGACTACTGAATGGTACCAGCGTATTGTTTTGAGTATAGCCCACTCGTTGACCGTCAATATAGAGTGCCAACGTGTGATCTATTCCGTTAAAGGTAAATGCAATGTGATGCCAGTTACCGTCTAACAATTCGCTATTGGGGTAGTACAGCGGTACAAAACAACCCGGTGTCCCTCCTGAACCTTGATGGGTATCGCTGGCTGGAGCATAGTAATAGCGAAGGGTTAGATAATTGCTATGGTCTTTTAGAAAAAGCGAAATACCTGCATTGATATCACCCTCACAAATAAGTGGAATAAATGTGTAGTCCGATGACAAATCCGGTTTGATCCACATTTCACACGTGAGAGCACTTATTTCGTTAGGGGTAATATCATTAGATGTTTTAATACGGTTGCTGAATGTGTATGACGGAGAAGTCAAGCGTACACACGTGTCATTGGTGTATCCGAACGGGCCTTGCTGGAACGACTTATCTGGCGACGGAATTTTACTTAAAAATGGTTTGCCTTGAATATGATTATTGTAGTGGCCATCCATTTCGTATAAAGCGACGCGAAGCGAACTGGGGTAGCTAGATTGATCACAACTTCCGGTTAAAGCAGTGTATTCGTCGGTATTGCTCACACCGTCTCCGTCTTTATCTGAATCTATATGATCTGCGACACCGTCACCGTCCATATCAGGATACACTGTTACCGCAATAGTTATAGGCGTCGACATACCTGCTTGTGTTGCTGCCCAGATTGTCACTGTTGTTAAACCGGGTTGTGCTACTGGCATGTATCCGTGTGTAGCTCTGGTACGAAATGCTTTTTCGGGCTGTGGTTGTCCATGAAGTGAATAATAGTAAACAGGCGCTTCACCAGCCGGAATATCGAAACATCCTTCCCACGATAGTAAAAAACCGTCAGTGGGATATTGTGGTTCGGTAACAGAAGGTACAGCACTGGTTACAGTGGGTAGCTGAGAAGAAAAATTATCGGATGTTATGAGAAACTGATAGTCAGACTGTTCTACAGAAGACAAACCCTGGGCATCAGTAACCGTAATGCGCAATTCGCATACAGCCTGATTTGCCGAGTCAGGAAATACTACGTTTTGCGCCCATGTAGTTGTGATATCCCATGTGAAATGATGAGTGCTCAAGGTGTTGTCTGCAGTGGGGGATGTAGCGGTAATCTGTTGATTAGTTAAAAGAGCTGTCCATGTCGAACTATCATTGATCCGTGCTTCAATGGTGACATATACCGCATCGTTATCTTGATCGTAAACACGATATAGCACATCTTGAGGTGTACTATAGTGATATTTCTCTTTTCCATTGGGGCGGTCGATAAACGCAACCGGAGCATGATTGTTATTTGAGAATCCCAGCATCCTATAGGCAAATTTGCCATTCCGTATATCTTCGTAATAGTGAAGAGCCAATCCGCCGTATGAAGGGTTTGAGGCGAACAATGCCTCTACCTCAGCACATCTGGTTTCAAGATCTCCAGTTCCGTTTATCCAGAAAGATTGGCGGTGCAGATACATTGTATCTTTATGCGTATCTGTGAGCCATACGCCTTCAGGCCATGTTATAGCCATTGTTTCATATCCTACATACACGCTACCCGGTTTATTAATGCTATCCGCATAAGCAATTTCGTCGCTGCAATCGTCTACAGCCCATGATGCGCTGGAATAGTTCATTATAGCCACATAGTCTACGATGTCTTGCATTAATTCATTGTAAGCTTTACCGGAAGTACTATCTATATATCCGTCAAGCCAACGGGGTATAGCAAGACCGTGTATTATCTGGTCGTTGTATGTTGAGTTGTGGGTATTCACCATATTCTGCATTGTGTTAAGCAAAGTCATGAATTGTGTCCAGATAGATTGATGTTGAGTTTCCCATTCGCTCATTGTATGTGGTTCTATGTCAAACTGAATTCCGTCAAAACGTTCGCACGTTTCAGTACGTGATGCATTGTAATTCAGAACCAGATTAAGCACGTCTATGGCTTCCTGATGCGATTCGGTCAGCGCCCAGTGTTTAGCTCCGGTTAAAAAATGGATTTCTTTACCCCGGCTGTGCGCATCGGCGATAAAGCGTGCGATCAGATCGGGAAAATCCTCCATATCACTTTCGTAAAAAGACATATAAAGAATATCAATAGCTGCATTTGTATTGCCGTGGGGGGCTTCTATGAAACTAAAAAGATCAGCATAGTCGTGTCCGGAGATATCACGCACTATATCCCAGCTCATACTCCAAACCCATAGAGCACGGTTTGATGCAAAAAGATCTGTTGCTGTGATTTGAAAACAAAAACCTAATAAAATGTAAAGAAAAATAAATAATTTTGGTTTTTGGATAATTTTCATTTTATTACCTGTTGTCTTGGTGTAGTACTTTCTCTTTCAGTTAATTATAGTATATCATATGAAAAACAGATTTTCTACGCAAATACTATGTAAATCTAAAATATGTTTAACATGTTTCGCTTGTATAGACAGATATTCCGCCAGAAGGTTCCATCACTCTAAATTTTTATTTGTTGTATTATAATCAGACCTACAAGTGACCGGTAAGGTTGTATAATTGATTTTGGTAGTAGTATTAGTAGGAGAAAAATAGTTTATATAAGATAGTTGTGTTAATCTGATGAGATTGTAAAGTCACTGCCAGTGGATTGGCTTATGGCACTTTCAAGCTTTTCTACCCATATTGAAGAAAAGAGAACAGGTCCCGATTCTTTGTCGGAGCGTCGAGCATAATAAAACGAACTGTTCTTTTGTGTGCCGATAAAAAAACTGCTCAGACATTGGGATTTTATATCTCTGACCTGTATTTCCAGTTTGGGGTCTGGAAACGGTTCTGTGTTGCCCGCCTTATCCATAGCGACGGTGTACACTTTCATCTTATGCAATAGGGCATACAGGTCGGATAACATTGTGCTGGCAACAGGTGTTCTGTTGTGCAGTTGATCAATCCAATCAGCCTGTGATGAGTTACGTGTTACGTGGAAAATAGGCGATCCGTTGTGCAGAATTTTTATTTCGGATATCTGATCGTAATCTGCATCAAAAACCGATTTTTTAATCCATTTTTGTATGGGCAGGTTGACAATACAGTTCAAAAACGGCTCAACACGTATACATTTATCAGCTCCATCAAGCAGTATGTATGAGGATTGGTACAGAGCCCCTGTTTTTTTTACATGGAACGAATAAGTTCCGTTTGCCTCTATACAGACTTGTGCGCCTTTGCATTTTTCAGGGAGGCCCGGCTTGGGTTTTCGTTCCGGCGGTAACTGTTTCATCTCTGCTATCATAGAAACAAACGAGTGGATTTTCTTGCAATCAGCCATGAACGTCTGTCCGTTTTCGGTAACTGTCCACTGCTTGCATGAGATACGGTTAATTTCCACAGAACGACCGTTATCACAGTCAAAGACTACTTTTGAGACTGCGTATGGATTTAAATCAGGATACACCAGTGGCTCTGGCGTGCGCTGGCATCCGATAGACATACTCATCACTGCACACGCAGTCAACAAAAAGCAGAGATATCGCATTATACAGATTCCAACCTATTGCCGTGAAAGATATGTTTCATAGAGTTTTTTCTCACGAATACGCAGGTACATAAGCACCAATCCAAAGGCTACAACCAGTGCGGGTACACCGACAACATTGATGAATTTCAAGCGTGCACGTGCGCTGTCGCTGAGTTCTTCAACAGGATGTTCAGCTATGGATCTGGTACGGATACCGATCAACGCTTCACCTTGTGCCAGCCAGTCTACGGCGTTGAGGAAAAATACCCCGTTGCTCTGGAACCGGCGCAGTGAATCCATAGTCACAAAATTGGAGTTACCGATCACAAAAATTTGTGTTTCAGGACTCGATTCGATAATTGTTCTTCCTTCATCGTCTACAGGAGGAACCGCTGATGGATCCGCTCCTTCAGGAACTTCAGGTTTCGGAATTTCTTTGCCTGCAAAGTAGCTGGCAAATGTGTTCGTCACCAGTGAGCATAAATCGTATTGCTTGATCTGTTCAGGGGACGGTTGAAACTGTTGTTTTGGATTAAGGTTGAACCTGCCGGTCTGCGTCCAAGCCATTTCGCTGGATTTCATCAACGTGGTTACTTCTGCGCCCTGCAAGGAGGCATCGATGTAGTCTATCGAACTTGTCCAGGGCATGGTAACTGTTTGTAAACCGCGTAGCACAGGACTTTCGGCAAAATTTTCATTGGTCACTTTAACAAAGAACGGATAATTAACCGTGGTTACGTATTGAATACGGTTATCCGGAGATTCACTGTAGGTCAGCCTGTCATTGTAACGATCGAGCACAAGATCGGTTTTAACCTGGATACCGTAATGGCTCAACAATTTTTCCAAACCGGTTTTAAGCGGTTGTGCCATCAATCCCTGTTGGAAGTCGATGGCAACGGTATCCAGCAAGACAACCAGTTTGCCGCCGCGCATGACGAATTGATCTATCTCAAATAGATCGCGTTCGGAATACTGATCGCGCGGTCCGGCTATAATTAAGATAGATATCGCTGGCGGTATCGGCTGGCCGTTTTCAAGTGAGACAACGGTTGTTTCGTACTGCTGGTTCAACGCGCCTTGAATGAGCGAATAGTCCTGTGTGATGTCTCGCTCGCCATTGCCGGTAAGGAACCCAATTTTGGTTACGGTATCGGTAGAAACTTTACGGATAGCGGAAGTCAAATCGTATTCCAGATTATCCACATTTTGCACAATCGGGATAACTTCGGTTCTATCCAGATAAAAAATACCCATACCCAGATAACCATTTTTGACTTCGACTTTATCTTTTTCACGGAACGTCATCTGTACTTCAGGGATACCGATAGAGCGTACCTGCTGTTTCAGGTCGTCGCTCGAAGCGGGATCAATACGCTGAACAACTATTTTTCCTTTGGAATATGCCCGGTACTCGTCGAGCAGATCTCGCACGCGTCTTTCCTGAAGCATCATGACCGGAGGCAGGTTTTTGGAGAAAAACAGTTTGATGGTTACCCGGTCATCAAGGTTTTTGAGAATACTCTTTGTTGATGGAGATATGCTGAACTGTTCATTTTCAGTAAGATCCCACCGCATAAACGTGCGTTGTGATATGGTGTTTAGCACCACCAGTACGCCCAGCACAATCAAAACAGTAAGAAGTGTTTGCGTTGTTAATGTTAATTTGCGTTTTCTCATGATATGTTACCCCCTCACCATTTTCTGCTTTCAATCGCCTTGACGTTTAACAACAGGAAGAAAAAGATAAATGAACAATAGTATAATAGATCGCGCGAGTCGATCACACCACGGGTGATACTCATAAAATGTGACCCGAAACCAAGGTACTCAAACAGCGGCACCAGTCCTTCAGGTATGGAGTACAGTACAAAATTTTCTCCGATGATAAAAAAGAGAAACAAGACAATCAGAGAAAGAATAAACGCCACGATCTGATTTTCAGTCATTGCCGATATGAACAGCCCGATCGACAAGTACGCCGTGCCCATCAGCAGGGTACCAAGATAGCCACCGATGATCGGTCCCCAGTCGGGATCGCCGGTATAGGCGATTGTCAGAGGTACAGACAAGGTCAAAGCGAGACATACAACAAGAAACAAAAAACTCGCCAGAAATTTACCGATTACCACTTCGTAATCTTTAACCGGTAATGTCATTAGCAGTTCCATGGTTCCCATTTTCTTTTCTTCAGCCCACACCCGCATGGTAATGGCAGGTACAAAGAAAAGAAAAATCCACGGTAACCGCGCGATAAAAATACGCATGGATGCTTGTGCGTCAAGAAAGTAGGTGTTAAAAAATAACCAGTTGCTCAATATGAGAAAAATGGTTATCAGTACGTATGCCACAGGGGATACGAAATAACTTTTGAACTCTTTTTTCAGGATTGCCCGAATAACAGTCATAAGAACGCTCCTTTATATCAACTAGTGGTTAATTTCAAGAAAATGTCTTCCAGACTCAGGGTTTCGCGATACAATTCGCTGAGCGACCAGCCGTTTTTAACGGCAATGGAAAACAGTTGTTCCGTTGCGCCGGGTGTATCCTGAGCGGCCAGGATTTTGAAGCGGCTGTGCGCGTCCTGACTGGAATCAAGAGAACAATTTTTAACCCAGTCAAGTGCAGAAAAAGCAGCCTGAGCTTTAGCTTTATCGGCTTTGACTGTGGTATATATGATGCTTTCTCCCGCTGCACGATCCTGCAGTTCCTGTGGTGTACCCGATGCCACCAGCTGACCGTCGTTTATGATGATTACCCTGTCGCATGTTGCCGATACTTCAGGCAAAATATGGGTACTCAAAATAATAGTTTTTTCTTTACCGAGTTCTTTAATCAGTTTTCTGATTTCGATAATCTGGTTTGGGTCAAGCCCTGATGTAGGTTCATCAAGGATAAGTATTTGAGGATCGTGGATCATTGCCTGTGCCAGCCCGACACGTTGTTTGAACCCTTTTGACAGCGCTCCGATATCTTTTTTAAGAACACCTTTGAGGCTGCAAGTTTCGATCATTTTGTTGACGCGTTCGCGTCTGTCGCGTGGATGAATTTGACGTACTTCCGCAATAAAATACAGGTATGATTCCACAGTCATATCGCTGTACAACGGTGTTTGTTCGGGCAGGTACCCTATTTTGCTTCGTACCGCCAGCGGGTTTTCCAGGATATCATCACCGTCCACTTCCACCGTACCAGCGGTGGGTGGCATAAAGCATGTAATGATCTTCATGGTAGTGGTTTTACCCGCGCCGTTAGGGCCGAGGAACCCCAGCACTTCACCTTTTTTTACGGAAAAGGATACATCCTTAACCGCAACAGTAATGCCGTAATGTTTGGTCAATTGTTTTACTTCGATCATAGTAGCCATCTCCTCACTGCATTCTATGACGTGCCTATCTGTTAGATAAAATTATAGTATAATAAAAGGTATTTTTTGATTATATAAGGTTTCATTACATAGCATGAACCATCTCGATTTGTAAATAAAAAACTAAATTTCCACTACTGTGCCTTTAAGTGCACAGCTTTTATTATATGCTTATCGCCAAGATATTATCAGTATTATTGTCACTGGGCAAAGACGTTTATTTGACACATCTTTTTCAAAAAGGTGCAAAAATTTTTTCAACTAGAGAAAAATTTTTATCTCTTTGAATGATAAGAAATTAAAAGTGGCTTGAAATCAACTGGTCTATTCAAGTACAACTTTATAGAAACGAGCAGGCACATCAGACGGTTTGAGGCCGTTCATTTCTGGAGCTGCACCGGTATCGGTCCATGTTAACGTGCCTATGTAGTTGATATGAAAAGAAGGATTGTCTATCTTATTCCATATAGTGTTAGATAAGGAATCGGTCCAGTAAACGCTAAACTCGTAATTGGGATAAGACGTATTCTCCCATGTTATGCTGGTATTTCCTGATGCATCGGGTTGGGTACAGTTTTGCATTTCAAAAGATGGTGACGGAACAAGCGGGAGTGTTCCTATACTGACTTCGTATCCATCAGAATAGCCATCGTTATCCGAGTCAGCTATGAACGGATGAGTCCCTTGCTCAAATTCCTGCAGATTGGTCAGTCCATCGTTGTCATTATCTAAATCGGCATCATCGGTAGAAGGATTGGTTCCGTAAAATTCTTCCCACGGATCGATCAAGCCATCGCCATCTGTATCTTTGCTGCTGATGGAGATAGGGTACCATGATGATTGGGTGATAAACATATCAGTAAACCTGTCTATATAAATCAAAGATAGATGATATGAAGCTTCGTCTGTAGGAAGAGTTACGGTACTGGGAGCTGTTATAGATGTCCCTACATATAGCATATCGAAATGCATTGGCGACTCATATAATTCGTATTTAGTACTATTTTGGTCAAGCAGTATTGCGTTGTAAAACTGTCTTGCTCCTGTAGTGGTATTGGTAATATTTACATGGAAGGTTACCGTCTCAGAAGGTTTGACGAATTTTCTGTAATATACCTCTCCTGTAACTAAATCATAGTCATCTTGACTTGAATTCGATATAATGGTTGGAGCCATTGCTATAGTCCCTGCGGCAACTTCGGTTCCGTCGTATAGTCCATCGTTATCGGAATCGGCTGAAAATGGATCGGTTCCTTGTAGAAATTCATTAAGATTTGATAATCCGTCGCAGTCGCTGTCGATATTGGAATCAAATGTATCGGCATCGGTGCCGTAAAATTCTTCCCATGGGTCAATCATGCCGTCGTTGTCAGTATCTGTACTGCTGATGGTCAGGTCATAATTTAATAAAGCTAGTGAGAGTTGTTCATCAGTAAATCTGTTTAAATAGTAAAAAGCCGCTTTATATTCGTTTTCATCATCAGGAATACTCACTGTTGTGGAGATTATTTTGGATTCTCCTTCATCTAACAGATAAAAAGTGACGGGTTCTTCATATAAGCCATAGGCTGGAGCATCCTGATCAAGTATTACCGCGGTGTATGACTGTTTGTTTGTTGTACCCGTATTACTTAAGTGCGCATAAAATGTTAGCTCATCTCCCGGTTTGGTAAACTTCCTGTAGTAAACTTGCCCTACTGTAACACCATCATCAGAGCAGATGGCGATATCAGTTGCTAAGATCATAAAGATTGTCATTATGATTGATAAACATAACCAACTACATAAAAATCGAGTATTCATAGGTAATCCTTTCAAAATAAAAGTTGATTGTTGTGTTATAGCAATAATGACAGGAAAGGTAGTTATTTATTTCAAAAAATATAGCATATATATTAATGAAATTATCCGGAAAAGTAATGTGAAATTAGTAGAGAAGTTGTAAGTTGTTTTAAATTAGATTATTCATGGTGACGAAAAATCGGGTCGCGATTATAACAGTTTTTTGTTTATCGCGACCCGAAAAATAATAAGCAGAAATTTAGTTGGATGGATATGAATCGCTCTCGTCAAAAATCGTTGGTGGATCTATAACCGGTTTTGCATCGGGGATAATCATAGCGCCGGGCCATGTTACCACATCCCATACACCAGCTCCGGTACGAAGTAGTGTCCATATGAGTCCTTCGCCCAACCCCGTGGTCATACCGGCTGCCAATCCGTCTTGTTGTGAACGTTGTGATGGCTGATTAAAAAGTTCCAGCCATCCGGTTAGCAAGTTGGTTAATCCGCGACCAAATTTTTCAGCAGCCCATCCGGTTTTTTCCTGTAATTCGGTGATTTCACCGGCTTGTTTCAGTGTTGAAGCATCTGATTGAGCGTAAAGCATAGTAGATGCGGACAATGTCAGGCACATCGCGATCAAAGCAATCCGTTTCATTGAAAAACCTCCTTGTATTTAGTTGGCAGTAGTTAATGGAAAAGTAGCACATTATTTTATGTGTGGTCAAACAAAATAGCGTTCAGGCAATCAGGATTTAAGTTTTTTGTTAAGAAGCGATACCTGACGTCGAACCTGACGCATTTGTTCAAGGTCTAAAGCGCCTGTTTCTAAAAAATAAACCGTTTTGCCGTAGGCAAGCGGATCAATGGAGTCGAGTGGAGTATCTTGCACGACATCATCCCAGACAGGTGTTTGCGGTATGGGGCAGAAACTCGACAGGTCGATGCGTGCGCCCATATTGTGCACAACCTCAATATCCTGCATGATTTCTTTCTGAGTTTGATCGGGTAGCCCGATTAGCATGTATAGCGCGAAGTGGTCGGCAGAAAATCCTGCATTGTAAAGGGTATCTATGGAACGCTGCATTTCATCAAGATAAATTTTACCGCCTGTATCCTGTTGTCGTTTTGCGCTGGTTGTCTCAAGGCTAAGTCGCAGTGTCCTGAATCCTGCCTGATACATCAATGATGCCAGTTCGGGTGTGACAAAGCGCGCATGCAGTCCGTTTGGAGTATGGAATGTAGCCTGTAACCCGCTGTCGATCCATAATTTCAGTAACGGAATGATATGTTCGTCTGCCTGAAACAGCAGGGCATCATCATAAAAAGCAAAACAATCGGTTTTGTATTGGAGTACGTAATTTTTTAATCGTTCAAAAACTGTTTCTGCGGGCAGACGACGGTATTTCGGCTGTAATATCTTTGATGCGCAGTACGTACATGAAAACGGGCATCCAACAGAGGTCATTACAGACAGGCTATTTTTGTTGTGGATCAGATCGAATGCCGGTTCTATAAGCGGATCGTATGGCTCAAAGGTATACGAAGTCCCCAGCGTTTCATTGATAAACGATGCCAGCCGTTCGTCGGGCGCGCCGCGATGCACATAATCCGCCCCCATATGTTTGCAGGCGTGATCATACAACAGGGTAGGGTAGATACCGCCCACAAAAATCGGTACATCAGGGTATACCGACCTTATGGAGTCAACCATGTGGCGTGTGCCGGGGTACCAGTATGTCATGATAGAGCTGATACAGCAGATATCCGGTTTGGGTAATTTTTTCAAATCATCGAAAAAAATTGATTCGGGTAACCCGTATTGATAGTAGGGGCGATCAATATGCGCTACTACTTCAGGACGTGGCAGTTTTTGCTTAGAAAATTTGTGGCAGAAATATAATTCGCGTTGATGGTCGATCCAGCCGGCTGGTTTACGTGCTAAAAGTTTTGGATGGAACCGGTCGAGGCAGTCGATCATATCTACTTCGAACCCGGTGTTACGAAACCATGTTGCGAGCGTAAGAAGAGCAAGCGGCTTACACCAGAGGTCGTAAGCCGCAAAGTCTCTAATCCATGGATTAATCAATAAAATACGATGTTGTGTCATACACAAAAAAGCTTATTATGCTTTTCCACCGCAACCAAGATATTTGATTTTCCGTTGTACAACAGCTTTCACTGCTTCGCGTGACGGTCCAAGATATTTACGCGGATCGAATTCCGAAGGATTTTCAGCGAAGATACGACGGATAGTACCTGTCATTGCAAGACGCAAGTCCGTATCGATGTTGACTTTACATACAGCCATCTTAGATGCCTGCGAAATCATTTCTTCAGGAACACCCTGTGCACCTGGAATTTTGCCACCGAAATCGTTACACATTTTCACAAGATCCTGAGGAACGCTTGACGCGCCGTGCAGTACCAACGGAAATCCGGGTACGAGTTTAGCGATTTTTTCGAGACGTTCGAAATCGAGTTTCGGTTCGCTTTTGAATTTGTATGCGCCATGGCTTGTACCGATAGCGACTGCGAGCGAATCTACACCGGTTTTGTCAACAAATTCAGCAACCTGTGCCGGATCGGTGAAGATAGCGTCTTTTTCAGATACAGAAATATTGTCTTCTACGCCAGCGAGTTTGCCAAGTTCAGCTTCGACAACAACGCCTTTATCGTGAGCATAATCGACAACCTGTTTGGTTAATTTGATGTTTTCTTCAAAAGGATATTTTGAAGCGTCGATCATGACTGACGTAAAACCGCCGTCCACGCATTTTTTACAGATTTCAAAATCTTCGCCATGGTCCAGGTGCAGGACGATAGGCAGGTCGCATGTTTCCAATGCAGCCTGTACCAGATGTACAAGGTATTCATGACGAGCGTATTTACGTGCGCCGGCAGATACCTGAAGAATCAGCGGTGCGTTTTCTTCTTTAGCACCGTCAACGATTCCCTGCAAAATTTCCATGTCGTTAACATTGAACGCACCGAGGGCATATTTGCCTTCGTACGCTTTTTTGAAAAGCTCTTTTGATCCTACGAGTGGCATTTTAATCTCCTTTTCGCATTGTTTATGAGTGAAATAGAACTATAAAAATGAGCCTTTATTCTAATGATGCGGGCTAGATCAGTCAATCTTTATTTAAAGAGAGTGTGTAAGTATCTTATATTTTGTGTGTTGTGTTTTGTGTTGAAAATGAAAAGAAGAAGATAGACTTAATTTTAAACGATGACATAGTTGCAGACAAGGTCAGGATTATGTAATAGTCTTTGATATGCCCAAAAAATGAATTTCAGTTTCTAATATTTATCTGAAAAAAGTGGCAAACAGTGACCGTCAAAGTTATCTTTTTTTTGTAATCCATCGGGCAAAGCACGCTGCTAGAAAAGATAGTATTGTCAATGGTTCAGGTATCGTAGTTTCCAGTGTCTGAAGCAATACGTCGTCAACATAGGTTCCTGCTTCCATAAAGTTACCAAATACTATAGAGCCGGAAGAAGATTTTTGAGTTGTATCCGTTACATCAAAGATATACGTATCGGGTTTGAGCGTACCGTCTTCCCATATTTTCAATTTAAAATTATAGCCGTTTGCCTCAAGTTCGAAATTGTACCAGGTATTAACTTGCCAGTTAAAATATATGTTTTCAGTGTATCCGGTAAGTGAAACATAGTACTGAGGATCTTCCGGGGTATTCATTCCGACATAAATGGCATAGCCTGTTTGATCTGGAGAATCTGCTTGTGAACATCGAAAATAAATCATACGCCGGTCATTATATGGGCCTGAATTGGTTATGTAATATTTCCATGAAAAGACGAAATCAGTAAAATCGTTTTGGTAGGTTAAAATGTCGGTCATCTGATTTGTAAAATTGGTATGGGTAGTTGCGGTGATTGTCCCGCCAAAGTCAGATGAATGGTACCATTGAGCGCTTTCCACATTTTCGAGCCATCAAACGGTGTCGTCAAGTTGGTTGAATTGGTCTTCAAAATTATGGATGCAAAACAATTTGACACAAAGAAAATGCATAAAAAAAAGGTTGCCGATATGATGTTTTTTGATAGTTGCATTATTAAGTCTCCCCCATTAAATATCATTATATCTCCTACAATATAATAACATATATAGTTGGTTATTGCCAAGATTTATGTTATTATTATAAATAGTATTCAATTTAAAGATAAGGAATCCGTAATGAAAAAAAAATTGGCGAGTTTTGTTTGTTTAATAGTGAGTTGCTTTTTGTTATCAACATCTGCGCAAGCTATAGATTTTGAATGGGTTGATATCACTAATCCCAGTGGTGTCGCGAATCAGGGAGATACGGCTGTCATGGTGAATGATGGCGGCACGTCGGGTTACGGTAGTGTAGCGTATAACTATAAAATTTCTGCATGCGAAGTGACAAATACCCAGTATGCGGAATTTTTAAACGCGGTAGCGGCATCAGATCCATATGGTTTGTATAATGCTGATCAGTCAACGAATCCGCGGCAGGGAATCACAAGAACCGGTAATGATGGATATTATCAGTATGATTATAAAAGCGGTTATGCAGATTTACCTGTATTGTTCGTCAGCTTAAATGATGCTTTTCGATTTGTAAACTGGCTCAATAGCGGTAGTACTGAGACTGGTGCATATCAGTTTACTAACGGTGTACTGGATACTGACTATTACGGTACTACATTGCATAATCCTGAGGCAACATACTGGATACCGACCGAGGATGAATGGTATAAAGCTGCATATTATAATCCTGCTACCGGGGAATATTATCTGTATGCCACAGGAAGCGATGCAACCCCGGACAACAATATACCCGATGAGGATTCCGGTAATTCTGTCAATTATAATGTCGGAGGGTATGCTGTTCCAGCCCCGTATTTGACTGAGGTGGGTGCGTATGATGAGTCAGAAAGCCCCTATGGCACTTATGATCAGAGCGGTAGTGTATGGGAATGGAATGAAACTCTGGTAAATGAGGAATTTAGCAGATACGGCATTCGCGGCGGATCATGGTTTGAGGCTGATAATGCTGTGTACATAAGCTCATTATTTCGCAATCAAGCTGTAGCGTCATACGAAGCAGGTAATGTTGGATTTCGTATCTCGGGGTATCGTGAAGACATATCAAGCGCAATACCGGAGCCGATGACATTCGCATTGTTTCTGACCAGTATTAGTGCCCTATTTTTTGCTCGTCGAAAAAAAACATAGTTTTTTGAGATAAATTCTGTTTACTATGCATGCTGATGTTGCTGGATGTCAGCTTTAGGATAAATAGCATCTGCCATAGCCAGGTGATGTTTCAAAATACGATCTGCGGGATCTATGGGATCGGAAAGATAACAGGTTATCGGGCATTGCAATTGGTTCGCCAGCCTGACAGCATAGACTGCTGTGCGTGTAGATAAACTATAGACCGTTCGTGGATGAAATTCTTCGCTGAACTGATATCCTTGTTCAACCGCGATTTCCAGTTCGTCAAACGTGACATTATCGTGAGCTGATACTTGTGTGTAGGGCTGATGTCCGAGTTTATCAGGCGAACAATCTTCATGTATACAGAATATAGCTGATTTAGAAGGCAGTGTGTTGAGAAACGATTGAATTTCATTTTTCTGTATTGAGTTATCGATAATAATACAGACAGGCCCATTTTCATTGACTTTTAGTCGTCGAGACTGAATATCTGTATAAAATCCTATTTGGTCAATTTTTTTTGTCTGCGCGACAAATTCTTGAAATTGTTCTACGGTATATTTTTTATATGTCTCGATATAGTCACGAAACAGCTCGATTTTGCGATATTGATCGATAGCTATCGATGCTGGCTCGAACGCTGGTTTTCCCAGAAAAAATCCGTCACTGTGCCGTAACGGGTGGTTGTGGAGTCGTTTCCTGTAAGTGATTGCTTTTCGGCTCAGCGCTTCAAAAGCGACCCCCCATTCAGGATCATGCACCCTTACTATATCAGCTCTGGTGCGCAATAGTGAAGCTGCATGAGAGAGAGAGTGCGTATCGGCGAATGGTTTTTCCATAACAAATTTAAAGAGTATGCTGCAGTCATCAGGACAGACTTCCAGAACCCTTTGTGCCGGATTATCCGGGTCGCCGAGTTTGATTTCGATATCAGTTGAGCGGATTGAACTGGCAAATTGCCGATTAATATCGTCGTCCGGCATGGCAAATATAACCCGGTCGATCATGCCGGTATTTTTCAGCATTTGTTGAATATAATAAAGTAACGGCCGTTTTTTTACTTTTTGCTGAGCAATAGACAAATCATTTTTCTCAGGATTAATCCTGCCAAGAATGACGGCGCAGTTGGTATTGTGCCGATGATTCATGATTTCCGGATTGATATCTAGATTAGAAATTTCGCTTAAAATTGTTTCGAGCTTATCAGTGGTAGTATTGATGGAATATTGTTCCAGAACTGATTGTCTTGCCCGTGTGCCGATCGATTTACGGATTTTCTTGTCCGTCAGCAGGGTCGTCAGGTACTGTTCCCAGTCAATTGGATGCGATGCGAGAAATCCGTTTTCATAGTGGTTTATAATATGACAATGTTCACCAACAGGCGACGCTATAGTGGGTATATTCATAGCCATGTAGTTACGCAATGTTAAACCTGCTTTGCTACGTCGTTCAGGTGTATCCATGAAGGGGACAAGGGCTATGTCAGCCTGTTGGATTAAAGGAAAGGTTTTTTCTCTGAAATCATCTATAGGTTGATAATCGATGCAAGTTGCAAAAGGCAGTTCGTGCTGGACTTTTTGTTTGATGTCTTCATTCTCGTGATTTCTAAATCCACATAGATATAACTCAAAAGTTTTTTTCTGAAAAACATTATGCAGTGGTTGGGCTATTGATAATAGATCGTCAGCATACACATCGGCAAAGCAATGTGACCAGACAACCCTTGGTGGGCCATCCAGTCGATGCGGAGCAGGGGTAAAACAAGTATCATCAATGCTGCATGGCAGCAGGTATGCCTTTTCTGTACACATGGTCGCGTAATCAAAAAGATAATGGCTTCCGCAGATAACCGCGTGGCAGCATTCCATCATGGCTTCCATGATCGGTGAATCGATGTAGTCGTCGATATCAAACACTAAAATATGTTTATCCCGGTATGGCAAAAAATGTTCAGGAATATGAAACGAGTTGCCCGCTTTTTGAATATATATAATGGAGCGTTGTTCAATTGTATCAAGTTCAATACGTTTTTGGGCATCCGTCAAATTTGGATTGATGATACGTGTCTGACAGCCCCTGCTGTGGAGTTGAGATTCCATGCGGTAAACACGGTAATAGCTTGACGGCATATTGTTGTCGCTATATGGGAAAAATACTATTGGAAGCATATTGACCCTTTTCAAAAGCATTATGTTATATATTCGTATAGCATACGGTTATCTTAGGCTTGTCCGGTGTATTTAAATGAAGCAATAAATATACCAGAGATAAAATTGCGTGTGGATTGTATGAAAGTTTTTAGAATCGTATTTGTTGTGAAGCATGGAAATAGATATTTATGTTAAAAAAGAGTTCAGTTTTATATTGTATTTATACAGCAAAGTGGAGTATAACGTATGAAAGTACAACGTCTGCTTGCGTGAGATTCTGTTTTAGTTATAATTTAATTAATATATTAACTGTTTCTTAACGCAATTATAATAAAAACCTGCGAAACTATAACTAGATAGTAGTATAGTATGAACAGGTTTTCAGAAAGATTAGCTCTCTGAAGCTTGCTTCATCTGGATCATCAGAAAAGAAGGGCTTGTATAATGGCAAAAGAAAAGATTCTTGTAGTAGACGATGAACGAAACATTCTGGAGTTAATAAGTTATCATCTCACCAAAGAGGGTTACAGCGTAACCGAAATGCTTGAAGGCGATACCGTACTTCAAAAAGCAAAAGCGCTCATGCCTGACCTCGTAGTACTGGATTTGATGTTACCCGGCATAGATGGACTTGAAGTTTGCCGGCTATTGAAGAAAGACCAGCAAACCCAGTATATTCCCGTTATAATGCTGACCGCCAAAGGCGATGAGGCAGATATTGTTAGTGGACTTGAAGTCGGAGCTGATGATTATGTTACCAAACCGTTCAGCCCCAAAGTACTGGTTGCCCGTGTAAGGGCAGTCTTGCGACGTAAACAAAAAGATAAGATCGATGATACCACGCCGCTTAAAGTACATGAATTATTGATACATCCCGGCAGGCATGAAGTGTTGATTAACGGTAAACCGGTTGAGTTGACATACACTGAATTTAGTATCCTGCAGTTTCTTGCGCGTCGTCCGGGTTGGGTGTATTCACGATATCAGATAGTAGACGCAGTACGCGGTGATGATTACCCTGTGACTGAGCGATCGGTTGATGTGCAGATAGTTGGGCTGCGAAAAAAACTTGGTGATTTTGGGCATTATATAGAAACGGTTCGTGGTGTCGGATATCGGTTTAAGGAATAAATTATGAGCAAAAATCGCTTGATATGGCAGTTGTTTCCTTCGTATATGCTTGTCACGCTTTTGTCGTTGTTGGCGGTAACGTTATTTGCGTCTAAATCCTTGAGGGCATTCTATTTGAATGAAAAGAAGCAAGATTTACTCGCGCGAGTTAAGCTGGTTGACGGGCAGCTGGTTGCTCCGTTAAAAGCAGGCGACTTTACCAAGATTGACCGTCTTTCTAAAGAGCTTGGCAGAGAATCTGATATGCGCCTGACGGTTATTATGCCAAGCGGTACGGTTGTAGGCGATACGCTTGAAGATCCAAATGTTATGGATAATCATGGCGACCGCCCTGAGGTAACGGCTGCGTTAGATGGCGGTGTAGGCTCATCAGTTCGTTATAGTTATACTATTGGAAAAAACTTATTATATATGGCTGTTCCTATTAGCAGCGGGGAAGAGTTGTTAGGTATAGCGCGTGTTTCTGTTGCGGTCAGTGCGATCAATCGTACCTTTATGATAATATTTACGAAGATTGTAATGTTTGGTATAATAATTGCATTGATAGCAACAATAATTTGTTGGATTGTAGCTCGTAGAATCACGCAGCCGCTCGAATCTTTACGTGATGGGGCGGAGCGTTTTTCTAATGGTGAATTTAATCATCGTATTTCAACGTCGGGATGCGAAGAGTTTACAGAGTTGTCTATGACGTTGAATAATATGGCGTCTCAGCTTGATCGTCGTATCAAAACCGTTATTGAGCAGCGCAAAGAATTGGAAACAATTCTTGCCAGTATGAATGAAGGTGTTATGATGGTTGATAACAAAGAACGCATCATAACGCTCAATGACCGGTTAAAGGATTTTATTCATATAGACGCGCCTGATGTGAAAGGCAAGATGATCCAGGAAGTGGTTAGAAATACCACATTACAGCGTATTATCAGTGATTCCCTTAATGGAGTGGAATCAGTTGAAGATGATATTATAGTAGATAACGACGGTGAACGCTTTTTACATGTCTATGCAACGCTCTTGAGTGATGCGAAAGGACAAAAAAGCGGTGTTTTGGTGGTTGTGCAGGATGTTACGAGGGTGCGCCAGTTGGAGAATGTGCGTCGTGAGTTTGTAACTAATGTATCTCATGAAATAAAAACACCGTTGACGTCTATAAAAGGGTTTGTTGAAACGCTTCAGGATGGAGCGATTGATAATTCTGAAGAATCAAAACGGTTTTTGGGGATAATTGCACATCAGACAGACCGTCTTAATACATTAGTTGACGATTTACTGGTATTGTCACGGGTTCAACGGGACTCGGAATACAAAGAAATCGCTCTTACTGAAGAAAATTTAAAAATGGTTGCTCAATCTGCTGTAACTCTCTGTCAGGTAAAGGCTAAAGCTAAGCAGATAGATGTTTGTGTAGAGTGTGATGAAAAAATAAATGCAAAAATAAATGCACTTTTACTTGAACAAGCACTAGTAAATTTGATAGATAATGCTATAAAGTATAGTTCTGAAAAGAGCAAAGTGATTGTTCGGATAGAAAAAAAATCCGATGAATTGCTCATGATGGTGCAGGATCAAGGTTGTGGTATAGCAGCCGAACACCTTCCTCGTCTTTTTGAGCGGTTTTATCGGGTTGATAAGGGAAGAAGCCGCCAGCTTGGCGGAACCGGACTTGGTCTTGCCATCGTAAAACATATCGCTCGCGCCCACAACGGATCTGTCTCAGTAGACAGTATACCACAAAAGGGAAGTACTTTTGTGGTTCATTTGCCTAGAAATTAAAAATGATTGCTAACAGTATGCTAATTAAAACCTTGTTTTGATCTAATATACTGGTTGTAAGTTCATTGCATGTCAATGTTATGCACAGATATGATGTAACTGTTAATGTATCTGCGCGTGATCAAAAAATTGCAGATTTTAACTAAACATTTATGAAGGGAGGGATGCATAGGTATAGTTGAATTGTAGTTTGACGTAGTGAAATGTAGTGGATAAAGAAGAACTCAAAGAGGATATAATCATTATGAAAAAAATGATGTATAGCTTTACTATTTGTATGGCAATATTGTTTCTTTCCGCTCCTGCAGTAGTTCGTGCTGCAAGTGAGGTATCTGATCTTAAAGAAACTGTTGTCAAGCAGTCCGAAATGATCGATGCCCTTTTGGGCCGTGTAAAAGCTTTGGAAGAAAAAAAGTATACTAATGTTGGCGCTATGCCGACCAGCTTGGAAGAAATATCTCCAAAAGCGTCATGGGCTGAAAGAGTTCAAATTAAAGGTGATTTCCGTTATCGTCACGAAACCTCAAATGCGGAAGGAAGACGTCATAACGTCGATCAAGGCCAACGCGATAGTCGCGGAACGACCCGCAACCGTCATCGTATTCGCGCCCGTATTGGCGTGTATGCTGAAATCAATGATGATATCGATTTCATCTTTCGTCTTGCTTCAGGAACGGATAACTCACCTACATCAACCAACGAGACTCTCGATACATTTTTTACCAAAAAGCATGTATGGATTGATTTGGCATATGTCACATGGCATCCGGAAGAATTCATGTGCATAGATACCAGAGGGTTTGAAGCTTATGCCGGTAAAATGAAAATGCCTTTCTACAAACCCGTGGGATCAGAGTTGATTTGGGATGGCGACATGAATCCTGAAGGTATAGCAGCCAAATATTGCACCAAAGTAAACAACATTGAATTGTGTGTTGCTGGTGGTGGATTTTGGGTTGATGAAGACAGTAATGATGTCGATACCAACCTGTGGGGTGTCCAAGGCTATTTCAAAGCACCTGTCATCAATGAAGATACAAAATTGGTTGGTGGTATTACCTATTATGATTACGGTTCAATGCGTGACCATGCTGTCTATGGAGATGGCAATGGTAACTCAACCCAATTCAGAAGTATATTCGGGCAGGTAACTCCTACTCAATTAGTATCTACTGATACTGAAATCTACCAGGTAGATTTTCAGATATTGGAAGGATTCACGGAACTACATTGGACTATGTTCGATATGCCGTTTGTCGCGTATGGTCAGTTTGTTGGTAACATGGCAACAAAAGATGACGATAACGGCTTCCAGTTCGGTGCAAAAATCAACAAATGCAAAAACCCTGGATCATGGCAGTTCCTGTATTACTGGCAGCGTCTTGAAGCCGATGCCGTTCTTGGTGCTTTGACCAATGGCGATTTCGGTCAGACTGATTCTCAGGGACATGCTTTCAAAGTCGGTTATCAGTTGGCAAAACATACCCAGATTAGTTCTCAGTTATTTATTGGTCGTACTGGTCTTGGTGGAGATCATGTACCTCCTTATCCTGCTGATCGTACTGGCAAAGATTTTACAACCTTCCAGGTAGACCTGAAGGTGAAATTCTAAGTATTTTTCCTAATAGTTAATGTTAAATTTTTAACTATAGAAAAATATATCGCTAACAAAAACCTAACTGATCAATGTAACTATAGAAGAAAGAGATTTTTTCTTTAGTTGATCAGTTAGGTTTTTTTTGTGTCTTGATATTTGTGAGTTTTATTTCTTATCCAGAGGTGGATAGAAAGAAAAAGAAGAAAACTAATCCTAAGGAGTGAAAATGATGAAGAAAGTGTTAGGAACAATTGCAGTAGCGTCAGTAATGGCGATGAGTCTTGGTAGTTCAGTGCAGCAGGCATTGGCTAAAGATGATTTGTCGAAAGTAACGATCAATGGAGCAGGTGCGTCGTTTCCGTATCCTGTGTACTCAAAATGGGCTTATAAGTTTAATCAGTTAACAGGTATGAAACTTAACTATCAGTCTATCGGTTCAGGTGGCGGTATTGCTCAGATTAAAGCGAAAACGGTTGATTTCGGTGCTTCAGATGCTCCGCTTAAAGCAGAAGAGCTTGATCAACATGGTTTGTTGCAGTTCCCTATGATTATGGGTGGTGTTGTTCCTGTAGTTAATTTTCAGGCTCCCGGTTTGGACGCAGCTGGCTCATTGAAACTTTCAAATGAAGTTCTGGCAGACATTTTTCTTGGCAACGTAACAATGTGGAATGACGAAAAGATTCAGGCTCTTAATCCTTCGATCCAGTTGCCTGCGTTGGAAATCACCGTTGTTCATAGAGCTGATGGTTCAGGTACTACATGGATTTATACCAATTACCTGATGAAGGTTTCTTCGGAATGGAAAGATAAAGTAGGTATGGGTAAAGCGGTTTCATGGCCGGTAGGTATCGGCGCTAAAGGTAACGAAGGTGTCGCAAACTATGTAAAACGCGTTGACGGTTCTATAGGTTATGTTGAATACGCGTATGCTATTCAGAACAAGCTTGCCTATGTGACCTTGCGGAATCAGGCTGGTAACTTTGTGAAACCTGATATGGAAGCGTTTCAGGCAGCAGCAGCTAACGCTGACTGGAAAAATGCTCCCGGTTACTACATGGTGTTGACTAATCAGCCCGGCGAGAAAAGTTGGCCTATTACGGGTGCTTCATTTATCTTGCTGTATAAAGAACAGCAGAGCAAAGAAGCAGTTCAGTCAATGTTGACATTCTTTGACTGGTGTTACAATAAAGGTCAGGCAATGGCGGAAGACTTACACTATGTTCCGATTCCATCAAACGTTGTTGAAATGGTTGAACAGACATGGTCTGATGAAATTGCTGTTGACGGTCAGTCAGTATGGCCCAAAAAGTAATTTGTCGTACTAAGATGTAATATGAGCGGCAGGTGGGCTGTAAATGTGGTCCACCTGCTGTTTGTTGCTCATAAAGAATGAAAGGTTGAGGTATCGGTATGAAGTTGTGGAATAGTCAAACATCATTGAGTGGCTCGGATCTTGTCTTCAGGCTATTGTCGACAGGATGCGCGTTGTTGGTGATTGTCGTGATATTTGGTGTGTTTGTACAGTTGGCTGGGAATTCCGCTCTTGCACTGCAGAAATTCGGCCTTTCTTTTTTGTTTTCAGAACAATGGAATCCGGTTATAGGAAAATTTGGGGCGGCGAGTAGTATTTATGGAACCTTGATAACAACAGTAATTGCCATGTCGATTGCTGTGCCGCTGAGTTTAGTGATAGCGTTGTTTCTCGCTGAATTGACTCATCCGACAGTCAGCAAAGTTGTGGGTACTTGTATCGAGTTACTGGCAGCCATACCAAGTATTATTTATGGTATGTGGGGATTGTTTGTTTTTGCGCCGTTTATGTCCACTTATATCCAGCCATGGCTGCAAAAAGTTTTTCCGTGGGTGCCGTTTTTTAAGGGTCCTAAAATGGGTATCGGAATATTGTCTGCCGGAATTATTCTGGCAATAATGGTATTACCGTTTATCACCTGTGTCGTCCGCGACGTTTTTAAGATGGTTCCGGCAGTTGTAAAGGAATCGGGGTATGGCATGGGGTCAACTACATGGGAAGTGACACATAAAATAACTATACGATACGGATTGACCAGTATCGTAGGCGCTTGTTTCCTTGGGTTGGGGAGAGCGCTTGGTGAAACTATGGCGGTAACGTTTGTTATCGGTAACCGTCATAAGATATCGGCATCTTTTTTTGATGCGGGTAACAGTATTGCCTCAACACTTGCCAACGAATTTGCCGAGGCATCAGAGCCTTTATATTTAAGTGCTCTGATTGCTTTGGGTTTTGTCTTGTTTATAGTAACCTTTTTAGTACAGATCATGGCTCGCTCGTGGCTAAAGAAGATGCAGAAGTCGTTCGGAGGTGGGTTATGATGAAAACTCGTTCAAGAGTTCCACGCGAAATATTAGATTTTATCATAAAATCCATTTCCGCCATGGCCGCCTTATGCGGGATAGTTATCTTATTTTTGATTATATATGAAGTCGCGATCCGTGGTTTTGCGGCATTTAATGTTTCATTCTTTACCGAATTACCGGCGCCTCCGGGTATGGGTGAAGGTGGTGTCGCAAATGCTATCGTAGGGACATTGCTGATTACGCTGGTCGCCGCGGTAATCGGTGTGCCTATCGGATTAATGGTAGGTATTTATTTGGTCGAATTCGGCAGAGATACCAGGGTTGCCGAGTTTGTCAAATTTTTGACTAATGTGATGATCGGTATCCCGTCGATTATCGTCGGGTTGTTTGTGTATACAATTCTTGTTAAACCATTCGGGCAGTTTTCTGGATATGCCGGGGCGGTAGCGTTAGCAATAATAATGTTACCAGTTATAGCACGCACCACACAGGATATATTATTGCTGGTTCCAAACTCTCTTCGAGAATCGGCGTTTGCTCTTGGCACATCGCAGTGGCGTGTTATTTTGAATATTATTTTTCGGTCAGCTAAATCGGGTTTGATTACCGGTATATTGCTGGCGATAGCCCGTGTCAGTGGAGAGACAGCTCCATTACTTTTTACCGCTTTGAATAGTCCGTACTGGATGCAGTCGTTGGCAGGGCCGACGGCAAATTTGACGGTACTTATATATAATTATGCGATATCACCGTATGCTGACTGGCAACAAATTGCCTGGGGAGCATCGTTGCTCATCATGATATCGGTTCTAGTTGTAAATATACTTGCTCGCGTTATAATAAAACAGAAATCGTAGGTGACGTAATGACTAAACAAGATACCAAATCGAAACAGGATTCAAAAGAAACGTCCATGCATGGCGGCAACGGCAGTAGCAAAAAAGGAGATCAACAGCTCAAAAAAGAGTTGGATGCCGGACGTGTTGCTGTACCTGATGTGAAAGCAATTTTTAAGGAACACAAAAAACACGGTGAACCTCAAATTGTTGTTAAAAATCTGAATTTTTTCTATGGAAAACATCAGGCATTGTATAATAATGAGCTTGAAATTTATCGCAATACCGTGCTTGCGGTTATAGGTCCTTCGGGATGCGGTAAATCTACTCATATCCGCGTTTATAACAGGATTTTTGAGCTATATCGCGAACAGCGTGCCAGCGGTGAGATATGGATTGACGGCGAAAATATTTTGTCGCCCAATTATAATCTGATACAATTGCGTAAAAAGGTGGGAATGATTTTTCAGAAGCCCACACCGTTTCCAATGAGTATTTTTGAAAACGTGGCATATGGGTTGAGGCTTCATTATAAGTTATCTAAAAACGATCTTTATGAGAGAGTCCAGCACGCATTAAAAAATGCGGCGTTATGGGAAGAAGTGGAAAGCAAACTAGATCAGCCGGCCATGGGGTTGTCAGGCGGTCAGCAACAGCGTTTATGTATTGCACGCGCTATAGCTGTGGAACCTGAGATTTTGCTTATGGACGAACCGACATCGGCCATCGACCCGATCGCCACAAGCAAGATAGAAGACCTTGTGGAAACCTTGAAAGAAAAGTACACGATTGTTATCGTAACACATAATATGCAGCAGGCTGCCCGTATTGCCGATTACACTGCGTTTTTCTATCAGGGAAATATTGTTGAAGTTGGACCGACCAAACAGCTGTTCCAGAATCCGGAACAAAAACAGACCGAAGATTACATCACCGGTAGGTTTGGTTAATTCGAAAAGAATTTTTGAGATGATATAAAAGAAGAAAAAATCTATATAAAGGAAAGAAACCATGTCAGTGCATCTGCATAACGAAATGGATAAACTTAAGAAGAAAATATTGTTTCTATGTGCGACCGTAGAAGAAAATGTTCAACAGGCGGTAAAAGCGTTTATTGAAAAAGATAAGCGCCTTGCTATGTCTGTCATTGATGTTGACCGTGAAGTAGATCAGATAGAGATAGATGTTGAAGAGGAATGTCTTAAAATACTTGCTTTGTACCAGCCGGTTGCCATTGATTTACGATATATTGTCAGTATTTTGAAGATCAATAACGATCTTGAACGTATAGGTGATCTTGCGGTTAATATAGCGGATAAGGTTGCGAACCATTACATAGAATCAAACAATAAAATTGTCATTCCGTTTGATTATACGAAAATGGCTGAGCAAGTGAAAAATATGCTCAAAGACAGCCTTGATGCGTTAGTCAACTACGATGCTGAAATAGCAAAACGGGTATGCCAGGCGGATGATCAAGTGGATGATATGAACGCCCAGATGCATGAGAAGCTACGCGAAGAAATGCGTAAACATCCTGATTGCATCGATTATCTTTTTCAGTATATTTCCGTCTCGCGTAATCTGGAACGTATAGCCGATCACGCAACCAATATTGCTGAAGACGTTATATATATGATGAAAGGCAATATTATTCGTCACGGAGCAGGGTTGAATAAGTCCGGGAACAATTAGGTTGCTGTGTCATTGATAAGTTTAATGTGTTGCAGTGATGGAATACATGAGCGTACTTGTTCAATCCGTTTGCGCTCGATCTGACAGTATACCACATCCGGTTCCTCGTCATGGGCTTGAGCGATAGGTATTCCCCATGGATCGATCGCCATTGAACGTCCATAGCTGTAGTTGCCGTCGTATTTCCTTCCGCATTGATTGACAGCTATCACATAGGCTCCGTTTTCTATTGCCCGTGCCTGCAGAAGTACTTGCCAGTGGTCTTTTCCTGTACGAAGAGCGAAATTGGACGGTACAAGCATGATATCACATCCACGCAGCGCCAGTATGCGGTACAGTTCAGGAAACCGCAGGTCATAGCATGTGCTCATCCCGATCATTCCAAACGATGTTGTTACGGTGGTCAGTGTATTACCGGGGCTTGTATACTGTGATTCATGGCATTCGATGGAATCGTGTATATCCACATCAAATAAATGAATTTTTCTATAAATTCCTGATATTGATCCGCTATAATCGATAAACACGGACGTATTGAACGGTTTGTCTCCTGTCGGATTTTTTTCGAGAAAACTGCCGGCACATATATATGTTTCAGATTGTTTCGCTATTTTTTGCAATGCGCTAATCTGTGGTGATGAAACGTCAAAGGTGATTGATTTATCAGGACCGACATACAAAAAATGTTCCGGCAAGACAATCATGTCGGCATGATTATTGATAGATTGTTCAATAGCCGCGATAGCTGTATTGAAGTTATCCTGAACTTTATCAGTGGCGTTAAGCTGTACCAATGCTACGGTTGTCATGGTGGTGTATCCTAAAAAAATAAAAAATAATTTGATTTATTGGTATTGGGTATGTATAATACCTTTTTCATTGGTTGAATGGAAGAAAAAATACAATAAGGAGCTTAAAGCAATGGCTAAAACATGTGAGTTATGTGGCAAAGGGCCTGTAGCGGGCCGTTCTATCGCGCGCCGCGGTATGGCTAAAAAGAAAGGCGGCGTTGGTAAAAATATAACCGGTATTACAAAACGTCGTTTTTTACCTAATTTACAGAGTGTAAAAATTGTCGAAGATAACGGAGCGCATAAACGCATAAGAGCGTGTACATCGTGTATCCGTTCCGGCAAAATTACCAAAGTTGGATAAGATTATCTGATTTATCTATCTTGCTTTATATTAAAAGATTACCTCCGAGACATAAGTTTCGGAGGTTTTTTTATGCCTTCAAACCGATTGAATTTGAAATTTTTGTGCATTTATCTATCTGACAAACATGCAAACAAGTTATTCATTCCCAAAAACCTTTCCACTAAAGTTAAGCCAGTTTCTGCCGATTTGATATAGTGAATATAAGTTTCAACTCGTTAGGCGTATGAGAAGATTACTATGGTAGAACAAAAAGGCACTATTCTTATTGTCGATGATGACGACTTAATTTGTCAACTGTTGCGAGACTTGTTAAGCCGACATGGCTTATCGGTAATTGTTGCTTTGGATGGTTTTGAGGCTCTCAAAGCGCTTACCTCCGAAGAAATAGACGTTGTGTTGACAGATGTTAACATGCCTGGCATGAACGGTATCGTCTTAATGGAAGAGATAAAGAAACTCTCTCCCGACCTGCCGGTAATCATTATGACCGGTTGGGGAACAGAAGATATCGCTGTCAAGGCGTTGCAGGGCGGGGCGTTTAATTTTTGCCGCAAACCCTTTAATGTTCATGAAATAGTACGTATTGTCAAAAAAGGGTTGGAGAGCAAACGTCTGTCCGATAAACAACGTGAAGTACTGCCGTTTATCGAATTGAATCTTAGTTTTGATATACCAAGTGATGTTAGGTATATACGCAGTATCATATGGCATATATACCAGATGTCCAAACAGCTCGGTTTTCCTGAAAAGGAATTTAATTTGCGTGTAAAACTTGCTCTTGACGAGGCGTTGTGCAATTCGATTCGTCATGGGAACAAAGAGGACATCAACAAAAAAGTAAAAATCGAAGTACAGATATCACCTGAAAAATTGCGATTTAAGATAACTGATGAAGGTGAAGGGTTTGACGTATCGAGCCTGCCTGATCCTAAGGATCCTGAAAATCTGAATAATGAAGGCGGCAGGGGAGTTCTGCTTATGGCGTATTACATGGATAAGATTGAATATAATGAAAAGGGAACAGAAGTTATTTTGACTAAATACGCGCGTACGGCGGATACTGCGCCACAGGAACAAGATCAGGCGTCTCAAACGGCGTCATGAAAATAAGATGTATATCATTGTATGATGTTTGTATAGTTTAATGAGGAGGATTTAGCATGGAGATTATTACAAAAGAGAACGTTGTGTCTATCGTAGAGTTGAATGGCGAACTTGAGAATGAAAGCGCAGAAGAATTACGCAGCAATGTTGAAGAACTCATTTCCAATGGAAAAGTTAATATCGTATTGAATTTTGCGGAATTATCATACAGCAACAGCGCCGGACTACGTGAACTTATAGCTTTATACAAGCTCGCTAATGCTAAAGGCGGAGATTTACGTTTGTGCTCTTTGCAGCCACAGTTGGAAGACCTTTTTAGTTTTACGAATCTCAAAAAGGTATTTAAGATTTATTCTACTGAAGAAGATGCAGTGGCTAGCTTTGAATAGAGCGTAATATACCTATGGTGGATAAATCATGGCTGCAGAGCAACAAGTCAAAAAAAATCCAAAAGAAGCACGTTATCTTGTCAAGGTAGCTCCTGACAAGACAGAGGCGCATCTGAGCATTTATCCACATGATTCGTTACCTTTTTCTATATCAGCAATTGATTTGAAAAACAAACTCCGTGAATATGGGGTTAATTACGGAGTCAAATTCCCTGTTCTTCAAGAAATAGCCAAGCAGTTGGGGATGTCGGGGGATTCTATCGAAAATGTACATATTGCGTCAGGTGTGGCTCCTGTTGACGGACAGAACGGGCGTCTTGAACTTGTCGTTAATATGACTCCTCAGTCTATCGGTAAAGAAAAAGAGGACGGTACGATAGATTACCGCCAGAAAGAATCGTTTGTACGGGTTAGAAAAGGCCAGATTCTTGCCTACTATCATGAACCTACCGAAGGATTACACGGCATGGGGGTTGACGGTAATCCTATCAAAGCAAAACCGGGAAAAGAGATAACTTTAAAGCTTGAGAATGTAGCCTATTTTGAAGAAGAACGGGTCTATAAGGCAACTGATGACGGCCAGTTTCTTTTTAAGAAAAGCGGGTTATCAGTTCATACGGTTATGGAAGTACCCGGTGATGTTGATTTTGAGAGTGGTTGTGTTGATTTTCCAGGAACGGTTACCGTTAAAGGGTCAATATTACCTGATTTTTATGTTAAAGCACGTGGCGATGTGTTTGTTCAGGGGATTGTCACAGACGGTACTATTGAAAGCGGCGCCAATGTTAAGGTGAAAGAAGGTATTGCCGGGTCAGGTAAATCGGTGGTTACCTGTGACGGGACATTACAGACAGGTTATATACAGAATGCGCAAGTAATCTGTAATGAGTCGGTACATGTGAAGAAGGTTGTATATTCCAGTACTATCAGATGTGAAGATAAGGTGTTTGTTGAAGGAATGGTACTTGGCAGCAAGATAAGCGCCGGGTCGGAGATAATCGTTAAAGATGTAGGTACAGAAGTGGGAGTGCAGACTCACCTTGAAGTTGGTGTACAGCCCGCAACAGAACAATTATTACGGGAACTGCGCGAACGTATAGACTTTTGCAGCCAGAATATCAAGAAGATCGAGACTTCGTTAGGTGAACAGATTTGTGCTATGCCCCGTGATCTTATCGAAAATGTCTACGAAGACCATGCATACGAGCTATTGCGTGTACTTGATGTTCGAGATGAACTTTTTAAAGAAAAAGAAGCACTTGAAGCTGAAAAAACTGAGTTGGCATCTAAATCCGTAGTTAATGCGCCAGCTTTCATAAAGGTGCGGGGCACGGTTCATCCTGGAACCCGTATTGCTATTAAGGGCAAAAAATTGGTTGTCGAAGAGATTATTAAATACGCCAAATTCTACTATGATCCACAAGATGGCTTAATCAAGTGGACTTCCCTCTGATAATTTCCCGCATTATACTCTGGATTTATGATTGTAATAATGATATATATACAACAATTACACACTAAGCCTCAGGGAGTAATTTATGAATATATCAGTGATTGAAACAGCATTACCCGGAGTCATTATCTTGGAACCTAAGGTGTTTCGTGATAAACGCGGGTATTTTATGGAAATGTTCCATGGCCAAAAATATAAAGAACTCGGCATTGAACCGGATTTTGTGCAGGATAATCATTCCCGCTCGCAGAAAAATATTTTACGCGGGCTTCATTACCAGCTCGGGCATGCTCAGGATAAATTGATCACAGTCATTAATGGTGCTATTTTTGATGTCGCTGTTGACATACGACACGGATCGCCCACGTTTGGAAAATCGATTGGTGTAGAGCTGTCATCCGAGAACAACCGTCAGTTGTTTGTACCCAAAGGATTTGCACACGGGTTTTGTGTGACAAGCGAAACCGTGGATGTGTTGTATAAATGTACCGATTACTATTCGCCGCAAGATGAAGGCGGCGTGGCGTGGAATGATCCTGATCTCGGCATCGACTGGCCGGTGACTGATCCTATCTTATCGCCTAAAGATACTCAGTATTCTTGCCTGAAAGATGTCCCGGTTGAGCAGTTACCTCGTTATTAACAATCTTTAGAGATAACTTTGATCATTTTGTACAGGTGATGTGATATAGTACACTTCTGTCGGTTCTTCACGCTGATCAGGCAGGAGTATCACGCATCCCGTGAGCAGACTTACCATTATGCACAGGCATATGAAGATACTAAACATTGTGTTCAGACGAAAATTTTTTGTGCTATTAAGTTGTTTCATGATTGCCTCTATATTCAGTAGTTTGATATCAAGAATACCAAAATGTATGCCAGCTTTCCTATTAACGCATTTTTTATCAGATCGGATGATGAGTCAATTCTTTTTTCTCAATCAGGTAAAATTAAAGATACTCTTGTGCTTGTTCCAGTCATTGATGTAGTATGGGTACTGAATAAAATATAGCATGATTATAATAATAAGGAGCACAAAGTGGAAATCTTTGATTTGGTCAATGAGAGCGGGGAAGTAATCGGAACCGCTTCACGCCAGCAGTGCCATGGTAACCCTGCATTGTTGCACCCGACGGTGCATGTATTGGTTTTCAACAACAAACATGAATTGTGGATGCAAAAACGGGCCATGACAAAAGATATCCAACCCGGTAAGTGGGATACATCGGTTGGTGGACATAAAGCGGCCGGTGAACCAACTATAGACGGAGCAATACGGGAAATGCATGAGGAAATAGGTATTAAACCAACTGTAAATGACCTGCAGTTGTGTTATACCTACATCATGCGGAATGAGATAGAATCCGAATATATAACGACGTATATCTATATATTGCGGGATAATGAGCAGATCGAGTTCGATCCTGATGAAATTGACGAAGGGCGCTTTTTTTCCCGTACTGAGATAGAATCCAGGCTGGGCACAGATTTCTTTACTCCGAATTTCGAGGATGAATGGCAACGGTTTATGGACTTCAATAAGGAGTTTTTCGATGCATAAACCGGTTGCCGAGTCGTTTACGTATATCCCGTCTGGCAACTACCAGTTGTCAGCAATGATCGGTACGCCTTCTTCCCCTGTCAAAGATAATGCCCCTACTATTGTGTTTTGTCATGGTTTCGGAGGAACCAAGACCGAAGCCTGCCGGCATTTTGTTCGTCTGACAAATAAACTGGTTCCAAAGGGGTTCACCACTATTCGTTTTGATTTTGCAGGTTTTGGCGACAGCATTGCTCCCTCGACAGCGTTTTCCATCTCTCAGGGTATATCTGATATCCGTGCCGTGCTTGATTACATGCAAGCTAATGGCATCGGTTCACTTTATAATTTAGGTATACTTGGGTTTAGTTTTGGCGGGTTGATTGTATCCTATGCCATTGGGGCAGGGTTGCCATTTCGCTGCGCATGTTTGATATCACCTGTAGAACGGTTGATACCACAGAAACCATCGGGCGATAAAAATCAACAGGATGACGATACAGAACCGTTTTTCCGTGGGTTCAAGTTGTCACACCGGTTTATAGAGGAGTTTATCGGGTGCAGCGGTTCTAAAGAGTTGAGTAAAGCGGATATTCCTGTTCAATTGTTTCACGGCAGTGATGATCAGACAGTACCTGTTGATCACATGCAAACCTATGCTTTGGTTATTGATACTGCTCAGACACCACCGGTGATTATCGATGGCGGAGATCATACATATACAAAGCGTGCTTTTCAGGATCAACTTGACCGGAAGGTAGTGCAATTTTTCAGCAAGACAATGCTATAGAAAACATGCAGGCAAAAAAATGCCTGTTGCCCCCATTAAATCAGATGGAAAAACAACAGGCTAAAATTGATTACATACTTATACCAAGATCGTTGAGAAATTTTTTATCTTTGTCGTTCAGTTCGAAAACTTCTTCTTTTTTCTCTCCGAAATCCAGATAGAAGGGGAACGAAATAAATCCTTTTTCGTCATCCTGATAATTCATCAGCAGTGCAAAGATTCCCATATCTATATCATATTCTTCGTCTTTGAGCTGGTGACAAATTTCATGAAATTCTTCACTGTCAAGTAATCGTTCCTGAATGAGCTTTTCGAGCTTGGTAATATGTTTTTCAAGTTTATCCGACATCTTAAAGCCCCCTTGTGTGCAATGTGCCGCTTTATTTTTCTTATTATGATTATCGGCATGATCTCAAAAGGCTTTATCTCATAATATCATGATAGTTGAGAAATAAACTGGAGTTCTCGTAAAATATCTGTTATATAACAGCATAGAAAAGAGCTTTTTTTTAGAAAAATTTTAAAAAGGATAGATTTTTGTATGGCAAGCGCGTTGGGATTGTTTTCAGGAGGGCTGGATAGCATTCTTGCCTGTTTGGTGATTCGGGATCAGGGAATTGATGTCCGAGGTATAACCTTTGAGACACCGTTTTTTCTCGCTCGTAACGCCAGATTGGTCGCAGAGCAGATAGATCTTCCGCTCACGGTATTAAATATTACTGCGGAGTATATCCCGTTGCTGAAAAATCCTCCGAGGGGTTACGGCAAAAATTTGAATCCATGTATCGATTGCCATGCCTTTATGTTAAAGACTGCAGGCGATTATATGAAAAAGATCGGAGCGGATTTTTTGTTTACCGGTGAGGTATTGGGAGAACGTCCGAAATCGCAAAACCGCTGGGCATTGGATATAGTGGCAAAAGATTCAGGATACGAACCGTATATTGTCCGTCCTTTGAGTGCCCAACATCTACCACAGACTAAACCGGAACAAGATGGTATCCTTGACCGTTCAAAGTTGCTTGGCATATCAGGACGTGGACGCAAGGAGCAGATGCGTCTTGCAGATCACTACGGTATTCATGAATATGAAACACCTGCTGGCGGGTGTTTGTTGACCTATACGGGCTACTGTAACAAACTGAAAGATGTGTTCGAGCATCATCCTGACGCACAGTTGCGTCATTATTATCTATTGAAATTGGGGCGACATTTCCGGTTATCTGATCGTACTAAATTGATTGTGGGTAAAGACAGCGGCGAAAATGATCGTCTTGAGCAGGAGATAGAACCGTCCGATGTGTTCATTTATCCTGAAGACACCAAAGGCCCTGTAGCTCTGCTTATCACCGATGACGATCAACCCGCTATGGATGATATCCAGTGCGCGGCGCGAATCGTTGCCCGCTATTGCAAGCAGGGGATACAGAGCATCGACATGATAGTCCGTTCACAGCATCACGCTATAGATACCATTCTGACCGTAGAACGCATGACCCCGGAAGAAGTGTTACCATACCAGATATAACCGTTTGATATTATCGCCGTAAATACAAAAAAGCCATCCCCGTAATCAGGAATGGCTTTTTATTATAATGTATTAATTAAGGCGCTATTTACGCGCGGTTTTTTCTTCGATATATTTTTCTATTGCCTTGCGATATGTCTTTTCGCTTCTTAGCCCCACATATTTTTTTTGTACCTGACCGTTTTTGATCAGCAGAACAGTCGGGATACCGGACACATCATATTGATTACCCAATGATGGATTTTCGTCCAGATCGACAGAATAGATAGGCAAATTTTGCTCGTAATCGTCCATCAATCTATAAAGAATAGGTTTGAGTTTGTCGCAGTAACGGCACCAGTCAGCAGTAAAATAAACTATTTTAAGATCCTGATTCGAGTTTATTTTGGTGTAAAAATCCTGTTTGGATGTAATTTGAGTCATAGCCGCGAATGACGTTATCGTAATCGCAAGAAGCAGGATGGTTATGCTGGTTGACATTATTTTAAACATGCCGGGCCTCCTTTTCGACTCAACAGGATTTTTCTATAAGACTCATCATAGCTGTTACAGTTGAGTGCGTTATAAAAATAATCGAATGATTGTTGAGCACAATTAATTATTTAGTGTATACTTTTCCTATAAAAAATACAAAGCATAATATGCGCCAGATTAAAAAATTTTTAAAAAAGAGAGGTTTTTAGATGGCAAGATTAGAGGGAGCCGTAGCTGTTATATTTGGAGGAACCAGTGGGATCGGGCAATCCATTGCCTCGGGTTTTTTAGATGAAGGCGCTGTGGTTATTCCTACCAGCAGGTCACAGGAGAAAGTGTCTGAAACGTTAGAAAACTTTACACTTCGAGGTAATAAATGGTCGTCGTGCATGACTGTGGATGTAAAGGACGAACAGCAAATCCAGTCATTATGTGATGCCGTGATCGATCAATTCGGTAGGATAGATATTATGGTCTGTACTGCTGGAGCTTATCTCAAAAAACCTGCGGAAGATGTCAGCAAAGATGAATGGGATAACGTCATCCAGACAAATTTGACCGGAACATTTTCAACCAACCGCATTGTTGGCAACATTATGCTCAAGCAGGGTAAAGGGAGTATAATCAATATCGGTTCGCTCGGATCAACAGTTGCCCTGTCAGGTACCGTAGCGTATTGCGCCAGCAAAGCGGGTGTTGTTATGGTAACCCGATGTTTGTCGTCAGAATGGTGTAAACGGGGTGTGAGGGTGAACGCTATTATCCCCGGAGTGTTCCCGACCAACTTGAACCAAAAAGCCCTCAGCGATCCGGTACGGGTCGAAAATATTTTACGCCGGACTCCCATGGGTCGACTTGGGGATCTATCAGAGCTTGTAGGCGCGGCAGTATTTCTGGCATCCGACGAATCAGCGTTTGTCTCAGGTATCGAGTTGCCTGTTGACGGTGGATTTCTTGCTCATTCCGGGTTTTAATTTAGTTGACACATCGGAGTTAAGTTGATATATTATAATTGTGGTCGTAGTGACTATCTGTAGCAATCATCTTCATCTGAACGTTAAAACATCAAATTGTGCAAGAAGGTTGCATCATGAAGGACAAAACAGTCATTCCAAATATAATCGTCTGCCTCATGCTGGTATTGGCAGTATTGCGCTTGCCATACGATTATTACAAGGTACTCCGTTGGGTAGTATTCGTAATCAGCATTCATCTGGCATTATTCCATTACAGCTCAAAAAATATAATATGGCCGTTGATCCTCGGCTTGATTGCTCTGATATTCAACCCGCTAATCCCGTTTCGTTTTGACAAAGAAATATGGACTTTCATTAATCTGGGAAGCGCTCTGGTGCTTGGAGTAGAGGCTTTTAGCGGGAAGCGATAAATTGAATTGTTTGTTATTTCATTTAAAGAGGAATAATATATGGTAAAGTGGTGTAACGATAAAAAAATCGATAAAGAACTTATTTTCAAAAGACTTAAAGAAAATAAGGCGAATGTCTATGGTCGTAAGATCCCATTTGAAAAATGGCTAGAGTTTGAAAAATGTATTACCATTCTTCATAACATCTTAGAAATGAATAAAGCGATTCCTCAAGGAGTTATAGATTCTTCAATTAGAAAAGTTATTACGCAATTATCCGAAATAACACCTGAATCATTTCTCGAAGCCTTACAAAAGATTGAACGTGACTATTTGAAGAAAGACCAAAGTGATTATTATTTAATATCGGATATTTCTATTTCAGATGGCATTAATCAAATGAAATTTGATTATGATCGTTATTGCGTTGTTATCAATGAGAAATTAAATGAAAATATTATTAAAAACAGAGAGCAGTTAATACAAGAAAAGGGTACGCATTTATTCTCTAAAAGACGCTCTAAAAACTATGCTCCTGTAAGCGTGAAAGTCTGCGCCCGATCAACTCTTGAGGCTGCAGAGAAGGCACTGGATTTACTTAACTTTATAAGGGGTGTTTTTAATCTTTGGGAGAGTTATAAAAATCCCTCTGTAGAGTATTCGATATATTGTGTACCTCAACCACCAAAACCATCAAATGCTATTATTCTTAGTCCTATGCATACGCTCCATACTAGCAATGGTGATCTTGCAACAAAAAATTTTTGGATTGATTGGAATTTTACAGGACGACATCAAGAATATAGTAATAAAGAAAATCTTTCTCACATGCATGAATATTGCACGAAATTTCTCAAAAAATTAAAAAAAAGAAACAAAAACTATCAAGAAGATATTTACTATGGTGTTGTGAGATACGTCAGGGCTTTAGATGAGGTGGATAAGGTATTTTCTTTTTGTCAATTATGGAGCGTTCTTGAGCATCTTACCAATACTTTAAACGCAAAGTATAATGAGACAATTAAAAGAGCATGCTTCTTGTTTCATAAAGAACGAGAATATCATTCTGCAGTTTTAAATCACCTCAGAAACAAAAGAAATAGTTTGATTCACAAAGATTGTGAATCACTTAATATGGAAGCTTTGCTTAAACAATTAAAAGAATACGTTGAAGCTCTCATTGAATTTCACTTCTTCAACGAATTCAACTTTAAGTCATTGGGTGCTGCTGCTTCTTTTCTAGATCTTCCTACAATAAAAAACGAGATTGATGGAGATATAAAGAAAAAATCAGAAGACATTAAAGCATTAAAGAAAGCAAAACAATTTTTATTCAAAGAGTAATCAAGTGGAAAAAGGAGGCAGCAGAGCTATTTTATCCGCAAAATTTATTCAATTCGCTTTTTGATAAACATTGATACTGACGCCATTAATGTCAAAATCAGTGTCATTGGTTCAGGAACAGCAATCGGATAAGCACTCATTCCGACAGAGTATCGCCAGTCAGAGGAACCAACATTGGCAAAACTGTTAACATGAACCGGGTTTGTAAAAGAATCATTGCCGTCCCAGTCCCACCGATAGAGTTCAACCGTGGAAGCGGTATGGTAGCCCATATAAAAATAATTATCGGAAGAAAACGACATTCCGACAGAGTATCGCCAGTCAGAGGAACCAACATTGGCAAAACTGTTAACATGAACCGGGTTTGTAAAAGAATCATTGCCGTCCCAGTCCCATCGATAGAGTTCAACCGTGGAAGCGGTATGGTAGCCCATATAAAAATGATTATCGTAAGCAAAAGACATTCCGACAGAGTATCGCCAGTCAGAGGAACCAACATTGGCAAAACTGTTAACATGAATCGGGTTTGTAAAAGAATCATTGCCGTCCCAGTCCCATCGATAGAGTTCAACTGTGGAAGCGGTATGGTAGCCCATATAAAAATGATTATCGGAAGCAAAAGACATTCCGACACCGTATCGCCAGTCTGATGAGCCAACATTGGCAAAACTGTTAATATGTTCCGGGTTTGTAAAAGAATCATTGCCATCCCAGTCCCATCGATAGAGTTCAACCGTGGAAGCAGTATGGTCGCCTATATAAAAATTTGTCGAATAGCTCTTTGGGGTAACACACAAAAATAAAAGAAATGCGAGTACAATACAGAGTGTTTTCATGTAAAAAAACCTTTCTTTATAAAAGATGACATCACTGAATTATTTTTTGAGCTAGCAATTATGATCCGTATTCCTAAATTCAGATTCATAATCAAAGAAAAATTTTATCTTTTTTCCTGATTAGATAAATTATACCCGAGCCCAACAAAATCGCTGTCATTGGTTCAGGTATTGGAACTATTTCGTTTAAGACATCGTATTCGATAATGTAATCGGTTACAGTATAACCGATGTAAACATCGTACCATTCGCCCAAATCGGGGGTACCATCACGGGTGTAAAGAACAGTGTAAAGCTCAAGACCTGAACCTATATCGTTTGGTTCGGGTGAATGCCAGTGTGTGAAATCCCATGTTTCGCCAGTTACCCAGCTCCAAACAGATTGTGTCTGATCGTAAATACCGCCAAAAAAAGCTATTTTTTGTTCAAGCATAATGTTTTCAGCAAACCAATTGTTTTCGGCAAGCGATGTGAATGTAGCGAGATGGCCTGATACACCTAACAGGGTTTGTGATTCAGCGACGAGTTTAGCGTCTTGCCACGAAATAGTCCCATCATTTGCAATGTATTCATAGAAATGATTGTTTCCTCCTTCACTTTCTTTCCATTGAATCGGATTTGCGTTTACTGTTTGAACAGAAAGAGATGTCAAAATAAGAAACATCAACGTAAAAATTTTTATCATTGCTTTACTCCATTGTAATAATCATTTTTATTTTGTTTATATGCTCAATATATTATAGCACATGATTTTCGATTTTGCACAGGTTATGTATTTCGAGGATAAATTATACATATGAATGTTTTTAAAAGATGCTTGTAAAGGATTGTTTGCTCAGAAGCTGAAGACTAATATTCCCCATTGGATGTCATTCTTGCGAAAGCGAGAATCCATCTTGTGTCAATATTTTACGAGGGTGGATTCCCGCCTTCGCGGGAATGACATGACTGGGAGTATACGCATCTTAAACTTTTGTTATCATTGAAAAGATTGCGTGTATATCTTTCATTAATTTGTCCTCGAAATACGTAACCCTTACAAAGAATGACATGACTGGGAGTATACGCATCTTGAAAGGATACGATCATTGAATAGTCGTATGTATATCTTTTATTAACCTGAGTTAATGGAAGAGGGAGTTATTCAAACGATATATCATCCACAAATATAACACCAGTTCCCCGACCATCGGTGTAGCAACTTCCATCAAAACATATAGAAAACGATGCAAGGTTATCGGTTTCCACATCATTTAACTCATCCAAAGGAATACTTACTTTTTGCCACTGCTTTGTGATTTTGTCAGATTCCAAATAGAATGTCACCGGCTGGGTTTTGAATGAAGCACCGCGCTTTTCCAATGTTTGATCTGCAAAACCGATTTTGAAATTTTCTCCACCCCGTGTGCCTTTTACCCAAAAAGTAAAAAATGAATAATTGGAAGCATCGAAATATAATCTGGGTCCTTTTTTGATGACCATGTAATAACCACACCAACCGCCATTCATATCTTCCGTCGGTTGCCAACCTTCATTTTCTTTCTCGTACAGAATACCCAGTGACCGTTTGCCCGAATGTGCTTCTCGTTCAACTATTCTGCTAAGAGCACGTGAAGGTTCTTTCTGATATAGTCCACTCCTTTCACGGAACGAACCATCTGTTTCAAAATTGTCGACCATGAACGGAATATTTTGTGCATGGGTCGAAACGACAAAATTTATCAACCATATACACATAACCAAAATGAGGCATGGTTTATACATGTTTGCTCCTTTCTGAAATTAAGTTAACAGTGAGGTTGAAATGCATTAATGAAAATCGTCAATGTGTTACATTAGAAAAGACAGTAGTCATAGAAAATTATTTCAGTTTTATTTAAATCAGTAGGGATAGAAAGACGGAGATACTCTCTCAGGGAAGAAAAAGTGTGCTGTTGTAAGTGTAATGGCGAAAAATATTTATAATTTTATAGTAGATTGGATGGAACATTTAATGATATAATATGTCATACTCTTATAAATATAACTTTTGTGTTTAATATCTTGCTCATGAAGGAACTCAAAAATGTTTACATTGATAAAATTGAAGGCAATTATTGTTTTTATTGTAACTTTAGTGGCAACCCAATACGCAACCGGCCTATCTTTTAATGATCCTGACTATTGGGCGGTCATTGGTAACTCTGGTAATGCCGCGGATAACACCGGATACGGCTCTGTAAACTACGACTACGCAATGGGTAAATATGAAGTTACAAATGCCCAGTACGCTGAATTTCTAAATGAGGTTCAAGCTGATCCAAATGGTTCAGATGGGTTATACAACCCAAACCCGGTAAATCCTTCTTACTATGGCATCACCTATGATACTAATAACGCGTCTTTTAGCATAAAGAGCCACAATCTCGATCAGGTACAAGCAGGATATAAATTTTATGAAAATAAGCCGGTTACATACGTTAACTGGTACGATGCGTTACGCTTTATCAACTGGCTCAACAGCGGTAACACCGAATATGGCGCGTATGATTTGTCATTACAGTCCACAAATCCTGAAAACATTGTACGCTTAAGCGGAGCAAAATATTACCTGCCAAACGAAGATGAATGGTACAAAGCCGCATATTACGATCCTGATTTATATGCGGGACAAGGAGGATACTGGGATTTTCCGACAGGAAGCAATAGCGAACCAACAGCAGAAGACCCTGATGGTGGAAGTAATTCGGCAAATTATGATGACGCTTTGTCAACTGATCCTCAACTGACTGATGTTGAAGCATACAGCGATTCTGAAAGCCCATATGGTACCCTCGGGCAGGGCGGTAACGTGTATGAATGGAACGAGGCTCTGGTATACGATATTTATAGAGGGTTGCGTGGTGGTTCATGGAACAATGAAGCTACAATGCTGGCTGCATATGACCGCGCTGCCAGTTCTCCGACAAATGAAGGCTGGGCATTTGGTTTTCGTGTGGCCAGTTCATTAGACAATACGGTACCGGAACCGACAACAATACTTCTGTTAGCTCTCAGCATCGTCCAGTTGATTCGCCGTCGAATTAAATCGAGATAGAGCGCTCACATCTTTTTATTGGATGTCATTCTCGCTTTCTCAGGAATGACATGACTGGGATAATACGCGAATTAAATAAATACGATCATTGAATAGTTCGTATGTATATTTTTTACCAACCTGTCATCGAAATACATAACCTGACAATCAATGGGTAAAAGAGGTATGCAGGCAATACATAAGTTATAGTTAAGAAGTTAATCCGCGACACTATCGTCATTGCGAGAAGCAAAGCGACGAAGCAATCTCATCTTGTACCCACTTGAGATTGCTTCAGCTCCTTCGGAACTTCGCAATGACGTGATTTTTAGAAAGATTGACATAGAAAAAAGAAGGTGCTTAATTATTTCTTGAGGTACTAATTAAGTGATATGAGTCATAATTCTTTATACTATGAGAAATGATGCTTGATGAATCCGCTGCCAACCACCGAATCGCCATCGTAAATGACTAACTGCTGGCCGGGAGTGATAGCGCGTTGAGGTTGATCAAACAGGAACTCGAGCGTATCATCAGTTATCTTGACAATATGCCCCGGGCATTCTTTGTGACGGTATCGAATGCGTGCTCGATATGGTTTGTCTACCAAAAATTTTTCATTGGATAAGCAATTAAGATTATCAGCGCATACTCCGCGATGAAACAGCAGGTTGTCATCGCCGATAACCAGTGTATTGGTTTGCGGTATGATATCGATCACATACTGCGGTTTACCCAATGCCACGCCAAGACTGCGCCGTTGCCCGATGGTGTAGTAGGGTAATCCCCGATGCGTACCGAGTTTTTTGCCGGAGCTGTCTACAATAGGTCCCGGTGTAGCGTGTGCCAATCCTGAATCCATGACGAATTCAGCATATTTACCGTCAGGCAGGAAACAAATTTCCTGACTCTCAGGACGGTTTGCAACTGGTAATTTGTGATCATGAGCGATAGACACGATATCCTGTTTTGCATATGTGCCAAGAGGAAAAATAGACGCCGCCAGCTGATCGGGCGTAAGTCGTGCTAAAAAGTATGACTGGTCTTTAGTATGATCGATCCCTTTGCGCAACGTGCAAGTATCGCCGTATTCGATACAGGCATAATGCCCTGTGGCTACCATATCCGCTCCGATATCATTTTTGACAAAATCAAGAAGCGCTCCGAATTTGATTAAAGGGTTACACACAATACACGGATTGGGAGTGCGTCCCTGCAGGTACTCATGACAAAAAGGTTCAACAATAGATTTGTAGAAAATTTTTTGCAAATCAACTTCTACATGAGGGATACCGAGGAAATCGGCAACCAGTTTTGCGTCACGGATAGCCGAATCGCTCACGTCATGGCCTCCGGTATGGCAACTGTTCCACAGTTTCATAGTGACGCCCACGATGTCGTAGCCCTGGTCACGGAGCAATAAAGCCACAACGGAACTGTCAACTCCGCCACTCATTGCAACGGCAATTTTTTTTGCCGGGTATCGGTAATCGTTCACAGATTGCACCTCTGGAAAGACTTTAGTTGAGGGTAAACTCTTCACTCACGGACAAATCAAGCCCGAGGTCGCCAATATCCTCAATGTCAACGGTATGATTTCTACCTGATGTAGTCAGGTAATTGCCCACCATGGCAGCGTTTGCGCCTGCGATATAGATTAGCGGTTGTAATCCGCGCAGGTTAACTTCTCTGCCGCCGCATACGCTGATATCTTTTGTGGGCAATACGTATCTGAACAATGAAATGATTTTAAGGATTTCCAGCGGGCTGAGCCGTTTAACATTTGCCGCAGGCGTACCGGGAATTGGATTTAAAAAATTCAGCGGTATTTTGTCCACATCCAATTCTCTAAGCGCGAACGCAAGTTCTACACGGTGCTCCGGTTGTTCTCCAACCCCAAACAGTGCACCGGAACAGACCTTGAGCCCAACTTGTTTTGCTGCTTTTACGGTATCGATTCTCTCTTTATATGTATGCGTGGTACATATTTTGTCAAAAAAACTTTCCGCGGTTTCGAGGTTATGATGATATCGCTCAAGCCCCGCGTTTTTTAATTTTTGGAGTTGATTCACAGACATAATTCCAAGCGAAGCACACCGGTGTATAGGGGTACTATCTTTAAGAGCGCGGATAGCCTGACAGATGTTTTCTAAGTCTTCATCGTTTCGTACCGAACGGCCGCTGGTAACGATTCCCACAGATGTCGCTTTCTGGTTTTCGACGTTTATAGCCTGTTTGACGATCTCATCAAGTGGTAGGAGCGGGAACTCGTTGACGTCTGTTTGGTAATGAACTGACTGCGCGCAGAAACAACAGTTTTCCGAGCAACGTCCTGACTTAGCATTGACAATCCCGCACAGTTGAATATCCGATCCTTTGAAATGATCCCTGATACGGTTTGCCCCGTTAAGGAACGCGAAAATATCGGTCAGTTTGGTAGCGCTCAACAATGTTAACGCTTCATCCTGAGTTATCTGGTAACCATCTATAATCTTATCTGCTAATTTGTTATACATTCTATGCATAGTGTCCTCCCGATCATATGGATCATGTATTGATCCTTAATAATATATCAAAAATGACGGAGTGATACCACCATTAAATTGTTTCAAAAAATTTGCCCTGATAGGAATCGCGCCGTTCCAGTTCCGCGTTGATGGAGTTGAGTACCTGTGTTTTGTTGAGGCACCATGAAGGGGCAACGAGGATATCGGCAGGGCGTTCGCCAGTCAGGCGTTGAATGAGTATGGTATCTGGAATTTTTTCCAGGAAATCACAGACTGTAGCAACGTATGTTTCTTTATCTATAATAGATATCTCACCTGCAAGATAAGATTGTTCCAAAGCGGTGTTTTTTACAATGTGCAGTAGATGCAATTTCACTCCGTCTACACCAAGACGTGCAACCGCGTCAGCGGTACGCATCATATCGTCATGTGTTTCGCCGGGTAATCCCAGTATGACATGCAGGCAAATGTGAATACCTCTGTCCTGTGTGATTTTTACCGCGTGTTCAAGATCGGCAAAAGTGTGCCCGCGATTAATCCTGAGCAGTGTATCGTCATTAGCGGATTGCAACCCGTATTCGATCCATACATATTTATCTTTTGCATAGCTTTCGATCAAGTCGAGTTTATCGGTATCTATGCAATCAGGGCGCGTACCGATGGATAATCCGACAATCTCCTTATATGCCATAGGGATATCATATAATGTTTTAAGTTGTTCCAGCGGTTTATATGTATTGGAAAATGCCTGAAAATAAGCGATAAATTTTTCAGCCTTATATTTGCGCCGGTATCGTTGCATAGCAGTTTGTATCTGGTCATCAAGAGGGATATGTTCCGCGTACGCACCGGAACCGGAACCGGTCGGATCGCAATAAGAGCACGGCGTACCCCTGTCGCGGTTCGGGCAGCTGAACCCTGCGTCGAGCGGGAGTTTGTATACTTTGCATCCGAACATTTCTCTAAGATGTTGATTGAAATTATTGTATCGCATTATATCGTAACAACCTGTGTATCAAAATATTGGCATATTATCTGCTTCTATAGTATTTCCTGATCGTTTATACTGTATCAGCAGTATGCAAAATTTGCAAAACATAAGATACGGAATTAAGCGTAAAAATATACTTGTTTATACGGATATTTTGTTAACTATCAGAAGATTTGGCCGATTGATACAATAGATACCCAAAAGGCTATATAAGTGTTCCTGAACCATAATACGGTAATCTTTTTAAGAATAGAGGTTGACATGTTCAAAATTTTGTTCATTATACTATCATTGTTAGTCATTATGAAATTGAATCATTGGAGCGAAACCAGAAAATGGCAGGAATTTCGTACCATTAATAATGAACACACTTCTATCGAAGAGGCTTATTATTATCCTGATTCATACGAATCCGAAGCTGTCAAAAATTTTTAATTCAGATACACGTTTATGAACTACATACTTGAAAACGGCGATATATATACCCCTGAAGGCATTGTCGAATGCGGTTCGCTGGTGATGAACAACAGCCGTATTGAGGCGGTCATACCGTATGACAGTGTTGACTCCATAAGCAGTTCTTATCAATCATACACGCGAATAGATGTACAGCGATGTGTGGTTGTACCCGGTTTCATAGATCTCCATCTGCATGGCGGAGGAGGGGCTGATGTCACCGACGAGTCTCCCGAACAGTTGGAGAAACTTGTTAATACCCATCTTATCAACGGTACCACCAGTCAGGTGCTGACAACCTTTTCAGGCAGTTCTACCGAATCGTTGCGCAATCAGGTGAAACGTATTGCTGAGGCAATGGAGTTTAATCCGGCAATACGCGGTATACATCTTGAAGGCCCGTTTCTCAACCCTGAGTATTGCGGTATGTATCCTGCTGATTCGTTCATGCTGCCAGACGAAGAATTCCTGGCGCAACTCGTTGAACTTTCACAGGGAAACATACGCATGGTTACAATCGCGCCGGAACTTGAAGGCGCGTTGGATCTGATCAGCTATTGTACACAAAATGATATTACCACTTCACTTGGACATTCCGGTGCGAACTATGAGTTGGTGATGAAAAGTATCACGCTCGGTTTGTCAACGGTGACACATATATTCAATGCTATGCCTCAACTACATCATCGCAATCCCGGTGCTATAGGTGCCGCGTTGATGGATGACCGGTTGGCCGCGCAGGTAATTTGTGATGGTATCCATCTGCATCCATTAATCGTAAAAATGCTCATGCAACTGAAAGGATGCCACAATGTCTGCCTGATTACCGATGCAATGCGTGCCGCGGGTATGCCCAACGGCGAATACCAGCTCGGTGAAATCGGAACTGTGAATCTGGAAGACGGTTGTGTGCGATCTGAGGAAGGTACGCTGGCAAGTACACCGCTTACCATGTTGCAGTCGTTGCGTAATATCCTTGGATTTGGAGATGTATCTTTCACGAAAGCGGTACATATGCTCAGTACCACACCCGCCCGGGTACTTGGTATGGGCGAGTACCTCGGGGCAATCAAAAAACACTATGACGCCGATATCGTGGTACTCGACCGCGAGTTGAATATTGTCAATGTATTCCTCAAAGGCGAAAAGATTAAATAATAGCTTTTCCCACAATAAAAAATATAGGTTGTCATCCTGTTCTAAAAAATGGGGGTTGAATATCCCCCATTTTTTGTGGTGGCGTATTATGTAAATATATTATTTTAGATGAAAATATAAAAGCAATAAGTCATTAAAACTCTGCATAGAAAGATTAATACATGTGCTACGGTTTTATTTCTCACCCCATCTAATGTCATTCTTGCGAAAGCAAGAATGACATTACTGAGAATATAAGCAAACTAAACGATTGAGATCATTGAAAAGATTGCATGTATATCTTTTACTAATCTGTCCTCGCAAGACATAATCTTTACGAGGAATGACATGTCAAATATTTTAGCTTGTACAAAAGCCTTAATGATGAAATTACCCAAAAAGAAGATATTTTGACATACTGCAATTTATATGTTATATTTTTAGTAGATAAATAACAATGGGAGTTTCTGAGAAGCTCCTTAATCGAAAACTTTTTGTCTATATGTAGTTGTATACGATATATATCAAAGGAGGATTACAATGAACCATTTTGTTTTTAAAGTGATAATAATATCATCATTGCTACTTGATTTTATCGCAGAGAGTTACGCGACTGAATACACAATTCAAAACATAACAAACTCGTCAGGCAATGAGGAACACGTATCCATTGCAAGTAATGGCGATCTAGTATGGAATTTAGATGGAGACATCTATTATTGGAACGGAACATCACCGACAAAAATTGCCAGTACAAACTATGCCTCTGGGGAACCAGGGGTGAATAAAAATGGTGAGCTTGTATGGTATGATTCAGCAAGGGATATTTATTTTTATGATGGAACACCTGAAAAAATCAGTGTAAGAACCCCCAATTTCCGTCCAAAAATCAATGATTCCGGCGAGGCGACATGGTATGGATTCGGTGCGGCTGGAGGCTATCAGATTCATTATTATGACGGAACAACACACGAATTGACTTCACCGTTTTCTACAAACAATATTCATCCAAGCATAAATAATTCAGGACAAATTGTCTGGTACGGATACAATGGTACGCGAACTCAAATATATCTCTGGGATGGGACACAGGTAAGCGTACTACCCGGTATTAGCGATCTTAACTGTTATTTTCCTGATATCAACGATCTTGGGCAAGTTGCGTTTAGTGTTTACGACAGTACCCGAGCGGATTACGATATCTATTTTTGGAATGGTACAGAAGTAATACGAATCACCGATGACGATATAGATCAACAGTATGTACGCATAAACAATTCCGGAGAAATAGTATGGGGTGGCAGTGATAACCGAATTTACCACTGGGATGGGGAATCCATCAATCAGCTTACCACCTATGACTCATGGCGGCCGGAAATTAGCGATTCCAATCAAATCGTATGGTACGGAAATGAGTCAGGAAATAGTGATATCTATCTTGCTACTTACGAACTACCTGTAACAACTGCAGTTCCCGAGCCGACAACGTTGCTCTTGTCGCTCTTCGGGGTGACAGCAATATTTTTCAAAAAAAACAAGGAGAAATAATCGCCGAGTACAAAATAGATTAAATTTAAGTATTATTTATTTGTAATCTATCCTATTCTATGGTATAATTATTAAAAATAATGTAAACAAATATTGAGGTTTATTGTGAAGAAGTTTGCCATAGCGATATACATTCTTTTTTTCGCAAACAGTGTTTTTGCCGGACCTGTAACTGATGGTTTGATTGCGTATTGGGATTTCAATAATTCCGTTGAGGATTCGTATTCGTATCACGATGGAACGCTCACAGGTACTGAGACGTATGTCAATTCACCCTATGGGCAGTCGATGTACTTTGATGGTGCGACGTATATTACTGTCAGCGATGATGATGCTCTTGATTTTGAAACAACATTCTCGATATCTTTTTGGATTAACGCACCATCCCATTCCAGTCTCATGGGCGAATACGTATTAAGCAAATGGACGCCGGTTAATGGCAAACGATCGTACTCGCTTTTTATTGGAAGAGAAAGCTCCGCAAATGACCGTGACTGTGTAGGAGTAATGCTTAGCACAAATGGCACTAATTCCTATTTCCCTGACAGCAGCAAAGATTTTATGATTCCTGATCAATGGCAAAATATTACTCTCGTGTTTGACGGTACAACGCTAAAATTTTATCAGGATGGAATTTTTAAGGAAGAAGTCAGCGCGCCATACACCTTTTTTGCCAGTGATACTGACCTGGTTATCGGTGCCTACAATGCGACTGATTTGCGCGGTCTGGTAGGATGTTTGGATGAATTATCACTCTACAATACAGCCCTTGATGCCGGTCAGGTGGCTGAGCTTTATAACTATGTCACTTACGAAAAATATCCCGCGACAACCGCAATTCCTGAACCAATGACTCTTTTTCTCCTTGGGGCTGGTGCGTCTGCTATCTGGTTTAGTCGTAGACGTTAAAGTCACACAATCTTATATGCTGCAATATGCTTTCATAATGCCCAAAATGACATCATTATATCCTCTTTTGTGTCATGTTGACACTGTCTTCCACATCTAATTATTCTTTTAAAATTTAGAATTCAATTTATATCTAACTTACATAAGGTAAGTTGTAAAAAATATATATAAAATCAAACATACTGGTATATAATGTGATCTTAGTAGATACGATCATAACGATAATCATATAATGTCACAAAGGAGTTTTCTATGAATACAATAAAAACAACGCTGTTGCTTGGACTGCTCACCGGATTACTGGTGATGATGGGACAATATGTAGGCGGAACACACGGCGCGATGATGTTTTTTGTCATTGCCATGGTAATCAATTTCGCCAGTTACTGGTGGAGTGATACGATTGTACTCAAAATGTACCGCGCGCAACCGCTTGAACGTAATCAGGCGCCGGAGATTTTTTCCATGGTAGAGGAATTGACAAGCCGCGCAGGAATGCCCATGCCGAAACTGTATGTGTTACCCCAGTCAACCCCAAACGCGTTTGCCACCGGGCGTAATCCCAGTCATGCCGCTGTGGCGGTGACAGAAGGAATAACCCGCTTGTTGAGCGCAGATGAGTTGAAAGGTGTATTGGCGCATGAGTTGAGCCATATCCAGCATCACGATAGTTTAATAAGCACCGTATCGGCAACCATAGCCGGAGCGATTACTCTGATAGCCAACATGTTGCGTTTTTCCGCCCTGTTTTTGGGAAGTGGGCGTGATCGTAACGATAATGTATTTGGTATGTTAATTTTATCCATATTGGCGCCTATTGCTGCGGTTATAATCCAGCTTGCAGTATCTCGTTCGCGTGAGTTTGCTGCGGATAAGGGCGGTGCGGAAATGGCAGGGTCGCCTATGGGACTGGCGCATGCTCTGGAAAAACTCGAGAGGGGAGTGCAACGCAACCCATTGCAGTCAGGATCTTATGTAACATCGCATTTGTTTATCGTTAATCCATTTCGTGGAAAATCCATGGCGCGCTTGTTCAGTACGCATCCATCAACGGAAGAGCGTGTCAAACGCCTGTATGACATGAGGTAATGAAAGGAGATTTTGACATCTATGAGATACGATAAATTAACCGTAAAAACACAAGAGGCAATTCAGGACGCACAGCGTATTGCCCGCGATTATAATCATCAGGAAATAAGTTCCCTGCACCTGCTAAAATCGTTGCTTGAGCAGGAAGACGGATTGGTCTCACCCATATTACAGAAACTGGAGATCCAGCCGACGCGTGTTGCGGGTGACTGCCAGCAGGAACTTGAGAAAGCCGCAAAAGTATATGGTCAGACTGGTAACCAGTACCTTGCTGGGGAACTCCAGAAAATTTTTGACGGTGCGGAAAAAGAGGCGAAAAAACTCAAAGACGAATACATAAGCACCGAACATTTAATGCTTGCCATGGCTCAGGAATCGCAATCGGAAGCGGGCAAACTTTTTGAGCGTTACAAAATCAGCCATGATAATCTTTTGGCAGTTTTAAAAACAATACGAGGCAGTCAGCGTGTGACCGATCAGAATCCGGAGAGCAAATATCAGGCTCTGGAAAAATTCGGTAGAGATCTGAACGCTCTGGCACGTCAAGGCAAACTTGATCCGGTCATAGGGCGTGACGATGAAATACGCCGTATCATGCAGGTGTTGTCACGGCGTACTAAAAATAATCCTGTGCTCATAGGTGAGCCGGGAGTAGGTAAAACTGCTATTGTTGAAGGGCTTGCGCAACGCATGGTCAGCGGAGATATACCCGAGGGACTGCGCAATAAATCGCTCATCGCTCTTGATATAGGCGCTATGATTGCCGGGGCGAAATATCGTGGTGAGTTTGAGGATCGACTCAAAGCGGTGCTCAAAGAAATTGAGGAAGCCGCCGGCAACATTATTATCTTTATAGACGAATTGCATACCTTAGTCGGCGCAGGATCGGCAGAAGGCGCAGTCGATGCGTCTAACATGCTCAAACCTGCTCTGGCACGGGGTGAATTGCGGTGTGTCGGCGCGACTACCCTTGACGAATATCGCAAATATATCGAAAAAGACGCTGCACTCGAACGACGGTTTCAACCGGTTATGGTCGAACCGCCGTCTGTGGAAGATACTATTTCTATACTGCGTGGTTTGAAAGAGAAATACGAAGTGCATCATGGTGTACGCATCACCGATAACGCAATCATTCAGGCGGCGACATTATCGAACCGCTACATTACCGATCGCTTTCTTCCAGATAAGGCAATCGATCTGATCGACGAAGCGGCATCTAAACTGCGTATCGAGATAGACAGTATGCCTACCGAAATAGACGAAATCGAACGGCGCATCATGCAGTTAGAGATCGAACGGCAGGCAATGCAGAAAGAAAAAGATCGTGCATCAAAAGAACGGCGCGATAAGATCGAACAGGAACTCGCCGAACTCAAAGAGCAGAGTTCTCAGTTGAAAGCCCGCTGGCAACAGGAAAAAGAAAATATCGAGGTGATTCGATCCATCAAGGAAGAACTCGAACATCTTAACAGCGAAGAACAACGTTATGAACGTGAAGGCAACTACGAAAAAGTAGCTGAGATACGATACGGCAAACGAGCCGAACTGAACGCCAAACTCGAAAATATAAACAAAAAACTGGCGGACGTGCAAAAGGAATCGGTCATGCTTAAAGAGGAAGTCGATGCCGAGGATATCGCTGAGATCATATCCAAGTGGACAGGTGTGCCGGTTGCCCGTATGCTGGAAAGCGAAATCCAGAAATTGATTGCCATGGAGTCTCTGCTCAAAGAACGAGTTGTGGGGCAGGATGACGCCGTACAGCTGGTATCCGACGCAATACGTCGTGCCCGTGCTGATATTCAGGACCCCAACCGCCCGATCGGATCGTTTATTTTTCTTGGACCGACTGGAGTTGGTAAAACCGAGCTTGCACGGTCGCTTGCACGGTTGATGTTTGATGACGAACGTGCAATGATCCGTATCGATATGAGCGAATACATGGAGAAACATTCAGTATCGCGGCTTGTCGGACCACCACCCGGATATGTCGGTTACGAGGAAGGCGGACAGTTGACCGAGGCGATACGGCGCAGGCCTTATTCGGTGGTGCTGTTTGATGAAATCGAAAAAGCGCATCACGATGTATTCAACATTTTTCTGCAAATTCTCGACGAAGGACGCCTGACCGATAACAAGGGGCGCACTGTTGATTTCAAGAATGCGGTACTCATTATGACTTCCAACTTGGGAAGCCATCTGGTGCACGATTTATCAAACCGCCCGCGTCAGGAGCTACAGGATCAGATGCTCGACCTGTTGCGTAAACAGTTCAGGCCGGAGTTTCTCAATCGTATCGACGAGATTGTCATATTCAATAATCTGACGCAGGATAACATCAAGAAAATCATCGATATCCAGCTCGATCAACTCGGTACACGACTCAAAGAGAAAAAGATCGATATCGTGCTTACCGATGAGGCAAAAGCGTATCTTGCAAAGATAGCCTATGATCCGCTCTTTGGCGCACGTCCACTCAAACGATCTATTCAAAGAGAAATTTTGAATCCGCTGGCTATTCAGTTACTCGAAGGCAAAGTCAAAGAAGGCGATCATCTTGAGGTCACCGTTCAGGGATCGGAATTCGTTTTTACTGTGACTGAATGACACAGTTTGTGCTGCTCTGAGCCGGTTTGGCACGGATAAAAATCGATCCAAAATTTATCAACAAAGACGTAACTATCAATATACAAGTTGGATATATAAACTAAAGCGTCATGTCAGAAAGATGGCATGGCGCTTGTTTTGTATATACTCAGATGCATATTAGCCCAGTGCATGAAAATAAAATCAAAAGGAGGATATATATCATGGGTAAAGTAATAGGAATCGATTTAGGAACAACAAATTCGTGTGTATCAGTAATGGAAGGCGGCGAACCGGTCGTGCTGACCAATGCGGAAGGCGGGCGCACCACGCCATCGGTTGTCGCTGTAACGAAAAACGGTGAAAGGTTGGTGGGAACAGTAGCAAAACGTCAGGCAATAACCAACGCGAGCAATACGGTTATGTCAATCAAACGGTTCATGGGACGCAAGTATAGCGAAGTGAAGGAAGAAGAAAAATCGGTATCGTACAAGGTGAAAGCCGATAAGGCGGGTAACGCTGTAGTGGAACTTGAAGGTAAAATGCATACCCCGCAGGAAATATCGGCAATGACTTTGCAGAAGATGAAACAGACTGCTGAAGATTATCTTGGCGGTAAAGTAACTCAGGCGGTCATAACCGTACCTGCGTACTTCAACGACTCACAGCGTCAGGCTACAAAAGAAGCCGGAGCTATTGCAGGGCTTGAAGTTTTGCGTATCATCAACGAACCGACAGCCGCGGCATTGGCGTATGGTCTCGACAAGAAACACGACGAGAAGATAGCGGTTTTCGATCTCGGTGGCGGTACGTTTGATATTTCTATCCTGCAGTTGGGTGAAGGTGTCTTTGAAGTGTTGTCAACCAACGGAGATACTCATCTGGGTGGCGACAACTTTGATGACGCGATAATCAATCATCTTGCTGAAGAATTTAAGAAAGAAAACGGGATCGACTTACGTAAAGATCAGATGGCTTTACAGCGGCTCAAAGAAGGCGCGGAAAAAGCAAAATGCGAGCTGTCGTCGTCTATGTCTACGGAAATCAATCTACCGTTTATCACTGCTGACGCGTCAGGCCCGAAACATCTAAATTTGACTTTGACTCGGTCGAAACTCGAACAGCTGGTTGCAGATCTGCTCGAACGCACAAAACAACCATGTTTGCAGGCAATGAAAGACGCCAAACTGTCACCGAACGATATCGACGAGGTGATCCTTGTCGGCGGCATGACACGTATGCCCGCTGTACAGCAGTTGGTTACCGATCTGTTCGGTAAAACTCCGCATAAGGGTGTTAATCCTGATGAGGTGGTGGCGATAGGCGCGTCGATTCAAGGCGGTGTGTTGTCCGGTGCGGTCAAAGATGTTCTTCTGCTTGATGTTACTCCGCTGTCGCTGGGTCTTGAAACAAAAGGCGGGGTGTTCACCAAACTGATCGAACGCAATACGACTATACCTACAAAAAGATCGGAAGTATTTTCGACTGCGGCAGATAATCAAACCGCTGTGGATATACATGTCCTGCAGGGTGAACGGGAAATGGCGGCGTACAATAAATCTATCGGACGGTTCCAGCTGGCAGATATACCGCCTGCACCGCGCGGTGTACCGCAAATCGAAGTGACTTTCGATATTGACGCGAACGGTATCTTACATGTCTCAGCTAAAGATAAAGCTACAGGTAAAGAACAGTCTATCCGAATTGAAGCGTCAAGCGGCTTGGCGAAAGACGATATCGATCGCATGGTCAAAGAAGCTGAACAACATGCGCAGGAAGATAAACAACAACGCGAAACCGTCGACAAAATTAACCGCGCCGACCAGCTTACCTTTGAGACAGATAAACTGCTCAAAGAACACGGCGACAAAATCGATCAGGCAGACCGCGCACGACTCGAATCGCTCAAGAACGATCTCGAAAAAGCGGTCAAAGATCGAAACGCGACAGCTATCGATCCTGCAATGGACGCTCTGCAAAAAGCATGGCAGGAAGTGTCAACCAAACTCTACCAGCACGCAGGCGCACAAGCCGGAGCTGGTGCAGGTGCGGGAGCACAGGCACAGTCAGCCGGCGCGTCGCAGGGTAATCAGCAGACACAATCCGAGTCGGACGCTAACAGCGATGACTATATCGACGCCGACTACGAAGAAGTGAAGTAATCGGTAGTCTGAGATGTAAATTAAGGCGGAGTTGGGTTTTCCCAATTCCGCCTTTTTTGTTTGGTTTTATTTTGATTAATAGAGATGTACTTTTTTTATAAAAAGTACCAAAAAACGGATCTGATACGATTGGATCGATCAAAATTACTCGACGCTAATCCATCTTTTTGTTTGATAGATGTTGATGGGATGATAGAATGGTTTTGATGCTGTGTGGCAACATCAAAACGTCATTGCGAGAAGCGAAGCGACGAAGCAATCTAATGTGCCAACAGCTGAGATTGCCGCGTCGGTTTGCTTGCGCAATCCTCCTCGCAATGACGGGTGAAGTTGTTTGATGTTGGATTTTAGCTTTCGCGAGAATGACATTTGAAATGATGAAAAAAGTAATAATGAGATGTGCTATGTCACAGCCATTGCAATGACACTTTAATTGTTGTACGTCATTGCGAGGAAAGAGGCGTAGCCGATTGACGAAGCAATCTTAGCTGTTCGCACATGAGATTGCCGCGTCGCTTTGCTCCTCGCAATGACGGAATAGGTTGATAGGCGAATAATGATAAAAAGTGAAACTTATTCAATGATGGTAACATTATTAATAGCTGATAACTCCTCGACCTGTCATTCCTGCGAAAGCAGGAATCCAGCCTCAGGCAATGTTGGATCAGAACTGGATTCCTGCTTTCGCAGGAATGACATCCAAAGGGCAATTTTAAAACAGCAAAGGATTCCACAGAATGAGTAAATGCACCTACAAGTTTCAAGATAACATACCATGTAATCGAGACGCCTTACCCGATCGATCACTCTGCATATTACACGAAGATTTTGAACATAAAGACCCTGAAGAAACAAATAGTGCATTTAATGCTGAAGTTGACAAAGGAACCACCGATTTTTCTGGATTTAAGCTACCATCAGTAAATATTAGGGAAAAGAAGTGTTCTGCATTATTATTTAAAGACGCACATATTCAAGGTTCGATAATCATCGTAGATTGCTCTATTAATGGAGAGTTGTTGGTTCATAATTCAATATTTCATTACCTCTCGTTAGATAACATAAATATAGGAAATGTCCGTTTAATTAATTCACCAAAATCAACAGGGGGGCAATTACCGGTTGTGACTTTTGGTGGAAACATTACGATACAAGAGAATTTGTCTTTAGCCTACGTAGATTTATTCTTTGTTCAACAAAGAGATGATTCAACCATATCATTACAGAATTTTTGGGTTGACAATTCTGATATTGGCCGCATTGAAATGCGAGATGCTCTCGTTATGGGTAGCGTAAGCATATGGGATAGTAAGATTAAAGCGATTGATTTTTCGAGAACTGAATTCAAAAATCGTTTTTTGTTAAACATTATAGATTTATCTGAATGTTGTTTTGAGAATGCAAAATTCTATAATTCATTGAATATTTATGGATTAAATTCTAAAAAATGTGATTTTGCAAATGCACATTTTTATGACAAAAAAGATAAGTTTACAATTGAGCTTGAACATAAAAACTTTGACTCGTTTTTATCTTTTGAAAAAGCAAGATTTGATAATTCAAAAACACAGGAAATCGCCAGTGCAGCCGCCAAACTTGTGCTCGAAAAGAATGGCTATCATGAATTAGCGGATATTCATCACCTGATGGAAATGCGGGCAAAATACAAACAAAACTCATGGACTAAGAAACCATTAGAAAAGTTATTTGATTTACTAATGGATAGTATGTGTGAATATGGGATAAATTGGAAAAGAATTTTAAAAATTTGGCTTGGGATAATTGTAAGTTATGCCATTTTCTATTATTGTACAGCAGGAGTTGTACAAACAATAGAAAAAGAAGTACTGAAAATTGATAGCTGCTTAGATGCACTATATTTCAGCATTGTTACCGCAACAACTTTGGGTTACGGTGATTTACAACCTGTCGGGTGGGGACGCCTGATTGCCGCATCCGAAGCGATGCTGGGGATGTTGTTCTGGACACTGCTTCTCGTTGTCATAGCCCGCAAATATATGCGCAGTTGATGCGATCAGCCGATCAATCCCAGTAGAACGAGCGAGTCAGGATTTCTATGCCTGTGGGCTGCTTTTCGTCGTCTTCTTTGACGTTACGGAACACAGATGTGGTACACCGTTTTTCTCCGGTGATGACATCGGTCGAATCAAATGATCCATCCTGATCGACATCTTTTATGCTCTGTCCGATCACTCTTACCCGGAAACTGTTTGAGCGAACGGTCACCAGATTATACATTTTGCAGTATTGCGATAACGTCATGCCTGTAACATTAAGCAGGTCGGCAACCGATACGAACGGTACAACCGTGGTGTAGCTGACAATATTTTGCGCAAGCGTAGCATCAACACCGGGTATTGTCTGTAATGTGTAGATATCAGCGGTATTGATGTTGATTTTGCCTTCTGTCAGAGGCAGATATCCAGCCGGCTGGAACGTCAGTTCATAGATAGTGTTTTCCGTTGTTGGTGTACCTGCGTAGCAGTTTAAGTTGAGCGTAAAATATTCCAGCCCTACGGAAAACGGCACCAGCTCATCGTATCGAACTTTCATAGCGTCTTGTATGAAAGCTATTTCTTCACTGCGCAGAACTTCGCCGTTGATGCATGTCATCAATGTATCGTTAACGTTGACAGATACATCGGTATCCACCAGTGTGCTTGATCCCGTATCCAGATATTGACCTGATATCATGCTTATCTCATCGACTTCCATGGCAGTTAGGAATATACGATAATCGCCGTCGGGCACAGACGGGCCGGTAAAATCCCAGAGAGTCACTTTTGATCCGCTAGTTGTTGTCGATGGCAACGCCAGATATGTATCTGTACCGTTGGTTGCGGTACTCCAGTTGACTTTGCGCACAACATCTTCGCCTTTAACGCTATATGTTTCGAACAGGAACATATCTGATAATGATGCCAGATAGTTTTTTGCGCCAAAACGGGAAGAGTTAGGATTATTGATATATTCACCTTTTGATATATCGTAGATAAAAAATGGATTAGGAATTTCCGAGTCGCGTACCGTTACATAATAACTTGTCGACGAGTTAGCTTCGCCGGGTGTTCCTTTGTATGTTGCCAGGGTTGCGGCGGTGGTGGAATCCTGCCATACATCAATCCATGTTACATCAAGGTCGTAATCGGGCGATATTTTTTCGCGGCTTACTTGCGATGTCATACCCGCACCGGGTTTGTATCCCGATACGCAGTAATCGTTAGTATCGCTGGGGTTAATATGATCGATGAACTCGTTGGAATCGTTAAATATGGTGATAGCGTCATCGCCGCTGTCGAGAATTGAAAAAGTTGCGTTGTTCGATGCGTCCAGCGGTTTACGCACTGTGCCGCTACCGTCCCAGATACCGTCTATGGTCGATCCGAAAATGATATCAAGAGCCTTTTCGCTGTCAGTCAGGATAAGATAATCGAATGTGGCAGTTACTGGATCGGCGGTAGTACGGGTTGCACCGCTTAAGGTAACTGCTGATGACAGATGGTACGTGCGGTCGTCGCTGGTATCTGCCGGAGTACCGTTATCGAATACCAGAGTCCACGACGTTGGTATGGTTATTGATTCGCGGCTGATATTGACGATTTCCACATATTCGCCAGCTTGAATTTCGACTTTATGAAACTTACTCGGGATCTGTGTGGCAGAGAGCGACGAGTCGGGTTCTAGCTGTAGCGGATCGGTCAGATCGATGGTGATGTTGCCGTCTGTTACCGTGGCTTCGAATTCGTGTGAACCGCCGTTACCGGGTACAGTTTCGTAACCTCCGCCTTCGACCTGGCACGATATATCATCGCTGGGAGCATTGCTATGTGAATAAACTTTAACGGTGTATCCACCGTTATCCCATGGTATTTGAAATGTGGCTGACGCGATAGTGGCAAAATCAGTAGACGTACCTTGCGCAAACGATCCACCCACTATAAAATCGCCGCTTTCTTTTGTGATGAACGATCCGTTGGTCACTTCGACAGTGACCCACGCATCTGGCAAAATTTCGTTTATCTGTATACCTTCCACACCGTAAATATGGGTGGTAGAAAGTATTGAGCTATCATTGTTGATATCCACGTTCAAATCCGCTTCAGTGTAGTGGGTAGGGACATGGTCACTGTCGCGGTAATCGAACAGGTTGATTGCGGCAACATATTCTTTGCGCGGTAACATCCATGAAAAATGATTAAACAAATTTTCAGCGAACATTTTGATACGCGGGTCATGATTGACATCAATTTTAGGGCGGAACCCGCTTGGAGTATGATAAGTATCGTAGTATAGCGTATGATCGGCAGACATAGTTGTCACATATGGATTAAGCTCAGCCAGTTCTGTTTCGTCGATGCCGGATATTCTGTACAGTTCGTTAAGGTCGGCAAACGGTTTGTTCGCATACCCTGTGACATCGTTGGCAAGTGAATTAGTAACGCCAGACAGGTTTTCGAACAAATCCTGAAGATCTATCTCAGATACATCTTCACCTTCCTGAGTGGATTCTACGGAGTCGTAGTCAGAGCCAACAGAATTGATGTTCACGCGGGCGTGTTCGTCTTGTATACGGACAGCATAGCGTCCGATGATAGGTGACGATGCATCATCGGGTTGCTGATGAACATATATCCATCGGGCATCGTTTTTATTCGATACCGCACCGGTAGAACGGGTAATGGTTTCAGCTACGTTCACGTCGGAACCGATAAAGCGTGTTGCCCATTCGTCGGTTTCGGGGTAGTCGTATGCTTCAAAATTGATGTCGCCATCGGATGTAACAAAGTCGGCGTCGCGTGTGAGCACACTCAGTGCGTGGTGTAACCCGGCTTTGGCGATATACTGCGCCGTAACATCGTTTCCTAAATTCGACGCGGCTTTCTGGTCGAGAGTCACATTACTGATAAATGTGGTTGCCATAATAGACATTACCGCCAGAATAACCAGTGTTAACAGTAGAGCCATGCCGTTTTGATTAGATGTACGATCAGCCTTTTTCATGGTACGCCTCCTAATATCTTATTTCGGCGTTGCCGGTAGCCGTATAATATGGGTATATTCCCTCAATAACTTTCGTTCAGCCAGTTCGGCTATAACTTTTTCCCGTTCTGTACCGGATTGTCCCTGAGTAAAACTTGTTAATGCGCTGGAACTCATGCGGTTGATCCACTGAGCTGTATCAACGGGAACTAATTTTAACGTGACGCGTATTTTTTCCGGCAGAAGTCCTTTGTTTGACGGATCGTCCGGATGCGGGCTTGGCATAGAAGGATCATTGAACGATATGGGAGTCATCACATTCCAGAATGGATTTGCCGGAGAACCGGGCCAAGACGACCAGTCCATCCATTCATCGGTCAGCTGGTTCCAGCATTCGAGTTCGAAAACCGCAACGCCGGAGATTGCTTCTTCATATGATCCAGCTGCCAGAGTCGCAAAGTTGGATTCGAACTGAAACCCTGCATCGCTGAGAGAATGACGTTTGAAGTAGGCGACGATGTCATCGGTAAAATCGATGTCAGAGGCATCCGGGTCATCGAACGCGTAGCCGATTTCTTCGTATCCTTCAAGTAAAGTTGAACCGTTGTGGTAAACCCCTTTGTTGCAAAACAAAATGCCCCGCTCGAACATATGAAAATTCATGTTTTTATCAGGGTCTACTACTATTGATTCCAGATCGGTTGACATACGGTCAAAAAATATCCGCGCGCTTTGCAGTACTTCCATTTTTGCGTCGGTTTTATCCCATATACGCACACTCGTCTGGAAAATGGTATAGAGCATGGTTGCGACAACAGTCATAATACATACTGCCATAAGTAATTCGATCAGTGAGAACCCACGGTGAGGCCTGCTTTCCTGCGTTACAGGCGGATAGACTGTATCCGATCCCCGTCGCAATTTTCTTCCGGGTTCTGTCGGTTGAGGCGCACCACGTTTGATGTCGTTTCTGTACAGGCGCAGGTCGTCTTCGTTTTGTCTGTGAGTATGCAAAGGTTTATTTGCGGTTTTTGATGTAACCATAATCAATCCTTTACAAAGAAACTGGTGTACGTTTCTATGGCTTTGCCAGTGGGTGTATTTGGCGATGTTGCCGACCCTCCGGCGTATTTATCACAGGTATATATCGCAAGCCTGACGCTGAACAGATCGGTGGGGAAGTTGTAGGAATCCCCGGGGATCGTTGAAGCGCTCAGGTCGTCGACGCGGTAAATATAGAAAAATTGGTCGTCATGAAACTTTTTCTGAAATGTAAACGAACTGCCGTCAACAAACGGCGGTGATTGGTCGCTGAATGTTTCCAGATCGTCAAAAATTTGTCGTGCCTGCTTGCTGGCAACAAAAGTGTCTTCAGCCCGTTTGCTCGTCACCAGCCCGATAGGGTATAGAGCGAGGACACTGAGTATACCCACTGCTAAAATAGCAATAGCAATAGCCATTTCGGCGAGTGTGAAACCCTGTTGCGCGCCTTTGCGTGAGAGAAAAAATTTAAAATATCTGGTTATTCCCATGGCGTCCCCTTCCCTTCCTTATAGAGTTTAACTCTGCCGGTAGTGGATCGTACCTCAAGGGTATAACATTGTTCTTTCTGGTCGTCGCTGACGCTTGAATAATTGTAACCGGTTTGATAATAGGTTACAGGATCGGTTACGGATGCGCCGCCCCCGTCGGTTGTATTTGTAAAAAATGAATTTGTTTTAACTACATGGATATAACATGTAGGATTCGCAGTACCTTTTGGATAAAACAGAATCGATCCTTTTTTAACCAGGTCGGCAGAAGATGTCCCTGTAATGCTTGTTGTGGCGATGTCGACCATTTTCGGTGGAATAAATACGTCGCCGACCAGGTCACCGCCTGATTCATTACTGTAAATTGCCGCCCAATTTTCCTGCGGAGCAATGTCGACTCTGTAAATACTGTTGTAGCTGATGGCGTAGCGTTGGGCAAGACGCATCATGGTGCTGAGTTTGGTTGTTGTGGATCTAAGTGTCATCCCTTCAGAAAACTTCATAAGAGAAGGAACTGCCAGAGCGGTCATCAGTACCATAATGGCAACTGCGACCATCATTTCAAGTAAACTGAACCCACCGTGTACACGTTTCATAGTAAGACCCCATCAATCCCAGTTATTGAGCTCGGTACCGTCCGGTGATGTGCATGAAATATCGAAACTATGTTTATTGTTGGGCGGTACGTTATTACTTCCGCCGTCTATATCAACATACACTTCGTAGATACCACCCCACGGATCGGCAACGCGTTTATCGGATCCGTTGGTATCCAAATCTTTATCGCGAAATTCCATATAAGGACCGTTGTATTTATTTGTGGTTAACATGTCATACAAAGTACCGTCAGCATTGATTTCACTTTCAGTAGGCCCGAAAATTCCCCAGTCGGCGCGGTACGCATGCAACGCCATACCGATAGCTTCAATCATTGCGCTTCCGCGAGCTTTGCGAGCCTGATCTTTAACTTTTTTTATGGCAGGGAAAATAAGCCCGACTATCAGTGATATGATTGATAACACCACAAGCAATTCTATCAGTGTAAATCCTCTTTTCTTTTTCATGTCATGCTCCTTACCAGCTAGTGCGCCTTACTTTTTCGTATAGTCACCGAGCCAACTGCATATATTGTCATCATTTTTTTCATTAGCTTCATTAGCGCTATCCCAATCTTTATCCGGCCCTTTTGAAAGGATATCCACCGTATCGGTGTTTTGCAATGTCCTTCCTGTAGCTGTACCGTCAAATAAAAACGGTTGCAACCATGGATCAAGCATTTGTCCGTAGGAATCCAGTTCATTCCCTTTGCATTCCAGATACGGGCCGTGCCAGTCTGGATCATCCCAGTACTGTGAGATCCTATTTTTACTGGTGTCGAATCCGCTGAGGGCTTGTATAATTTCTACCCTTTTACTTCGTTCACCGGATGTGTCACTAAAATATTCTCCATCGGTTATGGGAGTAGGGTAGTATCCCATATCGTTTTTGAATTGATCGAGCGCGGATTCCAGCCGGGCTATCTGAGCTATAGCTTTGCTGATTTTCGCCTTTTTGTAGTGGTACATCATCGTCGGAAGGGCAAGCCCTGCCAGGATAATCATGATGCCTATAGACACTACCAGTTCCATTAATGTGAACCCTTTTTGGCGTACGCGCATCATCAACTCCTTACAGCTGTTGCAACAACGATATGAGTGGCAGAAACATGGCGATTACGATAAAACCGACCACAACCGCCAGAAACACAATCAAAAACGGTTCCAGCAGTGAGGTTAATCCTTCGACAGCCGCATCCACATCTTCGTCGTAGTTATCAGCTATTTTCATCAACATTTCAGCCAGTGCACCGGTTTCTTCACCCACTTCGATCATACTGATAACCATAGGTGGAAACACGGTACTGGTTTTTAATGGTTCGACAATCGATTCACCTTCGCGAATACTATCGTGCACTTTTTCTACTGCACACGATACCACTTCGTTGCCTGACGTATCTTTAACAATCATGAGTGACTGCAAAATAGGCACACCGCTGGTAATCAAAGTACCGAGCGTACGAGTAAAGCGCGCTATAGCGACTTTACGTATCAGCATACCAATCAAAGGGAAATTTAGCAGAATGCGGTCGATAATATATTTACCTTTTTTAGATTTTCGAACCGTTTTTAAGAAGATAATAAACCCGATTACACAAGCAATAGGTATATACCACTGTTTTTTGAATATATCGCTGACTGTGATAAGAAACGAAGTCATCCAGGGTAACTCTAGGTCGAGATCGTAAAACATTTCAGCGAATTTCGGTACGATAAACGTAACCAGAAACGACAAAACTGCAACAGCCACACCGATAACAAATGCCGGGTAAACCATAGCCGATTTGATTCGTTTTTTGAGTTTTTCACTTTTTTCAGCAAACTCAGCAAGACGGTTGAGAACGACTTCAAGCACACCACCCGCTTCACCGGCTTTAATCATGTTTACATATAGCGGAGTGAAGGTTTTAGGGAACTTTGCCAGCGCTTCGGAAAAAGATGAACCGCCTTCAACCGACAGAGCAACGTCTTCAAGAGTATTTTTTAGTGCGCCCGGCGTTTGCTGTTCACGCAATACATTGATACTGCGCAAAAGCGGCAAACCTGCATCAATCAATGTGGCCAGCTGACGGGTGAACAACGCAAGCAAACTGGTTTTAACCTTGCCCGCCCCAAAGATTTTGATTTCCATGCTGAGCATGGATCGTTTCTTACCGCCACCTTTTCCTCCTGAGCTTTTCCCTCCCTTACCGCCTTTATCAGGGGTTACGCTGGTTGGAAACAATCCTTTTTCGCGTAATTGTCCAATGGCAATAGTGGTGCTTTCGGATTCGATGACACCGGTAACTTCTTTACCCTGATTGTTCATTGCCACATATTGAAACTTTTGCATTTCTAAAGACTCCTCATCACCCTTATGATTCGCGTATTACTTCTTCAAGGGTTGTTACTCCTTGAAACACCTTGACCAGCCCGCTTTCGCGAAGAGTCACCATACCGCATTCGCGTGCTTTAGCTTTAAGAGTAGCCTGAGGCGCGCGATCGATAATCAGCTGGTGCATGGTGTCGTTAAGTGTCAGCAGTTCGTATATGCCTGTACGGCCTTTATAGCCGGTATTATTGCAATTTTTGCATCCTTTTCCGTAATAGAACGATAACCCGTCTACATCTGCTGCTGTGAGTCCAGCGTTTTCCAGCATTTCATCTGTAGGTGAAAATTTCTCTTTGCATTCGGGACAGATTCTACGGACCAGCCTCTGCGCCAAAATACCTTCGAGAGACGATGTCAACAAAAACGGTTCCACTCCCATATCTATCAAGCGGGTAATACTGCTTGGCGCATCATTTGTATGCAGTGTACTGAGCACAAGGTGTCCTGTAAGCGATGCTTCTATAGCTATTTGAGCGGTTTCAAGGTCACGGATTTCACCAACCATGACTTTGTCAGGGTCCTGACGCAAGATAGCGCGCAGGCATCGTGCGAATGTCAGTCCTATGGAATCCCTGATGGCAACCTGCACGACTCCTTCGAGATCGTATTCGACAGGGTCTTCGGTGGTGATGATTTTTGTTTCTATATCGTTCACATGGCGCAGGCACGAATACAAAGTGGTTGTTTTTCCTGAACCTGTAGGGCCGGTTACGATAAAAATACCGTTTGGTTTTTCGATAGCGCCTTTGACTTCTTCTTTGATATCTTCGGGCAACCCGATTTTATCAAGGTCGAGCTGAACATTAGATCTGTCGAGAATACGCATCACCACGCTTTCCCCAAATGCGGTAGGCAGGGTAGATACACGTAAATCGATACTTTTACCGCCCACATTGAGCTGAATACGACCATCCTGAGGCAGTCGTCGTTCTGCCACATTGAGGTTTGATAGCACCTTGATACGTGATGTCACCGCAACAGCAAGATTTCGCGGCGGGGGAATCATATCATATAATGTACCGTCAACGCGGTATCGGATTTTGTAATCGGTTTCGAAAGGTTCGAAGTGGATATCACTGGCTTTGTCTTTAATTGCCTGCAAAAGAACGAGATTTAGCAGTTTGATGACTGGAGCCTCGTTTGCCATTTCGGTAAGGTTCGTGATATCTGAGCGATCGTCGATGCTGTCTGCTTCAAGATCGATATCGCTGTCGTCATAGCCGTCGATAAGGGCGGCTATGGAGTCGTCGGCATCTTCCTGACCGTAATATTTGTCGAGCGCGGCATCAATATCCTGCGGGTTGCTGATAGCTCCGCGTACTTCGTAGTCCACCATGAACCGAAGTTCGTCCAATATGTTGGGGTTGAGCGGGTCTGCCATGGCGACAGTCAGAATATTTTCAAACAGGTCAACAGGGACTACACGGTACATACGTGCCCATGATGCATTAAGCTTGTTAATGATCTCCTGTGGAATAGACAATTCTTTCAGTTCAACCATCTCCATACCGAGCTGGTCGCTGAGCATTTCGAGCACCTGTTGTTCAGTGACATATTTATAATCCACGAGGATATATGACAACAGCCTGCCGGAGCGTTTTTTTTCTTCAAGCGCTTCCAGCAGTTGCTCTTCAGTTAGCAATCCGCGTTCGTAGAGCAGTTGTCCTAATAAATGATCCTGTGAAAAATTCATTCCTTACCTTCCTTATGAAGCCTGACGCAATTTTGTGTATACCCATTCAGGGTCGTTACATTTTGTAATCAAGCTTTCGTAACTTATGTCGCCATCGTTAAATAATTGCAGCAAACACGCATCCAGTGTTTGCATACCATATTTTCCACCTGTTTGCAGGTCGGAGGTAATACGGTATGTTTTATTATCGCGAATCAAATTTTGAATTGACGGTGTACTTACCATAATTTCAAACGCAGCGATACGCCCTCTGCCCGATGTATGGGGCAGGAGCTGCTGCGATACAATCATCTCAATACAGACCGATAACTGTGACCTGATTTGTTCCTGCTGGTTTGTGGGGAACGCGTCTATGATACGGTCGATGGTCTGTGTTGCTCCGGTAGTATGCAGTGTAGCGAACACGAGGTGACCGGTTTCAGCTGCGGTGATGGCAGCTTCCATAGTTTCAAGGTCACGCATTTCACCTACCAGAATAACATCAGGATCCTGTCGCAGTCCGCGTTTGATTGCCTCAGAAAAACTTGAGACGTCAACTCCGACTTCACGCTGATTGACAATACCTTTTTTATGCGTATGAAAATATTCTATAGGGTCTTCGATAGTGAGAATATGCGAATCAGTTTCCATATTGATAACGTCGATCATGCTGGCGAGGCTTGATGTTTTACCTGAACCTGTAGGACCGGTGACAAGGATAAGCCCTCGTGGTTTGAAGAGTCTTTCTTTGAGGATCATAGGCAATCCGATTTCCTCAAGAGTCCTTATCCGGCTGGGGATAATCCTGAGTACCAGACCGTAGTATCCTTTTTGCTGAAAAACGCTAACCCTGAAGCGTGCCAGATCGCCGTAGGCAAAACCGAAATCGGTACCACCCTGTTCGCGTACAAGCTGTTGGTGGGCATCGGAAGTGATACTTTTCATATAATTTTTCGTATCATCCGATTCCAGCAAATTGGATTCAAGAGCGATCAGTTTACCATCTACACGTATGGTAGGCGGTTTACCGACCGTTAAATGTATATCGGAAGCATCTTCTTCTATCGCTATTTGAAGCAATTCTTGAATTTCCATAAAAACACTCCTTATTATTGCTTAATGCGTATCAGCCTGTGTTAAACGCAGTACTTCCGATACAGAAGTCATACCGCTGAGTACTTTTCTTACACCGTCTTCGCGCAGTGTGCGCATTCCAAGTTCACGAGCACGAGTTCGTATTGCAGAACTGGACGCTTTATTATAGATCATACGTTGTATTTCATCGGTCATGACAAGGATTTCAAAAATACCTTTTCGTCCTTTGTAACCGGTATTGTTGCATGTAGGGCATCCTGCACCGCGGTAGAGCATAACTCCTTCCGCTTCATCTGGATTAATCCCTAAAAGTTCCAACTCGCGCCGGGTAGGTTGATACTGTTCTTTGCAATTAAGACATATACATCTAACCAGGCGTTGAGCGAGAATTCCTCGTATCGATGATGCCACCAGAAACGGTTTAACGCCCTGATCGATCAAACGGGTAATGGCTCCGGAAGCGTCGTTGGTATGCAGGGTAGAAAAGACAAGGTGACCGGTAAGTGACGCATTAATAGCAATTTCCGCGGTTTCAAGGTCACGGATCTCACCAACCATGATGATATTCGGAGCCTGACGCAAGCAGGCTCGAAGCACTTTAGCGAAACTGAGTCCGATCTCAGCGCGTATCTGTACCTGATTGATACCCTGAAGCTGGTATTCGATCGGGTCTTCCACGGTTATGATTTTTCTATCCGGCTTATTTAAAGCATGCAGGCATGAATACAGGGTCGTTGTTTTACCTGAACCTGTCGGACCGGTGATAAGCATAATTCCGTTTGGCGCGCTGATGACTTGATTGATGAGTTTTTCGTCGTCAGCGAAGAAACCCAGTTCACTCAACCCGAGTGTCAGACCACTTTTATCAAGAATACGCAACACCACACTTTCGCCATGACTGGCGGGCAGTGTGGAAACGCGCAGGTCGATCGATTTATTTTTTCCTAGTTTGACTTTGATACGGCCATCCTGCGGTAAGCGCCGTTCAGCCATATCGAGGTTAGCCATGATTTTTAAACGTGATATGACAGATCCCTGAAGCCGTTTCGGTGGGCTTGGTATTTCCTGTAACACACCGTCTACACGGTACCTTATACGGAAATCACGTTCCATTGGTTCAAGGTGGATATCGCTTGCTCGTTTACGAAAAGCTTCGCTGATAATCAGGTTAACCAGTTTGATAACTGGAGCGTCTTCGGATTCATCGCCCCCACCCTCTGTGCCTTTTTCTCCTTCAGTCGCCGGGTCGCCGGTAATAGAGATATTCTCATCCTGAATATCTTTGAGCAGGTTATCGATCTTTTCTTCTTCCGCGCCGTAAAACCGCTCGAGCGCTTTAAGAATATCTTCTTCGATAGCCACAATACCTTCGATCTCGCAATTGAGCTCGAAACGGAGGTTTTCGATAACATCCAGTGCAAGTGGGTCAGATAAGGCAACAGTGAGGACATCGTTCTCATGCCGGACTGGCATAATATGGTATTTGTATGCTATTTCGCGAGGCACAAACGTGACTAGTTCGGATGGAATTTGTTCTCTGTTTAAGGAGATAACTTCCATGCCAAATTGATAAGCAAGGGCTTTGGCAATTTCAAGAGGTTCTGCGAATCCCAGCTCAATGATGGTCTCGCGTGTGGATTTACCGGACTGTTGGCTTCGCTCACGTACTTGTTTCGCCTGTGTGGCGTCAATTTTGTCTATAGCTTGTAAAATGTCGATAATAATATCTGAGTTCATAGATAATTGCCTATCCGCACAAGTAATCCAAACATACTGGTAATGTGCGGTTTTGTAAAATTTTAAGATAGAAAACCAATACCCTTATTAGTTTTATCGACATATGAAAAGAACAGGTAAGAAAAAATAAGCAGAAAAATGATATTTTTTGATCATGCAACAAAAAGTGTGTAGTTTTTGAAGTGAGGTAAAATTTTATCGGGTACAAGCTCGTCTTTTTTGAAAGATAAATATGTAAACATAGCTAACTCTAAATTAGCCTTGCCATGGAAATAATTGAATTTAGATGTCCAAGCACGCATTTTGCCAATAAATTGTTCAATTGGATTTGATGTTCTAATTGATTTCCACATATACTCAGGGAATTTAAAATATCTAACAGTATATTCAAAGTTAGCGCAGAACAATTTTACAGCTTTAGGTTCTATATCCGCCCAATTTTTCTTGAACAAATTCAAACGTGAAACCGCTTGTGACTTATTTTTCGAAACTTCATATATATCAGCTGCTTCTCTCATGATTGATTTACGGTTTTCTCTATTTTTAAGATGAAATTGAATGTTTTTGACTTTGTGAAAAGTGCAAATTTGTCTTTCAGTATGCGGATACTCTAGTTTTAGAGCTGATGCTATACCTTTTGACTCGTCTGATATAAATAACTGAGGTTTTGTTAACCCTTTACGCTTAAGATCAATGAGCAAACCTCTTACAGAGACTTCGTCTTCCTGATCCGCGATAACCCAGCTCAATAATTGAGATTGCCGCTTATCGTTCATACCGTACGCAAAAATAACCACTTTCTTCTTCAATTTTGTATCAAAAACCTTCACAAACATACCATCAATAAACACATATTCCCAATTGTCAATCGACTGATATTTGAATTGCTCAAGTTTCGTCTCGAATCGTTTTGTTAACCTTTGAAAGAAGCTCCTTGAATATTTTGATTGACCGAATGATTCAGCAATGACCTGCGCACAAGCGGAACTTTTTCCTAAAAGATAAGCGTTTGTCATAGCTATAAGAACTTTATCCTGAATACGTTGCCATTTATCAAAAATAGAGAACCTGATGTCGAGTTTTCTGGCTCTGGGAATTGTCAGATCAGTTATGTAACCGTTCACTATCTCAAAACTTCTTTTGCGATATCCATTACGATATGATTTGCGATTATTCGATCTCTTATATTTTTCCGCTCCAACTTGGATGTTGAAATCTTCGTAAATGAGCTCCTGTATAGCGATTTTATTCAACTCCATATTACGTGATTCCAGATGCTGCCAGAAGTTTTCCCTATAAAATCTCTTGTGTTCTTGCCATTCAGTGATAGAATTTCCTTTGAAATTTAGTTGCTTCATGGGTACATCTCCTTTTCTTTTGGTTAAACTTGGAGTTGTACCCTTTTTTTGATTTTTTTTAACCAGCAAATTTGCTGGTTAAACATTTCCTGCCTATTAACCTTAATTCTCAATTTACACACTTTTTTATACATCAAGTATTTTTTACATATATCTGCAAGGCATTGACTATTTCTCATAATTGTGCTATAATTTTAAATATAAAAAATGAAATTCCAAATGGAGAAATTAGATCATGTTGAAAAAGTGTAAATATCTATTGATGTTGATGTTATCGGTTGCTACTTCATTGCAGGCATACACATATCTTGAAGATGATTTTGATGATGGGACGGTAGATCCCTGGATCTACTCTTACGACGCGAATATGGGTGGCGCAACTTATTATGAATCGGGCGGTAGTCTTACCATAACGGATATCATAGACTTACATCCTGAAATAAATTATGGCGCCAGAATATTTTTTTCCCAGACATTATCCTATGGGGTATCAAACGATTTTCATGCGGATTATCAGTTTTCATGGAATGAGTACAATGACCCCAATGCCCGTCAGATATTGCAGATAAAGCTTTTGTCTACCGATGGGCATGCAGTGGCGGATGTGGCGTTTCAGGATGCGTGGCCCACGATACCCGGGCGTATGAATGCTTTCATCTATAATGAAACCAACACGTATCTATATAGCGGATTGCAGAATATGCCGTATTCAGGCTCTGCAGATATTGATATCGATAGAGTGGGCGATACGGTTTCCATAGCATGGGATGATACGACGCTTCTTAGCGGTGTCAATACGGAGGAGGTTGTTTCAGTACTAATTATGGTTTGGCATGGAGCGTGGACGTCTGGGGTGCCTATGTCGTTCGGTGATTTCGATATAGAGTATATTAATTTGACTGGAGATGCACCACTGGTATCGACCATACCAGAACCTGCGTCATTAGTGCTTCTTGGTGTATCAATTATTAGCTTTATGATTCGGCGAAAAAAATAATTCGCGAGATTTAAAATCGCGGCAATTTATCAGATTTTATGCGATTCGATTATTTTTTTTGCGTGGTGAAGAGCTCTATCAATATTTGACAAAACATTTTCAGAACCCACCAGAGCAATATGACCTGATTTCTCAAGCTGATGTCGAACATGCGTGTGGACGCCTGAGAGTACAATCGTAATTTTTTGCTTTTGTGATTCTTTAATCACCTGGCGCAGAGCGTTAAGAGCAGTGGCGTCAATAGTCGAAACATGTCGCATTCGGAGTATTCGTACAAGGGGGCGTTTTTCTATATTGTTCATCATTTCGAGAAAGGTTGAGGCTACTCCGAAGAAAAACGGGCCGTTAATCTCGTAGACCTCAACGCCTTTTGGAATAATTTTTCTGCCTAACGCATCGGGGTCATCGCGGTCTTCTTCGTCAATGTAAACACCTTTTATTTCGTTGATACTTTGAGACCGTGATAATCGGCGGATAAATAACAGGCAAGCCAGCACGATGCCGATTTCAATAGCGATTGTCAGGTCGAACAGGATTGTGAGAAAAAATACAATCAATAAAACCGCAACATCGCTTCGCGGCGCGCGCAGGATCATTGTAAACGAATGCCATTCCGCCATGCGGTATGACACGATAAGCAATATACCGGCCAATGTTGCAAATGGAATATACGCAACAAGTTTTCCAAAAAATAACAGTATCAGGAATAATGTTATTGCGTGGATGATACCGGCAACCGGTGTCCTTCCGCCATTTTGTACGTTGGTGGCGGTACGTGCAATGGCTCCTGTTGCGGGGATTCCTCCAAACAATGGCGACATTATGTTTGCAACACCCTGAGCGATCAACTCCATATTTGAGCGGTGTTTGCCTCCTATCATACCGTCGGCGACAACAGCGGACAACAACGACTCTATGCCTGCCAGCAGGGCAATGGTGAAAGCCGGTCTTATGAGATTCTGGAGCATAGTCAAGTCTATGTTTGGAATTGTGGGGCAAGAAATTGTGCTTGTAATCACGCCGAAGCGGTCGCCTATGGTTTCTATCGGGAATTTAAACCATGCGGATATTACGGTTGTCACCAGGATGGCGATAAGGGACCCGGGAATTCGTTTAGTTATCTTATTACCGCAAAGTATAATAAGAATTGTCAGAGCTGATATTACAGTGGCGTATGGATTGATAGTATTTAAACTGAAAAAATATGTTTTCCACTTAGCTAGAAATTCGGCAGGGACAGAGGCGATGTCAAGACCGAGCAGGTCTTTTATCTGTGAAGAAAAAATAATGACTGCTATGCCTGAAGTAAAACCGATAATCACTGGATACGGGATGAATTTGATAATGGTTCCAAAGCGGGCAAATCCAAGTATGACAAGAATGATTCCGCCCATGATAGTCGCGACTATCAGTCCGTCCATACCATATTCTTGGATAATACCATAGACTATAATCACAAACGCACCGGTCGGCCCGCCGATTTGGACACGGCTTCCTCCCAGCGCAGAGATTATAAATCCGGCGATAATTGCGGTTATCAAACCTTTTTCAGGTGACACACCCGATACAATCGCGAAAGCGATAGCAAGAGGCAATGCTACTACGCCAACAACAATACCGGAAATCAGGTCGTTATGAAATTGCGCCCATGAATAATTTTGTAACGTATCCAGCAGTTTTGGTTTAAGCATAGTTTCCTCAATAGATACAAAGTCGGGTAGTTAAGCAAATGTTATATAAATACACTCTTATTGTACTGTGACTGGCAAATAGAACAATCACAGTTTGATGTAAAATTCAGTGTCCATTTGCTATTTGCTCGGAACCGAATCGGCGATTTGACGTTTCAACTCTTTGAGTTCTTCTTCCAGTTGAGATACACGATCGAACAGTTTTGGAACACGTTGCTGGACAGCAAAAGATTTTTTGAAAGTATTTATATCTCTTGCGGGAGAACCGAGATAGACTTTATTTTCTTTGAGATGTTTGTTTACTGCCACACCGGCTTTTGCACCAACGATGACGTTGTCATCGATAGTGACGTGATCTGCCAGCCCTACCTGTCCGGCAAGGATAACATTGCTTCCGACGGTGGAACTTCCTGAAATTCCCACCTGAGCGCATATGATGCAATTTTTACCGATAACATCGTTATGTGCAATCTGTACCTGATTGTCGATCTTAGTACCCTGTCCGATAATAGTTTTTCCAAGGGTTGCGCAGTCGATAGTGGTGTTTGCGCCTATTTCCACGTCGTCTTCTATAAGGACAGTTCCGATTTGCGGAACTTTGATCTGTTGTCCTTCATGGGGAACGTATCCGAATCCGTCCGATCCGACAACAACGCCTGCGTGCAGGATAACCCTGTCGCCAAGAGTTGTGTTTGGATACAGCGTTACACCCGGGTTAAGGATACATTCTTCACCGATGACACTGTTTGATCCAACACAGCAGAAGGTACCAATAACCGATCCGCCGCCGATTTTAGCGCCGTCTTGCACCACAGCGTATGGCTGAATGGACGCACCGTCTTCGATAGTCACGTTGTCACCGATAACCGCTGTTTCGTGTACTCCAGGTTTGTATTCAACTTTCGGACCGTACATGTGCATGAGCATCCCGAACGCAAGTTTAGGGTTGGCAACTTTGATGACCGGTTTGGATTTACGCGACATGGATTGAGGTATAATTATGGCGGCAGCAGGTGACTGATCGGCTTTTTCGAGCCATGTTTCATTTTCCGCGAACACAATGGTACCTTCGATTGCCGCTTTAACATCGGATAAACCGCAGATGATGGTAGCTCCATCACCATCTACTTCACCATGAACGAATTGAGCTATTTCAAGAAGAGAATTTTGCATCTTTTGCAACTCCTTTGCAGACTTAAATTTTGATAAGACATAAATACGCTTCTAATTGTATTGCGTGATGAAATCTGTGTCAATGAATTGTTTGAATTGGAAATTTAAATATACATATAGCTGTGAGCAGAGGACAAAACTATTTTTACTCATAAATGGATTATGTTTGGATTTTTGTATGCTAAAAAAGTGATAAAAAATAAAAAAATATGTGACAGTAATGCGGTTATGCTGTCTTTAGTACTTAGCTGCGGAAAAATAGTTAGCAGCGGCTGTCTTATATGCTGCGAATAGTAGTTGGTTTAACTTTTGAACAACAGGGAGGGTATGTATGAAACGATTTTGGATTGTCGCAACATGTTTAACATTATTCTGTGCAGGGGGTTCCTATGGACTCGAATATACTGTGACGCAAATTTCTCAAGGAACTACAGCAAACCATCATGCTCATATCAATAACAATTCAGAGGTTGTTTGGTCGGCATCTGACGGTTCGTACCAGCAGGTCTATTACTGGAATGGTAGTAGTGTTACAAAAATTGAGGCTAATTCTGATTTAGGATATATTACCTATCCTGCTATCAACGATAATAGTGATATTGTTTGGGATTCACGACAGGGAAGTAGCTATGATATCATTCTTTATGATGCCTCAACAAATACTACGCAGACGATAAGCAGTTCTGCGGTTCATAAATCAAATCCCTGCTTTGATCTGAACGGCAATATTGCATGGTATGGCAATATTCCATCTTATGATATTTTTCTAAGGAAATCTGACGGCACTATAACGCAAATTCCTGATGGACAGCATCCTGAAATGAATAATGGAGGCGATCTTGCGTGGTGGGATTCATCTGGAATTTATTATCGCGATGCCGCTACACAGCAGATAACGCAAATATCAGCTAATGGACAGTATTGTGATATCAATAATAGCAGTGATATCGTGTGGAGCGAAAACGGTGATATAGTGCTGTACGATTCATCAACAGGCATCACTGTTAATATGACTGAGTCGGAGCTGGCTTCGGAAAATAACCGTTATCCGAATATAAACAATAATGGGGATATAGTATGGATAACGGAGGATGAATTGTATTTATATGAAAACGCAACAGGTGATATTACGAAAATAGCGGATAACATAGACTGGTATTCGCAGCCGCAGATAAATGATGCGGGTAATATCGTTTGGCGTGGAACCGATGATGCCATCTATTTTGTAACGCAAACAACTGCTGTACCAGAACCTCTCAGTATTGTATTGTTAGCAACAGGATTATACAGCATGTTCTTGAGTAAAAGGCGGCCTAAATAAATGTATATGTAAAATCCATTTCGCAGCGATAGATTTAGGCAGTTAAGGAAAAGAGGGAATTCAAAACAGCATGTAGGCTTTGGATTCCCTCTTTGAGTTAAGAAAAACATTAAACTTATCAATTTACACAAGCAAAACCTAATTATTAAAGCTATTTCGTAGTCAAAAGAAACTGCTTCCATTCTTTCATGGTGACTTCCTTTATATATTAGCTTTTGAATGTTTGTATCCAATCTTGTAATTTTGCTTTTATTTGATCGCGGACAACAATTGTCTGTGCAAGCTTTTCTTCATGTGTTCCGGTAAATTGTGACGGATCGTCAAACGGCCAGTGAAGTTTTTCTGCAAAACCGGGAAATACTGGGCATTTATCAGAGTCGCTTTCATTGTAGAAATTAATGACATAGTTGTATAAGCGGCCCTGTTTGTATAAATCGAACACATCAGTTGTTTGGTTGTTGGATATATAGATGCCTGCCTCTTGCATAGCCTCAACAACGATAGGGTTGAGAGTTCCCAGGGTTAATCCTGCGCTTTCAACCTCAAATTTATCGCCACCAATTTGTTTTAAAAATGCCTCAGCCATCTGGCTTCGAGCAGAGTTATGGACACATACAAAAAGAACTTTATTTTTTTCATGGTATTACTCCTTATTGATAACTAAACGGTTAAATTAAGTATTGCATAAATCTTTTCTATCTATGAATGAATATCGTCAATTATTTGAGTGTTGTTTTTATTATATAGTAAAGCGTTATGCAGGATGTTAGATAAACATGGGTCAGTAATTTAAGATAATGAAAAATTAGTTCATAATACTTCTTGTTATAATCTGATTATAGCTGCATTACGTAATTTTTATAGATGTTTTGAAATCGCGGATTGTGATATATGAAGAATATGCGATAACTCACATACACATATTTTCTTGTGGTTTAATAACGATATGGTGCGCAATAGTTTTTTGTCTGCAAATGCCTGCCTGAAAATATCCAAAGATATCATTGACGGGTCCAGTCTAAATAACTGATTGGTTATATATTGGATCAGTTGTCATGATAATGTAAGAAAAATAGCGTTTGATTGTGATATAAATAGTAGCCTGCGCATTCTTGAACTCAAAAATGCGCAGGCCGCTTAAATTTGAGATTATGTACGATTAGCTCGTTGCTTGAGTAGATTCTCCTGCTAAATTTGAGCGGAATAATTCTACAATTGCACGGTTTTTTTGGATCTGTCTCGAATGAGAGCTATCTTGCGCATATTTTTCCGAGAAATCGAAATACTCATCGCAATCATCAAACAAACCGAACCAATCGTCTTCCTGTTGCGAGAAAATATTTTTAAATCCTTCTTCACCTGCCTGGTAAAATCCGATTACCTTTCCTGTATCATCTACTTTTAAATTTGCCGACATTTGTTGAGTAAGAAATATAGTTGACGCTAGCAATCGTTCATTTTTTGGTAATGCTTCAAGTGTTTCATCCCATGCATCTTTTACTGATTCTGGAGCATTTGGTGGAGGAAAAACGAATGTTCTGGCAACGCCGTGATCCACAATGCCATCGTCATTTAGATCTACAAACGCCCGGTTATCCGGTTGTACCAGCATGTTGCGGGCACCTTCTTCGCTCATAGTGTCTATATGTGAATCGTTTAGAGTAGGTGCATACTTGTTAGCACGTTTAACAAGGTCTATGTCTTCGGGAGAAAGATTTTTTAAAAAATCTTTAGCGCTCTCAGCTGAATCGGCTTCTTGAATAATATTTCCAAAACGTTCGATATCTTCATTTGATAAATCTCTTCTTATTAGTAAATTTAAAGCTGTGTCGGTAAATCGTTTCTGGTGGGCTTCTTCGGATATGGTGACGCTATCGCCAGTGCTTGTTGTGTTGTTAGATGTAGCTGTGGTTTGTTTGACTGCACAAGTACCTTTCTGATATGACATGATTTGGGTTGTATATGCCGAGGATGCTATAGAACTGATACTCATAAACAATTCTCCTTTGTTATAAGTTCTTGTCAGTCATGCCGTATGGGTAAACATTTTATGTGCCAGTATGTAATTTATTAAAAATCAGTTTGAACTCGGATATATTGATAGGCAAAGAACTGCTAAGAAGGAAAAATATTCCGTGTTTCAGGAAAAATCTACTTTTTCTGTATTATTTGGTTGCTTTACTTCAAATTAAGCTCAATAACCTTTGATGAATCTCGTGCATTATGGTACAATAATTATATAAAAAAATGGAAATAAACTTAATAACTCAAATACAGGTGAAATTGATATGAAAACTACATTGTTGTACCGGACATTGCGTTTTTCCCCACGACGTGCCCGATTGTTGAGCATTGTTTTAATTCAATCATTGCTATTCAGCTCCATCGCATGGGCTGAGAACGACCCTAAATCAATCAAAATACCTGATTCTCTCGGATATATTCGAGATTCCTATCAGGCTGAGAACGGTCAAAGGATGGTGATTCATATTCAGGATACCCATACCAATTATTCCGCTCAAAAGTATTTGTCAAAAATTCTCACCTACCTTCATGATGAATATAAAGCCGGATTAATAGGGCTGGAAGGAGCTGCATCTCCGTTGGATGTGTCAGATTTTGTTGAGTTTCCTGATCAGGCGGCAAAGAAAGCGGTGGGGGATTATTTCTTGTCAACAGGAAGAATAGATGGTGTAGAGTATCATGCCATTGCAGAGAATCAAAACGCACAAACAGCCATGTATGCGGTTAGGGGAATCGAGAAGACCGAATTGTACCGCAGTAACTTGCGTGCGTTTATGAATTCTTTGCCGTATCAGCAGGATTTGTTGGATTTTTGCAAAGTGCAGAAAAAGAATCTGATGCAGCTTAAGTTGTCGGTGTACAATGATGCTCTAGTGGAATTCGATGATCTTATAGAGTCGTTTTTCTTTTACAATATTGCGTTTTCGGAATTCTGTCACAAGTTATTTTTCTTCTGTGAATCGAATCTGATCGAATACGATTCGTATCAGCATATAGGCGCGTTATTCGATTTGATGAAGCTTGAAAATTCCATTGATTTCAACAGTTTGGATAAAGAACGCATCCAGGCGTTGCGTTATTTACAGGATCAAGGACTCGATAAACAACATTATGCCGCTTTGTTAACTCGTGAGATAGAGTTCCGTACTCATAAACTTACGCCATTTGAGTTCTATTCTTCGCTGGAAGATATTTTTGTTGAACAGGATTTGGAAATAGAACAATTTGCCAACCTGTACAAATATCTTACCTACCTGAAAGTTTTTGAGTCGATCAATCAGAAAGACGTTTTTGCTGAGGTAAATCTTTTTATCAATGGCGTTTATGAGTCATTGATGACTACCGATGAACAGCGACAGTTGCATCATATGTCACAGTTTGTAAATCTGCTCAAAAAATTTCCCGCATTGCAAATGACTCATGACGAACTGAAGCATTACTATTCACTTCGTGAATCGATGAAATGTTCGACTGTGCAGAATTATATAGCCGATGAGGGAGTAGATTACGGATTGCATATCGAGCTAGTTCCAGACGTTGCACGTCTTGACGTATCGTTGAAAACATTCGAAGAGTTTTATATTGCTGCCGGTGAACGTGAAAAAGTGATGGTTCAAAACGCTCTTTCCATGCTCGAAGAAGATCAGCAGGACTGTATTGTTCTTGTGGCTGGCGGGTTTCATACACAAGGTATTACCGATTATCTGAAGGACGAAGGTGTCTCTTATGTTGTTGTGACACCCCGCATGGACGACAACGCGTCGATCCCATATCATGACCTTCTGAAAAATTATTATTCACCGCTTGATGAGATGATGTTATCCAATCTAAGCACCTTGAAAGTAGCGTCATGGTTAACGCAAGGGCAACCGCTGGCGTATCCGGAGCGAGCTCAATTTCTGCGTGATAAACTGAAACTGTTGTTAACAACCACAGCCTTGCATTCCCAGTGGGCACAGGTTCGCGAGCAATATTCCGCTGAAGAACAGGATTCGCTCAAGGATATGCTTCAGCAGCAAGTCCTTGATGCTATTAACATCATCGTAAAACAAGCCGGGTATGACTCGGTGATTTCTGTCCAGTCCGTTAGTATCGATATAACAGCTCAGACAATCACCGCTGATATCGCTCTCAAAGGTATGCCAGATACCTTGCATGTAGCGTTGTCCGATAAAAAAGGCGCTATCGAGGTCCCCTCGGATGTTATGGATCATATGCTTGAGGTAATCCGTCTGAGCAATGGTATTCAAACTGCCATTTACGCTCCTAACGGACACACTATACTCGCGGAACAATATGCGCTTATTCGATATGGAATTTTCGATTCGCTTGCCGATGGCGCGCAGACAAAACAGGCAATAGCCAGCCATGTACGCGGGCTTGCTCCTGAAGCTGACTGGACACAATCGCGTATTGACGTTGTTTTAAACGACATTGCCTCTATGGGGTATATCGAACAGCCTCAAGAGGGGCTATATCGAGTAGGAACATCAGCACAACAGAGAAGTGTTGCGTATTTGATTCGTCATTCCATTCAAAGCGAAAGCGACACTGCCAGCGGATTCAGCGCACAGAGGATTCAGGTAAAGAATATGCCACAGCAACTGCGTGATGTATTGCAGGCTATGGAAATAGGGGAATTGCTGATCGATCCCACGTTGCCGTTATCGGTTATTGCCGAATTTGTGCGTACCGCGTTTGACGGTATGCTACCGGGGACTGTAACAGCGGGTGCGTCGTTTGGCTTGTCAGACGGTACGCAGTTTACCATAACCAAAAAGGTTGGAAAAACAACATATATGGCGGCACTGGTAGCGCGCACACAACCGGTATCAGGCGATATAGCCATTGCACGAAATATCAGGGAAGCCTTTGAACTGAGCGAAATTCCGCAAACTCCTTATGAAAATGTCAACTGGGTTGCCATGCAGATACTCCGCGAAAAGCTGGGTGCGAATCTTAATACGAGTGATATAGATTATGGCATACTCGCATTGTCGTATCAGTTGAATGACGCCGAAAAAACTGCTTTGCTAGAAGCTATTCTTGGTGGTGTTAATCTTGCGGATAAAGAATACGCGGCAATTGAAAAAGAATTGCAGGGAATCATGGGCTTGCATGTTTCCAAACCGGCACAATTCAGTAACACAGTTGCTCAATTGCTTTTGGGGGATGACTATCAATCATTTCATGATCTGGCGATGGGAGTTTTATTGCGTATCAATCCCGAACTTACACGAGATGTCCAGTTCGATGCACAGCTAAACCGTGCCTTGATTGATATCGGTTTTGTGATGGACAATAAATATACACGTTGGTTTCAACTGGTTAAAACCGTAGCCAGTGAAGCGCCTGAATCGTTACAGCAATCGCCTTTCAATGAAGCGGTAAATGCTATTGTCGCTGAAATTTCCGGTTTGTCAGTTGTTGCTGATGCCAAGCCTGTGGACTTCCAGAATATGATTAACCGCATGGCCGTTGCCATAGAAATGAATCAACCTGTTGGGGAAACATCTGTACCTTATTTGAGCGATCAACAGGAACGGGCAGACATTTTAGATCGTTTCATGGTAGAGAACAAAAGTGCGCTGTTCCAATCTCGTGACGGTTCGGTAACCAATTCGCTGGAAATAATACAACGGCTCAATGATCTGACGTTCATAGGGTTCGATCATGATACAGGTAATATTTACAAGATAAGCATCGTGCCCTTTGATGCTGATTCCGGTGAATTTAATTTTGCCGCTGATTTGATGGATTATGACGATATTTATGCCGATTTATCGGGGTTTGTCGTTGAGAAAATAGATTCATTCCCCTCTGATCTTTCGCCAGCCGGCCGCACGAATGTTCAACTGCATTTATTGCATTCAGCATGGCAGGGTTTTCTCTCAGCCGAAGAGATACCGATAGACGACCTGCCTGTTACTGCTCCTGATGGGCACGTGGCAATGGCCCGATCTGAATCTGTAGATACCCTTCTCTCGATGCTGAAAATGGCCTTGAAAAATTTTGGGAAGCAATATGATGAACAACTAGCTCAACTTAATCAGTTGGATAATCAGCTGGCTCATTTGTCAGATCGTCAGGCTACTTTGCAAAGCGAAATTGAGCTAGCTGAAACACAGCTGCAAATGATTGCACAGCAGTTGGAAAAGGCGCAGGATGTCACTGATATGACAGAACGTGCCGCTCGTTTATCTGTTAAGACGTTGCAGACCGATATGGAAACGTTGCTGCTCGATTTTTTTGCTCAGGTACTTTTGCGGCATATGGCTGCTGAACTCATAAGCCAACCTACTCTTATGGCTATGGAAGATAAACTTGCACAGTGGGCGGGTTTGGGAATGGCGCCGCAAGGCGAGTCTCTTATTCGTAATTTTACCGAATCACCACAAAAAACGCAGAGTTTTCAGTTTATGTATCTTCTCACTTCACAGCAGATTGAAACCATAGCAGGTAGGATTCCCGCTGATGTGCCTGTTTCGGTAATAGACACTGTAGTAACACGTAGAAACGGTGTGGCGTATCTTCCAGATAATATTGAGAACGCAATACTTAAACGATTGGGGGCGTATGACGGAAAAACACCGTTTGCAGACGTTTTACGCATTGTTTTTGATATGAAAGATACCCAATCTAAGCCGAGCACTGATGCTCGAAAAGCCCGCATGGAAGAACTGCGTGATCAAATTACAACCTTAACAAGCTATGAAGAAATTGTTTTGGCTTTGACTGATAAAGCGATTGAATATAACAAGTTAGCTGAACAGCTGGCACCAGTTCAGTTAGAGGATGGTGTGATTGGGAACAGTTATGATAAACGCCGGCAGGAACAGCAGGCACGTGCGGCATTGGGACGTCAACAGGTTATTGAAAGGATGGAAAGATACTTAAAAGACCTTTCCGACTTTGAAGCACAGCGTGTGGAAGCTGAAAAAGCAATCTTGTCTCAGCGAAACGATATCAACATCAATTTACTCTACTCAAAGTATCTGCAGGATGCGTTACGTGGTCACCAGATGACTGACCCTTCTATGCCGGGGCTGATTGACGAAATCCATGATGGGCTTGTGTTTGAAGATTGCGTCAACCCGGTAACCATGACAGTTAATGATAATAAACTGAAAGCGATGATCTTTAAAACCGCACAGCGTATGGCAAACTTTGATTTGTTAGATGCGCAGCACAAAGGGACGCCTTTAGTAGATGGTACTGATCTTCAGCAAGTTATAGACCGTTTGCAACTGAATTTGGATTTCTACAGTAAGCGGGAAAATATCGATCCAGCAAAACAAAGCCTTGCCATGGCAACCCGGTCACCGGCTGCTCAGTATCTTGTGTATGGCAATGGTGTTGCCGGTGAGTTTTCTGCATCGCAAAATCTTAGCGAAAGTACTCAGGTGAGTGCGCTTATTACCAATAGTTTATATTATCTTGAGAGTATTGATCCGGTACTTGCCCGCCGCATCAGAGACGATATGCGCATTGTTGTGTCGGATATGATGTTTCATCCTGATATGCCGAGTTTTACTCAGCGCCTTGTTGAACAGTCGCGCAAGCAAAAGATGTTGTTTGTCGAAAAATCGGTATACGAATATGCTGTTGCGATATCGGCAACACGTCCTGATATTGCGATGCGTATCATTGCGGCAGCGTTAACTCATGCCGGTCAATTATTGTACCGTTCAGCACAACCCATGGTTAATTTCAATACGATGACTGTTGAACAGGTTTATCCATTAATCACGCGAATCAGCAAAGAAAAAGGAATACGTATTGATACCGATGACATAAGGCGTGTTGCCGAAGGGCTAATTGAATATCGTGATAGCCAGCCGGCTCCGTTTACCGAGATTTCACAGCTCGACACATTGGCATCTATACCTCAGTTGCAAAAGTATCCAATACTGGCTGTCGGATTGCAACCCTATTTTGTGTTTGGCGTTACGCAAACCGGTTTACAGCCTGTAGCCATAAATAAAGCGACACTGGTTCTTGGCACGAATTATAAAAATTTCCGTGATATGGTTATTCTCGAAGCAGGGTTTACTTTTGATGATATTGATTACAACGAGCAGCCAACGAATATCACCAGTATTTTGACCAACCGGAAAATTTCCACGCCGGAGCGTTACAACCGATTTATAGGCAGTATATTCGCTAATAATATGTTGTATGATTCTATACAACAACGGATAGCTGATTTTGATACGTCGTCTGACGCTCAGGCATATATCGCTCTGGTTGCTGATTTACAAGGCCTTGTTGATGAGCATATCCGAAAAGTCGATTTGGCGTTGAAAAACGCTATTGTTTCTATTGGAAAAGATGGGGAGCGTTTGTATACCATATCGTTACCGAACGGACGGAGGATAAAGGTGACGGAAAATACGTATAAGACCTTTGGGTTACGGTTCCGTTCACTTACTAATGCACTGCGTGTGTATTATGACACCTCCGTGGGAATCGGGTTACAGTTTACATCGCCTAATAACAAGGTGATGCAATTGTCGCCGTTGGTTTCTTCTATGGAAACTCAAACGGAACTGAATCGTATACTCGACCTTGCTCGCAAACGTTCATTTGACGGGTTAATGGGGATGGATTCCACTGCACCGTATTTAACCTCTATTGTTAATCCTCATAAAGGATTGGATTTGTTGGGAGTCGACACCAGTGGTCAAAATCAGCGTTTCATTTCTGAACAGCAGAATGCTCTGGATTGCAAAAAACAATTTTCGGCGCTTGCTACATGGATCAGTACTATTGAAAGTAATCAATGGCAGCAATTGTCAATGTCGGAACGTAAAGGCTTGGCCGCTTTAGTGTTGGTAGATAAAAATGTATCGTTGGAATGGATTGATTTTGTATCAGGAATATACGATAGTTCAATGCCTCTGACTATAACACAACGTGTTCAGAATATGTTTGAGCGGTATGCCTCTACATCGTCCGACATGATTGATATCGGTATTATACTTGAAGTGCTTTCAATCACTGGATCAAATCAATGGGATACGCTAAGCAGTAAACAGAAACAGTCTATTTTTCAGGCACTTTTAGAAAAATACAGGTCAGATTTGGATAAGGCAAATTACGAGCAACTTGATGCGTTTTTAAGATCACTCGATCCGATTGTTGCGCGTGTTTTGCATCCTATTACCGCACAGACTATTGGAATACTATGGGGTTTTTCGAGACAGCAGATTGCCTCATCGGCTGATCCATATTTCATAAAAGAAGAAACAACACGGATGCTGGGGCTTATCGATCAGGCTGGGTTGCAGTTTGCAGAAAAACAGGAAACACCGGAAATACTTGCTGAAAAGGCTGCTTTAAATCAGCTTGAAGATGTAGTTCGCAAAGCAAGAATCGAAGCGGCTGTTGAGTTACTGGATAACTTCAACAATAAATATGCAGGAGTCGTGAATTTGGATATTTCTCGCTCCTTCATTATAGATAATCCGGATGTTGCGCTTGATTATCTGGCACAGGTATATACACCTTTGGAAATAGATCCAGCCGCTCATCCGCTGGTGTCTCAGTTAAAGGGACACCTCGACCGCTACGCGCAGGCACAAACTTTATGGAATGCCGGAAAAAGGCGTGAAGCGTATGCAGTTCTTAGCGAAGTTGTTGATGCTCTTAAACCGTTCGTGGCATCTAATACTTTTGTGCTTCTTGGAAGTATGGCGATCCAACAGTTTGAAATCGATCTTGAGACCCTCGAAGATATCATGGCAGGCAAAGAAGCATCCAATAATTTAGATATGTTCAACGGTATGGACGCGTTGTTAAAAGAACTGCTCAAGCAGTTACCGCCTGACCAGATTATTCCCGGATTACTGGCGTATCCCGATTTTGTTATGAGCAATATTCAACCCCAGACAGGGATAACGGAATTGATATTGCGCTTAAAACCAGCTGAATCGCAGTTGCTTGATTCAGAACAGGGATCTTCGTATGACAGGGAACTTTTTACTGAAAACGGTATTAGTTCAAATGGACAGGTTATATTTATAGATGCCGGAAAGGCCACACAGATGTCGCCGGAGTTTCTGGAAACGCAAAAAGGTGTTGTATTTGATACAATTCTCGAGCGCAACAATGAATTAACTCGTCAACTGGATACGCTTAGTTACAGTGGTTTCCCGATTAATGGCAATCTGTTGAGGTTTAGTAAACAGGTTGATAGCCTGCTTGATGTACCTGATGATCTGGGCAATGGATACACTGCCGCACCGCTCTTGCTGGAATCTGAAGATATTGGCGTGAGCATACCCGTTGCCATGCATCCGCGACAATTTGCCGCGATTAGAGCTCATCAGATGAAGATGTTCGATTTACTTCAAACATATCTCAGGCAAGCGGCGTATTTTACATATCAGCAACCGCGTCCTGCGCTTGCAGATTCATTATTGAAAAAAGCGAATCAGCTGGTCAATAATCTGACTTTGTTTTCGCCGGTAGTACGTAATAACCTGTTATTTGCAATCGAGCGTGACAAAGAAGCGGTACAGGAATTACGCAAACCAAGACCTGTTTCTGTAAAGGCCGTTATTATACATAAAAATATACACAGTAACGTACAGCTTAGTCCTTCAGTTACACAAAACGTAGCCCTTACAAGAGTTCTGAACGGTGCGTTTGACGATCTGGCTAATACTGTCAGTTCTGATTTTGCACAAAATGTGAAAAACCAGTTTAATATTCTTGTTGGAAACCGTCCTAGGGAAAACGTACCTGCAAACACGTTATACATCAGCAATAATTTTTATGACATGCTCATGCATTTAGCTTCAAATAAATCTACTATATCTTATGCGTCGGTATTGCTGGCGCGTCAGTTGTTCAATGCATATCACAACAGGCCACGACTGCTCAGCGGTATGGTGCTAAGCGGTATGACCGAAGGCGAAAATATTCCGGAAAGTTTCCTGCTTCCCATCCAGGTTACACAAGATGAAATAACAGACGATTTTTCAGGCGAAGTAACAATGCCGCTTGATATCGGATACGATAATTACGGGCGTCCTTATCCGAATCTAAACGGTCCTCAAACCGTGACCGTATTTCGTGGCGGTGTGCCTGTTCAGGTGATTGACCGTACAAGACGGTTATCACATTTGCCCAATGCCACAGGCAGGCGTCTTGCATCGGCAGGAGTTTTGTTCTCATCGGATAGTACTCAGCAGGAAGTTATTTTTCCATTAAGTACCCTGGCTGAAACAGTGCACGATGCGGGATTCCGTACAGTTGTTAATCAGAACGGTTCGGTTGTTGGGCTTGAGTTGCTGTCGAATTTGGAACGTTGGATTGGTCCTATAGAGGCTGTTGACGACTCATTTTATTTTATTAAGAAAAACGATGCGGTACTTGCTCTGGTTAAATCGTCGCCGGATACAGATACAATCTATCCATTGCTTACAGTTCAGGAATTACAGAGTATTTTAAATACCGCATCCACAAAAGATGTGGCGGTAGGGTTACAGCAGCTTGCCGCTCAACGCCGTACCGTAATCAAACGTATGGAACAACAGGAATCGAGAACACCGCAGAACCGTAGATCGGGTAAAGCGATGCAGACGCTAATTAATTTTGTACTAGTCGCTTCAGTGCTTGGCGGTATGTTTTCAGGATGCGGCGGACCCGATGACAATGCTAATAATACCCCTACAGCGACTCCTGCAAGTATCGATCAGTTACCGTTTGTACAGTTCCTCGAACAATACGATGCTGAATTGCCTGTATTGATGGATCAGCATACACAGCTTGAAAATCTGGCTTTGCTCGATAATGTCCGTGATGACCTCGAAGATCAATTGGCTGTTTTGGAGAATGGCGGACAGGGCACATCGTCGCAGGCTAATGATATCAGGGCACAGTTGCTAGAAATCGATGAACGCGTTACGGATTTGTATTCTATTCCTATTGATGCTAAGAAGGCGGAAATTGGAATCGATTCCGATTCAATTATTGCCGTTAGTATTGATGGACAGGAAGATGTTGCGTTGCCTCAGGATCTGGCCCAGAGCCTGCAGGCAATATTGACAAACGATGAATACAACAGTTTACTAGGTGATTTACGTTCGTTCAGTGAACAACAGGAAATCGACCGCCGCGGAGACAACGCAATAGGTAAGACGGAATTTGATAAGTTTGACGGGTTTGTACAGAGCTATGCCGGTTCTTCTGACCAGCAGGATTTTACGTCACTTGTTCAGTATGGACGCGTCGTTCCTTACGATCAGTCAATCAGCATCTATGCCGATCTGGCGGATAACAATTTTGACAGTGCCCGCCGCAAAATAGATGCTTTGTTTGAAATTATGCAGTATGAAAGTGATAACGGCCTTCGCGGTGTTGTGCGGTTCGGGTATAACACAACCGACGATTTGTATGTATCCAACATAGCGCCTCTTGGTAATACCGCATGGACTTTGAAAGCGATATTTGCCTATGTCGAGGTAACCGGAGACCGCTCTGTATTAACAGGTTCAAAGGGTATTTTATTGAATCAGTCCATGGAATACGTTCTTTCCCAGCAGGTATTGGATCAGGATGATCCGCGTTACGGGTTGTTCCTTGCCGGAACAAGAATGGAAGACGGTGTTGAGGTTCAGATTGACGCAGCAGTATTTGAGCATATGGCAGATGTGCATGACTTGCTGAACCTTGCATATCGTGCAACTGGTAACACTGTGTTTCTGCAACGGCGTGAACTGCTTGATAACCGTGTGCTGGAAACAATGCTTGTTGATATGGGTGATCAGCAGGGCGCGTATTTCCGTCCTAACATGAAGGCCGATGGAACTTATGGCACAGGTGTGGCTATTGATGATCTGACATGGGCAGGCAGTATGGTACTCACTATGGAACATTTACCTCTGGAACAACGTATGCAGATCGTGCAACGGCTGATCACGTATGTCAGAACCAATTTTATGGTAGAACATTCCATAGCCGATCTGCAGAATCCGGGTTCTGCGCAATCGGTTATCATGAATCAGGATTTGATCGACAGTCGTGTGGCAAATCCGACTGCCGACAGCATTATTGGAGTTAAGTTCTTTGATGATGTTTTTGAAGATGATTTTATAAAAGAATTGAATTGGGATGATCCATCGGTTATGTCGGTTCAGTTTGAAGCTACTCTTGGGTATATCCATTTGCTGGTGCAGACAGCATCTCTCACCGACGATGCACAACAACGGGCAGAGCTGGTCCGTGAAGCACAATTTTTACTGGAAAACATCAAAAAGTTTCATGATATGCACAGTCAAAACGGCGGGCTTTCTTATGCTACCCGTGACATAGCGTCGGTTCAGACATCGCTTGAGTCATTGATCGCCAGTGATACTTATCGCACTTTGATGGGGATCTGGGCAAATCCGAATTTGATGTGGACATTCATCGGTGCTTCTGAAGCGTCATTGCAGGGTGATCGGCAGGTATACCTGTCAGCTGATGCCGATGCGCCGCTGGTACCGGATCCATTAAGTGAAATACGTCCGCAAGCACAGGTAACCCAGCAGGGATTATTCACTGAAACTACAGGCACTACAGGCGATACTGACTTGATGAATGTCGATCTGACAGAGCAGGAAGACGCCCCTGTCGTTTCGCAGATGAGTACATTTGTAATTGATGCTCAAACCGGTGAAGTTATCCATCCATCCGACAGCTACGGAGTGGGTTCAATGGGTACACCCGAACAAAGGTCTGTCAGTGATGTTATACGTGACGATTTTTTAGCGGTATTTAATTTTCTAAGCGATGTAAAAGACGCTGTATCGCCTCCTTCGCAGGATGTATCCGATTGGCAGGGCAATTTTTATAATGCCCCTGAGTGGACAGTTGACGCTGGGTTGTCCAGTATCTTGAATCTGGTCGCCGGTGAAGATTATAGTGCACAGATAAGTGATGGTAATTTGATTATTCGTAATGAAGTCGGTATTGATCTCACCAAGATAGAACAGTTGCAAGGCAGACAGGTTGGTGATAGGTTTACGGTAACTGTTTCCGGTGATACGGTTACCATACAGCCAACCTTCAGTGATCGGGATTATCAACTTTACGCTCAATATTCCGAAACAACACAGCGTATATTCGCTCAACAGCAGGAACCTATAGTACTGAGTCTTACTGATATTCCTGAACTTGCCGGATTGCCACAGAATATTGAACTCGAAGCACGAATAGGTGATCAGCGTGACAGCCTGATGGTTAATCGTTCGCAGACCCATTTCAGTGTCCGTATGGACACGGTATTCGGGACTCAATACTATGCTCCTGACGGTACGGAGTATACCATATCTGTAGATCAGCAGGGGACAGTGCATGTGCAGGAACAAACTGATCTTGCCACCATATTCCAGAATCCATGGACGCCGAATATTTCGCCGGAATCATTGCCGTTGTTGTTCAAAGCATTGCGTGCAAAGGGGCTGGATCAGATATATGTCAATACAGAACCGCTGGTACTCAGTCATGAGATACAGTCTATGGAGTCACGTGCGTATTATTTCGAGTTGATTCAGGCCGCTCATGCGGAAGGAATTGAAGTATACGCTATTCAGGGGTATCCCGACTGGTTGACGCAGGCAGGTTCCAGTCAGGCGGTTTTGTATGTAGATGAATTGGGTAAAAAACAACTTGATTTTGACGGTTACATGCTCAATATACGTGGCGATCTATTGTCGCATGTAGCGCAAGGCGATCAGGTTACACAAAATCAGTATGCCGCCTCAAATGCGCAGATAATCCAGATATTAACAGAGAAAATACACTATTACGCAGGTGACAGTGTGCCTGTTTTGTCGTACCAGACACAAGACTTGACCCTATCAGGGCAGACCCTGGCAACCACATCGGATGTGCTGATGGTGCAGGGCACGACAGTAGAATCTATTCTGGCGCAGGTTGAGCAGTTTGATCCATCCAAACCGTTCCAGATATATATTGAAGCGGGATTGCATGACGACCCCTCACAGACATTTTTGTTCCGTGAAAGCGAGATGGCCGACGTATTACAACAGGTTACTTTAGCGCTTCGAAGTGATGCACGGTACGGCAGATTTTTCTCAGGGTTTGTAATTAATCAGGATACGGGCGAAGATTTGCTTTACGTATTACGTAACGGATTTGCCCGTGACATGAGCCAACGCATAACAGACAGTGTCTATAAGGCTCCTGACGGCGCGTTATACATTATTGGCGGTTTATACAATATGTTGGTTAAAGACGCGGGTGAAAATGTATTGTTTCCGGGTGCGACTGATCCTACCCAACAACATGAAATGGAACAGACACTTACTGCTCGTCTGGAAGCGTTGGCACGCGGTATATCAGGTGCGGGTAACATTGATCATATCGTCCGTTCATTTTTAGAGACTATTCACCGCGATAAGCCGACGATTTTCTCAGATTCTCCACCGTTGGGCGCTGAAGTGGGGTCTTTGGTATCATTATTGAACGTTGTATGGGGTGAACAGTACAGTGACCTTGGTGAAATTAAAGATGTGGAAATAGTCGGGTTAGATATTGAAGGAAATGTGGTTACCCGTTGGACAAATATAGTAAACAACCCTCTACCCATTGTTGTGGGTCGTGAAAGTTCTATTACTCAGCTGGAAGTACGCGCGACAGTTGTTTCTACAGCTGAGGCTGGCGAAATATTTCCCGCTTATATAGGCTTCCTGACTCATCATCCTAGCAGTGGTGGTGTTGTGACAGAAGTATCATCAGATGAATTTATCCTTAATCCTGGTGAAGATACTGTTGTATCGTTTAACGTTGAGGTAAATCGTGAAGGGTTCAACGGTTTCAGTCTTGTATTGTTTAATGGCGAAAAATTTTCATCTGCTACAAAAGTGGTTGATATGGCAGGTAGTTTTGGGCACAGATGGAACTTACTTGCCAACTGGATCAACGGCCATGCGCAAGAAGTGCCCGATTACTATGATACCCAGGTTGTGCAGGATAGTGATCGCGCGATAAATCAAGCCGGCAGCTATGGCGGTTTAGTCACCACAGATGTAGCCATAGGCTCGGTAACTATGAACGATTTTACCGATGAAAATGCTCGTCATCTGGTTCAGTTGTTGGATAAATCCGGATTGACTGAGATAAGTATCAACGGGCATCAGGTTGCCCAGTTGATCGCGGATAGCCCTGATAAAGAAGCCGCGCAATCACAGGTGGCTTCGTTTATGCAGATATTGTTGAACGAAGGAATCAGAGTTAACATGCTTATCGGGCAGGACAGCTGGCTTACCGAGATTGATCAATATGTTGAAATGAATCGTGAAATCAACGCGTTGTATGCCTTGAAAATCCCATATTCCAGAGTAATTCTCGATATGGATATTAATCCTGATAGCCCGCTGTATAAGCAAATCGACAAGTTGACCCAGCTTGAAGGTTTTTTCCCGTTGACCTTGTATTCTCCATCACCCATTAATGGTGTTGCCGGAACGAGCAGTACGATAACCTCCAGCAACGATCTTTTGACAGCTTTGAAATCGGGCAGAGATACATTGGCATTATCTATAACCGATATGGATAAACTCAAAAATGTATTATCGTCCATCCCCAATATAGAAGATAGTTACTTAGTGGAACGTGCAGAAATGATTACCAGTGACGACTTACAGCGTTATGTTGAAATCGGTTACGATAATTTATCCCGTATAGAGCAGCTGTTGTTCGATTATGCCAAAATAAAACGGTTACCGCTGGTACAGCTTGGTGAAGTTGCGGCAAATGTGACAATGTTAACTCCGACAGCACTTGATGTTTCCAGTACAACCGCGCCATATCTGGCAGTTAAAGTTGAACACGTCGGTAACGCTGAAATAGGTAATTTTAATGCGGTGGTGGAATTGTCCAATGCGTATACGGGTGAACATCAGACGGTATCTTTCCCGGTTATTTTGCGATCAGGTGAAAGCCGAATACTCAATATTCCTATAGAAAATTTATCTGCGGGGCAGTGGCGTTACGATGTAACGCTGGTACCTGATTATTATGAGCGCAGTTCATCATTTATCCATAGTACTCCGCTGTCGGCATCAGGAACCACGGTGAATGTGGGACAATGGAATTTGACTACTCATGCTGTAACCGTAGAAGATGCAGAGCGGACAGTCAATGTCGCCGGTGTGGATTTCCAACTTATCAACCAGTATGGTGACAGTCAGTTACCAGCTGTCAGGTTTTATGACGACAATGGCGAACCGGTTATCATGGTGCTTGAAGATACTCGGCAGGGCGTCACATACGAACTCGGACCCTCTAAGATAATGGTTAACGTAAGTAAAACAGAATTCAACGAATGGGCTGTTGAAATCGGCGGTGAGGAAGTAACTATGGGGTACAGCAGCGACGGTCAGCAGATATTGACTATCGGTATTCCTCATAAAGCCCGTGCTTTTGGTTATATCCAGAAAGGATTGCCGGATATAGCCATTTCAGATGTGGCAGTCAGTAGTTCAGATTCGTTCATAGATGATTTTAATTCTCAGATCATTTCACTTGAACTGGGTGTGCCTATTGCTGTCGACGGATACACCGTTGTCTTCAACGATACTTATCTTGAAGGTATTTTGGAACTTGTTATTACTGATCCGGATGGGAATGTTACGCAACAAACTTTCAATAGTAATAATCCTGTACGCTCCATGGTACTCGGTGACAAATTGTTTATATACGGTAACGATGCAACTGGCTCCACAGTAGGTGTTATATCCGATTTTATCAATGCGCAGGTAAGGTTTACGGTAACCAATGACGGAACAGCTCCGTTACGGTATCAACCCGAACTTGCATTTTTACATCCGCTGGTTGGTGAAGTATCGGTACCATCGGAAGATATGATTAGCATAGAACCGGGACAGACGCAGACAATAACTACAAAATTCCCAATACCGGTAGATATTTTGGCGGTTGAAAAATCGCAACTTGACAGTTTAATGAGCAACCTGCGTACTATAGATTCCGAATATACCTCTTTCAAGGATGAAAGCAGGATATCCATTGATTCAGGCGCTTTGCAGCTCGATAATTATCTCGGACAACTCGGTGAACTACAGCAGCAAAACATGCTTGAACTGCACGATATGATTCAGGAAGTGATCACTGTTATCAACGCGGTACAAAATAAGCATCTCATTCAGGAAACTTATATGGCTGATACCATCAATCTGGAACAGCGTAAGATTGCGTTGCAGGATATATCCGCCCGTTTGATCAGCGCTGATCCGTCTGAATTTGATCAGCTATTATTTGAAGCGACTCAGTTACTACTGGAGATCAATAAAAATATGGCTGATCTTTCTACTCAGGAAATTGGCAGCCGGTTATCGATACTTGATGTTGCCAATATGCTCGGTGAGCCTGTATATGTGCATGGAACAGGCGGTGAGGTGCTCGGTCCTTTGGTTCGCGATGTGCTTGTCGATCCTGTCATGAACAGAACAGCACCTCAGCAGATACGCCGGGTAGCTGTAGCTGAACCGTTTATCATTGAGGGTATTTTTTCTCAAAAGGATGTGGACCAGCGTTTTAACGATCTTCAAAGTTCGGTGCTTGATTACAATACAGGTTTTGACCAGCTCTATTTTCTCAATCAGGAAATTACCCGAATCGAGAATTCCGATATACCTGCCGCTCAATTGGCAGCTGATTTAGCTCAGGAAAATATCGATATACTTCGTCATGATCTGGAGTACGCCCGTACCGTAAGCCTTGTCGATTTGTATTCTTCGTTTGTCGACGGTTTGGCGCGTGTCAATCCGGATGATTCCGCAGATATCATACAAACCATGGTTATTGTCCAGCGTGAAGTCGATTTACTCGCCGATAATATCATGACCCAGTTTGTGATGGGTGAAATGCGTCATTTTGATTTGCCCATAGCTCGGGAAGAAATCCAGCAGTTACTGCAGAATGTGGCAAGCAGCACTAATTTGGATCAGGTTAACCAGCACATAGCGGCGTTTATGGATCATGAGGATCCATCGGCAATTATCCGTGTCCAACAGGCGGTTGATAGTATCATACAAGATAATTCTCAAATCAATGCAAAGGCCGCCGCGATTGTTGTCGTTGTCCTTGATGAAATGGGATTAAAAGAGGAAATCAGCTTACAGGCTATGGCTCATTACCGGAAAGTTTTCACTAATGATCAAAACATTTTGCCGAACCTGATCACTCACCTGCGCGGGTATTTGGGACAGGATTTAGGCTTCTCGCAGATCAGTGATATTATCAAAGCGTATGCGGATCAACACGGTGAAGACTACTCATATTACACATTATATATAGGAATGGATTTGCAGGATACCATCCGTCACATGGAATTAAAGCATCAGCGTAGTACCGTTAGCATTGCTGCAGTTGGTATTTTTGAGGAACGCATTAATGCTCACAGGATTGCGGCTAACGCTCTTGCAGCGGGAACAGCTACAACTGATCAGATAGCACAAATCCAGACATCGTATCAGCGCACCATGGCATATTATATGATGATGATTGGTGTGACGCAGGATTTTCAGGTGATTGACGATTTCGATACAGCCATTGATCGTATCCAGTCATCAAACTTGACTGATTCCGAAAAAGCACAGGCAGTGAAACGCATAACGGATATGAAAAACGATTATGCCCAATTCCAGAGTTTTATTGAAGCCCGTGAAATGGAATTAACCAATGCTACATCTCAGATAGACAGCAGAAATCAGGCAGTAACTGACTCACAGAAGTTGCTCGAACAATTAAAGACATTACAGGAAAATCACACAGATTATATAACCGAATTGTCTGATTTCAGAGATCAACGCTGGGATAGTTATCAGGCTGCTATACAGGCTATGCCGCCGGATCAGGCGTTGACATCTATCGCCGAGGCTTTTTCGTTTTACGGAGATTTACTATTACAGCAGGTAACCGATGCACAACAGGCTATTGAAGGCAAAGCATACGTAACCAGCGAAATAGAACGCAATACCGCACAAATAGAACAGTTGCAGAGTGATTATTATGAAGAACCTGTGCCTGCCCGCCGTCAGATGATCCTCACCGAAATACGGGAGTTGAAAGAAGCGGTATTTCGTGCCGAGGCTGAACTTGCCTTGTACAACTGGTATATTCCGCTTATCAATCAACAGATCACAACAACACAAGACAGGCTTTCCCAGCTTGACGGTGCAGCACGCGATCTTGGCGGATCAATAGATTCTGCGCTTTGGCAAGCTGTTATGGATACCGCAACACAGTATATTGATGAAAATTATGCTCAGGCAAGATCGTTTAGAGATGCGTATGATACGTTATCACGGCAACGCCAGTCGTTGATTGAAAGCGTTACATCTGTGACAGACGGCTATACATATCCATTTAATAGCGAAGAAATGATGCAGGATACGACAAATACTTTACCGGTATTTATAGATCAGGTAGGCAGTTACGGACGACAAATTTATAGCCAGTTGGATCAGATGATAACATCACTGCACGGACAGGTTGCGGTCGATTCGTATAAGGAACGTATCGAAGCTACATATGAATCGCTTAGAACTGCGGGAACATATGAAGATGTTCAGGCAGTGAATAATCAGTTACTTACGATTAATAACGAGATTTTATCCTTGTTGCAAGCACGAGAACGTAAAGGTGGAAATCTTCAGTTATTGTATAAAGATTGGGTGACCCAGTTTACTGAGAACAAAGACGATTTGACCATCCTTTCACAGGGATTGACTTTGGAAGTTACCAAGCGGGCTTCCATATCGCCTATAACCATTACGATCCCAACTGATATGCGGGTTTTTGTTGCAGGGCAATGGCAGGATATACCTCAGGGATCGTACACAATACGGGGCACATTCACGCAGGCAATGGATATGCTCGATGCATTGATTGATGCACTCGAACAGCCTGCAAGGGATGCACGTAAAGAGATAGCTGCGCTTGATTCACTTAAACAGGCTTTGCAACAGGCATATGACGCTGTACCGCATCTGGATGATGGGCAATCGTTTGTTAAGCAACGTGAAGCGGAACCGGTTACAATAAAAACAGCTGTAGCCAACGCTGAAGAAAATTATCAGATTGCTGAGCTTATGCAGCAAAGAGCGCAAATGGCTTTGGATGTTGCCAAGTGGTCGCTTGAACAGGCTCAAGTGGGTGTGGAACAGGCACAAGCCGATCTGGAATCGTCTCAGGCATCTCTTGAGTTGGCGCGTCAACAAGTAGATATAGCCCGTGGTAATACTCAACAACAGTTCCTTGAGATGCTCGAATTAATTACCGGGAACGATTACAGCACGTATGTCGCTTCTCATGCCGATAAAAATGAGTTCCGCATCAGCGTCTATACAGCAGATTTAGGACCCCAGCATCAATCACTACTCGATACACTGCGTCAAGTAGCTATTCGTCAGGAAGTTGATTTGAAAAACAGCTACAGGTTGTATGGCGAAGGTATAGGGTTCAACTGGCAGCCGACAGCGGAATTGGGCGATGTTATGAGGCCATATATGAGTTTGGATATTTCATTGTCCGGTGGATTGTACACCATTAAATGGCATCCTACCGAACCGGATCGGGTGGATATAGTTATGTCCTATAATCTGGATGTTGGCGGATTTGATATTAATAGATACCAAAATCAGCAGAGGCATTTCCTGACTCTACTTCGTGAATTCGCTACTCGCGATCAATATGTAATTTTGGGCAGTAAAATCGAACAGGTCAGCAGTTCTATAGATCAATATCGTGATGCGGTCAGTTGGCTTGATTATCTTGAAGATAATATTGCGAAGGCAGAAGAAAATAAAGCGCGTGCCGAATTGAATCTGGAACGGGCAAATGAATTTCTCGGCATACAGAGAACCGAACTTGAGCGTCAACAGACAAACTTTGACCTACGTCAAGCCGATCTTGATGCCGCGCGTGATCTGCTAAATCGTATACGTCTGGAAGCTGCCGATACAGTCAGTCAGGAGGAATTGACAGGTGTTTTTCAGCCTGAGCCACGGGCAAAAATAGCCACCGCACCCGAAGATCTTGCCGCGCATACCGATTTGCTCAGCGGTGAAGATGTTGCGCTTGACAGTATGCAGCGTCGAGATGCATTGTTCTCCAATATATTCGCTCGTGTCCTTTATGGAGTGGTAGCGTGGATTTTTGCGCTATTTAAAATAGATTCAGCCCGCAAACTTCTTGCGAAAAAGGAAATCGAGGAAGAACGTGAAAAAGCCAGACAGGAAGTTCAGCAACGCCGAACCGGATTCCTCGGCAAACTGGTCGATTATTTCTCTTTTGACCGTGTTACTGTGACCGAAATACTTCCTTTCAGTGGCCGTCGCGAACCTAATCTTGCCCGAAACAAAAAACAATTTGTGCGGGTAGGCAACTTGATGAAACGTTGGGGCGTAGATACTTTTGCCGTGGTTGCCGACGCGATGAAAGACGATGCCAAGTTTATAGATTCGCAGACGTTGTCATATAAAGATTTGTTTGTTAAAGACCGTGTAGCCGGAATGTCATGGTTTGAAAAGTCGCAATATCGTACCCGATTGTTTTTCCGTTTAGTACGAGGTCAGGTTGATGATCTGACCCAGTCTAAAAAGTTCAAGAAAGGATGGATGTTGTTTTCCGTTCTTGGCGGTTTGCTGCTGTTTCCTCATATTCCTGTGCCTGCGTTTGGGCCATTGGCTGCGTTTATGTCGAGCTTCACATTACCGTGGTTTGTATGGATTCCAGCACTATATATTTTACCGAGGACGCTTTATAATTTAGCGGCTTTGGCATTGGCGGCGACCGCAGTGGTCAAACTGGGTGTATTTCTCAGTTTTTCCGTATTTAAATATGCTTTTAGCAAAGCATTATATCTTGTATTACTGCCGGTATTGCCTATTATAAATGTTTTTCAGGAGTTGTTTAACAAGCTGACCGGGATATCCCTGTCGGTGGCAAAAATCAAAGACCTGCCTGATTCGATAATGACAGGGCTTGGAAAAATCCTGCATTTTGTTCGTCCTAAAGGCGATGAAACACCTGCGGGCAAAGATTTTTCCGTAGAATTTTCAAATCGAGTTATCGACAAAGCCCGTGCATGGGCACAGGATAACGGATTGGGCGCGCTTGAGGAGATGTCAAAAGATCAGGCGCAGTTGCTAATCAACAGTTTTATTATTGAAGAGACCATTAAATCAACGAAACACATTGTATTTCAGGATGAGGGCAATACGTTACGCGTCAATGTCGGACAGGAAGTTGACAACTTGCGTTTGAGGCCGGGAATGTTTGCAACAATGCCTGCCATTTATGTTCCGTTCTTCCTGCCTGAAAAACGTCATTTCAACAAATGGTTCTGGGGTATTATGATTCAGAACTTTACTCAGTCTTTACAGTACGCCGCGTCTATGGGCGCTCGTGGGTTGCGTGGAGCTGAACGCGGGGCGAACGCAACGCACGGTATTTTCCCACATATTATTTCTAAATCGGAACTCGATATCCATTCATTTTTGTTCATGGTACAGCCACGCTGGCTGGTTGGGCATTTGCATGTTATCCGTGAAGAAATGGTTGGCGGCAGAATAGTCCTCGATATGAATTTTGACGACGCACGCGAACTCGCCCAGAAAGAGGCTCCGGAAGGGTTACCGGAATGGCGCAACATGGAAGATTACGTGCAGTACCTGATAGATCAGGATGTCCAATTGCCGGAAATAGACGCTGACCTGATGCACCAGATTCTTGCCGGTAATGTTGATATCGAAGTAAAACTACCCGATTCAATGAGTGACGAAGACAAAGCACTATTCAATAAACAGGCTCAGGAACAATTGAATCAGCTTATTCAGATTGCCGCAGGGTACTACCGGGCATATCCTGACGAAACGAATCCGTTTTACGGACCGGGCGAAAATATCACGTTCAGCGGCCATCTACCTGATGTGCTCCAGAAGATAGAAGGCTCGGACGCGTTTGGTATTGGTACATATCAACCCACAGACGGGATTTTCTATGTGCGCGGTAATATGTTTGGTGGACTGAATTACGCGCCCGGTGGTGTGATTGTTGACGGTACAGACGGCAATTTGTCGTTCAATCCTACCGGAGAAGTTGCCCGGGTAGATTATCAGCAAAAGGTTGATGGTAAAGGCGATAAGGTATCTGGCAGTAAGGCTACCAATCTGAATGCTGTGTTGCTTGCGATTCAGGGGCAGACAGCTCTAAGGCGCACGGTAACAAAAAATGACGATGGTACAAGTACCTTAGCAGTAGTTTTTAAAGATCTGCATGAAGAATTGTTGCCAGAAGTCGGCAAAGCACAGAAAGCACAGGAAGAAGCTTCCGTAGAACGTGATACACGTTTCAAGCGAGGTTGGTGGAAAATTGGCAAAAAATTGTTTGTCAATTTATACGATAATGTATCCAAGAAATACGTACCTGTCAATCTCGGTCAAAAACTTGGATTCGCTCCTTTTGGAGGAATTGGCGGTATTATAGCGGGCTGGAAACGCTTGACCGTTGGAGCTGTACTGGGAGTCTTGCCTGTTTCTTTATACGGCAACCTGCAGGATCCGATAAACGCCGCAATGCAGGCTCATTATAATCCTGCTCTGGTTAAAAAAGCGGCGGAATACGAGATGTACAACACCCGTCGTACAAACGATCGACTAAAAAATGAGATTTCTGACATTGCAACAGTGTTGTCACATCAGTCAGTCACACTGGGTGGCCAAACTTATCAAATGCCTGATACACTGTTATTAGAAACTTCACAGGGCCGGGTAGAATTCGCATCTACATTGAATGGATTACTGAAAAATATGAATATTCATCTGCCTGAAGATATGATTGCTAAGCACGCACAGGTTCTTGAAGATACTCATCAGTCTATATTCGAATACCTTCTCGCTGTAGAACTTGATAGGCTTGATCGTCGCCGTCAGGAGAACGGCAGTGCTATTACAACATGGGAGAAAGGATTGGCGCAGTATGGTACGGCGTTGATGAATGTGCAGGAATATCTTGCGCAATTAGGTATGGTGTTCCCTGAAAATGCAAGCGCTCGAAAAGCATTTGAGTATCTCGCAACTTTACCGGCAGTACTCGAACGTCCGATAAGCATTGCTGTTGAAGATGAAACAGGCGAGTACCAGTTTGATTTGAACACAGCATACCGTATGGGTGTTTATAACCGTACATCGCAAAGCTATATAGCGGCTTACAACCGGACTGCAGGGATGACCTATCACGGTTCGCACGATACTGATGTGCATCGCTCAGGTGCTCTTGAACGCCAGTTGGGTGACCGTGATCGTGAACCTATTATAAATTTAGGAAAGGAACGAAACGAATTGCAGGGTACACGTTCGTGGGCTATGATTTCTCCTAAAGGTCCCATCGGTATTTTTCAGATGAAAACCATGGCAAAACGAGTAAGAAATACTGAAAATTATCCGAAAGCCGAACGGTTTATGCGTGAACTGGTTGATATGGCCAGCAAAAACGGTACGCCTATTGATCGAATTATCATTCACGATGGACAGGGCAACGCACCGTCAACCGATGATTCATCACAGTGGCATATTATGGTGGTCAGTGATTCACGTTTATTTCTGACAGATTCCGAAGAGCTTAAACCGCTTATAGACAAAGTGCTAAGAACTCAGTATCTAAGCGACTTGATTATCAATCAGGATAATATAGATGTTATTCATCGTGATGGATTCAATACGCTTGCAAAATTTGACGTATTGACATCGGAAGGCAGGGAACTTGCTGATTATGATGCTAAAACAAAGACTATCAATAAGTTTGTATCCAATATCATAACTAACAAAATAAGAACAGTTAAAGCATTATTTGGGTTTACAGATCAAAAAATGGTCAAAGCTGTTATCGAACCGGTCAGCAAACTGGCTGGCAAAGAGAAAGAGATGAAACCTGAAATAGATGAACTGAAAGATTTGTATCGCCGGAAGAATTCGTTCCTCAGCACCCTTCGCAGATTTTTTACTATATCTGAAAACAATCTCTTTGACAAACTGATAACCGTACCGATCATGGCCATTGTTAAAAACAGTGTTCCATTGGTATTCCTGGCACTGGCAATATTCGGCCCTGCCGCTGTGGTGTCGTTCCTGACAGCCAATGCGTTACTGCCGTTTGCGATGCCGATAACTATGTCTGCTTTTGGTATAGTTCAAACTGTTTTGTCTGTTCTTATTTCTATATACATTTTCTCCTTGCCGTTGATGTTGTTTGCCAGTGTCCGTAATTACTCGATCAATATACGCACCTTCCTGCAACTTGGGAAAATCAAAAAGATGTTGCGTGATGATATTGTCGATACCGTACCGGTAAACGATAAAATGGCGATACTTGACAAACTGAAGATTGATTACAATACCCCGCTGGAACGTGAGTTTGGTATTGAAGATATCAGCTTGAATGATGTATCGCCTCCACGGTCATTGATTCACGCGTTTAAAACCAACAGCAGTTTGATTGATAAATCGATGGATAAAACCCGTCGAGCAGCACAGCTGGTACAACAGGCTTCGGATAAAGGTGTTATTATTGAGCCGTCAACTGTTGACGAAGAATATGTAACTACTGTCAAACCTGAAGCAAACGGTGAAGAACCGTCGTTCCAGGAATACAATTATAATAGTACCGATATCGAACCCGAAGTGGAAGAAGTCTCAAATGAACTGGCAAGACGCGGCAGGCTGTTGCTCGACAATTTACGCCGAGCTGCTGCCGAGAACCCTGATGAACTGATGCGGGCAATCAATGACTATATAGCTCAGCGCAAAGAACAGCAGGCGTTGGCTGGTTATGAAGATAAACTGGAATTTGTTACACGTGAAGATATTCAGGCATTGTACGATATCAGTCAGGATTTGAAGCGATCCGGTTACGTAACGGTTCGCTCAGAAAGAGGACGTCGCGATGTACAGGTATTGGGCAAGATATTCGGATTGAATGAAAGCGATGCGCTTGATGTCCTCAGCGGGTATTGGAGTGAAGCACAATGGCCGGTGGTGGTTGGTATCCCGTTTATGCCCGGTACGACAAAAGGGCGTTTTAAAATTACTACCCGTGGAGCTACGTTAGAAGATGCACGTCCTATCCCATTGATGTCGGCATTTATGACATTTGCCGAACCGCCGTGGCTGGCAGGATTGTCGGCGTTTAACATTCTTGATACCGAAGCGCATGACCCGGCATACGCGTTGGCGGAAGATACGAAGTTCGGTATTGTGGGATTATACAATCCGCCATTGTATCCGAATACGCCTGCGATATCGATTCATCTTAAAAAATATGTTGAGGAACAGTATGAACGCCGTTTATTCGGTGAACGCAGTTACAAAAGCGCGGCGCAGGTGGGTAAAGGATTTAGTGTTCTCAATGGTATAGATTCGTTATTTACGCATCCTATTTTTACGTATGGAAGCGATGCACAAACCGCAGCGGATTGGCGTGAAGTAATGGATACGGTGTTCAATGCCAAAGCCCATAAACGTGATGAAATCTCTTACGAAGGTGTTGGGCGTGGATCAGGCTGGTTGAACTATATTATATTCGGTTATTCGCTGTATGGGCACCTTGGCCGTCGTATCGGATCATTCCCTCCGGGAGTAGCGCAGGCTGTGCGTCAGATTCAATATATACAGGAACTCGATCAGCAGATGGATGGTATGTTGTTGCAGGTAATCCGGTATTTACAGATAAATGCACCGACACCGGTCTATAACGGCTTGTCAGGTGTGGATTTCCGGTTGGCATTATCGATAGCGAAAGGGTTCGAAAAATTCCAGGCAGGCGGTAAAGACGGAAAGACTATACTTTCGGAATTGATAAATCAATCGTTACGAGAACAATTGATACCTCTTGATGAGGCAGGCAGGCAAAAAGCCTATAAACAATTCCAGAATGGCAATAATCTTTTTGGTCAGAATTTGGAATTTCCGACCGATATGTTGCTCAATCCACCGGACGTTCAGGAAGAAGAACAGCAGGTAGAGAAGTTGAATAAAGCGGAATTGGAATTGATTGACCAACTTAAAGAGTTGGGATATACACAAGCGGATATCGATGAAGTCTTCGAATCAGTAGGTTCATTGAACCATGATGTGCGTACAGCTGCTTTGAACAACATCAAACAGGCTACTGTAACCCCGGCCCGTGAAATGACGCAGGCAAAAGGGATTCTCTGGAAATTCCGCTTCCCGAAGGCACTTCCAGAAAAAATATTACAACACAGGACATTACGAACACGATTGGGAGCAATCTTTAGATTCGGTATGGTTGCCGGTTCTATAGCGTTATGGGGCTGGTGGGCAATGGCTATACCTGTTTTGTTGTTTGTTGTCGACAGTCTTGGAGTCTTAAAAGGGCGCACAATGCAAAGGTTATTGCGAACCACTCTGGGTGGTCTGGCTATCATCGGTACGGCTATGTTTGTGCCGGGAGCGCAGCTGTTAGGTATTGGACAGTTTGCTATGTTTTATCTCTACTTGTTCGGTGGTGAACGTGTTGCCGACCAGCTACTATTCATGATAGATCGTCTGCCGATTGGTATCATGCAGTTTATCATGAATCGCTACAACGTGTCGTCGTTGGCGCAGAAGATGGAATCGCTCGAACAGGAAGATTCGTTTGGTCCGGCTCGTAAACGTTCAATTATCAGGGAAACGGTGCAGCACATTGATCAACGGGCACAAACAGCTGAAGAATACGAAAAGATGTTCAAAGAAAAATTCGTGTTGACCACACTGGAACATTCTTATTTGACACGGTTGAGAAAATTGTACCGTCAGCATTATGGAGATCAGGCATCAGAAGTTGAAGAAAATATTTTAAATAGTTTGTCTAATTTTGCTGTTGATCAGCGATTGCGAATTGTGAAACATCTTTATGAGCGCCTTGAAAATCAATTCACGCCGTTGGAGATGACGCGGCATCTGCTTACCCGTAAAAAAGCGGATGAACGACTTGATTATAGAGCTCGGTTTGGATTTATCCGTAAATTTTTCACCGAGCGCACAAAAGAGCGTTTGCTGTCGATTACCGCAATAGGCGCTGTAGTCGGAGCGGCGATGGCATTGTTTGGAATAGGGTTTACCCCGTTGGGTGCGGCAGGTTTGTTAACTCTGATCGGTGTGGGACGTATAATCGGAACAAAAACATTTGAACAGACGCTCGGGGCGATTGTCGCCACTATATTGCCAATGGTGCATATGTCTGTGTGGGGATTGTCCGCGTCATTCATGCCGATTGTGGTTGTTCTTGCTGAAATCTGCGCGGGGTATATGGTTGGATCAACAGCAGGCCTGTTGCTGAAAAATTCTATTGAATTTATTTATAATGGAATTATCGGGCCGTTTATCATCCGTCCGATACGGGCACATTCAGAATATAATTCGATTTTACAAAAAGATCTTTCGACAAAACAACGTTTGATGATCGAGTCGGTTGTACAGCTGATTAATGAGTCAGATTCTGATATTGAGTTTACCGAAAAATTCGACAAGTTGTTTTTCGATACGATTGAATCGGTACGTGACGACGCTGAAGGAATGAGCGGTAAGACTCCGGCAACGCCTCCTGAACCGGGTGACTCGCCGGATACCCCAACTGTTCCACCAACATCACCTGATCCTGAGACGGATAAACAGGAACATTCACCGTTAATTCGTGAGGTTGTAGCGGAAGCGACGCGTGTAAATCGAATCAGGCGAATAAGTTCGTTTTTGGCAGATCAAATCGGTCTCAATACATTTGAAAAAGAAAGTATCCTTGCTTCGGTAGCTGCTATGCAGCCTGCGGTGACGCTTGATGAATTGAATGCCCAGAAACAGACGTTTCTCGAATCGGTTGACTGGAGTTCCAATGAGTTGACATTTGAAACCTTATTTAAACTCAATAATATGCGTAAAACCGAGTTGCGGGTTCGCGCCAGACAGGGATTGTTCACTGAAGCTGAAGTCAAAGCAAGGAACCTGGAAATACAAAGAAACGATCGGATGCTTTTTGAAATGGTCGATCTGTTGGCAGGCTACTATCAGGAGGTTTATTCGCTTGAAGAGCTTAATTTCTCACGAAGTTCCCTGATAAGCACCCTTGAGTCAATCCATAAGGCATTAGCGCAGGATATTATTGATCAGCAGTTACCAGAGCCAAAGCATGCTGCGGCCACACGTCTTCAGGATTTGAAAGATACGTTTGCTATTTACAATAATCTGATCAATGAGCTGTTCTATTACAATAACAATAAAGTAGGTGAGTTGATGAATGGTATTGTTCGAGTGGCATGGAGTATGGAATCGGCACCTACTATCATGGAAGAACCTCTTGGTTTGATACCGTCGTTGCGTCAGGCTGTTATTCAGGGAACGTTCCCACGTGAATTGCTCAATAAGCTGATAGATCTGGTTTTTGTGGAGCGTAACCAGGATTTGGTCGGATTGATTGCTGCTGCGCGGTCTGGTGTCGGTGATCCTCTTGAAGTCGCTTTTGGGTTTGTAGATTATATTATTGATCAGGAGATAAATCCGTATCGCAGTCAGTTTGTGCCGGCCGGGTTCAATGGTCTTGGGACAGGAAGTGAGCAAAACGGCAAAGCCAAAGATGCGATAACTGTGCTGCAACAACCGTCATCTCAAGAAACTACAGATGGAATCTTCACTCAGGAATATGTTGATACTTTGTTTATGGAGTTTGACCCTGCAAATTCGACATCAGCGTTGGCGGAGTATCTTGATGCGTATTTTGCTAATCGCACTGATTTGACCCCGGACGTAGAAGCTGTTGCGCGCAATAAATATTTCAGGGATGTGCCTAGAGCAGCTCGTCCATCAGTGATTTTGAATGCTGTTTTGGATATTACTGATCAGAATGGTATGGATCTCGCGCAGACGTCGCAGTTGTTGCGGTTGATGGAAGATGCTGGATATGTCTTGTCTGTGACAGGTAACCGTGATTTGATTTTCCTGGATATTGATTCTTTCGATCTGGTTTCGCAGGAGAACCGCGGTAATCAGAATCAGAAACAGTTGTTGCTTGAATATGTAGACGCCTTGCAGGCGAGATACGAAAAATACGGTCGTGAGGCTAATATTGTGGTGTTTTCGGAATCGATGAGCAGCCGGGATATGCTGATGATACTTGGGGAAGGTTTGGCTTCCCGTTTTTATACTTTGTTTGGTACGGAATGGTTTGACGACGCCGAACCCGCAGGTACTACTGAACGATTTACGCGCTTTTTTGCTGAACGGATATTGAATCAGGATGTTAACCGATTGAACATCAAAATATTTTCAAATAAACCCCACGTGGTACAAAGTGCTGCTGATTTTGGTGTTATCATGGCGGATATGAACGGGAATATATTTGACGCGTTGAAAATATTCGCTAATGTGCATCCGGGAGCGAAAGCGATGCAGATCATTGCCGCCGGGCAGGATATGTCTCAATCATCCGGTCAGCCGGCTACATACATTGGTTTGGGCGGTAAAGAGTTGACTATAAAGAAAGCTGATCAGGCACCGTCATTATTCAAGCAAATTCGCTACAGCAGGTTCATCGACGAAGCCGCGTAATAGATGATGAAAATGACTGTATTTAAGTGAAATTACATGTATTGATATTCTCTATTCAGAGTGGCTTGAACATGTTCTTTGATGTTGTCGCGATTTTGTTTGAATACAAAAATTCGTCCCCATATTTCAGCTGTAGTTAAGCGATACATCAATCGTGCATCGATGCAGGTTTTGCCGATTAACCGTGCGGGAATAGACAAGTGTTCTTCTAAAAAGCCACCTTTGAAGAAATTTTCATTGAATGTGATATATGATTCGACAGGTGTTGGAAACCCCCGTTTTTTCCTGTGTATGATATCCTGTGGAAGGTATCGCTCGGCAACGCCCTTGAGTACTTTTTTATTAGTACGCCAATCAACCTTAAATTCAAGTGGAAGATTGAGTGTGAACTCTACAAGATTATTTTCTAGGAATGGGAAGCGATTTTCGATAGAAGCCATCATACCCATTCTATCGGCTGTATATAAGAGTGTATTCAAGAAGGTTAACAAGTTATCTATAAGTATGGCGTTACCTGCTTTTTCTGTTATATCATGGAGAAAATTGAAAGTATCCAGAATCCAATTCCAGCGCACCAATTTTTCTCCTTTATGTGCAAACAAGGAATACGCGTTTGCCAGTCTAGGATTTTCATAGTAGTCTGGGAATCGGTAAAATAATCCGGATGTATTAAGGTAATCGTTTTGCCATTTTTTAGGTGACTCAGGGGAACTAAATCCAACTTTTTTCATTAACTCCGGATACCAGATATATCCTCCGAATAACTCGTCACTGCTTTCTCCGGAAAGCAACACTTTGACACCCTGCGTGCGTGCGAGTTTGCAGATATGGTATAAAGAGATATCATTTTGATGAAAACAAGGAGTTTCAAGTTGGTATACGGTATCAACCAGATCATTGAAGTATTTTTCTTTTGACATGTAAATAAAGTCGATATCAATATCAAGATGTTTGGCGACTACTTTTGCGTATTCTTCTTCACCGCCGCCTTCAGCAACACCGCCGTGATAGATTTTGACATTGGGATTTATCTGTTTGACTATTGCTGTGACTAAACTCGAGTCCAGGCCGCCGCTGCATAAAGTACCGACCGGGCTATCAGCAATAAGGTGTTTTTCGATGGAGTTACGTAGTAAAGCGTCTAATGTGTCAACATGCTGTTCAAGAGAAAAATTTTTATTGTAGGCGTATTTTTCAGGATCGATTTTGTTTTGCAGATTAAAATAACCGACAGTTTTAATAGAAAAATCAGATAGGTTGACAATACAATATTTGCCTGGTAACAGAGTGTAGATACCCTCGAAAAATGATTCGGTTTTATCTTTTTGGCCCACCATGATGAAATCGTTTATCGCTTCTTTACGATATGGCGGTATGCCAACTAAATCTAAAATAGCCTTTATTTCAGAAGCAATTATGATTTGGTTATCATCCATATAGTAATGCACGAATTTCATACCCATTCTGTCGCGAGCAAAAACAATTCTATTTGTTGTTTTGTCATAAATGGCTAGTGCAAACATACCGTTAAATTTACTAAAGGCTTCTGTACCCCATTCCATATATGAACGGAGCACGACTTCAGTATCGGATTTTGAAATGAAGGTATGTCCCAATGCAATGAGAATTTCTCGTAATTCTTTAAAGTTGTATAGTTCACCATTATAAGAAAGAATATATTTTTTATCGGGAGATATAAAAGGCTGGTTGCCCTTTTCTGACAGATCGATGATTGATAGCCGGGTATGGCATATTCCGACATGTTTATTGCAATAGATACCGGCAAAATCAGGACCACGGTGAGATTGGCTATTGTTAATTGTATGTAATTTATCTGTCAGTATTTGTTTGCTGATATTCTGTTTCGATATGTAAACTCCAATACCGCACATGTAGCTTATCTCCTTTTTGCTTGCGCACTACTCAAACAACTTCCAGGGCAATTATATTAAGGTTTTCACTGTCTATATGACCGGTTATACGTTCACGGATGACATCTTTATGGGCAACCGAAGCAATGAGAATATTTTCAATATGGAAATCGTTGATTTGTTCTATAGATATTACTGGTATCCCATTGATTGATGAACCCACATTTTCGGGATTATTATCGATAACGGCTTTTATTTTTTTTTCACGATCTGAAGATAAAATAACTTCGCAAATATCACCTGTTCCATAAATAGCCGTATTACTGTTTAAATTTTTAATAAAAAGATTGTTGTGGAGGAATTTTTTGAATGAATTATGAGATTCGATCCAATTTTTAAGGTTGTCATTAACTTCTTGTATGACATTATCCATGATGCGATGAGATGATAACGATTCGATAATTGCTCCGAAAGACGATGTAGGCAACGATGCTTTTTCATCGAGATCTAATTTGTCAAGAATCTTTTGAACCTGTGTATAATTATTTGTCTGATTAAATATTTCATATACAACCATATATTCCATATCGTCGGGATTTTCTATACATTTTTTCTGGATATGCTCTTTTACCGTATCAACGGTTTTATCAGCAACACACCGTTTATAGCGCAGGTTATATTTATTAAAAAGATCACGGTAGTATTGCATGTAATCATGGAATGCCACAATATGCGATGAAATGGATAGGTATCGTAAATTATTAAGGTCGCAGAATTTTTTCAGGTTATCAAATTCTGGACGTAAAAAAAATTCATTGTCGTCTATGGTTTTTAAAAATTTAAAAAACGCCTTTGAGTGTTGATTGAAATAAAAATGTACGCCTGCAGTTGTTTTACCTCGGAATTTATCGAGAACCCAGCAATCAAATTTAAAAAATAAATTAGAGTCGAATTGATTTGCTTCATATAGAATATAGTCAATCGCATCGGGATAGAGCAGTATATCAGCGTCAATGGCAAGAAGGAATTTTGCCGGGTTTGCGGATCCAATTTCAAAAGTCTTTTTGACAGCTTTAAGAAACGGTTTTTCTTCAATTACATATATCTGTTTTTTATCAATTTGAGACTCGATGATTGTTTTGCACAGTTCTACAGTTCGTTCTCCGGCGGTGCGCAGTACAATAATCAGATCTTTTTTTAGTTCATTGATAGTCGTCATGTGATACCCTGATTATGAAAAGTTTCTTGCAAATATTTCTGAAAACAGTTATTTATTCTTATATAGAAGTCCATATTTAAAATAAGCAAATACCATTCCTTCTAGTGATGTTATTAAAAATCAATACGAATATTTAATTATACAATAAGTATATTGATAATTTTATCAGGAGATACATATCAGGATGATAACTCATGGGTTCATACATGCATCACTTTATCTAGATAATAAACAGAATCTACCGTCACTAATTTTAGAAGATATCCATGGAAAATCACTGTTGATAAGATTAATGGAAAATATCCAAAATTCAACCAGCTTTGACAGAATAAATATCGTTACGTCAGACAATCCTATTGATGACGAGATAGTCCAGTGTATTGAAAAACTACAGCATAATGAGTTACGTGTGCCAATAAAAGTTATTCGGGTAGCGCAGAGTATGCCATATGCCTTTACTGATGATAATAGAATTATGAACGATGATTTTTTATATCAAAAATCATATTTCGGGTTTTATTCTCCTGAATGCCTACTCCAGTACACATCTCAGAATCAGATGGATATTGCCGTTATTTTTACGGCGGATGATCTACCGCTTATTGAACCAGAATTTATCGACAGAACTGTGCATTCATTTCAGAAAAACGGCGTTAGATTTAGTTCGGCGTTGCACAATGGATCGGAGATATATGTTGTTCCAACATATGAATTATCTGCGAAGTTGACCTCCTGTAAATATAAACATGATAGTGATTTGAAGAGCGAGCTTGAAGTTATGAAAGAATCGCTATCCGGTTTGAAATCTTTTAATGCTAATCTGGATTTAGATCTACTTGAAAAAGAAAAGTCGACATGTATAAGCAAGATATACTCAAGGTTACATTTGGATCATATTCTGAAAGGATATAACCCTGATTTTGGCAGGATTGTAGGAACTGCTGAACTATATCAATTTTATCCTGCCCACCGGCAGCGGGATCTAGAGCAGATTCGTAATTTGTACAGCAAATACGCATCGTTATATTATAGCGAGTACGATAAGTATATACAATCGATAGAAAAAAATTCCAATTGTAAGTTTCCTTCATTGTTGGAAATAGAATTGACAAATCGGTGTAATCTGAAATGTGATGATTGTCCTCAAACTGTCTTGAATCGACCGTCTAAAGATATGGATAAGGAAGTATTCGAGAAAATTGTCGACAAATTTTCCGATTTTACTCCGTTTTTTGTGTTGTCCGGTTATGGCGAACCGACCTTGCATCCTCATATAGTAGATTTTATACGATATGCCAAAGAAAAAAACGTCACACGGATTTGTCTGGAGACAAACGGTACTCATCTGGACAAAAGTTTTATACAGCAACTAATTGATGTAAAACTGGATATTTTGCTAATCAATATTGACGCTTATGATATGTTTTCATGTGCAAATACGGAATCTTTACTACCATCCGAGCGCTTAATCAATGATATACGTTCGCTCAAAAATGAACGGCAAGTATCGTATCCGTTTATAGCTTTACAAACGGTGAACCGAAAATCTACTCAAAGCAGAGTCAATTATAATTTTAATCGCTGGCAATATATTGTAGATGCAGTTGTTATTCAACCGTTTAATGATTATTGCAACACGTTTGACAAAACAGAATTGATCAATATGTCCCCGATCAATCAATCGCATTTATGTAAAAAAACAATGAATAATCTTGCTGTGTTGTCAGACGGCAACGCAACATTGTGCAAACAGAAGTTTGACGGGTTTCAACCATCTGAAAATAAAGATTATCTTGGATTCTGGGCAGATAACTATTTGAGAGGTGGAAAAATTGATTTCTGTGCTGATTGTGAACAAAAGTTTTTTGATGATATTTCTATTGCCGATAAAATTGATCATTTCTTAAAATATAAGCTCACCAACAAACTGCATACCTCACTTTTAAAGAAACAACTGGATGAAGGGCTTCAGTTGTTTGATCAGAAGATGTATTCAGAAGCTCTGCAGGTATGGGGAAAAGTGCTTAAATATGATCCTGATAATGAGATGATTATTGAAAGGCTGGCTTCCTTTAGCTAGGCTATTCTGACCTTGAAATAGTAGTGTCTGATGACATCCTCCTGAATGTTGGTAATTGGTATTCCAGAAGTAGACTACTTCTTCTTAAAAAATCCGTGATTTTAAAAACAGCTCTTGATGGATCAATATGTGATGGAAATTCAAGATCGATTTTTTCGCTGTCAATGCCGCTGTTACCAATACTGACTACAAACATATCTGCAGGCGCATTCATTTTCATAATCATATCTAGTTCGTAATCATTCAGATTAGATATGGTAGAAATTAGTATCATTCCCGAATGAGTAAAAACTTGAGCAATTTCAGCGAATCTTCTTAAATATTCCGCTCGTTCGTCTGTCGATATAGAATCGGAATTATTTAGTAAATGGTTATCTGAAACGCCGAGATAGTAAACAGCCATCTGACTATTGAATAGAAATTTTTCAAGTTCTCTTGCGACAATATTATTAAATATCTCCAGTTCACCTAAAATGATTATGAGCATCGCTTGATGAGCATTTCTATCAGCTCGTGTTTGCGAGGAAATTAGGCTTTTTTCCCATGAGAGTTTGGAATGTGTGGTGTTAGCGTGATACAGATTGCTTTTTTGTTCAATCGTTTGAAGTATGATACCTCCTCCAGAGATCCTGTAGTCATCTACGATGACAAACCGGCTTGTATGGGCAATATCCGATACCAGATCAGCCGCAATTGGTTTTGATGTTTTAATTACGCATTCAGCAACTTCATGTCTGTCGATCTGTTGTTTATTTCTGTCAGATGAAAGGTCAGACGCGTCCAGTGTATTCTTTAACTCTGTCAGGAAAACAGGAATGCTCATTGTGCCGATTTTAAGTTTATATTGTTTGTTAGTAATCATCGGTTTTGGACTCATCCAGAAAATATTTACGCGAAAAAGAGAAGTCATTTTGGGAAACGGTTCGGATATTTTACACATTATCTCACCGGGTTTTACATATATTTGTGTTTCCAAAGTAAATCCCGGACATTCACCGCTTACGGCGGTGGATTTAAAAGGCGCATTAAACATTTCGATTGAAGAAATACGTGATTTTTTGCCGGAAGGTAAAAAGATTACCTCATCGCCAACTGATATGGCGCCTGATTCAATTTTTCCCGCAATAATCCTTCTGTCGTCTTTGTGCTCAGTAAATTTATAGACTCCTTGAACTGGTAAGCGAAAAGGTTTATGAAAATCGGGTTTTTCTTTTTCAAATAAATCCATTTCATCGATTAACGCGTTTCCCTGAAACCAGGCTGTTTTTGGGGATAATGAGGCAATATTATCCCCGTTTCTGGCGCTTAATGGGATGAAATTCTTTGCGTTAACATTAATTTTAGATAGAAAAGACTGGTATTCATCTACAATGGCGTCATAAACGGATTTTTGGTAATTAACAAGATCCATTTTATTTATGCAAACGATAATCTGTTTTATACCCAACAACGATAGCATATAGCCATGACGCCTTGAGTTTTCTTGGACTCCTTCGTTGGCATCAATGACTAATATCGCCGCTTCGGCCCGAGCAGCTCCTGATATCATATTTTTCAGAAATTCAACATGACCCGGTGCATCGATAATTATATATTCCCTTTGTCTAGTTTTAAAGAAACAGCGTGCCGAATCGATAGTGATTCCCTGAGCTTGCTCATCTTTTAATGCATCTAGCAGGAAAGCGTATTCAAAGGGTTTTGAGTTACGTCTGCAGGATTCTTTAACCTGTTCCAATTTACCAATAGGCAGTGAATTGCTGTCAGCAAGCAGGCGTCCTATAACCGAGCTCTTACCGTGATCTACATGGCCGGCAATGACAATATTCATTTGTTCTCTATGTGGCATATCAATCATTACATATATCCTTCTGTGCGCAATGTTTCGAGTCCACCGCCGTCTTCTTTATCCTGTGCTCTGCCTGATCTTTCAGCGACATGCGCGAATTTGCCGGTTCTTAATTCTTCAATGATATCTTTTGGGTTTTTTGCACTGGATTCTACATGGTTAGTACATGGACCACAGCCCAGCGATCGATATCTTTTCCCATCATTCCTATCGAAATATAAAGAGGTGATAGGTATATTTTCACGATCAATATATTCCCAGATGTTAAGTTCTGTCCAGTCAAGGAGTGGATGAATTCTTATATGAGTACCCGGGGAGAAATCGGTATTGAATTGATTCCATAACTCAGGAGGTTGGTCGCTAACATCCCATTCACCCTGTTTATCTCTGGGCGAGAAATATCTTTCTTTTGATCTGCTACCTTCTTCATCTGCCCTGACACCAACGATAACGCCCATATATGACTCTTTGTTGGAGTCAAGCACGTATTCTTTCTTTTCATGGTCGAGTTTGTAACGTGGCCATTCGCCCGATAGGGTATGTTTAAGCGGTTCAGATTTAAGTACACGGCAACATGCTAATCTTGTTAATGTGCCATCAGGAAATGTCTGTTTGTCTGCCAGTGCTTGTTTGTTTTGTCCAACTATCATGTTGAGTTTCCACTTAAGTGCAAGCTCATCACGGTATTTAATCATTTCAGGAATTTTGTAAGCTGTATCGATGTGTATCAAAGGGAACGGTACATGGCCGAAAAATGCTTTTCGAGTAAGCCACAATAAGACTGTGCTGTCTTTCCCGATTGACCACAACATAGCCAGATTTTTAAACTCTCTATATGCTTCACGCAGTATATAAACACTTTGTGCTTCTAACTTTTGCAGGTGATCCATTAAAATATTCCTCATTAAGCTACTTTATGTATTTGTAATTTCTGTTTACCCGAATTAGCATTGCTGTTCGCTGCAGCTCCTTATCTTCTTGGAATAATGGAAGTTATATTTTCTTTGACCGCGACCAGCTTAACTCATGAAAATGACGAAAAGCGATGGCTTTTGGGGCAGTAGCAGTAGCAGTTGCCGAATATTCTAACCCGAAGCTCTCGATACTACTTAGTTGGTTTTTCCCACCGGCTCTTTTTTTCAGAACCCGTTGTGAATCCACTGGAATGATTGTAGAGTTGGTTTTATCTATTTTAATCTGCTCCAGACGGTCGATTACATCCATATACAACATTTCGTCAATATCAATAAGCGCGAACCACTGAACCAGTTCTTCCGCTATTTTCGCTACATTGTGAGCAACTATATTTTGTCTTTGTTTCTGTGACTCGACAGAAGCGGATGAAAAATCCGCGAAGTCATTTACTCTTAAGTTTATGTACGGCATAGTCAACTCACATTTTGGAATGATATCTTCAATTTTTTGGTGTATACTGTCTACCGCTTTATCGTGCATATTGCCAGCAGGGCTATCGCAAACAATCCAGAAATGGCGGACTCCCAGTTGGTAATGCCATTGGATCCATTCATGTAAATGGTCGATTTTGTATGCAGGCGTAATCATTGTTGCCAGCGCTAATTTATCTTTTTCAATAATCGCGTCGCCGCAACCGAAAGTCGATGTGTTTTTAGGCATTGAATTCACAGTAGGAAAATTGCAGGCTGGGATTTCTTTGCCGAGGAACGGGCACAGTTTTTCCCATCCGTCACCATTAGCAATATCCATTTCAAGAAGGCGTCCGGGTTTATCCGAAAAAAAATCTCTCACGGTTTGATTGTGTTGATAAAATGTATTAAGAAGTTTCTGATCGCCAGTTGCACCTGTTGTCCATCCTTTAAGAATCAGGGAGCCGTACAAATGTGTAGAGTAATTTGTTGGATAGACAAGCCTCATGTGCATCATGTGCCGCCGCATTGACTGCAACCATGACTTAGTGTCACGTGTAGTAAGGATAAATTTTGCGTTTGGGAATCGTATAGCATACTCTTGATAATGGAGTAATGGCAGAATTGTATCAATAATAGCTTCTCGCTTTTCAGTAATCCTGCTTATTTTTGCACCGCTTAGTACTTCTGCGGTTGTTGCTTCATCTGGCGCGCAATGGAAGGTATTGTATCCAAGAATTTCTAAAGCGTAAGCCAGAGACTTGGACGCTGTTCTGCCAATTCCGATTCCAAATATTTTATCATGTTCCGACATTGGGTTTTATGCCTCCCTTTGAGAAATAATACCGTTGTTGATTGCAGGGTTGATGTAAAATTGGTCATGTATTTCTTGTTTAGATATTCTATTTTGCTTATTAATCAGATTACTATTTCCTGCTTGTTGATGCGCATCATGATTAATAATATTGTTAGCTCTCAGATATTTTATAATTGTCTTTGAAGCCTGTTCAGGTGATATTTTGGATGTATCGATTACCAGCTCTGGATGTTGAGGAGTTTCGTAAGGAGCGTCAATACCTGTAAAATTTTTAATTTCTCCGGCGCGGGCTTTTTTGTATAACCCTTTTGGGTCACGTTGCTCACATATATCGAGTGGAGTGCTGAGAAAAACTTCAACAAATGGCAAAGGTTGGGCGTTTAAACGGGCTGTGATCCTATCCTCATCGTATGGCGCTATAAAAGAGGTTATGGCTATAACTCCTGCCTGTGCAAAAAGAGCCGCTGTCCTGCCTATGCGGCGGATATTTTCTTTTCGGTCTTTTTCTGAAAAACCAAGATCTTCATTCAAACCATGGCGGACATTATCACCGTCCAATACAAAGGCAAGATGATGTTCGTTGATTAAGCGTTGTTCCAGAGTATAACCAACAGTGCTTTTTCCTGATCCGGACAACCCGGTAAGCCATATGACACAGCCATATTGCTTTAACAGGTTATAACGGTCCTCTGAGGTAACCTTGCCAAAATGCCATGTTATGTTCTTATTGTTAGCATGAGAAGTCATACTGCACCCCTTTCAAATATTTCTTTGAAGGTAGCAATAACCATACCATTGATGAGTTTCTTGCCAGCTTGGTTATGAGGTTGTAAAAAGAAAATATATTTCAGCGATGAGAAGTGGAGAATTTTACGAATCTTATGTTGGTTGTTGGATATTTTTATATTGAAGTCTAAAATGTGATGTGCTTAAATTGGTTAAAACAATCGATCCTTTTAGATTATGAAGATTTATATATATATTATTAAATATGAAGTTATTGAAGAGGCATTATGATCAAAATCGATGCAAGTGTTGTAGAAAAAGCCAACGAAATCAAAAAAGAGTATTATTTTAAATACAACGAAAAAGCTACGCAAAAATTGGCAGCAATTGATGGGCTCCAACCTCTCACTTGTTTTGTAGATGAAAATAGAATTCTTTTTTCCAATAAGTCAAACAATTCGGCTTTGTCGCAAATAATTATGACCGACAGGGAATATAATATAATAGATTATATTGATATGAAGAAATATTTACCGTGGCGGCCAATTACTTTCTCCAAATACAAAAATCGTTATATTGCTTGCGGTGTAATGGATAGGGCCGGTTTTTTAGAGTATACACCGTATATTTTTTCTGAAGATTTTGTTTCTTCAATTGCTTTGGAAGATGAGATTCCATTTTTTAAGAACAGGCAAATTACCGTCGCCGTAAATGATGATAACGACGGAATATTTTTTCTCGAGCCATATACCGGACTCTTGCACTACATGGACAAAGAAGATGAAATCACCTCTTTTACAGGGAGTTTTAAGGAATCGTTTCAGTTATCGTATTTTAATAAAACACTGTATATTACGGATTTATTTTTATGGATGCGATTGAAACAATCATGTAATGTATTGATTTTTAAAAATAAGCAGTTCGAACAGACGAATTTAACGGCAGAGACTATTTCTTATAGTTCGAAATTGAACTGTTTTTTTACCGCCTCGAGTTTTTTGGATACCTCTGTGAAGAAATACAGCGCTGATGGAAGTCTCATTTTTAGCAAAGATTTTGCGTTTGACAGCCTCCGTCAACAAAAACCAAAATTCATAGCCGTAAACAACGGTAATCTTTTACTTATTGTTGAAAATTCTAAGACCCCGATAATATATGATATATATTAACATGCCGATGTCATGCTTTCCTCTGGCATATTGTCACCCTGTGTGAAAAATTTTGCATCCGTCTTGTAGTCTGTTTGTTGAAAAAAACAACAATCACAATACCGTTGTTCTTAGTTATGTGATTGTTATATATTATTGCGGTATGTGTGAATCAGTGTGGGAAGTTGAAACTCCGGATTTTTCCACAAGTTTGTATAATGACGATGGTAGCAGATGCCTGAAATTGTTGAACAATCTCTGCAATGTTATCGCATCCCCGTCCTAAAAAGTCGTTGTAGATGAAAAAGAGATAGTCGAAGCCAAGTTTATTAATGTCTGATATTAATTCCTGCATTGCATCGGGTTCAAAACTAGGGGTGGCGTTGTAAGAAAAGATATTTTCTTTTGCAATCAATTGAGAACTTTCAGAAAAATTATTCTGGTGGCATAAAATATAAACGTCTGGTTGGTCGTAGTATTTATCGATTAATTCCAGTATTGCGTGCATGAAAAATTCGCTTCCTGAGCGGAAAATTAGGATTTTCTTTGATTCTTGAATCCTATTTTCCATCTGGAATGGACTACTAAAATAATGATATTTCATCGATTGCCGTGCGTTTGGATATTGTTGAGAGAACGTCTCAGACATTACAAAGCGGTACAGATGTTCATATTGTTCCGCCATAACAGACAAACTGAAGTTTTCCCGTATAAATTGTCGTCCATGTTCTCCCATAGATTTGCGCAATGAAGCTGAATTGATCAATTTTAGAAGACGATTTCGAAATGCATCCATATCATCAAGTCCTACCACATAACCATTGTGGCCGTCTATGACAACTCCGCTTACATCACCGGAATTAGTCGCTACGAGTGGTATTTCCATTGCCGCCAGTTCAAGCAGTGCGTTGGTATATCCTTCAACCGTAACACCTTTTGTCCCATCTGGTTTTATATACGTACCTGCTATATAAACACCGATATCGAAGATATTCATGCTTGTTTCGGGAAATTCTGTTTGCGGTAAAAAGAAAATTTTGTCTCCAAGATTAAGTTTTTGGATTTTTTCTTGCAGGTATTCATAATACATCTGTTCATTTGGTCGGGTTGTTGTGCCCAGAATAGCAAGTTTGATATGATCGTGTATTCTTGAAATATCAGCGAATACATCGATTAATTTATCGATACATTTTTCTTCGGACATCCTGCCTGCATATCCCACTACAATATCATTTGCATCAATACCCAAGTGTTTTCGGAGTGACGGATTGTTTCCCGATGGGGCAAACCGCTGAAGATCGACTCCGTTGACAATTTTAACATTATATTTCTCAGGATATTTGTTTTGACTCGCTTCAAAAACCCGCTTTGTAGATGAAATAACACAGTCTACTGGATACTTGTCAAACATGAATGCCGATTTCAGTCCATCAACCCGCTCCACAATGCCTTTTACTCCGGCAAGATAAGCAAGTAATCCTCCATGGCGTGAGTGATTTAGCTGTACAATATCGATTTGATTCTCCATCAGATAAGCCAGCAAATCATGTTCGTCAGGGATATGCCTGCAAATTCCGTACTTATGAAATTGATCCTGAAAATCGTCTCTGTCACAGGAAATAAAATGGAATTCAAAGCCACGTGGAGATAATTGTTGCGCAATCATCAACATTGATTTTTGGATTCCACCGAATGAAAACGTATATGATATGAACGCGATTTTTGTTGTCAGCATGGATTGTTCCGGGGTAACTGGATTCATTAATGGATTAAACTATACCGGATTTATTTTTTTGTGGTCAACAGTTTTATAGGTAAGTTCTATAGAAATGATCAAAATTACTATATTGATAGTGTTGAACCTTTTTCTGTACACTGATCAAAAAAATCATCGAGAAACAGAAAATTATCGACACTTGATGTATACCGAGACGTGCTCAAAAGGACGTCGGGGATTTGTCCTACAACGGTGGAAAGAATGTATGAGTCTGCATCGCTCAATTTTTCCAGCGGTAAACAGGGAATATTGTCGCACGATTCAACATCTGTCGTATAACGTGCATCGTAAATTCCTCGGATATTCGGTTTGATATACGGATATATCTGCTCAAAATATGATCCCGCCCCATATATATAGATTTTTTGATTACCAAGGAACTCAACAAGTTTTTCTATTATAAACGATGGTATTTGTCCATTAAAATGAGATCGGGCATCAGTAACAATACCGTATTTCTCAAGACGCGTATTCTCAATGGATGAACAATTATTATTTGTAGCCTGTAAACTGTTGATATTATTTCCTTGTTTGATTCGTTTTCTATACTCGCAGGTTACTTCTTCAATGTGGCAAAAATCGGTTAAAAGCGAAAACCTGTACCACATGTCCCAGTCTTCCCCGAATGTGAGTGATTCGTCAAAATATCCTGCCTGATCGAATAACTCTTTGTGATGTAAAATGCTACAGATCGGTATGAAATTGTTGTGTCGTATCAGGCTGTGATGATACGGAGCGTATATTCGCTTATTACGTTTGATTTCGCGGCAATCGGTGTCTTCGTATACGGTTGCACAACTGCTATATACGAATCGCTTATTCGTGTGTTGCAATGCGTCGAAAACAGTTTGAAGGTGATGCGGATAATACAGATCGTCATCATCGAGATAAGCAATGTATCTTCCTTTTGATACCATGATGCCTGCATTTCTTACTCCAGGGCCTTTTTCGCTATCAACATTAATATACACAAATCGTGGATCGTTGAACTGATCGACGATTTGCTTTACATCAGTCCCAGCATCATTGACAATAATCGCCTCAAAATCGCTAAAACTTTGCTGTTGTATGCTGGCAAGTGCCCGTTGTAGTAATTGCGGGCGATTGTGTGTCGGTACTATAATCGATATAAGTGGCATAAAATAGATTCTCTTTTTAAGTTACAAGATAGCATGCAAGATTTTAAGCAAAAGATGTGCCTGACGGGCTAAAAGCTATAATCTGTTCGCAGGAATTTCAGTATTTAGTAGGTATTATAATGCTTCGTCAACCAAACGTTGATTGGTCGGCAACGACAATACACGTGGGCGTTGGACAGGAATATTCTCTGCAGGCATGGTCATAACCATACCTGATAGCGCATTAAAATCCAAGGTGTTGCTATCTGTCTGGGAGAGAAGTTGAGCTATTTGTGTGGTGGTATGTGTTTCGATATTTGTAATCTCCAAATTGCTTGGAACTACGTTGTATCGCAGTAAATCGAACAATACTCGCAAGTTTATGCCGAATGAATAAAAGTCAGCGGATGATCCCATATCGAATACGAGGGCTTTATCCATTGCTAATTGACTGCTGATAGCGTTTGATTCGGGAGTAGCTAAAAAGATTGTCTTTGCAGGAGATACCTGGTTGTTAATTTCGAGATATTTTTTCAAGCCTAGTTGTTCAAGTCCCGGAGCGTCTTTCCCTATCAGGGCAAAAAGATTCGCATCAAGTCCTGCCTCAGTTAACGATGCTGCCAAATCTTCCTGTGATTGTGATTGCGAATAGAAAATTATTTGTTGAGCCTGTCGTTTTACGGCCTGTTCATCACCCTTGAGGGTGAATGAGGTAGAAAACATCAGGCGGAAAGCCATGAGCAATTCTTTTTGATAGATCGGATTGCTTGTATGAAAAACATTGTCAAAATCAATAACGACATGTGATGAATCACACAGTACATTAGTTGTCTGCAATGTGTTATCTATGAATGCCGCCACAGATGGATTAGATACCACAGCATCGTCAAATATATTTCCTATATTTATCTGAGAATCTGTATCTTGTCGCTGTGGACCGGTATCCGGACGCATTTTCCTGAACGGTTGCTGAATGATTGAGAAAAGCTGTTCTTTAAGACCGCTTGATGATGGCAAAACGTGTTGTAACTGCTCATACACGATATCCGCGCATGTTTCAAGAAATACAGGGTTTCTGGGGAGATCCTGTGTCGTGTCGATAGATCTTTTCGTATATTCCGGATATACAGATTTAACAAAAAATTCTCCAACAGCCCCTAATTGCTCGAATGTGACAACCTCGTTGAAAAATAGATGGTTGAGTACCCGTGCAAATGCGTTAAAAACAATTTTTTCAGGGGCAGCAATATCAGTTGGTTGCGCGACAGTATCTATCGAACTGGAAACAGTTTGTCCTTTGATAGATCGTTTTTCTATATCATTGAACATGCGTGTTGGAGTTAGATTGTTTATCGCCTCAACTACTACTTTTCCATTCGCTTTGCCGTTTTTGTATGTCATAGTCCGCAAATAGTAAACAGCGGTTCGATAAAACTGAGGTAGAGATTGTGGTGACAGTTGCCCGCTGCGTAACAGTTCACGCACGCGTGTCCTGAAATAAAAGCTGAGCCATTCGCCACCGATATGTTCTTCCAGCGAATCGAGTATGTGATGCGCATACATGCCGAACATAGGGTGAAGAGGAGGTAGCACCTGATCATAGGCTGAACCGTATGTTGTTAAATATATACCTCCTTCAAAAAACGATTTAACATTCCATGGCAGTGCGTCAAGATCGGCACGGATTGCGCGTATTTGCTCTATCCGTTCTGTCAGGGACGGGTCATTTTTTGCGGCATAGAACAAAAATTCTCCTATAAGCCGTTGTTCCGATGCAGAAAGCGCATTGATATTGCTCGATTCATACAGTATCTGATGTGTGCCCTGAGATAGAAAACGTTCCTTTAACCCTTGTGGTTCAAATGGCAAATAGAGATCAGATAAATAGTTGACTATGGGCTTATTCTGTTTCGCCGCTTGTTTTGTGAAAATCTGGAACAGCTCTATGAGTTTGTCATCATATTCCCTGTATAAATCAATGATGGGTTGTGATTCCATCGGATCAGTAAGCTGATACGGTATAGATTGTACAGCTGTCCTATCCTGAAATTCACCGAATGGCGCAAAATATACATTTGACCATGCGTCGGTGTCACGAAATAGCGCGAAATCTATCAGGTGGCCTATTTCAGCGCGTATTGTTGAGCTGTTGGGTGAGACGTCAAGCAAATCGATCACCGGAAAACTGATTTTAAAACTATCTTTTGTGATAATAACCTCTCCATTATGGCGTATAAGTTGAAGGTGCGTGACGTAATGAGGTTCCACAAACAACTGGTTTTCGTTTGCGTTCATCATTTCAAACCAGATTGTTTTTGCCATATCGGAATGCAGGTATTCGGGCATATTTTCTATAATAAGATTATCGTAAAAACGGCGGTAGCGTTGATAATTCATAATTCCCTCTAGCTCCTCGCCGTATGAAAAACTCTGTTAGATCCGGTTGTTGGGAAAGTAGATCGTCTTTCATTTTTGCAGTCAGGTTAGACGCTTTCACCAGATTATGCAGGAGTTGTTGTTTTGTCTGTGCCCATGTCTCAATGGAAATACCTGTTTCTATGCAATCATTGAGCAGTGCCAGAGCGGTATTTGATGAAATGAGCCTCTGATCTACCGCATCACGCAACATCAGGGTAGATAGGGTAATGAGCAGGCGTTTTTCATATGAAAATTTGTCGTAACGAATTCGATAAAACCGTAATATTTCTTCGGATGCTTCTTCAGTTAAAGGTTGTGCGTTGTGCAGGTCAAGTACCATGATCTGCGCAATGTTGTGTAAACCGAGAAGTTCTTTTGGGACAGTTCCTGTTGTGTTTAATTTTTGCAAAGCCAATTTCGCCGCAGGATTATTTTTATTAGTGTATGAGTATTCATATATTTCTTTTGCAAGGCGTAGTGCGTGCTTAGACCTGTCGGGGTGTGTCTGTTCAACGGCACGGGCAAAGGAGTACATGGCGTTTGCGAAATGGATGAGCGATCCCACAGGAGCAAGATCGGCATGGAGCCGGTTAAGTTTTGCGTCCGCCAGATGGCTGTAGAAGGTGTTATCGTCGATAAATTCGTTCATAAGCATACCGTCAAAAAGGAATGGAGCGAGTTTCATAAACGCTTTTTCTTCTTCATTTGCCTGGCTTTCTACAGAAACTTCGAGGGCCAATTGACCGATTAAGGTACAGATGGATTGAGACAACCCACGAGAATTATAAGATTCTACAATATCCCGTGACATGAGTATCGCACTATGGCGCAATACCAGTGCGAGGAGCCGGTCATTTTTTGATAAATTTGGAAATCGTTTGATGAAATAATCTTTTTCTTCAGGCAACATACCTGTAAAAATGTTGCTTTTTTGCCATAATGCTTCGCGGGCAATGGTTTGTATTACATGGGGAGGAGTTGTCGGGTTAAGCACGAGCAGTGCTTTAGCTATTGGATGCGAATTTTTTGATAAAATTTCTGCTATACCGACAGGCAGATCAAGTTTTACCGCGAATTCAGCTAAAATCCTGGGATCTCCGGTAGAGTGCAAAAGGATAAGTGCGTGAGGTGTCAGCGTAGATTTTTTTGCCATTGCTCTAAGATAATCGATATCTTTTATATTAGTTTGTAAATAGGCAAGAAATTCGTCATGGTCTATATGAACCGGTATCTGTCGTTCTGTGAGTTTCTGTAAATCCTTGTCTTCAAAAATTGGCATAACCCGTTCGTTTTTAAGCAATGCCTGAATTAACGGCCTGTTATTTATTGATTCCAGTATACTGGCAAGGTGCATAGTTAAATCCTGTCGTTGGGCAACCGCAGTCAACACATCTTCATTGAATGTATTACTTTGCGTATATTTTGCTACCAGCGTTTCTATAGTGACGGCATTGACCGGGTTTTCCGAACTGGAAATAATGACAGCGAGTTGAGTATCCATGATTCCTAGCGATCGCAAAGTTATGTCCATAGGATGGCGTAAGTCAGGAAGAGGATTTGATATCGCAAGTAGTGTTTCGGTTACCTGTATTTTTTCCTGTTTATTGAAATCAGTATAACCTTCTTGTATTGCATTCCATAACGAACGAATTTTTTGATCAATAAAATCTTTATCTTCGCTTGATTGTCTCAATGCATGCAATGTCTCAAAGAGGGTTATCATGATGATAGGCTTACCGGTGGCATACATCGATAATTCTTCTATGGTCTGCTCTGTCAGTTGTGGATGCTGAGCCAGTTTTTTTATCAACAATGTGTGTATTTCAGGAGATGTTTGTTGATTAAGATATCCGAGTAATATATCAATAGGGGTATATTTATTGTTGATAACTTCTTTGCGAATCCGCGTATCGGGAATATCCGCAACCAGCATAGGATACCTTGATTTGGCTATTGCCAGCGAGATTTTTTTATCCTTTGAATCCGTATATAATTTTTTGATTGTATCGTTTTGCACTGCATTATGACCTATAATATCGAAAGCAGCAAGCCGGGCAAAAGTTGTGCGTAAAAAATCGGAGATGAAATTCGGCAAAATATTTAGTCTTAGCAAAATACGTGTGGTAGCAAGATTCATAAATCGATAGATTGGAATATACCGGTTAACAGCTGACAGGCTTTTAGTTAAAATAGAGTGAGGCTGTGTTGTTATTTCAACTATGCGGTCTGCCAGCAAATCAAGTACAGCTTCGTTTGCTGATTGGTGACGCGCTATGGTATATAATGGGTTACTTTTTAAACTTGGTGAAAATGGCCTCTGGGTTACCATCAGATTAAAATCTTCGCGTTGCAGGATATTTATCAATGCCGCAGGAGGAGTGCTTTTATTGCGTAACAAATTGGAAATGACCTCATTGGATATGCTACGTATTTTCTTCGGAGTGAACAGCGAAAAGGTTGTTTCAATTGCTTCATAAAAGGCAGGACCGGATAAAATAGTAAGCAGCCGTTTATTTGACGCTTTGCCCGCAAGAGATATTATAGCGGAAAAAGAATTTTCTCGTTGAGCATGGCGCATGAATTTATCGACCAGTTGTTCATTGGTTATTGATTGTTGTTCCGCAAAGGTTGTATCAAAAGGAAAATCCGAAAAATCTTCTTCTTCAGTAGATTTTTTTCTTAGATGAGATTTTAGTGGATTGCTTTGTTTGGCAAACATTGCTGGATTGTTGCCGTCTATAAGATCTGCCTCACTGGTATCTGGATTTATAACAATAATTCGCGGTGATATGCTAAATCTTGGCGCAAACGTTGTGCGGATCGATTGAGTCAATCTCACTATAAACTCACCTGATATATCGCTGTCAGGCAGTTGATCCTGATAGACCACATTTTTATCTTTAGATTGCCCGTCAAGGGAAACCAGAGAAACAACCAGTGTATCCTCATCACGTGTTACGGTAATGACAGCTGGGGGAGGAAGCACGAGCTGTGTCTTTTGTTCTTCTGGTAAACTTTGGTCTTGTGCCCATGCAATAAAGCTATCGCTCAAGATATCCTCAGGGGTACGGGCGGGCACAGCAGTCAGTTCTACAGGGGTTTTGGCTACAGACATCAAAAGCGTATCGGTAAAAAGCGTTGTGTCAGCAAAAATGGATTGCATATCCTCAGTGACCGTTTCCCACAGAAAATCGTCATTACGGTTTGTAAAATAGAAAAACAGAGATTCCCCATGTATCCGCAATTCGTATTCACGGTATTGGGCATACCGCCGGATAGCGTGGAGAGATACATCGCGTAAGCGGTTAGTGCCTGTCATTTTTAACGCGGTATTGACAGTTTCGATCACGTCGGATGACGCTTTGTGGCGGTCGCCCTGTAATACATGTTCTGCATGTAACGCCATCAGGTATGACGCGGTTTCGATCATCTTGATATTCTTTTGATTCTCAGATATCCCAATGGGCACGCTAGATAACCATCTCGGAATTGCAATGGCGTTGATAACTCTGTCGATGAACGCTTCGATCTTGGTCTGTGTTTTGATAAAAGAATCGCTATAATTGAGCGGTTGCGATGATCCTGAAGATGACGGTATGACCGGTTGAATAACAGCCACATTGATATGGTGTTGCGAAAAGTATTCTATCATACCCGGTGTATGGAAGCCTCCGGTAAACACTACCGCAAACTGAGCGTCGGTAAGGTTCATTTTTTCTATTGCATTACGTGCAAGGATGGTGTCACGATCGATAGCCAGACGATAGAATTTAGAAACCGTTTGCAGTGCATCAGGGTATGCTGAAGAAGTATCCTCGGGGATGAATGTCATATCAGTATTAACAATTCTCGCCATAGTAGACAAGTGTTCGATTGTGTAATCTGCTTTATTATCAAGTAGTTGACGGGCTTCATCTGCATCCATTGTAAGATTGAAAAATTTTTCTAACAAGATTGAATATTGTTCTAACTGATAGATGGTACGTTCTTTATCGGTCTTAGCGAATAGGTTGATATAGGCTTGTTCCAACGAATGGCGTTCATCATTCAGTACTTTAAAATTTATTTTTGCTTGTATGGCAAGAGCATTGGCGTACATGGAAATATTTTTGAATCGCTCATGCGTGTCGCACAGGTTGTTGAGATGATCGAGCAGGTTGTAGTAAAAATTATTTAAATTGTTCTCGCCGATATGAGATGCAATTCGTTGCTCGAAAAGATGTTTTAGCACGGAGTCAGATACTTTGCCGCTCAGATACGATAGCGCGCGGGTCTCTTCTATAGCCAGCTCTTTTTGATCGATTTTTTGTAGTAGGTTATCCGACTTAATCAGGAACGCTATGTTCGGATAACTCGTCGGATCAATATTAGCTGTTTTAGAAAGATTTTTACATAATAGGGCAAGAGTAAGCTTGTCGTTGTTGTATTGAGAACGCCAAGTTTCAAAATCGAGTAGCTCTGCCGAAACAATGCAAGTTTTGTTGTTTTGAACAAAATCTATCATTCGATTTGTTAGAGATCGATAGAGTGTTTGATTATCAATAGCTTGCTGTAAGTACGAGAGGTTTTCAGTATAGGTGTCAGCGTCTTCAATTCCTTCCGGAATAAGATGAGAATCAGTGGTTGTGGTAAAATATTCTACACCGTTAATATAAGCTTTTTTAAGAAAATATTCAGCAACTTCATTGCGGCTTTGTGTATGCGGGTATTTGCTGAAAATTGTTGTGTCGATCTGTCCTGCCGATCCTTCCATATAGAGGGCGTCAATGCGGTTGTTTTCGACGATTTGTTTAAGAATTTCGGCTATATTGTGTTGTGCATCTACGTTAAAATGGGCGTCACGCAAGAGATAAATCCATGGATTCTTATCTTCGGATTTATATATTTCTTCAACAATACCATACTCTTTACTTATATAGCTTTGCACTTCCGCACAGTCTTTTGGCGTTGCCAACAAGGTGTGGACAGGCATGATTAATGTAATTGTGCAAAAAAGTACAAAAATCTTGAGCATAGTATCTTTTATTTGTTAGGTGAATAGATATATAATATTTTGAGTAATATTATACCACAAAACGCCATGTTTGGCATGCTTATTCAATATTGTTTTTAAGTGTGTAATGTCTTTCAGAAAATGGTGTTCGTGATTTATCTTTTTTCGCGGTATAATTGTGTGGTTTTTTATGAAATTATGGATAGGCTAAACAGTCATATTTTCTTTGCGGTCATGTAATATCTTATTGTTATAGACTAGATTCTATATTACAGTAATAGAGTTGGGTTTTATTTAGAGGATAAAATAAGTTTAAAACTAACTTTTATAGTTTCATTAATAATTTATGTTGTGGTAATATTTATTTAGAAGTTTTTAACCTTTTAAATGTTAGGTATTTTAACTTAACTCTGTGGTTGTGCTGCAATTAATATTCTCCAAAATACATAGTGGAAATATATAGCTTAGTATTTTTATATTGCCTGATTATTGTCTATATCAATCTTAATCAATGAGGTTTGAAAACCCTCGCAATTACGTAGTGTAACGTTATTTCAATTCCTAGGAGAAAAAAACTTGTCTATGGGGCGAAAAAATTTATTTTTGCTGCATATATTGAAAATATGCGTTCCGGCTTTTTTAACTATCGTCTTGTTCGGAATAACGCTATTTTGCATTATTAAACCGGGCATAGAAAAAAGTTACATGGAACGCGCAAAAGAAATACCTAAACGCCTTGTAGAGGCGCAATGGTATATTTTGGAATATTACTACGATCTTGAACAACAAGGCATACGCACCCGTCAACAGGCACAGGAACGTGTTATAGAGTTGTTTAGGAAGATCCGGTATGGTTCTCTTGGGTATAACTATTTCTGGATAAATGATATAACGCCAAAAATGATAATGCATCCTATTCATCCTGAATTAGAAGGGTGTAACCTGCTGGAGTTACCTGACTTTGCGGGAAAGATCCTTTATTACGATATTATCACTGTGGTTCAGCAAGATTGTGAAGGCTATATATTTTATGCCTGGGATAGGCCGGGAGATCTATCGGATCCAATAGAAAAAATCTCATATGTTAAGGGGTTTGCTCCGTGGTCCTGGGTTATAGGAACAGGAGTATTGGTTGATGATGTGAAGGCTGAAGTAGATGTGGTTGTTGCCAAGATAGTCAAATTCTCGATAGTGATCCTATGCATTGTGGGTTGTCTGCTAACGCTTATTGTAGTGCAAAATATTGTTTCTGATAAAAGGCGTTTTCGGATAGAGGATAATATTGCTCAAAGTAAGGCTGAATATAAAGCGTTGGTCGACAATGTTGATTTGGGGATTTTTAGGAGCACTCCAGGTGAGCAAGGTCGCCTTGTTCATTCCAATACGGCAATGGCCCGTTTGTTCGGTTATGACAAGGTAGAATCTTTCATGGAGCAACCACCGGTTTCATTTTATCTCAATAAATCAGATCGCAGTGAAGTTATTGAGGAAGTTATTCGTAATAACGGTGTCAGAGATAAAGAAATTATTATGCGAAGAAAAGACGGCACAACCTTTTACGCGTTATTTAATGTCAATATAAAATATGATGAGGCTGGTCAGATTGAGCACCTAGACGGTATTGTAGAAGATATTACAGCACGTAAAAAAATGGTTGCTGAAAAGGAAGAACTGCTTAAAACTCTCGCTGCGAAGAAAGAAGAATTGGAGAGTTTGATATACGCCAGTTCCCATGACTTGCGTACCCCTTTGATCAATATACAGGGTTTTCGTACTGAATTGGAAAAAAACTGTAATGATATTCATAACCTGATCGACAAAATGAAGTTGCCGGATGCGTCGCATAGGCAGATTGATTTGGTAGTAAAAGAGGCTATTCCTTCGGCATTACATCATATCCATTTCGGTATCAGTAAGCTTGGTAACCTGATTGACGGCCTTTTGATCCTTTCGCAAGTTAACTCTATAAATAATACTAATGAAATTGTTGATATGGATAAGCTTATCCGTTTGATTGTTGAAGACAAAAGCGCGTTATTTGATAAAAGGGAGGTTATAGTTGAGGTTGAAAAATTGCCATCATGTAAAGGCAATACTTCCGCGTTAAAAGATGTTTTTTCTACTTTAATCGATAATGCACTTTATTTCAGGCGTCCGGAAAAGACTGTAAAAATTATTATATCCGGGCAACTGGTTGATGATCAGATTGTGTATTGTGTGGAAGATAATGGAATATCGATAAAGCCTGAAATGCAAACAGAGATTTTTGATGTTTTTCATGCTGTATGTTACCGTGACGCATCAGCAGGCGAAGGATTTGGGTTGACTATCGCCAAACGTATACTGGAAAGATTGGATGGAAAAATTCGTCTGGAATCGTCAGGCGACCAGTGTACTCGTTTTTATGTCTCGTTACCGGTATAATGAGATGTAGTTACATAGGATAGACATTGTTAAGAAAATGTTTTTGATTGACAATCGCTTGATGGTGATGTGAAATTATTTTATCTGCGTAATCAGTCGTAGCAATGAAATATTTCAATTAATTTAGCTTTGGATCAGGAAAGAGAATCATTGAGATGAATAAAAAGTATCTTTTATTGCGAAGCATCCTACGCATATTTATTCCTGCTTTATTGACAATCGTTCTTTATATAATCGCTATATTTTTTATCATTTTGCCAAACCTTGAACGCGGTTTTATGGAACGCAAAAAAGAAATGACCCGGCAACTGATTGATTCACAATGGCATATTCTAAAATACTATTATAATTTGGAAAAGCAAGGTGTCCGAACTCGCGAACAGGCTCAGGAGCGTGTCATAGAATTGTTTAGCAATATCCGCTATGGTGATGAGCAATTAGATTATTTTTGGATTAACGATTTCCATCCTTATATGGTTATGCATCCATATCGGTCTGATTTAGATGGCGCTGATTTGAATTATTATGCCGATCCAGATGCTACATTTCTTTTCAAAGAAATGGTTGATATTGTTATGAAAGAGTGCGAAGGATATGTCAATTATATTTGGCAATGGCGTGATGATGAAACTAGGAATTTGCCTAAAATATCGTATGTCAAAGGATTTTGGCCTTGGAAATGGATTATTGGTACCGGTGTCTATATTGAAGATGTTCAATCTGAGATGAAAGTTTTTGTTGCGAGGATCGTTAAATTGTCGGCGTTTATTTTGGCGATTGTAACGGGATTATCCATATTTATTGTTGTGCAAAGCACTTTGACGGATAAGAAGCGTTTTGCTATGGAAGAAGATTTGGAGCGCAGTCACTCTGAATATAAATCGTTGGTGGAACACATTAATATTGGTGTTTGCCGCTCGGATATAAGAGATGATGGGAAGTTTATCAAAGCCAATACCGCGATGGCGCGTATCTTTGGCTATAATTCGGTAGACGAGCTAATGGCAATTTCTCCGATAAAGTTGTATGGCAGTATTGAGGAGCGTGTGGGTTTTGTTGCTGAAGTTATTAAAAAGGGTGGTGTTAAAAACCTGGAAAAAATCCTTAAAAAAAGAGACGGGTCAACATTTTGGGCATTGATCACCATCACAGTTACACATGATGAGAATAGCGGTGCTATCTATTTTGATGGTGTGTTTGAAGATGTGACCGAACGCAAAGAAATGGCGTTAGAGAAGGAACAATTGTTAAAAACTTTGGCAGTTAAGAATGAAGAGCTGGAAAGTATCATCTATATAAGTTCGCATGATCTACGTACGCCGCTTCTGACGATTCATGGGTTTCGTACAGAATTGGAAAAAGCGTGCATTGCGCTTAAACAGTCCTTTGAAGGGGTGAATATCCCCGGTAAATCCCGTCAGAAATTGGAAGCAATTATACAGGAAGATATCCCGCATGCGTTGGATCATATTCGTTCGGGAATCAGTAAAATTAGTAATTTGATAGATGGACTGCTGGTTCTTTCACAGGTTGCTGCGATACAAAAAGTTGAGGATGTCGTTGATGTTGACAGGTTAGTGCGTACCGTTGTTGAAAAGAGGAAATCGGAACTCACAGAGCAGGGGGCGTCAGTAGTGATTGAGAAATTGCCTGCCTGTATAGGAAATTTCTCCGCGTTACGGGATGTTTTTGTGAATCTTGTAGATAATGCTATTCATTACCGTCATCCTGACCGGCCGTTAGAGCTTCATATTTCCTCAAAAACCGATGATTCGCAGGTCATCTACTGCATAGAAGACAATGGAATCGGAATTGAGGAGCAATATCAACAACAAATTTTTAATATTTTCCATAAACTCCATACTCACGAATCCTCAGCGGGTGAAGGGCTTGGATTGACCATCACCAAGCGTATTCTTGATCATCTGGATGGTAATATCTGGGTTGAATCTGAAGTTCAAAAATTTACCCGTTTTTATATCTCCTTGAATCTAGCACGATAACGATAGATGGCATTTTGTGTATCCCATTAAGCTAAAACTCAAGTGTTTCTGCTAACATCAAAATACTTGCACTAAGCTGTGAATTCGGTTATAAAACAACATTAAATATTAATATAATGCGTAACTACCTAAATCGAAAGGAATTCCAGTCAATGACTACGATAAGTATTGTCATCCCGGCATATAATGAGGAAGATATTTTAGATATGCTTGTCGAGCGATTACTCACTGTAACTGGTTTATGGAAAGAATCCTGCGAAATAATTTTTGTGGATGACGGCTCATCGGACACTACTTGGCAAAAGATTGCTCAATACCATAAAAAGTATCCCTATATTAAGGGTGTCAAATTTTCAAGGAATTTTGGTCATCAATGTGCTGTGACTGCCGGTTTGCAATATGTATCAGGAGATGCGGCGATTATCATCGACGCCGATTTACAGGATCCGCCCGAATTGCTCCGTCAGTTCATAGACACGTGGCGCCAGGGTTATGAAGTTGTGTATGCAGTACGGAAGAAACGCAAAGAAAACCTGTTTAAACGTGTATCTTATTTTTTATTTTATCGGTTGCTCGCGAAATTTTCCGATATAGATATCCCACTTGATTCAGGTGATTTTTGCCTGATGGACAGGAAAGTTGTCGATAAAATCAATTCATTGCCCGAGAAGAAACGGTTTATCCGTGGATTGCGTGCATGGGTTGGCTTCAAGCATATTGCTATTGAGTACGAGCGTCCTGCGAGAGCGGGGGGAGAACCTAAATATAATTTTTTCAAACTGCTCGATTTAGCCCTCAACGGACTATTAAGTTTCAGCAGCGTACCGTTACGGTTTGCCAGTGTATTAGGGCTGATTATTGCTGGAACGAGTTTTATTGGGCTGATATTCTTTTTGCTCTACCGCGTGTTGGATTTAAGTTTTTTTGGTTATTCAATCAGGGAAGCCACAGGTACCGCTACAATCCTTTTAACAGTGTTGTTCCTTGGTGGCATTCAGTTGATTACCATTGGGATTATCAGCGAGTATCTTGGCAGAATTTTTGAGGAAGTCAAAGCTCGTCCGACTTTTATAGCCGATATCACTGTTGGTTTTGATGCCTCTGAAGCGGGAAAACGAGGCTGAAATTTAAGATTTGTGCCGGAAATAAACAAAAATCCGCCCAAAATTTTTCCGATCTTTATCGATTCGATGATACTGCTGTTTGATGTGTTTCTGATCCAGAAAGCGCAATACATGTTTTTTTAGTTGTCCGCTTCCTTTACCGGGGATGATTTCCACCTCGGTTATTTTTTTTTCGATAGCTTCTTTGATGACGTTGTTTAGCGCATCGTCTATTTTTTTACCTTTGTTAAAAATATCGTGTAAATCCAGTTTAAGTTTTGCCATAGCCTGCCTATTAGTTTCTGTTTTGAATAGTAATATTCTTTAATATAGCAAAACAAATCAAACAACGGAATAAAATTGATTTTTTCATAAAAAATATGAAATTTGGACGACAATGTGCTATAATATAGAAAATTGACTTCATATAGTTTTGTTTTATCCACATTAAAAACTGCTACATGTTTTTTTGATGTTTTGCCTCAGAAATCGTTACACACATTATGGCGTGCATCCAAAAGTTGAAATTTTTTGATAATGAAAACCTATAAAGAGGAGACCTAATGCGTTTAACTGACACACAAAAGCATATTTTTAACACTATTGGATCCGAAACACAACACAGTTACTGGAAAGATTGGAAATGGCAGTTGCGCCACAGTGTCAGAGACCTTGAAACATGCGAAGCTTTATTGGGAGTGAAACTCCCTGAACATTTACGTGCAGATTTTCAACATACAGTAGAAAAATTTCCTTTTTCAGTGACCCCATATTATCTATCCCTGATTGACCCTGATGATCTGGAGAATAATCCGGTATTCAAACAATCATTCCCATCGGCAAAAGAGCTGGAAATGGTACGATGCGATATGAATGATCCGCTTCATGAAGATGATGATAGCCCGGTAGAGGGCATAACGCACCGTTATCCTGACCGTGTTTTATTCCTTGTGAGCAATACCTGTTCTATGTATTGCCGTCATTGTACCAGAAAACGGCGTGTTGGCGATCATGATTCTATTCCCGACAGAAAAGCCATTGAAAAAGGGATAGAGTATATCCGCGGCAACAAGCAGGTCAGAGATGTACTCTTGTCAGGTGGGGATCCGTTTTTGTTGTCCGATGATTACATCGAGTGGATTCTCAGCCAGTTGGCAGAAATCGACCATGTCGAGGTGATAAGAATTGGTACAAGGACACCTGTGGTATTACCTTATCGAATTACTGATAAATTGGTTGCAATGCTCAAAAAATATCATCCATTGTGGATCAATACGCATTTCAACCACCCTCGTGAGTTGACCCATTCAGCGTGTGAAGCGCTTGATAAACTTGCCGATGCCGGTATACCTCTTGGGAATCAAACTGTTTTGCTGGCAGGCGTGAACGATTGCCCGCGTATCATGCGTGCGCTTGTTCATAAACTGGTTAAAAACCGTGTGCGTCCGTATTATTTATATCAATGTGATTTATCGGAAGGATTATCACATTTTCGCACGCCGGTTGGAAAAGGAATCGAAATTCTGGAAAGCCTCATTGGACATACAAGTGGTTTTTGTGTACCTACTTATGTGATAGATGCACCGGGCGGTGGCGGCAAAATACCCGTTATGCCTAATTATCTCATTTCGTGGTCTACAAATAAAGTGGTGTTGCGAAACTATGAAGGAGTAATCACCACATACAAAGAACCAGACGCCTACGAACCGATTTTTTGTGACCGCAATTGCGACGAGTGTAATCTTGAACTTGGACTCGAAGGAGCTTCCGAACGCGCGGCTCTGGGTATCGAAAAATTGTTATCGAATCACAAGGCAATTTCGTTGATTCCCCATGATAATGAGCGTCATTCCCGCAGAAACGACACCGAATAGAATCTACACAACAGGAAGGATGTTTCAATGACGAATCAACAATTCGATACGATAGAACAATTCTCAGGAGCGACAATTCAGCATGGCAAAATGAATGAGCGAATCTATCTAATGAAACTCAACGATGCCGATCCGAAAAAACTCATTGTCGAATTGGATCGTCTTGCGCAGATACAAAAATATACAAAAATTTTTGCGAAAATACCTGTCAATAAAGCAGATTATTTTTATGAACATGGTTATACTAAAGAAGGAGAGATCCCCCGCTTCTTTTCGGGATCGACAGATGCAGTGTTTGCCGGCAAATTCATTGACTTGCAACGCAAAACAGCGTCGAATCAGGATGAGCTTGATAATGTGTTGGAACTTGCGAAATCTAAACAAACTTCTCAACCCGAACTGCGTCCTCTGGCTGATGATACCGTTATACGGGTATGTATGCCCGATGATGCATCACGCATGAGTGAACTCTACAAAGAAGTGTTTCCTACATACCCTTTTCCAATCCATGACCCTGAATATTTATGCGATACCATGGCAACACATATCATGTACTTTTGTGTTGAAGTCAATGGTGTTATAGTTGCGTTGTCGTCGGCTGAGATGGATCGTAAAAACGGCAATTGTGAAATGACTGATTTCGCAACTCTTCCCAAGTGGCGCGGTAATCAATTTGCATTGCATTTGCTTTATCGTATGGAACAGGAGGTTCCGTCACAGGGTATCCAAACGGTATACACCATTGCCCGTGCTGTATCGCCGGGGATGAATATTGTGTTTGCCAAATCGGGGTATCAGTTTGGAGGGTGCCTTATCAATAATACCAATATATCAGGTACTATCGAGTCGATGAATATATGGTACAAACCGCTGTGATGGCGTCTTACTTCACAATGTTGTCGATTTTTTTGTTACAATCGCTAAGCGTTTAAGTTATAGTAAAGAATGCGATTTATCTATTGTGGAAGAAAGTTATATGAAAGTAGCATCTTCTGTTTTCTGTAATTACTTGATATGGTAATATTAACCTTTATCAAAAAGGGAGATATTATAATGTTATCACAGCGACTCAGCGGTATTTTGTTGCATCCAACGTCATTACCCTCTCGTTTTGGGGTAGGCGATCTGGGACCGTCAGCGTATGCGTTTGTGGATTTCTTGAAAAAGTCAGGTCAATCGCTCTGGCAGGTATTGCCTCTTGGGCACATCAGTTTTGGTAATTCACCATACATGTGTTTCTCTGCATTTGGCGGTAACCCGTATCTGATCAGTCCGCAGAAGCTGGTTGATGATGGCTATCTGGATCCGTCAGATATCGATCAGTTACCGGATTTTTCATCAAACCATGTCGATTACGGTATGGTTATTGATTACAAACTCAATCTTATTAAAAAAGCGTTTGCCAAATGCAAACAGCGGGCGCATCCCGACGATTATTATCGTTTTTGCGAAGATCACGCGTTCTGGCTGGAAGATTACGCACTCTTTGTTGCACTCAAAGAAGTGCACGATTTGAAACCGTGGACAACATGGGAAAAGGGAGCGACTCAGCGTGACCCGGAAAGTTTGGTGCGCTGGCGTGAAAAACTATCTGATGATATCGATTATTGGAAATTCGCCCAATATCTGTTTTTCAAACAATGGAACGAGTTGAAACAATATTGTGCTGACAATGCTATTTCAATCATAGGTGATATACCGGTTTATGTCGCGCATGACAGTGCCGAGGTATGGGCGAACCCCGATTTGTTTTTTCTCGATGATACCGGAAATCCGCTGGTAGTATCCGGAGTTCCGCCAGATTATTTCAGCGCTACAGGCCAGCGGTGGGGCAACCCGATTTATCGCTGGGAAAAAATGGAACACCGTGGTTTTTTGTGGTGGATCGACCGCTTTCGCATAAATTTTGAGATGGTTGATATGGTTCGACTTGATCATTTCAGGGGTTTTGAGGCGTACTGGGAAATATCAGCTCATGAACCGACTGCGGAGAACGGAAGGTGGGTAAAAGGGCCGGGCAGAAACTTGTTTGATGCCGTGCGCGATGCATTAGGCGATGTTCGCATGATTGCTGAAGACCTTGGAGTCATTACCCCTGAAGTAGACGCGTTACGCGATGCGTTGGGCTACCCGGGCATGCGTATTTTACAGATGGCATTCGGAACCGACCCTAAAGCGTCTGAGTACCGTCCTCATAATCATATACATAATTGTGCGGTTTATACTGCCTCTCACGATCACAATACTACGGTTGGATGGTTCACCGCCGAGCCTGGTTCGCAATCGACACAGTCCGTTGAAGAGATAGAAGCGGAACGTACTCTGATAAAAAAATATCTGGATACCGACGGTAGCGCAATTCACTGGGATATGATCCGTCTGGCAATGAGTTCCGTCGCACGTATCTGTGTTGTACCGATGCAGGATTTGCTGGGGCTTGGCACTGATGCTCGAATGAATTTGCCCGGTACGTCAGGTGGTAACTGGGAATGGCGGTTTACTGCTGATATGTTATCTTCCGATATTGAACAAAAATTGAGAGAATTGACCGAGTTATACGAACGATCCTCAGGGAGTTGAAAATATGACAAAAAAAGTGGTTCATCCGGCAATTGAACATGATCCCTTATGGTATAAAGACGCTGTGATTTATCAAATGCATGTCCGTGCCTTTTATGACAGCGATGGCAACGGTATAGGTGATTTCAGGGGGCTGACTGAAAAGCTCGATTATATAGAACATCTGGGTGTTACGGCAATATGGCTGTTGCCGTTTTATCCCTCACCATTGCGTGATGATGGGTATGATATAGCCGACTATACCAATATTCATCCCATGTATGGCTCTATGGCGGATTTTAATCAATTTTTGAAAGAGGCGCATAAGCGTGGGTTAAAAGTTATCACCGAGCTGGTAATCAATCATACGTCCGATCAGCACCCGTGGTTTCAGCGCGCGCGTCATGCTCCGGCTGGTAGCAATCACCGTGATTTTTATATGTGGTCGGATACCGCTGAAAAATATAAGGGCGCACGCATCATATTTAAAGATTTTGAAACATCCAACTGGACGCTCGATCCGGTAACGGGCCAATATTACTGGCACAGGTTTTATTCGCATCAGCCTGATCTGAATTACGATAATCCGGCGGTGCAAAAAGCGGTTTTTAAAGTCTTGGATTTCTGGATGAAACGCGGAGTCGACGGACTGCGTCTCGATGCGATTCCGTATTTGTTTGCCCGTGAAGGGACAAGTTGCGAGAATTTACCGGAAACTCATGTGTTTCTAAAAAAACTGCGGAAATATATCGATACCCGCTACACCAACCGTATGTTGCTGGCTGAAGCAAACCAGTGGCCCAACGATGTGGTTGAATATTTCGGCGATAACGACGAATGCCACATGGCGTTTCATTTCCCTATCATGCCGCGTATCTTCATGGCACTGCGTATGGAGAACCATTACCCGATAATCGACATTTTACATCAGACTCCATCCATACCTGATAATGCCCAGTGGGCTTTGTTTTTACGAAATCACGACGAACTGACCCTTGAGATGGTTACCGATAAGGAACGCGATTATATGTATCAGGTGTACGCCCGTGACCGTCAGACGCGTATTAATCTGGGTATACGTCGAAGATTGGCTCCGTTGCTCGGCAATGACCGTCGTCAGATAGAGCTGATGGAATCGTTGCTGTTTTCGTTGCCCGGCACACCAGTGATTTATTATGGTGATGAGATAGGTATGGGTGACAACGTGTTTCTTGGCGACCGCAACGGTGTGCGAACGCCAATGCAGTGGAGTGCCGACCGCAACGCAGGGTTCTCGCGGGCAAATCCCCAGCAGTTATATTTACCGATTATTCTTGATCCGGCGTATCATTATGAAGCGGTCAATGTGGAAAACCAGCATAACAACCGGCAGTCGTTGTTGTGGTGGATGCGTCATATTATAGGGTTGCGTAAACAGTATAAAGCTTTTGGGCGTGGAAGCCTGGAATTTATCAAAACACGAAACAGCAAGATACTTGCGTTTATCCGTGAATATGAAGAAGAAAAAATTCTTGTTATTGCCAATTTATCGCGTGTGGCGCAGTATACCGAACTCGATCTATCCCGTTTTAGCGGTATGATTCCCGTTGAATTGTTCGGGCGTACTCAGTTGCCGAGGGTGACGGAATCACTCTATTTTCTGACTCTTGGTCCGTATGCCTTTTACTGGATTTCTCTGGAGGGAGACGGGAGCAGTCTTGTTGTTGAGCGCAAACCGCGTATCTCGATAATGTCTGTCAAGGGATCATGGGAGAATTTTCTGAAAGGACGAAATCGCAAGGCATTCGAAAAGTTGTTGCCCGGATATCTGAAACGCAGCAGCTGGTTTGATTCTTATGGCAGGCATGTAGACGAAGTATGGATTCAGGATGAGTTCCGTCTAACATCAGGGAAAATACCGTTTTATGTTTTGATTTTACAGGTAGAGTATTCCGATGGTTATTTGGAAACCTACATGTTGCCAGTTACATATATGTTACGTGACGATCGTGGTTCTGAAGAAGAGTTGCCGTTGCATGCGGTTATATGTGGTGTGAATTTATCTAATGGCGCGTTGGGGCTTTTATATGATGCCTGTTGGAACGACGATTTTTATACGGTATTGCTCGAGGTGATTGCCAGCAAGCATCGAAGCAGAACACGTCGTACCGGATTAATTTCTGATAGTTCTCATTCTGTATCACTCAAGGCGATTCGCGAAGGCAAAAAGCTTGATGTTCAGGTTGAGTGGCGTCAATCTCAGCAGATACATGCTTGTTTTGAAGATACTTTCATGCTGAAAGTGTACCGTCAGCTTGAACTGGGTGTGGGTATTGATCTGGAAATAACCCGTTTTGTGGGGGATAAAAATCAGTTTGACCATGTGTTACCGTATTGTGGGGATATAGAATATGTAACGCAAACCCGTGAAAATATGACAATAGGTATATTGTATTCGTACACTGAGAATCAGGGCAACTGCTGGGATTATACAATCAATTACCTGATTCGTAACTACGAGCGAGCAGGCACGCAGTTAGAAAAATTTGAGAAACTGGCGCATGCCAGAAAAAACCTGGACGCATTGCTTGAAAACGAACCCCCACAGTTTGTGTCTGAGATTTTTGGATTGTATTTTGAGCAGATGGAGAATGTAGCGCAATATACCGCTAAACTGCATCTTGCCCTGGGATCAAGCCGTAAATCTGAGTTTATCCCCGAGCCTTTTACAGATTTTTACAAACAGTCTCAGTATCAGTCAATGTACAGTCTCATGAAAAATGTTTTCAGAAAGCTGAAAGATAATCTAGCCCGGCTTCCTGAGGATGCTCTTGAGTTGGCACACAAGGCTCTTGCAGGGGAAAAAATTGTCACCGAGATATTCCGGAATATAAAGACAACAAATTTTACCGCGAAACGGATTCGTATCCATGGCGATTATAGTCTGGGCAAACTGCTGTACACAGGCAAAGATTTTATTATAACTAATTTTGAAGGTGAAAAAGACCGTTCGCAAAGTGAACGCAGGAATAAAATGTGTCCCCTGCGTGATGTGGCGTCGATGCTGAGATCTATTCATTATGCGTCATTTGCCTCGACGATTGATATTTCCGAAAGCGCGTTTCCATTGAAACTTTCCGAGATATATCCTATCCGGCAGGTGTGGTATGTATCTACGCGGGCGGCATTTTTGAAACGATATTTAAAAGAGATGGAAGGTGCGCCGTTTTTTCCTACAGACAGGGAAGAAATAACTATATTTTTACGGGCGTTTATTTTAGAACGTGCAATATATGAATTGTCGTTTGAGTTGAGTAGCCGCCTTGACTGGGCAATTGTTCCACTTGAAGAAATAGTGCAGTTGATTGAGGAAGCGCGTTAAACCACTTGCGCTTTTGTTCCATCTAAATATAATAGTCAGGGACAGAATCCATTACACTCTAAGAAATACAATGACATATAAAAGCAAAGAGGTTATATGAGTGAATCAGGAACAGGAAATGTAGCGCAGGTCATACATGGGCCTTCGTTATTCACCGATCATGATATTTATCTATTTAAGCAGGGAACCCATTTTCAGTTATACAATAAACTCGGTTCACATGAAATGACTGTTGACGGTAAGCAGGGTGTCTATTTTGCTATATGGGTACCAAATGCGAGGTATGTGTCGGTAATAGGCGATTTCAATAATTGGGCAAAAAAAGCTCATCCGCTTACAGGACGGTTAGATGAATCAGGCATCTGGGAAGGGTTTATCCCTGGAATACAAAAGGGGCAACGCTACAAGTATCATATAGTATCCCGTTTTCATCATTATCGTGTGGATAAATCCGATCCATACGGTTTTCAATGGGAGGTTGCGCCTGATACCGCGTCTATGGTGTGTGGTTTGGATTATCAGTGGAACGATCATGGCTGGATGCGCAAGCGAGCTACGACAAACACACTTGCTCAGCCTATGTCGGTATATGAGGTGCACCTTGGATCCTGGCGTCGTAATTCCCTGGAGGATAATCGGTTTTTGACGTATCGTGAGTTGGCGCATGAGTTGGCTGAATATGTCAATGAAATGGGGTTCACACATGTTGAGTTTATGCCGGTTATGGAACATCCCTTTTACGGGTCTTGGGGGTATCAGGTAGTGGGGTATTATGCGCCCACATCGAGGTATGGAACTCCTCAGGACTTTATGTATCTGGTGGATTACCTGCATCAGCATGGCATCGGTGTGATACTGGACTGGGTGCCGTCGCATTTCCCGTCGGATGTGCATGGGTTGATTTATGGCGACGGTACGCATCTGTATGAACATGCCGATACACGAAAGGGGTTTCATCCTGATTGGGAAACATACATATTTAATTATGGCAGGAACGAAGTACGTGAGTTTTTGATCAGCAATGCGTTTTACTGGTTTGACAAGTATCATATCGATGGTTTGAGGGTCGATGCCGTGGCATCAATGTTGTACCTTGATTATTCCCGCGAAGAAGGGGAGTGGATACCAAATGAGTTTGGCGGACGGGAACATCTTGAAGCCATAGATTTTTTACAGACTCTGAACAAAGCGGTATACCAGGAATTTCCTGGAATTCAGATGATTGCCGAGGAATCGACTGCGTGGCCGTCGGTATCCAGGCCGATATATCTTGGCGGACTTGGTTTTGGTATGAAATGGAATATGGGATGGATGCATGATATTTTGCAGTTTATGTCTAAGAATCCGGTGTTTCGAAAATACCATCACAGCCAGTTGACGTTTAGCCTGGTGTATGCGTTTGAAGAAAATTTTATGTTGTCGCTTTCGCATGATGAGGTGGTTTACGGTAAAGGATCGCTGATAAATAAGATGCCGGGCGATGTTTGGCAAAAGTGCGCTAACCTCAGGTTGTTGTACGGATACATGTTTACGCATCCGGGTAAGAAATTGTTGTTCATGGGTGGGGAGTTCGGGCAATGGAACGAATGGAACCATGACGCGAGTCTTGACTGGCATCTGCTTGCACATGAGCCACATCAGGGAGTCAGTAATTGGGTGCGTGATTTGAACCAATTGTATACTTCAGAGCCGGCGTTGTTTGATCTCGATTTCAAAAGCGAAGGATTTGAGTGGATTGATTGCAACGACTGGGAATCGAGTGTTATTGCGTTTATCCGTCAATCTTCATCAGAAAAAGAAATGTTATTGGTGGTATGTAATTTCACTCCGGTTGTACGTGAAGGATATCGTGTCGGAGTGCCTGTTGGTGGTTTCTGGAAAGAGATGCTCAACAGTGACGCCCCGATTTATGGCGGCAGTGGTGCAGGTAATAAAGGTGGGCTTGAAGCCGAAGATGTTGCTATTCATGGCAGAGATTTTTCTCTATATCTTGAAGTCCCGCCACTGAGTGTTTTGATTTTTAAAAGAACAGTATAATTATATCTGTTATATATTCTATTGTAATATGTTTTGGCCGTTCTGTTGTTTAAGGGACGGCCAAAATTTTTGTTTTGATGCGTTGCTATTTACTTGAGTTGTATTCTATCTGTATGACATTGTAATGAAAATAAAGTTATGCAACTAGTTTTGGAAGCTATAGTTAGAAAAACAAAAAACAAAAATAGTGTAAAATATAAATTGACTTTCGTGTGTTGGCAGCCATATTATTAAGAAAGTTGGTGGTATTATTTAAATCGACAATGAATTGGAATTGATACATGAGAGTGCTTATTTCAATTTTAGCGGTAATGCTTTGTTGGATTAACGGATGCTCTAAAGCTGATCCCGAGAAGGTACCGACTGCTGTAGAGACAGGTCTTTTGAAGGGAAAGAAAATATTACTTGTAGATTCATATCATCCTGAATACCTGCGAAGTATGATGGTACTGGGCGAACTTAAAAAATTTGCTCAAAAAGAGCATATTGAGTTGCAGGTTGTATATCTTGATGAAAAACATGTTAAAGATGATGCTATATTGCGCGAAGCGGCATCTTCTGCCAGGCATCTTATTGACTCGTGGCATCCTGACGTCGTAATTGCAGCGGAAGACCCGGCAAATAAATATGTAGTGTCAGAGTATTACAAAGATGCGGCATTACCAATTATATTTACTGGTGTTAACTGGGAAATCAGCCAATATGGGTATCCTTGTAAAAATGTTACTGGTCAAATTGAGATTGAGTTTCCGGAAAAGTTAATTGAGGAATTACGTTCTTACGCGAAAGGTTCACGGATTGGGCTTATAACGGGAGATACCTTGACTGACCGAAAGGTATGTAATTATTACGAAAACGATCTGAAAATACCTTTTTTTAAAAAATATTTTGTTAATTCTTTTAATGAATGGAAATCTGCCTATCTTGCTTTGCAAAAAGATGTTGATATTTTGTTTTTTAGAAACAACTCCGGTATATCCGGCTGGAATGATGGTAAAGCCCGTACGATGATTTTGGAGCAAACTATTATCCCGACAGGTTCTGTAATCCAACAAATGGCACCATTTGTATTGATAAACTACTCAAAAGTCAATATCGAATTTGGTCAATACGCAGCACAAACCGCACGTGAGATTTTGTCGGGAACACCGCCGTCGGAAATACCAATCACTACAAATAAACAGTTGCAGGTATATTTGAATATGCCGCTTGCTAAAAAACTGGGAATTGTCTTTTCAATGAATTTGATTGAACAATCAACATTTGTCACAGATGGATTAGTTGATGAAACAAGTATTGATTAATCAGAAAATATTATTTGTTATAACTGTAACGTCAATTTTGACTATGATTACGGTTATGCTTTTTTCAACAACTTCCCTGAAGAGAATAATCGATCGAAAGCAGGAACGGGTATACACTGAAAAAATAGACACTATCCTCGATATGCTCAGACGAAAGCATGCCCTTCTTGAGAAAACATTTCTGGCTGAGGCCTATGAAGATGGATTTAAAAACTCCTTTCTGGCTGATTTTAAAGAAATGTATTACAAAGACAACGATTCAGAGACTTATCCCTATCTATATTCTTGTGAAGGCTATGTGATCGCTCATCCTAATTTTGATCATGGCTATATCCCTCCACCAGATGATGCTTTTTTGAGGAAAATGGCTGATATGAAAGAGGGTTCGTTGAATTATGTTTATAGGGGACGACGAAAATGGATGATTTTTCGATATTTTAAAGATTGGGATTGGATTGTTGGATATGTGGTCTCTCATGATATAAAATATGCCAGTTACCGTCATTTTAGAAATATTCTTTTTGTGATCATGATATCAGCCATTTTTTTAAGTGGATTAATGTTAATGGTAGTTATTACTCGTATAACCAAACCGATTTCTGTCTTAACCAAAGCATCCAGCGCGTTAGCTAACGGGAATATTGATTATCCTGTAGAAATAAGAACTAATGATGAGTTGGGAGATTTGTCAAAAACATTTATCTATATGCGCAAAGCTATACAGGAAAAAATGCTTGCTTTACAGTCGCAAAACAAGGAACTAGAACATGAAATATTTGAGCGAAAACGTATAACTGAGGCTCTGGCTGAAAGCGAAGAACGCTATCGCTTATTGATTAATAATACCAATGATTTGATTGTGAAATTCGATAAAGAAAAACGTCTGCTTTTTGTGAGTCCTTCTTATTGTAAGTTTTTTGGAAAAAATGAAGATGAATTGATCGGTAAGTCATTTTTGCCGTTTATACATGATGCTACAAGGGAACAAGTTGAACAATCAATTGAAAAGGTTTTTTATCCGCCATACATGTGTTTCCATGAAGAGCAGGCTTTAACAAGTGATGGCTTACAATGGATTGCATGGTCGAATAAAGGAATCCCTGATGAGTCGGGTAATGTGAAAGAAGTGATTGGAGCAGGCCGTATAGTTACCGAACGTAAAAAGGCTGAAGAAGAACGTGAACGTCTGATTTCCGATCTGGCGAAAAAAAATGAAGAGATGGAGGCTTTTACGTACAGTGTTTCCCATGATCTAAAGTCACCGTTGATTACCGTAATGGGGTTTATTAATTTTATAAAGGAATACATTGAAAAGAAGAAATATGATGATATTCCTGCATATGTTGATAGAATTCATAACGCTGCCAAGAAAATGCATCAACTACTTGATGGGTTGCTGAACCTCTCAAGGATAGGACGAGTTGTTAATCCACCCGAAACTTTTTCATTTAAAGAGATTGCTTATGATGCAAAAGAATTGCTGACTGCTCGTATTGAAGAAAATAAAGTACAGCTGATTATTGAGGATGGTTTGCCAGATGTACATGGCGACAAACAACGTATTCTAGAGGTTGTTGTCAATCTGGTTGAAAATGCCATCAAGTTTTCAGCAGGTAAAGATGTTCCTGAAATCGTTATTGGCCATCAAAGCCAGGATGATGTGTGCGTTTTATATATTAAAGATAATGGTATTGGTCTTGAAACAGAGTATACCCAGCGGGTGTTTGAGTTGTTTAAAAAGCTGGATCCACATAGTACTGGAACAGGAGTGGGGCTGGCTCTTGTAAAACGGATCATCGAATATCATCAGGGAAAGATATGGGTAGAATCTGATGGAATAGATCAGGGATGTACTTTTTATTTTACTCTACCTGTGGCTTCAAGTTATGTCTATTAATTTTATGAAATTAAAATTTTTACTGTATACCACACTCCTTTATGTTAGCATTCTTTATATTATTTTAGATAATATCAGTACATCCATTGCTCATAGACTACGTGGCCAGGCAATATGTATTGTGCGATGGGCAACATTATTTCCTCTCAAAATATCTTTAATTTACAAACGCTTGAGCATTTTTGGATAAAATTTTTCATAAGGATTTCATAAAAATAAAATAAAAATCCTTGCTAAATAGTATTAACTACTATATAGTATTAAATATGATTGAGGTGGATATGGAAAAATTTGACGAATTATGCAAAAAGAATAATTTAAAAATTACTCCGCAACGAGTGGCGATTTATCGTGAATTGGCTAATGACACCAATCATCCAACGGCAGATGATGTTTATCAGCGGGTTAAAAAAATATTTTCATCCATATCGTTTGATACAGTTAATAGAACACTCAATACGTTTGCTGAAATAGGATTGGTTGATGCTGTGGAATGCGCGGGGCGTGGGAAACGGTATGACCCGAATACGGATCATCATCATCATATGAGATGCATTTATTGTAATACTATATTGGATTTTTGTGATCCGTTGTTAGACACTATAAAAATACCGCAACATGTACATGAAGGGTTTACTGTTTTGAATACCAGTGTTGTGTTGACCGGTATATGCAAAAACTGTTCAGAGAAAGGAGATCTAAATGGGAACAAGAGGTAAAAAACTTTTAGAAGACATGGGGCTTAACGTATCGGAACTTATTGCAATGCTCAATAAGGCTTATGCTGATGAATGGCTTGCTTATTATCAATATTGGCTGGGGGCAAAAGTGGCGGTTGGTATTCCGCGTGAAGCTGTTGTGGCAGAACTATTACAACATGCTACCGATGAATTGCGCCATGCCGACATGGTAGCCGAGCGAATTTTACAGCTTGGTGGAACACCAGTTTTAACCCCAAAAGAATGGTATGACAACACTAATTGTGGTTATGATGCGCCGGATAATCCTGATGTACGTGTACTTCTTGATCAGAATATAGCTGGCGAGCAATGCGCTATTAGCGTATACAAAAAGATTATTGATTTTACCAAAGATAAAGATCCGGTAACCTACGATATAGCGTTACAGATCCTCGAAGATGAACTCGAACATGAAGAGGATCTGGAAAATATCAAAGATGATATAAAAATGATGTTCGGAAAATAACTTTTCCGGCAAAAAGTAAGGAGGCAACAATGGAACAATCTGGATGTGAGCATGTCACCATGCCGGTTATCGGCCAGGTGGCGCCATGCTTTGAAGCTGACACTACGCAGGGAAAAATAAAGTTTCCTGAAGACTACAAAGGCAAATGGGTGATTTTGTTTAGTCATCCTGCTGATTTTACACCTGTTTGTACAACTGAATTTATGACGTTTGCGACTATGGAACCGGAATTTGAGGCTCTTAACTGTAAACTGATTGGGTTGTCTATAGACAGCCATTACAGTCATATTGCCTGGTTGCGTACCATCAAAGAGAAGATTGAGTATAAAGGGATGAAAGATGTTGAAGTGAATTTTCCTGTTATAGCTGATCTTAAAATGGACGTTGCAAAGAAATTCGGTATGATCCAACCTGAAGAAAGCGATGTCAGTGCAGTTCGTGCGTTGTTCGTTATTGATCCTAACGCGAAGATTCGTGCGTTGATGTACTATCCGTTGTCTTCAGGTAGAAATATGGATGAAGTCAAACGCCTTTTGATTTCTCTGCAGACAGTGGATAAGGAAAATATTGCTACACCGGCAAACTGGCAGCCCGGCGATGAGGTTATCGTTCCTCCTCCCGGCAGTTGCGGTACGGCAAAAGAACGGGTTGAAGGGGCTGACTCAGCTAATATTAGGTGTCTTGACTGGTTCATGTGCCTCAAAAAACTGTAATAGATCATTTAGATCATTTCATAAAAAGGCATGGTTTGCTTATTTTCTGGCAAATCATGCCTTTTCTTTTCATGCAATATTTCTCTAAAAATCATACTCGAAAGTTAATTGTACAATATAAATAAAAATTGGTATGGGTTTTGCTTATTTTGAGTATTGAACAGAAAAATCGCTGTCGTGTTCAATCATTGTACAATAAATTAAAGAGTGTATGTAATAAACTACCACATAGAGAGACAATGTATCTCAGGAGGAATACCCATGAGCGAAAGACCACCTTTTTTTAAACGCAAGTATATCGTTAATAAAGAACTACAGTTTCATATAGCGATTGTGATGATAATGGAAATAGTGCTAATAGCTGTTGTCATGAGTACTATTATAATCTGTCTAAATGACTATTATCAGGAGATATTTCAATACATTGCCGGGCCGACAGAATTACGGACGCCGTTGCAGGAGATCAATAAACCCGTTTGGTATTTTATGCTTGGCAGTGTGAGTTTTAGTCTGGTAGTTTTTGCGTTAGTGGGAATATTTTTGTCACACAAAATTGCCGGGCCGCTTTACCGTTTAAAACGTGTTATGATTGATATCGGAAAAGGCAGGTTGCCGCGTGAAGTGAAATTTCGCAAAGGCGACCATATGCACGATATGGCCGACGCGCTTAATGAAATGGTACAGGGACTCAAAGATCGCGATAAACAAACGCGCGAAACAATTGATAAAATGGAATCATTGATTTCAGAATTGACCAGTGTTTTGAATGATTCCAACCAGACACAAAAGCGTAACGAAGTTATCCAGCAGCATTTAGGTGAGTTATCGGTACTGATCGAATCAGAAAAACATAAACACCCTGAATTAGCATAGAGGGGTATATCCGTGAAAATTTTAATTAATCAGGCGAGAAAAATAAGGCAAAAAGCTTTTACTTTATTGGAACTGTTAGTTGTTATGTCAGTTCTGATGATTGTTCTGGCTATTATTGTTGGAGCTTCGCGAGAATTGCGGGTTCATTCAAATCTGATATTTTGTATGAATAACCTGCGCCAGATTTCTGTTGCAATGGTAACTTATTATAATGATCACAAAGATTATCCTTCAGGATTACCGTATGATACATTAAGTCATCAATTGAGCAGGTACTTGTCTAGCTCGAAGATATTTGTTTGTCCTCAGGATGATACTGATTCAGAAGATAGCTACAGCCAGTTTTATACATATCCCGGGCAAGATGCCGGAGGTGGAAAATATATCATAGGTTGTCCTCGGCATAAGCGGGGCAGTATGTGCGCGTCTGTATTTGGTTTTCAAACAGCATATAAATCAAAAGTAGCTACTGTCAGAATAGATGGTGAAACACTGCAGCCGGGCTCATCATCATCAGGCACGATGAATCTTGAAGACGGCACGACTGTCAGTTCAAATGATATCGAAATGTATCTAGTTCAGTCTATTCGTATGTCAGACGGAACACTCTACACTATTGTTCGTGTACCTGATGGCGAAACAGGTTCGCTGAGTGTTGATGCGACTAACGGGACTCAGCTGGAGATCATAACGCCTTCGCTCATAGCTGCTGTTCGAGGAACGCAGTTTACCATTGATGTTCAGTATGATGGTGATACACCGTACACCAATGTATCGGTGCAGGACGGAATGGTTGATGTCCAGCCTGTCAATGGTTTACGTATAATAAATAATGAGCTTGTCGCGGCAGGCAGACGTGGTATGCGGCTGCGACCTGGTGAGTCGACGCAGATTTATACCGATCCTCCTTCGGTTAACCGGGAGGCAATCAATAAACGTGTTGAAAATTTACAGCAGGAGATCAACCGGGGGTTAGCTCGGGGTAAAGATATGAAAGCGGAAGTTACTCTGCTCAAATGGTTGATGGGGTTCAGCAGCGCTCCTGTTTCATTTGATTTTACATCGGGAAATGAATCGTACGAGTTTCCCGAAACATATAATTCGGTGTCTGAAGCGAATAAAGGCGCCAATCAGGCCGTTCAGGCGGCAAACAGCGAAAAGGATAAGGCAAAAGTATCCAAAAAATTTATCGAAAATGTAGCAAATGATCTTGAGAAGGAAGCAAAAGAAATAGAAAAAGATTCAGAGAAAGCTGAAGATGCAGCGGATAAAGTTGCGGATAAATTATCTAAGAATAAATTAGATCAAGCCCAACAAGCATTGCAAGATGCAGAAGCCGCAGCGCGAGAGGCTGAACAAAGAGCGGCTAAGATAAGTCAACAGCTCCAGGCTGCACAACAAGCAAAAATTGATGCCGATAGGGCGGTCGCTCAAGCTCAAGAATATGCTGATTATGCCAGTCGCGCGGCAGATCAGGCAGACTCAATCGCTATGAATGATCCCAATGAGACCGATAATCCTAATAAGGTAAGAGATAAAGCCCAAAAAGCAACAGAGGAAGTTCAGCATGCAATTCAGGAAGCGTCTCGGGCTGCTGAAAAATTAAATAGTGCAATGCAGGCTGCAGAAAATGCTCAAGCATCAGCTCTTTCGGCGCGAGCATCAGCTAATCAAGCCAGTCAGATGATGCAACAATACGGCGAGTAGCGTTTCTTTTAGTATCACATCACTTATTTTCAATTGCTTCCAATGCGTGAATAATACCGTCAATTGGTGGGCGTTTATTTATGTCATGCACATCTATATACCGGATGATTCCTTTTTTATCTATGACAAATAATGCTCGCTCCGATATACCGTTTGATCTCAAAATTCCAAATTGATCAGCAACTTTTCCATGCGGGTAAAAATCGGACAATACCGGAAACCATAGATCACCCATTTGTTGTGTCCACGCGAAAAGTGATGGGGTGTTATCTGTTGTTATGCCCAGCAAAACAGCATCATATTTTTTGAAAAGGGTTTCAGCTATATTGTAGCCGGGCCACTGGTCGGAACAGACCGGTGTGAAAGCTGATGGCACAAACGAGATAACAACATTATTTTTTCCCATATAATCACTCAGGCTAACATTATTGCCTTTAATAGACGGTAATGTGAAATCAGGAGCTTTATCACCAACATTTACTTTCAAAGAGCTATCTTGTGGTGGTAAATATCCCGGATCGTAAATCGAGTCCTGTAGCGATTGCGCGCTACAGGATGAAGAGATATAAAGAACCAAAGAAATGATGACGGATTTTAGCAATGATTTTATCAATTCTGGCGTTTTATTATCATTTTTGTGTTTGACGTAAAAATGTTTGAGCATCATAAAACCCTCCTGTATCGCTATATACAATTTTAAATTCTCCGGTGGAACTACGCTTGATGACAACGAAATACGGCAATAGGCGTACTCTGTAATTTTCTGACACTTCCAGTTGCGGGTCGGCAAAAAGCGGAAATGCGACAGAATATTTTTCTTTATAAAGCGATACTTCCATATCGGTGTTACCGGCACCGATTCCAATTATTTTGACCTTATCCCGGTATTGTTGAGATTGAGAAAGTTGATAAAGTTCATTAATCCGCGGTTGAAACATTTGGCATTTTATACAATACATATTGAAGAATTCAAGAATAATAACATCAGCTTGAAGAAGCGGCAGCAAAACACTGTTTCGTGTTTCAGATAACTGCAGGTAGTTAGCATCTTGCGGGGAAAGAGGGTATAGTCTTGTGTTAAAAATAGGTGAGCTGTCTAATTTTTGATCCGATGTATCCCAGTCGGTATAGGTAACGCATCCATGAACAAAAATGATCAGGGCACATAGAAAAAAATAATAAACACGCATCATCTGAGCCCCTTATCTTTCGGGTTATAAAAGGATAGGGGGATTCCCGACGGAAATCCCCCTATAACTTATCTATAAATGATGTATGATTTATTCATACAACCGTGTTGCTTCGGTTTCTTCAACGTATCGGGATAATTCGTCGCTGATCATCGTAGCTTTGAAACGAATATCACCGGTTTTCAAACCTTTAACAGTGACGTTCCATACAGCTTGTTTGCCCGGGGCTAAACTCGGTAGCGGTGCGAACGATACGCTGCTCGTTGTTGATTTTTCCGGTTTTGTTGCGCCTGATCCGGAAACGTATTCCATACTATCTTCCAATGTGCATGCTATTCGTATGTTGTTAGCAGTAGCCGAACCCTGGTTAGTGATGGTGATAGCATAGACTACACTTTTACCAATAAGAATCGGATCTTGCTCGTCAACCACTTCCATCAGAAGCGCAGGGATACCTTTAGCAGCTGTGGTAACTGTGTCGCTGGCATCTTTGCAGCAAACAGCTTTAGCTTTTGCCACAGGGCTTGCGTCACCCAGTTGTGTCGCAAGAAGAGTTACTTTTGTAGTTACCGATTTATTGACATCAAGGGTACCAAGATTCCATACAACTTTGCCGGCTGCTGGCGATCCACCATTGGTGGCGCTGACATATTTCATGTTGGAAGGTATCGAAACTTCAAGAACGGTATTTTGGGCTGCCATACTGCCTGTGTTCTTGAGATTGACAGTATATTCTGCTTGTCTATCGAGATAAACCAGTTTTTGTCCTAATATTTCGACATTAAGCTCAGGTTCCAGTACAGCGGTAAAATTCTTTGCGCTTGATGTCAATCCACCTTCTGCAGAAGCAACAGATGTGTACTCAAAATTACCTGTTTTTGATGGTTTTATAGTATCAATAAATTCTGCGGATTCACCCGGGCACAATGCTTTGATGTTATGGACAATCTTGCTTTGCCCATCAAGAGTAGTCAAACCTGCTGGCAGGGTAGTAACTACGTCGATATTGCGTGTTTCACCACTACCACTATTGGACACAACGGTTTTTAACTGAAAATTCTCACAAATAGAAATTTCGTCAGGTGAAGTTGCGTTGATCTTTAAATCTGGTTTTATGATAGCTGATTTCGCGCACAGTAACGGATCGGCAACAACAGAGGTGCAATAGGTAATTTCACCTATATTTTGCGGTGTAGCGTTAACGATAATTTCTTTTGTTTCACCGGCGCCGAGTGTTCCTAAATTCCACTGTATTGTTTCCGCGTCAACTTTTTGAAATGGCGGTGTTGATTTTTCTACTTTCAAGTTTGCGGGAACATGTTCGGTCACAATTACATTGGTAGCAGGAAGCTTTGCAATATTGATGACTGTGATTGTGTAGTTAAATGGTGATCCTACCATAATGTTGGTCGGGTATTCTTTATGAGCCTTTACTACAGCACATCCGTCACAAGTACCTGGATAATACATCATATCATCCATAATTTTTTTGCCGGGACATACTTGCGGGGCAAGTGGTTTTGGCGTGGCTTTTTTAGGCGCACATTGACAGCCTATCATAAATAATAGAGAAATTAGTGCTGATGCGAATCCTAAATTCCTTACTAAAGCTTTCTTCATGATGAATCTCCTTTCATTGAAGAGTTTGACGGTTGAATAATCTCTTTTGCGTGAGAATGTATAGTTTATTTTATTATAAAATTCTCACGATGTAAGAGTTGTAAAATAAAATAAGCAAAAAAACAAAAACAACCAAAATAATAATATAATAATGTTGCGCTGTTTACAATAAAAAAATACCTTAATATTGTGTGTAATGTTGCTTGTTATCAGATAGTTCAAAGAAATGAAATTAGATAACACTCACTGCATGAAGGTTTAAAATAAAAGTAGATAATTTAGATTAATTTGGATAAATAAAGGCAAGTCTTTGGCTACCATAGAGAAAGAAAATAATTCAAATGGTGTGCAATAAATTGCTCACATCGTGACACTATCTTGAGAGGATAGTGTCACGATGTGAGCATGAAAAATTATTTAGGCGTGTTACGTTGTATTTTAGCCCAAGTATCTTTAAGGGAAACTGATCGGTTGAAAACAGGAAGTTTGTCGGTTGTATCCGGATCGACAGTGAAATATCCGTGACGCAGGAATTGAAGGTTTGTTCCTGCTTTCATGTTTGCGAGGCAGGGTTCGACTTTGCAGTCGTTTAAAGTTTCCAGTGAATTTTGGTTTAGGTTAGCTAGAAAATCGCTTCCTTCTTCAACTTCTTCCGGGTTTGATTGAGTAAATAGATTATCATAGAGACGAACCTGCGCATTGATAGCGTGATCCGCAGATACCCAGTGAAGCGTTCCTTTAACTTTCCTTCCATCTTCCGACCAACCGCCTTTTGTTGCGGGATCGTATGAACAAATAAGTTCAATAATGTTACCTTTAGCGTCTTTGATCACATCGTCACAGGTGATGTAATAAGCGTGTTTGAGGCGTACTTCTTTACCTGGAGACAGACGGAAATATTTTTTTGGCGGATTTTCCATGAAATCGTCTTGTTCTATATAAATTACGCGGGAGAAAGGAATGGTACGTGTTCCCATGGATTCATCTTCAGGGTTATTAATAGCTTCAAGCTGTTCTACTTGTCCTTCCGGGTAATTGCTGATGGTTACTTTTAGTGGTCGCAATACACCCATAACCCGCTGAGCGCGTTTGTTTAGATCTTCTCGCAAACAGAATTCCAGCAAAGCAAGGTCAACGGTGCTTTCATTTTTTGCTACGCCAATGGTTTCGCAGAATGTTCTGATAGATTCCGGTGTATATCCGCGTCTGCGTAATCCTGCGATGGTGGGCATGCGCGGGTCGTCCCATCCCTGAACGATATTTTCTTTGACCAGCCGAAGTAGTTTGCGTTTGCTCATGACAGTGTACGTCAGGTTAAGACGTGCAAACTCAATTTGCTGGGGATGGTACACATTGAGTTTTTCGAGGAACCAGTCGTATAACGGCCGGTGGTCTTCAAATTCCAATGTACATATAGAATGTGTGATCCGTTCTATGGAATCTTCAAGGCAATGTGCGAAATCATACATAGGGTAAACACACCATTTATCACCGGTACGATGATGAGATGCTTTCAGTATGCGATAGATAGCCGGATCGCGCATATTGATGTTGGGTGATGCCATGTCGATTTTTGCACGTAGTATGCATTCGCCTTCTTCAATATCGCCATTCTTCATTTTCTCGAATAAGGTGAGGTTTTCTTCAACAGTTCTATCTCGGTATGGGCTTGGTTTACCCGGTTGGGTCAGGGTTCCCCTGTACTCACGTATCTCCTCAGCAGATAGGTTATCGACGTATGCTAAACCATCTTTAATTAGCTGGAGTGCAGCCTGATAGAATTGCTCAAAGTATTCCGATGCAAAGTATAGCCTGTCTTCCCAGTCGAAGCCGAGCCACCGCACATCGGCTTCTATTGATTCGACATATTCTGTCTCTTCCTTAACCGGGTTGGTGTCATCAAAACGCAAATTGCATAACCCGTTGAATTCTTTGGCAAGGCCGAAGTTAATACAAATAGATTTAGCGTGGCCTATATGTAAGTAGCCATTAGGTTCGGGTGGGAACCGTGTGTGAACGCGTCCTTCATAGGTGTTCTCCTGAAGGTCTCTTTTTATAATTTCTTTGATAAAGTGTGAACCCGGTTGATTTTTTTCTTCAGGCATATATGCGCTCCTCTGATTAAGTTAAGCAGATATTGGAAAAAATTATGTATTTTGGTTTATAAGCAAGATCAATTTTGGTATGAATATTGCACTCGTTTTTGCCATCCTATGGCAACCCTTGTATATATTTCAACATTGTACCTTAATAAAAATAATATCTTTTGTATATAAAAATTTGTGTGCTCGTCGCCTATCAATTTGATATGCGGTAAAACTCCAAAAAATAGTCCATTGGTACCATTGTAAACATTGCATGATTAGTATTTCAATGATGAACTAATTTTAAAATACACCTGATTTTAGAGGGTAAGAATAGATGTTGAATGTAATGCGTAAAATATGGGTGTTTAATTTCAGATATCTTGATAGTTACAAACAATTCTATGTGAGGTTGAAAATCAAAAAATTAGGGGGTATGGAGGAGAGTATGTAAAAAAGCGTGCAAAATTGTCTTGAATATGTTATACTTATGTAATCGTACCAAATTCTCAAAAGTAGGAAAAGTAGATGGTGAAAAAAATTGTATTTTATGTATATCGGATGATTTTTTTGTCTTTGGTCGCAACTATGATCTTCTCGTCACAGTGTACTGCATTAACTCCGGACGAAGTCTTAATTGTATATAATGCGAATGTGAATGATTCAATTGAGGTAGCTCAATATTATCGGATGATGCGCAATGTTCCAGAGAACAATATGTTGGGATTATCTGACCTTACTTATAGCCAGGGATTTCTAATGGGCTTGATGACCCATGATAATTTTAAAAGTCAGATAGAAATGCCGGTAATAGAAAAAGTTTCACAACTGGCGAATGACGGTAAAAATATAAAATGTATCCTCACGGTATATGGTATACCAGCCTCGGTATGGGATGGAAACGAGGATAACGGTCCTATGGATGTTGGGTTTTATACTAGCTGGGCGAGTGTCGACTCAGAATTGAGCATGATGGGGCGTTCAGGCAATAAGGGTGGTTATCCGAATCCGTATTCATATTATTATTTTAATGGATTAGATTGGGTAGTGCGTCCTGTGGCTCCCGGCACTTTTGAGCGAAGTTCGTATGGTAATATTATGCTTGTGTGCCGTATTCAGGGAATTAACAAGTCGCAATCTATAGAACTCATAGACAGGGCGCTAGAATCTGAAACTGTGGGAAGAACTGGGAAATGCTTTTTCGATGCTTCGTATGGATGGCCTACATCCAGCAGCGATTTTACCAATGCCACCATGGCTCAAGCCCATGCATTAGTGACTGACGAGTATAATCTTGCAAGCCATCTTGATACAAGTACAGGGTTTTACCATAATCCGCCTTATTCGTATAGGGAAGATACTTTTTTTTACTGGGGCTGGTATGATCCTGACCAGAAGTACCGTAGAGATCCTGATGTAGATGGAACAGATAATGACAACGGGCACGATGTGTACAGTTTTACTCCCGGTTCTATTGGTGCTCATGTTATTTCCTGGCAGAGCTGGAATGACAGCAGAGGCTGGTTGAGAGGTATGCTCGATGATGGTATTACCGCAACGCAGTATCCTGTCAACGAACCGTTTACTGTTGGTTATGCAGATCCTTATTCGTTCCTGAAATATTATCTTGAAGGGTATAGTTTTGCGGAATCTATATTTATTTCTATGAGGTTTTTGTCGTGGCAGATGGTTATTCTGGGCGATCCTTTGATGACATATACTCCTAATAAAGCTTCCTATATTACTTCAGTAGAGCATAAAGAGGATAATACAATTAAAATAATATGGAATTCTTTTCGTGATGATGTGGTGTATCGCATCGATGCAACCAATAGCCTGATAGCTCAGTCGTGGGAACCTGTAGAACCGTTGACTCAGTGGCCTGTCAAAACAACTTCATGGACAAGTATGCCACTCGATGAATCCTCAACGTATTATAAGGTCAGGACTATTGTCCCTTATATTACTGATGTCGAACCAGAATCGGCATCATGCGGAACGACGAACATGGATGTTTTAGTCAGTGTGTATGGCATAAGCTGGGATGAATCAATATCCGCTGTTTTTGGTGATGGCGTAACTATTGAAGGTGTTGACCAGGTTGATGATGATACTGTAGCTGTTACGGTTAATATTGCTTCAACTGCATCAACAGGTACGCGCGATATACGTATTATTAACGGTAATAATTTTTATCGCAAAAAACAAGCTTTTCAGATTGTTCAATAAACATTGCTCCGATCAGGAAGGATGTTATTACATAAAAATATATACATTTATTCGCTAAGCACTACTAAAGACTATCACAATGCCTCAAGGCTTATCATCTCATTAACGTTAGTTATGGGTAACAAGCCTTGAGGCATTTTTTATTTCAATTAATATAATAAACACCTGCCTGAAAATAACAGTGCTGAAGTGCTTCTTTAAATCATAAATAATTGTTTAAATGAGGGATTATTGCTGGATTATATCCGTACGCAATACGGGAATAGTATTATTTTACAATACTATTGTATTGTTTAGGGATAAAATATTTTTGCTCTTTTCTTGTACATTCTCAATAGATTAACAAAAAATATTTATATTTTTGTTAATGCAGGAACATTTCATTTCTGATCTTGTCTAATTATTAACCTATTATTTTTAGATAGCCTAACATGCCGGTATATTTTGCACTGGTTTTTGGGACGTCATAAAGAATGATCAATTACCTGACTCTTACATTGCCAATGTGTTGTGTGTTAAAGTGTGTTTAGAATTTAGATAATTTTAAGATTTTTGATTGTGTTTTGCTCTGTTTTATGTTAAAAATTATTGTAAGAAAACATATTTCTGAGTTGTTATTAATGCGTATTGCTGTTGACATGAGAACTGTAGGGTGCTAATATAAAAACATCTCGGGGGGGATTACCTTATTAAAGGCATACTAGCTATGATCAATTGGCTTCAAAAGACTGTCGCGGGATTGATGCTTGTTGTGTGGAGCAGCGGTTATTGCTACTCTTTCACAGCGGCTGACGCTAAAGCTGAGGTTTCGCTTGAAATGGCTGTGCTGATAAGTGTTAATCCTAATCCTGTTTTCCTCGCGGTCGAACAAACCGACTATATCCGCACACAGGCAGACGGCTTTTCAAACAAAGAAGAATCCGATACAGATCGCTACAGAATGGTTGGTAGTACATACCTGACGTGGCAGGCTCGTGGAGCCTATGAAATAATTATCTATACCGATAATATAAACACACTTGGTTTGTCGGCGTATATGCCCGGTGAAACCGCTCCTATTGCAACGAAAGTGAATTTTGTCGATACCTTCAGTGGACTGCATGCTCTGTATCCCTGGCCTGTAGGTGTTATTCCATGGTTCTGGCCCATAAAAGTATGGGTTCCCAAAACAGCGGGCCTTGTTAATATCGGAACTCCCGCTGATCCTGAATATGTTGTGCAGGAAACTGCTCCGGTAAACCCCGATGGAACAATAGACTCTGAATATTTTAATGGCGGAACTACGTATAATCCCGAAGCATCGTTTGGCTACATTCCAGAAAAACTGGCTATTGATGCGTCTATAGGATTATATGGCAGTTATAAAAAAGTTATTGCTTCGACACAGGATAAAACTTGGCCGTCTCGAATTGAATTGACCTTTGCGGTTGATCTTGCGAATTCAAATCTCGATGCAAACGAATCTTCAGGGTTTAATCAGTATGAGGGGACAATAATTATACATTTAATAGGCAATTGATTGTAAAACCGTTAGAAACGGTTATAAATTATAACCTTAAGTAGAGCGAACAAGGCAACAAAGGAGGTGAATAAGCATTATTTAATTTTACAAACAAAGTGGATCTAAACTCTGATCCAGTATAACAATTCAACTCAAAAAGGAGAAGTGAGATGAAAAAATTATCAATGCTTTTAACCGTAGTTTTTACGCTTGTTATCGTATCTGGAGCATTTGCTCAGTTTACCCAGAGTGAAGATGTCAACTTGAACATGAGCGTGACATTTAGTTCAGGAACTTTTAGTTTCGATATAGTCGATTCGACTACTACTGCTTATACTACTGGTGACAGCATTATTGCAGCTGATATTGTAGGTGCCGGTGTTCTGGAAGCTGGTGGAACGGATAATGTCCTGATCGCTAAAGTATGGTTGGATGCCGAAACAGGTGGTACGTATGAAATCGTAACATATACTGATAACATCACTAATCAATCTATATCATATCCTACAAATTGGGCTACAATGTTACCAGCTCAGCAAGAAGCCTGGGTAGGCGAACGTGGTGGTTTGCAGCAGAATGCTGAATATTTCTTGCCTTTGAAGGTTCGTTCGGAAGTTGATGCAGGAGCCAATACTCAGGTCGTTGGTGATTCAATTGCTGCAATTGATTTTACTGGTGATGCAGCTGTATACGGTTACGTTACTGAATTGGCAAATGAGACCGTACTTGGTGGTACATTGAAAGTCCTCGCTGCTACACCAGCTGTTGTTGAAGACAGCGTGAAAGAAGTTGCTTTTGGTATTAACGAAGCAGCAGCAGCAGACGGCGCTTATTCTACAACCATCTATTTTGAACTGCGCCACAATTAAGATTTTTTTTTTACAGGCAGGCGGATTTTATTCCGCCTGCCTGAATCTAAGCCCTGATTATTTGAAAGGAGTGTGATGGAAAAGTATCACATTAAAAAATATGCGTCTTATATAGCAATGATGGTTGTTTTTTTTGCCAGTACTGCTTTTGCAAAAGTTTCTATAGAACCGTCTCGTGTAGAAGCAAAAGTAGAGCCTGGAAACAGTTTTGAACAACAGTTTGTTTTGAAAAACATAGGTGATACACCTACAACAGTCATGATGGATTGGAGAAACAGAACAAGAGATACTCTCATTGAAGACTGGTTGGAAATTGATCAGGAACTTATTGAACTCCAGCCTGGTGAAGAGGGGACAGTCGGTTGCAAGGTAACCATTCCAGAAGGAGCAGTCGGCGAATATAACGCGTGGTTTGTTATGACTGAGGGTGACCCTCAGAAAATGTATGGTGGTGTGGCAAGTATTGCAGTTCGGACTTCAGTTCCTCTTTATATCACAGTTAAAGGTACTGAAAAGTATGATTTTGAAGTGAAAGAAGTAACAGTTGTAAATAGGAATTCTTTTGGATTGGATGTGAAATTACGTAATACCGGTAATGTGCATATCAGGCCGACCGGTAATATTTATATAACAAATTTGAATACAGCGGAAGAATACATAATGACTTTTAATGAGGTTCATTGGGGTATTATTCCTGACAAATTACATAAGTATCTTAACCGCATGGAAGAAGGTGTTCTCCTGGAAGATGGCGATTATAAGGCGGTTATTCATATTGAATCCGGCGAGGCTGAAAGCAATATTAAATCGTGGGATTCGGAAGTGATTTTTAATATCAAAGGGAACGTCGGTAAAGTTACAAAGGGCGCTATAGAGTCTGAATAAGAGGAAACAGAGTAGCAGGAACTCGTAGATAACAGGTTATATGAGAAAAATTGTCTGGCTTATTATTCAATTATGTCTGATTACATCGTATGCGATGGCTGTCGATTATGATAACGACGGTGTCAATGACGATCCGTATCGCCCTAATTTTATCGGGTACGAATCGCAGAATCTGTATTTTTATATCGATCTGCAATCTGCCGACCGCTTTTATTCCATAACCCTCGATAATGATAGCCAGCCGTATACCTTCACTACAAGTGACGGGTATACAATGAGCAATGATAACGATGGTATTCTTCAACCACTTGAAATGGCGCGCATGCGCGTGGTTGTCCATCCTGAGCGACTGACACCGGGTTTACAGCAAGACCTTGCTTCAGGTGCGTTGAAGTTAGTAATGTTGAAATCCCCACCGGATACAATTGGCGATGTGAGTGATCCTATTACTATCATGGATAATTCTGAAATAGCTCTTGATGTTACTATTGATAGGTTAACTCCGGAGATGGAAAACTTAGCATTTACCCTGAATTTATATAATACCAGTTCTGGCAGTAATGTGTATATCCAGTCAAGCGATACGAGTCTCTTTTTACCGACGGATGATCGTCCATTCGGGCATATAACGGGGCTTAATACATATAGTACCCATAATGATTTGTCCATTATCTCCGGCGATCCGCTTATACTCGACGGCTGGGCGTTTGATGATAATGATGGTATGGCAGTAACCATGTATTACAAAAGGCCTTCCGATCCGACTGATGTACAGGCGCAAGCGGCGGTAAGCCGTCAGTTTAACATGATCAATCTGGAACTGCCGTACTGGGGGCAGGTGTATCCGTCCGGTTTTACTGTAGAATGGGATAACGAAGATTTACGCGGCTACTATGATCTTCGTATTGAACTTAATGACGGATCGCATACTGTATCCCTGCCTACTCAGAAGGTATTCTGGAACAAACCACCTGATGGTGGGTTGCTCACTCCTATTCACAACGAAGATATTACCGATCCTGAAATTCTTGTTTCAGGTATAGCATACGATCTTGATGTTGATGTCGATATAAACGCCTATCTTTCCGCAGTGGAAGTGTATGTCGATTCGTCGTCAAATCTGATAGGAACAATACCCAATACTGCTCCAGATAACGACACAATGGAGTTTCAGTTTATATGGGATACTGTTTACGATCAGAGCGAAGGCGAGCATACAATCTACGCCATAGCCTATGATTCGTTCGGTTTATCAACTCAGTTCGGTACCCGTACCATCACAATATATAAAACATCACCGGTCATTATATCTATAGTCCCGCGTCTGGGGCCGTGGCGTGCTAATACGGTTGTATCCATCACAGGTGCCAATCTGTCATCTGTGAGCGATGTTCATTTCGGATCGACGGCTGCATCGATCATATCGGCAAGCCAAACAGATACTCTCATGCAGGTGCAGTTGCCTCAGATCAGCGATCCGGCATCTCAATATGTCGATGTTACCATAGGCAACACGGCAAACGGACACACGAAACAAGACGGGTACCGCTTTGTCCCTGCTGAACTTGGTCTTAACACTATCACTGATGTGATCTCTGATATGGAATTCAACAATATGACAGGACAGCTTTATTTATTGAATCAAAGTACACGGCAGGTCGACATTTACGAACCGTTACCGGGAGATGGGCTTGTCTATGGAGCGACAGATTCGTTCGCTATCCGTTCAACAGCAGTTCCGTCTAAGATTGATCTATCCAAAGAACAAACGATTTTGTATGCACTCTATGACAATTTATCAATCCTCGAAATATACGATTTACAAACAGGTGGTACGTTGATAGATGCCGTTGCGTTAGAGGATAACGACGGTGACCCGGTCAATCCTGTGTCTATGGCGTATTTGATGTATGACATAGTGCTGATCGGATCAACCACACCTAACGCGTGTTTGTTGATGGCACAGCTGGATACATCCGGTGCTTCATACGATATATCACAGTTACCAATAGGTTTGCAGTATGAGGACATTGAAGTGGTGCCTAGCAGCAACAAAGCCACAGCCTATATTGTTGCCAAAGACACAGACACCGATACATTCGATGTTTTTCTATATGAAGCCCGCACCATGCTCTTGACTCCATTGGCGGTAACCATACCTCTTGCCACCGGACAGGTTGGCGAAGTATCGGTCGCGCCGAACTACAATGGCAGTGAATTTCTTGTTTATACATCAACAGATATAGCCCTGTTCGACCATACCGGCTCCTTACTGGATTCTGCTGTGTATGGGGCGGATTATGTGACGTTTGATAATACAAGAGCGATGTTATATACATTCAACAGCGGTGATTCATTCTTTACCTTAAAAAATCCATCTGACTTATCAGAATCTATTTCATACATACACTTCCCGAATGCGCAATTCGCTTCAGGAGAGCCTGTCCTCGACTGGATAGGCGACAAATTGTTCGCCCTGACCCCGCAGGGTATTGCTGCGGTAAAGATAGGCGACATTTATCCGCAATTATCAATCAATCCTATGTTTGTAAAATCTGACGATACTATCGAGTTGGTCGCTCAAAATGCAGGACACGTACCTGAAAATATCGAAGTATATGTCAACGATCAATTACAGTCAGGCAAAACGCTTGTGCAGTCCGATAACGATACACATACATTCTCTATGCCTGTTACCCTTGATGACGATACATCAGGCAAACTGGTCGCCCGCTTAAATGGATATACCAGCAAGGCAGAAAACCTTTATCTGCTGAGTTCTTTGTTTGATAAGGTTGCGGATATGAGTGGATTGGAAACATTCCAACCCGGCGGTTTGTTTTACGATGACAGCCGGAGCGACCTGTATGTCTTTGATGCGTGGAAAGCAACTGGAACTACGATTGCAAGATTCCATATCGAAGTTGACTCGCAAGGTGTTGTTTCTGCACAACGCCTCGCTGTTCCTTCCGAAATACAGGTACCTTATCCGGTTGGAATGAGCAGGGCTAACGATTATATTCTGGTAATATCTCGTTCTATGAAAAGCTGTTATTGGTTTGATGTAGAAACATTTGACGCTACATCTTCGGCAACAGTACTTTCTGCTATGGTATCGCCATATATATCATTGTCTGGTGTTGCCGGATATTCACCGAAAGTCGATATCGGAGTAAATTATGCGTATGTATGGAACCAGCTTTCAAGCGGCGGTCCTGACGTATTCCAGATCAATCTTGATACACAGGCAGTTGCTAGATGCAACTTTATATCACCTCGCACATCGGATGTCATAATTGATTACGCAGACGATCCTGCTGATGACCGTGCGTATGCTGTGTCATACACCACCCCCGGCAGGCAATCAGATTTTGTAACCATATTTGATCCAACGCAACCTGCAACCCAGATAATCGCGTTGTCTACTATCGATCTGGGATCGTATTCGGGGGCTTATCAGTTGGCATTGAACGATGAGGCGTTGTTCAGTACATTGCGTACTGTGAAGGGCGTATCGCTCATCATGCCTGATCATTCCGGCGCGGATAACCATGTAACGCTTAACATTCTTGAAGGCAGTGCTATTCAGCCTCAATTTATTACTACAAATAACGATTTTCTCGCGTTTGACGGTGTTCAGGCTGGCAACAGCTACGCTTTGAGTTTTATTGATGTCAATATTTGGAACGATTACCCGGCTGATGCTCCGTTTGATGTAACGGCAACATACGCGCCGGCCAGTTCGACATTATATGATATACAAATGATACAAAATAAACTTTTTACAGTTATCGATAATGAAATTTATATTATTGATTTACTCGACACACAGGAGGATTGATGATGAACAAGAAAGCAGTATGGCTCATGACAATGTTTTTTGGCTTAACAGTATCGGCTTATGCGCAGACCACAGTCTACGATAATTTTCTTATCACGCAGACAAGCCCTGCGTCAGGCAGTACAACAGTAGGACCTTTGATTCAGCCGGCTCCGGAAATCGCGTATTTTGAAGATGTCTCTGACATAAATTTATTTAATTTTCAACCGGGTGATATCTTTACAACATATAGCGCCCTTTTAATTCCTATGGGAATTTCAGGTGGAGCGGCTGATAAGTTGGGTATTACTTCAACCAGTTCGTTAAATTTTTCAGCTAATGGTTCGGCTAATATGACGATATCATCTTTCGACGGGATGAATCACGTGTTTGACCCGTTATTTTCAAATTATGTTTCACTGGTATTCGATGTAAAGAATGTCGGTTCTTCGGCTGTAGATCTTTTATTTCGTATCGGCCCGAATTCCACATCGGCAATGTATTCATCATTTGATGAATTCGGTATTCCGGCGATTATGCAGAATATAGTTACCCTTGCCGCTGATGAGACTGCGACATTTATTTTTAATTTGGGAATGTCTGTCAATAATCCTTCGGTTGTGTGGGATTATGCCAGTGATCCGTATAACGAATTTTATATGGAAGTTCAGCCTCAGCTTGGTGATTTGGGTTTTGAACTCGTAGTTGATAATATCGGGATGGTTGCAGTACCTGAACCGGGTTCAGTGATGTTGTGCCTGTTCGGTTTTGTAGTCTCTAAGCTGGCTTGGAGAAAAAATAAATAGTAATTATGACAACAAGATACTATACGATTGAGAGTAAATGAAGCTTAACCGCAGTTTATTTATAGCAGTATTCATATGGTGTGCGATGCTTTGTGCCGTCAAGCCCGCTGTAGCTCAAAACCAGCAGAGGGGGATATGGGTATGGAGCAGGAGCGAAGACATCATCGAAGATTTTAACAACAATTCGTCGTTTGTCTTCGAAGATTTTATCAGTTTCATCGAAGCTCCGCACGGCGAATCAACCGACCGTGTAGTCAACATCTACATGTCATGTTATACGCAGATGCGCAGTAATCCCGATCACATGCGCGCGTTTTTAGCAGACATGAATAGCAGGGGGTTTTCTATTTATGTGGTCTTGTCCGATCCAGATTTTGTGTTGCCGTCTGAAGTGATCTTTTTTCAGGATAAGATAGACAAGATTATGCTGTTTCAGAAAAAAGGCAACTCTAATGAGCGTTTTGCCGGAATCATGCTCGATATCGAACCGCATCTGTGTACAGGCCTTGATTGGGAAGATGAAGAAGACTATGCGCTCATCTGGTCAAACTACATTGGAGAGTTGACGTATTGCCGGACAGTAATAGATACCTACAATGCCGCATATGAGCCTGATATGACGTTTTCCGATGCGGTGGCCTCGTGGTATGATACTACGTTGATTGCCGATATTTTAGGGCAGGTTGATTTTTATACGGTACAAGCTTACAGCCGCACAAAAGAAATCATCGTTGCCATTGCAAATGAAGAAATGAGTGCGGCGAATACGGCAGGAATGGAATGTGTTATTGGTGTGGAAACCATGCCGTTGCCTTTTGAACCTCCAGCAACATTTTCTCCAGAAACATTTTATGGTTTGGGAGTGTCGGTGTTTGAAGAAGCGCTGGATTATATGTATAGTGACAGTGACAATGAGAGCATCTATTATGATAACGATACATTTGGCGGGTTTGCGATCCATCTGTATGCCAATGCGGATGAAAGTGAAGAAGGATACCAGGATTTGACATCGACATCCAGCGATGATGCACCTGTTATATATATAACCACACCTAACGGTGTGCAGGTGGAAGGAATAAGTTTTGAGAACAGTGTAACCATTGAGTGGGATGTTTATAATCCCGATTCAAAAACTTACAATGTTTCTCTTTCGTATAAATACCAGAGTGATCTCGATAACGAATCAGTGGCATGGCAATCTATACACAACTTTACCAGTATATCGTCAACAGTTACGGAAGGATCATATGAATGGGTTACGTCGCTTACCACATCGACGACCGACCGTATTATCATAAAGGCTGATATTTCATACACATCAGCTCCGCTGTTGACAACATCGGATATGACTAATTTCGGGGTAGCTATTAATGAAGTGGTTGTTGACGATGCGTGGGGTGATTCGATACCAGCCAATTATCCCGGATATCCGCAGGGTATGCAAATTATAGCTGATAGCAACTATATTCTCCATGCGACATACTATTTATTTTATGATAATAGTGATTTTCCCGGTGTGTATTACGCTCAGTCGAGCGACAACGGCAACACATGGACCCCAATATATCTAACTCCGAGTACTTATTCGTATGATGGAGAAGACCTTTTAAGTACGTGGCCTCGTCGCCCATCTATGGGGAAACATGGTGATGTTATTGCTATAGGCTGGATTGAAGATTCGACTCAAACCTTAAAAACAGCTGGTTTTACCGATAACCGAGTATATTTGCAGATCAATAATAATGCGGGCAACAGCAGTGATTGGATGTCTGCCAAAGTTTTAGTGAGCGCTACTTCCGCCGACGTATACTCTAACGTCAGTGTGCACGTCGCTTCTGATGATAGTGTACATGTGATATGGGAATCGTATGTGGGAAGTGGCGGTGTATCGACTATCCAATACGCAAAGTATACCTATAATAGCGGTTCAGGTGCGTGGGAAACAACCGGTGTAGAGGCAGTTGATCAGAGTTCGTCGAGTGATTATGTTTTACGTACTCCATCAGTCACCACAACAAGTTATGGGGTTCATGCCATTTGGAGTGAGTACAAAAAGGAAACAATTGAACTAGGATCAGGTGTTAATATTTTTGATGAACCGTTTGATGATTATGCAGGGAGCAATTGGACAGTGTGGGGTGCTAACGGAGGAGTAGAGATATATACCGGTTACATACGCTTGAAAAAAACTACTGATACAGCACAATGCGGACTTTACCAAAATGCGGATTGGGATCCGGCAGAAGACTTGACAAACGGGACTATTTCAATTAGTATACGCACAAGTTTAGGATCTTCTGTATCATTAGCTGTTACTCCTGAAATTGTAGCGCCAACAAATGAATCACCTGGTACATCAGACACCTTTTCTTTGCCTGCTTCTGAATTCCAAACTTTGCCAGCATATTCTCCAAATTTTACAACGTTGACATTTGATGTGGCTGACATAACAGAAGGTCAGTTTGCATGGTCTTCACCTGATCTGACCGGTGTTACTCAGGTTAAAATCCGGATAGCGTATACAGGAACAACAGATATCGATATTACTAATTTTTCTGCACAAGGAGTATCAATAACTACCGTACCCCCGGAAGTACGTATTGTCACGCGTACCAAGGCCACAACATGGCAGTCGGCTAAAGAAGTAGCTACATATACATATGAAGATGAACAATTGTTGTCTGGAGCTGCGGATAGCTTTTTAAATTATCCGGTATATTTTCCTAAGATAACGTCACTGGGCGATTATACTTATGCGGTATGGCAAATAAACACGGTAGGCACACCCGATAATGATGGACTTGAACAATATTCGTCAGTGCAGTTTTCTAAACGTGATGCTTCCTCAATATCCAACAATTGGGATACCGCAACCACACTCACCACTGATGGATATGCTCCGGTAATTTCCGCATGGAATAATGCCGGGATACCTACAGTGCAAGTAGTGTATTCCAATAATTTCGTTGAATATATTGCTGAATCAGCATACACAGGTAACCTGCTTTACAATGAAATGACAAATCAAGGTTGGGATGGCGAAGCAATGCTTGTGCAGGGAAGCGGTCTTTCAAATGGCGTTCGGCGTCCTTATCACCATAATTCAGGCACAGGTGTTCGAGCGGTACATTTTTTGTCATATCCGTTTATGTTTTCTGACGAAAACGGAATTTCCTCTATAAATTGGGCTAACGGATTGGAACCGCCTGAAGAATATTATAAGCTTCGTGGATTGGCTACATTTGTCACGCCAAATCCTCCGTTTGCCGATTTGACCCCGGGGGGAGGTTTTACCATATCATGGAGTCCACCGGATATTCAATTTGCACCTACAGGATATAAACTTCGCCGTATACCCGATAACAATCCTGCAATGGCGTATGATGTCAACTCAGGAAACCAGATATACGCGATTAGCTATTATGATAATGAGTCAATAGTTGATGGTGTTCATTACCGGTATGAGTTGTCCTATCAGGTTAATGGAGGATCGTCGCCCTGGTCGTCGTTGTCTAATGTAATCAAAGAGGGGACTAATCTGATTATTGATGATTTTGAGTATGATGGGTCTTCGCAAATTTACACTGGTATGGAATATACTTTTTTTACCAGCTATAAACCGATAACCGGCGAAATAACCAGTGAGCAGGCGGCGTCAGGATCAAATTCGTATAAAATAACCTATACTGACAATGACGGTAATGCATTAAAAGGATCAGCGGTATCGTTAGTGTTTCCGACAATGATGGATTTTTCTGCGTATGGTAGTCTCGAATTGAAAGTACGGTTTAATCCTGAGGCGGGAATGATTGAACGTGATTTTCAAGTGGTTTTTGTGGAAGAGCCAGATGGAGAACTTGAGCCGGGGCAAGAACCTGATAGATTTTACATAGGTGCACCCATAACGCTTGTAAATGACGGCCAGTGGCATGCTTATCGTTTGTATTTTGATCAGGCTTCTCCAGAATTTGGGGGGACTACATTGGATTTGGATCGTATAAAACAAATAAATATTGTTACATGGGGTATCGGCAGTACTTCATTTTATATTGATGATATGAGCCTTGCGCCAACATCATCTAGCGATGTTATCTTGTATCTTGATACCAGTACTCTTAACTTGGCCTCTCCAATAGCGAATACGGGTTCAATCAAAGGACAGGTGGTAAATCAGGCGTTGACGCCGGTTACAGTATACTTTGGTAATGCTGGAGAACCATGGGTGCTTTCTATTTATACAGCATCAGAGATGAAGAATGCCGCACAGCAAACATATCCAATTACCCGCAACGGGTTAATCAGATATGATTCAAATTCTGATACGATATATCCGCAATTTGCCATACCGGTCAAAGTATGGTGCGGTAACTATGGTCCTGCTGGTTTTTTTAGTTCGTCGGGGGGAATTGTGAACCCTACCTATGCTGCTGATGGCTATCCTCCGATTGATAATGACTATTTTTTCAAAGGATATGATTTCAACGGCGATGGCGATATAGGTGGATTGTTATTGGAATCTGATGGGCCATTTATCGAAGGTAGCGGTGCAGGAGAATATCCGTTTGACCTCGATGGCGATGGTTATCAGCAGGGCGATAATTTCTTTGATCCGGAGGACGGCCGTGTTGCAATCGGCGAAGAACCGGCATGGTTGTTTATCCCTGTGTTAGAGCATGCTACAGAACCGGCCGCGGAAGGCGCGATTGTCATGGATCCGACAGATCTCGATACATGGCGTGTATTGACCGATTCGGAAAAAGGGCTCGGAACTCACTTCATAGAACTGTATTTCTCTATTTTTATCGGAGAAGAACAGTTGCTTAATGCCAGCGATCCTAACGCTTATGGGCAATACACCAACTCCATAATTATCGATCTTTCCTACAACTAAGCATCAGATATATTTTCAGCTTTATATCATCATTTATATAAAGGAACCTCTGAAAAATTAAAAAACGTCATTGCGAGGAGCAAAGCGACGAAGCAATCCCAATGCTCAACTAGCTGAGATTGCCGCGCAAACTCCGTTTGCTCGCAATGACGCAAGTGCTGTTCGGCTATTTTTCAGAGTATCCTAAATATTTTTTATACTAACATGTAACGCATATTAGTATAAAATGACAACTTAAAATCAATAGTAAACTATAGAAAAGCTCATCAAATCGCGTAAAACAATGAATTGCGATATCATTATGCTAATCATTTCATTACACCATAAAGAATCTCCGTTATAGATGTAAATCACATGTTAATCGTAAATATCAATTAAATTGATTGCTTGATTTATTTATCTGTGCTACTATGTAAGCTCCTTCTGCTGCATCTTATGCAACTACTTAATAATCAGGATGTTATTTGAAAGAAACTTACACGAAGGGAGTGGAATGTTATGAACGACCCGAAATGCTCTGGGTGTGCTTGTACACTGTCTGAAGAAGAAATCACGAAACGGTTGGATGACATTATCGAAGAATATCGTGATAAGCCGGGCGGATTAATTCCTGCTTTGCAAATTGTGCAGAACCTGCTGGGATATCTGCCTGATCATGTGGTGCGCTATCTTAGTTCAGGATTCAATAAATCCTATAGCGAAGTAGCCGGAATTGTGAGTTTCTATTCATTTTTTTCAACGACCCCTCGCGGTAAATATATCATACGGGTATGCCTTGGCACAGCCTGTTATGTCCGTGGCGGCAAACAGATCCTCGAAACCCTCAAACAGGAATTGGGCATTGATGTCGGTGAAACCACCGAAGACAGGATGTTCACCCTTTCCATAGCGCGGTGTTTTGGCGCGTGCGGGCTAGCTCCCGTAATTACCATTAATGATGATATCCACCAGCGCGTCAAAGGAACCAAAATCAAGGATATTCTCAAGTATTACCGTGAAAAAGATACTTCTGGAAAGGAGATGAACTGATATGGCTCAGCGATTTAAATCGATATCCGATTTCACTACATATAAAAAAGGATTGCAAACAGGCTCCGGCAGGAAGATGCAGGTTTTAGTCTGTGCCGGTGGTGGATGCCTCGCGTCAGGGTCGCTTGATGTCAGTGCGGCTTTTCGGCAGGAAATCATGAATAACAATATTGGCGATCAGGCAACGGTTATTGAGACCGGATGTCAGGGGTTGTGCGCCGCCGGGCCGGTTGTAACAATCCAACCTGACGGTGTGTTTTATGAAAACGTCAAACCGGAAGATGTGCCTGAAATCGTCAAACAGCATATTATGAATGGTAAAGTTGTCCAGCGATTGGTCCATAAAGAAATTCTGACCGGCGCCCCCATTCCTAAAATGCAGGACATACCATTTTTCAAAAAGCAGGAAAAAGTTGTTCTGCGAAACTGTGGTACCATTGATCCGCTTGAGATAGATCAATATATCGCAAAAGAAGGCTATACAGGTCTTCTCAAAGTACTGGAAGGGATGACATCAGAGCAGATAATTGAGGATGTTACTAAATCCGGCTTGCGCGGCCGTGGTGGCGCGGGTTTTTTGACTGGTATGAAATGGGGTTTTGCAAGTAAAACACCCGGTGAAATCAAATATGTTTTATGTAATGCGGATGAAGGCGATCCGGGCGCGTTTATGGATCGCAGTATCCTTGAAGGCGATCCCCATAGCGTTATCGAGGGAATGGCCATAGCTGGTTACGCCATAGGCGCTTCACAGGGATATGTTTATGTTCGTGCAGAGTACCCGTTGGCGGTTGAACGTCTGAACAATGCTATTTCGCAGGCACGTGATTGCGGGTTGCTTGGTGAAAAAATTCTTGGAACGAATTTTAGTTTTGATCTGGAAATACGTATGGGTTCCGGTGCGTTTGTCTGTGGGGAAGAAACCGCGTTGATTGCTTCTATAGAGGGTAACCGTGGTGAACCTCGTCCTCGTCCTCCATTTCCTGCTGATAAAGGGTTATGGAATAAACCGAGCTTACTTAATAATGTCGAAACATTCGCGAATATCCCTGTTATTTTTACCAGAGGAGCTGATTGGTTCGCTTCTTTAGGTACTGATAAAAGTAAAGGAACCAAAGTTTTTGCGCTTGCCGGTGCTGTACATAATACGGGACTGGTCGAAATTCCAATCGGTACAACGCTTGGCGATCTGATCTACGATATCGGAGGCGGTATAACAACCGGAGGCGATTTTAAAGCCGCTCAGATTGGCGGTCCGTCGGGTGGATGCGTGCCGAAAGAATATCTCAATGTACAGCTGGATTATGAATCGCTCAACGAGCTTGGTGCCATTATGGGATCAGGCGGTTTGATTATCATGGATGATGATACGTGTATGGTCGATGTGGCGCGTTATTTCCTTGAATTCGTTCAGGAAGAGTCATGCGGCAAATGTACACCATGCCGTGTCGGTACCAAGAGAATGTTAGAAGTTTTAACTCGTATATGTGGGGGCGAAGGAACACCTGAAGATTTGGATATGCTGCAGGAACTGGGCGTCATGATTAAAGATACCGCATTATGCGGGCTTGGTCAAACAGCGCCGAACCCTGTACTGTCTACCATGAAACATTTTTTCACAGAATACATTATGCATATCCGTGACAAATATTGTCCTGCGAGTATCTGTCCGTCGCTGGTACGGGCATCATGCCAAAACGCGTGTCCGGCAAATGTGGATATACCGGGTTTCGTATCGTTAATTGGCGAAAAACGGTATGCCGAAGCTCTGAGATTGCATCGTGACCGCAATCCGTTTGCATCAGTTTGTGCCCGTGTTTGTTTTCATACCTGCGAAGACAAATGCCGTCGGTCTAGTATAGACGAGCCGGTTTCGATTCGAGGACTCAAACGCTTTATGGTTGAGCAGGAAGTGACAGTACAGTTGCCGGAATTCAAGGAAAATGCACAGAACGCAAAACGCAAGATTGCTATAATCGGAGCAGGGCCTGCAGGGTTATCGTGTGCGTATTTTCTTGCGCGTCTCGGGTATCGCCCGACTATTTTTGAATCCGAACCGCGTCCGGGTGGTATGCTGGTGCAGACGATTCCTGCATATCGTTTACCGCGTGAGGAACTGGCGCGTGAGATACGTATGATTGAGAATATGGGTGTATCCATAGAAACCGGCATGAAACTTGGCGACAATGTTTCTTTATCACAGTTGAAAGATGATGGCTATGATGCAGTGTTTGTCGGAGTCGGAGCGCCAAATGGTATGCGCCTGAATGTACCGGGTGAAGATTCCGACGGCGTCTTTGATGCGATCGAATATCTGCGTCAATATAATATCCGCGGTTCAGTACCGGTTAAGAAACGGGTAGTCATTATTGGTGGTGGAAATGCCGCTATTGATGCTTCCCGCACGGCGTTACGGCTTGGTGCCGAATCGGTAACCGTGATGTATCGTCGTACACGCAATCAGATGCCTGCCTATGCCGAAGAAGTAGATTGCGCTGAGGAAGAAGGTGTGAAATTTGAATTGCTGGTTTCTCCTGTGGAGATTATGCAAAAAGACGGCGTTGTAACCGGTATCAAATACAGGCGTATGACTTTGGGTGAATTCGACCGATCAGGACGCAGGCGTCCTCAGGATATGGGCGAAGCTGATTGTATTATGGAATGCGATCAGGTCATAACTGCTATCGGACAGTATATGGACCCCGGCAAAATGCTTGATATTGAAGGTTTGAAACTGAGCCGTAACAATTTGATCGAGGCAAACCCTGTAACGGGACAATCATCCATACCCTGGATATTTGCCGGAGGTGACTGTATAACCGGTGCATCGTCTGTGGTGCAGGCTGTTTCGGGCGGAGAACGAGCCGCTGTGGGAATCGATAAATATCTAACCGGAGAAAGCCATGCTTTCTGGCGGAAAGAGCAGGTTGTAGATACAGGCTATGATCCTGATGCTGATATATCGGATGACCCGCGAGTTGCAATGAGGCTTGTTCCGGTAATCAAACGCAAGAACAACTTTAATGAAGTCGAACAGCCCTGGACCGAAGGTGAGGCTGTTCGTGAAGCAAAACGTTGTCTGCGATGTGATTACGGTAAAACAACGGTTGAAAGATAATTTTTTAGCATAAAAGGAGATTCCAATCATGCCAAACCTGACTATTAACGGCGTGGATGTATCGGTACCTGAAGGTACAACCATCCTTGCCGCCGCTAAGAATGCTGGCTTTGAAATACCTACGTTATGTGCTCTTGAAGATTTGCATGCAGTCGGTGCATGCCGTGTTTGTGTTGTTGACGTTGAAGGCGCCAGAACGCCGCTGCCTTCGTGTGTGACTCCAGTTCGTGACGGAATGAAAGTGTTCACCAATACCCAGCGAGTACGCCAGTACCGCCGGATGATGGTTGAATTGCTTTTGTCTGAACACGATGGTGTATGCCAAACTTGTAACCGATTCGCCGATTGTGAATTGCGTAAACTGGCAAATGAGTTGAGTATTCTGGATGTACGGTTTACAGGTGATAAGAAATCGAAGAAAATTGACGAAAGTACCCCCGGATTGTTGCGAGATAATTCGAAATGTATCTTATGCCGTCGCTGTGTTACCATGTGTAACCAGATTCAGGGAGTTGCCGCTTTGTTCCCACAAAATCGCGGTTTTGAGACATCTATCGGTCCGGCATTCGCCACTGATCTGGAAAATGTATTCTGTGTACAGTGTGGTCAATGTGCCGCATTGTGCCCGGTAGGGGCTATTTCTGAAAACAATCATATATCCGAGGTGTGGGCAGCACTCGATAATCCTAATAAATTTGTGGTGGTGCAAACCGCTCCTGCAATTCGTGCTTCTATCGGGGAATGCTTTGGATATGAAACAGGAACAGCGGTAACAGGTAAAATGGTCGCCGCGCTAAGACGATTGGGGTTTGACGCGGTTTTTGATACCAACTTTGCCGCTGATTTAACCATCATGGAAGAAGGAACGGAATTTCTGACTCGCTTGAAAAAAGCGTTCAAAGATAAACAAGATGTTCCTCTGCCACAGTTTACCAGTTGTTGTCCCGCATGGATACGGTATGCTGAACATAATTATCCCGACCTGTTACCTAACATATCGTCATGCAAATCACCTCAACAGATGTTTGGCGCGGTGGCAAAAACCTATTACGCTAAGAAACTTGGTAAAAAGGCTGAGGATATTGTGGTCATATCTATCATGCCTTGTATCGCCAAAAAGTCGGAAGCCATACGTCCTGAGATGAGCGACAGCGGGATGCAGGATGTGGATTATGTGCTCACTACCCGTGAACTGGGATTGATGATAAAAGAGTCAGGTATTGTGTTTGACCAATTGCCAGAAGAACTGGCTGACGCTCCAATGGGTAAAGGTAGCGGAGCTGCCGATATTTTTGCCAATACCGGTGGGGTAATGGAAGCTGCATTGCGTACAGCTTATGAGATCATAACTGGCAGGACATTACCGTTTGAAGATTTGCATATCAAACCGATAGAAGGTTTGATTGGCATTAAACGTGTGGAATTCCAGATAACCGGCACTCTGCCTGAATGGTCGTTCCTTGAAGGAGTGACTTTGAAAGTGGCAGTGACGCATGGTCTTGGTAAAGCAAGAGAATTTATTAACGCCATAAAAACCGGCAAAGAAGAGTGTCATTTTATAGAAGTGATGACCTGTCCTGGCGGATGTATTGGCGGAGGTGGGCAACCTAGATTCACCACCGATGAAGTTCGCAATCAGCGCATGAGTATTATTTTAAAAGAAGATGAAGGTAAAAAACTGCGTAAGTCACATGAGAATCCTGAAATTACTAAGATTTACGAAGAATTTCTTGGTGAACCTTTAAGCGAGTTGTCGCATCAATTATTACACACCAAATATACAGCTTCAAAAAAATAGGTTCGCCTGTTGTACCCTGGTTTGGCGAATACCTCCAAAGGCCTGACGCGAGCGATTGCGCGTCGGGCCTTTCGGTTTTTGTGAGAAAAATCTTGTAAAAACATCTTTATTAATAGACAATATTTTTAAACTATTTGTGATATGGATGTGACGTTTCTTGCATATCACAATATAATATTAATAGATGATTTTCATGGAGGAAGTTATGCGAGTTAGATTGCTTGTATTTATAGCTGTATTATGCGTTGTTAGCCCGAAAAATCTGTGTAATAGCGCGGGCTTTTTGGAGAAATCTTCTTTATTGCGCTCAACTAGTTTAAGCGAAACAAAAATAGCAAGCGGGCTTCGTGAAGCGTTACGGGTAGCAGTTGATAACGCGGTAAAATTGACAGGAAAAGAGAATGGTTTTTTCAATAATGAAGCGATCAAAATAGAGTTGCCCGAAAAAATGCAGGTTATTGAAAAGGCATTACGGGTTATCGCAGTGGGACCCAAAATTGATGAATTTGTATTAAGTATGAACAGAGCCGCTGAACACGCAGTACCACTGGCGGAAGATATTTTTGTCGATGCTATCATGAACCTTTCTTTTGACGACGTCATGAATATTTATAAAGGTGGCGAAACGGCTGCTACAGAATATTTCAAGACAACGACTCACGAAAAACTGGTAGAAAAGTTTATGCCTGTAGCCCGTTCAACTATGAATAAATATGATATCACGAAACAATACAATTCATTGCTGGATCAATATAAAAAAATACCATTTTCCGAAAACATTCCTCTTCCTGATATAGACCGGTATGTTGTCGAAAAAGCAATAGACGGTTTATTTTATGTCATGGCGCAACAGGAACGGAAGATCCGTACCGATCCGGCAGCGCGTGTAACAGATTTACTTAAAGAAGTTTTTAAATAAGAGTATCTTCTAAAGCTTATCCATCGCAAAATTATTGCATAGAAATGTACAAGATCCGTATCATTGGTTGATATGACCAAAATGGAGGTAATATGCAGGGTAGCCATTTACACAAACAACTCGGATTTTTGGATGTGTTTTGTATCGCATGTGGTGCAATGATCAGCTCAGGTATTTTTATTCTGCCTGGAGTTGCATTTAATCTTAGCGGTCCGTTTGTGTTTCTGTCGTATTTTATCGCGGGAATTCTGGCGTTGTTAGGTACTTTAAGTATCATAGAGTTAGCTACAGCAATGCCCAAAGCGGGCGGGGACTATTTTTTTATTAACAGAAGCCTGGGCCCGATGGCCGGGACGATTTCAGGGTTACTGAGTTGGTTTGCGCTCTCTTTGAAAAGTGCGTTTGCCGTATTCGGTATCTCAGAATTGCTGTATCTGACCTTTCAAATTCCGATTCTGATATCGGCTGTATCTTTGTGTGTATTGTTCGTTATTATCAATATTGTGGGAGTCAAAGCAGCCAGTAGGCTTGAAGTTATACTGGTGATAGGGTTGTTTGCCTTGATGATATGGTTTATCGTCGGAGGAATACCCGAGATAATTCCATCACATTTTGTTCCAGCGCTACCCCATGGATTGAACAGCTTGATTTCTACCGCAGGGTTTGTGTTTGTATCATTTGGCGGTTTGCTCAATATAGCAAGTATCTCTGAAGAAGTTAAGAACCCTACAAAAAATATTCCAAGGGCAATGATTGGGGCGGTTATTGTTATAAGTATTTTTTACTCATTTATGCTTGTTGCAACAGTGGGTTTACTTCCTGCTGAAATATTAAGTGAGACACTTACCCCGATAGCCGATGCGGCGCAAATATTTGCTGGCCGCCCGGGGTTTATCATTATATCGATAGCGGCATTGCTGGCATTTGTTACCACTGCCAATGCTGGGATACTTTCGGCGTCGCGTTATCCGCTGGCATTAAGTGAGGACAATTTGCTTCCGCTATTTATTCGAAGAACAATAGGTAAACAAAAGGCGCCTGTTGTTGCAATCATATTGACTGCTCTGTTGATCGGCGTAGCGTTATTTTTTAATTTGGAAATACTGGTTAAGTTTGCTTCGGTAGTAATTCTGACGACGTATATTTTTACTAATGTAGCGGTAATTATATTGCGCGAAAGTAATATACAAAATTATCGCCCTACCTATAAAACGCCATTATACCCGTTGACGCAGATTGTATCTATTATCCTATTTTCGTTACTTATTATTGATATGGGAGCGGTTGCTATTGAAGTCAGTGTAGTTGTGATCGTATTAGCGTCGCTTTGTTATTTTTTGTATGGAAGAAAAAAGCAGTCGCAGGAATTTGCGTTGCTTCATCTTATCGAAAGGATTGTTAACCGGAAATTGACATCGAATACACTTGAAAGCGAACTGCGAGAAATCATTACTCATCGGGATGAACTTCAAAAAGACAGGTTTCATTTATTGCTTGAAAAATCGCCAGTTCATGATGTCACTGAGTCAATGACTGTCGATACATTTTTTAAGTACGTCGCAAAAAAGTACGGACAGCCTCTCGGATTAGCAGAAGATAACCTGTTTAGTTTGTTACGGGATCGTGAGGCGGAATCCTCCACTGCAATTACACCATTCATTGCTATTCCACATATTGTTGTACCCGGTGAAAAACGGTTTGCTATGTGTATTGTCCGTAACAAAGCTGGTATTAAGTTTTCTGCCGAAAACGATGATGTCAAAGCTATTTTTATCCTTGCAGGTTCACAGGATGAACGTAATTTCCATTTGCAAGCCCTTGCTGCGATTGCGCAGATCGTTCACCATAGGGAATTTTCGAAGTTATGGTTGGAAGCTAAAAACGAAGACCAACTCAAAGATATTTTGTTGTTGGCTGAACGGTCGCGTCAATAAAATTTAACGGAGTAACTATGGCGTGGATATACCTGTTTATAGCCGGATTGATGGAAGTAGCTTGGGCGGTGGGGCTAAAATTGAGTGAAGGTTTTTCGCGTCCATGGATTACTGTGTATACTATTATAATGATGGTATTGAGCTTTGTCTTTTTGTCAATTGCGCTTAAGTCAATTGCTGTCGGAACCGGTTATGCGGTATGGACAGGCATAGGCGTTATAGGTACAGCTGTTATAGGCATGATATTTCTTGCCGAACCAGTTTCTGTAGTTAAGATATGTTGTATCCTCCTCATTATTTCAGGGATTATTGGGTTAAGACTTATCGCTGAATAATCGAAACCTTTTGTAATATTATTGACTATACTATCCTGAGAATTACTTTATAAGTAGGCTGTGTGACAGTAGAAAAACACTTAATGGGTTGCTTAAAACTGTCGATATTATCTATGATATCACATGCTATTATGAACCATAAGTTTGCATATTATAGTTAAAATGGGCTGATAATTTTAATCAATCTGAAAGAGCGATAAAATGTTAAATCCGTTTCAATCAAAGCAGATAACCTGTCCTGTATGTACGCAGATCAGCGAAGTGTCTGCAATAATAAGTGAGGTTTTTGGTAAATATTTTCCTGTCAGTCAGGAAAAAGACCAGTACGTAAGCGAGTGGAAATGGACTGATGAGCAGTGGCAGCATATCAATCCGTATTTATACGCAATCGTGATGTGCCCCAAATGTTTCTATAGCAATTTTGTTGATATCTTTACTGAAAAACAGAAAATGTCGTTTAAACGGCATATGCGCTATCTGAAAGAAAAACTAGATAGTATATCCGGTATGGAAAAAGATCTGATCACAAAGATAGGCGCTGTTTTTGTCGCAAACCAAACAAACCATACTCATGAAACCGCTATACTGGGCATGATTTTAACTTTGTATTATCAAAGCTTGTTGCTGGAACGTGAGGAAGTAGAAAATAGTTCGGCGCTGTTGGGAAGATTATATTTGCGTTTGTCATGGCTTTATCGTGAACATTTTGGAACAGAGGATAAAGACGAAACTTCGCAAAATGGTGTCGCTCCTATCGTTTCTAATATGCTTGATACACTGCGTAACTTCCATAATCTGAATAAACAGGTTGAAAATCAAATAGATTCTATGAATTCGGAAAACAGCGATCAGGTGTATTCGATTGTATTATTCCTTGAAGAGGCTACCAGGCGATTAGCCGAAAAAACAGAAGAAATTTTGACTCATCTCGATGCCGCTCGAGAAGAAGCTGGGAGTGAAAACGCATCTCTTATAAGAAAATGTTATACCATATGGAACTGGATACCAAAGAACGAGGCGGAGGCTGTTACTAAAGCAGCAGAATGTTTCGTACATGCCGCCAGCGAGGATTATAATCTCAGTGACAAAGGTACATATAAAATACTTGAGCTTGCCGCCTATTTGTATGCAAAGGTAGGCAACAAGGAAGGTTGTGACAAATGTTTGCTGCAGATAATTAATTCATGTCACAAAAAACGAATGCAATTGATGAAAAAATTGCAGCAAAAATTGTCCATAGCTCAGAAATCCGATGTCGAGATGGAAGTAAAACGACTAAATACGTATATTGAAGACATAACCTACCAATATAAACATGACGAGAATCATCAGGCAGAGAATTCCTAAGCAGCCGCAATATATACAATACATATTGAATGTAATACCATAGATGTATAAAACGTATTTCTAACACAATTCCAACCATTTTTATTAATCTGTAAAAAAGATATAATAATTATGTATTACCCTATATGAAAAATCAGTCTTAGCTTGCCAAAAGGGGTAGTATATATGAGGCTCAAAAACAGTGAAGTGGTATTTGAAACTAAAGAGTACAAAGTCGTGGTGCGTCAGTTTATCAGAAGAACCTCCATCCCTTTTATAAAGCGAAAAATACGTTACCTTGTGGGATATTCTATAACTGATGGAATATGGAAGTTAGACGATGTGCTTCGGATAGCATTTAAAAGTTCATGGGCAGACCCCCTTCAGATTTTTTCTACAAGCGGGCATGTGTATCTAACTCGCCAGGCTTTAAAAAAATGTGGATTTACCCGTCAGGAGTGGAAAGTATGCATTGCGGCTAATATGCAAGCCGATTCCAAAGAACATTTTTATAAGCATCAACATTATTTACCGCATACCCGTGATAAGTCGGAAGATTTTCTCAAGATGTGTTTATATCTGGCTGTGCATTCGGATCACGCGTTATTCTGGCTGGGTAAAGGATTGCATACACTTCAGGACAGGTTTTCGCATTATGAACAAAACGCCACACTCAAGGATCATCGTCCGTTCGGCAAAGATCCCGACAATCCGGCAAAGCATCCATACGAGTATTGGCAGGCATACCGCCATTCAGTCGAGTATGTCCACAGTTTTTTAGAAAAGAGACAACGCCTGTCGATCAATATCGTCGATTTTGTAAAAGATACCCTACCTGACATGACGCATGAATATTCTCATGTAGCAGGTGCGTGAGGAAAATATCCAGAAGTGTTTTATTACTCTGCTAACACTTCGAAAGCATCTTCCTTGATATAGATTTTTTCTGATGTGGTTATAGTAATATCGCGAAAACCAACGTCAGCCAGCAAGCTGATCCTGATATTGACGATGATCTGTGACGCCCCAAGTACTGTAACCGAGTGTACTGTTATACCGTCTCCAAAACTGACTGTCAGGTTGGGATCATCAAGCTGTGCTCCGAAACCGATTATAGTGACATCGTGTGAAAAATCACCCAGATAACCGTAATTTGGTGATACGGAATAAATTGACGGAACGATGCCCACGACTTTGAAAAATCGATCGTCAAATCCCATCCATGAACCGCCAGTCCAAGTAGTTTCAGAAATGGGCCATTGCTCTATTGGTGGAACCGGAGCCCATGTTACAAGGTCATCGGTATATTCTACAACGTATACGGTACCGTCTCTGAATTCATCCCATGTGAGGGTAACGGTATCGTTATCATTGAAGATAATGCCGGATGTAATAAGCCTTTCGATAGAAAAAGTAGCAGTGAAATCGCCACCCGGAACATTGTTCCCGGACGGAAATGAACCGCTGAATTCTCCATCCAGCGGAGTTAAGTTTTGATTGGTTATGCCGGTTAGTTTTATTTGATAATCACCGTTTGGTAATAGAAGTTCGCTGATATCCAATGTGATTTCTTGAGCACCTGTCAGAGAAGGAACACATGGCAATGTGCTGTCATCGGCAGTACCGAACAGACCGTCTGATCCGGGTTTTATAAACAGGCAGTTTTCAGTAATTACTGATGCAGGATTGAGTGTATCGCTCAAGGTAATCACAATTTCAAGTGGCGCGGCTGACTCGGTAGATTCCGGTGCAGGTGTCATAGCGGTTACCTGAAAAGGCAAGTCGATATTGATCGTACAGTATGCCCAGTGTGTTTCACCGTCGGTTGTCAGGGTTGCTTTAATTAGTCCGGTTTCGAACTCGGTGACAAAGTTTGTCGCAAGTAATCCATCCAAATTGATTGTGCCAAGATCTGTTGGCGAAATGATCCATTCTACAAATTCTGTAACATCGAATATATTGTCATCGCCAAAATCAGCGGTAGCAGTGAAAGCAGCGTTTCTCCCGCCAAAGACATATGATGGACCTTGAATAGATACGGTGAAAAGCGGTGGCAAAACTGTCATAACTCCTGCATTAGTGCGAACAAACCCGCCTGCGGTGTCCTGTATATCACAGTAGAAAAAAGTGTGTGTATCGGTTAACTGTGCATTCTGGAAAAGAATTGTGCTTGTTGTATCGATCGGTTCGTGATTCTTATACCATTGATACGATACTGCACCAGCCGATGAGTTGGCGCTGACGCTGAATATCGCGTCTTCATTCGTGTAAGTTGTAGCGTCTTGTGGTTGCTGAGTGATGGTTATATTGTTGGATAGGGGACTAATGATAACTCCAAAAAAATGGGTTGATGGAATTATGTAGAGATATAAATAAGTCTCACCATTTTTAACAATATCGGAGTATGAGTAGACGTCAGTTTTGAGTGAAAATTCGCTGCCACAAGAGAACCCATTGCTATCGATGAACTGAGCGTATGTATTATAAGATATGTCAAAATTATATCCATGAAAACATAAAAAATTGCCTTGGAACGTACCCGGAGAAATGGAATAACTCGGGCTTGACCATACATTCCTCACACGAGCGACCTTAACTTCTTCTCTAAGTGGATTTGCTTGTGCATCATACTGGCGCATCATTACAGGAAATGCGGTAGGAGAAGTCATAATTTCTTGGTAAACCCAGAAAATAAGATACAGATCCCCATTGTATACGATACGAGGCGCTTCGCTTATGGCCTCATTTAAGGTGTTAAGTTGTAATTCATCCGTTAATGGTTGTCCGCTTGCGTCTAATAAACGTCCTACTACATGTTTGGTACCCGGGCGTGTTGATGTCCAGACCACAAAAAAATTATTTCCGTTAGAGGCTGCTTTAATTGGAAGTAAATAGTTATCATCAATGATATTCTGATTGATTTGAAATTCCTGGCCCACGGGTGATGCGTTGATATCTAAGATTCTTCCGAAAACGGCGTTGATGTAGTTTCCTTCTTCTGTCCATTGTTTTTGCCATACAATCAGATATTGTGTGCCGTTAAAGGTGACATGTGGATTCTCGTATTCTTCGGTGGTAGAAGAACTGATAGAGGATATCGGAGTGATTATAGTTCCTGAGTTATCCATCCGTAATACATAGAGGTTATCGTTATACGTAAATGCTACTAGATAATTGTTGCCGTCTGAAGCGATAGAAATATCTCCACCCACTCCGGCGAGTGTAAACGGAGCACCTATTAGTGATCCGTTTGACCCGATGAGTTGAGCGTATAGTGTAGTGTAGTCAACTAGATAGGTAACAAGAAATGTATCACCGTTAGTGGATGCGGCTTTAATGACGGTGTTATTGTTAGCATTAGTATTTATCGTAAAAGGGGTGCCGATTTGATAGCCATTATCAAGCGCAGATGCCGATGCTGTGAATACTATAAGCAAGGAAATAGTTAGAAAGATAATTTGGCGTTTCATCATGATGTACCTCCATATTGATGGTTGGATAGTCAAAATCAAGGTGTGAAGATCAATTATTCATTCTGTGAGGCAAGAATACTTACATTGATTCTAGGAGATTAAACAAGTATATGCAAGTTAAAAGATGTATCAATTATAATGGCGAATCTTACGTTTTTATGGATTGATTAGCAACTTAAAATAATGACTTAATAATTATATGTTGTAGTGGACTTACTGAGAAAATAACATAAATTGTGTCTAAAAAATATGGACATAAATAAAATAATATGATTTAATATATGTCAGTTGTTAAAAATCAATCAGGAGGTGTAGAATGAAAAGGTGGGTTATTTCTTTATCTATCATTGTTTTATTCTGTTCGTCTGTTCATGCAAGGAGCATCGAAGGTGTACCTAATGAGATTCATGATCCATACTTCGAGGATATTCCAAACAACTGGCTTATAACCACGACAAACATGTTGGATGAATATGACAAAATAGCTAACCCCAATCCACCTGGTGGATACGCTATAGGTAACCTTTATTTGTCGTCAGTAATGTTTAATATAGTCGATATTGTGACTATCGTAGATGATATGGAAGGCGGATGGAACCCTGATTACAACTCCAAAGAAGTTGATCTAACCTTTTTTGCGTTGTTCAATGATCCTTATCAGTTTATTGATGTTCAATTTGGATGGTGGAATGACCCGAATATTCCTGAACCTCCCCTTGATCTGGCTACATTTATCGAACCTGATGGCTGGTGGGCAGTGGGGACTGTTTCTCAGTCTGAGACAACTAACCTGACTATCCGCAATGATCTTGTCACGCCGGAAGAACAGTCATTGCTTGATTCGGGGTATAACCTGTATTGTTATCACGCTGTATGGGATTTTCAGCCGCGCTGGGTAGTAGTCGACCTGATGTTAAATAATGAAGCTGATGGTGTTGACGGACCATATGTAACTGGAATTGATTTCGAAGCTCGTTGTGTACCCGAACCGGGGGCATTGCTGTTATCGGCATTTGGTATGACGATCTGGTTTTGCAGAAGAAAAGCGATCAAATGAAAAATTTCCAAATTAGAGTATAATTTCTGATATCAGTGTTATGTCGTAAAGTTCTGGAGGAAATTGTGATAAAAGAAACCGCCACCGGCGGTAATTTCGGTGGCAGTTTAAGCTTTTAATTTGTCGTCTTTAACAATCAATACATAAGCCTTAACCATCGTTTACTCCTTTTTGCTTGATATTATTATGCTAACGTTTGTCTTGTGTACTCTTTAGAGAATATATCCAGCATGTCGGTTGAAATAAAAGTTAAAAAATGAATTGTGATTTTCTAATTTTTTGTTATACATGGCTGGCAGGAGCGTTGAAAATCCTGCCAGCCATGGTTTGTTTTACTGTTCAATATCGATGCTGATTTGTTTAGGTTTTACTTTTTCAGACTTGGGAATAGTGACTGTCAATACACCGTTTTTATATGCTGCTTTGACTTTCTCCTGATCCAGACCATCCGGTAACGCAAATGATCTCTGGAATGATCCGAAGAAGCGTTCGCTTCGATAGCAGTTTTTCTCTTTCTTTTCCGATTCTTCTTTACGCTCACCACTGATGGTCAGAACGTTATCGCGCACGTCAATTTTTACGTCATTTACGTCGATTCCCGGTAAATCAGCTGTGATGGTTATTTCGTTGTCAGTACCGGTAATGTCGACTTCCGGAGCAAACAATCCCGGCCGCTCTTCCGATGAAAGAAAATTCTGGAGCGGTGTGTCGAACATTCTGTTGAATTGATCTCTGATGTCAAACAAGTCACTTAATAATCCTTTGTCTTTTTGCCTTCTGATAAGTTCCATAGTAACTCCTCCTTTCTCAAAATGGTGGTTACGGTTGTTCACGGCTTATAATAAAGCATTCCAGATGCCAATTTTTGCAATAAGATATAAGTGTTTAATATAAAGATACATAAGGGTTAGTTTGGGTTGTGTTAAATGTGGCAAATGAGACAAAAAGACACGGTTTGGGGTGGTTGAGTGTGTCGTTAATGGCACAAAGATGAGTTTAATAAGAAGTGTTGTGATAAAAATTTGGGTCATTCCTCTCAATATGGAATGACCCAATGAAGCGATATGTAATAAGGGCGTTTTACAAACTTGATTCCACCAGCCGTCGTTTGGTTGCCTGCTCTATACCTGCGATAGCAGGAGACGGAGTTACAGGCTCGATAACAGTTAATGCCTGAGGATCAGACCATTTCATGAAAGCAAGGTCAACAGTTTCATCAATCAATTTATTTGCTTCGTCAATCTGTTGCTGCTGATGTTTGGGCAATGACTGTTTGCCTTTGTTTGCCTGTGCTAAATTCAAGTAGTGTAATAGAAATATATTTGTAGGGCGCAATGCCACGTTTAGTTGGTAATCTCCTGCTTGTTCCGGAGTGAAAGTTGCGCTGTAGCGATACTGTTTTGTGCTGGGATCAATGACTTTACTGAGTTGCATAGGAACCATTTGTTGTGGTGTTCCGGGTAAGGAGTAATATAGCTCCACTTCAAAATCGTCAGGTTGAACAACCAGTCCCAGTGCAATATCAACCTCAACAGTCAGGGGGGTTTGGGCGATATGGGTACCGTCTGTATCTTTTGCAGATGTGCTTACACCTTGAAAAAATGAGCCGACATGTTGTCTTCCAATATACCCCCAGGTCATGCGTTGCCCGAGGTTGTAAGAGAATTCGTCATGTTTTGCTTTCAACATATCTGCTCTGCGTCTTTTGATTTTTTCGAGCAGAAAATCTTCAGGTATAATTTGTTCTATTAAAGTGGTTCCGTTTTCTGCACGTTTTTTATTCTCTTCCAGAATAGATGAATACATAAACTGTATGTATTCGAGGGCCATACGCCTGATATCTACTTCATAGGTTCTACGTACTGAATTTCGCAGCATAGTGGCATATTGTTGTTGAGACTGAATATTGCCCTGTTGAGCGCTGTAGTATACATTTGCTATTGACTTAACTTTTTGGTAAAGAAGATTGTACCATGGTGCACGATTTTCATTATACAAGGTCATCAGTTCACTTGTTGTAAAAGGATCGAGGCTTTTATACAGGAGTTTATTAAGGCCTTCTTGTGAAATAGTACCATCTTCAGTGATTGCCATGGATATATCGAAATCGGATTCCTGTAAATGGATTGGATTGCTTTCCTGTAATGCCAGAAGATTTTCAGGCGATATATCGGAGATAATTTCGTCAATAATGATGTATGAATCATCCCGGGCAATCATTGCAACAGGAGTATAAGGTTCTCCATCCTTGATTGATATTGTAGGCCTGCTATAAAATCCCATGCCGTAATCTACTTCGTGACCGGAAATAATATTAACTTTATCTTTTGGAACTGAACGGTTTAAGATAAGAGGAGTGATGAAAGCGCCGTTAGCATTGGCTGGATCGACTTCAAGATCGACCACTTCCTCAATCATTGCCCCGTCAAAACTGCTGATAATTAATGTACCCGCACCGAGAGCTTTTTGGTGGCTGGTAGATGAAGCCTCCATTTTTTCTACTGGCATCATCAACCATATATCCGTTCCTCGCACGCCATATTTGGCAACGGAGATATCGTATTGTTCAACAAATACTACATGGATGCTGGGATGTTTTAGGGCTACAGCATCTTGAATTGTTTTGAACATCGCTTTACCCGGTTCGTCCTTTGGATGTGATATACCGGAAAATACGATATTGATTTCCCGATCGCCAAATTCACTTTTTAGTTCTTTAGCGAGAGCATCGATATCT